>OY969581.1:0-2620312 GCA_963701265.1 uncultured Solirubrobacterales bacterium
TCGAACTTGTAGCCGACGCCGCGCACGGTGACGACGAGCTCGGGACGCTGGGGGTCGCGCTCAACCTTCTGGCGCAGGTTGGAGATGTGGACGTCGCAGGCGCGCTCGTCGCCGTCGAACTCGGTCTGCCAGAGCTCCTCCATGATCTGACGGCGGGGGAAGACCTCACCGGGGCGGCCGACCAGGAGGCGCAGCAGCTGAAACTCGGAGCGGGTCAGGTTGACGGTCTCGCCGCGCACGGTGGCGACGTGGCGGACGAGGTCGATCGCGACCGCGCCGGCCTCGATCTTGACCGCCTGGTTGAGCGGGCCGCGGTCGAGCTCGCGGCGGCGCAGCTGGGCGCGCACGCGGCCGAGCAGCTCGCGCACCGAGAAGGGCTTGGTGACGTAGTCGTCGGCGCCGACCTCGAGCCCGACCACCTTGTCGACCTCGGCGTCCTTGGCGGTGAGGACGATGATCGGCACGGCGCTGCGGGCGCGCACCTCGCGGCAGATGTCGAGGCCGCTCGGCCCCGGCATCATGATGTCGAGGATCAGCAGGTCGAAGTAGATCCCCTCGCCGCTGAGTTTCGCCGTCGCGTCGTCGCCGTCGACCGCGACGTCGACGTCAAAGCCCTCCTGCGCCAGCGCGTAGCCGACCGACTCGCGTACAGAGGGCTCGTCGTCTGCGACCAGGATCCGTCCGCTGCTCATCGTCCCCCTCCCTTCCGGTGCGCCTTATGTACCTGTGGGGTGCAAAAGGCGCACTGGAAGCTCATCGCCATCAGGCCACCGGGGTCGGACTCGGTTGGGAGATCGGCAGGCGCACCCAGAAGGTGCTGCCTTTGCCCTCGGTCGAGGTGGCGCCCATCTCGCCGCCCATCACGTCGACCATGCGGCGGGCGATCGCCAGGCCGAGGCCGAAGCCCTCCTGCTTGCGCGTCTCGCTGCGGCGGTAGAAGCGCTCGAATACGCGCTCGATCTCCGCCGTCGGGATGCCTGTGCCTGTGTCGATTACCTCCATGATCACGTCCGCCTCACCATCGCGGCGGCCGCGGACGGTAACGGCACCGGGGGGTGGCGTGTTCTTGAAGGCGTTGGTCAGCAAGCCAATCATCACCTGGCGCAGCAGCGTCGGGTCCGCCTTGGCGGCGAGATCGGGCTCGACTTCGACGTAGAGATCAACGTGTTTGCGCGGCTCGACCGCGGCGACGACGTCGCGGATCGCGATCGGCACGTCGACCACCTCGGTCTCCCCCGCCCCCAGCGACTCGACCCGGGCCAGGGTGAGCAGGGCCTGGGTGAGGCGGCTCATCCGGTCGGCGTCCTCGGCGAGGCGGTTGAGGAAGTGGTCGCGCGCCTGGGGGTCGTCTTTGGCGCCGCTCTGCAGCACCTCGATCGCGCCGGAGATCCCGGCCAGCGGGTTGCGCAGCTCGTGGGCGGCATTGGAGACGAAGTCGGCTTCGGCGAACTCGCGGCGCATCTCTTCGGTGCGGTCGCGGACGACGGCGAGGACGGCGCGCTCGTCGGGCAGCGCGCGCGCCTGCATCGCGTAGGCGCGGTCGCCGATGCGCAGGGCCGGGTGGGCGGTGAAGCCGACTTCGGCGGCGCGGTGCAGCTGCGACAGCATCGCCTCGGGCGGGCGGCCGCCCTCGAGCAGGTCGGCGGCGGCGCTGTTGGAGAAGCGTACGGGGCCTTCGTCGTCGACCACCATCACCGCGTCGGTGAGGCCGTCGAAGATCGCCTCGAGCTTGTTGCGGTCGGCGGTGAGCACGCCGAAGCTCTCCTTCAGCGAGGCGCGCATCGAGTCCAGCGCGCGGGCGAGTTCGCCGATCTCATCGCGGGCGCCGACCCGCAGCGGCGCGTCGAAGGAGCCCGAGGCCATTTCGTTGGCGGCCTGGGCGAGGCGGGAGACGCGGTGGGTGATCGCGACCGCGATCAGGAAGCCGGCCAGCACGCCGATCAGCACCGCGACGACCAGCGCCTGCTTGTTGTCGCCGAAGAGGTAGACCGCGAACGCGGTGATCAGCGAGACCGCGGCAAACGCCCCGGCCAGCCACAACCGCATGCCTATCCATCTCATGAAGAGTTACTAACACAAAACGAATCTGGGCCGCATGGGAGAATCAGTCGGTGCGGACTCTGGTCTTCATTCCCGCCTGGAACGAGGAAGACTCGGTTGCGGCCGTGATCGCGGACGTGCGCAAGTGCATGCCCGCGGCCGACCTGCTCGTGATCGACGACGGCTCGACCGACGCGACTTCCGAGCGGGCGCGCGCGGCGGGGGCGCTGGTCGCCTCGCTGCCCTTCAACCAGGGGCTCGGGGCGGCGCTGCAGACCGGCTACCTCTACGCGCTGCGCGAGGGCTACGAGGCCTGTGCCCACCTCGACGCCGATGGCCAACACCCGCCGCGCGAGGTGGCGCGGCTGCTTGCCGAGATCCACGCCGACCGCGCCGACCTGGTGATCGGCTCGCGCTACCGCGACCCCGGCAAAGCCGAGAGCGACGACTACAAGCCGACCCTCTCGCGCCGCATCGGCACCGGCGTCTTCCGCTTCTTCCTCACCCTGGCGACGCGCCAGCGCTTCACCGACACGACCAGCGGCATGCGGGCCGCCAACCGCAAGGTGATGGCGCTCTTCAGCGAGCACTACTCGCCCGACTTCGCCGAGATCGAGTCGCTGCAGCTGGCCGTGCGCGAGGGCCTGCGGGTCGAGGAGCTGCCGGTGCGGATGCTGGAGCGCGCCGGCGGCAGCTCCTTCCTGACGCCGCTGCGCTCGGCCTTCTTCATCTTCAAGGGCATGATCGTGCTGCTGGTCGGCCTCTTCCGCCCCCGCCACGCCGAGGCGAACGAGCAATGAATCTGCTGCTGCTGGCGGCGAGCCAGAGCCCCAAGGTCCACCTCACCTCGCAGACGCGGATCATCGCCGCGGTCCTCGCCCTCGCCTTCATGGGCCTGATTCTGGAGCTGATCCGGCGCGATCGCCTGCAGGAGCGCTTCAGCGTGGTCTGGTTCGTCGCCGGCCTGGGGATGCTGGCCGGCGCCGCCTTCCCCGGCCTGCTCGAGCTGGTTGCCGACGCGATGGGCGTGCGCGACACCAACGTCGCCCTCTTCTCGGTCGTGCTCTTCTTTCTGCTCGGGCTGGCGCTCAACTTCAGCGTGACGATGTCGCGCCAGGCGGCGCAGATCACCCGGCTCGCTCAGGAGCGGGCGCTGGAGAAGGCGAGCGCGCAGGCGCGCTCAGGCGAAAACGGCAGCAAGGCGGAAGGCGAGCGCCTCAAGGGCTAGCTCCTCGGAGACGTTGAGGTCGAGGCGGCGGCGCGTGTCCTGAACCAGCTCGGCGGCGCGGCGGGGTCGAGCAGGGTCGAGGGCGGCGGCGCGGGACTGCAGCTCGGCGAGGTGGTCGCGGTTGAAGACGACCTCGCCGGCGCCGGAAGAAGTGGCGGCGAGGTCGCGGAACCAGCCCGCACTGAGCTCCAGGGCCAGGTCGAGCGTTTCCGTGCGGCGGCGGCGCCCGGCCCGTTTGGCTTCGTCGGTGATGTCGCGGGCGCTGCGCTTGACGCCAGCCTCGGTTTCCTCGTCGAGCAGGTCGCGGGTCTGGGCTTCTGCCTCCTCGCCAACTGATTCGGCGGTCTTCAGCACCCGCAGCCAATCGCTCTCCAGCTCCAGGGCCGCTGCGCGGAGCTGGCGGCCGGAGTCGGAGAGGAGGAAGCGGGCGCGGGCCACGTCGCCAGCGGAGAGACGGGCGGCGGCGGCGCGCTCTTCCGCCGGAGCCCCGGAGTCCAAGGCAGCTTCGACTGCTGCCGGCGGCAGCGGGGCGAAGTCGACGGGCTGACAGCGGGAGGCGATCGTCTCCAGCAGCATCGCCGGTTCGGCGGTGAGCAGGATCAGGTGGACGAAGTCCGGCGGCTCCTCGAGCGTCTTCAGCAATGCGTTCTGACTCTCGTCGCGCATCTGCTCGGCGGCCTCGATCACGAAGACGCGCTTCTCGGCTTCAAAGGGCCGATAGGAGGCGGCGCGGATGACCTGCTCGCGGACCTCCTCGACCATGTGCTGGGCGCCGCGGGGCCTGAGCCAGACCAGATCCGGGTGCGGCGAGGGATCGATCAGGGCGCGGCGGCGGGCGTCGTCGGGGTCGCCGGCTCCCACGGCGAGGAGCTCGGCAGCGAAGGTGCGGGCGACGGCGGCCTTGCCGGCGCCGCGCGGGCCACGGAAGAGGTAAGCGTGGGACGGGCCCGAAGCCAGCGCGGCGGTGAGTGCCACCCGCGCCCGGGCCTGGTGCTCGGTGACCTCAGTCAGCCGCTCTGACACGGACCGCCTCCAGCACCCGCTCGTGGACCTCCTCGACGCTGCCGTCGCCGTCGACGACGACTACGCGGTCGGAAGCGATCTTGGCGATTTCCTCGTAGGCCTCGGCGACGGCACGCTGCAGCTCGAGGCCCTCGGACTCGAAGCGGTCGCTGCCCTCGGCCCGGCCGAGGCCGGTCTCAGGATCGACCCGCAGCAGCACGGTGACGTCGGGCCAGAGCCCTTCGGTGGCGGCGTCGGTGAGCGAGATCACCTCGGGGCCGCCGAGCCCGCGGCCGGTCCCCTGGTAGGCGACGCTGGAGTCGGCGAAGCGGTCGGAGACGATGTCGCGCCCCGCCTCCATCGCCGGCCGGATCACCCGTGCGGTCAGGTCCGCCCGCGCCGCAAGGAAGAGCAGCAGCTCGGCCAGCGCATCAAGCTCCAGCTCGGGATCGGCCAGCAAGCCACGAATCTTCTCCGCCGCCTCGGTCCCCCCCGGCTCGCGGATCAGCAGCGTCTCCGGGCCGAGGGCCTCGGCCAGCAGCTTCGCCTGCGTCGACTTGCCGGACCCGTCGATGCCCTCCAGCGAAACGAACAAGCTCTATTTGGCCGCGGCCTTGGCGCGTTTGCGACCGCGGGTGGCGGTGTCGGCTTTGCTGGCGACCTTCGTTTTGGTCTTTTTCTTCGTCGCCACCTTGTCCTCGTCGCCCTCGGGCAACGGCTTCTCCGCCATCGCTTCTTTGGCCGCTTTCGCCGCTTCGCGTTCGGCGCGGCGTTTCTTCATCTCCTGCATCGACTCGCAGTCGTCGTTGAGGCAGAGGTTCCAGGGACGGCCGCGGAAGGGCTGGACTTTCAGCCGCGGCGTCTCGCCGCAGACCGAGCAGCGTTCTTCGAGTTTGAAGACGTCGCCGCGCTGGGGCAGCGGGAAGGTCTGGTCGCAGGACTCGGGATCGTCGAGGGTCCAGCCGCTGCAGCCGACGAAGCGCTTGCCCGACTTCTTCGCCCGGATCACGCGCAGCATGTGGGGCGAGCCGTCCTCCTTCTTGCGGCCGGCTTCTTCGCAGACCTTGCAGGGGCCGAGGATGCGGTCCTCGTCCATCCCCTTCCAGACGACTTTGGCCAGGTCTTCGCGGCTGGCGTCAATTTCGGTCCAGGTCTTGTGCAGCAGTTCGCGACTGTCGCCGACGACGCCGTCCTTGCTCATCGCGCCGGCGGCGATCTGGTCCATCTCCGACTCGAGCTGCGCGGTCATCTCCGGCGTCGCCATCGCCGGCACGTATTTTTTGAACGCCTCGTACATCGCGATCCCGGTCTCGGTCGGGATCGGCGGGTTGCTGTAGACGTAGCCGCGATCGAAGAGCTTCTTGATGATGTCGGCGCGGGTGGCCTTGGTGCCGAGGCCGCGCTCCTCCATCATCTCGACCAGCTTCGCCTGCGAGATCCGCGAGGGCGGCTGGGTCTCCTTGTCGACGATCCAGGGATCGCCGTCGAGCTGCAGCGTCTGGCCCTCCTGCAGCGCCGGGATCTCCTCATCGGAGGAGCGGGCGTAGGTGTAGATGCCGGCGAAGCCGGGGTCGACGACGACCGAACCGCGGACGAAGTAGGTCTGCGAGCCGGCGGTGATGTCGGCCCGCGTGGACTCGGTGATCATCGGCGGGCTGAAGGTGGCGAGGAAGCGGCGCACGACCAGTTCGTAGACGCGCTTCTTGGGGCCGTCGCCGAGGGCGCCGGGCTGGATCGCCTGGGTCGGGTAGATCGGCGGATGGTCGGTCGTCTCTTTCTTGCCGCGGGTCGGCTTCAGCTCACCATCGAGCAGGCCCGAGGCGGCGGAGAACTCCTTGACCTTGACCAGCGAGGTGACCAGCTCGCGCAGCGGCAGCGAGACCGGGTAGACCGTGTTGTCGGTACGCGGGTAGGAGATGAAGCCGTCCATGTAGAGGTCCTCGGCGAGGCGCATCGCGGCGGCGGGGGTAATGCCGAGGCGGCTGGAGGCGTCGGTGGTGAAGGCGGTCGTGTTGTACGGAGTCGGCGGTTTACGCGTGTTCTTGCGCGCCGTCACCGACTTGACCGTGCCCGGGCCGCTGGTGCCGGCGAAGGCGGCGTCGGCCTCGGCCTTCTCCCAGAACTTGTCGGTCTCGTGATGGGTCTCGAAGCTGCCGTCGGCGTGCTCGAACTTGGCGAAGAGTTCCCAGAAGGGTTTGGCGACGTGGGCGCGGCGCTCCATCTCACGCTCGACGATCAGGCCCAGGGTCGGGCTCTGCACGCGGCCGACCGAGAGGAAGTTGGAGCCGAAGCGGCGGGTCGAGAGCGAGACCGCGCGGGTCAGCGTCGCGCCCCAGAGCAGGTCGATGTCCTGGCGGGCTGCGCCGGCGTTGGCCAGCGGGTAGGAGAGCTCGTCGAGCTCGTTGAAGGCGCGCTCGATCTCCTCTTTGGTCAGCGCCGAGTAGCGGGCGCGCAGGATCCGCAGCGTGCCGGCCTTGGTTTCCTCACGATTGCCGAGCGTCGGGTTGGCGTCGAGCATCTCCTCCAATGCCTCGAGCCCGATCAGCTCGCCCTCGCGGTCGAAGTCGGTTGCGATCACCAGCTCGTCGGCCTCTTTGGCCACCTTGCGGATCGCCTTGACCACGTTCTTGTCGGTCGGCTCCTTGATCAGCTCGGCGTCGATCAGGTCGTGCAGATCGGTTTTCTGCCAGTTCGAGTAGCCCTCGGGGAAGGCCGGGCCGAGCACGTGGCCCTTGAGCCCGATCGTGCGGTGAACCTCGCCGCCATCGTCGGTCCACGTGTAATACGGGACTTTGAAGGTTTTGTCGCTGGTCGCGCTTCCCTTGCTGAGGAAGGTCGCGATCTTCTCGGCGCTGTTGTTCTTCTCGGTGACGATCAGTCGCATGGGGCGGCGAGGGTAGCAGGGGCGCTCGGTGACGCTGTTGGGAAGAAATCTCGGCTGCCGCTCTTCATATCTGGGCGCGAGTTGCCGATCAGGGGTGCAATGGACGTAGGATCGCGATCTTCATGAGGGCATTGGTGACAGGCGGGGCCGGCTTCATCGGCTCGAATCTGAGCGACGCGCTGCTGGCGCGCGGCGACGAGGTGATCGTCGTCGACGACCTCTCCACCGGCCGCCGCGAGAATCTGGAGCAGGCGCTCGACAACGGCGCCACGCTGGTCGAGGCCGACATCCGTGACCGCGCCGCGCTCGAGGAGATCGCCGGCCGCGAGCGTCCCGAAGTGATCTTCCACCTGGCCGCGCAGATCGATGTGCGCAAGTCGATCGCCGACCCCGCCTTCGACGCCTCGATCAACATCGGCGGCACCGCCAACGTGCTCGACGCCGCCCGCGCGGCGGGAACCCGACGCATCGTCTTCAGTTCAACCGGCGGGGCGATCTACGGCGAGGGCGAGGGCCAGCAACTGCCGCTCGCCGAGGACGCGCCGCTGGCGCCGGAGGCGCCCTACGGCCAGAGCAAGTTCGCCGGCGAGGGCTACCTCTCGCTCTACGAACGCCTCTACGGCCTCTCGACGATCCCGCTGCGCCTCGGCAACGTCTACGGCCCGCGCCAGGACCCGCTCGGTGAGGCCGGCGTGGTCGCGATCTTCTGCGGGCGACTGCGCGAGGGCCAGCAGCCGACCGTCTTCGGCGACGGCAAGCAGACCCGCGACTACATATATGTGGGCGACGTGGTCGCCGCAATGCTCGCCGCGGCCGAGTCGGAGGCGACGGGCCCGGTCAACATCGGCACCGGCGTCGAGACCGATGTGCTCGAGCTCGTGCAGGCACTGGGTGAGCTCGGTGACTCCGGCAGCTTCGAGCCCGAGTTCGCGCCGCCGCGCACCGGCGAGGTCGCGCGCATCTCGATCGACCCGGGCCGGGCCGAGCGCGAGCTGAGCTGGACGCCGCAGATGGGCCTCAAAGAGGGCCTGCGCGTCACGCTCGACTCCATATAGCCGCGCATCACTAGGCTTTGGGACATGCCCGCCCAGGCCTATGCCGGCAAGGAGTGCGTCTGCCAGTTGCGCAAGGGGATCTGCGACCAGTCCTGCGTGCGCGACATGCTGGAGACGCCCTTCTACATCGCCTGCCTGAAGCTGAAGGGGCGGCGCTGCCTGGTCATCGGCGGCGGCGACATCGGCCTCGAGAAGGTCGAGGGGCTGCTCGCCTGCGACGCCGACGTGACCCTGATCGCCCCGATCGCCCACCCGCAGCTGGAAGAGCTTGCCGCGGAGGGCTCGATCGCGTGGGAGAAGCGCGCCTACGCGGGTGCCGCCGACCTCGAGGGCGTCTTCATGGTGATCGCCTCGACCGACGACACCGAGGTCAACATCAAGGTCTACGACGACGCCGAGCAGCGGGCGATGCTGGTCAACATCGTCGACGTGCCGCCGCTCTGCAACTTCATCCTGCCGGCGATCGTGCGCACCGGGCCGCTGGCGATCGCGATCTCCACCGCCGGCGCCTCCCCCGCCCTGGCAAAGCGGATGAAGCGCGAGATCTCCGAGCTGTTCGGCGAGGAGTACGCCCGCCTCGCGGTGATCCTCAACGACGCCCGCGGCTGGGCCAAGGGGACGCTGCCGACCTACCAGGACCGCAAGGAGTTCTTCGAGGGCATCGTCAACGGCGAGCCCGACCCGATCGAGCTGATCAAGAGCGATCGCGAGATCGAGCTGATCGCGCTGATCGAGGCCGCCAAAGAGCGCGCCGCCGCGGCGCTGGCCTGAGCCTGGCGATTTAAGCGTCTATTTGACGCATAAGTCGCCAGTCAGTTTCCGCAGGCCGAGCCGCGCACGCTGTCGAGCGTCTCGCGCAGCTCGTTTGCCTGGGCGACGCTGAGGTTGGCCGAGAAGGCGACCTCGAGCTCAGCGATCACGGCCGGGCGCATCTCGGCGAGCAGGTCGCGGCCGGCGGGCGTCAGCGTCGCGTAGCTGACCCGGCGATCGGTCTCGCAGAAGGTTCGCTCCAGCAGGCCCGCCTTGACCAGGCGGTCGACCAGCTTGGTCAGGCCACCGCGGGTGATCACCAGCGCCTCGGCCAGGTCCCCCATCTTCATCCGCTCATCGGGCGCCTCGGAGACGGCGGCAAGCACCTCGTACCAGGGCAGCGGCGGGAAGTCGGCGGCGGAGAGCATTTCCTGCAGGCGCTGGACGATCGCAGCGTGGGTGCGTGTCAGGGCCCCCCAGGCGTCGCCATGGGGGTTTTGTCCGGCGGCGCTCCCCTTCCGGGAAGCGCTGCCCGCTGCTCTGTCCGCGGTCGCCTGCTCCATCTGTCGCATGATCGCAGATAAATGTTGTCTCAGCAATAGTTGTATCTACAAGCATTTCTGCTACGATTGTTTCTGCGTCAATCATTTAGCAAGCAACTATCGACTTTGGAGGCAGAGATGAGCACGCAGACGGTCGCCCAGCAGGTCCCGACAGGCACATACGCGGTGGACCCGGTCCACTCCTCGATCAACTTCGCCATCACCCACAACGGCGTGGCGACCTTTCGCAGCGGCTTCGACTCCTACGAGGCGCGGCTGAGCGGCGGCGAGGCGCCGAAGCTCGAGGGCACGGTCGATGTCGCCAGCGTCAAGATCGACGAGGAGCAGCTCAAGGGCCACCTCCTCTCCCCCGATTTCTTCGACGCCACTCGCTACCCGCAGTTGCGCTTCAGCTCCAGCGAGCTCAGCGTCGCCGACGACGGCGCGGTGACGTTGCGCGGCGAGCTCGAGATCCGCGGTGAGACGCGCGAGGTCGAGGCGAGCGGCAAGTTCGGCCAGCTAGGCGCCGACCTCGCCGGCAACGCCCGCGTCGGCCTCTCGGTCGCGGCGGCGGTCGACCGCCGCAACTTCGGGCTCGACTGGAACGCCGAGCTGCCCAGCGGCGGCGAGGTCCTCGACTACGAGGTAGCGATCGCGGTCGAGCTCGAGCTGGTCGAGGAGGCCGAGTAGCGATGCGGGTGCTGGGCATCTCCGGCAGCCTGCGCAGCGGCTCGCTCAACAGTGCCCTGCTGCGGGCGGCCGCCGAGCGGCTGCCCGCCGGGGCCGAGCTGGTCGAGTTCGAGCGCCTGGGCGAGGTCCCGCCCTACGACGAGGACATCGAACTGGAGGGAACCCCGGCCGTGGTCGAGGAGCTGCGCGAGGCGGTGCGCGGCGCCGACGCGGTCCTGATCGCGACCCCCGAGTACAACCACTCGATCCCGGGGCAGCTCAAGAACGCCCTCGACTGGGTCTCCCGCCCAGCCGGCAAGAGCGCCCTCAACGGCAAGCCGGCTGCAGCGATCGGCGCCTCCACCGGCATGTTCGGGGCCGTCTGGGCCCAAGCCGAGCTGCGCAAGGTCCTTGGCGCCATGGGCGGCCGCGTGGTCGAGGCCGAGCTCCCCATCGGTCACGCAAAGGATCAACTCGTCGGCGACCACCTCGAGCTCTCCCCCCAACAGTCCGAGCAGCTGGAGGAGATTCTCGCCGAGCTGATCTCCCAGGCCGAGATCGAGGCCGGGCTGGTCGCGGCCTGACCGTTCCGGTGCGCTTTATGTGGCTATAGGCCACAAAAGGCGCACCGGAAGCCTGGCGGCTCAGGCAGCCGGCAGGGCGAAGAAGGCGACGGCGGCGAAGTGGGCGGCGGCGGCGGCGATGACGAGCAGGTGGAAGACCTCGTGGTAGCCGAAGACCCTCGGATTTGGGTTGGGGCGTTGGGTCGCGTAGACCACCGCACCCGCTGTGTAGAGGAGGCCGCCGGCGGCGACGAGCAGGGTGCCGGTCGTCCCCATCGAGCCCCAGAGCTCGGGGAAGGAGATGACGGCGACCCAGCCCAAGGACAGGTAGATCAGCGCCGCGACCCACTTCGGGTGTTCGATCCAGACCATCTCAACGATTGCGCCGGCGATCGCGCCGATCCAGACGACGACCAGGATCGCATCGGCGAGGGGGCCATCGAGGACGAGCAGGGCGAAGGGCGTGTAGGTGCCGGCGATGAGGAAGAAGATCATCGAGTGATCGAGGCGGCGCATCCAGCGGCGCACGTTGGGCCGGGTCCAGTTGACCCGGTGGTAGAGGGCGCTGGTGCCGAGCAGGGCCGAGAGGCTGACGGCGTAGATCGCCACGGCGAGCGTCGCCTCCGGCGTCTTGGCGGCGATGATCAGCCCGGCGCCGAGGAAGAGCGAGATGAAGAAGGCCCACTCGTGCGAGACGCCGCGCAGCTTCGGCTTGACCGCGGCGAGCGCGTCGCTCGCTCGCTCGCTCATCCGTTCCGCGCCCCCGCGCAGGTCGTCGACCATGTACCCAGGGTACTCCGACTTTGTGCCGAGATTGCGGAATTGCCACCATGTAGGAACGGCGCGACCGGCGAATCAAGTTCCTTATTTGCGCTTTTCGCCACTTTTCCGTCTGAGGCTTTAGCGATCCTGCTGTGTTACCCCTGAAAGTCGCTGCGAGAGGAGAAGTTTGATGTCCCAGACCGCCACCAGTGCCCCGAAGAACGGTCTAAAGGGCCTCGCGATCGAGCGCCGTTTTTCCTCTCCAGGGACCCATCCCTTCGATGAGATCGAGTGGGAAGTGCGCGATGCGGTGATCGGCAACCCCGAGAGCCCGGCCTTCGAGCAGCGCGGGGTCGAGTTCCCCAAGAGCTGGTCGCAGAACGCGACCAACATCGTCGCCCAGAAGTACTTCCGCGGGCAGCTCGGCAGCGACAAGAGGGAGTCCTCGGTCAAACAGATGATCGGTCGCGTCGCCGGCACGATCGCCGGGTGGGGGCGCACCGGCGGCTACTTCACCTCAGACGAGGACGCCGAGGCCTTCGAAGCGGAGCTGACCTCGATCCTGCTCAACCAGAAGGCGGCCTTCAACTCGCCGGTCTGGTTCAACGTCGGCTTCGAGGAGACGCCGCAGTGCTCGGCCTGCTTCATCCTCAGCGTCGAAGACAACATGGACTCGATCCTGGGCTGGAACACCAAGGAGGGCAAGATCTTCCGCGGCGGCTCGGGCTCTGGGATCAACCTCTCCAACATCCGCGGCTCGATGGAGCAGCTGGCCAAGGGCGGCACGGCGAGCGGGCCGGTCAGCTTCATGCGCGGCGCCGACTCCTGGGCCGGCACGATCAAGTCCGGCGGCAAGACGCGGCGGGCGGCGAAGATGGTCGTGCTCGACGTCGACCACCCGGACATCGAGCACTTCATCTGGTGCAAGGCCGACGAGGAGAAGAAGGCCGAGGCGCTGCGCGACGCCGGCTTCGACATGTCGATCGACGGCGAGGGCTTCACCTCGATCCAGTACCAGAACGCCAACAACTCGGTGCGGGTCAGCGACGACTTCATGGAGGCGGTCGAGGCCGGCGAGGACTGGCAGCTGACCGCGCGCACCGACGGCTCGACCGTGAAGACGCTGGACGCGCGTGAGCTGATGAACCAGATCGCCGACGCCGCCTGGCGCTGTGCCGATCCCGGCGTGCAGTACGACACGATCATCAACCGCTGGCACACCTGCCCCGAGTCGGGCCGGATCAACGCCTCCAACCCCTGCAGCGAGTACATGCACGTCGACGACTCGGCCTGCAACCTGGCCTCGCTCAACTTGATGAAATTCCGCCGTGAGGACGGCAGCTTCGACGTCGAGGACTTCGAGCACGCGGTGGACATCGTCTTCCTCGCCCAGGAGATCGTCGTCGGCTTCTCCAGCTACCCGACCGAGGAGATCACCGAGAACGCCAATCGCTTCCGCCAGCTCGGGCTCGGCTACGCCAACCTCGGCGCCCTGCTGATGTCCGACGGCCTCCCTTACGACTCGACCGCGGGCCGCAACGTCGCCGCCGCGATCACGGCGCTGATGACCGGTCGCGCCTACCGCCAGTCGGCGCTGATCGCCGCCGGGGCGACCGGGCCCTACGAGGAGTACGAGAAGAACCGCGACGCCCACAACGGCGTGATGCGGATGCACCGCGACGCCTCCTACGACGTCGACGCGACCGGGATCAAGGGCGAGCTGCTCGAGGCCGCCCAGCGCTCCTGGGATGAAGCGGTCGAGTTCGGCGAGGAGCACGGCTACCGCAACGCGCAGGCGACGGTGCTGGCCCCGACCGGGACGATCAGCTTCCTGATGGACTGCGACACGACCGGGATCGAGCCCGACTTCTCCCTGGTCAAGTTCAAGGAGCTGGTCGGCGGCGGCCAGATGACGATCACCAACCGCTCGGTGCCCCTGGCGCTGCGCACGCTCGGCTACGCCGAGCCGCAGGTCGAGCAGATCACCGCCTACATCACCGAGAACAGCACGATCGTCGGCGCGCCCGACCTCAAGGACGAGCACCTGCCGGTCTTCGACGTCGCGGTCGGCGAGCGGGCGATCACCCATACCGGCCACATCGACATGATGGCCGCGACGCAGCCCTTCATCTCGGGCGCGATCTCAAAGACGGTCAACCTGCCGCAGACGGCGACGATCGAGGACATCGCCGACGCCTACACGCGCGGCTGGAAGGGCGGCCTCAAGGCGCTGGCGATCTACCGCGACGGCTCGAAGACGGCGCAGGCGCTGCGCACCGACGCCCAGGAGGAAAAGGGCGCCGAGGAGACCGTTGCGCTGCCGCCGGAGCGCAAGCGCATGCCGCGCGAGCGCGAGTCGATCACCCACAAGTTCTCGATCGCCGGCCACGAGGGCTACATCACCGCCGGCAAGTACGACGATGGCACCATCGGCGAGATCTTCCTCACCGACATCGGCAAGGAGGGCTCGACCATGCGCGGGCTGCTCAACGCCTTCGCCACGGCGATCTCACTTGGCCTGCAGTACGGCGTCCCGCTCGAAGACTTCGTGCGCAAGTTCAGCTACATGCGCTTCGAGCCGGAGGGCATCACCGGCAACCCGGAGATTCCCTTCGCCAAGTCGATGCCCGACTACATCATGCGCTGGCTCGGCAGCCGCTTCATCGACGACATCGACGTGCTCGAGGATCTCGGCATCCTCACTCCGGAGGTGCGTGCCAAGCGCGATGCCGAGACAACTCAGCTCGGCCTCGGCATCGACACCAGCGGCGGCACCGCCGGCCCGGCCAACGGTGGCAACGGCAAGTCCAAGCCGGCCTCCTCGGCCTTCACCGAAACGCCCCCGGTGGTTCCGGCCAAGATGTCCGGCCTCGACCTCGGCCCCGCCTGCGAGCAGTGCGGCGGCATGATGCAGCGCACCGGCTCTTGCTACACCTGCAGCAGCTGCGGCAACAACACCGGTTGCGGCTGAGGGCGTATAACTGGCACATGGCTGCACCCACGCTTAGTTCTACGCCCTCAGCATCTGTGTCTTCTTAATTCAGGGAGTATTTTTTGCCGGCGAATTTGCCGACGAGTTTCACAGCGGTGTTACCGCCGCTCCATTCAGCGGGTTCTCCGTTGAAGGTCACGCCCGGCAGTTTGAGTTCTTTTTCTTCCGTTGCCGTGATGTCTTCCATCGTATGTTCGGCCGCTTCCGTCGTCGCGTTTCCGAACCTGACCGCCGTTTCGCCTTTAATTTCCACTTCTTCCGGAAGGGTGCAGAACACACCACCGAAGAAGAACCTCTCAGTGACTGTTAATACCCAGTAGTGAAATTTCCCAAATAAAACCACCAAATATAATTCGCTAGATAATAATAATCCCGAGTTGAGCCCTTTGACCAGATCTTCTTCGGTTGGGTAAATCGAACACGATTCCCAGCCGATGGGTTTGCAGGTGTGGCGCACTAAGTGGTGTTCCGCGTGAGCGAGGGTAGGAAAGTTTCTGAATGTTGCTTTTAATAATGTGCTGCCGCATTCGATTGTCAATTTGAGCGCGGGCACCGAGAGTTTGCTTGCACCACCGGTTCCTTCTGCTTCGGCGACTTCGCCTTCTTTCAGGACTTTTCCTTCGACCCTGAATTCTTTTTCGGCCTGTGCTCCCGCGGCCGTCACCGCCATCAAACTCAGTGCCGCAAGCACGACAAGGGCCAGTACCTCAATGTTTCGTCTCATGCTGATGCTCCTTTCACTCGATGTGTATGAGCGTCGGCGCACCATCCCCGGTACCGAACGATCACCCTCTCCCAGGCAAAGCTTCCTGTCAAGTATTTTTTAGTAAATCTTTGGAGTCGCTGGATTCGGTTGAAGCAGGCAACCCGACAATGGGCTGAGCGACTCGTCAGCTGAGAATGACCTCGGCGTCGTGGCGCGGGGTCTCGGTGATCGCGCGGCGGAAGACTCGCTCGGGCTTGGGGTTGGCCGGGCGGATCTGGTGGCGCTTGACTAGCTCCTTTAGGACCACGGCCATCTCGAACTGGGCGAAGGAGGCGCCGAGGCAGCGGCGCACGCCGCCGCCGAAGGGGATCCAGGTGTAGGTGCCGGGCGGGTTGTCGAGGAAGCGCTCGGGCAGGAAGCGCTGCGGCTCGGGGTAGATCTCGGGATTGCGGTGAACGAGGTAGACCGAGGGCGCGACCGAGACGCCGGCGGGCAGCTCGTAGCCGCCAATCTCGACCGGCTCGGTGAGCTTGCGCAGGACGATCGAGATCACCGGACGCAGGCGCAGCGTCTCCTGGATCGTCGCGGTCAAGTACTCCTCGCGGCCGGCGAGCACATCGGCGCGCAGGCGCTCGAGCTTGTCCGGGTTGCGGCTGAGGCGCTCGATCGCCCAGGCGAGCGAGGTCGCGGTCGTCTCGTGGCCGGCGACCAGCAGGGTGAGCAGCTCGTCGCGCATCTCACCGTCGCGCATCGGGCTGCCGTCCTCGTGGCGGGCGGCGATCAGCATCGAGAGCACGTCGTCGCGCTCCTCAACGTCCTCGGCCCGACGGCGGTCGGCGATCTCGCGGTAGATCAACTCGTCCACCCGCTCGATGCGGCGGCGGAAGGGACCGAACCTGCGGGCGCGGTTGGGCCCGACCAGGAGCAGGGGAAGCAGGATCTTGGGATCGGTGGTGAGGTCGAGGAAGTCGCGCAGCGCCGCCCGCAGCTCGCCCATCCGCTCGCCCTCGCGGACGCCGAAGACCGTCTGCAGGATGATCTCCAGGGTTATCGCCTGCATCCGCGGCCGCAGCTTGTACGGGGTGGCGGTGGGCCAGGTCCCGATCTCGCGCTCGGTGATCTCACTCATCGTCTGCTCGTAGCCCTGCATGCGCGCACCGTGGAAGGGTGGCAACAGCAGCTTGCGCTGGCTCATGTGCGGCTTCTCGTCGAGGACGAGGACCGAGCTCTTGCCGAGGACCGGCTCGAGGATCTGGTTGCCCTCGCCGGCGTGGAAGACCTTGGGGTCGCCGGTGAAGACCTGTTTGACCGCGGCGGGGTCGGCGAGGATCACCCAGGTCCCCTCATAGGCGATGCGGAGCGCGAACATGTCGCCGTAGCGGTCCTGGCAGGCGTAGAGCATGCGGCGCGCCTGGCGCGACCAGATCGCGGTCTGGATCGGCCTCACCAGCGGCGGGCTGGGCGGCAGCCGTCGCTCCGGCACCCCCTGGAAGGGCCGCGGAGCGGTTGTCGTCGCTGCCTCCATCGTGCCTGTCTTCAGGCTAGGGGACCGCGGGGGCGGACATGTGAGATCCGTCTCAGACGGTCAAACCGATGGAGCTACGGGTTGCTCTCGCAGGCGATGCCGTCGTGATCTGCATCGAGCCGGTGCGGATCGCGGTTTGGGTTGTGCCGGTTGAAAAAGCGCTGGGCCGCCGCCTGGGTGGGGAAATCGGCGCAGTCACGGTCGCGGAAAGCGGCGGCAGGCTGGGCTGTCGTGGCCAGGGCGGCGACGGCGACGGCGAGAGTGGGAACGACGAGACGAAGACGGCCGATGGCTAAGCGCATGTTCCTCCTAAAGTCATCAGTACTCAGAGTTCGAGAAGCATAGTGCTCATATCGGTACGCGTTTGGTTTGCGACGATCGCGTACCCTCTGCGCGTGGCAGCACCGCCGCGACTTCCGCCCCAGATCGAGCACCGGATCGTCCGCAGGGCGTGCGGGCTCTCACCGCGGGTAATCCGGCGGTTGATCGGCCCGCCGCCGCGGCTTGACGGCCAGGAGCTCGCGGCCGACGTGCAGATGCTGCTGGCGCTGGCAAAGTTGAACGGCGAGACGTCGTTGGTCGAGGGCCGCACGGTCGAGCAAGCGCGGGCCGAGAATCGCGCAGAGGTACCGACCGTCACCGGCCCGCCGCGGCCGATGGCGAGGGTCGAGAGCATCAGCATCCCGGGACCCGAATCCGAGATGGCCGCACGGCTCTACGTCGCCCTCGGCTCACCACAGCCACAGCAGCCGCTGCTCGTCTACTTCCACGGCGGTGGCTGGGTGATCGGCGACCTCAATACCCACGACGGCGTCTGTCGCTTTCTCGCCGAGCACAGCGGCTGCCGGGTGCTCTCCGTCGACTATCGCCTGGCGCCCGAGCACCCCTTCCCCAAACCGCTCGAAGACGCAGTCGCCGCCTTTGCCTGGGCCCACGAGCACGCGGCCGAGCTTGGCGCCGATCCTGATCGGATCGCGGTCGGCGGCGACAGCGCCGGCGGCAACCTCGCCACCGCCCTCTGCCTGCAGAACCGCGACGCCGGCAATCCGCAGCCGGCGATGCAGCTGCTGCTCTATCCGTGCACCGACGCGGTCGGCGGCCAGCAGTCGCGCGACACCTTCGCCGAAGGCTTCCTGCTGACACGCGAGGACATGGAGTGGTTCGAGAACCACTACATCCCCGACGGCATCGACGATGATGATCCGCGGGCCTCGATGATGCGCGCCCGCGACGTCTCCGGACTGCCGCCGGCCTACGTCGCGACGTCCGGCTTCGATCCGCTGCGCGACGAGGGCGAGATCTACGCGGAGCGGATGCGCGAGGCGGGCGTGCAGGTGGTCCTGCAGCGGCACCCCGGCCAGATCCACGGCTTCGCCAACATCACCGCGATCTGCCCCAGCGCCCGCACCGCGATGCTCGAAGCCGCGGGGGCCCTGCGCATGGGCCTCGGCCTGGCTTCGGTACAGCCCGCCGCGGCGCTCGCCTAATACCCCTGGGGGGTATGTAATAATCGGTGGCATGGATGCTCGTGCCCATCACCACCACGCAATGCCAACCGAGGGCGCTGCGCTCACCAGCGTCGCGATCAGCGCCACCCTCCACTGCCTGACCGGGTGCGCACTCGGTGAGATCGCCGGGATGGCGATCGGGACCGCGCTCGGCTTCTCCAACCTGGGGACCATCGCCCTCGCGATCGCCCTCGCCTTCGTCTTCGGCTACAGCCTGACCAGCCTGCCACTGCTGCGCGCCGGCCTGGCGCTCTCGGCGGTGATCCCGATCGCGCTCGCCTCCGACACGCTCAGCATCGCGACGATGGAGGTCGTCGACAACCTCATCGTCGTCCTCATCCCGGGGGCCCTCGAGGCGGGCCTCGGCGACCTGCTCTTCTGGGGCAGCCTCTCCTTCTCGCTGGTGATCGCGGGAGCTTTCGCAGTGCCGGTCAACCGCTGGCTGATCGCCCGCGGCAAAGGCCACGCGGTCGTCCACGAGACCGGAATCCACGGTGGCCCGCCGGTGCGGGTCGTCGCCTATGTCGCTGCCCTGGCGGGGATCTTCGGCGCCACCGTGCTGCTGATCGAGGGCCTCTCGTGAGCGACGAGGCCACCACCCACGGCTACACGGAGAACAAGGACGCGGTGCAGAAGCGGCTGCGCCGGATCGAGGGCCAGGTGCGCGGCGTCGAGCGGATGGTCGAGGAGAACCGCTACTGCATCGACGTCGTCACCCAGGTGACCGCGATCCAGGCGGCATTGGACAAGGTCGCCCTGGAGCTGCTCTCGGACCACGCCGCGCATTGCGTCGTGGGGGCCGAGGCGGGAGAGCAAGAAGAGCGCACCGAAGAGCTAATGGCCGCCGTTAAAAGACTTTTGCGTCGCTGATCAGGCGATACGGACAAGCAGATCAAGGACACAGGGAGCGAAGCGTGCTCTGCACGTGAGCGACCGAGGACGCCGATATGCGCCGTCCGTATCGCCTGATCACTCGTATTGCAGCGACTCGAGCACATCGAGTCGCGAGGCGCGGCGCGCCGGCGGGATCGCGGCGAGCACGCCGATGATCGCAGCGAAGACGAGCATTCCGATCAGCGAGCCGATCGGGTAGGAGAGCGTGAAGCCTTCGTCCTTCAGCGGTTGCGCGATCAGCGCGGCGAAGACCAGGCCCAGCGCCATGCCGAGGATGGCGCCGATCAAGGCCGTGATCACCGCCTCGTAGCGGATCATCGTCCGCACCTGGCGCCGCGACATGCCGATCGCCCGCAGCATCCCCAGCTCCCGCCTGCGTTCGTGGATCGAGAGGGCCAGGGTGTTGGCGATGCCGAAGGCCGAGATGATGATCGCGAGCCCGAGCAGGGCGAAGACCAGATTGACGAGCTGGTCGACCTGTTCTTCGCGGCTTTCCTTCAGTTCCTGCTGGTTCAGCACTTCGGCGACCGGGAACGCCCTTTCGACCCCTGCGGTGAGCAGGGCCTGCACCTTGCTCGCATCCACCCCGGGCTCCGTCTCGACGAAGTCGATCGTGTCCTGGGTCTGGCTGAATTCGCGCGCCAGCGCCGCCTGGGTGATCAGGACGCTGCCGAAGACGCCCAGTTTGGAGTCGAACTCGCCGACCACTTCGAAGCTTGGCTTGCGTCGAGTCTGACTGAGCAGGCGGAAGTGATCGCCGACTTCGAGGTCGTTTGCGGAGGCGAACGAGTCGGCGAGGATCGCCTGGTCGTTGCGCAGGCGACGCAACACCGCCGGTCCGCCTTTCTTCCATTCGACGTCGACCGCGTCTTCGACGTTGCGGGTCGGCGCCGAGACCCTTGCCCCCGCCCCGCCGTCGACCAGCTTCGCCTGTACCGAGCGGGTCGAGGCGACGGCTTTGACTCCGGGCACCTTCTGCGCCGCGAACGCCGCCCCGTTCGGGATCGGCGAGAAGCCGTCGCTGTTCTGAATCACCAGGCCGCCGGCGAAGTTCTCATCGACCACCTGAGCGACCGAGCTCTTCAGCCCGGCGGCGAAGACGGTGACGAAGGCGACGACCATCAACCCGATCATCAGTGCCGCCGCGGTGACGGCCGTGCGGCCGGGATTGCGCTGCGTGTTCTCGCGCGAGAGCCGGCCGAGCAGGCGGCGCAGCCGCTCCAGTGGCCAGCCGGCGATCCGCGCCAGCGGCGGCACCAGGTGGGGACTGAAGAGCGAGACGGCAAAGACGATGACGACCGCCCCGCCGCCGATCAGCCCCGCCGCCGTGCCGGATGAGGCGCTGCCGAAGAGCCCGATCAGGACCATCGCCAGCCCGACCACGCCAAGCAGGAGTGAGAGCGCGATGCCGATCAGCCGGCGCCGGCGCGTTGGCGTCGGCGTGAAGGCGTGCAGGGCGGCGATCGGCGGCACCCGGGTCGAGCGGATCGCCGGCACCAGCGCCGAGAACGTGGTGACGACGATGCCGATCGCCAGCGAGACGATGACAGTGCGCGACTTCATCACCAGCCCGGTCGTCGGCAGGTCGATTTCGAAGGTTTCCAGCAGTCCGTTGAGCAGCTTGGCGATGACGAAGCCGCCGCCGATGCCGATTACCGCGCCGATCGCGCCGATTACCAGCGCCTCAACGACCACGGTGTTGAGGATCTGGCGCCGCGAGGCGCCGAGCGTGCGCAGCATGCCGAACTCGGTGACCCGCTGGGCAACCGTGATCGAGAAGGTGTTGAAGATCAGGAAGGAACCGACGAGGATCGCGATGAAGGCGAAGACGAGCAGGAAGATCTGCAGGAAGCTGAGGTTGTCGCGGATTTCTTCGGAGCCGCGGTCGGCGTTTTCCTTCGCCGTCTCGACCCGCACCCCGCCGGGCATCTGCGGTGCGATCCGCCGCTTCAGAGCCTCCTCCGAAACGCCCTCCTCGGCGGCGACCGAGATCTGGTCGAAGCGGCCGACCTTGCGGGTGAGGCGCTGCGCCACGGGCAGCGTCACCTGGGCGATGCTGGCGCCGCCGAAGGAGGCGCCACCGAGACGGGTGAAGCCGACCAGCTCGAAGGAGCGGGCGCTGCCTTGCCCGATCAGCTTGATTTCTTCGCCCAGCTCGAGCCCCGACGTTTCCGCGGCTGCCTTGTCGATCGAGGCTTCGGTCGGGCCGCGCGGCCGGTGGCCATCGATGTAGGTAAGTGACTCGAGGCTGCCGGGCAGCTCCGAGGAGATGAACTTCGGCGCGAATTTGTTGCCGATCTTCTCCCCTTCGGAGTTGAAGAAGCCGCCCGGCGTGAAGATCGCTCCGGAGGCCAATTTCACTCCCGGCGTCTTCTGCACTCGCGGCAGCAACGCGGCGCTGATCGTGGGAATTTCGCCGTTTTCCTGCTCGACCGGATTCTCAGCGCTGATGACAACGCTGGTCCCCTTCAGCGACTCGCCGAAGATTTCGTCGAAGGCGGCGAAGATCGTGTCGGTGAGGACGTAGGAACCGGCGACGAAAGCGACCCCGATGATCACGGCGAGGGTCGTCGACAGGGCCCGCGCCTTGCGCGCCCAGAGGCTCTTGAGGCTGAGGCTAGTCAACCTGCTTCATCAGCTCGATCACGTCGTCCGCGGACCCGGGGGCGTCGTCGTGGACGATCTTGCCGTCGCGGAGGGTGATCAAGCGGTCGGCGTGAGCGGCGGCGGCGGGATCGTGGGTGACCATGATCACCGTCTGCTCGAACTGGTCAACCGCCTGGCGCAGCAGCCGCAGCACGTCCTCGCTCGCCTTCGAGTCGAGGTTGCCGGTCGGCTCGTCGGCGAAGACGACGGCCGGTTTGGAGACCAGGGCGCGGGCGACCGCAACGCGCTGCTGCTGACCCCCCGAGAGCTCGGCGGGGCGATGCGTGCGGCGCTCGTCGAGACCGACGGTTTGGATCAGCTGATCGACCCAGGCCTGGTCGGGCTTGCGCCCAGCGATCGAGAGCGGCAGCACCAGGTTCTCCTCGGCGGTGAGGACCGGCAGCAGGTTGAAGAACTGGAAGACGAAGCCGAGCTTCTCGCGGCGCAGCTTGGTCAGCGCGCCGTCGTCGAGGCCGGTGATCTCCTCACCGTCGAGCAGGACGGTGCCGGCGGTCGGCGTGTCGAGCCCGGCGAGGATGTGCATCAGCGTCGACTTGCCGGAGCCCGAGGGCCCCATGATCGCGGTGAAGCGGCCGCGCTCGAAAGCGGTGCTGACCTCGACCAGCGCGTCGACCGCGGCTGCACCTTCCCCGTAGCGCCGCGATATTCCGTTGGCCTCGACAACCTGCCCGTTCAAGCTCATGGCCGCACCGTATCGATCTCTATACCCAAGCTCTCCCAACCGGACTTATCTCACGTCTAGATAGCCTGCGCCGCGTGGCTTTGGCGGACGAATTCGACGGCTTTCTGGTCGACCTCGACGGGGTCGTCTGGGTGGGACGGGAGCTGGTGGCGGGCTCGGCCGAGGCCCTGCGGGCTCTGATCGAGTCCGGCAAGGAGATCGTCTTCGTCACCAACAACCCGGGCCGACCGCCGGCGACCTACGCCGAGCGCCTGCGCGAGGCGGGCGTGCCGGTGGCCGAGGACCGCATCGTCACGGCCGGGGTCGCCACGGCGCGGCTGGCCGCTGAGGTGGTCGGGGCCGGCTCGACCGCCTTCGCGATCGGCGCGCCCGCCTTTCACCAGACCGTCGCCGACGCGGGGCTGCGGCTGCTCGAGGGCGAGGACGGCCGGGGCGCCGACGCGGTCCTGGTCTCCGGCCATCGCGGCTTCGACTACGAGGAGCTGCTGACGGCGACGCTGGCGCTGCAGAACGGCGCCAAGCTGTTCGCGACCAGCCACGACCCGACCCTGCCGATGCCGGGTGGTGCCTGGCCGGGGACCGGCTCGATCCTGGCGGCAGTGGAGACCGCCTCGGGAGCCCGCGCCGAGATCGGCGGCAAGCCCGAACGCCACCTCTTCGACCAGGCGCGGGCGCTGATCGGCGGGGCCGAGCGGGTGGCGATGGTCGGCGACCGGATCTCCTCCGACATCGAGGGTGGGCGGCGGGCCGGCCTGGCGACGATCCTCGTGCTCAGCGGTGCCTCCTCCCGTGAGGAGGCGGCGGCGGCGGATCCAGCGCCCGACCTGGTCCTCGACGACCTCGCTGCGCTGCTGACTTGAGCGCCGCGGATGTGCCCACCGAGATGAGCGAGGAGCCGACAACCTCGACCCACCGCCCCGGCCTCGCCTTTGCCGGGGTCTTCGGCGTGACCTTCTGCTGCCTGCTCGCCGTCGGCGCCGTGCTGCCGGTCCTGCCTCGCTACGTGCACGGCCCGCTCGACGCCGGCAACATCGCCGTCGGCATCGTGGTCGGCTCCTACGCGATCACCGGCCTGCTGCTGCGTCCCTTTGCCGGCCGCCTCGCCGACCACCGCGGTCGCAAGCCGACGGTCCTGGTCGGCGCCGCATTGGTCGCGATCGGTGGCTTCATGTACCTGCTGCCGCTGGGCGTGGCGGGGTTGATCGCCGCACGGCTGGTGCTCGGTGCCGGTGAGGGTGCGGTCTTCACCGCGGGCTCGGCCTGGATCATCGACCTGGCGCCGATCGAGCGGCGCGGCCGCGTCATCGGCCTCTACGGCCTGGCGGTTTGGGCGGGACTGAGCATCGGCCCGCTATTCGGTGAGCTGCTCCTGCACGCCTCCGGCTACACACCGGTCTGGGTGCTGGCGGGGATCCTGCCCCTGGTCGGGGCGGCGATCGCGACCCGCATTCCCGATCCCTTCCAACCCTCACCGCAGATCGCCGAAGAAGACCACCCCCTGATCGAGCGCGAGGCGGTGCGCCCGGGAGCGGCGCTGGCCCTCGGCTCGATCGGCTACGCCACGGTCGCCGCCTTCGTCGTGCTGCACCTGGAAGCGCGGGGGGTCGGGCACGGCGCCCTGGTCTTCGGCGCCTTCGCGACGATGGTCGTGCTGACGCGCCTCATCGGCGGCGACCTGCCGGACCGCATCGGCCCGGTCCGCGTCGCCATCGCCGCCGCCCTGGTCGAGGCGGCGGGATTGATCACGATCGGGGTCGCCGAGAGCCTGGTGGTCGCGATCGCCGGTGCCCTGGCGATGGGCGCCGCCTTCTCGCTGCTCTACCCCTCGCTCTCACTGATCGTCGTCAGCCGCGTTTCCGACACCCGCCGCGGCGCCGCGCTCGGCACCTTCACCGCCTTCTTCGACGCCGGCGTCGGCCTCGGTGCCCCGCTGGCAGGCGCGATGGCGGCGCTGACGAGCTACGAGGGCGCCTTCTTCCTCTCCGCCACGATCGCCCTGGTCTCGGCGGCGACGATCGCGCTGGCTGTGGCCCCGGCGGCCCGCACCGCTCTCGCCACCCGCTAGCGCTGTTCGATCAGCAGCGACTGGGCGGCGCGACCGATGCGACCGCGCTGGTCGGAGATCACCGACTCGGCGGTGCCGATGCCGGTCGGCCGCGGCCTGGTGACCGCGTCGATGCAGACCCACTCCCCCTCCGGCATGCGCTCGAAGTGGACGGTGAGGTCGACGTTGATGAAGACGTAGGAGTGGTAATCGAGCACGGCGCTGATCCCATTGCCGACGTCGGCGGCGATCAGCGCCCGCTGCAACGGCGTCGGCTCCTCCCCGGCGACGAGTGGCTGCGCCATCCGCAACCAGAAGGTCGCCGGCCCCAACTCGAGAAACGCCCCGGCCACCGCCTTCAGCTCCATCCCCGTGTGGTAGCCGACCTCCTGCCCGGTCGGGAAGAACTCCGGCACCCAACCTTCCTCCGGCCCTGCCGGCGGCGACGAATCGTCCACCGCCCCCTGCGGCAGCTCCATCTCCGTCATCCGCAACTGCCAAGCAGTAGCCCGTATCAACTCCCCCGCCTCACCCGAGAGCGAAGCCTCAACCATCCGCACCTTCCGCCCCGGCCGCAGCACCCGAGTCTCCACCCGCACCGGCCCAATCGGCACCGGCCGCAAAATCTCGAAGACGATCCGCCCAACCTGGAAGCTCTCAGAGCCATCCATCCGCTCTATCTCGCGCCCAAGCAGTGCCGAAGGCGGCCCGGCGTGCTGAGCTCCCGGATCCCACGGCCCCCGGGTCAGCTCAGTCGCAACGAACTGCCCTTCCTCATCCGGCTCGTAGAACGCGGCGGCCACAGCAACTGATCCTATGAGCAGGTGGCGGGCACCGTCTCGACACTCCCTTCCCCAGCACCGCAGGGTGACTCTCAGCCGCGAAGCGGCTCCTCATTAATCCCGCCTCCGGCGGGATTTGGGGAGTGGCGAGACGGTGCCCGCCACCTGCCCGTAAGAACCGAGGCGTAATCTCGATGCAGACGAAAGGAGCCAGATGACAGACACCAAGAACAAGATCGAGAAGTCCGACGCCGAGTGGCGTGAGCAGTTGACCCCCGAGCAGTACGAGGTGACCCGCAAGGGCGGCACGGAGCGAGCCTTCACAGGGCCCTACGTCGACGAGAAGACCGCGGGGATGTACCACTGCGTCGGCTGCGGCACCGAGCTCTTCTCCTCCGACACCAAGTTCGACTCCGGCACCGGCTGGCCCAGCTTCACCGAGCCGGCCAACCTCGAGCACGTCGAGCTGCGACCCGACAACAGCCTCCTCATGCGCCGCACCGAGGTCGTCTGCAAGCACTGCGACGCCCACCTCGGCCACGTCTTCGATGACGGCCCGGCCGACAAGGGCGGGCAGCGCTACTGCATCAACGGCTGCGCGCTGGAGCTGAAGCCGGCTGCCGACGCGGCCGACTAGGCCTTGCCGCCGGCACCGAGGTAGCTGAACTTCACCGCGAGGGCAACTGCCTCGGTACGGGTGTCGACCTCCAGCTTGGCGATCGCGTTGCGCACGTGGGTGTGCACGGTCGCCGGGCTGAGCTGCAGCCGCTCGGCGATCTCTTTGACCCGCAGGCCCTCGGCCAGCAGCTCGAGGATCTGGCGCTCGCGCGGTGAGAGCTCGAGCAGCTTCTCGACCTCGGAGGGCTTGCCGCCGGCGAAATCGCCGCCGAGGAAGGTGCCACCGCTGGTCACCGCTTTGACCGCGCGGGCGATGTCCTCGGCCGGCGCCGACTTGAGCACGTAGCCGGAGGCGCCGGCGCGCAGGGCGAGCGCCAGCAGGTCGGGCTGGGCGTGGGCGGTGAAGATGATCACTTTGGTCCGCGGCCGAACCTTGAGCACCTCCTTGGTCGCCTCGATCCCGTCGCGCTTGGGCAGCTCGACGTCGATGATCAGCACGTCGGGCTCGAGCTCCTTGACGACGTCGACCACATCGCGGCCGTTTCCGGCCTCGCCGACGATCTCGACGATGCTCGAGTTGGCCATCCTGGCCTTGATCGCCTCGCGGACGATCTCATGGTCGTCGCAGAGGACGACGCGCTTAGCGTCCCGCACGCTGGTGCTCATTGGGGTCCAATCCTCGCAGGCGCACCATAAGAATGCAGAATAGTGGGTAGCGTGAACCCGCCATCGCGTTCCTGCCGGTTCTCGATCAAGGCGATCATCGTCCGTCCTACAGCTACCGCAGTGCCGTTGAGGGTATGCACCACTTGGGGAGATTCGCCGTCCTTGTGCCGATACCTACAGGCCAGGCGCCGCGCTTGGTAATCGGTCGTGTTTGAGCACGAGGTCAGCTCCCGGTAGCGGCCCTGGCTGGGGATCCAGGCCTCGCAGTCGTACTTCTTGGCCGCTGGGGCGCCGAGATCGCCGGCGGCGACGTTGACGACGCGGTAAGGGATCTCCAGCGCGGAGAGGATGCGCTCCTCGATCGCCAGCAGGCGCTCGTGCTCGGCCGCCGACTCGGAGGGCTCGACGAACGAGAACATCTCGACCTTGTCGAACTGGTGGACGCGGAAGATGCCGCGAGTGTCGCGGCCGCCGGCGCCGGCCTCGCGGCGGAAGCAGGGCGAGAAGCCCGCGTAGCGGATCGGCAGCTGCTCGGCAGCGAGGATCTCGTCGGCGTGCAGGGCGGCCAGCGGCACCTCCGAGGTGCCGACGAGGAAGAGCTCGTCCTTGGGCACCTCGTAGATCTGGTCGCGGTCGCCGGGCAGGAAGCCGGTGCCGACCAGCGCCTCTTCGCGGACCAGGACCGGGGGCACGACCGGCTCGTGGCCCTCACCGCGGACGAGGTCGAGGGCGAAGCGGACCAGGGCGAGCTCTAGCAGCACGAGGTCGCCCTTGACGTAGGCGAAGCGGGAACCGGAGACGCGAGCACCGGCCTCCATGTCGATCAGGCCAAGCTCGGTGCCGATGTCGAGGTGGTCGCGGGGCTCGAAGTCGAAGCTCGGCAGCTCGCCCTCCTCGCGCAGGACGACCGCGTCCTCCTCGCTCATCCCTTCCGGGGCATCGGGGTCGGGCAGGTTGGGCAGCGCCGCGGCGACCCGCTGCAGGTCGGCGTCGACCTGCTCGAGCTCGGCCTTGCCCGACTCGATCGTCTGCTTCAGCTCGGCGACCGCGGCCATCTGTTCGGCTCCGTCCTCCCCACGCTGCTTGGCCTCGCCAATCTGCTTGGAGATCGTCTTGCGCTCGGCCTGGGCGCCCTCGATCTGGGGCAGCAACTCGCGCCGGCGGGCGTCGAGCGCGATCAGCTCATCAACTTGCTCGGCAGCGCCGCGGCGCGCAAGCGCCGCCTTGACCCGCTCAGGGTCGGAGCGGATCAGCTTCAGGTCGAGCATGGCCCGGAAAGGTTAGGGAGAGGACTCTGAGGACGAAGTCTCGCCGGGGCGCGGCGATTCTTCGGATTCGTTGCCGGCGTACTTGGCAACGAAGCGGGCGACCGCTTCGGCTTCGGAGCCGACAACGATGTTCTGCGGCATGATCGCGCCGGAGAAGCCGCCGTTCTGGATCGCGAAGAGAGCGTCGTCATAACTCTCGGTTCGCTGGTCGAGGTTGGGCCCCTGCGTGCGCTCGCCGCGATTGCCGCTGCCCTGAGTGCCGGCGGCGCTGAGCGTATGGCAGCCGGAGCAGTGCGTGGCGAAGAGGACGGCCCCTTCGTGATTGGGGTCGTCCTTGGAGACCGAGACGCCTTCTTCGCCGAAGCCACAGGCGGCGAGCCCGAAGGCGGCGAGGAGAGCCATGGTTGTAATCAGTGCCGGACGCACGCGGCGCGCATCATATTGTCTTGACCCGATCCCGCTCTTCGCCGATGCCAACGCCTGATCCAGCCCGCTTCCGCGCCGCCATGGCGATGCTGCCGACCGGCGTCACCGTCGTCAGCGCCACCGGGCCCGACGGAGCGGCCGGAGCGACCGCCAACGCGGTCTGCTCGCTCTCGATCGAGCCGATGCTGATGCTCGCCTGCCTCGACCGCGGCTCGCGCACCCTGCTCGCCGTCCAAGCCGCCAATCACTTCGGGATCAGCGTCCTGCACGCCGGCCAGGAGGAGATCGCCCGCTCCTTTGCCACCAAGGCGCCGGTAGCCGAGAAGTGGGACGGCGTTGCCTGGAGCGAGCGCGACGGGATCCCGGCGATCGACGACTCCCTCGCCTGGATCGCCTGCGAGCTGCGCGACGTGGTCGCGGCGGGCGACCACGTGATCGTCACCGGCGAGGTCCGCGGCCTGGAGACCGGCGAGGGCACACCGCTCGTCTTCCACGGCGGCGAGTACCGGCCGCTGGGCTAGATACTGCGGAATGGATATTGCTTGATCACGGCGTTGACGAACGTCCCTTTCGAATCGGCGTTCGTCAGTTGCTCGAACACGTCGGCGGGTACGCCTTCGTAGGCGTAGAGATCGCCTTCGAGGTACTCAACGTAGGCCTCTTCCGCCCCGGCGTCGTAGCCGATCCTCGCCACCGCGCTGGACTCGACCGGATGCATCTTCGGAATCGACATGGCTTTCCGCTGACCTCGAATACTCAGGGGGCAAGAGTAGGCTCTGGCGCGATGGAGGCGGCAACCGCGCCACGTTCGCAGTGGACGTTCGCCCAGTGGGGCATCGTCGTGCTCGCGGTCGTCCAGCTGGCCTGGGCCGTGGCGGGCCTGATCGCCGAACCGAGCTTCCACTTCGGCGAGGGAGCCCCAACCGAGCGGGTGCTCGGAGTCGACTTCAACGGTGTCCACGCCCTCTCCGGCTTCCTGCTCTTCGGCCCGGCCTTCTTCTTCGCGCTCAAGCCCCGCTGGGCTGTCCTCTACGCGATCTACGTCGCCGTCGCCCTGATCGTCACCGGCCTCTGGGCGATCTGGTCGACCAGCCCGGCCGGCATCTTCACCTTCCCCAACAACGACGCCGACGCCGTGCTCCACCTAGCTACAGGCGCCCTCTTCGCTGCCGTCGCCGCGATCCAGCTCGGGCTCGACCGTCGCGCGACTCTCAGCACGCCGAGTCCGTCCTAGCCCGTCATATACGCGGGTTGAGACGTACTCGGCGCTTGCCTATGCGTCAGAACGCGCCGCTGGTACCAGCCGCGCGCAGCGCGAGGAAGAGGATCACACCGCAGCTGACGGCCATGATTCCCATCTCGCGGCGAACGATTGCCAGGGCGAGGGACTGCTGAGCGTCGGCGGGGAGGGCTTCGAAGTCGACGCCGCCCAGCTCGCGCTCTGCCGCACCGGCGCGGGCGCCCTCGGCGATCAGTGAGACGACCAGGGGCAGGATGCCGTAGAGGTAGTGCAGCTCGTCGTCGGGTTTGTGGCCGGTGAAGACGAGCAGGCCGCCCAGCATCACCTGCAGGAAGACAGCTACCTGGGCCGCGCGGAGGAGCAGCCAGAAGGGGACCGAGGAGCGATCGCGCAGCCAAGCCGTGCCGCCGAGGGCGAAGGCGGCGAGGTTGAGGACGATGACTGCGCAGCCAACTACGAGGTGAACTACCGCCACGGGTCTATTTCCTCCCAAGAGGGTCGGGATTCGGCTTGCTGATGCGGAAAAGCACTATGTAGCAATGTGTTACAAGGTCGGTATATAACTCGTCGTGCAGGCGTGAGACGCGACAAATGAGTTGCGTTTTGGTCGCCGGCCGGAAAACCCGATCTACCAGTGCTGAAGAGCTACCTGCCGATTCTCGTCTTTGCCTTCCTCGGCGTCACCGTTGGGGGGGCTTTCGCGATGCTCAATCACCTGATCGGGCCGAAGCGGCCGAAGCGGCCAACGGCGGCGAGCCTACGCCAGTCGGAGCCGTATGAGTCCGGCATCCCGGTCGAGCCCTCGCACGGCCTGCGCTTCGGGGTCAGCTTCTACCTGATCGCGATGCTTTTCATCCTCTTCGATATCGAGGTCGTCTTCCTCTATCCGATCGGGGTCATCCTCAAGGGCGCCGACAGCGTCTTCGTGCTGGGCGAGCTGGTCACCTTCATCGCCCTGCTGCTCGTCGCCTTTGTCTACGTCTGGCGCAAGGGGGCACTGGATTGGAAGTAGAACGACAGACGATGCGCGAGCGCCAGCTGCGTGCCCGCGACATGCTGCGCGGCGACCTCGAGGGCGACGAGTTGGAGCGCTTCGTCGAGGAGAAGGTCGTGATGACCAACTTCGAGAAAATGCTCGGCTGGGCGCGCTCGAACTCGATCTTCCCGCTCACCTTCGGCCTCGCCTGCTGCGCGATCGAGGCGCCGATCTCGATCGTCACCGCCCGCTACGACCTCGCCCGCTTCGGCGCCGAGGCGCTGCGCGCGTCGCCGCGCCAGGCCGACATGATCATCCTCTCGGGCCGGGTCTCGATCAAGATGGCGCCGGTCGTCCGCCGCCTCTACGACCAGATGCTGGAGCCGAAGTGGGCGGTCTCGATGGGCGCCTGCTCCTCCAGCGGCGGCATGTTCTCCAACTACGCCGTGGTCCAGGGCGCCGACAAGTTCATGCCGATCGACCTGCACATCCCCGGCTGCCCGCCGCGGCCGGAGGCGGTCCTCTACGGCTTCACCAAGCTGCAGCGCAAGATCCAGGGCAACCCGGACCAGGGCTGGCGGGCGCGCTACGCCGCCGAGGGCACCGAGGAGTGGGCGCGCGGCGGTCCCCGCAGCGAACCGAGCGCGGAGGCGGCCGAGGCATACCTCGCCGCCAGGGAGCTGATCCGTGCCTGACGCCCCCGGCCTCGAGCTGATCCGCGGCGAGATCGAGGCGGACCATGCCGGCGCCGTCCTCGACACCGGCTTCGAGCACGGCCGCGCCAGCCTGGCAATCGCTCCCGAGCACCTGCTTGCCGTGCTCAACTGGCTGCGCGACTCCGCTGGCCACGAATACCGCTTCCTCTCCAGCCTGCACGCCGCGGACTACCTCCCAGCTGAGCCTCGCTTCGCCGTGCACTACGAGCTGCTGAACCGCAATCGGGTCGAGCGCATCCGCGTGAAGGCGCTGCTGGCGGATCCAGCGGCGGGCGCGCAGAGCAACGGCGGTGAGCAACCGCTACCGGAAATCGACTCCTGCGTCTCCCTCTTCCCCACCGCCGAGTTCCAGGAGCGCGAAGTCTTCGACTTCTTCGGCATCGTCTTCAAGGGCCACCCCGACCTGACCCGGATCCTGCTGCCCGACGACTACGTCGGCTGGCCGCAGCGGCGCGACTTCCCGGTCGGCGGCGAGCCGGTCACCTTCACCTACAACGAAAAGAACTATGGCTGAGCAGCCCTTGACTGAGGACCGCACCTCTGAGGTGATGACGGTCAACATCGGGCCGCACCACCCAGCCACGCACGGCGTGCTGCGGCTGGTCGTCGACCTCGAAGGCGAGGTGGTCAAGGACCTCAAGCCGATCATCGGCTACGTCCATACCGGGATCGAAAAGTCCTGCGAGGACAAGAGCTACTGGAAGGTCATCCCCTTCGTCGAGCGGATGGACTACGTCTCCTACTTCTTCCAGATGGAGGCCTTCTGCGGCGCGGTCGAGCGGCTGATCGAGCTGGAGATTCCGGAGCGGGCCAAGCACCTGCGGGTGATCTTCCTCGAGCTCAACCGGATTCACTCCCACCTGGTCTGGCTGGGGACGACGGCGCTCGACCTCGGCGCGATCTCGATGCTCTGGTACTGCTTCCGCGAGCGCGACCGCATCCTCGACCTCTTCGAGATGGCGGCCGGGCAGCGGATGCACACGCGCTACTTCCAGGTCGGCGGCGTGATCGAGGACATCCCGGTCGGCTTCGAGCGCAAGCTGCGTGAGTTCATCGCCGACATGCCGGTGCGGGTCGGCCAGTACCAAGCGCTGCTCGACCGCAACGAGGTCTTCCTCTCGCGCACCAAGAACACCGGCATCGTCTCGCGTGAGCGGCTACTGGAGCTGGGCGTGACCGGGCCGCTGCTGCGCGCCGCCGGCGAGCCCTGGGACCTGCGCAAGGCCTTCGACTACCTCGCCTACCCCAAGTTCGACTTCAAGATCCCGGTCGGCACGATCGGCGACAACTACGACCGCTACCGGGTGCGGGTTGCCGAGATGGTCGAGTCGACGCGGATCATCGAGCAGGCGCTCGACGGCCTGCCCGAAGGGCCGTTCATCGCCGACGACCGCAAGTACGTGCTGCCGCCGCGCTCGGAGCTCTCGACCTCGATGGAGTCGCTGATCCACCACTTCAAGCTCGTCACCGAGGGCTACCGGGTCGGCCCCGGCGAGATCTACTACGCGATCGAGAGCCCCCGCGGCGAGCTCGGCTGCTTCGTCCTCGCCGATGGTTCGGCGAAGCCGGCCCGGGTCCACTTCCGCGACCCCTCCTTCGTCAACCTGCAGGCCTTCAAGGACATGTCGGTCGACAGCTACATCGCCGACATGATCTGCAGCCTCGGCATGCTCGACCCGATCCTCGGCGGGGTCGACCGATGAGCCCCATCGACGGTGCCGGGATCAGCAATCCCGACCTGCCGGTGGATCGCGCCGTCAGCGAGGGTCGCGTGCCGGACCGCGCGCCCGAGCGGATTCCCGAGCTGCACGAGGTCGACTGCCCGGCGGAGCTGCGCGAGCGGATCGAGGAGTTGATGTCGCGCTACCCGGATCGCAAATCGGCCTCGATCCCCTCGCTCTGGGCAGTGCAGCGGCTCTACGGCTGGTGCACGCCGGAGGGGATCCGCCAGGCCGCCGCGGTGATGCGGGTGACGCCCGCCTACCTGGAGTCGGTGGCGAGCTTCTACGACCTCCTGCACACCGACCCGGTCGGCAGCCACAAGATCGCCGTCTGCACCAATATCAGCTGCTGGATGCGCGGCGGCGACGAGCTGCTCGACGCCTTCCGCGAGGCCGCCGGCGAGGACAACGAGCAGTTCTTCGTCACCGGCTTCGAGTGCCTCGGCGCCTGCGACATCGCCCCGATGGCCTCGATCGACGAGCGCTACTTCGGCCCGCTCGAGGCAGCCGAGGCGCAGACCGCGATCGAGCAGCTGCGCGTCGGCGCCGAGGTGCTGCCCGAGAAGGCGCTGGAGAAGCGGCCGCTGCCGGGAGGCCCCGATGCCTGAGACGCGGATGCTGCTGCGCAACGCCGAAGACCCGGCGCTGCCCACGATCGACGGCTACAAGGGCTACGGCGGCTACGCCTCGCTGGAGAGGGCCTACAAGGAGATGGAGGCCGAGCAGGTCCTGAAAGAGCTCGAAGACTCGGGGCTGCGCGGGCGCGGCGGCGCTGGCTTCTCGATGGGCAAGAAGGCCTCCTTCCTGCCCCGCGGCGAGATGAACAAGTACCTCTGCTGCAACGCGGATGAGTCCGAGCCGGGCGCCTTCAAGGACCGCGAGCTGATGCAGCGCAACCCGCACCAGCTGATCGAGGGGATCGCGATCGCCGCCCTCGCCGCCGGCGCCGGCCACGCCTTCATCTTCATCCGCGGCGAGTACGACTCGCAGGCCGACATCCTCGACGCCGCCGTCGCCGAGGCCTACGAGGCGGGCTACCTCGGCAAAGACATCCTCGGCTCCCACCACGACCTCGAGCTGGTCGTCCACCGCGGCGCCGGCGCCTACATCTGCGGCGAGGAGACGGCGCTGCTCGACGCGCTCGAGGGCAAGCGCGGCAACCCGCGCCTGAAGCCCCCCTTCCCGGCGGTGCAGGGCCTCTACGGCGGGCCGACCCTGATCAACAACGTCGAGACGCTCTCCAACGTTCCGCACATCGTCAGCAACGGCGCCGAGTGGTTCAAGGGCTTCGGCACCGAGCAGTCGCCCGGCACCAAGGTGGTCTCGGTCTCCGGCTGCGTGCAGCGACCCGGCAACTACGAGGTCGAGCTCGGCATCCCGACCCGCGAGCTGATCATGGACCTGGCCGGCGGCCCGCTGGAGGGGCGCGAGGTCAAGGCCTTCTACCCCGGCGGCTCCTCCTCCCCCGTGCTCAGGGCCGAGGAAGGTATCGACCTCCCCTACTCCTTCGAGGCGATGGCCGAGGCGGGCTCGATGCTCGGCTCGGGCTCGATCATCGTCGCCGACGATCGTGTCTCGATCCCGCACATGGCGCTGCGTACGGCGCGCTTCTACCACCACGAGTCCTGCGGCAAGTGCACCCCCTGCCGCGAGGGCACCAACTGGACGGTGAAGATGCTGGAACGGGTGGTGCGCGGCGAGGCGACGCCGATGGACCTCGACATCGTCGCCTCGGTGCAGGAGAACATCATCGGCCACTGCCTCTGCGTGCTCGGCGACTCGATGGCGATGCCGGTCGGGGCGATGGTGCGCAAGTTCCGCGACGAGTTCGAGGACGTGATCGCCGCGGCGAGCGAAGACGAGACGGCGGTCGGCGAGCGGCTCCCAGTCGTGCAGGGCGCGCCCGAGACCCTGGGGGCGGCGACGTGAGCGGCAAAGAGATCAACCTGATCATCGACGGCCGCGAGGTCAGCGCGACCGAGGGGGAGATGCTCCACGACGCGGCCAAGCGGGGCGACGTCGAGATCCCGGTCTTCTGTTACGAGCCGAAGCTGGGCGAGCCGGTCGGCGCCTGCCGCATGTGCCTGGTTGAGATCGAGGGAATCCCGAAGCTGCAAACCTCCTGCTCGACCCCGGTGCGCGACGGCATGGTCGTCCACACCCGGACCGACCAGGTCAAGCACGCGCAGAGCGCCGTGGTCGAGTTCCTGCTCGTCAACCACCCGCTCGACTGCCCGGTCTGCGACAAGGGCGGCGAGTGCCCGCTGCAGGACATCTCGATGGGTTGGGGGCCCGGCAAGAGCCGGATGACCGACCAGAAGCGCCACTTCGAGAAGCCGATCGAGCTCTCGCCCCTGGTCGCGATCGACCGCGAGCGCTGCATCCTCTGCTACCGCTGCGTGCGCTTCAGCCAGGAGGTGGCCGAGGACGAGCAGCTGCAGCTGCTCGAGCGCGGCGACCGCACCTTCGTCGGCACCTTCGACGACCGCCCCTACGTGGCGCCCTTCCACGGCAACATCACCGACCTCTGCCCGGTCGGGGCGCTGACCAACTACACCTACCGCTTCCGCGCCCGGCCCTGGGACATCGAGCAGGCCGGCTCGGTCTGCACGCTCTGCCCGAGCCAGTGCAACGTCAGCTTCACCGTCCGCGACGAGCAGGTGAAGCGGGTGATCGCCCGCGACAACGCCGACGTCGACGACGGCTGGCTCTGCGACCGCGGCCGCTACGGCTTCGAGATGTTCAATGCCGAGGAGCGGGTGCGGGGGCCGCGGTTGCGCGGCGGCGTTGAGGCGAGCTGGGAGCAGGCCATCGCCAAGGCCGCCGCGGCGCTGAAGCACGGCGGCGCCCAGAGCGCGGCGATCGTCGACGACGCCTCCAACGAGGAGGGCTACCTGATCCAGCGCATCATGCGCGAGGCGCTCGGCTCGCCCAACATCGACTCACGCCCCTCGCGCGGCCCCGGCCGCGAGGCCCTGGTGCGGCTGGCCCAGCCCGAGATCAGCGCCCGGGTCCGCGACATCGACGACGCCGCCGCGATCCTCGTCGTCGGCACCGACCCCCTGCACAGCAGCCCGATTCTCGACCTGCGCATCCGCAAGGCGATCCGCCGCAACGGCGCCAAGCTGGCGGTGGCGACCGAAGCGCCGACGACGCTGGACGGCGGCGCCACCGCGGTCGCCCGCTACGCGCCCGGCGGCGCCGACGCCTTCCTCACCGAGCTGGCGGGCGACCTGGGCAACCCAGGCCAGGGTGAGTCCGCGGAGATCGCCGAGACCCTCCGCGATGCCGAGTCCGTCGTCGTCATCTGGGGCGACCGCATCGGCCGCGAGGGCGAAGGCGCCACCACCGCCCTCCTCGACTTGGCCGCCGCCCTGGACCTCGCCGGCCAAGACGGCTCGGGCCTCCTCGAAGTCCCCGACTTCACCAACGCCCGCGGCCTGCGCGAGGTCGGCTGCCTCCCCGACGCCGGCCCGGGCCTCAGCGTCAATCACCCTCCCTTGACTACCTCAGAGGTGGCAAAGGGAGGGAGCATCGGAATGGCGACCGAGGAGATCCGCGCCGCGCTGGAGTCAGGGGACCTGAAGACGCTCGTGTTGTTTGGCGTCGACCCCCTGCGCGACTTCCCGGACACCGAAGCGTGGAAGCGAGCCCTGGCGGCGGCAGACCACATCGTCGCCTTCTCAACGTTCGAGACCGCGACAACCGCCATGGCCGACGTCGTCTTCCCGCTGGAGACGCACGCGGAGAAAGACGGAACCGTCACGCACCCCGACGGCCGCTTGCAGCGCGTCCGCCCCAGCGCCTCGCGCCCAGGTGACATCCGCCCGAACTGGGGAGTGCTCGCGGAGCTCTCGCTCGCCTTGGGCCACGACACCGGCATCTCATCTCAGCCTTCAGCCTTCGCCGCCCTCGCCGAAGCCGTCCCGTTCTACTCCGGCATCACCGACTCGGACATCGGGGGCCGCGGTATCCGCTGGCAAGAGACCCCCGCTCGCGCAAACGTGCCTGAGCCGACTGAGGCGTCCGGGACCGGGCCCCCAAAACACTCCAGCGAGGCTCCTGCCGAGCGTTTTGGGGACCCGGTCCCGGACGCCCTAGCCCTCAGCACCTACCGCGACCTATGGGTCGGCCCAATCACCGAGCTGAACCCGCCCCTGCGCTTCCTGGCTCCACAGCAACAGGTAGCCCTCTCCCTCGCTGACGCCGACCGCCTGAACCTGAGTGCTGGTGATGAGGTCACGGTCTCTCAGAACGGCACGAGCGTCCAAGCGAAGGTCTCAATCAAGGAGCGGGTGCCGGAGGGGGTCTGCTTCCTGATCGAGGGCGTAGCTGACGGCAACGCCAACGCGCTGCTCAACGGCAGCCCCGTCAGCGTCCAAATCGAGAAGATCCCCGCCCCGTGATGCTGCCGATCGCCGATACCCAGTTCGTCGAAGCCACCTGGATCATGGTGGTCAAGAGCCTGGTCATCTTCGGCGTGATCTTCGGCATCCTGCCGCTGATGACGGTCCTCGAGCGCAAGCTGATCGGCCGCTTCCAGCACCGCTACGGTCCCAATCGCGTCGGCCCCTTCGGCCTGATGCAGCCGCTGGCCGATGTCGGCAAGCTGCTCTCCAAGGAGGCCTTCCGCCCGGCCAACGCGATCCCGACCCTGTTCATCCTCGGGCCTCTGCTGCCGGTCCTCTCCGGTGTGCTGGCCCTGGCGATCCTCCCCTGGGGCGACGTGCAGGACGGCGTCGGCCTCTACGGGATCGACGTGCCGATCGGCATCCTCTACTTCTTCGCCGTCGGCTCGATCGCCTTCTACGGCCTGCTGCTCGGCGGCTGGTCCTCGGGCTCCAAGTACAGCCTGCTCGGGGCGATGCGCGGCGCTGCCCAGCTGATCTCCTACGAGGTCTCGATGGGCCTGGCGCTGCTCGGCGTGATCATGATGGGCGGCTCGCTCTCGCTGGTCGACATCGTCCACGCCCAGGGCGGCCTCTGGTTCATCTTTCCCCAGTTCGTCGGCTTCCTGATCTTCATGCTGGCCGGCTTCGCCGAGACCAACCGCACCCCGTTCGACATGCCCGAGGCCGACGCCGAACTGGTCCAGGGCTTCATGACCGAGTACGGCGGCATGCGCTTCGGCAGCTTCCTCCTGGTCGAATACATGGAGATCCTGGTCGTCTCCGGCGTCGCCGCGGCGATGTTCCTCGGCGGCTGGATGGGCCCGGGGCCGAGCTTCCTCGACCCGATCTGGATGCTGGCCAAGATGCTCGGCCTCGTCCTCGTCTTCATCTGGGTGCGGGCGACGCTGCCGCGCCTGCGCTACGACCAGCTGATGAGCCTGGGCTGGAAGATCCTGCTGCCGCTGGCGACGCTCAACGTGCTCGTCACCGCGGTCCTGGTGGTGACCACATGAGCGGCGAGTTCCCCTACTTGAAAGACGACAGCGTGGTCGAGGTCCAGCGCGGGCCCGAGCCGGGCGGCGTCGGCGGCGCCTACCGCGCCTTCGGCGAGACGCTGCGCGGGCTGAAGACGACGATGGCGCGGCTGATCGAGGGCCCGATGACGATCGAGTACCCCGAGGAGAAGACGCCGGTCTACCCGCGCTTCCGCGGCCGCCACAAGCTGCACAAGTTCGAGGACAGCCACCTCGAGAAGTGCGTCGGCTGCTCGCTCTGCGCTGCCGCCTGCCCGGCCGACTGCATCCGCGTCGTCGCCGCCGAGAACATTCCCGGCGAACGGGTCTCGGCCGGCGAGCGCTACGCCGCCGTCTACGAGATCAACCTCTCGCGCTGCATCTTCTGCGGCTACTGCGAGATCGCCTGCCCCTTCGACGCGATCACGATGGGCCACGACTACGAGATGGCCGACTACGACCGCACCAACCTGATCTTCACCAAGGAGATGCTGCTCGCCGAGCCGATCGAGCGCACTCCGCTGCGGGCAGAGGGCGAGTAGATGGAAGCGATCCTCTTCTTCGCGGCAGCGCTCGGCGCCCTCGGCGGCGCGGTCGGCGTCGTCGCCATGCGCAACCCCTTCTACGGCGTCCTCGCCCTGATCGTCCACCTCTTCTCGCTGGCGGTCCTCTTCCTGCTGCTCAGCTCCGCCTTCGTCGCCGCGGCCCAGGTCGTCGTCTACGCCGGCGCCGTAATGGTCCTCTACGTCTTCGTAGTCGCCTACGTGGGCGGCGACACCGAGTCCGCCTGGGAGCCGATCCCGGGCCAGCGCTTCCTTGCCCCCCTCCTCGGCGCCGCTCTCTTCATCGAGCTCTCAATCGCCGTGTTGAGCTCCTCGCTGATGGCATTGGGAACGCATGGACCTGACGTCAAGTCCGGCTTCGGCGACCCCGCAGCAATCGGCAAGCTGCTCTTGGAACGGTTCCTGCTGCCTTTCGAGGCATCCTCGATCCTGCTGCTGCTGGCGGCCGTCGGAGCGGTCGTGCTGGCGAATCGCAAGCGCGAGGAGCCGACGCGATGAACATCGAGTGGTACATCGTCCTCTCGTCCCTGCTCTTCGCCGTAGGAGCGATGGGGATTCTGATCCGGCGCAGCCCGGTGGTCATCCTTCTGTGCCTCGAGCTCATGCTCAACGCCGGCAACCTCGCGCTGGTCGCCTTCAGCCGCATGGTTGGCAATCAGCAAGGGCAGGTGTTCGCGATCGTCGTCATGGTCGTCGCCGCCTGCGAGGTCGTCATCGGCCTCGGCTTGATCGTGGCGATCTTCCGCCGCAAGCTGCCGCTCGACGTCGATGAGCTGAGGGAGCTGCGCGGGTGAGCGCCACCGCCTGGGCCTGGTTGGTCCTGCTCTTCCCGCTGGTCGGCTCGATCGCGATCGCGCTCGGCTTCAAGACGCTGCCCGCGAAGGCCGCCGGTGCGATCGGCACGGCCGCGATCGGCCTCGCCTTCCTCTGCGGCGTCGCCGCTCTCGTCAGCCTGCTCGGCGAGCACCCCGAGGCGCGCCACCACGCCTCCTCGCTCTGGGACTACGCCAGCGTCGCCGGCCTCGACATCAAGCTCGGCATCTTCGTCGACCCGCTCTCGGTCTTCATGGTCCTGATCGTCACCGGCGTCTCGACCCTGATCCACCTCTACTCGTTCGGCTACATGCAGTCAGACCAGGGCTACCACCGCTTCTTCAGCTACCTCAACTTCTTCGTCTTCTCGATGCTGCTGCTCGTCCTCGCCGGCAACTTCGTCCTGCTGATCGTCGGCTGGGCCTTCGTCGGCTTCGCCTCCTACGCGCTGATCAGCTTCTGGTACCGGCGGGGGACGGCGACCAAGGCCGGGATGAAGGCCTTCGTGATCAACGTCGTCGGCGACATCGGCCTCGTCCTCGCCGCCTTCCTGATCTTCCGTGAACTCGGGACCTTCGAATACAGCGAGGTCTTCGCCAAGGCACCCGAGGTCTTCAGCACCAACGAGTGGACGATCACGGCGATCTGCCTGCTGCTCCTCGTCGGCGCCTTCGCCAAGTCGGCGCAGCTGCCCTTCCACACCTGGCTGCCCGACGCGATGGAGGGCCCGACCCCGGTCTCCTCGCTGATCCACGCGGCGACGATGGTCACCGCCGGCGTCTACCTGATCGCCCGCACCCACACGCTCTTCGTCCTCGCCCCCACCGCCGCCGACATCGCCGCCTTCGTCGGCCTGGCGACGCTGCTGGTCGCGGCGTCGATCGCGCTGGTGATGACCGACCTGAAGCGGGCGATCGCCTACTCGACGATGAGCCAGATCGGCTACATGGTCGTCGGCGTCTCGATCGGCGCCTACAGCGCCGGCATGTTCCACCTGATGACCCACGCCTTCTTCAAGGCACTGCTCTTCATGGCCGCCGGATCGATCATCGCCGCGATGGCCAACGAGCAGAACATCGACCGCATGTCCGGCTTTGGCAGGGCGATGCGCTTCACCTCGGTGACGATGCTCTGCGGCGGCCTCGCCCTCGCCGCCTTCCCCGGCACCTCGGGCTTCTTCTCCAAGGACGAGATCCTCGCCTACGCCACCGCCCGCGGCGGCATGTACCTGATCTTCACCGTGCTCGGCTACTTCGGCGCCCTGCTGACCGCGATCTACACCTTCCGCCTGATCTTCCGCGTGCTGCCGGGCAAGCCGTGCCCGGAGGCGCAGGAGCTGATCGACAGCGGCCACGTCCACCACGCCCACCCCTTCAACCCGGCGACGGGAGAAGAGGAGGACACCGAGGTCGGCTTCCCCGGCGCCGATCACCACATCGCCGAGCAGTCGCTGCCGATGCGGATCGCGATGGGCGTGCTCGCCTTCGGCGCCCTCTTCGCCGGGCTGGTCCAGGTCCCCGGCGTCGATGACCTGGTGACCAAGTTCCTCGACCCGGTCTTCGCCGACTCGCCGCTGGCCGAGATCCACCCCTCGCTCGCCGCCGACTGGGTCGGGCTGGCGATCGGCGCAGCGATCTCGCTGGCCGGGATCGGCATCGCCTACTTCCTCTACGTGGCGCGGCCGGAGACGCCCGCGGCGCTGCAGAAGCGCTTCGGAGCCCTGCACACCTTCCTCTACAACAAGTGGTACTTCGACGAGGCGATCGACTTCCTGATCGTGCGCCCGGCGCTGGCGATCGGCCGCTTCGCCAACCGTGTCTTCGAGCGCTTCGTCGTCGACGGACTGGTCAGCGGCACCGAGGACGTCGTCAGCGGCGGCGGCCGCCTCGTCCGCGTCGTGCAGAGCGGCTTCGTGCGCAGCTACGCGCTGCTGCTGATCGTCGGCTTCGCCGGGCTCGCCCTCTACTTCCTGCTGAGCAGCTCATGACCAACTCGCTGCTCTGGACACCGCTCGTCTTCGGCCTCGTCGGCCTCGTCGTGCCGCGCCGCTACAGCGGCTGGTGGGCGACGCTGGGCGCGGCCGTGACGCTGGGCATCGCGATCGCGATGCTCGTCGGCTTCGACTCCGGCGCCGCCAGCCTGCAGGACACCGTCGACGTCAACTGGATCCCCGGCCTCGGCGTCGACTACAGCCTCGGCATCGACGGCCTCAACGTCTTCCTGATCCTGCTGACCACGGTGCTGTGGATGGCCGGCACGGCCTTCGCCGCCTTCCGCGAGCAGGACCGACCCCACCTCTTCTTCCTGATGATGCTGGTCGGCGAGACCGCGACGCTGGGCTCATTCCTGGCCCAGGACCTGCTCCTCTTCGTCCTCTTCTTCGACCTGATGCTGGTGCCGTTCTACTTCCTCTTCGGCGCCTGGGGCAGCGATCGCGAGGGCGGCCCGACGGCCTCGGCGGCGACGCTGAAGATGATCGTCTACACGCTGATCGGCTCGCTGCTGATGCTGGTCGCGGCGATCGCCACCGCGATCATCGCCGCCGACGGCGGCAAGATCACCTTCTCGATCGCCGAACTCGCCCAGCATCCGCTCGGCGAGGGCAGCCAACGCTGGATCTTCTGGTTCTTCGCCGCCGCCTTCCTGGTCAAGATGCCCGCCTTCCTCCTGCACGGTTGGATGCCAGATGCCTACCGGGCGGCGCCGTTGCCGGCCCTGGCGGTCTTCTCCGGCGTGCTCGCCAAGGTCGGCGCCTACGGCTTCCTGCGCGTCGTGCTGCCGCTCTTCCCCGACGCCACGGTCGAATTCCAGGAGGTGATCCTGGTCATCGCCCTGGCCTCGATCCTCTACGGCTCGGTGATGGCCTTCACCCAGACCAACGTGCGGCTGATCGCCGGCTACTCCTCGGTGGCGCAGCTCGGCTTCATCACCGCCGGAATCTTCGCCCTCAGCGCCGATGGCTCCGACGGAGCGATCCTGCAGATGGTCAACCACGGCCTCGTCGTCGCACCGCTCTTCGTCATCATCGCGCTCCTGGTCGAGCGCTCCGGCACCGAAGATCTGCGCGAGATGGGCGGCATGGCGATGAAGGCACCGGTGCTGGCGGCGCTCTTCCTGATCGTCACCCTGGCGACCCTGGCGATGCCCGGCTCGGCCAACTTCGTCGGCGAGTTCTACATCCTCAACGGCCTCTTCGACTCGAAGATCGTCTTCGCCTTCGTCGCGATCAGCGGCGTTGCGATGAGCGCCTACTACGCCCTGCGCCTCTACCAGCGCACGATGCACAATCGCCGCCCGGAGGGACTGGAATCGCGCGAGATCAACTGGCGCGACGGCATCGTCCTGGTGCCGCTGGTGCTCTGCATCATCGGCCTGGCTCTCTATCCGCAGCTAATTCTGAAGCGGACCGATCCGTCGGCTCGGCGAGCGGTAGTCAGCGCTTGCGGTTCCTTCAACATCACGACCACAAATGGGCAGCTGTCTGACATCAGTAACGACTGCCCAGGCGATCACAAGGCCCCCGCATGGGAAGCCAGAGAACGCCTCGCCACCAGCAGCCAATGACCTTCAACGCCCCACATATTGACTACGCCGCCCTCTCCCCCATCCTGGCGCTCACGGTCGGACTCTGCGTCGTCCTGCTCAGCGGCGTCTTCAAGCCATTCCGCCGCATCGCCCCGGACCTGACGCTGGTCACACTCGCCGCGACGGCAAGCCTCCTGATCTGGCAGTGGGGGGATACGACCGATCTCGTCTCAGGCTCGCTGCGACTAGACGACCTGGCGATCTCGATCTCGCTGATCGCGATCCTCACCGCCGCCTTCGCCGTGCTCTTCTCGATCCGTGAGCCGGCAGCCGAGCAGGCGGGCTCCGGCGAGTACCACGCGCTCATGCTCGGCTCCGTGCTCGGCATGGTCCTGCTCGCCCAGGCGCAGAACCTGGTCACCTTCTTCGTCGCGATCGAGACGCTCTCGATCCCGCTCTACATCCTCTGCGCGACCAACATGCGCCGGGAGAAGTCGCTCGAGTCGGGGCTCAAGTACCTGATCGTCGGCTCGCTCGGCTCGGCAACGCTGCTCTACGGCATGGCCTTCATCTACGGCGGCTCGGGCTCGACCGACTTCGCCGGGATCGCCGCCGGGATCTCGCAGCAGGGCGTGCTCAGCGATCCGCTCGTCCTCGTCGGCATCGCGATGACCGCGGTCGGCCTCGCCTTCAAGACCTCGATCGCTCCCTTCCACCAGTGGACGCCCGACGTCTACGAGGGCGCGCCGGCGCCGATCACCAGCTTCATGGCCGTCGCCACCAAGGCCGCCGCCTTCGCCGTCTTCATCCGCTTCTTCGACGTTGCTCTGGCGCCGCAGGCGAACGAGTGGCAGCCGGCCCTCGCCGTGCTCGCCGCGATCTCGATAGTGGTCGGCAACGTCGGCGCCCTCGGCCAGGACTCGCTCAAGCGCCTGCTCGGCTACTCCGGCATCGCCCAGGCCGGCTACATCCTCGCCGGCCTCGTCGTCGCCTCGGAGGCGGGCGTCAACGCGATCGTCTTCTACCTCGCCGCCTACGCCTTCATGAACCTCGCCGCCTTCGCCGTCGTCATCGCCCGCGAGCGCGAGACCCCCTACGGCGACGACATCGCCTCGGTGCGCGGCCTCGGTGCCGAGCGCCCACTGCTGGCCTGGCCGCTGACGATCTCGATGCTCGGCCTCGCCGGCCTGCCGGCGACCGTCGGCTTCATCGGCAAGCTCTACCTGATCGAGGCCCTGGTCGAAGGCGACTACACCTGGCTCGCCGTCTTCATCGCCGTCGGCACGATGATCTCGCTCGCCTACTACCTGCGCGTGGTGGCGGCGATGTGGATGCGGCCGGAGGGCGGCACTGCAGCGACCCCGGCGATCGCCGGCGCCTCGCCCGAGGCCGACCCGATCGACCCCGAGGCGGGCAAGCGCATCTACCTCGTAGGCCCGGCCCTGCTGGCCGCCGCCGCGGTCGTTTTCTTCGGCGTCATCCCTCAGCCGCTGGTTGAGTTCGCCGAACACGCCGGCGCCTCACTTTTCTAAATCGCTGCTGCGGCGTTATCGTCATCGCATGGGAGATCGACCGGCAGCCTTGTCGGCCTCGACGATGTGCGAGGCGTTTCAGCTCACCGCAGGCGAGTGGGCGGACAGCCCCGCGCTGCGCTTCAAGGACTCGGATTACGAGGCGTCGTGGCAGGACTACGCCGACGAGGTTCGCAAGCGGGCCGCCGGGCTGGTCAAGCTCGGGGTGAAGCGGGCCGACACGGTCGGCTTCATGTTGGTCAACCGGCCTGCCCTACACCTGACCGATGCCGCCGCGATGCACCTCGGCGCGACCTGCTTCTCGGTCTACAACACCTCCTCGCCGGAGCAGGTGGAGTACGTAGTCAAAGATGCGGAGAACCGGGTGATCGTCACCGAGCAGGCGTTCCTCGAGACCGTCCTGGCGGCCCGCGAGCAAGTCGAGACGCTCGAGCACGTCGTGGTCGTCGACGGCGATGCGCCGGAGGGAACGATCTCGGTCGAGGAGCTCGAGGAGATGGGCGAGCCCGACTTCGACTTCGAGGCGACCTGGCGCGCGGTCGAGCCCGATGACGTGCTCTGCCTGATTTACACCTCGGGCACGACCGGGCCGCCCAAGGGAGTGCAGCTGACCCACGCCAACATGGTCGCGGTCTGGCGCGCCTGCGACCAGGTCCAGCCGACCACCCCCGGCGGGCGCATGATCTCCTACCTGCCAAGCGCCCACATCGCCGACCGCTGGGCGGGGATCTACGCCCAGATGCTCTACGGCAGCTGCGTCTACTGCTGCCCCGATCCGCGCCAGATGGTCGCCTACTCGATCGAGGTGAAACCGACGGTCTGGGGCGGCGTGCCGCGGATCTGGGAAAAGCTGAAGGCGGCGATCGAGATCGGTATCGCGGCCGAGTCCGACGAGGCGAAACGCGAGGCAACGGTGGCGGCGATCGAGCTCGGCCGCCGCCGCGCTCGCGCCCAGATGGACGGCGGCGCGCCGGCCGAGCTCGAGGTCGAATGGCAGCAGGCCGACGAGCAGGTGCTCTCGACGATCCGCGCGATGCTCGGCCTCGACCAGGTCGAGTCGTTCGTCGTCGGGGCGGCGCCGACCCCTCCCGAGGTACTCGAGTTCTTCCTCGCCCTCGGCATCGAGATCCGCGAGACCTGGGGAATGTCGGAGACGACCGCGATCACGACGCTGAACCCGCCCGGCGGCGTGCGGGTCGGCACCGTCGGCCCGCCGATTCCCAACACCGAGGTGAAGCTGGCCGAGGACGGCGAGGTGATGGTGCGGGGACCGCAGGTGATGAAGGGCTACCGCAACATGCCCGAGAAGACGGCCGAGGCCTTCGGCGAGGACGGCTGGCTGCTGACCGGCGACGTCGGCGAATTCGACGACGCCGGCTACCTGCGCATCGTCGATCGCAAGAAGGAGCTGATCATCAACGCCGCCGGCAAGAACATGTCGCCGGCCAACATCGAGGCGAAGCTGAAGGCGGCCTCGGGCCTGATCGCCCACGCCGTCGCGATCGGCGACAACCGCCCCTACAACGTGGCCCTGATCGCACTCGACCCCGAAAGCCTGGCGGCACGGGGAGCGGCGGCCGACGACCCCGCGATCACGGCGGAGATCGCACAGGCGGTCGAGGAGGCCAACGCGCGCCTCTCGCGGGTCGAGCAGATCAAGCGCTACGAGCTGCTCAGCGGCGAGTGGGTCCCCGGCGGCGAGGAGCTGACGCCGACGATGAAGCTGAAGCGCCGCCCGATCGAGCGCAAGTACGAAGCGGAGATCGAAGCGCTCTACGCGTAGGCGCCGCCGATCGGCGACCTGAAAGGGTCTCGCGATCGGCGTCCTCCTCACAACCGCCGCGATCGCGATCTCCGTCGGGATCGGCGTCGCCTCCGAGCACCGCTGGCCGACCGGCGCCGCTCACGCTGCCCGCCGCTCGCTGACGCTGCTGCTCTACGTCTTCCTGCCGCCGGTGATCTTCTTCAACATCGCCAAGGCCGACATCGACCTCAGCCACGGCGTCGGCCTCGCCCTGGGCATCCTCGCCTCCTCGCTCGGGGCTCTCTTCGCCTACCTGATCGCCAGCCGGGTGCTGAAGCTGCCGCGCTACCAAGTCGGCGCGGTCGTCTGCTGCGTGCTCAGCGTCAACACCGGCTACCTCGGCTACCCGCTGGCCGTGGCGCTGCTCGGCCGCGACCAGCTCTCCACCGCGGTCCTCTACGACGTCCTGGTGACCGGCCCGTGCCTGCTGCTCGGCGCCTTCGCCGTCGGCGCCGCCTTCGGCACCAAGGCGGGCGAAACGCCGCGCCAGCGCGTGCGCGCCTTCTTCACCCGCAACCCCGCCCTCTACGCCGCGATCGCCGGCATCCTCGCCCCCAAGGCGCTGGCGCCGGACCTCCTCGTCGACATCTCCCAGGCGCTGATCGTGGCGATCCTGCCGATCGGCTTCTTCGCCGTCGGCGCCACCCTGGCCGAGAACGCCGAGCACGGGCAGCTGCCGATGCCGCCGCCGATGACCCGTCCCGTCGCCCTGACGATCGCCACCCGCCTCGCCGTGGTCCCGGCCCTGCTGATGCTGATGGCGGCGCCGCTGATCGACCTGCCGGCCGCCTATCGCCTGCTCTCGGCGATGCCCACCGGGCTCAACTCGCTGGTCGTCGCCCACGCCTACGGCCTCGACATGGAGATCACCGCTGAGGCGGTCACCTGGTCGACCGCGATCGTGGTCGGCGCCTCGCTGCTGTCACTCTTGCTTTGATGCTGCATCACGTCGGGATCGAGGTCGTACCCGCGGACATCGAGCGCTCGGTCGAGCTCTGGCGGCTGCTCGGCTTTGAGCTGGTCGAGCCGCCCGCCTCGCTCAGCGAGTTCACCTGGCTGGAACGGGAGGGGACGCAGGTCCACCTGATGCCGACCGAGTCGCCGACCGTGCCGCCGCGCGGCCACACCGCGATCGTCGTCGCCGACTTCGATCGCAGCTTCGCCGCGCTGGCCGAGCGCGGCTTCGAGGTCGAGCGCCGCCGCGAACACTGGGGGGTCCCGCGCGCGGTCGTGATCGCGCCGGCGGGCCACCGGGTCGAGGTGATGGCCTCTCCCCCTGACAAGCAATAGATCGCGGCGCCCCGCCCGAAAGGCGGGTGACGCTCGCCCCGTTAGGTTCCTCGTCCTCGATGATCGGCGATGCGCCAAAGAGCAACCCAGCGCGATGGGGCGGCGGGCCCTGGATCGCCCTGCTCGCGATCGCCGTTTTCGCCTGCATCGGCTGGTCGCCAACCCCGGCCCAAGCGATAACCCAGGGCACGATCGGCGGCGTGGTCACGGGCGCCGGCGGACCCGTCGCGGGCGCCCACGTCGTCCTGATCGGCGAAAACGGCAACTCAAGAGACGCGCTGAGTGGTTCTGACGGTGGGTACTCGGTTACCGCCTGGCCCGATACGTACCGGATCGGGGTTGTGCCGCCGCAAGGCAGCAGCGACGGCTTCACGACCGTGTCAGGGGTCGTTCTGCCCGACGGAGGAACCGCGACGGCGAACATCGTCCTCTCGTCCCAGCAGGGCAGCGCGCGCGTCTCGGGCAATGCCTCCTACGCGGACCACTCGCCGAACGCCGGAGTCGAAGTGCTCCTCTTCGAACACATCTTTGGCAGCGGGGTCATCAAAGGCAACCATGCCCTCACCGACGAAAGCGGCAACTGGGACGCGGGCGCCCTCGCGGCGGGCGCCTACGACATGACCTTCGTGGTCAACATCAGCAACGGCGGGCCCGGCAAAAGGATCCGCCACACGCTCGCCTCCCGGACGATCTTCCTCGAAGCGGGGCAGGACCTGAATCTCTCCACGACGCTCTCCGGCCCCAAGCCCGAGGGAATGCTCGAGGCCACCGTGATCGCCGCCGAGGGATGGCCGGCGGAAGGAAGCTCGATGCTGCTCTTCCCCGGCGAAGAATCCGAGTTCGCCAACATCAGCCCCGGCGAACCGGAACGTCTCTACGCTCCGACCGGGACCTACACCTTCCGCGTTCCCAGCATCGGCCTGCTGATGGACCAGGAGCGCTCGCAACCAGTGTCGGTCAGCAATGGGCACATCACCCGGGTGACGATCCAGCTCGACCCCCTCCCGACCCCCGCCGGGACGGAGCCGCAGGGCGAACAACAGCTCCTCGGCTGGCTCAACGCCCAGCGAGGGCGATGGGGCCTCCCGGCCAATCTGCGCAGCGTGCCGCTCTGGTCCCGCGGCTGCGCCGCCCACGACGTCTACGGCGCCCTGAACAACGTCCTCCAGCACCCGGAGACCTTCGGCCCCGGCCACTCGGAGGGAGGGCAGTGGGCGGGGGAACACAGCATTCTCGCCGCGGGCGGCGCCTGGGGGGCCGGAGACAACCCCTGGTACGACGCTCCGATTCACCTCAATCAGCTCTTCACCCCCGAGCTCTCGCTGGTCGGCATCGACGACAGCCGCGGGTATCAATGCGTAACGACGTGGCCAGGGATCAAACGGGATGCACTACCCCCGGGGACGATCCACACCTTCCCCGGCGACGGGACCACCGGCCTGCCCCCCGCCGAGTACGCCTCCGAGCTGCCGACGACTCCGAACAAGGTCCTCGGAATCGATGACCTGGCCGGCAGGCAGCTGTTCGTCTACGAGGCGGGCACTCGTTCCGGCGTCGCTTCGATCCAGGTGCTCTCCGCCTCGCTGCGATCCGCGGGCGGCTCGACTCCGGTCAAGTGGATGGACCAGGAAGGCGGCCTCAACGGCTTCCTGACGGGAGCAATCATCGTGCCGACGAAACCGCTGCAGCCGTTCACCACCTACACGGCCACGGTCACGCTGGCGGCTGTCGACGGGCTGGACGGGACGAAGATTCCGCAGAAGACCCACACCTGGTCCTTCACGACCGGCCACGACAACCCCGGAGGCGGCTGGGGTGAAAAGACCCCGAAGAAGCGCAAGACAAAGCACAACCCTCGACGGGAAGTCAGGACCAGCTACAAGGCCGGGCGCGTGATCATCCGCGGACGGCACTTCGATCGCGGCAGGGTCACGATCAAGCGCAAGGTGCGGCTGAAGAGCAAGCGGCGGCTGAACGGCCGCATTCTCGCCACGGCCCACGTCGGCACCAAGGGCACCTTCGTCGCGAAGATCCGCTGGCCGAGGAAGCACCTCACCTTCCGCGTCTACCAGGGAGGCAAGTCGACCTTCGGCATCTACGAGCCGCCGAAGAAGCGCAAGCACAGGCACCCCCGCTAAGAGCGCGTAACTCGCGCCGCTTTGCCGCCCAACCGCCCGGCTACGATGCGCCGGTGCGTTACCCGGTCGAGGACTTCAGCGATGCGGAGCGAGCCCTGCTCGCCCCCCACTTCACCAACCTCGACCGACCCGTCTTCGCCCTGGTCAACCTGCCGGAGACGGTCAAGGGAGCGCTTTTTGCCCGCTATTCGCGCTATTCCGGGACGGTGCGCAGGCTCTACCTGGAAGAGTTTGCCGAGGATGCGGAGGCCGGGTCGAGGCCCTTTGACGGGGCCGAGGGCGAGCGCGCCGCGGGGCTCTACGAACGCGTCTTCCTCGGCTACGGCGACGACTCGATCGCCCAGGTCGGCGGCGCCCACGTCGCCTGCGAGTGGGTCTCCAACGTGCTCACCAAGGTCCTGCAGCGCGGCAGGCTCGCCGCCTACCTCGAGCAGTCGACCCGCTACATCCCCTACGACAAGCCGATGTCGGTCGATGGCGGTTACCGCTACTACGCCAACGACGAGCTCGGTCCCGAGTTCGGCGGGGCGATGGACGAGGTCTTCTCGATCTACTCGGCTTCGCTGAAACGAGTCGAGGCCTGGGCGGCCGAGCGCTGGCCGCGCGGCGACGGCGAACCCGAGGGACCCTGGCAGCGCTCGATCCGAGCCAAGGCGCTCGACCTGCTGCGCGGGCTGCTGCCGGCGGCGACGCTGAGCCACGTCGGCATCTACGCCTCCGGCCAAGCCTACGAGCAGATGCTGCTGCGGCTGATGGCCTCGCCGCTGCCGGAGGCGCGCGAGTACGGCGGCATGATTCTGAACGAGCTGAAGCAGGTGATGCCGAGCTTCGTCTCGCGGGTCGAGCGTCCCGACCGCGGCGGCGAGTGGATCGGCTACCTGCAGCAGCGCCGCGAGCAGACCGAGCAGTGGGTCTCCCGCCTCGGCCTCGACCGGCGCGGCGGCGGTGAGGCGAGCCCCTCGGTCGAGCTCGTCCACGTCGACGGCAGCGAAGAGAGCCTGCTCGCCGCCTGCCTGCTCGAGTCGGCCTCGGTGCCCGAGACCGAGGTGCTGGCCCGCCTCGACGTCCTCGACCGCGACGAGCGTGCCGAGCTGCTGGCGGCGATGGTGGGAGAGCGCGCCAACCGCCGCCATCGCCCCGGCCGCGGCTTCGAGGCACTGCGCTACCGCTTCGAGATCGTCTCCGACTACGGCGCCTTCCGCGACCTGCAGCGCCACCGCATGCTGACCGTGCAGTGGCAGCGCCTCGGCCCCGACCTTGGCGCCGGCATCCCCGACGAGGTCCGCGAAGCCGGCGCCGGCGACGAGTTCGAGCGGGCCCTGGAGATCTCGCGCAACGAGTACGAGCGCCTGGTGACGGCAGGACTCAACGAGCAGGCTCCCTACGCCCTCAGCCTCGCCTACCGCATCCGCTACACGCTCGACCTCAACGCCCGCGAGGCGATGCACCTGATCGAGCTCCGCTCAGGCCGCGAGGGCCACCCCACCTATCGGGCAGTCGCCCAGGCTATGCACGAGCGCATCGCGGCTATTCACCCCGGCATCGCTGCGGCAATGAGCTTCGTCGACACCTCGCAGGAGCCTCGCTTGGAGCGCATCATGAGCGAGATCCGTACCCACCGGAAACGGGCTGCGGCGAGTTAAGCAGCGCCTACCGGGACTGCTCTGCCCCGGTCGGATCCTCTGGCTCCTCGAGCTGAGGAGGAGGCTCGTCGTCGGGTTCCGACTCCATGGCGGCCGCCGCTTTGTCGGCGGGGGTGGGCCAAGGAATCGGTTCGCCGGCGGCCCAGGCGGGCGGCAGGCTGTCGCGGCGCAGCAGCAGGATGCCCAGGTAGACGAACCAGAGCAGGGCGAACTGGAAGAAGAGGAAGGAGACGGCGCCGAGGGCCATGCCGAGCGAGCCCCAGAAGCGGGTGAGCAGACCGGCCCGCATTGCGTAGAGGCAGGTGTAGACCATCGCCACGGCGAAGCCGATCTGGCCGCCGAGGCCGAAGCCGGCGGCGAGCGGGCGCAGCGGCGCATCGCTGATCGCTTCGTTGGCGATGTCGTCGGCACGGTCGCTGTTGAGCGCGATGCCCTTGGCGATCAGGTGGGGGACTTCGTTGGCGACGAAGTCCGAGGCCGCGTGCAGGGTCGAGACGCCGCTGAGGATGGCGAGAATGGCGAGGAAGATCGGGGCGGCGATGACGACGCCGACGAGCTGGCCGCGCATCGCCTCGCTGCGCGCCTTGGCACTGCGAAAGAGGTAGTAGAGCGGGGCGGCGAGCAGGCCGATGCCGATCGCCTGCAGGATGCTGGAGATCAGCTGCGCCGAGCGGTGGGCCTCGACGTTGCGCAGCAGCTCGGAGTCGCCGCTGGCGCTGCCCACCCCCTGGCTCGCCACCACGATCGCGGCGACGACGAAGGCGACCGCGGCGAGAGCCGCGAAAGCGGCCGGTGTGGCCCAGCGCTCCTCCCAGGCCAAGACGTCTCGACGGTTCACGGCGCGTACGCTACCGGCGATGAGTTCGACGCGAGCCAGCGAGCGCACACCGGTCGTTCCCCTCGAGGCGGGGGCGAGCCCGGAGAACCCACCCTGCCCGGCCTGCGGCGAGCCGCTCTTCGGCTGGATCGATGAGCGCCCGGGCCTGCGCGGGGCGGTGAAGCGCTGCGAGAGCTGCGGCCTGGGCGTGGCCGGCGATCCTGGCGGTGTCGAGGAGGCGCTCGCCGCACTGGACCGCCTCGGCGGCGCCGACGGCGTGCGCATCGCCGACCGGGCCGGCTTCGCCGCCTGGATCGGCGGCGCCGGCTGGGCCGGGCTCGAACCAGACGGCCGCTACCTGTTCACGACCGAGGCGGTGCGCCGCCTCGTCGCCAACCGCGACCAGGTCGTCGCCAAGGCGCGCTGGGCACCCGGCGCCGGCATCGCGGTGATGTGGCAGACCGTGCTCAACGGCTTCACCTTCGGCCGTAACGTCGCCCTCGCCGCCTTCGGCCGCAGCACCCCCGCCGTCGCCGAGCGCCCCTGGCAACGCCGCCTCGACACCCTGATCAGCGTCGTCGTCGCCGTACCGGCCTTCATCGCCGCCGTCCCACTGGAGCTGATCGCCGCGATCTTCCGCCGCGGCGCCGCAACCAAGCTGCGCTTCGAACTGCTCTAAAGAGACGCCGCGTTAGGAGAGGCCTTCGCGCGCCTCGCGCACCAAGGTCACGGCCTCGGGAAAGAGGACGCGGATCGCGTCGCGGACCTGCATCGTCTGTTGATCGGGGCCGCCGGTGAGGTCGAGCTGGCCGATCGAGGCGACGGTCATCTCGACCGCCAGCTTGATCGCGTTGTCGGCCCAGGCAACGCGCTGGGAGGACTGCATCTGCTCCGAGAGCTCCTCCATGCGGGCGCGGAACTCGTCGGGGTCACCAAAGAGGTTGAAGGGGCTGCCCTCCATTAGCCACATGAAAGCAGAAGGCGGTTGCGAGACAAAGTCGTGACACCCTGCGCGCCACCCGCGCGCTCCGCCTTCCTAGCGTCCTCATCGTGCACCACGGGCGCAAATCCGAACGTGGATCGGCGAGCGTCGAGCAGGCCGGCCTGGTCGCGCTGATCGCCCTGCTGCTGCTCGCTGCGATCGCGGCCGTCGCCGCGGGCGGCGAAATCGACGCCGGCCGCACCCTGGCGGGGACGATCTCCAAGCGAATCGCCTGTGCGCCGCGATTGCCCGATGCCTGCCACCATCACCCGCTCGTCCCGGCCTACGGCTGGCCCCTGGCGCGCCTCGCCCGCGCCCTGGCGCCACCACCGGCGGCACTGCCCGGCCCCTCCGGCCTCCCCCTCGTCCCGGTCGACTTCCGCTACTGCCGCCGCGAAAGCTGTGCCGTCGCCGCCGGCAGCCACCTGACCGCCTCCCGCCGCCGCACCACCGCCTTCACCCAGGTCGACGACCGCCGGCGCTCGCTCGGCTGGGTCGAGCTGACCTACTGGCTCTACCGCCCCGGCCTCGGCTGGGAACGCAGCGTGCACCGTGCCAACCAGTCGCTGGTCGAAGCTGCCGGCAACATCCCCGTCCTCGACCAAGACGACCCCGCCCTGGTACCGCTCGAGACCCTCCCCGGCCGCAACCACTACGACTTCCCCAACTCCGAACGCCCGCCCTGGCAGTGGCGCATCGCGGGCCACTATCCGGGCTGGTCAAGCTAAAGCATCATGACAGCAAAGGAATAATGCAATGATGCTTCTATGCGAACAACCGTCACCCTGGATCCCGACGTGGTAGCCAAGCTGAAAGAAGAGATGCGCAGGAAGGACATCTCATTCAAGGAGGCGCTCAACTCGAGCATTCGCAGGGGGTTGGACAACGGCGGGGGCAAGCGCGCTAAGCCCTACAAAGTACGCGCGGCCAAGATGGGCGCACGGCCTGGGGTGAATCTCGACAAGGCCCTGCAGCTGGCCGGCGAACTCGAAGACCAAGAGATTCTGCGAAAGATGGCCCTGCGCAAGTGAAGCTGCCCGACGTCAACCTGCTTCTCTACGCCGTCGACGAGGAATCGCCGTCCCACGATCCAGCACGCGAATGGCTGGAGGCAGCTCTCTCAGGCACGGAGGCGATCGCGTTTGCCTGGATCGCCCTGCTCGGCTTTCTGCGGATCTCCACCAACCCGGTCGCTATCGAGCAACCACTCCAGCCTGGTGACGCCCTCAAGCACATTGACGAATGGCTCGCGCAACCGGTCGCCACAATCGTCGAACCGACTGGCGCGCATGCCGCAAACTTGCGGCGGCTACTGCTACCACTAGGCACAGCCGGCAACCTGACTACCGACGCCCACCTCGCCGCGTTGGCGATCGAACACGGCGCCGAGCTCTGCTCCAGCGACAACGACTTCTCGCGTTTCGAGGGCGTCCGCTGGGTCAATCCGCTGGCTCGCTGAACCCCTAGACCCTCCTAGCCCCAGGTCTCCCCCTGCTGCACCCGCTCGAGGCCGAGCCAGAGGCCGTTCATCGCCGTGGCGACGACCTGCTCGCGGGGAACTCCTGGGTGGTCCACCCACCAGATCGCCAGGCCCTGCAGGACCCCGCGCAGGACCACCCACGACATCTCCAAGCCGAGATCGCTGCTCGAGCCGCCGAGCCCGAGGGCGCCGGGCTCCGCCGCGAAAATGCGCATCACCGCCGTGCGGCTGCCCCCCGCGACCTGCTCGTGCAGCGCCGCCACCTCCGGGTCGCCGCTGGTGTCGCGGAAGAGCATGCGCCCGGCGAAGGGGCGGGCCTCGATGTAGGCGAACCAGGCATCGACCGACTTCGCCACCCGCTCGCGGGCCGGTGCCTCGCCGGGAAGGTTCTCGCGCCAGATCCCCCGCAGGTCGGCGAAGTGACGCTCGAGCAGCTGCTTGTAGAGGTCCTGCTTGGAGGTGAAGTGGTCGTAGAGGACCGGCGGGGTGACGCCGGAGCGGCGCGCGATCTCGTCGATCGAGGCCCCCCGGTAGCCGCGTTCGGCGAAGACGTCGGTGGCGGCGGCTTCGATCGACGCCCGCCTCGTCGCGGCGCTCATGCGCTTGCGTGGTTGGGTCTTGGCGGCCATCTTTGCGCTAACCTAGTTCCTACTAGGTTAGCCCACCCAGGAGGCGGAAATGCTGCTCTCAGCTCACATCTGCGATCTCGGCCTTCGAAGCGCGGCACGGGTCCTGCGCCACCCGCCAAAGCCCGCCGAGGTGCCGGGACTCCGGTACGCCGAGACCGTGGTCACGGCGCCACTCGGCGGCAACCTCCTCCCCGCGCCCCGCCTCAGCCCGGTGGCGATGATCGCCGCCTGGGAGAGCGATGAGGCGTTCGAGGTGTTCTCCGCCAGCCGGCATCCAGTAGCCGGCCCGCTCGCTTCCGGTTGGCAGGTGCGCCTGCAGCCCCTGCACGTTTACGGCCGCTGGCCCGGCCTATCCGGCCTGCCCGAGGGCGAAGTCAAGATCGGCGACGAGGAGCCAGTTGCAGCCCTGACGCTGGGCCGCCCCCGACTCGGCCGCCTGCCGGCCTTCCTCAAAGCCAGCGCTCGCGCCGAGGCCGAGGCCGTCGCCAACCCCGACGTCCTCGCCCTGATCGGCCTCGCCCGGCCGCCCCGGCTCGTCTCGACCTTCTCGCTCTGGCGCAACGTCGCGGCGATGCGCGCCTACGCCCGCGGCAGCAGCGACGGCGCGCACCCAACCGCTACCAAGGCCGACCGGGCGAACCCCTTCCACCACGACTCGGCCTTCCTCCGCTTCCGCCCCTACGCCTCGCAGGGCAGCTGGGACGGCCGCGACCCGCTCGCCGTCGCCTAAGAACGGACCGCCTCGGGCGTAGCGTCTTCACGCTCCGCCTCGTCTTGCGCCTGCCTGATCAGGCCTTTCCAGTCGGCGGTACCGAACACCAGCAGGATCGCGGCAAAACCGAGGAACACGGACCAGGCCGCCATCGCGATCTGGGTCCCGACCGAGAAGGAGAGGACGGCGGCGCGCGAGGGACCATGCAGAGTGGCGACCAGCAGCGCCTGCTGGGCACCGGCGCCGCCGGGGGTGAAGGGGACGATGTTGGCAATCGCCTGCACGCTCATCACCAGCATCACGTTGCCGACCGAGCCGCCGATGCCAAAGGCCTCGAGGAAGAACCAGAAGGCGAGGAAGCGGCAGAACCAGCCGATCCCCTGCCAGGCGAAGACCTCGCGCAGGTAACGGCGCGGCTGCCCGAGAATGACCAGGCCCTGTTTGACCCGGTCCCAGAAGCGCCGAACGCGGTGAGCAATGAGGTAGACGCCGATCGCGATCGCCAGCAATAGCGCGCCGGTGACGATCAGCAGGGTTCGCGGGTGGTCCGCCCAGAAGGAGATCTCGAAGGCGGGCAGGTTCGGCAGCTGGGGCAGCGGCGGCAGCAGGCCCTGGCTGATTGCGTAGAGCAGGACCAGGATCCCGACGCTGGTGTCGAAGACGGTCTGGACGAGGAAGGATGAGGTGACGGCCGGGTAGGAGGAGTGAGGAATCTGGCGCTTGACCAGAAAGACCTTGGTGACGTCCCCCGCGTGCGCGGGAATGATCGCGTTGATGCCCGCTCCCGCCAGGTAGGCGGCGGCGAGGTGGGTGAAGGGGACGCGCTCCGCCGGGTAGGCGGCGCGCAGCACGTTGCGCCAGGCCCAGGCACGGCAGAGCTGCATCGCCAGCAGAAACCCGAGCGCGACCATGAACGGCGTCCAGCGGATGTCGGAGAGGTGCGCGAAGAACGAGCTCGACGCGTGGAAAAACGAGTTGAAGCTGGATGCAAGATCGGCAGCGGGCATCGCAGCTAGACTAGCCCGCTCGTGTCAGAGGCCGAGACCCAGATCGCCACTGCGAAGGCCCCCCGCGACCCCGCCGACGAGGCGATGTGCGCGCGCGCCCGTGAGCGCTATGCCGCCGATCGCAAAAGCGGCTTCCGGCGCCGCCGCAAGCGCCACGCGGAGCTGCCGAACCTGATCATCATCGGCGGCCTCAAGTGCGGCACGACGAGCATCCACCACTACCTCGGCCTGCATCCCGAAATCCAGATGTCGAAGCCGAAGGAGCTCAATTTCTTCACCCGTGAGCTCAACTGGGACCTCGGGCTCGACTGGTACGCCAGCCGCTTCGACGACCGCTTCAAGGTCCGCGGCGAGTCCTCGCCCCACTACACCAACCAGCCGCGCTTCACGGGCTGCGCCGAGCGGATCCGCGAGCACTGTCCCGACGCGCGCCTGCTCTACATGGTGCGCGACCCGATCAAGCGCATCCTCTCCCACTGGGTCCACGCCACCGGCGCCGGCTATGAGACAGGTGACCTGGTCGAGGTCCTCTCCAATCCCGACACCTCCTACATGAACCGCTCCAAGTACTGGATGCAGCTGCAGCCCTACCTCGAGCACTTCGATCGCGAGCAGATCGAGATCATCACCCAGGAGGAGTTGCAGTCAGAACGCGAGGAGACGATGCGCAAGGCCTTCGTCTTCGCCGGCGTCGATGAGACCTTCACCTCCGAGCAGTTCGACCGCGAGTGGGAGAAGTCCGGGGCCAAGGAGGGCGACAAATACCAGCTGATGGAGAAGCTGATCAAGCTGCCCGGCTTCCGCTCCTTCGACCGTAACTTCGACCGTCTGCCCGAGCCGCTGCGCTGGCGGGTCGAGAAGCTCGTCCACGACCCCGAGAAGCCGCCGGCACCGAAGCCGAAGCTCCCCGACGACCTCTTCGAGACCGTCCGCGCACGTTTCACCACCGACGTCGCAGCCCTGCAGAAATTCGCCGGCCGCGAATTCGCCGGCTGGCACGACTACTCCTGACGCTCCGCTGTTCTCTCCCCCTACATAGCGAGGAAAAAGAACAGCGGAAAGCTAGGCTGCCGCTGATGCGACGACTGATACCCGATCCGGGGCCGACCACGGTCGAGGAACAGCTCGCTACCTATGAGCCGTGGGAGGGGGTGAGCGAGGAGCGGCCCTTTGTTGCGATGAACTTCGCGGCCACGGTCGACGGCCGAGCGACGATCGGCGGCGTCTCGGGGCCGATCGGCTCCGACGCCGACACCGCGATGCTGGTCGGGCTGCGGACCCGCTTCGACGCGGTGATGATCGGCGCCGGCACGATGCGAGCCGAGCGCTACAGCGGTCTCGACAAACGCCTGATCGTGGTTGAAAGCGGGCCAGATGGGCGGGTCGATCTCACCGACCTGCTGCGCTCACTGCGCGAGGAGGGCGTGCGGGCGCTGCTCTGCGAGGGCGGCCCGACCCTTCACGGCGCCCTGCAGGCGGCGGGGCTGGTCGATGAGCTGTTCCTCACCATCGCGCCCAAGCTGACCGGCGGCGAAGCGCCGCGAATCGTCGAGGGCGTCCTGCCCGAGACGGCCGAGTTGGAGTTGGCCTGGCTGCTGGAGCAAGACGGCGAGCTCTTCGCCCGCTACCGCCGCTAGGGCGCCGGCCCGCTAGCGTTCGGGCGACCCAGCCCCGAGGAGAGGACCAGTAGATGGATTTCACGCCCAGCCCCCAGGTCGAGACGCTGCGCGAGCGCATCCTCGACTTCATGGACGCGGAGATCTACCCGCAGGAGCGCGAGATCATGGAGGCCCTCGACGCCGAGGTCGGCCCCGGCGTGCCCTACCCGAAGATCCTGGTCGAGATCCGCGAGAAGGCGAAGGGCGAGGGGCTGTGGAACCTCTTCATGCCGGACGAGCGCTTCGGGCCGGGGCTGAGCAACTGGGAGTACGGGCTGCTCTGCGAGGAGATGGGCCGCAGCCCGGCGGCGGCGCCGATGGCCTTCAACTGCTCGGCACCGGACACCGGCAACATGGAGATCCTCGCCGAGCACGGCACCGACGAGCAGCGCGAACGCTGGGTGGAGCCGCTGCTCGAGGGCCGCATCCGCTCCTGCTTCTCGATGACCGAGCCCGAGGTGTCGGGCTCGGACCCGACCCTGCTGCAGGCGCGCGCCGTGCGCGACGGTGACGAGTGGGTGATCAACGGCCACAAGTGGTTCACCTCCGGCGCCGTTGGCGCCGAGTTGGCGATCGCGATGGTCGTCACCGACCCCGAGGCCAACCCCTACGCCCGCGCCTCGATGATCTGCGTGCCGACCGACAACCCGGGCTTCAACCTGGTGCGGCCGATCCCGGTGATGGGCCACGACAAGGGCCCCGGGCACTGCGAGATCCGCTACGAAGACTGCCGCGTCCCGGCCAGCAACCTGCTCGGCGGCCAGGGCATGGGCTTCGTCGTCGCCCAGGACCGCCTCGGCCCGGGTCGCATCCACCACTGCATGCGCGCGATCGGCACCGCCGAGCGGGCGCTGGAGATGATGTGCCACCGCGCCAACGAGCGCGAAGCCTTCGGCGGCCCGCTGGGTGAGAAGCAGTTCGTCCAGGAGGCGATCGCCGCCTCGCGGATGGAGATCGATCAAGCCCGCCTGCTCACCCTCTACGCCGCCTGGAAGATGGACACCGAGGGCAAGCGCGCCGCCCGCCAGTCGATCTCGGCGATCAAGATCGTCGCCGCCAACATCGTCATGGACGTGCTCGACCGCGCAATCCAGATTCACGGCTCACTCGGCATGACCGACGACACCCCCCTCGCCGCCCTCTGGCGCTTCAGCCGCATGCTGCGCCTCGCCGACGGCCCCGACGAGGTCCACAAGATGGTCCTCGCCCGCCGCGAGCTCAACCGCTGGTCCAAGCGGGCTGAGGCCGAGGCAGCGGGCGAGCTGGACCCGAAGCACGCTCGGCGGATGGTCTAGCGGCTAGTAGAGAACGACGAAGAAGCCGGCGTCGATCGGATCGAATTTGCCGGAGCTTTCCCGCGGATTCACGAAGGCCTGGGTGCCCGCTGGGCAGACCGGGCCCTGGCCGGTGCCGAGTTGGATCGTGACGTTTTTGCCGGCCTGGGCGTAGTCGATCGTCGCCACCCCTCCAACCGGGGCCGGCGCAAGGCCGGAGAAGCAGTAGAAGCCGATCGAGGGGTGGATGACATTCGCCTGAGCAATCCCGAGGCTCCCGCCCAAGACGACGCCGGCCGAAGAGACGTTCGCCGCGTGAGAGAGTTTTTCGGCCGTCGGCGCGATGAAGCCCGGGGCCAGCTTTTCGACGCTGACGGCGCCATCCGCCAGCCGGGCGTAGGTCACGGCCCCCTTGGCGATCTTGGCGGTGTTGATCGCCTTGGCCTTGATCTTCGCCCTCGTCACCGCACTGCGCTTGATCTTGGCCGTGGTCACGGCGCCAGCCTCAAGTTCATTGCTGCCGATCTTCTTTGCCGCATAAGCCGCTCCCCCGCCGAGAACAAGGAAGACGGCGATCGAGGACATCACGTTGGCGTAGCTGAGGCGCTTGCGGATCTGCTGCACGGACGCCGACGATGGCAAGCGCCCCCCGCGCTGTCAAGCTCAACCGGCGAGACCATAAAATTTGCTGCTCAAGACCGTTGGTCTGGACCGCTGCCGTCAACGACGGAGGGCGCGACTCGCGCCGCGCCCTCCGTTCCTGCCTACATCGGTCGTGAAAACGGAGTGCTTAGCCGTTGTTCGTCCCGTGACCCCAGAATGCACAAGGGGCGCCGTAGTAGAAAACAGCGCTGGTTACCTGGCCGCTGAGGAGCGTCTTTCCATCAGCGGAACCCGCGCTGAACTGCGTGTAGTACGAGTAATATTCGTCATTGTTGTGGGCCGAGTCATCCTGGATTTCGTAGCCGATTTCGGCCTCCGTACCTGGGTTAAAGTCCGCTTCGTAGAAAGCGTCCTCATAGGCACTGAAGGTAGAGCCCACCTGACTCGTCGTCATAGTGGTCCACGCTTCCAGTTCTCCGCCACCGACATCAACGCAATGACCAGTGGCCGTAAACGGACCAACGCTGAATAGCTGCACGTTCTGTCCAGCCGACGCCTTCACGATGCCCGTCGTGAAATAACGGCTCCAGTTCGTCGCGTTATCGGCATTAACCGCGTGGGTTGCGTTCGGGACCGTACCCAGCGTGCCAAGGTTAACCTTGGGACCGGTGATCGCACCGTTTTTGATCTTGGCGGTCGTGATCGCGTTCTTCTTGATCTTCGACGTGGAGATCGCGTTCTTCTTGATCTTGCCCGTCGTGATCGAGTTGCCCTTGATTTCGTTGCTGCCGATCTTCTTGGCGGCGTATGCGCTGGCGCCACCGAGGACGAGGAAGACGGCGATCGAGGACATCACGTTTGCGTACGTGATGCGCTTGCGAATCTGCTTCACGGATTACTCTCCTTGAGGTTGAGGGGTACTGGAACAGCAATCGCTGCTTAGCAGCGAGCTGCACCGTTTAGGCCCAATCGGGCCATGTCAAGTCAACTGGACCTTCTTTTGGGGCGACTCGCAAAATCCTGCAACGAAAAGGGCCGGGCATTGCCCGGCCCTTTCAAGCGAGTCAGGAGACGACTAACCGACCGTAATGTCTCCGGTGGCGCGACAACCGCCGAGGCCGCCATCCGTATCTACGGCGAGCGTCCCTGTAGCGACCGTTCCGTCGATCGCGTCGTACTCGAAGGTGACAACGTTGGTGTTACCGTCGCCGCCCGCGAGAAGATCAAAGTTGCTGCCAACATCGAACTCTCCACTCTCAAGGTTTTCAACGAGAACGGTGTTGTTTGTGTCATCGTCAACAGAAACCGTGTAAATCGAAGAGTCGTTCTTCGTAGTTGTTGCATTGAGATCGACGTTGCCACCGGTACAAGTCCCCGCAATGGCCAAGCCGTTGCTGTTGAAAATCGTCTGGGTGCCAGAGTTATCAGGCACTCTGTAAGCAAGCTTGACGACCTTCTGCCCGTTAACGGTGTTGGCATTGTCTGCGGTGTTGGCGTGCGCTGCGTTCGGAACGGTTCCCACGGTGCCGAGGTTGAGCTTGGCACCGGTAACCGCGCCATTGGCGATCTTCGCCGTGGTCACAGCGTTGTCAGCGATCTTGGCCGTGACGACGGAGTTCTTCTTAATCTTCGACGCGCTGACGGCTTCCTTCTTGATCTTGCCCGTCGTGATCGAGTTGCCCTTGATTTCGTTGCTGCCGATCTTCTTGGCGGCGTATGCGCTGGCGCCACCGAGGACTAGGAAGACGGCGATCGAGGACATCACGTTTGCGTACGTGATGCGCTTGCGGATCTGCTTCACGGATTTACTCTCCTTGAGGTATGAGGGAACGAGAGGCTCGTGCCTGCTCAGTTTTTCCTTCGAGTCGACCCTTTCAGGTCCGGCGGAAAGATGTCAAGCGGCCTAGACACTGCTGATCAGCCGCGACGCTCGGCTTCGTCCGCCGCTTCGGCAAGCCGCTCGACCAAGCGCGCGAACGCTTCTATGCCCGGGTCGACCTTGCCGTACTGGCCTGCCGCATAGCGGGCGTAGACGCCCTCGAGGATGATTGCCAGCTTCCAGTAGCCGAGGGCGACGAAGAAGTCCAACTCGGAGAGGTCGCGGCCGGAGCGCTCGGCGTAGCGGGCCTTCAGCTGCTCGCGCTTGGGGAAGCCCGGGGCGAGGGTGGCGGGCTGGCCGAGCGCAACAAGCTCTTCGCCCGGCTCGGGCCAGTAGACCATCAGCAGGCCGACGTCGGCCAGAGGGTCGCCGAGGGTGCAAAGCTCCCAGTCGACCACGGCAGCCACCTCTCCTTGGGGGGTGAGGATCATGTTGTCGAGGCGGTAGTCGCCGTGGACGATCGTGGCCGGGCCCTGCTCGGGGATTCGCGCCGCGAGGCGCTCGTGCACGGCGTCGATCGCCGGCAGCTCGCGCGTCTTCGACTTCTCCCACTGGCCCTGCCAACGGTGCAACTGGCGGGCGACGTAGTCCTCCTTGCGGCCAAGGTCGCCGAGCCCGACGGCATCGGGATCGACGGCGTGGATCTCGACCAGGGTGTCGACAACGCGCTCGCCGATCGCTCGCCGATCACCTTCGTCGGGAAAGGCATCGGCCTCTGCCAGTCCCCGCAGAATCGGTCCCTCAACGAACTCCATCACGTAGAAGGGCGCTTCGTTGACGCTCTCGTCCTCGCAGAAGCCGGCCACGGGCGCGACCGGCACCGGCGTCCCGGCCAGAGCGGAGACGACCCGCTGCTCCCGCCCCATGTCGTGGGCGGAGCCGAGCCGCTTGCCCAGCGGCGGCCGCCGCAACGCCCAGCGCCCGCCCGCCGCGTCGCGCACGCCGTAAGTCAGGTTCGAGTGGCCACCGGAGATCCGCTCGAAGGTGAGGGGAAGCTCGGCGCTGGGTATGTGCTCGCTAAACCATGCCTCGACCCCGGCCCGATCGATCCCCTCCGGCGCCTCCGCAGTGCCGTCGGCCGTGCCTGTAGCCTCGTCTCCCATCGAGGGGCAAGCATATTCCCGACGCCGTTTCCGGCTCAGCCCGTCGCTCGCCAACCGGCTGACGATCGGCTTCGCAATCGCCTTCGCCGTGCTCACCGGCCTCGCCGTGGTCGGCGTCGCCCGTTTCCTGCAGCAGCGCCAGGACTTCGAGAACGCGACCGCCCGCTCCTACCAGGTGGAGATCGCCGCCCGCACGCGGCTCGCGAACGGCATCCACCCCGCAGCGGCACGCACCGTAATTCTCGGTCAGCAGAGCAAGCGCCAGGCGCTGCGCGACGACATCGGCGGCGAGACCCGCGACACCGCCCTCCTGGTCGGGGCGGGGCTGATCGCCGGCCTCACCGGTGCCGCCCTGCTCTTCAGCGGCCTGATCGCCTCGATGCGCCGCCCGCTCGAGGAGCTGGTCGAGGCATCAGGTCGCCTCGCCGCCGGCGACCTCAACACCCGCGTCAAAGTCGGCGGCCTCTCCGAGACGGCGGCCCTGGGCTCGGCCTTCAACGAGATGGCCGGGGAGCTGCAGCGCCGGGCCGGCGAGCGCGACCAGCTGGAAACGATGAAGGACGAGTTCGTCCTCACCGCCTCCCACGAGCTGCGCAGCCCGCTCACCTCGGTGCAGGGCTTCGCCGAGCTGCTGATGCTGGAGCGCGACAAGCTCAGCCCCAAGCAGGCGGACACGGTCGAGATCATCCTCGACAACACGCGCCACCTGGTGCGCCTGCTCAACGACCTGCTCGACCTTGCCCGCAGCGACGCCGGGCGCCTGACGATCAAACCGGCGACGATCGACGTCGCCTCGCTGGTCGATGACCCGGTGCGGACGATGCTGAGCCAGACCGAGGCCAAGGGCCAGGCGCTCACACAGGAGATCGCCCCCGCCTTGCCACCGCTCAACGTCGATCGCGACCGAATCCGCCAGGTCCTCGTGAATCTTTTGACCAACGCGCACGAGTACTGTCCCGCGGGCGCCTCAATCCACGTCACCGCGAACGGCAACGCTGGTGGCGTGGAACTCTCGGTAAACGACAACGGGCCTGGGATGGCAGCGGACCAGCTTGACCACATATTCGAGCGCTTCACCCGCGGCGACGCGGGCCTGACCCAGCACGTGGGCGGCACCGGCCTTGGCCTGGCGATCTCCAAATCGCTGGTCGAGCTTCACGGCGGCGGCATCTCCGCCGAATCGGTCGAGGGGCAGGGCTCAACCTTCAGGGTTTGGCTGCCGGCCCCGGCGGGGAGCGCCAACAGCGAGGCCGGCGTCGTTGGCGGCTTCCTGGTCCAACCCCAGGAGGGGGCGCTGTGAGCACTCGTGTCCTGATCGCCGATGACTCGGAGACGATCCTGCTCCTGCTGCGCACGCGGCTGGAGATGGAGGGCTACGAGGTGGTCACCGCGGCGGACGGGGTCGAGGTGATCGAGCTGATGAGCCGCGGCGCCGAGCCTCCGGACATCCTCCTGCTCGACGCGATGATGCCGCGCAAGTCCGGCATCGACGCCCTGCGTGAGCTGCGCGCCGCCGGCGTCGACACCCCGGTCCTGATCGTCAGCGCCCACCAGGACGAGATGGACGCCGGCGCCGCCACCGACGTCGAGGTCAGCGGCTACATCACCAAGCCAATCGACTTCGAGAAGCTCTTCAGCCGTATCGCCGAGCTCACCGCGCCTTAGGAAACTGCGGCCAAGAGGTCGCCTGGCATGAGGATTGGCGCACCACCACCCATCAGGTCGAGAAGGTGCTTGTCGCCGGATACGAGTATCGCGTTCTGGCTATAGGCGAGATCAATTAGATAATCGTCTGCAGGGTCGGCCGCTCGAAGGGGACCCGGGCCTTCGGGGTCCGGGGCGACAGTCGAGTCGTGCCGCAACCGCTCGATGTACTCCTTGACCGTGGCCAGATCGAAGTAGCGCCTGAACTTGTCACGACAAAGCACAGTCTCGAGCTCTTTAAGCAAGAGTGGCGAAACGATCAACTCGAAGCTTCCGCGGCGCGCCTCCCGAAGCAACTTCGCCGGCGTGCCGGCGGTGGAGATCAGAGCAGAGACCAAGACCCCTGAGTCAAGGACGGCCCGCCTCACGCCTCTCCTCGCGGGCCGCACGAAGCTCGGCATAGGCCAGATCCAATCCCTCGGCTTCAGACACGGGTTTCACCCTTGCCCAGATGTCCTCGAGATCATTGAGACCAAGATCCCGACGCAATGATTCTTCAATGACCTGCGAGTCCCGCTTCCCAGTGCGAGCAGCCTTGATCTTGACGGCCCGAAATACGTCCTCATCGATGGTGAGGGTGGTGCGAGTCTTCGACATCAACGCATCTTAGCATCAAGATGCGTTAGGAATTTCAGCTCTTAGCTACCTCGAGCCGGATCTCTTTGCCTTTGACCTTGGTGCCGTCGAGGTACTCGACGGTGCGCTCGGCGACGTCGGGGTCGACGTGGACGAAGGAGAAGCGGTGGAGGACGTGGACGTCGTGGATCGCCTCCTCGGGGAGGACGGCGCCCTCGCGCAGCGCCCAGCGCAGGTCCTCCTCGGAGATGCCACTGCGCTCGCCGCGGTTGACGAAGAGCTTCGTCGCCTTGCCGGAGTCGACCTTATCCGTATCTGCCTTGTTCGAGTCCGCCTCGACCGCCGTGTCGTCCGCGGTCGGCTTCGACTCCCGCGACTCGGAGGCCTTGCTGCGCTCCGGGCGTTCGCGACGGCGCGGCCGCGGGGCGTGCTCGAGCCGCTCCTCCGGGGTTTCCCACTCGCCGATCGTTGTCTTCACATCGCGCTCGATGCGGCCGATCTCCTCGCGCTGGGCGGGAGTGACGAAGGTGATCGCGCGGCCGGTGCGGCCGACCCGGCCGGTGCGGCCGATGCGGTGCACGTAGACCTCTGATGAGGCCGGCACGTCGAAGTTGATCACATGGGTGACGTGCTCGATGTCGAGGCCGCGGGCGGCGATGTCGGTGGCCACCAGCAGGCGCACGCGGTGATCCTTGAAGGCAATCATCACACCGTCGCGTGAGCCCTGGCTCATGTCGCCGTGCAGTGCCTTGACGTCGAGGCCTTTGTTCTTCAGCGTCTTCTCGAGCCGGTCGGCGCCGATCTTGGTGCGGCAGAAGATGATCGCCTGCTCCGGTTCCTCGATCTTCAGCAGCTCGACCAGCTTGGCAGCCTTCTCTTTGGCCCCGACCTCGACGTAGGCCTGGGCGATCGCGTCGACGGTCAGCGTCTTCGGCGTGATGCTGATCGTCGTCGGGTCATACATATAGCTCTCGGCGAGGTGTTTGATCGGCGGCGGCATCGTCGCCGAGAAGAGCGCCGTCTGACGGCCGCTCGGGCACATGCGGAGAATCTTCTCGACGTCCTCGATGAAGCCGAGGTCGAGCATCTCGTCGGCCTCGTCGAGAACGATGTAGCGGGCCGCGGTGAGGACCAGCGAGCGGCGGCTCATCAGGTCCATCATCCGACCGACCGTGGCGACGACGACGTGGGCGCCGGAGCGCAGCTGCGCCTGCTGCGATTTGATCGGGGCGCCGCCGAAGACGGCGACGATCTCGACGTCGAGGTGCTCGGCGTAGGAGCGCAGCGCCTGGGTCACCTGGATGCAGAGCTCGCGGGTCGGCGTCAGCACGACCGCCTGCACCTCGTCGTTGTCCGGGTCGAGGTACTGCAGCAGCGGCAGGCCGAAGGCGGCGGTCTTGCCGGTGCCGGTCTGGGCCTGGCCGATTACGTCGTGGCCGCCGAGCAGCTCGGGGATCGCCTGGTCCTGAATCGGCGTCGGGTCCTCGAAGCCAAGCTCGTCGAGAGCCTGCTGGATCTGCGGCGAGAGGCCGAGTTCTTTGAAGGAGATCACTTGGACGGGTCCAGGAGGAGCTTGCCGCTGCTGCGACGGGCGATCAGGTCTTCGTGGGCGCGCGCCGCTTCGGAGAGCGGGTAGACCCCACCGACGGTCACCTCGAGCTCGCCGGCGGCGATCGTGCCGACCAACTCGCCGATCATCGCCACGGCCAGGTCCTGGCGGGCGAGCAGGTGGACGAGCCAGAAGCCGACCACTGACTTCGAGCCGCGCAGCAGGGCGGCGGTGGAGATCTCGCGCTGTTCGCGCGAGGCGATTCCGAAAACGACCATGCGGCCCAGCGGGGCAAGGATGCCCAGCTCTTCGTCGAAGGCGTTACCGCCGCTCATGTGGAGGACGGCGTCGACGCGCTCGCCGCCGTTGGCCTCGCGGATCGCTTCGCCGAGGTTCTCAGCGCGCGAGTCAACCGTGGCGTCGGCACCGAGCCGCTTGACCAGGGCCCGCTTCTCCTCGCTGGAAGCGAGACCGATGACCTTCGCTCCGGCACGCTTGCCGAGCTGCACCGCCATGCTGCCGGTGCCGCCCGCAGCGGCCTCGACTACGAGGGTCTCGCCCGGCTCAACCCGCGCGCAGCGCTGAACCAGCGCCATCGCGGTCAGCCCCTGCAGCAGCATCGCCGCCGCCTGGTCGTCATCAACCTCGTCGGGCAGCGGTACCAGCAGTGCCTCCGGAACCACGACCTTCTGCGCGTAGCCGCCCGTGCCCAGCAGCGCCGCCACGCGGCGCCCGTCCGGAGTTCGGCCAGAAACCTCGGCTCCGGGAATCAGCGGCAGGGTCTGCTCAGCGAGGTAGTCGTTGCGAGTCGCATGGGTGTCAGCGAAGTTGATCCCACTGCGGGCAACGTCAACCACGACCATGCCGTCGCCGGCAACCGGATCCTCGACCTCGACGACCCGAAGCTTCTCCGGCCCCCCGAACTCCTCTATCTGCACGGCCTTCATCGGCGGCGAACCATAGTCGGCCCGACCTCACGGCCTAGGGGCGCCTTGAACCCTGGGTCTGGGAGCGAAGCGAACATAGGCACCAGCCAAGCCACTCCCGGCCCCGCTACCCTGCCCGCCCATGTCCCTGACAGTCGTCGGATCCATCGCTTTTGACTCGGTCAAGACCCCCTTCGGCGAGCGCACCCGCATGCTCGGAGGCGCCGCCGTTCACTTCTCGCTGGCCGCCAGCTTCTTCACCGAGGTGCGCCCGGTCGGCCCGGTCGGCGATGACTTCGGCGCCGCCGAGTTCGAGGTGCTGGAGCAGCGCGGCGTGCTCACCGACGGGATCGAGCGGGTCGCGGGCGGCGAGTCCTTCTTCTGGCGCGGCCGCTACGAGTTCGACCTCAACGTCGCCCATACCGAGGACACACAGCTCGGCGTCTTCGGCGAGTTCGAGCCGAAGCTCTCCGACGCAGCGCGCGCAGCCGACACCCTCTTCCTCGCCAACATCCAGCCCGACCTGCAGCGCCAGGTCCGCGCCCAGTGCGACCCGACGCGCTTCTCGGCGCTGGACTCGATGAACCTCTGGATCGAAACCGCCAAGGACTCGCTGCTGGCGGCGATCGCCGAGGTCGACTGCCTGATCGTCAACGACGCCGAGATCCGCCAGCTGACCGGCGAGGCCAACCTCGCCCGCGCTGCCCGCGCGGTGATGGCGCAGGGCCCGCGCGCCGTCGTCGCCAAGCAGGGCGAGTACGGCGCGGCACTCTTCACTGAAGACGGCTTCTTCGCCCTGCCCGGCTTCCCGCTCGAGGAGGTACGCGACCCGACCGGTGCCGGCGACAGCTTCGCCGGCGGCTTCATCGGCTACCTCGACAGCCAGGACGGTGAGCTCGACGAGGCCTGCCTGCGGCGGGCGATGGGCTACGGGACGGTGCTCGCCTCCTTCAACGTCGAGCAGTTCGGCACCGAGCGGGTCGCCGCGCTGAGCCGTGAGGAGATCGAGCAGCGCTTTGCCGAGCTGCACGCGATGACGCGCTTCGAGCCGTTGCCCATCTCTTAACTGCCGACGGGCACAAGCTGAAAGAATGAGCGCCGGCATGGGCTCCGACTCTCTCTCAGTCACCGACAACCGCACCGGCAAGACCTACGAGTTGCCGATCACCGACGGCACCGTGCGGGCGATGGACCTGCGCCAGATCAAGGTCGACGAGGACGAATTCGGGATGCTGGCCTACGACCCGGCCTTCACCAACACGGCCGCCTGCCGCTCCTCGATCACCTACATCGACGGTGCCGCCGGCATCCTCGAACACCGCGGCTACTCGATCGAGCAGCTCTGTGAGAAGTCCACTTTCCTCGAGGTCGCCTACCTGCTGATCTTCGGCGAGCTGCCGACCGGGCCCCAGCTCGACCGCTGGGTCTACGACGTCACCCACCACACCTTCGTCCACGAGGACCTCAAGCAGTTCTTCGAGGGCTTTCGCTACGACGCCCACCCGATGGGGATGCTGCTCGCCGGCGTCGGCGCGCTTTCGACCTTCTACCCCGACGCCAAGTACGTCGAGGACGAAGAAGAGCGCTACATGGCGGCGGTGCGCCTGATCGCCAAGGTGCCGACCCTCGCTGCCTTCTCCTACCGGCACAACATGGGGCTGCCCTACGTCTACCCCGACAACGACCTCAACTTCGCCGAGAACTTCCTCTCGATGATGTTCAAGAAGACGGAAGCGAAGCACGTGCCGAAGGAAAGCCTCTCGAAGGCGCTCGACGTGCTCTTCATCCTCCACGCCGACCACGAACAGAACTGCTCGACCAGCGCCGTGCGCGGCGTCGGTTCTTCCAACGTCGACCCCTACTCGGCCGTCGCGGCCGGGGTGGCGGCGCTCTACGGCCCGCTGCACGGCGGCGCCAACGAGGCGGTGCTGCGGATGCTGCGCGAGATCGACTCGGTCGAGAACATCCCCGGCTTCCTCGAGAAGGTGAAGGCGCGCGAGGCGAAGCTGATGGGCTTCGGCCACCGCGTCTACAAGAACTACGACCCGCGGGCGCGGATCATCCAGCAGCACATGGACGAGATCTTCGAGGCGACCGAGTACAACCCGCTGATCGAGATCGCCCAGGAGCTGGAGAAGCGCGCCCTCGACGACGAGTACTTCACCTCGCGCAAGCTCTACCCCAACGTCGACTTCTACTCGGGGATCATCTACGAGGCCCTGGGCGTGCCGAATGAGATGTTCACGGTGATCTTCGCCATCCCCCGCACGGCGGGCTGGATCGCACAGTGGATGGAGATGAAGGACGACCCCGAGCAGAAAATCGCGCGGCCGCGGCAGATTTACACGGGCGAGCGTGAGCGTGACTACGTCGCGATCGACGGGCGCGACGGCCCCGAGAAGATCGTCGGGCCCCCGGCGCGGCGCCCGAAGCGCCCCCGGCGCGGCGCCTGAGCCGGCGTCGATCACGATGTCGCGCTGGAAGCTGACGGTGCGGCACGGCTCCGACGTCTCTCACGCGAGCTTCGACGACCTTGGAGAGGCAGTCGCGGCGATGCGGGAGCGGGCTTTGGCGATTCGGGCTGAGGGGCCGGTAAAGGGGGTCTCTGCGTTGCGGGACTTTGGGCCGGAGGCGCAGGTTCATGCGCGGTTGCAACTGGCCGGCAGGGGGTGGCTGCGCAAGCCGGTGGCCGGGATCGATGTGCGCGGGGACGGGACTTTCATGCCGTATCGGGGCGGCGTGCGGCGTGAAGAGCTCGATCCGAGCGGCCACGAAACGCCGTTCGACCTCGTGCGCGAGACTCTGGAATCGACCTAACCTGGCGACTTTCCCGTCAAATACACGGGAAACTCGCCAGACCCCCCATGAGCCAAGCCGAAACTGAGATTCCAAAGGGCAGCTACGCCGCCGGGCGGCGAGTGAAGCTGCCGGCCGGCGCCGGGGCGCCCTACGTCGTCTACATCAACGGGGTCGAGCAGAGTGAGGGGGCCGACTACAAGGTCGCCGCCGGCGAGATCGTCTTCACGCGGCAGATCGTCAAGGAGAAAGTCGGCACCGGCCGCTGGCTGGCGATGTACCTCGGGCTCTTCGGCACCTACCGCAAGGACGAGACGATCGATCTGCAGTTCCAGCGGGCCGGCAAGACCGAGCTGATTTCCGACCTGCCGGTCGAGCCCGACTGACCCCCCGTATCCTGACCTGATGGAGATCGGTTTCCTCATGCTCGCCGACCACAGCGAGGCGGTCAACGGCAAGCTCTACATGGTCGGTGGCGGCTGGAACGTGCTGCGCCTGCCCGAGCTGCCCCACGAATGGGGCTTCCACATCGCCCTCGGCCTCGACGTCGCCTGGGACGAGACCAACCAGCCTCACAACCTCCAGGTCAACATCCACGATCCCGACGGGGTCGAGCTCGGCGAGGGCCTGCAGGCCGACTTCGAGACCGGCCGCCCGCCCGGCATGCCCGCCGGCCAGGACCAGCGCCTGGTGATGTCGATCGGCACCACCGCCACCTTCTCCACCCCCGGCCCCCACGCCGCCGTCGTCCAGGTCAACGGCGAGGAGATCGGCCGCGCGCGCTTCTACCTGACCGAGGCCGGAGCAGAGCCGCCGGTCGCCGGCATGTAGCGCGTCGCCGCTAGTTGAAGACGTAGAGCAGCAGGAAGGCGACGACGGCAAAGCTGGCGGCACCGGCGATCAGGGGCTTGTCATCGACGACGATCGCGGCGGTGGAACGGTCATCGGCGCGGTCGTAGATCAGGTAGAGGTAGCGGAAGACGCAGTAGAGGACCGAGGGGATGGTCCACATCATCTCGTTGCCGATGATCGGCGAGTTGACGGCGTAGATCGAGTAGCTGATCACGGTGCCGGTGGTGACCATGGCGACCATCTGGTCGAGGAAGGGCAGCGAGTAATGCTCGAGCACGGGACGGCTGCTGGTCCCCTCGTGCAGCTCGGAGACCGCCTCCTGGCGGCGCTTGGTGACGCCGAGGAAGAGGGCGAACATGCCGGTGCAGAGCAGCAGCCATTCCGAGGCATGTGCATCGACGGCGGTGGCGCCGGCGGCGACGCGGAGGATGAAGAGGCCGGCCAGGACCATCACGTCGACGATCACGATCTGCTTGAGGCCGAGGCTGTAGGCCATCTGGGCGATGCCGTAGCCAACCACCATCAGGCCGACCTCCCAGTTGACCGCGGCGAAGGCGATCGCGATCGCGACGATCGCCAGGCCCGGCGCGATCAGCTTCGCGGTCGCCTCCGAGAGCTCGCGCGCCGCCAGCGGCCGGAAGCGCTTCTTCGGGTGCTTGCGGTCGAGCTCGACGTCGATCAGGTCGTTGACGTAGTAACCGGCGCTGGAGATGAAGCAGAAGGCGACGAAGGTGAGGAAGGCCTCGAACACCGCATGGGACTGGTCGAACTTGCCGGAGAAGAGCAGGCCGGCGAAGACGAAGACGTTCTTGATCCACTCCTGCGGGCGACCGGTCTTGATCGCGGCGCGCAGCGGCGACCGACGCGGGACGACGGGCTCGTCCATCGACGGCGGTCCCTCCACAACAGGGGCGGGGACGGTGGGCTGTTCCGAGGTGATCGTTTCCACGCTGGGGAAATGGCCGACGGGAGGCGGAAATCCGCATTCGGCCGGGGAGATCGGTCGCGACAGGGTAGCGCTAGCGCACTTCTTTCTTCGAATTCGGGAGCCCCGATCCTTCTCCGCCAAGTGCAACGCGCTGCGGTCTCACGAGGCCCGAAACGCGTTGCACCTGCTCAGGCGGGGTCGATCAAGACGCCGGGGTTGAGCATGCCGGCGGGGTCCAGCTCGGCCTTGGCGGCGCGCAGGGCGGCGGCGAAGGGCGCGGGGCGCTGGCGGTCATACCAAGGGCGATGGTCGCGGCCGACGGCGTGGTGGTGGGTGATCGTGGCGCCGCCCTCGCTCAGCGCCTCGCCGGCGGCGGCCTTGATCTCATCCCACTGCTCGACCTCGCCACCGCGGACCGCGGGCGCGATCACGGTGAAGTAGGGCGCGGGGCCGTCGGGGTAGACGTGGGTGAAGCGACAGCTGACGCGGGGGGCCCCCGGTCCCTCGGCGGGGGCGTCGCAGACCTCGGCCACCTTCGCCCGCACCGCCGCCATCGTCTCGGCGTGGAACTGCTCGAAGCGGTCCCAGGTGATCGCCGTCTCGAAGGTCTCGCTGAGTACGCCGCAGGCGACGAAGGTGTCGCGCAGGTAGGGAGCGAGCAGGAAGGCGCCGCGCCAGGTCTCGACAGCCGACTCGCTCTTGCTGCCCTCGCTCGCCGGCTCGCGTCCCGGCGGCGGCGAGTTGGGCAGGCCGCCGTGGGACTGGGCGATGTCGAGCGCCAGCCGCATCGGCTCATCGACCGGGAGGTTTGCGGACTCAAAGCCGAGCACCATCAGGTTCTTCTCGCCCGAACCGGCGCCGGTCGTGCCCGCCTCGAGCGCGTCGAGCAGGCGGCAGTTGGAGGGATAGAGACCGGACTGGGAGATCTCGCGCATCGCTCGCGCCGCGGCGTAGAAGTCGTCGAACTCGACCCCGCAGGAGTTCTTGAACCGGGGTCGCGGCCGGATCCGTACCCAGGACTCGGCGATCACCCCGAGGATGCCCTCGGAGCCGATCAGCGCCCGGTCCGGCGAGGGGCCCGCACCGGACCCCGGCAAGCGCCGGCTCTCCCAGGTTCCCCGCGGCGTAATCGCCCGCACCGACTCGACCAAGTCGTCGATGTGGGTGTAGAGCGTGGCGAAGTGGCCCCCGGCCCGGGTAGCGATCCAGCCGCCCAGGGTCGAGTACTCGAACGACTGCGGAAAGTGCCGCAGCGTCAACCCATGCTCCCGCAACTGGTCCTCCAACCCCGGCCCCGTGGCCCCCGCCTGAATCCGCGCCGCCAGCGACTCCGCATCGACTTCAAGCACCCGATCCAACCGCCTCAAATCAAGCGACACCACCGGCCGATCCCCCAACCGAGCCTCCACCCCACCGACCACGCTCGTCCCGCCCCCAAACGGAACAACCGCCGCCCCCTCAGCCTCAGCCCAATCCAACACCACCTCAATCTCCGACTCGTCCTTCGGAAAGGCAACAAGGTCAGGTGGATTCTCAAATTCCCCCCGAAACCCCCGCACCACATCCCGATAAGCCTTCCCCAAAGCATGAGCAACCCGCTCGTAATGGTCATCCGTAAACAGATCCCCAAACGCGCTCGGCACTTTCAGCCGCGCCACCCGCAACTCCACCTCATCGAGCGGCACCGGCTCCTCGAGCTCCCCCCCGAACCCGAACCTCTCCCGAATAGCCCCCGCAGCCTCCTCCAGCTCCTTCCGAGAAGGCACCTGATCCTCGTACCCCCACCCCCAATGCTTGAGCCTCCGCCCAGTCATGAGAGGGCGCTCGTAGGTAGGCCTACCAATGAACACCTTTCATCAGGTGTGCAAAAGCAACGGCCTCAGTTGAGGGAGCTTTATCAGGCGCCTCCTCGCTCTTCCCCTTGGCCGCCTGCGACTCCGGAAACAGCTTGTAGGCCTGGTTGAGAAGCCGGTCACTCATCGAGGGCGCCACCGCGTAGACCAGCTCGCCGAACGTCCCCAGGCGCGTAGCCACCTTCTTCGGCTGCCCCACCATCGCCTTGGCGATCATCTCCGCAGCCTCCTCCGGCGAGATCGCCGGGAACATGTCGTACATCCGCGTCGGCGCAATCATCGGCGTGCGCACCAGCGGCATGTGGATCGTCGTCAGGTGGACGCCGTCGTCGATCACCTCGGAGGCGATCACGCGGCTGAAGGCATCGAGCGCCGCCTTTGAGGCGACGTAGGCCGAGAAGCGCGGCGGGTTGGTCTGGGTGCCGATCGAGCTGACGTTGATGATGTGCCCCGACTTGTGGGCCCGCATCGAGGGCAGCAGGGCGAGGATCAGCCGCACCGCGCCGAGGTAGTTGAGCTGGATCGTGCGCTCGTAGTCGTGGAAGCGGTCGTAGGAGAGCCCCACCGAGCGGCGGATCGAGCGCCCGGCGTTGTTGACCAAAACGTCGACGTGGCCGTGGTAGGCGAGGACCTCGTCGGCCATCCGTTCCACGTCCTCGATGTCGGCCATGTCGCAGCGGTGGATGTGGGCGACGCCGCCGCCGGCCTCGATCTCACGTTTGGTCTCCTCCAGCTTCTCGACCGAGCGCGCCACCAGCAGCACCGTCGCGCCGGCGTCGGCAACCTTGACCGCGGCCGCCTTGCCGATCCCCGAAGAGGCACCGGTGATCAACACCACCTTGCCGCGCACCGCGGCGCTCAGGCTGCGGTCCTTGAAGAGGTCGGGATCAAGCGTGCGCTCCCAGTAGTCCCAGACCCGGTCGGCGTAGGACTCCAGCGGCGGCACCGAGATTCCCGAGCCCGCCAGCGCCGCCTCCGCGTTGGAGGAATCGAAGTGGGTCGGGTAGTTGAAGTAGCTGAGCACCCCGGATGGGATCCCGAGCTGGGCCAGACCCGTTTTCGCCACCCGCTTGGCCGGCGGGAAGAAGCGCAGGCCGGTGCGCACCAGAGAGGTGGCCGGGTCGGTGACGTTGGAGTCGAGCCGCAACGCCGCCTGCGGCGCATCGGCAGCGCCGGCGAAGAGGTTGATCATCTCGCCGGCCGTCTTCGGGTTGGGGTCGGTGAGGCTGAAGGCCTGGCCGTCGAGCCCGGGCTTGTGGGCGATGTAGTCGATCGCGTCGGCGACGTAGTCGACCGGGACGATGTTGATCTCGCCGCCCTCGATGCCGACCGTCGGCAGCCAGGTCGGCAGCACCCGGCGCGCCTGCTGCAGCAGCTTGAAGCCGTAGTAGGGCCCGTCGACCTTGTCGATCTCACCGGTGCGCGAGTCGCCGACGACGATGCCCGGCCGGTAGACCCGCCAGGGCCGCGAGCAGTCCTCGCGCACGACCCGCTCGGACTCGTGCTTGGTGCGGAAGTAGGGATGGGTGTCGAGCTTTTCGGCCTCCTCGAACATGTCCTCGCGCCACTCGCCCCGGTACATGCCGGCCACCGCGATCGAGCTGATCTGGTGGAAGCAGCCAGCCTCGATCGAGCCGGCCAGTTCGACCGCGTGGCGCGTGCCCTCGACGTTGGCGATCTCCTGCGCCTCGGCGCCCGCGGTCATGTCATAGATCGCGGCCAGGTGGAAGAAGTGGTCGACGTCGCCGCGCAGGGTCAGCGCGTCCTCCTCGGAGACCCCGAGGCCCGGCAGGGCGAGGTCGCCGGCGATCGGCACGACCCGTGCTCCATCGGGCCCGAAGGAGGTGCGCAGCTCCTCGAGCCGGCCGCGCGAGCCGGCCCGGACCAGGGCGTAGACGGTGCCCTCGCGCTTCAGCAGCCGCTGCACCAGGTTGCGGCCGATGAATCCGGTGGCCCCGGTGACGAAGTAGTTCATCGCCTCAGCCTAGCGTCCCCTCTCAACTCCGCTGTTCCTTGGCACCCATATTTCGTGCAAAGGAACGGGGGAAGGCGGACGGCCCGGGTTTCATAGACTGAGTCGAGAAATGGCGGAGACGGCCACCTTGCAGATCGCAATGCCCGAAATGGGCGAGTCGGTCACCGAGGGGATCGTGCTGGAGTGGCACGTCGCCGAGGGTGATTTCGTCAACGAGGGCGACACGGTCGTCGAGGTCTCGACCGACAAGGTCGACGCCGAGGTGCCGGCGCCTACGGATGGCGTCATTACGAAGCTGCTGGTGCAGGTCGACGATGAGGTTCCCGTGGGGGCGCCGTTGGCTGAGATGGAACCGGGTGAGGGAGACGGTCAGGGTTCCAACGGGTCGGCTGCGGGGCCTGTCGCCGCAGGGGACCCACCACCCCCTCCGGTAGCTAAAGCTTCCTCGGGGGCGGTACCCCCTACAGCGCCACCCGCAGACGATGCCGGTGGAAGTGCTGGCAGCGCTAACGACGGCAGCGAGGTCCGAGCGACGCCGGTTGCCCGACGCGTAGCTGCTGCTAATGGCGTCGATCTTGGCTCCGTGAGCGGGTCTGGGCCCGGGGCGAAGGTGACTAAGGACGATGTGTTGGCGGTGGGGAACGGGGCTGGGCCGGCTGCGGTTGGTGAGGAGAAGGCTTTGCGGGGGCCTGCGGCGATGCTGGCGCAGGCGATGGATGAGAGTCGGGAAGTGCCTACGGCGACTTCCTTCCGCACCATCGCGGTCGACACGTTGGATGCCAAGCGGAAGGCTCTCAACGGGCTGCTGAAGGAGCGGGGGATGAAGGTTTCCTTCACCCACCTGGTTGCCTGGGCGATCGTGCAGGCGGCCAAGGAGCATCCGGTGATGACTCGGGTCTTTGAGCGCAGGGACGGGAAACCGTTTGCGATCGAGAACGGGCCGGTCAACCTTGGGATCGCGGTCGACGTCGAGCGCAAGGACGGCTCGCACAGCCTGATGGTCCCGGCGATCAAGGGCTCCGAGGGGCTCGACTTCTCCCGTTTCCACAGCTGCTACGAGGAGCTGATCACCAAGACGCGGGAGAACAAGCTCACCGCCGACGACTTCCAGGGCACCAACATCTCGCTGACCAACCCGGGCGGGATCGGCACCGTCGCCTCGGTGCCGCGCCTGATGAGCGGCCAGAGCGCGATCATCGCCACCGGCGCGATCGCCTACCCGCCGGAGTGGCTGCACGCGACGCCGGAGCGGCTGCGCCAGATCGGCGTCTCGAAGACGATGACGCTGACCTCGACCTACGACCACCGGGTGATCCAGGGCGCCGAGTCGGGCGCCTTCCTGCGCAGCATCGAGCAGCTGCTGCAGGGCGAACACGGCTTCTACGAGGGCGTCGCCAACGACCTCGGCATCGAGTCGGCGCCGATCTCCTCGGCCCATCCCGCCTCGGCCTCCGCCCCGCCGCTCGGCGCTTCCGCCGCCAGCACCACCGAGGCCGCGATCACCTCCACCCAGCCCGACGAGGAGCTGCTGCAGGCCGTCCAGGCCGCCACCTCGCTGCTCAAGGGCTACCGCACCCACGGCCACCTCTCCGCCCGCCTCGACCCGCTCGGCCGCGAGCCCAAGGGCGACCCGGCGATCCAGCCGGAGACGCTCAACCTGACCCCGGAGCTGATGTCGCGCGTGCCGGCCTCGATCCTGCGCATCGGCGTCCCCGGCGAGACCCTGCTCGAGGCGCTGCCGCGCATGCGCGAGGCCTACTGCGGCACGATCGCCTACCAGTTCGAGCACCTCTCCTCGCACCAACAGCGCACCTGGCTGCGCGAGATGGTCGAGACCGGCGCCCACCGCGCGCCGCTCGCCACCGAGGAGAAACAGCGCCTGCTGATGCGGCTGATCGACGTCTTCCAGTTCGAGCGCTTCATCGAGAAGGCCTACCTGGGACAGAAGATCTTCACGATCGAGGGGCTCGACGTGGTCGTGCCGATGCTCGACGAGCTGGTCACGCTCGCCCACCGCAGCGGTGCCGAGGAGGTCGTCTTCGGCATGGCCCACCGCGGCCGCCTCGCCGTCCTCGCCCACAACCTGGGCCGCTCGGTCGAGTCGATCCTGGCCGAGTTCGAGGGCTCCAAGCAGATCGACCAGGTCAAGGCTGTCGCCGGGATCCCCCACGGCGGCACCGGCGACGTCAAGTACCACTACGGCCACCAGGGGATCTACGAGACGCACGAAGACGAGAAGATCGCCGTCCGCCTCTACCCCAACCCGAGCCACCTCGAGTTCGTCAACCCTGTGGTCGAGGGCGCGACCCGCTTGATCCAGTCCGACTTCGAGGGGCCGGCGATCGAGCACAAGCCGAAGTGCGCGGTGCCGGTGCTGTTGCACGGCGACGCCGCCTTCCCCGGCCAGGGCGTGGTCGCCGAGACGCTCAACCTGCAGGCGCTGAAGGGCTACGCCACCGGCGGCACGATCCACGTGATCCAGAACAACCAGGTCGGCTTCACCACCGACCCCGAGGACGCCCGCTCGACTCCCTACGCGGCCGACATGGCCAAGGGCTTCAACGTGCCGATCGTCCACGTCAACGCCGACGACGTCGAAGCCTGCTCCGCCGCGATGCGCCTGGCGATGGCCTACCGCGAGCGCTGGGGCCGCGACATCGTCATCGACGTGATCGGCTACCGCCGCTACGGCCACAACGAGACCGACGAGCCCGCCTACACGCAGCCGCAGATCGCCGCCAAGATCAAGGCCCACCCGCCGGTCTCCGAGATCTACGCCGAGCAGTTGATCGAGGAGGGCGTGCTCAATCGCGAGGAGATCGACGCCGCCGCCAAGCAGCGCCACGACGAGATGTCGGCGGCGCTCAAGGACCTGCGCCACAAGATGGAGCTGGGCGACTACGAGGACCCGACGGTGACCACGACCAGCACCGGCGAGCTTGACCGCAGCGCCAGCCCGCCGGTGCAGACCGCGGTGCCGGCGGAGAAGCTGGGTGAGCTCAACGAGGCGCTGATCGAGGTGCCGGAGAGCTTCACGATCCACCGCAAGCTGCGCAAGCCACTCGCCAAGCGGCTCGACACGCTGGCAAGCGGTGGCATCGAATTCGCCCACGCCGAGGCGCTCGCCTTCGCCTCGCTGCTTACCGAGGGCGTCCACATCCGCCTCACCGGCCAGGACACCGAGCGCGGCACCTTCTCCCACCGCCACCTCGTCCTCCACGACGAGAACACCGGCCTCGAGTACTGCCCGATGCAGAACCTGAGCGAGGCCAGCGCTCCCTTCGAGCTCTACAACAGCCCGCTCTCGGAGACCGCCTGCCTCGGCTTCGAGTACGGCTACTCGGCGGCGATGCCCAACGCCCTGGTCCTCTGGGAGGCCCAGTACGGCGACTTCGCCAACGCCGGCCAGGTGATCATCGACAGCTTCATCGTCTCCGGCGAGGCCAAGTGGGGCCAGACCAGCCGCCTCACCCTGCTGCTGCCGCACGGCTACGAGGGCTCCGGGCCCGAGCACTCCAGCGCCCGCATGGAGCGCTTCCTCGCGCTTGGCGCCGAGGGCAACATCCGCATCGCCAACCCGACCACGGCGGCCCAGTACTTCCACCTGCTGCGCCGCCAGGCGCTGATCCGCAAGCCGCGGCCGCTGGTCGTCTTCACCCCCAAGGGCCTGCTGCGCCTCGACCGGGCGACCGCAACGCCCGAGGAACTGACCGACGGGCACTTCCACTTCATCCTCGACGACCCCAAGGCGAGCGAGCGGCGCGAGAAGGTCGAGCGCCTGGTGCTCTGCACCGGCAAGGTCTACTTCGACCTCGACGGCAACGAACGGCGCGAGCTGGCCGAGAACGTCGCGATCGCCCGAGTCGAGCTGCTCTACCCCTTCGCCGACGAGCAGCTGAAGGGCGTGATCGCCTCCTACCCGAACCTGAAGGAGATCATCTGGGCCCAGGAGGAGCCGCGCAACATGGGCTGCTGGAAGGTGATGTCCCGCCGCCTGCCCAGCCTCCTGCCCGAGGGGGTCGCCCTCGACTACATCGGCCGCCCGACCCGGGCCAGCACCGGTGAGGGCTACTCGGGCGCGCACGCGAGGGAGCAGGAGCGCATCGTGCTCACCGCCCTCACCCCGGCGCCTAGGTGAAGTCCCCGCTGCGCAAGCCGGTGCCCGGCCCGCTCTTTCACAAGGTGAAGATCCTCTCCTGGATCGAGCTGGCGGTCTTCGCCGGGCTGATCGCCTTCTGGTTGCTGCCGGGCTTCGACACCGAGACGATGCTGTTCGGCTGGGCCCATGGCCTCGGCTTCATCGCGCTCTGCATCGTGATCTGGGTCGCCTGCGGCAAGCGCGAGGCCCCCTACACACTGCTGGCGGCGACGCTCACTCCGGTCGGCCCGGTGGGCAGCGTGATCGGGATCGAGCTGATCGAGCGACGGGGCTGGGGAGTTGCGGAATCTCCGCAAGGTGTCGCGGGATCCCCGTAGATCCGCTCAGGAACCCTTGACCTGAGAGGGCGGGCAAGGTATAGCTACTTGCTGACTGTTCCTCTGAGCAGTCCCGTTTAGGGGAACGGCCGCGTCGGCATCCCTCCCTGGCTACCGACGCGCAGGTGCAGTGAGGGTCGCGCGGACCCCCCTGCCTCCCGCGGCCCCACTGCGCCGCTGCCTGTCTTTACCGCAGGTTTCGCAGAACGGTTTGGAGAATTCCGCCGTTTTGGAAGTAGCCGACCTCGTTCGGCGTGTCGAGGCGAACCGTCGCCTCGAACTCGACCGGATCGGCTCCCTCGCGGCGGGCCGTGACGGCGACGGACTTCGCCTCGCCGTTTTCGAGGTCGCCGATGTCGAAGGTCTCCTCGCCGGTGAGGCCGAGCGACTCGACGCTCTCGCCGGCGGGAAACTGCAATGGCAGCACGCCCATGCCGATCAGGTTGGAGCGGTGGATGCGCTCGAAGCTCTCGGCGATCACGGCGCGGACGCCGAGCAGCTTGGTCCCCTTGGCGGCCCAGTCGCGCGAGGAGCCGGAGCCGTACTCCTTGCCGGCCAGCACGACCAGCGGCACCCCTTCGTCCGCATAGCCCATCGCCGCCTCGTAGATCGAGGTTTCCTCGCCGGCGGGGAAGCGGCGGGTGAAGCCTCCGGTGCGCTCGGCGAGCAGGTTGCGCAGGCGGATGTTGGCGAAGGTGCCGCGGATCATCACCTCGTGGTTGCCGCGGCGCGAGCCGTAGGAGTTGAAGTCGCGCGGCTCGACGCCCTGCTCGATCAGCCAGGCGCCGGCGGGGCTGTCCTTCTTGATCGCGCCCGCCGGTGAGATGTGGTCGGTGGTGATCGAGTCGCCGAGCAGGGCCAACACCCGCGCTCCCCCGATCGGCTCGACCCCGGGCGCCTCGGCCGGCATCCCCTCGAAGAACGAAGGGCGGCGCACGTAGGTGGAGTCGGGCCAGGTGTAGCGATCGCCCCCCGGGACGTCGACCGCGCGCCAGGTCTCGTCACCCTCCAGCACCTTGCCGTAGTTGCGGGTGAACATCTCCGAGGCGATCGAGCGGCCGACCAGGTCCTTGATCTCGGCCGAGTCAGGCCAGATGTCACGCAGGTAGACCGGCTCGCCGTCGCTCCCCTCCCCCAACGGCTCGCTGGTCAGGTCGAGGTCCATGCGGCCGGCCAGCGCGTAGGCGACAACCAGCGGCGGGCTGGCCAGGTAGTTGGCCTTGACGTCCTGGTTGATCCGGCCCTCGAAGTTGCGGTTGCCGGAGAGCACGGCGCAGACGGCGAGATCCTTCTCTTCCACCGCCGCTGAGATCTCCGGCGGCAGCGGCCCCGAGTTGCCGATGCAGGTGGTGCAGCCGTAGCCGACCAGGTTGAACTGCAGCTCGTCGAGGTATTTGGTCAGGTCGGCCTTGTCGAGGTAGTCGGTGACCACGGTCGAGCCCGGCGCCAGCGAGGTCTTGACCCAGGGCTTGCGCGCGAGGCCGCGTTCGATCGCGTTGCGGGCGAGCAGGCCGGCGCCGACCATGACGCTGGGGTTGGAGGTGTTGGTGCAGCTGGTGATCGCGGCGATTACGACGCGGCCGTGGTCGAGCTCGACCGCCGTGCCGTCCTCGAGGGTGACCTCGATCGCGTCGCCGCTGCCGGGAGACAGCGTCGCCGCGGGGCCACCGACGGCGGGACGGGGCTTGCCGCGCGCGTCGTCGTGGTCCTCGGCCGGCGAGTCGGAGGCCGGGAAGGACTCCTCGATCGCGTGATCGCGACCGTTGCCCATCTGCGTGGCCGCCTCGGGGTCGAACTCCTCCATCGCCTCGAGGAAGGCGCGCTTGGCGTCGGCCAGCGGCACCCGGTCCTGCGGGCGCTTCGGCCCGGCGATGCTGGGCACGACGTCGCCGAGGTCGAGCTCGAGCAGGTCGGAGAAGACCGGGTCGGGCGCGCCGGGCTCGGCGAACATGCCCTGCGCGCGGGCGTAGGCGTCGACCAGCTCGATCGTCTCGGTCGGGCGACCGGTCAGGTCGAGGTAGCGCAGGGTCTCGGCGTCGACCGGGAAGATCGCGCAGGTCGAGCCGAACTCGGGCGACATGTTGCCGAGCGTCGCCCGGTCAGCCAGGCCAAGCGTCGGCAGTCCCGGCCCGAAGAACTCGACGAACTTGGAGACGACGCCGCGCTCGCGCAGCATCTCGGTCACGGTCAGGACCAGGTCGGTGGCGGTGCCGCCCTCGGGCAGCTCGCCGCTGAGCTTGAAGCCGACGACCTGCGGCAGCAGCATCGAGATCGGCTGGCCCAGCATCGCCGCCTCGGCCTCGATCCCCCCCACGCCCCAGCCGAGCACACCGAGGCCGTTGACCATCGTCGTGTGCGAGTCGGTGCCGACCAGGGTGTCGGGGTAGGCCTGCAGGACGCCGTCGCGCTCGCGGCTGTAGACGACCTGGGAGATGTACTCGAGGTTGACCTGGTGGCAGATCCCGGTCGCCGGCGGCACGACGCTGAAGTTGTCGAAGGCCTCGCGGCCCCACTTGAGGAAGGAGTAGCGCTCGCGGTTGCGCTCGAACTCGCGCTCGGCGTTGACGGCGAAGGCGCGGGCGTTGCCGAAGGCGTCGACCTGGACCGAGTGGTCGATCACCAGGTCGACGTCGACCAGCGGGTTGATCGCCTCCGGGTCGCCGCCGATCTCGGCCATCGCGTCGCGCATCGCCGCCAGATCGACCACGGCGGGGACGCCGGTGAAGTCCTGCATCAGCACGCGGGCGGGCTGGAAGGGGATCTCAACGCTGGGCTCGGCCCCCGCGTCCCAGCCGGCGATCGCCTCGATCGCCTCCTTCGTCACCGAGACACCGTCCTCGAGCCGCAGCACGTTCTCCAGCAGCACCTTGATCGAGTAGGGCAGGCGGGCGACGTCGAAGTGCTCGGGCAGCGCGTCGAGGCGGAAGACCTCATAAGAGCGTCCCCCGACCTCGAGGGTCGAACGGGCGCCAAAGGAGTCGCTGCTGCTCACATCTCCCATCCTAGGGAGGTGGAGCTAGCGCTTGTCGAGCTGGCCGTCGACGACGGCCTGGGCGGCCTTCTGGCCGGCGTCGCCGCTGGCGATCTTGACCGAGATGCCGGGGGTCGAGAGCGCGAAATGAGCCAGCACGCGCTGGCGCACCGGCGCCACGGCGATCTCGACCTTGTTGCGTTCGATCGCCTTGAGGACCGCGTCGGCGACCTGCTGCGGTGAGCCGGTGCCGAGGCCGGGGATCGGCTTGGCGCCGGAGTCCGCGTACATGCCGGCTTCGCGAATCGTGCCCGGGGAGACGATCGAGACGCCGATGCCGAGCGGGTCGAGGTCGGCGCGCAGGCCGAGGGCGAAGCCGCGCAGGCCGAACTTGGTCGCGTTGTAGATCGAGGAGAGCGGCGTCGCCGACTTGCCCGAGAGCGAGGAGATGAAGACCATGTGGCCGGAGCCTTTCTCGACCATCGGGGTCTCGAGCGCCTGGGCCAGCAGCATCGGCGCCTCGAGGTTGACCCGCAGCGTGCGGGCCAGCTGCTCGCCGGTCAGTTCCTGCAGGCGACCACTGCCGGGCAGACCGGCGTTGGCGACGAGCACGTCGACCGGGCCGGCCTCGGCGGCGAGCTTCTCGGCCGCACCGAGCTCACCGAGATCGGCGGGAAGCACACGGTGAGCGTCGCCGGGCAGCTCGGCGGCCAGGGCTTCCAGCGCCTCCGCCTTGCGGCCGCTGAGCGAGAGCTTTGCCCCTCGTCCGGCGAGCGCCTTCGCGATCGCGCGGCCGAGGCCGCCTGTGGCGCCGGTGAGCAGAACCGTCTTCCCCGCAAGATCCATCGCAAGGCGCAAGCTACCAGCCCGCGTGTCGAATCACGCTAAATGCAGGCGATCCGGAAAATGTTTGTGTTTCATGAGCAGACGGCCGGTGGATCGTCTACACTGCCGCCGTTCCAAATAACCGAAACGCCGAGTCCCGTGCGCCTCATGCGCCACGGGAGCGGGGGAACCACGTTTTCGGGGCTAACTCACCCGGCATGGGTGGGGGCGCAGGCTCCTTTCGCGCCAGCCCGACAGCTAACCCCGTAGGCCGACGAAGGAGATCGGTTTGCGCAACAACAGGCATAGATTCAAGCTAGGCACAGCTATTGCGGCTGTTTTGGCTGTTATCGCTCTTGTACCCGCATCGGCCTCTGCTGATTGCGGGGGCGGTGGACTTTCTCCCGCCGAAACGGATATCTGCACGCCGACAGCGAAAGCGCGGCTGCTTCCCAACGGGATGTTGATCCCGCCCGCCTCTGCACCTGCCCGCGTCAAGTCAGTGATTGCCGCGGCCAACAAGATCCGCCTCAAGCCCTATATATGGGGCGGTGGCCACGGCCGCTGGTGGGACGCCGGCTACGACTGCTCGGGCTCCGTCAGCTACGCGCTGCACGGCGGCAAATTCCTCGAAAGCCCGCTGCCGTCAGGACCGATGGCGAGCTGGGGCCTTGCCGGCCTGGGTCGCTGGATCACGGTCTACACGAACGCTGGCCACGCCTACGCCGAAATTGCCGGTTACCGCTGGGACACCTCCGGCGACTCGGGCGAAACCGGCCCACGCTGGCACGAAGACCTACGCGACAACGTCGGTTTCGTCTCCCGCCACCCCGCGGGCTTCTGATCTGACGCCTGGGACGTACTCCGCTCCGGCCAACCGGCCGGGGCGAGTTTGTCCTTGCTTTCCTCAACTGCTCGGATAACTTTGCCGTGTAGCCACTCCACCTGACATCCGCTTGGCTGGTCTCTCCAAGCGTTACGGAGAGGTGGTCGCGGTTGCGGGTATTGACCTCGAGGTCGAGCCCGGCGAGTTCTTCACCATGCTCGGCCCGTCGGGATCCGGCAAGACGACAACGCTGCGGATGATCGCCGGCTTCGAGGATCCAAGCGCCGGCACGATCGAGCTGGCCGGCGAGGACGTCAGCCGCATCCCGCCCTACGACCGCGCCGTCAACACCGTCTTCCAGGACTACGCCCTCTTCCCCCACATGACCGTGGGCGAGAACGTCGCCTACGGGCTGCGGATCGCCGGCGTCGCCAAGGCGGAGCGGACCAAGCGTCGCGACGAGGCGCTGGAGATGGTCCGCCTGCCGGGCTATGGCGACCGCCGCCCGGCCGAGCTCTCCGGCGGCCAGCGCCAGCGCGTCGCCCTGGCGCGGGCGATCGTCAACCGGCCGCGGGTGCTGCTGCTCGACGAGCCGCTCGGCGCCCTCGACCTGAAGCTGCGCGAGCAGATGCAGGTCGAGCTGAAGTCGATCCAGGGCGAGGTCGGGATCACCTTCGTCTACGTCACCCACGACCAGGACGAGGCGCTGACGATGAGTGACCGCATCGCCGTCTTCAACGACGGCCGGATCGAGCAGGTGAGCCCGCCGGTGGAGCTCTACGAGCAGCCGGCGACCGAGTTCGTCGCCGGCTTCGTCGGCGTCTCCAACCTGCTCGAACGCGACGGCTCGCGCTTCACGATCCGGCCGGAGAAGGTGCAGCTGGTCGATCCCGCCGCGACCCCCAACGGGCTGCGCACCGAGCGCGGCCGGATCGCCGACGTGGCCTACGTCGGCATGGTCACCCGCTACACCGTCGCCCTCGAGCAGGGCGGAGAGCTTCAACTGATTCGCCAGAACGTCGAAGGCACGTCGCCAGACGCTGCCTCCGAGCAGGGGAGGGAGGTCATCGTGGGCTGGCGCCCAGACCAGACGGTCGCCATCCGTGGCCGCTCAACTACAGAGGAGGAACCATCGTGAGAACGCAGCATGCAAACACCGCGCGAACGGCGTGGCTGATCATCGGAGGCCTGCTGGCAGTGATGCTCCTGTTTGCTGGCTGTGGCTCCAGCGATGACGACAGCACGTCGGGCAACGAGCTGCAGAAGGTCGGCAAGGGCGAGGGATCGCTCAGCCTGGTCAACTGGGCCGGCTACGTCGAACCGGAATGGGTCAAGCCGTTCGAACAGAAGACCGGCTGCAAAGTCAGCTCCAAGGTCGCCGGCACCTCCGACGAAATGGTGCAGCTGATGCGCACCGGCCAGTACGACGGGGTCTCGGCCTCGGGCAACGCCTCGGCGCGCCTGGTCGAGGGCGGTGACGTCGATCCGGTCAACGTCGACCTGGTCCCCAACTACAAAACGATCTTCGCCGACCTCAAGGATCAGCCCTACAACACCTTCGACGGCGTCAACTACGGCATCCCGCACGGGCGCGGGGCCAACCTGCTGATGTGGAACACGGGCGACGTCAAGCCGGCCCCGACCTCATGGGACGTGATCCTCGACCCGAAAAAGGCGGCCAAGTACAAGGGCAAAATCAGCGCCTACGACGACCCGATCTACATCGCCGATGCGGCCGTCTACCTCAAGGCCCACCAGCCCGACCTGGAGATCGACAACCCCTACGAGCTGAACGAAGAGCAGTTCGAAGCGGCCGTCAACCTGCTCGAGGAACAGCGGCCCAACGTCGGCGAATACTGGTCCGAAGCGGCCAAGCAGATCTCCGCCTTCGCCGGTGGCGACAGCGTGGTTGGCACGACCTGGCAGTACCAGTACTTCGAACTGCAGGGCAGCGGCAAACCGGTGGCGGCGAGCCCGGCGAGCCAGGGCTTCCTGCCCAAGGAGGGTGCGACGGGTTGGTCTGACACCTGGATGATCAGCGCCGAGTCCAAACACCCCAACTGCATGTACATGTGGATGGACTGGATCGTCGAACCGAAAGTGAACGCCGAGGTGGCCGAATACTTCGGCGAGGCGCCGGCGCAGAGCCTGGCCTGTGACCAGACCGCGGACAAAGAATTCTGCACCAAGTACCACGCCGACAATCCGGGGTTCTGGAAACGCGTCTACTACTGGGAGACCCCGCTCGCCGACTGCGGCAACGGGTCGACCGACTGCAAGGACTACAACGACTGGGTCCAAGCCTGGACGTCGATCAAGGGTTGAGCCGCCGGCTCGCCAATCTGTTTCAGGGGCGCCCCCGCCTGCAGGTGGGGGCGCTCTTGGCGGGCCCGGTGGGCTGGCTGGTCGTCGGCTACCTGGGCTCGCTGGCGGTCCTGCTGATCGCCGCCTTCTGGTCGGTCGACCCGCTCAGCGGCGAGGTGGTCCAGGGGCTCAGCTTCGAAAACTTCGAAACGCTCTACAACGAACCGGTCTACCGCGACATCATCGGCCGCACGGTCCTGATCGCGGCCCTGGTCACGATCACCGACGCCATCCTCGCCTTCCCGATCGCCTTCTACATGGCCAAGGTGGCGAGCCGCCGCGGCAAGGCGATCCTGGTCGTCGCGATCCTGCTGCCGCTCTGGTCGAGCTACCTGGTCAAGGTCTACGCCTGGCGCACGATGCTCTCCGCCGGCGGCGTCGTCAACTGGGCACTGGAGCCTCTCGGGCTGAGCGGCCCGGGCTTCGGCGCCACCGCGGTCTGGCTGGTGATGAGCTACCTCTGGCTGCCGTACATGATCCTGCCGATCTACGCCGGGCTGGAGCGCATCCCCAACTCGCTGATCAGCGCCTCCGAGGACCTCGGCGCCTCTCCCTTCACCACCTTCCGCCGCGTGATCCTGCCGCTCGCCTTCCCCGCCGTGGTGGCGGGCTCGATCTTCACCTTCGCCCTCACCCTGGGCGACTACATCACGCCGCGCCTGGTTTCCAACGACCAGTTCATCGGCAACGTGATCTTCAACAACATCTCCAACAACCTGCCCTTCGCATCGGCCCTGGCGCTGGTGCCGATCGTGGTGATGATCGCCTACCTGTTGGTGGCCCGCAAGCTGGGCGCCTTCGAGCACATCTAGGGGTGAACTGGTGAGGCTCTCGAGACGATCGGCGCTGACTCTCCGCATCGCGGTGGCGATCGGCCTCGCCTTCATCTACATCCCGCTGGTCGTGATCTTCATCTACGCCTTCAACGCCAGCAACATCCTCGAATGGCCGCCGCCGGGGCTGACCCTCGACTGGTTCCCGAAGGCGATCGAAGACGAATCGGTCCACGAAGCGCTGCTCACCTCGGTCAAGGCGGGCCTGGCGGCGACGGCGATTGCGATGGTGCTGGGCACGCTCGCCTCCCTGGCCGTGGCGCGCCACCGCTTCTTCGGCCGGGAGACGATCTCCTTCCTCGTCATCCTCCCGATCGCCCTGCCCGGCATCGTCACCGGCGTCGCCTTCAGCAACACCTTCACCCAGGTGCTCGGGGTCGAACTAGGGCTGCTGACCGTGATCGTCGGCCACGCCACCTTCTGCATAGTCGTCGTCTACAACAACGTCGTCGCCCGCCTGCGCCGCACCTCGGTCTCCTTCGAGGAGGCCTCGGCCGACCTCGGCGCCCACACCTGGCAGACCTTCCGCTTCGTCACCCTGCCCAGCCTCCGCACCGCCCTCGCCGCCGGCGCCCTGCTCGCCTTCGCCCTCTCCTTCGACGAGATCATCGTCACCACGTTCACGATCGGAGCCGGCGAAGAAACCCTGCCGATCTGGATCTTCTCGCGGCTCTTCCGGCCAAACCAGCTGCCGATAGTGAACGTGGTCGCCGTGCTGGTCGTGCTGATCTCGATCGTGCCGGTGTACCTGGCGCACCGGCTTACGAGGGACGAGGGCGGGGCCGCGGCAGCTCGCGGCGGGCGCGGCGAACGGATCGAGGGTGGCGGGGTCGAGACCGAGGCGACCGCTGCGCCTTAGTCGCTGACTATCACGTATTCGATATAATTTACGAGTGACCCCCGGCGAGCTGATCCGTTCGACCCGCTTACGAGCCGGCCTCAGCCAAGAGCGCCTTGCTCGTCGGACCGGCACCCGCCAATCAGCGATCAGCAGGCTCGAGGCCGACGAGGTATCGCCCAGCGTCGAGACGCTCGACACCCTGCTGCGCGCAATGGGCAACCGGCTCAGCATCGCCGGCGATCCCCCCGAACGGGAATACGACCCCGTCCATCGGCGCGCTACCGCAGAACGATCGCCAAGCGAGCGCCTGGCGCTGGGCATCTCGTGGAACCGAATGGCCGGGCGCCTAGCGGCAGCCGGGCGCGCTGCTCGTGCCGGAGACTGAGACCCCCCTGGATGCCGAACGCATCCTCCGCGCCCTCTCAGAGCACAACGTCGACTACGTGCTGATCGGAGGCCTTGCCGTGCAGACACACGGCCACGTGCGGACGACCAACGACGCCGACCTCATTCCCGCACCCGACCCGGCCAACCTGGATCGGCTCGCCGCCGCCCTGCGCTCACTCGACGCCCGAGTGCTCAACGCGGTCGAGATCAACGCCAAGATGCTCCCGCGAGCCACAATCTGGCAGTTCATCACCCGTGACGGGGGCATCGACGTTATGCGTGAGGTTCCAGGTGGTCGTTCGTATGCCGAGCTGAGCGGCGGCGCACTGCACGTGCAGCTCGGCGACATCGAGGTGCCGGTTGTCGGTCTCGATGACCTGATCCAGATGAAGCTTGCCCGAGGACGCCCCGTCGATCTCGCCGACGTGGCCTCCCTAACCGATCCCGACGCAGTGTCCTAAGTCGGAGGGCCGCGCCAAATTGGCACGGCCCTCCGTACTTCGCGAGACGCAGCAGGCGTCTCGCGTGGAGTTTCGAGCCCTAGAGCCCGAACACCCCGGCCGGCGTCCAGTTCAGGGTGCCGGACCAAGCGACGTTGATGCCGCCGCTGTTCAGCGTCCCGGTGAGGCTGGTGCTGGAGATCGCACTTGTTTTATCGGGCGTTGCTGTCAGTTCACCGAGGAAAGGGTTGGTGAACCCGCACGAAGCGATCGAGACGTTTTTTATCGCAATCGAGGTCCCGTTATCCACCAGGGTCCACGGCGTACTTGGAGTCATCGAGCCCCCGCTGCCACAGCTCGAGGTAATCAACCCCGTCGAGTGACATTCACTTGCGGCGAGCGATGTAACTTTGCCTTCGCTGCCGGCTTCCAGGATCATCGAGCCGGTCACCTGGCAGTTGGTACTGCCCAATGAGCCGGTCCAACCCAGCGAGCCTTTGACCGCGACGGCCTCCTGCTGGTTGATGATTCCGTACGTACCGGCGGGACTCACGGCCTGGGTCCCGGAGGCAGAGACGTTTCCGCTGGCGCTGCTGAGGGTGCCGGAGAGTGACAGGCTGCTAATTGCAGTGGCTTTATTGGGCGTTGCAGTCAGTTTGCCGGTGAATTTCAACGGTAGGGTTTCACCGCCGCAGAAAAGGGTGTAGGTAATGCTGACGCCGTTAATAGCGATTGTGGGAGCGGCAGCAGTCCCGGCGGCGTTGATGCTCCATGGCAGGCTATTGGCCGTGATCGATTTTGTTTCTGTGCAGGGTTTGAGCAAGCCGCCCAATGTGCAGCTCGCGGGCGAGATGGTGAGTTCGGTGAGCTGGCCGCTGCCGCTGTTGCCGCTCAGGGAGGCGGAACCGCTTGCCTGGCAGTCCAGTGTTCCGATCGATCCCGTGAGTTTCAGGCCACCGCTAATGGCAATGGAACCGCCTTCGGCTCCAAGCGGTGTCCCCCCTTTGCTCCACTGCAGGCCGCTGATTGCGACGCCATTCTTGGTCCAGTTGCTCGCTGAGGCGACGGCTGGCATCGCAAATGCCATTGCGACCGCTGCCGCGCAGATGAGCAGTGACATCGTTCTGATTGATCTCATGCGTGTATTCCCCTCCTGGGACTGGCTTGAATCCACACAAGCGCCGGTGGCGCTTGTGAGCGCTCACCCTGAGCACCCGCAATGAGTCTCGGCGCCTCCTTCTCCTCGCTCCTGATCAATGTGTTCAGGCGGGCCACCTGCCACCTGCGCAAACTGCTCTAAGAGGACCGGCCGTGAGGAAAAGTGGCGTGTGGCACCCCCGGATGGGCAAGTGCTTCGAGACGTAACGCGGCACTCATCTCAGCTCCACAGCCGCCGAGCTGGCGGCCCAGCCTCTCCTCGACGGTGCGCAAGCGGTTCATCACCGTATTACGAGTCACCCCCAGGGCCGCTGCGGTCGAGGAGATATTGCCTTCAGCGGCGAAGTAGGCCCGCAGGGTACCCCGCAGGACCTCACCACCGTCGCGCTCGCAGGCGAGCGGCGCAAGGTAGATCTGCCGCAGGGACCTGACCAAGAGCTCGTCCTGGAGGATCGAGGCAAGCAAGGCTACCTCGGCGTAGCGCACCACCCGCTCGGGCCCCTGGCGGGCAATCGGCAAGGCTGCCCGGGCCTGGCGGTGGGTGAGCCGCCAGCCCTCCATTCCCTCCCCCGGCTCACCGATCGCAAGCGCCACCTGGACAGGCAGAACACCAGACGCCAGGTCAAGCAGCTCGCCGGCCTCGATCGCCTTGCTCGACCCCAGCCAGGCCCACTGCTCGTCTTCTCTGCCACAGACCACCAAAAGGTGACCGTCACGAGAGGCTCCGAGCTCCTGAATCGCCGCCGCTGCTCCTTTCCCGAAGGCAAGCAATCCGAGGTGAAAGCCTTCGAAGTCATAGGCGAGCTCGGAAGCGTCGAGGAACTCGCCCGCCAAGAGGCGGCGGACGTGACTGGTGCGGCGCTCCCCGATCGAACCGGTGCTCCCAGGGGCCGCGCGGTCATAAGCGTCGCTGACTGCCGCGACCACGCGGTCGAGGACCCTCGAAAGTCCCCCCATGACTCGCTGCAGGGCCGCTCCGTCAAAGAGATCACCCTCTTGGGCCTCCTGGACCAAGAAGTCGCCGAGTATGGCAAAGCCGGCGAAATAGCGGCGCAGGACGGTGTCGAGGCTGACGCCGTTGCGAGCCGCTAGACGCGCCTGGCCCAACAGCTCGGGCGGGACGGCGCCCGCCCTCTCCTCTCCGAGTTCAATCGCCGCGAGGCCATAGTCAAGGGCAGTGGAAACCGCCGTGCGCAAGCCCTTGGCGTAATCGGAGTCAGATGCCTCGGCAGGATCGGAAACTGAGTAAGCACGGGCGAGGATCGCCGCCTCAATCTCAAGGCGGCGCTCACCGAGAATTCCGGCGAGATCTCTCACCAGTAGCCGGTTAAGCAGTGCCCAAACGAATCCTTCACCTAACCCGGCAACTCCTGGTCAAAGTCGAGCTCAGCTTCACCCCGCCACTGAAGGAAAAGCTCGTCCTCGCGAGGGGAAAAGCGACTTTGGTGAATCCCGCCGGGGCGGGGCAGCCGGCACTGATGTAGCTGTGGCGCTGGCCGCGGTAGGAGTAGCGGCGCGAGAGCCTCATCTCGATCCCGGTCACGTACCCCCAGTTGCCTAGCGCCCGCGGCAGGCTGGCTTCAAGGGCTGTGCCGTAAGGGCCCTTGGCGATGTGACGGATTGCAAAGACGAAGACGAATGAGGTGGCAAAGGGACGGGGCGCGTAGATCTGACCCAAGAGCACAGGCTTGCCGTGACTCCTGCCGTTGAAGACGAGCAGTCGCCCTTTGGTCGGGTAGGGATCCTGGCCGGAGAGGACGATGTTGGCCGAGAAGCGGCCTTGGCCGACCAGCGAGGAGCGACAGGCAGAAAGAGCACGGGCGCTGGAGGCAGGCTGTATCGAGCTGTAGGAGCAGGTGGGAAGGCCGGTGGCGTCAAGGCGGCCGTTGCGGTTGACCTCGATCCGAAGCGACTTCAGCTGCGGTGGGGCGCTTTGGTCAGTTGTGGCGATCTCCCCGCCCACTGATACTGCCACCGGGGCAGCACCGCTTCGCGGCAGCGCTTGGGGGGCGAGCGTGCCGGTGACGGTTACCCGAACCGTGTCCTTCTGGCTCACCTCGGCCTGGGCGTAGGAGACCAGGGCGAGTAGGCAGGTGCCGAGAGCCACCGCGGTCCACTTCATCTGCGCTCTCATCTGCCTCTCCTCTTGGTCTTATGACTGTGGTGGTGGCGCCGGTGCTTGGCGCGGTGGTGGCGCTTTGCCTTCTGCGCGGTGCTCGTGACAGGCACTGGGGAGAAGTTGGTGGCACCGGCAGTCGGAGATGCAGCGCTGGCCGAGAGCGCCCGTGGGGCAGCCGAAGACACCGAGGCGCTGCCGCCGGTGCAATCGACCGCGTGCGGCGCGCAGGCACCCGGGGTGAAGGTCGCCGAGCCGGGCGGGTAGGCATAGACGGCGGCGAATTCGGTGTTGCCTGAGGTGACGTAGACGCGGCCCTGGGTCACTTTGGCGGAATTGTCGACCGCAAGCCCAGGAGGCAAAGCGTCGACAATCGGGTACTTCAGCCGGCCCTCATAGGCACCCGTGGCAGCGAAGACATAGACCACGGCTTCGGGGTATTCGGTGTACTGGGGCCGGAGGTTGTCGGCGACGTAGATCTGGCCGGTTGTGTTGTCAACGGCGGCCGCGCTATCGCGCAGGGAGACGAACCCCCCGTTCGGGGTATCGGCGCCATCGATCACCATCACCGGGTCTTTGGTGTCCGTGGCCGGGTCATAGACCTTGAGCGTGTTGTCTGAGGCGTCGGGGACGTAGAGATATCCCTGGGTGGCCGGGTAGTTTGAGATGGCAATCCCGTAACCCTCACCGAGGCTGCCCTGACCGATCACCAGCGGCTCGCCTGAGACTTCCACCGGCGCCCCGGAGGGTTCGTAGGCGGCGACCTGAGTGCGCTCATCGACGTACGCGTTCTGGGTCGTGGCATCGACGGCAACTCCTGTGGGGTGTGCGGTGTCGATTACTTGAGCGGGTCCGAAGACGGCTGGCGAGTTTTTCCCAGGCGGAAAGGGCGTGAGCTGGTAGCGGGTGACCGAGCGGTGGTAGTCGTTGATATAGAGGTAGCCAGCGGAATCAGTGGCGAGGCCACAGGGACCGTCAAGGTCATCGACTCCGGTCAGTTGGGTGTTCAAGTAGGCGGCTTTGGAATCGAAGACGTCGATGGATGAGTCGTGGTAGTAGTCGGAGACGTAGAAATTTCCTCCCGAATCGACGGTGAGCCCACAAGGTCCTTCGAAGTAGCCCCAGGGCGGGGGAATGGGAGGCGAGGGAGGCGGAGGCGGCACCGGGCGGTAGACGAAGTCGGGGTCCGGCGCGGCGGCCGGCGCCGTGGTGGCAAAGAACGCTGCCGCCAAAATCACCAAGGCGCCCGCGGTCCCCAGCTTCAGTGCCCTGATCATTTGCCGCCCCCTCTGCTGTCCTTGTTTTTAGCCTTGGCCTTGCACTGACCGCGCAGCACCGAGCTGAAGACGGCGCCGAGGTTGTTTTGTCCCAGCGCCTTGACGCTTGCCACCGGCGGGTTCGCGCAGATGTTGGAGGAGTTTTCGAGCAATCCCCGCTTGCCGCCGTTGAGCGTCATCACGAAGCGCTCGATCGGCGCGTCGGGGAGCTCTTCGAAGACGGTGCGGATGCCACTCTTGGCGGGGCCGATTTTGCCCTCCAAGACGATCTTCACCGCACCGCTGTGAAGTGAAGCGACCAGATCTGGCAGGCGACCGGTGGAAGAGCGCAGGTAAACGTCGCCACGCAGAGGCTCCTCGAAGAGCTGTGTGTAGGCGACAGCGTGCCCGTAGACCGACCCCGGCGGACAGCGGTCGGTGGCGAACTGCTCGCGCGTGCAGACGCCGCGAATGTGATTTTGGGCCAGGAACAGCGAGTGAGGCATGATCAACGAGATCTGTTTGAGGTTCGCGTCCTGGGGACCGCGTGCGGCAAAGGTGGTACGCAGCTGGGGATGCTGGCCGCGGTGGGTGCCGCCGCGCAGGCGCAGGCCGAGTTTGGGCTTGAAGCCCAGGGTGAGGCAGTTGAGCAGCTGGAAGTGGACGCCGACCGTGGCGCTCGAGTCATCCGCCGGATCGCCAAAGCGGGCGCCGGCACCAGTCAAGGTGGAGACCATTTGCGAGGGTTCACAGCTGGAGGGATTGCGGGTGAACTGGACGCGGTCCATGTAGATGCGGATGTCACGCAGGTGAAGCGGGATGCCACTGAGGATGTGGGGGATCGGGTCAGATGCGCGCGAGTCGATCTGCAGCTGGGCGGTGCGAGGGTCGACGTCAAAGGCCGAGCGGATTACGATCGTGCCGAGGTCAAAGGGCCCGACCGTGGCCGAGTTGATCGTCACCAGAGAGAGTGGTGAGCCATGGTAGGGACCGGCCAGGTAGACCCGACCGGGAGCGTAGGTGAGCGCTGCGCCGACTCCGTAGCCGCTCAGGGTGCGGCCGACCTGGCTCGCCGCGGGGCAAGAGGGACTGGCCGCCTCGGCCTGGCCACTCCTTGTCCGCGCCGCGCCGATCGCCGCCTCGGAACAGAAGGGAATGCCCGCCAGCTTGCCGGTGATCCCCTTGGGCAAGACCAAGGAGTAAGAGGTGATCTCCTGTTCTGTGTCCTTGCGGGTGAGGTGGATGAAGTAGGGGGTATAGGAGCCGACGTTGGAGTTGACTCCGCCGGCCAGAGCACCAGGTGAGAAAGGTGGGGCGCCCGGTGGCGGGCAGGGTGCACCGGCAATACCCGCGCTTATCTGGGATACGCCATCGAAGTGGCCAACCGAGACCACTCCGCCCCACGGCGCCAGGTCGGTATCGGTGACGTAACTACCGCAGGACGGCGGTGAGATCAGCGGCGCGCGCTGGCCGGACCGAAAGTCGATGTCGAGTTCGTCATAGGGGAGCTCAGGCAGGGCGCTGAAGGTCGCTGTGAGCCGCCCGGTGGCGGGGTCGGGGACGATCTTGCCCGCCAGGCGAACCAGCAGGCCGCGGCTGGGGGACTTTGCGACGAGGTAGACGGCGACCAGAGTGTCGAAGGGGTTCTCCGCCCCGGGCGATGCCGGATCGCTGGGCTGAGCGAGGTAGATCGAGCCTTCCAGCCATTTTTCGAAGAGCGGCGTCTTCACCGTGTACTCGCCGATCTTCGAGGCGTTGGGGCAGCCCTCCCCAGACGCCGAGAAGGCGGTCTCAGCGGCGTACTGGCCGGGCGTGCAGACGCCCAGGCCTTCGCCCAGGGAGGGGTTGAGCGTCACGCCTTCGGGCAGGCGGATAACTGCTTCCCGTACCTGGGAGGGCACCCGCGCGTCGGGTTCGGTGAGCGCCTCGTCTTCGTTGGTGAGAGTGAACCCAAAGCCGCTCGCGGTCGAGGCATTTGCGGTCGTAAGCGCAGCATTGGGATGTGGGGCAAAGCCCAGGAATGAGCAGTCCAGGTCCGCCGGGTCCCCCTGCTCGTCGCGGTTGAGCGCGTTCGCCGATGCTTCGGTGGGCTGCTGGTAGGAGGTGGCGGCGATGGTGAAGTCAAGCGGCCCCTCACAAGAAGCGGGCATCGTCAGGTAAGCCCGGGGTGGGAACTGACGGGGTGATCCCAGCGAGCATTTTGCCCAGGGAAAAGAGGGCTCTGCCTCGTTGAGGCAGTTGCCACGTTCGCCGTTGTGGGAGATGCCCCAGGGGCTCCCCCAGAGGGCCAGGTCGAGGCCGTGCAAGTCCAGTGACTGGGGGAAGTCCTCCGCTGCCAGTGCCATCGTGTAGGAGCCATCGGGGCCCGAGCGCAGCTCGAGATCGAAGACAACCGGGGAGCCGAAGGGGGCGAAACCGATCTGGGCCGGCACCCCTGGTGAGGGGTCGAGGTTGAACAAGCCAAAGCGCCTCGGCACCCCGCCGCCGAGACTAGTCCTTACCTCCGCCGTGCCGAGCTGGGTGGAAGCGGGACAACTCTCCCCCGAGCGGCTGGCTTCAAAGGGCGATACCCGCGAGGTGTGGAATTCATCTGAGTGACAGACGGGCAGGATCGCCGGGTTGAGGGTGAAGCCAGGCGGCAACTCGATCCGCAGGTCACGCAGGTCCCCGTCGGGAAAGGCCGCGCCGGGCTGAGCTTCGAATTCGCCACCGAGGTTGAGGCCGAGATGAATCGCCAGCTGGTTGGGGTGTGAGCCAGCAAGGGTCGCCGGGGCGCCGCCGTCGGCGGGGACATTGACCGAGAAGCCGTCAGCATCGGGGAGCAGGCCAAAGCCCTGGGTGGTGGTGAGGGAGGCGGCCGCGGAGGCGGCCGTCCCCGAGGAGTTGGTCGCGCTCAGGCGATAGCGGTAGGTGGTTTGGGGCGAAAGCCCCGAGATCGCCGCGCGGGCAGGGCGACTTTCGCTGCCTGCGCCAATCGACGTCAGGGGCGTCGAGCTTGCCCCCGCAAATCCGCTCGCTTCAAAGCTCGCCTGAGTGATGTATTCGAAGCGGTAGGTAGTGGCCAGCCCCTGCGGGTTGGCGCTGGCGATCAGCAGGGCCGAGACGCCCTGCAGGTTGGTTGCGCTGAGCGACCCCAGTGTCGGCACTGCCGCCTGGGCGCCGGCCGGGCAAAGGGCCAGCGCGGCGAAGGCACAGAGGGCTGCCACCGCGCGCCTCATCGTCGCGCCCCCTTGCCCTTCTTGTGACCCTTGCCTTTCTTCTTGTGACCTCGGTGTTTTTTGGGTTTGTGGGTCTTGGGCCCGAGGCGCTGGTAGCGCGCCGGCGGATTGCCGCGCCCAGCCAAGAGGGTGTTGAGATTGGGATCGACTGGTTCGGGTGCCAGAACCTGACAGTCGTTGCCGTGGCAGGGAATCGGCTCAATCGGCTCGGGAAAGCCGCCGCCGATGCGAGCGTCATAGATGTCCACTGCGCCAGGGTCCGCGCCGACCAGCGAGTCATCGGTGAGAAAGAATGCGTCCGAGCCATCACTCGAGGCATCGACGAAGACGGCGGCCTCGGTCCCTTTGCCCGAGGAGACGAGCGCCAAGCAGCCTTCCGATTTCGCGCAGGAGCCCGTGCCGCTCTCCTCCCACTCATAGACGTCTGTCTCCCCGTTGGTATCGCCGGCAACCAGGGAGTCATCGCTTTCGAAGAAGACGCGCCGCCCGTCAGCGGAGAGGGCGCGGGGCTTGTAGGAGATGGTGGCGTTGGGGCCTTCGCCGTTGGTCAACGCTCCCGGCAGCGAGGACGGGCCGAGCGGGCGGGCGTTGGTGGGATTGCAGGAGACGCAGGTGAGGTCATCTGCGACGGCGTCATAGATGAAGAGCTCGGAATCCGGTTCGCCGCTGCCCTGGTCGGTGTTGTCATAGGCGATCGGCATCACCTCGGAGAGGAAGGCAAGGCGCGTGCCATCGGCGGAGAGGCGGGCGCTGCCGGTTGAGGGCGGATAGTTGGCGGCATCAGCGGCCGGGGCGATCGTGGTGATGGTGCCCTCGTGCCATGCCTCCAGGCCGCCCGCATCCACGTAGTAGGCATAGCTCCCGTCGTCAGAAGCGCCGAGCACTCCCGCCACCGCGCCGGCGGGAGTGAGATCCACGCTGGCGTTGGCTTTGGCGCTGTAGCGATGCAGGTGATTGGCCTTGACGTAGAAGGCAAAGGTGCCGTCGGGCGTAGCGGTCTGGAACTGCACTGCCCCCGCGTCAACCGTTTTTGTGAGGGTCCCTTCGTGCAGTTGCAGGGCGCCGGTGGCGTCCCGCCAGTAAACGCGGGAGCCGTCGCTCGATACCGCTCCTCCTGCGGCACCAAGGGTGGCGGCCCCGGGGGCAGTGTTGATCAGCTCCAGTCCAGCGCCTTCAGACCACAGGTAGAGGTTCTGTTCTGCGGGATCGCAACCATCGCCAAGGGGCACTTCACTTGCGTCACTGGTCAATGCCGCGCAGCTGGTGAGGACGACGTGGCGCAGGTCCGGCGAGGCGCCGGCGAGGCGCAGGTCGAAGTCGGCCGGTGGCAGGGCCGTATAACTGGCTTGCTCAGCTCCCAGCAGCGCCGTGAAGACACCACCGGCGGCGCCGGTACGCAAGTAGTAGTTCTGGTAGCCAGTCGGAGCACCGGTCCCCCCCAGGGGTGGGTTCGCCACCGCGCAGCCCACGGCTTCGCCGCGGCAGTGCTCGCCGTTCAGCAGCAGGCCGCGGACCAGGTCGGTGGAGAAGAGCCGGTAAGGAACTCCCTGTGGCTCGGTGCCGTAGGAAGCGGAGTAAAGAGGTGCGGTGACGTTCTGGGTCGACCAACCGGCGGCGGTGCGGGTGGAGATGTATTGGCTGGCTGGCGGAGCACCCTGGGCACCAGCGCCAAACGAAGCCATGGAACCGTAAGTGACCGACTGGCCGTCGTCCGCACCCTGCAACTCCCCGCCGCCGAAGATCGCCCCCGGCGGGTCGACCTGACCGCCATTCTTGTCGACTGGGGAGACCATCTCCCAGCCGCGTCCGTCGAGCAGGAGGTCGCCGCCGCCGAGAGCCTGGGTGGTGAAGGAGAAGGCCGGGCCCTGGAGCGTCGCCGAGTTCTTGGCGACAATGCGGTAGCGGTAGCCGGTGTCCGCCGCGAGGTTGGAGATTTTCTGGGCGACGCTGACCATCGCCGTCCCGGAGCCAAGGTTGGCGTCAACGGCTACCGGTATGCGCGCAGCGCCGGAGAAGGCTTCTTTGCCGCCATCGAGGTTCGCGTTGTAGGCGGCGAGGGTGAGGTAGGAGAAGTGGTAGGTAGTGGGCAAGCCTTCGGGGTCTACTTCACCGTGCAGCTGCGCCGTCGTCGCGGAAACCGAGGTCACCCAGGCTGCGCCGATCAGCGGCGGGCCCGCGGCCCGAGCGGAGCCGGCGCCGAGTACCACAACGATCGACACAGCCACAGCGGCGCTGCGACTCAAGAGCCGCCGACGGTCGGTCACGCTCCCCAACCCCTACCGGCCGCCGCGGCGCTTTTGCTTCTTACCCGCCTTGCCCTTTTTCTTTGCCTTGCCGCACTGCGCCTGAAGCGGCGGGTTCAGTTCGCGTGCCTTGCCGTTCTGGGCTGTGAAGAGCGCCGTCGCCCGGTTGGTTGAGGCGCAGATGTTGCGGGAGTTGACGAAGAGGCCCTTCTTGCCACCCGCCATGTTCAGCACCAGCTTGGTCAGCGGTGCGTCCGGCGTCGTTTCGAAGGTGGTGCGGATGCCGCCGTTGACGGAGTCCACCCGGCCAACCGCGTCAACCTCGATCGGCTGAGACGCCGGGCCACGAAGCGCCAACACCAGGTCGGGCAGCTTGTGCGAGGAGGATCGCAGGTAAGCCGGTCCTTCCAGGGGGTAGTCGACCAGAGGGCTGATCGCCCTTACATGGCCGTAGATAGAGCCCGCCGGGCACTGGTTTGCGGCGAACTGCACGCGAGTGCAGATCGTGTTGAAGTGGGCGTTCTCGATGAACTCCGAACGCGGCAGCGCCACCGACGTGCCGGCGATGTTGGCGCCCCCCGGCGGCATCGTCAGGGTCGCGCGGAAGGCTGGGTGGGCACCGCGGTTGGTCTTGCCCAGGAGCTTCAGCGAGAGCTTTGGCTTGAAGGCCAGCCCGGCGCATTCGCCCAACTGGAAGCGATCCGTCAGGGCGGCGGTGGAGCCCTGGGTAGAGAGCAGTGAGCCCGAGAAGGCCATCGGGTCACAGCTGGTCGGGTTGAGGATGAAGCTGGGCCGATCCAGGGCGACGTCGATGGTGCGGATGTCGAGCGGGATGCCCTGCAGGATGTGGGGGATTGGATCGCTCTTGGCCGTCACCTGGGCGGTTTCGGGGTCGACGTAGAGGGCGGTGCGGACCACGATCGTGCCGAGGTCAAAGGGGCCGGCCACAGCCGGGGTGACGAAGGCAAGGCTGATCGGCGCGCCCATGTAGGGACCCGCGAGGTAGGCGTTGCCGGTCGCGTAGTAGGGCGCCGGGCCGGCTCCCGCACCGGCGGTTGCCGTCCCCACCTTCGCCGAAGCCGGGCAGCTCGGCGACGCCTGCTCGGCGGCGCCGGTCTTCGAGGCGGCGGCGGCGAGAGCGCCGTCCGAGCAGGGTGTGAGCCCGGCGAGGCGCCCGATCAAGCCCGGCGGCGGAGTGAGCGTCAGGGCGGAGAATTCCTGGGAGCCGTCTTCGCGGCGCAGGTGGACCGCCATCGGCGAATAGGAGGCCGCGATCGGCGACGCCGTCCCGGCCTGCAGCGAGGGCGAGTTTGGCTTTGCCGCGGCGCTTGTCGGGCAGCTGCGCCCACCGGGGCCCTGGGAGATTTTGTAGGCATCCGAAGGATCTGCGGGGGGGCCCGATTCCGGAGCCGACCAAGGGGTAATCGAGGACGTCGTCGAGAACCTGTTGCAGACGGCCGGGGTGCGAAGCGGGGCCGAAGCCCCACCGCGCAGTTGCAATTTGACGTCTTCGACCGGCAGCTGGGGATTGTCGTCGAAGGTCGTGGTGAGGCGCCCGGTGTTGGGGTCCGCTTCGACCTTGCCGGCCAGCTTGACCAAGGTGCCGGTCTGGGGGTCGTCGATCACCAGATAGAGGCCGAGCAGGGTGCCGAAGGGGTTCTCGTGTGGTGCGGCGACGTAGACGCTGCCACCCAGTGGGTGATCGAGCAGCGGGGTGACCGCGGTCGCGGTGCCGATCTTGGATGAGTCGGGGCAGCGAACCGGCTCCGCGTTGGGCACTCCGCCGGCCATGCCGAGCTGGGCCTGGGTGCAGGCGCCGAGGCCGTTGGCCGAGGAGGGGTTGATCACCAGCCCTTCGGGCAGGGTCACCACGGTCTTCTTCAGGTGCGCGGTAGCGGTGCTTTCAGGATCTTCGTCCTGGGGGATGTGCAGGTCGACTTCGAAGCCCGAGGGCGAATCGGCGGCGTTGGTGGTGGGTCGCGCTACCAGCGAGGGGTCGAAGGCCAGGGCGTTGCAGCCAGTCAGTTCGTCACCGGTGAAGGAAGCATGGGCGAAGTTGCCCCGGTCTTCCCAGGTGTCGGCGTAGATATTCGTGGTCGCTGAGGCAGGGTCGCCGCACTTTGTCGGCAAAGTGAGGAAGGGCACGTCAAAGGCCCCAGCGTCACTGGCTTTGCGGCAGCCGGCGAACTTGGTTTCGGCACCGAATTCGGTGCCGAATTCGGTTTTCCCTCCGAGCTTGCAGAGCGTCGCTTTTGCTCCGTAGAGTTCAGGGAACTTCTGAATTGGCGCCGTCAGCACGCTGAGTGCGTAACCGTCCTCGGGCTTCAATTCAGGCGTGAGCGTGTAGACGAACCCGGGCCGCAGGATCGCCACTCCAAATGCGAGCTGTGCCGGCGTACCGCGTTCGGCATCCATCACATAGAGGGGTTGGTTTTTGAACGTCCCCTGTTCGGTTTCCAGCGTTATCCCACCCACTACGCTTCCCGTCGGGCAGGTACTCGGCTGGGTCACCACTTCGGCGCTGGTCTGACACTTTTCTGGGGCGGCCTGCGGGTTGCCGACGAAGCCCGCCGGCGTGTCGGTCTTGATCAAGCGCACCGCACCATTCGCGGCTCGAATCTTGGCTTCGGCCGATTCTTCCGCCCGCGTGTGTTCGGTGAAGTGCAGTTCGGCACCGACCTTGAACGGATGCCCGCCGGCCTGGGTGAAGTCGGCGTCGAGTTCGTCCAGGACACTGGTTTTGAAGACCGTGAAGTCCCAGTCGAGCGCCGGTGTCAGGCCGCTTACTGTGTCTTCGGCGCTGGCCGAAGACGGCGCACCGCCGCCCGAGGCGGTCACCTTGGTCGTCAGCGTTTCGGGGGCTTCGGGGAAGACCTGGCCCCTCAGTTCCAGAGCCGGATAGGAGCTCTGCGGTGGCACAGAGGCTTCCCTTTGGCAAAGTGCCGAGGTCGGGTGCACCGGCGGTGACTTCACGCAGCTCCAACCACCACCGGAGGCGCGCAGCACCTGGGTGCCGTCGGGGAGCTGCGCTTCGATCGAAGTTTTGCCTCTAGCGTCGTTGCCAAAGCTGATTTGGGGAAAGCCACCGGCGGGAGAGATATAAGGATCCGGAGGCTGCGGCTGGGTTCGGAAGCCCGAGGCAACTGTGATCACTTCGTTGCCGGCCATGTCCCTCGCTCTCGCTTCGCACTGGACAGCCGAAGGGGGTTCGGTGTCTTCGGTCGTGATCGTGTGTTCCGGGCTCGTCTCGCCGGGGATCGGGACGCCGTTTCGCAGCCACTGAAAGCTCCAGGTGCTGCCACCGAGGCCGGGACCCCAGAGAGCGATCGTGCGTTTTTTTTCGGACATGTTGGAAACAGTCACATTCGCCGAGAGAGTCAGTTCCTGCCCTTTGACGGCCGTGATCGTGGTGCCGACGGGTATGCCGGTGCCGTTGATCTGCTGACCGACGGCAAAGGGCATGGCGCCCGCGGAGAGCGTCTCCGAGCCGTCGGCGGTCGCCGCGGCAGACAGGTCGAGTGTGCCCGCGCCGACAGCCGTGATCGTGGTGCCGGCAGGTATGCCGGTGGCCGATTCGGCACCGGTGATCGTTTGGCCAACCGTGAAGGCACCGTTGCTGGTGTGCACTTCGGTGAGTTGTTTGGAGCCTTTGGAGGCGATCGCCGTGCCGGTGGCCGTGGTCACCTCGGTGAGGACGTTGGTGAGGACGTTGGAATCCTCGGGGGCTTTGGGATCCTTGCTCACCGTGCCGGTTGCAAAGCCGCTCCAACCGATTGGTGCTTCACAGGTCTCGACGCTGTGGCTCGTGATTTCCACCCCCGAGGCGGAGGCGGTGGCGTTGGCCGAGAGTGTCAGCGTCTGGCCGCCCTCTTCCGTTACATCTTTAGTGATCGTCGTGCCGGCCGAGATCCCTTCCCCGAGTACTTCCTGCGTCTGCGCAAATGGCAGTGCGCCGGCCTGCAATTCCTGCGTCCCCGATGCGACCGCCGGGGTTGAGAGTTCGAGTGTGTCGGGGCCGACCGCGTCGATTGTTGTAAACGCGTGCAGCGTGAATGGGTGTTTTATGCTGTAGTCGACGCTCGACGAGACTTCGATCGTGCTGCCGTTGATGGCAACGATTCTCCCCCGGTTCCCCCCCAGCCCTTCTCCAGTCAGCATCTGGCCGACTACGAATTCGCCGCTCGTCGTGTTTACGTTTTCGACTTTATTGTCACGAGAGCCACTGGGCAACGCTTCGGCGGCGGTGCCGGTGCCGGTCGCTTCCGGCGTGACTCCGGGCGCGGTGATCTGCTGAGTACTCCCACCCAAATCCACAGAGCCGAGAAATTCGCCGAAGCTCGTCGTCAATCCCGTGACGAGCTTGGAGTCCTCTGTGAGCGTTCCGGTGCCTTTCGTCGTGACAACATGGGTGAGGACTTTCGAGCCGGCGGTGGTGGTCGCGGTTGCAGTGACTAGCCTGGCGGCGGGACCCCGAACCATTGGAATGCTATCCCCTGTGGGTGGCGCCGGCGAGGGCACTGGGTCAAGGAGGGCCGACCGCGAGTAAGAAATGGCGGGGATCGGCGCGAAGGCGCTGGCAGGCCCGTCGGCGTCGTTGGTGAGGGTGAGCTGACACTGCAGCGGCTTGCCCTGGTCTTCGGCGGTCAGCGTGTGAGTGCTCTGCGTCTCGCCTTCGATCTTTTTGCCACTGCGCCACCACTGGTAGGTCTTTTCGGGCGTGGGGTTGCCGAATATCGTGCCCGTTTCACAGCTGATCGTGTCGCCGACTTTGGGGTTCGGCGAAGCTGTGTTTTTGACTACGACGTCGTAGGCGAGACGTTCGTCGCCGCGGTTGAGCGGGACATTGACTCGTTTGAGCTGGACGTCGAGGCTCGGAACGGCGGCGGCCGAGGTGGCTGCGATCGCCGCGATCAGGGCGCTGGCGCAGAGGGCGAGGGCGATTGCTGTTCGAGACTTCACTTGCTACCTCCGCGCTTGTGGCCGGCTCGTTTGTGGCTTTTCTTTGACTTCTTCTGCTTCTTTGACTTCTTCACGCAGCGACCGTGCTTGCGGGTGAAGCTCTTGTCGCAGGTGGGGGTCTGTTTGAGGTTGGGTGGCCCGGAGAAGGAGTCGGTCGAGGCAGGTGGGCTGGCGGGTCGCTGGCTCGAGGCGCCCTGACAGGCCCCTTCGGTGAGCGGATCACAGGGAAGCGTTGGAGCGGGATTGGCAAAGCCACCGCCGGCGCGGGCCAGGTAGGCGTCGCGGGCGCCATCGCCGTCTTGGGGAAGGAGCCTCGAGGTGGTGGTGAAGCCAACCTCAGTGCCGTCAGGCGAGAGGATCGGCAGCTGCTGGAAGATCTTCACCTCGCTGGGCAGCCGCGAGAGCTCCCCTTCGTGCCAGAGATAGGGGTTTTCATCGCCGTCTTCGTCGCCATCGACCAGTGGCTCCGCTGTGCCGAAGGCGACCGTCTGGCCGTCCTCGCTTGCCCAACGTCCCTTCTCGGCGAAGTTGGGGGTCGGGGTGGCGCGGATCGGGTCGACCGAGGCCGCAAAGGGCCGCGCGTCGGGACCACCTGGTGCGCAGGAGACGCAGATCAGGGTTTCGACTTCGGAGTCGTAGCGGTAGACGTCGGCGCGGCCGTTGTCTGCGTCTTCGCTGGTCAGCGAGGCGTTGGAGAGGAAGAGCAGGATGTGGCCGTCACCGCCGCCTTCTGCGCCACCGCCCAGTAGTGGGACGGGGTAGGCCTGCACGAAGCTGTTGCCGGATCCCCACAGTGTGTTGTCGTCGGTGGTGGCAAGGCGGCCGATGAAGGAGAGATCGCCGCTTTGGGCGTTATGGAGGTAGAGGTTGGGCTGTCCCGCTGCGGCGCTTTGTCCGGCGGGATTCTGATCGCTGGTCAGCACGCCCTGGGCGACGAAGTAGGCGTGGCTGCCGTCGGCGGAGATCGCCGTGATCGAGCTGAGCACGTTTGCGTCCTTGCCCGGTTCGAGGTCTCCGGCCCCACCCTTGGAGACGAGGGTGATCTGTTCGCCCGGTGCCTTGGCGGAGTCATAGAGATAGAGGTCGCAGCCTTTGGAGGAGCCGAGGCTGGAGCTGCAGGGGTCGGCACTTGTGTCGAGATCATCCGCGCTCAGTTTGCGCGGGCTCGTCAGATAGGCCTTGGTGCCGTCAAGCGAGGCACCCTGGAAGATGTCGTCGCCTGCTTCGCTGGGAGCGCCTGGGATCAGTTCCGTGATTTCAGGCCCGCTCGGTGTTTCGCTTCGCTTGAGGATGCGCAACGGATTGGTGGTCGTACAGGGCGGGCCTTCGGCGGTGTTTGAGTCAAAGGCCTGGGCGGGACGGGTGGAGAAGTAAATGCGTGAGGCGTCGGGGGAGATCGCTCCCGCGACCAGGCCACTTCCTCCTCCGAGGCGGGATCCGCAGCGACCGCCGTAGACGACACCGTCCTTGTCGCGCGCCAGCAGTTCGATGCTCGGCTGGCCGAGGGCGTCTCGATGGACCAGGTAGCTTGGGGTGTATCCGCCCTCTTCGCTGATCGAGGTTGTGCTGGGGTCGCCGGACAGGTAGGTGGTCGAAGACCACTTCGAGTTGAAGACCGTGGCCGAGAGGTCGGCTGAGCTGCCACTCGAGCGGTTTTCGTTGAGCGAGAACTGCTGGCTTTCACCGCTTTGATCGACCGGGACCAGGAAGGGCGAGAGCGCTTTGAACACCCCACCTGGGGCGCCCGTGAAGAACTGCGATTCACCGGCCAAGCTCTGGGCCTGGGTGGCTCCCTGCATCACCCAACGGTCGAGATCCTCGCCGAAGGCGAAGGGGCCTCCGTTCAGGCCGCCTCCCCATAGGATCGCCGCCGGGGCGGGAGGCGAGGTCGGGTCGGTGGCCCAACCGGCCGGGTCGCGCGTGGCGACGTAGTTGTCACCGACGAAGACCTGTAGGCCGGGGGTTTCGGCCAGTGCTGCCTTGGAGACGAAGAGCGCCCGGCTGCCGTCGGCGGAGAAAGCGCCCACTTCACTCGTTTCCTGACCGAACTTCTTCGGCGGGTTGAGCATCTCCAGTGCCATGCAGCTCGGCAGGTAGGTGGTCCCGTTGGGTAGGACTTCCGAGGTCTGTGCTTCCCGGATGGCTTCGTTAGAGCAGGCGGCCTCTGCCCGGGACGCAGAAGCAAGTGTCAGCGCAAGGAGAGTGAGCAACGCACAGGCGAAAGAGCTGCGCCCAACATGGAGCTGCCTGTGGAGGATCTGGAAGCTTGTATTTGCCATTGCGTCTCTCCTTGCTGCACTAGGTGAAAGCGGCGGAAATACGGTCACATCGAGATCGCTCTCAGCCCGGCATGGAACCGCCGGGCTGAGAGCAAACGCCCTATGGTGCGGTGACCGCCCAGCTGCCGAAGCGTCGGGTCCCTTCTCCCCAGTTGATCAGAGCGATCACGGCCCCCGAAGGGGAGGCGCCGTTGGTGCCGCCGGGACTCCCGTTCGGCAAGATTGTGCCGAACCCGGATCCAGCTTCGGACGCCGTGTACACACATAGATGTCCGGCTTTCGCTTTGGGTTCTTCGGCACTACCGGGACAGTTTTCTTTTTCTTCCGCGGTGGTATCCCCCGTGGGGAATCCTTCTTTTAGAAAATGAGCGTGGGGCGGATCAAGAGATGCAGCCAGTGGAATGTTGAATGAAATTGGGGAGTACAGAGCGGCAGCAAAGTTGGAAGGCCCCGCTGTCACCGTGCAGTCCGGCAGGCTGCATGTCGTTGAGGGCGTCGTACCTACGGCCCAAGATCCAGTCTCTGTTTGACCGCTGGGCAGCGTGCCGCCGGCTGTCCACGGCGACCCTTGCTCACCGTTGCAGGCGTAGGTGGTGGATGTTCCGACGAGTTTGGTGCCGCCTTCGGTGCAGCTCCCTTGGGCGCCGGTGAACTCGGTATTGGTGACGCTTTGCCCGTCCTGGCCATCCTGCCCATCGACACCATCGATCCCGTTGGCGCCGTCTCGACCAGCGGCACCCGCGGGGCCTGCCGGCCCAGCCGGGCCCGTATCGCCCTTCGCGCCCTTGGGGCCCTTAGGCCCCTTCTTGGCCTTGGCGCTCGCGGTGGCCTTGCCGCCGCCTGAAGAGTTAGAGGCGGCGTAGGCGCCGCCGAACATCGCGAAGACCAGGGCCATCACCGAGATGACTCCGGGGATGCCAAAGCGCGTGCGTAGCGTCGAGAACATCTAGATCTCTCTCCTTGTCCCGTGAGCCCCTCTGCCCGCCGCTTCCCTTAGCGGCTTCCTCGAGGCTCGGTTATGTCCCTGTACTGACCCGTTCTTGGGAACGGGCTCTCCGGGAGCATAAAAGAAACGTTTTACGAATGCAAGGAGAAGTTTCTGAAATGAATGACGCGGGTTCTAATACGGGCGCAAGACGAGGGCGGTGAGGTCGGGGAGCAGCTCGGGCAGGCGGGCCGGTTCGCCGGCATTGAGGCGGCGGGCGATCAGGGTGGCGATGCCTCCCATCAAGACCTGGTCGCGGATTTCGACGTCCATCTCGGCGGGTCCACCAGGAGGCCGGATCGTCTCGGCGAGCAGCTGCATCGCATCGCGGTAGCGGGCCGCGATCTCCCCCCCGGCCGCCAGCGGCTCGGTCAGGTAGAAGCGGGCAACGGCGAGATCGCGGGAGAGGACGTCGAGCAGGGCGGCGAGCCTCGCCTCAACCTGCTCGGGCCAGGACGCGGAGGGATCTCCGGCCGCCAGCATCGAGGCGCGGACGTGGTCGTCGATCATCGCGTAGGCGGCGAGGAAGCAACCCTCCTTGTCGCGAAAGTGCTCGTAGAAAGTACGGCGGGATATCTGGGCCGCGGCAGTGATCTTGCCGATCGTGGTTGCGTTGTAGCCGTGCTCGGCAACGGCCTCGACAACACCGTTGAGCAGGCGCTCGCGCTGGTTCTCGGCGACGAATTCGCGCGGCAGGCCGTGGCGCCCGGGCGGTAGCCGCTCCTTGCCCGCGGCGAGCTGCTCTGCGGCTGCGCGCGCTCCGTCAGCCATAGGCGGGGTTGGGGCCGAGGATGACCTCGGTCATCCTCGGCAGCAGGTCCTGCACGCTCCCGCCCCCACCCAGCTCGAGCCGCTCCCGCAGCAACCAGGCCAGCCCGCCCGCGATCCCCTGGCCGAGGGGATCGGCGAGCTCCGCCGCAGCCGCATCGAGCGCCTCGTCATAGCGAGCCCGCATCCGCTGCCCGCCCTTCTGCGCCTCGACGAAGCAGAGCCGCGCCCGGGCCGGCTCGGCGTCGATCGCCGCCAGCAGCGCCGCGAGGCCGGCCCGCACCTTCTTGTCTCGGTCCGCCTCCACGGGTACAGCCCCTCGCACCTTCCCTTCGAGCTCATCGACTGCCTTCTCGAAAGCCGCGATGAAGCACTCCTCCTTGTCGCGGAAGTGCTCGTAGAAGGTGACCGAGGAGACGCCGGCCCCCTTGACGATCGCTTCGATCGTCGTCGCGGCAGCGCCCTTCTCGGCGATCAGCGCCTCGGTCGCGGCCAGCAGGCGCTCTCGCTGGCTGCCGGCGACGGGGCCGCGGGGCCGCTCCTCCGCACGCGCTTCAGGCATATCGACCGCGAGCCTTTGCGAGAGGTACTGCATGGGCCGAGGATAGCTCTTTCTAAAAAGCTTTCATATCCGGAAAAAAAGGAGTAGTTTCTATTCGGCAGCCCCAGTTTCTGGGGAGAGTCAGCGACAAGGAGAGCACGCAATGCGACAGGAAGCTTGCGCGGCCGCCAGGGAGGCGCTCCCAGTCGAAAGCACCGAGACCGCCCCGACACCCGACGCGACGATTCGCGAGGGGGAGATGGAGGGCGTCCTGCACGTCGTCGGGGAAGAGGGTTTCCGCGGCGCCTCGGTCCGCGCCGTGCTCGAGTACAGCGGCGGACACCGCAAGCAGTTCTACGACCACTTCGAGAGCCTCGAGGACTGCTTCGCCCAGGCCTATGACACTTGGATCGATCGGCTCGGCGCCAATCTGCTGGAAGCTGCGGTCGCGGCTTCGGACTGGCAGGCGAGCGTCCGGGCTGGGCTGGTCAGGCTCTTCCAGTTCGTCGGCGAACAGCCGAAAATTTCCCGTTCGCTCTTTGTCGAGGTGCAGATTGCCGGCGGCGCGGCACTGGCCAAGCACGACGAGGCGGTCGACCGGCTGGCCGGCCTGCTCGACAGCGTCCGCGCCGAGATCGAGGCCGGCCAAGCGCCACCCGGGTCGACCGGGGTCTTTGTGGTCGGCGGCATCGAGGCCTGCCTCTGCGACGCCCTCGCCGCCGGCGAGACGAACCGCATCTGGGACGCGCTCCCCGAGCTGATGCACCTCGCGGTCGGCTCATACCTGGGCAAAGGGGCGGCCGACGAAGCGTTCGAAACCGCCAAGGAGCTGCTCGAGCACGAGCGGGCCGAGCTCGAAGGAAGCTCCCGATGACGGAACTGCGCCTGGTCGCTCCCGAAGCCGAGGATGGCCCCTTCTCGGCGGGCACCCCCCTCCCCCGCCGTCTTCCTCCCGGCCGCCACGGAATTCCCGCCGGCCTCGTGCGAGAGCACCAACGATTGCGCCTGCTTGCGGCGATGGCGGAAGCGCTCGGCGAGCACGGCTACGCCAACGTCACCACCACCCACATCAGCGAGCGGGCCAACGTCTCCACCAGCACCTTCTACAAGCACTTCGGCAACCTCTGGGACTGCCTGCTCGCTGCCTACGTGGCCTCCGCCGATCGGCTTTGCGCGGAGATCGAGGTTGCCTGTGCTGAAACCGGGGACAACGATGTGCTCGAGACCGCTGGCGAGAGCGACGCCCTCGCGACCGGCATCGAGGCGGCCCTCAACTTCTTCGCCGCTCAACCCGAGCTCGGCCAACTGCTCAGCGCGCAAGCGCCGCGCGAGGCGAGCGCCCTCTGCGCAGCCCGCCGCATCCTCATCTCCCGTCTCGCCGCAATGCTGCGCCGCACCCGCGGAGCCGACGACGCCCCGCAGCCCCTCGGCCTTGACGAGCGCCTGATCGACGCCACCCTCGCTTTCGTCAATACACGGCTCTCCGCCGGCGATGCCGAGCGCCTTCCCGAGCTCACCCCCGAGCTGGTCGCAATCCTCGACCGCCCCCGCGTCGCCGCCTAGTCAAGCCTGGTAGCAGTACTGCTACCCTGCTCTTCGTGGCAACCGTTCCCCAGAAAGAGCTGCGCAACCACATAGGTGAGGTTCTGCGCAGGGCCGAGGCCGGTGAGGAGATTACGATCACCGTCTCCGGTCGGCCCGTCGCCCAGCTGGGGCCTGCGCGCACGCGGCAATGGGTGCCGAGCGATCAACTCGCCGACCTTTGGGCCGCTCCCGCCGACCCGACTCTCGAGAAGGATCTCGAGGCCATGGGGGGCGAGCTGAGAGACCCCTGGTCTTCGTAGGAGGTGCCCGTACTGCTCGACACCTCGGTGCTGATTGGCGCCGAGGAAGGTCCCGAGGGGGACAGTGCGATCAGCGTCGTTTCGCTTAGCGAGCTCCATTTCGGCGTCCTCGCCGCCCCCGATGACGAAGCCCGGGCTCATCGAATGCGTCGCCTGGCGATCATCGAGGATCACTTCGACGCGCTGCCGTTCGATGCAGAGGCCGCTCGCGAGTGCGGAAGGCTGCACGCGGCGGTCGCGCAACGGGGCGGCAAACCACGGCGGCGTGCTTTTGACTTGGCGATAGCGGCGACGGCAAACGTTAACCGGGTGCCGCTGCTGACCTACAACGCCAAGGACTTTGAGATCGTCGCGGACCTCGTCGACGTCCGCCGTCCCTCCTAGCCCCTACCTCCTAGAGCTGGGTCGCGATAAGGCCGACCAGAGCCACTATGACCCCACCACCGACCTGAAGCATGGTGCGCTGGAGCGCGTCAAAGCGGGCGTTCAGCGCTCGCAAGTCGGCATCAACCCGCTTGAATCCCTGGTCCACCCGATCGTTGAGATCATCCAACCGCTCGTCGGTCCAGCCGCGTCTCATGGCCTCCATGATTGCACCGTAAAGGTTTCGGACTCATGTGTGGCGCGCGCAAGCGCACGCCACAGTGACATCAGTCGGACGGGACTGCCCCGTCCCGCGCCAGCCGCTCGGCCTCCTCGTTGCCCAGGTACGGAGCCAGGATCAGCTCGACCAGGTCGGGCAGGAGCTGCTCCAGCTGCTCGGTCCGTCCGGCGCTGATCTCGCGCACGATCAGCGAGACGATGCCGCCGACCAGGGTTTCCTCGGTGGCCTCCGGGAGCGGGCGCTCGCCGCTGTGCTCGGGTCGGCCGGCCTTGAGGATGGTGACGAAGCCCTGCATCGTGGCCCGGTGACGGGCGGCGATCTCACCGCCCGCGGCTACCGGCTCGACCATGCAGAGGCGGGCCAGCTCGGGCTCGGCGGCGAGGAAGCGCAGCATCGTCGCCAGCGCTGCCCGCACCTGCTGCGGCCACTCGGCGAAGGACTCCGCCGCGGCGCGCATCGAGTTCCGAATGTGGTCGGCGACCATGTCGTAGGCGGCGAGGAAGCAGGCTTCCTTGTCGTCGAAGTGCTCGTAGAAGGTGCGGCGGGAGACCGAGGCGGCCTTGGTGATGTTGGCGACCGTGGTCGCGTTGTAGCCACGCTCGGCGACGGTGTCGACGAGGGCGGTGATGATCCGCTCGCGCTGGTTCTGCTCGATGAACTCGCGCGGCAGGCCGTGGCGGCCGGCGGGCAGGCGCGGTGACGAACCCGCCGGCGCGGAATCCGCCTCTTTGCCCTTTTGTGCCGCCCCCTTTGCCACGGACCGACCATACCCGCTAGCGCAGCGACTGGACCAGCAGCTCGTCCTCGGCGGCGCGCGAGCCGAGGTAGGGCATCACCGCCATGTAGACGAGCTCGGGCAGGAAGTCCTCGCCGCGCTCGAGGCAGCCGTCTTCGACCCGGCCGAGGACCGTGCCGTAGATCGCCCCGGCGACGATTTCGGCGGTGCAGCGGGAGACCGACTCGGGCTTCTCCAGCTCCTCCCGCCCGCCGTCGAGGATGTCGGCGAGGCGCTGCAGGGCCTGGTCGCGGCGGGCCTGGGCGCCGCTGCCGGTGCCGTTCACCTCGACGACCAGGAAGCGCGCGCGGGTGGCGTCCTCGCCGAGGAAGCGCATCGCCGCCCAACCGGCGGCCCAAACGCGATCGTGCCATGAGGTTGGGCCGGAGTAGGCGCTGAGCACCCGCTCGCAGAACTCCGCCGCCAGCTCGTCGTGGACGCAAAGAAAGCAATCCTCCTTGCCGGCGAAACAGCGGTCGAAGTGTGAGCGCCGGGTGCGGGCCTGCTCGCAGACCATCTCGATGCTGGTCTGCGCGTAGCCGCGGTTGCCGACCAGGTCGATCATCGCCGCGGCGATCCGGGTGCGGACGGGGTCGTCCAGCGCGCGAGGCGGTCCTCCGTTGCCGGTTCTCACATCAGCCCGGCCCTCCCCCTGCGCTCGCTTTTGCTCAAGCCGCGGCGGCGCGGGCCTGGGCCGCGTCCGCCGCGCGCCCCGCCTCGACCTCGCCGACGTAGGGAGTCAGCGTCACCTGCAGCATCTCCGGCAGCAGGCCCTTGATCTCGTCCTCTTCGCCAGCCAACAAGCGCTGGTGGACGAGCCAGGCCAGGCCTCCCACGACCGCGACCTCGAGCCCGTCGGGCAAGCGGCCCGCCCGCGGGTTGTGGACGCGTCCCTCGCGCAGCTTCGGCGCCAGCTTCTCCAGCATCCCCTGGTAGCGCTTCAGCGCCTCGCCCCCGGCCGCCTGGGCCTCGACGATGCAGAGGCGCGCTCGCGAGGGCTCCTTGACGATCATCTCGAGCGTGATCTCGAGCCCGCTGGCGATCTGATCGGCCCAGTCCTGTTCGGGATCGAGCAGCTCGCCGTAGACCTCCGCCGCCGCATCCATCGTCTCGTCGAAGGCGGCGAGGAAGCACTCCTCCTTGCTGGAGAACTGCTCGTAGAAGGTCGAGAGGGCGACGCGAGCCGTTTTGGCGATCAGCTCGATCGTGGTCTTCTGGTAGCCACGCTCGGCAACCAGCTCGGCGGTGGCCAGCAACATCCGCTCGCGCTGGTTCTGGGTGACGAAGTCGCGGGGCACCAAGTGCCTTCCCGGGGGCATCGTGGCGAGCCGTTCGGAGAGCGATCGTGAATCCGCCATGCCGCCAAGGTACCAAAACATACATTTGATGTCTACTTCCTTGCTTTACAGAAAACATTGCGTTCTGGTCATTCGTTGTTTTTGAAAGCTGCTATACCTAGACAAAAGGTCACTGTTTGCAAAACTGGTAGGACCTCGATGTCGGAATCTCCCAGCGCACCCGCCAAAGAAGAGGAGCTCGCTCCGGTAGTTCCCTTCCCGGGACTGCGCTCGCGAGCACCCCGCGAGCGTCTGCTGGAGGCGGTCCTCCTGGTCAGCGGCGAGCTCGGCTACGAACAGGTCGCGGTCAAACACGTGATCGAGCGGGCGCGGGCGAGCCGGGCGACCTTCTACAAGTACTTCGAGGACCGGGACGACTGCTTCGCGCAAGCCTATGGCGACGCGAGCTCCTGGCTCTACCAGCGGCTGATCGGCGCCGCCAAGCGGCAGCCGAGCTGGCGCGAGGGCCTGCGCGCCGGCATGGCCGAGCTGCTCGAGTTCTGCGCCAACCAGCCGGCACTCGCGAAGGCGATCTTCGTCGAGGTCCATGCGGCGGGCGAGCAGTCGCTCGCCCAGCGGCGCGATTTGATGGAGCGCCTCTCCCGCGCACTTGACAGCGCGCGCCGCGAGATTCCCTCTCGCCAAGCTCCACCTCCAGTTACGTCGACCTTCATGGTAGGCGCTATCGACACTCTTGTGTGCGCGAAGTTGATGGACGGCGACGCCGCCAAGGTGCCGGAGATGCTTCCCGGCCTGCTCTACTTCGTCGTCATGCAGTACTTCGGCGAGGACGCCGCCTGGGAAGAGATGACCGCCGCTTCCGTGGCGACCTGGCACTCGCGGCGCAGCGCGGCCTCGCAGCGGCCGCGCTGAGGGGGATCGCGATGGGCTTTCCCCGCCTAGAGCGGGATGTTGCCGTGCTTGCGCTTCGGCTGGGCGACGCGCTTGGACTGCAGCATGCGCAGCGCCTTGATCAGCTTCGGCCGCGTCTCGCGGGGCTCGATCACGTCGTCGATGTAGCCGCGCTCGGCCGCCGAGTAGGGATTGGCGAAGTGGGCCTTGTAGTCGTCGATCAGCTTCTGGCGGCGCTCATCGGGCGTCGGCGAGGAGGCGATGTCCTTGCGATAGATGATGTTGACCGCGCCCTCGGGGCCCATTACCGCGACCTCGGCGGTCGGCCAGGCGACGTTGTAGTCGGCCAGCATGTGCTTCGAGTTCATCACGTCGTAGGCGCCGCCGTAGGCCTTGCGGGTGACGACGGTGAGCTTGGGCACGGTCGCCTCGGTGAAGGCGTAGAGCAGCTTGGCGCCGTGGCGGATGATCCCGTTCCACTCCTGGTCGGTGCCGGGCAGGAAGCCGGGCACGTCGGTGAAGGTGACGATCGGGACGTTGTAGGCGTCGCAGGTGCGGACGAAGCGGGCCGCCTTCTCGGAGGCCTCGATGTCGAGCACGCCGGCGAGGAAGGCCGGCTGGTTGCCGACGATCCCGATCGGGAAGCCGTCGAGCCGCGAGAAGCCGCAGACGATGTTCTTGGCGAAGTGCTCGTGAACCTCGAAGAACTCCTCGTCGTCGACGACGCGGGCGATCACCTCGCGCATGTCGTAGGGCTTGGAGGGATCGTCGGGGACGAGCGTGTCGAGCTCGGTGTCTTCGCGCTCGGGGTCATCGGAGGGCTCGAAGCGCGGCGGCGCCTCGAGGTTGTTCGAGGGCAGGAAGCTGAGCAGGTAGCGGGCGTCCTCGAGGCAGCTCTCCTCGTCCTCGGAGGCGAAGTGGGCAACCCCCGACTTCGAGTTGTGGCTCATCGCCCCGCCCAGCTCCTCGAACTCGACCTCCTCGCCGGTCACCGTCTTGATCACTTCCGGCCCGGTGATGAACATGTGCGAGGTCTCCTTGACCATGAAGATGAAGTCGGTCATCGCCGGCGAGTAGACGGCGCCGCCGGCGCAGGGCCCCATGATCAGGCTGATCTGCGGGATCACGCCGGAGCACTGGACGTTGCGGACGAAGACGTCGCCGTAGGCGCCGAGCGAGACGACGCCCTCCTGGATCCGGGCACCGCCGGAGTCGTTGATGCCGATCACCGGTGCGCCGACCTGGGCGGCGAGGTCCATCACCTTGCACATCTTCTCCGCCATCACCTCGCCGAGGCTGCCGCCGAAGACGGTGAAGTCCTGCGAGAAGACGAAGACGGTGCGGCCGTCGATCGTGCCGTGGCCGGTGACGACGGCGTCGCCCCAGGGCCGTTTCTTCTGCATCTCGAAGTCGTAGGTGCGGTGGCGGACGAAGGTGTCGAGCTCCTCGAAGGAGCCGGGGTCGAGCAGCTTCTCGACCCGCTCGCGGGCGGTCATCTTGCCCTTCGCATGCTGCTTCTCCACCGCCTCCTCGGAGGCCGAGTTGATCGCGGCATCGCGCAGCTCACGCAGGTAAGCGAGCTTCTCCTCGTGGGTGATCGGATTCTTCTCGCGCATCGGGCGCGGGAGTCTATTTATCCGCGCTCCCAGAAGACGCCGTCGATATTCCAGGAGAATGCGATACCTAATCAGGTATCATGGCGAATATGGATTCGCCAGGTGCATTGGTGCGGGATGCGCGGCATGCAGCCGGGCTCTCGCAGCGTGCAATGGCCCAGCGGGCCGGAACCTCGCAGCCCGCGATCGCCCGCTACGAGCGCGGCGTGGCAACGCCCTCCTGGGAAACGCTGCAACGGCTATTGGCAGCATGCGGGCAGCGCCTTCAGCTCAGCACCGAGGTAGTTGCCGATACCCACGACATCGAGCTGGCGGCGCAGCTGCTGGAGCTCACGCCGTTGCAGCGCCTTCGCGCGCTCTCGCGCTACGCCCGCTTGCGCGAGCTGGCGACGGCGCGAACATGACCGAGCTCGACCCGGAGCGACTGCTTCGCACCCTCGTCGAGCATGAGGTCGAGTTCTGCGTGATCGGCGCCGTGGCCGCCTGGCTGCAGGGGAGTCCGGCGGTCACCCTCGATCTCGACGTGATGCCGCGGCGCGACCTGGACAACGCCGAGCGACTTGCGGCGGCACTTAACTCGCTCGGTGCCCGCACCCTGGGCAGCGAGACCCCGTTGGAGCTGGAGGGCGCCGACTTCCTTGGTTGGCAGACGCAGCGGTTTGACACCGGCGCCGGTCCACTCGATGTCGTCCCGCACGCCGCCGCTATCGGCGGGTTCGAGGACGTCGCGACGATCGAGCTTTCCTTGGGGGGCTTCTCGGTGCGAGTGATCACGATCGACGAGGTGATCGCCTCGAAGGAGGAGCTGGGCCGACCCAAGGACACTGCCGCGCTGCCGGCGCTTTACGCGACGCGAGAGGCACTGCGACAACGGCGAAAGTCGCGCGGCTGAGCAGTCTCAGGCGTTGCCGAAGGGTTGCTTCTGCGGTTCGGCAAGCTCGTCGAGAACGCGCTCAAGGTCAGCCTCGGCGAGGCCCGATTGCTCACTCGCGCGCAACTGCACCCGCGTGCCGAAGCCCTTCTCGGCCATCGTCACCTCGACGCCTTCGACGTCGGCGATCAGCTCCACCAGCTCCGGCTCAGACTTCATCAACGTGCGTGAGGCCTCGATCATTGGGGCCGCTTCCACCCCGATCTCTGTCTTCCTCCCCACCCTGGACACTTGGGCGGGTCCGTTCAGGGGGGAAGAGGATGCGCGCATCCGACATTAACCCCGCTCAGGTGTGGTCAATGTCGGATGCGCGTAACTACAAACGGAGTAGGCGGGCCTGGGAGCTGGCGGGGCGGCAGCATGGGGTCGTCGCGCGGCGGCAGCTGCTGGCGCTTGGGTTCAGCAAGAGGGCGATCGAGCATCGGGTTGAACGTGGTCGGCTACATGTCGTCGCCCATGGCATCTACGCGGTGGGGTGGCCGAAGCTCACGCAGAAACGGAGGTGGATGGCAGCCGCCCTGGCGTGCGGGGACGACGCGGCACTGAGCCATCGAAGTGCCGCTGCACTGTGGGAGATCGGAACCGAGAAGCCGGGCGTGATCGATGTCAGCGTGAGGCGTCGCTGCGAACTGAGGCGGCCGGGCCTGCGTGTTCGAGGACGGCCGAGCTTGTCCGCCGACGACATCGTGATTCGAGACGGCATCCCGGTGACAGCCCTGGTGCTCTCGCTGGTCGATCTTGCCACCGAACTTGCCCCCTTTGGCATCGAGCGATCTATAAACGAGGCGGACAAGCGAGACCTCATCGACCCTGAGGCCCTGCGATCAGCCCTTGACGACTACGCTGGCGAGCCTGGCGTGAAGATCCTGCGCAAGCTCCTCGACAAGCGCACGTTCAGGCTCTCGGACTCAGACCTGGAGATCCTCTTTCGTCCCATCGCAGCAGCGGCTGGCCTCCCGCTCCCGCTCACCAAACAGATCGTCAACGGCTTCGAAGTCGACTTCTTCTTCCCCGCGTTGGGCCTGGTCATCGAGACCGACGGCCTGCGCTATCACCGAACGGCCTCGACTCAAACGCGGGACGTTCGCCGCGACCGCGCCCACACCCTCGCCGGGATGACCCCGCTCCGCTTCACTCACTACGAGATCAAGTACAAGCCTTCCCGAGTCCGAGCGGAGCTCAGCCGAATTACCACCCACCTGACACGCGCATCCGACATCGACCACACCTGAGCGGGGTCGATGTCGGATGCGCGTGTCTGGGTTAGGCGGAGTCGCCTCTCGGAGGCGCTTAGAAGAAGGCGCCGCCCTTGTATTCGCCGAAGACGTCGCGCATGGCGCCGCAGACCTCGCCGATCGAGGCGTCGGCGGCCAGGGCGGCGCGGATCGGGTGCAGGAGGTTGCCGTCGCCGCGGGCGACGTCGCGCAGGGCGTCGAGCTTGGCGTCGACGCCGGCCTGGTCGCGGCGCTCCTTGAAGGCCGCCAGGCGGGCGAGTTGGCTCTGCTCGGCCTCGGGGTCGACGCGGAGGATGTCGACGTCGTCGACCTGGTCGGTGACGTACTTGTTGACGCCGACGATGATGTCCTGGCCGCTCTTGTAGCGCTCGTGGTAGCTGTGCGCGGACTCCTCGATCTCACGCTGCATGAACTCCAGCGCCTCGACCGAGCCGCCCAGCTCTTCGACCTTCTCCATCAGCTCCCATGAGCGCGCTTCGACCTCGTCGGTGAGCGACTCGACGAAGTAGGAGCCGGCGAAGGGATCGACGGTGTCGGCGGCGCCGGACTCGTGGGCGAGCACCTGCTGGGTGCGCAGGGCGATCCGGGCAGAGCGCTCGGTGGGCAGGGCCAGGGCCTCGTCGAAGCCATTGGTGTGCAGGCTCTGGGTGCCGCCGCAGACGGCGGCGAAGCCCTGCAGGGCGACGCGGATGATGTTGACCTCGGGCTGCTGGGCCTGCAGCGTCACGCCGCCGGTCTGGGTGTGGAAGCGGATCTTCATCGAGTTCGGGTTCTGCGCCCCGAAGCGCTCGGCGACGATTTTTGCCCACATCCGCCGCACCGCGCGAAACTTGGCGATCTCCTGGAAGACCTGGTTGTGGCCGTTGAAGAAGAAGGCCAGCCGGGGGGCGAACTCGTCGATCTTGAGGCCCCGCTCGAGCGCCGCTTCGACGTAGGCGATCGCGTTGGAGAGGGTGAAGGCCACCTCCTGCACAGCCGAGCAGCCCTTCTCACGGATGTGGTAGCCGGAGATCGAGATCGTGTTCCACTTCGGCACGTTCTGGTGGCAGTACTCGAAGATGTCGGTGGTCAGGCGCATCGTCGGCACCGGCGGGTAGATGTAGTTGCCGCGCGCCATGTACTCCTTGAGCACGTCGTTTTGGACCGTGCCGCGCAGCTTCTCCGAGGGCACGCCCTGTTCCTCGCCAACCAGCTCGTAGAGCAGCAGCAGCACCGCCGCCGGCGCGTTGATCGTCATCGAGGTCGAGACGCTGTCGAGCGGGATCTGGTCGAAGCAGATCCGCATGTCCTCGATCGTGTCGATCGGCACCCCGGTGCGGCCGACCTCGCCGTGGCAGAGCGGGTCGTCGGAGTCGCGGCCGAGCTGGGTCGGCAGGTCGAAGGCCATCGAGAGCCCGGTCGAGCCGTGCTCGATCAGGTAGCGGTAACGCTCGTTGGTGTCCTCGGGCGTGGCGAAGCCGGCGTACTGTCGCATCGTCCAGAGCCGGTCGCGATACATCCCGTCGTGGATTCCCCGCGTGAAGGGCGGCGCCCCTGGCTCACCGAGGCGCTCCTCCAGGCCGGGCGCGACGTCGTCGGCGTCGTAGACGCGCTCTATCTCGATGCCGGAATCGGTGAAGACGCGCTCGTCGTCTGGGCCGACAACGGGGGCGATCGTGCGGTGGGTCTCTTCGGTAGCCATGCCAACAGGATATGTGGGACCGGAGCATCGCGACCGAGCACCGCCATCGCCACGCCGCCGGACCCTGGTCTAGTTTGCTCAACTATTTAAGTTGCATTTGTGTGTTCCCTTCTATACCTTCGCCCGTACCGGAGCAGCTAGGACGCCGTTCCGGTTCGTGGACTCAAAGCGCGCATGGCGCCGAGCCATGCTGGAGGGGAAGGGGATTGGGAGATGTCGCAGCTGGCCAGTCGCAGTGCTCCGCAGCTTCTGCCGCCGTTTTGGCCGGTCGATGACCAGCACGGCGTCGGCCACGTTCGCCTCGAGGGCGAGCCGCCGACCAACGCCGCAGAGGTGATGCCGCTGCTGCTCCAGCTCGCCGCCCAGAGCGACGCGATGCGCAGCCTGCAGAGCGCCGAGGGCGAGTGTCTCTCCGAGGGGGTTGCCTCTGTCCTGCGCGGCGAGATGGCCGAAACGATGCGCGAGCTGGCGGACCTGATCGACGATGAGAGCGCCGAGACGGTCCGCCTGCGCGCAAAGAGCCTCGCCGGTGGGATCGAGCACCGCGAGATGACGCTCGATATCGCCCGCAGCGGCCCACCCCCCGCTCTGGAGATCGTCTGCGGGCCGCTCTGCACCTGGCGGATGAAGACGCGCGTCGGGCTGCACTCCTTCCTCGCCGCCGCCCGCGACGAGCCTCAGCAGAAGCTGCTGGACCAGCTCGACGACTCGCTCGAGCAGGCCCTCGCCTCGGTCGAAGCGGAAATCGACGCGGACGGGATGAGCGTGCCCTTCAAGCTGCCGATGAACGTCACCAACCTGCTGATCTCAGCGGGCGAGGCGGCCGGCCACCCCAAGCACTTCGCCTACTTCATGCCCGAGGACGAATGGGTCGACGGGCTGCCGATCGAGGAACAGCGCACCCTCTACATGCGCAACGTGCACCTCGCGCGCTACTCGGAGATCACGATCCCGCTCGCCGAAACGCTGCTCAGCGGTCCGATGCGGGCAGCCGACGTGCCGATCGAGGACACCCTGATGCCGTGGATCCGCGGCCACGACCACGGCCACAACGTCGTCGTGCCATCCACTTGCTACGACGAGTGGATGGAGACGCTGGGGATCGAGCCCTTCATGGCGCTGCAGGAGGCGATCGCCGACGTCTACGGATTCCTGATGACGATCTCCGATCCCTGGCTCGCAGTCACCGGCGTCAGCCGCCTCGAGATGTGCGCCACGCACATGGCCGAGCTGCTCCACTACCTGCGGCGCGGCCCCAAGTACTACGGCGACCCCGGTGCGGCCTACGTCGAACTCAGCTTCCTCGCCGAGAACGGCTTCGTCGAGATCGACGAGAACGGGCGGATCAGCTGGAACGAGGAGGACTTCTGCCGCGGCATGGCCGCCCTGGCCAGCGCCCTCACCGAATCGACGGTCGGCGCCCCGGACGAGGCCGGCTCCGAAGCCTTCCTCGCCCGCTACGGCTGGCCGGCCGAGACGGCGGCGATGCGCACCTTTGAGGCGATGCGCCAAGAGCTGACCAACGTCCCCACCTCGATCGCCTTCTACCGCACCAGCGACGTCACCGTCGCCGATAGCGTTCCGGTTCCGGCTTAGTCGGAGGCGCCGGCGAGGCGCTCGACGCCGGACTGCTCGATCGTCATCTTGAGCCCCTCGCGGAGCTCGATCTTGGGCTCCCAGCCGAGCAGGTCGCGGGCCCGGGTGATGTCGGGGCGGCGCTGCTGGGGATCGTCGGTGGGCAGCGGCTCGTAGATGATCTCCGAGCGCGACTCGGTTACCTCAATCACGGCTTTCGCCAGTTCCAGCAGGGTGAACTCGTTGGGATTGCCGATGTTGACGGGCGAGTGCGCGTCGGACTCGGCGAGGGCGACGATGCCACGGATTAGGTCATCGACGTAACAAAAGCTGCGGGTCTGCGAGCCGTCGCCGAAGACGGTCAGTGGCCGGTCCTCGAGCGCCTGGCGTAGGAAAGTCGGGATCGCCCGCCCGTCGTGGGCGCGCATGCGCGGGCCGTATGTGTTGAAGATGCGCACGATCGAGGTGTCGACGCCCTGCTGGCGGTGGTAGGCCATCGTCATCGCCTCGGCGTAGCGCTTGGCCTCGTCGTAGACGCCGCGCGGGCCGATCGGGTTGACGTGGCCCCAGTAGTCCTCGGTCTGCGGGTGGACCTGGGGATCGCCGTAGACCTCGCTGGTCGAGGCGATCAGGAAGCGGGCGCGCTTGAACTTGGCGACGCCGAGCATGTGGTGGGTGCCGTGCGAGCCGACCTTGAGCGTGTGCAGCGGCAGCCGCAGGTAGTCGATCGGGCTGGCCGGCGAGGCGAGGTGGTAGACGAAGTCGACATCCTCGGGGATGTCGACGTACTCGATGATGTCGATGTGCCGGAACTCGAAGGCCGGGTCGCGGATGTGCTCGATGTTCTGCAGCGAGCCGGTCTCGAGGTTGTCGATGCAGATCACCCGGTGCCCCTTGCCGAGCAGGTGCTCGCAGAGGTGGGAGCCGAGGAAGCCGGCGCCGCCGGTGACTACGCAGGTACTCATAGGCGCTGATGCTATCGGCCGCTCGAAGACGAGGCTGACCGGTCTGATTTGCGCAATTTGCGCCGATATCGCCCGATAACTCGTCCAGCAGGGGGGCGAGTTTCGCTTAGGCGCCGAGTTGGCTTGCCATGTTTTTGGCGGCAGATCTGAACCGGTGCAGAGGGAGCTGGGCGGGGAATTGAGTCAGGGAGAGCAGGCAACGAAGGCCAGTGCCGCAGCGCGCAAGCGCGCCGCGGTCGAAATGATCGCCCGCTACGAGGCGGCCCTGCGGCGCACGGCGCGCCGCTACTCAATCGATGCCGAAGACGCGGAGGACGCTTACCAGCGGGCGCTGGAGATCGCCCTGACCAAAGCCCCGACCACCGACTTACGCGAACTGATCCGTTGGACCCAGACGGTGACCAAGCACGAGGCGCTCGCGGTGCGCCAGAGTCGCGAGAAGCTGCTCGGTTACCAACGAACGCGCGAAGGCACGGCGGAGGACCCGGTGGCGCTGCTCCCGTACCGAGGCGACGGCCCCGACGAGCAGGCCGAGCGCCGCGAGGAGATCGCCCGCAGCCGCGAGGCGCTGCAAGCGCTGAAGCCCGCCGAGCTGCGCGCTCTCGGTCTGCTCGCCGAGGGCTATTCCTACGTCGAGATCGGCGAGCGAACCGGCTACAGCCAGACCAAAATCAATCGCCTGCTTGCTGAGGGCAGGGCCCGCTACCGCGCCATCGTCTCCAGCAGCGAGGACGGCAGTCGCTGCCGTGACCTGCAACCGCTGCTCTCGGCGTTCTGCGATGGCGAAGCGGGGCCGCGCGAGGCGATCAAAGTGCAAGAGCATCTGCGGGCCTGCGCCCACTGCCGGGCAACGATGCGGACCTACCGCGCGGCACCGCGCGTGGCGGCGGCAATGCTGCCCCTGCTGCCTCCCTCGCGGTCGCTGCTGGAAAGAGCACAGGAGCTTGCCGCCAACCTCGGGGCGCGACTGCCGGGATTTGGCGGCGGCGAAGCAGTGGCCACCCAGGTCGCCGTCGCCGGAGGTTCGCGCGGCGCCGGCATGGCGGCGCTCGCGAAGCTGCTGACCGTCTGCGCCGGCGCCGCCGGGGGCGCGGCCGCGTGCGTGGCGACGGGCGTGCTTCCAGCGCCCGCGCTCGTCAACGACCCAGGCCCGAAACCGGCGATTGAACGGCAGGCGACCAGCGCGAGCGCCACGAGCGAAGACGAGGCGGTCGACTATCAGCCGGCAGTGCCGCCGGCTGAAGATCCACCCAGCAAGCCCGTGCATCAGCCCGCAGCGAAGGAGGAAGCGGCGGCCCCGGTCAGCGCCGAACCGAGTGCGGCGACTGCCGGTGCCATCGAATACGAAGCCCCCGCGCCCGTCGCCGAATCGCCGAGCAGCAGCGAAGCCGCGCCCGCGCCAAGCCCCAGCGGCTCCGCAGCTGGAGAGTTCGGCCCGTGAGCAGGCTGGCTGTCGTGCTGGCGTTAGCGGCGGCGCTGGTCTGCCCGGCAGGGGCAGGAGCCTCCTTACAGCCCGTCGGTCTGCAGGTCGACGGCGGGGAAGACAACTGGCATCCCCGGCAGATGTTCGCGCTCAGTTGGAGCAACCCGGCGGGCATCGTCGCGGTCCACTATCGGCTGCTCGATCCTGGCGGCGCTGTCCTAATCGGCGATACGAGGCTGCCATGGGCAGCGAGCGCAATCGAACATCTCAGCGTGCCGCCAACGCCAGGCGCTTACACGGCCGAGGTCTGGCTCGAGGGCGGCAAAGGCGCGAGCGGTCCTCCGGCGAGCGCCACGCTGCGCTTCGACGATGCGCACCCAGGTGCGGTCGAGCCCCTCCCCTCCCCCGGCTGGATCGGCCGCTCGGCATTCCCCTACACCGTCCACCTCTCCCGCCCGAGCGGTCCGCAGCCGCTCTCCGGCATTCGCGGCTACGCCGTCTCGACCGATTCCTCGCCGACGGGCCGCCCCTGCGCCGAAACCACCTGCAGCGGGGCCGAGGTCGACCTGCAGGGTGGGATCGCCGTCGACGCGCTGCCGATCGCCGAGCTTCCCGAGGGCCTGAACTACCTGCACGCGGTCGCCGTCTCCGGTGCAAGGGTTCCCTCAGCGACCGTCGGCACGACAATCCTTCGCGTCGACAAGACCGCCCCGCTGACGCGGATCGAGGGTCTGACCAGCGGCTGGTCGAAGCAGCCGCTGAAGCTGACAGCGACCGCCAGCGACGCAGGCTCGGGCATGGCCGCCGCCGGCGCCCACAGCCCCTTCACCGCAATTCAGGTTGACGGCGGAACACCGGTCACGGCAGCGGGGGGAAGCGTCACCACGACCATGATCGACTCCGGCGTGCACACGATCTCCTACTACGGCCGCGACGCCGTTGGCAACGTCGCCGACGGCGCCAATGTCAGCGGCCGGCAGAACCCACTGCCCGCGACAACGGTGGTCAGAGTCGATCGCGAGCCACCGCGGCTCGCTTTCGCAGTCGCCCAGCGAGCCCAGGACCCGGAGCTGATCGAGGCCCGAGCGGAAGATCGTCTTTCCGGCCTTGACCCCAACCGAGGCTCGATCGCGGTTCGTCGTGCCGGCGCCGGCGAGCGATTCGTCGCGCTGCCGACGCAGGTGACAAACGGGGCTCTGCAGGCGCACTGGGACTCGAGCGCCTATCCCGCCGGTGAGTACGAGTTCCGCGCTATCGCTTACGACGCGGCGGGCAACACGGCGGTCTCGCTGCAACGAGCCGATGGTTCGGCAATGCACCTGCGCGGGCCGCTCAAGGTGCCGGTCAAGCTCGTCACCAGGGGTGGCAAAAGGGCCGTCCGCTACGGACGCCGCACCTGGTTCGCGGGTCGCGCCCTGGCCGCCCGCCGGACACCGTTGGCGGGGGCTGCAGTGAAGGTGACCGAGCGCTTCGCGCCCGGCAGCGTTCCGGTGGAGCGCGTCTCGTTCGTCAGGACTGACGCCGTCGGCAGCTTTGGAATTCACCTCGCCCAGGGGCCAAGCCGCGAAGTCGTCGCCTCCGTCGCACCAACCGCGACGACCCGCGCTGCGAGCAGTCGCCCCACGAGCCTGACCGTGAACAGCCGCGTCGCTCTGCGCGTTTCCGCCACCGTCGCCAGGATCGGTGGGCCCCCACTCGTCTTCCGCGGGCGGGTCGCCAATCGCGGCGCGGCGATGCCGGCCGAGGGCAAGGTGGTGCAGCTGCAGTTCCGCCTCCCGGGGTTGCCGTGGAGCGAGTTCCGCAGCGTCAGGACGGGCCCGGACGGGCGCTTCCGCTACGCCTACCGCTTCAGCGACGACGACAGCCGTGGTGCGCGGTTTCAGTTCAGGGCGTACGCACCAGCGCAAGCCGGCTGGCCCTTCGAGCCAGCCGGCTCACTGCCGGTGTCGGTTCTCGGTGCTTAGACCGGGAGGAGGTCGGCGACCTGCCGCACGCGCTGCTCGAGCTCGGTGCGGTTGCGCTTCAGGGTCGTCTCGACCGTGCGCTGGCGCTTGCGCGCCTCGCGCTCGACCCGGTTACGGGTCTTGCGGGCCTCGGTGGTGGCACGCTTGCGGGCGGTGGTACCGCGGCGCTCGGTGCGCTTGACCCGGCGGCGCAACTCGGTCCGGTAGGACTTGAGCTGTTTTTCGGCGGCGGTGCGGCCGGTGAACGGCTCGACCAGCTCGCTGACGCGATCGGTGACGCTGAGGACTGCGCCGACGGGGAGGTCGACAGCGGTCTCGGCGACGCTGCGGTTCTGACGTTTCTCAGTGGTCGTGCTTTTGGCTTTGGAGGCGGAGCTTTTGCTCCCGTTGGTCGTTGCCATGTGAAAGAAGAATCCCTTCGTCTGCGGTTTCCTGCCTAGGATTCGCGAGTGTAACGAACATACGTTCTACGCGAACAGACGTTCTTAAACCCGAATCGTGCGCTGGTTACTGCCCGGCGCGAGCAATCGCCAATCCGCGCTTCCCGGCGGCGGCGGCGAAGGTGTAGCGCGCGTCCAGGCCAAGCGGGGCCTCGTCCAGCGAGCCCTCGCCGAAAGCGACCTCGCCGCCGGCCTCGCGGACGATCAGCTGGGTCGCCGCGGCGTCGACCGAACGGCAGGGCCGCAGGCCGATCATCGCGTCGAAGCGGGCGGCGGCGACGTAGGCGGCGGTGATCGCGATCGAGCCGACCACGCGAATGCGGTAGACGCGCCCGGCGAAGGCTTCGAGGGCGGGAACGGCGCGCTCGGGCTCGGCCGCCTCGAGGCCGAGCAGCTCGAGCTTGTCGCCGTCGGCGGCCACCTCGATTCGCTCGCCGGCCAATCTCGCACCCTCGCCGCGCTGGGCACTGAACTCCTCTCCGGCGCCGAAGTCATAGACGTAGCCGAACTCAACCGCGGCCATCGAGTCGTCGCCGGCGACGGCGAGGCTGAGGCTGTGCGCGGGCAGCGTGCGGCGAGCGTTGAGCGAGCCGTCGATCGGATCGATCACGATCCGGGCGAGGCCGCCACCGCCGAACTCGACCTCGCCGCGCTCCTCCGATACGGCGACGAACGAGGCGCCCTGCTCGGCCAGCGCATCGAGCTCGGCAAAGACGATGTCCTCGCAGCGACGGTCGATGACCAGGGTGTGATCGCCGCCCTCGCCGACGCCCTCGTACTCGGTGCGGGCCTCGATCCCGCGCACCTCGTCGAAGATCGCCCGCTGCGCGGTCACCACGCGGCGGCAGATTCCCAGCCAGTCTGCGGAGAAAACGTCCACGCGGCTCATCCTATGGAGGCCGCGCACTCGCTAGCGTTGGACCATGCTCACTCTGGCGGAGGCGCAGCAGCGCGCGGTGCAGCACGGCAGCGGTCCGCTGTTGCTGCTCGGCGCCGCCGGCACCGGCAAGACGGAGGCGCTGGCGCGGCGGCTCACCCGGCTTGCCGAAGAGGAGGTTTCGGTCGAGCGGATCCTCGTCCTCACCGCCACTCGGCCAACTGCGCGGCGCCTGCAGGCGCGCGCCGAGACGCTGCTGCAGACGCCTTACGAGGAGCTCTGGATCGACACCTGGCCGGCGATCTGCGAGCGCCTGCTGCGCGCCCACTCGACCGCCGCCGGGCTCAACCCCTTCTTCGACGTCCTCGGCCCAGCGGAGCGGCTGGCGATGATGCTCGACCACCTCGAGCAGCTGCCCCTTCGCAACCACGAAATTCGCGGCAACCCGGCGGGCCTGCTCGCCCGTCTGCTCGCCCAGATCGACGAGCTGAAGGCGGGGTCCGATCCACCCGAGCCCGACCTGGCCGAGTTCTGCGCCGCCCACGACCGGATCGTTGCCGAGTCCGGCAACCTCGACCGGGGCGACGTCTTCCTCACCCTCGGCAAGCTCCTGCACGAGCGGCCCGAGATCCGCGCCGAGATCGCCGGCCGCTTCCCCTATCTGATGGTCGACGAGTACGAGGACACGACCCCCGCCCAGCGCACGATCCTCGCCAAGCTGGCCGAGGAGAGCCCGGACCACCTCTACGCCCAGAACGCCACGGCGGAGCCCACCGACGGGATCCCTTCGATCCAGCTCGAGCAGCAGTTCCGCCAGCCGGTGCTGCGCTTCTGGAGCTGCAGCAACGAGCGGGCGCAGGCGCAGGCGGTCGCGCGCGAGGTCGAGCACCTGCTCAGCGAGGGAACCTCGCCGGCGGCGGTCTGCGTGCTGATCGACGACCCGGCGGCGAACGCCGGGCCGGTCTCGGCGGCGATGGAGGAGCGCGGTGTTCCCTTCCACCTGGCCGGCCCCGCGGCGCTCTTCCAGCGCCCCGAGGTGCGCGACGCGATTGCCTGGCTGCGGGTGCTCGCTGCGCCCGATGACTCGGCGGCCGCGGCGCGGGCGCTGACCAGGCCACCGATCGAGCTGCGCGCCGCCGACCTGGCGCGACTGACGACGATCGCGCGGCGGCGCAAGGTCGACATGGTCTCGGCCTGCGAGGCGGCGCTGGAAAGTCCCCAGATCCCGCCCGAGGGGAGGGAGCGAATTCAGGCTTTCCTCAAGCTCTACGGCGAAGCCTCGGCGGCGATGGAGGAACGCCGCGCCGACGTCTTCGTCAGGCGCCTGATCGAGCGGATCGGGCTGCGGCGGCAGCGGCTCTTCGCCGCCGAGCCCGAGGTGGCGGAGCGGCTGCTCGGCCTCTCCCGCCTGGCCGAGCTCGCCTCCGCCTGGGCGCGGCGCGAAGCGCACGGCTCCACCCGTGACTTCGTCCGCTACCTCAGCGCCGTCGCCGAGGCCGGGGTCGAGCCGGCCGGCGGCGAGGAGCCCGCCTCCCCCGGCTCGGTCCAGGGCCTCGCCCGCGGCGCCGCCAAGGGGATGGACTTCGACCACGTCTTCGTGCTCGGCCTCGAGCGCGCCGCTGGCGATGATCGGATCGGGGCACCCGCGCGCTCGACCCTGGTGCTCTCGCGGATCGATGCCGACGGCGAGGGCGCGGCCGGAACCGCGGGCCTCTATGAGTCGATGCTCGCCGCGCACGCCGGCGAGGAGGAGCGCCACGGCGAGGAGCTGTTCGGGCCGGCGGAGGGCCTGCACGCCACCTACCGCAAGCTGCGCGAGGAGGTGCTCGAGGCATCGTGGCGGGCCGGGCGCGAGCTCTCGGAGCCGCGCCTGGACACCGTGATCGACGTCAACCGGGCGATCGCCCGCCACCTCGAGTTGCTCAAGCTGGCGGCGCTGGCGCAGCGCCCGGGCGAGGAGGCGACGGCCGAGGCGATCGCGGCGGTCAACGGGCTGCTGCGGCAGGTGGCGACGCCCGAGCAGCAGACCGAGCTCGACGCCTCCCCGCTCGACTCCTACCTGCTCGGCTCAGAGCGCGAGCGCGACGGCCGGCGCCGGCTGATCGCGGCCCGCCACGAGCCCTCGCTGGAAGCCTTCCTGCCGCGCCGCGGCGACGGCGCCCTCAGCCTCTCGGCCTCCGACCTCGACCTCTACCTGACCTGCCCGCTCAAGTACAAGTTCCGCCGCGTCTTCGGCATCCCCGAGGAGCCGACGATCAACCAGCGCTTCGGCATCCTCATCCACAGCGTGCTGGAACGCTTCCACAAGGATGCAACCAGCGAAGGCGAGGCCGGCAGCGGTGGGCTGGCGGAGCTGATGGACCTCTTCGAGTCCGGCTGGCGTCGCTCGGGCTTCGGCTCCAGCGACGACGAGCTGCAGTTCCGCGACCGCGCCCGCGAAGCGATGCGCCTCTACTGGCAGCGCGAGAGCGAGTCGGAGAGCGTGCCGGTCTGGCTGGAGCGCAAGTTCGACATCCGCATCGGCGCCCACCAGGTGCGCGGTCGCGTCGACCGCGTCGACCGCCTGCCCGATGGCAGCTACGAGCTGATCGACTACAAGACCGGCGAACGCAAGAGCGAAGCGCAGCTCGAGAACGACCTGCAGCTGGCGCTCTACCGGCTCGCGGCCCGCGATGCCTGGGAGCTCGAGGCGGGGACCGGCAGCTACTACTACGTGCTCGACGCCGAGAAGGTCGCGGCGCCGGTCCGGCCCGACGATGCCGAGCGGGTCGAGCGCACCGTGCTCGAAGTCGGCGAGGGGGTGCTGGGCCAGGACTTCGAGCCGCGCCCCGCCCCGACTACCTGCAGCTGGTGCGACTACCGCCTGATCTGCCCGGCGGCGGAGAGCTAGCGCTGGTCGTCGCCCTGCTGGCGCAGGAAATGTTGAAAGTCGCGAGCGATCGTGTCCGCTGAGGGCAGGTTCTCCGGCCCGTCCAGCTGCTCCGTCTGTTCGGCCTCAATCCGGTCGACCAGCTCCTCGATCTCGGGGTTGGCGGCGATCGCGCGGTCGATCTGCTCCTCGTAGCTGGCGGTCTCCTCCTCGAGCTCGGTGGCGTCGACGGCGATCCCCGTCAGGCCCTCGAGCCGGCGCAGCAGGGCAAGCGCCGCCTTCGGGTTGGGCACCGCGGCGACGTAGTGGGGCACCGCCGCCCAGAGCGAGGCCGAGCTCATGCCGACTTTGCGGCAGCAGTCATGGACGACGCCGACGATTCCGGTCGGGCCCTCGTAGTTGGAGCGCTGCAGGTCGAGCTCCTCGACCAGTTTCTCGTCCGAGGCGAGCCCGGTGATCGGCACCGGCAGGGTGTGGGAGACCTCGGCGACCAGGGCGCCGAGGGTGATCACCATCTCCACCCCGAGCGCGTCGGCGGCGGTGGCGATCGTCTCCGAGAAGGTGCGCCAGCGCAGGTTCGGCTCGGTGCCGTCGAGCAGGACGAGGTCGCGCTCGGCCGCCGGTATCCGCACCGCGATCAGGTTGTTGTGCGGCCAGTCGATGCGCCGCGCCTGGCCCTCGGTGAGGACGATCGTCGGGCGCGTCGCCTGGAAGTCGAAGTAGTCCTCGGCGTCGACCTCGGCGATCAGCTCCGAGTCGAAGGCGTCGCCAACCGTGGTCACCGCGGTCGAGGCCGCGGCAGCAGCGTCGTTCCAACCCCGGAAGGAGCAGACGAGAATCGGCTTGCGCAGCTGCGGTACATCGCCTTCCCAGCGAAGTGAATCCACACGTTTGAGGTTACCGATGGCCCACCGCCGCGCTGCCCGGTTAAGCCGGTGTGGAAAGGGCGCGGCGGACGAGCGTGTAGGCCATGAAGAGAGCGAGAGCCGCGAAAGCGAGTTCAAGCGCTCGGGCGGGGATCTCGTTGGAGATCGCGACGCCGACCAGAACCCCGAGCGGCGAGAGCGCCCCGATCACCAGCGCCTCGCGGAGCCTGACGTTGCCGTAGCCGTTCTGGCGGTAGGCGCCGACCAAGGCGACGATGACGATCATCAGCAGCGAGGTCGACTCGCCCTCGACCTGTGTGAGCCCGAGGAAAACCGTTAGCGCGGGCACGAAGAGCACGCCGCCGCCGACGCCGACCAGCCCACCGGCGAGCCCACCGGCGATCGCGATCAGAATTGCGGCGAGCTCGTTCACTTGACGATCAGCTCGATCGCGATCGCGGCGAGCAGCGCCGCGAAGAGCAGCGAGACGGCGCGCTGGGGGATGCGCTGCTGGATCGCCGTGCCGGCGATTACGCCGACGATCGCCGGGATCGTCAGCAGCAGTCCGGTGACGACGTGGACGTTGCCGTAGAGGCCGCCCTGGGCGAGGGCGCCGAGCAGGCCGATGAGGACGATCGCGGCGAGGCTGGTTCCCGTCGCCAGCCGCTCGCCGAAGCCGAACCAGAAGATCAACAGGGGGACGATGACCGTACCGCCACCGACGCCGAAGAGGCCGCTGAAGACCCCCGCCAGGGTGCCGATTGCCGCCAGCTTGAGCAGGCGGTGGGAGGGCATCGCTAAGTCGGGCGCCATCGTGCCGCGATACTAAGGCCGTGCCTCCCGCAGATGAGACAGGGGAAGGTGGCGCCGGGCACTCGCCGCTGGCCCCGTTGCGCGCCGATCCAGGGCGCACAGCGATCCTCACCGACGTCGACGGCACCCTCGCCCCGATCGTCGCGCGCCCCGAGCTGGCCGCCGTACCGCCTCGCGCCAGCGAGCTGCTGCGGGGGCTGAACCACCGCTACGGCTTGGTCGGCTGCATCTCGGGGCGACAGGCGCTGGAGGCCCGCCGCTTGGTTGGCGTCGAGGAGATCGCCTACGCCGGCAACCACGGGCTCGAGCTGCTGCTGCCGGGCGAGGCCGAGCCGAGGCTAGACCCGGCACTGGTGGGCGCCGAGCGGGTCGCGGCGAACTTCATTGCCGGGCTCGACGCCGGCAAATTGGCGGCGACCGGCTTCCGGCTCGAGGACAAGGGCCCGATCCAATCGCTGCACTGGCGCGGCGCCGCGGACGAGCGCGCAGCGGAGGCCTGCGCGCACGAGATCGCCGCCGAGGCCGGACGAGCCGAGCTGGAACCACGCTGGGGGCGCAAGGTGCTCGAGCTGCGACCGCTGGGCGGCGGCGGTAAGGACGCTGCAGTCGCTGCGCTGCTGGCTGGCGAGGACATCGCCGCCGCCGTCTTCGCCGGCGACGACCGCACCGACCTCGACGCCTTTCGGCGCCTGCGCGAGCTCAAGCAGGAAGGCGAGCTGCAATCGGTGCTCTGCGTCGGGGTTATCTCACCCGAGGCGCCGCCGGCGCTGAACGACGAGTGCGACCTTGCCGTCGACGGCCCGGAGGGCTGGGTGGCCCTGCTCGAGGAGCTGGCCGAGTAGCAATGCCCTACACGGACCTCTTGCGCGTGACCGTCCTGCTCACCGGCGCCGAGGCGACCGCCCTCGCTGCGATCACAGCCGTGGCGACAAACCGCGACAGCGACGCGACGACCCTGAGCGTGGCGGCCGCCTGGTGGCTGATCGCGCTCGTTGTCGGCTTCTGGCTCGGACGGCCGGGCCGGGCCGCCGACAGCCTGCGCGACACGCTCGCCGGGGCCCGCACCGCGACCTCGCTGCCGCCCGAGACACCGGCGCGGATCGCCTTCGCCCGCCTCTGGCCGGTTGCCCTCACCGCCGTCGCCGCCGGTGCCCTCGGCGTCTTCTTCCCCGGCGTTGCCGCGATCGGCGCCGGCTACGCCCTGCTCGTCTCGCTTGCCTGGCACAGTCGCGAGGGCGCCGTGCTGGCGATCGAGCAGCGCGACGGGGTCAAGTTCTACGTCGTCCCCAACTCCGCCCTGCGCCCGATCCAGCTCGTCCGCACACCGGGCCTGCGCAGCAGTCGCGTCTCCTGAGTGAGCGTCGCCCCTGGCGGGTAGCTTGGTCGCAGTGACCCCACGTTCCCTGATCGCACTTGCCGCCTTGGCGCTGGCCCTTCTACTCCCGGCGAGCGCGAGCGCGGTGGAACGAACGGTCACCGTTAAGGGCTCGGCAACGCAGAAAGTCCCCAACGACGCGGCCAAACTCGGCTTCTCGGTCAGCAAGGAAGGCAAAAGCCGGCAGGCCGCTCTGCGGGTCGTCGCGGTGAAGCTGAAGGCGGTGATCGCCGTCGTGCAGGCGACCCCCGGCATCGGTCCCGGCGACGTCACCACGGGGGCGATCTCGGTCCGCAAAATCACCCGCAACGAGCACACTCTGTTCCGTGCTTCCGAGGGAGTCGGCGTGGTGCTCCATGAGCCCGCGCGCGCCGGCGAACTGGTCAACGCCGCCGTCGCAGCCGGCGCCACCGGCACCCGCGGCCCCGACTTCTTCGCCGCCAACCCCGAAGTCGCCTACAACAACACCTTGCTGGCTGCCTTCGATCAAGCCAAGGGGAAGGCCTTGACCCTGGCGACCCGCGCTGGCGCAACCTTGGGCCCAGCGATCACGATCGAAGAATCCACCGAAGCGGTGCCGGTCGAAGGCCGCGCCAGCCCCAAGGGGGCGGCCGACGCGGCTCCGGCTCCTCCCGCCAAGCCCGGCGCCTCGACAGTCACCGCCACGGTCCGCGTCGTCTTCGCTTTGGAATAGCCCGAGTGGCTCATTGATCCACCGTCCCGGGAGACTTTCGGGTCAGACTTATTGCGTCGGAGGTGCTCGGAAGGCCAGCCCGAGGATCGCGCTGCGGGGCAAGGCGATGTGAACGCTAGCCGGCCCACACATTCCGGGGTCCAAGATTATATCGACGAACTTCTCATCCAGACTGGCTTCCGACAATTTCCCGACGAGTCTTCCCGTGATCGGTCCACAGGCCGCCGCCAGTCTTCCTGCACTCGCCGCCGTGATCGCGAGCGTGGCCGTTTTCTCCGTCTGACTGTGGTCGGCGCATAGCGCGATGACAAACGCGGCCACGGTCAGAAGCGCAGCCGCTGCAGCGGCGAATTGAGCCCTGCGCTGCCAGGCGTCGATCCTCGCTCGCTCGTCGCGTACTCCGTCGAGCGTGGCCTCGACGATGGCATCTTCGCTGCTCTTCGACTCGCGGTCTACCTCAAACGGTGAAGACACCGTGTGCAGGAAAAGCGCTGCTGTCACCAGCCAGGCGATCAAGGCGGTGACTGCGACCGCCTGGACACCGACGGGCTGTCCATCCAGACCACCGAACAATCCTGCCGCCACTATCGCGAGCGCGATCGCGCTCGCGATGCCGTAGGCGGCCTGCGCGCGTCCCCGGGCAGAGTCGGGGGCCGCCATCAGGCGCTCATAGTGCGCCTTTACGACGGCGTTGCGGACCTCCGCCGGCGTGCTCATCGCACCAAATCAGAACGCGTGGTCACGCAATGCCTCGCGGGTGAGTGAGTCAAGGATCGCCGATGCATCAGTCGGTGGCAGAACCTCCAGGCGAGTGCGGGCTTCGTCAAGCAGCCGAGATGCCAAGCTCTCGCCGAACTGAAGCGCGCCCTGGGCCAGAAGGCGGCCTCGCGCCTGCTCGACCTCCGAGTCGCTGAGATCCTTCGATCCAGATCGGCGGTCCGACCCACCGGTCTCATATGCGTATGCACTCAACACCGTGTTGCGGCGTTTGCGCACGTCCGATGCGGCGGGCCGATCAGCCTCCTCGCCGGCGAGGTTACGCATGTCATTGACGACCTGAAACGCAGTCCCGATCTTGCGCCCGAAATCTGTCAGTGCCTCCGTCTCAGCTGAACTGCCGCCGCCCACCAAGGCACCGAGTCGACACGCCAGTCCCGCCAGGCTGCCGGTCTTTTGCTCCTCTACCTGGGCACGGCTCTGCACATCGCGGCGGCGTCCACTCGGCACGATGTCCTCGAGCTGGCCCGCCGCCATCTCGTTGAGAACATCAGCGGCCACTCGCAGGCACTCGGCGCCCAGATGAGGCGGCGCCCCCTCGACGATCTGTGTCAATCCCATGGTCCAAAGCCCGTCGCTGACAGCGACCGCAACTGCGATTCCGTGAACAACGTGAAATGCCAGCTGGCCGCTGCGCATCTCGTCGCCGTCGACGATGTCGTCGCGGATGACCGATGACTTGTGCAGGAGCTCCACCCCGATTGCCACCGGAAGCGCTTCCCGCCAGTCTCCGCCGACCGCACCACATGCGAGCAGGCAGCCCACTGGACGCGTACGGTGTCCGACATGCACCGCGTACTCGACCAATTCCCGGTGTGACTCGAGGTGCTCGACAAACTCCACCAGAGCCGCCTCGAACCCCTGGGTCAAAGACGCAGCGTAAGCTCCGGCGCCGGAGCTCGGTTGCGCGCTCACCCCGGGAACCGCTCCTCCCTGAAGCGGGCCAGGGCACTCGCGTAGATCGGGTTGCGGGGAACGAGATAGCCCCCGTCGTTGCGGGCGATACCGGTAACTATGGCGTGGTCGTGGACGGAGCCAGCCTGGAAGGTCAACGTGCCCTCGAGGATCCCGGGAATGATGTCGCGCAAATCGCTGTCCTCGTCGACATAGCGGGTGAGGTCCTCCAAATGGCCGTGCGCACCATCCCGCAGTTTTTCTAGTGCTTCGTCGAAGGCGCTCGAACGCGCTGCCGAGTCGTCATCGGCGTTCTGGACAGCCGCAAGAAGATGCTGCACGTAGTAGGGCTGCCCCTGTGTCTCCGTCAATGCCCGCTCGGCATAGAGGGGAGCATCTCCATCAAGTCCCAGAGAAGCGAGCTCGTTGACCTCGTTACGAGTTAGGTCCTCCGGATTGACCTCAAACGACACGTTGAACGGCGAATTGTGATTCTCGATCATGCGACTGGGGCGAAACGTTCCAGCGAAGGCGAAAACGAGCCGAGACGCAAGCTCGCCTACCGAGTCCGTACGGGTCCGGCCATTAAAGATGGCGCGCAGCTGTGAAAAGAAGGTTTTGCGGAAGTGATCAGCCACCCCGCTTGCCTCATCGATGAGGATCGCGACGTTGGGAAACTCGGGGGTGACTACGGCCCCCAGCCAGGAATGGAGGTGCAAGCGCTCTTGCTCTGGCGGCCGATCGAACTCCGCTCCTATCTCGGTCGCAACACTGCCGACAAACCATTCCAGGAACCGTGGGTACGTCTGGTCCGCCTCTGCATAGCCGCTCTGGAGATCGATGAAAGCACAGGAGTAACCGCTGTTTTTCAACTCCGCCTTGATGCGCATCAAGGCGCTGCTCTTACCGTACTTGCGTGGTCCGAGAAGTGACACCCATTGGCTGGCGGAAAGTTGCTTCAGCGTGTCGCGCTCGAATTTCCGCACGACATACGCCTCGGCCGAGGTTGACATGGTTCCGTTGGCAGTGAACTTGGCGCGAGGCAGCATGGTTAGATCAGTTTCGGGTCAAGAGTGCCGGCCTCTCCGGCCTCACGCAACGCGTCGGGCATCCACTTTGACCGAAAGATGAGCTCGTCATCAGTGGTCTCGAGAATTCCGTAGAGATCGAGCATGCGGAGGGCGGCGCGGATGGATTCCATATCCTGGTGAATGCTACGCGATTCAAGATGATCATTGAGGCGCGACACAGTCATCGCCCCGGCCGCCGCTAGGTTACACAAAGAAATCTCCAGTGGCGTACCTTGACCGCGATATGTACTGATGTAGTGGTTGCGATACTCCGCAGTATCGGTAATCGCGGCAATATCGCCAATATTCAGTGTCCCCCGATTTTCGGGGTCACGATCGTTTAGCAATCCGATCAACTCCCCACCTAGGTATTGCACGAGATGTGGGTGGCCGCTTGTGCGCTGCCAGGCGTAATCCAGAGCACGCTGCGCGTCCTCGAGCCGGATCTGAAGAAGTCCAAGTGGCTGGATCAGCAACCGGTCGGCGTCCTTGCGCGTAAGTTGGCGGACCGCTATCGGGTGGCAGAAATTCCAGTGGGGAGAGTCAGGAGACCACAGCCGGTCGGCGATGATCCGCTCCCCGGCGAGGACGAACTGTGCCTCGCCTTTCTGCGACAAAGCGCGACAAGCTCTGAAGAAAGCCTCCGGTACGAGCGGATCTGGATGAACCAGGTCCCACTTGAGGAACTGGTCGACCTCGTCCAGCAGAATCACGATTGGGCGGTCGCCGCGCTGTTTGCGGATTTCGCGGACGATGGTCGCGATCCAGGATGGGCTGAAGTCAGCAGCGACATCGACTTTCCAGTGAGAGGAGACCAGGGCCGCAAAACTCTCCCAGTCCCCGACCGACTGCAGATCGGCGTAGAGAACGGCCCAGTCTTCCTTCAACAGCGTTCGTTCAATCCGCTGCAGCAGTGAGGTCTTGCCGGTGCGGCGGCCGCCGAGGAGCGCTGCACTGTTGTCGCCTAGGAGTGCCGTGACCGAGGCCTCCTCGTCGCGCCTGCCGAAGAACATCGGCGGGGGCGTTGCTCCCACGACGACAAACGGATTGGCCTTGGAAAGGTCGGCCTGCTCACGAATTTCGCCCATCAGGGCGCGACGCGGATCAGTGGCGCCCGCGAGCCGCAACAGCCTTTGCGAGTCGAGGACCACGACCGAGGTCACAAAGCTGCGCTGGGCATTCATCGCCGCCGGTCGGGACAGCCAGTTAGTCGCGTCGGCAACCAGCACGACGGCTACGTTTGCACCGGAAACCTTCTGACGTGCAATCCGCCCCGTCTCCTCGAGCAACTCGCGACTGGGCGCCTGGGAAGTCGCGCGAATGAGCAGACGAGCAGGCAAGATGGGGTCCTCCCCCACGGACCCCACCGCAACCGAGTCACCAGGAGACGAATCGAGGGACACTGTCTCAAGTTTCGCGAGGTCAAGGCTCGTAGAGAGCAACTCGGTGGCGGCGTCGGTGGTGAAAGATGCCGCGAGCTCTCGCGCATCGGCCATTCGCTCTTGCTCGACCCACTCCAAGCGGCGACCTTCGCGGATGCGAAGGGCAAGCTCTGAGTGGTCCTGGAGATACTCCGCCAGCGCGGCCTCGGCCGGCGCACGTCTGGCCGGCAACGACCTGGTCAGGACCGCGCCACGATCCCAGATCTGGGTGGCGACCGCCGCACGCAAAGTGGCGAGATCGGCCTCGGCGTCGATGGTCTGGTGCATGCGCCATGCGGGTAGCCGCGAGAGGAACGCCAGCCAGACCGTCAGCCAGATGATAAACAGGGTGACCGCGAGATAGACGCCAACACTCGCTCGATCGCTTTGACTGCCGAACCCGTAGACAGCGACCATCGCCGAGTAGTAGGCGGTGGGTACCAGCAGCGCCACGCCCAAGGCCCAAAGCTGCGATGTCAGCAGTGATGAGAAGACGGCGTAAGCGATCACAAATGACGCGAAGGGACTCGTGATGGGCCCACCCGTATCGGCGAGCAGGAAGGTCAGGGCGACAAACTGCAGGACGAAAGCGAAGGCGAAGGCGATGGGCAACACCCGGTGGCGAAGTGCCTCGACGTCAACCAGGTACTCGTCACGCTTCATCAGTCGCAAAACGATGACCGCCGGCAGGTCAAAGTTCGGGATCAGGGCCGTGAAGACCGTCCAGATGACCACCTCGGGAACTATGAAACCGACCGGTACATGCCCGTAGGCAAGTATCGCGATGACGGTAACCCCTACCGGTATGACGGTGTGCGAGAGCCAGACGGCGAATGCCTGCTCGTCGCGGGTAAAGCGGGGCAGCGCAACTTTGGGCTCATCCGCCATGGCGTGGGGCTCATCCGCCATGGCATGGGGTTGAGCAGACGGGTTCAGGTCGCGCGCACCTGCAGCTGCGAGGTAGTGGTACGTAACGAACCGTGCCGGAAGCGCTGAGAGCGCAGCGCAGCCGCCGGAATGGTCTGGCCGCTGAGACCCTGCGGAGAGCGGACTATTCGCCTTACTCCCCTGGTCAGGTCCGCCGCGACCACCATGGCCAATCCGAGAAGGGCGACGGCAAATCCGCTTCGCACGGACTGAGTCACGAACGGAGCCGCGAGAGCCCATACACCGATGAGGAAGCTCAGGCCTCGGTACAGCAGGTCGGCCTTGATGGCGACGCGGTAACGGTTGAGCATCCATGCGCACAAAGCACCGCAATACAGGTCACGGACCAAGAGACCTACCAGCACGAATCCTGGCATGACCCCCGCTACCCAGGCCCCGACCAAGCAGGCATCGATTGCCACGCGATCGGTCACGCTGTCGAGCGCACGGCGCCCCGGCCCGTCGGCATCGAAGCGGCGCGCGAGCACGCCGTCATAGAGGTCGGCAACCATGAACAGGCTCAGGCACACCGTCGTCACATTCGGATGCACCATGAATGTGGCGACTATCGGCGGGATCAGCCCAAGCCGAAGGACCGTGAATGCAACAAGGATCACGTTGACGCGGCCGCTCGTCGGCTTCGAACGCAGGTGGAAAGGCCGCAGCGAAGGGAGCGGGGCGTCGATCACCCCAAAAACCATATACCGACCCGATGACACATGCGCACCGAGTGGGCTTTGGTGAGCGGCTTTGGTCAACACGGCAACTCGACATTCATGGCCTATTGCCTGCGTAGCTTCTTGAACTCGGTCCAGCTGCGCGTGTTGGCGATGTTCGCCGCGGTCAACCAGGCACGCCGCGCCGTGGCCACCGCATATTCCATGTTGCTCAGCGTGTTTACCCCGTGCGCATCGGTGTTGAGAACGATCGTCACGCCGGCATCGCGGGCCAGGCGCGCGTGCTGCTCGGAGAGATCGCGGCGGTTGGGGTTGCCGTTGATCTCGATCAACATGCCGGTGCGGGCCGCCGCCTCCGCGACGGCCTCGATGTCGATCCCGTAGGGCTCGCGGCGCCCGATCAGGCGCCCGGTGAGGTGGCCGATGCAGTCGACGTGGGGATTGTCGATCGCCGCCAGCACCCGCGCCGTCATCTCCTTCGCTGAGACGGCGAAGGAGGTGTGGACGCTGGCGACGACCCAGTCGAGCGCCGCCAGCAGGTCGTCGGGGTAGTCGAGCGAGCCGTCGAGACCGATGTTGACCTCGGAGCCGGCAAGCAGGCGGAAGCCGCGTTTGCCCTTGTTCCAATCAGCGACCTCGTCGATCCGCTCCCAGAGCCGCTCGGCGGTGACGTGGTCGCCGAAGCCGTGGCTGGCGGAGTGGTCGGTGATCGCCATGTAGGCGTAGCCGCGCTCGCGGCCGGCCTCGGCCATCTCCTCCAACGTGTTGCGGCCGTCGGAGAGGGTGGTGTGGGAGTGCAGGTCGCCGCGGATGTCGTCGAGCGAGACCAGCTCGGGCAGCTTGCCTTCGCGCGCCGCCTTCAGCTCACCGCGACCCTCGCGCAGCTCGGGCTCGATGTAGGCGTAGCCGAGGCGCTCGTAGACCGCCTCCTCGCTGGCGCAGAGCTCGACCTCGCCGCTCTCGACCTCGGTGATCCCGTGCTCGGAGACCGAGAGCCCGCGGCCAACCGCGGCCTCTCGCAGCTGCACGTTGTGCGCCTGCGAGCCGGTGAAGTGCTGGAGCAGGTTGCCGAAGGCCTCCGGCGCGACGATCCGCAGATCGACCGAGATTCCGTTCTGGGTCTGCGCCCGCACGCCGTTGGGCCCCGGTTTCCCCGCCGCCGCGATCAGCGGGCTGGCGATGAGATGCTCGGCCAGCTCCTGCGGCTCCTCGGCGGTGGCGATCAGGTCGATGTCCTTGCAGGTCTCGGCCCAGCGCCGCGCCGAGCCAGCCACCTCGACCTGATGGGCGGCCGGGTGCTCGCGCAGCAGCCGCGCCAGCTCCTCGGCAATTGGGCGAGCCATCGAGAGCAGCACGCGGCCGCTCCCCTCCCCCGGGTCACCGAGGCGCTCGAGGCCGGCGAGCACGTTCTCCTCCGCCTTCGGGCCGAGGCCCTTCATCTCGCGGATCCGTTCGCCCTCGGCGGCGGCCTTGAGGTCATCCAGGGTCGCGACACCCAGCTCGTCAAAGAGGCGGCGGGCGGTCTTCGATCCCACGCCGGGCACCCGGGTCACCTCGACCAAGCTCGGCGGGAACTTCGCCTTCAGCTTCACCGCGGCGGGGATCTCGCCGGTCGCGAGCAGGGCGTCGATCTTTTCCGCCAGGGTCTTGCCGACGCCGGGAACCTCGGTCGCCCGCCCGGCCGCCGCCAAATCGGCAACCGAGACCGGGCTTTCGCGGATCGCCTTGGCCGCCGTGCCGTAGGCCAGCACCCGGTATTTGACCGCGCCGTCGAGCTCGTAGAGAACTCCGAGTTCCTCGAGGGCGGCGGCGATCTCGGCGTTCGTCATAGCTGCAAGCTAGCGTGAGGAGGTGTCCGAGAGGGACCTTGCGACCCTCGCTATACTTTATGAAGTATTGAGCGGCGGAAATCGATAACTCGAGCCCAGGAGAGATCCCAGTGACAGGCAAACTCAGCGACGTGACAGACGCCACCTTCAAGTCGGAGGTCCTCGAGGCCGAGGGCCCCGTCCTCGTCGACTTCTGGGCCCCCTGGTGCGGACCGTGCCGCGTAGTCCATCCCGTGCTCGAGGAGATGGACGCCGAGCGCGAGGACCTCGACATCGTCAGCATCAACGTTGACGAGAACCAGCAGACCGCCGCTCAGTACGAAGTGCTCTCGATCCCGACCCTGATCCTCTTCAAGGACGGGGCGATCGCCAAGAAGGTGATCGGTGCGATGCCCAAGCGTCGCCTCGAGGCCGAGCTCGAGCCGGCTCTCGCCTAGCGGCCGAGCCATGCCATTCGTCGAGGTCAACTGGTACGAGGGTCGCTCCGATGAGCAGAAGGCGGAGATCGCCAAGCGCATCGAAGCGGCCCTGATCGACGTTGCCGGCGTCGCGCCGGATCACTGCTGGATCAAGTTCACCGACTCCAAGAAAACCGATTTCATCATCGGTGAAGCAGACGAGAGTTAGCGGGCGCCCTAAGAGGCAGAGGTGCCTTTACCTCTTTCCGTGTCCGGCAATCTCCGCGGCTGGTCTGACGCTTCAGCGGTAGGTAGTCGGGTGCCACTCCCGCGGAGGCTCCCGGTCTTACGAGGCGAAGTAATGCAGCGGACCTGCTGCGCGACGGTCTCCGCGGGAGTGGCACCCGACTACCTGGCCCTAGTGCGACTGAACTAAGCCGCTAAAGCTGGGTCACGATTGCGGCGAAGCCGGCGATGTAGGCAGCTGAGAGGGCGATGGCGCCGTGCAGCATTGTGCGGTTGATCGATTCGAAGCCGCTTTTCATCTCGCTGCGAAGCTCGTTTACCTCGCCGCGCAGGTCGCGGACTTCGCCTTCGACCTTGTCGAAACGCCTGTTGACTTCACCGCGGAAATCGTCAAGCCGCGCGTCTGTCCAACTCTCCCTCATCAGGTGCATGATTGCACCGTAAACATTTCGGGCGCGCGTGTGGTGCGCAGAATGTCAGGTCTTTGTGACGCTGATGTGGAGGTCGCGGCCGTCGACTCTGACGGGAGCGGTGGCGGTGGCGTCGTAGGAGACCGAGGTAGCCAGAACCTCAGCGGCTATGTAGGGCTCGTGCTCGCGGGCTGCTGCGACCAGTTCGTCGTCGCCGTCGAGTGCCAGCTCGATGCGGTCGGAGATGTCCAGGCCGGCCGCTTTGCGGGCGTTCTGGACGGCGTGGACGATCTCGCGGGCGAGGCCCTCGCGGCGCAGCTCGTCGTCGAGCTCCAGTTGCAGGGCGACGGCGTGGCCGGCCTCCGCCTCGACCTCGTAGCCCGCCAGCGGCTGCAGGGCGAGGGTGACCTCGTCGGGGGCGATCGTGTGCTCGTCGCCGTCGATGCTGATCCCGACCTCGCCGCCGTCGGCCATCACCTTGGCGACGTGGACGGGGTCGAGCGCCTCGACCGCGGCGGCGACCTGGGGCATGCGCTTGCCGAAGCGCGGGCCGAGCGAGCGGTAGTTGGGCTTGACCGCGTAGCTGACCAGGTCGGCCTCTTCGGAGACGAAGTCGAGCTCCTTGACGTTGAGCTCGCTGGTGACCAGGTCGGCGCGGGCCTCGATCGCGGCGCGCTCGGCGTCGTTGGCGACGATCACGGCGCGGCGAAGCGGCTGGCGCACCTTGGCCTTGGCCTGGGCGCGGGCGGCGCGGCCGAGCTCGACCGTGAGCCGCACCGCCTCCATCGCCGCCTCGAGGTCAGGGTCGGCGAGCGTGGTGTCGGCCTCCGGGAAGTCGCGCAGGTGGACCGAGTCGGGACCGTCGCCGAGCTCTTCGCCCTCGCCGCCGGCGAGGTTGAGGTGGATCTCGTCAGCGAGGAACGGCGTGAAGGGAGCGAGCAGCGCGGAGACCTCGAGCAGGCAGTGGCGCAGGGTGGCGAAGGCGGCGCGGTCGCCGTCCCAGAAGCGCCGGCGCGAGAGTCGCACGTACCAGTTGGAAAGTTCCTCGACGTACGCGGCGATCGCCCGTCCCGCAGCGGTGCAGTCGAACTCGTCCATGTTCTGGCGCACGGTCGTGATCGTCGACTGCAGCTTGGAAAGAGCCCAGCGGTCGAGGTCGTTGCTGGGCTCGGGGGCGCCCTCGAAGTCGGCGGGGCCAAGATCCTCGGCGTTGGCGTAGAGGACCCAGAAGGAGTAGGTGTTCCAGAGGGTTAGAAGGAACTGGCGCACCGATTCGCCGACCGTGTCGACCGAGAAGCGGTAGCCGGACCAGGGCTGCTGGGCGGTCAGGTAGTACCAGCGGAAGGCGTCGGCGCCGTGGGCGTCGATCACGTCCCAGGGCTCGACCACGTTGCCCTTGCTCTTCGACATCTTCTGGCCCTCGGGGTCGAGGATCAGGCCGAGGCAGACGCAGTTGCGGTAGCTGCTCTGCTCGAAGAGCAGGGTCGACTCGGCGAGCAGGGTGTAGAACCAGCCGCGGGTCTGGTCGATCGCCTCGCAGATGAAGTCGGCGGGGAAGCGCTCGGCGAACAGCTCCTCGTTCTCGAACGGGTAGTGCAGCTGGGCGAAGGGCATCGCGCCACTGTCGTACCAGGTGTCGATCACCGACTTGACCCGGTGCATCTCGCCGCCGCAGCTCTCGCAATCGAGCACCACTTCGTCGATGTAGGGGCGGTGCAGGTCCTCGGGCACCTCCCCCCTCGCCCGCTCGCGCAGCTCGGCAACCGAGCCGGCGCAGTAGCGCTCGCTGCACTCGCCGCTGGTGCAGTTCCAGATCGGCAGCGGCGTGCCCCAGTAGCGGTCGCGCGAGAGCGCCCAGTCGACGTTGTTCTCCAGCCACTTGCCGAAGCGCCCGTCCTTGATGTGCTCGGGGTGCCAGCCGATCGTCTCGTTGTTGGCGAGCAGCTCGTCGCGCACCTGCGAGGTGGCGATGTACCAGCTCGACTTGGCGTAGTAGAGCAGCGGCGTGCCGCAGCGCCAGCAGTGCGGGTAGGCGTGCTCGTAGACCTGCTCGCGGAAGAGCAGGCCGCGCGCGTCGAGGTCGGCGATCAGCGCCTTGGTCACCTCGGGGTCCTTGACGAACTGGCCCTCGAAGCCGCTGACGCGGCGGTCGAAGCGGCCTTCGAGGTTGACCGGGTTGAAGAGCGTGCCGGCGTCGGTCGGGTCGAAGATGCCGTTGGCGGCGGCGACCGCGTAGTCGTCCTCGCCGAAGGCGGGCGCGATGTGGACGAGGCCGGTGCCGTCCTCGGTGGTGACGAACTCGCCGGCGACGACGCGGAAGGCGTTGGCCGGCTCCTCCTCCAGCTCGAAGACCGGGCCCTTGTACTGGCGGCCGACGAGCTGCGAGCCGGGCAGGCGCTCGAGCACCTCGACCTCTTCGCCGAGCACCCGCTCCAGCAGCGGCTCAGCCAGGATCAGGATCTCCTCGCCGCAGCGGGCCTTGACATAGGTGACCTCGGGAGAAACCGCCACCGCGACATTGCCCGGCAGCGTCCACGGCGTCGTCGTCCAGACCAGCATCGACTCCCCCGCCTCGCTGCCGTCCTCGCCGAGCAGCGGGAAGCGCACATATATGGAGGGGTCCTCGACGTCCTGGTAGCCGAGCGCGACCTCGTGCGAGGAGAGCGCGGTGCCGCAGCGCGGGCAGTAGGGCACGACCTTGTGTCCCTCGTAGAGACGGTCCTTGTCCCAGAGTTGGCGCAGCGACCACCAGACCGACTCGATGTAGTCGTCGTCGAGGGTGACGTAGGGGTCGTCGAGGTCGATCCAGAAGCCGATCCGCTCGGTCAGCCGGTTCCACTCCTCGACGTACTCGAAGACCGACTCGCGGCAGCGCTGGTTGAACTTGTCGATGCCGAGCTCCTCGATCTCCTGCTTGGAGGAGATGCCTAGCTGCTTTTCGACCTCGATCTCAACCGGCAGCCCGTGGCAGTCCCAGCCCGCCTTGCGCGGCACCCGGTAGCCGCACATCGAGCGGTAGCGCGGGTAGATGTCCTTGAAGACGCGGGCGAGGACGTGGTGGGAGCCAGGCCGACCGTTGGCGGTCGGCGGGCCCTCGTAGAAGTTCCAGAGCTCGGCGCCCTCGCGCTGCTCCAGCGAGCGCTTGAAGACCTGGCGCTCGCGCCAGCGCTCCAGCACCCGCTGCTCGAGCTCGGGGAAGGACTGCTTGGTGTCGACGGGGCGGAAGCCGGACATGGACGGGTGATTCTAGGAGCGGTCGGCTTTGCTGCTGCTGACGGTGGTGATTGGTACGCAATAGTCTTCGCGCGTGGCCGCTTACGACCTCAACGGCAAGGTGGCGCTGATCACCGGTGCCGCCCGCGGGATCGGCTTCGAAACGGCGCGCCAGCTGCACGCCCGCGGCGCCTCGATTGCGGTCGTCGACCTCGACGAGACCGACGCCCGCGAGGCGGCCGAGCGGATCGGCGAGCGCACGCTTGGCATCGGCGCCGACGTCACCGATGCAGGGGCGATGCTGGCGGCCGTGGCGGAGACGGTCGAGCGCTTCGGCGGTCTCGACATCGCGATGGCAAACGCCGGGATTGCACCGCCGACGATCACGACGACGCGGGCGATGCCGGTCGAGGAGTGGGAGCGGGTGATCGACGTCAACTTGATGGGCGTCTGGCACACGGTGCGGGCGGCGCTGCCGCAGATCAGCGAGCGCAACGGCCAGGTCGTCATCGTCGCCTCGGCGGCGGCCTTCGTCAACGGCATGCTGATGAGCCCCTACGCGACCTCGAAGGCCGCGGTCGAGGCCTTCGGCCGCTCGCTGCGGGCCGAGCTGGCCCCGTTCGGGGCCAGCGCCAGCGTCGTCTACTTCAGCTGGATCGACACCAAGATGGTCCAGGACACCTTCGAGAAGCCCGGTACCAAGCTGCTGCAGGAGTTCTCCCCGGACTTCCTGCTCAAACGGACCACCCCCGCAGCGGCAGGGGCGGCGATCGTCGCCGGCATCGAGGAGCGGGCGCCGCGGATCTTCGCGCCCAAGTGGCTGCGCTACGTCTCCGCCTTCCGTGGCCTGATCAACCCGCTGCTCGAGCGTCGGGTCGAGCGCGACTCGCGCATGGCCGCTGCGGTCCGCAAGGCCGAGGCAGTTGAAGCGGACACGGCCGACCCCTCCACCCCGGTCGCACCGCGTTAGGCTGCCCGCCGCATGCCCGCCTATGACTTGAACGGAAAGGTTGCGCTGGTCACTGGCGCCGCCCGTGGAATCGGCTATGAGACGGCGCGCCAGCTGCACCTGCGCGGCGCCTCGGTCACGGTCCTCGACATCGACGCCGCCGAGGCGCACGAGGCGGCCGAGCGGATCGGCCCGCGGGCGATCGGGCTGGCCACCGATGTCACCGACCACAGTGCCGTGATGCAGTCCGTCGCTGAGACGGTCGACCGCTTCGGCGGGCTCGACGTCGTCGTCGCCAACGCCGGCATCGCCCAGAAGAAGATGGCGACGGTGCGTGGGATCGGCGTCGAGGAGTGGGAGCGGGTCTTCGAGGTCGACATGCTCGGCGTCTGGCGCACGGTGCGCGCGGCGCTGCCGCAGGTGGTCGAGCGCCAGGGCCACATCGTCGTCACCTCCTCGGTCTACGCCTTCGTCAACGGCATGCTCAACAGTCCTTACGCCGTCGCCAAGTCGGGGGTCGAGTCGCTGGGCCGCTCGCTGCGGGCCGAGCTGACGCCACTCGGAGCCAGCGCCAGCGTCGCCTACTTCGGCTTTGTCGACACCAAGCTGGTCCAAGACGCCGTCGCGGCGAACGGCGAGCGCATGCAGCAGAACCTGCCCGAGTTCCTGCGCAAACGGATCACGCCCGACCAGGCCGGCGCCGCGGTGGTGCGCGGAATCGAAGAACGGGCGCCGCGGATCTTCGCGCCGAAGTGGTGGCGCTACGTCTCCGCCTTCCGCGGCCTGATCAACCCGCTGCTCGACGGCCGCATGGACAGCGACCGACGGGTCCTGACGACGATCCGCGAGGTCGAGGCCGAAGCGGACGAGCAGGGTGCGGCCGCGGTCTCAGCCGCTTCGCGTTAGCCGCTCGAGCAGCAGGATCACCGACTCGTAGTCCTCACCAGTAGCGCGGCTGAGGCCGATCTCGCAGGTGCGGTTGTTGGAGAGGTGGGCGTCGAAGTCGCGTCCGGCCAGCTCTTCGGCTTGGGGCCGGGTCGCGGCGGCGGTCAGCTCGGGGTGGGAGATGCCGCGGTCGCCGGCGAAGCCGCAGCAGGTAGCCGAGGGGGCGACGTAGACCTCGTCGGCGAGGGCGCCGGCAAGCGAGCGCAGGCGCGGCGCCAGGCCCATGTGGCGGGTGGCGCAGGTCGGGTGGACCGTGGCCGAGCCGACCTTGCTCTCTATGTGGAGCTTGGGGAGAAGACGGTCGTGCGCCCAGGCAACCGAGTCGAGGATCTCGAGCTTGGCCAGCCGCTCCGCGTTCTCCTCACTGAGGACCCCCTCGCCCTGCTTGCCAATTGACTCCGTACAGGAGGCCGCGTCGATCACGATCGGCAGCGCCCCCTCGCTACTCCACCGCCAGAGCCGCGCGACCATCTCGTTGGCCTTGTGCCGGTGAGCCTCACCGAACCCCTTCGAGCCAAACGGCAGACCGCAACAGCTCCCGGCAACGTCGTCGGGAACCCAAACCGGCATCCCGGCCCGAGCCGAAACCGCCACCAGCGCCTCGACCGGGTTTCCATCGAAGATCCGGTTGGTGCAGCTCGGGACGTAGACGGCGGCGGCGCTTCGAGGAGCAGGGGATGACCCTCTCCCGACACTCCCCGCTTTTGTCGGGCGAGGGTCATCCCCTGCTCCTCCCTGGGCGGCCCCCGGCAAGCCGCGCCCGCGCTTGGTCCGACGCATCAAGGGTCCGCCCAGCCGCAACGCCAGTCGCGAACCCGTCTCGACCGCGCGCCAGCGCTTGGCCGCCGCCAAAGCCGCCGCTTCGGCCCGCTCGCCATGCCGCTGCTTACGCATTTCCTTGACCATCGCGCCGGTATCGATGCCGACCGGACAGGCGAGCTGGCAGGAGCCGTCGGCGGCGCAGGTCTCCAGCGAGTCGTACTCGTACTCCTCCAGCAGCGCTTTCTGCAGCGGCGATCCTGCCGGCTGGCGCGCCATCTCGCGGCGCAGGACGATGCGCTGGCGCGGCGTCGTGGTCAGGTTGCGGCTGGGGCAGACCGGCTCGCAGAAGCCGCACTCGACGCAGGTCGTCGCCGACTCCTCGATCGCCGGCGTGGTTTTGAGGTTGCGCAGGTGCACGTCGGGGTCGCGGTTGAGGACGACGCCCGGGTTGAGCACGCCGTCGGGATCGGCGAGCTGCTTCACCCGCCACATCAGCTCGGTCGCCCGCTCCCCCCACTCGCGCTCTACATAAGGAGCCATGTTGATCCCGGTGCCGTGCTCGGCCTTGAGCGAGCCGTCGTACTTGCCGACGATCAACTCGACCAGCTTGGCCATGAAGGCCTCGTAGCGCTCGAGATCCTCCTGCTTGGCGAAGTCGGGGGTGAGCATGAAGTGGAGGTTGCCGGCGGAGGCGTGACCGGCGACGCCGGGCAGGAAGCCGTGCTCGCCGAGCAGCGCCTGCAGGTCGCGAGCACCCTCGGCGGTCCGCTCCGGCGGCACGCAGACGTCCTCGACGATCAGCGCCGTACCGGGCAGGCGCAGGCGGCCGATCAGGCCGTGCAGGCCCTCGCGCACGCGCCAGGCCAGCTCGATGCCCTCGGCCTCGCGGGTGAAATCGATCGGCCGGATCGTCTCGTGTCCGGCGAAGATCTCGTTCGCCTTGGCGACGTAGGCGCCGAGCTCCTCGTCGCTCCCGGCGCCGTACTCGACCAGCAGCACCGCCGACTCCGGCGGCAGCTCTTTCCACTCCTCCGGCGCGCCGACCATGTTCCATGCGGCGGTGATCAGGGCCGGGGCGACCATCAGCTCGACCGCGGTGGCGCCGCTGTCGACCAGGTCGCGGACCGGCGCGATCGCCTCGTCGATGCCGGGGAAGTGGATCCAGGCGGTGGTCGTGTGCGAGGGCTGCGGCACGGTCTCGAAGACCGCCTCGGCGACGAAGGCGAGCGTGCCCTCGGAGCCGACGACGAGGCGGCGGAAGATCTCCAAGGGCTCGTCAGCATCAAGGAAGGCGCAGAGCCGGTAGCCGGTGGTGTTCTTGATCGCGAACTTGCGGCGGATGCGCTCGCTCAGCTCGGCGTCGGTGCGGATCTCGTCGCGAATCGCTTCCAGGCCGGTGGCGAGCTCGGGCTCCGCGGCGGCGAAGCGCTCGCCGGCGCCGCGGGCAGCGGTGTCGATCGTCGTCCCCGAGGCGAGCACCAGGGTCAGCGAGCGCACGGTCGAGTAGGAGTCCTTGGTCGTCCCACAGCGCATCCCGCCCGAGTTGTTGGCGATCACGCCGCCGACGCAGGCGATGTCGGTGCTGGCCGGGTCGGGACCGAGCTTGCGGCCGTGCGGGGCGAGCACGCGGTTGGCGTGACCGAGCACGGTGCCGGGCTTGACCCGGGCGCGCTCGCCGCCGTCGGTGACCGCGACGCCGCCGAAGTGGCGGCGCACATCGACGAGGATGCCGTCGCTTTGGCCCTGGCCGTTGAGGCTGGAGCCGCCGGCGCGGAAGGTGACCGGGATGCCGCTGCGCTTGCCGAAGGCGAGGACCTTGGCGACGTCCTCGGCATCGTGGGCCATCACCACCGCCCGCGGCAGCAGCCGGTAGGGGCTGGCGTCGGAGGCGTAGCGGACGATGTCGCTGGCCCGGGCGAGCACGCGGTCGGCGCCGAGCAGCTGTTCGAGTTCGCCGCGCAGCGGCTGGGCGACCCCGCCGGCAAGGCTGTCGGGGGCGCGGTCGGGCGCCGGCTCCGAGGGGGGCGGCGCCAGCTTCCTCTCCAGCAGCGCCATGGTCAGTCCAGCCTAGAAGAGGGACATTCCCGGCGTAACCGGGACTTCGACCAGCTCGGGCTGCGAGGAGGCAAAGGCCTTCTCCAAGGCGCCCCGCACTTCGTCGCGGTCCTTGACCCGGGTCGCGTTGACGCCATAGCCCTCGGCCACCGCGGCGACGTCGAGCTTGGGCAGGTCGAGGCCGGGCGCGCCGGCAACCTGCTCGACTTCGGCGAACCACTTGAGGATCGCGTACTCCTCGTTGCGCACGACCAGGAAGGTGACCGGCACCTTGTAGGCGACGGCGCTCCAGAAGGCGCTGACCGCGTACTGGACCGAGCCCTCGCCGATCACGCAGACGACCGGGCGGTCGGGCTGGGCCAGCTGCACGCCGAGCGAGGCGGCGAGGCCGAAGCCAAGGCCGCCACCGGCGGCGAAGTAGTAGCTGCCGGGACGCGAGAGGCGCAGCTGGTTGCGCAGGGCGAGGGTGCTGGAGGGCGACTCGAGCACGACGATGCCGTCCTCGGGGAAGACCTCACCGAGAGCCGTGTGCACGGTCGAGGGGTTGAGCGGATCCGTGGGCGGGATTTCCTGCGGGCCCTGGTTGGGCTCGGGCGCGGGCCGGCTCGACTCGGGCACCTCGGCGAGCAGCGCTTGCACGGTCAGCTTGACGTCGGCGACGAGCGCGTCGCCCATCGGCGCCCGCGCGGCCTCGTCGGGGTCGCTTGTGATCGCGACCAGCTTCGCCCCCTCCGGCAGCAGCGGGCCGGGGATGTAGGGGTAGTAGGGGAAGACCGAGCTGCCGACGACGAGGATCAGGTCGTGGCCCTCGAGCGTCTGCGCCACCGGGCCGATCGCCGGTGGCAGCACGCCGCGGTAGTTGGCGTGGTTCTCGGGGAAGCCGATGCGTCCGCCGCCGGGAGCGGGAGTCGCCCAGACCGGCAGGTGCTGGCGCTCGGCCAGAGCAATCGCGTCATCCCAGGCGCCGGAGGCGTCGATGTCGGGGCCGGCGACCATCACCGGGTTGGTGGCGGCCTCGAGGCGGTCGGCAAGGGCGCGGACCGCGGCGGGATCGGCGGCGGCGCGGCCGCTGACCTTGCGGGTGATCGCCTCGCGCGCGTCGGCCGGGTCGACCTCGGCGTACCAGTCGTCCATCGGCAGCGAGACGAAGGTCGGGCCCTTGGGCGGCAGGCCGGCGAGGTGGGCGCCGTGGGCGAGGGCGAGCGGCACGTCCTCGGCCCGGGCCGGCTCGAAGGCCCACTTGACCAGGGGGTGGGGCATGCGGATCGCGTCGCGGTTGGTCAGGTTGGCCTGCAGGGTGATCTGCGCCCGCGCCTGCTGGCCGGCCGTGATCAGCAGCGGCGAGTGGTTGGCCTGGGCGTTGAAGATCGCCCCCATCGCGTTGCCGACGCCGGGCGCGGTGTGCAGGTTGGCCATCGTCGTGCTGCCGCTGGCCTGGGCGTAGCCGTCGGCCATGCCGACCACGACCGCCTCCTGCAAGCCCAGCACGTAGCGGAAGTCGGAGGGGAAGTCAGCCAGCATCGGCAGCTCGGTCGAGCCGGGGTTGCCGAACATCGTCGTCATCCCCAACTCCCGGAAGAGATCGAAACTGGCCTCGCGAACCGTTGGCATACCGAGCGGAACCCTACCGGTGAGTTGCTGTTCTCAAGTGAGTCCCTTGCGGGGCCGATTAGAGAGACCATGGCAACGCTCGCTGAGAAAACCGGCCGGGCCCTGCTCGCGATAGCCGCGGTGCTGGCGCTCTGCCTGCTCGTCGCCGCCTCCGCCAACGCGGGGCCGACCTCGACCAGGCTGGCCTACGCGACGGGAGAAATCGTGCCGCTGCCGGCCTCGGTCCCCCATGAAGAAGGCGACATGGTCGACAAGCGCATCGTCGCGGACCTGCGCTGGATCGCCGCCCGCTACCCGATCTACGTCACCGACGGCTACTCCGGACCGCTGCCCAGCGGCGAACACGTCGGCTGCAACCAGTGCCACGTGCGCAACTCCGACCACTACAACGGCCTCGCCGTCGACATCGTGCCGCTCACCCCGAGCAGCAAATGCGATGCCAACTGGACCGCCATCACCAGCCTCGCCGAATGGGCCGAGCCGCTGCAGAACCAGCCGGCGCCACCCTTCCGCTGGGTCGGCTACGACGGCGACGCTGGCCACGGCTGCGGCAACCACCTCCACATCTCCTGGCAGCACTCGCCGGTGGCGCAGTTCCAGCTCGCCGAATGGGTCGAAGTCTTCCCCACCGGCCCGGCTACCGGTCGCAAGCCCCGTCCCAAATCGCCGCCGCAGAAACTCCCCACCGGTCCTCCCGGCGGCTTCGGCACGATCCACTCGGGCGGCGTCTCGCCCCGCGGCGACTGACGCAATCCCAAGTGAAACGCGTTGTGGTCCCAGTAGGGAGATAAAACGTTGCACCTCGTAGGATTGCCCGCCGATGCGTTCGCCGGCTCTCATCCCCCTCGCGGTTTGCGCAGTCCTTCTCGTCGCCGGCTGCGGACAGCCGGATGACAAGACGCCGGTTGCCTGCCTCGAAGGGAGCGGCACCTACTTGCGCGCCCTCGGTGCTGCGCCCGGAGCGGTGACCCTCGACGGGGAGACGCCGATCAGCGACTGCCTCGCCGAGAACCAGAAGGCGGGCGACCTGGCCACGGTCGGCACGACGATGTTGGCGGTGGCGACGAAGCTCAACGCGGAGGCGCGGGCCGAGCCGGGAGGAGAGGCCAACCTGCAGCTCGGCTACCTGCTCGGCGCCGCCGAGCGCGGTGCCGAGAGCACCGCGGGCATCCACAGCGATCTGATCCGGCGACTCTCCGCCGCAGCCCGCTACAGCCCCGACAACCAGCCGCTCTCCCCCGTCTTCCTGCGCACCTACCGCCAGGGCTTTGACGCCGGCGAAGCGGGCGGCTGAGCACTCGCACACCGGCTCCGGTTCCCGCTCAGCACCCCCGTGTTAGGGTGGCGCCGACTCACGGCGCGGGGAACTCCGGTGCGAATCCGGGGCTGACGCGCAGCGGTATGGGTGACGACTGACCGGTAGTCCCACTGGGCCGACAAAAAGGTCCGGGAAGGGTGGTCAGGAGGACGATCCCGAGCCCGAATATCCGGCCGAGAGTCGTAATGAGGTTCGCCTCGCGACTAGGCGGCCGGCTCACTCGACACGGTTGTGCGCGTGCGTCGCCGCCCTTGAAAAAGGAGATGGCGATGAACACGCCACAGAGCATTTCCCCCCGATGGTCCCTGCGCGCACTGGCTGCGCTGGGCCTCGCCCTCGCGGTCCTGGTTTCGTGGACCGTGAGCGCCGACGCGTACGTAACGCCGGCCCAGGCCGAGCACGCCGCCGACCGCGGCGCCAACTGGTTCCAGGCCAACCAGGAAGAGAGCGGCAGCATCGGCAGCGACTGGGGCATGACCGCCCTCGCCGCGGCCGGAATCAACGCCGCCGACGTCAGCACCTCGCTGGCCGACCCCAGCGCCCAGGACTTCTACCTGGACGAATGGCAATCGATCGGGCCGGGTGGAGCCGGCACCGATGCGGAGCGCGGGATCCTCGCCGGCGTCGCCGGTGGGCTCCAGCCCTCGCGCCTCTCGACCTCGACCGCGGACACGACGACCAGCAATCTCGTCGCCCGCATCGCCGAGCTGTTCGACGGCGCCCAGATCGGTGAAACGGGCCTGCTCAACGACGACATCTTCGGCGTGCTGGCACTGCACCAGGCCGGCGCCCCGCAGCCGATCCTGCGCGAGATCGTCGACTACCTGCGCCCGCAGCAACACACCGACGGTGGCTGGACCTGGAACACCTCGCTGAGCGCTCCCTCCGACACCGACATGACCGGCTCGGTGGTAGCGGCCTTCTGCGCCGCCGGCGTCGCGCCCAGCGACCCCGACCTGCAGCAGGCCTTCGCCTCGCTGCACTCGCTGCAGGATCCGGCGACGGGTGGCTTCATCAACCCGCCGGAGTCGTTCGGGATCGGCCTCAACACCGACACCACCGGGTGGGTGACCAGCGGGCTGATCCAGTGCGGAATCGACCCCCAGGGCCCCGAGTGGACCACCGCCCAGGGCAAGACGCCGCTCGATTACCTGGTCTCCATGCAGCGGCCCGACGGTCACTTCGACTGGACCGATGAGTACGGAGGCGGCGCTTTCGAGACCTACAGCTCGGTGCGGCCGCTGGGAGGGGTCGCCTTCTCGGCTGCTGCTCCGGCGCGATTCGACGCGGCCAATCCGGCGGTGCGGTCGGTGGCGCCGGTTGCCCCCGGCACGACCGTGCCGATCACCCTGGTGATCGACCACGGGCCGGGCTCGGGTGACGTGCGCATGTGCAGGGTCGATGTCGCGACCGGCGCCGACCTCGAGCAGGTGCTCGTCGAGGCGCAGGGATCGTCCAGCCCGGCCGGATGCGTGGGTGGCTTCGACGCCGGTGCCGATGCTGCCGGCGTGCACATCGAGTCGCTCAACGGTGTGGCTCAGACGAGCGACTACGAGTGGCGGGCCAACCTTGACGGTGGTGCGCCGCAGAGCGAGGCCAGCGAAACGGTCGGGCTCGGCGATCTCGTCTTCCTCCAGTTCGCGTCGAAGGTCGCGAATCCGGACCCGGCGCCGAAGGTCGAGGTGCCGGCGCTGAAGAAGACAAAGAAGCACCGGGAGCGCGGGCCGCGCGTCTCCGTACGCGGCAAGGCCCACCTGCAAGGCGACGGCGTCGCCATCCGCCTGCGCTGCCCGCGGGGCAACGGCGCCGGTGGCTGTCGCGGCACGCTGACGGTCCAGTACCGGCAGGGCGATGGCCTGCGCACGCTCGGCAGCGCCGGCTTCGCGGTCGACTCGGGCGCGGCGCGGTCGGTCGCGGTCAGCGGCGGCGACGCGCTGACCACGGCGCTGGCGGCACGGGCGCGGCTGCGGCTGCGCCTCACCGCGGCCACCCGGTCCGAGGACGGCTCCGTCCGCCTCACCCACGCCCGGAGGATCGTCGCCGGGTGAGGATCGCGGCAACAGCAGCTCTCGTCACCACGGTCGCCTGCGCGGCCGTGGTGACGCTTGCCGCACCCGCCGGCGCCGCGGTGGTGGCGCTCAGCGTCACTGCCGCCGGCGCGCCGGCTCCACTCTTCGAAGGCTCGGTCAGCACCGAGCCGCACGCCGTCGACGGCAGCGACGGCAGCGGGGCCCACTCCTGCTCCGGCCCGCCCGGCTCGCCCGGCTCGGCCCCGGCGGCAACAGCGACCGGCGCGCTCGACGATGCGCTGCGCGGCGCCGGCATTCCCTGGCGCGGTAACTGGAACCCCAGCTTTCGTGACTTCTTCATCGACAGCATCGGCGCCTACGCCTCGGCCGCGCCGGACCGCTACTGGTCGCTGACCGTCAACGGCGGCTTCTCGTCCGGTGGCTGCCTGCGGCAGCTCGTAGACGGTGACTCGGTGCACTTCTTCTACGGGCCCCTCTACGAAGCGAACTCGCCGGGCTCGGCGCCGGATAGCCCAAAGGCACCGGGGGCCGGGCCAGGTTCAAGCGGCAAAACGACCGCGGCCGGAACGCGGCCGCGAAAACTGCGCAGCGTCGTTGCCGCCGCTGTCCGCTTCCTGCGCCGCCAGCGCGGCGAAGCCTGGGCGCGGCTCGCCTTGTCCTTGCACGGCGAGGGTGACCCCGCCGCGGCCGCGGCGGCGCTGGTCGGCCAGCGGCGGCTCGCATCCCAGAACGCCGACGGCTCCTTCGGCGGCGACGTCAACACGACCGCCCTCGCCGTGCTCGCCCTCGACCAGACTCGCCCCCACGCTGCGACTCGCGCTGCGGCGTGGCTGGCCGCCGCCCAGGCTCCCAGCGGTGGCTTCGGCTACCGGCCTGGCGTGGTGGCCGACGTCGACACCACGGGCCTGGTCAGCTGGGCGCTGGCGCTGCGGGGACGGGGCGCGGCGGTCTCGCGGGCGGCCGCCTTCGTCCGCTCAGCCCAAGCTGCCGACGGCGGCTTCCCGGCGCTGCCCGGTGGCGAGTCCAACACCCAGAGCACCGGGCTGGGGACGATCGCGCTGCGGGTCGCCGGGGTCGGGCCGCGGCGGGCGCTGGCCGGATCCGGTCGCGGCCCACTCGATTACCTGGTTGCGCTTGCCCGCCGCGACGGCTCGATCGACTACCGCCGGGGCAGCTCGCCAACTCCGGCCTGGACCACGGCACAGGCCCTGCTCGGGCTCACCGCCAGGGCCAAGCTGCTCGACTGGGATGCAGACCGGGCTGCCGGCTCAATACGCTGAAGTGACCACGACTTCGATGGAGGCACAGACCTTGACTGAGCAGCTCTGGGGTGGCGAGACCACCAAGGCCGTCGACAACTTCCCGGTTTCCGGCGAGCCCGTTCCCGTTCCCGTCGTCCGCTGGCTGGGCCGGCTCAAGGCCGCGGCGGCGCTGGTCAACGGCGAGCTCGGCGTGCTCGACCAGGCCGTAGCGGAACGGATCGCCGCCGCCGGCGACGCGGTCGCGGCGGGCGAACACGACGACCAGTTCCCGGTCGACGTCTTCCAAACCGGCTCCGGCACCTCCTCCAACATGAACGCCAACGAGGTGCTCGCCAACCTCGCCGGCGACGGGGCCCACCCCAATGACCACGTCAACATGGGCCAGTCCTCCAACGACGTCTTCCCCTCCGCCGTCCACCTGGCGGCGCTGGGCGAGGTGACGCACGACCTGCTGCCGGCGATGGGCTCCCTGGAGACCTCGCTCGAGGCCAAGGCGGAGAAGTTCGCCGACGTGGTCAAGGCCGGTCGCACCCACCTGATGGACGCGGTGCCGGTCACCCTCGGCCAGGAGTTCGGCGGCTACGCGGCGCAGGTGCGGCTCGGCATCCAGCGGGTCGAGGCGACTCTGCGGCGGGTCGGCCAGATCCCGCTCGGCGGCACCGCCACCGGCACCGGGCTCAACACCCACCCCGAGTTCGCCGCCAAGGTGCGCGAGCGGCTCGCGGTCGAAACCGGCCTCGACATCTCCGAGCCGCTCGACCGCTTCGAGGCGCAGGGCAACCGCGACTCGCTGGTCGAGCTCTCCGGCGCCCTCAAGGTCTACGCCGTCTCGCTCAACAAGATCGCCAACGACTTGGCGCTGATGGGCTCCGGCCCGCGCGCCGGGCTCGCCGAGCTGCGCCTGCCGGAGCTGCAGAAGGGCTCCTCGATCATGCCCGGCAAGGTCAACCCGGTGATCCCCGAGGTCGTGATCCAGGTCGCCGCCCAGGTGATCGGCAACGACGCCGCGATCACCGTCGCCGGCAGTCAGGGCCAGTTCGAGCTCAACGTGCGGGTGCCGCTGATCGCCCGCAACCTGCTCGACTCGATCAAGCTGCTCGCCTCCGCCTCGCGCCTGCTCGACGAGAAGTGCGTCACCGGGCTCGAGGCCAACGAGGAGATGACGACGCGCCACGCCGAGGCGACGCTGGCCACGGCCACCGCGCTCAACCCCCACATCGGCTACGACCGCGCCGCCGACATCGTCAAGACCGCGGCCGAGTCAGGCCGCTCGCTGCGCGAGGTCGCGCTCGAGCAAGGAGTCGAGCCCTCCGTCCTCGAGGAGGCACTCGACCACCGGCGGATGGCTAGACCGCACGAGTAGTTAACGCGCATCCGACATTGACCCCACCCCAGTGTGGTCAATGTCGGATGCGGCTCAACTCAGCGCGGGTCTTCGAGCAGCAGCTCGACGTTGCGGTCTTTGGCTTCGCCTTCGCCCAGCGGGGCGCCGGACTGCAAGTCGTTGAAGCTCATCGTCCTGCCGACCGAGGCCAGGTCGTTGAGGTCCATGCCCGTCGCCGAGGTTCCGGCAACGGGTGCTGCCGCCTGGCCGACGTGGTCGAGGATCGTGCCGAAGATCGAGAGCGTGCCGTCGTGGTTGTCGAAGACCTCGAGCAGGCGGCTCTGCTGCGGCCAGTCGGCCTCGGCGGCGACCCGGATGCTCCAGAAGCCGCCGGGGCCGCTCGGGTTGGGGAAGGCGTTGACCAGGTTGTCGTGCGAGTGGCCGGCGACCCAGGCGATCGCGTTGGGGAATTCGTGCAGCAGTTTGACCGCGTCGGCCTCGAGGTGGATCGGCGACGAGCTGCGCGGGTCGAGGTCGCAGCCGGGGTTGACGTCGTGCCCGTGCGCGTCGTTGAGCAGGCAGGGCGGCGCCAGCTCGTCGACGGCGTCGGCGGTGAGGCTCTCCGGCGCGTGGTGGCTGAAGAGCACGACGAGTTCGTCGGCCGCGGTCGCCGCTTCGAGCTGACCGCGCAGCCATTTGAACTGGGGGTCGTCGATGTTGCCGTCGGCAGTGGTGTTGCCGGTCGGGGTGACGATCGTGCCCGCCTCGGCGACCGTGTCGACGGCGATGAAGCGCATCCCCGGTGTCGGGCTCCAGGCGTAGTAGCCGGCGGCGCCTTTGGAGGCCGATTCCTGCGCCGGGTCGATCAGGTCGAAGCCATGGCCGTCGGCCTGGCTGCCGGCCTTGAAGACGTCCTTGTACTGCTTCTTTGAGACGAAGCGCCGCTTCGGGTCACCCGGGACGAAGATCAGGTTCTGGGGTTTGGTCAGCAGGGTGCTGAGGAGGTTCGTCGGATTGAGCAGCGAGGTCAGCAGGGCCGCCGCGTTTTCGGGGTTGGAGACCGGGCCGATTGGCTTCAGGCAGCCGGTGGCGACCGCCTCGAAGGCGGCGTTGGCCGCCGCGTTGCCCTGGACCAGCGCGTCGTGGTTGCCGAAGGCGACGTAGGAGGGAACGTCGAGCCCGGCCGCAGTGAAGGATTTCTGGGCTTGGTCCATCAGGCCCGGGTATTTGGGCCAGGCGGCGTGCGGGCCGGCCGGGCTGTTGGGGTCGTAGAACTCCGGGAAGGTGCCCTCGAAGTAGTCGTTGTAGTCCTGCACGCCGGTGTAGCGGGCGGCCTCGGCGGCGCCGGGAACGAAGAGGTTCGGGCAGAGCAGGTTCGAGTATTTGCTCTTGTCGACGCCGCTGTTGGGGTTGAGCGGGCCGCCCTCGAGCAGGGTCCGCACCCATTCGGTCTCGTTCAGCTGCTGGCTGTCGGCGGAGTCGCCGGTGTCGATCGTGAAGTCCATCGGCCGGTGGGCGCCGCTGCCGTCGGCGACCGGGGCGGCCGCGGTGAACTGGTCCATCTGGCGGATCATCGCGTCGTCGATCTGGGGCTCGAGCGCCTCCCAGGGCCGCCAGGCGGCGCCGAAGGGGAGGTTGAGCGGGGTCGAGAGCGGGTCGATGACCTCGAGCCGCGCCGGCGACTCCTCGTCGGCGAGCTGGAAGTCGGAGAGCTGGCCGAAGTAGGCGAGCGAGGTGCGCGTTTCGGCGCGGTTGGCGCCGGCGGTGGCCAGTTCCTGGCGCAGCGTGTAGGGCTCGCCTTCGCCGAGCTGGAGGAAGCGGAAGGCACCGGCACCGGTCGGGACGACCCGCTGTTCGAGCGTGCTCTGCCCTTCGGTGTCGGAGACCGCGGCCGAGCCAGTGGCCGCCATCGTCAGCGCCATAGCCAGGACCGCAAACACGATGCCGATCCGGGTCGATACTCCTCGCAGCTTCATCCGTTCTCTCCCCTTCGCTCGATGGACCTGGAGAGAGGGTACCCAATTTTTACTACGGAACTACCTGAGCTATTGCAGGGTGATGAAGCGCTCCTCGGTCAGCTCCTGCACGGCGAAGGCGGGGCCCTCGCGGGTGTTGCCGGAGTCCTTGACCCCGCCGTAGGGCATCTGGTCAGCGCGGAAGGTCGGCACCTCGTTGATCAGCACGCCGCCGAACTCAAGCGCGTTAGCGGCCTCGAGGCCGCGGGCGATGTCGCGGGTGAAGACGCCGGCCTGGAGGCCGAACTTGGAGTCGTTGGCCAGCTCCAGGGCCTCGCCGAACTCGCCGTAGGTGTCGACCGTGGCGACCGGCCCGAAGATCTCCTCGCACCAGACCTTGGCCTCGCGGGATGGCGAGCCGAGCAGGGTCGGGGCGAGGCAGCGGCCCTCGTCGACCAGCTCGCCACCGGCCAGAAGCGTCGCTCCGGCGGCAACCGCCTCGTCAATCCACTGCCTGACCCGGTCGCGGTCGTCGGGGGTGATCAACGGGCCGACGTCGGTCTCGGAGTCGAGCGGATCGCCGACCGTGAGCTTCTCGACGTTGGCGACGAGGCGCTCGGTGAAGGCCTCGGCGATCTCCTCCTGGACGAGGATGCGCTGGATCGAGATGCAGCTCTGGCCGGCATGGGAGAAAGCGTGGATCTGAGCCTTGTCCGCGGCCGCCTCCCAGTCGCCGTCGGAGTGGACGATCAGCGGCGCGTTGGAGCCGAGCTCGAGGTTGACCTTCTTGTGGGGAACGCGGCTGCGGATGTCCCAGCCCACCCCGGCCGAGCCGGTGAAGGTGATCGCCTTGGTCAGCTCGTGCTCGACGATCGCGTTGCCGACCTTCGAGCCGGGGCCGGGGATGACGCTGAGCCAGCCGTCGGGGAGCCCGGCCTCGCCGAGGATCGCCGCCAGCTTCAGCGCCGAGATCGGCGTCTGGCCGGCCGGCTTGAGCACGATCGCGTTGCCGGCGGCAATCGCCGGCCCGAGCTTGTGCGCGACCAGGTTGAGCGGAAAGTTGAAGGGGCTGATCGCGCCGACGACCCCGTAGGGCACGCGCAGCATTACCCCGAGCTTGCCGATCCCAGCGGAGGAGGCCTCCATCGGCACCGTGCCGCCGGTCAGCTTGCGCGCCTCGGTGGCGGAGAAGGTGAGGGTGTCGACGCAGCGCTGCGCCTCGACCGTGGCGGTCTTGATCGGCTTGCCCGCCTCGGCGGCGATCGTCAGCGCCAGGTCCTCGACCCGCTCGCCGACCAGCGCAGCGGCGCGGTCGAGCGTCGCCGCCCGCTCATGCTGGGGAAAATCGGTGGAGAGAAAGGCCTCATGAGCCGCGGCAACTGCCCGCTCGACCGTCGCCTGGTCACCAAGCGCCACCCGCCCCACGGGAGAGCCGTCGTAGGGGCTCTTGACCTCGCCCCACTCGCCGCTCTCAACCCACTCGCCCGCAGCGAGCAGCTTGTGATCGACCGCGTCCACCGTCTGCGTTGCCATTCCGACCTCCTCTGAGCTTGAGGCCAGCCTAGCGCTCGGCAGACATCGACCCCGAGCGCTAGCTGACCGTTAGGCCGGGCCGAGATCGTCCTATCGATAAGCCATGAAATAGAAGGGGTGCTGCTGGCGACTGCCGGCGTTGTAGGTCTGCACCTCGACCTGGGGGTAGGGGCAGGAAGCTGTGCCGCCGAACTTGACGAAGGCGCTGACTTGGGAGTTGAGTGCGTATTCGGGAGTCACCTGCGCTCCCCGCGGGACGAACCCGGGAACGTTGATGCAGTAGATCCCCGGTTCTTTGCCCTGTTTGACGTCGGCGGTGCCGATGCCCTTTGAGGAGGCTGGGAAGACCGTGCCAAGGGCATCCACCTTGGCAAAGGCCTCGGGGTTTGAGGTTTCAGCCGTGGTGGCGAAGTTGGCCGTGTCAGCGGAGGGCACCCGGCCCAGGGTGGCCTCGTCGACCTTCTCCCCGGTGAGCGAATTGTTGGGGACCTTCTCGGGGGTGACCGCGTTGCCTTGGATCTTGGCGCTGGTGATTGCCCCATCGGCGATCTTCTCCGCGGTGACGGCGCCCGAAGCGATCTTGCCCTGCTTGATCGCCAGGCTTTCGATCTTCGGGGCGGTCACCGACTTCTTTCTGAGCTTGTCAGCGGTGACCGCTCCGGGGCGCAGCTGCTTGGCGCCAACTGACTTGGGAGCGAGCTGCTGGGCAGCGTAGGCAGATCCCATGCCCAAGGCGATGAAGAGCGCCAGGGTGGCGGTCACATTGGCGTAGGTGAGGTGCTTGCGGATCATCTGGCCTCACAGCTCCTGTTGAGGGTGGTGGTCAGGGCCGGGCCGCCCTCGAAGCCGAAGCTGGTTCGCATCAGCGGGAAGCCGACCGTCGAGAACCCCGCGGGGGCGGGGCAGCCGGCGGAGAGATAGGTGCGATCGAGATCGAGGCTGACCCCGGTGACGTAGCCCCATTCCCCTGTCACCTGGGGCAGGGCCGCTCTCAGCACTGTGCCGAAGGTGCCCTTGGCCTTCTCGACCAAGAAGGAGAGCACGTAGGAGGTGGGGACCGGCTTGGTGCCGTAGATGTGGGCAAAAAGCGCCGGCTTTCCCCCAAGCTTGCCGTTGAAGGCCAAGACCTTGCCCGCGGAGGGGAAGGGCGATTGGTCGGAGATCTTGACCTTGGCCGAGAAGCGGCCTTCGCCGATCAGCGAGGGGCGGCAGGCCGCCAGCGCCTCGGCGGTGGTCGAGGGGTCGATGTGGCCGAGGCGGCACACCGGCACCGCCGTAGGGTGGATTTGGCCGTTGGAGTTGATCGCGATCGCGATCGATGCCAGCTGGGGCAGGGCGCCGGGCCTGGTCGGGGTGATGTGCCCGGCAACCGAGACGGCGACCGGGGCAGCTCCCTTGCGCGGCAGCTTGGTCGGGCTGATCGAGCCGGTGACCTTGACCCGCACGCCACTCTTTTGGGAGACCTCGGCGAGGGCGAGGGAGTGAAGGAGCACCGCCGCCGCGATCCCGAGGGTCGCGGCGGCGGTGAGACGGGTTTTGGCGTTCATCAACGGGGGCTGCGGCGCTCCTTGGCGCCCTTGCTCTTCTTCTTGCCCTTGTGAGCGGCCTTCTTGCAGGAGTTCTGGAGCTTGGGCCGCAGGGCGAGCGACTTGCCGCTTTGTGCGGTGAAGCTGGCGGTGACCTTGTTCACCGAGTTGCAGAGGTTGCGGCTGTTGACCAGGAGCCCCTTCTTGCCGCCGCGCATGTTCAAGGTGAAGGAGGAGACCGGTTGGTCGGGGACGGCCTCGAAGGTGCTCCTGATCCCTCCGTTGACGGAGTCGATGCGGCCGACGAGGTCGATCTCGATCGGCTGGGAGGCGGGGCCCCTGAGGGCAACCACCATGTCGGGCAGCTGGTTGTTGGAGCTCCTTAGGTAGACCGGGCCTTTGAGGGTGTAATCGACCAGGGGCGAGGTCGCTTCGGCTTCGCCGTAGACCGAGCCTGCCGGGCAGGCATCTGCTGCGAACTGGACCCTGGTGCAGACCGTTCTGATGTGGGCCTGGTCGAGGAACTCGGAGTGAGGCAGTGCGACTGAGGCCTTGGCGATGTTGGCATCGCCGGGGCGGGCCCGCAGCGTCGCCCGCAGCCTCGGGTGCGATCCCCGCTGGGTGCCGCCAAAGAGGCGGAAGGAGAGCTTGGGCTTGAAGCCGAGCGCTTTGCAGCCGCCGACCTGGAAGCCGTTGGAGAGATTTGCGACCGCTCCCCCTTCCCCATTCACCTTTGCACCTACCGTCATCGGTTCGCAGTTGGTCGGCGCGGCGGTGAAGTTGGGGCGGTCCAGGGCCAGGCGGACCTGGCGCAGGTCGAGCAGGATGCCGTGCAGGATCGTTGGGATCGGGTCAGAGACCGCGGTCACCTGGGCGGACTCGGGATCTACCCGCAGCGCGTTTCTGATCACTACGTTGCCGAGGTCAAAGGGACCGGCGACCGCGGGGGTAACGACGGCCAAGGAGACCGGCGCTCCCTTATAAGGGCCGGCCAGGTAGACCCTGCCTGGGGTCTGGAAGGGGCTGGGCCCCCCTCCCGCTCCGGCCAGGACCGTGCCGACCTGGCTGGCCGCCGGGCAGGCGGGGTTGTTGAGCTCTGCGCGGCCGGTTTCTTCGGCGCTTGAGATCCCCGCCAGGACCGCGTCGGGGCAGTAGGGGATGCCCTTGAGGTAGGCGGTCAGGCCCTTGGGGGTGGTGACCTCCAGTCCCGTCAGGCGGGCGGAGCCGTCCTCGCGGGAGAGGGTGAGGCCAAAGGGACTCTTTATTCCCGCGGTGGGGTCGCTCAGACCGGACTCGAGTGCCGGCGCCAGCTCCCCCCCAGGGCAGGCCCCTCCCCCGGGCCCCTGGGTGACTTTGTAGCGGGAGTCCTGGGAGACGATCTCATCCGGGGTCGGGTTGGCCGGGTTGACCGCCGACCAGGGTGAAAACTCGACGTGGATCGCATAGGAGCCGCACTTGGGCGGGTTGATCAGCGGCGCCCTGGGACCGGAGTTGAATTTCATCGCGATCCGCGAGAAGGGCGCTTCGACGTTTTCGGTGAAGGTCGAGACCAGCTGTCCCGTCACCGGGTCGGGGGTGAGCTTGCCGGCGACCTTGATCGTCACCCCGTCGCGCGCAGAGGAGAAGACCAGGTAGATACCGAGTGCGGCGTTGAAGGGGTTGTCGTTTTGCTTGGCGACGTAGATCGAGCCGGTCAGCGTTTTGCGGATGATCGGCGTCTCGATTTCGATCTCGCCGATCCGCGAAGACTCCGGGCACTGGGCCTCAGCGTTGGTCTTCAGCTGGATCTGGGCCGGGGTGCAGGCACCCAGACCGTCCGCTGCGGCGGGGTTGATCGACATCCCCTTGGGGAAGGTGACCGTTGCGGTGTCGAGGTTTGCCTGGCCGACGCCATTGGGGTCCAAGAGGCCGTCGGTCGGCATCGTGATCTCCACTTCCAGCCCGGTCGGTGAGTCGGCCTGGCGCGAGGTCGGCACCAGCGTGGATTGCGGTTCGAAGAGAACCTGGTCGCAATCGGTGATCGCCTCGTTGGTAAAGTCATAGGTCTTGACTTCGGCCGGGTGCTCCCAGGAGTTGACCCGCAGGGCGGTGCTCGGCGGCGGGCCGGTGCAGCGGGTCGGGTTGGTGATCAGCGGGTTGGGATAGGCACCGGGTTCGCTCGCTTTGCGGCAGGTTTTGAATGTGGTGGCTGAGCCAGTACCGCTTAGTTTGGCGCCGAAGTCGCAGAGATCGACGCTGCTGCCAAAGAGGGGCGGCAGGGTCAGGATTGGTGCCGTGCGGAAGCTGATCGCATAGCCTTCCTCGGGTCGCAACTCGGGCACGAAGGTATAGGGGACCCCGCTTACCCCCAAGGGCACCGAGAAGGCGAACTGAGCGGGCTGGCCGAATTCCGGTTCGACCGAGTAGATCGGCAAGTCGGGAAATAGCGGGCTCGCCGGGTATGGGCTGTGGTTCAGTGCGCTGGCGTTTTCGGCATAGACATCGATCCCACCTACCGAGCTCTGCGACGGGCAGGTCGCGAGGATCACGTCTTCGATCGTCGGGCACAGCTGCGGCGTCGCCAGGGCGTTGCCCTGAAAGCCGCGCGGTAGGTCGACGACAATGTCCTTGACCCGGTCGGTCGGGTGGACCCCTGCGCCGCCGCCGATGCCCTCGTCCGCACCCCGGTGGACGTTGAAGCCGAAGGTCGAGAAACCACGATAGGGGTGCCCGCCCGCCTTCGTATAGGGGGCGCCGGCTTCATCGAAGACCCCCGCTTCAAAGCTGCCGGGGAGGATGCCGAAGCCCGAGGCCTCGGTGCGGGTAAAGGTCGCTTCCGCGCTTGCCGGCGGCGATCCCCCGCCGGAGACGGTCGCGGTGGCGATGCCGAGGTCGGGGGCATCGGCGCCGAGGTAGGTGACGACTTTGATCGGCGGGTAGGAGTCCCCCGGCGCCAGCATGTCCTCCCGGGTGCAGGTCACCTTTGCGTGGCTGGCGCCGGAAGGCAGCTGAGACGTGCACGACCATCCATTTCCCAGCACTTCAAAGGGGAGCGTTTCCGAGCCGCTGGGCAGCTCGACTTCGACCGTTGCCTGCCCGGAGCTGAAGCTGGGCGTGGCGATGACCGGGAAGGGTCCCGCAGGGGAAACATATGGCCGCGGCGGCCGCGGAAGGGTTTGCCTGATCCCAGAGATCGCGATCGCTTCGTTGCCCGCAGCGTCCTTGGCGATCGTCTCGCACTGCAGGACCGATGGCGGTTCGGTGTCGGCGGGTGTTACCGGGTAAGCATCGCTGGTGGCGCCGGGGACCGACTCGCTGTTTCGCAGCCACTGGTAGGTCCAGGTGATGCCCGTGCCGCTCCAGTCTTTGGGAGCCTCACAAGCCAGCTCGCTGGTGGCCGAGATTGCAACCCCTGCGGCGGTCGCAGTTGCTGGGTTGGATAGAGCGATTTTACGTCCAGACAGACTCTGGCTCGGACCACTCGTTGCAACAATTTTGGTGCCGGGCGGAATGCCGGAGCCGCTGATCTCCTGCCCCGCCTGAAAAGGGAATGGCCCCGCAGCTAGAGACACAAGGCCAGATCCAGTCGCGGGTTCCCGGAGTTCGAGCCTGTTGCCATTCAATACTTGGAAGACTTCGTCTTCGGCTGGGATACCTGGGCCAACGACAATCTGGCCGCTGGCAAATTCACCGTGGCTGGCGCTCACCTCTTCGACTATGGTCGAGCCCGCAGTCAGGACGCCGGTTCCTTCGACGCTGACGACATCGGTGAGGACGTTGGACCCAGCCGTCGTGGTGGCGGTGCCGGTGGGAAGCACAGCTTCACCACCTATGAGACGTGCTTCGGCTTTCCCACTCAACGGGACTGGCGGCAGCGGTGCCACCGTCACCGGTGCCGAAGAGAACGAGGAACTGTTTGGTGCGTAGGTCCCTCCAGGCCCGTCGGCGTCGTTGGTGCCTTTGACCACACACTGCAACGGCTTACCTTCGTCGGCGCCGGTGGTGGTGTAAGTGCGCCCGGTGGCGCCGGCTATCGCCTGCGCGCTTCGCAGCCACTGGTATTCGAAGGTCGGCGTGGGATTTCCAGCCCAGTTCTTCCCGTCCGCAGGCGTTCCCAGGCAGGTCAGCTCTTCGCCCACCGCAACGCCAGTCGCAGCCGTGTTCTGCACCGTCGCCGTGTAATCGACCCGCTGGTCATCGCGCGACAGGGTGCTTGGCGTGCTGGTCAAGGTGATGCCCCACTGCGGGGCCGCCGAGGCGCTGGCCGCGAGCATCGCGGCGGCGCAGAGTACAAGGCCCAGCGCTCGGACCAGTGTGGACAGCCTCGGGTAGCTCACTTGCCACTCCCTTGCTTGGCGGAACGTTTGTGTGAGTTGCGCTGCGACTTCTTGCCCTGCTTGGCTACGCACTTGCCGCGGCGGCGTACCTGCTTCTTCTTGCAGGGTGGCTTTTGCGGCAAATTGCCTGTTTGCACTGCCCGGGGGTACGCCGGCGGCGCCAGCGGAGCCGTGCCAGCGCCCTGGCAGGCTTCCCCCGTGCAGGGCGCTGGCGCCACCACGATCGGGAAGCCACCGTTGGCCCGCAGCAGATAGACGTCCTTGGCGCCATCGCCGTCTTCGGGCAGGAGCCGCTCGGCGCTGGTGAAGCCGACCTCGCTGCCATCCATGCTGACCGTCGGCCCATAGATGCCAAATGGGATTGCGGTCACCGTCCCTTCCCGCCACATGTAGGCGTTTTCGGTTGCGTTGGTGTCAGCCGGGTCGAGCGCCTCGGCGGTTTCGAAGACGACGGTTTCCCCGTCCTCGCTGACCCAGCGGCCGAAGGAGGGCGTCTGAGGGCCGGCTTCTCTACTCGGGTTGGCACTCGCGGCTGCCACGTCGAAGGGCCCGCTGCCGCCGGCGCCGAGCGCCGCCTTGGTGATCAGCTGCAGCGCACCGCTGTCGGCGTCATAGCGGTAGTCGTCGCGCCGGGCCCCATCGGTGTCCTCACCTGCCAAGAGCGGCTCGGTGCTCTGGAAGACGAGGATGTGGCCGTCGCCGCCAATCGACTGGTCTTCGGGGCTTGGACCGAGGAGGGGCACTGCGGTGGCGGCGTTGGAGCCGGGGGCAACCCTCCAGATCTCTTCGTCCTCTGAGGACAGCGTGGCAATGAAGCGGGTCTGCCCGCCGGGGTACTCATGGAGGTAGAGGTTCGGCTCGCCCGCCTGGGCGGCTTGCCCTGCCTCGTTGGTGGTCGTTGTGAGGACGCCTTTGGCGACGAAGTAGGTGTGCGAGGCATCGCCGCCGAAGTCGGCCACGCCGAGCACTTCGGCTCCATCGCCGGGTGTGGGGGCGGTGCCGTCGCCAGCGGAGAGCTGGGTCAGCCGCTCACCCACGGGACGGGTGGAATCATGCAGGTAGAGATCCTCTGTGGTGTCCAGGTCTGAGTCAGCGAGTTGACGAGGGCTTGTGAAGAGCACCCGGGTCCCTTCTTGAGAGGCGCCTTGGTAGCGGTCGTCGCCATCGGTGCCCGCACAGGGCGGCAAGACGCGGGCGCACTCGGAGGCGATCAGCTGGGATATCTGCGGGCCAGCGGGTGTGTCGAGACGCTGCATGATGCGAAGTCCGAAAGCCGGGTCACAGAGAGTGCCTTCGGGCTGGCTCGGTCGGGTGGAGAAGTAGATGCGGGATGCCACCGGGGAGACGGCACCGCGGGTGTAGCCACCCTTAGACCCAATCGACGAGCCGCAGGAACCACCGTGGACGTTGCCGTCTTTATCCCGAGCCAAGAGCCTTACGTCTGGCGATCCGTCCTGATCCAGAAAGGCTTCATAGGTGTTCTGGCTTCCGGCGCCCTGGGGGCTTGGGTCTCCGGTGAGATAGGCAGCGTTGGGAACCGTGAAGAGGTAGCGTGAGACCTCAACTGAGGCGCCCTCACAGCTTCCGGTGGCAAAAACACCAACAGTGCCAAATACAGTCGGCGCCAAGGTAGGGCTGAGCTGTAGGAAGTGGCCGTCGATGCCCCCTTGGAAGGCGGTGGTGATGCCCAGCTTCGCCTGTGTATCAGTCATCGCTGTCGTGGCCCAGCGCGAGAGGTCAGGGCTGAACAGGCAGGGCAATCCCGTTCCCCCGGAGCCCCTTGCGTACTGCGGCGGCGTCGCGGTGGGATGGGATACCCAACCCGTTGCGGTGCGGGTCGCGACGTAGGGGTCGATGACGGCACCGTGCTTGGGCGTGTCGGCAAGCGCCGCCACTGAGCTGAAGCGGGCACTGTTGCCGCTGGCGCCGAAAGCCGGAAAGAAGGAGTCCTGGTTGAACTTCTTCGGCGGGCTGACCATCTCCAGCGCCATGCAGTCGGGGTAGGAGACGGTGCCACTCGGCAGCGAGGTGGATACCTGGGTTTCGCGGATCGCTTCGTTGGGACAGTTCGCCTGGACAGAGGGAGCTAGGGGAATAAGCGAAAGCAGACCAAGGATGCCGCCGATCAACAGAGATGAGATGACGGTCCTTTTTTGGGTTTTGGGCTGCGCATTCACTCTTGCTCCTCGCTTCGATTTGATGGAGACCAGATGTGTCGAGGCCGTCGACTCCCGGCCAAGCGGCCTCGACTCACCGGCCTTCAATTAGGGGGCCTTGACGGCGAAGGTGCCCCAGGCGAAGCACGATTCCGCCGGGGGAACCGCTGGCGGCGGGCAGGTCAGGAAGACCATCGTCCCGGTGGTCCCCACCCCAGGAGTAATTTCCGTGGGCTTGAGGAAGGCGTTGAAGGTGGCATTTAGCGTCCCTATTCCGGCGTAGACGCAGAGCTTGCCGGCTTCGGCCGTAGGCACACCGTCAATCACCCCGGGGCATTTGCTCACTTCTTCTCCGGCCGTTTTCACGAACACGGCTTCCGGCGCGTTTTCGAGTGGGACCGGAAGCGAGACCGGGAAAGTGGTTTCCGATTCCTTGGGAACGAGCCCACCCCAAGTGCCGGTCTCGGTCGCGCCCGTTGGCAGCGTGCCGCCCGCGGTCCAGGGATCGCCTTTGGGCCCTGGAGCACCTGGCGCACCTTTTGGCCCTTGTTCTCCTTCTTCACCAGCAGGTCCCTGGTCGCCCTTGGGACCCTGGGGGCCAGCGGGTCCTGCAGGTCCAGCGGGCCCGGTGGCGCCCTTTGGCCCACGCGGGCCCTTCTTCGCCTTGGCCGAGGTCGTGGCCTTGCCGGAATTGGAGGCGGCGTAAGCGCCGCCGAACATTGCAAAGACCAGGGCCATCACCGAGATGACTCCGGGGATGCCAAAGCGGTTGCGTAGCGTCGAGAACATCTAGATCTCTCTCCTTGTCCCGTGAGCCCCTCTGCCCGCCGCTTCCCTTAGCGGCTTCCTCGAGGCTCGGTTATGTCCCTGTGGTGCTGCTGTGAATCGCGATCTCGCTCATACCGATCTCGTTCCTAAGCGAAGCCGCAGGCGAATGTAAACATACGAGTTCGTGTATGTCAATAAACGCACGTGGTATGTCCTCGGGAAAAGGGCTCTTTGCAGGGGCTTCCGCGGGACATTTCTCCCGGCGCAACCGCGGGAAAGAGGCCGCGACTCCGGGACGGCGAAGCTGTTGCTTCAAAGATGCCCCGCCACCGCCGCCGACACCCAGCGCTCGCCCGCGCCGCCGCCTCGATCGCTGCCCTGGTCGGGCTCCTGGCCTTCTCCGCCAGCGCCTCCGCCAGCGTCAGCTGGGTGGTGCGCGGCCACGGCTTCGGCCACGGGGTCGGGGTCAGCCAGTACGGCGCCTACGGCTACGCCCTGCACGGCAAGGACTACCGCTTCATCCTCGGCCACTACTACCAGGGCAGCACGATCAGCCAGATCGAGGGGGTGAAGATAGTACGCGTCCTGCTCGACATCTCGCCCGGCGACATCGGCTTCAGCGGCGCCACCAGCGCCTGCGGCCTGGCGCTCGACCCCGCCCGCAGCTACGAGGCGCACCGCAGCGGCGCGCGGGTGAAGCTGCGCAGCTCCGCCGGTGCGCCAATGGCCGACTGCGGGAAGAAACTGCGTGCCGCCGGCAAAGGCAAGGTTGCGATCACCGACGTCGGCACCTACCGCGGCGTACTCGAGGTGGTGCCGACCGAAAGCGACGTCGGCTCGCTCAACGTGATCAACGCGCTGCCGGTCGAGCAGTACGTCAAGGGCGTGATCCCGAACGAGTCGCCGCCCTCCTGGCCGGCCGAGGAGCTGCGCGCCCAGGCGGTCGAGTCGCGTTCATTCGCCCTCACCGGCGGCGTCGGTGGCAACGGCTTCGACCTCTACGACGACACCCGCAGCCAGGTCTACGACGGGCTCTCCAGCGAGACCGCGACGACAAACGCCGCGACCGACTCGACCCGGGGCGAGGTCGTCACCTACGGCGGCAAGATCGTCGTCACCTACTTCTCCGCCTGCTCGGGCGGCTACACCGAGAGCATCCAGAACGTCTTCTTCGGCCCGGCCGTCCCCTACCTGACCGCCGTCCCCGACCCCTACGACTACTACTGCCCGCTGCACGACTGGACCCTGCGCTTCAGCGGCCCCGAGATCAGCGCCAAGCTCGGCGCCTACCTCAACGGCAAGCTGAAGAAAGTCGTGATCGTCAAACGCGGCGTCTCGCCCCGGATCGTCTCGGCAAAGCTCTTCGGCACCGGCGGCGTCACCACTGTGACCGGCGAACAGCTCCAGGTTGCGCTCGGCGGCTACTCGACCTGGATGAGCTTCCAGAAGGTCGCCGGCTAGCCGTCCGAGTAAGGCTGGATCGGGACGCCGTGGTCGGTCTCGCGCATGCCGAACTCGTAGGCGGCGCCGGCGCTGAGAGTGAGCCGGCGAGCCGGCAGCGCCGGGCGTTCGACGGTCAGCTCGAGGTCGGAGACCGAACAGTTGAGCGTGTTGTGCTCGGGGCCCTTGGGGTCGGCGTAGACCCAGCCGACGAAGTCCTTCTTGGGCGCGCTGACGCGGCCGCGGACGAGGATGTCCTTGCCGGGCAGGGTGAACTCGCAGGCGGTCGGCTCGGGTGCGATCGAAGCGGAGCGGATCTGGCCGAGGCCGCCGAGCCGGTGCTCCTCGCCGTCGAGCACGAGCATCCCCGAGGGCAGCCAGGGCGTCAGCCAGGGGCCGGCCTGGACCCGGGCGGCGCCGGCGTCGAAGTAGATCGCGGAGTCCTCGGCGAAGCCGGTGCCCTCGAGCCAGACCCAGCGCTCGGCGTGCTCGCTGCCCCAGTTGTGGCCAATCATCCCGGGCCAACTGTCGAGCGCGATCTGCTCGCCGTCGATCTCGAGCCGGCCGCCGAAGCTGGCGTTGGGGAAGGGGGCGACGAACTTGGTCCGCGGCAGCGGCGCCTCGTAGAGCCAGTCGGCCGGCAGGTACTTGCAGGGCGGTGCGTCGCCCTCAAAAGTGAACTCCCAGTTGGCGCTCAGCGCCTCGGTCTCGATTGAGCCGCTGGCGCGCCCGGGGCCGATCTCGGCCTCCTCGACCCTGATCCACGAGCCGGCCGGCGCCGCGAGCTGCTCGGCCGGCACGGTGACCTTGGTCGCCCGTGGCCCCTCCGCATCGCGATCGAAGAGGCAGAACCAGATCGAGGCGTTGGGCTCGGCGCCCGGCTGCTTGTGGACCGTGTGGCGGATCCAGATCCCCTGCCCCCCACCGGGCCGGCAGGCCTTGATGTAGAAGCTCTCGTAGTGGCCGGCCTTCGCCGCCACCTTCGGGAAGCGCGCCCCTTCGTCCATATAAGGACCCTAGAGGCAGTGGGCCAAAACGCGAGCTAGACCTTGATTGTGATCACGTCGCCGTCTTTGACGACGTAGTCGCGACCCTCGATCCGCAGCAGGCCCTTGTCGCGGGCGGGCGCGTAGCCGCCGCACTCGACCAGCTCCCCCCAGCCAATCGCTTCCGCCTTGATGAAGGCGTCCTGAATCTCGGTGTGGATCGTGCCCGCCGCCTCCCAGGCGGTCGAGCCGCGCGGGATCGGCCGGGCGACCGCCTCCTTGCCCTCGCCGGCGGTGAAGAAGGTGAGCAGGTCGAGCAGGTCGTAAGCGGCGCGGATGAGGCGGGCAAGTCCCGAGCCCCCAACCCCGTAGGACTCGCGCATCTCCGCCGCTTCGGCCGGGTCGAGCTCGGCCAGCTCGCCCTCGATCCGGGCGCTGACCGCGACAACTCCCGCGCCGACGACCGCGGCGTGATCGGCAACGGCCTGCGGCGGCTCGGCATCGCCCTCATCAACGTTGGCGACGTAGAGGATCGGCTTCGAGGTCAGGGCCTGCAGGTTGCGCGGCCCGTGGGCCGCCGCGTCGGGGACCGGCACCGAGCGAGCCGGCTTGCCTTCGGCCAGCGCCGCGACCACCTTCTCCAGCCAGTCGCGCTCGGCGATCGCCTCGGCGTCGCCCGACTTGGCGCCCTTGCCGACCCGGTGCAGGCGCCGCTCCGCCTGCTCGTAGTCGGAGAGGATCAGCTCGGTCTCGATCGTCTCGATGTCGGCCAGCGGGTCGACCCGGCCGTCGGGATGCGGCACGCCGCCGTCGGCATGGCAGCGGACGACGTGGCAGATCGCATCGGTCTCGCGGATCGAGGCGAGGAACTGGTTGCCCAGCCCCTCCCCCTCGGAGGCGCCCTTGACCAGGCCGGCGATGTCGTGGAAGGCGATCGTCGCCGGTTCGAGCTTGGAGGACTTGAGCGTCGCCGCGACGCTTTCCAGCCGCTCGTCCGGAACCTCGGCGATCGCCACGTTGGGCTCGATCGTCGTGAACGGGTAGTCGCCGGTCTGCGCCCCGCCCTGGGTCAGCGCGTTGAAAAGTGTCGACTTGCCCGCGTTGGGCAGGCCGACGATCCCGACCTTCACAGCGAGAGCGGCACGATCAGGCCCAGGACGATGCCGAGCAGGGCACCGGCGAGGACGTCGGACGGGTAGTGCATGCCGAGGTAGGGACGGCCGAGCGAGAGGGCCACGGCGACGAGTAGGGCGCCCGCCGTGGCGGGGTCGACCCGGACCATCGCGGTCGCCACCGCAAACGAGGAGAGCGCGTGGGCGGAGGGGAAGCTGAGCGAGCTGGGCGCGCCGCCGAGCGGCGGCAGGCCCTCGAGCACTGGCCGCGGGCGCTTGACCAGCAGCTTGATCCCGTAGTTGAGCCCGATCGCGATCGGGCCGAGGGCGGCGCAGATCAGCCACGATTCGCGCCGATCGGGGTCGAGCAGCGCCAGCGCCAGCCCGAGCACGACCCAGACGGCGCCGTTGTTGCCGGCCTTGCCCAGCGCCTTCGCCGCCGACTCCATTCCGGGCGAGTGTCCGCGGGTGCGCATCAGGCGCAGCAGCTTGAGATCGGCTTCGTGCATCGGCGCGCAGGATAAGCCGGTAGGTCAGTATCCCGTCATGCCCTCGGTTCCCGGCTACGTCCACACGCCCGGTCACCACTGCGGATCGACCGCCCTGCGCAACCTGCTCGGCTTCCACGGGGCCGAGATCAGCGAGGAGATGGCCTTCGGGCTCGGCGCCGGCGCCTGCTTCTATTACGTCGCCCTCGAGGACGCCTCGCCAACCCGCTGGTTCAACGGCCGCACGGCGCGGCTGGAGGAGAACTTCGACCAGCTGACCGGGGCGGCGCTGCAGCTGCGCACCTTCGACGAGGGGGACGACGGGGCCTGGGTCGCCGCGCGCGCCGAGGTCGACGACGGCAACCCGGTGCTGCTGCTCACCGACCTCTATTACCTGGACCACTACGGCAACTCGGCCCACTTCCCCGGCCACGCCGTGGTCCTCGCCGGCTACGACGAGGAGCACGCGCACCTCTCCGACACCGGCTTCGAGCAGCTGCAGGTGACGACGCGGCTGCAGGACCTCGACAAGGCCCGCCACAGCAGCCACCCCGCCTACCCCCTCGCCGGCCACATGTTCACCGCCTCCGGCGGGGTGACGCAGGAGCAGCTGCGGGCGGCGATCCCGGCGGCGATCGATCGCGCCGCGCAGGCGATGGTCGCCTCGGAGTTCGGCGAGTTCTCCGGCCTCGGCGCGGTCGAGCGCCTGGCCAAGGAGGCGGGCAGCTGGCCCGAGGTCGCCGAAGACTGGCAATGGTGCGCCCGCTTCGGCTACCAGGTGATCGAGCGGCGCGGCACCGGCGGCGGCGCCTTCCGCCTCATGTACTCGCGCTTCCTCGAGGAGGCCGGGCACCCGGAGGCGCCGCTGGCAGCCGAGGCCGCCGCGCGCTGGACCGAGCTGGCCGGCGCCTTCCACGCCGCCAGCGAGCGCGACGATCCGGAGCCGGGCCTCTGGCGCGAGATCGACGCCGCCGCCCACCGCGTCTTCGAGGCCGAGCAGCGGCTCTGGACCGCCCTGGCCTGAGCGGTGGCCGAGGGCGACACGATCCTGCGGGCGGCGCGGCGGATCGAAGCCGCGCTCGCGGGCGGCACGATTGAGGCCTCCGCGCCGAACCCACGGGGGCGCGCGGCCCGGATCGAGCGACTCGACGGTCACACATTCGAGCGCGCCAGCGCCCACGGCAAGCACCTGCTGCTGCACTTCGGCGAGCTGGTCCTGCACAGCCATATGGGCATGAGCGGCTCCTGGCACACCTACCTCCGCGGCGAGCCCTGGCGCAAGCCGCCCGGTGCCGCCTGGGCCGTACTCTCGACCGAGCGGGCCGAAGCGGTCCAGTTCGGTGGGCCGACCCTGCGCCTGCTGCGGGCCGAGGCCGTGCGCCGCGACCCGGTCCTCGCCCGCCTCGGCCCCGACATCCTCGCCGCCGACTTCGACGCGGAGCGGATCGCCCACTCGCTCGCCGGCGCCCCCGATCGCGGCCTCGGCGACGCCCTGCTCGACCAGCACCTGGTCGCCGGCATCGGCAACATCTTCAAGAGCGAGGCCTGTTTCGCCGCCCACCTCGACCCCTGGCAGCGGGTCGGCGACCTACCCGACGAGCAACTGCGCCACGTCGCCCAGGCCGCCCATGACCTGATGCAGGAGGCGGTCGAAGATGGCCGCCAGGACCGGGCCGTCTACAAGCGCGCCAGTCGCCCCTGCCCCAGGTGCGGAACCCCGATCCGCTCCCGTGGCCAGGGCGACGCCAACCGCACGACCTACTGGTGCCCGAGCTGCCAGGTCGCTGCCCAAGCGTCGACGGCCTAGATCACAACCCGTTTGCCGATCCAAACCGGGGGTACCCACGCTCCATGACCATCGGAGGAGGAATATTCCTGATCGCCGTCGGCGCGATCCTCAAGTTCGCGACCAACGTCCATGTTCAGGGCGTCAGCCTCGACACCGTCGGCCTGATCCTGATGATCGCCGGCGCCGCGGGCCTCATCCTCGGCATCTTCCAAGAAGTGATCTGGTCCAAACGCGCCCGTCGCGGCGCCGTCGTCGTGCCGGAAGAGCGAGTGGAACGGGTCCCCGAGGAACGCCGCGACCTGCCGCCGCGGTACTAACCAGACCGGCTGCGGCTCAAGCGGGCAGAAGTCGCGCGAAGTAGGCAAACCAGTTGCCGGAGTGCTCGCCCCAGGTGAGACCTGCTTCTCCGGCCTGGCGTTTGAGCGCCGACTGGGTGGTGAAGTGGGGATCGCCGAAGAGCTCGCCGACGATCAGGCGGCCGCCTGGCTTGAGGACGCGTTGGATCTGGCGCAGGGCAGCGACCGGGTCGGGGATCTCGCCGAGGACGGCAGTCAGGACCACGGCGTCCACGGAGTCATCCTCGTAGGGGAGCGCCGTGGCATCGCCCTGGGTGGGGGTGATGTTGGCAAGGCCACGCTCCGCGGCGCGCTCGCCGACGTGGTCGAGGAACTCCTGCTGCAGGTCGAAGATCTCGATCGTGCCCTCGGGACCGATCCACTCGGCCATATCCAGGGTGTAGTAGCCGACGCCGGGGCCGATCTCGAGGATGCGCTCGCCGGGCGTGGGGCGCAGCACCGAGCGCAGGCGGTCGCGGGTGATGATCGGGTGCGGGGCTTCGACCCAGAAGCGCTGGCCGTAGGGGCAGGCCGACGGGTTCTTGCGCCACCAGAGCGCCGCGCCCAGCGTCGCCAGGGCGGCGGCACCGAGCAGCCTGCGGGGGGACATCAGCTGGAGTTCTTGAGCGAGAAGCCGACCCGGTGCTCGCCGGAGTCGATGCGCAGGAAGGCGACTTTGCCGACGTAGAGGGCAAGTACGCCGTCCTCGGTCTTGACGTCGTGCCAGCCGCCCTTCTCGAGCTGCTTGCGCAGGTCCTTCAGCTCCTCGTCGTTGAGGCGAACCGAGATGACCTGACCACCCTCGAAGCCAATCTCCACCTTCTGTGCGTCCGCCATCAGTGCCCTCCTTCAGGGGGTTCGACGATCTCAGTAAGTACGCCGCCGGTCGAGCGCGGGTGCAGGAAGGCGATGCGGCTGTTGCGGATGCCGACCCGGGCCTCGCGGTCGATCAGCTCGATCCCGCTCGCAACCAGGCGCTCCAGGGTCGAGTCGATGTCGTCGACCGCGTAGGCGACGTGGTGCAGGCCGGGGCCCTTGCGGTCGAGGTACTTGCCCACCGGCGTCTCCGGGCCAAGCGGCGCCAGTAGCTCGACGTGCCCGTCGCCGACGTCCAGCAGCACGGCATCAACGCCCTGCTCCTCGACCGTCTCGCGGTGAACGAGCTCCATCGCGAAGCTCTTCGAGTAGAGCTCAATTGCCGCGTCGAGGTCCTCGACGACAACGCCTATGTGGTCAATCCTTCCGAACACGAAGGCGGCAGTCTACGCGCCGTTCTCGGCTCGCAGGATCTCGGCCAGGGCGGCGACGCCGACCTCGAGCTGCTGCGGCGTCGGCTCCTTGGTTGCGATCAAGCGCTGGATTTCCCGGCCCGGCGTGTGGAAGGCCTCGGCCAGCGGGTCACCGTGGTGGCGATCGCTCCAGGCGAACATCTCGACCGCGATCGAGGCGCCGGCCAGTCCGACGACGGCGCGAGCGGCGGGCGTGGGCCGCTCGACCACGCGCTCGAGCAGCAGCGTGCCTCCCACCGAGAGCAGCATCATCGGCGTGATCAGGTTGGAGCCGCAGCGATCGTGCTCCTTGGGCACGCCGGATGGATCCTCGATGCCCTGCTCATAAGCGGCGATCGCCTTGTGCTCGACCCCGTGGTAGGCGGCGAGGTCGCGATCGAGCAGGGCGACGAGCGCGGGGGCCGCGCCGACGATCTGGATAAATCCCTCGCGCAGCGCCGAGCTGCCAAAGCGCTTGCGCACGGCGGCGGTCGTCACCAGGGTGGCGCCGATCGTCCCCAGTACGCGCAGGTTCTCGAACGGAAGCCGCGCCGCCGGCATCCGCAAGCGCACCAGCGGCAACACCGCCAGCGCCTCGGCCAGCTTCAGCGGCCCGCGCAGCCCGGGAATTTTGGCCGCAAGCCCAGGCGCCAGCTCCGGCTTGCGCTCAGACGCAACTTCAATGCTCCCATCCGAATCCCGCACCGCCGCAGCCCAATGCGTCGGCCCATGGATCAGAAGCCCGTTACGCAAGGCCATGCCACCCAGTCGCAGCTTCTCCGAGTCCATGACCTGACGATAGAGCAGCCGGGAAGTCGCCCCACCGTGCGCGGGGCGGAGCGGCGGCGCAATACGCCGCTCCCTGACTTGGCCCCGTGCGCGGTGACTGCGCCCGTGGAGCAGGCGCTGTCACCGTTCCCCCCTGTGTGTCCCTTTTAGTACCGACCGGAGGCCCCCAGTCCAGGCCTCCGGCCGGTGTATCGGCTCTCCCTGGCTCTAGCTTGGAAAGCCGCCCTTTAAAACACCGTTTTCCAAAGAAGTTGCGGTTGCCTCAATCGGGGCGCATCTTCTTCTGCAGAGCGGCCAGGCGGCGCCCCAGCTCCGCCTCGAAGCCCCGGTCCGTGGGTGTGTAAAAGCGCCGTCCCTCGAGCCCCTCCGGCAGCAGCTGCTGGTCGCTTACCCCGCCCGGCTCGTCGTGCGCGTAGCGGTAGCCCGTGCCGCGCCCGAGTGTCTTGGCGCCGGGGTAGTGGGCGTCGCGCAGGTAGTCCGGCGGCGTCTTCGCCCCGTTCTCGCGCACCTCGGCGCGGGCAGCGTTCAGCGCCTTGTAGGAGGCGTTGGACTTCGGCGCCAGGGCGAGGTAGACGGCGGCCTGGGCAAGGTTGAGCGTGCACTCGGGCAGGCCGACCCGGTCGACCGCCCGCGCCGCCGCATCGGCGACCAGCAGCGCCTGCGGGTCGGCGTTGCCGACGTCCTCGGAGGCGAGGATGACCATGCGCCGGGCGATGAAGCGCGGGTCCTCCCCACCCTCCAGCATCACCGCCAGGTAGTAGAGCGAGGCATCGACGTCGGAGCCGCGCGTCGCCTTGATCCAGGCCGAGACGAAGTCGTAGTGGCGGTCCCCCTGGCGGTCGTAGTCGAGCGCCTTGCGCTGCAGCGCGTCCTCGATCGCAGCGACGTCGATCGCTTCCGACTTTGACCCACCTCCAGCGGGGTCAAAGTCGGAAGCGCGCTCCACCGCCCGCTCCAGCGCCGAGAGCGCCACCCGCGCATCGCCGCCGCTGCGCTCTGCCAGCATCGCCAGTGCTGCGTCCTCGACCGGCGGCGGATCGACCAGCCCGCGCTCAGGGTCGGAAAGCGCCCGCCGCAGCAGCTCTTCCACCTGCCCCGCCTCCAACGGCTGCAGCTCATAGATCTGGCTGCGCGACAACAGCGCCGAGTTGACCTCGAAGTAGGGGTTCTCGGTGGTGGCCCCAATCAACGTCAACAGCCCTTCCTCGACCGCCGGCAACAGCGCGTCCTGCTGCGCCTTGTTGAAGCGATGAATCTCGTCAAGAAAGAGCACCGTCGGCCGACCACTGGACCGCCGCCGCTCCCGAGCCCGCTCGATCACCGCCCGAATCTCAGCCCGCCCCGCATTAACCGCCGACTCCTCCTCAAACGCCCCCTCGGCCCCTGCCGCCGCAATCCGAGCCAACGTCGTCTTCCCAGCCCCCGGCGGCCCATACAAGATCGCGCTATGCGGATGCCCACTTTCAATCGCCGTACGCAACGCCGACCCCTCCCCCACGACGTGCTCCTGCCCAACAAGCTCATCGAGCGAGCGCGGCCGCATCCGCACCGCCAACGGCGCATCCGAAGCTGGGATATCCGACTTGGCGGGTCCCCCCGTATCGAATAGCTGATCGGCCACTGCCGCTGAGTATGACCACGGCCGGGGCTGCCCCTGTGTCGTTCTCAAGAGGAGAGGGTGGGCCCGTAGTCGGGAGCCGGGGGAGGTCTCGGTGGTGCCTCGCGAAGCGGCCCCCGGCAAGGTGACAATGAGCCGCGCAGCGGCTCCAACTTGGTGAGCGCAGCGCCAGCGAAGCGAACATAGGCACCACCGAGACCTCCCCCGGCTCCCCCACCACGGCCTACAATCGATGACCATGGAGAGCGCAACGCAGTCCCCCCCCGCCCAGTCCACCCTCGAGAGCTTCAACCCCGCCACAGGTGAGCTGGTCGGCTCCGTAGCGACGATCACCCCTGCCCAAGTCCAGGGAGTAGTGGACGACGTCGCCCGCATCCAGCCCGCCTGGGCCGAGCTCTCCCTGCAGGACCGCGCCCGCTACATGAAGCGCGCCGCCGACGCCCTACTCGACGAGATCGACGAGATCGCCGAGCTGCTGGTCCAGGAGCAGGGCAAGCCCCGCGCCGAGGCCTACACGATGGAGCTGCTGCCCACGGTCGACGCCCTGCACTGGTGCGCCAAAGCCGGCCCGAAGATCCTCGCCGACGAGAAGGTCCGCATGAGCCAGTCCTTCTTGATGACGAAGAAAAGCCACTTCTCCTACGAGCCGATCGGCGTCGTCGGCGTGATCGCGCCCTGGAACTACCCCTGGTCGATCCCCTTCGGCGAGGTCGCGATCGCGCTGATGGCCGGCAACGGCGTCGTCCTCAAGCCCGCCAGCCTCACCCCGCTGCTGGGCGAGGCGATCCGCCGCGTCTTCGAGAAGGGCGGCCTGCCCGAGGGCCTGATCCGCGTCGTCCACGGCGGCGGCGCGGTCGGTGATGCGCTGGCAAAGTCCAGCGCCGGCAAGATCTTCTTCACCGGCTCGGTCGAGGTCGGCCGCAAGGTCGGCGCCGTCTGCGCCGAGAATCTCAAGGGCTCGGTGCTCGAGCTGGGCGGCAAGGACCCGATGATCGTCTGCGCCGACGCCGACCTGCCCAACGCGATCTCCGGCGCCGTCTGGGGCGGCTTCGCCAACGCCGGCCAGACCTGCTCGGGGATCGAGCGCGTCTACGTGGTCGAGGAGGTCGCCGATCGCTTCGTCGCCGGCGTCGCCCGCGAGGCCGAGAAGCTGCGCCTCGGCGACCCGCTGCAGTGGGAGACCGAGATCGGCCCGATGACCTCCGACGGCCAGCACGAGATCGTCGTCGAGCTGATCGCCGACGCGGAGGCCTCCGGCGCGACCAAGCTCTGCGGCGGCCCGGTCGACGTCGCCGGCCTGCCCGGCAAGTTCGTCGCCCCCACCGTCCTCACCGGCGTCACCCACGAGATGCGGATCATGCGCGAGGAGATCTTCGGCCCGGTGCTGCCGATCGTCGTCGTCAAATCCGAGCAGGAAGCGATCGAGCTCGCCAACGACTCCGAGTTCGGCCTCGGCGCCTCGGTCTGGACCAAGGACCGCCAGAAGGGCGAGCGGATGGCGCGGCGGATCGAGTCGGGCATGGTCTGGATCAACGATCACTCCTTCAGCCACGGCGCCTGCCAGTGCGCCTGGGGCGGCGTCAAGGACTCCGGCGTCGGCCGCTCGCACTCCAAATTCGGCTTCTACGAGTGCGTCAACGTGAAGATGAACTCCTGGGAGCCGGGCCTCACCCGCGACTTCTGGTGGCACCCCTACGACCGCACGCTCGGCGAAGCGGTGCAGGCCTCGGCCAAGCTGCTCTACGGCAAGGGCGCGGTGCGGACGCAGGCGCTGCGCGAGGGAATCGGACCGCTGCTGCAGGTAGGCCGCCGCACCCTGCGCAAGCGCGGCGGCTGACCCGGGTCCCCTGCCAAGTCTTAGGAGGCGACGAGCTGCTCGAGCTCGAAGACGGCGCCCGAGGCGTCGAGCTCGCGGATCCGGTCGTAGTCGGCTTTGAGCCGATCGCGGTCGGGGTCGACCAGGTAGATGATCCCCGGGCAGGAGAAGAGGTCGACGGTCTTTTTCAGCTGGTCGCCCGGGCCCAGCATCGAGATCGTGCCGGCGAAGGAGGGCAGCGCCTCGATCTCGCGCATGCCCGCGTCGTCGACGATCCGCCCTTCGTGCTGGGAGATCAGCATCACGCAGTAGGCGCCCGCCGCCAGCTCGTAGGACTGCTGGGCGCGGCGCGCGACTGATTTCGGATCGAGGTAGGCCTCGGCGGTCAGCGTCTGATGGCTGGGCGTGCAGCGGTCAACGATCTCGTCGGGGACCGAGCCGTGCATGCGCGCCCCCGACTCGACCAGCACCGGGCCGGTCGCGGTCAGCATCACCTCGGTGTGGGCGGGGCCGAAGCGGATGCCGAGCGCGTCGAGCACCGCTTCGACGTAGGGCACGACCTGGTCCTGCTGGGAGCCGTGGCGCGGCAGCAGCTCCTCGTAGTCGTAGATGAAGTTGGCGCCGGCGCGCAGCTTGTTGTCGCGCCAGACCTCGGAGACGTGGTGGACGCCGTCCCAGCTGATCGAGTTGACGAAGAGCTGGGTCCCCTCCAGCAGCTCCTGGACCAGCAGCTCCTCGTTGGCGCCGTGGAGGGCGTTGGGCCGGCCGAGAGTCGCGGCGAAGGCCGCCTCGATCGCGGCCGCGTCGTGGCAGATGCTGACCCCATCGGTGCCGGCGCTGTCGAGCGGTTTGACCACCACGGGGGCGTCGCCGCGCTGCGCCGCCCAGGCGACGGCCTCGCTGGCGTCAGCCGTCTTCAGCGCTTCCGCCGCGCGCAGGCCCGCATCCCGCAATGCCTCCGACATCGCGTTCTTATCGCGCCGCGCGGCGCTCTGGGCGCTGCCGTTGGAGGGCAGTCCGAGCCGCTCGCTGAGCGCGTCGGCCAGCGGCACCCCGGGCTCAGCGCCGACAACCACGAAGGCCGGGTCGTGCGCCGCCAGCCGCGCCGCCGTCGCCTCGAGGTCCCCCTCGTGGACGACGTTCTCGACGAAGTCGCCGGCGCGAAAAGCACGCTCGTAGAACTCAGGCAGCCGCGGGCTGCTCTGCACGTGGACCACCGCCAGCCCGGCGGCGGCAAAGCGCGGCGCCAGCCGCGCCCCGGTCGAGTAGGCGTCGACGACGACCGCCGCGCCGTGGACGGTCATGCCGTCGCGACGAGGACCAGCCGGTCCTCGGGACGCTTCGGCCCGCCGGCGAAGTTGCCGTAGTGCTCGACCTCGTGGAAGCCGGCCTCGACCGCCATCCGCTCGAGATCCTCGGCCTCGTACATGCGGATCCGCGAGTCGACCACGTCATCGCCGTAGACGTAGTGCACGTGCAGCATCCCGGTGGAGAAGTTGACGTCAAGCGTTTCCTGCACGCCGTTGGTCTCGCGCTCGACCACGCCCTCGTCGGTCTTGAGCCGGTGGCGCGAACGCTCCAGATCCGACAGCTCCATCGCCATCTTGCCGCCGGGTCGCAGCATCTCGTGGTAGGCCCGCATCATCGCTTCGTCCTCAGCGACGGTCTCGCCGAAGCCGAAGCTCGAGGAGAGGCTGACCAGGCCGTCGAAGCCCTTCAGCTCCGGCGGCAGTGGCTGCATCAGGTCGGCGACGTAGTAGGTCGGTCCCGGGTACTCGCGCTTGGCGGCGTCGATCGCGATCTCGGAGATGTCGACCCCGACCGCGTCGACCCCGTTGTCGGCGAGGGCGGCGACGAAGCGGCCGAGGCCGCAGCCGGCGTCGATGACGCGGTCGCCCGGCTTGACGCCGAGCAGCTCCATCGCCAGCGGCGCCTCCTCCTCGTTGCCCTCGTAGCGACCGAGCTGATTCGCGACCCGCATATAGGCGGGCCCATAGGTATCGACCTCGTTGAGGATGGGCGGTTGATCGCTCACGGATTCCAAAGCGTACCGCGAGCGATCAACCTCCGTACCGGTTGCCTGCGCAGCGGCTACCGACGCTCCCCCATACTCAGCCGCCGGCTATTTCAACCGTCCTCGAGATCGCCCCGCCGCATTTCGAGACCGGCCCAGCCGGAGAGAACGGCTTCACTTCGGCGTAGACCACGGCCGGGATCTTGATGTTTTCGTTGAGTTCGTCGAGGTCGGCCTTCCAGTTGCCGTTGGCCTTCGACTTGACCCGGCTGAGAACGCCGTTGCCTTTCTGCTTGAGGACAACGGTCCGTTCGCCGACGCAGCTGGGGTTGGCGGCCTTGACCTTGCCCTGGTAGCCGGCGGCGCCGAGCGTCACTTCGGACTTGACCTCGCCGGTCTGGCCCGGTCCGGCGGCGCCGGCCGGAATCGCCACCAGTGCGACAGCCGCGAGAGCCAGCGCCACAAATGTCCCTGCCCTACTGGTCCTGCTCATTCGTTCCTCCTTGGGAGATGTGCCGCGGCAGCCTAGACGTTCAGAATCCCCGCAGTGCAGCCCGATCAGGCCAGAGACGAGCCGGCGCTGAGCCTCACCGGGCTGCGGCGGGACTACGGCGAACGGACGGCGCTCGATGGAATCGGCCTGCGGCTCGGACAGGGCGAGACGCTGCTCGTGCTCGGTCCGAACGGCGCCGGCAAGACGACCCTGCTGCGCATCCTCGCCACCCTGCTGCGCCCGAGTGGCGGCGAGGTGCGGGCGCTCGGCTGCTCGCTGCCCGACGAGGCCTGGAAGCTGCGCGGCCGGATCGGCTTCCTCGGCCACGAGCCGCTGCTCTACCGCGACCTCAGCGGCCGCGAGAACCTGCGCTTCCACGCCCGCCTGCACGGGATGAAGGGTGAGGCGGGCGAGGCGCGAATCGAGCAGCTGCTCGCCGCGGTCGGGATGGAGCGGCGGGGCGAGCAGCGCGTCGCCGAGCTCTCCGCCGGGATGCGCCAGCGGCTGGCGATCGCCCGCTGCGTCCTGCACGAGCCCGAGCTGCTGCTGCTCGACGAGCCCGACTCCAACCTCGACGCCGAGGGGCGCAGGCTGGCCCGGGCGCTGATCGGCCCCGCCGCCGAGCGCACCCGCGTCATCGTCAGCCACGACCCCGAGCGCTTCGAAGCCGAGGCCGACCAGGTGCTGCGGCTCGAGGCGGGCGGGCGGGCGGTGGCCGCATGACCCCGTCCCGAACCGCCTTCGCCACGATCCTCGCCAAGGACCTGCGGGCTGAGCTGCGCACCCTGCAGTCGCTGCCGGCGATGGCGCTCTTCGCCACCACCACCTTCGTCATCTTCCGCTTCGGCCTCGACCGCACCACGCTCTCCGGCAGCCTCGCCGCAGGGGTGCTCTGGGCGACCCTGCTCTTCGCCGCCCTGCTCGGCGTCAACCGCCTCTTCGTCAGCGAGCGCGAGGAGGGCGGCTTCGACGCGATCCGGCTCGCCCCGATCGACCGCAGCGCCCTCTTCGCCGCCAAGGCGACGGCGCTCTTCATCTATCTACTGGTGCTGGAGCTGGTCGTCGTGCCGATCTTCGCCCTCTTCTTCCTCGGCTCCGCCGCCGCGCTCGGCCCGATGCTCGCCGTGCTGCTGCTCGCCGACCTCGGCATCGCCGCCACCGGCACCCTGATCTCCTCGATGGCGGTCCACTCCCGCGCCCGCGACCTGCTCGGCCCACTCGTCCTGCTGCCCCTGATCGTGCCGCTGATGATCGCCGCGACGGGCGCCAGCGAGCCGCTGCTGGCGGCGGGCGGACCCGGTTACCACCGCTTCGGCACCTGGCTGGCGGTGCTCTCCCTATACGATCTGATCTTCCTCCTGCTCGGCTGGGCCGTCTTCGATTTCCTCCTGGAGGACTAGCGGGCAGGACGCCTCCCCAGCGCCCAAACTTGGCATGTACGGCAAAGGACTGAGACCACTCTCGATCGCGACCGTCGTGGGGATTGCCGCTGCGCTCTCGCTGGTCTTCTTCTACGCGCCGCTCGACGCCGACCAGGGCTTCATCCAGAAGATCTTCTACCTGCACGTGCCGCTGGCGATCGTGGCGCTGATCGGCTTCATCATCGGCGGGGTCTTCGCGATCTTCCACCTGCGCAGCGGCAACCGGCGCTGGGACGCCTACTCCTACGTCTCGATCCACATGTCGGTGATCTTCGGCGTCGCCGTGTTGATCACCGGCGCGATCTGGGCCAAGGCCTCCTGGGGGCACTGGTGGGTCTGGGACGAGCCGACCCTGGTCAGCTTCCTGATCGTCTTCCTGATGTACGCGACCTACTACCCCTTCCGCTACGCAATCGAGGACCCCGAGCGCCAGGCGCGCTACGCCTCGGTCTTCGCCGTCACCGCCGGCGCCTTCGTGCCGCTCAACTTCATGGCCGTGCGGATGGCCCAGAGCCTCGTCCACCCGCGCACCTTCGGCACCGCCAACGGCGGCCTGCCCGGGGAGATGATGTTCACCTTCCTCGTCTGCTTCGTCGCGATCGCGCTGCTCTGGGTGACGCTGGTCAAGCTCGAGCTGACGGCGAAGAGCACCTCGGGCCAGCTGAAGCGCCTGCGCCGCGCCCTCGATGCGCCCGCGCAGGGCGGCGGGGCGTCGAGAATCGCCCCGGAGGTGAGCTAGGTGATCGGTCTCCTGCTGGCCGCCACCCCGGCGCTGCCGCTCGATGAGGCCGGCAAGTACGTCGCCGGCGCCTACATCGTCTTCCTGGTCCTGATCGTGGTCTACGTCGCGATCATGGCGAGCAAACTGCAGCGCATGGAGAAGGAGCTGCGCGAGCTGGCGAGCTTTGCCGAGCACCGCGCCGAGGGCGAGGCTGCCGGTTCGGATCGCGAGGAGGTCAGCGCCGATGTCTGAGCTGCTGGCGCTCGGCGTCTCCCACAAGACCGCGCCGCTCGACCTGCGCGAGCGCCTCTCGCTGACCGAGGGCCGCGCCGCCGGCGCCCTGCGCGAGCTCACCGACGTCGCCGGCATCCACGAGGCGGCGGCGATCTCGACCTGCAACCGCACCGAGCTCTACCTCGTCGTCTCCGATCCGGTCGAGGCCGAGTCGACCGCGCTGGGCGTGCTCACCCGCCAGGCCGATATCCGCCCGACCGAGCTGCTCGGCCACCTCTACTCGCTGCGCTCCAGCGAGGCCGTCCGCCACCTCTTCCGCGTCACCGCCGGGCTCGACTCGATGATCCTCGGCGAGGCCGAGATTCAGGGCCAGGTCAAGCGCGCCTACGAGCTCGCCCTGGTCGAGGGCGGCACCGGGCCGATCCTCAACCGCCTCTTCCGCGGCGCCCTTGCCGCCGGCGGCCGCGCCCGCGACGAGACCGGGATCAGCGAGAAGAACGTCTCGATCCCCTCGGTCGCGGTCGAGCTGGCGCGGCGCACGCTCGGTGACCTCGCCGAGAAGCGGGTGCTGGTGATCGGCGCCGGCGAGACCGCCGAGCTGCTCGCCCGCGCCCTGGTCAGCCGCGGCGTCGCCACCGTCTTCGTCGCCAACCGCCACTACGACCGCGCGATCGGCCTCGCCCAGCGCTTCGACGGCAACGCCGTGCGCTTCGAGGAGCTGCCCGAGCAGCTCGAGCAGGCCGACATCGTCGTCTCGGCGACCAACTCGCCGCACCACATCGTCGAGCGCGACGACCTCGAGCAGGTGATGGCAACCCGCGGCGGACGGCCGCTGCTGCTGGTCGACATCGCCGTGCCGCGCGACATCGAGCCCGCCTGCCGCGAGATCGCCGGGGTCAGCCTGCACGACATCGACGATGTCCAGCAGATCGTCGCCCGCAACGCTGGCGGCCGCGAGGCCGAGGCGCAGCGGGCCGAACGCCTGATCGACGCCGAGCAGGACCGCTTCGAGCGCTGGCTCGCCTCGCTCGAGGTCGTGCCGACGATCAGCGCCCTGCGCGAGCGCGCCGACGAGGTCGTGCGCCGCGTCCTGGCCGAGAACGAGGGCCGCTGGGAGGAGCTCAGCGAGGCCGACCGCGAGCGGCTCAGCGTGATGGCGAAGGCGATCGCCTCGCGCCTCCTGCACGAGCCCACCCTGCGGATGAAGCGCTCGGCCGGCAGCGACGAGGCCTACCTCTATGTCAGCGCGTTGCGAGAGCTGTTCGGGCTGGACGTCGAGACCGAGCCAGAGGCCGAGGGTGCATCGAATGTGACCGAGTTGCGACGGAGCAATCCCGGTAGGGGTTCCGCTTAACTTTTTCAAGTCGCGTTTGCGGCTGCCGACGATGGTCACCCGCGAAAAAGTGCAAGACGCTCCACCCCTACCGGGATTGCTCCTGAGTCACACAGGGTTCCTTCGATGATTCGGATTGCCACCCGCGGCAGCGCACTCGCCTTGGCCCAAGCGGGGCAAGTGGCGGAGCTGATCGGCGGAGCTGAGCTGATTGAGGTCGGTGCTGATGGCGGAGCGGAGGACAAGGCGCGGTTCGTGCGAGGAGTTGAGCGGGCGTTGCTCGATGGCGAGGCGGAGATCGGGGTGCACTCGGCCAAGGACCTGCCGGCGGAGCTGACCGAGGGGCTGATGTTGGCTGCGGTGCCGGGGCGCGAGGATCCTCGCGATGCCTGGATCGGGGTCGGGTCCTCTCTCGATGAGGTTCCGGAGGGTGCCAAGGTGGGGACCGCCAGCTTGCGGCGCCAAGCCCAGCTGCTTGCGGCGCGACCGGACCTCGTGGTGAGCGAGTTGCACGGCAATGTCGACACCCGCCTGCGCAAGCTCGCCGAGGGCGAGCTCGACGCGATCGTGCTCGCGGTAGCCGGCCTGCGCCGTCTCGGGCGCGCCGATGAGATCGCCTTCCCGATCCCGGAGGACTCGATGACCCCGGCCGCGGGCCAGGGCTCGCTGCTGTTGCAGACCCGTGCCGGGGACGAGGAGGCGCTGGCGCTGGTCGACCCGATCGTCGACGAAGCCGCCCTGCGCGAGCTGACCGCCGAGCGCACCGTCGTCGCCCTGCTCGACGCGACCTGCGCCAGCCCGATCGGCGTCCACGCCAAGGTCGATGCCCAGAACGACCGGATGACAATGGACGCCTTCGTCGGCCTGCCCGACGGCAGCGAGTGGGTGCGCGACCAGGTCGAGGGCGACTCGACCGAGCCCACAGCCCTCGGTGCCGAACTGGCCAAGCGCCTGATCGACAGCGGCGCCCGCGAGCTGCTCGAGCGGGCGGAGGAGATGGCAGCGTGATCACCGCTCCGGTGCGCTTTATGCACCCCCACGGAGTAAAAGGCGCATCGGAATGAGCGCGCGTTCCGGAGTTGTCTACCTCGTTGGTGCGGGACCCGGAGACCCTGGTCTGATGACGGCGCGGTCGCTGGAGCTGATCGCCGCGGCCGACGCGATCTACTACGACCGGCTGATCCCGCCTGGGGCTCTCGACGGAGCGCGCGAGGACGCCGAGCTGGTCTACGTCGGCAAGGCACCCGGCAAGCCATCGGTGCCACAGGAGGAGATCGGCGAGCGCTTGATCGAGGCGGCGCGGGCGGGCAAGAGCGTGGTGCGGCTCAAGGGCGGTGACCCGTTCGTCTTCGGACGCGGCGGTGAGGAGGGCGAGGCGCTGCGCGGTGCCGGGGTCGAGTTCGAGCTGGTGCCCGGGATCACGGCGGGAGTCGCCGCCAGTGCCTACGCCGGCATTCCCGTCACCCACCGCGACGACGCCTCGGCCGTCGCCTTCATCACCGGCCACGAGGATCCCGAGAAGCCCGAGAGCGCGCTCGACTGGGAGGCGCTGGCCCGCTTCCCCGGCACCCTCGTCTTCTACATGGGGGTCAAGCGACTGGCCGACAACGCGGCAGCGCTGATCGCTGCCGGGCGCGATGCGGACGAGCCCGCCGCCGCGGTTGAACGCGGCACGATGGAGGGCCAGCGCACCGTGGTCGCCACCCTCGGCACCCTGGCTGACACGGTCGAGCGCGAGAGCATCGGCGCCCCGGCCCTGATCGTCGTCGGGCCGGTGGTGGCGCGACGCGAGTCGCTGGCCTGGCTCGAGCGCCGGCCGCTCCACGGTAAGCGCGTCGTCGTCACCCGCGCGCGGGCCCAGGCCAGCGGCCTGGCCAAGCGTTTGCGTGGGCTGGGAGCCGAGGTTGTCGAGCTGCCCGCGATCCGGATCGAGCCGACGATCGAGAGCGATGAGGCGCAGCGCGCCGTCGAGCAGATCGGCGAGTACGCACTGATCGTTCTCACCAGCCCCAACGGGGTTCGTCTGCTCTTCGAGGCGATGCGTGCCACCGGCCTCGACACCCGTGCGCTCGCCGGCACGACCATCGCTGCGATTGGCCCCGGCACGTCTCGGGCTCTCGCCCGCTGCGGCATCGCGGCCGACATCGTCCCCGAGCGCTTCGTTGCCGAGTCCCTGGTCGAGTCGCTGGCCGAGGTCGATGTCGCTGGCAGGCGCGTCCTCGTCGCCCGGGCCGCCGAGGCCCGCGACGTCATCCCCGAGCACCTCAGCGACCGCGGCGCCGAGGTCGACGTCGTCGCCCTCTACGAAACCGTGCGCGAGGAGCCGGACGCCGAGGCAGTCGAGGCCGCCCAGAGTGCCGACTACGTCACCTTCACCTCGTCCTCGACCGTGCGCAACCTGACCGACGCCCTCGGCGAGCGCTTCCCCAGCACCGCCCGCATCGTCTCGATCGGCCCTGTCACCAGTGAGGCCGTCGCCAATGCCGGCCTCGAGGTCAACGTCGAAGCTGAGCGCCACGACATCGACGGCCTCGTCTCTGCCTTGCTCACTGACGCGAACTGAGGGCGTGGCGACTTATGCGTCATATAGGCGTATAAGTCGCCAATGCCCGCCGACCCGCCGGTGATTTTCGGCTCTCCCCACCGCCACTTCAGGGTCACGGACTCGACCAACAGCCGCGCCCGTGAGCTGGTCGAAGCGGGGGCGCCGGGCGGCACCGTGGTCACCGCCCGCGAACAGACGGCGGGGCGCGGACGGCAGGGACGGGTCTGGACCGCTCCCGAAGGCAAGGCGCTGCTCTACTCGGCGATCCTGCGCCCGCTCGACGAGCGCCACCTGCTGCTGCCGCTCTCGGTGCCGCTTGCGGTCTGTGCCGCCGCCGAGGCGCTGCGGCCCAGCAGCGAGTGCATGGTCAAGTGGCCCAACGACGTCTGGCTCGAAGGGCGCAAGCTGGCCGGCATCCTGATCGAGGCCAAGCCGCAGGACGGCTGGGCGGTGATCGGCGTCGGCCTCAACCTCTCGATCGAGCCGGATGAGTTCCCGGACGACCTGCGTCAACCGGCGACCTCACTCGGCGGCGGGGTGACGCCAGAACAGGCTCGTGGCGAGCTCGACGCTCAGCTAAATCGTTGGGCCTACGCGCCCGAGGACGAGGTTCTCGCCGAGTGGCGCCGCCGCGACGGCCTGCGCGGCCGCGAGGTCAGCTGGGAGGACGGCTCAGGAGTCGCCGACGGCATCGACGACCGCGGCAACCTCGTCGTCGCCCTTGCCGGCGGCGGCAGCGTCAGCCTCGGAGCCGGCGAGGTCCAGCTGCGCCTCTGAGTCCTTCGCGGGCCTTTTCGCCCTTTTGCGTCGCCGTTTCGGTTTGGCGGCTTTCTTGGCGCCCTCTTCCTTGCCTTCCTGACCATCTCCCCCGCGCTGCGTCCTGCCACTCTTCGGCGCATCGCCGTTGTCCTGGGAGTCGGTCGCCTCAGCTGTCACCTCGTTGGCCGTGGCCTCACCGTTCGCGGGCCTCCCGTCCTTCTTCGGCCGCTTCTTGCCGCGCTTGTTGCGGCGCTTGCCGCCCTTGGGGAAGTTGCGCAGCAGCTCGCGCGCGATCGCCGAAGGCTTGCGGGCCATCCGCATGCGCGCCCCGCGCAGCACCTCTTCGCCCTCGGGCGTGTGCGAGACCGCTCCGGCAAGCAGCGCCACCGCTAGGCGGCGGTCCTGTTTGCGGGCGGAGTGGACCAGGCGGCGCGCGTTGCGCCCGTGCGCCCGGCCCGAGGAGTTGACCAGCAAACCGAGCAGCCGCTTCGTCTCTGGCCAGCGCTGCACCGCATACTCTTCGTGCAGCTCCGGCGTGTAGGAGGCGAGCCGCCAAACCCAGGCCTGCGCCTGGTCGCGACGGCCGATCCGCTTGTCGACCAGCGCCTGCAGCAGCGTCTTCGTCCCGGCCCGCTTGTCGTCGCGGCTCCAGGTGCCGACGATGTCGATCGCGTCGTCGAAGGCATCGGCGTCACCGAGGTCGGCGATCTCGCTCAGCGCTTTCAGTTTCAGCTGCGAAGTGCGGTTGCGCTGCACGCAGGTGAGCAGGAAGCGGCGCTTCAGCTCCTGCGAGCCGGAGCCCTGCAGGATCGCCCGCGCCCGTCGCCAGCCCTGCGGGTTGACCCGCGCCCCGGCCAGCGCCGCCCAGGCGTGCTGCTCGGCGTGGTCGAGGTTCTCCACCGCGATCCGCCAGAGCTCGCGTTCGAGCACCTGCATGCGGCGCTCCTCCTCGCCGGAGACCGGGATGATCCGCCGCTCAACCCGGATCCGCCGCCCGCGCGAGCGCCGCACGGGGCCGATCACGATCGCGCCGCCGCGGTAGACGTCGCGGTCGAGCAGGCTGTGCAGGGTGATGATCGTCTCGTCGTGGGTGGTCGCCGGGTGGACGAAGTCGATGACGAGGCCGGCCTCCTTGCCCGGCGCCCGCCGGGTCACGCGGCCGACCCGCTGCTGGTAGATCCGCCGCGAGGCGGTCGGCGCCAGGTGCATGCAGAGCGTCGCCCGCGGCGAGTTCCAACCCTCGGCCAGCAGCATCGCGTTGCAGAGCACGTCGACCTCGCCGCGCTCGAAGCCGGCGAGGATCTCGGCCAGTTCGCGCTTCGGCGTCTCGCCGGAGACGGCGCGCGCGGTGACGCCCGCGGCCTGCAGCGCCCGCGCCACGTTCTTGGCGTGCTGCACGCCGGCCGTGTAGAGAACGCCCGGCATGCCGTCGAAGCGCGTCTTGTAGAGGTCGGCGATGGCGACGTTGAAGGGCTCCTGGTCGAGCAGCGCGGCCAGCTCCTCCTGGTCGAAGTCCTGGTCGACCTCGCCCTTGCGCAGCGGCACCTTGGCGATCGTCCGCACGCCCGGGCCGGGCGGGATGCGCATGCAGCGCAACGGCGAGATCACGCCGCGCCGCGCCGCCTGGATCAGGTCGAATCGCGAGGTCTGGGTCGGGAAGAGGTCGGCGACGTGGCGGGCGATCAGCGCCCCGGTCGCAGTCATGCCGATGAAGACGGGGCCGGTCCAGGCGCGGATGCAGGCGCTGGTCTTCTCGCCCAGGGCGGTGTGCGCCTCGTCGCAGATCACGATCGAGTAGGCGTCGGAGATTTTCTTGTGGTTGCGGACGAACCACTGGTAGGTCTCGACCGTGACCGGGCCGTCGGGATCGTCGCGATCGCCCATCAGCGGCGGTCGCAGCCGCTCCTTGTAACCGCGGTCGGAGATCTCGCCGATGAACTGGTCGACCAGGTTGCGGCGGTGGGTGAGGATCAGCACGCCGCCGGTGCGGGTGGCGTCGATGAAGCCGACCGCGGCGACGGTCTTGCCGGCGCCGGTCGCGTGCTCAAACCAGAAGCGCCGCTCGGCGCCGGGATCGTCGGGCGCCTCCTCGATCGTCTCCTCGTCCTCCTCGGCGGACAGCTCCCAGTCCTGCGGCTCCTCGTCGGGAGCCAGCTCCTCGTCCTCGAGCTCGGCCTCACCATCAGCGTCGGCGTCCTCGTCATCAGCATCGGCTTTGGCGGCCTTGACCGCCGCGGCCTTCTCGGCCGCCGCGGCCGAGCCGTTGCCGCTCGCCTTGCCGTTCGCTTCGTCGCCGATCGCGACCTGCTGCTCGGCCATCAGCTCGGTCAGCGTGCCGGAGAGAGCATCGACCTGATGCGGGTTCAGTTCCGCCCCGTCGCGCAGCTTCGGCGGTTCGTCGGCGAGCAGCCGCTCCAGCCCCAACAGCAGGGAGAAAGCGCGGCGCCACTCGATCGACGGCTCCTCGGCCCCCTCATCGAGCTCGGCCAAGGCAGCGTCGAGCGCCCGGCGGCGGGCCGTGCCGGGCGCGAGCGCCTCCGGCCCCTCGCCATCGAGCAGGAAGGGCTCGCGGGCGAACTTCGCTGCCCGATCGATATCGGCGCTAGATGGAACTGCCGCCGGCGCGGCAACTTCGCTGGTCTTGGCCATAAAGGCTTTCGGATTCCGTCCCCGCCGCGATGGATGACGGGCGGGGGCATTTAGACGAGGAATGCCGGACGTCAGTCTTCTACTTCCCCCCGGCGCTCTCACTGGCGGTTCGCAATACAGCGAACCGAACATACGTATTGTAATCAGAGAATTGACGAAAAAGGGACGACAGTTCGGGATCGGTCTGATCTCGATCGCGGCGGCGGGTTTGCTGGCAGTCGGCTGCGGGGCCGACAGCGGCGGTGACTACGGCGGTCAGCACCCCGATTACGCCAAGGCGCTTGCCGGTGCCCCGGCGCCGCTCGCCGCTCTCTATAAGGAGGGGAACGAGCTCCTCCCCGGCGGCTCGCAGGGCTTCGAACGGCGTCTCACTGAGCTCGAGGGGTTCCCGATCGTGGTCAACGTCTGGGCCTCCTGGTGCGGCCCCTGCCGCTTCGAGTTCCCCACCCTGCAGAAGCTCTCGGCCAAATACGGCAAGCGCGTCGCCTTCCTCGGCGTCGACAGCCAGGACTCCGACGACGCGGCGGAAACCTTCCTGGCGGAGGCCCCGGTCCCCTACCCGAGCTACAGCGACGGCGATCAGCAGATCACCGAGTCGATCGGGGCCGGGCGCGGCCTCCCCAACACCGCTTTCTATGACCGCACCGGTGAGCTCTGCTACCTGAAGCAGGGCCCTTACAGCGAGCACAGCGAACTCACCGCCGACATCCAGCGCTTCGCCCTGCGCGAAGAGTGCGAAGGCGGATAATCGCCGTATGGACTTCTTCGTCGTCGTCGCGCTGATCGGCATCGCCCTGCTCCTCGCCGAGCTGATGCTGCCGACCGGCGGCGTGCTGGCGGTGATCGGCGCGCTCGGCCTGATGGCCGCCGGCGTGCTGGCGCTCGAATCCGACGCGGGCGAGCGCGACGTGATCGGCCCGGCGCTGATCGCGCTTGGTGTGCTCTCCCTCGTCTCCTTCTACTTCATCGCCCGCAAGGTGGTCGCGGCCCACCGCGACCAGCCTGTGCGCACCGGCAGCGAGGAGCTGGTCGGCGCGCTCGCCGAGGTGCGCAGCGTGCTCGACCCCGAGGGACAGGTCTGGGTCGAGGGCGCCCTCTGGCGCGCCCGCCTGGCCAACGACGGAGGGCCGGCGCAGCTGGGGGATAGAGTCAGGATCGACGCGGTCGAGGGGCTGACGCTGGTCGTGCATCCCGAGACCCCCACCACCGGCTCGGCCGGGGAAGGAGCAAGCTGATGGATGTCGCGCTCGGAGTATTGATCGTCCTGCTGTTCTTCGGCGCGATCGCCCTCGGCACCTCGGTGCGGGTGCTGCGCGAGTACGAGCGCGGCGTGATCTTCCGGCTCGGTCGCCTGATCGCCCAGAAGGGCCCGGGGCTGATCCTGCTGATCCCGTTCATCGACCGCATGGTCAAGGTCGACCTGCGCACGGTGACGCTGAACATCCCGCCGCAGGAGGTGATCACCCGCGACAACGTGCCGGCCGGCGTCAACGCCGTCGCCTACTTCCGCGTGGTCGACTCGCGCAAGGCGATCGTCGAGGTCGAGAACTTCCTCCTCGCCACCTCGCAGATCTCGCAGACGGCGCTGCGCTCGATTCTCGGCAAGGCCGAGTTCGACCAGCTGCTCTCCGAGCGCGAGCGGCTCAACGAAGAGCTGCAGAAGATCATCGACGAGTCGACCGAGCCCTGGGGCGTGAAGGTGACCGCGGTCGAGATCAAGGACGTCGAAATCCCCGAACAGATGCAGCGCGCGATCGCCCGCCAGGCCGAGGCCGAGCGCGAGCGGCGGGCCAAGATCATCAACTCCGAGGGCGAGTTCCAGGCGGCGCAGAAGCTCACCGACGCGGCCGACATCATCAGCACCAACCCGGCCTCGCTGCAGCTGCGCTACCTGCAGACGCTGCTGGAAATCGGCAGCAACCAGAACACCACGGTGGTCTTCCCGCTGCCGATGGACGTGCTCAAGCCGTTCCTCGAAGGGATAACGCCGAAGGAGGACCGGCCCAAACCGCCGCCTCCGCCGGACGTCCCGCCGGTACCCACGCCCGACCCGGACCCGGACCTGCCACCCTCCCGCTCCTGAGCGCGCCCGAACTACGCATCGATCAGCTCTCGGGGCTGCCGGCGATCCTCGCGCCGGGGCGGGCCGCTCGGCCCGACAGCTTCAGCCTGCCGAAGAGCGAGCCCAAAGGCGGCGACAGCTGTCCCTTCTGCGAGGGACGCGAGGACCGAACGCCGCCGGAGGTCTACGCGGTTCGGCCGGGCGGCGGAGAGGCCGACTCCCCGGGCTGGACGACCCGGGTGGTGCCGAACCTCTACCCCGCATTGGCCAATGCCGCGGATCTCGACTCTGGAGCCAGCGCCGCCAGCAACCCGGGAGCGCGGTCGGGTGAGGCCGGGGCCTTCGCCAGCGCCGGCGATCCGCTGCTCGAGTCGCGGCGCTCCGGCGAACCCGACCTCTTCTCCTCGCGCCCGGCGACCGGCATCCACGAGGTGCTGATCAACGCGCCCGAGCACGTCACCGCGATGCACGAGCTGAGCGAGGAACAGCTCGGCGCGGCCGTCGCCACCTGGCGCGAGCGCATGCGGGCACACGCCGATGCCTCCTACGTGCAGCTGATCGTCAACGAGGGCGGGGGCGCCGGCGCCTCGCTCGAGCACAGCCACGCCCAGCTCTACGCGCTCGACTTCGTCCCGGCGGCGGTCGCCCGCGAGCGCGAGCGGGTTGGCGCCTACGCCGAACGCACCGCCGGCGGTGGGCTGCTGGGCGAGATCCTGGTCGAGGAGGTGCGCCGCAAAGAGCGCCTGGTCGCGATCGACGAGGAGGCGGCGCTGATCTGCCCCTGGGCCTCGCGCTCGCCCTTTGAGCTACGGGTGATCCCGCGCTCCGGGGCGGCGAGCTTCGCCGACGACGACGCCGGCGCGGCGATGATCCACACTGCTCTGCGCCTGCTCGCCGCGCGCTTCGACGGCTCGCCCGAGCTCAACCTCTGGGTCCGCTCGGCGCCGCGCGGCGCCGAGCACTTCGACTGGCACGTCGACATCGCCCCCCGGCTCAGCATCAAGGCCTCCTTCGAGTTCGCGACGGGAGTCGACATCAACACCTACCCTCCCGAGCGCGCCGCCGCCGACCTGCGCGAGTGCCTCTGATGCCACCCAACCACCGCCCCATCCCCCGCTTCATCGCCGACTCGACCCAGGAGGGGATCCCGCACGGTCGCTTCGCCGAGCGCTTGAGTGAGACATTCCGCGACGCCTGCGGTGAGATCGAGGACCTACCGGACGGCGTCGAGCTGCCAGCCGAGTTTGATTGGTACCCGGAGCGCGCCTGGGGTGGCCGGGTGTGGGTCCCCTGCACCGCGCGAACTGAGGGGCCCGACGGTGCGCTGGAGCTGTTCGGCCACGTCTCCTACGTGCAGCCCGAGCAGGGCGAGCCCTCTGAGCTACTCGCCGCAGCTGACTTCACCGATGTCCTCGCCGAGGACAACCCGGGCTGGAAAGTCGATCTCAACGACGAGGTGATCGGCCGCTGGCGCGGCGAGAACGGGCGGGCGGGAGCGGTGACCCTCGTCTGGGGCCGCCCCCTCGTCCAGGGGGCCGTCGCCGCCACCGCCGAGCTCGACGAGGAGACCGTCGACCAGGAGGAGATCTCCAACGGCCGCTTCACCCTGCTCGCCCTCGACGCCCTCGAGGCCTACGGCGACGACATCTTCATGCAGGTCAAGCTCTGGAACCGCCGGGGGGTCGAGCTGGCTTCCGAGAGCCTCTACGCTTAGCCGCCTCCCGCCAGAACCAACCTCCGGAGGCCGCGTGTCCGCCTACAACGAGCTCCAGCTCAGCTCCTTCGTCGACCAGATCTTCAAGCGCCTGCAGGGCATCGAAGCCCAGCTCGCGCTCCTCTCCGAGAAGGCCGGCGTTCCCTACGAGCGGGCTGCCGACAAAGCCCCCGACGAGGTCGTCGAGCTGGCCCGCGCCGGCGACCGCATGGCCGCGATCAAGAAGTACCGCGAGCTGACCGGCGCCGAGATGAGCGAGGCGCAAGAGGTCGTGGAAGGCCTCTAGCCGCAACTGCGGACTAGATCGCCAGTCACGCCGCACGCTACGTTGGCTGCGACGATGTCATCGAAAAATGCAGCAGCCGAAGCTGAGGCGGTCCGGGTACGACGCCTGCGTGAAGATGCGGAGCGACCCATGAGCGTGAACTTGGCCGAGGGAATCGCCCTCAGCCACAAGTTGATGCGGTTCGCCGGCGCAGCCGCAAAATCAAGAGATCAAGCTGATCCGGAGAACCTCGATGCCGAGAGCCAGGGCTCTACGATTCGTCACCCCCGCCCCGATAGCTCAACTGGATAGACCGGTTTGGGCAGCGAGGCCGCTTCGCTGCCCAATGGATTGCATTGTCCGCAACTTGCTCCGCTACCTTGTCCACCATGGTTTCTCGCGACCTGATCGACCAGGCAGGGCAACTGCTGGCGGAAGCCGCCGGCGCACAGTCGGAAGTGATCCTCTTTGGCTCTCACGCACGTGGAGAAGCAGGGCCGGATAGCGACGTTGATTTTCTCGTCATCGAGCCTGCTGTAAAGAATCGTCTCAGGGAGTGGGAGCGTCTGCGACGCGCTCTCAGGGACTTTCCAGCGCCGGTGGACATCGTCGTCCTAGACGAGAAGCGCGCCGAGCAGCGCGCAAAGGTACCGGGCACGATGGTCCATCACGCCTTCCGCGACGGTCGCGTCCTTGCCCACGCCTGAGCAAATTGAGGTCGCGGGGTCCCTCGCTCGGCTCGCGGCGATCGACTTGGCGACTGCCGAGAAGCTCGCCCCCGATCCAGAGATGGATGACCGCCCGGTGGGCTTTCACGCGCAACAGGCCGTCGAGAGGGCCGTGAAGGTCGCCCTCATGCTGGACGGCGTGGACTTTCCAAAGACACACGACCTCGAATATCTGATCGTGCTGGCCGAGAAACACTCCATCGCCATGGAGCCGGAGCTTGAGTCCGCATCCTGGCTCACCCCCTGGGCCGCCGAATTCCGCTACGACGACGCGCCGATCGAGACGCTGGATCGCAATCGGGCGATCGCTGTCGCCAGCGCAGCGGTTGGCTGGTGCCAGGAGCTGTTGCGGGCCTGAGGATTCTTCAGCCCAACCGGCGATCCGGATGAGAAACGAGCCGCCAGAGTGAGACAATCCGCCATGGCGCCCCGATAGCTCAGCTGGATAGAGCGACTCCCTCCTAAGGAGTAGGCCGCTGGTTCGAATCCAGCTCGGGGCACTTTCCAAAGCAGCTTGCAGAGCCAAGTGCCCGGGGCAGCCAACAAGGCCGAGCGGCGTCCCTACCTTGCCCTCACCAACGCTGTTTGTCCCTACTCACAGACACGCCGTGCCTGCAACTGGGGATAGAGCTACACCTTCCACGGAAATCGGCCTATCGCTGGATCTCGCGCATGGCCCCTTGGAAAGCGCATGCCAGAGCAGCTTCGGTCTTCAAGCCAAATCGCGGCTTGATAAACCAGCCCTCCCAGAGCGACAGGTCGCCGCGCGAACCAGCCAGGGCGCTGAATGCACTCCAATGGCTCTGTGTTATAGAAATCAACTGCCGCGCCATAGGGCTGATGACAGTCAGTCAATTGGAGTGGTTTGCAGCAAAGGACCGGGGTTCGAACCCTCGGCGCCTCCATCACGTGGGGGCGTGGTGTAAGGGCGGCACATTGCTGTTTGGGGTTCCATCTCTCTCGGTTAACGGTGGTCCGGATGGAACCCCTGCTTTCGTTTAGGGTCGGGAATGTGGATGCTCTAATCCAGATTCCAATTATCGATCTGCGCAGCTTCCTTGCCGCTCCGACTGGGAAGCTCGCTCGCCCGGGGTGGCCAGTGGGAATCGTTGGAGATCGGGCCGGGGATAGTCAGTTCATGCGAGGATTCAGTTCACTGCAGAGCACCCCTGGAAGCGAGACCGGGAGTTGGCAAGGTCGAGCACAACACGTGGACGCCCGGAATGCCTTCAGGCTTCCAGCGGACTTCGGCTGGACCCTGCGGAAGACGATTGCCGCGACCGCAGCGGTGAATCGCTATTCATCCGACTTCCACGCAACCTGCCTGAGCCGGTCCTTCTATGGCTCTCAGACCTCGCCTCGCAATTTCATGCAGATAAGGCTCAGGTTGAATGACCCGGTGCATTACAGGGCTGAGCATTGGGAAGCACTTGTGGCCGCACTGCTTGCCTTGCGGGTCCGGATCAAGGAGGGCAGCGAGGTTCCCTTGTCACAGGCCGCCGGTCCGCTAGCACGATGCATTCGCTTGGCAACTACTAAGACCCGTTTCAGCGGCAAGGTTCCTACCTGGGCAGTAACGAGTGGGCGGCCGTTGTTGGTCCTTGAGACCGCCCACAGAGCCAGGGATGAGACACCATCCACCGAGCCTGACCTGAGCTTGGATGGCAGTAATGCCGATCTGTGGTTGCTGGAAAATCCCGGTGTCGATGTCTGCGTGGTTGTAAATCGAAGTGAGAGGAAAAGATCTCGATCAAAGCACTTGCCGTCCGCCCCAGCACTTCACTTGTCGCGGCTACATTCGGAGCGAGTTACGTTGACGAAGCTGGCCAACGCGTTGGTGTCTCACAGGCATTCGCTCGCCATTGTGGATGACGGAGGACCAGCGGCGGAGCTTCTACAAGCGGCTTTCGAAGAGATCACGCGCTATTTGAAGCGCGCTGTTGCTTTCGGGAATGATCAGCGAGCACTGCTGGAACTTCTAGATAGTGATCTTGCTCTACACGCTGCTGAGTGGGATGCTCTCAATCGAACCCTAGCCTCGGCGCTAAGCCCCATAGCCAAAGATGTTGTAGCAGTGTTCAACATAATTGAGGGAGACAATGTGGAAGGCGATAAGTTTGAGAACGTCAGCGGTTCCACGATCATCAATCGCTCTACCGTGCAGGAGTCATTCAACGCTCTAGATGAAGCATTGCTTGGAACGCTCAGAGTCGAGTTGGAAGAACTGATCAAAAAGGTAGAAGAGGTCGGGAGCCCGGAGGCGCTTGAGGTAGTCGAGGCCTTTGTAGAGGAGGGTGGCGGGTCGCGCCGGCAGTCCGTATTGAAGGGGCTGTGGTCCCGCTTGCAGGAGTTGGCTCCAGTTGTCGCTGGGTTTGCCACCGCAGGCACCGCGATTGCAAAAGTGCTGCTTGGCCTTCCATAGGCTGTCATGAGAGGACAATCCAGCTTGGGCATTCTCAAAGTGGCTTGCAGCGCCAAATAGGTCGCCTACGGACGGGCGAGATCGTGTTCTTACCTGTCCCTACCCCCGCTGTTTGGTCCCTACCCGCAGGCGGCTCATGCCTGCAACCGGGGATAGAGCGCTTCTATCAACGAACCTTGTGGGTCCATCTACCCCTGACATCAGTAACGAGAGCGGCATGGCGTCCGAACTGGCTCAGAGAATCGTTCGTCCGTCGCAGGGAACGCAACACGGGAGACACTGAGAAGAGCATTTCGGTTGGAAGTTGCCAAACTAAAAATCGAGAATTTTCGCGGGATCGAGACCCTCACGATCGACCTAGGCCCGTCGACCGTCCTGATCGGCGCGAACAACGTCGGCAAGACATCGATACTCCGTGCCCTCGATTTCGTCCTCGGCAGACAGGCCGGACGCGGAGGGCGAATCTCCGACTATGACCATCGCCGCGAGGGGGAGGACCGAGACCTGCCGGACGGCCATCAAGTGACGATCACTGCCACGTTCATCGAGGGCGAGGAGGGACAGTGGGACGCATCGGCCGCCCGTGCGCTGAACGACGTCATCCAACTCGATGACGATGAGCGCCGAACAATTGTGGCTCGCTTGCGTGACACCTACGACGCGAAAACCCGAGAGTTCGAACCGGAGTTCAAGTTCTTGAACCTTCAGGGGGACGAGCTGATCAAAACGCCAGTTCGCGAGCTCCGCTCCTTCGTTCCCGCCTTCTATCTGTCGGCGGAACGCCGCGCCGGCTCGGACTTCAGCGGGGGGGCCCGCTTCTGGGCTCCGTTCCTACGTGACCCGACGCTCGACGACGACGTGCGCAAGAAGCTGGAGGCCAACCTGCGCAAGGTTGGAGACGAAGTAACGGAGGCCTCCCCTGACCTCGTATCGCTTCGGGAGTCCATGGAGGGCACCAAGGGAATGATCGACTTGAAGAAGAACGACCCGGTCAGCTTGGAGCCGCTGGCAACGAGGTTGCCGGAGCTCTTGCGGAGAACTGAGGTGAGGCTGACGACGCCGAACGGCGCCAGTGTTCCCCTCGACAGGCATGGCGGCGGGGCACAGAACGTCGCTGTCCTCTATTTGTTTCAGGCGTACCTGGCGGCTGCCCTATCCAGCGAGTACGAGGAGAACGCGTCACCCGTCCTCGCGCTTGAGGAGCCGGAGGCGCATCTGCACCCTGCCGCCACCAGTGCCGCCTGGAAAGTCCTCGGCGAGATGAAGGGGCAGAAGATCGTCGCGACCCACTCGGGGGAATTGCTTTCGCTGGTCCCCCTCTCCAACATTCGACGAATAGCGAGAACCGACGCGGGCATCGAGGTTCGAAGAGTCAACATCGGCACGCTCAACAAGGACGAGGAACGAAAGATCGACTTCCACATCCGGCGCGCTCGCGGCGAGCTGCTATTCGGGGACGCCTGGCTGCTAGGCGAGGGGGAGAGCGAGTACTGGGTCCTTACTGGAGCCGCCGAGGCGCTGGGCATCAACCTGGAGCAAGAAGGAGTTCGGATCGTCGAGTGCCTATCTCAGTCGGGGGGCCCGAAGCCGTTGATCAAGGTTGCCGATGACCTCGGAATCGCCTGGCACTGCATGGTTGACGGCGACGATGGAGGAGAGCAGTTCGCGAGCGCTGTTCGCGCTCTTTTGGGTGACCGAGACCAAGAGGGCCACCTCACGGTCTTGAAGTACGAGCGGCTCGAGCACCTGCTCTGCGAAGAGGGCTTCGGCGAGATCTACGAAGCCGAGCTCGGCAAGGACGAGCTCGAAGACATACCTCCGTTGGGACACGACGACCACTGGGCCGGCGTCGCCAAGAAGATCAAGGGCAAGCGCAAGGTCCGTATGGCGGTCGAGGTCGCGGATCGCATGAGGGCCGGCGAGGCCTCTGTTCCACCCACGCTTCGAGGCATTCTCGAGGCAGCTCTTAAGCTGACGCCATGAAGAGTCAGGCCACACGTTTCCAACAACTGAACGAGAGTCAGCGAACCGCGGTGGAAGCCGACCAGCGTCCGACTTTGGTGCTGGCAGGGCCCGGGTCCGGGAAGACCGCGGTTCTCGTCTCCCGCCTGGCGCGAATTATCGAGCAGAGCCCCGGCGAGCATTTCCGCATACTCGGCCTGACGTTCACCAGCCGCGCCGCCAGCGAGATGGAGGAGCGCTCGCGTGAACTCCTATCGTCGGGAACAGAGCGCACCCTGCTCACTACTTTCCATTCATTCGCAGCAGAAACCCTCAGACAGCACGGTTCGCACATCGGGGTCACTCCTGATTTCACCATCCTCGCCCAGGACGCCGATAGAGAGGCAGTTCTCGAAAAGGTCATCCGCGAAGCAGAGGTGAAACGCCCGGACCTCGATCGTGCTCAGGTGAGGCTGCTTCCCTTGATCGACAACCTACTCGAGAAGCTCGTGCCGCTTGACGAAGCCGCCGCCCGCATCCGCGAACCGGAGCTCTCGGAGACCGTGGCCTACCTCTACCGGGGATACCGCCAAGCCCTGCTCGAGGAAAACTCGCTCGACTTCTCGACCCTTCTATGTCTCGCCTGCGAGCTGCTCGACCAGAAACCCATGGTCGCAAAGCAACTTCGCTCCACTTACCTGCACGTGCTCGTCGACGAGTTTCAAGATACAAGCCTCGCGCAATTCGAATTCCTGAAGAGACTGGTGGGAGACGACCCCTCGAATCTCTTTGTCGTCGCCGACGACGACCAGATCATCTACCAGTGGAACGGCGCCGATCCGCGGCGGCTGAAAGAGCTGGAGAACCGCTATGCAATGCGGACCATTCAGCTACCGACCAACTACCGGTGTCCGCCGCCTGTCATCGAGTTGGCCAACGCTCTGATTGCCCATAACAGCGAACGCAACTACGACAAGCTGCCCCTCACGGCCGCGGGGAAAGACAACCGGGCCGACGCGGTGCGAGTCGAGGGGTTTCCGGACAGCAAGCACGAGGGCCGCTGGGTGGCATCGGAGATCGCCAAACTCCCGGTGCAGGAAAGGGACAACTGCGTAGTCCTGGCGAGATCAACTCGTCTACTCAAGGACGCCCAGCCACATTTCGAAGCCGAAGGCGTCGAATCCGTCCTTCCGGTGCGGAAAACCGACTTCGAAAGCGCTCCGTTCCGGTGGCTGATGTCCATGCTCCGCTTGGCGAACGGCCGGGGCGACCGCGAGAGCCTCGCCGTCGCCAGCCGAGCCTTCTCCAAACTCGAGGGCATTGAGCTGCCGGTCGAAGACCTGGTCGCCTCGTCCTCAGCCCGGGGTGGCGACCACCTGCGCTCGTTCATCGAGGAGGCGCTGGCACGAGAGTCGAACTTGGCGCCGGCAACGCGCGAGCTTCTCGCGCTCGACGCACGCCGCCTCGCAGACGAGATGGACTACCAGGACTTCATAGAAGCCGCGTTTGGTTGGTTCGGCTCCTTGGAGACCTCGGCCATTTCCTCCGAGGAGCGGGACTTTGCTGACTTCGCCCAGGAGTCCGAGGTCTGGAATGTCCTCACAAAAGACATGAGCTCGCGCTTCGGTGGCTCTCCAATCCCGCTGTCCACCTTCCTTCAGGAGTTGGACCTAGCCCCCAAGGTGATGCCCATTCCGCCCGGAACGGTCCGCTGCTACACCATCCACAACGCCAAGGGAATGGAGTTCCCTCGCGTTTTCTTGATCGGACTCGCCGAGGAGGTTCTCCCCTCATTTCAAGCCATCAAGAAAGGTGACGCCAGCGACGAGATGTCCGAGGAGCGGAGGAATTGCTTCGTCGGGATCACTCGAACCAGTGAGTCCCTGGTGATGACCTACGCCCGCGAGTATTTTGGTTGGCACAAGGCGCCTTCGAGGTTTCTCTACGAGATGGGAGCAATCGATTGACGAGAGATCGCAGTCAGCGGGCGCTTCTTCTTGGCACGGATGGTCGGCTTCGCCCGCGGCTTGAAGTCGTGGAGATTTGCCAGGGCTTTCGCCCAGTCGTCTCCCTTGGGTGACCGTCGGGTATCGAGATACGGCAGGCAGATCCTGGGGGCTGACCGTTCCAATCAGCAAACGAACCCGCAAATCCCTCGCCTCGGCTGAGCGCGCTTCTAGGGTAGGGACAAAGGTAGGGACAGATCTGACCCCCAGAGTCCTCTTGTGGCCACTTCTGTCCTATCCAAATCCGCGTGGCCAAGCGAATTCCCTACCGGTAAGCCACGAAGAAGAACGGCTGTTTGCTCAGCTGTTCGTTGTTGTAGATGCGGACTTCCACCTTGGGGTAGTCGCAGTTCTCCGAGGAGAGCTTGATCTGGGCGACGACCCGGGAGGGGCTGGTGAATTCAGGGGTCACCTGGGCACCCTTGGGCACGAAGCCGGGGACGTTGATGCAGTAGATCCCGGGCAGCGGCCCGTTTTTGACGTCAGCGGTGCCGATCCCCTTGGAGAAGCCGGGGAAGACGGTCGCCTCATCGCCGACTTTGGCGAAGGCCTCGGGGTTTGAGGAGTCGGCGAAGCTGGCGTGCTCTGCGTCCCTTGCCGAGGGCACCTGGGAGAGCGAGCTCTCCACCACCTTTTCCCCGGTGACCGAGCCATCGGCGATTTTTTCGGAGCCGATCACGTTGGCGGGGAGCTTTTGGGCGGTGATCGCCCCGTCGGCGATCTTCTCGGTGGTGACAGCCCCACTTGCGATCTTGCCCTGCTTGATCGCCAGTCCTTCGATCTTGGGAGCGGTCACCGACTTCTTGCGCAGCTTGTCGGCGGTGACGGCACCGGGGCGCAGCTGCTTTGCCCCAACCGACTTGGGAGCTAGTTGTTGAGCTGCATAGGCAGAGCCCATGCCCAGGGCGATGAAGAGGGCGAGGGTGGCGGTGATGTTGGCGTAGGTGAGGTGCTTTTGAATGTTGATCATCGGACCTTGCAGCTCCTGTTGAGGGTTGAACTAAGCGAGAGGCCGCCATCGAATGAGAAGGTGGTCTTGGCCAGGGGGAAAGCGGCCTTGTTGAAGCCCTTGGGGGCCGGACAGCCGGCGGAGAGGTAGCTGCGCTGCTTGCCGCCTGAGGAGAAGGTGCGGTCCAGGTCGAGGCTGATCCCGGTGACGTAACCCCATTCGCCGGTGACTTGTGGAAGCGATGCCTTGAGCAGGGTCCCGTAGGTGCCCTTGGTGGAGGTGATTGAGAAGGAGAGGACGTAGGAGGTGGGAACTGGCTTGGTCCCGTAGATGTGGGCGAAGATCGCCGGCTTGCCCCGCAGCTTGCCGTTGAAGGCCAAGACCTTGCCTTCGGAGGGGAAGGGGGACTGCTCGGGGATGCGGACATCGGCGGAGAAGCTGCCTTCGCCGATCAATGCCGGCTTGCAGGCGGCTATCGCCTCCTGGGTGGTGGAGGGGTTGATGTGGCCGATCCGGCAAAGCGGCAGGCCCTTGCGATCGAGCTTGCCCTTGCGGTTGATCGCGATCGCGATCTTGGTCAGCTTCGGGAAGGCAGTCTGCTTTGAGGTCGAGATGTCACCGGCGACCGAGACCGCGATCGGGGCGGTGCCACTGCGCGGCAGCGCGGTCGGGCTCATCGAGCCGGTGACCTTGACCCGCACGCCGTTCTTTTGGGAGACCTCGGCTGAGACAGCACTGCAGAGGAGTGCCACTACCGCGGTCATCACGACCGCGGTAGTGGCAAAGCGACTTGTCCTTCCCATCAGCGGCCGGCGTGGCGCTTCTTAGCGCCCTTGCTCTTCTTCTTGCCCTTGCGCGCGGACTTCTTGCAGGCGTTCTTCAACACCGGCCGCAGCTTGGCCCCCTTGCCGTTCTGAGCATTGAAGACGGCCGTTGCCTTCTGGGTTCCCGAGCAGATGTTGCGGGAGTTGACCAGGAGCCCCTGCTTGCCGCCTCGCATGTTGAGGGTGAAGGAGGAGACCGGTTGGTCGGGGACCGTTTCGAAGGTGGAGCGGATTCCACCGTTGACCGAGTCGATTCGCCCGGCGAGGTCGATCTCGATCGGCTGGGAGGCGGGTCCCCTCAGAGCAACGACCATGTCTGGCAGCTGGTTGTTGGAGCTCCTTAGGTAGACCGGGCCTTTGAGGGTGTAGTCGACCAGGGGCGAGGTCGCTTCGGCTTCGCCGTAGACCGAGCCCGCGGGGCACTGGCTGGCGGCGAACTGCACCCTGGTGCAGACGGTCTTGATGTGGGCCTGGTCGAGGAACTCGGAGTGAGGCAGTGCTACTGAGGCGGAGGCGATGTTGGCGCCACCGGGTGGCATCGTCACGGTTGCTCTTAGTCTCGGGTGGCTTCCCCGGTGGGTTCCGCCGAAGAGGCGGAAGGAGAGTTTGGGCTTGAAGCCGAGCTTCTCGCAGCCTCCTACCTGGAAGCGATCAGAGAGCGATGCGCTCGAGCCTTCCAGGCCCGAAACGTGGGCATCGACCGCCATCGCTTCGCAGTTGGTCGGCGCCGCGGTGAAGTTGGGCCTGTCCAAAGCAACCCTGATGTCACGGACGTTCAAGACGATGCCGTGCAGTGAGGTCGGGATCGGGTCCGATTCGGCCCGCACCTGGGCGGTGACGGGGTCGACGTAGAGGGGGTTTCGGACGATCACGTTGCCGAGGTCGAAGGGACCGGCGATCGCCGGGGTGATGACCGCCAGGCTCAACGGGGCACCCTTGTAGGGGCCGGCGAGGTAGACCTTGCCGGGGGCGTAGAAGGCATACGGGCCCGAGCCGGCTCCTGCCTGGGAGGTGCCGACCTGAGAGGCAGCCGGGCAGGAGGGGTTGGCGCGCTCGGTGGCACCGGCTCCTTCGTCGCCTGAGATCGCCGCCAGGGCGTTGTCGGAGCAGTAGGGGACGCCCTTGAGATAGGCGGTAAGGCCCTTCGGGGTGGTGACCTCGATCTTGTTGAAGCGCTGGGTGCCGTCTTCACGGCTCAAGGTGAAGACGAAGGGGCTCTTGGAGCCGGCCTGGTTGTCCTTGACCCCGGCCTTCAGCTTGGGATCGAGCGGCTCGGTGGGACACGGGGACCCGTTGGGGCCCGAGGTGACGTCATAGATCGAGTCGTCTTCGACGATCTCATCCGCCGTCGGGTTGGCCGGGTTGAGCGCCGACCAGGGACTGAACTCGGCGTGGATCGCGTAGGTGCCGCACTTGGGCGGGTTGACCAGCGGAGCCCGGGGGCCCGAGGTGAAGTGAAGCGCCAGTCGCGAGAAGGGCCATTCGGGGTTTTCGGTGAAGGTCGAGACCAGCTGGCCGGTCACCGGGTCCGGCGTGACCTTGCCGGCGACCTTCACGGTCACCCCGTCGCGCTTGGAGGCGAAAACCATGTAGAGGCCTATGGGGGCGTTGAAGGGGTTTTCGTTCTGCCTGGCGACGTAGATCGAGCCTTTGAGCGTTTCCCTGATCAGCGGCGTGTCGATTTCGATCTGGCCGACCCGTGAGGACTCCGGGCATTCATCCGCTGCGTTGGAGCGCAGCTTGACCTGGGCCAGCGAGCAGGCGTTGAGCCCGTCGGCGCTGGCCGCGTTGATCGACATCCCCTTTGGAAAGCTGACCGTGACCGTGTCGAGGTTGGCCTGGGATACCCCGGTGTTGGACAAGACGCCGTCGAGCGGCATTTTCAATTCGACCCCGAGGCCGGTCGGAGTGTCGGCTTCGTGGTTGGTCGGCTGCAGTTCTGCTTCTGGTTCGAATTTGATCGTGTCGCAGTCGGTGATCTGCGGCGAGCTGAAGTCATAGGTCTTGACGTCCAAGGGGTCCTGCCAGGAGTCGATCCGCAGGCTGGTCGTCGGCGGCGGCCCCGAGCAGCGGGTCGGGTTGGTGATCAGCGGTGCCGAGTTGGCGCCTGGTTCGTCGGGGGCGCGGCAACCGGCAAACTTCCTATCGACCACTTTCGCCCCGAAGCCGCAGAGCGTCGGTTCGGCGCCGAAGACCCGCGGCACCTGCACGATCGGCGCCGTGCGGAAGCTGATCGCGTAGCCTTCGTCTGGGCGCACCTCGGGAACGAAGGTGACCGGGACTGTGCCGATCACGCCGAAGCCGAACTGGGCCGGCTGGCCGAATTCCGGTTCGATCGAGTAGATCACCTCGTGCGAGGGCGCCGGGTTGCCACCGGGGTAGGGCGGGATATCCCCGAGTGAGCCGGTGACGGGGGCGTAGACGTTGATCCCGGCAACCGCGCTCGCCAGCGGACAGGTGGCCAGGACCACTTCCGCCACCGTTTTGCAGTATTCGGAGACCGTCAGCGCGTTGCCGACGAAGCCGCGCGGCGCGTCGATCACCGTGTCTTTGATCTGCTCGGTCGGTTCGACCGTTTTTATCACCGTGCGGTGGGTGTTGAAGCCGAACCTCGCGTAGGCGGAGTAGGGGTGGCCACCGGCGGTGGTGTTGTCGTTGCCGAGCTCATCGGCGACTTTGGTCGCGAAGTCATCGGGGATCGCGCCGAAGGGGATGCCGGGGGTGAAGGTGTATGTGGCTTCTTTGCTGACCGCACCCGTCGCCCCTCCGCCGGAGAGCGTGACTTTGGTGGTGCCGACGTCGGGAGCATCTGCACCCAGGTAGACGTCGACCCCGATTGAGAAATAGGATTTGCCGGTGCCAAGCGGGTCTTCGCGCGTGCAGGTGACGCTCGCGTTCTGTCCTTCCAGCGCCGTCAGGTTCACGCAGTCCCAGCCCATGGGGGGGAAGTTGTGGTCGCCTTCGCGGTGGACGAAGATCGCCCGGGTTTCGTTGCCGCTGGGCAAGTCGAAGGACACCGTGACGGGGCCCGAGGTCGGGTTGCTGCCGACGTTGGTCACCGTGGCCTCATAGAACACGGCTTCATCGGTGCGCGGCAGGGTTTTCGGCGTGCTGGTCAGCCCGAGTTTGAGCACCGGCGCCGCGATCGCCGAGGAGGCGCTCAGGCAAAGTAGGGCAGCAGCCAGGCCAAGCGCCTTGACTGCGTTTTTAGTCTTGAAGACGCTCACTTCTGACCTCCCTGCTTGTGGCCGGCTCGCTTTGTCCGCTTGTGGTGTTGTTTCTTTGCCCTCGGCTTGACGCACTTGCCGTGCCTTCGCACCGAGCCTTTCCTGCAGGGTCGCGGCGGTGATTCCTTGGCGTTGCCAGCTGTGGGCGCCGTGCTTGTTGCACCCTGCTCTGCCGGGCGCGGCGAGGGGGTGCCCTGGCAGGCTTCTCCCTCACACGGCGCTGGCGGCACGACGATCGGGAAGCCGCCCCCGGCGCGCAGCACATAGGCGTCGTTGACGGAGTCGCCGTCTTCGGGCAGCAGCTTCTCGTCTGACCCCATCCCGATCTGCTCGCCCGACATGCTCACTTGCCCGAAACCGCGGGCGGCGCGGGGGATCACGGTCAGCGTCCCGTCGCGCCAGATGTAGAGAATTCCCTCGCCATCGCTGCTTTCGGCGCCGGCGGCACCCGGAGCGAGGCCCTCTTTGCTGGCGAAGACGATCGTTCGCCCGTTCTCGCTGACCGTGCGAAGGAAGGAGACGCTCTGGACTCCGGGGTTGACTTCGCCCGCCAGAACCCTGGCCGCGAAGGCTCCGTTATCAGTGGCACCCGGATCGGCCTTGCTGACGCGCTCAAGCGCCCCTGAGAGCGAGTCGTAGCGGTAGACGTCGGGCTGGCCGCCGTCTTGGTCATCGGCGCTCAGCGGCGCCTTGCTGGCGAAGACGAGGATGTGGCCGTCGCCGCCGACCGAGAGGTCCTCGACGTCTGCGCCCAGGCGCGGCAGCGCTCTCGCTTCGTTTACCTCGCCGGGGGAGTCGCCCCAGAGAGCGCCCTGCCCGAGTGCGTTGTCGGAGGCGGAGAGGGTGCCAATGAAGCCGGTCCTTCCCCCAGGATGGGCAGCGTCGCGCTCGTAAAAGTAGAAATTGCGCTTGCCGAGCTCGGCCTGCCGGCCGCTTAGGTTGGGTGACGCGGTCAGCACCCCTTCGGCGACGAAGTAGGCGCGCGAGCCGTCGCCGGAGAACTCGGCCAGGCCCAAAAAGCCGCTGTCTTTGCCCGGTGTGGGGTCGGTGTCATCACCGGCCGATACCTGGGTCAGTCGTTCGCCTTCTGGGCGTGAGGCGTCATAGAGGTAGAGGTCCGCGGTCGTGTCGAGGTCGGAGTTGGTGAGCTGGCGGGTGGTGGTGAAGTAGAGCTTGGTCCCTTCCTGGGAGGCGCCTTGGTATTCGTCGTCTCCGTCGATACCCGAGCAGGGTGGCGATACCCGCGTGCACTCCGAGGAGTAAAGCGGGGCGATCGTCGGGCCGGTTGGCGTGTCCTGCCACTCCATGATCCGCAGCTTGTTGGCGGCCTGATCGCATTTCACACCTTCGGGCTGGGACGGTCGGGCGGAGAAGTAGACGCGCGAGGCATCGCCGGAGACCGAGCCGCGACGGTGGGCGGTGCGTGCGTCGTTGACGACGCTGCCACCGACCTGGGCGCCGCAGCGCCCGCCCCAGACCGTGCCGTCGCGGTCGCGCTGCAGCAGCCTCGCCGCCGGTTTGCCTTCCTCGTCGAGGTAGGCCTCATAGACGTTGCCGTAGCCGTCCAGGATGCCCGCGTTCGAGACCTGCGGGTCCCCTGGAAGGTAGGCGGAGTCATAAATGCTGTAGAAGATGTGGGTGGCGTCGGTGGAGGCGCCCTCGCAGAGGCCACCGGTGATCGCGGACCGGGTCCCCCCGTCGCCGTTGACGCCGCCGCTGAGCGGAGTCAACGGTGGGCCGATCGGTGTGGGTGAGCCGCCCAGCGTCCCCTGCAGGCCGACCGTGGTCCCCAGCTGGGTTTGCAGGTCAGTCGAGCCGTAGGTGGCCCAGTGCGAGAAGTCGGGGGTGTAGGCGCAGGGGCGGCCGGCATCGTTGAAGCCGGCGGAGATTTCCGCCGGCGGCATGACGAAATGCGCCGTCCAGCCCGAGGGGCCACGCGTGGCGACGTAGGGGTTGGAGGGAAACGAGAGGCTCGGCGTGTCGACCAGCCCGCCTTCGCCGTCGAACTGAGCTTGCTCCCCGCTGGGCGAGAACTGCGGACTGCCGCTTCGCTGGTTGAACTTCTTCTGCGGGCTGACCATCTCCAGCGCCATGCAGTTGGGCAGGTGGATCGTGCCTTCGGGGAAGGCGGTGGAGACCTGGGCAGCGCGGATCGCCGCGTTGGGGCAGGAGGAGTTGGGGCGGAAGGTGCTGAAGAGCTGATCGGGGCCGTTGGTGGTGCCCGAGGAGTTGGTGGCGACCACCCGGAAGTGGTAGGTGCTGTCGCCGGAGAGGCCGGAAAGATCGGTGCTCGCTGCAACCGCCGAGCTCCCCGAGCCTGCCGAGATCTCGCCTTCGGCGGGGACCCGGTTTCCGTAAGAGGAGTCGGCTCCCCATTCGAAGTGATAGCCGGTGGCCAGGCCGCCGGGGTTGACTCGAGCAAGCAGGGTGGCGTCGGTCTCGCCGACCGGCGCTGCTTCCTCTTCGGTGACCAGCGGTGGGCCGAACGCGGTGAAGACTTCGTCTTTGCCGGCGAAGGTCCCATTGGCGTTGGTGACGACGAGGCGGAAGTGGTAGGCACCTTGGGGCATAAGGCCGCTGAGTCCAGCACTGACCGCGTGATCGGCAAAGTCGGCTGGGATCGAACCGGCCACCGGAGTGCAGGGTTTGCTCGCGCCGTAGAGCGGCGTCGGGCCATATTCGAACTTGCACTCGCTGAGCGGTACGCCTTCGAGGTTGACCGTGCCGTTGACGGTGGCGCTCGTATCGCCCACTGGGGCGGCCGCTTTGGTGCTGAAGGTTTCTACTGTGCTGAAAGTCGCGTCGTCGCTCCTCAAGGTCGCGGGGCCTCGCTTCACCGAGATTCGATAGTGGTAGAGGCTCTGCGGGCCGAGGTTGCTGAGCGCAGCACTGACTGCATGCGGGCTGGTGTCGGCGGGAATCGAGCCGCTGCAGGGCACAGATTGACCGTAGCTTTTGCTCGGGCCGTATTCGAACTTGCATTCGCTGGGCGTCGCCCCTTCGGAGTTGACCGAGGCATTGAGGGTCGCCTGTGTTCCGCTCACACCGGTGGGGGCATCGAAGCCGAAGACGGGTTCGATGCCGTAGCCGCCGAAGACGACGATCTGCCTGTGGATGCCGCTGGAGATGCCGCCCTGAGTGCCTTCGAAGGCGCCTTCGTCCCAGACAAAGACGCTGTCCGTGCTCTGGTCGATGGCGAGGGACCAATACACGGCGAAATCGATCTCGGCGCCGAACTGATAGAGCAGCGTCCCGGCGGAATCGCTCACATCGACTGGGGAGGTAACCGATCCCAGCCCAAACCCTGAATTTGACTGTGAGAGATATGCCTGATGAGCCCCGGTGTCGACGGCGAGGCCAAGGACAGCGTCCGATTCGCTTACTTTCACGTGCGAGGTGTAGCCACTTGCGGCAGTGTACTTGTAAGCGTTACGGATAGATTCATTCCCCACACTTGCACCCGCATTTATATACAGATCGCCGTTAGAGTCGAAGGCGAGTTCATAAGCTTGGCCCACATCAGCGGTGCTGATGGACACCCCTTCCGGAACGCCGGCCGAGCTGTACTCTCTAATGACTTTTGCTTTTGTATCTGAAACCCAAAGGTGCCCCGCCGGGTCTACTGCCAGCCCGTCGAACTCGGCCCCTGGATTCGGTACTGAAACCGGAAAGTTGCCGCCCAGGGGGTTGCCGCTCGAATCGAACCCGAAGATCTTTCCCCTGTTCGCCGAGGAGTAGTAAAAGTTCCCCGCAGAGCTAAGTCCTGTGTTGTCGACGGCGAGACGGTCGGAGTAGGATACACCCCCTTCCCCAACCACTACCGCTTTCACATCAATTGGGAAATTGCCTCCCAGGGGAGTGGGCGCCTCCGGCACCGTAGTGTCAAATCCGTAGATTTTATTTGCGCTGACATCGAGAGCGTAGAGACGCTTGGCAGCTTGGCCGGCTGCAAGGGCATGCACCGATGAGAACTGGCTCGCGGACGTGCCGTCCGGGCCAAATGCACCGATTTGCTGGCGCCCAGACGCCGCCGATGCCGAGCCTGCGCCAAGGGCCAGCAAGGCGACCATTACTGCGGCCAAGGAGGCCACGAGACGCATGCGTCGAGCGTCGAGCGAGCCGACTCCGGTGCGCCGGAAGGTGATCAATTTAGTGGGTGATGCACTCATCTGGCGCTCTCCTTGGCCTGTGTCTTCCGGGTGTAAGTGAAAGTGTTCATCGTGGTGTCGACTATCGGGACGGCGAACCGCCCCGATAGTCGGGTGCCGGGTGAGTTGCTAGGGCGCCGTGACCGCCCAGGTGCCGTAGACAAAGCATTCCGACGGTTCAGTTTCCAACTGCGTGCATCCGATCAGCATCGTTGCACCCGCCCTGCCGGCCCCTTCGCTTTCGGATCCGTCGGGTCTAGTGGGCGAGCCGGTAAATTTGACCCCAGTTTCACTGGCGGCGTAGACACAGAGATTCCCGGGATCGGCCAGTGGGACCGCGGCCGTGCCGTGGCATTTCGCCGAGGGAGAACCCCCCTCGGTTCCATCCGGCTTGACGTAGTGGACTTCCGATGATCCCAGCGCCGCTTCAAGCGGAATTGGGAAGCTGATCGGCAGGAAATGGAATTCGCCGAACCCCCCAGGGGCGGCCGTGAGGGGGACGATCTGGTGCAGAACCCACGTCCCGGTCTCGGTCTGTTCGGAGGGCAGCGCTTCGGGGAGTTCTGGTTCTCCGCCGCCACCGGAGCCGTTGGTCCCGTTGCAGACGTACTGGGTGCCGCTGGCCGAAGTGAGTTTGTAGCCGCCGGCGGGGCATTTGGCCCCAGCGGGCTCGGTGACGCTGGTGACGCTCTGGCCCGGGGCGCCGTTTGCTCCATTGCTCCCGTTTGAGCCAGACGAGCCAGCGTCACCCTTGGCGCCGGCGGCGCCAGCCGGCCCTGCGGGCCCAGCTGGGCCGGTCTTGCCGGTCTTGCCGCGAGGGCCCTTCTTGGCCTTGGCTGAGGCGGTGGCCTTGCCACCGCCTGAAGAATTGGAGGCGGCGTAAGCGCCGCCGAACATGGCGAAGACCAGGGCCATCACCGAGATGACTCCGGGGATGCCAAAGCGCGTGCGTAGCGTCGAGAACATCTAGATCTCTCTCCTTGTCCCGTGAGCCCCTCTGCCCGCCGCTTCCCTTAGCGGCTTCCTCGAGGCTCGGTTATGTCCCTGTACTTGTCGTTTCCCTGATGGGCTTGACGGGTGAGGATAGTTCCCAGTGGGTGCTATCTGTACCGGCAAGTGGCGCCAGTGAAGCACCCCGGTCAGAAGTTGTCAAGGGAAAGTTCCCAAAAGAAAAAGATCGTTCCCAGATGCGTTCCTGGGAGGGATATGGGGGTACCGAATTAGACGGCTTGGGACCGGGCCAAGCGTGCGGCCTCGTCGGCCCCCAAGTAGGGCACGAGGATGAATTCGGTGACGTCGGGAAGGAGATCCTGCAGCCCGGCAGCCTCCCCCGCCGCGACCTTGCGCGAGGTGAGCATGACCAAGGCGCCGATCGTCGACTCCTCGGTCGTAGCGGGGAGCTCGCGCTCTCCGACTCGCTCGGCGCGGCCCTGTTCGAGATACGGAACGACCTCGTGGACCGCCTCGTGGAAGCGGGCTGAGACCGCGGGCCCGGCGGCCTGGGACTCGACCAGGCAGAGGCGGGCGAGGTCAGGCTCGTCGGCAAAGAAGCCGAGGACGGCGCTGGCGGCGGCGATCGCGCGCCGAGACCAGTCGTCGCTCGCCGCAACCGCCTCATCGGCCAGCTCGCGGATGTGCCCCACCACCACTTCAAAAGCCGCCAGGAAGCACTCCTCCTTGGCCTCAAAGTTCTCGTAGAAGACGCGGCGGGAGACGCGGGCCTGCTTGGTGATGTCGGTGATCGTCACCGCGCGGTAGCCCTTCTCGGCGACGGCGGTTGCCAAGCCGGCGATCAGGCGCTCGCGCTGGTTGTGGGCGACCTGCTCGCGGCTGAAGCCGTGGCGGCCGGCGGGAAGCGGGCCGAGCGTTTCCTCGTCTGCCATCCGTGAAGCTCTCCCTAGGCGGAGGCCGCGCCGGCCCCACCGGCCTCGCGCGCGGCAACGTCCTCGCCCACATAGGGACGCAGCAGGAACTCGAGCGCCTCGGGCAACAGCGCCCGCAGCTGCTCGGCTTCGCCGGCAATCAGGCGTTGGTTGATCACCCAGAGCACCCCCCCGACCAGCGTCTCCTCGAGGCTCGCCGGCAATTTGTCGGCGCGTGGGTTGAGCTTGCGGCCCGGTCGCAGCAGCGGCGCGAAGCGCTTCAGCGCGGCCTCGTGGCGCGCCGCCGCCTCGGGGCCGGCCGTCGGCGCCTCGACCAGGCAGGCCCGCGCCACGCCCGGATGCTCGGCGGCGATCTTCAGCAGCGCGCCGAGCCCAGCCCCGACCTTGTCCGTCCAAGGCCCGTCTTCGCCGTCGTACGCTTCCTCCACCACATAGGCCGTGCGCTCGACCGCCGCATCGAGCAGCGCCAGGAAGGCCTCGTCCTTGTCGGCATAGTGCTTGTAGAAGGTCGCGTAGCCGACACGGGCCCGGCGCACGATCTGCTCGATCGTCGTCTCGGCGTAACCCTGCTCGGCGATGAGATCGGCCGTCGCCTCGAGGATCCGGCGTCGCTGATCCTCTGCGGACGCGGCTCTGCTCACCGGCTCGGGGCCGGGCGGCTGCCGGGAGGCCTTTCCAGGCAATGCGCGCACCGGGTCAGGATAGCGCGCGTTCCCATTGGTACGAAGTCAGTATATGAAGTGTCACAAGTTCCCAAAGATGGGCTAAGGTACCCCGAGTGGACGCTCCACCCACACTACGCGCCGTGAGGTCATGGGATGAGGCCATTCCGGAGCGCGCGTCGGACGAGGGGGCGCTGGAAGCGATGCTGCTCAGCGTCGGGGCCAAGGGGTACGACAAAGCCACGGTGCAGGAGGTGCTGGAGCGCAGCGGCATCTCCCGCGACCGCTTCCAGCGCCGTTTCGGCGGCAAGGAGGCCTGCTTCGCGCAGGCCTACGAGATGGCGGCGGACAGACTCTGCGCGGAAGTGCTCGAGGCGGGCCGCATGGCCGAGAGCTGGCGGGCGGGCTTCCGCGCCGCCCTCGCCAGGCTGCTGCGCACCGTCGCCGAGCAGCCGCTGCTGGCGAAGGCGCTGCTGATCGAGGTGCGCGCCGCCCGCGGCCAGGCCTGGGCCAAGCACCAGCAGCTGGTCGAGCGCTTCGCCCACGCCGTCGACTCGGCGCGCCACCTGCCTGGCGCGCGGGCGACGGCGACGGCCCTCACCGCCCAGTTCGTCGTCGGCGCGGTCGAGGAAGCGATCGCCACCGAGATCGGCGCCGGGCGCGCAGCCACAGTCGAGCGCCTGCTCCCCGACCTCGCCCACCTCGCCGTGCTCAACTACTTCGGCGAGGACGAGGCGTGGCTGGAACTGCGCTCGCCGGAGCTGAGCCCGGTCGAGTCCGTCGAGTAACGCTCAGCTCGACTCCTGCGCCAGCTTCGACGCGTCGGCGCTCCCTACATAAGGGGTGAGGGTGAACTCGACCAGATCCGGCAGCAGCTCCTCCAGCTCCTCGGCTTTGCCGGCGATGATGCGGCGGGAGATCAGCGAGACCATGCCGCCGACCAAGGCCTCCTCGGTGGTCGGCGAGAGGCGGGAGAGGACCTCGGGGGGGCGGCCCTCGCGGCCGGTCTGGAAGTAGGGCACGAAGCTCTGGATCGCGGCGTCGTAGCGCTCGACCACGACCGGGCCGGCAACCAGGGCCTCGACCATGCAGAGGCGCGCCAGGTGAGGCTCGGCGGCAAGGAACTCAAGCATCGCTCCGATCCCGGCTTTGACCGCGTGCGGCCAGTCGTCCTCAGCGTCGAAGGCAGTGGAGACGCGGCCGCGCAGCTCCTCCATCACCGTGTCGTAGGCGGCGACGAAGCACTCGTCCTTGCTGGAGAAGTGCTCGTAGAAGGTGCGACGGGAGACGGCGGCGTGGCGGGTGATGTGGGCGATCGTCGTGCCGGAGTAACCGTTTTCGGCGATCGCCTCGGCGAGGCCCGCGATCAGCCGCTCACGCTGGTTGTGGATGACGAACTCGCGCGGCAAGCCGTGCCGGCCGGGGGGCAAGCGGGCAAGCTCGGGCGGGTAATCCTCGGCTGACACTCCCGGCTCACCCTTTTCCTGGGAGGACAACTTCTTTTTGGCCACACCCCGACGATATCGCGCTGGCGGATCAAAGCCCCTGGACAACTCTGCCAGCCCCGCCTCTATGCCCAGATACGGCATTACTGCCGCCGACATCAGCTGCGGCACGAGCTGGGGCAGCTGATCGGCATCGCCGCGCACCACTTTCGCGTAGACCTGCCCGTAGGCCGAGCCGGCCAGGGCCTCGGCCGTGGTGTGGGGGACCGACTCCGGATCCTCCATCTCGTTGCGGCCGGCGTCGATCAACGAGGCGATCACCCGCATCGTCATGTCGCGTCGCGCCCGGGCCGCGTCGCCGGCGGCCAGGACCTCGACCGCAAAGGAGGCGCGGCTGGGAGAGCTGCGCAGGTTCTCGACGATCTCGCAGGCGACCGCGCGCAGGCGGTCGGGCCAGCTCTCCTGGCTGTTGTAGGCCTCCAGCATCTCCTGCATGCAGCCCTCGTTCATCTCCTGCCAGGCGGAGAGGAAGCAGTCGTACTTGCTGCGGAAGTGGCGGTCGAATGCGGGCCGGTCGAGTTCAGCCCGCTCAGTGATCATCTCGATCGTGGTCTCGGCATAGCCGCGCTCGGCGGCGATCTCGATCAGGGCCTCGACGATGCGCTCGCGCTCGGGACTGGCGGCGCGCTCGCGGGTCTCCAGGTCAAGCACTAGGTCATGGGACCTCCGATCCCTGCCCCTGGCTCAACCCGCAGCGGGTGTCGGTGCTTCTTCGCCGGCGATCCGCTTGGCGGACTCGGCGCCGAGGTACGGCGTGAGGGAGAACTCGACCAGCTCCGGCAGCAGCTCCTCAATCTGCTCCGCCTGCCCCATGATGATGCGCTGGTAGAGGATCCAGAAGATTCCGCCGACGATCGTCTCCTCGAGCGTCCCCGGCAGCTCCTCGCCCTTCGCCGAGACCTTGCGGCCCATGCGGAAGAGCGGGACGAAGGCCTGGATCGAGCGCTCGTAGCGGTCGACCGCGGCGGGGCCGGCCGAGAGCGCCTCGACGATGCAGGTGCGGGCGAGTGCGGGCTCGCTGGCGACGTAGTGGAGGAAGGCGGCGAGGCCGGCATTGACCCGGGCGGGCCAGGTGTCGACCTTGCTGGCGGCGTCGACGACGCGGCGCAGCGCCTCCTTGACCGCGAACTCCGAAGCGGCGAGGAAACAGTCCTCCTTGGAGGAGAAGTTCTCGTAGAAGGTGTTGCGGGCGATGCCGGCGCGGCGGACGATGTCGGCGACCGTCACTGCCCGGTAGCCCTTCTCAACTGTCTCCTCGGCGAGGCCGGCGATTATGCGGGCCCGCTGGTGCTGAGCGATGAACTCTCGCGGTAGTTGATGCCTGCCCGGTGGCATTCTTGTCGCTTGCGGAGCACGATCGGGCACGAACGCCAGAGTACCCCTATAAGAATCCGTTTCCAAGCTGGACGGATCGACCAGATACCGCTACTGTTCCTTATTCCAGACAACCCGTTCCCTTGATCGAGTAAGAGGAAGGTCGGATGGGCAAGCAGGCCGCAACCAAGGTCCAGGCAGGGGCTGAGGGGCCCGGCGCAGCGGGGAAGGTCCTCCCCGAAGCTCCCACACTCAGACTGGTGAGTTCCCCCAAGCGTCAGCGGATTCTCGAGGGAATGCTCGAGGCTGTCGGCGATGCCGGCTACGACGCCGCATCCGTGCGCACGGTGCTGGATCAGACCGGCCTCTACCGGCAGGCCTTCTACGACGAGTTCGCCGACAAGGACGACTGCTACCTCGAGGCGCTCAAGTACGGGGTCGCCAAATTCGAGGCGATCGCCCGGGCCGCCGGAAGCCCTGAGAGCGGCTGGCGAAGCCAGTTGCGCGCCGGCATCGCTGCGGTCCTCGATGCCCTCGACGCCGACCCGGCGGCAGGGCGCGCGTTGGTCGTCGAGGTACATGCGGCGGGTCCGGAAGCGCTGAAAATTCGTGCCGAAGCGATGAAACAGATCACGGATTTCATCGATTCGGCGCGGCATGCCTCAACCGGCACCGAGTCGCCGCCGCCGATCGCCGCCGAGGGAATCGTCGCCGGCATGCACGCGGTCGTCCACGCAAAGCTGGCTGCCGGCGATGGGAGCGGCTTTCGCGAGCTGTTGCCCGACTTCATGTACTTCGCAGTGCTGCCCTATTTCGGTGCCGAGATCGCCGGCGCCGAGATGAAGGCCGCGCGGGCCTAGCGCCCCGCGAGCCGGTAGACAGCCTGAGAACACTGCCCTACTCTGAACGCATGGATTCGTCCTCGACTTCGAGTCCGGAGAAAACACAGGGTGGTACGCAAAGCTTGCCCCGCGCCTACCTGGTGCGCTCCGAAAGAGAGCGTCTCTTGGAGGCGATGTTGCGGGTGGCAGCGGCAAAAGGCTACGAAGCGACCACGGTAAAAGACGTGATCGAGGTGGCCGGAGTCTCCGAGCAGGCCTTCGAAGAGATGTTCGCCGACAAGGAGGCCTGCTTTCTCGAGGCCTACGAAGCGGTCTTCGACGTTCTCCTCGCCCATATGACCAGCGCCTTCGAGGCCGCCGCCGGCCAGCCCTGGCCCGAGCGAATCTCAGCCGCACTCGGCGCCCTGGTCGGTCTGCTCTCGATCGAGGCCGGAATCGCGCGGCTCTCGATGGTCGAGGTGACCGCGGCCGGTGACGACGCTCGCGCCCGCTACCGCTCGGCGCTGGCACGCTTCACCCCGTTCCTCGAGGAAGGGCGTGAATACGCCAACCAAGGCGAGGAACTGCCCGCCGATACCGCGCGCTTCGCGATCGGCGGTGCCGCCTCGATGATCTTCGACGAGATCCGCGCCGGCCGGGGCCCGGAGCTGAACCGCATCCTCCCCGACCTCGTCTTCGCCGTACTGATGCCCTACCTCGGCCCGGAAGCGGCCGAAGACGAGATGCGCCGCGTCATACGCGAGCACCAGTAGCCGGGCAGCTAGACGCCCTCGCCGTGGCGGCCCTCGCCGGAGGCGAAGCGCATCGCGCCGCGGGCGGCGACCTCGAGGACCTCGCGGCCGAGCCGGTGCTCGAGGGCGATCCCCTCGCTGAGCGGCAGGCCGAAGCCCTCGATCGCGGCGCGGCGATCGGCCAGCATCGTCTCCTGCGGGAAGGCGGCGATCCGCTCGGCGAGCTCGAGCGCCCGCTCCAGGTGCTTGCCGGGCTCGACCACCTCGTTGACGAGCCCGATCCGCTCGGCCTCCTCGGCCTCGACCGGACGGCCGGTGAGGATCAACTCCAAGGCTCTGCCCATGCCGATCACGCGCGGTAGCCGTTGGGTTCCGCCATCGACCAGCGGCACCCCCCAGCGCCGCTCGAAGAGGCCGAAGGTCGACTGCGGCGTGGCGATCCGCATGTCGCACCAGAGCGCCAGCTCCACCCCACCGGCCAGGCACCAACCGTCAACGGCTGCGATCGCGGGCTTGGCCGGAGTAAGCCGCGTCGGCCCCATCGGCCCATCGGGATGGTCAACGTTCAGATCCATCGCCTTCAAATCGGCTCCCGCACAGAACGCCTCGCCCCCGGCCCCGGTGAGCACAAGCACCCGAGCACCCTCGTCAGCTTCGAACTCTTTCAAGCCCTCGCGAAACGCCTCGGCCGTCGCCCCGTCAACCGCGTTGCGCCGCTGCGGTCGATCAATCGTCAACACAGCGGCGGCACCAACGCGCTCGTAACGAAGCCCCTCGCTCATCGCGGAGATCCTCCCACAGCCATCGAAGAGTGGGGAGCGGGCGGGCTAGTCGCAGCGACCGTCCGGGTCTCGCGGCGACGCCCAGCTCCCAGGCACTACGTCCCGGTACGCCGGTTGACGAAGGCAGGAGCTCGCCAACCAAGACTCAAGCTAGGCATCCCCTCAGACAGAAACCCATCTGCGTTGTCTGACCGACCGAAGCCAACGCACAAAAAATGCGACTGGCGGGGACGCTCGGTTGCCTGCCGCGTGCGTAGCCTTCGCACGCTGAAGCTCGTCGCGCCACCTTCGAAACGTGCTCCGCTTGGCTTCCGCGGACCGCGTCTCTCCCAGTCGCAAAGCGAATTTAGCGCGACCCTCGGGCCAGCGCTAGGGGGGCGACGAATACGTTCCCGCAAACTCCGCTAATTGGCCGTCCGGTGGCGCCGTATACGGTCCTCGCGGGATGAGCGACGGACTCGAGGCGTCCCGGAGGAGGGCGCACCGCAACGTTGTGCTGACGGCTGCGATCGCCGGGCTTGGCGGGCTGCTCTTCGGCTACGACACGGGCGTCATCGCCGGTGCCCTGCTCTTCATCAAGACCGACTTCGACCTCGGCAGCTTCGCCCAGGGCCTGGTCGTCGCCGCGGTGCCGATCGGCGCGGTCGCCGGCGCCGCGATCGCCGGGCCGGCGGCCGACACCTACGGCCGGCGCTCGATGATCCTGCTCGCCGCCACGGTCTTCATCGTCGGCGCCCTGGCGAGCGCCGCGGCGCCCGGGGTCGAGGTGCTGGTCATCGCCCGCATCGTGATCGGCGTGGCGATCGGCCTCGCCTCGGCGGCCGCCCCGGTCTACATCTCCGAGGTGGCGCCGCCGGAGAGCCGCGGGCGCCTGGTCAGCTTCTTCCAACTGGCGGTGACGATCGGCATCCTCGTCGCCTACCTGGTCGGCCTCGCCTTCGACCACACCGAAGGCTGGCGCTGGATGCTGGGCCTCGGCTGCGTGCCGGCGCTGGCGCTCGGCTTCGGCATGGTGCGGATGCCACAGAGCCCGCGCTGGCTGGTGATGAGCGGCGATGACTTCGCGGCGCGGGCGACGCTGGCGAAGATCCGGGTCGACGACCCGGACACGATCGACCGCGAGCTGGAGGAGATCAAAGACAGCCTCGACGAGAAGCCGGGCGCCTGGAGCGAGCTGCTGCAGCCGGTGGTTAAAGCGGCGCTCGTGGTCGGCGTCGGGCTGGCGATCCTGCAGCAGGTCACCGGCATCAACACGGTCATCTACTACGCGCCGACGATCGTCGAATTCACCGGCGTCGACTCCTCGGCCGGCTCGATCCTCGCCGCCGTCGGCGTCGGCGTGATCAACGTCGGCATGACCCTGCTCGCCCTGCGCCTGCTCGACCGCTCCGGGCGCCGCACCCTGCTCTTCATCGGCGTCAGCGGGATGACGATCTCGCTCTTCGCCCTCGGCGCCGCCTTCAAGGTCTCCGGCGGTGACAGCACGGTCGCCTCGGTGATCGCGATCGGCAGCCTGATGGCCTACGTCGCCTCCTTCGCGATCAGCCTCGGGCCGATCTTCTGGCTGCTCAACGCCGAGATCTACCCGCTCAGCGTGCGCAGCAAGGCGGCCGGGGTGGGCACGATGGCGAACTGGACCTTCAACTTCATCGTCTCGCTCACTTTCCTGCTGCTGATCGAAGCGCTCGGGCGCAGCGGCGCCTTCTGGTTCTACGGCGCGATCGGCCTGGTCACGCTCGCCTTCTGCTGGAAGTTCGTCCCCGAGACCAAGGGCAAACGGCTCGAGGACATCCAGGACTACTTCCAGGCGCGGGTTGACCGCCGCAGGGCGCGCGCGTAGCTACCCTGCGTCGGTGCGTATAGACGAGATCATCGCCGCCAAAGCGCCGACCTTCTCGGTCGAGTTCTTCCCGCCCAAGACCGAGGAGGCGCGTGAGGCGTTGTTTGCGACCGCCCGTTCGCTGCGCGAGCTGGAGCCGGACTTCGTCTCGGTCACCTACGGCGCCGGCGGCGGCACCCGTGACGGCACCGTGGAGATCACCCGCGAGCTGAAGGACGAGCTCGGCTTCGAGACGATGGCCCACCTTAGCTGCGTCGGCGAGACCGCTGACGGCCTGGCGGAGACGCTGGATCGGATCGCCGCTGCCGGGATCGAGAACGTCTTCGCCCTGCGCGGCGACCCGCCGCGTGGCCAGGAGGATTTCGAGGAACCCGAGGGTGGGCTGGGGAGCGCCGCCGAGCTGACCGCCTTCATCGCCTCGCGCTGGCCCTTCACCGTCGGTGGCGCCTGCTTCCCCGAGGTTCACCCCGAGGCGCCCGACCTGGAGACGGACCTGGCCTACCTGAAGACCAAGGTCGATTCCGGCGCCTCCTTTTTGATCACCCAGCTCTTCTTCGACAACCAGGTCTACTTCGACTTCGTCGCCGCGGCGCGCGCGGCCGGCATCACCGTGCCGATCATCGCCGGGGTGATCCCGGTGGCCAGCTTCGAACAGACCAAGCGCATCTGCGACCTCTGCGACGCCTCGATCCCGGCGCGGCTCGAGGCCGCCTTCAGGGCGGCCGGCGGCGACGAGAAAGCCGAGTTCGAGCTTGGCGTCGCCTACGCCGCACAGCAGTGCTCCGAGCTGCTGCTCGCCGGCGCGCCGGGCATCCACTTCTACGCCCTCAACCGCGCCCCGGCGACGCGGGCGGTGCTCGGCTCCCTGCAGGCGGCGCGGCCCTGGGAGCGCGGTCGCAAGGGCAGCGGCGACTTGGCCGAGTCTCTCTGAGTAAACTGCGACGTCCTCATGGCTAATCGCAGGGAGGAAGAGAGGGAGCGGCTTCGCCAGGCCCGGGAAGAACGCGAAAAGGGTCAGGCTGGCTCGGAGAAACGCCGCCTGATGATCGGCTACGGCCTCGCTGGGCTGGTTGGGCTCGCGGTTCTCGTCGGGATCATCGCGGTGATCGTCTCCGCCGCCAACAAGAACGACAGCGGCAACGCCCACATCAGCCAGCAGTCGGGCTCGACCAATGGCATCCAGCCGGATACGCGCAGCGGCTCCGAGGTGGCGGCCGTCAAGGTCACCAACCTCAAGCAGGCGGCGAAAAAGGCCGACTGCGATCTGCGCCTGAACCTCCCCAACGAGGGGCGCAATCACCTCCCCGTGACGGCGCCGACGCCCGAATACAAAACCAACCCGCCGACCTCGGGCAACCACGTCGAACCGCCCTACCAGCAGGCCGATGGTGCTTACAAGGAAATGCCGCGCGAACTCGACATCGTGCACTCGCTCGAGCACGGTCGGTTGGAGATCCAGTACTCGCCGGACCTGCCCGAGAGCGCGCAGCTGGAACTGATCGGGATCTACGACTCGATGTACGGCGCGACCCTGCTCTTCCCGAACGAGAACATGCCCTACGAGGTCGCGGCGACGACTTGGCGCAACCTGATCGGCTGCAATGAATACAAGGGCGCAGTCACGCTCGATGCGATTCGGGACTTCGGCAAGCAAACCTGGAGCAAGGGCCCCGAGCCCGCCGAAGGCTTCCCCTTCACCGGTCCGACCCCGGTCGAACCGACCGTCGGCTAAGCGCGGTAGGCCGGGAAGAAGTCGCCGGCCTCGCGGCCGGCTGAGAGCCGCGCGTAAGCGCTGGGGTCGGTGACGATCTCCGAGCTCAGCCAAGGCAGCTCACGGTTGGCGAAGCCGCGCTTGAACTCCTCGAGGCGGTCACCGCGGCTGATGCCGCCGCCGAGGTTGAGCGGCAGCCCCAGTTCGGCGGATAGCTCGGCCAGGGAGGCGACGACGTTCTTCATCGGCGAGTCGCGCAGGTGCGAGTCGGCGCTGCCGCTGAGGTAGTAGTGGAGGTAGCCGTCGCTGACAGCGGCGATCGAGGCGGCAGCGATCGTGCCGTCGGGGGCGTGGGCAAGCGCCAGCCAGCTGAGCGGGAACTCGAGGATGCGGTCGAAGTAGGCGGCGCCGAAGAAGTAGCGCTGGGCGGCGGCGGTGCGGTGCATCGTCTGCTCGTAGGCGGCGAGGAAGTCGGTGCGTTGGGCGCCGCTCGTCTCGGGACCCGAAACGAGGCTCAGCGCGTAGCCGCGGCGCAGATTCTTGTTGATCTGGTTGCGGTCACTGCCGCGGCTCTTGGGCGGCAGAGCGGGGTCGGCGATCTGGACGACGTTGCGCTCGCTGGCGCCGCGCAGGGGCGACTCGCCAAGCGTGTGACGGAGAAAAACCGTGACCAGGCCCGTAGCGGAGAAGTCGATCGTTGCCGGGTCAAGCCACGAAGCGAGAGTTGACCCCACTCCAGGTGGGTCAACTCTCGCTTCGTGGACGATGCCGGGGTAGCCATAGGGAGAGATTGCGTCGCGCTCAGGGCCGCTGCCGATCTCGCGCACGATCAGCGGTGCCAACAGCTCCGCCTCGGCGGTCTCGATGCGCAGGGTGTGGGTGACGCCTTCGGCGTCGAGGAAGGGAAGCGAGCGGAAGAACTCCCCGCTGGCCGCCGCCGTGCCGCGGTCCTCGATCAGCTCAGCGCGAGCCGGGCCGCTCACGAGAGCAGGTCGGCCGCGGCGGCTCGAAACTCGTCGGGGAGCACGCCCCAGACCTCGCAGTCATCGGCGGCAGCGCCCTCACGGCGCAGGTGGGCGCGCATCGTGCCCTCGTGCTTCCAGCCGAGGCCGGCGACGGTCTTCTTCGCCACCTCGTTGCGGGCCGGGATGCGACCGTAGACGCGGTGGGCGTCGAACTCGTCGAAGGCCTTGGCCAGGGTCAACGCCTCGGCGCGGCGGCCTACCCCCTTGCCCCGCACGTCGTCGCCGATCAGCGCGCCGAGCTCGGGTGCCGTTTGGCGGAAGAGGCCGTAGAGCGCGGTGAAGCCGACCGGCTCGTCGTAGCCCTCGACCTCGATCGCGTACTTGCGATCCTCGCCCGAATCGTCCATCGCCCGCCCGACCCATGCCTCGGCTTCGCCCTCGGAGAAGCCGGCGCGCTGCTCCATCAGCGACGCCGTCGCCGCAGGGTTGTTGAACCAGCGGTGCACCGCGACGGCATCGCCGGGCTCAAAACGGCGCAGGGAGACCTCGGGGCGTTCGCTCATCGTGCCGAAGCCTAGTCCGGGGCGAGGCCGTGGCCGGTGATGAGGAGCCAGAGGGTCTTGAGCAGGATGCGGGCGTCGAGGCGGGCGCTGCGGTGATCGACGTAATGGACGTCGAGCTCGATCCGCTGCTCCCAGGGAATCCCGGCGCGGCCCTGGACCTGGGCCCAGCCGGTGATGCCGGGACGGACCTCGTGGCGGCGGTGCTGGCGCGGCGTGTAGTCGATGACCTGGGCGGGGATGGTGGGCCGCGGGCCGACGATCGCCATCTCGCCGCGCAGGACGTTGAGCAGGTTGGGGATCTCGTCGAGCGAGGTGCGGCGCAGGACGCGGCCGGCGCCGGTAACCCGCGGGTCATCGCGAGTGACGACGGTGCCAACCCCGACCGGATCGGAGCCGGCGACCATCGTGCGCAGCTTCAGCATCTCGAACTCCTCACCGCCCAGACCGACACGACGCTGGCGATAGAAGACCGGGCCGCGGCTGCCGAGCTTGATCGCGATCGCGGCTACCAGGAGCACCGGGGAAAGGACGGCGAGCGCCAGCAGCGCGATGGCGATGTCAAAGGGTCTGGGCATTGCCGCTACCGAGTTCCCGGCGCCTTCTCCCAGGCGCCCGCAGGGCGGCCTCGGCGGAAGCGGTCCCAGAGGCCGGCGGCGATCGAGAGCGTGGTCATCGCGTAGTAGCGGGCAATCCGCAGTGGGCCGACCGGGAAGCTGCCGCCGAACAGGGCGGCCGCGATCAAAGCGACCTGGATCGCGTAAGTGACGACGTAGACGGTGCCGCTGCCGAGCAGGGCGAGGTTGGCGAAGAAAGCGACGAGGTGGAGGAACGGGGTCAGGTAGCGCAGCAGGCGGTGCGAGAAGAGCTCGAAGGCGTAGAGGGCCGGGTAGCCGCGCGGCGAGATCATCCGTTCGCCGACGACGATGTCCCAGAGCCCGATCATCATTCGCCGTTTGCGGGCGAACTCGCCCTCCATCGTCGGCACCATCTTCTCCTCGGCGCGGGCCGAGGAGACGTAGAGCGAGCGCTGGCCACGCTTGGCAAAGGCGAAGGGGAACGAGAGGTCGTGGCTCCCCGCGCGGTCGAGCGGCAGGTAGGCCTCGGCGCGCACGGCGTAGATCGCGCCGTTGCCGGCGGTGATGCCGGCGAGCGAGGACTCCATCTCCCGCACCGCCATCTCGTAGCGCCAGTAGGCGCCCTCGAGGTTGCCGCCCGCGGCGTCGAGGAAGCGCACCTGGCCACAGGCGTAGGCGACCTTCGGGTCGGCGAAAGCGGCGACGAGCTGGCGCAGGGCGTCGGGGCGCCAGGCGCTGTTGGCGTCGGAGAAGGCGAGGATCTCTCCCGAGGCGCTCTCGGTGGCGGCGTTCTGGGCGGCGAGCTTGCCGCCGCGGGGGAGCTCGAGGACGAGGTCGGCGCCGGCGGCGCCGGCGCGATCGGCGGTTGCGTCATAAGAGCCGTCGGAGGCGACGATCAGCTCGAGCCGCTCCCGCGGGTAGTCGAGCGCGAGCGCGTTGGCGACCTTGGCCTCGATCACCTCCTCCTCGTCGTAGGCGGCGACGATCAGGGAGACCCGGGGCAGCTCGTCGTCCGAGGGGATGCCGGGAGTCGGCGGGGAGCGCCGCAGCGCGACCAAAAGCCGGAGGAGCAGCGGGTAGCCCAGGTGCGTGTAGACGATCAGGGCGGCAGAAATCCAGAAGAGCGCAGCGAGCACGGGCCGATTATCTGCTTCCGGTGCGCTTTATGTGCCCCTGGGGTGCAAAAGGCGCACCGGAACCGGGTGGGGGTTAGGTCAGGTCTTGGTAGAGGGCGAGGGTTTGGGCGGCTACGGCGTCCCAGGAGTAGGGGCCCGCCGCGGCCTCTCGAGCTGCCTCCGCCAAGCGCTCGCGGGCGGCGGGGTCGGTGGTCAGCTCAGTGAGGGCGGCCGCGAGGGCGGCCGGGTCCTCGGGCGCAACCAGCCGCGCTGCCCCCGTTGCCGCGACCTCGGGGAAGCCGCCGACGGTGCTGAGCACCAGCGGCTTGCCGAAGGCGAGGCCGGTGTAGAGGACGCCGGAGTGCTCGGCGTCGCGGTAGGGCAACACGACTACGTCGGCGCGACGGAAGATCGCCGGGATCTCGGCGTCGGCGATGAAGCGGGTGACGAAGCGAACGCGTCCTGCCGCGGTTGCTGCCGCTGCGCGCAGCGGCGCGAGGTCCATACGCGGGTTGCCGACGATCCAGAGCTCCGCGCCCTCGACCTGGCGAAAGGCCTCGAGCAACGTGTCGAGGCCCTTGTAAGGACGGAGCAGGCCGAAGAAGAGAATCACCGGACCCTCTGCATTCTCGAGCTCGGCCGGCAGCGGCTTCTCCTCTGGCAGTCGGGTGAGGTAGTCGAAAGCGCCGTGAGGAATGACGCGGACGCGGGCCGGGTCGAGCCCGACCTCATCGCGCAGCCGCGTCGCGCCGTGCTCGGAATGGGCGATGACAGCGTCCATGCTGGTGAAGAGCCTGCGGGCCGTGGTGACCTGGCGGCGAGTTGGATCGGGCGGAAGGATGTAGTGGGCAGTGAGCAGGCGGGGACGCTTTGGCGGCAGCAGGCGCGCGTCGAGGGTCGGCATCGTCAACCACTGGTAGTGGACGATGTCGGCGTTGAGCTCGCGGCGCAGGCGGCGCATATCGGCCAGGTGCTCGGCCGCCTTGACGATCCGACGGCCAGGTGCCTCCAGGCCGCGCTCGGCGCTGCGTCGGTAGAAGCACTCGCGGACGCGGTAGCCCTCAGGCCCGGGCACCGGCCCGTAGAGGAAGCGACTGGTCAGCAGCTCCACCTCCGCCCCATGCCGAGCTAGCGCGCCGGCGAGCGCCCGGTCATAGGGCGGCGTAAAGGCCGAGGGGTCGACGAGCTGGATCTTCATGTGCGTCAGGGGTTTGGTGTATGGCATACGGCATACACCTGACGGGCGATTATCGTGGCGGCGGTGACGCCCACGCTCTCCTACTGCGTCGTGAACACGAACGGCCGCGACTACCTGCTCGCCTGCCTCGCGGCGATCGAGCGCTCGCACCCGCAAGGAGTCGAGCACGAGATCCTGGTCCTCGACAACGCTTCCAGCGATGGCTCGGCCGCTGCCGTGCGCGAGCGCGGTGGTGGGGCTCGTCTGATCGAGCTGGAGCGACGAACCGGCAAGGCCGAGAACGACTCGACCCTGATGCGCGAGGCAAAAGGCAAGTACTGCCTGCTGCTCAACGAGGACTCCGAGCTGCGAGCGGGCGCCGCGGAGGCTTTGGTCGCCGCGCTCGACGGGGACCCGAAGGCGGCGGCCGCGACGGCGCAGCTGCTCGACTCCACGGGCGCCCCGGTCGCCTGCGCCTGGCGCTTCCCCGGCGTCGGCACCGCGCTCGCCGGCGCCCTCTTCCTGCACCGCTGGCTGACCGTGCAGAGCAAGGGCAGCTCGACCCGCCAGGTCGACTGGGGCCAATCGAGCGCCCTGCTCGTCCGCCGCGAGGCCGCTGCCCAGGTCGACTACATGGACCCGGAGTTCTTCGTCTACTACGACGAGTGCGACTTCGCCAAGCGCCTCGCCGACGCCGGCTGGCACAGCCTCTACGTCCCCGCTGCGGAGGCGGTCCACCACGACCAGCTCTCCACCGACCTCGCCAAGGGCCTCCCCCGCATCGTCGAATTCCACCGCAACCGCGACCTCTACATGCGCAAGCACCACGGGCTGGTGGCGACGCTGGCAGTTCGGGGCTTGACCGCCTGGTCCTACGCACTGCGTGCGATCGCCGCAACCGTCATGCCCAAGCAACCCGCGCGGATCTACTGGGCCCACGCCCACCAGGCGCTTTTCCCCAGTCACGGCCACGGCCTACACGACCTGCTCTGACGGGATAGGCGCAGCCCGCATCCCGTCAGAGGCGGCTGTCCTCGTCGATCTGCTCCGCCTCGTAGGTCTCCGAGACCGAGCCGTCTACGCCGGCGGCAGCCGGTCGCAGGGAGCGCAGCTCGGCGACGAGTACACCGGGCTGACGGAGGCGGGCGAGCCAGCGGCGCTCGCCGGGGGTGAAGAAACCCGTGGCGAGAAGCGCAAGCGGGTAGAGCAGCCAGAGCACGATTCGGGCGAGCAGGCCGGGGAGGCCATCGGTCGGCAGGAGCAGCTCGCCGAGCAGGACCAGGGTGGTTGAGACCGAGACGACCCGGAGCAGGCGCGCCCATTCGTAGGGCACCGGGAAGAGTCGCTGGGTGAAGACGTACATCAGTGCCAGCACAACGATGTAGGAGGCGACCAGGGCGATGCCGGCGCCGACGATGCCGAGCGAGGGCACGAGGATCAGGTTGAGCGCGATGTTGGCGGCAAGGGCGGCGCCGGTGGCTGGAAAGTTGAACTCGGTGCGGCCGGTCCTGCCGAGGATGACGACGAGGACCATGTAGAGCGCGTAGAGGGTGACGCCGGTGGCGATCAGGCCGATCACTTCGTAGGAGTCGAAGAACTGCGGCGCGGCGAGGGCGCGGACGATCCAGCGCGAGAGCAGCCACATACCGGTGACGACGAAGGCACAGCCGGCGACGAACCAGGTGACCACCGCTGCGTAGACGCGGCGGGCCTCGGCGTCGTCACGGATTGAGTAGGCGAGCGGCGGCCAGGCGAGCTGGAAGCCCCGGACGAGGACGTTGACCGCTTGGGCGAACTTGACCCCGAGCGAGTAGAGGCCGGCCTCGCGCAGGCTGGCCACGTGAACGATGATGATCCGGTCGACGAAGTTGAGCCCGTAGAGCGAGAGCTCGGCCGGCATCGTCGGCAGGCCGAAGCGCATCAGGCGGCGCAGCAGCGGCCGTTCGAAGCGCAGCGAGAGCCGCCTGCGGTGGACCCAGATCAAGCCGAGGACGAAGGCGGCGCCGCTGATGTAGCTGCCCAGCAGCAGCCCGCGGGCGCCCTCGTCGGCGCCGACGACGAGGATCACCGTCAGCCCGATCGCCGTGACCACGCTGAGCATCGTCGTGACGAAGAAGGCGCGGGCGCGCTCTTCGAGGCGAAAGAGGGTGAGCAGGTACTCGAACATGGTCGAGACCCAGAGGCCGCCGATCGCGATCCGGCCCAGGTCCTCGGCAGGCCGGTTCAGCAGCAGTTCTGAGATCGGCTTGGCGAAGGGCAACGCAATCAGGGCCGCAACGGTGGCGAGCCAAAACAACGCCGCAAAGGAGGTGGCGACGACGCGCGCCGGGTCCTCGTCGTCCTTGTAGTAAAAGCGCAGCAGGGACTCGATCAGGCCGAGGCGGACGACGATGCTGACCGAGACGATCGCGGCGAACATCACCTCGGCCGCGCCGTAGTCGGCGGGGGTGAGGTAGCGCGTGTAGAGCGGCAGCAACGCCACCGCGATCAGCTTCGAGACGATGCTGGCCGCGGTATAGGCGGCCCCTGTCGTCGCTAGGCGGCGGAGGTATCCCGACACGCGGCGAGACTACGTTGGTTGGCGGCTGCCAGGGAGGCGCCGACAGCGAAGAGGACCCAGGTGATCGGGTCCTCGAAGAAGCCGGCGTAGGCCATGGTGTGGACGAGCAGCGCGACGAAGGTGGCGAGAACCGCCGTGCGGGCGACCGAGAACCGGCGCAGCAGACCGCGGCCCATCGTCAAGAGCGCCGTCACGACGAGGGCGACGTAGGCAGCCAAGCCGACGAGGCCCTGCTCGGCGGCGACGGTGATCGGCTCGGTGTGGGAGACCGAGACCGGCGCCTTTTCGGTGTCGATGTGCTCACGGTAGGCCTTTGGAAAGCCACCGGAGCCGTAACCCCAAACGGGTCTCTGCGCAAACAGCTTTGCGCCGCCGGTGATCAGGTTGCAGCGACCGCCCGTGTCGACGTTGCAGCGGTCGGGGCTGAGCTTGGAAGCGCCTCCCGCGAAGACGATCACAAGCAGCGCGAGGACCGCGACGGCGCCCACCGCCGCGAGCGTCCACTTGACGCTCCACTTCAGGGCGGCAAGCACAGCCAAGCCGCCAAGCAGGGCCGCGAAGCTCGACTGGGAGAACGTCGGCACCAGCCCAAACCACACCACTGCGACCAGCGCGGTGAGCAACGCCAACGTGCGGCGCTCGCGCGCCCACAGCAGCGCGCTCATCGCCACGACCGCCACTAGGGCCAGGTACCTGCCGTAGATATTGGGGTCCCAGAAGACCGAGTTGACCCGGAAGTAGGTGTGGAATTCGTTCGAGCGGATCACCTGGTCGTTCCAGAACAGGCTGCGGGTCGCCCACTCAACCGTCCCGACCAAGACGAAGCAGACCGCCTCGATCCCGACCACCCAGAGGACCAGGGTCAGAAGCCTGCGGTCCCAGGTGACGTCGCGCAGCAGGCCGTAGACGAGGCTGAAGGGGACGAAGAAGAAGCAGGCGTTCTGCAGGCCTTTGGAGAAGTCCTCGGAGTACAGGGCCTGGACCGCGTACAGGACTACGACGGTCGCCAACAGCCGGGGGAGCCATGCGGTTGGGCCGGCGGGGCCTGTCACCGCAGGGGACCCCCCACCCCTTCCGGTCGCTAAAGCGTCCTCAGGGGCGGGTCCCCCTACGGCGCCACCCCCCGGCAGAAGCGCTGTCAGCACACCGCCCGAGAGGACCAAGTAGAGCGGTACGAGGAGGTTGGCCGTGTCGCCGCCTGCCTCAAGTGGCACTCGAAACGGTAGAGCGGCAACGATCGCCAACGGGAGCAGGATTGGCCAGCGCTTGAAGACATAGGCAAGCGCCGCAGAGACGGCTATCGCCAGCCCTCCGAGGGCGATCAGACGACTTGGATGATCGCGCAGGTCGGCGATCTGGTGCGAGTGCCACTGGTCGCCGAGGATCAGGACGGGGAAGAGGGCGAGTGCAGTCAGCATCGCCAGCGAGCGCAAGCGTCCCGCTGGCAAAAGAATCACCGCAGCTGCCGCCACCGCCGCGATGAGAAGGCCGATGCCTGCCAGGAAGTCGCTCACGGCTTGCTCTCGGTCGCGGGGGGCTCGCAGCCTGCGGTCGGGTTCCGCGTCGCGTGATGCAGCTTGATCGTGCCCGGCGGGACCAGCACGCGGTCCTGGCCCAGCAGTTTCACCCGCAGCTTGTAGCGGCCCGGCGGGGCGATGCCGTCGTTGCGGCTGCGGCCGTCCCAGTAGTAGGTGTGGAAGTGGTAGCGCTTGAGGTAGGCATCGCGGGCGAGGGTGACGATGAGCCTGCCGCCGGGCTTGACCACCTGGACGGTGCCCCGGTCCGACTGGGTGGTGCGGAAGCGGATGCGGATGCGGTCGTAGCGGCAGTCCTCGTTGGGGGTGAAGCTGTGCACCGGGTTCTTCGGGTGGAGGACGGGAGCGGCGACGAAGGTGACCCGGTCAAGCACGAGCGGGTCGCGCTTCAGCCGCTGCGACCAGGCGAAGGCGGCGAGTGTGGCGAGGACGAGGAGGGCGAAGACCAGGCCGGCCCAGGCCTCAGCCTTCGGTCGCGGCATTGTCTTCGCCGACGATTACCGAGACCGATGCGCCGCCGGAGACCGTTTCGATGTCGGACGTCATCAGCCGCACTTCCGAGATGCCGAGCGCCTTGGCGACCTTGCGCGCTTCCGGGGCGTGGCCGCGTTCGAACATGACGACGCTGTCGGTGAAGCTGGTGCTGCTGTTGGTGACGGCGCCGAGCTGGAAGCCCTTGCCCTCGACTTTGTCGCCGAATTCGGCGGCGAGGCCTGGTACCGCGGTGCCGTTGAGCACCGTCACTTCGATTTCAGCGGGCTTCGTCGTCTTCGCCGACTTGGTCTTGCCGCCCTTGCCGTTGGCGGAATCCGACCCCTGGGTGACGAGGTAGGCAACGCCGCCGGCGACCAGGACGACGACCACGAAGAGGGCGACCAGGTAGCGCGGCTGGGCGATCCGCGAGCCGAAGCTGGAGAGCCCGGCGCGCAGGCGCTCGCCCCGGGTCAGTTCGGGCAGGCCCGCCTCGCGACGGCGACGGCGCTCCTCGCGCTGGTCGAGTGAGGCGCGTTCGGCGGTGCGCGACTCCTCCAGCGCGCGCAGCTCCTCGGCTCGCTTTGCCGCGGAAGCGGAGGTGGAGTCCTTGCGCTCGGAGTCGCGCTCAGGCGCCGAGCCGGCCCACTCGCGCAAGCGCCGCAAGTCGCGCCCCTGGGAGAAGGCGAGCATGGCAAGGACGGCCAGGCCCAGAAACGCCGCGAGGCCTGCGAAGGCGCCGATTTCCTTGATCAACTCCACTGATGCCCTGCCTCATGACGTGGGCCGGGAAATGACGAGACCCAGGCGCCGCCAGACAAGGACGCAGGGAGCCCGAATAGCACCGCTATTCGGGCGACTGAGGACGCAGTATGGCGGTGAGCTGGGGCCGTCATTTGCGGTCTGACGTCATGAGGCAGGGCATCAGGTGGCTGCGAGAGGCTACTCGTCGTAGACGACTGCCGCCGCGTCACCACCAGGAGCGGTGATCATCTCGACGACGCGCTGAGCAAGGTTAGCCTCGTCCCCGGCCAGCACCAGGTGCTCGAGTGAGTTCAGCGTCGCCTCGATCCAGTCGGGATCAAGCGGCGTCTCACGCACGGCCCGCTGGATCCGGCGCGCCGCCGTCGGCTGACCGCTCTCGGCGAAGCCGAGGAGTTCCTCGTGCAGCTTCTCCCCCGGCCGCGGTTTGGTGAACTCGATCGCGATGTCGGTTTCCGGCTCGTAGCCGGCGAGGCGGATCATGTTGCGGGCAAGGTCGACGATCCGCACCGGCTCACCCATGTCGAGGACGAAGACCTCGCCCTTGCCGGCGCCGATGTCCCCCGCGCGGATCACCATCTGCACCGCCTCGGGGATGGTCATGAAGTAGCGGGTCATCTCCGGGTGGGTGACGGTAACCGGCCCACCGCGCTCGATCTGGCTGCGGAAGATCGGCACGACGCTGCCCGAGGAGGCGAGCACGTTGCCGAAGCGGACGCTGGCGAAGCGCGTGCCGGGGTGTTTGCGCCCGGCCGACTCGACGATCCACTCGGCCATCGCCTTCGAGGCGCCCATCACGGTTTTCGGGTTGACCGCCTTGTCGGTCGAGATCAGGACGAAGCGCTCGACGTTGGAGGCGGCTGCGGTCTCGGCCGTGATCCGCGTTGCGATCGCGTTGTTGCGCACCGCCTCCAGCGGGTTGGCCTCCATCAGCGGCACGTGCTTGTAGGCGGCGGCGTGGAAGACGACGCTGGGCTTGAAGCGCTGCATCACCTCCAGCATCCGGCCCGGCTCCTTGCAATCGGCGAGCACCGCCTCGGCGTTGGTGAAGTGGCGCTCCTCGACCATCTCGCGGTCGATCTGGAAGAGGTTGTCCTCGGCGTGGTCGAGCATCACCAGCAGCCGCGGTTTGACCTGGGCGATCTGGCGGCAGAGCTCGGAGCCGATCGAGCCGCCGGCGCCGGTGACGAGGACGATGCGGTCGCGCAGGTAGGCGCCGACGCGGTCGAGCTCGCGCACGATCGGGTCGCGGCCGAGCACATCCTCGACCCGCACCTCGCGCAGCTGCTTGTTGAGCTGGACGCCACCGCGCAGCAGCTCGAAGACGGTGGGCAGGGTGCGGACGCGGATCTCGCGCTCGCGGCAGGCGGCGACGACTTTGGCCCGCAGCGTTCCCGGCGCCGAGGGGATCGCGATCACCACCTCGTCGGGACGGGTCTCGTCGAGAATCGCCTCGATCCGCTTGGTCGAGCCGAGCACCTTGAGGCCGAGCATGCGCATTCCGCGCTTGCGCGGGTCATCGTCGATGAAGCCGATCGCGGTGGCGCCGAGGTCGGGGTTGAGCTGCAGCTCGCGCACCACCATCTGGCCGCCCGAGCCGGCGCCGATCACGAGCACCTCGTGCTTGGGCACGCGAGCGGAGCGGGAAGGGCGCTCGACGATCAGGCGCACCGCCAGGCGGGCGCCGGTGATCAGCATCAAGGTGAGCAGGAAGTCCATCACCGCGACCGAGCGCGGCAGGTTGTGGGCGAAGGGCCGCAGCACGGTGAAGGCGACGACGAGGATCGCGCTGGCGACGGTGACGGCGCGGACGATCAGCAGGAAGTCGCGACCGCTGACGTAGCGCCACCACTTTTGGTAGAGCCCGAAGGCGGCGAAGACGACCAGCTTGCCGACGACGACGAAGCCGACCGACTGCGCAAAGAGGATCCAGTAGCGGTGCGGCAGGCCGCTCTGGTCGAGGAAGCGCAGCCGGAACGCCAGGTAGAAGGAGAGCGCGACGAGCACGGCGTCAGCACAGACCTGGAGGACCCGGTTGCGGTAGACGGGATGGTTCAACCGGCGCATAGGGAGCCGGGTGAGTTTAGTTGCTGGCGGCCGTGACGTTGCATGTCTGGAGACGTCTGGGCACCTATACCCGGCTCTATCCCTACGATGTGGCGCTTGGTGCCGGCCCTCTTTTTCTTCGCCAGCGTGACCGACACGGTTGTCGACCCGATCGTCAACGTCGCCACCGACTTCATCGGCTCCGCCGGAGTCGGCGCCGTCTTCCTCTTGATGCTGCTCGAGTCCGCCTGCATCCCGGTGCCGAGCGAGGCGATCATGCTCTTTGCCGGATTCAGCGTCGCCGAAGGCGAACTGACGATGTTCGGCGTCGTCACCGCCGGCGTGCTCGGCAACCTGGTCGGCTCCTGGATCGCCTACGCGGTCGGCTACTACGGGCGGCTGGACCTGCTGGAAAAGAACAAGCTGATCCACATCAGCCCCAAGCACCTGAAGTGGGCCGACGACTGGTTCGAGCGCTATGGCGCCGCCACTGTCTTCTTCTCGCGGATGCTGCCGATCGTCCGCACCTTCATCTCGCTCCCCGCCGGGGTGGCGAAGATGCCGTTCTGGCGCTTCACGATCTACACCCTCGCCGGCTGCATCCCCTGGGTCCTGATGCTGGCCCTGATCGGGCAGAGCGTCGGCGACAACTGGGAGGACTGGCGCCACAAGCTCGGCTACTTCGACTACGTGGTGGCGGCGGCGATCGGCGGCGGAGTGATCTACCTGATCGTCAAGCGCCGTCGCGGTGGTGGCGAGACGGTCGGCTCGCCGGGCGCTTGAGCGCCGCGGCTGACGGGCGGATTCCAGCTGGGCGAGCGGTCGCCCTCGGCATCGTCCAGGGACCGGCCGAGCTGCTGCCGGTCTCGAGCTCGGCCCACATCGTCCTCGTCCCCTGGCTCGCCGGCTGGGACTGGGAGGCGATTGACCCCGAGGTGCGCAAGAGCTTCGAGGTCGCCCTCCACACCGGGGCCGCAGCGGCCCTGCTGGTCGGCCAGCGGCGCTTGATCGCCGAGGAGTTGCGCGCCTTCGACCTGCGCGGCGCGGTGGTCCTGGCGCTCTCTTTCCTGCCCGCAGCAGTCGTCGGCTACAAGCTCGAGCGGCCGATCGAGCGACACCTGGGCGGCCCGCGGGCGACCGCCTACGGCCTGCTCGCCGGGGCGGCGGCGATGCTGGTCGCCGACACCCGGCCGCAGCTGCGCGGTCGTGGCGAGGCCGGGACTGCCGATGGCCTCGCCCTCGGCGTCGCCCAAGCCGCCGCCCTGGCTCCCGGCGTCTCGCGCAACGGCATCACCCTGGCCGCCGCCCGCTGGCGACGCTTCTCGCGCGACCAGGCCAACCTGCTCTCGCGCACGATCGCGCTGCCGATCATCGTCGGCGCCACCGCGCTCAAGGGCACCCGCCTGGCACGCCGCGGCTCCTCGCCGCAGCTGCGCCGCTCAATGGCGATCGGGGTCGCGGCATCCTTCGCCTCGACCCTCGCCTCGCAGCGCCTGATCGGCCTGGTCGAGCGTGATCGGGCGCTCTGGCCATACGCCGCCTACCGAGCCGCCCTCGCGGCCGTCGTGCTTGCGAGACTGCAGGGACGATGAGCGACGCCTACGCCAAGGCCGGAGTGGACCAGGGAGCCGCCGACTCGGCTGTCTCCGGGCTGGTCAAGGCGCTGGGGGCGATCCAGCTCGGCCGGCCCTCGCGCCAGGTACCGCTGCCGGGTCACTACGCCAGCGTGATCAAGCTCGACGAGCGCACCGGTATCGCGCTCTCGACCGACGGGGTCGGGACCAAGCTGATGGTCGCCGAGGAGCTGGGGCGCTTCGACTCGATCGGGATCGACTGCGTGGCGATGAACGTCAACGACGTGATCTGCGTCGGCGCCGAGCCGCTGGCGATGCTCGACTACATCGCGATCGACCGCGCCGACCCGGCGGTCTGCGCCGAAGTCGGCGTTGGCCTGGCCCGCGGCGCCGAACTGGCCGGGGTCGAGATCCCCGGCGGCGAGCTCGCCCAGCTCGGCGAGATGGTCCGCGGCGTCGACGTCTCCGGCGCCTGCTTCGGCACCGTCGCCCTCGATGAGATCGTCGATGGCGCGGCCGTGCAGCCCGGCGACGCGATCATCGGCCTGCCCTCCTCCGGCCTGCACTCCAACGGCTACACGCTCGCCCGCTCCGCCCTGGAGGGGCTCTCGCTGGCGGAGGACCCGGAAGGTCGCCTGGGGCGCTCGCTCGGCGACGAGCTGCTCGAGCCGACGGAGATCTACGTCAAGCCGATCCTGGAGCTGCTGCGCTCCGAGGTCGAGGTGCGCGGGCTCGCCCACATCACTTCGGGCGGGCTCGGCAACCTCGCCCGGCTCGCGGCCGAGGTCACCTACGAGATCGAGCAGCCGCTGCCGGTGCTGCCGATCTTCGCCCTGATCCAGGAGCGCTCCGCCACCTCCGATGAGGAGATGCACGAGGTCTTCAACATGGGCTGCGGCTTCTGCTGCATAGTCGCTGCCGGTGACGAGGAGCGGGCGCTTGATCTCCTGCGCCCCCACTACCCTGGGGCGCAGCGGATCGGCTCAGCGGCGCAAGGGCCGCGCGAGATCCGCCGCCACTGAATGGAAGCCCGCCCCAGCAGCGCGATGATCGGAACAGTGCTCTCCGGCCGCTACCGGCTGGAGGCGAAGCTCGGCAGCGGTGGCATGTCGACGGTCTACCTCGCCCGCGACCAGACGCTCGACCGGCAGGTGGCGGTGAAGGTGATGCACCGCGAGATGTCCGAGCAGGCTGACCAGCTCGAGCGCTTCCGCCAGGAGGCGCGCTCGGTCGCCAAGCTCTCCCACCCCAACGTCGTCTCGGTGATCGACGCCGGCGAGGACGGCGGCCACCCCTACATCGTCTTCGAGTACGTCGAGGGCGAAACCCTGAAGCAGCGGATCAACCGCGACGGGGCGCTGGCGCCGCAGGAGGCGATCGCCTACGCGATCGAGATCGCCCGCGGCCTCTCGATGGCCCACGCCCGCAACATGGTCCACCGCGACATCAAGCCGCAGAACATCCTGATCGACGCCGAGGGGCGGGCGAAGCTGACCGACTTCGGCATCTCGCGCCAGCTCGAGCAGGACGGGATGACCGCCACCGGCCGCGTGCTCGGCACCACCGACTACGTCGCGCCCGAGCAGGCGATGGGGCGCAAAGTCGACCCGCGCACGGACATCTACTCGCTCGGCGTCGTCCTCTACGAGATGTTGATCGGCCAGGTCCCCTTCGCCGCCGACAGCCAGGTCGGGGTGGCGATGAAGCACGTCAACGAGGAGCTGCCCGACGTGCAGCGTCGCCGGCCCGAGGTATCCGCTGCGGTGGCGCTGGTGGTCGAGCGCTCCACCGCCAAGGACCCCAACGAGCGCTACCAGCAGGTCGGCGAGATGATCGACGACCTCTCCACCGCGCTCGAGGTCGAGGCCGCCCGCGCCGGTTCCACCACCGGCGAGGCGACCAGCGTGCTCGACGCGGTGCCGCCACCCAAGCGCAAGCTCTCCGGCGGCCGGCGCTGGAGCTGGGCCGCGGTCGTCGGGCTGCTCCTCGTCGCCGGTGCCGTGCTGCTCGTCGTGCTGGTGATCTCGGGTGGCGAGCTCGGTGGTGGTGGCGCCAACAAGGACAAGGGCAAGTCGATCTCGGTCACCGCGGCCACCGACTACGACCCGCAGGGCGACGGCGAGGAGGTCGGCAGCAAGGTCGAACTGGCCAGGGACGGCGACCCGACCGGCACCGCCTGGGAAACCGAGCACTACGAATCCGACACCTTCGCCGGCACCAAGACCGGCCCCGACCCCGGCGTCGGCATCTACGTCACAACGAGTGCTCCCGCCGTGCCGGCAAGGATGATCGTGCGCACGCCGACCCCCGGCTGGGACGCGCAGATCTTCGCCACCGACTCAGGCCCGCCGGAAGACCTCTCCGAGTGGAGCGAACCGGTCGGCATCATCGTCGACGCCGAGGCGACGGAGGAGATCGACCTCACCGTGCCCTCCCCCTCCCGCTACTTCCTGATCTGGTTCAACAAGGCCTCCGAAGCCAATGACCAGTACGGCGGCTACCAGGTGGAGATCAGCGACATCAAGCTGCTGCGCTAGGCGCGCCTGGTTTAGAACTCATAGGAGCGGGCGCGCTGGTGGCGCTCGACCGCGAGGCTGATCAAGCGGTCGCAGAGAGCCGGGTACTCGAGGCCGGAGGCCTGCCAGAGTTTGGCGTAGACGCTGGTCTGGGTAAAGCCGGGCATGGTGTTGATCTCGTTTACGAGCACGGCGCCGTCGGGGTCGGCGAAGAAGTCGCAGCGGGCGAGGCCGCTGCAGCCGCCGAGCCGGAAGGCGTGCACCGCCAGCTCGCGCACCTGGGCGAGCTGGTCTGTTGAGATCGGGGCGGGCACGACAAGCTCCATGCCGCCCTCGCGGTACTTGTTCTCATAGTCGTACCAGTCGCCTTTGGCGACGACCTCGCCGGGCTGTGAGGCATCGACCTGCTCGTTGCCGAGCAGCGAGCACTCGACCTCACGGCCGCTGGCGGAGGCCTCGACGATCACCCGCGGGTCGTGCCGACGGGCCAGCTTCACCGCCTCGTCAAGTTCGCTGCCAACCCCGGCAACCTTGCTGATCCCGACGCTGGAGCCAAGCCGCGACGGCTTGACCCAGAGCGGCGAGCCCAGCTGCTCGCAGCGCTGGCGCCAGCTCGCCTCCCCCGCGTCGACGAAGTCGACCTGGGGCAGGCCGGCCTGGGCGAAGAGCCGCTTCAGCGTCAGCTTGTCCATGCAGGCGGCCGAGGCGAGTACGTCGGAGCCGACGTAGGGCAGGTCGAGCCACTCGAGCAGGCCCTGCACGCTGCCGTCCTCACCGAAGGGACCGTGCAGGGCGGGGAAGGCGACGTCGGCGCCGAGCAGGCCCTCTCCGGGCGTCAGCTCAACACCATCGCCGTCATGGCTCCAGGCCCCGGCCCGGGAGATCGTCACCCGCAACGGCTCGTGACCGGCCTCCTCCAGCCCCCGGGCGACCGCCTCGCCGGAGCGCAGTGAGACGTCGTGCTCGGAGGAGCGGCCACCGCTGAGTACGGCGACTCTCATTCAGTTTCTTCCGGTTCCGCTTCAGCGCTGGCCGGCGCGGCCTTGCCAACCACCAGCGTCACCGTGCTGCCCGGCTTCACTTCCGAGCCGGGCGGAGGGAACTGGTCGGTGACGCGGCCGACCTGCGATGGCACTTCGGTTTCCTGTTCCTGCACGACCGGCTTGAGGCCGGCTTCGCGCACCGCTTCCACCGCCTCGGCCCGCTCCTTGCCGATCACGTTGGGCGCCGTCGCCTTTTCTTCGCCCTTGGAGACCGCGATCGAAACCGTCGAGCCCGGCGGCAGCTGCGAACCCGCACTCGGCGCCTGGCGGATCACCTGCCCGGCCGGGGCGCTGTCCTCGACTTCTTCGACGCTGGGCACAAAGCCGCGGCCGCGGATCTGCTGCACCGCGAGCGAGCGCTGCGAGCCGACCAGCACCGGCACCTTCGCCAGTTTCGGCCCGCTGGAGACCTTGAGCACGACCTCGCTCCCCTTGGTGGTGGTTTGCCCGCCGGGCGGTTCGGACTTGATCACAAGCCCTTCTTCGACGTCTTTCGAGTTGACCGATTCCAGCCGCGGGTCGAAGCCGGCTTCTTCGAGCTTCGCTTCGGCCTCCCCACTCGCGAGACCGGCGGTCGAGGGCACCTTGGCGCTGCCCGGGCCGGCGCTGACCGTAAGCGTCACCTTTGGCTTCGAGCAGAAGAGGGTCAGAAACGTGCAGTCGAGCGATGCTTCGTCCCCCGGTGGGGAAGCGGCCGGGTCCTGCTCGAGAACTTCGTTTGCCGGCGCTTCACGCTCGACCCGCTTGACGTCGCCGACCTGGAAGCCGTTCTGCTGCAGCAGGGCGATCGCCACGTTGAGCTCATTGCCGGTCACGTCGGGGACGTCGGTAGTGGTGTCGCGGGTCAGGATGAAGCCCACCAACAGTCCGATCAGCACGCCCGCGGCGACGAGCGCCCAGATACGGCGGCGTCGCTTGCGCTCCTCGTCCTCAGGATCGATGCCCTCGGCCACCGGCTCCTCCGGCACGGCCACCACCGGGGGCAGCGGTGCAAAGGCGGCGGTGTTTTCAGCGCCGCCACCGGGATCCTTGAGCGCCGCGTCGAGGGCGGCGATGAAGGCGTCGGCGTTCTGGAAGCGCTGGCCGGGCTCCTTCTCCAGCGCCCGCATCACCACCGCGTCGAGGGCGGGTGAGACCTGGGGGTTGATCGAGCTTGGCCGCTGCGGCGCCTGGGAGACCTGTTTCATCGCCACGGCGACTGCGGAGTCGCCCTCGAACGGCACCCGCCCGGTCAGCGCCTCGTAGAGCATCACTCCGATCGAGTAGAGGTCGGAGACGGCGGTCACCTCAAAGCCCTGTGCCTGCTCAGGCGAGAGGTAGTGCGGTGTGCCCAATACCGAGCCGGCCTGGGTGATCTCCGAGACGCCGGCCTGGGCGATGCCGAAATCGGTCACCGTCGCCACGCCCTCGGCGTCGACGATCACGTTCTGCGGCTTGAGGTCACGGTGAACGACGCCGTGGCGGTGGGCGAAGCGAGCGCCCTCGAGTACCTGGCGAATCAGGGCGGCCGCCTGCTCCGGAGCGAGCCCGGCATCGATCACCTGCTTCAGCGTGCGTCCCTCGAGGTACTGCATCGCGATGTAGTAGGTCCCGTCGACGTCGCCGCGGTCGAAGACGGCGACGACGTTGGGGTGCTGCAGGCCGGCTGCCGCCTCGGCCTCGCGGCGAAAGCGCTCGACGAACTCGCCGTCCTGGGCGAAGCGCGCGTGCAGGACCTTGAGCGCGACCCGCCGCTGCAGGTGTGTGTCGTCGGCGAGCCACACGTCCGCCATCCCGCCGGAGCCGATTTTCTGCAGCACCTGGTAGCGGCCGTCGATGACACTGCCCTGACTCACCTCAGCCACGCTTCACACCTTTCTCTTTATTCACTATTCACCGTTGAGGATCGTTTCCGCGACGTCGCGGAAGATTGGCGCTGCGACGTCGTTGCCGAATTCTTCCGTGCACTCGACCGTTGCCGCGATCGCGATCTTGGGGTCATCGGCGGGAGCGAAGCCTATGAACCAAGCCTGGTTCTCTTCCACGCCGCCACCGCAGGCTTCGTTGCCGGGAGTTTCCGCCGTTCCGGTCTTGCCCGCCACCGGAACACCCGAGATCGCCGCATTGGTCCCGGTGCCTTCGGTGACCACGCCTTCCATCGCGGTGGTCAGCTCTTCGGCGGTCTCGGCACTGATCGGCTGACTGTACTCGGCGGGGTCGAGGCGTTTTGTCACCCGGCCGTCGGGGTCGATCACGCGACTCCAGATCTGCGGCTTCATCAGCTTGCCCTTGTTGGCAACCGCGGCGGCGACCTCGGCCATCTGCAGCGGGGTGACCGCTAGTCGCTCCTGGCCGATCGCCACCCGCGCCAGGTCGACCGGATCGTCGGCCCCGAGCAGTTCGCCTTCTTCGTTAAAGACACCACTCTTCGATACCTCTTCGGCGGGAAGGTCGATCGCCGGGGTCGAGTTGAAGCCGAAACGTTCCATGTATTCGAACAGGGTGTCGTTGCCGAGCTGCTGGCCGAGCTGGCCGAACCAGGTGTTGACCGAGTTGGTCAGCGCCGTGTCCAGGGTTGCGCCGAAGAAGTCCTCGCCGAAATCGTTTTCAAGCGGCGTGCCTTCGACTTCAAGCGAGCCCGGCGCGTCGATCGGGGTGTCGGGGGTGATTGTGCCGCTCTCAAGGCCGGCGGCCGCGGTCACCACCTTGAACGTCGAGCCGGGCGGGTACTGGCCCTGAGTGGCGCGGTCGAAGAGCGGGGTTTCCACTTCGTTCGTGTTCAACTTTGAGAGTTCGTAAGGCACGCGGTTGGGGTCATACGGTGGGTTCGAGGCCAGCACCCGCACCCGGCCGCTCTGTGGCTCGATTGCGACCACGGCGCCAAAGCCCGCCGCTTCGAGGTCGGCCAGCGCCGTCGCCTGCGCCGCCGGTTCGAGGTTGGTGACGATGTCGTTGCCTTCCTGCCGGCGACCGCGCAGCTCATCGAGAATTGAGGTGAATTCCGAGTCGTTGCCGACCAGCTCGTCGTTGTGGAACTGCTCGAACTCGGCATCGCCCTGCTGGACGAAGCTGTAGCCGATCGGATGGCCGTAGAGCCGGCCTTCCGGATAGCGCCGTACGTAACGAAGGGCATCGCCGCGCCCCTTGGCCACCGAGCGGGCGATCACGGTGCCGTCGGCGGCGAGGATGCGCCCGCGGCGGATCTGCTGCTGCTCCAACAGTGGTCGCTTGTTCGCGGTCTTCTCCTTCAGCGCTTTGGCATCGAAGACCGCCCAGTAGGAGGTGAAGCCGATCAGGACGGCAAAGAGGACGACGACGAGGCCGAAGAGCTTGATGATCTGGCGGTTCACCTCGCCCCCTCCAGGAGGATGCCGCTGCCCCTTCCGGCCGCGCCCGACTCACGCCGCGCCCGGTCGGAGATCAGCAGCAGCAGCGCCAGCAGGACGAAGTTGGCGACGATTGAGCTGCCGCCGTAGCTGATGAAGGGCAGGGTGACGCCGGTAAGCGGGATCACCCGGGTGACGCCGCCGATGATCACAAAGGCCTGAATCGCGAAGACGGCGGTGAGACCGGTGGCGAGCAGCTTCGAGAAGCCGTCGTCGGCGAGCAGGGCGATCTTGAAACCGCGGGCCGCGATCAGCAGGTAGGTCAGGATCACCGCGCAGGCGCCGAAGAGACCGACCTCGTTGACGATCAAGGAGTAGATCGTGTCGGTCTGCGCAGCCGGCAGGAGCGCCGAGTTGGTGCCGGGGATCGTGATCAGCGCCTGGCCAAAGCCCTTGCCGAAGAGGCCGCCGTCGGCCTGGGCGAAGATCGATTGCAGGATCTGGTAGCCGCTCGCCTGCGGGTGGGCGTAAGGATCGAGCCAGATCTCGACCCGATCGTGCACGTGGGGCACGGTGGCGGCGAAGAACCAGGCGCCGACCAGGAACATCGCCATGCCGATCGCGACGAAGGAGAAGCGGCCGGTGGCGACGTAGAGCAGGGCGAGGAAGGCGGCGAAGAACATCAGCGAGCTGCCGAGGTCGCGGATGAAGACGAGCATGAACATCGAGGCCCCCCAGACGACCAGCATCGGGCCGAAATGCTTGAGCGGCGGCAGGGTGACGCCGAGCACTCGGCGGGCTCCGACGATCAGCACCTCGCGGTGCTCGCGCAGATAGCTGGCGAGGAAGACGACCAGGCAGATCTTCGAGAACTCGGCGGGCTGAAAGGCCAGCGGTCCGATCTTCACCCCCAGGTAGGCGCCGTTGACCTGCTGGCCGATCCCGGGCAGCCGCGGCGCCAGCAGCAGCAGCAGCCCGACGCCGGCGATCGTGTAGCGGTAGCGCTCGAGCACGTCGTAGTCGCGCAGGAACTGGATCGTCAGGGCGAAGAGGACCAGGCCGAGGACGAACCAGTTGGCCTGGTCGCGGGCCAGGTCGGCATCGATCCGGTAGACCATGACCAGGCCGAAGGCCATCAGCAGCGCCACCAGCGGGAAGAGGTAGGGGTCGGCGTTGGGCAGGCGGACGCGCAGGAAGAAGTGGGTGGCGAGGCAGACGGCGAAGAAGTAGGCGCCGTAGATCAAGCTGGCGTCGTCGAGCTGCGAGCGCTCCTGGGCAAAGACGGCGGCGAAGCCGGCGGTGAGGAGCAAAGCGACCGGGACCAGAGCCATCAGCTCCCGGTTCCTCGCGCTCATCTCACCCCTTGCGATTCTTCTATGTCCTCGACCAGGGAGACGGCGTCATCGCGCGAGCGCAGGTCGTGACCGCTGACCGCGTCCTGGCGGCGGGCCGGCAGCGAGGAGGTCTGGATCGGGCTGGCGTAGCGCTCTTCGTAGAGCTCGACGCCGAAGGGAAGCTCGTAGGGCAGGCCACGGTAAAGGGCAACCCGGCCTCCGTTATCGCTGCCGAGGAACCAGACCTGGCGGTTGCCGTACCAAGCGCCGAAGGCGAGGGCAGCGACTACCGCCAGGGCAGCGATCACCTTGAGCGCCCGCCGCAAGCCGCGGCGTGGTTGCTTGGCGCCGAGCTGCTCGCGTCGTTCGCGCGCGGCGCTCGCCGCCGCGCGGCGGCGGACCTCGGTCGCGGTCAGCCCCTCCGCCGCCGCGGTGCTGCCGATCAGCGTCGCGTCCTCGTGGCTCTGCTGCGGGGCGGCGGCGTCTTCGAGACGGAAGGCAAGCGCGGTGATGTTGTCGCGGCCGCCGGCGCGGTTGGCTTCGTCGACGAGAGCGCGCACCGCGGCGCTCATCGAGGTGGCGCCGCTGAGCAGCTTGGCGATCTGCTCCTCGCCCAGCATCGTGGTCAGGCCGTCGGAGCAGATCAAAAAGACGTCGCCGGGAGCCGCGGGAACGGTCTGCAGGTCCGGCTCGACCTCGGGCTCAGGGCCGAGGGCGCGGGTGATGATCGAGCGCTGCGGGTGGTCCTCGGCCTGGGCGTCGGTGATCTGGCCCTTGCGCCGCATCTCCTCGACCAGCGAGTGGTCGCGGGTGAGCTGCTCGAGCTTGCCCGCCCGCAGGCGGTAGGCGCGGCTGTCGCCGACGTGGCCGATCGCCACCTCTTCACCCGCCGCATCGACGATCGCCGCGGTCAGCGTCGTGCCCATGCCCGCCCGCGAGGGATCGGCTCGGGCGAGCTCGTGGATCGTGCGGTTGGCGGCGAGGATCGTCTCGCGCAGGACCTGCTCAGGCGGTCCCTCGGGCAGATCAACGTCGAAGGCGTCGGCGGCAGCCTTGGAGGCGACCTCGCCGGCCTGGGCGCCGCCCATGCCGTCGGCGACGACGAAGATCGGCGCGCGGACGAAGAAGGAGTCCTCGTTGGCGTTGCGCTGGCGCCCCGTATCGGAGCGAAAGGCCTGGTCCTCGATCCGCAGCATCCGTCCCCCTATCCCGATGCCTCGTAGCGGAACTCGGTGTCGCCGATCCGCACCACGTCGCCGTCGATCAGCTCCGCCTCCCCGTTCAGGGTCGCGTCATTGAGCAGGGTGCCGTTGGTGGAGTTCATGTCCTCTACGTAAGTGCGTCGGTCGCGAGTGAAGATCCTGGCGTGCACACCGGAGGCATAACGGTCCTCGATCCGCACGTCGGCCTCGGCGGAACGCCCGATCGAGAGGCCGCCGATCAGATCGAAGCGCTCGCCGGGGTCGAGGCCGCCGCCGCGTTCGGCGATCAGCCAGGCGTCGGTGGCGCTGGGCTGCGAGGAGAGGCCGGGGACCTGGTGGAAGCCGGTCGCATCGGGCGCCGGCGAAACGGTGCGGCGCAGATCCTTGAGCGCGCTGCGGGCAACCCAGAGCAGGAAGAGGTAGAGGACGGCGAGGAAGCCGAACTTGAGGAAGACGGAGATGGGCTCGTAGTCCACTAGCGCCGGGCGCTCACTGCTCGATCTCGAACAGGAAGGTCGTGGTGCCGATCGTCACCTGGTCCCCGGGGCTGAGCCGCGAGGAGGAGACGCGCCGGCCGTTCACCTTGATGCCATTGGTCGAGCCGAGGTCGGCGATCGTCCAGTCGCCGGTCTGCGAGCGCCGCAGCTCGGCGTGGCGGCGGGAGACGTTGGGGTCGCTGAGCACGCACTCGGCCCCCTTGGAGCGACCGATCGTCGCCCGCGGGCCCTCGAGCACGTAACGGCGGTCGTCGAGGGAGACGACGGCGCGGGTGGCGACCATCGCTTGCGCCCGCTGTTCGGGACTTGCCGCGTCGGCGGGACGCTCCTTGACCGCCGAGTAGACCATCGTGTGGCCCTCTTCGCCCTGAACCGGCGCCTCGCCCTCGTGCGCCGGCGGCTTGACCAGCCTGGTCTGAATGCCGAACTCGCCGAGGCGCAGGCGCTCGTCGGTCTTGAACTCGACCGCCGGGCGGGTGAGCAGGTCGTAGTCGCGGCGGCGGGCGTGCTCGAGCAAGTAGCCCGAGAGCTCCTGCTCGAGCGAGCGCTCATAACCCTCGAGCTTGGCCCGGTCCTTGCTGGAGAGGAAGACGGTGTACTCGTTGGGCACGTAGACGCGGGCGACGCCGGCGGTCTTGTGGGCGTCCATCTCCTTGGCCAGCTTGCGGGCGAGCTCGACCGGCTGCACCTCGGAGCTGAAGGCGCGGCTGAAGACCCCCTCGACAAGGCCTTCGATCCGACTCTCGAGGTTACGTAGAACGCTGATCGTTGGCTCCTTTTCGCGAGCGGGGGCCAATTCCGCCGGTTGGCGAGAAGGCCGAAGAATCCTACGGGAGCAGGACGCCGTGACCGACGGCGAGCCAAGCACCCAGGGCGGCGGCGAGGGCAACCGCGGCGAGGCGCAGGGGTACTGCGCGCTCGCTGCGCGGAGCATCCGCGGCGAGGCGGTCGAGCGATCCCTCGATCTCGCCGCCCAACTCCTCCAGGGACGGGCGACGATCCGGGCGGGTCTGCAGGCAGGCGTCGACCGTCTCGCAGAGCTCGCGCGGCAGGTCGGGGCGCAACCGGCGCAGCGGGCGCATACGGGTGCCGATCGCGCGCGCCGTAGCTGCCGGCGTTGCGCGGCGGGTCGGGTTTTCGCCACTCCAGCTCTCGTAGAGCATCAGGCCCAAGGCGTAGACGTCGGCCTCGGGTCCGGCGGTGCGGCCCTCGGCCTGCTCCGGGGCCATGTAGGCGAGCGTGCCGACGACGTCGCCGGGCGCGGTCAGGGCGGCGGCGTCGGCGAGGCGGGCGACGCCGAAGTCCATCAGCTTCGCGCTCGGCTCCCCGCCGTCGGTGACGAGCACGTTCTGCGGCTTGATGTCGCGGTGGACGACGGCGCGCTCGTGGGCGTGGTCGAGCGCCTCGCAGAGGTCGGCACCAATCTCGCCGATTTCGCGATCGCTGAGGGTGCCGTCGCGGTTGAGCTGGGCCAAGGTCGAGCCGTCGACGAGCTCGGTGACGAGCAGGGCGTTGCCGTCCTCCTCGCCCATCTCATAGAGCGTCACGATGCCGGGGTGATTCAGCCGTGCGGCAGCCTGTGCCTCGCGCAGGACGCGCTCGGATCCCGGCGCGCCGGACGATTCGATTGCCTTGACTGCAACCGGGCGCTCGAGGCGCCCATCCCAGGCCTCATAGACCGTGCCGAAGCCGCCGCTGCCGATGCGGCGCTCGATCAAGAAGCGGTTGAGGACGAGCGAACCGACCAATGCACTCTCCGGCTTCGCCGCGAATCCGCTTCCTCCTGCGACATACTCCCTGCTTCTTGGAGGATTCCGCCCCCACCCGGCCCGGTCGACGGCCACGGCCTCGTCGTCGCCCCGAGCGTCAACAGATCCTGCTGCGCCGTGGGCTTGCCCTCGGCGGCGGCTTGCTGCTGCTGATCGTGCTCGTGCTCGGCGTCAAGGGCTGCCTCGACGCGCGCAAGAACAGGGCGCTGAGCGATTACGCCCGCAACGTCACCCAGATCGTCGAAGAGACCGACCAGACGAGCAAAACCTTCTTCGACAAGCTCGATGACCCCGGCAGCCTCTCGGTGACCGAATTCATCAACCAGGTCAGCGCCGACCGCAGCGCGATGGACAACTACGCCAGCCGCATCGACGGCCTCGACACCCCCGGTGACATGAGCCATGCCCAGAATGCGCTCGAGCTGGTCTACGAGCTGCGGTCCAGCGCGATGAACGAAATCGCCGAAAAGATGAGCACCGCGCTTGGCGACGTCGGCTCTGAGCAAGCGACGAAAAGCATCGCCGTGCAGATGCGCAAGCTGCTTGGCTCCGACGCTCTCTACGCGGCGGTGGCGCGGCCGGAGATCAACGGCGTCCTCGCCGCCAACGGGATCGACGGCTCCGACGTGCCGAAAAGCATCTTCCTCGCCGATGAAACCCGCTGGCTGGACGAAAGCGAAGTGAGCGCCGCGCTCGGCGCGGTCAGCGGCTCCAGCAGCGGCGCGGCGACGGCGGGCGTGCATGGTCTCGGTCTGGTCGGCACCAACATCAACGGCACCGAACTGAGCGCGGAATCGACCACCTCGGTTGGCAGCGAAGGCACCCCCGAAGTTGAAGTGGAAGTCGCCAACCAGGGCGAATCGACCGAGAACGGGATCAACGTCTCGGTCAGCGTCAGCGACGGCACCACCCTCTCGGGGACGATCGACAGCATCGGCGCCGGCGAATCATCGACCGTCTTGATCCCGCTGACCCCGGCGCCAAGCGGCGAAGTAACGCTGGAAGTCGAAGTCGACACGGTGCCCGGCGAGCAGGTCTCCGAAAACAACGAAGCCAGCTACACGGTCGCCTTCGAATAGAGGTCCCGGGGTGCGGATCGCCTATCTGGGACCAGCCGGGACCTTCACCGAGGACGCCCTCGGTGAGATCGAGCTCGCCGGCGGGGACATCGAGCGCCTGCGCAAGCCCTCGATCCATGACGCGATCCTCGCCGTCGAGCAGGGTGAGGCAGAGCGGGCCTTCGTGCCAATCGAGAACTCGATCGAGGGCTCGGTGCGCAACACCCTCGACACCCTCGCCTTCGAGACCAACTCGGTGGCGATCGTCGGCGAGTACGACTTCACCGTTCACCCGGTGCTGATGGCGCGCGAGCCAATCGAGCTGGGGCGGGTCACCGCCGTCCTCTCCCACCCCCAGCCGCTCTCGCAATGCGCCCGCTTCCTGCGCGAGAACCTGCCCGGAGCGGAGCTGCGGCCGCTGAGCAGCACGGCCGAGGCGGCGCGGCTGGTCGGCGAGTCGAGCGAGCCCTGGGCGGCGATCGGCGCGCTTACGGCGACCGAGCTCTACGGCTGCACCGTCCTGCGCGAGGGGATCGAGGACGAGGCCAACAACGTCACCCGCTTTGTCTGGATCGCCCCGGAGGCGGAGAAAGCGGCTGACGGCTCCGCTGGCGAGGCTTGGAAGACCTCGCTCGTCTTCTCTGAGCTGGGCGAAGACCACCCCGGCGCGCTGGTCGAGGCGCTGCGGGAGTTTTCCTCGCGGGAGGTCAACCTGACCCGGATCGAGTCGCGGCCGCTGCGACTCGGATTGGGCCGCTACATGTTCTTCTGCGACCTCGACGGAGCGCTCTCCGAGGCGCCCGTCAAGGAGGCCGTTGAGGCGCTGCGGAGCAAGGCAGAGTCGGTTCGAATCCTGGGGTCGTACCCGACTGCGTAGAATTCCCGAGCAATATGGCACGCGTCCTTGTCCTCAATGCGACGTATGAGCCGATCAACGTGTGCACGTTGAGAAGGGCTGCTGTGCTGCTGCTCAAGGAGAAGGCGGAGCTACTGGAGCGCCGTCAGGGGGCGATCCACTCCGAGCACATGACGATGGAGCGCCCCGATGTGATCCGCCTGGTCAACTATGTGCGGATCCCCCGCGAAGCGCATCGGCGCAAGATCACCCGCCGTGCCGTCCTCGCCCGCGACTCCTGGACCTGCCAGTACTGCGGCTCGCGCAAATCCGGCCTCACTGTCGACCACGTGATCCCCCGCAGCCGCGGCGGCAAATCCGTCTGGGAGAACATCGTCGCCGCCTGCGCATCCTGCAACCGACGCAAGGGCAACCGCCTCCCCCGCGAGATCCACATGCACCCCAAGAACACCCCCAAGGCGCCAGGGCCGACGGTCTTCATCCAGGTGGCCAGCCCGAGCATCCCGAGCAACTGGCAGCAGTACCTGCCGGCTGCCGCGTAGGGCAGCGGCAGCGACCCAGGGCGCCCCTACTCGGGCTGCTCGGGCTCCTGCTCAGCCAGCTGCTCTTGCTCGTCCGGCTCGTCGGTAGGCGAGTCATCGTCGACCACGAGCGCCACGGCGGACACGCTGTCGTCGTCCTTCATGTTCATCACGCGGACCCCCTGCGTCGGCCGTCCCATCTGGGAGATGCCGCCGGCGCGGGTGCGCTGGACCATGCCGTTCTGGGAGATGAAGAGGAGGTCTTGGTGCTCGCGGACGATCAGGGCGCCGGCGAGGCCGCCCTTCTTTTCGGTCAGCTTCGCCGTCAGCACCCCCTTGGTGCCGCGACCCTTGACCGGATACTCGGAGACCGAGGTGCGCTTGCCGTAGCCGTTCTCGGTGACGACGAAGAGCTCGGAATCGTCGCGGGCGATGTCCATCGCCAGCACGCGGTTGGCTTTGCCGTTGACCTTGGCCGAGACGTTCATGCCTTTGACGCCGCTGGTGTCACGGCCCATCGGCCGCACTTTCTCCTCGGAGAAACGGGAGGCGTGGCCGGACTTGGAGACGAGCAGGATGTCGTCGTCGCCCGAGGTGAGGCGCACCTGGACCAGCTCGTCGGAGTCGCGGATCTTGATCGCGATGATCCCGTCGGCGCGGATCGGTGTGTTGTAGGCCGTGAACTCGGTCTTCTTGACCAGGCCCTCGGCGGTGGCGAAGACGAGGTACTTGTTCTCGCTGAAGTCGCGGGTCGGGATCACCGCGGTCACCTTCTCGCCGTCGCGCAGGGGCAAGACGTTGACCAGGGCCCGGCCTTTCGCCGTTCGCGCTCCCTCGGGAAGCTCGTAGACCTTGAGCCGGTAGACCTTGCCGCGGTTGGTGAAGAAGAGCAGGAAGTCGTGGGTCGAGCAGATGTGCAGGTGCTCGATGTAGTCGTCCTCCTTGAGGTCCATCCCCATCACGCCGCGACCGCCGCGGTGCTGTTGGCGGTAGGTCGCGAGAGGAAGCCGCTTGGCGTAGCCCGAGTGGGTGATCGAGATCACCATCTGCTGGTCGGCGATCATGTCCTCGATGTTCATGTCGCCCTCGAAGTGGGTGACTTCGGTGCGGCGCTCGTCGCCGTAGCGCTGGTCGACCTCGTCGAGCTCCTCGACGATCACCGCGTCGATCCGGGCGGGGTCGCCGAGGATCGCCCGCAGCTCGGCGATCCGCTTCGCCAGTTCTTCGTGCTCCTCGCGCAGCTTGTCGGACTCCAGCGCGGTGAGGCGGGCGAGGCGCATGTCGAGGATCGCCTGAGCCTGCTCTTCGGAGAGCTCGAAGCGCTCGATCAGGCCCACCTTGGCCGCGTCGGTGTCGGCCGAACCACGGATCAGTGCGATCACCGCGTCGAGGTTCTCGAGCGCGATCAGCAGCCCCTCGAGGATGTGGGCGCGGGCCTCGGCGCGGCGCAGCTCGTACTGAGTGCGGCGGATTACGACCTCGCGCTGGTGGTTGACGTAGTGCTCGATCAGCTCCTTGAGGCCGAGCGTCTTCGGTACCCCGTCGACGAGCGCGACCATGTTGATCCCGAAGGTGTTCTGCATCGCCGTGCGCTTGTAGAGCTGGTTGAGCACGACCTCAGGCGGATCGCCGCCGCGCTTGGTCTCGATCACCAGGCGCATGCCGTTGCGGTCGGACTCGTCGCGCAGGTCAGAGATGCCGGTGATCTTTTTGTCGCGGACGAGGTCGGCGATCTTCGTAATCAGGCCGCCTTCGCCGCCCTTCTTGACCATGAACGGCAGCTCGGTGACGATGATCGCGTCGCGGCCGCCCTTCAGCGGCTCGACGTGAGCGCGAGCGCGGACGCGGACTGAGGCGCGGCCGGTGGCATAGGCATCCGCGACTCCTTCGGCACTCATGATGCCGCCGCCGGGGAAGTCAGGGCCCTTGACGTGCTCCATCAGGCCGGCCAGATCGATTCCGGGATTGGCGATATAGGCCTTGACCGCGCCGATCGACTCGCTCAGGTTGTGCGGCGGGATGTTGGTCGCCATTCCGACCGCGATCCCGGACGAGCCGTTGACCAGCAGGTTGGGAAAGCGCGCCGGCAGGACGAGCGGCTCCTGCTGGGACTCGTCGTAGTTCGGTCCCCACTCGACCGTGTCGGCGTCGATGTCACGCAGCAGCTCGGTTGAGAGGCGCGCCAGGCGCGCCTCGGTGTACCGCATCGCGGCGGGCGGGTCATCGTCGATCGAGCCGAAGTTGCCCTGGCCGTCGACGAGCATGTAGCGCAGCGAGAAGGGCTGCGCCATCCGTGCCAGCGTGTCGTAGATCGCCGAGTCGCCGTGCGGGTGGTACTTGCCCATCACCTCGCCGACGATGAAGGCGGACTTGCGGTAGGGACGGTTGGGCTGCAGGGCCAAGTCGTGCATCGCGTAGAGGACGCGGCGATGTACGGGCTTGAGGCCATCGCGGACGTCGGGCAGTGCGCGGCCGACGATCACGCTCATCGCGTAGTCGAGGTACGACGAGCGCATCTCGGTCGTCAGCTCGCGCTCCTCGATCCGCCCTCCGGTAAGTGCTTCTGCGCCCTCCACTAGATCCGCCCCTCCTCGACCGGTCGCCCTGATTTACACATCGAGGAACCGCACCTCCTTCGCGTGCCTTTCGATAAAGGCCTTGCGTGGCTCCACCTTGTCGCCCATCAGGTCGGTGAAGATCTTCTCCGCCATCGCCGCGTCGTCGATCTGGACCCGCTCCAAGGTGCGGCTGGCGGGATCCATCGTCGTCTCGCGCAGCTGTTCGGCGTTCATCTCGCCCAGGCCCTTGAAGCGCTGCATCGTCACTCCGTGGCGGGCCAGGTCCATCACCATCCGCCGCAGCTCGGCGAACGACTCCGCCTCTTTCTCTTTCTGCTCGAGCGAGATCTTGAACGGCGGTCGGCCGACCTGGCTCAGCAGCTCGCGATGGGACTCCACCAGGCGGCGGTAATCATGCGATTCGAAGAGACCGGCGGAGAGCTCGAAGGCCTTGGCCAGCCCGTCGCGACGGTGAACCGCGCGGACGAGGATTTCATCGCCTGATTCGGAGACGATCTCGGTGTCGAACGGCTCGACCTCGCCGGCGTCGCCGTTGAGCACGTCCTTCACCTCGGCGAGCGATGTCACGCCGCGATCGAGGATTTCCGACTCACCGAGAAAGCGGATCAGCTCAGCGCCGAAGTCGGCCTGCAGCGAGTCGGCCCAGCCCTCGTGCTCCTTCAGTCGCCGGTTGAAGCGCTGCCAGCGCGTGGCGGTCAGCTTGTGCGTCTCACCGCTGGCGTCGGTCACCTCCATCTGCTCGAGCTTGTCGCGCAGCAGCAGCTCCTCGAGCTCGGACTCCTTCTCGACGTAGGTTTCCTGCTTGCCGTTTTTCAGCTTGTAGAGGGGCGGCTTGGCGATGTAGACGTAGCCGGCCTCGATCAGCTCGGGCATCTCGCGGTAGAGGAAGGTCAGCACCAGGGTGCGGATGTGGGCACCGTCGACATCCGCGTCGGTCATCAGCACAACCTTGTGGTAGCGCGCATCTTTGACGTCGAACTCCTCGCGGATGCCGGTGCCGACGGCGGTGATCAGCGCCTGGATCTCGTTGTTGGAGAGGACCTTGTCGATCCGCGCCTTCTCGACGTTGATGATCTTGCCGCGCAGCGGCAGCACCGCCTGCGTGTTGCGATCACGGCCCTGCTTCGCCGAACCGCCGGCGGAATCACCCTCGACGATGAACAGCTCGGCGAGCGCGGGGTCGCGGACGGTGCAGTCGGCGAGCTTGCCCGGCAGAGTGGAGTTCTCGAGCGCCGACTTGCGCCGGGTCAGGTCACGGGCCTTGCGAGCGGCCTGACGGGCGCGCGCGGCATCCACTGCCTTGCCGATGATCCGTTTCGCCTCGCCCGGGTTCTCCTCGAAGAACTCGCCGAGCTTGCGGTTGACGGACTCCTTGACCAGCCCCTCGATCGGGGGGTTGCCGAGCTTGGTCTTGGTCTGGCCCTCGAACTGCGGGTCGGCCAGCTTGACCGAGATCACCGCGGTCAGCCCCTCGCGCACGTCGTCGCCGGTCAGGTTCTCGTCTTTCTCTTTGAGCAGACCTTTACCGCGCGCGTAGGCATTGAGCGTGCGGGTCAGGGCCGAGCGGAAGCCGGAGAGGTGGGAGCCGCCCTCGTGGGTGTTGATGTTGTTGGCGAAGCTGAAGATCGATTCCTGGTAGGAGGAGTTCCACTGCATCGCCACCTCGACCTGGCCATCCTCGGTCTCGTTCTCGAAGAAGACCGTCTTGCGGTGCAGCGGGTCCTTGTTCTCGTTGAGATGGGCGACGAAGTCGACGATGCCGCCCTCGTAGTGGAAGGTGTCCTGCTGGCCCGCCGCGCGCTCATCGACCAGCTCGATCTTGAGACCGCGGGTGAGGAAGGCGGTCTCGCGCAGGCGCTCGGCCAGGGTCGCGTAGTCGAACTCGAGCTCGTCGAAGATCTCGTCGTCGGGCAGGAAGGTGATCGTGGTGCCGTGGGCATCGCTACTGGCGCCGCGATTGAGATCGGCCTGCGGCTTGCCGCGTTCGTAGTCCTGGGTCCAGACCGCGCCGTCGCGACTGATTTCGAGGTGAAGCTTCTCGGAGAGCGCGTTGACGACGGAGATGCCGACACCGTGCAGGCCGCCGGAGACCTTGTAGCCCTCGCCGCCGAACTTGCCGCCGGCGTGAAGCGTGGTCAGCACCACCTCGGCCGCCGGCCGCTTCTCTTTTTTCAGTTCGTCGACCGGGATGCCGCGGCCGTTATCGATGACGGTGCAGCTGTTGTCGGGGTGCAGGACGACGCGAACGTTGTCGCAGTAGCCGGCAATCGCCTCGTCGACCGAGTTGTCGAGCACCTCGTAGACCAGGTGGTGAAGGCCCCTTGGCCCGGTGGAGCCGATGTACATGCCCGGTCGCTTGCGAACCGCTTCCAGACCCTCGAGGACGGTGATGTCCTTGGCGCCGTAGGACTCCGAGCCGCCTTTTTTCTGCGCGGTCGTATTCGTCTTCTCAGGCAATTAATCCCTTCCCGCTCTCATAGAAAACCCCGACCTTTCGGGCTTTGGCCGCCCTGGGTCGGGGCAGAAATGCAAGTTGACATAAGGATACCAGTTCGGACCCCCTGAGAGCTGCCACGGAGCAAATAAAAGCCCTGCAAATCGGCGTATTTGAAATTACTTTCAGTCATCTCTCACACGGAAGCGCAAACTCTGCGGCGCGCGCTCGCTGAGCCTCTCTCGCAGACGCTCGAGCAGCTGCGCCTGCATCAAATCCAACTCCTGCGCCCAGACGGAATCTGAGCAGTCAACCGTGACCACGCCGTCGCGTTCTGAAACCGGTCGGGCAACCGCCGCTATGCGCTCGCCGACGAGCTCGGGCCAGACCGACTGCAGGGCTGCCAGGGGCGTCTTGGGGGCTGCTCGTTGGAGCGCGCCGCGCAGGGCTGTTCCCGCCGGTCGGGGAGCTCGCCGGCGGCTCATGCTGCGGCCGACTCCTCTACTGGTAGGGGCATTCGCACCACGCTGTCCCTCGCCCGCTGCGGCAGCGAGTCTTCGGCTGCGGCGCTGATCACGGCCTGACCATCACCCGCCAGGCGCTCGATCAAACGGGTGCGGCGGTCAGGGTCGAGCTCGCTCATCACGTCGTCGAGCAAGAGCAGCGGGGCAACGCCGCGCGCCGCGAGCAAGACGTCGCGCTCGGCGAAGAGCAGGGCGAGGAGGGCGGCGCGCTGTTGGCCCTGCGATCCATAGCGCCGCAGCGAGCGCCCGGCGGCGTTGAACTTGACCTCGTCGAGGTGCGGTCCCCACGAGGTTCGCCCCAGGCGCAGGTCGGCGTCGCGCCGCTCTCCCAGGCCGGTGCGAATCTCCTCCGCCGAACCGGCCGCTCGCGGCGCGTACTCGAGCTCCCCCCCACCCTCCAAACCCAACTCAGCGGCGGCGGTGGCGAAGGGCGCGGTGAGCTCGGACACGGCCTCGGTGCGGCCGGTGACTACGGCGGCTGCTGAGTCGGCCAGCGCCGCGTCCCAGGTGTCGAGCTGGCTGGGAGTGCCGTGGCCAGCGGCTATGCGCGCGACCAATGCGTTGCGTTGAGCCAGAGCCTGGCCGAAGCGCTGGCGCAGCTCGGCGCGATGCGGCCAGCGAGCGGCGATGAAGCCGTCGAGGTGGGCACGCCTCTCGGCCGGCGGACCCTTGATGAGCGAGAGCCGGTCCGGTGAAAAAACCGCGACCGCCGGACGACTGCGGGCCAGGGTCGCCGGATCAGCCGCACTACCGTCAAGCAGGTGCCGGCGCCCCTCGGCGCGACTGACCGAGGCGAGCAGGTGGCGCTCGATCCCGTCGTCGTCGCGGATCGTCGCTTCAGCGCGGGCGAAAGAGCCGCCGAACGGGATCAGGTCGCGGCGATCGGAGGTCCGAAAAGAACGCCCTGTGAGGGCGAAGTAGAGCGCCTCCAGCAGGTTTGTCTTGCCGACACCGTTGGGTCCAACGAGGCTGAGAACTCCCGTGCCAAGCTCGATCCGCGCCTGGACCAGGCTCCGCAGCGGACGCGCTTCGACGACGGTGACCAGCACCGGACGCGCTCAGACGTTGAGGCGGATTGGCATCACCAGGTAGCGGAAGTCTTCGTTGTCGACCGGCTGCAGCAGACCCGGCCGCAGCGGCGAGATCAAGCGCAGCATCACCTCGTCGCCCTCGACGCTTTCGATGCCCTCGCGCAGGAACTCGGGGTTGAAGCCGATCTCCAGCGGCTCGCCCTCAAAGGCGGCCGGCATCGTCTCCTCGGCGTCACCGACGTCGGGGGTGGAGGCGGCGATCTTGAGCTCCCCCGGTGAGAAGGACAAGCGCAGCGGCGCGTTGCGTTGCGCCAGCTGGCTGATACGGCGGACGACGTCGAGCAGCTCCGGCCGCGGCAAGCGCACGTCGTGCTCGTAGGACTCCGGCAGGAGCTGTCGAAAGTTGGGGAATTGCCCCTCGATCAGCCTCGTGTTGAGGACAATTGCCCCTGCCTTGAAAATGGCCTGGTTGCGTTGCAGCGCAACGGAAACGGTCTCAACGCCATCGGCAGAGACGATCCGGCCCAACTCGCGCAGGGCCTTGGCCGGGATGTTGGCCTCGAGCTCGCCGCCGATCGCGCTGTCGAGCTCGGTGCGCTTGACCGCAAGCCGGTAGGAGTCGGTCGCGACCATCGTCATCTCCGAGCCGCTGGCGCTGACGAGGACGCCGGTCAGTACCGGCCTCATGTCGTCGCGAGAGGCCGCCCGGGCAACCAGGTCCACGGTCGCGGCAAGGGCTGCGGCGGGGATCGAGAGCGGCTCGCCCTCCTCCTCGGGGAAGGCGGGAAAGTCCTCGCTGGGCAGCACGCGCAGGTGAAAGCTCGAGCCGCCGCTGCGGATCTCGACGTCGCGCTCCGACTCGCGCAGCTCAACCTCCACCGTTGGATCGCCGAGTGAGCGGCTGACCTCGGCAAGCAGGCGGCCGGGGAGGAGAACGGAGCCTTCGCCCTCGACCTCGGCGGCGAGCTCCGTCTTCAAGCCCATCTCCAGGTCGGTGGCGCTGAGGCTGACTCCATCCCCGGAAGCGCTGAGCAGGATGCCGGAGAGCGATTGGGTGGCGGCGCGTGTGGATACAGCTCTGGAGACGACTGAGAGCTTGGCGACAAGCTCGTCTCGTTTGGTTGTCAGCTTCAAGTGATCAATGCCTTCTTGAGTTGAGTTAGTACCTGTGGAAAAGCTGGGAAAGCGCCGTGAATCCGCATTGGCCAGCGGTTAGCCGGGTGTGGAGGGCTTTGTGGGAAGGCGTTGATTCTTACAGTGTCGTCGGCCGTCAGCGCCGGCCTGTGGAGCTGCTGTGGATTGCGACCCGCAGCTCGTTGACCTGGGTGGCAAGGACCGCATCCTCGCCACAGCGGGCTTCGGCACGACGGATTGAGTTGAGCACGGTGGAGTGATCGCGACCGCCGTAGAGACGGCCGATCTGCGGCAGCGAGAGGTCGGTCAGCTCGCGAGTGAGGAGGATCGCGACCTGACGAGCGCTGAGCGGGGTGGCGGCCCGGGTCGAGCCGACGAGCTCCGCCCGCGAGATACCGAACGCGGCCGAGACCTGTTGCTGGATCTCGTCAACCGGGACCTTTTCGGCTGCCGGCGCAGTTTTGGGGATCACGGCGTCGACCAGCTCGGGGCTGAGTGGCTTGGCCGTCAGCGAGGCGTGGGCAATCAGGCGGGTGAGGGCGCCGTGCAGCTGGCGAACGTTGATGTCGATCCGGTGCGCCAGCTGATTGAGCACGTCGCCCTCTGTGTCGACACCCGCCTCGCGAACGAGGCGGCGCAGGACGGTGAGGCGCGTGGCCAGGTTTGGCGGCTCCACGGCAACGGTCAAGCCCCACTCGAAGCGATCCCGCAGTCGCGACTCGAGGGTCGAGAGCTCGCTGGGGATGCGATCGGCGGAGAGCACGAGCTGGCTGCCGCCTTCGTAGAGCGCGTTGAAGGTGTGGAAGAACTCGTCCTCGGTGTGGCGCTTGCCCTCGAGGAACTGAACGTCGTCAACGAGCAGGATGTCGAGGTCGCGATAGCGCCGCTTGAACTCTTCCGCGCCAGCGGTGCGCAGAGCGGTGACGAACTCGTTGGTGAAGCACTCGGCCGTCGTGTAGCGGACGTTGAGGGCGGGGGCAGAGGTCGCCAGGTAGTTGGCTATCGCGACCAGGAGGTGCGTCTTGCCGAGGCCGGGGGGACCGTGGAGGAAGAGCGGGTTGTAGGCCTCTGAGGGAGCCTCGGCCACCGCCAGCGCGGCGGCATGGGCGGCGCGGTTCCCGGCGCCGATGACGAAGCGATCGAAGCTGTAGTTGGCGTTGAGATCGAGGCCGGGACCACAGCCCCCCGGTGCCTCCTCCCCTCCTTCCGCGATGAGGGTGACATTGCGCAGCTGCGAGCCCGCCCCGGCGAGCGCCTCGCGGATCAGGCCCGAGTAGCGCCGCTCGGTCCAAGCCCGAATCCCCTCGGGGGCGGAGAGGAGGAGCGTCTCGGCTTGACTGCCGGCGACCTTCAGCGGCTCCAGCCAGAGCTGGAACGTCGATGGCGGGACGGAGGCCCGTAGTCGGCCCTGCACGTCCTGCCAAAGGGAGTCGAGGTCTTGTCTCGCCGCGTCATTTTGCACCGACGGCCGACCATAGCGACGCCTGGATGGGCCGAAATTGGTCCCCCCGCAAATGCCGCCGAAATCATTTTTGCGGCGAGCGCGCTCGCTTGGCGGCACGTCCGTATACTGCGACGCCCGATGAAGCGGACTTATCAGCCGAAGAAGCGGAAGCGGGCGAAGACGCACGGATTCCGGGCCCGAATGAGCACGCGTGGGGGTCGAGCGATCCTCAAGCGCCGTCGCCGCAAAGGCCGGAAGCGCCTCACTCCCTAGATGGCGGCAAAACGACGCCGCCTCTCGCGCAGCGGCGAGTTCGACCGCGTCTACCGCGACGGATCCTCACATGCCACCCGTTACCTCGTTCTCTACAGCTTTCCCCGCAAGGACGAGGAGGACGACGAGGTGAGGCTCGGAGTCTCGGTCAGCCGCAAGGTCGGCGGTGCTGTCGATCGCAACCGGGTCAAGCGCGTCCTGCGCGAGACCTTTTGGGGCCTTTCTGACCAGCTTCCCGAGAGCCACGACTTCGTCCTGGTTGCTCGTCCGGATATTGGTGACCTGATCGAGCGCGACGGCTCGACTGGCGTTAGGGCAAGCATCGAGGAGGCACTCGCGGGCTCGCCGGGAAAGAAGCGTTCCACGTGAAACGCCCCCTGCTGGCACTGATCGCCGCCTATCAGCGCCGGATCTCACCCGCATTTCCCCGCCGCTGCCGTTATGAGCCGACCTGCTCGTCCTACGCAGCCGAGTCGATCCAGCGCTTTGGCGCTGGCCGCGGAACACTCCTCGCAACCTGGCGCCTGCTGCGTTGCAATCCCTTCAGCCACGGCGGCTTCGATCCCGTTCCTGAGCGCTTCACGCTCAAAGTAGGCCCCGTGGATCCCGCCGTCCACCACGGTGAGGCGCACACGTGATCCCGGCAGCGAACATCCTGCAGCCGCTGATCGACATCGCCAACTCGGTCCTGCAGTTCTTCCACGACAGCGCTGGCCTCAGCTGGGGGATGTCGATCATCGCCCTGACGATCGTCACCCGGGCGCTGCTGATTCCCCTCACCTACCGACAGTTGAAGGGGATGCGCGCGCTGCAGGCCCTGCAGCCGCAGATCAAAGAGATCCAGGCGAAATACAAAAACGATCGCCAGCGCATGCAGCAGGAGATGATGCGCTTTTACCAGGAGAACAAAGTCAACCCCTTTGCCTCCTGCATTCCGCTGATCGCCCAGCTGCCGGTCTTCATCACCCTCTTCTACGTCCTGCGCCATGAGCTGCCGGCCGACATTGGCTGCGAAGCGGGCAAGTGTGGCTCGGAAGCGTCGTTCCTCTTCATCAGTGACCTGACCGCGAAGGCGGCCGGAGGCGAACTGATCGCCCTGCTCGTGCTCTACGTCGGCACTCAGCTGGTCTCGGGCCTGGTGATGTCGGTAACCGCCGACAAAAGCCAGCGGATGATGATGATGGTCCTGCCCTTCATCTTCGTTCCCTTCGTGATCAGCTTCCCCGCGGGCCTCGTCCTCTACTGGATCACCACCAACTTCTGGACGATCGGCCAGCAGTACGTGATCCAGCGGGTCATCCCGGCGCCTGTCACGGCAACGCCGGAGGCGATGGCAGCCGCAGCCGCAGCAAAGCCGCCCCCACCGCCACCAAAAAAGAAGAAGAAGCGGCGCTAGCCCGCTGCCGGGCGCCACGCCTGGCATAGCTTCAGCCCGGGGTTTAAGGACCCGGAAAGACAGAAGCTTTCATCCGGTGGCCTTTCGCGCATAGACTGGCGGCGTGACCGGAGCTGACGACTGGCCGCAAGAGCCCGCTGAGCGGGTTCGGGAGCTTGTTGAGGAGGTGCTTGACGAGCTGGACCTCGAGGGGGAGGTCGAGATCGTCGAGGACGACGATCGGATTACGGCTTCGGTTGAGGGCGACGAGGATTACGGGCTGCTGATCGGCAAGCGCGGCCAGACGATCGACGCGCTGCAGCTGATTGCCTACCAGGCCGCGTTCCGCGGCTTGCGCGAGCGCAAGCGGGTGGTCGTTGACGCAGCGGGATATCGGGAGCGGCGCAAGGAGACGCTGACGGTGCGGGCCGACCGCGCGGCGGAGCAGGCGCTCAGTGGCAACGAGTCGATCGAGATGGACCCGATGAGCGCTCAGGAGCGGCGTGTCGTACACGAGCACCTGAAGGAGCGCTCCGGTGTCGAGACTTACAGCGAAGGCGACGAGCCAAGACGCTGCGTGGTCGTCGCCCCTCTTGTCTCCGAGTAGGGCGAGTACTCCGGTAGGGGTTTCGCTTAACTTTTTCGAGGGACGCCTGCAGCGGTAGACGATGGCTGGTCGCGAAAAAGTGCAAGACGCTTCACCCCTACCGGAGTACTCGCTCAGCGCAGAGCAGCGGGCGGCGATCGCTTGCGTCCTGGAGCTTCTGGAGACCGAGCGAGCGTCGGTCAGCTCCGTGACGGATCCGCAAAGAGCTTGGCGGGTGCATGTTGCGGATAGCCTTACCGGGCTTGAGTTCGAGCAGTTGGCTACGGCGCCGCGGATTGCTGATATTGGCTCTGGGGCTGGGTTTCCGGGGCTTGTGCTGGCGGTTGCCCTGCCCGACGCGCGGGTTGACCTGATCGAGTCGGTGGGGCGTAAGTGCGACTTCATTCAGCGCGCGATCGACAGTGCCGGAATCGCCAATGCTCGCGTCATCAATGCCCGCTCCGAGGACCTTGCCGCTGGTGAGGGACGTGAGGCCTACGCCGCGGTAACCGCCCGCGCTGTCGGCCGCCTCTCCACCCTCGCCGAGCTCGCGTCGCCGCTGCTCGAGAAAAACGGTGTTCTAGTTGCCTGGAAGGGCAAGCGCGACCCGGATGAGGAGTCTCAGCTCACGCGCGCCGCCGAGAAGCTGTCCATGCGTCCCGAGGAGATCCGCCACGTCGGGCCCTACGCCGGCAGCGAGCACCGTCACCTGCATTTGGTTCGCAAGGACGGCCCCACCCCCGATGATTTGCCGCGGCGTCCGGGAATGGCCAAGAAGCGGCCTCGCGGCCAGGTCGGCCGTCGCTAGTCTGCGCTCGCATGGGCGTCGTCTACGCGATCTCGAACCAGAAGGGTGGTGTCGGCAAGACAACCACCGCGGTCAACGTCGCCGCCTGTGTGGCGGCCAGCGGCGCCCAAACGCTCCTGGTCGACCTCGACCCGCAGTGCAACGCGACCGTCGCCTTGGGCGGTGAGCGCGATATGCACCCCTCCTCCTACGATTGCCTGATCGGCGAGGTCTCGGTGGCCGAGGCCGCCCGCCCGGCCGGACCCGACAACCTCTGGCTTGTTCCGGCGAACCGCGACCTGGCCGGCGCCGCGGTCGAGCTGCCGCGGATAGAGGGCTCCGAGACGCGCCTGCGCGACCGGCTCGGTCCGGTGCGCGAGCGCTTCGCCTACACCTTGCTCGACTGCCCGCCCTCGCTTGGGCCGGTCAGCGTCAACGCCCTCACCGCCGCCGATCGCGTCGTCGTGCCGGTTCAGGCCGAGTACCTGGCCCTGGAGGGCCTGGTCCAGTTCCTCGACACGCTGGCGATGATCCGCCGCGAGCTCAACCCGGCGCTGGAGGTGTCGGGCCTCCTGGTCACCATGCACGATGAGCGCACGCGCTTGGCGCGGGACGTCGAGCGTGAACTGCGCCAGCACTTTCCCGAGATGGTTTTCGAGACCGTCATACCGCGCAGCGTCCGGGTCGCTGAGGCGCCAAGCTACGGCCTGCCCGTGATCGACCACTCGCCCCACTCGCGCGGCTCCGACGCTTATCGCGCTCTGGCCAAGGAGCTCGCCGCCCGTGGCTAGTGCGACCAAGCGCGGCAAGCGGGGTCTTGGCAGCGGCCTCTCGGCGATCTTGCCCGAGGCCAGCCCCGAGCAGGCCGGCGAGCTGCGCGAGCTGCCAACCGAGCTGATCAAGCCAAACCCCAACCAGCCGCGCACCAAGATCGACCCCGATTCGCTGGCCGGGCTCGCCTCCTCGATCGAAGCCAACGGGATCGTGCAGCCGTTGCTGGTCCGTCCCCTCCCCGACGGCAGCTACGAGCTGATCGCCGGCGAGCGCCGCTGGCGAGCGGCCCAGGCGGCGGGCTTGGCCAAAGTCCCAGCCGTCGTCCGCGATCAAGAGCTCGCCGAGCGACTGCAGGTCGCACTGATCGAGAACATGGTCCGCGAGGACCTCAACCCGGTCGACGAGGCCCGCGCCTGCGCGGCCTTGGTGGACGAACTGGGCCTCTCCAAGGAGGAGCTGGCACGCCGCGTCGGGCGCAGTCGCCCCGCCGTCTCCAACTTGATCCGCTTGCTCGATCTACCCGACGAGGCGCTCGAGCTGCTCGAGTCCGGGGGTCTGAGCGAGGGCCACGGCCGCGCCCTCCTGGCGGCCGAAGGCAACGACGTGCGCCGGCGCCTCGCCCGCGACGCGGTTCGCGCCGGTTGGTCGGTCCGCGAGACCGAGAACAGGGCCAAGCTGGCTGGCCAGCCAAAGACGCCAAGTGGCTCCCGAGCTGCCCTGGCGCCCGAGGAGGCCGAGGCTCTGCGTGCCGCCGCCGACAAACTCGAGTCGGCAATCGGCCACGAGGTCAAGCTGCGCCCAAGGGGAGGGGAGATCGCGCTCGAGATCCGCCTCAGCGACCTCGATGAGGCGCACGCCTTGGCCCACAGCCTCAACCGCCGCCAGCGCTGAACCTGAGCCCCGGCCGGGCGCGATTCCCCCGCTATCCTTTCCGCTTGGCTCCGGGCGATTAGCTCAGTTGGTTAGAGCGCGTCTCTGATAAGGACGAGGTCCCTGGTTCGAATCCAGGATCGCCCACTCGTGCAACAGATGCAGATCTACGGCGTCAGCTTTGACATGGTCGGCAAGCAGCCGATCGTCTTGCTGAAGACCGTTGACAGCAACAAGTTCCTGCCGATCTGGATCGGGCACCCGGAGGCAGCGGCGATCCTGATGAAGCTGCAGGGCGCCTCGACGCCGCGGCCGATGACGCACGACCTGCTCTCTGACGTGCTCGAGCAGCTCGACGCCAAATGCGAGCGCGTCTCGGTGACGGAGCTGCGCGACAACACCTTCTACGCCTCGATCACGGTCTCGATCAACGGCACCGAGATGGAGATCGACTCGCGCCCCTCCGACGCCCTTGCCCTCGCCGTACGCGTCTCGGCACCGATCTTCGCCGACGAGGACGTGATCGAGGAGTCGGCGATCGAGTTCGAGCACGACGTCGAGGACACCGAGGAGGTCGTCGACAAATTCAAAGAGTTCCTCGACGAGGTCACGCCCGACGATTTCGCCAAAGGCGAAGACTCTTAAGCGCTCGCCGGGGTGAGCGCCAGGTCGAGGATCTTCTCGACCAACTGCTCGAACGACATGCCCGCCGCCTCGGCGGCCTGGGGGAGGAGACTGGTGTCGGTGAGGCCTGGGATCGCGTTGACCTCGAGCACTTGCGGCCCCGTCTCGGTGAGGATCAGGTCAACCCGCGAGAAGCCCGAGCAGCCCAGCGCCCGGTAGGCGCCGAGGGCGGCCTCGGTCACCGCCACCGACTCCTCCGGCGTCAGGTCGGCGGGGCAGACGAATGAGGTGCGGCCAATCTCGTAGCGGGCTTCGAAGTCGTAGCTGTCACCGCTCTGGGGGATTGCCTCGACCACCGGCAGCGCCTCACCACCGAGCACGCTGACCGCCAGCTCGCGCCCGTCGAGGAAGCGCTCGAGCAGGACCCGGTCGTCGTAGCTGAAAGCCGAGACCAGCGCCTCGGGAACGTCGAACCAGTTCTCGGCGAACTTGATCCCGAGGGCCGAGCCGCCGCGGCTGGGCTTGACCACGAGCGGGAAGCCGAGCCGTTCCTCCAGGCCGCCGAGGGCATCGGCGGCGCCGAGCTCGCGAAAGGCGGTCTCGTTGAAGGCGAACCAGTCGGGCGTCGGGATTCCCGCCGCACGCAACTCGTGCTTGGCGAGGACCTTGTCGATGCAGCGAGCACACGCCGCGACGCCGGGACCGGTGAAGGGGATGCCGAGGATTTCGAGCAGCTCCTGCGCCGTGCCGTCCTCGCCGCCGGGACCGTGCATGGCGACGAAAGCGATCTCCGGCCGCTCTGCCGCCAGCCGCTTGACCAGGTTCCCGTCCGCCTCCAGCGGCAGTACCTCATGCCCGAGTCGCTCCAGCGCGTCTTCGACCCGAGCCCCCGAGCGCAGCGAGATGCCGCGCTCCAGCGAACGGCCGCCTTTGAGCACGGCAACCTTCAAGCGCCCTCGGCCTTCCTAAAAGGAACGACGTTCTCGCTGTCCTCCGCTTCTGATCGGCGGGCCACCGGAGCGGATGGCGCTTCGCCGGTCAATGCCCCGTAAAGCTCGACCTGGGCCTCGATCACCTTGCCGATGCGCCGGATCCCCTCGCGGATCTCGTCGTCGTTGCTGCCGGAGAAGTTGAGCCGCATCGAGTTGCGCCCGCGGCCGTCGACGTAGGCGGCTTGCCCGGGCACGAAGGCGACGTCCTCGCGCAGCGCCTTGGCGAGCAGGTCGCTGGTGTCGATGAAGGGGGGGAGGGTGGCCCAGATGAAGAGGCCGCCGTCGGGCTCGGTCCAGCTCGCCTGGGGCGGGAAGTAGCGATCGAGCGCCTCGATCATCGTGTCGCGCCGGCCGCGGTAGAGCTCGGCAAGGCTGGCGATGTACTCGCGCCAGCGGCCGCCGCTGAAGTACTCGCGGACGAAGTACTGGGTCAGGGTCGAGGTGCAGAGGTCCGAGGCCTGCTTGCCCAGCACGACCTTCTCCATCACCGGCGGCGGCGCCACCGCCCAGCCGAGGCGGATGCCGGGGGAGAGGATCTTCGAGAAGGTGCCGATGTAGAGGACGAAGTCGCCGCCGTCGAGCTGGTAGAGCGGCGGCAGCGCCTCGCCCTCGAAACGGAGCAGGCCGTAGGGGTTGTCCTCGACCACGAGCAGCTCGCGCGCACGGGCCAGCTCGACCAGTCGTCGCCGCCGCTCCAGCGACATCGTCACCCCGGCGGGATTCTGGAAGGTCGGTACCGAGTAGATGAACTTGGGCCGGCGGCCTTCGAGGTCGAGCCGCTCCAGGGTGTCCTCGAGTTCGGAGACTTTCATCCCCTCCTCGTCGCACTCGATCTGGATCGTCTCGGCCTGGTAGCTGCAGAAGACCGGGATCGCACCGGGGTAGGTCGGGGCCTCGCAGATCACCACGTCACCGGGATCGACCAGCGCCTTGCTGATCAGGTCGATTGCCTGCTGCCCACCGGTGGTGACGATCACGTCGTCGGGGTCAGGAAGCATCCCCTCGGCCCCCATCACTTCGACGATGCAGTCGACCGTCTCGCTGAAGCCCTCGGTCGGTCCGTACTGCAGTGCCTCGGCCGCGGACTCCTGCGCGATGCGGGTCATCTGCGCGGCGAAGGTCTGCGGCGGGAAGGTTGAGGTGTCGGGCAACCCGCCGGCCAGCGAGATCACCTCCGGCCTCGCCGTCACCGCCATCAGATCGCGCATCGCCGAGGAACGCATCACCCGCGTGCGCTCGGCAAAGAGGCCCGCGTAGCGCTCCAGGTCGCTGCTGCTGGCGTGCGCGCGGCGCCGGTGGGGCGGTTCGGGCATTGGGACAGTGTGCCGAATCCGCGCCGCGGCGCCCGGGGAGTTAGGTTTTCGGCGTGGGATCTCTCTCCGGCATCTGCCTCGAGCTCGGCATCGGCATCGCGATCGGGATGCTCGCCGGCACCACTGGCACGCACGGCTCCGCCCGCGGCCGGATGACGATCCTCGCCGGCGTGATCGCGATCGTCGTCGGCTTTCTGCTCGCCGGAACCGCTGATGTCAGCTCAGCCGCCGGAGCCTTCTTCTGCCTGGTCGGCGCGGTCTTCGCCTGCCTCGTGGTCAGCGACGTGGTCAGCTCCGCCGGCCGCCGCGAGGGCAGCGGTGGCGGCGCCCTCGCCTTCCTCGTCTCGCTCGCAGCCCTGATCGTCGTGGCGATAGCAATCCTGATTTCCCCCGCCACGCTGCTGGTAATCGCAGCGCTCGCATGGCTCGGAATCTCCAGACGTCGGCGCGCACAGCGCAAACACGCTGGCCTCCGCGTCCTCCGCTAGAGCCTGCCGGAGGGGTCTGAGCCGCCGGTCGCGGTCCAGGATGATGCGCTGATGCCCGCCAAGAAGCTGATCCTCACCTACGTCGACTCCCTGCGCACCGACATGCTGGAACGCACGGTTGCCGAGGGTCGCGCCCCGACCTTCGGCGCCCTGATCGAGCGCGGCGTCCTCGTCCCCGACTGCGTCTCCAGCTTCCCCTCCGTCACGCCGGTTGCCAGCGCCGAGATGGTCACCGGCCGCGGCGCCGATGGCCACTGGATCAGCGGCATGAACTGGTACCACCGACTCGAGCGGCGCTACGTCGAGTACGGCTCCTCGCTGGAGGCGACACGGGCCTTCGGCGTTTTCCGCTCGCTCTACGACCTCGTCTACAACATGAACCTCGCCCACCTGAATCCGGGCGCCGAGACTCTCTTCGAGCAGCTCGACGATGCCGGCCTGCGCACCGCCTGCACGCCCTTCCTGATCTACCGGGGTCGCCACCGTCACCAGGTCTCACTCGAGGGGCTGTTGCGGCGCGCGGTCGACGCGACCAGGCTCAAGTTTCGCCACCACACCTGGGGTCCGGGTGAGCTCTTCTACGGCGACCTCTACGCCAGCCGCGAGGTTCCCTGCAAGTCGACCTCGATCCCCGGCAACCGCGACGGTTACTCGGCCTGCTGCTCGGCCGAGCTGATCGAGTCGGACGACTTCGACTTCCTGCTCTTCTCGTTGCCCGACAACGACAACTACTCGCACCGTCATGGCCCGGAGGCGAGCACCGAGTCGATCGCCAAGGCTGATCACTGCTTCGGCAAACTGGTCGAGGCGGCGGGCGGGCTCGACCAGTTCCTCGCTCGCTATGCCGTGATCCTGCTCGCCGACCATGCGCAGACCCCGGTGCACCGGGGGCTGCCGTTGGCCGAACTGCTCGCCCGCGAGTGGACGGTGCTGCAGCCTTCCGAGTCGGACCCCGAGCCCGCCCAGATCGCGGTCAGCCCAACCGGCCGCGCCGCCTACGTCTACCTGCTGCCGGGGGAGGCCGATCGCGCCGACCCGGAGGCGCTGCGCCAGGCGCTCACCGTGATCGAGGGCGTCGACCTCGTCTGTCGTCTCGAGGACGCCGCGGGCCAGCCGCTGGTGAGAACCGAGCCGGGCGCGCCGGGTGCGGGGTGTCGCGCCGTGATCGAAAGGGGGGAGAGGCGACTCAGTTTCTGCCCCGACGGGCCGGTCGCCGACCTGCGCGGCGCTCGCTGGCAGGTCGAGGGCGACCTGGAGGCGATCGAGGCAGTGGTCGAAGACAGCCAGCTCCGCAGCGAGACTTACCCTGACCCGCTGGCTCGTGTTTGGTCGGCGCTGAGCGCTCCCCACGCCGGCGACTTCCTGCTCTCGCTGGCACCGGGGTTCGAGGCGGTCGACTGGGGCGGCGTCACCCACGCCGGCGGCGGCAGCCACGGCTCGCTGCACGCCGGCGACTCGCTCGGCCCACTGCTCTTCGTCGGTTGCGGCCCCAAGGAGGCGAGCGAGCGGAAGCAGTGGACGCTCAGCGACGTGGCGCCCGCGGTGCTCGATCACTTCGGGCTATGAGGTGGCTGGCGGCGATCCTGACCGCCGCTTTGCTCTGCCTGCCGGCGGCCGCGACAGCGGCAAGAGCAGAAGTCAGCGCATCGGAAGCAGTTCAGACTGCCGACCAGGACCCCAACGTTGCCAAGGAGCGGCGGGCCAACGGCGAGCTGACCCACACCACCAACAAGGTCGACGGCAAGTGGGAGGTCGGTTACTTCGCTGACGACAAGGAGGTGGCGCTGGTCATCGTCGACCCGATCACCGGGCTTGTGCGCGAGTCCTGGACCGGCTACCAGGTCGCCTGGAAGATGGCCCGCGGCTACTCCGGCGCCTTCGGCCACAAGCTCAACGCGCCCTACGTCTTCCTCCCCCTCTGCGCGGTCTTCCTGCTCGGCCTGCTCGACTGGCGCCGCCTCGGGCGTATCGCCAACCTCGATCTGCTCGTCCTGCTCGGCTTCGGCGCCTCCAACTTCTTCTTCAACCGCGCCGAGATCGGCCTCTCGGTTCCGCTCCAGTACCTCCCGCTCACCTACCTCTTCGGCCGCGCGCTCTGGATCGGATTGCGGGGCGGGGGAGAGGGGATCCGGCCCCGCTGGCCAGCGGCCTGGCTGCTGATCGCAGCCCTCTTCCTGATCGGCTTCCGGGTCGGGCTCAACATGACTGACTCGGGAGTGATCGACGTCGGCTACGCCAGCGAGGTCGGCGCCAGCCGCATCGTCCACGGCGAACCGCTCTACGACAACTTCCCCGAAGACGTCTCCCAGGGCGACACCTACGGGCCGGTCAACTACCTCGCCTACGTGCCCTTCGAGCGGATCTGGCCCTGGTCGGGAACCTGGAACGACCTGCCCGCCGCCCACGCCGCCGCGGTCTTCTTCGACCTGGCCACCTTCGCCCTGCTGATCTTCCTCGGCCGCCGCATCCGCCCGGGCCCAGCCGGCAACAAGCTCGCCGCCACCCTCGCCTTCGGCTGGGCCGCCTACCCCTACACGGCCTTCACCCTGCTCTCCAACTCAAACGACTCGCTCGTCGCGATGCTCCTGGTCGCCACCCTCCTGGTCCTCGCCAAGCCAGCGGCGCGGGGTGTGATGGCGGCCCTGGCGACCTTCGCCAAGTTCGCCCCCGCGGTGCTGGCCCCGATGCTGGCCACCTACGGCGAGAAGCGCTGGCGCTTCGTCCTCGCCTTCGCCATTTCGAGCGTGGCCGTAATGCTCTGGCCCGCAATCGACCCGGGCCTCCACACCGTCTACGACCGCACGATCGCCTACCAGTCCGGCCGCGACTCCCCCTTCAGCATCTGGGGCCAAGCCCCCTCCCTGGAGCCCCTCCGCGTAGCCATCCTGATTGGGGTCGCAGCCCTCTCCCTGCTCTTCGCCTTCCGCCCCAAGGACAAGCAGCTCTTCCAAGTAGCGGCGCTGGGCGCGGCGCTACTCATCGGCGCCCAGCTAACCATGCAGCACTGGTTCTACCTCTACATCGTCTGGTTCTACCCCCTGCTCCTGGTGGCGATGGCTAAAGCTCCGGGGCAGGAACCATCACGGGCGTAATGGAGTCAGCCAGTCCTGCGTCATTCACATCGACCACCGCCCCCATCACCCAAACGTCCTCTTCAGCCGTCTCGAACTTGACCGGCATCTGGGTGATCATCGACTCCAGGATCAGCTCCGGCTTCACCCCGAGCACGCTCGTCCGCGAGCCGGTCATGCCGACGTCGGAGATGAACGCCGTTCCCTGCGGCAGCACCCTGGCGTCGGCCGTCGGCACATGGGTGTGGGTGCCGAGCACGCCCGCGACGCGTCCGTCGAGATGCCAGCCCATCGCCACCTTCTCGCTGGTCACCTCGGCGTGGAAATCGACGATGACGAAGTCGGCCTCGATCTTCTCGAGGATGTTGTCGACCTCGTGAAAGGGCGAGCGCGCGACCCGCAGCCCGACGGCGCCGCTGAGGTTGATCACCCCGCAGCGACGGCCGGCCAGCTCAACCACCGTGTAGCCGCGACCGGGGTTGGCGTAGGGGTAGTTGGCCGGGCGAATGAGACGCTCGCTGCGGTTGAGAAATCCGTAGACCTCGCGATGGCGGTAGACGTGGTTGCCGCTCGTGATCACGTCGGCGCCGGCGTCGAAGAGCGCCTTGGCGGTCTTCTCGGTGATGCCCATGCCGCCGGCGGAGTTCTCGCCGTTGACGATCACCATCTCCGGCGCAAAGCGCTCGCGCAGCTCCGGCATCGTCGCGGCGAGACCCCGCCGCCCGGGGCCGCCGACCACGTCGCCGATGAAGAGCACCTTCACGGTGTTGACCCTATCCGCGCAATTGCGAAAGGGTGTGCAGGGTGAACGAGCGAAACGACGTGGTCGAGCGCGCCCTGGGCTATCCCTACGGCGCGCCGTCAAAGCCCTTCGTCCAGCTCGGGCACCAGACGCTCAACCCGGCTGAGCTCGAGATCGACCGCGAGGCGCGCACGCCGGTGCTGGCCTACGGCTCGAATGCCGCCCCCCGGGTGCTCTCGCGAAAGCTTGCGCTCAGCGACCAGCCGGTGCTCGTCGTCCCCGCCCGGCTGCGCGAGTTCGACGTCGTCTACTCCTCCCACCTCTCTCCCTACGGAGCGCTGCCCGCGACCCTTCAGCGCAGTCCAGGGACCGAGGTCCGGGTCCACGTCATCTACATGACCAGCGCCCAGATCGGCGTCATCTCCGCCACCGAGCCGAACTACGAACCGCAGCTGCTCGAGGGCATCGAGTGCAGGCTCGAAGACGGTGAGGAACTGCGCGAGGTCTCGGCCTACATCAGCCGCCACGGCTGTCTCCTCCTCGATGGCGCCGAGGTCGCCCTGGCGGCAGTCACGGCGAGCGGCAGAACGCTGACCGCGATCAGCGAGCCGGAGGCGATCGAGTGGGTCAGGTCCACGCTCTGCCCCGACGACAGCCTCGAGTCCTTCGTCCTCGCCAACGTCACCGACCCCGACCTGTCTCAAGCTCGTTCGGCCCAGCTTCCGGCGCGACCCCTCTCGCCGGCCTAACCCACTGCTACTGCGGACCGTTTCAGACGGTGCTGAAGCGACGCAGGGCGAGGCGAGCGAGCAGCCCGTAGGCGAGGATCAGGATGCCGAGGTGAAGCAGCGCCCCGGCGATGCTGGGACCGGCGGGGTCGAGCGCGCCGGTGATCGCCTGCAGCGCCGGCTTGAAGGGGAAGAGGGCGGCGATCACCTCGATCGCGTCGTTCAAGGCCGGTCCGACCGTGCCGGAGGGGATCAGCGAGAGGAAGGCCACCGGCAGGGTGACCATGAAGGCGAGCAGGGAGACCGCCCGCACTTCCCGGGCAGCGGCCCCGAGCGCCGCGCCGGCGGCCCCCAGCCCGGCACCACCGGCGAGGATCGCCAGCAGCCAGAGCCCGAAGCGGCTCCAGTGCAGGGGGACGAAGAAGGCGAGGCCGGCCAGCATCAGGAGGGTTACGAGCAGGCCGACCGCGACCCCGAGCGCAACCTTCTCGGTCAGCAGCGCCGTGGGCGAGACCAGACCCCGGGTCAGACGCGGGAAGGCGTTCTCCTCCCGCTCCAGCGCCAGCGAGCCGGCGACCAGCAGCACCGTGACGAAGGCGAGCGTGAAGGTCGCGGCGACGGCGATCGCGAAGACTTCGAGCGGCGGGGTCGAGGCGTTGACCACTTGCTTGTCCACCGCGATCGGCTGGGTCAGCCTGGTCAGCAGGGTGCCGGCGGTACCGAGGTTGCTGCGGGTGAGCGTGGTGAAGCGAAGGACTTCGTCGAGCGACTTGCGCAACTCACCCGGCGGCAAGGATGCTCGCACGGCGTGGAGGATGCGGGCCGTGTTGCCGAGGCCGAGGATCTGAATCGCCTGGCCGAGCACCGTGAACTGGCCACCGTTGACGACGAGCCCGACGAATTTGCCGCCTTCATGGGCGATCCGGCGGGCGATCACCAGGTTGGCCTGGGTCAGCAAGGCGTTGATCCGGTCATTGACCAGCCGCGCCTTGACCGGGTCCTCCTCGTTGACGATCACTTCGACTTCCGGCGTGCTCGGCGACGGCGTCGAGAGCGAGTTGATCCGGTCGACCAGGTCGGCGGGCAGGATCAGGGCCGCGAGCACGTCACCGGAGCTGACCGCGTCGACGGCCTCGGCGTGGCTCTTCACCTTGACGCACTCAACCCGGGCGCAGATGCGATCGTTGACGCCGATATTTGGCAGCTCGGTGGTGCCGACGGCAACGCGCGATTCGGCCGGCACCTCGTTGAGCAGGGCGACCCGCGGTTTGTCCGGCGAACCCGAGATCGCGAAGCCGACGAGGACGGCGATCAGCACCGGGTAGGCAACGAGCAGGAACGCCTGCAGCGGCGAGCGCCGGAGGATCTGCAGGTCCTTGAGCAGCAGCCAGCGCATCAGTGCCCTCGGTGGTGGAGGAAGGCGACGAAGGCGGTCTCGAAATCCTGCGAGGCAGCCTCGGCCGCCTCTTCGCGCACCGCCTCGCGCAGGCCGTTGGCGGAGCCGTCGAAGAGCGCCTCACCGTCGGCGAGCACCAGCAACCGCTTGCCGTAGCGCTCGGCCTCCTGGATGTCGTGGGTGGAGAAGATCACCGTCGTCCCCCGCTCGGCCGCCAGCGCCGAGACGAACTCCCACAACCGCGCCCGCTGGCGCGGATCAAGCCCCACACTCGGCTCGTCGAGCAGCAGCACCGAGGGCCGCGCCAACAGCCCGATCGCAATATTGATCCGCTGCTGGTTGCCGCCAGACAACCGCGCCACCACATCCCCCCGCCGCTCCCCAAGCCCGGTCAGCTCCAGCATCTCCTCACAAGAAGCACGCGGATCCGGATGCTTCTCCAGCCGCGCAAACAAGAGCAGGTTCTCTTCAACGGTCAGCCGCCTATATAGAGCCGCCTGCTGAGGCACCCAGCCAACCTCTCCCTCGGGCACATGAACCTCACCGCTATCGGGCTTGGAGATTCCGGCAAGGATCGAAAGGAGGGTGGTCTTCCCCGCGCCGTTGGGACCAATCACCGCTACAAGCTCACCAGCTGCGGCCTCGAAGCTGACCCCGCGCAGCGCTTCGCGCTCGCCAAAGCGCCTGACCAACTGGCGCGCCTCCAGCACGGCCACCTTCGTCCCGCTCCCCGCATCCATGCCGCCGAAAGCTATCCGTAGCCAGGAATCGGATTGTTAGACCGCGCTTGAGGATGGGAGAGAGGCGCCCCTATCCCAGACACTCAGACCGGCGTAAGCCGGGCGTCTGGGATAGGGGCGCCTCTCTCCCTCCCTTAAACTCGCTCTCGAATGCCGTTCCCCGCCACACGTATGCGCCGCCTCCGGCGCACGGAGTCGTTGCGCGGCCTCGTACGAGAGACGAACTTGGCCCCGTCGCACTTGATCCAACCGCTGTTTGTGGTTGCGGGCGAGAACGTTCGCGAAGGCGTCGACTCGATGCCCGGCATCGAGCGCTTCTCGATCTCCGAGCTGGTAGCCGAGGCAACCGAGATCGCCACCGCCGGCGTTGGCACCGTGCTCCTCTTCGGCATTCCGGCCGCCAAGGACGAGTCCGGCTCCGGCGCCTATGACGACGAGGGCGTCGTGCAGATGGCGGTGCGGGCGCTCAAGGAGGCGCATCCCGACCTGACAGTGATCACCGACGTCTGTCTCTGCGAGTACACCTCGCACGGCCACTGCGGTTTCGTCCGCGACGGCGAGGTCGACAACGACATCACGGTCGAGCTGCTGGCCAAAATCGCGATCTCCCACGCCGAGGCCGGTGCCGACGCGGTTGCCCCCAGCGACATGATGGACGGCCGCGTCGGCACGATCCGCCACCAGCTCGACGAAGAGGGCCACGCCAGTGTGCCGATCGTCGCCTACAGCGCCAAGTACGCCTCCGCCTTCTACGGCCCCTTCCGCGACGCGGCCGAGTCGACTCCCGAGTTCGGCGACCGCCGTGGCTACCAGATGGATCCGGCCAACGCGGCGGAAGCAGTGCGGGAGGCCGAACTGGACCTCGAGGAGGGCGCCGACATGCTGATGGTCAAGCCGGCCACCCCTTATCTTGACGTCGTACGCCAGGTCAAGGACGCGACCGCAGCGCCACTGGCTGCCTACCACGTCTCCGGTGAGTACTCGATGCTGAAGGCGGCAGCCGAGCAGGGCTGGATCGACGAGCGCGCCGCCGTGCTGGAGACACTGACCTCGATCCGCCGCGCCGGCGCCGACGCGATCGTCACCTACTACGCCAAGGAGGCTGCCGCGTGGCTTCAGTAAAGGTCCCGCAGTCGAAGGCGCGTTCGCGCAAGGACGGCGCCGCGATCCCGCTCGACGAGACCGACAAGCGGCTGATGAACCTGCTGCAGTCGAGCTTCCCGCTCGATCCCGAGCCCTTTGCCCTCGTCGCCTCCGAGGCGGAGCTCGAGCTCGACGACGTCCTCGCCCGCACCCAGCGGCTGCTCGACGAGCGAATCATCCGCGAGATCACGCCGATCTTCGACACCCGCGCGCTCGGTTACGACTCGATGCTGGTCGCCGCCAAGGTCGACAGCGAGCACCCTCACCGGGCCGCCCAGATCGTCAACTCCCACCCGGGCGTCTCGCACAACTACCTGCGCACCCACGACTTCAACCTCTGGTTCACGATCGCCACTCCGCCCGACTCCGAGCTCGGCCTGGCGGGAACGCTGGAGGCGCTGATGCGTGAGACCGGCGCCGAGTCGATGCGGGAGCTGCCCACCCTGACCCTGTTCAAGATCAACATGAACCTGGAGATGGAGAAGGGCACCGACGCCCTCGCCGCCGCGGCCGTCGACGCCTCGCCGCCGCGTGAGCTCGAGGCGCAGCCCTACGACGAGCGCGACATCGCCGTGATCCGCGCCCTGCAGGGGCCGATGGAGGCGATCGAGCGCCCCTACGACGCCGCCGCGGCCGAGGTGGGGATGACGACCGAGGAGCTGCTCGCCCACCTCGGCGGCATGGTCGAGCGCAAGCTGCTGCGCCGAGTCGCCGCGATCCTCTTCCACCGCCGCGCCGGCTTCTCGGCCAATGGCATGGGCGTCTGGAAGGTGCCCGAGCCGGAGATCATGGAGACCGGCAGCCGCATGGCCTCCTTCCGCGGCATCTCCCACTGCTACCAGCGCCCCACTTATGAGGACTGGCCCTACAGCGTCTTCACGATGGCCCACGGCCGCTCCAAGGAGGAGTGCGACGCAGTCCTCGACTCGATCGCCGAGGACTGCGGCATGGGTCCCGACGATCGCGCCACCCTCTACTCCTCGACCGAGTACAAGAAGATCCGCCTGCACTACTTCACCGATGACTACCGGCGCTGGGAGGAAGAGCATTCCTAGCGACGAGCGCTCGGCGGACCTGTACCGCCGTGCGTTGCAGGTCCTTCCCGGTGGGGTCAACTCGCCGGTGCGGGCGATGCGCCAGCTCGATCGCGAGCCGATCTTCATCGAGCGCGGTGAGGGCTGTGAGCTGGTCGACGTCGACGGCAACCGCTACCTCGACTGGGTCGGTTCCTGGGGTCCGCTGATCCTCGGCCACGCCAACCCGGCAGTGCTGGCGGCGGTCGAGTCGGCCGCCGTGCGCGGCACCAGCTTCGGCGCGGCGACGGCGACCGAGGTCGAGCTCGCCGAAGAGGTGATCGCGCGTGTTCCCAGCGCGGAGATGATCCGCATGACCAGCTCCGGCACCGAGGCGGCGATGAGCGCGATCCGGCTCGCCCGCGCCGCCACCGGCCGTGAGGTCGTAGTCAAGTTTGCCGGCGCCTACCACGGCCACTCCGATGGCCTGCTCGCCGAGGCCGGTTCCGGAGTCGCGACGCTGGCGCTGCCGGCGACCCCAGGGGTCACCGCGGCGCAGACCGCCGGCACGGTGGTCGTGCCGTGGAACGACCAAGCGGCGCTCGACCGCGCCCTTGCCGAGCACCCGGCCGCCGCCGTGATCCTCGAGCCGATCGCCGCCAACATGGGCGTCGTCCCACCTGCCGACGGCTTCCTCGAGCACGTCGCCGCGACGACGCGCGACAAGGGCGCCCTGCTGATCTTCGACGAGGTGATCACCGGCTTCCGCGTCTCCCGCGGCGGCGCGCAGGAGCTCTACGGGATCGAACCCGACCTGACCGTGCTCGGCAAGGTCCTCGGCGGCGGCCTCCCCGCCGCTGCCTTCGCCGGGCCACGACGCTTGATGGAGCGAATCGCGCCGGCGGGCGACGTCTACCAGGCCGGCACGCTCTCCGGCAATCCACTGGCGACCGCCGCCGGCCTCGCCACCCTGCGTGAGCTCGGCCCCACCGCCTACGAGCGCTTGAGCCAGCTGACGGATCGCCTTACTGCCGGCCTTAAAGCCCTCTGCGAGGACCGACCCCTGCAACTCGCCTCCGCCCCCGGCCTGCTCACCCTCTTCTTCAATCCCACCCCGGTCACCGACTTCGCTGGCGCCGCAGCCTGCGACCTTGATGCCCACGCCCGCTTCTGCCGCGCCCTGCTCGCCCGCGGCGTCTATCCGCCGCCCTCGCAGTTCGAGGCCTGGTTCGTCTCCCTCGCCCACGACGAGGCGACGATCGACCGCACCCTGGAAGCGGCGGCCGAAGCGCTCAACGAGGCGCTCGATGACTGAGTTGGCCGGCACGCTCGATCGCCTCGCCGAGCGCCTGCGCGAAGCCGAGCAGCCGCTCTCAGCCCACGTGGTCGACTCAACCGAGCGCCCTGTCTTCGGCCTGCTCGCCGCGCTCGGCCCGCGCTCGGCCGCCACCCCCGGCGAGTACGCCTTCGTGGTCGAGGCCGTGCGCGAGGGCTACTTGCTGCACTACGGCGAGTCACGCCTGCTCAGCGGCCATGACGAAGACCTCGCCCTGCTCGCCGGCGACTATCTCTACGCGCTCGGCATCGAGCGCCTCGCCGCCCTTGGCGACGCCGAGGCGGTCGCCGTACTCGGCGAGCTGATCGGTCGCTGTGCCCAGTTGCACGCCGAGAACCGGGTCGAGGAGACCGCTCAACTATGGCGTTCCGCCGCCTTCGCGGTCGGCGGCCGCGATGATCGCAGCCGCGAAGCGGCGTGAGTCAATAGACTCCGTTTTCCTGAGGTTGAGCTGTTGAGCGACGAATCGGACAAGCAGAACGGGGCCGAGGCAAGCGGTCGGCCGGAGCGCCCAGCGCCCGAGCCGCCTGGCTACTTCGAGGGCGAGTCGATGACTCGCCGCAAGGCCTTTACCGTTGCGGTACAGGGCATCGGCGGTCTCGCCGGGGCCGCGATCGTGCTGCCCGCGGTCGGCTTCGCCGTGGCGCCGATCTTCCACCGCGGCAAGGAGCGCTGGGAGGCGGTCGGCCCGGTCGGCGATTTCGTCGAGGACACCTACCGTCAGGTCGTCTTCACCGAAACCGAGGGAATCGGCGACGCCGGCAAGACCACCGCCTACATCCGCCGCAGCTCCGAGCAGCTTGAAGAGGAACCGGGCAAGTTCGTCGCCGTCTCCAATCGCTGCGCCCACCTCGGCTGCCCCGTGCGCTTCGTCGAGGCGGCTGGCAACTTCATCTGCCCTTGCCACGGCGGCGTCTATGACTTCCAGGGCAAACGGATCGGCGGCCCCCCGGTACGCCCGCTCGACCAGTTCCAGACCCGAGTGCGCCAGGGCCAGGTCGAGGTCGGGCCGCGCTACAGCGTCACCTCGCAGCTCGAGCCGGTCCGCGCCCGCGACCCCGGCGAGTTCACCGGCGGAGTCTGGGAATATCTGTATCCGCCCCGTCCGTCCACCTTCCCACCCCCGTGATCGGCTAGGCGCAGATGAAGCTCGACTCCCTGATCCCAGCCCCGCTTCGCAAACCGGCCAAGCCCGGTGCGAGCAACGGCACCAAGGGCCCGGCGCCGGCCGACCTGAAGACGTCACCGCCGGAGCGCCCCTCCGACGCGCAGCGCCTCGGCGATCGCGCCAAGGACGCCCCCGCCGACGTCCTCGCCTGGGTCGACCAGCGCACCGCGGCGACCGGCTTCCTCACCGGGATGCTCTACCGCAAGGTGCCGAAGGGGACCAACTGGTTCTACACGCTCGGCTCGGCGACGCTGATCGCCTTCATCGCCCAGGCCCTGACCGGCGTCTTCCTGGCGATGTTCTACACGCCGTCGACCACCCAGGCCTACGCCTCGATCGCCCACATCAACAACGACGTCTTCCTCGGCCAGCTCGTGCACGGCATGCACAAGTGGGGCTCGAGCGTGATGGTGATCCTGATCTTCCTGCACATGGGGCGCACCTTCTTCTTCGGCGCCTACAAGTACCCGCGCGAGCTCAACTGGGTGATCGGCGTCGTGCTGCTGATCCTGACCATGACGATGGCCTTCACCGGCTACCTGCTGCCCTTTGATCAGCGCTCCTTCTGGGCCTCGGTCGTCGGCATCAACATCAACGGCACCGGCCCCGTGGTCGGCCCCTACCTGAGCGACTTCCTGCGCGCCGGGCCCGAGCTCGGGGCGACGACGCTCTCGCGCTTCTACGCGATCCACATGCTGCTTGTCCCCGGCGCGATCATCGCGATGATCGGCGCCCACATGTACCTGGTGGTCAAGCTCGGCACCACCGCACCGCCATGGTTGAAAGCGGAAAAGCCGAAGGTCGCCGCACCCGTCTCCCAGCTCGATGCCGGGGTTGAGGGCAACGGAGCCGCACCCGGAAACGGAGCTTCAGCAAGCTCATGAAGCCAGCGGACAAGCAGGCATACCTCGAGGAGTACGAGCTGCTGAAGAAGAAGGGCAAGCCCTTCTTCCCCTACGCGGTGCTGAAGGACTCGGCGATGATGCTCGCCGTCGTCGGCGTGATCATCCTGATGTCGGTCATCCTCGGCGCCGAGCAGGGGCCGAAGGCGGATCCGACAACAACCACCTACGTGCCGCGGCCCGAGTGGTACTTCTTCTTCCTCTTCGAGCTCCTGCGCGTGATCAAGCCGCCGGAGCTGGTGCCGATCGCGACGATCGGCATCCCGACGATCTGCATGGTCCTGCTGCTGCTGCTGCCGTTCTACGATCGCGGTCCGGAGCGCAACCCGATCCGCCGCCCGATCGCAACGACGGCCGGGATCATGACGATCATCGCGATGGCCTACCTCACCTTCCTCGGCGCGACCGGCGGTTCGCCGACGGAGATCGAGATGGAAGTCGCGCCGCGCTACGAGGCCGGCAAGGAGGTCGTCGCCGGCGCCGGGTGCCTCGCCTGCCACAAGATCGGCGAGAACGGCAACAACGGCCCCGGACCTGAACTTACCCACATCGCCGCGCGGATTCCGCGCGCAGCGATCATCCGCTCGGTGGAGATCGGGCCGGGAATCATGCCCTCCTTCCGCGACCTGCCGCCGAAAAAGCTCAACGAGCTCGCTGATTTCCTCTCCTCGCTCGACTAAGCCGTCGCGGGATTCCGCCCAGTTCGCGGGGCAGGTCAACCGCATGTTCGACCGCGTCGCCGGCCGCTACGACGCGCTCAACTCGGTGATGACCGCTGGCCTGCACCATCGCTGGCGCGAGCGCGCTGCCGATCGGGCCGAGCTGGGCGCCGGCGATTCCGCGCTCGACGTCTGCTGCGGTACCGGCGACCTCGCGCTCGAGCTGGCCGGCAGGGTGGCGCCGGACGGCCACGTCGTCGGCTGCGATTTTTCCGAGCCGATGCTCGACCTCGCCCGCGAGAAGGCGAGTGCGCGCAACGCCGGTGGCGTCCGCTTCGAGTGGGCCGACGCGCTCAGCCTCCCCTACGACGCCGGCCGCTTCGATGCGGTCACGGTTGGCTTCGGCGTCCGCAACCTCGCCAACCTGGAGCGCGGCCTGGGCGAGATGGCCCGCGTGCTGCGCCCCGGTGGGCGCCTGGTCGTGCTCGAGATCACCCAGCCGAGGCGACCACCGCTCTCGACCTTCTACTCACTCTGGTTCGACCGCATCGTGCCCTTGCTCGGCAGCTTCTCGGGCGACGCCGAGGCCTACAGCTACCTGCCCGAGTCAGTGCGCAGCTTCCCCGGCCCCGACCGCCTGGCGGAGCTGATGGACGGCGCCGGCCTCGAGCGGATCCGCTGGACCGTTCTCGCCGGGGGGATCATCGCGATCCACAGCGGCGTTCGCGGGTGACCCGTCCCTCCGCGGTACCGCCGCCGGTCACCGCCGTTCTCGATGCCTCCAGCCGCTGGCTGCCCGCCAGGCTGGGCGAGGTGGAGGAGCTGCTGCGCGCCCAGAGCGCTGGCCACGGGGAGCTGCTCGGCGCTGACGCGGCCGCGACCCTGGCTGCCGGCGGCAAGCGGTTGCGACCGCTGCTCGTCCTGCTCTGCGCCGGCGCAGATGGGGGAGAGGAGGCGGTCCGCGCCGCGGCCGCGATCGAGCTGGTCCATATGGCGACGCTGGTTCACGATGACGTTCTCGACCAGGCGCCACTGCGTCGCGGCCTGCCGACGATCGCCGCCACCGGCGGCCGCGGGCGAGCGACCGCGGTGGGCGACCTGCTCTTCTCGCGTGCTTTCGCCCTGCTCGGCGAGCACGACAATGGACGCACCATCGCCCTCCTCGCCAAGGCCTCGGTCGCCTTGGCGGAGGGAGAGCTGGCCCAGCGCCGGGATGCTTTCGACAGTGGGATATCCGAGCAGCGCTACCTCGAGCGTTGCCGCCTGAAGACGGCAACGCTGTTCGAGTGCGCCTGTCGCATGGGCCGCGACCTCGAGGCCCTCGGCGCTTTCGGCGCCGAGATCGGGCTCGCCTTTCAGCTGCTCGACGACGTGCTCGATGTCTCCGGCCCGGCCGAGCGCACCGGCAAGGCTCGCGGCACCGACCTGCTCGATGGCACCGTCACCCTGCCGCTGATTGCCGCCGCCGAGTCCGATCCCTCGATCCGCGCGGTCGACCTGCGTGCCCTGGACGCCGCCTCCGCGGAGCAGCTTTGCGAGCGCATCGCCGCGACCGGTGCACTCGAGCGGGTGCGCGGCCGCGCCCTGGAAATGGTCGCAACGGCCAAGTCCGGCCTCGCCACCGACGCCTTTGACGCCGAGCAGCGGCACCTGCTCGAGCTGGTCGCCGACGGCGTCGTGCAGCGCTACAGCTGACGGCTCTGGGCGGAGCTCAGCGGAAGTCGTCGGCGCTGATCAGGTCAGCATCGAGCGCCCGCGTAAAGGTCTCGACCACGAACTCCATGTTCTCGTGCTCGAGCGTCTTCAGCACATCGCTCAGCGCGCGCGTGCCCAGGTCGAGCTCCTCGTCGAAGGCGTCGATCTCGGCTTCGGCGTGGACCTCGTCGCTGTGCCATTCGCACTCGGGGCAGCGACGCCAGAGCCGCCAGTGGCCACGATCGCCGGCCTGCTCCCAGCAGGTCGGCTGCACCAGCGAAGATGCGCAACGCGGGCAGACGTGCAGACCGGGAGCGGTCTTCGTCTGACTGGCGTGCGCGTCTCTCATACCTGCACTATCGAACCCGCGAAACGATCACTCCATCCGCACTATCGGGTGAGAAAGTCACAAAACCCGATTACCGGGTAGGCGCAGCCCCCAATTACATGCGAGGCGAAATCTGATCCGATCACCTGCGGCGGCCAGTACCATGGAGCAATGCCAAATATTGGACCCCTGGAGCTTGCGATCGTCCTGATCATCGCCCTGGTCGTCTTCGGCCCCAAACGCCTGCCGGAGCTGGGCCGCTCGCTCGGCAAAGGGATTCGCGAGTTTCGCGGCTCGGTCAGCGGCGATAGTCACGACGAGCCCGAGCAGCCCGACGCGATCGAGGCGCCGAAGTCCCCCGCCAAGCCGGGCCCGGAGGGCGAGACAGTCGCCCACGATCGCCGCTGAGGCCTCACCATGGCCCGGATGAGGCCGGTCTCACACGAAGATCAACTCAGCCTCGTCGAGCACCTCGACGAGCTGCGCACGCGCATAGTCGTCTGCCTGGTTGTCCTCGGCGTCGCCCTGGCGCTCTGCTTCTGGCAGAACCACCTGCTGCTGGAAATCGCCTCCGGCCCGCTGCCGAGCGACCACAAGAAGCTGCTCACCTTTGGCATCACCGAGCCCTTCACGGTCACCCTCACCGTCTCGGTCTACGGGGCGCTGATCCTGGCGATGCCGATCCTGCTCTACCAGGCCTACGCCTACGTGCTGCCCGCCTTCAGCGATCGCGAGCGCCGCGTCGTCCTGCCGGTCCTGGTCTTCGCGCCAATCCTTTTCCTCGCCGGCGTCGCCTTCGCCTACTTCGTGGTGATGCCGGCGGCGACCAAGTTCCTGCTCAACTTCAACGACAACCAGTTCAACGTCCAGGTCCGCGCCCGCGACTACTACAGCTTCTTCTCGACCACGATGCTCGCCGGCGGCGTCGTCTTCCAGCTTCCGCTCGCGATCCTGGCCGTCGTCCGGCTCGGCATCGTCAGCGTTGGACAGCTCTCCAAGAACCGCCGCTACGCCTACCTGATCATCGCCGTCGTCGCCGCGGCGCTGCCCGGCGTCGACCCGGTTTCGATGCTGATCGAGATGGTTCCTCTGCTTCTTCTGTTCGAGTTGAGTATCTTGATCGCTCGCGCCTTTGGTACGCCAAAGGAGGCGGGAGGATTGGCAAAGCCCTCAACCCAGGAGCGGTGATTCGAGTTGGCGGAGAGCGGGGAGCGACGGATGTTGTTCGACATCCGCGGTCGGCGGAAGCACGTCGTCCGGGTTGTCTACGCGATCCTCGCGCTGCTGATGGGCGCCAGCCTCTTCCTCGTCGTCGGTCCCTTCAGCCTCGGCAGCCTGGTTGGCGGCGGCGGCACGACCGATGCCGCAGAGGTCCTCCGCGAACAGGCTGAACGGACTGAACAGAAGCTGCGGCGCGACCCCGAAAACGAGGACTTGATGGCCGCCCTGACGAGGGCGCGGTTCAACACCGCCAACAGCCTCACCGAAATCAATTCCGAAACTGGCACCACCGTCTTCACCCCGGAAGGGCGCCAGGAATTGGAACTCGGAATCGAAGCCTGGAACAGCTACCTGAAACAGGCCAAGGAACCGAGGACCTCGGTTGCCCTGCTCGCCTCGCGCGCCTACTTCGGCCTCGCCGAATCCTCAGTGACCCTTGAAGAAGCGTCCGAAAACGTCGCCGGCGCGGCCAAAACCCAGCGCATCGCGGCCGAAGCGCAGCCGACGATCAACTCGTTGACCACGCTTGCGATCTACGACTTCTACGCCGGCAACTTCGCCGGCGGCAACAAGGCGGTCAAGGAAGCCGAAGCGAAGGCCCCGAGCAAAGCCGAAGCCAAAGAAATCGGCAAACAGATGGCGGAATACCGCAAGCGCGGCAAGGCCTTCGAAGCGCAGAAGAAGGAAGCCGCCAAAGAAGAAAAGAAACTCGGCAAAGAACGCCTGCAGAACCCCCTGGGCGGCCTCTCGGGCGGCGCCGGCACGCTGGGCGAATAGCGTCGGGGAAGTGGGCCGTGCTGGGCTCGAACCAGCGACCTTGAGATTAAGAGTCTCCTGCTCTACCAACTGAGCTAACGGCCCACGGTCGGCAAGTATAGGAAGCGCGGCGACTCGGAGGGTCTAGCGGACGGTGCAGCCCTTTTCGACGCTGCCTTCGATGATCGTGCCGTCGCTGAAAGTAAAGCGGCCGCGAGTGCGGAGGACGCCGTCGCCGCAGCGCGCGGCGACGTAGCTGCGTTCTTTTCCACCAAGGCGATAGCGCTTGCCGACGCTCGCGTCGAGATGGACCAGCGAGCCCGCTCCCCCCGCAATCGGCGGCAGGTCGATCGTCGCCCGGTAGCGAAACTCCCCGCCCCGCTTTTCGATCGGGATCGTGATGACGAAGTTCTGGACCGCGGGAACGGTCGTACGGGCGTGCAGGATCACCGTCGGCTTGCCGCCCAGGCGCGGTCCGTTGAAGAGGGTGATCGGCGAGGAGGCGAGGAGCGGCTGACCACCGAGGTTGATCAACGCCTCGGCGTGCCCGGTGCCGACGATCGCGCCCGGGCAGCGGCGGCGCGCCTCCTGCGGTGGCACTTCCTCCAGCTGGGAGGGTTGGCAGACCGGGATGCCCGCCGTATCGAGCCTGCCATCGCGATCGAAGTCGAGGACCAGTTGCTGCAATGGCGGCGGCACGCTGCCGTCGACCGCTTTCAGGTTGGCGTTGCCCTCGAAATTGATCGGCGCGTAGGTGCTGCGGGGCAGGATGCGGGGCGTGAAGCCACCGTCGGCAGTCAGCACCAGGTTGCCGACCTTGACCAAGGCGGCGTTGGCCGCGCCCGCAAAGAAGACGCAGCAGATCAATGCCCCGACTGCCATAAGCCGCTTCAAGTTCTCCTCCATAACCAGGCTAGCGTCCCGTGCAAGCCGGCACTCTCAAATTGATCCTTAACACAGTCTTCTGCAACCGTGGCCCCGCTCAGCCGCTCCGACCGCCAAACTACGAGACGTGCCTGTGAGGAGGAGCAGGGGGCAGAGCGATGATGCGCGCGCTGAGCGGGAGGACGACAAGCGCCCGCCTCTGATGCTGCGCCACCCCAAGCGATCGTTGCTCGTTGGCGTGATCGTGGTCGCGCTGCTCTCGATCTTCGGTTTCAGCCTCGAGGAAAAGCTCAACCCGAGCACGATTGAAATCAGCGGCACGAGCACGAGTCGCACCACCGAGATGCAGGAGGAATACTTCGGCGACTCGGCGCCGTTCGTGATCTTCCTCGAGGGCCCGTCGCAGGCCCTTGACCGACAGGGTCCGGAGCTGATCCGGGCGTTGCGCAGCGATCCGCAGGTCACAACCCTCTCTCCCTGGGATCGGGGAGCGGTGGGCCGATTGCGACCAGGGCCCCGGCACGCTTTCATCCTGCTCGATTTCCACGTCGGCAATCAAGAGGCGGTGGACGACAAGGTGCCGCTGCTCAACGACGTGATCGAGAAGACGATCCACGCTCCGGTCAGCGGCACGCAAACGGGAGTCGCAACTCTCTCGCGCGCGATCGAGGACGAATCGATTGCCGCCACCGAGAGGGCGGAGCTGATCGCCCTGCCGGTGCTCTTGATCGTGCTCCTGCTCGTCTTCCGCTCGCCGATCGCGGCCGGAGTCCCGCTTGCGTTCGGCGCCCTCGCGGTCCTCTCATCGCGCGGATTGCTGGCGATCCTGACCAATTTCTTCGACGTCAGCGCCCTTGCCCTCACCGTCTGCTCGATGCTCGGCCTGGCGCTGGGCGTCGACTACGCGCTGCTGATGGTCTCGCGCTATCGCGAAGAGCTGGCGGAGGGAGCGGACCCGATCACCGCTGCCTGGACGACGCGTCGCACGGCCGCCCGCACCGTCGTCTTCGCCGCCGCCACCCTCGTCCTCTCGATGGTCGTCGCCCTCTTCGTCGTACCCGGCGCCCTGCTTGCGTCGCTCGCCGGAACGCTGGCCATGGTGGTCACGCTCACGGCGCTGATCGCGACCGTGCTCGGCCCGTCGGTTCTGGTTCTGATCGGTACGAACATCGACCGCTGGCGGATCGGCGCCGCACCGAATGGCGAGCGCTCTCGCTTGATGACGATCGTCTCGGCCGCCCTACGCCGCCCGGCGCCGGTGGCGATCGCAATCGGCGCCGTGGTCCTGCTTCTGGCAGCGCCGGCGCTCGCGCTCAAGACCGGTCCCTTCAGCATCGGCCAGCTGCCGAAGGACGATCCTGCCCGCCAGGATGCGGAACTGATTGAAGAATCGGCCGGCGGCGGCCTGGAAGCACCGTTCGTGGTGGTCGCCGCCTCACCGAAGCGCCCGATCACCGAGGAAGACACGCTCGATGCCCTGAGTCGCTGGCAAAGGCGCGTCGCGCACACACCAGGCGTGCAGAGCGTGATCGGGCCAAGCCAGCTGACGAGAGCCGTCAAACCTCTGCAGAGAGGCCTCTCCGGCCTGCTTGCGTCGAACGACGAAGTCGGGCCGCTGGCGAACCTGACCAGGCTTGGCGATGGCATGGAGCGCGTCGCAAACGGCGTCTCGGCGATTCGCGGCGGCCTCTCGCGGGCAACTTACGGGGCGTCGATCTTGGCCGAAGGCAGCGGCAAGGCCGAAGAGGGGGCGATCCAGATCGCCACCGGTGTCGGCCAGGCGGCAGCCGGCAGCCAGGAAGCAATCGACGCGATCGGCGAAGTGGCAAAAGGCAACAGGCAGCTGGCAGCCGGGATCGAAAGGGCGGCGCTCGGGGCCCTGCAGATCAAGTTCGGCAACCACGACCTGGTTCCGAACTTCAACGCCAACGGGCTGCCGCGGGCAAAGCGGCTGCAGCGCTCGCTCGACAAAGCCTCGAACTCCACAGTTCCACAGGCTCAGGCCAACGCACAGGCCAGCGACGAAAAGGTGAAAGCGGCGCTGCAGCAGGTCGAAGCCATGACCGTCGGCAAGACCGACCCGAACTATGCCGCCGCCCTGGACGCTCTGCGTCAGGCTTCGAGCGCGGCTGCGCCCCTGCCTGGAGAACTTGGCCTTTTGCTGGAAACCCTCGACCAGGACGCCCACGAAGCGCGGGAAATCAAGCTCTGGATCCAGAGCACCCTGGGGCAGATGAGACAGCTTGCCGCCGCTTCGAAAACGCTTTACGACGGGCTGAAGACGATCGAAACGGGCAGCAAGAAACTCGCCGACGGCAGCGCCGCACTCGACCGCGAAGCCAGCAAAGAACTCGGTCAGCTCGACACCTTCCAGGCCGGCGCCAACGAACTGGTCTCCGGCCTGGCCCGCCTCACCAGCGGCACGAACGCTTTCGAACAACGGCTGGGCGAGTTCTATTCCCGCTCTTTCCCGGTGCAGAGCGGCGCTCGGCGGATCGCGGTCCGGGTGCAATCGCAGAGCCGCACGATCAACCGGCGGGTCAACCGCATACGCGACACCACCCCCGGCATCTTCGACTCGGGCTACTTCGTCCTCTCTGCGCTGGATGGCACCACCGGCGAGCTGCACGAACGCGCCGCCGAAGCGGTCGACCTCGATCACGGCGGCCAGGCGACGACGATAACCGTGATCCCCAATGACCCACTGAACTCGCCGGGTTCGATCGCGCTGAACAAGACGCTCGACGAAGAGGTCGGCGCACTCGCCCGGGAGACCGGGCTGAAGACGGGCGTTACCGGCGGCCCGGCGATAGTCAACACCTTCAGCCAAGTGACCAAGGACAGGATTCCGATTGTGATCGCTGCGATCATCCTCGCCACCTTCCTCGTCCTCGTCGTCGTCCTGCGATCGATTCCCCTGGCCGCGATCGCGATCGGGCTCAACATGGCCTCGGTCGGTGTCGCCTTCGGCGTGCTGATGCTGCTGACCAACGTGCCGGACGGCTGGCCGCTTGGCGGCCGGACCTACATCGACGCGGTCAGCACGGTGATGATCTTCGGCATCGTCTTCGGCCTCTCGATCGACTACGCGGTCTTCCTGCTCGTGCGTATGCGCGAGCACTACGACGAGTTCGGTGACAACGCCGCCGCGATCGAGTTCGGCCTGGAGAAGACGGCACGGGTGATCACCGGTGCCGCGGTGATCATGATGGCCGTCTTCATTGCCTTCGCGGGGGCGCCAATCGCCACCGTGAGCCAAATCGGCATCGGCCTCACGGTTGCCGTGATCCTCGACGCCACCGTCGTGCGGATCGTCCTCTTGCCGGCATTGATGCTGCTGATCGGCGACAAGGTTTGGTGGCTGCCGCGGTCGCTGGAGCGAGTGATGCCGCGCCTCAACGTCTGAACGGTCCGGGCGAGCGGCTGATTCGCCGCAAATCGAGCGCGTTGAATTCCAGTTAAGTCCCTGCCCCGCGCACGCGTAGCGGCGGGTCGCTCGGATACGATTCGCCAGCGTTTCCCCCGGATCGGAGGCCGGGGAATCACAAGCGACGATCCGTGGCTGCTAATCCCTCAGGCGAGGACAATAGCTCGGCGAAAAGCCGGGGGGTCACCCCCGCCCGAATCGCGGTAATCGCGGTCCTGGCGGTAGCGGTAATCGCGCTCGGTTACGTGATCTTCAGCGGCAACGGCGAACACAAGTACAACCTCCTCTTCCAGAATGCGAGCCAGTTGGTTCCTGACAATCAGGTCCTGATCGGCGGCCAGCCGGTCGGCTCGGTCGAAAGCATCGAGTTGACCGACGACAACCTGGCCAAGGTCGTGGTCAGCGTCGAACAGGAGCTGCACGAGGGCAGCACGGCGACGATTCGCGCCACCTCGCTCTCCGGCGTTGCCAATCACTACGTCTCGATCAGCCCGGGCCCGAACAGCAATCCGCCCCTGGGCAGCGACGCGACACTCGGGCTTGCCTCGACGACGACGCCGATCGACATCGACCAGCTCTTCAACACCTTCCCGGCGCCCGTCCGCCGCGGCCTCGAGCAGTTCATCGAAGGCAACGCGCAGTGGTACGCCGGCCGCGGCAAGGACGGCAGCGCCAACGACACCTTCAAATACATCGGCGTCGGCTTCAACCGCGCCGGCGCTTTCGCCCGCGATCTCAACGCCGACGAAAAGATCTTCTCCCGCTTCCTGGTCAGCTCCAACCGGCTCGGCACGACGGTCTCCGAACGCGGCGCTGAGCTCTCCAGTGCAATCTCCAACGCCAGCGCGGCCTTCGGTGCGATCGCCAGCCAAAACGCCGCCCTCGGCACCAGCCTGCGCCTGCTGCCGCCGACCTTCCGCCAGGCCAACACGACCTTCGTCAACCTGCGGGCCGCCCTCGACGACGTCGAACCGCTGATCAACACCTCGAAGACGGCGACCAAGGACCTGGCACCGTTCCTCGGCGAACTGGGCCCGGTTCTCTCCAAGGCGGTCCCGGTGTTCAAGAACCTGCGCCTCACCGTGCGGCGCAAGGGCTTCGCCAACGACACCGCCGAACTGCTCGGCGCATTGCCGGCAGTGCAGCAGCGAGCCTCGCGAGCGTTCCCGCACTCCGAAGAAGCGATCACGGCCTTCCAGCCCAACCTCAACTTCTTTCGCGCTTACACGCCCGATCTCTTCAACGGCTTTGCCCGCCTGGGCCAGGTCAGCGCGCCCTACGACGGCAACGGCCACTACGTGCGCAGCAGCTTCAGCGGCCTCAACCTCTTCAATTACAACAGCGCCAATCGCGAACTGGAACCGATCGCGCCCTCCAAGCAATACGAAGCGTTCGGTGCCCCGGGGACCGCCAAGAGCCGCTGTCCGGGTGGCGCCAGCCAGCCCGCCGCTGACGGCTCCAGCCCCTTCGTCGAACCGCCCTTCAGCGGCTCCGGCTTGACCACGTCCGACTGCAACCCGGCCGACGCGCCACCCGGCCCATGAGGAAGGCAATCGTCATCGGCGGGCTGGTGGCAGCGGCGATCGTCGCGATCGTGCTGATCTCTTCTGGCGGTGGCAGCAGCGACGGCTACATCGTGCGGGCGATCTTCGACAGCGGCGGCTTCATGGTCAAAGGCGAGCAGGTGCGCGTCGCCGGCGCCAACGTCGGTGAGATCGAGTCGGTCGGCGTCACCATGCCGGGCGAGGTCGACAGCTACGAAGGCGGCAAGGAGCAGGCCGTCCCCGGCAAGGCGGTAATCGTGATGAACATCACCGACCCCGGCTTCCAGGACTTCCGCAGCGACGCCGGCTGTCAGATCCGCCCGCAGTCGCTGATCGGTGAGAAGTTCGTCGATTGCCGGCCGACCCTGCCGCGTGCGCCGGGCGCCGACCCGGCCCCGCCGCTGAAAGAAGTTCCGGACGGCCAGCCGGGCGCCGGCCAGCTATTGCTGCCGCTCGAGAACAACAGCACCAGCGTCGACCCGGACCTGATCAACGACATCAACAAACTGCCCTACGCGCAGCGCTTCCGCTTGATCTTCAACGAACTGGGTGCCGGCCTGGCCGGTCGTGGCACCGACATCGAGGAGGCGGTGAAGCGTGCCAACCCAGCCCTGCGCGATGCCGACAAGCTGATCGGCATCCTCAACGACCAGCGCGATCAGCTGACCCAGCTCGCCGCCGACTCCGAGCAGATCCTCGGGCCTCTCTCGCGCGAACGGGCCAGCGTCGCCGGCTTCTTCACCAACTCCGGCGCCGCCGCCCAGGCGACGACCGAACGCGGCTCCGACCTGGAAGCCTCGCTGCAGAAGTTCCCCGCCTTCCTGCGTGAGTTCCGCCTCACGATGCGCAGCCTGCAGGGCTTCTCCGACGCGGCCACGCCCACCTTCGCCGCGCTCGGCAAGGCGGCTCCCTCGTTCACCGAAGCGACGCGCCTGCTGACCCCGTTCTCCGCCGCCTCGACGGTCTCGCTGAAGTCGCTCGGCGCCACCGGCGCAGAAGCCGGGCCGACTCTACGCGCAGCCGACCCGATCGTGCGCAAGACGACCCAGCTGGCTCAGAGCGGCGTCACCCCGACCACCAAGCTGGCGGAATTCCTTGGCAGCACCAGGGAAACAAAGGGCTTCGACGGTCTTGTCGACCTGATCTATAACTTCAGCGCCGCCTCGAACGGCTTTGACGAATATGGGCACTACACGCGAACCCTCGTCACCCTTACGACCTGCCTCGAATACGAACTCGAAGCCAGTGGCTGCTCGGCGAAGTTCACCGGCCCCAACGCCGGTGAAGCCTCTGCCTCCAGCGCCTACCTATACGACTTGCTGGCAAAACAGCAATCGCGCGAAGCGGGCGAAGTTGGCAGCACCCTGGCCCGGCCCGGCACACCCGCCGCGACGGTAGCCCCCTCCGCCCCGCTTAGCCCCTCCGCCCCGGAAATCTCCCAGGGCCGCCAGCTCGGGGCCAAGGCCGCCCTGCCGGCACCCCGGCAACGTGCCCTCCTCGACTACCTCCTCGGTCCATGAGAAATCGCTCGGGCATACAGGGAGTGGCGAGCAGCCCGGTGATCGTCGGGGCGGTGACCGTGCTGGTCATCATCGTCGCCGTCTTCCTCGCCTACAACGCCAACAACGGGCTGCCTTTCGTCTCGACCTACAACCTCAAGGCCCGCGTGCCCAACGCCAACGCCTTGGTCAAGGGCAACGAGGTACGGATCGGCGGTGCCCGCGTCGGCGTCGTCAAGTCGGTCGTGCCGGTGCAGACCGGCAACGGGGGGGTTGCCGCCGAACTCGACCTCAGCCTCGACAAGAACGTCGAGCCGCTGCCCGACAACTCGACGATGATCATCCGGCCGAAATCACCGCTCGGCCTCAAGTACCTGCAGATCGTGCCCGGCGACTCGCGGCAGGGCTTCGCCGCCGGCGACACGATTCCAGTCGGCGCGGCACACCCCGAACCGGTCGACATCGACCAGTTCTTCGACATGTTCGACGAGCAGACGAGGAAATCGATCCAGCGCGGCCTGGCCGGATTCGGCAACGCCCTCGCCGGCCGCGGGCCACAGATCAACAACGCCTTCGTCGCCCTGCGGATGCTGGCCGAAAGCAGCGAGCCGACCCTGGCCACCCTGGTCGCCCCGAGCACCGGTTTCGGTGAACTCTGGGAAGCGCTGGAGGCACTCTCGGCGACCGTGGTGCCGGTGGCGGCGGAGCAGGCGAGCATGTTCGCCGCGCTCGACCGCACCTTCGCCGCCTTCGCCCGCGTCTCCCGTCCCTACATCCAGGAAACGATCTCCAAGGGCCCGGAAACGCTTGACTCGGTCACCGCCGATCTGCCGGCCCTGCGGCCGTTCCTGCACGATTCCGAACGCTTCTTCGCCGCATTGGAGCCCGGCGCCAGGGTGTTGGGGAGGACCTCGCCGACGATCGCTGCCGCCCTGCGCGCCGGCATCCCCGCGCTCAACCGCTCGCCCAGCCTCAACGCGCAGCTGCCGCCGACCGCCGACGCATTGCTCGCCTTCCAGCAGTCGACCGGGGTCTTCAACGGGCTTGACCTCTTGATCGACACCAACGAGCTGCTCAACCCGGCGATCAGGTTCATCGCGCCGGCGCAGACGACCTGTAACTACCTCAGCCTCACGTTCCGCAACATCGCCAGCGCATCCAGCGAAGCCAACGGGCTCGGCGGCTGGCTCAACGCGATCTCCTTCCAACCCCCCGAAGGGGCGAACAACGAGGGAGGGCAAGCGTCTGCACCGGCCAATGGCAGCGAACCGCCGGGTTCGAACTTGGGTGTGCCGCTCAACCACCTGCACTCCAACCCTTACCCGAATACCGCCTCTCCCGGTCAGCCTAGGGAGTGCGAGGCGGGCAACGAGCGCTATGAGAGCACAGTAGGCGTCACCACCATTGGCAACACCTCTCGCGACGACGGCATAAAAACTTCTGGCCAGACAAAAAGGCAGCTGGGGGAAGAAAAGTAATGGGTCGGCTGCCGGAGAGAGACACGAGGGCGGGGGCGACCAACAGCCGCTTCAAGTGGCGACCCAGCAACGCGATGATCGCGGTCATCTTCATCCTCATCTTCACGATCGGGCCCTACCTGGCGTTCACCGGCCACGTGCCCTTCACCAGCTACGGCTACCAGCTCAAGGCGACCTTCAGCAACGGGGTCAACATCGCCACCAACTCGCCGGTGCGGATTGCCGGGGTCGACGTCGGCCGCGTGATCTCGACCGAACGCGACGGCGACGCCACCACCGTGACCTTCACGGTCGAAGGCAAAGGCCGGCCGGTCCACGACGACGCCTTTGCCGCGATCCGGCCGCGGATCTTCCTCGAGGGCAACTTCTTCATCGACCTCGCGCCCGGCAGCCCCAGCGCGCCGGAGCTCGACAGCGACGACACGATTCCGGTCAGCCGCACTTCGACCTGGGTCCAGATCGATGAAGTCCTCACCGCGCTGCAAGCGCCCGTGCGCGCCGACCTCAGCCACCTGCTCGAGGGCTACGGCACCGCCCTGACCCACAAGCCGACCGCGGCCGAAGACGTTGGCCAGCTGCCCGAGGTGCACGGCAAGAGCGGCGCCGAAGGGCTGAACGGCGGCTTCCGCTACGGCGGCGACGCCGGCCGCTACAGCGCCCAGGTCACCAACGCCCTGCTCGGCACCGAGCCGGGTGACCTCTCCCGCCTGGTCGCCGGCACCAGCCGCACCTTTGCCGCTCTGGCCCAGAACGAGGAGGACCTCAAGGGCCTGATCGTCAACTTCGACGTCTTCACCGGCGCCCTCGCGGCGCAGTCGGCCAACCTCACCACCACGGTCCATCGCCTGGCGCCGACCCTGCAGAACTTCCACGGCTCGCTGGTCAGCCTCAACCAGGCGCTGCCGCCGCTGCGCGCCTGGGCGATCGAGATGAACCCGGCTGTCGCCGAGCTGCCGGATCTGATCGAGGCCGGCAAGCCCTGGCTTGCCCAAGCGCGGCCGCTGCTCTCAGGTAGGGAGGCCGGCGGCACGGCGAGGCTGCTGCGCGAAGCGACGCCGGGCCTTGCCGGCGCCGCCCAGGCCGGCAAGGCGGTGGCGCTGCCTCAGCTCAACCGGATCAGCCTCTGCACCAGCAGGGTCATCGTGCCGACCGGCAACCAGGTGATCAACGACAGGTTCAGCACCGGCCAGCCCAACTACCGCGAGTTCCTCTACAGCCTCGTCGACTTCGCCGGGTGGGGTCAGAACTTCGACGGCAACGGTCCCTTCCTACGGATCCAGCCGGGTGGCGGCAACTTGCTCGTCGAACAGACCAACAAACACGGGAATCTGACCACGGAGAAACGCGATTTTGCCCATACGGTCGCGCCACCGCTCGGTACTCAGCCGCAGCTTGGCGGTCGCCCGCCTAAGAAGCCGGAAGTGCGCTGTGACAGCAACCCCGTCCCCGATGTCAATGGCGGCCTCGGTCAGGTCGGCGCCCCCAGCCCTGCGGTGGTGAGCCCATGAGCCGCTGGACGCACTTCCGCTCCTCGCTCTCGCGCCAGTCGCGCGGGCGCAGCAAGGACACGATCGCGATCTTCGTCCTCGCTGCGGTGGGGATCGTGATGACGCTCTGGATCTTCACCCAGCAGAAGGCCTCCCTGCCCGCCTGGGTCCCCGTGGTCGGTGAAGAATTCGACCACATCACGGGCGATTTCACCACCGCCCAGGCGGTCACTCCCGGCCAGGGCCAGGCGGTCGACATCGCCGGCATCCAGGTCGGCAAGGTCACCTCGGTCGACCTCGAAGACGGCCACGCCGTCGTCGGCATGGACATCGAGCCCAAGTACATGGAGCTGATCACCCCCGACTCCAACCTGCTGCTGCGGCCGAAAACCAACCTCAACGACATGGTCGTCGAGATCGACCCCGGCAGCGACAAGGACCACGTCGAGGACGGCCACAACTTCCCGCTCTCCCAGACCGAACCCAACGTCAACCTCGACGCCTTCCTCGCCACCCTCGACGCTGACACCCGCCAGTACATCCAGCTGCTGGTCGCGGGCGGCGCCCAGGGAATCGGCGGCCGCGGCCGCCAGCTCGGCAACGCCTTCCGGCGCCTGCAGCCGTTCGCCCACTACATCGCCGACCTCAACCGGGCGGTGGCGCAACGCCGCGATGCGCTCGCCAACGTGATCCACGACTTCGGCCTGTTGACCACGGAGCTGGGCCGCCACGACGTCCAAATCGAACGCTGGGTCTCCTCCTCCAAGGGAGCGCTTGGCAACTTCGCCAATCAGCAGCGCTCGATCCAGGAGATCCTCACCGAATTCCCCGCCACCCTGAGCGCGGCCGAATCGGCCTTCGCCAGCGCCGACCGCTTCTCCACGGTCGCCCGCCCCGCCCTGCTCGGCCTGATCCCGCAGGCGCAGGCGCTGAAGCCGGCATTGAAGGCCAATCAGCGGCTCTTCGAACAGACCGAGGAGCCGATCCGCACCCAGATCCGCCCCTTCACGCGTCAAATCCGCCCGGTACTGACCCACGCCAACGAAGGCTCCGATGACTTCAGCAAGAGCGTGCGCAGCTTCGGCAACGCACTGGGCGCCTTCAACGGCTTCCTCAACGAGCTTGCCTATAAGCCGAACGGCGCGAAGCAGAGCTATCTCTTCTACCTGCCCTGGCTCAACCACAACACCAACGGGACCTTCAACCTTGAGGATCCGGCGGGTCCGATCAGCAGGTCCCTGGTGATGATCACTTGCAATGGAACGGATCTCGCCTATGGCTTCGCTAATGGAAAACCGTATATCAACACACTTCTCCGGGGCGCGAACGTTCCGCGTAAAGACCAGCTGCCCTTGATTCCCGAAGACAAAGACTTTGCAAATCACAGCTGTGGACCGGAACCATGAGCAAGCGCGCCCCCAGCACAACCCAGCTCCTGGTCATCGCCGGCTTCGCGCTCTCCTGCTTCGGCATCCTGCTCTTCCTCTGGATCACCTTCGGCGGGCCGACCCCGTTCAAGGCGAAGCCGTATCAGGTCAACATCCCCTTCAAGGAGGCGACCCAGCTCGCCCAGCAGTCCGACGTGCGGATCTCCGGCGTCTCGGTCGGCAAGGTGCAGGACATCGTCCTCGCCCCCAACGGCGAACAGGCGATGGCCAAGGTCGACATCAACGACAAGTACGGGCCGTTGCCGGCCAACACGCGCGCGGTGCTGCGCACCAAGACGCTGCTCGGCGAGACCTACATCGAACTCACCCCGGGCAGTCGCAAGGGCCCTGTGCTCGCCGACGGCGGCACCCTGCCCAACGCGCAGATCGCCGAATCGGTGCAGCTCGACGAGATCTTCCGCACCTTCGACGCCAAAACCCGCGCCGCCTTCCAGACCTGGCAGCAGGAAGCAGCGCTCTCGATCGAAGGCCAGGGCGCCAGCCTCTCCTACGCCTTCGGTGAGCTCGAACCGGCCTTCACCAGCTTCGACCGCCTCTTCCGGGTGCTCGACAGCCAGCGGCTCGCGGTTAAAACGCTCTTCCGCAACGGCGCCACCTCGCTGCGCGCCCTGCGCGGCCGCCAGGGTGAGCTGGCGGAGCTGATCCGCAACTCCAACGCGGTCTTCAGCACCACCGCCGCCCGTGACCGCGACATCGAAGCGCTCTTCCGCGCCTTCCCCACTTTCCAGGACGAGTCCCGCCTCACCCTCAATCGCCTCAAGGGCTTCTCGCTCAACGCCGACCCGGTGATGAAGCAGCTCGTCCCGGTCGCCGAAAAGCTCTCGCCGACCCTGATCGCCTTCTCCAACCTGGCGCCGCAGGCGAAGGGCTTCTTCGAAGGCCTCGAACCGGTGATCGATCGCGCCCCGACCGGCTTCCCCGCCGCGCGCAAGCTCTTCCGCGACGAGTTCCCGCCGCTGCTGCGCGCCGTCGACCCCTTCCTGCGCAACCTCAACCCGGTGATCACCGGGTTGGGTCTTTACAAGCACGAGTTGACCGCGACGGTGGCGAATCTCGCCGCAATGTCAAATGCCAAGCTGCCGACCAACGCCGATGGCCTGCAGGTGCATTACTTGCGCGCCATGGGTCCGTTCAACCCCGAATCGCTTGCGACCTATCCGAGTCGGACGACTACGGGCCGGACCAACGCCTACCCACAGCCTTTGGCGGCGAAGAGCCTCGCCACCGGCCTGCCGAGCTTCGATACGCGCGGCTGCACCTCAGGTGTGACAGCGACACTCGATCCCGAAGCCTACAAAGACCCCGCCTTCTCGGGACGAACGCTACAGGTCAAAAAACCAGACGAAAACGAAAAAACCGCCAAAACCTTCTTTGACCAGCTGAGGAAATACGCCTTTGCCGAACAGACCGACTCCGCCTCGGTCCCAGCCCCCGGCTGCTTCCAGCAGGCGCCCTTCAACCCGATCGGTCGCGCCGGCGCCGCAACGACCTACCAGCACACGTTCGAACAGAGCGAATAGCACCCCGCAAGGCCGTCGCGCGCGTTTTGACACCGAAGCGTTAGCTGTCGCGCGCCATGCGCGGGTCGCGGCTCGAAAGCCTGTAGGGCATAGCATCTACCTTCAGAGTGCGTAGTGCAAAACACGCTACGATGAGCGACATCGCCCCTGCGCCTCCACCCCTCTCACTTCGGCTGGGCCGCGAAGGGGTGCGCGCCCTCGAAGAGCTGGCCCGCAGCCGGGGGATCGGAAAGGCGGAGGCGGCCCGGCAGGCAATTCTGGAGACCGCTCAGCGAGAGCGAGCACGACGAGGGCTCGCGGCGGAGGCAAGGCGCCTCATGGCCGACCCCAACTACGTCGACGAGGCACGGGAAGTCAGTGCGCTGATGGAGGAGCTCCGTGGTCCGGGGTGATGTGCACGCAATCAAGTTGGCGCGGCGACGAGGTCACGTCCAGCATGGCCCTCGCTACGCGGTCGTGGTCCAGACCGACGATCTACTGGCGCTCTCGACCGTGGTCGTCTGCCCGACCTCCAGCTCGACTCCGCCCGCCACCTTTCACCCTGAGATAGCGGTGGGCGATCAATCCACGCGGGTGCTGTGCGAGATGGTGGGTGCAGTCGATGCCACTCGCCTCGGCGATCATGTGGGACATCTCTCCTTTGAGGAGCTGGGATCGATAGACGACGCGCTCGGCCTTGTCCTCGACCTGCGCTGACGATCGCTTCTGTCTCAAGCGCGCTCCCGCCGATCCTTTCCTCTTAATTTGCAAGGACACCTCTCTGGCGCGAGGCCGGCGTTTGATTCTCTTGAGATTCCGCGCGGTTGACGCCGCCGCGGGCCCTTAACTAAGTCGATGGCCTCCGCTCCCACAGCCCACGTTCCGCCGCAGAACATCGAGGCGGAGGAATCGGTGTTGGGGGCGATGCTGGTCGCCGAGCCGACCCTGACCCGCGTGATCGACGAGGTGAAGCTGAACGCCGGCGACTTCTACCTCGAGAAGCACGCGGCGATCTTCACCTGCGTCCACGATCTCTACGCGGCCTCCAAGCCGGTCGACGAGCTCAGCGTCACCGAGGCGCTGGTGCAGCGCAACCAGATCGAAGAGGCCGGTGGCAAGCACTACGTCTCCGAGCTGGCCGCCAAGGTCCCCGCCGCCGGCAACGCCAAGCACTACGCCGAGATCGTCCAGCAGAACTCGCTGCTGCGCCGCCTGCTCGGGGCTGGCCAGCAGATCCAGGGCTGGGTGCACGAGCGCGACGGCGAACCGCGCGAGCTCTCCGAGCGGGCCGAGAAGCTGCTCTTCGACGTCGCCCACAAAGAGCAGGCAAGCGACTTCAAACTGCTCTCCGAGATCCTCCACGGCGAGGTCGACCGGCTCGAGAAGCTCTCCACCGGCGAGGCGGAACTGACCGGCACGCCCTCGGGCTTCCGCGACATCGACGCGATCACCGGCGGCTTCCAGCCCGGCAACCTGATCATCGTCGCCGCCCGCCCGGCGATGGGCAAGAGCGCGATCGTCGCCAACATCGCCGAAAACGTCGCCGTCAAACACAACCAGCCGGTCGCCTTCTTCTCGCTCGAGATGTCCGAGGTCGAGCTTGCCCAGCGCTTCATCGCCTGCCGGGCGCGGATCTCCGGCGACAAGTTGCGCAAGGGCCAGGTCTCCCAGAAGGACTGGCCGAAGGTGGTGCGGGCCTGCAACGAGCTCGAGCAGGCGCCGCTCTGGTTCGACGACTCCTCCGACCTCGGCGTGCTCGACCTGCGGGCGAAGGCGCGCCGCCTGCACGCCCAGGAACAGGACAAGGGCGGGCTGGGGCTGATCATCGTCGACTACCTGCAGCTGATGCGCACCGACGACCCGCGCGCCAACCGGGTCGAGCAGGTCGGCCAGATCAGCCGTGGGCTGAAGATCCTCGCCCGCGAGCTGGAGGTGCCGGTGCTGGCGATCTCGCAGCTCTCACGCGCGCCCGAGCAGCGCCATCCGCCCAAGCCGATGCTCTCCGACCTGCGCGAATCGGGGAACCTCGAGCAGGACGCCGACGTCGTCGCCTTCCTCTTCCGCGAGGACTACTACCGCGACCCCGAAGACGAGCCCGACGGCCTCGCCGACCTGATCATCGCCAAGCATAGGAACGGGCCGATCGCCTCGCCGAAGCTGGTCTTCCTCGACCGCTTCCCCAAGTTCGCCGACTACGCCGGTCAGGACCAGCCAATCGAACAGCCGGTTGGCGAGGGCCCGCCGATCGATGACGCCGCCGCCGTCGGGCCGGAGTTCTAGGTGGCAATCCCCCGCAGCGAGCCCTTCCGCGAAGTCGCCTGCCCGCTCGGGGTCTGCGACGGCTCCGGCTGGATCCTCGGCCCCGAAGACGTTGCGCGTGAATGCGAGTGCCGCGCGCCGCGGCTCAAACGCGGTCGCGTCCGCGGGGTTGCCTCGGTGATCCCGCCGCGCTACCGCGGCGTCTCCTTCGACCGCCCACCGGTCTCCGACATGGTGCGCGACTTGCAGACCAAGGCCGCCGTGGCCGAGGTGCGCGGCTTCGTCGACGAGCTCGAGCAGCGGCTGGACGCGGGGCGGGGCTTGTGGCTCTTCGGCGACACCGGCACCGGCAAGACGACGCTGGCGATGCTGGTCTCGAAGATCGCCCTGGAGGCGGGCCACTCGGTCGCGATTTACTCGCTGCCGAAGCTGCTCGCCCGCATCCGTCGCACCTACGATTCCGAGCCCGGCGGCGACTCCTATCTCGCCTTCTTCGAGCGGCTGACCTCGGTCGACCTGCTCCACATCGACGATCTCGGTGCCGAGAAACGCAGCGACTGGGTGCTCGAGCAGCTCTACGCCCTGATCAACGAGCGCTACGAGGCGCAGCGCTCGGTTCTGGTCACGACCAACCTCCCGCACGAGGAGCTCGAGGAGCAGATCGGCAGCCGCACGGTCTCGCGCCTGAGCCAGATCTGCGACGAGGTACCGCTCTTCGGCGACGATCGCCGTTACGGCAAGGTCGCCTAGCCGACCGAACCGGCACAATGCTGCGGCGATGCCAGGGCTTGTAATAGTCGGCGCCCAGTGGGGCGATGAGGGCAAGGGCAAGGTCACCGACCTGCTTGCCGAGCGCGCCAGCGCGATCGTGCGCTTCCAGGGCGGCAACAACGCCGGCCACACGATCGTCCGCGAAGGCGAGGAGTTCAAGTTCCACCTGATCCCCTCGGGGATCCTCTATCCCGACAAGGCCTGCGTGATCGGCAACGGCGTTGTCCTCGACCCGCGCATCCTGCTCGGCGAGATCGACGGCCTGCGACGCCGCGGCGTCGACATGAACAACCTCAAGATCTCCGCCAACGCGCACTTGATCATGCCCTACCACGTGCTGCTCGACACGGCCGGAGAGGTGAAGTTGGGCAAGCTCTCGCTCGGCACCACCCGCCGTGGCATCGGCCCCTGTTACGCCGACAAGGCGCTGCGCCTCGGCATCCGCGTCCAGGACCTGCTCGACGAGAAGATCCTGCGGGCCAAGATCCGCACCGCGATGGCGCCCAAGCAGCAGGCATTGCGCGAGCTATCGGTGCAGCGCCGCAAGCTGCGCAAGGAGGCGGGCGAGGGCAGCGTCGCCGAGGGCGCGGTCGAGGACGCGCCGGACCCCCGCCTCGACCTGCACACGATGACCGAGGAACACGTCAACTACGGCCACCGCCTCGAGCCCCACATCGCCGATACCTCGCGGCTCTGCTGGGACGAGCTCGACGCCGGCAAGACGGTGATCTTCGAGGGCGCCCAGGCGACCCTGCTCGACCTCGACCACGGCACCTATCCCTTCGTCACCTCCTCCAACCCGATCGCCGGCGCAGCCACGGTCGGCGCCGGCATTGGCCCCACCGACATCACCGAGGTCTGGGGGGTCGCCAAGGCCTACGCGACCCGGGTTGGCGCCGGGCCCTTCCCGACCGAGCTGGAGGATGCAACCGGTCGCCACATGGTCGAGAAGGGTCACGAGTACGGCACCACCACCGGGCGCGAGCGGCGCTGCGGCTGGATCGACCTGGTGGCGCTGCGCTACGCGGTGCGGCTCAACCGGATGACCTCACTGGCGATCACCAAGCTCGACGTGCTCAGCGGTCTCGAGACACTGCGAGTGGCGGTGCGCTACCGCTCGCGCGAGGGTGCCCTGCTGGACAGCTTTCCCTACCACCAGTCGATCCTGCACTCGGCGACGCCGGAGTACGAGGAGCTGCCGGGATTCAGTGCTGACCTTACGCAGTGCCGCAGCGAGGACGACCTTCCGGCCGCGGCGCGCGCTTATCTCAAGTACATCGCTGACTTCGTCGACGTGCCGATCCGCCTGGTCGGCGTGGGGCCGGGACGCGACCAGGTCGTCTGGCTCGGCTCAGCCGATCGCGGAGCCTGAGAGCGCCGCGACCTTCCAGCTGCCGTCTTCATCTCTCAGCGGCATCGCGTAGACGGTCTGGTCGGCGCCGGAGTAGATCAGGAAGCCCTGCTCGCCTTCATGCCGGAAGCTGCCGGCATCGACGCTGGTGATTTCGCGCTGAACCGCTGCCGGCAGGGGGCGGGTGAAGGCCTTGAGGATGGGGCCGCAGCCGCTGCCTTTGAACTGCGGTGATTGGGCAGCCAGCTGTTCAAGCTGTTCGATGTTTCCCTTGGCGAGGTAGGAGCAGGCGGTGTCCCACTTTTCTTCAGCTCGCGCGACGTAGAAGCCGTGGACAATTTCCGCCACTTCCTGCAGCTCCGATTCGTCACCCTCGTCGCCGTATTCCTGGATGCTGTTGTCGCCGCCCTTGCTGCGGAACTGCTCGGAGCCACCGCCCGAGACCTCGAGCGGAGTGGCGACGTTCTTCGCACCGGCGCCGCCGTCGCTCCGCCCACTCTGCGACTGGTCATCCTCGCTTGAACTCTGGCCCTGCCCCTGGGATGAGCCGCCTCCATTGCCGTCCTGCGCGCCGGAGTCACTCGTCGACGTGGTGGTCGTCGATCCGGATTCCGTCGACCCGCTCGAATCCGAGTCGGAGCTGCCGCAAGCGGCGAGGAGTGCGGCTGCGATTACAGCAACGACGAGCGCCGCAAATGGCCGTGTCCCCTCCCTGATCACCGCCAGCGATTGTATTCGATCGTCTTTGCCCCTCAGCCCAGGCGCTGAGGGGAGAGCGCCGCAACCCGCCACTCACTGCCCTGCTTGTCCAGCGGCATCGCGTAGACGACGTCCTCTGCCCCGAAGTAGATCAGGTAGCCCTTCGCGCCCTGCTGGCGCAGGCTGCCTCCATCGATCTCCCCGGTCTCCTTCTTTTCATCTGGCGAGAGGACAACAAAGGCTTCGAGGAAGGCGGGGCAGGACGGGTCCTTGAGCCCGGTCGAGTTGTCTGCCAGGCGTTCGAGTTTGTCCAGCATCTGTTTCGAGAGCAGGTCGCAGGTCGCATCCCAATCTTCCTGGGAATGGACAGCGAGGAAGTCGCTCACCGTCGCGTCGACTTCCTCCAGTTCGGACTCGCTGCCCTCCTCGCCGAAATCGAGCAGCGGGCTCTTGGTCTGGTCGCGGAACTGGTCCGAGCCGCTGCTCGAGCCGGAGTCGCCGCAGGCGCCAAGAAGAGCAGCCGCCAACACTGCGACGACGAGGACCGCAAGTAGCCTTGCCCGCTCGCTCCTGCTCATCGGCGGAGATTGTATGCGCGTCCTCGCCAAGGAGACGCCGGGGTACAGAAAGGTCGCGCGACCTCGCTTCGTCCTCTACAGTCTGGGAGTGGCTTCAGGTAGACGCACGGCTAGGCTGAGCGAGCGGCTGCCAAGGGGCCGGCACGGGTTGCCAAGGGAGGCCGTGACGGAGTCCCAACGCACCCGCATCCTCCAGGCGATGATCGAGGTCGTCTCCGAGCGCGGCTATCCAGAGACGCGGGTGGTCGACGTGATCGGCGTCGCCGGCGTCTCGCGCAAGACCTTCTACGAACTCTTCTCCTCCAAGGAGGATTGCTTCCTCGCCACCTACGACGTCTTGCTCGGCAACTTGCTCGGCGACACCGCTCGGGGCTTTGAGTCCAAGCCGGGCCTGCCCTGGGCTGAGCGCGTCGCGGCGGGCCTCGGCGAGCTGCTCAAACACCTCGCCGAGCATCCCGATGAGGCGCGCTTCGCGATCGTCGAGGTCCTCGCCGCGGGGCCCAAGGCATTGGCTCGCCGCGACGCGGCCCTGCGCCAGTTCACCGGCTTTCTCGACGCGGGCCGCGCCGAGACCTCGGTTGAGCTGCCGGGAATCACCTCGCTCTCGCTGGCCGGCGGCATCAACGAGCTGCTCTACAGCGAGATCCTGCACGGCGCCGCCGCGCGTTTGCCGAGCCGCCTGCCGGACCTGATGTTCTGGATCACCCTGCCCTTCCTCGGTCCCGAGGGGGCCGCCGAGGAGCGCGAGCGCACCCGGCTTTCGATGCTGGAGAGCTGAGCGGCCGCCTGCAAGGCCGCTCTTTTCCATGAATGTCGGGGTTTATCTAGATTGCGAGACTGGTAGTTTGGGAATTGGAGGGATAGACCAAGGCTTTCGATGGCCGGGGCTGCTGAAGGCCGGGCCGCAAAAGGAGAGAGATACAGCACATGCGCAAGCGTTTGATCACGACACTGGCCCTCGGGGCGGCACTCGCCGTCGCCGTGGCGGGCATCGCTACGGCGGAGAAGCCCACCATCGTCCAAGCAGGCAACTTGAAGCTGACCCTCAACGGCGGTTTCACTCCCAAGGCGCTGCCTAAGAACGGCAAGCCGGCCCCGATCACGCTGAACATCAGCGGCAAGATCGAGACGACCGACGGCACCCATGCCCCGGCACTGAAAGAAGCCATTGTCGAAACCGACAAGAACGGCTCGATCGACGTCAAGGGTCTGCCCAAATGCAGCTCGGGCAAACTGCAGGCACAGGACACCAAGCACGCTGAAGAAGCTTGCAAGAAGGCGATCATCGGCAGCGGCATCACCAACGTCGAGGTCGAATTCCCCGAACAGGCGCCCTTCATCGCGAAGAGTAAATTGGTCGCCTTCAACGGCGGCACCAGCGGTGGCAAGACGACGATCTTCATCCACGCCTACCTGAGCTCACCGGTCTCGGCGGCAGTCGTCACCACGGTCAAAATCTCGAAAATCAGCAACGGCCGCTTCGGCACCAAGTCGATCGCGACGATTCCGAAGATCGCCGGCGGCTATGGCTCGGTGAAGGAATTCTCGCTGACCTTCGACCGCGGCTACAAAAACACCCCGTTCCTCTTCGCCAACTGCCCGGACGGGCACCTGAACGCGAAGGCCACCTCGGTCTTCTCCGACGGCACGAAGCTCACCGGCAGCTTCGTTCGCTCCTGCACCCCGAAGGGCTGAACAGCGCTTTAACTCAGGACGAAAAGGGGAAGAAAGGGCGGCCACTGGCCGCCCTTTCTTTTGCCCTAGTCGCGGGGGTCGATCAGGTCGATCGGGGCGGGCGGGATCAGCCCCTCCGCTTCGCGCCGCCGCTCGCCGCGCCTCAGCATTCTCAGGGTGAGGATCGCGATGCTGAGGATCGCCGTCGCGCCGAGGCTGAGCTGCACGCTGAGCAGGCCCTGGCGGGTCCAGTAGACGTCGCGCAGGTCAAGCAGCAGGGCCGCCTCGTCGAAAGTCAGCCCCATGCCGACGCCGGTGGTGATCGCGAGCCGCTCTTCGAGCACCTCGTCGTCGGTGAGCAGGGCGGTGGTGCCGGAGGCGAAGGCGAGCAGGATCCCGGGTACGAAGTGGTGGATGTGGCGACCGCCGACGCTGACGTTGCGAAAAGGCCACCATTCGTCGCGGATGCCCAGGGTTGAGATGCGCACCAGCGCAAAGGACCCCAGAAACCCGGCAAGCAGGTTGAAGAGGACCGTTTCGGATCGCGGTGCCTCGTCGTAGCCGCCCACTGCGACGCTGACGGTGTCGATCGCGGCGGCCGGCGCCGCTTCGACCAGTCCGTCGCCATCGGTCTCCTCGTGGGCGCGGCGCCGCAGCATGCGGCCGAACTGCCCGGCGAGGACGACTCCAGCACCGCCCAGGGCGACAGCGGCGAGCCCAACGGTCGCGTGCTCAGCGCGGCCCCAGCCGAGCCTGGTCCTGGCCTTTGCCCGCCGGGTCAGGCGAGTCGGCAAGCGCGGCGAACCCATGCCCCGCAGCCTAGCCTCGGGCTCAGCGTTCCTCGGTGACGATCGTCTTCACCGTGGCGATGGCGCCGTCGGCGAGCTCGATCTCGACCATGTGGGTGCCGATCTCGCGGATCGGCTGCTCGAGCAGGATCTTGCGCCGGTCGATGCGCAGATCACGAGCGTCCTGGATCGCGTCGGCGATCTCCTTGGTCCCGACGGAGCCGAAGAGCTTGCCGTCCTCTCCGGCGCGCTGGTAGATCGTCAAGACGGTCTTGGAGAGCAGCGAGGCGGCTTGCTCTTCGCGCTCGGCGCGGGCCTTCTCGGCTTTTTCGGCCGCGGCCTGGCGCCGTTGAGCTTCCTCCAGCGCACCCGGTGTCGCCGGCGCAGCCAGTTTGCGCGGGATCAAGTAGTTGCGCAGGTAGCCAGGCGAGACGTCGATCGGTTCGCCACGCTGGCCGAGCTGCTCAACGTCCTCGAGCAGGATCGCCTGCGTCATCAACGCTCTCCGACGTAAGGCAGGAGGGCGATCTCGCGGGCGCGCTTCACCGCCACCGAAAGCTGGCGCTGGTGCTTGCGCGAGAGACCGGTGACGCGGCGGCCGCGCGTCTTCCCCTTGTCGGAGAGGAAGCGGCGCAGGAGGTTGAGGTCCTTGTAGTCGACCGCCTCGGAGTTGATCCGCGTGTATTTGCGCGGCCGCGTGCGGTCGTCGCGACGACCGCGGCGGGGCGTTGAAGAAGTTGAGTCGTTAGTACGAGCCATTGCGGGCTGGGATCCTACAGATATCCCCTGGCTGCGGCGGACGCTGCGCGGTGCGGCGTCCTCGGTCGCTCACGTGCAGAGCACGCTTCGCTCCCTGCGTCCTTGCCCCGCTGGGTCTGCCGCAGCCAGCGACCCTAAAAGGGAATGTCGTCGTCTCCGCCGCCGCCCGCTGCTGCGCCGGCGAAATCGGAAGAGTCGGCCGGTACGTCGCTGCTGGGGCTGAAGCCGCCGCCTTCGTTGCCGCCACCGCCACCACCGGAGCCGTCACGCGAGCCGAGGAACTGGACGGAGTTGGCGATGATCTCGACCTTCTGCCGTTTGCCGCCGCCATCTTTGGCCTCCCACTCGCGCCAATCGAGGCGGCCTTCGACCGCAACCGGGCGCCCCTTGGAGAGGTAGTTGGAGCAGTTCTCACCCTGCGCGCCCCAGACCTTTACGTCGAAGTAGTTGGGCTTGTCTTCCCATTCGCCGCTCTGGCCGTTCTTGCGGCGCGAGTTGACTGCCACGCGCAGCTCGCAGACCGCCGTGCCGCCGCCGGTATGGCGCAGCTCCGGATCGCGAGTCAGGTTTCCGGTGATGACCACTACGTTCACATTCGACGCTGCCACGGCTCTCAGCTCCTCTGAATCGTTGTCTGGATTCCAGTCTAAGAGCGTCGGCGGCGCGACTCTTCCCGTCGGAGCCGCAATCTCCGCACAATTCGCGGCCTAGATGCCGATCTGGGCTGCAGCCGGGACTACTCAGCGGGAGCAGCGGGTGCGTCGACGCTCTCGGGGGCGCTCTCAGCCTCGACTGGCTCAGCGGCTGGCTCAGCGGCTGGCTCGTCGGCGGGCTCAGAGGTCGGCTCAACCGACTCATTCGCTGGCTCGGCGGCAGCTGCACGAGGAGCGCCTTGAGGACCACGATCGCGGTCACCACGATCGCGTGAGGCGCCCGGCGCCGGAGCGGCAACCATAGGCGGCACCAGTACCGGCGCGTCGGCATCGACTTTGAAGATCCGGAAGCGCAGGACGCCGTCGGCGATCTTCAAATTGTGGTTGAGCTCGTCGAGCAGCTCGACCGGTGACTCGAAGCGGAACCAACGGTAATCGGCCTCGTTGCTGTTGCCGATTTCGTAGGCCATCTTGCGCAGGCCCCATTTATTTTCGTGCTTGAGCGTCCCTTTGCCCTCGATTCGCCCGCGCACATCTTGCGCAAGCGCATCGCGTCCGGCCTCATCGGGGCCGGGGTCCAGCATCAGGACAAGCTCGTATTCGCGTGGGGCTGCCAAAACGGCGAGGGACTATAGCTAGTGCGGGGCAAACTCCATCGAGCCGTCATTGGGCGGGGGCGGGGTGGGAGCAGGTTCAGGCGGGGGTTCCGGAGCTGGGGGAGGGACGTATTCGGGCGGAGGGACTGATTCAGGGACCGACCGGACGGCGGGCGGGTCCTGTCGTCGGGTGGGGGTGGTCGGCTTGTGCTGCGCGCTTCTTCGGGCACCGGGACGAATCGATTTCTGCCTCGAAGTCTCGCCCTCAGAAGCCTCCGCACGGCGCCGACCACCCCCACCCGACACCACCCGCCCGAGGTTCCGTTTGATTCCTGGCTCCGAGCCCCCGCCAGAAACCGCGTGCTCCCGCAACTCCGAAACCACCGGAGCAGAAGCAGCTTCCACCCGCGGCAGTCCAACGTCAGCGGGAAGTGGAGCTGGTGCCGGCGGCTCTAGAAAGCTGGGGCCGATTCGAAGGGCAAGCAGCACTCCGGCGACCCCAAGGAGCGCCAGTCCAGCTTGAGACCAACGGACCCGGACACGCATCCCGGACTAAGCCCCCAGCTCTGGGATGTCTTCCCCAACGCGACCCCACCGCACCGTTCGCGTTGGGAAGCCACCCCGCCCTGGGTAGTCTGAGCACCGCATGTTCCAGTCCGACCCATTGATCATCGTCTCGAACCGGGGCCCTGCCCAGTTCGAGCTCGACGAGAACGGGGAGCGGACTGTGCGGCGTGGGGGTGGCGGTCTGGTCACTGCGCTTTCGGGTCTTGTTTCCCACCGCGACGCGCTCTGGATCGCCTCGGCGATGACCGACGAGGACGTCGCCGTCTCCGAGGAGCGCGGCGGGCCGGTCGAGCTCTCAATCGATGGCATCGACTACCGGGTGCTGCTGGTCGGCTCCGACGCCGAGGCCTACGACCGCTTCTACAACGTGATCGCCAACCCGATCCTCTGGTTCATCCAGCACTACCTCTGGGACCTCTCCAACGCGCCGGACATCCGCCAGGAGGAGCTCGATGCCTGGGACCTTGGCTACCAGGCGGTCAATCGCGACATCGCCAACGCGGTGCTGGGCCAGATCGAGGGCCGGGAGCGACCGCTGGTGATGCTGCACGACTACCACCTCTACACCGCGCCGGGAATGATCCGCGAGGCCCGCCCCGACGCCTTCCTGCACCACTTCGTCCACATCCCCTGGTCCCAGCCCGACAGCTGGCGCATCCTGCCCGGGCGGATCCGTGAGGCGCTCTTCCGCGGCATGCTCGCCAACGACATCATCGGCTTCCACACCCACGCCTACTGCATCAATTTCATCCGCTGTTGTGACGAACTGCTCGAGGTCGACGTCGACTACGAGGCCGGCATCGTCCGCCACGCCGGCGGCGAGACCCGCGCCCGCGCCTACCCGCTCTCGATCGACGCCGAGCGGCTGCGCCGCGCGGCCGAGACCCCCGAGGTGGCCGCCGCCGAGCGCGAGGTGCTTGAGCGCCGCCGCAAGCACCTGATCATCCGCGTCGACCGCGCCGATCTCTCGAAGAACGTGCTGCGTGGCTTCACCGCCTTCGACACCTTCCTCACCCAGCACCCCGAGTTTCGCGAACAGGTCACCTTCATCGCCCACCTGCAGCCCTCGCGCCAGGACGTGCCCGAGTACGCCGAGTACCTGGAGCGGATCGAGGCCCTGGTCGCGGTCGTCAACCATCGCCATGGCACCACCGACTGGATGCCGATCGACCTCAAGATCTACGAGAACTTCTACGACGCGGTTGCCCGCTACAAGCACTTCGACCTGCTGATGGTCAACTCGCTCTTCGATGGCATGAACCTGGTCGCCAAGGAGGCCCCCGCGGTCAACACCCGCGACGGGGTGCTGATGCTCTCGGAGAACACCGGCTCGCACGAGGAGCTCTCCGACTGCACGCTCACGGTCAACCCCTTCGACATCCAGGAGCAGGCCGACGCGATCTACCGGGCGCTGACGATGGAGCCGGAGGAGCGGCGCCTGCGCGCGCAGCACCTCAAGGAGCTGGTCTTCTCGCGCAACCCGGGCGACTGGGTCGACGACCAGCTGAAAGACATCGGCGAGCTGCGCGAGGCGGTCGGCTAGCGCAGCTGAGGGGCGGCCGGGCTCAGGTGTCGAGCTCGGCCAGCAGCTCGACCCAGTCGCGCAGCAGGCGCGGCGAGAGGAACTCCTTGCGGGCGTGTTCCTTGCCCGCCCGCCCGAGGCGCTTGCCCAGCTCCGGGTCGGCGAGGATCTCGAGGCAGCGCTGGGCGCATTGCTCGGGCGAGTCGACCAGGAAGCCGGTCTCGCCGTCTGAGATCTGCAGCGGGATGCCGCCGACGTTGCCGCCGATCGTCGGCCGCCCCTTCCAGAGTGCCTCGGTCACGGTCAGGCCGAAGCCCTCGCGGATCGACTTCTGCATGCAGACGTCGGACTGCGACTGGAAGGCGTTGACCTCGATCGCGCCGACGTTGTTGAGGTTGTTGAGGATCTTGATGTCCTCGTCGCCTTCGGCGTACTCAAAGGTCTGTTGGAAGAACTCCCAGCCCTCGGGATCGTCGGTCGCCATCGAGCCGACCAGGGCCAGCTGCACATCGGGCACCTGCTCGTGGACGATCCGGTAGGCGTCGATCACGCCCATCGGGTCCTTCCAGGGGTCGAAGCGCGAGACCTGGGTCAGCAAGGGCCGGTCGACGTCGATGCCGAACTGGCGGGCGACGAAGGCGGCGTCGTCGGGCGAGAAGGCCATGTTCTTCGGCGAGAGCGGGTCGATCGCCGGCGGGATGATCTTCACCCCGTTGTTGCCGTCGACGCCCTTCGGCACGTAAGTCGGCAGGTGCCAGACGGTGGCGTCGTATTCCTCGATCATCGGCAGCAGGCGGGCGATCGGCTCCGGGTTGGGCTCGGAGAGATCGATGTGGCAGCGCCAGATCCAGTTGCGTCCCTTCTCGGAGGCGCCGCGGTGCAGGCCGATCGGCTGCGGGTCGTGGACGATCACCGTGTCCCACTCGCCCTGCAGGCCGTCGGCGTTGATCGCGTTGATCTCGTCGAACAGCGCCCATTCCTCGTCGCTAAGCGTCTCTGGGGCGCCCTGCAGCGAGTTATGGAGCAGCTTGGTCGCGTTGTAGAACTCCTCTTTGCCGAAGATCACGTGCCAGTGGGCATCGAGGCCGATGTCGCGCATCAGCGGCACGATCGTGTAGAGGATCTCCGAGACGCCGCCGCCGAACGCGGTGGCGCTGACGTGCAGAACGCGGTGGCCCTTCATCGGCTCCGCCAGCTCGCGAATCCGTTCGATCGTCTCCTTGCCGGCTATGTGGGTGTAGTCGGCGAGGGACTTCTGGCCTAGTGAGACTTCCTGAAGCATCGGGGAGTTCTACATCGCCCGGCGGTCGCCTGTTCTTTAGCCCTGTGGTCGTTTGCCCAATGTCACACTGACCTGCTTGCGCTTTCCATCGCGCAGAACCTCGAGCTGGACCGTTTGGCCGGGCTGGTGAGCCGAGATGTAGCGGCCGAGGTCGTCGGGGGCGACGACTGGATGACCGTCGACTGAGACGATCACGTCACCGCCGGTTTCGTAGGGGATCGCCTGGAAGGTCAGCCGCTTGTCGCCGCCCTTGAGGCCCGCCTTGTCGCCCGGGCCGCCCGGGATGACTTCGGAGAGCATGCCGCCGTGGTCGGTGTCGAGGCCGAGCTTGTCGGCAAGCTGTGGGTAGACCGCCTGGGTGGAGACGCCGATGTAGGCGTATTCCGCCTCGCCGTTCTCTTCCAGCTGGGCCACGGAGCGTTTGATCGCCGAGATCGGAACGGCGAAGCCGACGCCGGAGTTGGAGCCCGAGCTGGTCTCGATCTGCTCGTTGATGCCGAGCACGCGGGCGCCGGCGTCGAGCAGCGGCCCGCCGGAGTTGCCGGGGTTGATCGAGGCGTCGGTCTGGATCGCCCCCTCGATCTGGAACTTGGTCAGCGATTCGACCGAGCGGTCGGTCGCCGAGACGACGCCAACCGAGAGCGACTGCTGCTCGCCGAAGGGGCTACCGATCGCCGCCACCGGCTGGCCGACGACGAGCTCGCTGTCGTCGCCAAGCTGCAGCGGGTGCAGATCAAAGCCGTCCGGCTCGACCTTGAGCAGGGCGACGTCGGCGAAGGGGTCGAAGCCGACGATCTTGGCCGGGACGATGTTGCGGTCGAGGAACTCGACGAAGACTTCCTTGGCGGCTTTGCGCGAGCCGCTGGATTCATCGGTGACGACGTGGGCGTTGGTGACGATTTGACCCTGCGAGTCGAGGACGAAGCCCGAGCCCTCGGCGGCACCGCCGCCGTCGCGGAAGACGGAGCGGATCGTCACCACTCCGGGTGAGGCCTCGCGGAAGACCTTGGCCGGGTCGAAGCCGTGGGTGGCGGTCTGCACGACCACCTGCGGCGCCGCCTCGGTGACGGTCGTCGTGCGCGTGGCGGAGTCATTGCCGTCGCTGCTCCCTCCACAACCAACCAACGAGAGAGCGACCAGCGCCAGCGCCCCCGCGGTGTAACGCCTTGTCCATCCACTGCGCGGACTACGCGTTACGGTCATGCCGTTGCCCTGGGGGCGGACGCCGCGGTTGGCATGGCAACGCCCGTGCGTGAAGGCGGCAGATCGAGCGTGAAGGCGGTGAAGCGCTTGCTGGAGGCGATCGCGACGCGCCCCTCCATGCGCTGGGCGAGCTCGCGGGCGATCGCCAGCCCGAGCCCGGAGCCGCCGGCTGAGTCGGCCGTGTAGAAGCGCTCGAAGATGCGGCTGTGAACACGGCGCGGGATACCGGGACCGTCGTCGGAGACGGTCAGCTCGGCGCGGCGATTGACGGAGTAGGTGGTCACGGTCACCTTGGTGCCCTCGGGCGTATGGGTGAGGGCGTTGTCGAGCAGGATACGGATGACCTGGCGCACGCGGTCGGGGTCGGCCGAGGCGATCACGGGCAGGTCGGGGGTGCGCAGCTCCAGGCGCGAGCCGCGGCGGTCGGCGCGCGGCCCGAACTCGCGCGCCACTTCGCGCGCCAGCGAGCCGAGGTCGACGTTGTTGCTCTTCATCGCCACCGCGCCGGCGTCGAGCTGGGAGAGGTCGAGCAGGTCGGCGGTGAGCTTGGTCAGGCGGACGATCTGTTCGCGCATCGTGTGCACGAACTCGGCCCGCTCCTCGGGGCTCGGGTCCTCCTCCTCGAGCAGTTCGACGAAGCCGCCGAGGCTGAAGATCGGCGTGCGCAGCTCGTGCGAGGCGTTGGCGATGAACTGCTTGCGGGCGCTGTCGAGCTCGGCAAGGCGGCGCTGCATCTCGTTGAAGGTGCGGGCGAGCTGGCCCAGCTGTCCGGCCGAGGAGATCGGGATCGGCGTTTCGAAGTTGCCATCGGCGACCTTGCGGGCGGCGTCCTCGAGCTGGCGGATGTTGGCCCCGGCCAGGCGGGCGTAGTAGAGGCCGATCCCGGCGGCGATCACGACCGCGAGCAGGCCGCCGACCACGATCTGCCCCTTGACCGCGGAGAGGCCGCTGGCCGAGCCACCGATGGCGACCGTGTAGACGTAGATGAGGAGCGACGTGCCCGCTGCGATGCCGACCGAGATCAGGGTGATCCGGTTGCCCAGGTTGGGGGGCCTAAACCGCTGCATTCAGGCGCTACTCCCGGAAGCGGTAGCCGACGCCGCGCACGGTGAAGAGGAACTCGGGATCCTTCGGATCGCTCTCGAGCTTCTCGCGCAGGTGGCGGATGTGGACGTCGACGGTGCGCGGGTCGCGGTACTCGGAGTCGCCCCAGACGTGCTCGAGCAGGGTCTCGCGGCTGAGCACCCGCCCGGGCGAGCGGGCCAGGGCGCCGAGGATCTCGAACTCGACGTAGGTCACCCGCACCTCCTCCTCGCGCAGGGTGACCATGCGGCGGCCGAAATCGATCTTCAGCTCGCCGTGGTCAATCGTCTCCTCGCTGGTCGGTTCGCCGGCCATGCGCGAGCGCCGCAGCGCCGCCTTGACCCGGCTGCGGAACTCGCGCATCGAGAAGGGCTTGGTTATGTAGTCGTCGGCGCCGACCTCGAGGCCGGCCACCTTGTCGGTCTCCGAGCCCTTGGCGGTGAGCATGATGATCGGCACCTGGCTGCGCGAGCGCAGCTCGCGGCAGACTTCGACCCCGTCGAGCTTGGGCAGCATCAGGTCGAGGATGACCAGATCGAAGCGCGCCTCATCGAAGCGCTGCAGCGCTTCGCGGCCATCCTGGGCCGAAGTGACGTGGTAGCCGTCTTTGCGCAGCGGGTAGCTGAGCAGCGTCTGGATCGATTGCTCGTCGTCGACGAGAAGAATGCGGGTCGATCCGTTGGGCATTAACAAGAGGATATTGCCCCGCCAGGGCCGCATATTGCGGAGATGGGTAAATCGGGCAGATCAGCAGTTGGACAGATGTGCGAGTACCAACTACTAAGGTTGCTGGGTAGAGAGCCGATATGAAGCGCAGGATGCAACCACGACAGTTGAAGAGCCTCGTCGAGACCGGGCATTACAAGCCCGAGCCCTCCCTCGTCGCCGCAGCGATGCTGCAGCGCCGCGGCGTGCGCGAACTGCTGACCAGCGAGAGCTTTATGCGAGCTGGTCGAATCCCCCCGGCTCCAGAAGCCGGCAGCCGGGCAGCCTGATCTCGACCCCCGATCCGACGATCACCGCGCCGATCTCGGTCAGTGCGATGTCGTTTTCCGCCTCTTCGACGCGGCGACGGGCCTCGGAGACGCGCTCGGGCGGAATGCTGGCCAGCAGCTCGTAGTCCTCGCCGCCATTGAGCAGTTGCCAGGGGTCACGGCCGGTCGCCTCGCTCAGGGTCCTCGCGGCCGCTGACAGCGGCACTGCCTCGGCCTCGATCGCGAGCTTGACGCCACTGGCCTGTGCCATGTGGCCGGCATCGGCGCCGAGCCCGTCGCTGAGGTCGATCATCGCCGTCGCCCCCGCGCCCGCCAGGGCGCTTCCGGCCGCGAGTCGCGGTGTTGGCTCCAATTGGCGCTCGATCAGCGATGAGCGCAGCTTTTTCCCACCTATGGCGTGGTCGATCCTGCGCTCGTCGTCATCGAGGAGGACGAGGCCCGCGCCCGCGCCGCCGATCTCGCCGGTGAGGACGAGGACGTCTCCAGGGCGAGCGCCGCCGCGGGTGAGGAAGGCGTCCGGGGTGGGCGCGTGCCCAATCACCGTGACGGCGAGGAAGAGCTCGCTCGCCCGAGTCAGATCGCCGCCAACGAGATCGGTGCCGGTTGCGCTGGCGAGGGCGGTCATGCCGTCGAGCAGCTCGATGCATTCCTCCTCGCTGAGATCGGGGGGCAGACCGAGCACGACGTAGGCCTCGCCGGCTTCGGCCCCCATCGCCGCCAGGTCAGAGAGCGCCGTGGCGAGGGCCTTGTGCCCGATCTGCGCCGGGCTGGCGAGATCGCGGCGGAAGTGCACGCCGTCGACGAGCGCATCGACCGAGGTCGCCGTGGCGCCACCGGGCACGCTGACCGCGGCATCGTCGCCGCTGCCGAGGTGGATGCGCGGCCCGTCAGCGGGTAGCCGCTCCCGTATCCGCGCCAAGAGCTCGAACTCGCCCATGGGCCGCATTGTCCTCCTAGCCTCCCCCGTCACTAAGGTCCGGCGCTAGTGGAGCGCCGTCAGCCCCTTCTACATCGCATCGGTGAGGCCGGCGCGAAATTCGGAACCAAGCCGCCGCGCAGCAAACGGGTGCGGCTGGCGATCCAGCTCGGCATCGCCATCGTGGTCTTCGGCTTTCTCGTCCTCACCGTGGTCGACCAGTGGGCAGAGATCAAGGACAAGGGGGTGCACTTCCACGTCCTCTGGCTGATTCCGGCCTTCATCGTCCTGCCGATCTTCTACGCGCTCAACGCGATCGGTTGGGACCTGATCCTGCGCTTCCTCGGCCACAGGCTCGGCTGGGCGCGAGCCCAGGTTGCCTGGGGGCAGCCGCTGCTGGCCCGCTATGTCCCGGGCAGCGTTCTCTATGTGCTGGGCCGGGTGCTGCTATCCGAGCGCGCCGGGGTGCCGCGGCGCCTGACGGTGGCCAGCATCGTCTACGAACAGGCGCTGCAGGCGACCTCGGCGATCGTCGTCGCCGCCTACTTCCTGATCGTCCACCCCGACCTGCAGGGACAGCCGCTGCGCTGGGCGATCCTGCTGCTGATCCCGCTTTTGATCACCGTCTTGCACCCGCGCGTCTTCGGGCCGCTGGCCAATCGCGTGCTGCGTGCCTTCGGCCGTGAGCCGCTGCCGGAGGTGATGCCCCTGCGAGGGGTGATCGTGGTGATGGCTTTCTACGCCGTCAACTGGGGCGTGATCGCCATCGGCATCTACTGCGTCGCTCGCTCGGTCAGCTCGATCTCACCCAGTCAGCTGATGGTCGCCGGGGCAGCGCAGGCCTTTGGCTACGTCGCCGCGTTGGCCACCCTGGTTGCGCCCGCCGGGCTGGGCATCCGCGACGCGGCCTTTGCCTGGGCCTTCAAGGTGGCGGCGCCCGGGGACAGCTTCGCGGTTGCATCGCTGATCGCGATCGTGGTGCGAGGGGTGCAGACGGTGGTCGAGATCTTGTACGTCGGGATCGTTACGGCATTGGGTCGACGCGAGGGTTGGTCGATCCATACCGGGGTGATTCACGCCTCACCTGAAGAGGAGAAGGCGGTCGCTAGCTCACAGGGGGATGCGGGCACCTAGCTGGTAGGCGGTCAGTCCCAGCAGCAGGAGCTGGAGTGGTCGATCCCTCGAGAGAGCCGCGGCTGGGAGAGGCCAGAGGAGGTACCAGGGGAGGAGCCATGAGGTGGCCAGGAGGAGGCCCGTGGTGGCCCAGGCTGTTGCTCGGAGCCAGTCACCGGTGCGATGGGTCCAGGCAAGGAGGTAGATGACCAGGGCGGCGTAGAGGGCCAGGGCGGTGGTGCGGACCGGGTCTGGATCCAGGCCGGTTAGGCGGGCGGTGGTGATCGGGATGCTCATGTGGCTGGTGCGGTCCTGGTTCTCGCCGGCGAGGGTGAAGGCGTGGAGCCAGCTCCAGTCGAAGGTGAGGTGGGCCGCGACTCCGAGTAGGGCCACGGCCACGCCAGCGCCGAGCAGGAACCGGCCGCGACGCTGCGTCCCGAGCAGCGCGAAGGGGAGGGCGATTGCGGCTGTCGACTTTGTCGCGCATGCCGAAACAAAAGCGCCAGCGCCGAGGCCCTCGCGGGCGCTGAGCATGGCGGCGATACCAAGCGTCATCAGCAGCACGGCGAGGCCGTCGTTGTGGGGGCCGCCGACGACGTGGACGAGGACGAGGGGGTTGAGGGCGACGAAGGCTGCGGCCCTGGTCGGGTCGATGCCGCGGGCGGGGGCGAGGCGGGCAACTGCGAACGCCGTTGCCAGGACGGCAGCCGCCGATAGCGCCTTGATCACGTAGACGGCCGCGTCAACTGGGAGCCAGGCCAGCGGGTCGGTCGCCAGGGTGAACAGCGGTCCGTAGGCGCTGGTGGTTTCGGTCCAGGTGACCTGGGAGAAGGCGGGGTCCGAGGGAACGCTCAGTGGTGGGTCGAGGTAGGGGTCGAGGCCGTGCAGGACGCCGAGGCGGGCGTAGTCGACGTAGCTGTAGACGTCGTGGGAGAGCAGCGGCGGCAGGCAGGCGAAGAGGACGACGAGGAGGACGATCGCCGTCCAGACCAGGCGCCGTCCCAGGCGAGGCGCCCAGACGAGCGCGCCGAGGTAGGCGGCGAAGCCGGCCCAGACCAGGCCGTAGGCGACCCCCGGCGCGAGGGTCAGCTATTCGCTCCCGGCTTCGCTTGCGCCCTCGCCGCCACCGACACTCGCGGCGGGCGGTGGCGGGGGCACCGGGGTCGGCTCCTGCCCCGCGCCCGGGGCGTAGGCGTCGGGGTTGTAGCCGCCGGTCACTTCTTCGCCGATTTCCCTGGCCTGTTCCTCTTCGGCGCTTTCAGGGCCGTTCTCGCCGCCGCCGGAATGACTGCGCGGGGCCGCGGCGGTGTACTTGCCGAAGTACGGCGCCCAGCTGATCGGGTGCTGCGGCTGCTTGAACTCCTCGCAGGGAACTTCCGCGCCGGAGTAGAGCGAGTGCCAGATTTCGGCCGGGAAGGTGCCGCCGAAGACGGTGATGCCGTGCACGCTGGTCATTTCGATCGCGTTGGACTGGGGGTAGCCGACCCAGACCACGGTCGCCAGGTTGGGCTGGTAGCCGGCGAACCAGGCGTCGGTCTCGCGGTCGGTCGTGCCGGTCTTGCCGGCCTGGCCGGCGCAGCCGGTGTAGGCAGCGGTGCCGGTGCCTTCGGTGATGTTGTCGTGCAGGAGGCGGGTCACCTCGTAGGCGACCGCTTCGGAGACGACCCGGCGCGGCGGCACGCGGTCGGGTCGCTCGGTCTTGCCACCGGGGAAGTCGACCCGCTTGATCGCGACCGGGTCGTGGCGGATGCCGCCGTTGGCCAGGGTCGCGTAGGCGCTGGCCATTTCCAGCGGCGAGACGCCGATGCGCAGGCCGCCGATGCCCTCGGCCGGGATCCCGTCGAGCGGGCTGGTGATGCCCAGCGAGTGGGCCGTCTCGGCGACCCGCTCCGGCCCGACGTCGAGGTCGAGCTGGGCGAAGACGGTGTTGTCGGAGGCGACCGTCGCCTGCTGCAGGTTGACGTTGCCGAGGTAGCCCTCGTCGGCGGTGTGGACGTCCCAGTGGCCCCACTCGGGCAGGTCGAGGCTGAGCGGTTTCGAGGTGTAGTAGGTCGAGTAGGGGTCGATGCCCTGCTTGAGCGCCGTGGTCAGGACGAAGGTCTTGAAGGTCGAGCCGGGCTGGCGATGGCCCTGGGCGGCGAGGTTGAACTGGCTGGAGTCATAGCTGGAGCTGGAGACCATCGACTCGATCTCGCCGTTGTCCGGATCGATCGAGACCAGCGCCGAGGAGGGGTCGGTCGAGTAGGGCAGCGCCGAGCGCATCGCTTCCAGGCCGACTTCCTGCAGGCGCGGCTGCAGGGTCGTGTGGACCTCGATGCCGCCGTCGCGGACCGTTTTGGCGCCGTAGCGCTCGATCAGCTCGTGTTCGACGTAGTCGAAGAAGAAAGGTTCGCGGTGGGCGAAGTAGGAGCCGGAGACGTCGAGCCCGAGCCCGCGCTCTTCGGCCTGCCTGGCGCGGTCGGGGGAGAGGTAGCCGAGGTTGGCCATCTTGGTCAGCACCGCGTTGCGCCGCCGCAGCGCTTCGTCAGGGTGGAGGATCGGGTTGTATTCGGAGGGCGCCTGCGGCAGGCCGGCGAGCAGCGCCGCCTGTTCGAGCGTCAGCTTCGAGACCGGCTTGGAGAAGTAGATCTTCGAGGCGGCGCCGACGCCGATCGCGGTCGATCCTTCGACCGTCCCGTAGGAGGCGGTGTTGAGGTACTGGTCGAGGATCTGCTTGCGCGAGTGGTGCTCGGAGTACTCGATCGCCAGCTTGGCCTCGATGATCTTGCGTTCGAGGTCGCGCTTGGGGTTGCGCAGGCAGAGGTTGCGGACCAGCTGTTGGGTGATCGTCGAGCCGCCCTCGACCGTCCTGCCGGCTTCGAGGTTCTTCACCGCGGCGCGGGCGATGCCCTCGGGGTCGATGCCGCCGTGCTCGTAGAAGCGCTGGTCCTCGATCGCGACCGTGGCCAGCTGCAGTGGCTTGGGCACGCGCTGGAGCGAGACCGGGGCCCGCGCCTCTTCTGAGGAGATCAGCCCCAGCTTGCTGCCGTCGCCGGCGTAGATCACCGAGTTACCGGTGCGATCGACCGTCCTGCAGGAGGCCAGCGAGGGCGCCTCGGCGGCAACGTCGAGCACCCAGGAGGCGACCGCGAACACGCCGAGCACGATGACGACGAAGAGGGTGCCGCCGAGCAGGGCCAGCTTGCCTCCAAGCCCACCGCGCCGCCGCTGACGTCGCCGATTGCGCTGCGCCATAGAAGGGAGGGTACTTCGGCCCCGGGGCCGCTCAGGCCTGGGTGTCTTCGGTCGAGAGGTTGTGGATGATCCCGTCGACCAGCATCTGGTTGGGGATTGCCACGGTGGTGCCGTCGCCGGGGCTGACGTAGGTGTAGGAGAGCGTCATGTCGGTGACCCGGCCGTCGACTTGCTCGAAGGAGATGCGGTCGCCGATCTTGATCGGCTGCGAGACGGCGAGCTGAACGCCGGCGATCATGTTGGCGATCGTGTGCTGGGCGGCGAAGCCGATGATCGCCGCCAGCACCGCGGTCGAGGCGAGGATCCCCGTCGCCAGCCGCTTCAGCTCGGTGAACTGGCTGAGCGCGATCGCGACCAGGACGAGGAAGACGACCAGGATCAGCAGGCGGCGCAGGAAGCGCAGCCGCGTCTTGGTCGAGCGCGAGACCTGTGAGACTGCCGGCGTCATGGATGCCACGGTATCCGCAAAGCCCGCCGTCTTCCCCTACGCGAACTGGGGTCCGCTCGCCGCAGTGCTCGGCGTGCTGCTGGCGCTTGGGACCGGGATCGTGCTCTCGGTTCCGGTGGCGATCATCGACAACCCGCCGCAGGGCGGTGACCTCAGCGATCTGGCGAACGCGCTGGTGCAGCTGGCAACGGCGCTCGGCTTTCTGCTGGTGCCGTTCGCGATCGCGGCCGGGCGCGGGGCGACCGTGCGCCAGGCGGCCTCGCAGCTGGGGCTGCGCAGCTTCCGCCCGGGGGCGATCAAGTGGATGTTCGCCGCGATCGGCGCCTACCTGCTCTTCGCGATCGTCTACACCGCGATCTTCGGCCAGCCCGAGCAGAAGGACATCGCCGAAGACTTCGGCACGGTGCCGGTGCAGGTCCTGCTGATCGTGATCGCGGCGCCGATCAGCGAGGAGGTCTGCTTCCGCGGCATGCTCTTCGGCGGCCTGCGCGAGCGCTGGCCGCGGATCGCCGCCGCCCTGCTCAGCGGCCTGATCTTCGGCGGCCTGCACGCGATCACCGGCCTCAGCGCCGTGCCGGTGCTGGTCGCCTTCGGCTTCATCCTCGCCCTGCTCTACGAGAAGACCGGCTCGATCTGGCCGGGAATCCTGCTGCACATGCTGAACAACTCGGTGGCCCTGCTGGGGCAGTAGCGGGCAAAGAAACGGCCCGCATGGCGGGCCGGATCTGGGTGAAGTCGCGAATGCAGCACGACGACCGATTGATAACCGAGCACAAGGCTACCAAGGTGAGGACTGTTCGCTAGGCGGGAACTACCCCGCAGGCCGCCTGATCCTTGCACCTCGACCAATCCTCAGATGGGACATCAACTAGAGCGGAGGGCGGGGGACTCGAACCCCATCCAGACAGTCAAGTCCGAACTTCTGGTTATCAATCAGTCGTTGCGACCTCGCAACTTCACCCTCCGCTGCGTTGAAACGTATTGGCGACATCTGGCAAATCAAGGGCCATCTTTCTAATTTGACAAAGAATTGGTTCTTTCGTCACACGACCGCGCGATCGGTAAGAATCCAGCCCGTGATTCGCCGCCTCGTCCCCTTTCTCGCTTTCCTCTGCGCCCTTGCCATCCCGGCGACCGCGCTGGGGGCTGCGCCGAAAGCGCCCACCGGCCCGCTTGAGGCGACGGTGAAGATCCAGGTCGGGCACCTGCATGGCGGCAAGGCGCAGATCTACAGCAAGGTGCCGGTGGTCGGTTCGATCGCGCCGTTCGCGCCCGGGCAGAAGGTCGAGGTCTCCTTTTTCCTCGACGGCAAGCCACTGCTGAGCCGCAAGGTGGCGGTGCAGAAGGGCAAGGGTGATTCCGGCACGTTCCGCGCCAGTGTTCTGCTGCGCGAAGGCGGCGTGTACGCGGCCAGCGCTCAACATGAAGCGAACGCGGTGCTCGGCGGCGACAGCACGGTCCGCAAGAGCTGGAAGGTCAGCTACCCGGCCCTGCACCAGGGTCAGTGCGGCGACGTCGTCGTCGGCTTCAAGAAGGCGATGCGGAAGATGGGCTACATCGCCAACAGCGGCCGCTGCTTCGGCGGCAAGACCGCCCGTGGCGTGTTGGCCTACCGCAAAGTCAACGGCATGTCGCGCAGCTACCGCGCCGGCGCTGGCCTGGTCAAGAGCGCCTTCTCGGGCAAGGGCGAATACCACGTGATCCACCCCGCCGCCGGCGAACACCTCGAGGCGCCGCTCTCCAAGCAGGTGCTCGTCTTCGCCAAGGGCGACAAGCCGTTCGCGGTCTACCCGATCTCCTCGGGCAAGAGCTCGACTCCGACCGTGACCGGTCACTTCACCTTCATCCGCCAGGAACCGGGCTACAACTCGCACGGCATGTACTACTCGTTCTACTTCTACGGCGGTTACGCGGTGCACGGTTACGAATCGGTGCCCGACTACCCCGCCAGCCACGGTTGCATCCGCACCTTCATCGCCGACCAGCCGGAGATCTACGAGCGGATCAATTACGGCGAGGACATCTTCGTCTTCTGAGCCGGTGTGGGGCACGGCGCATATCGGCGTCCTCGCTCGCTCACGTGCAGAGCACGCTTCGCTCCCTGCGTCCTTGATCTGCTTGGCCCCACACCGGCTCAGTGACTGAGAAGTCGCTACAAGCGGTCCTCGGCTTCATCGCTGCGTACCACGTAGCTACCGGGTTGCTGGCGCTCATTGCGCCGGACACTTTCTTCGAGCAGATCGGGCACTACGGGATTGAGAACTCACATTACGTCGGCGATGTCGGCGCCTTCATGCTGGCCTTCGGGGTTGCGGTGGGGATCGCCGTGGTGCGGCCCTCTTGGCGGGGGCCGATCCTTTGGCTGGGGGCGCTCTGGTACGGCTTTCACGCAATCAACCACGCCTTCGACACGGGGGAGGCGAAGAGCGAGGCGCGGGGCTGGAGCGACACGCTGCTGATCGCTTTCGGCGCGGCTGCTTCCGCCTGGCTGGCGCGGGTATCGGAAAGGTTGAGATGAAGGTTTTCGTTGCGGGTGCAAGCGGAGTAATCGGCAGGCCGCTGGTCCGTCAGCTCATCGCAGCCGGACATGAGGTGACGGGGATGACCCGCAGCGAGGATCGGGCGGCGGAGATTCGCGAGGCGGGAGCGGCGGCGGTCGTCTGCGATGTCTTCGACGCGGCAGCGCTGGAGGCTGCGGTCCGCGAGGCTGCCCCCGAGGTCGTCGTCCACGAGCTGACCGCGCTGCCGGCGCGCCTTGACTACAAAGCGAAGCAGGACCCGCTGGCGCCGACCAATCGCGTGCGCACCGAGGGCACCCGCAACCTGCTCGCCGCCGCGAAGGCCGCCGGTGCACGGCGCTTCATCGCCGAGAGCGTCGCTTTTTTCTACAAGCCGCAGGGCGAGTGGGTGAAGGACGAGGACGAGCCGCTCAACCTCGAGGCGCCGGGGTACTTCGGCGGCGCGGCGGCGGCGCTTGCCGACCTCGAGCGCCAGGTGACGAGCGCCGAGGGCATTGAGGGCGTGGTCCTGCGCTACGGCTGGCTCTACGGGCCGGGAACCTTCTTCGACCGCGTCGGCTCCCAGACCGAGGACGCGCTGAAGCGTCGCCTGCCGATCGTCGGCAAGGGCGATGGCACCTTCTCCTTCCTCCACGTCGAGGATGCGGCCGGGGCGACCGTAGCTGCAGTCGACCGCGGTGCCCCCGGCATCTACAACGTGGTCGATGACGAGCCAGCACCGATGCGCGAGTGGGTGCCGGTCTTCTGCGAGGCGGTGGGGGCGAAGAAGCCGATGCGCGTTCCCGTCTGGCTGGCGCGGCTGATCGCCGGCGCAGCAGCCGTCGGCTCGGCAACCCAGCTGCGCGGCGCCTCGAACGCCAAGGCCAAGCGCGAGCTTGGCTGGCAGCCAAGCCATCCGAGCTGGCGAGAGGGCTTCGCCGATCCGGCGGCGCGCGGCTAGCGATCTCGGCCGGCCGGTCCCCCGACTCATAGGATGATCGCCGTGGCCGACCTCGACGCTGCCAAGGGGACACTGCTCGCCGAGCTGCGCGAGCACTCGTTGGTGATCGGCGAGGTGACGCTCGCAAGTGGGGCGACCGCGCAGTACTACGTCGACGCCCGCCGGGCGCTGCTGCGGCCAGCCGGTTTCCTCGCTGCCGGTGAGCTGATTGCTGCGGTAGCGGCAGAGGTAGGCGCGAACGCGGTTGGCGGTCCCGCCACGGCGGCGATTCCCCCGTCCTGCGCGGCGCTTGCGGTGCCGGGCGGGAAGGATCTGCTCGGTTTCTTCGTCCGCGGCGAGCGCAAGCAGCACGGGCTGCAGCGCTGGGTCGAGGGCGCGGTTGAGCCCGGCGCCCGCTGCCTCGTGGTCGAGGACACGGTGACGACGGGTGGCTCGACCGCGGAGGCGATCGGGCGGATCGTCGAGCAGGGCCTGGAGGTCGCCGGCGTCGTTGCGGTGGTCGACCGTCTCGCCGGCGGAGCGGAGCGGATCGAAGCCGCGGCAAGCGCTCCCTACCGCGCCCTGATCACGATCGACGAGATCTACCCCGACCGTCCCGACCGCGACTGAGGTGGAGCCCGACGCCGTAGAGATCCGCGTGCTCGGCTGCTTGATCGAGAAGCAGCACACCACGCCCGACGCCTACCCGCTCTCGCTCAACGCGTTGCGCCTCGCCTGCAATCAGTCGACCAACCGCGAGCCGGTGGTCGACTACGACGAGCAGGAAGTGGTCGAGGCCCTGCGCCGCTTGGCGCTGCGCGGTTGGACCCGACTGACGAGCGGGGCCGGCAGCAGAGCGCGCAAGTACCGGCACCTGCTCGACCAGGCCTTTGGCCTCGATGACGCCGAGGTCTCGCTGCTGGCCGTGCTGATGCTGCGCGGCCCGCAGACGCCGGGGGAGCTGAAGCAAAGGGGCCAGAGACTTCACGACTTCGCTGATCTCACCGGCGTCCACGAGACGCTCGAGCGCTTGGTCGAGCGCGGTCAGGTCGCCCGCCACGCGAAACGGCCGGGGCAGAAGGAGGAGCGCTTCGAGCAGCTGCTTGGCGGCGGAGGCGAGAGTGGCGAGACCCCACCAGCGGCGATCGCGCCAGATACCGCCGAGTCGGACTCGGCTGAGGCCGAGCGAGAAGACGTCACCCGCGCGGTTGAGCCTGCCCTGCAGCCGGCCGAGGATCGCCTCACCCGCCTCGAGCGCGAAGTGTCTGAGCTGCGTACCGAGCTTGCCTCCCTGCGCGCTGCCCTCGGCGACTAAGCACACCCCGGTATCTAGAAAAAGCCTCTATTTGCAGGCAAGACGCGCGTGTCTTGACAACCAGACAACCGTGTGTCTTAATCTCCCAACGATCCAGAGACGCAGATGTCTGCGTTTTCCGGACAGAGATACAGGGACATAACCGAGCCTCGAGGAAGCCGCTAAGGGAAGCGGCGGGCAGAGGGGCTCACGGGACAAGGAGAGAGATCTAGATGTTCTCGACGCTGCGCAACCGCTTCGGCATCCCCGGAGTCATCTCGGTAATTGCCCTCGTTTTTGCGATGTTCGGCGGCGCCTACGCCGCCTCCAACTCTTCAGACGGTGGCAAGGCCACCGCTAGCGCCAAGGCCAAGCAAGGCCCTCGCGGCAAGACCGGTAAGACCGGGCCCGCAGGACCTGCCGGGCCGCAGGGTCCGGCCGGGGCCAACGGCAAAGACGGCGCCAATGGCGGCAACGGATCGAATGGCTCCGATGGTGCCCCCGGCCAAAGCGTAACTAGCGTGCCCGAGCCAGCCGGCGTCAAATGTCCGAGCGGCGGATACAAACTAACTTCGGCCAGCGGTACTCAGTACGTCTGCAACGGTCAGGAGGGGCCAGCAGGGCCAACCGAAACCGTGCTGCCCAGCGAAGCAATGTCGATTGGCACCTGGGCGACCCCCGTCGTTGGTCCCGAAATCGAAGTGGAAGGCGAGTCGGGACCCGAGTTGGTGCCGTTGAAAGAGGTCGCAACGATCTCGTTCCCGCTTTCAGTCGAACCCAAGCCGGAAGGCCACTACATCAACTCGCTTGGGATGGAAGTCACCGCCGAGGGAGAAGTCGAGCCCACCCATTGCAGCGGCACCGTTGAGCTGCCCAATGCTGACCCCGGACATCTCTGCATCTACGCCGAGGTTGAATTTGGCGCGAGCCCCATCATCGGCGGTGGACTTGGCGCAGTGTCGGGAGTTGTGACCAGAACAAGCGGGGCAACCGCTCCGTTCAGCGTTGAAGCAGGCCTACCGAACATCCCTGGCCAGGCGCTCGGAGTCTGGGCCGTACGGGCTGAATAACGGTTCCAGGGTTACTGCAAAGCACGATGACGCGAAATCAAGGAGAGCCAAAAGTGAACGGTCGCGAGTACGCACACTTGCCAAGCACCATCTCATACAAGGGCGCGCGGCTCTCCGGGATCGTTGCCTGTGTCGCACTGCTCCTCGCACTCGCGCTGACGCCTACCTCGGCCTCGGCGCGACTCGTGCGCGCCCTGGAGCCTTTCTCGCCAATTGACGGCTCTGGGGCAGGAGCGGCGTTTACAGGGACTCCCCGAGATGTAGCTGTTGAGAATTCAACTGGCAACCTCTTCGTCGTTGCCTCAAATGGACAGGAAGTTCGGATACTCGGCGGCGAAGGAGGGATCCCCAGCGGAGTCGCCAGCCCGTATGGGATCACCGGACTCAATGGAATCGTCGCCATCGAGGTCGACAACAGCGCAACGAGCCCTGGCAAAGGGACCCTCTATGTAGCCAACCAAACTGTGGTGAAAAAGTTTATCCGTAATTCCAGTACCGAAAAATATGAAGAGGCCGGAACGCTAATCGGATCGCCGGCCCTGAACGTTGAGGATGTCGTCGTGGACACGAAAGGCAACGTCCTCGTATCCAATGCGCAGGAGCAGGTAATAGTCAAGTTCAGTCCATCGGGAGCCCAAGTTGCGCGGTATCGAACATTCGGTCCTGACTCAGGAGGATTTCAAACAGGCTTTCGTCCGGAAGAGATCGCGATCGACGCGGCCGGCAATCTCTTTTCGAAGCAACGAGACTATTCGCCAGAGTTCCTTGATAACTCCATTTGGAAGCTCTCTGCCGATAGTTCCGGCGAGCTTTCCACCGATTCTCGGTTCAAAGTGGTTATCCCTGCAAAAACCAAAACCTTTTACTACGGCCCGATTGCCATGGACCAGGAAGCTAATTCCCTCTTTGTCACCAACAATATCGAGCGCGAAATCGAGCAATATGACTCGACCACGCTGGTCGAGCAAGCTAGGTTTGGCGAAGACATTCTTACGACGCCAGGTCGTCTGGCCATAAATTCGTCAACTGATCGTGTGTATGTCATTGAAGCGGCCGGGATACATGTTTTTGGTCCAGCGTTCGCGACGCCGGATGCGACGGTGGGTGAAGTTAGCACCAGTGGTCCCAGTGCGGTCTTGCGCGGAGTTGTAAACCCGCAAAATATCCCTGTAACCGAATGTATTTTTGAATATGGGCCTACCACCGCCTACGGCTCGACCGCACCATGCGTAGGTTCGATCCCGACCGACTCTGATCCTCACGACGTGACGGCCGAGATTAGTGGTTTGGCTCTGCAAAAACAGGCTTATCACTTTCGCCTCGTCGTGAAGTATGCCGGCGGGAAAAGCCGTTCGTCAGACAAAGCCTTCACCTCTGGTGAGGTTTTTACAACTACAGCGACTTCTGCGGTGGGAGCCACGACGGCGACCGTCAACGGAAGCCTCAGGCCAGAAGGATCGCAGATCACCGAGTGTGATTTCGAATACGGGGAGACCGAGAGCTACGGCTTCAGCAAACCTTGTGCGCCAGCCGCCGGTTCTATCCCAGCTGACTCCGGTGTACACGTTGTGAGCGCCAATCTCATTGGCCTTCTGCCAAACCGTCGCTACCATGCGCGAATAGTGGCTACGGGGGGACTAGGTAGTTTCGAGGGCGCTGACGTTACTTTTCGCACTCTCGGCCCACCGATAGTGGCAGAAGAGGACGCAACCGAAATACAGAACGTTACGGCGACGCTGAGAGCGCAGCTCGAACCGCGGGGTTTCGCTACTAGCTATCACTTTGAGTACGGTACGAACTCCTCTTATGGCAACAGGATTCCAGTGGACGCTGACCTTTTGGCCGGTTCAGGAACGTCGCCAGAAGAAGTCACCGTCGGGCTTTCAGGACTCGTCGGAAACACGACTTATCACTTTCGCCTTGTAGCTACGAACGCTCAGGGAACCACGAACGGGCCCGATCAATCGTTCAGCACTGTGGACGCAGATTGCGCCAATGAGAAAATCCGCGAACGGCAGGTTTCGACGGCGCTGCCCGATGGAACCAGCTTTCTCCCCGACTGCATGGGGCTGGAGATGGTAACGCCGCCGAGGAAGTTCAATCAGGATGCCTACAAGCCTGGATTCTCCTTGGATGGCGAGCGGATTAAATTTCAAAGCGACGGTGGCTTGGTCGGTGCTACCAAGCTCGGAGGACTGCTGGAACACTATGTAGCATCTCGCGGCCCAGGCGGTTGGGTGAGCGCTCCGGCCACAACTCCACCGGAGTACGTCAAGGGAAGTGGTGTAGTCGCCAAACCCTGCGCCTATGCTTCCGATTTGTCGAGGTGGAACCTCTGGGGATCAACGGCGCTTCAATCGACGCTTGGGATCACCACCGCTTTTGAAGGGCGGCTTGGCGGTGCCTTTTCCCCGCTCAGCCCCATCTTGCTGCCGATCAACGCGAATTTCAACCCCAACACGGTGAAGGAAGGGGGGGACTGCGTCGGAGGCTCCATCAATGCCTCGCACGAGTTCTTCAGCTTCGGGGACGGATTTGGCTATATCCAGGGACAGCCCGGTGAAAAAGGAAGCCCAGAGCCAAGTACGTATGACGCATACCGTGACGGCAACGGGCAGCCGACGATCAGGCTCTTGGCGCGCGACAAGTTCGGCACCGTTTTCGGCGGCAATTGCGGCGCGATCCTGGGCGGGAAAGTAAGTGGGTTCGCCAAGCCTTCTAGAGGCGCTATCTCAGCGGACACGGATGCTTCCCGGGTTTTCTTCTCTGCTCGTCACGATGAGCCCGAAGGGGTCCTTTGTAACGCTGCGCACGGCCTGCGGATTATGAAGCGAACGCTGGTAACGGGCGAACCTGTTATTAGCGAAATATCGCACTCGGAGTGCACGAGGGCGGCGCCGGCCTGCAATGTGAGCGACGGCGATGATCTATACCGGGGCGCCTCCCAGGAAGGCGACAGGGTCTTCTTCATGACGACGCGCCAGCTCACTAACTCCGATCTGGATACCTCGGCAGATCTCTACCTCTTTGACGGCACGCGGCCAGAAGGTTCCAGGTTGACGCAGGTCTCGGCGGGCGATGCCGCTGATCCAACTCAGGGCGAAGGCGCGAACGTTCTGGGGGTTTCCGAATTTGCCGGAGACGGATCGCATGTCTATTTCGTTGCAACCGGGCTGCTCACAACGGCTCCCAACCAGGCCGGGAACCAGGCCATCCAGGGAGGGCGCAATCTCTATATGTACGAGCGTGACGATGAGCATCCTGGAGGGCGCACGGTCTTCATTGGGGTCCTCGAAGCTGCGGATTCAGCAACCTGGGCAAATGGCCCCGGGACGAACTCGGCTGCAGCGGTACCGCTGCTGAGCGGCGACCTCGACGAAAGCAGAGGAGGGGACGGGCACGTTCTCGTCTTTTTGACCGAGGCACCACTGCTTCCCGGCGATCTCGACGGGGGCGCTAGGGATGTCTACCGCTTCGATGCGGATTCCGGCTTGCTGCAACTCATCTCCAACGCGGAGCCAGGAGGGACCGATGATGGCACCTTCGACGTGGCGCGTATCGAAGAGGACACTACGAGGGTTCTGCCGAACCTACTCTCCTTCGATCGCTGGGCCAGCAACGACGGAGGTACGATCACCTTCACCACCAAAGAGGCCCTCAGCTCAAGCGACACGGACGGTGCGGAAAGCGTCTACGTCTGGCACGAAGGTTCCCTGACTGCCATCCCCATCCCATCGATCATGCCAACGGTCAGTCTCTCCGGCGACGGGGTGGCATTTGTCACCGAGACGGCACTGCTGCCCGAAGACGGTGATGGAGCGAAAGACGTCTACGTCGCCCGAGCAGGTGGAGGGTTCCCCATACCCCCTCCCCCCAATCCCTGCCTGGGAGAAGCTTGTCAAGGTAGTCCCTCTGCCCGTCCGGCTGCTCCAAGGGCCGCGAGTAACTCGCTGGCTGGCAGGGGCAACGTTAGAAACCAGACAAAAGCTCGCCATAAGAATAAGAAAAAACGGCGGGGTCACAAGCGCCATCACAGCATGCAGAAACAACAGGGCCACAGGCAGGGAGGTCGAAAGTGAAATTCGTCAAGCTGGTCTGCGCCTGCGGGCTTGCAGCACTCGCCCTCGGAGCGATGGCAGGCTCCGCGTCGGCAGCCACGTCCTGGAGTCTCAAACTGACCGCCAGTCCGGATCTGCTTCCACGCAGCGACGAAAGGGTGGTTTTCACAGTATTGGCTAAAAACACCGGCTTTACGCCAAGTTCTGGCCCCGTCACGCTGAATTTTGAACTCCCCGGGGGGTCTGAAACTGCTGCGTTCCACGTTAGGACTCCACCGGGGCTGACCGAGACAGAAGCGAGTGGCGGTAATCTAGCCACAACCAACCCGCCGGTTGGTTGGAGCTGCGTTTCTCAGCTTCCTATTGGTGAAGTTCACGCCACCGTGACCTGTACGCGCTCGGACTCCCTGGCCGCAGGCGGAACATACCCTGCGGTGAGCGTGGTAACCCAGATCGGCCAGGATTCTGAAAGTCCGGTTGGTACAGCAACGGCGGCGGTGCTGGGCGGCGGGGCCGCCGCCTCGGCGTTCGCCAGCGCTCAGTACACGTTCGAACCGTTTGGCCCCGCGGATGCTTTCGGTGTCCTCGCTGATAGTTTCAAGGCAAAAATACTCGACGAAACAGGCAATGAAGACACCAGGGCAGGAGGGCACCCTTTCCAGGTGTTTACGACCTTTGGCTTCAATGCCCACCACATTGCGACTAACGAGTATGTGCCTATCGAGAACATCAAGGACACGGTGGTCGATGCCCTGAGGGGATTTGTCGGCAACGCCGTCGCCAGCCCCGAGCTGTGCGGCTCGATCGAGCAGGCCATTCTTGGAACCTGCCCAGAAAAAAGTGCGGTCGGTGGGATCACGATCTATACGGCAGCACTGGACGCGCGGTATGACCACCTATATCCAACACATAACCCTGGTAGGGGCGCTTTTGGCGATCGCCCTGTGTACTCGCTGGAGCCTGAATTTGGACAGCCAGCGCAGTTTGCGTTCGGCTTTGAGCTCGGCCTAGTTCCCTACACGTTTGTGCCCGAATTGCGTGCGGACGAAGGCTACTCAATCAGCTTTCGAACGGCGCCGATAATTATGGATCCAAAGCTTTGGGGGACGGACGTGACGGTCTGCAACTTTGGAGCTAATGTCATTGAAGATCATCTTCCAACCTCGGCGGTCAACTTCGAAAGCTGCAAAAAACCTAGCGACGCTGACGCCAATCCCATTCCGCTGGTTACCAACCCGACGCGCTGCTCCGGCCCCCCGCCGGCAGCCGGCCTGAAAATCGACTCCTGGCAGCACCCAGCCGACGTGAAGACAGCTGACTACACCGCGTCCCAGACGACGGAATGTGATGCGGTCGAATTTGAGCCGGAGGCGGAACTGCAGCCGACCAACCACCAGGCGGATTCTCCCACCGGCCTGACGGTTGAGGTGCAGATGCCAACCGACGGAGTGCTCGACCCGGAAGGTGTGAGCCAGGCCAACCTGGACACCGTGACGGTAACCCTTCCCAAGGGCATGTCGATCAACGCGGCTGCGGCGGACGGTCTTGGCGCCTGCTCGCTGGCTCAGGTCAGGCTGCATTCGAACGCCCCGGACGGATGCCCGGAATCCTCGAAGGTGGGCGCGATTGAAATCGAAACCCCGCTAATCCGGGAAACGCTGACCGGCGACATTTACGTTGCTGCCCAGAAGGACAATCCCTTCAACTCGACACTCGGCCTCTACATGGTCTTTGACTCGCCTCGCGACGGGGTGCGGATCAAGATCGCCGGCAAGCTCGTTCCCGACCCGGTCACGGGCCAGTTGACCTCGGTCTTCACGGAAAACCCGGAAGCGCCCTTCTCGCGGCTCGCGCTCAACTTCAACTCGGGTCCTCGTGCGCCGCTCGTCAATCCCCCTCAGTGCGGGACCTACGCGATCCACAGCGAGTTCTCGCCGTGGTCGGCGGTCAACCCGGCCAATCCGACGCCGGATGAGATCGTCTCCCACGACTCGACCTATGCGGTCGATCAGGGCCCCGGAGGGGGACCCTGTCCGACGAACGAGCTCGCGCCGAAGCTGAGTGCCGGCCTCAAGGGCACACAGGCCGGCTCCAAGAGCCCCTTCGTCTTCACCCTCAGTCGCGAGGACGGGACTCAGCGCTTCACCAAGCTCGGAGTCACGACTCCGAAGGGCTTGACCGCCTACCTGAAGGGCGTTCCCTATTGCTCCGACGCGGTGCTTTCGGGCATCTCGGGCGCTGAAGAAGCGGGCAGGCCGGAGCTGGCGAATCCCTCCTGCCCGGCGGCGAGCCAGGTTGGCACCGCTCAGGCGTCTTCGGGGGCCGGTCCCCTCCCCTTCTACGCACCGGGTCGGGTCTACCTGGCCGGCCCATATAAGGGAGCACCCGTATCGCTGGCCGTAGTAACGCCTGCGGTAGCCGGCCCCTTCGACCTCGGCAACGTCGTGATCAGGAACCCGCTCTACGTCGACCCGGTGAGCGCACAGGTGAGGACCGAGTCGGACCCGATCCCGACGATGCTGCATGGGATCGTCCTCGACATTCGCGACATTCGGGTCGCCCTCGACCGTCCCAACTTCACCGCTGCTCCGACCAACTGCGAACCGATGTCGGTCGATGCTCGGGTGAATGGTGAACTCGGCGGCACGGCTTCGATTTCCAACCGCTTCCAGGTGGGCGGCTGCGAGAACCTTGCTTTCAAGCCGAAGCTCAGCTTCCGCCTCTTCGGCGGCACCCACAGGGGAAGCCACCCGAGACTACGGGCGACGGTGACGATGCCCGAGGGCGGAGCCAACATCGCATCCGCCTCAGTGGCCCTGCCGCACTCCGAGTTCCTCGACCAGGCCCACATCAAGACGGTCTGCACCAGGGTCCAGTTCGCAGCGGATGCCTGCCCGCCAGGTTCCATCTACGGCGAAGCCGAAGCGACCTCGCCCCTGGTCGACTACACCCTCAAGGGCCCGGTCTACCTAAGGAGCTCCAACAACCAGCTGCCAGACATGGTGGTGGCGCTGAGGGGGCCTGCATCCCAGCCGATCGAGGTCGACCTTGCCGGTCGGATCGACTCGGTAAATGGTGGCATCCGCAGCACCTTCGAAACGGTCCCAGACCAGCCGGTCTCCTCCTTCACCCTCAACATGCGAGGCGGCAAGAAGGGGCTTTTGGTCAACTCCCGCAATATCTGCGCGGGAACCCAGAAGGCAACTGCCGTCTTCAACGCGCAGAACGGCAAGTCAGCCACGTTGCGACCGGTGTTGAAGAACGCCTGCAAGAAGTCGGCCCGCAAGGGCAAGAGGAGCAAGGGCGCCAAGAAGCGCCACAGCGCCCGCTGATGAGAAGGACATCCCGTCTCACCAGCGCCGCGATCCTCGGGATCGCGGCGCTGGCCTTCTCCTCCCTCGCGGCAGCCGAGGTCTCCCAGAAGAACGGCGTGCGGGTCAAGGTCACCGGCTCGATGAGCCCGACAGCGCTGCCGAGGAACGGAACCGCCCCGATCGCTGTCTCGGTGGCAGGTGACATCTCGACCTCGAAGCAGACGAGCTTCCCCAAGCTGACCAAGATCGCGATCGCGATCAACAGCCACGGCAAGCTCGACCGTGGCGGCCTTCCGCTCTGTCGCCTGGGCCACATCAATCCCTCGACGACCCAGGAAGCGCTTGCCGCCTGCCGCTCCTCGTTGATCGGCGAAGGCAGCTTCTCCGCTGACGTGCGCATCCCCGAGCAATCGCCTTTCCCCTCTGAAGGCAAGGTCCTGGCCTTCAACGGCAAGCTCAAGGGCAAGCCGGCGATCTTCGCCCACATCTACGGCACCAGGCCAGTTCCCACCTCCTACGTCCTGCCCTTCTCGATCACCTCCACCAGGGGCACCTACGGCACCCTGCTCGAGGCATCGCTCCCAGAGGTAACCGGCGAATGGGGCTACGTCACCGGGATCTCCTTGGACCTTGATCGCACCTTCTCCTCGGGGGGCAAAACGCGCAGCTACCTCTCTGCCGGGTGCCCGGCTCCGAAGGGCTTCGGCAAGGCGAGTTTCCCATTGGCCAAGACCACCTTCTCCTTCGATGGCGGCCTCTCGCTCAGCTCAACCCTCAACAGGAGCTGCAAGGTCCGATGAACAGCATCCGCAGGCACCTCACCTACGCCAACGTCATCGCCACCCTTGCCCTCTTCATCGCCCTGGGTATGGGGTCGGCCTACGCGGCCCAGCAGCTCGGCCCCAAGTCGGTGGGCGCTAAGCAGCTGCGGCCCGGCGCCGTGACCGCAGACAAGCTGAGGAAGAACGCCGTGACCGCGCCGAAGATCGAAAGCCTGGCGATCAAGCAGGGGAAGATCGCGGCCAACGCGGTCACCGCCGAGAAGATCGCCAGCGGTGCAATCAGCTCGGCCAAGATCGCGAATGGCTCAGTTACCCCCGAGAAGATCCCCGACGATTCGCTGACCGGGGTGAAGATCGACGAGGCAACCTTGGGCCGAGTCCCTTCGGCGGCCTCGGCCAATCGCGCCGACTTCGCCGAAACCTCAAATCCGGAGGCTTTCGCCAAAGTCGACTCCGAAGCAACCGTCTTTCCCGCCTTCTCCAAGGGCATCGGAACCGCCGATGTCAAACAGGGCAAAGAACCCGGGATCTACTGCATCAACGTGCCTGGATTTGTCCCCAGGGGAGCGCAGGCCACGCCTGAATACGCCTCCCACAACTCGGTTGCCGTCTTCGTCAAGTTCGGCGGCACTGCATCGTGTACTTACCCGCAGATCGAGGTCCAGACCTACAACGCCGGTGGCCGTCAGAAGGAGCCCTTTTACTTCATGGCCTACCGCTAGCGGTGGACCTGGCGGAGCGCCTGGAGGAGCGCCGAGCTGAGCTCGAGGAGGCGATCCTCGTCCGGGTCTACGGCGTGGCGGATCCGACTGGCGTTGGCGACCCGGCATACGTCTCCGGGCTGCGAGCCGCTGTTTGCGCTGCGGTGTCATATGGCTTGGGCGCGGGTGAAGAATCAGCCGCGCCGGCGCCCGAAGTTCCAGATGCCTTGATCTTCCAGGCTCGCCAGGCCGCCAGGAATGGCGTCGGCCTGGACACGGTGTTGCGCCGTTACTTCGCCGGTTACATGCTGATCGGGGATTTTCTGATCGCAGTTGCCCAAGATGGCTCCGGCGATCGAGAAGAGGAGCTGCGCACGTTCTGGCGCGCTCTCGCCAGCCGGTTCGACCACCTGATCGAGGCCGTGGCTGCGGAGCATCGTGATGAGAGCGCGGGGGCGGCGAGGAATGCCGAGGAGCGAAGGGCCGAGCGGGTGCGGCGCCTGCTCGCCGGAGAGCTCGTAGAGGGCCCTGACCTGGGCTATGAGCTCGACGCTTGGCACCTGGGCGCGATCGTCGTTGGGCCTGGCGCCAGGGTGGGGATTCGTAACCTTGCCCGCACCTTAGACCGGCAGCTCCTCGCCGTCCCGGCAAGAGCCGGGACCATCTGGGCGTGGCTGGGGGGGCAGCGAGAAATCGACCCAGCGGATGTGCTTCGTGCCGCTGAGAGGGAGTGGCCGCCTGAGCTGATGCTCATTCTGGGTGAGCCCGGGGCGGGGATCCGGGGCTGGCGGCTCAGCCATCGTCAGGCCCGGGCGGCAGTTCCGATCGCCTTGAGCAAAGACTCCAGCCCGGTTCGCTACACCGACGTTGCCCTGCTTGCCTCGGTGCTTGCCGACGATCTGCTTGCCGAATCACTCAAGACGACCTACCTGATTCCGCTCGAGGGCGGCCGCGATGGCGGCGTATCGCTTCGCCAGACCCTGAATGCCTACTTTGCCGCGGGCCGCAATGTCACCTCAGCCGCCGCCGCCCTTGGCACGAGTCGCCGCACGGTGGCGAATCGCCTGGCCACAGCGGAAGCGAGAATCGGCCGACCCCTAGACGCCTGTGCGGCCGATCTCGAGACAGCATTGAGGCTCGCGGAAATGGAGACGGAAAGGGTCCCAAATCGCGAAGCGCAGTGATCACATCTACCTGGTTATCGGCCAGCCAGGCTCAGAGACTCACATGAGGTGGTGGGCGCCCAGTCCACCATGTCCATGGAGTTCTAGGAGAGGAATTCAAGTGCGAATTATGAGAGCAACGACATTGGCGGCGGCAGCTTTGTGCGCCCTGGCTGTGCTTGCCTTGCCGGCCATCGCATCGGCCAGCAACTGGAAGAAGAGCGGCAACGAATTGACGCAGACGGAATCACAGTGGTCGAACAGCGGCATGCCGCTGACCACCGAATCCAATATCTCGATCGGCGGAACCTTCAACGTCGCCGGAGGCCTCAACTGCGAAGTGCTCGGCTCGATGAGCCTCGAACCCGGCTATGGCACGGGACGGGTCAAATCCTTCATCTTGCCGGCCGGTTGGTGCAAAATCAGCGGCAGCCTCAAAGCCCTCGGCTGCACCTCGGTGACCTCGGCAACGGCCACACTTCCCGTCGCCCACTTCATTGGGAATTTCGGCGAAGGTAAAAAGGCGATCAGCATTCTGAACAACAAAATCACCTACGTGCTTGCTGGGGGTGGGTCCTGTCCCAAAGAAGTAGTCATGACCGGAAGCCTGAAGGCCACGCCTGACAGCGAAACGGCGATCAAATCGCTCACCTTCTCCGGTGAACTGGAAAGCAGCGTTGCAGGCGTCAGTGGAGCCGCTAGTGGTTCCGTGATCCTCCTCTCCGGCGTGGGTGCATACGGGTTCATGTCCGCTGAAGCGGTGAACCTCAGCGGCTCGATCGACTACATACTCGCTGGCTGCTCGCTGAACAGCCAGATCGTCCTCGACCCGGGCAGCACGGGCAAGGTCGTCTCGTTCTCCCTGTCGAGCTGTGTCGGCAAGAGCTTCTGGAATGGATGCACCATCTCGTCCACGACCGCGAACGGGCTTCCTTGGACCGCCCGGGACGAAGGCTCATTCATCAAGCTCGAAGGAGTCAGCATCACCCCAACGGTGAACTGCGGGGGCGGTAGCCCGGGCCCGGTGAAATTCACCGGGGATCTCAATCTCAATCCGAACAAAGCCTCGGCGATCAGCAGTACGACGATCAGTGGATGGCTGAAAGGCGCGAGCACGGAAGTGTCAACCAGCGGCTCTCTCAACTGGAGCCCCGCTGCTGTCTTCGGTCTCTAGCAGTCAGAGAACCAATAAGAAGTCTGTGCTCCAGAAGCAATATGGAAACGGGGTCGCGTACATGCGCGGCCCCGTTTCTGTGTACGAAGAACCCGCTAGCGAAACGGCTGCGGGGTGGCGGAGAGAATCAGCCACCTGCCGTCCTGGACCTTCATCGCCAGCCAGTGGTCTTCGCCGTCGCTGCCGTGGAAGAGGGCGAAGCCGGCTCCTTCACCGGCGCGGCCGCCCTCTTGGATCCGCAGGCTGGCGATGCCTTCGGGAGCATAGATCGGCGATTCGCTGCCGTCCGCGCTGGCGAGTGGTGATTTGGCGAACGCGGCCAAGGTCTCTGCGCATCCGCCCGAGGTGTTGGTGAGCTGCTGCAGCTGCGCCTTGATCTCAGTCAGGAGGTATTCACAGGCCTTGTCCCATTCTTCGCCACCGTAGGTCTGCAGGTAGGAGGTGATGGCTGCCTGCGCTTCACCGGTGTCCCCGCTGCTTGCCTCGTCGCCGAATTCGGCTAGGTGGAGCTTGCCCTTGGCGCTGTACTTCTGGAAGGGCGCACTGTTGGTGGACACCTTTCCACGCGTAGGGAGGTCGCGGGATTCACGGGACCCTTGCTCTTCGGCGGGCCCGCCGCCAGTGCCGGCTTCGGCGCTCTGCCCGTCGCTCGTGCCGTCGCCCTGTCCCTCGCTTCCCTCTGCGCCGCCGTCAGCAGATTGGCTTTCACCCTGATCTTCGGGCGTGCTGGGCGTGGTGCCACTTTCGCCGACCGTCGCCTCGCTTGTCGACGTCGTTGTTGAGTCATCGCCTCCACCGCAGGCGGCGAGGGAGAAGACGACGATCAGGAAGGCGGCGAGGACCGCGACAGACTTCAAAAGCGACGATGTGCGAACCGGGCCATTTATAGGCACGAAGGCTACCAGTCGCCTGTCGGCACGAAGCCTCTCTACCCTTCGTTATGTATGCACCGTGGGAGGCTGATAGCCGGGTTGGCCATTGCGACGTTGATCGTCGCGTCGCTCGCCTCTGTCGTCCACGCTGAGCTGACCGAGCGCGGCGATCTCTTCGTCCGTTTCAAGGGCGGTATCGATCCCAACGCGCTGCCGCGCACTCATCTGGCGCCGATCGCGGTCAGCGTGGCAGGCACGGTCAAAACGCTCTCCGGGCAGCGCCCGCCGGCGCTGCGGATGATCCGGATTGAGCTCAACCGGGGCGGGGTCCTCGATTCGCGTGGGCTGCCCGACTGCCACTACCGCAACCTGGTGGCCACCTCGCCCGCCCAGGTGATGGACGCTTGCGGTGCGGCCTTGGTCGGCAACGGCGCCTACAGGGCCAGGACTGCCTTCCCTGAACAGGAAACGTTCCCCTCGGAAGGGAAAATCCTCGCCTTCAACGGGCTGTACGAAGGCCACGAAGCGATCCTCGCCCATATATATGGGGGCAACCCGGTGCCGATCACGCGGATCATCGTCTTCCGCATACACAGGACGGCGGGGACGTTCGGCACGATCCTTACCGGCAACCTGCCCGATTCGCTCAACCACTACGGCTACGTCGTCGGCATCTACCTCAAGCTCTTCCGCCGCTACGCCTTCCATGGCGAACGCCGCAGCTACATCAGTGCCGCCTGCGCCGCCCCGGCGGGCTTCGGCATCGCCACCTTCCCCTTCGCCCGCGCCTCGATGAAATTTGCTGACGGGCGCCGCCTCTCAAGCACGCTGACGCGCAGCTGTCGGGTGAGCTCCTAGGCAGGCTTAGCACTTTGGCGCCGCGATACGTCTCCGACTCCAGAGGTCGCCGACAGTAGATGTCGCCGACCTCCGATGCTGGTAAGGTGCCCCTGTGCCCTTCGTCAACCGAGAGAACGAGCTGGACCAACTCGAGAAGTGGTGGTCACGCCGGGGCGCCGCGATCGCGATTGTCTGGGGTCGCCGCCGGGTCGGCAAGACGGCGCTGATCGAGCAGTTCGCCGCTGACCGCCGCGCCATCTTCCACACTGGCGGCGGCCGTCCCGCTGCCGACGAGCTGGCGGCGCTCTCGCGAGCCGCCGCGCCGGTCCTCGCCGGCGGGGTCAGGGATCTGAACGCCCGCCCCTTCGTCGACTGGGACGACGCCCTAGAGACGCTTGCACAGGCCGCCGACAAGCAACGCCTGCTGCTCGTCCTCGACGAGCTGCCGGCCCTGGTCGAGACCTCACCCGAGCTGCCAAGCCTGCTGCGCGCGGCCTGGGACAGGCTGCGTTCCAAGAGCAAGCTGAAGCTGTTGCTCTGCGGCTCGGCAGTGCGGGTGATGGAGGCAATGCAGGAGGAGCGCGCTCCTTTGTACGGGCGCCTCGACCTGGCTCTCCTGCTCCACCCTTTCCGACCGCACGAGGCGGCGCGGATGCTCACCTCCCTCAGCCCGGCTCAGTGTGCCCTGGTCTGGGGGATCGTCGGCGGCATGCCGCTCTACCTGCGCTGGTGGGATCAGGGCGCAAGCGTCAAAGCCAACCTCGCGCGGTTGGCCTGCACTCCCGGCGGGCAGCTGCTGACCGAGGGACAGCTCGTGCTGGCGACCGAGGGCGAGGGTGGTGAGCTGGCTCGCCAGACCCTCTACGCGATCGCCTCCGGCCGCACCAAATTCAACGAGATCGAGCAGGTGGTGCGCGCCGATCCCGGGCGGACCCTGGAGCGGCTTGTGGAGCTGCGGTTGGTGGAGCGCCTGGTGCCGGTGACCGAGGACCCGCGGCGAACACGGCGGCGCACCTACCGCATCGCCGACAACTTCCTCGCTTTCTGGCTCGGGCTGCTGGACCGCTACCGGCCCGAGATCGAGCGCGGGCTGGGCGAGAGCATCCTGCCGGTCCTGGTCGAGTCGATCGACCATCACATGGGAGGGCCCTGGGAGAACGCTTACCGCGATCACCTGCGCAGGCTCGGCGCCGAGGGCACGCTCGCACCCGGCGTCGTCGCGGTGGGCCCGTTCTGGACGGCGGCGGCCGACCCGGCCGAGATCGATGCGGTCGTTCTCGCGGGGCGCAGTCGGGAGGCCGTGCTAGTCGGCGAGGCGAAGTGGAGCAAACGGGTTGACGGTGCGCGGCTGCGGGGCGAGTTGGAACGCAAGGCCGAGGCCCTGCCCGATCTGGCGGCGGAGCTCCGCTACGGGGTCTGCGCGCGGGAGCGCGTCGACAACGCTGGGGACGCACTCGTGACGACCGCCGCGGACATCTTCGGTACGTAGCTCGATCTTCGGGAACGGCCTCTATCCTTGGCGGGTGGACGAGGCCAAGGCGAAGCGAGTACGACGACTGCCGCCCGGCCCACACGGCCTGCCGCCGGAGCTGGTCGAGCGCAACCAGCGCGAACGGCTGATCGCGGCGATGGCGGAGGTCTGCGGGGAGCGAGGGTACGTCGAGGCCTCGGTAGCGGAGGTGTCGAAGCGCGCGGGAGTCTCGACGGCGAGCTTCTACCGCCAGTTCAGGGACAAGCGCGAGTGCATGCTGGTCAGCTTCGAGGAGCTGTTCGGGAGGTTGCTCGAGGCGATCGCCGGGGCCTGCCCGAGCGACGCGGAGCCGGTCGAGCGAGCGCGGGTGGGTGCGGCATCCGCGGCCGCCCTGCTCGCCGCCGATGCCCCGGCCGCGAGCTTGCTCAGCGTCGAGATCCTCGCCGCCGGGGCGGAGGGCGTGCGCGCCCAGCATGAGGCGATCGAGCGCCTCGCTGGGCTCGTTCGGGGCGCTGATGGGGCTTCCGAGTCCCCCTCGGTCCGCCCGCCCGACGCCGCCTGGGCCTGCGTCGCGGCGATGGTCTCTCTCGTGGCGCGCTGCCTCGCCGCAGGCGAGACCCTCGATGCGGCCGAACTCGAATCGCTGGCGGAGGTGCTCTGAGGAAACGAGTTCCTTTCTCACGAAAACATCTCTCTTGACTTTATGAAAGTCCTCGTTTACGGTGTCAATCGTCGTCCCTGAACGGACGGCGTCAGCAGCACCACAGGGACATAACCGAGCCTCGAGGAAGCCGCTAAGGGAAGCGGCGGGCAGAGGGGCTCACGGGACAAGGAGAGAGATCTAGATGTTCTCGACGCTACGCAACCGCTTTGGCATCCCCGGAGTCATCTCGGTGATGGCCCTGGTCTTTGCAATGTTCGGCGGCGCCTACGCCGCCTCCAACTCTTCAGGCGGTGGCAAGGCCACGGCCAGCGCCAAGGCCAAGAAGGGGCCTCGGGGCCCCAAGGGCGCCAAGGGCGATACGGGTCCGGCAGGGCCCGCTGGGCCCCAGGGAGCCGCCGGCGCCAGCGGCAGAGATGGTGCCAACGGCGAAGACGGTGAGGACGGCAAAGACGGGGAGGACGGCCAAGACGGCGAAAACGGCAACGACGGAGCCGACGGGACGCCGGGCGCAACCGGCGCAACCGGTCCCGAAGGCTCCCCCTGGACCGACCTTGGTGTGCTGCCACCTGGTGAGACCGAGACGGGCGCTTGGGCATTTGGGCAAGTCACTGCCGGTGCGGCACCGGGGCCAGGCGGAGGCATCTACACGTCTATCTCGTTCCCAATTCCCCTACCAACCCCGCTTGGCGAATCGAACGTCCATTACCTGAGCGCCGCCACGCCGCCATCCACCGAGTGCCCTGGCAACACGGCCAACCCAACCGCAGCGCCCGGCCACCTCTGCGTCTACACGGCCGATGAAGCTGGCTCCTTCGAAATTCTCATCGCGAATACGGCCGGCAGTGAACTAGGGGCTGAAAAATCAGGAGCGCTGCTCGCGATCACCCAAGTGCTCGCTGGTGCCAAAGGCTCGGGAACCTGGGCCGTGACTGCACCGCTGGCCACCCCTTAGCGCCTCGTCTCGGCAGTGGCTCCGGGAAATTCTCCGGGGCTGCTGAGGCCTCTCCCGAAAGACAACAGGCAAGCCCGAAAGGAACAACGAGATGAACGGCCAGAGTTATGACACCCGCTATTCCTCGCCGCTGCGTCGCGGGGCATGTGCCGCAGTCGCCGCCCTCGTTGTCCTCCTTCTCGCTGCTCCCCACGCGCACGCCGCCGCTTGCCCCAACGAAGCGATCCGCGAAGCGCAGGGCGCCAAGGGCCTGCCGAGCTGCATGGCCCTGGAGATGGTCAGCCCGCCCAAGAAGTTCGTCGAGCCGGCAAGCAGTCCGACCTTCTCCCTCAATGGCGAGCGGGTCCGCTTCCGCTCCTTGGCCGCACTGGCCAACACCCCCGGCCTTCAGTCCTACGTCGGCGACAACTACGTCGCCACCCGCACCGCCGGAGGTTGGACGACGGCGCCGACCTCGCCGCCCACCGCGGCGGAAATCTGGATCGGCGGCGAATACAGCGGCGGCCCTTATGCCTACTCCGCCGACCTCGGCCGCTGGAACCTGATGGGCGCCTCCCAGGTGCAGGCCAACGCCGGCGTCTTCGGGATCTTCAGTGGTGGCCTCGACGGATCCTTCACCCCGCTCTCGCCGCTCCTCGTTCCGATCAACGACAGCGGAGCCCCTGATCTCGTCACGTCGCTGACCAGCACCGAATCCCCCGGCACCTCGACCGACCTCTCGACCACCGTTTTCTCACCGGTCCTGGCAACCACCTCATTCCTCCCTGGCGACCCCCGTGTCGCCAGGAACAACTACGTCGTCTCGCTTGACTCCGCTGGAGAGCCCTCGATCGAGCTCCTGGCGCGCGACAAAGACGGCAAAGTCTGGGGCGAGGCCTGTGGAGCAAACATCGGCGGTGGTGATGGCAAGACGAGCCAAGGCGCGATCTCAGCCGACGGCGGGCGCATCTTCATGTCCACCCGCCCCGCCCAGGCCGGCGATGGCATATGCGACATCAACGGCTCCCCCCTGCGCATGCTCGTGCGCACCCGCACCCCGGCCGGCCCGGTGATCGAGCCTCTCCTCCCCGGCGGACAGGCTGAATGGGAAGAAGCGGGCGACGACCTCTTCGAAGGCGCCTCGGTGGACGGCAGCAAGGCCTACTTCACAACCACCCGTTCCCTGCTGGCGTCCGATCAGGGCTCGGGGGATGAGTGCGCCATCGAAGCAGGAGCATCAACCGGCTGCGACCTCTACCTCTATGACTTCGAGGAGCCCGCCGGGCAACGGCTGGCCCAGGTCTCGCTTCCCTCCCAGCCCGGTGAGAGCGCCGATGTCCTCCACACGATCACGGCGGTTTCCGGCGACGGCTCCCATGCCTACTTCGTCGCCGAAGGAATATTGAGCGAGGAGAACGCCGAAGGCAAATCTCCCACCCAGGGAGAGCCGAACCTCTACCTATTCGAACGCGACAGCGCCCATCCCGAGGGGCGGACGAACTTCATCGCCACCCTCGACCCCGGCGATGCGGGAAAGCTTTGGGGCGTCGGCACGAGCTTCTTCGGCGATGCCTATGCGGTACCGCGGACCGGCAAGGACAGCAAAGGCGATGAGGTCGGAGGCGACGGGCACGTCCTCGCCTTCGCCACCAAGGCCCCGCTCAGCGCCACGGACGCAGACGGCCTTCGCCGCGACATCTATCGCTACGACGGCGACTCCGAAGCGCTCACCTGTGCCTCCTGCTCGAGCAGCGGAGTGGACGAAGGGTTCGACGTCAGCGTTGCATCGCCGACTGTCCTCAACGCTGGCCCCACCTCCGCCTCTGCGGTGGAAGGGCGCTGGGCCAGTGAGGACGGCGAGACGATCGCTTTCTCCACGGCCGAGGCTCTTGCCGCGGATGACGACGATGAGGCCGCCAGCGCCTACCTCTGGCGCCAGGGCCAGCTCACCCGGCTGCCGGGTGCAGCGAGCGGATCCCTCACGCTCTCGCTGAGCGGTGAGCAGATCGGCTTCTCCACGGTCACGGCGCTTCTGCCTCAGGACATCGACACCGCCAGCGACGTCTACGTTGCTCGTGTAGGTGGCGGCTTCGCGACCCCGCCCGAGAGCCCGGGCTGCTCTGGCGAAAGCTGCCAGGGCGCACGCAGCGCCCCTCCAGCTGCGATCGCCCCTGCCTTCGCCGGCCCGGGCAACCCACCCCAGTGGGCCAGATGCAGGAAGCCCTTGGTCAAGAAACGGAGCCGCTGCGTCAAGCCGATGCCCCGGCATAAGAAGAAGCGAGCCGGCAGCCAACAGGGAGGTAAGAAGTGAGCACGCTGCGCAAGGCCGGCACGGCACTTGGCCTCACCCTTGCTCTGCTCAGCCTAATTGCCGCTCCTGCAGCCGCAGAGCCCGTGATCGGCTTGGAATTCGACCGCGACCCCGCGCCCACCTCGACCCCCGTCACTCACAGCGACGAACGGCTGGTCTATGTGGTCAAGGTCAAAAACGACGCCAACGCCAATCCCAGCGCCGGCGACCAGCTGACCTGCGAAAACTCGACCTCTAGATGGTTCAATGTTTCCCGCGAGGCCGACTTCGCCTACCGGTGGCTGCGCAACGGAGTAGAGATCCCCGGCGCGACCGCCAAGACCTATGTCACCACCGCCGCCGACGAAGGCCAGGCGATTCAGTGCAAGGCCATCGGCACCAACCCGAGCACGGGGGCGGCGCTGGCCAATGCCACGGCGACCGCCACCGCTGGCTCAAACGTCCTCACCTCCGTCGACGTCAAGTTCGGCTCCTTCACAGTCGGACAGGAGGTCGACGGCTTCGGCATCCCGGTCGGGACGACAATCGTCGCGATCGGCTCTGGAACTCTGGAATTGTCGGTCGCTGCTACCGACTCAGCTCCCGGCATCACCCTGTCGGGCCTCGCCCCAACCAAAGTCAGCACCAGCTCGGTCTCGACCTCGCTGCCGCCGGTAGTAGTTAACCCGGTTTCCCCGACGCCACCGCCGGCCCCGGTCGACGATCCCAGGCAGGTGGAAAGTCGACCGCTGCTGGCCTCTGTGCCGGGAGGAAATGGGGGTTATTACTACGAAGGAGAAACGCTTTCCTGCAAAGCGCCGACCAACTGGACCCCGGGCGCCACCTTCACCTACCAGTGGCTGCGCAACGGAGCCGAGATCCCCGGTGCCACCGCCAGCGAATACACGCCCGTGGAAGCCGAAGACAAGGCAGCGGGGCTGCAGTGCGAGGTGACTGCGCAGACGGGTAGCGGGGTGCCGCCCGCGGGGGGGGAAGCGGTGAGCACTTCAGGAAATGCGTTGTGGCTGGTGAAAAATGAGACTGACTCGGAATCGTTCTTCGTGGTAGGAGGCGTTCCAAACGATGGTGGCGCGCGCCGCGAAGGAAGACCAGCCGTCGGCTTCGCCAATAACCTGACCGGAGCCACGGTGGAAGTCGAGCTTCCCGCCGGCCAGGAAACCTACGCGATGCTGGCAAGGACGGTGGGCGCTCCGGCCTGGGACTGCGCCAAAAAAGCCCCGACCCCACTTCAGCACGCGAGGGTGGACTGCACCCACAAAGACTCGCTGGCGCCGGGCGACTCTTACCGACCGATAGAAATCATCACCCACATCGGCCGCGACGCCCCCGACACCTTGGTCGCCAAAGCGACCGCCTCCGCCGACGGCGCCGACCCGGTCTCAGGCGAAGACCAGGTCACCCTGCTGCCCGTGGTGCCCTTCGGCTTCAAGGCCTTCTCGACCAAGGTCGCCGATGACCAAGGAAACGACTTCACCAAGGCGGGCGGCCATCCCTTCTCGGCCGGGGCGAGTCTCGCCTTCAACGAGCACGTGCCGGCGCTGCCGCTCAACTCCGGCCTGCGCGCCACCAACGGCCTCGTCAAGCAGGTGGTGACCAAGCTGCCGCAGGGCTTCGTTGGCAACCCCCGGGCGGTGCCCGAGACCTGCCCCGAAGTCGGCATGATCCCGAAAGCGACCTGCCCGGCGGGGAGCATCGTCGGCGGGATCACCCTGGAAACCGAAGTAACGACCTTCCCCGACCTGCCGGTCTACGCAGTCGAGCCCGAACGCGGAGAGGTGGCGACCTTCGGCTTCGGGCTTAGGAGCCCCGAAGTCGCCTACGTGCTCACCCCCGAGCTGCACGCCCAAGACGGCTACGCGGTCAGCGTCGCCTCGGCGCCGGTTTCCAAGACGCCGGAACTTTACGGGGCGCAGGTGACCCTCTGCGGCTTCGGGGTGAAAGTCGACTTCAACTCACTCCCCCCCTTCAAGGGCTGCAAGAAACCCACCGAGTCGGGCTCCTTCAAAGTCCCCTTCCTGACCAACCCGACCAACTGCCGGGAGGCGCCGAAGACGGTGGTCCTGGCCGACAGCTGGGAACACCCGGGAGAATACGCCGAAGCGCAGTCGTCCAATCCACCCTTGACCGGCTGCGGTGAAGTCAGCTTCGAACCGGAACTGGAACTAGCTCCGAGCTCCAATCGGGCCGACTCCCCAACCGGCCTAGACGTCGAAGTGACGATGGACCAAGAGGGCCTTGAGAGCAAGAAAGGCACCGCCCAGGCCAGCATCGCCCGCTCGGTCGTGACATTGCCCCAAGGCATGGCGCTTAACCCAACCGCGGCCGAAGGGCTCGATGCCTGCACATCAGCTCAGATCGGCATCGGCAACGATGATCCTCCAACTTGCCCCGCGGCCTCCAAGGTCGGAACCGTGGAGGTCGAGACCCCGCTCCTAGAGGAAGCCCTCCCCGGCACCGTCTACGTCGCCAAGCAGGGCGACAATCCCTTCGGATCGCTGCTGGGCCTCTACCTGGTGATCGACTCAGAGCGCTACGGGATCCTGATCAAGCTCGCCGGCAAGGTCACGGCAGATCCCCAAAGTGGCCAGCTCACCACGACCTTCGACAGGATCCCAGAGGCACCGGTCTCAAAGCTGACCCTGCATCTGAACTCAGGCGAGCGGGCGCCCCTGCTCACTCCCGCCAAGTGCGGTCGCTATGAGATCCACTCCGAGTTCACCCCCTGGAACGAATCGCCCCCATTGGTCGAAGACAGCAGCTTCAAAGTCAGCAAGGGCCCCAACGGCGGCCCCTGCCCCTCGGGCAACCTCGAAACGAGCCTGAAGGGACGCCTTGCCGACCCAACCGCTGGGGCAACGAGCCCCTTTGACCTGCAGCTGAGTCGCGAAGACGGCACCCAACGCTTGAGCTCCCTGCAGCTCACAATGCCCCCGGGCCTGACCGGCTACCTGAAGGGCATCCCCTACTGCCCGGACTCAGCCCTGGCCTCGATCTCAGGCGCTGAAGGAACCGGAGCAAAGGAGCTCGCTTCCCCAGCCTGCCCACAGGCAAGCCAGATCGGCTCGCTCTCGGTAGGTGCAGGCGCCGGAGCCCACCCCTTCTACGTCAACACCGCCAAGGCCTACCTAGCCGGTCCCTACAAGGGCGCCCCACTCTCAATCGCGGTGATCGCCCCAGCAGTCGCCGGTCCCTTTGACCTCGGCACCGTGGTGGTCCGTAACGCCGCCTACCTCGATCCCGAAACAGCGGTGATCACGCTCAAGGCAGACCCCCTGCCGACGATCCTGCACGGGATCCCACTCGACCTCAGAGACATCCGGGTAAACGTCGATCGCCCCCACTTCATCCTCGCCCCGACCAGCTGTGAGGCGAAGTCACTGGACGCGATCCTGGGAGGAAGCGAAGGAGCAAGCCAAAGCCTCGCCGACCGCTTCCAGGTAGGAGGCTGTGAGCGCTTGGGCTTCAAGCCAAAGCTCGACCTGCGCCTCTTTGGCAAGACCAATAGAGGCGCCTTCCCCGGCCTACGCGCCACTTACAAGGCTCGCCCAGGCGATGCCAACCTCAAAGGCCTCGTCTTGCGCTTCCCCCGCTCTGAGTTCATCGAACAGGGCCACTTCCGCACGATCTGCACCCGCGTGCAGTGGGCAGCGGGGGCCGGTAACGGCACCCAGTGCCCCAAGGGCTCTGTCTACGGCCACGTTCGCGCCTTCACCCCGCTGCTTGACAACCCCTTGGAAGGCTCGGTCTACCTGCGCTCCTCCTCCCACCAGCTCCCAGACGTCGTCTTCGCCCTCAGAGGCCAGGTCGACGCCGAGGTGGCGGTCCGCGTCGACTCGGTCAAAGGTGGTCTGCGGAGCACCGTCACCGATGCCCCCGACGTCCCCGTCTCCAAGGTCGTCTTGAGCATGCAAGGCGGCCAAAAGGGGCTCTTCGTCAACTCCCGCAACCTCTGCTCACACACCTTCCGCGCCAGCGCTGACTTCACCGCACAGAACAACGGGGGGGCCAGCCTGCGCCCGGTGATGGGGAACGGGTGTGGGAAGGGTGAAGCTAAAGGCAAGCGGGGCAAGTCCCCAAGGTAGAAGTTGCTTTGTGCCGGAGTAGATTTTCCCGAGCGGGAAAATCAAGGCGCGCGAGAGGCTTAAAAGCAAGGATTTTCCCGAGCGGGATAAATAAGCCATTTGCCCGGCTGTCTGGGCTATTTTTGCCCGAACGGGAAAATGGATCGGACCTTGATCGACAGCTATGAGGCGCTCGGGTCGCTGGTCAGAGCACGACGGAATGAGCTCAGGCTCAACCAGACTGAGCTGGCCGAGGTGGCCGGGACGACGCTGCGTTTCATCAGCGAACTGGAGCGGGGCAAGCGGACCGCTCAGCTCGACGGGGTTTTCCGCGTGCTCGCCGCTCTTGGCATCGACCTTGAAGCGCGGACGCAGTGAGCGACGCGCTCGACGTCTACCTGCATGGTCAGCGGGCGGGCAGGCTGGAGCGCAAATCGCAGGCGCGCTTGAGCTTTGCCTACGCCGATAAGTGGGTTGAGGGGAAAAGCGCGCCGATATCGCTGAGCCTGCCGCTGCGCGAGGGGGTCTATGGCCACGACGAATGCGCGCCCTTCTTCGAGGGCCTGCTGCCGGAGGGCGATTTCCTCAAAGCGATCTCCCGCACTCTGCACGTCTCTGCGCGCAACTCCTTCCAGCTGCTCGCCGAGCTCGGCGGCGAGTGCGCCGGGGCGATCTCGGTCGGCCCAGTCGGTGGTCCGGTGCCCGGGCAGGCGGAGCACCCGCCGCGCTGGCTCAGCGAAGGCGAGCTGGCCGAGTTGCTCACCGACCTTCCCGACCGGCCCCTGCTCGGCAGCATCGACGAGGAGGCCGGGTTCCGAATCTCCTTGGCCGGCGCCCAGGACAAGGTTGGAGTCCTCTTCGACGGAGAGCGGATCGGGCTCAGCCAGGGCTACCCGCCAAGCACCCACATCGTCAAGGCGCCGATCCCCGGCGTCGACGATCCCATCGCCAACGAGGCCTTCTGCATGGAGCTCGCCGCCATCGCCGACCTCGACGTCGCCCGCGCCGAGCCACGCATCGCCGACGGCCACGAGTACCTGCTCGTCCAGCGCTACGACCGCGACAAGGGCGCCGAGCCGGACGGTCGCCTCCACCAAGAGGACCTCTGCCAGGCGCTTGGGCTGGTGCCCGCGGTCAAGTACGAAAACGAGGGTGGCCCGAACGTCGCCGACTGCGCGCAGCTGATCCACCGCCACTCCGCTGCCCCCGCGCGCGACATCATCGCCTTCCTCGACGCGCTGGTCTTCAACTTCCTGATCGGTAACAACGACGCCCACTCGAAGAACTACTCGCTGCTGCTCGACGGGCCCGGCGCGATCCGCATCGCGCCGCTGTACGACCTGCTCTCGATCGCAGTGATCAATGGGGCGAGCCGCAGGCTGGCGATGAAGTACGGCGGCGAGAAGCGCCCCAGCTATTTGCGCCGTCGGCACCTGCACCGCTTGGCAGGTGAACTCGAGGTCCGCCCGTCGCTGGTCGAGCGGCGAGCGCTGGAGATGATCGACCGAATCCACTCCTCCATCGATGAGGCGCACCGCGCTCTGCCGGTCAAGTTCCAGGATCGGTCCATCCTCGAACAGGTCGCCCGGGTCATCACCGATCGCTCGCTGCGCTTGCGAAAAGCGATTTCCGAACCGGAGTGAGCAGCCAAAGAGTTACTTGACCTGGGAGCGATTCCATACGAACATACGTTCGCATGGAGGTTGCCTGCGTCCTAATCCCTGAGCCCGCGCTCGCCGACCCGGTTGAGGCCGGTGAGATGACCGAGGGATTGCTGCGCCGACTTGAGAGGATCGGCGCCGCGGTCGAGTCGGAGCGGGCCGGGGAGGCGTTCTTCGCCCTCGATGGGTTGCGTGGGATCCATGGGGGCGAGAGCGCCGGGGTGCTGGCAGCGGCGCGGCGAACGGCGGAGATCGAGGTGCGGATCGGGGTTGCGCCCACCCGCTTCGCCGCCCACGCCGCCGCGCAGCGGGAGGCGATCGTCCCGCCGTCGGCCGCGGGCGACTTCCTGGCAGCGCTCCCCGTCTCGACGCTTGCCGGCAGGCTTGTGCTGCCGCCGCGCGAGGCGGGGAGCCTGATCGAGACGATGCGGCGGCTGGGGATCGAGGCGCTGGGCGACCTTGCGGCGCTCTCCCCGGCCAGCATCGCCGATCGCTTTGGCCCGGCCGGGTTAGCGGCGCTGCACCTCGCCCGCGGCGAAGAGGCGCCGCTGCGACCGCGCCGGCCGCACGAGGAGCTGGCCGAGCAGGTCGAGCTGCCCGAAGGGGCCGCCGGTGGCCAGCTCGAGCACGCCCTGAAGCTGCTCGTCGCCCGGCTGCTCGCGGCGCCGCAACGCAAGGGGAGAACGGTGCTGGGGCTGCGCCTCGGCGCCGTGCTGAGCGGCGGCGGCAGCTGGAGCGTCGATCAGGGACTGGGGCGGCCGACCGCCTCGGCGCGGACCCTCGGCGCGGTGCTGATGCCGCGGCTGGAGACGCTGCCGGGGCCGGTCGCCGCCCTGCGCCTACGGGCGCTCGGCCTCGGCCCGCCGGTCGGCGACCAGCTCGAGCTCTCGCTGCGCGGCTCCGAGCACCGGCGCCGCCGCCTCGGCGAGGCGATCCGCGAGGTCCGCGCCGCCCAGGGGGGCGACTCGCTGCTGACGATCGTGCCGCTCGACTCCGCCTCGCGCTTCCCCGAGCGCTGGGCGATGCTGACCCCGAGCCCGGACCGATGACCCCCGGCTTGCGGCGGCTGTACGTGCCGCGGCCGGCGAGGGTCGAGGCCAATTCGGCGGGGAAGCCGCTCGCGGTCGACGGGATCGCGGTCGAGTCGGTGCGGGAGGAGTGGGTGGTTGAGGATCGCTGGTGGACGCCGCACCCGCTTGGGCGCCACTACTTCGAGCTGCTGCTGACCGATGGGCGCAACACGGTCGTCTTTCGCAGCATCGTCAGTAAGCGCTGGTACTGGCAGCGAGGCTGATGACGGTGGCAGCGGCGCAGCCTGTGCTTTCAGGGACCAAGGAGCGCGGCGGGAACGACGGCAATCCCATCCGGCCGCCTGTAGGCCTCAGGGCCGGTAGTGACGATCACGGCGTCGAGCAGCTCGTCGCCGATCCGCTGGGCGAGCCAGCGCAGATGGCGTGTCTCGTTATCGCCGACGTCGCGCGCGAGCTTGACCTCGATCGCGACGATGCGACCGTCGGCACGCTCCGCGATCAGGTCGACCTCCCGCTCTCCACTGGCTGTGCGCAGGTGCTTGACCGTGGCCTCTGCCGCCTGGGCATAGGTGCGGGCCGAAAGCGTCACGAGCGACTCGAAAAGAGCACCAAGGAGGGTTCCGTCACGGGGGATCGGCGGGCCGGCGGTCCGGTCTTCGAGCAGGGCGTCCGCATCGACGCCGAGCAGCCTGGCGGCGAGCGCCGGGTCCGCGAGTTGGTGCTTGGGCGGCGAGGAAAGGCGGGAGAGCCGGTTTCGGGAAGGCGACCACGCTTCCACGGGATCGAGAATCCACAGTCGTTCCAGGACGTCGCGGTAGGGAATCGTCGTCGACTTCGCCGGCTTGTCTCCATGACCGGCGGTGGCGGCGTCGCGAATCCTCTCGAACGAGGTTGCCGTCGAGGAGGCTGCCGCATAGGCGGTCAGCCAGCGACGCAGTGTTGCCGGACTACGGACGCGGTGGCCCAGCTCCTCGAAGTCACGATCGACGATTCGGCTCAGGTAGCCGTCCAGCTGTCCGCGAAGGGCGCGGCCGGAAAGAGACCGCAGGCCGGGAAAGCCAGAGGCGACTATCTCGTTCACGTAGTCCTCCAGCCCGCTGGCGCATGCTCCGGAGACCTTGGGCCGCCCTCCCTTCAGAAGCTTCGAGAGGGAGACGGTGGGTGTGGCGAGGCCGCGCTCGGCCAGGGCCAGGGGGCGCATGCGGAGACTGAGGATGCGGCCGGCGCCGGAGTGCGATCCGCCTTTGATCGGGCGCGAGGAGCCGGTCAAGAGAAAGCTGCCGGGCGAGGCGCCGGCATCGACCGCGCGCCGCACGAGATCCCAGGCCTCCGGTACGTGCTGCCACTCATCGATGAGGACGGATGGCGCGCCCTCGAGCAGCCGAGCGGGGTCTGCCAGCGCAAGGCTCCGCTGCCCCGGATCGTCGAGCTCACGAACGCTGCTTGCCCTCTGTCCGGCGGTCGCGGTCTTGCCAACCCCCTTTGCACCCTCCAAGGCGAGGGCGGGGATCGAGCGGATCAGCTCGTCCAGCTCCACATCCACGACACGTTCTCGGTAGCGACCTTTTCCCATGCTGATAACACTACCATTCTGCGCCGCCTAAAGCTACTATTTTGTAGAGACTTGCAATACCGTTATGCGTGCCTCCCAGGGGGATTTCGCTCACGATGAGGGGATCGAAGGGATACGTTGAGCTGCACGCCCACTCGGCCTTCTCCTTCCTCGACGGGGCCTCGACCCCGGCCGAGCTGGCGGGGGCCGCGGCGGAGCTGGGCTACTCGGCGATGGCCCTGACCGATCACGATGGGATTTGGGGATCGATGGAGCTTGTCGACGCCTGCGCGGGGCTCCCGGTCCGGCCGATAACCGGCGCCGAGATCACGGTGGGGAGCGCTCACCTCACCCTTCTCGCCGAAGACACGACCGGCTACCGCAACCTCTGCCGCCTGCTCACCGCCGCCCACTCCCACACGCGCGACGGTGCGCAGCGGAGCGCTGGGCAGCCGTCGGTGACCATCGAGCAGGTCGAGGAGCACGCCGAGGGGCTGGTCTGCCTCTCTGGGTGTGCGGGCGCGGGGATGCTCGTCGCCGCCTGGGATCAGGGTGACGCCGCCGGAGGAGCGGCGGCTGCCCGTGGGCTGCTCGGGGCCTTCGGCCGCGACCGCTTCCGGATCGAGCTGCAGCGGCCCTTCTGGCGGCGCGACCGCAGCCGCAATCGCTGGCTCGCCGGGCTCGCCGAGCGGCTGGGGGTCGCCACCGTCGCCACCGGCAACGTCCACTCGCACGCCAAGCACCGCGCCCAGCTGCAGGACGCCCTCGTCTCGATCCGGCAGGGGATGACGCTGGAGGAGTCGGAGTCGCTGCGACGGGGGAACTCGAGCTCGGCGCTGTCCTCGCCGCAGGCGATGGCGACGCGCTTCGCCGAGCACCCCGACGCCGTCGCCGAGACCCTGCGGGTTGCCGAGCGGCTCGAGTTCGACCTCAGCCGCGAGCTCGGCTACCGCTACCCGCGCGAAGAGGAGCTGGGGGTTGACCGCAAACTGGCCGAGCTCTGCCGGGTGCTGCTTGCCGAGCGCTACGAGGGCTCCCCCCACCGGCTGGTCGCGGAAAGCAAGCTGGAGGAAGAGCTGAAGACGATCCGCGCCCTCGGCCTCTCCGGCTTCTTCCTCCTCCACCACGACCTGCTCGTGCTCGCCCGCGAGGTCGCCGCGGAGGTGCGCGGCCGCGGCTCGGCCCGCTCGATCCTGCCGCCCGGCCGCGGCCGCGGCTCCAGCGTCAGCTCGATCGTCTGCTTCCTCACCGGCCTCTCCCACATCGATCCCGTCGCCAACGACCTCAACTCCAGCCGCTTCCTCAACGAGGAGGTCGGCAAGCAGGAGGTGGCGACGATGCCCGACATCGACCTCGACTTCCCCCGCGACATCCGCGAGGTGCTGATTCCGCGGGTGCACGAGCGCTACGGGGCCGAGCACTCGGCCCTGGTCGCCGCCTTCCCCACCTACCGCCCGCGCGGCGCCGTGCGCGACCTCGGCAAGGCGCTGGGGCTGCCGCAGAAGGAGATCGACAAGGTGGCGGGGATGGTCGGCTTCCACGAGCGCAAGGGGGACATCGAGAAGGACGTCGTCGCCGCGATCGGGCGGGAGCGGGCGGCAACGCCGCGCTGGCAGAAGCTGCTCGAGCTCTGCCCGGAGGCGATGGGCCTGCCCCGCCACGTCTCCCAGCACCCGGGCGGGATGGTGATCTCGACCCGGCCGCTGATCGACGTCTGCCCAGTCGTGCCAGCGGCGATGGAGGGGCGCCAGATCGTCCAGTGGGACAAGGACTCATGCAACGACGCCGGTTTCCTCAAGATCGACCTGCTCGGCCTCGGGATGCTCTCCGCGGTCGAGCGCTGCGTCGAGGAAGTGGGGGAGACGCGGGGGGAGTCGCTCGACCTCTCTCGCATCCCCTTCGACGACCCGGCGACCTACCGCTCGATCCAGGCCGCCGAGACGACCGGCGTCTTCCAGATCGAGAGCCGTGCCCAGATGTCGATGCTGCCGCGCACCCGGCCGGAAAACCTCGACGACCTCACCGTGCAGGTGGCGCTGGTCCGCCCCGGGCCGATCCAGGGCGGCGCCGTCCACCCATATATAGAGCGACTGAAGCGCCGCCGCGAGGATCCCGAGAGCTTCGAGATCCCCTACGAGCACCCGCTGCTGAAAGACGCCCTCGAGTACACCCTGGGCACGATCGTCTTCCAGGAGCAGGTGATCGAAGTGGCGATTGCGCTGGCCGGCTTCAGCGCCGCCCAGGCCGACTCGCTGCGGCGAGCGATGAGCCGCAAGCGCTCCGAGGCGGCGATCCGCAAGCACCACGAGGACTTCATCGCCGGCGCCGTCGAGGTCAACAAAGTGCCCCAGGAGGTGGCGGAGAAGGTCTGGGGCCAGATCCAGGGCTTCTCCGGCTTCGGCTTCCCCAAGGCGCACTCGGCCGCCTTCGGCCTGCTCGCCTACCAGTCGGCCTGGCTGCGGGTCCACCGCCCGCAGGAGTTCCTCTGCGCCCTGCTCAACGAGCAGCCGATGGGCTTCTACCCGCCCGACGCGCTGGTCCACGAGGCACAGCGGCGGGGAGTGAGCCTGGCCGGGCCCGACGCCAACCGCAGCCGCGTGCTCTGCCACGTCGAGCGGATCGAAGGAGAGCTGACGGTGCGGATCGGCCTCGGCTACGTCAAGGGCGTGCGCGGAGAGGAGATGCAGAGCCTGGTCGCCGGCCGCGAGCGCAGCGGCGACTACGCCGGGATCGCCGACCTCGCCTCGCGCTCGGGGGCGGGCCGCGACGGCCTCGAGCGCCTCGCCTGGGCCGGTGCCCTCGACGACCTGGTCGGCGAGGAAGGCGCCTGGATCCCGGTCGCCGGCAGCGGCAGGAGGGAGGCGCTGTGGGAAGCGGGTGGCGCCGGCACCGGGGTTCGCCACGGCTCCGACGTGCAGATGGCGCTGCCGCTGGAACCGCCGCGGGCACCCGAGCTGGAGCCGCTCGACGAGTGGCAGCGGGTGATCGCCGACTACCGCTCGATCGGGGTCACCCTCGACGAGCACCCGATGGGGCTGATGCGCGAGGACCTCGAGGCCGAGATCCTCAGCAGCGCCGGTCTGGAGCGGGCCGAGAACGGCGACCCGGTCGAGGTGGCCGGCATGGTCGTCGCCCGCCAGCGCCCCGGGACCGCCAACGGCATCGTCTTCATGCTGCTCGAGGACGAGCTGGGCACCGTCAACTTGGTCGTGCCGCCGCCCATCTACGAGCGCTGCCGCGCCGCCGTCCGCGCCGCGCCCCTGGTGCGCGCGCGGGGCAGGCTCGAGCGCTACGAAGGCGTCACCAACGTCGTTGTTTCGGAAGTGGTCGAGCTGAGCATCCCGAAGGCTTCGGCCCGGCGCGGGCGTGACGGCGAAGCGACAAAGGGTCAGCGCCTCGTGACCTCGCCCATGCCGTCCCGTCAACGCGGCGCCCCTCATCGCCAGATGCGCGAGCGCGCTGTTGCTGAGCTACGCGCTGTGGCTCCCGGCGCCCACAGCTGGGGACGCCGGTGAACATTGGCACGGCTCCGGCATCGGGAAGAGGCGCAAGAAGCGCTTGGCGGCCTGCTTGGAGCCTTCGATCTGGGCGACGCCCGAAGCGATGGCCTCGTCGAGGGCGAGCTGGCCGCCGAGGACGGCACCGAAGGTGGGAGCGTCGACGACCGCGATCTTGGCGGCTGGGTCCGCGGCGCTACCGCGGCCGAGGTTGACTTCCCCGCTCGCGATCTCAACGTGAAAGGCCTCTTCGCCGATTCGCAGCTCATAGGCGGCGTCCAACTCCCCGGCGACCTCCGGGTCGAAGAGCGAACGCAAGGCGAGGACGATCGAGTCGGGGCCGATCTCCTGCGAGTCGGGCGAGATCGGCGAGCGGGCGCCCCAGGCGCCGAGCTTGGTCACGACCGGCTCCAGCTCACGCCCCCACTCGGTCAGCTCGTAGACCGTGGACGCCGCCGGCGGCGGCAATTTGCGACGCTGTATGACGCCGCCCTGCTCGAGGTCGCGTAGGCGCTCGGAAAGGATGTTCGAGCTAGCGTGGGGCAGGCCGGCACGCAGGTCCGTGAAGCGCTTCGGACCGAGCAGCAGTTCGCGGACCACCAGCAGGGCCCAACGCTCGCCGACTACGTCGAGGGCGTAGGCGAAACGACAAGCCTCTCCGTATGAGCGCTTGGTAACCATGCAGATAAGTTTACAACGATGAAATGCGGATATGCAACAACGTAGTTGTCTTTTTGAACTCTTGCTAAGGTGGTCGACATGACGCAGACGAACGACACAAACCGCTGGCTCGCCCTCTACGTCCTCTGCGCGGGGGTGCTGATGATCGTCCTCGACGTGACGATCGTCAACGTCGCTCTGCCGACGATCCAGGACAGCCTCGGCTTCTCCCAGAGCGACCTCACTTGGGTCGTCAACGCCTACCTGGTCCCCTTCGGCGGCCTGCTGCTGCTCGCCGGTCGTCTCGGCGACCTGCTTGGCCAGCGCAAGATGTTCCTCGTCGGCCTTGCCGTCTTCACCGCCGCCTCGCTGCTCTGCGCGGCGGCCGAGAACCAGGCAATGCTGATCGCCGGCCGCTTCTTCGCCGGCGTCGGCGGCGCGCTCTCCTCGGCCGTGGTCCTGGGAATGATCGTGACGATGTTCCCCGAGCCGCGTGAGCAGGCGAAAGCGATCGGCGTCTACGGCTTCGTCGCCTCCGCCGGCGGTTCAATCGGCCTGCTTTTGGGCGGCGCGCTGACCCAGGCGATCAGCTGGCACTGGATCTTCATCATCAACCTGCCGATCGGCATCGCCACCGCTTACGGCGCCCTGCGCCTGGTCGAGAACAAGCCCGGCATCGGCTTCAAGGCCGGCGCTGACATTCCCGGCGCCGCCCTGATCACCAGCTCGCTGATGATTGGCGTCTACGCCATCCTCGGCGTCAACGAGCATGGCTGGGGCGCGGCTCAGACCCTCATCCTGATGGCGGTCTCGCTTGCCCTCGGCGCCGCCTTCATCATCCGCCAGGCGCGGATCGAGAACCCGTTGATGCCGCTGCGCCTCTTCCACCACCGCAACGTGGTCGGGGCCAACGTGATCCAGGCGTTCCTGGTCGCGGGCATGTTCGGCATGTTCTTCCTCGGTGCGCTTTACCTGCAGCGGGTGCTCGGCTACGACGCGCTCCAAGTCGGCCTTGCCTTCCTGCCGACGACGGTCGTGATGGGGACGATGTCGCTCGGCTTCTCGGAAAAGCTGATCATGCGCTTCGGCCCGCGGACGACGCTGATCCCGGGCGTGATCATGGTCGGGATCGGCCTGCTGCTCTTCGCCCGCACCCCGGTTCACGGCGACTACCTGACCGACCTGCTGGCGCCGCTGCTGCTGATCGGCTTCGGCGTCGGCACCGCCTTCCCCTCGCTGATGACGCTGGCGATGTCAGGAGCAACGCCCGAGGACTCGGGCCTCGCCTCCGGCGTGGTCAGCACCAGCATGCAGGTGGGCGGCGCGATCGGCCTCGCCGTGCTGGCAACGCTGGCGGCCCAGCGCACCGACAACAAACTCGCCGATGGCGCCGGCCAGCTGGCCGCGCTCAACTCCGGCTACCACCTCGCCTACGTGATCGGCGCGATCCTCGTCGGCATCGCTGTGGTGGTCGCGGTCACCGTCCTGCGCGAAGTGCCGATGCCCTCGCCGGAGGAAATGGCCGAACACGCTCAGCAGCCGGCGGGCGAGAGCGAGCCGGCCTACTCCGAGGCCTGATCCTCTTCCACCGGAACGGACTGTGGCGTCAGGCGAGCTCGGCGAGACGGCGTTCGAGGAAGCGGCGCTCGACCGGGTTGGCCGCCAGGGCGAGGGCTCGCTCGTAGGCGGTCGCCGCCTCCGCCTCGCGGCCCAGCCGGCGCGATAGGTCGGCGCGGGCGGCGTGGAGGGGGTGGTAGTCGTCGAGACCCTCGATCGCATCGATCGCCGCCAGGCCGGCCTCGGGCCCGTCGCGCATCGCGATCGCAACCGCCAGGTTGAGCTCGACGATCGGGCTCGGGGCGATCGTCGCGTGCCATTCGTAGAGCCGCACGATGCGGTCCCAGTCTGTGTCACCAGCAGTTGCGGCTTCCGCGTGGACGGCGGCGATCCGCGCCTGGACCGTGTACTGGCCGGGCCCGCCCACCGCGGCCTGCCGGGAGAGCTCGAGGCCCTCGGCGATCCGCCCCGCGTCCCAGAGCGAGCGGTCCTGCTCTTCCAGCAGGACGATCTCGCCCTGGTCGTCGAGCCGCGCCGGCCGCCGCGCGTCGGTGAGCAGCATCAGCGCCAGCAGGCCGCGTGCCTCGGGCTCGCGCGGCAGCATCGCGACGAGGATGTGGGCGAGGCGGATCGCTTCGCCGCTGAGCTCGGTGCGGACCAGCTCCTCGCCGGAGGCGGCGAGGTAGCCCTCGTTGAAGACGAGGTAGAGCGTCGCCAGCACGGCCGGCAGCCGCTCCGGCATCTGCTCGACCACCGGCACCTCGTAGGGGATGTTGTTGGCGGCGATCTTGCGCTTGGCGCGAACGATCCGCTGCGCCATCGCGCTCTCGCTGCTGAGGAAGGCGCGGGCGATCTCGCCGGTGCTGAGGCCGCCGAGGCTGCGCAGGGTCAGCGCCACCCGCGCCTCGGCGCCCAGCGCCGGGTGGCAGCAGGTGAAGATCAGCCGCAGGCGGTCGTCCTCGATCTCGCCCAGTTGCTCCCCGGGCGTCGCCTCCGGTTCGGCGTGCAGTGCTTCCAGTCGCTCCAGCGCCGCGACCTTGTCGCGCAGCACGCCCTCGCGGCGGATCCGGTCGATCGCCCGGTTGCGCGCCACCTGGGTGATCCAGGCCCCCGGGTTATCTGGCACCCCCTCGTGCGGCCAGCGCTCGAGGGCGACGACGAAGGCCTCCTGCACCACCTCTTCGGCAAGGTCGAAATCGCCGGTGACGCGGATCAGCGTCGCCACCGCACGCCCCGACTCCTCGCGGAAGGCGCGGGCGGCGACGCTGTCGCGAGCCGCGGCTACGAGCGCTCCGCCTTCTCCAGCAGTTCCGCGCCGTCGGCGACCAGCGGGCGGATTTCGACGTGACCGCTGCGCAGCGGGATCCTCTTCGCCCAGGCGAGCGCCTCGTCGAGGTTCTCGACCTCGATCATCCAGAAGCCGGCCAGCTGCTCCTTGGTCTCGGCAAAGGGGCCGTCGGTGACCAGCGGCTCGCCGTCGCCGTAGTGGAGGGTGGTGCCGGTGGCGCGCTCCTGCAGCCCGGCGCCGGTGACCATCGCCCCGGCCTCGGTCAGCTCGGCGTTGAATTCACCCATCTCGGCGAGGTTCTGCTTCACCTCGTCGGGGGTGACGTCCTCCCAGCTGCGCTCCTCGGAAATCAGGGCAAGCATGAACTGCATCTCGGTTCCTCCTGTCTCATGAGCAGCGCCGTTTGGCCGCTCTCACCCTAACGACGAACGGCTGGGGCTCAGATCGACAGGCCCCTCAGGTTGACGTAGCTGCGAGCGCCTGTGCCAAGCCCTGCGGGTCTTCGATCTGCGGGTAGTGAGCGAGCTCGGGCAGCTCGCTCACGGGCACCTCGGGCCGCAGCTTGCGCAGCGCCGCCAGCACGCTGGTCGTCGCCACCGGGTCCTGCAGTCCCCAGGCGAGGCTGAGCGCACCGGGCCACTCGCGGATCGCGCCGTGCCAGCGCTCGGCGTGGGCTTCGCGCTGGTCCATGTAGGAGATCAGCCGGTGGCCGAGGGTGCGGCCGCCGCTGTGGCAGATCAGCGCCCACTGGTCTTCGGCCTCCGCCTCGCTGAGCGGGTGCGCGGCGGAGAAGACCGAGCCGAACTGGTGGCGGAAGAAGCGCTCGCTGGAGAGGCGGGCGACGAGCGGCCCGAGGCGGCTGCGCAGCGCCTTCTGCGCCGGGGTCGGGCTGGCGACTTCGAGCACCATGCTGCCGTTGAAGAGCAGGATCCCGGCGATCTCCATCGCCAGCTTGCCCTCGAGGTCGCGGGCCATCAGCTCGTTGGCGACCGAGGTGCCCATGTCGTGGGCGACGATGAAGACGGGGCGCCCGCCACCGTGTCGCCGCACCAGCTCCTCGGTCAGGTCGGCCTGCCAGAAGAGGCTGTAGTCGTGCTCGCGCGGCTTCGCCGAGAGGCCGAAGCCGAGGAAGTCGAAGGCGAGCACGTTGCGCCCCGGCAGCTCTTCAAACAGCAGTCGCCAGTCGTAGGAGCTGGAGGGGAAGCCGTGCAGGAGCAGCAGCAACGGTCCCTCCCCCTCCTGGCGGAAGGTGTGGATCGAGTAGCCGCGGAACTCCTCACTCTGCCCGCGCCCCTGCCAGGCGCGGACCCGCTCAGTCAGCCCATCCGACATTGACCCACCTCCAGTGTGGTCAATCTCCGAAGCGCTTGACGAAGGCGAGCGCGTTCTCGGCGACCTCGCGCCAGCCGTGGTCGATCGTCAGCGTGTGACCGCGGTGGGGCATCTCGATGTGCTCGGTAACGCCCGGGTTGTGGTTCTTCTGCTGCTTGAAGGCGGCCTTGCTCATCGCCGGCGGCACGGCGTGGTCGTCCTCGCCGGTGAAGACCAGGAGCGGCCCGCGCTCGGGATTCTTGGTGTCGGCCTTGGTCTCGGCAGAGGGGTTGAAGTTCGCCATCGCCGCCTGGAAGAGCGGCTTGGCGGGCGCGGCGACGTGGTAGGTCTCATACAGGGCCCGCGCCTCGTCCTCGGGGATCGCGTTGGCCCAGCTGTAGCGGAACTGCCCAAACGTGAGGGTCAGGGCGCGTCCCTTGTTGAGCGGATTGCGCAGTGCCGGCAACGCCGTGCGCAGGGCCGGGACCGGCAGTGGCAGCACGCCTTTGAACGGCGCCGGATCGATCGCGACCGAGGCGATCGAGAGGCCCCGCCCGGCGAGGATCTGGGTGATCAAGCCGCCGAAGGAGTGGCCGATGATCGCCGGCTTCTTCTCGAGCTTGCCGATCGCCGCGGCGAAGTGGTCGGCAACCGCGACCACGCCGACGCCGGCGAGGGCCTGCGGGTTGGCGCGCGCAGCCTCGACGCTCTCCGGGTCACCGGGCCAGCCCGGTGCCACCGCGGCGAAGCCGGCCTCCTCGAAGAGATCGATCCAGTTCTGCCAGCTGCTCGGCAGCAGCCAGAGGCCGTGGACGAAGACGACGGGAGTCCGCCCTGATGCGTTTGCTTTCTCGACCTGCTCTGACTCGGCCTGCGTGATCGTCGCCATGTACACGTCCTTGAGTGAAATTTCTTTCGCATCGTCAAATAGACGAGCGCCGCGGTCGATGAAGCGTCCATGTTCTCACTCCGAAGCAAGTCCAAGTCAGCGCGGCGCGCCTCCGCGACAACCCTCGTAGTCGCCATCTGCGCGCTGTTGGCAGCGATTCCGGCCACCGGCATGGCCGCACCCGGGCCGGGTGAAGAGCCGCAGCTCGCCTTCGAACCCGGCAGCTATGACTTTGGCCTGCTCGAAGCCAACCGCTCCAGCGGTCAGACCAACTTCCAGCTGCGCAACGTCGGCAGCGTCTCGGCGCCGATCTACTCGATCAACGTCGTCGGCTCGGGCTCGGGTGCCTTCTGGACCGGCAACAGCGACTGCTTCGGCCACCCCCTCGAACCCAATGAAACCTGCTTGGTCCAGGTCAACTTCGGTCCCTACGACGCCGTGCCCTTCGCGGCCCAGCTGCGCGCCGAATCCGATTCCGGCACCAGCTTCACCGCCGCGCTCAGCGGCGAAGGCGGCCGCCCCGCGCTCACCGCCGCCTCCAACCCGACCAACTTCGGCTCAGTGCCGGTTGACTCGGGCGGCGTGGTCAAGACGATCGACGTCACCAACGAGGGCAACATGCCGGGGGGCGCCTTCATCGCCGTGATCTCCGGCGGTGCCGTTGGCAGCTTCCACCTGCTCGACGAGAACTGCACCGGCTTCCCGCTCAGCCCGGCTGCGACCTGCAACCTCCAAGTCAGCTTCGAACCGATCAGCACCGGCGCCAAGACGGCCCGCCTCTTCCTGGTCGGCGACGGTGACGGCGGAGTGCAGATCACGCTGACCGGCGTCGGGCTCGAGCCCGAACCGATTGCCGACGCGTCGGGCCCGGGCCCCGCCGCCCCTGCAACCGCCAAGCCCCGCAAGCACCGCGTGCGCCCGAAGAACCAGCGGCGTCGTGGCGGCCGGGTTGGCCTCGCCTACAAGCGCACGCTGCGCTAGGGCTGGAAAGCTCCGCGGATGCCCGAGGCGTCCGAATTCATCTCCGATCGGGTGCGCTCTGCCTGCGAGTGGGTCGCGGGCCGGGCGCGCTCGGTGCGGATCGAGCAGAAAGCTCTGGCGCCCTACGCAGCGGGTCTGCCCGACAAAGCGGAGTTGCCCGCGCCCGATCCGGCGACCGAGCTCGTCGATGGGGACCGCGAGGCCCGCATCGCGTTCGTCCTCTGCCTCGACGCGATCAACTTCGGCTCCGGCTGGTGGCCGACGATCTGCAAGCGCCCGGGCCACAGCGGCTACTTCACGATCGCGGCGGGGCTGACCGAGCGCTTTCGCGAGAGCGGGCCGTGGTCGGCCGCCGAGCTGACCGAGCTGCGAGCGGCTGACATCGCCACTGTCGTGGGCCAGGAGGCTGAGCACCCGCTGATGGCTCACTACGCGGCGGCGCTCAACGACGTCGGCGAGCGCGTTGGAGCTGAGCACGGCGGTCGCTTTGAGGCCGTGGTCGAGGCCGCGAACGGCTCCGCACCGGCGCTCGCGGGAGTGCTCGCCGAGTGGGAGGCCTTCGCCGACACCTCCACATACGAGGGTCGCCCGATCCCCTTCTTCAAGCGCGCCCAGATAGCGGCCGCCGACGTCGCCCGCATGGGGCTCGCCGAGCTGCGCGACCTCGACCGGCTCACCGCCTTTGCCGACAACCTCGTCCCCCACGTGCTCAGGGTCGACGGCGTACTGCAGCTTGATCCGGCCCTGGAGGAGAAAATCGAAGCCGGCGACCTGCTCGAGCACGGCTCCGCCGAGGAGGTCGAGCTGCGCGCCTGCGCCGTCCACGCGATCGAGCAACTCGCCGCCGCCGCGCCCCTCACCCCCGCCGAGATCGACGGCCTCCTCTGGAACCGAGGCCGCGCCCAGCGCTACAAGGCGTTCCCCCGACCCCGCTCCCGCAACACTGCCTACTAACGGCCTCCGCGAGTTCGTCCTGGACCCCGATATATGCGGGCTGAGACGGACTCGGTGATCAGCCCGCGGCTTCGGCTCGCTTGAGGCCGCCGCGGGCCCAGAGGGCGAAGAGGATTGGGAGGGTGAAGGCGATCGCGAAGGCGAGGGCGACGATGACCGGTTCGCCGGAGATGAAGCCGCGGCCGGCCTCGAGCAGCGCGGTCACCGGGTTGACCGAGGCGACGGCGTGGATCCAGCCGCTGAGCAGGCTGAGCGGCACGTAGACGGGGGCGAGGAAGAGGATCAGGAAGACGGGGAACTGCATCAGTGGGCCGCCCTGGATCGAGCGCACCCGCATCGCCACGCCCGCCGCCCACAGCGTCGCGGTGAGGTTGGTCAGGATCGCCAGCCCGTAGAGGCCGAACAGTTCGACCCCGCCGCCGCCAACCTCCATCCCGGCGATCAGGGCGATCGTGGTCAGCACGGTCCAGGTGATCGCCGCTCTGGTCAGGGCAGCGATCGCGTAGCCGGCGACGATGCCGCTGCGGTTGCTGGCGGCGAGCAGGTAGCGGTTGGCGAAGCCGATCTCGAAGTCGCGAGCGATGCCGAAGCCGGTGAAGACGCCGCCGAAGGCGGCCGACTGCAGCAGCACGAAGACGAACTGGAAGGCGGTGTAGCCGCTGGGGAAGTCGAAGCCGGGCACGTTGCCGACCGCCGAGAGGCCGCCGGCGAAGGCGACGAAGAAGAAGAGCGGGAAGACGATCGCCGGCGCCAGGAAGGCCGGGTTGCTGAGGAAGTTGTGGATGCTGCGCCAGGCGACCGCGCGCGCGATCGCGCCGAAGCTGGCCGTGCCGCGCTCGCTTCCGCTCATGTCCGCACCAGCCGCGTCTTCATCGCGCTGTTCGCCGCCAGCATGCCGATGATCAGCACCGCGGCGGCGATGCCGAAGCCGAGCGCCAGCGCACCCGCGTCCCAGCCTTCGAAGAGCAGCGAGCGGAAGGCCTCGAGCAGATAGGTGACCGGGTTGGCGGAGGCGACGTCGTGGAACCACTGCGTCTGCAGCAGTTCCAGCGGCAGCGCCATTGCGGAGAGGAAGAGGAAGACGAAGAAGACCGGGAAGAGGCTTTGCACCGCCTCGCCCGAGCCGGTGCGCAGGGCGGCGAAGAGCCCGATCGAGCCGAAGGCGACCGTGACCGAGACCGAGAGCGCGACGATCGTCAGGGCGCCGCCGACGCCGGTGACCAGTTCGGCCCCGGCGATCAGACCCACGCTCAGGTAGGTCACCGCCTGCACGAGGCCGAGCAGCACGGTGCCGGCGAGCAGGCCGCCGAGCAGGGCCGCGCCGCGCAGCGGGGTCAGCGCCAGGCGGTTGAGGAAGCCGGTCTCGATGTCACGGGCGAGGTCGGTGCCTGTGTTCATCACCGAGAAGAGCGCCCCCTGCACGAAGGGCACGGCGAGGGCGAAGGTGAGGTAGGAGTCGGTGGGGAAGCCGGGCAGGCTGGTCGTGTCTTTCAGCCCACCCGAGTTGACCGCGAGCAGGAAGAGCGGGAAGACCAGGGCGGGGACGATCTGCGCCGGCTGGCGCAGGGTGCGCAGCGTCGAGCGCCGCGCCAGCTGACCGACCTGGGTGCGCAGCCCGCTGCTCATGCCGCCCCGACCGCCTCGGCCTCAGGCTCCTCGGCCTCATCGCCGGCGCCCTCGAGCGAGCGCCCCGTCTTTGCCAGGAAGACGTCATCCAGTGAGGGCGCGTGCAGCTGCAGTTGCTCGATCGCGATCCCTTCTGAGTCGAGCGCCCGCACGACCTCGGCCAGCTGCGCCTCGCCGCCGCCCAGGCGCGCCGCCGCCGCCCGCGGCCCCGAGCCCGCGCGCTCGCCGAAGCGCTCCAGCACGCTCGCCAGGCGCTCGCGCTCGGCGGGCTCCTGCGGCACCGCTTCCACGGTTGGGCGGCCGATCTCGGCCTTGAGCTCGGCCGGCGTGCCCTCGGCGACGATGTGGCCGTGGTCGATGATCCCGACCCGGCCCGCCAGCGCGTCGGCCTCCTCCAGGTACTGGGTGGTGAGGAAGACGGTCACGCCCTCGTCGGCGGCCAAGCGCGCCACCTCGTCCCAGAGGGCGGTGCGGCTCTGGATGTCGAGTCCGGTCGTCGGCTCGTCGAGGAAGAGAATGCTCGGCCCGTGGGCGAGCGCCAGCGCCAGGTCCAGGCGCCGCTTCATCCCGCCCGAGTAGCCGCCGACCTTGCGGTCCGCCGCTTCGGCAAGGCCGACCCGCTCGAGCAGTTCCTGCCCGCGGGTTTCGCGCTCGGGCTTGCCGATCCCGTGCAGGGCGGTCTGCAGGCGCATGTGCTCGCGACCGGTGAGCAGCGGATCGAGCGCCGCCTCCTGCAGCGCCGCGCCGATCGAGGAGCGCACCTGCGGCCCCTGCTTGACGATGTCGAAGCCCGCCACCCGCGCCGTGCCCTCGGTCGGCGGCAGCAGCGTGGTCAGCATCAGCACCGTGGTTGACTTGCCGGCGCCGTTGGGGCCGAGGAAGCCGTAGATCTCACCGGCCTCGACCCGCAGGTCGATCCCGTCGACCGCCCGCGGTCCGTTCTTGAACTCGCGCACGAGCGCTTCGACTTCGATGCCCTCTTGCCGTTCGGTCGCCATCGTCACTCCAGACTGTCGATTCCCATTGAACGCGATCGTGGACGATACAGAGATAGTTGACGTTGTCAAATATTGATACTAGAATGTATTTGATAAGGTATGAGCAAGACGACGGAGAAGAAGGGCAAGCCCCCGGCCGCGGCCGGTTCCACCGCCAGTGAGGCATGGGACCTACTTGCTTCGCTTGTCTACCCGCCGCCCTTCCTGGCGATCGCCCAAGAGCTGGGCTTGCGTCCTGCCACCCTCGGCGCCCTGCGCGTCCTCGACGAGCCGCGGACGATGAGCGAGATCGCCACCTACCTGCGCTGCGACAACTCCAATGTGACCGGGATCGTCGACGGGCTCGAAACCCGCGGCCTCGCCGAAAGAAAATCGTCACCCGGCGATCGCCGGGTCAAGCTGATTGCGCTCACCGCGGAGGGCCGCCGCCTGCGAGCCCGGCTGATGCGCGAGGCGCGTAAGCCACCCGCCTGGCTGAAGGGCCTCTCGGCGGCCGACCAGCGCACCCTGCGCGACCTGCTCCGGCGTGCCACCGCGTAGGTCGTGGCGACGGCTGTCTAGGTCAGCGCCGGCTCGAGGATGAAGACCTGAACCGCCATGTCGGGGTCGAGGTGGTTGTCGGACATGAAGGCGAGGACCTTGCGGCCGGTGAGGCGGGCGACCGCGGCTTTCATCTCCGCCGCCATCGCCCGCTGCGAGAGCTGGCGCATGGCGAGGACCGCCTCGCCCTCGTCGTAAGCGACGAGGTTCTGCTCGGCCCGGGTCAGCACCTCGAGCAGGACCGTGACCAGGGTGTCGCCGTTGTGGAAGGAGTAGGACTTCTTTGGCCCGCGGCCGATCGCCGCCGTGTGGATGCGGACCACCTCGCGGGTGATGGCGGCGTTCAACTCGCCGCCGCTCAGCTGCTCCGCCGCCGGCTCGGCGCGTTCACCGCTCATCGCAGGTGGAACCGTTCGCTGAGGAGATGACGGGCGGAGACGATCAGGCCGCCTTTGAGCTGCTCCACGGCCCAGAATGAAGAGGGGGCGCCGTGCTCCGCTGATAACGCGCCGGCGGCGATCACCTCACCGCGGCTGGAGGTGTGCACTTTCGAGAGCACGATCTGGTGACGGTGTTCCATCTCGGACATCGCCGCAAACCAGTCGCGGACGCCGACGTGGCAGTGATAGACGGCGTCGATCCCCCCCAACCTCAGGGGGCGAAAATCGACGCGGGCGTCCATGCAATCGAGCATTGCTTCGAGGTTGCGAGAGTTGAAGGCGTCGAACCAGCGCCTGACGGTGGCCTCATCGGCATGGCGGGACATGCTCCGACTCCAGGTGTAATTGCCGACGGGTCAGGTCGCAGCCACAACAGCGCCACCGCATCCGTCGTTAGATGCCGACACCGGGGCGGGCCCCTGCGAGGTGCGCCAGCGTCGGGCGCGATGGTAACGCGTGCTAGACGTGAACCGGCGGGACCTTGGTCACGTTGGCCCCGGCCCGCTCGAAGAGCTGCGCCGACGGGATCCCGATCAGCTCGCCCTGGAAGCGCTTCTCGTGGCCGTAGACGACCCAGGTGGTGTCGATTTCACCGATGTCGAGATCGAGCCGCAGCTCCTCCGCGTGCTCGGTGACGTGCTCCATGTGGGTGAGGCCGGAGTCGTAGTCGCCGCGCAGCAGGCCCTCGCCGACCACCGGCTTGGAGACGACGTCGATCACCTCCTCCCACTGGGAGAGGTCGACGTAGCCCTTGGTCGCCGGCACGATCCCGATCGAGCGCGGCACCTCGACCTCGCGGCGGCTGAGCAGGACCAGGTGCTTGGTCGGGTAGATGAAGGTGTCGACGACGAAGATCTCGGTCCAGTACTTCTCGGTGATCTCGTGCACCTTGGGATGGGCACTGCACTGGACGAGGAAGCCGTTCGGCGTCTCGCGCAGCATCTCCAAGCCGTCGAAGAAATCGGTGATCAGCTCGATCCGATATTCGTCGACGCCCTGGAACTCGAGGTAGCGCTGCACCGCCCGCTCGTGACATGTTCCCTCCGGCCCGAGCGTGATCACCGTGACTATGTCCCCTTGGGCTGCAACCATCGGCAGCATCAGCGTAGCGAGTGAACAGGAATCCTCAAGTAGTGGAAGGGTGGAGATGAGCCGAGTTGTCAAGGTATTTCTGGGAGCCGCACTTGCCGTGCTCCTTACCGCGCCCATTGCCAGCGCCGCGAGCTGCACCAAGGCGACCAACATCGAGGCGATCGTCGATGACTCGATCTCGATGGAATTCACCGACGCCTCCCGCCTGCGCGTGCAGGCGATGAACCTGCTGATCGGCACGCTCGGTGCCGGCACCCAGCTGGGTGCGGTCGAGTTCGGCTCCGGCGGCTTCGAAAACGATCCGCCGCCGGCCAGCACCGTCTTCCCGCCGGAGCCCGTCGGTCCCAACGCGGCGGCGATGCGCACCGCACTCGACACGGTGATCCACGCCGACAACGGTGCCACCGACTACAACGGCGCCTTCGCCAAGTCCGACGCTGACAACCCGAGTGCCGACGCCCGCATCTTCCTCACCGACGGCGGCCACATCGTCGGCACCTACAACGAAGCCCACCTCGTCCACCGCGTGCCCACTTACGTGGTCGGCTTCGGCGGCGTTGCCGCCGGTGAGGACCAGGCGCGGCTGAAGAAGATCGCCGGCGACACCGGCGGTCGCTACTTCCCGCTCGACGACTCAGCCCAGCTGCAGGCGGTGATGAACACGATCGAGGCGGCGCTGACCTGCCAGACGCCGCCGCAGCAGTTCAGCGATCTGCTCGCCAAAGGTCAGAGCAAGGTCCACAGCGTCGCGATCGGTGCCGCGACCAAGGCGATCCAGATCACCCTCACCTGGGCCAACCCGCTCGACAAGTTCAAGCTCTCCGGCCTCAAACTGACCAACAAAGGGCACCTGCTCGCGATTGCCAGCCGACCCGGCAAGAAACCGGGCAAGCTGAAGGTCGAGCGCACGGTTGGCTCGACCTTCACCGTGCTCAAGGTCTCCCACCTGCACAAGGGCCTGCTGCGCTTCGCGGTGCGGGCGGCGAAGATCGGCTCCGGCGCACCGAAAGTCAGCCTGACCACCCAGGTCAGCCAGAGCTCGCACAAGTAGGAGCGTTAGGAGAGATTCGGGCTGCGGTCGCCCTGCGCGGCGGCCGGGCCCGGGCGGCTGCGCGCGCCGAGCGCATGGCGCGCGTTGACCGCGATCGCCCGCGGGATCATCGTGGCGAAGGCGCGGCTGGGGCCGATGCAACGGGTGCCGAATGCATCGAAGCCTTCGGCGACGCGCCGATCGCGTGCGGAGGCAGAGAAGATCAAGCGCTCCCCGGGGGTCATCTTTCTGCCGCTCGCGTACTCGTTGATCAGCGTTGCGTGGCCGCGCAGCCCGCGCCTGTGCCGCCGCCGGTAGCGCGCCAGGCCGGTCTGCAGCGGCTCCTCGCCGCGCAGCGCCGGTGCGACGCTGTCGGTGAGCCACCCGGCCGACTGAAAGGCCCAACCGCAGCCGACCCCGAAGAGTGGGTCCACCGCCATCGCGGCATCTCCCACCAAGGCAAGGCCCGGCGCGACCGGTACCCGCACTTTGTTCGGCATCTCGATCTTTCCCAGCACCGGGCTGACCAGGCGCGAGGCCCGGATCGGCGGCGCCTCGGGGATGTCGCCGACGAAGGAGACCAGGGCTCCCTCCGGGTCGTGGCGGAACTCGGGCAGACGGTCCTTGGTCGGCATCGCCGCGTAAAAGGTGAGCCCGCTGTCGGTGGGGAAGGCGGCCGCCCAGTGGGGGTCCAGCATCCAGACCGTGCTGGCACCGTCCGCGACCGCGGGCGGCCCGTCGAAATAAGCGCCGTAGGCGAAGCGCCCGTGCGCCGAGACCTTTGTCTTCACCGCGGCCAGCTCGGCGATGCGCGAGTCGCGGCCGTCGGCGCCGACCACCAGCCGGGCGCCCAGCGACGTTTCCTCGCCCTCGCGGTCGTGCACGACGACGCCGCGGACGGTCTCGCCCTCGCCCACGAGCCGGTCCGCCGTGCGCCCCAGCATCAGCTCGACGCCGGGGGTCGCGGCGGCCGTCTCGCGCAGCAGTGGGTCGAGCAGCTCACGCCGCAGGTTGACCGCCTCGCGGGCCCTCGACGGCGGCGCTTCGATCCAGCCCCACGGGGTCCAGGCCCGCATCCGCGAGCGCACCCCGCCCCTCTCCATGATCGGTTCGAGCAGGTCCAGGCGTTCCAGTGCCGGTACGGCCGAGGCCTGGATGAAGTGGGAGCACATGCGCTTGAAGGCAGCGGGGTCGGGCTGCTTCTCGACCAGCGCCACGCTGGCGCCGCCGCGGCCGAGGGCAATGGCGGTCGCGCAGCCGGCAAGGCTGGCACCTACGATCACCGCGTCGTAGTCCGATCGATTGCCATTGCTCTGCTTGCTGTCGGGCATGTCTGCCTCCCGGGCCGATCGTTGTATCGTTCGTCCCGAACTATACGCACCGAACCATGAAGCGCAAGTTAACCCGCCTCACATCGACCTCCTACGCCCTGCTTGCTCTGCTCGACCAGCTCGGCGAGGCGACTCCTTACGAGATCAAGCAGGCGATGGACAAGTCAATCGAGAACTTCTGGCCCGTCCCGCACACCACGGCCTACGAGGAGCCGGCGCGGCTGGCCGAGGGCGGCTACCTCTCGGTACATCAGGAGGAGGGGGGTCGGCGGCGCAAGACTTACTCACTCACCGACGCGGGCCTGGCGGCACTCGAAGCCTGGGCGCAGGACACGACCGCGGCGCCGCCGCAGGTGCGAGACGAGACGATGCTCAAAGTCTTTGCCGGCGCTGATCCGGTGGCGTTCATGGAGCCCCGCCGCGCCTACCATCGCGAGAAGCTGGCCGAGCTGCAGGGATATCTCGAGGAAGTCGGCGACGAGGAGGCGTGGCGGCGCTCGGCGCTCGCTCTGACCGCGGGGGTGATCTACCACCGCAAGATGCTCGAGATGCTCGACGAGCTCGACCCGCCGACCTAGCAGCGAACGCTCACTCGGAGCCCGGGCGGATCGCCAAGAGCACGAGGTCGTCGCGCAGTCGCCCGGCGCTGCGCGAGATCGCGTCCTGGCGCAGGCACTCGGTCATCTCTCCCAGCTCGAGGTCGGCGAAGGAGCTGGCGAGCTCGCCAAGCGCCTCCGCTCCCAGGTGAGTCTCCGGCGGACCCGACTCGAACCAGCCGTCGGTGGCGAGGACGAGGGTCTCGCCCGCGCCCAGCACGGCCTCGTGGCTGGGTATCGGCGCATCGGCCCAGGCACCGAGCACGGCGCCGCCGCCGAGCTGGACCGGTCCCTTGCTGGTGACGTGGATCGCCGGCGGGTGTCCCGCCGCCGCCAGGGTCAGTCGCCAGCGCTCGCCGTCGCGGCGCAGGCGCAGCAGCAGCGCGGTGGCGAAATCGTTGAGGCTGCGGCCCTCGAGCAGCATCTCGTTGAGCTGCGCGAGCAGCTCCGCCGGCTCGTCGATCTGCCGGGCCAAGCCGCGCATCGAGTGGCGCAGGGCGACCGAGACGCCGGCGGCGACGCTGCCCTTGCCGGTGACGTCGCCGATCATGATCCAGCAGCCGTCCTCGGTGGGGAGGACGTCGTAGACGTCACCGCCGATCTCGATGCCGTCGCCGAAGGTGTCGAAGACGACGGCGATGTCGAGGCCGGGAACGTAGGGCGGCTCGGGCGGGCGCAGTCCGCGCTGCAGGTTCTGCGCGATCTGATCACGCTCCTCGTAGAGGCGGGCGTTGTCGAGCGCCATCGCCGCTCGGTCGGCCAGCTCGCTGAGCAGCGCCAGGTCGTCGGCGTCGTAGCGCATGTCGGGGTTGGCGTGGAGGAAGGAGATCGCGCCCAAGGTCGAGCCGCGCGCGACCAGCGGTGCCACGGCTGCGGACTGGTAGTGGGTTTCTTCGATCAGCCGGCGGTGCTGCTCGTTTTGAACGACGTCCTTCATCACGCTCGGTGAGGTGAGGTCGCGCCAGACCATCGGCCGCCCGGCGCGCAGCACCTGCGCTACCGGGTGGTCGCAGCGCGGGTCCAGTGGGGTGCTCCTGCGGATTTCCTCCAAGACCACGCCGGCCTCTGGTTTGGTGGCGCCAACGACGCTGTCGCCGATCCAGCCATCGCGACGGATGAAGTCGAGCACGCAGAGCTCGGCTATCTCCGGCACCGCCGTGTCAACGATCGTCCTCGCCGTCCGGCTGAAGTCGAGTGAGGCATCGAGCCCGCGCGTCGCGGTGAGGAGGAACTCCTGCGCACGCCGCCGCCGCACCTCGGCGGTGATGTCGCGGGCGATCACCGAGGCGCCGACGATGCCGCGCTGCGGATGCTCGATCGGGGAAACCGTCAGCGAGACGTCGATGCGGACGCCGTCCTTGCGGATCCGCTCGGTTTCGTAGGTCTCGAGCGGTTCGCCGCGGCAGACGCGATCGAGGATCGTCTGCTCCTCTCCCTTATGGTCGGCCGGCACCAGAAAGGAGACATGAGCGCCGACCGCCTCGGCCTCGCTGTAACCGTAGAGGCGTTCCGCCGCCGGGTTCCAGGAGGTGACGATCCCGTCGAGGTCCTTGCTCAGGACCGCGTCCCGGGTGCTCAGCACCACCTGGGCGAGCCGGTAGATCTCATCTTCGCTTGGAATGCCGGCCGGGGCTCCCTCTGCATGTGACGAACGCACCGAACAAAGCTACCCCAGCAATCGCCGGGACCCTTGATCTCAACTAGCGTTCCTAAATAGAACCCGCAACCGACTAGGAGCCGATGACCGCAAAAGAGACACCCAGGGGAGGCCAGGCTCTGGTCGAGCTCTCCAACGCGATGGTCGCCCTGCATCGCGAGTACTTCGGCCGCGGCCCAGGCGCAGCGAGGAGCTTCGTCAATGACGAGACGGTGGTCTGCGTGCTCAGCGACATCTACACCGCGGTCGAGCGGACGCTGATTGGCGCCGGCCAGGCCGAGCACGTTCGCCGCACCCGCACCCTGCACCAGGAAGCGCTGCAAGACGAGTACAAGGCCAGCGTCGAAGCGATCATGCAGCGCCCGGTCGAGGCTTTTCTCAGCGTCGTCCACGTCGACCCCGACGTGGCGATCGAGGTCTTCATGCTCGGCGAGCCGGCGCCGGCCTAGTCGCTCTTCGGCTCGTTGAAGATGAAGAACTCGAGGGCGAGGTTGGCCTCGATGTCGACCTGACTGAGGAAGACCCGCACGCTGCGGCCGGTTATCCGCTCGACCACGGCGATGAACTCGTCCTTGACCGCTTCCTGGAACTTCTTGCGGGTCTCGCGCACGTGCTCGCTGGAACCGGCCCCGATCAGCGTCCGCTCGGCCGTGGTGAAGATCTCCTCGAGGATGCAGACCGCGTAATCGCCCTGCAGGTAGCTGCGCGCCTTGGTCGGGCCGCGGCCGTAGAGCCGCGCGTGCAGCTGGACGATCTCGCGCGATAGCTGCGAGACGAGTGCCCCGCTGCCGGCGGGGCTTTCTGGAGGGTTGGGACGATCCAAGCGACGGCTCCTGTGGATGAGCCGTTTGCCCTGGCTTCGTGATCTGTCGCACCCTGCACGGCGGGCCTGGAGACACCCGTGCCTGGCTGATACTCGGCGCCGCCAGGGCACTCGAGCGCGAAAAGCATAGCGGGGGGTGGGTGTCGATCCCGCGACTGCCCGTTCGTCGTAGGGGTAGAAGCTCAACAACGGCAAAGGAGAAACAGATGGGCAAGATCGTCGTAACCGAGTTCATATCCCTCGACGGCGTGGTCGAGGACCCCGGCGGATCGGAGGACCACAGGCATGGCGGCTGGGCCCTCGAGATCGACCGCGGCGAGGAGGGCAACAAGTTCAAGCTCGACGAGCTGTTCGAGGCTGAGGCACAGCTGCTCGGCCGGGTCACCTACGAAGGCTTCGCCGCCGCCTGGCCCGAGCGGGAAGATCCCGGCGGCTTCGCCGCAAAGATGAACTCGATGCCGAAGTACGTCGTCTCCTCGACCCTGCAGGAGGCGAGCTGGGAGAACTCGACGATCCTCAGCGGCGAGCTGGCCGACGAGGTGGCGAGGCTGCATCGCGAGATCGACGGCGTGATCCTCGTCGCCGGCAGTGCGCAGCTGGTTCAGGGCCTGCTCGAGCGTGATCTCGTCGACGAGCTGCGCCTGATGGTCTTCCCGGTCGTGCTCGGCGAGGGCAAGCGCCTCTTCGGCGAGGTCAGCGAGAAGAAGCCGCTGCGCTTCGTCGACTCGAAAACGGTCGGCGATGGAGTCTCGATCCTTACTTATGAGCGGCCGGCGTAGGCAGACAGGCGGGGTGATTTTGGATTTGGTTTCCCTTTGCAGAAGATGGGTACGTAGGGCGCCATGGTCGACACGAAGTCGATACCCCGGCCCGGGGAGCGCTGGCTCAGTTGCCCGCCATATGTGCTGATTGCGCACGTCCTCAAGGTCGAGCGAGGGGGTCGGACGCCATTGGTCAGCTACGAGCTGCAGGACGACGATGGCGTGGTAATCGAGCGGGTCGAGCAAGCAGTGCTTGACGACGGCTGGTGGAAAGCCTTCCAGCCCCTACGCCAACGCTTCGGCTAACCGCCGCGGCCCCCATCTCGCCCGGGACCGGGCCTCCTATATGGTCGCCGCCAGTGCAGGGAAACGCTTCGAATAGCGCTCGCGTTGCCGGCATCTGCGCGGCGGCCCTGCTGGTCTTTGTCATCTGGCTGCTCGCGCCGGGGCCGTCCAACGTTGGGATCGCCTTCTTCTACGCGATCCCGGTCGCGATGGCGACCTGGTGGTTCGGCCGGCGCGCGGGGGCGATCGCCGTCCTCGGCTGCGGTGTGCTCTTCTGCACCGGCGCGCTGATTGAACCAGTGCACCAGTTCGGCCTCGCCCTTGCCGTGCGAATGCTCGCTCTGATCGGCGTCGCGACGCTGGTGGCGCTGCTGCACGAGCGCCAGCTGGTGCTCGAGCACTCCGCTGAGGAACTGGAGGCAATTCGCGCGGCGCTGACTCCGGTGGCGCTCCCCCAGCTTCCGGGAGTTGACTCCGCCGCCGCCTTCGTCCCCTCCGAGCTTGGTGTCTCCGGTGACTTCTACCTGCTCACCAACGGCCGCGATGGCTCTGCGATCGCGATTGTCGGTGACGTCGTTGGTCATGGCCCCGCGGCGGCGCAGCTGGCGACCTTCGTGCGGGCGCGTTTCGCTGCCCTCGCCGCCGGTACCAGCGACCCGGCCGAGTTGCTCACGCTCGCCAATGCGGCGCTGTTCGAACGCCCCGCTGCGGAGCGCGAGTTGGTCAGCGCGGTCTGCCTGCGACTGCACGACAAGCAGCTTTCCTGGGCGATCGCGGGCCACCCGCCGCCCCTGCGACTACCCGGGCTCGACCAGCTCACCCTGGAGGGCTCGACCTTCCTGCTCGGCGCGGAAGCGGAGCTGGCGTTGCGCAACGGCGAGACCGCGCTGCCGAGCGGCGACGGTGTGCTGATCTACACCGATGGCGCGACCGACGTGCGACAGGGCGGCGAGCTGCTCGGCCTCGAGGGCCTCTCGAGGCTGCTGGCGCCGTTGACGAAGCTGCCGGCAGCCGAGATCGTCAGCCAGGTCGAGCGAGCGATTCTTGCCTGGGCGGAGAAGCCGATCCAGGACGATCTCTGCCTGCTTGTTCTGAAGCCACGGTAAGCGCCACGCTGCGGGGTTTCGTTCCCTCGCCTGCCGGGAAGTCAAAGGGCTTGAAGGCGAGTTGCGACGTGACTCGATCCCTTACTTGGCAGCGAGGGCAATTCTCGATCGCCATTGCATGCATGGCGCTGTAGCTGCTTCCGCACCGCTCACACCTGAACATCATCTACCTCCCACGGACTAACCCAAGTCCTTCTAGGACAACTTGACTGAATGTCTCCTACCCAGTGAGACAGAGCGTCTAAACCCACGCTCGCAGTCAGCCGAAGACACCTAGGCAATGACTGACGGCATTGAGATCGAGGTGGAGTCGGGGTTCCGGCATGAAGCGCTGATCTACAGCGATCCCGCCCAGTTCCTGGCGGCCACGGTCCCTTTCCTCAGCGGCGCGCTCGAGGCCGGTGAAGCGGCGGTGGTGGCGGTGAGCGAGCGCAACACCGAGCTGCTCCGCGGTGAGCTGGGCGCAGATGCGGAGGAGGTCGGCTTCGTGGCGATGGAGGAGCTGGGGCGAAACCCGGCCCGCATCATTCCCTTCTGGCGCGACCTCGTCGACGAGGGGGCGGAGCGACCGGTGCGCGGCATCGGTGAACCGCTCTGGCCCGGCCGCGACGCCGCCGAGGTCGACGAGTGTCAGCGCCACGAGTCGCTGCTCGACCTCGCCTTCTCGCCAGGCCCCAGCTGGTCGCTGCTCTGTCCCTACGATGGCGCCGCCCTCCCCGACGAGGTGCTGGCCGCGGTCGCTCACTCACATCGCTCGATCGCCTACGACGGCGCCCGTGAAGCGAGCAGCAGCTATCTCGACGAAGCCGATTGCTTCGCGGGCGAGCTCCCCCGTCACCCGACCGGCGCCGATGTACTGGCTTATGACCGCTCGCGGCTGTCGGCGGTGAGGCGCCACGTCGAACGGGTCGCCCAATGGGCGGGAATCGCTCCCCCGCGGACGGCCGATCTGGTCGCCGCCGCCAGCGAGCTCGCCGCCAACAGCGTTGCCCACGGCGGCGGTGCCGGCACCCTGCGCAGCTGGCGTGAGGGCGACCGCCTGCTGATCGAGTTCGAGGATCGGGGAAAGATCGAAGAGCCCCTCGCCGGGCGGCGGCGCCCGGCGCTGACGCAGCAGGGTGGTCGCGGCCTCTGGCTGGCCAATCAGCTCTGCGACCTGGTCCAGATTCGCTCGGGCGAGCTCGGCACCACCGTGCGACTGCAGGCGGCGCTCGCCTAGTCGAGCCAGCTTGCACTTGCAGACATTCATGTTTACCATTCGCGCTCCAACGGCGGCAGGGGCGGGGGATGGGCGGCAGGGCAAGGCAACCAGACGATTTCGCGTTCGCTTTCGATTCCGCCTTTGCGGCTCTGCAGGTGCGCATCGAGTCGGCCTGCGCCGCGCGGTCCGAGTGGCCCGAGCAGGTCGCCGGTGGCATCCAGGCCGCCTTCGAGTGGGTCGCTGCCGAGCCGGCTGCGGCGCAGCTGCTGACCAACGATGCGCTGGCCGGCGGCAGCGCCGGGTTCGAGCGCTACGAGCGCATGGTTGCCTACATCGCCGAGCTGCTCGGGCCCGGTCGCGAGCAGGCGCCCCACGGCGAGCGCCTGCCCGAGATCACCGAGCGGGCGATGGCGAGCGGGGTGGCGATGCTCGTCGCCCAGCGCCTCTCACTTGGCCAGGAGGCCGAGCTGCCGGCGATCGCCGGGGAGGCGATCCAGTTCGTGCTCACGCCCTATCTGGGTGGCGGCGAGGCGCGCCGGGTCGCATTCGACTCGCCGACTTGACATGTGACTAATTAGGGCATGTATCCCTTGACAGGGGGTAAGAAATCAGCCCCGCTTGCGGCTTTCCTTCGATCTGCGAATAGGCCCTGAGCAGGACTTGGCGTTCGTCAGCCTCGCCAAGTCCTGCTCCAACGCCTTTCTAGCGGTGCTTCAGCGTCTGGACCGAAGGCGTGACCTCGGGGACTTCCCTGATGACCATGCGGACCTCCTTCCTTCATTGCCGTAAATCTTTTTGATTAAAACAAAAAGACCCTAGCAATCAAAGGAAGCTGATACCTCCGGTCCTGAATGCGGATACTTTTCTGTCCAAACCACCGTCTCGTACCTATTCAGGTAATCCGAGCGACGGGAAAGGCAGAGAGGAGCTTCCGTGTCATCGAAGAGGAAAGAGCCGCGAGCGAAAGCCGCGCAGGGAAAAACGGGCGTCAAGAAGAAGGCTGAGCTCGAACCTGTCGATCAGCGGCTGATGAAGGGCCTCTCTCACCCTCTACGAGTCCAGATCCTGACCCTCATCAACGAGCGGCCCTGGAGCCCCAGGGAACTCCAGAAGGAGCTAAACGAGGGTCTCAGCCAGATCAGCTACCACGTCAAAGTCCTGCGGGACTTCGAGTTGATCGAGCTAGTTAGGACCGAGCCCCGTCGCGGCGCGGTCGAGCACTTCTACTCGCCGGTCCAGCGAATCATCGTTCCCGAAGGCATGTCGGTCTCCCTGCCCAAATCGGCGCGCTTGGAGATGTTGGGGAAAATCATTCGCGACGCGGAAAAGGACGTGCGCGAATCGCTCAAAGACGGCACCTTCTACGAGCGAAACGACTTCCACGCCAGTTGGACCCCAATGGATCTCGATGAGCAAGGTTGCGAAGAACTGCACGCCCGCGCTGACGAGTTCTTGGCCGACATACTTGAGATCAGCGGCGAGGCGACAAACCGACTTGCCGAGGAGGGGACGAAAGCCGTCCCGGTATCGGTGGCCATCTTCGGCTTCCCCTCAGCCCGGCCTCCCGGCGCGAAGGGCCCGGCGCATCGCCGCCGCGGCTGAGCCACTCAAGAAACCCGGTTAAGAGGACTTTTCTACCCACCTACGATCGCGCAGGCTCCGGGTGCAAACGGGGGCGTCCAGTAGCCGTCAGCGATGCCCTTGCCACGTGCCCGGTGCTTGCTCGATGGATAGGGAGGGCGGCGTTCCGAATCCGCCGCCCTCCCGAGAACGTGTCGGGCCCGTTCTCTAGCCGCCGCGTCTACTCCGGGGGCTGGCCCGACAGCATCGCAAGCTGACTCATCTTCGACTCCTCAAGGACGCCGATGGCGACGTGGGGGGGAACATTCGAGCGAACGCGCATGTTGCGAGTCCCGCTCTCCTGATCGATGATCTCAACGAGCGTGATGATCGAGTTGATCTCCGCGCCCTCCGGCACGTCGGGGTCTTGTTCGATCGCTTGCATTTGTTCTTGGATGTGCTTACCGAGTTTCGACTGATCAATGGTCATTAGGTGTTCTCCTTGAAAGGTGGTGATTGATGAAGCGCATATTCCGGTCCGTCCTCCTGATGGGGTTGAGGAAGCTGGACCAAGGCGGAGCGGACCTCGCGTCAGGCGAAATCGTCGGGCCATGGACGCCGCTCAGGCCGCATAACTAGCTGACCCTCTCGGCGTAGACGAAGGCGACTACTTCGCCTTCGATGCGGAAGAAGATTCGGATGCTGGGGGCCAGCTTCGTCGCTTCGGTCGCATATACGTAGTAGCTACTGCCTGGGATCGGCGCAGAGGCCAGCGCGGCGCGGCGGGCAATGATGAGTTCGATGCTGTCGCAGATAGCGGTCCGCAGTTCGGCGTCAGGTACAACCTGAACTAGGGCAGCTTCGAAACCGTCTTCCCAGCGGATGGTGAGCATCCGCGACGAATGCGGATTAGGGGATTGTTCGAGGACCTTCTCCAAGGGATTTGCCTTTCGTCTTCGACTGCCAGCGCGCTTCGGGATTCGCTGGCGTGTACGGGGCTCGCTTCATAAAAAGAGTTGTACTCCGCAGCCCGGATCGATCTTTGAGGCCAAAGTGCAGCAAGCCCCCCGAATCCCGTCGGGGGGCTTGCCATGAAGCGTCGTACCGGAAGACGAACGACGAACCGCTTGGAGTTCTAAACGGGTCGTCGGACGGACTTTTCGGGTCGAGGACGAAGGTATGAACACCAAGAGAGCGGTCTTGGAATCGCCCTGTTCACGTTCTGTAGCATGGATATAGACCTCTAAGAAAAGGGCCTTAATTTGCAGGTATTTCCTATGTCTGTCGAGTCTCAAGAAAGAACGCGGGAGCTGATCCTTTATCTGGCCGAGCAGTCGGAGGACGACCCTCGCTTTGGCCGGGTCAAGCTCGCCAAGCTGCTGTTCTTCTGCGACTTCGCCGCCTACGCTGAGCTAGGGGAACCGATCACCGGAGCTTGCTACCGCAAGAAGGCGCATGGTCCTCTGGCGGACGAGCAACTGCTCGCTGAGCGTGACCTCCAAGACTCCGGCTCAATTGAGATTCAAGAGGTCGGGCGGCACATCTACACGCAGAAACGAATCGTCTCCAAGCGTAAGCCGAATTTGTCTTGGCTAAGCGCCAAGCAACGCGCGCTTGTAGACGAAGTGATTCAGAAGCACCGGGACGACAGCGCCTCGGAGGTACGGAGCCTGTCGCACGCCTTCCCCGGCTACGAGGTTGCTTTCGATGGGGAGGAGATCCCGTATCACGCTGTGTTCATTTCACGCGAAGGACCGACACAGGCCGATATCGATCGCGGCCTTGAGTTGATCCGTGAGGGCGTCCTTGCCTGACAGACACAAAACTTCGAGTAAGCGCAAAGACAAGACGCCTACCGGTCTAACGATTCCCGTTCGGAAGCGCGGCGCTGTACTTTCAGATTTCGAGAAGGTCGCTGGCCCGCTGCGGGGCCACAACCGGGACCAGAAACCCAAGGCTTAGGGGTCTTCTCAGGCCCGCTTCACAGGGCCGCACGCGTCGCCAGTTGCAGGAACATGGCCCGCTCATCGTGGCGGCGGTTGTAGCGCCACGTGAACTCGTTCAGGTAGCCCTGTAGCCATTTGCGAGATACGGCGTGGTAGGTGCCGGCCACCCCTCGCTTGAAGTTCCCGAAGAACCCCTCGACGGTGTTGGTGTGCACTTCCCCTTCGACGTAGATTTTCTCGGCGTGGCGGATGCGCCGATGCTCGGCGTAGTGGTCGCCCAGCTTGCGGTAGCCAGCCCACTCGTCGGTATAGACGATCGACTCAGGCAAGACGTGCTGATGCACGATTGACCGGACGGGCCGATGCTCGCGGTTCTCGGCCAGCGTGGCCTTGACCCGGCCCTTGCGCTCGACCATCGCCACAACGGTTGTCTTGTTGTCCTTCGCCCACTGGACGCCTTCCTGGCGAGTCATGCGGCCCAAGCTGGCGCGCGGCCTGCCGCCGAAGGCGGTCTCGTCCACCTCGACCTCTCCCGACAGCGGCGCGTCGTCTTCCTCGTCCATGAGCTGATTGCGGATTTTGTTCAGCATCCTCCACGCCGTCTTGTATGTGACGCCGATCTCGCGCTCCAACTGTTTCGCGCTGATGCCGCACCGCGTCTGGGAGACCAAGAACATCGCGTAGAACCACAACTGCAATGACGTAGAGGACTTGTGGAAGATCGTCCCTGCGGTCGGGTGCATGTGGTGCCCGCAATAGTCGCAGTCCCACGCCGGACGGCCGCTCACGCGATGGAACGGCCGGTCTAGTTCGCATTTGGGGCAGAAGGCTTTCTTGCCCTCGTCGTCAACTGCGTGGCGGGTCTTCCAAAGCCACTGCAAGCAAGCCTCGTCATCAGGGAACTCGCGCATGAACTCCATGAGGCTGTAGCGCGAATCTGAGGACTTGGCGCGAACCGGATTTGCTCGATTGACAGGAGGCACGGTGGCTATTCAAGCAAAATCTTTACCCCCTGTCAAGGGATACATGCCCTAATTAGTCACCTATAGTCCTCGCCATGGACGAGGTGTTCAAGGCGCTTGCCGATCCCACCCGGCGCAGCTTGCTCGACGAGCTGTTCGAGCGGGACGGCCAGTCGCTGAGCGAGCTCGAGCAGCGCCTGCCGATGACGCGCTTCGGCGTGATGAAGCACCTGCGCGTGCTCGAGGAGGCGGGGCTGGTCAAGACCCGCAAGCGCGGCCGCGAGAAGTTGCACTTCCTCAACCCCGTCCCGATCCGGCTGGTCCACGACCGCTGGGTGAGCAAGTACGCCGAGCCCTGGGCAGCCGCCCTGAGTGGCCTCAAGCACGAACTGGAGAAGGAGAAGACGATGGAGAAGGTTTTCGAGATCTACATCAAGACCACCCCCGAGCGGCTCTGGGAGGCAATCACCGACCCGGCGCTGCGGGCGAAGTACAACTTCGGCGTCGGGGTCGAGTCGGACTGGTCGGCTGGCTCGAGCTACGAGTCAGTCCACCCGGCTGCCGGGATCAAGATCGCCGCCGGCGAGAACCTCGAGGTTGAGCCGCCGCGCCGCTTGGTGCAGAGCTTCACCGCGCTCTGGAGCGACGACGTCAAGAACGAAGGCACCTCGCGGGTGACCTGGGAGATCGAGCCGGTCGGCGACTCCTGCCAGCTGACCGTCACCCACGACCAGCTGCCCGAGGGGGCGAACTCCGAACTGTACGGCGGCTGGCCGATGATCCTCTCCGGTCTGAAGACGCTGCTGGAGACGGGCGAGGAGCTGACCACGCCGGGTTCGCTGCGCTACTCCGGCGCCGAGGACTGGTCTTAGGCCCTGCTGTTCCGGTGCGCTTTATGTGGCCCACAGCCACATAAAGCGCACCGGAACGATTAAGCGAGGCCGAGATCGACCATGCTGCGGCCGGTCTCGGCGATCGTCTGCTCGAGCGGACGGGGTGACCAGCCGAGCACCGTCCTGGCCTGCTCGTTCGAGTAGGTCAGCTTCTTGCCGAGCTGGTTGGTGATCGAGCGAATGCCGGGATCGAAGAGCGCCATCGCGCGGACCAGCAGGTTGGGGACGCTGCGGCTCGGCACCTTGGAAGCGTCGTCGCCCAGCTCGCGGCGCAGCACCGCGGCGACCTCGGCCATCCAGAGGAACTCGGTGACGGCGATGAAGCGCTTCCCGCCGGCCTCCGGGCTGACCATCGCCTTGACCTGCAGGCTGGCGACGTCGCGGGCGTCGACGAAGCTGAAGCCGATCTTCGGCGTGCCTGGAATCCCCTTCAGCAGCCGCTGGATTGCCTCCAGCGAGTAGGAGGCGTCGCGGCTGAGCAGCGGCCCGAGGATCGCGCCGGGGTTGACCGTGGCGAGCCGATCCTCGGCACCCTGCTCGCGAGCCAGCTCCCAGGCGGCCCGCTCGGCGATCGTCTTCGAGCGCACGTAGGGGGAGAGTCCGTCGAAGTCGAGATCGGTCCAGTCCTGCTCGGTCAGTGGCCCAGGCGTTTTGGCGCCGCCGGCGATCGCGGCGACCGAGGAGGTGACGAGGGTGCGCTTGACGCCGGCGGCGAGTGCGGCGTCCAGTACGCGCAGCGTTCCTTCCCGCGCCGGCACGATCAGCTCGTCGGGGTCCTTCGGCTGCACCGGCGGGAAGGGCGAGGCGACGTGGAGGACGTAGTCGCAGCCGGCGGCGGCATCGGCCCAGCCGTCGTCGCTGGTCAGGTCTGCCGAGAGGACCGAGAGCTTCTCGCCGGCCTGGCCACCGGCGGTGACCGCATCGCGGACCTCTTGCTCGCGGCCGAGGTCGCGCACCGTGGTTCGCACCTCGTAGCCCTGCGAGAGCAGCTCGACCATGCACCAGCCGGCGAGGAACCCGGAGCCGCCGGTTACGAGGACCGTCTCAGCCATCGGCCGACCCTACTACCAGCAGCCGGGGGGCTCGCTGCCGTTCAGCTCTTCTTCTTGCGCCGTTCGAGCACTTCGCCGAAGGCCTTCTCGATCTCGGCGGTGAGGGTGAGGCGGAAGGTCGCGTTGAGCGCCTCGGAGGCGAGCGGGCGCAGCTGCTCGACTGCCTCGGTCATCTCCGGCCAGCGCTCGTCCGGGCGGCCTTCTTCGTCGAACGGCTTCCAGAGCTCCTCGACGAAGAGCCTGACGAAGGCGCGGGCCGAGGACTGGGCGTTGCGGGTCAGCTTCTCGATCGCGGCGAGCGCCGCTGGCAGCGGGATGCCCCGGCCGAGCACGTCTTCGGCGGCGCGCAGCAGCGCCGGGCTGGGTGCTTCGTAGCGTTCGTCGCCGAGCGGGATCAGCAGGCCCAGCTTCTGTGCCTTGGCGAGCAGCTTGTCGTCGTCGGTGTGGAAGCGCTCGGCCAGCTCCTCGCGGCTGAGCACCTCGGGCGCCTCGCTCTCGAAGGGCGCGGTGATCGCCTGGCGCAGGCCGACGAAGCGGTCGGCGTCGACGCCGTGCTCGCCGATCAGGCGCTCGATCGCGCTCAGCTTGAAGCCCTCCGCCTGCATCTCCTGGATCAGGCGCAGGCGGGCAACGTGGTCCTGGCCGTAGTAGCCGATTCGCGCCCGCACCTCGGGGTGGGGGAGCAGGCCGCGCGACTGGTGGTTGCGGATGTTGCGGACCGACATACCGGTCTCATAAGCGAGCTGCTCGATCGTCAGCTCCGCCTGCTCGGGCTCAGTGACCGGGTTCACATTGCTTGCCATCGGGGCAATGCTACCTTGCCTTTGTAACCTCGTTTGAGGTAACAGTTAACGGGTAACCAAGAACTTGCCGTCTATCGAGAGGCAGTCATGACTTCGATCCTTGCGACACCCGCGCTTGCAGCGGCGCCCCCCGCCGGGGGAGCGACGCTGGGCCAGGTGGCGATCGCTTCCACCGCGGCGATGCTGCTCACCGCCGCCCTGCTCTACATCGGCTTCGGCTACCGCGCCGGCCGCGTCACCTGGCTGCGCCGCCTCGGCGCCTGGGCCGAAGGCTTCAGCGGCTACCCGGCCTGGGTCGGGATCCCGATTGGGATTGCGACCAGCTCGCTGCTCGTCGCCCTCTTCGGCATGTACTGGGACATCTCCCTGCACATCGATGTCGGCCGCGACCCCGGGCCGCTGGCCAACCCGGCGCACTACTTCATCCTCGGCGGCCTCTTCGGCATCTTCACCGCCGGCTTCTTCGCCATGGTCCTGCCCGAGGGCAAGCCCAGCGAGACCGCGGTTCGCCTCGGCCCCGACTGGTACGCGCCGCTCGGCGGGGTGCTGATCTGCGCCTGCGGTGCCTTCTCGCTGATCGGCTTCCCGCTCGACGACATCTGGCACCGCCTCTTCGGCCAGGACGTGACCCTCTGGGGGCCGACCCACCTGATGCTGATCGGTGGCGCGGCGATGACCCTGATCGGGATCGGCGTGCTCACGGTCGAGGGGATGCGGGCGCGCTCGCAGCGCGATGCCGGTGACGATCACCGTCAGGTCGTGCTCGCCCGCGCGGTCGCCTCGACCGGCGGCCTGCTGCTCGGTCTCTCCACCTTCCAGGCCGAGTTCGACTTCGGCGTGCCCCAGTTCAACTTCCTCTTCGAGCCGATGATGATCATGCTCGCCGCCGGCGTCGGCCTCGTCGCCGCTCGCCTTTACGCCGGTCGCGGCGCTGCCCTCGGCGCCGCCGTCTTCTTCCTGGTGGCCCGCGGTGTCCTCGCCCTGCTGATCGGCCCAGTGCTGGGCGAGACGACTCCGCACATGCCGCTTTACATCGTCGAGGCGCTGGTGGTCGAGGCGGTGGCGTTGCGGGTGTCGAGCGATCGACCGCTCGCCTTCGGCCTCTGGTCCGGGCTCGGTATCGGCACCGTCGGCCTCGCCTCCGAGTGGGCCTGGTCGCACTTCTGGACGCCGATCCCTTGGCCCTCGGCCGCCTTCCCCGAGGTGGTGCTGGTGGGGCTGGCGATTGCCGTGGCAGCCTCGCTGCTCGGCGCCTGGATCGGCACCCGGCTCTCGCCCGAGCCGGGCAGGCGCCTGCCCGGCTTGCGCTTGGGCGCTTGCGCCGGCGCCGCGACGATCGCCGTTGCCACGGTCTTTGCCCTGAACACGTCCGCGGATGAGGGCGTGCGGGCGCAGGTCGCGCTGCGCGACATCTCCGACGGGCCCCAACGCGAGGTGAGCGCGACGGTCCGGTTGACCCCGCGCGACGCCGCCGAGGACGCCCGCTGGTTCGACGTCACCGCCTGGCAGGGCGGTGGCCTCGTCGTCGATCCGCTCGAGCGGATCGCCCCCGGCGTCTACCGCAGCACCGAGCCGATCCCGGTCGGCGGCAACTGGAAGACGATGGTCCGCCTGCACAGCGGCAACTCGCTGACCGCGGTACCGATCTTCCTGCCGCGCGATGCAGCGATCCCGGCCCCCGAAGTCGCCGCCCGCGCGACCTTCACCCGCAGCTTCACCGACGAGACCCAACTGCTGCAGCGCGAGAAGACCGGCGGCTCGCCGACGCTGGTCGCGGTGGCCTACGCGACGGTTGCGGGCATCGCGCTGTCGTTGCTGGCCCTGCTCGCCTGGAGCCTGCACCGGCTCGCCTTCCCACCGCGGCCGGGCCCGCGCCGCAGTCGTGGCAAGGCGCCCGCCAACCCGACCCCGGCCCTGCAGCGATAACGATGCTGCCGCTCGCCCACCACAGCCTCGTTGCCGCCCTGCCGGCCTTCGGCCCGGTCCTGCTGGTGACTTTGGTGCTCGCGGTGCACGCCTTCCGCAACCGCGAGTCGAAGCAGGGCGGCGGCTAGGTCAGAGCCCGAAGCCCTGGCGCCGGTCCTCGGGCACGAGGTCGGCGTACTGGCGGTGGCGCTGGATGTAGTCGTTGACGAAGGGGCAGAACGGCAGCACCGCCAGCTCCCGCTCGCGCGCGTCGTCGAGGGCGAAGGAGATCAGCCGGCTGCCCAGCCCGCGGCCCTCGAACTCGTCATTGACCTCCGTGTGGACCAGCTCGATCAACTCCGGCCGCAGGCGGTATTTGACGAAGCCGGCCAACTTGCCGCCGACGCGGATCTCGTAGCGCTCCCTGTCGGCGTTGTCGGCGACCGTGACCGGGGCGGCGCTCATCGGGGCCATCCTAGGCTTCCGACGAGGTCACCCACAGCCGCGGCTCAGTTTTTTGCGTTAGCGATAGGCGCCGCGACCGGTGGGTCGGTTGCCGATCGTCATCCGGTAGATGAAGAGCAGCAGCAACGAGCCCGCGATCGCGATCAACCAGGTGCCGATGTCGAAGAACTCGTCCAGGTCTCCGATGTCAAGGGCACTGGCGATGAGGCCGCCGACGATCGCGCCGGCGATGCCGATCAGCGTGGTGACGATGAAGCCACCCGGATCGTCGCCCGGCATGATCAGCTTCGCAATCGCACCCGCGCAAAGTCCAAGCACTATCCAACCGATGATTCCCATGAGTCCCTCCTCTCGTTCCCGCTGTGCCTGCCGAGGACTGTGTACCCGGCAGCGCCGAGGCCGAAAACTGGGTCTTGCCCTCGCCCTCGCTGCTCTTGCCGTTGGTTGGGCCCCAACCCAGGGAAGGGCCGGGGAGGTCGCGGATTTCCGCGGCTCGATCGAGCGCATCGATGCCGACACGCGGGCACGGATGACAGGCCTCTCCTGGCACCGCGGCTGCCCGGTTGGTTTCGCCGACCTGCGCCTGCTCACCGTCAGCCACTGGGGGTTCGACGGGCGCCGCCATCGCGGGCGGCTGGTGGTCAACCGCGATGCCGCTGCGGCGATGCTGCGGACGATGCGCTCGCTGTACCGGCTGCACTTCCCGATCCGACGGATGCGCTTGGTCGATGCCTACGGCGCCGATGACCACCGCAGCATGGCGGCCGACAACACCTCGGCCTTCAACTGCCGTTTCGTCGCCGGCAGTGACGGCGTCTGGTCCGAGCACGCCTACGGCAGGGCACTCGACCTCAACCCGCTGGAGAACCCGTACGTGACCGAATCGGGCTATGTCTCGCCGCCAGCCGGCGCCCCTTTCGCGGATCGCTCGCGCCACCGGCGCGGCATGGTCCATCGCGGCGGACCCGTGGTCGCCTCCTTCGCCATGGTCGGCTGGGAGTGGGGCGGCAACTGGCCCTGGCCCAAGGACTACCAGCACTTCTCGGCGACCGGCCACTGAGCGGCGAGCATGACCTGTCTGGTCAGCCGGGCTGTGGGACCGGCTCGGCGTCGGTCACGTCGACCGTGTCTGCGGGCGCGTTCTGTCGCCGCGACAGGGCCAAGCAGGGCAGCGCCAGGATCGAGATCCCGGCGCCGATCAGGTAGGAGGGCGCGTATCCCCAGGCGTCAGCGGCACGGCCGAGCAGTGGCTGGGTCCAGACCCCGCCGGTGGAGGACATCATCGAGTCGAAGGAGAGGATCGTCGCCCGCTGCCGTGAGGGGATCAGGCCGTTGAGGTAGGTCTGGCGGATCGGCAGGGTGGCGGCGAAGAGCAGGCCCCAGACCACGATCAAGACGATCACCGCCCAGAAGCTCTCGACCAGGCCGATCAGGCCAAGCGCGATGACGCTGAGCCCCGCGGTTACGAGCAGCGCCGAGGTGCGGCGGCGAAAGAGGCGGCGGATTCGGGGAGCGGCAATGCCACCGGCGATCTGCGCGCCGGCGACGATCGCCGCCACCAAGCCGGCGACCTGGTAGGCCTGCGGGTCGCCGTAGAGCTCGAGCAGGTAGGGCTGCAGGGCGTAGAAGGCGTAGATGCCGACGCCGCCGGTGAACAGCGACTCGACCATCAGCCACTTGACCGCCGGCACCCGCCAGCCGTAGTCGACCGAGTTGGCGGCGATCTTTCGCATCTCCGCCAGCGGCCGCCCGCCCTTCTCCGGCGTGAAGCCGACGTCGTGCATGAGCCGGAAGGCGAGCCCGAACATGACGATCAGGACGAGGCCGCGGAGCACGAACGGCACGCCGAGGCTGGTCTGGCGGGCGATGAAGCCGCCGGCGACCGAGCCCACCAGCATCGCCGCCCCGCTGACGATCTGGCCGCGGCCGAAGACGGTCTCCAGCTCGCCGGTGTAGCCGGTCGCGGTGAGCGCGTCGACCAGCCACGCCTCGACTGCGCCGGAGAAGAAGGTGAAGCCGAGGCCGAGCAGCATTGAGGCGATCGCCCACTCCCAGAGCGGCGCCCCAAGCTGCCAGAGCAGCACGTAGAGGAAGGTCGACGCCATCAGCGTCAGCGTGCCGAGCAGGTAGGAGACGCGGCGCCCGATTGTGTCGGCGACGATCCCGGTTGGCACCTCGAACAGCACCATCCCGGCGGTGAAGAAGGCGTTCGCCGCGAACGCTTCCAGGTTGGAGAGCCCGGCATCGAGCAGGAAGATCGTGTTGATCCCCCAGATCAGCGACGCCGCCAGGGTGTTGCCGAGCAGCAGGGTCAGGTAGGTGCGCTGGATCGAGCGGGGGGTTGGCATCCGTTTGCCAATACCCGCTCAAGCCGGCTGATCGAGGAAGTGCAGCACCGCGAGCACGCGGCGGTGGTCCTCGCTGCTGGCGCCGAGCTCGAGCTTGGAGAAGATGCCGGTGACGTGCTTCTCGACCGCGCGCTCGCTGACCACCAGCTCGGCGGCGATCGCGCCGTTCGAGCGGCCCTCGGCCATCAGGCCCAGGACCTCGCGCTCGCGCGGGGTCAGTTGCTCGAGCGGGTCGTCGTTGCGGCGGCGGCCGAGCATCTGCGAGACGACCTCGGGGTCGAGCGCCGAACCGCCGGCGCCGACTCGGCGCACGGCGTCGGTCAGCGCGCCGACGTCGGCGACCCGGTCCTTGAGCAGGTAGCCGAGCCCCTCGGCGCTCTCGGCCAGCAGCTCGCGGGCGTAGGCGACTTCGACGTACTGCGAGAGCACCAGGACCGAGACCTCGGGCAGCTCGGCGCGGATCTCGCGCGCCGCTCGCAGGCCCTCGTCGGTGTGGGTCGGCGGCATCCGCACATCGACGACGGCGACGTCGGGCTTGTGGGCGCGGACCTTGCGCAGCAGCTCCTCGCCGTCGGCGGCCTGGCCGACCACCTCGAGGCCGCCCTCCTCGAGCAGTCGCACCAGGCCCTCGCGCAGCAGGGTCGAGTCGTCGGCGACGACTACCCGCACGGGATCCTCGCTTCCACGGTCGTTCCCTGGCCCGGTTGGCTGCGCACCTCGAAGCTGCCCTCGAGCGCGGCGACGCGGTCTTCGAGCCCGCGCAGGCCGGTGCCCGCGTCGAGGTCGGCGCCGCCGACGCCGTCGTCGCGGATCTCGATCTCGACTACCCCGTTCTGGCGGTCGACCCGCACGCTCGCCCCTTTGGCCTCGGCGTAGCGGGCGACATTGGTCAGCGCCTCGGCGACGACGAAGTAGGTCGCCGACTCGACCGGGGCCGGCAGCCGCTCACTCGGCGTGGCGACGACCTCGACCGGCACCGGTGAGCGTTCGGCCAGGCCACCGAGCGCGGCGGCGAGGCCGCGGTCGCTGAGCACGCCGGGGTGGATGCCGCGGGCGAGCTCGCGCAGCTCTGTGGTTGCCGCCGTCAGCTCCTCCATCGCCTCGTCGAGCAGCTCGGCGGTCATCGCCGGGTCGCCCTCGAGCTTGTCGCGGGCCAGGCGCAGGTTCATCGTCAGTGCCATCAGTCGTTGCTGGGCGCCGTCGTGGAGGTCGCGCTCGACCCGCCGCCGCTCGGCGTAGCCGGCCTCGACGATCCGCGCCCGCGAGGCGCGCAGCTCCTCGACCTTGGCCCGCAGGTCGGCGTTGAGCTGCTCGTTCTCGGCGCTGAGCGCCGTGGTGATCTCCTCGGCCCGCCCGATCCGCGAGCGCAGCAGCCCCAGCAGGAAGGCGAAGGGGAGGGCGCCGAAGATGATGATCGAGGCGACGTAGGCGCCGTCTTCGACCGCCGGCGGGATGCCGATCTCGGTGAGGATCAGCTGTGCCAGCAGGATCGTGAAGGCGATCGCTCCGGTGAGCACGACTGGGCTGAGGGCGCGGCGCTCCGCCTGGCTGGCGCGGCGCCAGCGCAGGACGACGATCACCACGGTCGAGGCGATCGCGAAGGAGGCGAGGGTGACCTGGAAGGCGTTGATCACGTCGGCGACGCCTTCGTGGCCGGCGATCAGGATCGGGTTTTCCGGACAGCCTTCGCAGTCGCCCTGCTTGGCCGGGTCGATGAAGATCGCCCAGGCCAGCTGCAGGACCGTCGTCGTCAGGTAGCCGGCCGCGACGACGATGCGCTGGAAGCGGGTTTCGAGTCGGCCGGCGGGGAAGCTGACCAGGAGGTGGACGAGGATCGCGTAGGGGAGCGAGGCGCCGAGGATCCCGATCGCGAAGACGACGCTGCTGCTGGATGAGGTCAGCCCCTGGAAGAACAGGGTGAAGCCGACCGCCGTCATCAGCGGCCCGATGTTGTTGCCCGGACGCCGAGCCCAGGCATAGAGGCCGGTACCGGCGAAGCTCCAGCCGGCGGTCAGGATCAGCGCCGCCGCCAGGCCGCGGGTGTCGGCGTGGTCGCTGGTCAGGATCAGCGTGGCGCTGCCTATCCCGACCAGGAAGGCGAGCACTCCGAGCGCCACGAGGGCGCGGCGCAGACTGCTCATCCGGCGAGCTCCGCGAAGGTCTCGCCGCTGAGATCGCACTTGGCGATGAAGCCACGAGCCGGGCTCTCGGCAACCGCCTGGCGGAAGTCGGAGAGCTCGTGGCTGGAGGTGAGGACGATCGCGGGGGCGCCCTCGGCGCTGGCGGCTATCCGCTCGGCAACTTCGAAGCCGTCGAGGTCGGGCAGCTGCACGTCGAGCAGGATCAGGTCGGGATCGAGCTCACCGGCGGCGGCGATCGCCGCCTCGCCATCGGCCGCCTCGCCAATGACCGAGTAGCCGTTCGCCTCCAGCATCCGCCGCGCGCTGGCGCGGAAGCTGGGGTGGTCATCGACTATGAGGACGGACGCGGGCACAGATCGATTGTCCTTGACCGCGGGCGCCCCGGGGGTACGGGCAGCCACACCATTGGCGCGGGGAGCCGTACCCCGAGACGCCTGTCAGCCGCATTGGAACGCCCTCGCTGCGATGTGAAGCTCGACCGGTCTCATCCACTTCCAGACCGAGAGGAACAAATGCACTCGAAGAAGACCAACATCGCAGCCCGCGCAGCACGCTGGAGCTCCACCCATCGCAAGGTCGCCATCTTCGGATGGCTGGCCTTCGTCGTCCTGTCGATCGTCATCGGCGGCGCGGTCGGGCAGAAGCAGCTGACCGACGCCGAAGCGGTCTCCGGCGAGTCCGGCGTGGCCGAGGTCGCGCTCGAACGCGCCGAGCTCAACCCCAACGAAGAGGTGGTGCTGATCCAGAGCAACAGCATGACCGCGACCGACCCACGCTTCGAAACCGCGGTCGATGAAGCGACCCAGCGGCTGGGGGACGTCTCCTCGGTCGAAAAGGTCAGCTCGCCGGCCGCTGGCGGCGGTCAGGTTTCCGCCGACGGCCACTCGGCGCTGATCGAATTCGAGATCGCCGGCGACAAAACGCAGGCCGAAGAAAAGGTCGACGCCAGCCTTGCCGCGACCGCAGCGACGCAGGCGCACAATCCCGACGTCCGGGTCGAGCAGTTCGGCGGTGCCAGCGCCAACAAGGCGCTGGAAGAGGTCTTCAGCGAAGACCTGAGCAAGGCGGAGACGACCTCGCTGCCGATCACCCTGCTGATCCTGCTGGTCGCCTTCGGCGCTCTCGTCGCCGCCTTCGTGCCGCTGATCATCGGCTTCAGCTCGGTGGTGGCGACGCTTGGCCTGCTGGCCCTGCCGAGCCAGCTGGTGCCGATGGATCCCAACGTCTCCTCGGTGGTCGTCCTGGTCGGCCTCGCGGTCGGCGTCGACTACGCGCTCTTCTACATGCGCCGCGAGCGCGAGGAGCGGCGGGCTGGCCGCACGGCTTCGGCCGCGCTTGAAGCGGCGGCGGCGACCTCAGGGCGGGCGGTGCTCGTCTCCGGCCTGACCGTGATCGCGGCGATGGCGGGGATGCTGCTCAGCGGCGACCCGACCTTCACCTCGTTCGCCGTGGGCACGATGACCGTCGTCGCGGTGGCAATGCTGGCCTCGCTGACGGTGCTGCCCGCGGTGCTCTCGAAGCTCGGCGACCGGGTCGAAAAGGGCCGGGTCCCGTTCCTCGGGCGCCTGCGCCAGCGACGTCAGGGCCGCTCAGTCTGGGCCCCGATTATCGACCGCGTGATGCGCCACCCGGTCGTCGCGGTGATTGCCTCGGCGGGCGTGCTGATCGCGCTGGCGCTGCCGGCGCTGGGCATGCACACGGTGGTCAGCGGTGCCGACGACCTGCCGCGGGACATCCCGGTGGTCAAGACATACGACCGCGTCACCGCTGCCTTCCCGGGTGAAGCGGCCGGGGCGAGGGTCGTGGTCGAGGCCGACGATGTCTCCTCGGGTCCCGTCGCGACGGCGATCGCCGACCTGCGCGGCGAGGCCAAGGACGATCAGGCGGTTGCCGGTGAGGTGACGGTGACGCGAAGCGCCGACGACACCGTTGCGGCAATCGACATCCCCACCGTCGGCAGTGGCAGTGATGCCGCGGCGACGCGGGCGATGGAGCAGGTCCGCGAGCAGCTCGTGCCCGCTGCGTTCGACGGAGTGCAGGGAGCAAGCGTCAACGTCACCGGCGATGCCGCCCAGTCGAAGGACTTCAACGATCAGCTGGCCGAGCGCCTGCCGCTCGTCTTCGCCTTCGTGCTCGGGCTGGCCTTCCTGTTGATGCTGGTCACCTTCCGCTCGATCGTCGTCCCGATCAAGGCGATCGTGCTCAACCTGCTCTCGGTTGGCGCCGCCTACGGAGTCCTGGTGCTGGTCTTCCAGAAGGGGCTCGGTGAGTCGCTGCTGGGCTTCCACTCCAACGGAGGCGTCAGCTCCTGGCTGCCGTTGTTCCTGTTCGTGATCCTCTTCGGCCTCTCGATGGACTACCACGTGCTGATCCTCAGCCGGGTCCGTGAGGCGGTCGACAAGGGCATGAGCAGCGACGACGCGGTCCGCACCGGCATCCTCGCCACCGCGGGCACCGTCACAAGCGCGGCAATGGTGATGGTGGCGGTCTTCTCCGTCTTCGCCACCCTCAGCATCATCGACATGAAGGAGATGGGAGTCGGCCTCGCCGTAGCGGTCCTGATCGACGCCACGATCGTGCGAGCGATCCTGCTCCCCGCGGCGATGAAGCTGCTGGGAGACCGCAACTGGTACCTGCCCCGTTCGCTCGGTTGGCTGCCCCGCGTCGAGCACGCGGAGCCCGAGCCGGCCGCGGCGCAGGGCTAGCGACGAGGTGACACAAACGGCCCCGGCCATCTGAGGCCGGGGCCGTTCGTCTGCGGCAGAAACAGGTCGGTAGGGCACTGGGGCGACTAAGTGGCCCCTCGGCCCTTGAGCTCAGATGAAACGGCTACCAAGAAACGCCCTGCTAATATTGTCAGACGAAATATGCAGCCCGCCAGAGCATCTCAGCTGGGCTCGCTCCGCGACCAAGCATCGGATATCCCATGAACGCTCTCGATACGTCATCAAGCACTGTGGTCTGCGCTTCAGGCAAGAGCCGTCCGCCGGGGCTCGGGCCGGAGCCAGCACGCGACTTGTCTTTCTCGGCGATGACATGGAGGGAGTTGCGTTGGAGGTGATGGGGGTCGAGCTCGAGGACAAGAGCCTGCTGGTGATTCACGCGATGTCGCTGCGCGATCACTTTCGCGAGCAATACGAGGAGGCAAGGAAATGGCAAAGGTAAAAAAGGCAAGCAAGACGAATCCCAGGACCAGTTCCGGGGATGAGATCACCCCCGAGATCGCCGACGCCCTCGCCGCCGAGGCGGAGCGCGGCTATGACCTCTCGAAGGCGAAGCGCCAGCGAGTTGGCCGCCCCTCGCTTGCCGGTGTCGGGCCCTCGCCACGATTGAGCTTCCGTGCAACCCCCGACCTCTACCACGCAGCTCAGAAGCGAGCCAAAGAGGAGGGCCGCTCAGTGAGTGACCTCGCCCGCGAGGCAGTCGCTCGGTACGTGGGCTCGTAGGAGTCGCGACTCAGGCCGGCAACGGCCGCGTCTTTCGTAGCGCTGAGTTTTCGGTTTCGGCACTCCCGGGTCTTGTTGCGTTAGGGCGGGGCGCCGAGGATCGCGAGATGACTCAAGGAAAAAGGACTCCAAGAAAAAGGCACGGCGAGGTCACCCAGCGCGAGACACCTCAGTGGGACCCGCTGCTCAAACTCCTCGCCGAGTATCTCGTTGCCGACTTCATGTGGATGCACGAAGTCCAGCTGAAAGACGGGACTCCCCTCCACGCCTACAAGAACAGAGAAACCAGGCGCTATCTCCATTTGACCCCGGACGGTCGCGCTTTCGAGTACTGCGGAGAGGACAAATACCGGGAATTTCTAGGCGATGCACCGCTTCGGCCGCCCGAGCAAGCTATGGAGTTACGCTGTTCTCACGATGCCTTCCAGGGACCCTCGCGATGCCGATGTGACGCTGCTGTACGCCCTCCCTGTTGAGGGGGCAGATTTTGCCGAGCCCGAGACCGGGCGCAACCGCCGTCTCGCCGCTGAGACGCTGTTCGAGGCGATGGACGGAGAGCAGTTCGACCTCGATCTCGCCGCGGTCGATCGCTTGAATGCGGGAAAGAAATGATCGAGCGCATTGATGGGATGCCAGCCGGGACGGTCGGGTTGCGGGCCTCGGGCAAGCTCAGCAAGGACGACTACACAGGGGTGTTGGAGCCGGCGCTTCGCGAGGGGGTCGAGTCGGGGGAGCTGCGACTGCTGTTCGTCCTCACTGGCTTCGACGGCCTCGAGGCCGCTGCAATACCGGAGGACATGAAGACCGGGCTGAAGGCCTGGTTTCGCGACCACTCCGCCTGGAAGCGCTTTGCCCTCGTCACCGATGTCGAGTGGGTCGCCAAGGCGATGCACATGTTCACCTGGTTGACGCCGGGAGAAGTGTTGATCCGCGACCTCGACGGGCTGGAGGAGGCGAAGGCCTGGGTCGCGGCTTGATGTGGGTCCAGCGCGCGATTCAGCTGCCGGCGCGGCCGCGCGGCTTTCACCTGGTCACCGCTGAAGTGCTCGAAGCCCTGCCTGAGCTGGAAGAGATCTCGGTCGGGATCCTGCACCTGCTGATCCAGCACACCTCGGCCTCGCTGGCGCTGAGCGAGAACGCTTCGCCTGAGGTGCGGCGCGACTTCGAGGCCTGGTTCGATCGCGCGGTTCCGGAAGGTGCTGCCTACTGGACCCACACCCTGGAGGGTGACGACGACATGCCCGCCCATATAAAGGCGGCGCTGCTGGGCCCGTCGCTGACGCTGCCGCTCCACGATGGCCGACCCGCGCTCGGGACCTGGCAGGGCATCTACCTCTGCGAGCACCGTGACCACGGCGGCCCGCGCTCGCTGGTCGCCACCGCCTGGGGCGAGTCGGCTTAAGCAAGCGACGGAATGGACAAGAGCAGGGCGAAACTCGCTCCGCTCCAAATCTCTTCAGGTGGGGGGTCTGGGCTGCGGTCACTCGAATTCGAGTAGATGCCAATAAGACCGCGCCTCACCTACGCCAACGTCGTTTCAACCCTCTGCCTCTTTCTTGCTCTCGGGGGAGGCGCTGCCTTCGCAGCGAGCAAGGTTCGCTCCAAGGACATCGCCCGCAACGCGGTCAAGTCCGTCAACCTCGCCCCGGGCGCGGTCAAGGCCCCGGATGTCTTCAAGCGGGCAATCACAAGCGGCAAACTCGCGCTGGGTGCGGTGCGAAGCAACCAGATCGCCGACGGCGCGGTCGGCTCGAAGCAGATCGGCGCCAGTGCGATAGGTCCTTCCAACCTGCAGTTCCCGGTCTTCTACGCCGCCAGCCCAAGCGGCGGCTCGGCTCCGGTGACTTCCGGACCCGATCCCTACCCGATCACGGGTGGCACCTGGACGCAGCAGCCGGGGGAGATCGACGTCATCTTCGGCGCGGCGGCAGCGACGCTCGCCTATGACGAATCCGGCGCCGGCTCATGTCGGGTGTTCCTCGAAGTCAGCCTCAACGGCCAGCAGATCGGCGGCGGCGAAGTCTCGACCGAATCAACCACCCCGCAGCGGGTGGAACAGAGCGTCGGCGCGCAGCCCCAGATCGACCCGGTCGCTCCGGTCAAAAACCAGATGACCGTCAAATCCGCATCCAACGGGGCGTGCACCCAGGGCTCGACGATCGACTCGGCTCGCTTCAGGGTGCTCGCCTTCGGCTAGGGCCCGCCGAAGCCGATCGCGAAGCAGGGTCCGCCGCTGCAGTCATCGCTCCTGGGGATCGCGCCGGCGAAGAAGTCGGAGACGAGCTGCTGCTCGGCCGGCGTCGCCCGCGGTGCTCCGTGCGGGTCCTGGCCGCTGCGGTTCGGCACGTTCTCGTAGGGCGGAGGTTCGGTGCCGATCTCGCTGCCGGGGTTGGCGGCGTCTTCGCGAATCGGGCCGCTGTCCCAGTAGTAGATCGCCGAGCCGGTATACGGGTAGCGGCGGATCGCGGGCACGTCCCAGAGCACGTCGGTGTCAGGCCAGCGGTCGCGGAAGAGGACCGGCCGGTGGGCGCGGGCCCCGATCGTCCGCGCCTCGACGTCGGCTTGGTAGATCGTCACCTGGTGGTCGCCGAAGGCGACGTTCATCAGCACCTGGTGCGCCGGCGTGTTCGGCAGCGGCTCATCGGTCATGCGGTGCGCGTAGCCGTTCGGCTCGCCCCGATCCCAGAGCATCTGGATCAGGTCGAGCACCAGCGGCCGCGCCGTTTCATCGGGGTAGGAGGGGTAGAGGACCTGGGCGAAGTCGTCGAAATCGACCGAGCGTGGCAGCAGCACCGAGTAGTTCATCGCCGGCACGCCGAGTGAGGCGCGGGTGAAGTCGGGCGCCAGCGCGGTCAGTGCGCCGCCCATGATCCCGCCCTGGCTGTTGCCGTTGTAGAAGAGCGCGCTCGTGTCGAGCGCCGAGGCGCTTGCCGCCGTGCCGTCCCGGTTGAAGGCGGCGTTGGTGGCGAAGCCACTCGGGCTCAGCATCGCCCGGCCGAGGTAGAGCTCGTCGAGCAGACCCTGCTGCAGGCGGTCAGGGAGGGCCGGGAAGCGGGACAGCTCCTGCAGCGCCGCGATCGCGACGGGGACGTCGGATTCCGACATGCCGATCTCGTCGGTGGCGCAGGTGACGATGTCGTGCGCCTGGGCGAGGCTGCGCTGCGGTGCGGAGGCGACCTCGGCGGCGCGGCCGAAGAGGCCGTGGCCGTAGAGCGAGAGCCTGCCCGACTGCGGCGCGCCGCTGACCGCGGACTCGGGCACGATGCAGTCGAAGTTGGCGATCCAGGTGCCGTTCTGCGTCGGCGTCCCGTCAGGCGCGAGCTGGAACGTCCCGCCCGGGCCGCAGTCGGGGAAGAGGTAGCAGGGGACCTCGAAGCTGCCTTGAACGCGGCGCGCGATTTCACCGGGGAAGGGGTCCTCTTCGACGTTCGTCACCTGGAAGCTCGGCGAAGCGCCCTGCGGGACGCTGTCGGCGAGGTCGGTGTCGCCAAGCTGGGCGAAGGCGGCATCGCGCATCGCCAGCGCCCGATCGGCGTTGTTGGCGTCGCTAGCCACGGTGAAGTCCCAGGCGAGGTAGAGGCCGCGGCGGGAGATGCCGGAGCGCTGCAGGCGCTTGAAGATCGCTTCGAAGTGCCCGCGTCGCGCCTCGATCTCGGGCTGTTTGGAGCGCACTTGGTCGCGGTAGTAGCGGAAGGCGGCGGGAGCTTCGATCTTCTCGCCGGCGGCGTTGCGGAGATTGCGCAGGGCGACGATGTAGCGGTGGCCGGCGGCGAAGTTGGTCGCCGGGTGGATCTCCAGCACTGCCTTCGAGGCGTCGCTGGCGAGCGAGTCGATCTCGACCCAGATCGGCCAGCGCTTGCCGCTCGCGGCGTCAATCACGACCACCGGCGCGTTGCCCTTGCGGTAGCGGCCGATGTGGTTGATCGGCACGGCGCCGCTGGCGCGAACGTCGGCGACCGTTTCGATCCCGGGCACCTTGACCAGGATCGTCGCGCCCTGGCTGAAGCCCTCGGAGGCGTTGTAGGGGTCGGCGGAAATGTGCTGGCCGAAGACGTTGGCCGGCATGCCGGCGGTCTTGAAGTTGATGCGCCGCCCGGTCGGGCTGCTCGCGTCAGGAACGGTGTAGTAGTCGTCGGGGAAGGGCAGCATGCAGAGCGTGTTGTCGGGCTCGGCGATGAAGTCGCAGTTGGCCGCTTCCGAGGTGTCGATCGGCGGCAGCTGGGGTTTCCCGTGTCCACCGTGCCCATGCCAGCCAGGCATTGCGAAAGCAGCCGACGGCATCACCAAAACCACCAGAATGGCCGCGAAAGCGGCCCGCAACCAAGTCCTCATCGGTTTCCCTCCAACCCTCGGAGGTCGACCCCCTGCGGGACCCGCCCAAGCGGGCCTCGCCGGACCTCAAGTTCTGCCCGGTATTACCCGCCTGGGCGCACTCTGAACATCGTCGGGTTCAGCCCTGAGGTTGAACGATCTCCTGAACGGCCCAGCCGTTGCCGTCCGGGTCGGCGAAGAAGACGAAGCGGCCCCAGGGGAACTCCTGCACCTCGCTCACCTCGACCCCGCGCTCGACCAGCTCCGCCCTGGCGGCCTCCGCGTCCTCGACGACCAGCTGCAGGCCCGCGACGCTGCCCGGCTGCATCTGGTGGGCGCCGGTGGTCAAGGCGATCGAACAGGCCGAGCCGGGTGGGGTCAACTGGACGAAGCGCAGCTCCTCACTCACCTGGTGGTCGTGTTCGGCGATGAAGCCGACTTGATCGATGTAGAAGGCCTTGGCCCGGTCGACGTCGGAGACCGGTACCTGGACCAGCTCCAGTCGCCACTCGATCTTTGATGCCGTGTTTCCCGCGTCCGCCATTGGGCTCCCTTTCGTTGTCCGAGCGTCCTATGATTATCTCGCCCGGTAAGTTCCTTATCTATTAAGTATCTTAGCAACTAAGAGATATGACCGCAAGCCCAAAGCGACAGCTGATCGAGGAGTTGATCACCGCCTTCCGCGCCAGCGGCAACCAGGACAGCGCCTTCGAAAACCTCGCCGCCGACCGGCTCGGCGTCAACCGCACCGACCTGCACTGCCTCAACGCGATTGAGAACGCCGGCGGGCTCAGCGCCGGGGAGCTGGCGAGCGAGGCGGGGCTGACCAGCGGCGCGGTGACCGGCGTAATCGACCGGCTCGAGCGCGCCGGCTTCGCCCGCCGCGTCCCCGACCCGGCTGACCGCCGCCGGGTCAAGGTTGAGGTGACGCCGGAGTTCTACGCTCGCGCCGAGTGGATCTGGGAGCCGCTGGCGGCGGAGTGGGAGGCGACCCTGGCGAGCCGCTTCACCGCCGCCGAGCTGACCCGGATCGCCGAGTTCCTGGCGTTGACCAACGAGGTCGGCAAGCGCCACCTCGACCGATTGGCGAAAGAGAGCTGAGAAGTGAGGCTCCGCTTGCTTGCTTTGCCCCGCTGCGGGTAACGAAGCAAGACGAAGATGCTGCTGGCTCGGCAGCGTCCGCTCAATCCGACCCAAGGAGCTTCCGATGTCAGACCAGTTGCAAGACAAGAAGATCGCGATCCTCGTCGCCAACGAGGGGGTCGAGCAGATCGAGTTGACCAGCCCGCGCGATGCGTTGCGCGAGGCGGGCGCCGAGATCGATCTGCTCGCTCTCGAAGGCAGTGAGGTCCAGGCCTTCAACCACCTTGACAAGGGCGACACCTTCACCCCGGACAAGACCGTGGGCGAGGCCAACCCCAACGACTACGACGGCTTGGTGCTGCCCGGCGGGGTGGCCAACCCCGACCAGCTGCGCACCGACACCGACGCGGTCCAGTTCGTCCGCGCCTTCTTCGAGGCCGGCAAGCCGGTGGGAGCGATCTGCCACGCGCCGTGGACCCTGATCAACGCCGACGTCGTCGACGGCCGCACCCTCACCTCCTGGCCGAGCCTGCAGACCGACCTGCGCAATGCCGGCGCCGAGTGGGTCGACGAGGAGGTCCACGTCGACCAAGGCCTGGTCAGCAGCCGCAAGCCCGACGATCTCGACGCCTTCAACGCCAAGCTCGTCGAGGAGTTTGCCGAGGGCGTGCACGAGGGCCAGCGCGAGGCAACCGCCAGCGCATAGTTCGCGTCGCGTGGGGTATTGGGCAAGCTGACGAAAGGAGCTGGCCCATGCCCCCACGCGGAGTGAAAAAAGGCAGCAAACGAGCGCGGCAGTACGAGCACATCAAGAAGAGCGAGAAGGAATCCGGCCGCTCGGAGGACCGGGCCGAGGAGATTGCGGCGCGCGCAGTCAACAAGGAAAAGGCGCGCTCGGGTGAGTCGAAAACCTCATCGCGCAGCTCAAAGCGCGGCAGCTCGGCCAGCAGCCGCGGCGGCAGGCAATCGGGCAGCGGACCCGGCGGCCGCACCCGCGAACAGCTCTACAACGACGCCAAGAAGATGGGAATCGAAGGCCGCTCGAAGATGAGCAAGTCCCAGCTTCAGCGAGCGGTCGCCGGCGCGGAAAGCTGACTGGCGCTCGCCGAGGCCGGCCAGAAGTCCTCGACCTTGGTCGCGTCGGACTCCTCGATCCGGCGCGACACCGCCCAGATCTCAACCGGCTCATCGCCCTCGTTGCGGTGTGAGCGGGTGGTGCCGGGCGCGACTCGCACGACCGAGCCGCCCTTCACTTTCTCGACCTCGTCCTCGAAGCGCATCGTCAGCGTGCCGCTGGCAATGATGTAGATCTCCTCCAGCCTCTCGTGGAAGTGGCCATTGCCCTGCTCGAAGTCGGAGTGGGGCGGGACGCGAATCAAGGTCACCGCCAGTTGCTCGCTTCCGAGCGCATCTTTGAGTTTGCGGAACTCGCCCGGCACATCAGTTCCGGCATAGGCGTCCTCGGCCTCCTCGGCCCTGACGATCGAGTAGTCAGCCATGCTGGCTCGGGCTTCTCACTCAGGTTTTCCGCTCGAGGTCGGCGACTTCCTCGGCCTTCTGGTCCGCCTTCTCCTGGGCGCGGTCGAGTTCCTCCTTCTTCTCGCCCTTGTGCTCCTCGCGTTTGCCCTGACGGCGAAGCGAGGCGTCATCGGTGAGATCGCCGGCTGCCTGCTTCGCCCTGCCTGTGATCTTGTCGAGAATTCCCATGGCGCTGAACCTTTCTGGTTGGGTACTGGCATCTAGTACCCAGAGGGTGTGGTGCTTGAACGGAGATTTAGCGCTGCCGCACCATCTCCCCGGCGAGGTACCGCAAGTCGTCGATGAGGCCGCCAAGCGCCTCGTCGCGCTCCTCGTGGTCGCGCAGGCGCAGGATCGCCGAGGGGTGGATGGTGAGCGCGGCGAGCGGGGCCAGTGGGGACTCGATCAGTCGGCCGCGGTCGCGGGTCACCCGCACCGACGGCCCGTAGAGCGCCTTGGCCGCTGTTGCGCCGAGGGCGAGGAGCGCAACCGGGCGCACCGCGTCGAGCTCGGCTTCGAGCCACGGCTTGCAGGCCTCGACCTCGCCCGCACGCGGGGTCTGGTGCAGGCGCCGCTTGCCGCGGGCCCGCCACTTGAAGTGCTTGACGGCGTTGGTCAGGTAGACCTCGGCGCGGTCGATCCCTGCCTCTTCGAGGGCACGGGCGAGCACTCTGCCGGCAGGTCCGACGAAGGGCTCGCCCTCGATGTCCTCGCGGTCGCCGGGCTGCTCACCAACCAGCATCAGCTCCGACTTTTTGTAGCCGGAGCCGAAGACCGTCTGCGTTGCGTCTCGCCAGAGCGGGCAGCCATGACAGCCGGCGGCGGCTCGGCGAAGGGTGGGGAGAGAGCGGCTTGCGGGGACGAACTCGGCGGCGGTGTCGATCTCGGCGGCCATGGCTCGGCCTACCCTTCTCCGCCCCCGGACAAGCCCCGCGCCAGGTAGCGGGCGTTGGCCGGCGCGTAGCCCTTCCAGTCGTTGTTGAGGTAGACGAACACAGGCCGCCGCGAGCGCCAGGCGGCGATCCGCCGTCGCCAGCCGTCCAGCTCCGCCTCGGAGTAGTTGCCGCCGCGACCGCGGTGGCCGTAGTGCAGGCGCAGGAAGGCGAGCTCCCCGACCGGTTTTGCCTCGGGCAGCGGCCGGCGCTTGTCGTCGCCGATCGCCAGCGAGGCACCGCGCTCCTCCAGCAGTTCCCGCACCGGGGTCGCAAACCAACTTGGATGGCGGAACTCGAAGCAATGGTGGGCCCGGGGCAGCTGCTCGAGCGCCGCGGCGAGCAGGTCGTCGTCGCGGTGAAATTCTCCGGCAGCTGCCACAGCACCGGGCCGAGCCGCCTGCCACGACGCAGTGGCTCCAGCGGCTCCCAGAAGCGCGCGACCGCGTCGGGGATCCCGCGCAGGCGCTTCATGTGGGTCAGGTAGCGGCTCGCCTTCACCGCGAAGAGGAAATCGCTGGGAACCTGCTCGACCCAGCCTTCCGCCGTCGAGCGCGTCGGCAGCCGGTAGAAGGTCGCGTTGACCTCGACCGTGTCGAAGACCTCGGCGTAGCGCTCGAGCCAGCGACGCTGCGGCAGCCCATCTGGGTAGAGCCCGCCGCGCCAGTCAGCGTAGCTCCAGCCCGAGCAGCCGATCCGCACCCGCTGCATCGTTCGGGGTCAGCCGGGCAGCGCGGAGCGACTCAGCCGCGGCAGCACCTCGCGCCCGTAGAAGTCGATCGCTGCCAGCGGGTCGGCACCGGAGTTGTTCATCAGCGCCACCGTCGTCGCGCCCATCTCTTCGACCTGGCGGACCCGCTCGACGTGCTCGTCGGGGTCGCTGGAGATGATCATCGCTTCGCGCAGCTCCTCGTCGGAGATCTGCTCCTCGCCGTGCTCGTACATCGCCTTCGGGTCATGCCAGTCCTCCTTGTAGAACTCCTTTGGCTGGGCGCCCTTCCAGATCCGGGCGCCCTCCAGGGCCGCCTCGTCGTCCGGCGCCCAGGAGAAGGCGGCCTGGAGGACGATCTCGCCCGGCTCGCGGCCCGCGTCCTCGGCGGCGCGGCGGTAGGCGTCGAGGATCTCCGGCACGGTTTCAGGGTCGGCGAGCGTCCAGAGCCCGTCGCCCTGGCGCCCAGCCACTGCGGCCGCCTGCGGGCCGAAAGCCGAGACGTAGATCGGCGGCCGGCGATCCTCGGGCAGGCTGTGGATGAAGGCGCCGTCGGCGCCGAAGTGGTCGCCCTGACCGCTCAGTTTCTTGCCGTCCCAGAGGGCCCGGATCATCTCCAGCGCCTCCTCCATACGCTCGATCTGCTCGCCGACCGACGGCCAGCCGCGGCCGAGGGGAGCCTCGTTCAGGGCCTCGCCGGAGCCGAATCCAAGGAAAGGGCGTCCCGGGAACATCAGCTCCATCGTCGCCCAGGCCTGGGCGATCAGCACCGGGTGATAACGCGGCCCCGGCGGCGTGACGCCGGTGCCGAAGAGGGCGCGCTCTGTCGCCTGCGCGGCGGCGCCGAGCCAGACCCAGGCGTTGCCGGACTCCCCGCCCTCCCACCAGGGTTGGAGGTGATCGCTGCAGCCAATTCCGTCGAAGCCGGCCCGCTCTGCCTCGACCGCCTGTTGCAGAAGCTGGTCGGGCGGGAACTGCTCGTGAGCGCAGAAGTGCAGGTAGCGCATCGTCGCCCTACTTCCCCTTTGTCGAGGGCTCTGAGGCCATGCGCTCGGATACCCGTTTGACCGGCGGCCAAGCGTGGGTATCTCTGGCCCGTGACCCCTGCCGAGCCGACCACGGTTGTCCTCGACATCGACGGCACGCTCGTCGACACCAACTACCAGCACGCGATTGCCTGGCATCGGGCACTGCGAGCGCACGGTCACGTCGTCCAGCTTTGGCAGATCCACCGCCACATCGGCATGGGTGGCGACCAGATCGTCACGGCGCTGATCGGCGAGGAGGCCGAGCGCCGCGACGGCGAGGCGATCCGCGCGGATGAGGGCGAGGCGTACGGCGAGTTGATCGGAGAAGTACAGGCGATGCACGGCGCCACCGAGCTCCTGCGGGAGCTGCGCGAGGACGGCGCCAAGGCGATCCTCGCCAGCTCGGCGAAGGCCGAGGAGGTCGAGCACTACGTTGAGCTGCTGGGGGCGCGCGAGTTGATCGAGGGCTGGACTACCGCCGCTGACGTCCAGCGCACCAAGCCCCACCCCGACCTTGTCCGCGCCGCGGTTGAGAAGGTCGAGGGTGACGGGCCGGTGGTGATGGTCGGCGACTCGACCTGGGATGTGAAGGCCGCCGCGGCCGCCGGGATCCCGACCCTGGCCGTGCTCACCGGCGGCTTCTCCGAGGCCGAGCTGCGCGAGGCCGGCGCCGCGGAGGTGTTCGAGTCGATCGGTGAGCTGCGCAAGGATCGCCAAGCACTGGCGCGGCTGGCGAGCGCCTAGCGGAAGCCGGGCAGCACCTCGCGCTCGTAGAACTCGAAGAAGCCATCTTGCTCGGGTCCGATCTGGTGGACGTAGACGTGGTCGTAACCGGCGTCGACGTACTCCTGGATCGCGGCGCGGTGGCGCTCGGGATCGGGCCCGCAGACGATGCTCTCGCCGATGTCGTCGGTGTCGAGCACTTCCGCCGCCTCTTCGAAGTGGGCGGGCAGCGGCAGCTCGAGGAAGTAGCTGCCGCTGATTGCCCCGTTGGGCCATTGCTTCAGGGCCAGCTGCTTCGCGGTCTCCTCGTCCTCGGCCCAGCAGACGTGGAGCTGGCCGTAAGTCGGCTTGCCCGCTCCGCCTTCTGAGCGGAACTGCTCCACCGAATCGGCGACCGGAGCGGTGCCAATCAGGCCGTCGCCGACCCGCGCTGCGAGCTCGACCGAGCTTGCCCCGGCCACCGCGACCAGCAGCGGTGGCAGCTCGTCGGGAAGTGAGTAGATGCGGGCGTTCTCGACCGTGAAGTGCTCACCACGGTGGCTCTTCAGCTTGCCCGTCCAAAGCTCTCGGATCACCTCGATCGCCTCCTCGAGGCGGTCCTGGCGCTCGACCACACCGGGCCAGCGGTCGCCGAGGATGTGCTCATTGAGGTTCTCGCCGGTGCCGACTCCCAACGAGAAGCGGCCCGGCAGGAGCTGTGTCGCAGTTGCCGCTGCCTGGGCGACGAGCGTGGGGTGGATGCGGGTCGTCGGACAGGTGACGCCGGTGATCAACTCGATCCGCTTGGTGCGCTGGGAGATCGCTCCCAGCGTGCCCCAGACGAAGGGACTCTCGCCCTGCTCATCCACCCAGGGATGGAAATGGTCGGAGATCGAGGCGAAGGCGAAACCTGCCCGCTCGGCGCGCTCGGCCTGAGCGACGAGACCGGGAGCGTCGAACTCCTCGCTGGAGAGGGTGTAGCCGAGCTTCACTCGTTCGCGGAGGTGGGCTCGTCGGCCTCGCCGTAGGTGGCATCGCTGGGCTCCTCCGGCGACGGCGGCACGTTGTCGGGAAAGCGATGCTGATCACCATGGCTGGCGATGTCTTCGAGGTCGCGTTCGGCCAACTCGAAGCCCTCGGCCTCTCCCTGGCCCGCCTCGATCAAGGGCTGCTCGGCTGGATCCTCCGAGTCCTTGGCCACTTCGCCACCGATGCTCGCGGCTTCCGCTGCGGCCGCCTCGGCCTCTTCCCTGGCGAGCGCATCTACCTCGCGCTCATTTTCGCGCTCATCTTGATTTGAGTTCATGGCCTAGGCCTACCCTTGGCGGACGGGAAGAAACGCCGGGATTCCTACGATTCCCTCCTTGTCGTTCCTTCACCAGTTGCCGGTTTCGACTCGTCCGAAACGGGGGTAAGAGAGCACCGCTGTTGTCAACCGAAAGGAGGAGGAAATGGCCGAGCTGACGACACTGGAGGAGAAGCTCGCGGAGGTCCTGGGACTGGCCCAGGCTGCGCAGGGCGCCACCGAGAAGGTCGAGGGCATGGTCGAGGACGATGAGATCGTCGCCGCCTTGCAGAAAATGCGCGACGAGGCCGAGGAGACCGAGCGCCGCTGCACCGAGGTCGCCGACAATCGCGACGGCAAGAAGACCGTGATCCTCGAAAAGGCCCAGGAAACGAAAACCGAGGCGACCGAGATGATGTCGACCTACCTCGGCGACGAGTCCGACGGCCTCGACGGCTTCGAGTTTCTGACCATGGCCGAGGCCGGCGAGGTCGGCCACTGGGCGGTGCTTGGCAAGCTCAACGAGTCCGCCGGGGAGAGCGAGATCTCCGAGCTGGTCGAGTGGGCGCTGCCGATCCAGGAGCGCCATTTCGCCGACGTCAAGGACGGCTCGCTGAAGCTGGCCGGCGAGAAAGATCCCTACGAAGAGTCCTAAAGCTAGCCAGGGATGATGCAAATCAGGAGGCGCCGCCCAGGGGTCACCGCGGCATTGGTGGCACTCGGCGTCTCTTTGATCGTCTTCCCAGGTTGCGGCGACCTCAGCCGCGATGAGCTGAATCGCGGGGTCGAATCGCTGAGCGCCCTGGCCGCCCAGGGGGAACTGGTCGCCAACGGCGTCGCTCGCGACGCAACCAAGTCCACCTACGTCCGGGTGATGGCAAAGACCCTCGGCGGCGAGGCCGAGCACGAGGCCGAAAAGCTCGCCGACGCCGAGCCATCGCCCGAGGTGAGGAAGGAGCGAAACGCCGCAGTGCAGATCGCCGGGGAGTTGGCCGACCTCTTCTCCGAACTGCAGACCTTCCCTGGCGACGAGCAGCACGGCGCCCTGGTCGAAGAGCACATGGGCGAAGTGAAAGACCAAGCCGACGCGCTGGTCGAACGCCTGACCGGGGAAGAAGCGTGAAGTCGATCCTGCGGATCGCGCTGGGGATCATCGCCGCGCTCGGCGGCTTCCTCGATATCGGCGACATCGTCTTCACCACCCAGGCGGGCGCGCTCTATCGCTATGACCTGCTCTGGGCGGTGGCACTGGGCACCGTCGGCATCGCCGTCTACGCGGAGATGTGCGGCCGGGTCGCCGCGGTTACCGGCCGGCCCGTCTTCGACGTGATCCGGATGCGGATGGGGTTCGGCCTCGGCCTGGTCGCCCTCGTCGCTGCCACCTTCGTCAACATCCTCACCGTCGCCGCCGAGCTGGGCGGCCTGGCGATCGTCCTGCAGTTGCTCTTCGACGCCGAGTTCAGCCTCTTCGTCGTCCTCGCCGCGATCGGCCTCGTCTTCGTCGTCGCGCTGCTGCCCTTCGGCGGCATCGAGCGCATCTTCGGCTACTGCGGCCTGCTGATGTTGGTCTTCCTCGCCACCGCGATCCACCAGGGGCCGGACTGGGGCGAGGTCGCGCACGGCTTCGTGCCCTCGCTCAGCGACTCCAAGCTCTACCTCTACTTCGTCGTCGGCGTCTTCGCCGCGGCGTTGATGCCCTACGAGGTCCACTTCTATTCCTCGGGCGCGGTCGAGGAGGGCTGGGACGAGTCCAACCTGCGCGAGAACCGCCTCAACGCGATCGTCGGCTACGCCCTCGGCGGTCTGCTCGCCTGCACCCTGGTCGTCGTCTCCGGCTTCCTCTTCCACCCGGTCGGCGTCGACCCAGCCGACCTCGGCACCGCCGCGCTGCCGGCCCAGGGGGCTTTCGGCGAGACCGGGCTGCTGCTGGCGCTCGGCGGCATCCTCTTCTGCGTCGGCGGCGCCGCGATCGACTCCAGCTTCTCCGCCTCCTACAACCTCGCCCAGTTCCTCGGCTGGGAGTGGGGCCGCTACCGCGGGCCCCGTAAAGCGCCGCGCTTCACCGTCTCCTGGCTGCTCTTCCTCTTCCTGGCGATGCTGATCGTGCTCAGCGGGATCAACCCGGTCGAGATCACCGAGTACTCGGTCGTGCTTGCGGTCGTCGCCCTGCCGCTCACCTACTTCCCGATCCTGATGATCGCCGGCGATCGCTCCTTCATGGGCGAGCACGCCAACGGTCGGATCTCGAAGACGCTGGGCTGGATCTACTTCGCGGTGATCATCACCCTGGCGATCACCGCGATCCCGCTGCTGCTGATGACCAACGGAGGCGGCGGATGAAGGGCGAAGGCGAGATCCTCGTCGTCCACCGGCTGCTCGACGAGCAGCTGCTCGACAGCGATGGCAAGCGCTGCGGGAGGGTCGATGACATCGAGCTGCGGGGCAGTCCGCCACGCATCACGGCCGTTCTTGTCGGCGAGGGCCTCTACCCCCGGCGCCTACCCAAGTGGCTGCGAGGAGTGGCGCGAAGGCTCGCCGGGCCCGAGCGCTGGGGCGCCAACGCGCTGCGGGTGCCGTGGGAGAAGGTCGACCGGATCGGCGCCGCCCTGCACCTCTGCTGCAAGGCGGAGGAGCTGGGCCTCGGCGAAGGCGACGATCCCGAGCGCTGGATGGTGAGGAGGTTGCCGTGGAACTGAACGAGGCGCCCTTCGCCCTCAGCGCCCTGATCGGCATGCCGGTCTGTGACAGCTCGGGCCGGCGGCTTGGCCGCGCCTTCGAGCTGAGGGCGCACTGGGAGGACGGCGACCGCGTCGTCATCGACGAGATCTTGGTCGGGCGCGGCTCGCTGTTGAAGCGATTGCGCGGCCCCGCTGCCAGTGCCCGCGGCTTTCGCTGGGAGAGCGTGGTCGAGGTCGGCGAGCGAATCGTCGTGCGCGTGTAGCGGCTCCGTCCGGCGGCCTCGCAACCATCGGAGCATGTGGCAAGTAACTGTCTGTTGCTCGGGCTGCGCCGAGGAGACCGAGGTCGTGATCGAGGACCTCGATCAGGTCGAGCGCGAGGCCTGCCCGTGCGGCTACAGCTTCGTGGTGCTCTCCGTGGCGGGGTTTGAGGCCGTGCATGCGGCGGAAGGTGAGCTGGTCGAGCTTGCTCCGCGTCGCGCCTTGCCAATCGCCGCCTGACACCCGAACTCTGCGTTCAAGCTGCTGCGTCCGGGTACACCTGCGTTGCGATGAGCGCAAGCGAAGACGGGCAGTTGGGCATCGATGGGGTGATCGAGTGGCGCGACGCCGAGGGAGCGCTGCACCGGGTCGGTGGCCCGGCGCGCGTCTTTCCAAGCGGTCGCGAGGAGTGGTTCCGCCACGGCCGTCTCCATCGCAGCGACGGCCCGGCGGTGGTTCACGCCAACGGGTCGGTCAAGTACTACGTCGACGGCGTCCGCCACCGCGAGGGTGGGCCAGCCTGCGTCTACGTCAACGGGACCGAGAAGTGGTACCGCGAAGGCAAGCGCCATCGCGATGACGGCCCGGCGGCGATCTACCCGGATGGGCGCCGCGTCTGGTTCATCGAAGGCGAGAAGGTGCGCGAAGAGCGGCGTTCCCACGCCTGATCGACGCCGTCACGTTTTGCCCTGACCCCTCGGGGTACAGAGGCCAAGAGGCCCCAGGGAGCGGTTTCCCGCTCACTCCTCGCCAACTCCAGCTCAGACTCACGGAAGGCGAGCAAGAAGATGAAGGTAATCGTCACTGGCGCGACGGGAAACGTCGGCACCAGCACAGTCCAGGCACTTGGCGAAAGCCCGGAGATCGACGAGATCGTCGGACTGGCGCGCCGCAAGCCCACCTGGGCGCCGCCGAAGACCAACTGGGTCGAGGCGAACGTCCTCACCGCCGATCTCGCCACGATTTTCGCGGGCGCCGACGCGGTCATCCACCTCGCCTGGGCGATCCAGCCCTCTCGCGATGCGGTGACGCTGGAGCGGATCAACATCGAGGGCAGCCGGCGCGTCTTCGAGGCCGTGGCGGCAGCCGGCGTGCCGAAGCTCGTCCACGCTTCCTCGGTCGGTGCTTACTCGGCCGGTCCCAAGGACCGCGAGGTCGATGAGGACTGGCCGACCGAGGGCACAGCGACCTCGTTCTACTCGCGCCACAAGGTCGCGGTGGAGCGCGAGCTGGACCGCTTCGAAGCCGACAATCCCGAGACCCGGGTCGTACGGCTCCGTCCCGCCCTGATCTTCAAGGACGAGGCCGCGACCGAGATCCGCCGCCTCTTCGTCGGCCCCTTCCTGCCCAACTTCCTCCTGCGCCGCGGCCTCCTGCCGGCGCTGCCCCGGGTGGACCGCCTGCGCTTTCAGGCCGTCCACTCCGAGGACGTCGGGCGTGCCTACCTGCGAGCCGTCCTTGCCGATGCCACCGGCGCTTTCAACATCGCCGCCGAGCCGCCGCTCAGCCCCGAGGAGATAGCCGGGCGGATCGGCGTACGCAGCTTCCCGGTGCCGGCCAGGGTCGTGCGCCGCCTCGCCGAGCTGAGCTGGAAGCTGCGCCTGCAGCCGACGCCGCCGGGCTGGCTCGACATGGCGCTGGCCGTGCCGCTGATGTCCTCCGAGCGCGCGCGCGAGGAGCTTGGCTGGGAGCCGCGCCACAGCGGGGTGGAGACGTTGGAAGAGCTGCTGGGGGGGATGCGGGAGGGTCATGGCGCCGAGACCCCGCCGCTTGAAGCAGACAGCGCCGGCGCCCGGCTCGATGACCTGAAGTCGGGCGTCGGCGCTCGCCAGTGGGACCGCAATCGCGACGAACAGCTGGTCAAGTACCTGGCGGACGTGCACTCGATCGAGCTGCAGGCGCTGGCGCAGCTGCGTGCCGCGCCGAAGATCGCCGGGGACGAGCGCCTCTGCCAGGTGTTCGAACAGCACCTGGTCGAGACCGAAGACCAGGAGCGGCGCGTGCGCGAGCGCTTGCAAGCCCTGGGTGGCAAGCCCTCGAAGCTGAAGGACGCGGCCGGAGCGGCCGGTGGCTGGGCAATGGTCGCCTTCGCGGCTTCTCAGCCCGACACGCCGGGCAAGCTGACCATGCACGCCTACTCCTACGAGCACATGGAGCTCGCCGCCTACGAGCTGCTGAAGCGACTGGCCGAGCGCGCCGGTGACGAGGAGACGGCGCGGATGGCGGCGGCGATCGCCGCGGAGGAGGGGCGAATGGCCGAGCGGCTGGAGCAGTCCTTCGACGCCGCGGTCGAGGTATCGCTGGGAGCTGTCGATTCCGACCAGCTCGACTCGGTGCTGCTGGCCTATCTTCGCGACGTCCACGCCCTCGAGGGCCAGGCCGAAGAGCTGCTGGAAGCCGGCGCCGAGCGCGTTGATGACGAGTACCTGGAGGCGGCCTTCCGCGACCACCTCGAGGAGACCCAGCGCCACCGCGAGCGGATCGCGGTTTTGTTGGAGGAGCGCGGCGCCATGCCCTCGATGGTCAAGGACGCGATGCTGAAGGCGGGCGGCCTCAACCTCTCCGCCTTCTTCGGCGCCCAGCCGGACTCGACCACAAAGCTCGCCGGCTTCGCCTTCGCCTTCGAGCACCTCGAGGTCGCCGCCTACGAACTCCTGCAGCGGGTCGCGGCCCGGGCCGGCGACGAGGAGGCGGTGGCGACGGCGGAGGAGATCCTCGCCGAGGAGCGCCGTGCGGCTGAGCGGGTCGCCGAGAGCTGGGACCGCCCCGACGTGCCGCTGGGAGTGGCCTCGTGAAGGCGCTCACCTTTCACGGCAAACGCGACGTCCGCGTCGCCGAGGTGCCCGATCCCTCGATCCAGGACCCGACCGACGCGATCGTCCGCATCACCTCGACCGCGATCTGCGGTTCCGACCTCCACCTCTACGAGGTGCTGGGGATGTTCATCGACGAGGGCGACATCCTCGGTCACGAGCCGATGGGGATCGTCGAGGAGGTCGGCTCGGAGGTCAGTCACATCAAAGCCGGTGACCGCGTCGTCATCCCCTTCAACATCTCCTGCGGCGAGTGCTGGATGTGCAGCCGCAAATACTTCGCCCAGTGCGAGACGACGCAGAACCGGGATACCGAAAAGGGTGCCTCGCTGTTCGGCTACACCAAGCTCTACGGCCAGGTGCCCGGCGGCCAGGCCGAGTTCCTGCGCGTGCCACAGGCCCACTTCGGCCCGATCAAGGTGCCCGAGAGCGGCCCCGACGAGCGTTTCCTCTTCCTCTCCGACGTACTGCCGACCGCCTGGCAGGCGGTCGACTACGCGGCAATCCCCAAAGGCGGCAGCGTCGCCGTCTTCGGACTGGGGCCAATTGGCCAGATGAGCGCCCGCATCGCCCGCCACCAGGGCGCCGAGAAGGTCTTCGGCGTCGACAACGTCCCCGAGCGACTGGAGATGGCGCGGCGCAACGGGGTCGAGGCAATCAATTCCGACAACCAGAACGACATCTCGGCGGCGCTCCGCGAGCTGACCGACGGCCGCGGTCCCGACAGCGCGATCGACGCGGTCGGGATGGAGGCTCACGGGGCCCCCGGCGCGAAGGCGGCGCAGGCGATCACCGGTCTGCTGCCCGACCCGGTGGCGGCGAAGGTGACCGAAAAGGCGGCGGTTGACCGGCTCTCCGCTCTGCTCGCCTGCATCGACACCGTGCGCCGCGGCGGCACCGTCTCGATCTCGGGTGTCTACGGCGGCCAGCTCGACCCGCTGCCGATGATGCAGATCTTCGACAAGGGCCTGCAGCTGCGCATGGGCCAGGCGCACGTGCGCCAGTGGACCGGCGAGATCCTGCCGCTGCTGGAAGGCGACGGGGACCCGCTCGGAGTCGACGACCTCACCACCCACCAGCTGCCACTGGAGCAGGCCCCGCAGGCCTACTCGATGTTCCAGAAAAAGGAAGACGGGGCGGTCAAGGTGGTGCTGAAGCCGTGAAAGCGCTGATCATCAGTGGCCCACAGATCGCTGCTTACGCGGCGAGCAATCCGTAGCGAATGCCCAGGCCAAGCGCCAGCAGGCCCAGGCCGCGGCGCAGGAGCTCTTCGGGCAGGCGCGGCTGCAGGCTGGCGCCGAGGAAGCCGCCGAGCAGGCCGCCGATACCGATCGAGATGCCGACGACCCAGTCGGGCGCGATCGATCCACTCGCTCGCAGGCTGAGGACCGCGTAGGCGATGACGCCGACGATCGAGGTCAGGAAGGTCGAGGCCAGCGCCGCGGGCGCGACCTCGATTACCGAGAAGCCGAGGCCGACGAGGATCGGGCCCAGCAATGAGCCGCCGCCGATCCCGTAGATGCCGCCGATCGTGCCGACGAGCAGAGCGAGGGCGGTGATGCGCCTGTCGTTTGGCCGCGGCGGCGTTCGTCGGGCAGGCGAGCGGCCGAGCGCGAGCCAGGCGCCGAGCGGTGCCAGCACCGCCGCGATCACGAGATAGAAGGCATCGGGACCGGCGAGCAGCTCGACCCGGATCACCGCCCCGATCACCACCCCCGGCAAGGTTCCGATCACCAGCGCCGAGGTCAGCGGTGCGCTGACGATGCCGCGCGCCGCGTAGCGGGCGAGGGCCCCGGGCGTGGCGATCAGGTTGTAGAGGAGGTTGGTCGGTGTGACCGAGGGGCTCGGCGTGTGCAGGAGGCTCACCTGCACCGGGACGAGGAAGACCGCCCCGGAGATCCCCACCGGCGTCGTCACCGTGGCGATCAGGAAGGCGATTCCGGCACCGAGAAGGGCGTCGCTAAGCATCCCCCAACGCTATGCAACGGCGGGTGGAGCCGGGTGCCCGCGCGGTGTTCGCCACCGCGCTGGCGGTCTAACGCCCGCCCTGGCCTGTAGAAAGCCTGTGAACAGCGGGCCTGCCCAGGCCTTGCGCCTACTTCAAGGAGACGAGAATGTCCGTTACGACCAAGGATGATTTGGCAAAGCAGGTTGCTGAGCGGGCTGGCCTCGAGGTGGGCCAGGCAAAGCGCGCAGTCGACGCAACGATCGAGGAGATCACCGCCCAGCTCAAGGCCGGCAACGAGGTCAAATTCACCGGCTTCGGCAAGTTCTCAACCGTCGCCCGCCCGGCCCGGGAAGGCCGCAATCCGCAGACCGGAGAGTCAATGCAGATCGCCGCGAAGACGGCGGCGAAGTTCAGCCCCGGCGCGGAACTGAAGAAGGCCGTCAACGGCTGAAGTTGCTCTTTGGGGAGGCGGTGGTCTCGCCGCCTCCCCGGCGTTCGCGCTGGAGCCGCTGCTTCCACGGCAGTACCGGCATGCCCCAGCGGGCGCACCCCAGGGCTTCCGCTTGGGGCAGCAGCCGCCACCCGCGCCGCCCTCTGCCGCTCGGCATCCCCTCCGCGAGCTGCCAGACCGTTGGGGGATATCCGCCTTCCTTCGCCATCTCACGCAGGATCGGCCAGCTCTTGGTGCTCGCCATCGCCTTCTCGGCTTCGGCTTCAGCCCTGCCGTCTCCGTTCCTGCGGGCTTCTCCCCACTGCCGGAACCAGAGGCAGGAGACGATGCCGGTTACGGAGGCGCCCACTTGGTAGCGGTTGGTGGTGAGGCCTTCGTCGGGAATCCGCGACGGCTTGAAGCCACTGGGCACGGGGATCCCCTTCAGCATTTCGCGCACTGCGGCGTCGTGGTCAGCGGCTTTGACGACCTTCGCCGGCATCGCGTCGAGCCAGGTCTGCGAATCCACCCGGCTGAGCCAGCCGAGCCGTTCTTCGAAGGCGGCGAGGTCGGAGACCCAGGCACGCAACTGGAGTGTGTAACCGCCTTCGTGCCAGATCGCAACCATCTGGCGATCGCCCGGCCCGCCCCAGCCGATGCGCATCATCTTCCCGTTCCTCGTTCCGATGTAATTCGTTTCCGCCCTGGTGTTGACGAGGGCGGTGGTGTCGAGCACAGGGACTTCGATCGGGTGGCGAACGATCGGGCCCCCGAACCCCAGCTTGCCGGGGAACCAGCTCAGTTCCACTTTGCGCTGCCTGACGGCCTTCGGAGCCATCCCGGTCACCTTGCCGTTGGCCGAGATCCTGGTGCTTTCGCTGGGGATTGTCGGCCCGGTGACGAATTCCATCGACCCTGTGCCCCAAGTGCTGTGAGCCATGTAGGCACCTTCTCCCGACTCAGTGACGTTCTCGACCCGCCAGCCGGGGCCTTCGAGCAGCAGCAGCGGCGTCGACTCGGCGAAGCGGACGAGCTCGGCGCCGTATGCGCGCGAGGGATGATTGGAGCCGCTGCCGGCCAGGAAGAGGACGGCGACGAGGACGGCCGCGAGCGCTGCCGGGCCGAGCGCGAGCACGAAGCGCCGCCGACGCCGAGCGCGCGGGTGCGCCGCTTCGAGCTCGGCGGGCGCGGAGAAGTCGGCCTCCAGGTCGGCGAGCAGGTCGGCTTCCATCGCCTCGAGGTCGAGCCCGTCGAGCCGGCCACGGCCGACCGGGTTGGTGGCGTTAAGCGCCCCTTCCATCTCACGCGTCTTCATCTTGCTTCCTCCAGGTCGAGTTCCGAGCCATGGCTCCCCGCCGACTCGCGTTGCTCCAGCAAGGTCCGCAGCCGGCGCCGAGCGCGGTGCAGGCGGCTGCGGGCGGCGAGCGGTGAGACTCCGAGCACCTTCGCCGCCTCTGCCGGCGAGAGCTCCTCCCAGGAGACGAGCAGCAGCAGCTCACGATCGTCGTCGCCGAGCTCGCCCATCGCCCGCAGGACCTCCGCTCCCTCGCCCGCCGGTGCGGCTTGGCTCGCGAGCTCGGTCCGCATCGTCTCGGCGAGGCGCTGCCCCAGCCGGGTCCGTCGCCGCTCGGCCCGGTGCAGGTTGGCGATCACCCTGCGGGCGACCGCGTAGAGCCAGAGCCTCCCTCCATCGCCGACAGGCACCGCATCGAGCCGCCGCCAGGCGACCAAAAAAGTCTCGGCGACGACATCGGCGGCATCCTCGGGGTCCCCGACGCGCCTCAGCGCATAAGCGAGGATCGCCCGTCCCTGATCGCGGTAGAGCCGTCCGTAGCGAACCTGGGCCAGCTCGCGGTCAAGCGCCCCCTTCTTCTCGATCTGACCTGCCGCCATCTATCTCTATATGTCCGGTCCCGAGCCAGCGTTGCACCAGCGAGATTCGCAGTACCGTCCGCTCGATGCGGATCGCCACCTGGAACGTGAACTCGCTGAAGCAGCGGCTGCCGCGGTTGCTTCCCTGGCTGGACCAGCGGACCCCGGACGTGGTCTGCCTACAGGAGACGAAGCTCGCTGACGACGCTCTGCTCGATCTGCTCGGCGACGAGCTGACGAACCGCGGCTACGAGGTCGCCGTGCACGGCGAGGCAAGCTGGAACGGCGTCGCGATCTTCTCGCGCGTCGGCCTGGAGGATGTCGTCCCGGGCCTCGCCGACGCGCCCGGATTCCCCCACCCGGAGGCGCGGGCGCTGGCGGCCACCTGCGGCGGGGTCCGCGTGCACTCGGTCTACGTGCCGAACGGCCGCGAGCCTGGCTCGGAGCACTACAAGTACAAGCTTGCCTGGCTGGCCGCGCTGAGCGACGCGGTGGCCGCGGGGCCCGAGGCGGCGGTCGTCTGCGGTGACGTCAACATCGCCCCCGCCGACGAGGACGTCTTCGACCCGGAGGCCTATGCGGGCCAGACGCACGTGACGGCGCCCGAGCGCGCCGCGCTGGCGGAGCTGCAGGCACTGGGACTGCGCGATGTCGTACGCGACCGCTGGCCGGGCGAGCGGGTCTTCACCTACTGGGATTACCGCGCCGGGATGTTCCATCGGGACCTGGGGATGCGGATCGACCTGATTCTCGCTGCCGCGCCGGTAGCCGAGCGCGTCCGCGCGGCCTGGGTCGACCGGCAGGCGCGCAAGGGCAAAGGCCCGAGCGACCACGCCCCGGTGATCGTCGACCTCGACGAGGCCCCCGACGGGGACATCGGTCCCGTCGTGCCGCCGCCATCGGCACCGGTCACGAAGCGGGGCGCGGTCAAGCTGCCGCAGTCGCCCTAAGCGCTACCGTCGTCTCATGGCCGAGTGGGACGACGTGCGACGGATTGCTTTGACCCTGCCCGAGACCAGCGAGCGTCCGGCATACGGCAACACCGCCTGGCGCGTCCGGGACAAAATCTTCGTCTGGGAACGCCCCCTCCGCGCCAAGGAAGCAAGCGAGCTCGGCGACCGCGCGCCCTCCGGCCCGATCCTGGCGGTTCGGGTCGAGGACCTGGGCGTGAAGGAGGCCCTGCTTCAAGCCAACCCCGAGACCTTCTTCACCACGCCGCACTTCGACGACTACGCCACCGTCCTCATCCGCCTCGACCGAATCTCAGCCGAGGAGCTGAACGAGCTGATCGTCGAAGCCTGGCTCTGCAGGGCCCCGAAGCGACTCGCCAGGGAGTACCTCGAGAACGAAGGGTGAAGGCCGCAATCAGAGCGTGCGCTTAACCGAATTCTTGTTGCCACCGATGATGCAGCTGGCGGCTTCCTTGAACGAGGCGCTGATCGTGATCGAGAGGACTTCCTTGGTTATCTTGCCTCGCAGCAGCAGGCTCCGCTTCTTGCCGTGGGAGTCGGTCACGATCACGTCCGCGTCGAATTCCTGTTTGCTCACGGGGATCGAGGAGTTGACCGGGTAGGTCGCATCGACGAAGTTGAGTTCGCCTTCTTCGCAGGCGCCTTTCACGGTCGCGACCACCTTCAGCTTCTTGCCATCGAAGCTGGCGCTCAGCGGCAGGCTCTTGTCGCTGAACTTCCACGGCGCCTTGGCGGTCGGCTTGGCGTTCAGCTTGCAGGTGCGGGTTTTGCAGGTCGCCGAGGCAGAAGCCGTGCTGGGGGACGCGCTGGCCACTGCTCCGACCGGTACGGCAAAGGCAACGAGCGCACTGCAGACAGTCAGTAGAACTCTCAACTCTTCTCCTCTTCCACGGGACCGAGACGGCGCACCCTCCACGCCCTTTACGGAACCTACTTGTTCCATTCGATCTCCATTCGATCTCCGTTCGATGCAGAGACGCCGAACGCCGACTTCTTTCGATGGAGCTAGGCGGATTCGAACCGCCGACCTCCTGGGTGCGATCCAGGCGCTCTGCCAGCTGAGCTATAGCCCCGAGTGCGCGGCTGGGAGGTTCATCCCAGGGCCCTCGCAAGGGCAAGGATAACCGCATAGGCTTTAGGTTCCCGCTTTGGGACTCCAGCACATGGGCATCCTTGACGAGGCAATCCGAGAGCACCTGGAACTGAAGCGCCAGCACGGCGCGGGTGATTCCGAGCTTAAGCAGCTCGAGGACGAGGCGTTCGGTCAGGCGGAGCGCCCGGGCGACGAGCAGGCGGTGGATCCGCTTGCCGAGGCGCCGACCGAATTCATGGAGCAGCCGCAGACGGCCGAGTTCGAGGGATCGCGGCGTGAGCCGACGATCGCCGATCTGCAGGAGCCGCCTCCACCAGCGGAGGAGCCCGCGCCCACCGAGGTCGAGGTGCCGGTGGAGGAGGCAGCGGCGGCGGTCGACGAGACCCCTGTCGAGGAGCCGTCGGCGATGGAGCACGAGATCGTCGCCGACCCGGTCGAGGCCGCCGCGCCCGACGACGAGCCGCAGGCCGCCGGCCACTCGACCGAAGAGCGCCACGCGATCGCCGAACAGCCGACTGAAATGTTCGACGTTGAGCAAGAGCTGGGTGGTCCGCCGAACCCCACCGACGAGGAGATCGTCGAAGAGGAGATCGCCGAGCCTCGCCTCGCCCCGACCGATCCACTTGCCGGCCTCGAGGAGACCGAAGAGGCCGAGGTCAGCGTCCAGGGCCCGGCCCCCGATGACGATGACGAGTACGACGATGAGGACGACGCCTTCTGGAACGAGCAGCGTCTCTCCGACGAACTTGACCAGGCGCTCGAGGCGCCGCGCGATCCGGAGCCGGAGATTGAGGTCGAGGAAGTCGCCGAGCCGGCGGACGAGCCGGAGTCCGAGGAATACGACGAGCCCGAGCCCGAGCCTGCAGCGGAGCCGGAGCCCGTTGCCGAAGCCGAGCCCGAGGCGGCGAGCCACGACGAGGACGTGCTGGAGGAGACCCCTGACTTCCTCGAGGAGAGCCCCGAGGACGACCAGCTCTGGTTCGAGCAGAAGCCGCCCAAGGACTTCGACTTCGACGACTAGCGGTGTCGGGTTGGGCGCCGACTGCCTACACTTTGCACTGCGGGGCCATAGCTCAGCTGGCAGAGCGTTCGGTTTGCATCCGAAAGGTCGCCGGTTCGATTCCGGCTGGCTCCATCTTTAGGGATTGAGGTATCGCTCGGCGGGCCGCGTGCCTATCCGTTGTCCGTTACGGGCTGGCGTAAGGCGAAGGAAGAGAGTCGAGCGGCCTTCGCCGAGCTCCACCGCGGGCACGTAATAGCAGCGATCGGAAGTCGCGTCGTAGACGGCCAAGAGGTCGATCGTCTTAGCCGTGTAGTGCTTCGTACGCCGGATCTTGCCGTTGGTCAGGGAGTGAGACCGGCATCTGACATTGATCACCGAGCCATCGGATCGCGTGTGTTTGACCTGTACGCGTTCGAGCCGCTCGCCCCTGATCAGCACGAGGTCGAAGTCGCAATCCTCACCATAGGGAATGGCAATCTTGTATCCGCGCTGCAGCAGATCAACGGCGACCTTTAGCTCCGCAAGATCACCCTTGGCCTTGAGATTGAGCGGCCTCTCCGACGCGCATGACGGCATCAATCAACCGTACGGCCGCAGCTGTTACGCCTCAAGACCTATTCGTGACGAAAGTGTGCCGACTCAGCCGTTCGGCTCGGACCCCGGCAGGTCCGATGTCCCCGGCTCGAGCGGGAAGGAGCCGGTGGCGTCGGCGGCCATCACGACGCCGCGGCGCAGCAGCTCGCGCGTGGTCGCGACCGCATCGTTTCGCGCCCGCGCCTCATCGATCTCATAGCGCGCCCGCAGCGCACTGGCGGCGTCGGCCAGCGTTCCTTCGTCGAGCGCGTCCATCACGACGCCGCCCGACTCGTTCAAGCGCAGGTAGGTCCCGTTCCCGGCCAGCCGCACGAACCGCTGCCCCTCACTGCCACTCCAGCGCAACGGGGCCAGCCGGTATCGCCGCGCCGCGGCCAGGCCACGCACCTTCTCCCTCGCCTCCTCGAGCTGGAGGCCCGGATCGGCCGGTTCCGGGGCGGTTGGCTCCGGCACCGGCGCCTCTCTGCCACCTTCGGCCCCAACGCTATGCGGGTCTCCCGCGATCGGCACCTCGTCATCCAGGTAGGCGACCAAGTCCGACTTCGGCATGTCCTCGGGTCGCTTCATCGAGTCGGCCCAGCGATTGATCCGCTCGTTGTTCCAGTCGTTGCGGATCGCCTGCCAGCAAGCGGCGACCCCGTCGCGGGCGGCGTTGCCGAAGCTGAACGGCCGCATCGAGTCCGGCCGCACATCGCCGTTGGGCCGCACCAGATAACTGCCCGGCGCCGCCCGGCCCTGCAGGCTGATCGCGCCCACGGTGCCCGGCTGCAGGACGATCCGCATCGTCTCGCCGCGTCGTTTCCTGAACTCGGCGACCGCATCCTCGAGCGCCCGGTAGGAGACCTGCCAATCGCCACCGCGCGCTGCCGCCCCCGTCACCACCACCGGCGTGACCCGTACCCACGGCACGCCAAGCGCCCACATCTGCTCGAGCAGGTCGGGCACCGCCGCCGCGTTGGCCGGCGTCACCACGTGCACGACGCAGACGCCCACCCCGGCCGCGAGCAGCCGGTCGATCCCCTCGATCGCCCGCCGCCAGCTGCCCGGAACGCCGCGCGAGGCGTCGTGCAGCCCCGCTCGCGCACCGTCGATCGAGACGTGGGCCGTGACCCCAGGCAGCGCTCCCAGGCGCCTCGCCACCTCGTCGTCGACGAACCACCCGTTGGTATTGAGGGTGACCCCGACCCCGGCCCCGGCCAGGTTCTCGATCACGCCGAGGGTCAGCTCGCGGCGCAGGAACGGCTCGCCGCCGGTGACCACCGCCTCGACGATGCCCAGCTCCAGTGATTGGCGCACCACCTCGCGCCACTCCTCGTCGCTCAGCTCGGGCGTTCGTTGCAGCGTGTGGCGCGGCGAGTCGGTGTAGCAGAAGCCGCAGCGCAGGTTGCAGGCGTAGGTGATCTCGAGCTTGGCCCCGATCGGTCGTTCGGGGCACTCGGTGAGCGCACGTGGAGGCCGCCGCCCCAACTTCCAGAGCAGACGGCCCCAGGTGTAGCTGCGATCGCGGCTCCTGGCTAGCGCTGAGATCGCTCTTCTTCTCAGCCGGGGACTTGGATGCTGCCGGCGCCGGGCTCGGTGTTGATCGGGAAGCCGGCGGTGTCGATCTCCTCGACGCTGGGGGCCTCGTACGGCGTATTGGGCTCGCTCATCATCACTCCTTAGTCGAGGACGCTGACCGCGCCTGCCGCGGTGCTGATCGGGTAGCCGCCAGTGTCGATCTCCTCGACGCTGGGGGCCTCGTAGGACTCAGGCTTCTCGCTCATCTCTCCCCTTCTGTGGTGTAACCCTGGCGCGGAGTCTAGCCATCGATACGCATCGCGTCGAGAAACCTTTCGCATGTCGCGGGTAGCGCATCGAGATCGTCGGGCAGCGAGACATCGAGGGCCGGGACGGTGCCGAGCAACGAGGCCAGCCGCTGAAACGATGCGCCGATCGCGGCACGCCCGCCGCTGTGGATGAGATTGGGCGTCAGCAGGGCCAGCGCCCGTGCCGGCTCCAGCGGTTCGACCTCGAAATCCGCGCCGCGCTCTCCCAGCAGGACGATTGCCGCCGGTGGGCAGGGGCCCGGCTCGCCGGGTCCCGGATCGTCGCGCAGGACGGTGCGAAGGCGACCCTCGCCGTCGCGACTGCGCATACGGACGCCGCGCGCACCGGGGTGTGCCAGCGTCCCGCCCTTGCCCAACTCAATCGCGATCCCGTCCTCGCCGAGCAACCGGCAGCCCGCTTCGCCCAGCGCCCACGCCAGCGTCGACTTACCGCGCAGCGAGGGGCCGCAGAAGATGATTGCGCGGCTGTTCGCCTCGACCGCCGCCGCGTGCAGGGCGAGGTCCCCCCGCATCGAGAGCAGCGTGCAGATCGCAGCTGAGGCGATGCGGTGCTCGAGCAGCTCGGCGTCGCCGTCGGTGGAGTCGACGCCAACCCGTCGCCCCGGCGCCTGCAGCAGAAAGGAGCCGGTCGGCGGCATCTGCAGCAGGCACTCGTCGCCGTTGAGCTCGTGGGAGGCGAACCAGCAGTAGCCGTCGTCAGTGACCCGCGAACCTGTCGGCTCGCGCTCGGGCGCGACCAGCTCACCCAGGCGTTCGACCACCAGCTCACCCCGCGTTCCCGGCGCCGAGTTGAGCCGCCGCAACGGCAACTCGCTCTTAACCTCGAATCCATAGAGGCTGCTCATGCGGTCTTAGGGTATGGATCGATGGAGCGAGCGATGACAATTGGAGCCGAGACGACGCTGCGCCGCACCGATCGTGCCGTGCACGGCGACCTGCCCGAGGAGACGGTGCTGCTCGACGTCGATGCCGGCACCGCGGTTCGCCTCAACTCCACCGGTGCCTGGATCTGGGACCAGTTGGAGCAACCGCACCGGGTCGGGGAGCTGGCCAGCGGGTTGGCGGAGCGCTTCGAGATCGACGAGGGCCGCGCCCTCGGCGACGTCGTTGCGTTCGCGCGCGAGATGGCTCGCCGCGAACTTCTCGCCGCGAGTTAGCCGGCCAGCGCCCGCTCGGGCAGGTTCTGGTCTGCGTGGTAGCTGCTGCGCACCAACGGCCCCGACGCAACTGACTCGAAGCCGAGCTCGTACGCCGCCTTCTCCAGCGCCGCGAACTCGTCCGGGTGCCAGTAGCGCACCACCGGCAGGTGGTTTTCGGTTGGGCGCAGGTACTGGCCCACGGTCAGCACCTGGACGCGGTGCTCGCGCAGGATGCCGAAGGTCTCGACCATCTCCTCGAAGCTCTCGCCGAGCCCGACCATCAGCCCCGACTTGGTGACGACATCGGCGCCGCCCATTTCCTTCGCCATCTTCAGCACCCGGGCCGAGCGCAGGAATTTGGAGCCGCGCCGCGCCTTGGGGTAGAGCCGCGGCACCGTCTCGACGTTGTGGTTGAAGACGTCGGGGCGCTCGTGGATCACCTTGGCCAGCGGCATCTCCTGGCCGCGGAAGTCAGGGGTGAGGATCTCGACCTTGCAGCCGGGCGCCTGCATGCGGATCGAGCGGATCACGCCGACGAAGGCGCTGGCCCCGTAGTCGGGCAGGTCATCGCGGTCGACCGAGGTGACGACCGCGTGGCGCAGGCCCATCTTCTTCACCTGGTTGGCGACGCGCAGCGGCTCCAGCGGGTCGTTCCAGGTCGGCACCCCGGTCTTCACGTTGCAGAAACCGCAGCGCCGGGTGCAGACGTCGCCGAGGATCATGAACGTCGCCGTGCCCCGCTCCCAGCACTCGCCGACGTTGGGGCAGTTGGCCTCCTCGCAGACCGTGTGCAGGTTGTCGCTGCCGATCATCGACTTGAGCCGTCGATAGGTCGGCCCGCCCGGCGCCGGCACCTTCAGCCAGGGCGGCTTGCGGGCACGGCGGAAGGGGACGGTGTCGGCGCTCTCGGCCTCGGTCCCACCCGGCTTGGCGCGGGAACGGGTGACGTGGACGCGATCTGTGGTCGACTCGCTCATGCGACTCCGAGCCTAGCGTTGTCGAGACCCAGCTCGTCCGGGCTGGCCGCCCTGGGCTCGCGCTCGTAGACCTCGGCGTAGCGCCCGGCGACGGTGTCGGCAAAGGGCGGGAGCTCCTGCTCGTCACCCTTCTCGTGACTGAGCGAGGTGACCTGGCAACCCTCGATCCCGCAGGGCACCACCCACTCGAATGGCTGCAGGTCGTTGCTGACGTTGACCGAGAGACCGTGCGTGGTGATCCCCCGGCTGACGTGCACGCCGATCGAGCCGATCTTGCGCGCCTCGCGCGCCGGCGGCCCGATCCCATCGGAGCGCTGCACGCCCTCGGCGCCCTGGCTGGTTGATCCCGGCGGCTCGCCCTCGGTCCAGACCCCGGTCAGCCCCTCGATCGTCTGCGCGCCGACGCCATGCTCGGCGAGCGCTGAGATCGCCACCCGCTCCAGCCGCCGCACGTACTCGTGGACGTCGTCGCCGTAGGGGCGCAGGTCGACGATCGGGTAGGCGACCAACTGGCCCGGCCCGTGGAAGGTGACGCGCCCGCCGCGATCGGTGTCGCGCAGCTCGATCCCCTGCATCTCGTACCACTCGGGTGCCATCGGCAGCTCCTCAGGCGTGGAGCGGCGGCCGCGGGTGTAGGTGGGGGGATGCTCGAGCAGCAGCAGGACGTCCGGGATCGAGCCGTCCTCGCGGGCGTCGCGCAGCCAGCGCTGGGCGACGAGGGCCTCGTCGTAGGTGACCAGGCCGCAGCGGACTACGAGGACTTCTGCGCTCATCATCGAAATCGTTGCATGGCGCGCCTCTATCCTTAGCGCCGACCTATGGTCCAGTCGAAGGCCCTCCGACCAGACTGGCTTCCGGCCGTCGCCCTCAGCTCCCTGCTCGCCCTGGCGATGCTGATGTGGAACCCGCAGGTCGGCGACCTCGCGGCCCAGGTTTTTCGCACCGAGCTCTTCCAGCACGCCGGCCTGGCGATCTGGAACGGCAGCTGGTACGGCGGCCACTACACGCTCACCTACAGCTTCCTCTTCCCGCCCCTTGCCTCGCTGTTGGGGCCGCAGCTGGTGGGGACGATCTCGGTCGTCGCCTCGTCTTACTTCTTCGACCGCCTGGTGCGCGACCGCTGGGGCGAGCGCGCCCGCTGGGCGACGCTCTGGTTCGCGGCCGGTGTGGTCACGCTGCTCGCCGACGGCCAGCTCACCTTCGCCCTCGGCGTCGCCTGCGGGCTGGCCTCGCTGCGCTGCCTGCAACTCGAACGCGACAAGCTGGCGTTTATCGCGGCTGCCGCCTGCGCCCTTTCCAGCCCGGTCGCCGCCGCCTTCCTCGCCGGCGTGATCCTGGTCGGCGCGGTGGAGCGGGGGCGGCCGATCAACCGGGTTGCCGTGGGCACGGCGGCGATCGCCCTCGCCCTCGTACTCCTGCCCAACCTCGCCTTCCCCGAATCGGGCCAGTTCCCCTTCGTCTTCTCCTCCTACGTGGCGATCCCGCTTTGGTGCGGCGGGGTGCTGTTCGTCACCCGCGGACTCGGCCGGGAGGAGCGGCAGCTGCGCTGGGCCCTGATCGGCTACATCGCGGCGGCGACCCTGCTCCTGCTGGTGCCGAACCCGCTCGGTGGCAACGCGGTCCGCCTCGGCGCCCTCTTCGGCGGCCCCGTTCTCGCCGCGGTGATGCTGGCGCGGCGCCCGCGCCTCGACGCCTTCTCCGTCCTGATCCTCTCGCTGGCGATGGCCGGCGGCCTCTACTGGCAGGTGACCGCCAGCGTCAGCCAGATCGCCCGCAGCGTCGGTGACCCCTCGACCTCACGCGAGTATTTCCAGCCCCCGGCCGAATGGCTGCGGGCGCACGGCGGCAGCGGCGTCCGGGTCGAGGTCCCGCCGACGGCGAACCACTGGGAGTCGGCCTATCTGGCAACCCAGTTCGAGCTCGCCCGCGGCTGGCTGCGCCAGCTCGACACCACCCGTGACGACATCTTCTACGGCGATGAGGACCACCTCACCGCCGAGACCTACCGGCGCTGGCTGCACCGCAACGCGATCTCCTACGTCGCCCTCCCCGACGCGCCGCTCGACTACTCCTCGGTGGCCGAGCGCCGCCTGATTCTCAGCGCCCCGCCCTATCTCGACTTGCGCTGGAGCTCACCCCATTGGCGGATCTACGCCGTTCATAACCCCAAGCCCCTGGTCGAGCCGATGGGTGGGGCCGCGGCGCACACCCTCTGGGTCGGCCGCCAGGGCTTCCGCCTCGACGTCACCCGCCCGGGTGACTTCCTCGTCCGCGTCAACTTCACCCCCTACTGGTCGATCTCCCGCGGCGCCGGCTGCCTGCTCCGCCACGGCGACTGGACCCTGGCCCACGCCTCGCACCCGGGCATCCTCAGGGTCTCCGCCGATTTCTCGCTGGGCAGGGCGTGGAATGCGGTGACCGGAGCCAAGAAGACCTGCTGATCAGTAAACGAGACTGCATTTACCCCCGGCTATAGGTGGTAAATGCAGTCTCGTCCTAGAGCGCTAGGGAAAGTGGCTCTTCCAGCAAGGTTCGAACCCGCGCCAAGAATTCGGCAGCGGGGGCGCCGTAGAGGATGCGGTGGTCGCAGGCGAGGTTGACCCGCATCAGGTGCGCGCTTGTGGTTTGGCCGTCGCGGATGACGGGGCGCTCGGTGATTGCACCGACGGCGAGGATCGCGGCCTGCGGTGGGTTGATCACCGCGGCGAAGCTGTCGATGCCGAACATGCCGAGGTTGGAGACGGTGAAGGTCGCTCCGGAGAGCTCCGGCGGCGTGATCTGCCCGTCGCGCACCCGCTGCGCCAGCGCCCGCGAGTCGCCGGCGATCTGCCGCAGGTTCTTCTGGTCGGCATCGAAGATCGTCGGCACCACGAGCGCGTCGCGAGCCGCCACCGCAACGCCGACGTTGACCCGCGAGTAGAGCTCAAACCGCCCATCCCGGTAAGCCCCGTTGGCCCGCGGGTGATCCCGCAGCGCCAGCGCACAGGCCTTGACCACCATGTCGTTGAACGACGGCACCACATCGCCCTCTTTCGCCCCAGCTTTGATCTGCGACCGCGCCGCAACGAGACGACTCATATCGATCTCGGCCTCGAGATAAAAGTGCGGCGCCGTCGCCTTTGACTCCGACATCCGCCGCGCAACGGTCGACTGAAGCTTCGACGGGTCTTCATAGGTGACCTGACCCTTGGCGGTTTCGGGACCAGGCGCGGCCGCATCGACTGGGGCCCGAGCGATCGCAGGTTCAAAACCTGTCTCCCCGGTTACTTGGGTGGCAGCGGTCCTCGGTTCAGATCCGGGCGCCCCGGTCTGCTCAGGAGCACCCGCGCTGTCGGCCTTCTCCACATCGGCCTTGACGATCCGCCCCCCGGGCCCTGATCCCTCGAGCGTCGTCAAGTCAAGCCCCTTCTCCTTGGCAATCCGCCGGGCCACCGGCGACGCCTTCGGACGCTCGCCACCACCGTTTGCCCCGGCGGGGGCATTGATCGCTACGTCCGCGGGTGGCGCCGTAGGGGGTGGGGGGTCCCCTGCGGCGACAGGACCCGCGGATGAAGCGCTCTGTCCCTCGCCGTCCTGACTGGGAGCCCCCGAATCTCCCCCCACCCGCGCGATCGGAGTGCCGATGGCAACGGTCTCACCCTCTTGCACCAAGATCTCGCTCAGCGTCCCGGCCACATCGCTTTCATAAGCCATGTTCGCCTTGTCCGTCTCGATCTCCACCAGCTCGTCACCGACCGCGATCTCGTCGCCCACCTGCTTCAGCCACTGCAGGATCGTCCCCTCCTCCATCGAGTCGGACAATCTCGGCATCACGATGTCGGCCATCAGATCGACCCCTCCAGCGCGGCCAGCGCTGCCTTGACCACATGCTCCTCATGGGGAATCGCCGCCTGCTCCAGTCGCCGCGAGTAGGGCATGTGCACGTCCGCCCCGGTCACCCGCTGCACCGGCGCGTCGAGGTGGTCGAAGGCCTGCTCGGTGATCAGCGTCGCCAGGTTGGCGCCGACGCCGCCGTGCGGCCAGCCCTCCTCGACGATCACCGCCCGGTTGGTCTTGCGCACCGAGGCGAGGATCGTGTCGAGGTCGAGCGGGCGCAGGGTGCGGGGGTCGATCACCTCGGCCTCGATCCCGTGCTTCTCGGCGAGGGTCTGCGCCGCCTCCGCGGCCGTATGGGCCATTTTGAGGATGCCGATGATGGTCACGTCCGTGCCCTCGCGCCGCACCGCGGCCTCGCCGAAGCGCAGCACCTCATCGTCGTCCTCGGGCACCTCGCCGCGGGCACCGTAGAGGCTCTCGTGCTCGATGAAGATCACCGGATTGTCGTCGCGAATCGCCGTCTTCAGCAGCGCCTTGCCGTCGGCCGGGGTCGAGGGGCAGGCGACCAGCAGCCCCGGCACCTGCAGGAAGAGCGCCTCGAAGCTGTGCGAGTGGGTGGGGCCGAGCTGGTGGCCGCCGCCGCCCGGCATCCGCACCACCATCGGCACCCGCGCCTGGCCGTTGAACATGTAGGGGATCGCGGCGGCGTGGTTGATGATCTGATCGAGCGCCAGCAGCGAGAAGTTGACCGTCATCAGCTCGACGATCGGCCGCAGCCCGCCCATCGCGGCGCCGACGCCGGCGCCGACGATCGTGTTCTCGGAGATCGGCGTGTCGCGCACGCGCCGCTCGCCGAACTCGTCGAGCAGCCCTTCGGTCACCTTGAAGGCGCCCTGGAAGACGGCGACGTCCTCGCCCATCACCAGCACCGCCTCGTCGCGGCGCATCTCCTCGGCCATCGCGTCGCGCAGGGCCTCGCGCATCCGCAGCTCGGCCATCAGTCCGCCGCCTCCTCGACCTCGCCGGCGACCTCGGGCTCGACGCCCTCCTGGGCGTCGCCGTGCGTCGCCGGGTTGGGCCGCGGCCCGTCGTCCTGCGCGGCGTAAGCGGCCCCCGCTTCGGCCAGCTCGCGGGCGGCGTCGGGCATCTCGCTCTCGTGCTCGCCGCGATGGGGCTCGGGGCTGCGCTCGTCGACCGCGTACCAGGCGTCGCTGTCGAGCACGTAGAGGTTCTCGTAGAGCGTGTCGAGCGCCGGCTCTTCCGACGCCTCGGCGAACTCGACCGCCGCCAGCACCGTCCCCTCGGCCTTGTCGCGCACCGCCTGCACCTCGCGCTCGCCCAGCACGCCGGCCTCGACGCAGCTCCGAGCGAAGCTCTCGATCGGGTCGCGCTCGCGCCACTCCTCGACCTCCTCACGCTCGCGGTAGACCTCGGGGTCGGCAGCGGAGTGGCCGCGGTAACGGTAGGTGAAGGCCTCGATCAGGGTGGGGCGACGATCCTCGCGTGCCAGCCGTATCCCCTCGGCGACGCTCTCGCGCACCGCCAGCACGTCCATGCCGTCGATCCGCTGGCCGGGGATGCCGTAGCCCTCGGCCTTCTTGGAGAGATCGGTCTGGGCCGAGTGGCGCTCGACCGAGGTGCCCATCCCGTAGAGGTTGTTCTCGACCAGGAAGAGGATCGGCAGGCTCCAGAGTGCCGCCAGGTTCATCGTCTCGCCGAAGTTGCCGGCGTTGGAGGCGCCGTCGCCGAACATGCAGACGGTGACCGCGTCTTCTCCCTTGAAGTCGGAGGAGAGCGCCAGCCCGGCCGCGATCGGCAGGTTGCCGCCGACGATCCCGTAGCCGCCCATGAAGCGGCGCTCGGCGTCGAAGATGTGCATCGAGCCGCCGCGCCCGCCGCTGGTCCCGTCGACGCGGCCGAAGAGCTCGGCCATCACCCGCTTGGGGTCGGTGCCGCGAGCGATCGCGTGGCCGTGTGTGCGGTAGGTGCCGATCAGGTAGTCCTCCTCGCGCATCACCGAGGTGGTGCCGACGATCGTCGCCTCCTCGCCGATCGCCAGGTGCAGGAAACCGCCGGCTTTGGCCCGCTGGTACTGGCGCCCCGCCTCCTCCTCGAAGCGGCGGATCAGCGCCATGCGGGCGAGGAGCTCGTAACAGCTGGATGCGTCAGGCAGATCAGCCACGACCTGACCTTAGCTAGCCGCGGCGACCGCCTGCTCGACTTGGTCATCTCCCCAGAAGACCCGCTCGCCGACGACCAGCGAGGGGACGCCGCTGACGCCGCGCTCGGCGGCGGAATCCGTCGCCTCGCGCAGGGCGTTCTTGACGTGTTCGGTTTCCACCGCCTTGAGCAGCGCCTTGGGATGCAGCTCGCAGCCGGCGGCGGCGATCAGGACGTTGTCGGGCTCGCTGAGGTCGCGCCCGGCGACGAAGGCCTGGCGGAAGGCGGCGAGGGCGAAGGAGACGGTGCGCCCGGTCTGCTTGGCGAAGGTCGCGGCCCGCATCGCCATCAGCATGTTGCCGGGCCACGGCTCGGGCCAGACCAGCGGCGGCAGCCCGTACTCGGCGGCGCGCCGTTCCACCTCCGCAATCCCCGCCCCACGCTCAGCGCCATTACCCCAGGAGTCCCGGTTGAAGTGCCGGAACAGCCCGCCGAGCAGGATCGGCTGCCACTCGGGCTGCTCCAGCCCCGCTTCGGTGAAGAGCGCACTGACCCGCTCCGCGGTCAGGTACGCGTAGGGCGAGCCGAGGTCGAAATAGAAGGTCGCGCGGGGGGAGCGATCGGCCATGGAAAGACCTTATGCGCAGGTGCACCGGCCGCTGCGTGAGGAGTCTCATGGTAATTTCAATGCTCATGAAGAAGCGCATGAAAATAAGCAAGGGGGGTCAAGTCTCGATTCCGGCGCCGATCCGCAAGCGTTGGGGGACGACGACCGTGACGCTCGAGGATCAGGGAGACAAGCTCGTCCTCAAGCCCGCTCCCGACGACCCGATCGAGGCGGCCGCAGGGGCTTTGGCGGAGGAGTTCGGCCACATCGACTTGGTCGAGCTTCGGCGGATCGCGCGCGAGGACGACCGCATCGCAATGGAAAGGCGCGAACGCCGGGAATTCCCGTGACTCTCCTCGATGCCTACGCGCTGATCGCATTCGTGGTCGGCGGACCCGCACAGGACAAGGTCAAGGCGATCCTGCGGGAAGGAAGGACCGCGGTGGCCACAGCCAACCTTGTCGAGGTCTTCGACGTCGCCGAGCGCGTCCATGGCATGCCGGTCTCGCGGGCCTCGGAAGCAATCGAGGACCTCTTTGCGACATCGCTTTCCGTTGTCCCGCTCGATGAGCACCTGGCCCGTCGCGCGGGTGAACTGCGCGTTGAGCACTACCATCGGTCGCGTAGTCCACTGTCGCTTGCCGACGTCATCCTGATCGCTTCGGCAGGGACCGGCGACCGTATTGCGACCGCCGACCCAGACGTCCTCTCAACCGCAGAAGGGCTGGAGATCGAGACGGTCGAGCTACCGGGCCAGGGCTAGTTCGACGAGGCGAAGCTCAGGCGTGGATGGCCCAGCCATCGACCGCCCGTGCCGCGTCGAGGATCGCCTCGGAAATCGTCGGGTGGGGGTGGACGATCTGGGCCAGCTCTTGGTAGCCGCCCTCCAGCGCCATCGTCGCCACCAGCTCGGCGATCATGTCGCAGGCGCGGTTGCCGACGATGTGGGCGCCGAGCAGCTCGCCGTACTTGGAGTCGACGACGAGCTTGACCAAGCCGTCCTTGTCGTCGTAGACGGTGGCGCCGCCGACGCCGCCGAGCTTCTGCTTGCCGACCTTGACGTCGTGCCCGGCCTCCTTAGCCGCCGCCTCGGTTAGGCCGACGCTGGCGACCTGCGGGTGGCAGAAGGTTGCCCCGGCGACGAGGTTTTGATCGACCGGGTGGGCCGGCTCGCCGGCCGCGTGCTCGGCCGCGACGACGCCCTCCTCGGAGGCCTTGTGAGCGAGCGCCTTGGCGTTGACCAGGTCACCGATCGCGTAGACCTTGGGATTCGAAGTGCGGTTGTACTCGTCGACCTTGACCTTGCCCTTGTCGGTCAACTCGACCCCGGCGCCCTCGAGGCCGAGTCCCTCGACGTCGGGGGCGCGGCCGCCGGCGATGCAGAGGTAGTCGACCTCGATCTTCTCCTCGCCGTAGCTGAGCTTGACCGAGCGCTCGCTCGCCTCGACGTCGGAAACCGGCGTGCCGGTGGAGATCGTCACGTTCTGCTTCTTGAAGGCGCGCTCGACCACGCGGGCCATGTCCTTGTCCTCGGCGGGGAGGATCTGGTCGAGCATCTCGATCAGCACCACCTCGGTGCCGAAGCGGCCGTAGGCGGAAGCGATCTCGCAGCCGGAGGCGCCGGCGCCGGCGACGGCGATCTTCTGCGGCTGCTCGGGCAGGGACCAGGCGCCCCAGGTGTCGACGACGCGACCGCCGAACTCGACCCCGGGGATCGGCAGCGCGACCGAGCCGGTGGCGAGCACGACCGTGCCCGCCTCGTAGACCTCGTCGCCGACCTTGACGTTGCCCTCGGGGGTGAGCGAGCCCTCGCCCTCGATCAGCGCGATCTTGTTCTTGTCCCAGAGCATCTTCACCCCGCTGGAGAGCGACTCCGAGACCGAGGCACGGCGCTTGCCCAGCGCCTCCCAGTCGATCGAGACGTCCTTGGCGACGACGCCGAGCTCGGCCCCCTCTCGCGCCTGCTCGTAGATCTCCGCCGTGCGCAGCACGGTCTTGGCCGGGATGCAGGCGTAGTTGAGGCAGCGACCGCCGGCCTTGTCGCGCTCGACAACCGCGGTTTTCTTGCCCAGCTGGGCGGCACGGATCGCGGCCACATAGCCGCCCGGGCCCCCGCCGATGACGATCACGTCGTAGGAATCTGCCACTGCACCTCAGCCTATAGAAGTGTTCCGGTGCGCTTTATGTGGCCCACGGCCACATAAAGCGCACCGGAACGATGTTCACTCTCTGGTCGGCATCTGGATCCGCGCCATCGCCTTGACCATGAAGTAGAAGAAGGTGCCGGCGACGGCCAGCAGGGCGAGCGTGGCGAGAACCTGGGTGACGGTCGCCGCCTGCAGGGCGAGGCCGTAGACGGCGCTGAAGATGAGGAAGACGAGGACCAGCTGGAAGCCGAGCACGGCCCAGTAGCGGGCGCGCCACATCCCCCAGGCCATCAGTCCCATCAGCAGGGCCGGCGCCAGCACCTGGATAAAGCGCGGTTTCTCGCCGTTGACCTCGGTGCCGACGAGGTAGCTGACGATGATCGAGAGCGCGACCAGGGCGGAGACGAGGGCCCCGATCGTCACCACCCGCGGCCGCTCGCCCTCGGCCAGCGGGTCGAGCGCTTCGCGGGCCTCCTGGTTGCGTTCCTCGGCGCGGGCGTAGCCGCGCTCCATCCGCTCGCGCGGTGTCGGGGAGGCGCCGCGCTGCTTGCGTTTGCGCGGTTGCTCAGCCACCGGGAGCGGTCTCCCCGGTGGCGGCGAAGGCGCCGCGCAGAGCTTCGGCGGCCGCGGCGGGGTCGGCGGCATCGCGGATCGCCCGCACGACGCAGAGCCGCCGCGCGCCGGCCTCGACCACCGCGGCCGCGTTTGAGGAGTCGATGCCGCCGATCGCGAAGAAGGGATGCGGCGCGGCGCTGGCTGCGTGGGAGATCAATCCGAGGCCGACCGCGGGTCGCCCCTGCTTCGTCGGCGTCTCCCAGATCGGGCCGACGCTGATGTAGTCAACGGGCGCCTGGGCGGACGCGGCGATCTGCTCCTCGGAGTGGGTCGAGAGCCCGATGATCGCGTCGGGGCCGAGCAGCGCCCGCGCCTCCGTGGCCGCCAGATCGTCCTGGCCAACATGGACCCCATCGGCGTCGCAAGAGCGCGCCAGGTCGGGATCGTCATTGACGATGAAGAGGGCGCTGTAGGTGTCGCAGAGGCGGCGGAAGGTCTGCGCGGCGAGCTCGATCTCCCGGCGCGGCAGTGACTTCTCGCGCAGCTGCACGATGTTGACGCCGCCACGCAGGGCGGCTGCCAGCAGGGGCTCGGGATCCTCGCCATTGGGGCGCGCCTCGATGCAGAGATAGAGCCGCGCCGTGCGCAGTCGCTCGCGGCGCAACGGTCCCTCGGCCTCGGGTGGTGCCAGGTTCACCGACTGATTATCGCTGTACAGGCGATTTTGTTAGTACAGCGGATTTTGTGAGTACAGCGAGAATTGTGAGTTCGACGGGTAGCATCGGAGAAGTAAACGGGAGCCCACGAGGCTGAGAGGGTGGCAACGAGGCCACCGACCGTCTGGACCTGATCCGGGTAATGCCGGCGGAGGCAAGGCTTGAGCGATAGAGGCAGCTATGACGTAGTGATCGTTGGCGGCGGAGTGATCGGCCTCTGCTGCGCCTGGCGGCTTGCCCGGAGCGGTGCGAAGCCCGTGGTGCTCGATCGCGCCGAGCCACCTGCAGGCGCCACGCGCGTCGCCGCCGGGATGCTGGCGCCGATTGGTGAGCTCGCTTTCGGCGAGCCCGAGTTGTTGCGGATGACGATTGCCGCGGCCGAGCTCTACCCCGACTTCGTCGCCGAGCTGGAGGCCGCGGCCGAGCTCAGCACCGGCTACGCCCGCCACGGCGCCCTGCACATCGCCCTCGATCGCGACGAGGCTTCCGAGCTGCGCCGCGTGCACGACCTGCAGCGCTCGCTGGGCCTCGGCGCCGAGTGGTTGCCGCCGCGCCGTTGCCGCGAGCTGGAGCCGGGCCTCACCCCGTCCTTCAACGGCGGGGTCCACGCGCCCGATGAGGCCGCAGTCGACCCACGGCGGATGACCGCGGCCCTGCTCACGGCCCTCGCCGGCGCCGGCGTCGAGGTGCGCAGCGGCACCGACGTGGTCGCGCCGGTGTTGGCCGGCGAGCGCCTGGAAGGAGTGCGCACGGGCTCCGGCGAGGAGCTGTTGGCTAGCCATGTCATCCTCGCCACTGGCGCCTGGGCCGGCGCCGAAGGCTGGTTGCCGGAGGGGGCCCGACCCCCGGTGCGCCCGGTCAAAGGCGAGATCCTCGAGTTGCGCTCGCCGGACGGACAGCCGCCCTGCGAGCGGATCGTCGCCTCCGAGCGGGTCTACCTGGTGCCGCGCCCCGACGGCCGCTTGATCGTCGGCGCGACGACCGCGGAGCGCGGCTTCGACGCGACGGTCACCGCCGGCGGGGTCCACGAGCTCCTGCGCGAGGCCTACCGCCTGCTGCCCGACGTGGCCGAGATGGAGCTGGTCGAGTCGATGGCCGGGCTGCGACCGGGCACGCCCGACAATCTGCCGCTGATCGGTCCCGGTGCGCTCGACGGGCTCGTCCTCGCCTGCGGGCATTACCGCAACGGCATCCTGCTGGCGCCGCTGACGGGCGAAGCCGTGGCCGACTTGATCGCAACGGGCGAGCTGCCGGACTCGGTCGCCCCCGCCAACCCGGAGCGCCTCGCCGGTGTGGGAGTGGGGAGATGAGGATCGAGCTCAACGGCCAGGCGCACGAGCTGGCCACCGACGCCACGCTCGCCGACGCCGTGCGCGCCGCCGGTGCGGCGGATGCCCGCGGAGTCGCCGTCGCCCTCGACGGCGAGGTCGCTCCCCGCGGGGAGTGGGTGCAGACGCCCTTGGCGGAGGGCAGCAAGGTCGAGGTGCTGGCGGCGATCCAGGGCGGTGCCGAGGGCTGGGAGCTGGCCGGCCGCGCCTGGAGCTCCCGCCTGATCGCCGGTACCGGTGGCTTTCGCTCGTTGGAGCAGATGGAGGCGGCGCTGGCCGCCTCCGGCGCCGAGATCGTCACCGTGGCGCTGCGCCGCATCGACCCCGACGCCAAGGGCTCGGTGCTTGACGTGCTCGACAAGCTCGGCCTCGTCGCCCTCCCCAACACCGCCGGTTGCTACACGGCCCGCGACGCGGTCCGCACCGCCCAGCTCGCCCGCGAGGCCTTCGAGACCGACTGGATCAAGCTCGAGGTGATCGGCGACGACCGCACCCTCTTTCCCGACGCGGTCGAGCTGCTCGACGCCGCCGAGACCCTGGTCGGCGAGGGCTTCACCGTCCTCCCCTACACCAACGACGACCCGATCCTCGCCCGTCGCCTCGAGGAGGCCGGCTGCGCCGCGGTGATGCCGCTCGGCTCGCCGATCGGCTCCGGCGCCGGCATCCGCAACCCGTACAACATCGCGATCATCACCGAGCGTGCCGGCGTGCCGGTCATCCTCGACGCCGGCATCGGCACCGCCTCCGACGCCGCTCTGGCGATGGAGCTGGGCTGCAGCGCGGTGATGGCCGCCAGCTCGATCTTCGGCGCCGCCGACCCGGTGGCGATGGCCACCGCCCTGCGGCTCGGCGTCGAGGCGGGTCACGAGGCCCGCGGCGCCGGCCGCATTCCCCGTCGCACCCACGCCGAGGCCTCCACCCCCGAGCAGGGCCTGCCCGAACTTTCCTGACCGCAGCCCCGCGTCACCGGCGCCCGATTACCATTGACCGCTGAGCCCCTGTAGCTCAGCTGGTTAGAGCGGCGGCCTTTTAAGCCGCGCGGCGCCGGTTCGAATCCGGTCGGGGGCACTTTGGCGGGTCCGAACGGGAGCACGGGGGCGAGGCGCGACGAGCTGCTGCTCCGCACTCCCTGTGACGTCGAGGAGCAGGACGATCTGCGCCTCGGCCGCATCCACGACGAGATCGAGCGCGGCTTCGACGCCCTGCGCGACATCGACGACGGCGTCTCGATCTTCGGCTCGGCCCGGATCGGCGAGGGCCACCGCTGGTACGAGCTCTGCCGCGAGATCTCCGCCTGCCTGGTCGACCACGGCTTCTCGATCATCACCGGCGGCGGCCCGGGTCTGATGGAGGCGGCCAACCGCGGCGCCGCCGAGGCCGGCGGCCTCTCGGTTGGCCTCAACATCGAGTTGCCGCACGAGCAGCAGGCGAACCCCTACATCAACCGCGCGCTCGAGTTCCACTACTTCTTCGCCCGCAAGCTGATGTTCGTCCGCTACGCCCGCGCTTTCGTGATCATGCCCGGCGGCTTCGGCACCCTCGACGAGATGTTCGAGTGCCTGACCCTGATCCAGACCAACCGGATCCAGCACTTCCCAGCCATCCTCGTGGACTCAGCCCACTGGCGCCCCCTGCTCGACTGGATCGACCACAGCCTCGAGGACGACGGCATGATCGGCCCGGCCGACAAGGAGCTGCTGCTTGTCGCCGACACTGCGGAGGAAGTGTGCGACCACGTCCAGCGCGCGAGCTCGATGCAGAAGGAGCTGGCCGCGGGCTGACGGGAGCCTAGTGCCGGAAGTGCCGGTGCTTGGTGAAGACCATCGTTACGCCGGCCGCTTCGCAGGTGGCGATCACGTCGCCGTCGCGCTTGGAGCCGCCGGGTTGGATCACGGCGGTGGAGCCGGCTTGGAGCGCTAGCTCGGGGCCGTCGGCGAAGGGGAAGAAGGCGTCCGAGGCGACCGCCGAGTTGGCGAGCAGGCTCTCGGCGTCCTCGCCGCGGGCGTCGCGGCACTTCTCGACCGCGAGGCGGACCGAGTCGACGCGGCTCATCTGGCCGGCGCCAATGCCCAGCGTGGCACCGTCCTTGGCGATCACGATCGCGTTGGAGCGGACGTGGCGGACGACGGTCCAGGCGAAGCACATGTCGTCCCACTGCTGATCGCTCGGCTCCGACTTGGTGACGACCTCCATGATCTCGCGCGGCTCGGGATCGCCGTCGCGGTCCTGGATCAGCAGGCCGCCGAGGACGCGTTTAACGTCGCGTTCCTGCGGATCGCGCTGGCGGCGCTCCTCCTCGCAGAGGATCCGGATTGCCTCCTTCTGCTGCAGCACCGCGAGCGCCCCGTGCTCATAGTCGGGCGCGATCAGCACCTCGACGAAGTTCTCGTGCAGCCTGCCGGCGAGCTCCTCGGAGACCGGTCGGTTGAAGGCGATCACGCCGCCGAAGGCCGACATCGGGTCGCAGGCCAGGGCCTTCTCGTAGGCCTCGAGCGCGTCCTTGCCGATCGCCACCCCACAGGGGTTGTTGTGCTTGACGATCGTGCAGGCCGCCTGCTCGAAGTCCTCGACCAGGCGGCGGGCCGAGTCGAGGTCGAGCACGTTGTTGAAGGAGAGGGCGCGGCCGTGCAGCTTGGAGACGCGCGAGAGTACGTGGCTGCGCACGCCGGCTTCGGAGTAGAGCGCCGCCCGCTGGTGCGGGTTCTCGCCGTAGGCGAGGTCGAGCACCTTCTCGTAGGCGACGGCGAGGTGTTCGGGGTAGTCCTCGTACTCGGCCGAGAACCAGCGGCTGATCGCGGCGTCATAGCGCGCGGTCTGGGCAAAGGCCTCGTTGGCGAGCCAGTGCCGCGTCGTCGCCGAGACCTCACCGCCTGACTCCTCGAGCTCGGCCAGCACCGCGTCGTAGGACTCGGGCTTGACCACGACCGCGACCCCGTGGTGGTTCTTGGCAGCGGCGCGGATCATCGTCGGCCCGCCGATGTCGATGTTCTCGACCACGGTCGTCGCCTCGACGTCCTGGACCGCGACGGTCTGCTCGAAGGGGTAGAGGTTGACGCAGACCAGGTCGATCGGCACGATCGCCTCGCGTTCCAGCGTCGCCATGTGCTCGGGGTCGTCGCGACGCGCCAGCAGCGCCGCGTGCAGACGCGGGTGCAGGGTCTTGACCCGGCCGCCGAGGATCTCTTCCTGGCCGGTGAACTCGGCGACGTCGGTCACCTCGATCCCGGCCTCGCGCAGCGCCGCCGCGGTACCGCCGGTGGAGAGGATCTCCACGCCGAGGCCGGCGAGGCCGCGGGCGAAGTCGGCGACGCCGGTCTTGTCGGATACCGAGACGAGCGCCCGGCGCACCTTGATCGCGCCGTCGTTCACGGTGTCGTTTCGGGTGTCTGCGGGGGCCTCACTCATCGACGACGACCCGGCTCGGGTCGTCGGCGTCGATCCTAACCCTGCCCGCCGCGATCATGCGGATCGCCTCCGAGTAGAGCTCGTGCTCGGTGGTGTGGATCGCCTGCTCGAGCGCGGCCCGGTCGCGATCGGCCGGCAGATTCACCTCGCGCTGCAGGATCGCCGGCCCGGTGTCGACCCCCTCGTCGACGAAGTGAACGGTGACGCCGGTCGTCTCGACCCCAGCCGCCAGCGCCTGGCCGATCGCGTCGAGGCCGGGAAAGGCGGGCAGCAGGGCGGGGTGGACGTTGACGATGCGGTTGCGGAAGCGGGCGACGAAGGCGGCGCCGAGCAGCTGCATGTAGCCGGCGAGGACGATCAGGTCGGCGCCCCGCTGCTCGATCCAGTCGCCCATCGCGGCGTCGCGCGCCTCGCGGTCGACAAAGCCCTCGCCCGGGAACAGACCCACCGGGATGCTGGCGGCACGGGCCCGTTCGATCGCCGGCGCGCCCGGCTTGTCGGAACCCACCCCGACCACCTCGATCCCCTCGCGCATGTGCAGCCGGTCGAGGATCGCCTGCAGATTGGACCCCGTCCCGGAGGCCAGGACAACGAGCTTGAAGCCGTCGCTCACCGCCGGGAAGCTAGCGGCTGGCGGGAATTACGGCGACGTCCTCGAGCGCGAACTTGCCGTTCGCCTCTTCCGGATCGCCCAAGGGGTAGCGCCCGCTGAAGCAGGCGTCGCAGTGGTCTTCGGGCGCGGTGCCGATCGCCTCGTAGACGCCGTCGAGCGAGAGGTAGGCGAGCGAGTCGGCGTCGAGCTCGTCGGCGATCTCCTGCACGCTGCGCTTGTGGGCGATCATCTCCTCGCGGGTCGACATGTCGACGCCGTAGTGGCAGGGGTTGCGGATCGGCGGCGCCGAGATCCGCAGGTGCACCTCGCGGGCGCCGGCGTCGCGCAGCATGCCGACGATCTGCCGGGTCGTGTTGCCGCGCACGATCGAGTCGTCGACGACGACGATGCGCTGGCCGGAGACGATCTCGGGCAGCGGGTTGAACTTGAGCCGCAGGCCGTGCTTGCGCAGCTCCTGGCCCGGCTGGATGAAGGTCCGCGCTACGTAGCGGTTCTTGATCAGGCCGTCGTCGCGGGGCAGCCCCGAGGCGCGGGCAAAGCCAGCGGCAGCCGGGTTGCCCGAGTCGGGCACCGCGATCACCAGGTCGGCGTCTACCGGTGCCTGTTTCCAGAGGATCTCGCCCATCCGCCCGCGCACCTGCTGCAGCACTTTGCCCTCGAGCCGACTGTCGGGGCGGGAGAAGTAGATGTGCTCGAAGACGCACATCGCCGGCCGCTCGGCCTTGACCACCTGGCGCGTCTCCAGCCCGCGCTCGGTCAGCGAGACCATCTCGCCGGGGTGGACTTCGCGCATCAGTTCGGCGCCGATGATGTCGAAGGCGCAGCTCTCCGAGGCGACGACGAAGCGGTCGTCGAGGCGCCCGAGCGAGAGCGGCCGCACCCCGTGCGGGTCGCGGAAGGCGACGATCGCGCGCTTGGTCATCACCACGGTCGAGTAGGCGCCCTCGAGCCGCGGCATCACGTCGCAGACGGCGTCCTCGATCAGTTTGCCGTCGTGGGAGGAGAGCAGCGCCGCGATGATCTCCGAGTCCGAGGTGCCGCGGAAGGCGATGCCGCGCTCCTTCAACTCGCCCCAGAGCTCGACCGCGTTGGTCAGGTTGCCGTTGTGGGCCAGCGCCAGCTCGCGGCCGTCATCGCGCCAGACCGGCTGCGCGTTCTCCCAGGAGCCACCGCCGGTGGTCGAGTAGCGCACGTGCCCGATCGCCATGTCGCCCTCGAGCGCCCGCAGCTTCTCCTCGTCGAAGACCTGTGAGACCAGGCCCGAGTCACGCATCGTGGTGATCTGGCCGCCCTCGCAGGTGGCGATTCCGGCCGACTCCTGGCCGCGGTGCTGCAGCGCGTAGAGCGCGAAGTAGGCGAGGCGGGAGACATCGTGCCCGGGTGCGTATACGCCGAACACCCCGCATTCCTCGCGCGGGCTGTCGCGGTCTATGAACTGCCCCTGGGGCGGAGTCAAGCGCGCTTTCCTCGCGGTTGGGGAGGGACGTGACGCGCAGGCAGACTGCCTACCCCGGCAGGGTAGCAACGGCGGTCGGGCGGCAAGCCGCTCGCGGAAAGCCGCGATTTGCGGCCGTTCCGGCGGCTAGGGGTGTTTTGGTGCCTGGCCCTTGAGCCGGATCGTGATCGTGTGTTCCGTCATCCGGCCGGCAAGGTCCGTCGTCTGCGCCGTGATCGTCCCCTTCACCGTCTGTTTCGGCGAGGTCTGGTCAAGGTGACGCATCACGGACTTGGGCAGCTTGACGTTGAAGGGCGTCACTTCGCCGGGTTTCGCCAGCGTGGTGCCGCCGCTGAGGCCGACGGTTACGCCCGTGCTCATAGGACCGCCCGGTTTTTTCGTCTTCGAGGCCAGGGCACCGCCCTTGTGTCGCGGTTTCCAGCCGACCTGGCCGAAGACTTGGACCCAGCTGGTTTCGCTGGCGCTGACGAGGACGAGAACCGAGCGCTTGAGCACGATCGGAAAGGCGTCGAGGGTGATCGTCGGACAGGGCCCCTGATAGGCGGCGCTCTGCGGGCACTTGTCCTGCGTCTCGTCGCCGTAGCCGTCGCCATCCTTGTCGGGCTCGATTACGGCGACGACCGGAACCCGGACTTCGGTGCCGGCGGCGAAGAGGTGCGGCGACCCGGTGCCGACGCTGCCGATGAAGAACCAGGCGTGATCGTCGCTGTTCCCCGTGAGGCAGTAGGCCGGGCTGTCGATGGTCACCGCGACCAGGCCCATGCGGTCGCCGGCTTGGACCGGGATGCGGGTGGGGAAGACGTTTGTCCCGGTGCCGACGCTGCCCTCGTTGCTCTCGCCGACGACCTGGAAGGAGCCGGCGCTGCCGGTCGGCCGGAAAACCGCCAGCCGCTCCGGCACTGCTTCCGGGAAGGCAGAGTTGACCTTCCAGGAGGTGACAACCCCGCTCACCGGAGTCGCCAGCGGCAGCGGTCCCGCGGTAGCGGTGCCCTCCGGGACCATGCTGTACGGCCCTTCGGCGACGTTGGCAGAGCACGGGTCGCCGACTTCGATTGCGGCCGACGCAGCTGGTGCGCCCACCAGCGCGACTGCCAACAGGACCCCCAGAGCACACGCACCGCGCAGCGACCGCATTCGCTTCCTCCTGGTTCGACGACGACCGCCAGAAGGTTAGACGCCTAAGACGATGCCGTCGTGCCTTCCAGCAGCCGGTCCAGCGCATGTCCGAGCCCGCCCATCGCCGAGTCGAGCGGCTCCTGGCTGCCGGCGGCGCGGGCGCGCAGCAGGGCGCCCTCGACGGTTGAGACGACGAGGCCGGCGAAGGTCTCGGCGTCTTTGGCGCTGACGCCTTCGTCGCGCAGGGCGGCGGCGATCGGGCGTTCCCAGCTCTGAAAGGCGGCGGTAGCGGCTGCGGCCAGCTCGGGGTCCTCGGGTCGGGCCAGGGCGATGGCGGCAACCGGGCAGCCGATTCGCTCCGGGTAGTCGGCGACGCGGCGGCGGAACACGTCGCCGAAGAGAGCGAGCGTCTGTTTCAGCCCGCGCTGCTCGAGCGAGCGCTCGATCAGGTCGCGGATCGTCGTCCCCTCCAGCTCGGCGGCCTCGCGGGCGAGCTGGACCTTGCCGCCGGGGAAGTGGTGGTAGATCGAGCCGCGCGGCGCCTTGCCCCGCTCGGCCACGTCGCGCAGCTCCATTCCGGCGTAGCCCTTCTCGGCGAGCAGTTGGCGGGCGCCCTTGAGCAGCAGGGCGCGGCCGTCGCGACGTTTGCGCTCGGCCGGCTCCCCGTCGGCGATCCTCGCTATGCCCACGGTCATAGTCTATAGTCCACGCCGATGTATGACCGTGGGCATAGAAGTGTGGTGGCGATCGCCTGTGCCGGCGCCTTTCTCGCCTTCCTCGACGCGACGATCGTCAACATTGCCTTCCCCGACATCTCGCGCTCGTTCGCGGGCTCGGGACGGGCCGAGCTCTCCTGGGTGCTCGACGGCTACTTCGTCGTCATCGCCGCGCTGCTGGTGCCGGCCGGGGGGTTGGCCGATCGCTTCGGCCACAAGCGGATCTTCCTGCTCGGCGTCTCCGGTTTCACCGCCGCCAGCCTGCTCTGTGCGTTGGCACCTTCGCTCGAGCTGCTGATCGCCTTCCGTGTCCTGCAGGGCATCGGCGCGGCGATGATCGCGCCGACCTCGCTGGCGCTGGTCCTCGACGCCTTCCCGCCGGAGCGCCGCGCGGCCGGCGTCGGCCTCTGGGGCGCCGCGGCAGCCGCCGCGGCAGCCGTCGGCCCGACGCTCGGCGGGGCGCTGGTCGAGCTCTCCGACTGGCGGCTCGTCTTCCTCGTCAACCTGCCGATCGGGGCGGCCGTGGTCCTGCTCGGTCGCAGGACCCTGCGCGAGCGCCCCCAGCTCGACAGCCGCCTGCCCGACCTGCCCGGGGCGCTGATGCTGGCACTGAGCCTGGCCTTGGTCACGCTGGCGATCGTCGAGGGCAACGACTGGGGCTGGGCCTCGGCCGCAACGCTCGGCTGCTTCGCCGCCGCCGCGGTTCTGCTCGGCGGGATGATCCGGCGCAGCCGCACCCACCCGCGCCCGATCGTCGAGCCGGCGCTCTTCGCCCACAGCTCCTTCCGCCTCGGCAACCTCGGCACACTGCTCTTCGCCGCCGCCTTCTTCTCGCTGATCCTCGGCAACGTCGTCTTCCTCACCTCGATCTGGGGCTACACCGTGCTCCAGGCCGGGGCGGCGACGCTGCCGGGACCGCTGCTCTCCACGGTCTTCGCCGGGCCCGCCGGGCGCCTCGCCGACCGCTTCGGCCACCGCGCCGTGATCGTGCCCGGAACCCTCTTCTTCGCCGCTGGAGTCATGGTCCTGCGCTCGGCCGGAGCCGAACCCGACTGGCTCGGCCTCTGGCTGCCCGGCGCCTGCCTGACCGGCATCGGCATCGGCCTCGCCTTCCCGACTCTCGGCTCGGCAGCCGTTCGCGACGTCGCCGACGACCGCTTCGCCACGGCCAGCGCCGTCAACGCCGCCTTCCGCCAGGTCGGCGCCGTGCTTGGCACCGCGATCCTCGTCGCCATCGTCGGCGACCCGACCTCGCTCGCCCAGGCGCTATCGGTCTCCGACGACGCCTACCTATTCGCCGCTCTCGCCGCCCTGGTCGCCGGTGCGGTCGCCCTCGCCCTCGCGCCTCAACCGGTCGCCGCTCTCGGCGTCGAAGAGGTGGAGCTTGGCGGTGTCGGCCCATAGCTGGGTCGTGTCGCCGCGCTTGACCTTGCTCGCCGGGTCGAGGCGGGCGACGATCTGCTCCTGACCCTCGCGCACCTCCGGCACGCCGGTCTCCTCCAGCCGTTCCTCGACCAGGTCGGCGAGCTGGTCGGACTCGATCCCGCCGGACTCGACGTGGAAGTAGGCGAAGAGGTCGGAGCCGAGCGACTCGACCAGGTCGATCTCGGCCTCGAAGACGACGCCGCGCTCGTCGCGGAGGTCACCGACCATCTCAGCGTCCTCGAAGCTCTCCGGCCGCAGGCCGGCGACCGCCTTGCCGTCGCGACCGCTGCCCACCCCCTCCGGCACCTCGGCCTCGCCGATCGGCAGCTTTACCTTGCCGCCGCTCACCTCTCCCGGCATGAAGTTCATCGCCGGTGAGCCGATGAAGCCGGCGACGAAGAGGTTGACCGGCTGCTCGTAGAGTTCGGCCGGGGTGCCGACCTGCTGCAGGACGCCGGCCCGCATCACCGCGACGCGGTCGCCGAGCGTCATCGCCTCGGTCTGGTCGTGGGTGACGTAGACGGTCGTCGTCTCCAGCCGCGATTGCAGCTTCGCCACCTCGGTCCGCATCTGCACCCTTAGCTTCGCGTCGAGGTTGGAGAGCGGCTCGTCCATCAGGAAGGCCTTCGGGTCGCGCACGATCGCCCGTCCCATCGCCACCCGCTGGCGCTGGCCGCCGGAGAGGTTGGCCGGGCGGCGGTCGAGGTGCTGCTCGAGGTCGAGCGTCTTCGCCGCCCCCTCGACCTTCTTGTCGATCTCGGCCTTGTCGACCCCGGCCAGCTTCAGCGCGAAGCCCATGTTCTCGCGAACCGTCATGTGCGGGTAGAGCGCATAGTTCTGGAAGACCATCGCGATGTCGCGCTCCTTGGGGGCGCGGTCGTTGACCACCTCGCCGCCGATCTTGAGCTCGCCGCTGGAGATGTCCTCGAGGCCGGCGATCATGCGCAGCGCGGTCGACTTGCCGCAGCCCGAGGGCCCGACCAGGATCATGAACTCGCCGTCGCTCACCTCCAGGTTCATGTCCTTGACGGCTTCGAAGCCGTCGTCGAAGACCTTGGTGATCCCATCGAGGGTTATCTCTGACATTTGGGCTCCTTTATCCCTTGACGGCGCCGGCGGTGAGGCCGGAGACGATGCGGCGCTGGAAGAAGAGGACGAAGACGATGATCGGCACGGTGACGACGACCGCCGCTGCGGCGATGCTGCCGGTCGGTTCGGTGAACGAGGACTCGCCGGTGAAGAAGGCGAGGGCGGCGGGCACGGTTCGCGAGGCGTCGGAAGAGGTCAGTGAGATCGCGAAGAGGAAGTCGTTCCAGGCGAAGATGAAGACGAGGATCGCGGCGGTGAACATGCCGGGCGCGGCCAGCGGCACGATCACCTTGGTGAAGGCCTGGAACGGGGTAGCGCCGTCGACTTGGGCCGCCTGCTCGAGCTCCCAGGGGATCTCGCGGAAGAAGGCAGTCAGGGCGTAGATCGCCAGCGGCAGCGAGAAGGTCAGGTAGGGAATGATCAGGCCGGGATAGGTGTCGTAGATCCCCAGCGCCCGCCACATGTCGAAGAGTGGCCCGATCGTCGAGATCGGCGGGAACATCGCGATCGCCAGTGCCCCGGCCAAGATCAGCCGCTTGCCGGGGAATTCGAGCCGGGCGATCGCGTAGGCGGCGAAGGAGGCGAGCACGATCGAGATCACCGTCGTCGTCAGGGCGATCAGGATCGAGTTGATCAGTGGCTTGATGAATGGGCTGTCTTCGATGCCGCCTTCGAAGAGGCTCTTGTAGTTGTCGAAGGAGACTTCGCTGGGGATGAAGCGCCCGTCGGTGATCGCCTCCGGCGGCTTCAGCGAGATCGAGATCAGCCAGAGGACGGGGATGAGGGCGAAGATCATCACCACCGCGATGGCGATGCTCCAGAGCGCGTATTCGCGACCGCCGCGTTCCATCAGTTACCCGGCCTCCCTTCCTCGACCCGAGTTCCGAGCACCTTCACGTAGAGGAAGGCAATCGCCAGCACGCAGAGGAAGATCAGCACCGAGACGGCCGAGCCGAGCCCGAGGTTGAGCCGCGAGATCAGCTGGTTGAAGCCGAGGATCGAGACCGATTCGGTGTCCTGCGCACCGGCGGTCATGATGTAGATCGTGTCGAAGACGCGGAAGGCGTCGAGGGTGCGGAACAGCAGCGCGACCAGGATCGCCGGCTTCATCAGCGGCAGGGTGATGCGGACGAAGCGCTGCCAGGCACTGGCGCCGTCGACCTTGGCCGCCTCATACAGCTGCGAGTCGATCGTCACCAGCCCGGCCAGCAGCAGCAGCGCCATGAAGGGCGTTGTCTTCCAGACCTCGGCCATGATGATCACGGCGAAGGAGCTGAAGCGGCCGCCGAACCAGTCCATGTCTTCGGAGATCAGCGGCAGGTGGTTGACGAAGCCGCTGTCCGGGGCGAAGGCGAACTGCCAGGAGAAGGCGGCGACCACGGTGATGATCCCGTAGGGGATCAGGACGGCGGTGCGGACGACGCCGCGGCCGAAGATCGCCCGGTGCATGACCAGGGCGATCGCCATTCCCAGTCCCAGCTCGATCGCGACCGTGACCACGGTGAGGAAGACGGTGTTGAAGACGTCGGTCCACCAGAGCTGGGAGCTGAGCACCGTGGTGTAGTTGTCGAGGCCGACGAAGCCACCCTCGTCGGGGAAGCGCAGGTCGATCTGCTGAACCGAGAGCACGATCGCGTAGCCGATCGGGTAGGCGGTGACGGCGAGCATCGCCAGCACTGCGGGAGCGCAGAGCAGCCAGGCGAGGCGGTGCTCGGAGCGGGTCCGGGCGCTGGTCGGGGCCGTGGTGGCAGCGTCGCTCACAGCAGCCCTTCCCGCTTGACCGCGTCTTCAAGGTTCGAGCGCAGTTCGTCGTAGACCGAGGAGGCGTCTTCGGGGTCGATCTTGTCGGGCGGGTGCAGCGAGCGCTGCACCGCCAGGCTGACGTCCTGGTAGGCGGCGGTGCTGGGCCGCGGCCCAGCGTCCTCGATCGAGCGTTTGACCAGCTCGGCGAAGCCCGGGTAGGCCTTGGTGACGATCTTGTTCGAGTAGAGGTCCGAGCGCGAGGGCGGCAGGCCGTCGAGTTCGGTCGCGGTCAGCTGGCTCTTGCCGTTGGCCAGGCAGGCGGCGGCGTCGAAGTCGAGGTCCTTGTTCTTCGAGAAGGAGCTGACCGCCAGATTGAAACCGCCCAGCGGCGGCTTGCTGGGCCGGTCGGCGTCGATCCGCGGGAAGCGGGCGAAGCCCATGTTCTTGGCGATCTCGGGCGCTTCTTCGGAGGCGCTGGCGTAGGCGAAGGTGTAGTTGGTCATGAAGGCCGATTCGCCCGACTCGAAGGCGATCCGCGCGGTGTCCTCGGTCGAGGTCGAGAGGCTCGGCGGCGCCGCCGAGGAGTTGGCGAAACGGCCCATCACTTCCAGCGCCCGCGTCGTCGGCCCCTCGGCGAGGTCGACCGTTTCCGGGCCGGAGAGCAGTTCGGTGCCGGCGCTCTCGATCAATGCGTTGGCCCAGACGGTGAAGCCCTCGTAGCGGTTGGCCTGCACCTGGATCGTGCCGGCGTTGCCACGACCCAGCTTTTCCGCCTCGTCGATCATCTCGTCCCAGGTGAGGGGCGCTTTTTTGACCAGGTCCTTGCGGTACCAGAGCAGCTGGGTGTTGGTGTTGAACGGCGCGGCGTAGAGCTTGTTCTCGAAGGAGGCGGTTTCGATCACCCCGGGGAAGACCTTTTCGGTCACTTCCTGCTTGCGCTTGCCGCTCCACTCTTCGACCCAGCCGGCGTTGGCGAACTCGCCGGTCCAGATCACGTCCATGCCGATGATGTCGATTGAGGAGTCGTCGGCTCCGAGCCGGCGGACCAGCTGTTCGCGCTGCTGGCTGGCGTCGGTGGGGAGGAATTCCGGTTCGATCGTGTAGCGCCCGTTCGATTCTTCCGAGCAGCGTTTGGAGACTTCCTCGATCGAGCCGCCGGGCTGGATCGCGACGAAGAAGGTCAGCGTGCGGCCCTTGGCGCTGGACTCATCGCCTGAGGACAGGAGGAGGACCACAAGAGCTATTGCGCCCAGGCAAACCAAGCCAATGGCCGCTACGCGAGCTGTCAATTCCATCCCTCCATCTCCGTCCCCGCGGGGGCGAGGACGCACCGCTAGAAATGCCCGCTTCGGCGCGGTTCTAAACGGTGAGCGAGAGCCAGGCGCTCTCGGCGGTGCCGACGCCGACGGTGAAGCTGCGGTCGCCGGCGGCGACCTCGATCGTGGTGCCGCCGACCTCGCCGAGCGGGGTCGCGCCCAGCGATTCGAGCGCCTCGCGGTCGCCGCTGACGAGGAAGCCGCCAGGGCCCTCGCCGAAGAGTGCGTCCTCGGGGGAGCAGCCGCGTTCGCGCAGCGGCTGCACGTCGACGCTGCAGCCGATACCGCCGCCGATCGCGCACTCGGCCAAGGCGCAGGCGAGGCCGCCGTCGCTGATGTCGTGGGCGGAGGAGAGCTTGCCGGCGCGGACCGCTTCGCGGACCGCCTCGCAGGCAGCGGCGACCGCAGCGATGTCGGGCTGGGGCAGGCCGGTGTCGAGCTCGCCGCGCTGCTTGGCCAGCTCCGAACCGGCGAGCGAGGGCGAGAAGGGGCCGAGCAGGGCGATCGCGTCGCCCGCGCGGGCGAAAGCGCTGCCGCAGGCCACGGCCGGGTCGGGCAGCTCGCCGACCATGCCGACCACCGGGGTCGGGTAGATCGGGCCCTCCGGGCCCTCGTTGTAGAGCGAGACGTTGCCGCCGACGACCGGCACGCCGAGCTGCTCGCAGGCCTCGGCGAGGCCGCTGACGGCGCGGTCGAGCTGCCAGGCCGGCCCCGGTTTCTCGGGGTTGCCGAAGTTGAGGCAGTTGGTCAGGCCTAGCGGCTCGGCGCCGACGCAGGCGAGGTTCTGGGTGCACTCGAGCACCGCCTCGATCGTGCCGGCATGGGGGTCGCAGGCGACGCGGCGACCGTTGCCGTCGATCGAGACCGCGATCGCGTTGCCCGCCTCGGGGATCTGCAGCACAGCGGCATCGGCGGACTCGGGGCGGCGCACCGTGCGCGAGCCGACCACCGAGTCGTACTGCTCGAAGGCCCAGCGCTTGGAGGCGATGCTGGGGGCGCCGAGCAGAGCGAGCAGGGTCTCCTCGCTCGTCGCGCCCTCGCGCAGCGTCGCCCGGTTGCCGTAGGCCCACCCCTCTGGCTCGGCCGGGCTGAGGTCGTACAGCGGGCAGCCGTCGACCAGCGCCTCGACCGGCATCTCGCCGACGAGCTCGCCGTTGCGCAGGATCCGGATCTGACCGGAATCCGTGACGACGCCGATCTCGGCCGAGCCGGTCTGCCATTTCTCGCAGACCGCGATCACCGCGGCGACCTTGGCTGGTTCGACCACGGCGAGCATTCGCTCCTGGGACTCGGAGACCATGATCTCGAAGGGCTCCATGTCGGCCTCGCGCAGCGGCACCAAGGCGACGTCGAGATCGATGCCGACGCCGCCGGCCGAGGCCATCTCGCCGGCCGAGGAGGTCAGCCCGGCGGCACCGAGGTCCTGCAGCGAGACCAGCAGACCCTTCTCCAGCAGCTCGAGGCAGCACTCGAGCACCTTCGACTCCTCGAAGGGGTCGCCGATCTGCACCGTCGGCCGCTTCGCGTCGTCGCCCTCGCCGAGCTCGGCCGAGGCCAGCACCGAGGCGCCGCCGATGCCGTCGCGCCCGGTCGAGGCGCCCATCAGCACCACCGTGTTGCCGACCCCGGCGGCGGCGGCGCGGACCATGTCCGCCTGCTTGGCGATGCCGAGGCACATCGCGTTGACCAGGCAGTTGTGCTCGTAGGGCCCCTCGAAGTAGATCTCGCCGCCGACGTTGGGGACGCCGATCGAGTTGCCGTAGTGGCCGATCCCGCGCACGGCGCCGTCGAGCAGGTGGCGCGAGCGCAGGGAGTCGAGCTCGCCGAAGCGCAGCGAGTCGAGGATCGCGATCGGCCGCGCCCCGATCGCGAAGACATCGCGGAGGATGCCACCGACCCCGGTGGCCGCGCCCTGGAAGGGTTCGACCGCGCTCGGGTGATTGTGGGACTCGACCTTGAAGGCGATCGCGTGGCCGTTGCCGATGTCGACCGCACCGGCGTTCTCGCCCGGCCCCATCACCACCCGCTCGCCCTCGGTCGGCAGCCGCCGCAGCAGCTTGCGCGAGTGCTTGTAGGCGCAGTGCTCGGACCAGAGCAGGCTGAACATCGCCAGCTCAACGTCGTTGGGCTCGCGGCCCAGCTTCTCGACGATCAGCTCGAACTCGGAGTCGGTCAGCCCCAGCTCACGGTGTTTCGCTACGTCGACCGTCACGCCGCCGCTCCCGCCGCGGCGACGGCCTCGAACACACGCAGCCCGTCAGTCGAGCCGGTGAGCGGATCGACCGCGTGCTCGGGGTGCGGCATCAGGCCGACCACGTTGCCCGCCTCGCTGCGCACACCGGCGATGTCCCGCGCCGACCCGTTCGGGTTCTGATCCGGCGCGTAGCGATAGGCGACCTGCCCGTTCGCCTCGAGCTCGTCGAGCGCTTCATCGGGTGCCCAGAACCTTCCTTCGCCGTGCTTGGCCGGGATCGAGAGCGTCTCTCCGTCGTCGGTCAGCAGCTCCACCTGGCGACAGTGGAAGCGCAGGTTCTCGTTGAGCAGCAGCGCGCCCGGCAACAGGCCCGCCTCGCAGAGGACCTGGAAGCCGTTGCAGATACCGAGCACCGGGCCGCCAGCGGCGGCGAACTCGCTGACCGCCTCCATCGCCGGCGAGAAGCGGGCGATCGCACCGGCGCGCAGGTAGTCGCCGTAGGAGAAGCCACCGGGGACGACCACAGCGTCGATCCCATCCAGGTCCCGCTCTTCGTGCCAAACGAGCCGCGCCTCGGCACCGGTTCGCTCGCAAGCCATCAGCGCGTCCCGCTCATCGCAGGAGCCGGGGAACTGGAGCACGCCCCAGCGCATCAGGCGGCGCCGTCTAGCTGCTCGATCTCGTAGTCCTCGATCAGCGGGTTGGCGAGCAGCTTCTCGCAGAGCTCGCCCAGCCGCTCCGGGTCCTCGGCCTCCAGCTCGACCATGCGGCCGACCCGCACGTGCTCGATCCCCTCGAAGCCGAGCGCCGGCAGCGCCCGCTCGACCGCCTTGCCCTGGGGATCGAGGATCCCCTCCTTAGGCCGGATCAGCACCCGGGCCCGCGGCACTAGAAGGACAACTCCGTGATCCGCTCGTAAGCCTCGACGTACTTGGCCCGCGTCTGCTCGACCACGTCGGGCGGAATCTCGGGGGCGGGCGGGGTCTTGTCCCAGCCGCTCTCGGTTGCCCAGTCGCGCACGTACTGCTTGTCAAAGGAAGGCTGCGTGCTGCCCGGCTGGTAGCGGTCGGCCGGCCAGAAGCGCGAGGAGTCGGGGGTCAGCACCTCGTCGGCGAGGACGATCTCGGCGCCGGCGTGGCGGCCGAACTCGAACTTGGTGTCGGCGAGGATGATCCCGCGCTCGGCCGCGTGTTCGGCGCCGCGCGTGTAGACCTCGATCGAGATCCGCCGCAGCTCCTCCATCAGCGCCCGGTCGCCGACGATCTCGGCGGCGCGGTCGAAGTCGACGTTCTCGTCGTGGTCGCCGATCTCGGCCTTGGTCGCCGGGGTGAAGATCGGCTCCGGCAGCTTGTCGGACTCGAGCAGGTTGGGCGGCAGCTCGATCCCGCAGACCGCGCCGCCGTTCTTGTATTCCTTCCAGCCCGAGCCGGAGAGGTAGCCGCGCACCACGCACTCGACCGAGTACATCTCCAACCGCCGCACCCGCATCGCCCGTTCCGCCACCTCTTCCGGCACGTCGGCCGAGATGAAGTGGTTGGGGACGATGTCGCCGGTCAGTTCGAACCAGAATTCCGAGATCCGGTTCAGCACCTTGCCCTTGTCGGTGATCGCCGTCGGCATCACGATGTCGTAGATCGAGATCCGGTCGGAGGCGACCATCAGCAGGTCGTCCTCCCACTCGTAGATCTCGCGGACCTTGCCGGATGAGTGCAGCTTCAGATCGGTTAGGGGTGGCATTGGCGCGATGCTAGCGAGGAGCGCGGCGTGGCTGAACCGAGCCTTCACACTGGCTGAGCAGCCAGTGTGCGATCCTTGCGGCCGTGAGCCTGCCGCCCGAACCGAAGAGCTCGCCCCTGGTGCAGACGCTGCGCTGGAGCTTCCGGCCGCTGCCCTTCATGCAGGAGAACCGCGAAAAGTACGGCGACAACTTCAGCGTCAAATTCCTCACCTTCGAGCGGCCGATGGTGATGATCTCCGACCCCTCCGCGATCAAGGCTCTCTACATGGAGCGCTCGCACGGGCTGCCGCCGGGGCGCGACATCATCCTCACCCCGATCGTCGGCCCGCGCTCGCTGCTCGTCACCGAGGGCGCCGATCACCTCGCCCACCGCAAGTTGATGCTGCCGCCCTTCCACGGCGAGCGGATGCGCTCCTACCAGCCGCTGGTCGAGGAGATCGTCGACCGCGAGATCGATACCTGGCCGCTGGGCGAGGAGTTCCCGATCCACCCGCAGATGCAGGCGATCACGCTCGAGGTGATCCTCAAGGTCGTCTTCGGCGTCGCCGATGGGCCCCGCTTCGAGCGCCTGCGCACCGTCCTCACCAAAGTGCTGGAGGAGACCGCCTCGCCCTTCGCCCAGCTCGCCGGCCTCGCCTCGCGCCGCTTCGGCGGCCGCGGTCCCTGGGCCAAATTCGAAAAGCAACTGAAGGAAGCCGACGACCTGCTCTACGCCGAGATCGCCGAGCACCGCGCCAGCGGCGCCTACGAGGAGCGCGAGGACATCCTCTCGCTGATGATGCAGGCGCGCTTCGAGGACGGCTCGGAGATGAGCGACTCGGACCTGCGCGACCAGCTGATGACCCTGCTGCTCGCCGGCCACGAGACCACCGCCACGGCACTGGCCTGGACCTTCGACCTGCTGCTGCGCCACCAAGGGCCGCTGCAGCGCCTGCGCGAGTCGCTCGAGGCGGGCGAGGACGATTACCTGCGCGCTGTGATCAGCGAGTCGCTGCGCCTGCGCCCGGTCGTGCCGCTCGCCGGCCGCCGCCTCAACGCCGACCTCGAGACCGAGAACCTGCACCTGCCCGCCGGCACCGACGTAACCCCGGCGATCTGGCTCACCCACACCCGCGCCGACGTCTACCCCGAGCCCTTCGCCTTCCGCCCCGAGCGCTTCCTCGAGGACGGTCCCGACACCTACGCCTGGATCCCCTTCGGCGGCGGCATCCGTCGCTGCATCGGCGCCGCCTTCGCCGAGTTCGAGATGCGGATCGTCCTGCGCGAGGTGCTGACCCGCTGCGAGCTGCACAAGGCCAGCCCGGCGCCGGAGAAAATCGGCCGCCGCAACATCACCCTCTCGCCCCGTGCCGGCACCCCGGTCGTCCTCAGCGCCCGCCACCCGGCGCGCGAGCGCGACCTGGTCGCGGCCTAGCCCTCCATAGCTGGCCAAAACCCACTGCCGGTCCTACGATTGGGGCATGGCCGAAGGCGATCGTCGCGATCGGCTGACGTTCTGGCAGCGCTCGGTCCTGCGCAAGATGCACCGGGCCGCGCGCAAGGACGACGGCGAGCCCCTCGCCCCCGAGGACTGGGAGGCCTACTTCAGGCTGATGTCGAGCCGCTCCGGTCGTCTCTGGACCGGCCTGCTCCAGTCCCTCCCGACGAGCCCCCGCTGCGGCATCTGCGGGGCGCCCTTCGCCGGCTTCGGCAGCCGCCTCGTGCGGCCACTCGGCTACCGGCCTTCGCGCAAGAACCCGACCCTCTGCGCCACCTGCGTCGAGTCCTCGCCACCGGGTGGGACGACGACTGAGGTTGGCGTCCTCTTCGCCGATCTGCGCGGCTTCACCACGCTCTCCGAGCAATCCGATCCAGAGGCCGTGAGCGTGTTGCTGCGTCGTTTCTATGCCTGCGCAGAGGGTGTCCTCTTCCCCGAGGCGGTGATCGACAAGCTGATCGGCGACGAGGTGATGGCGCTCTACCTGCCGATGTACGGAGGCCTCGACGATCCCGCCGCGACGATGCTGGAGCAGTCCCGAGAGCTGCTTGGCCGGATTGGCTACGGCAGCCCTGGGGGCCCATTCGTCGAGGTCGGGATCGGCCTCGACTACGGCGAGGCCTTCGTCGGCAACGTCGGCAAACGCTCGCTCTACGATTTCACCGCGGTCGGCGACGTCGTCAACGTCGCGGCGCGTCTGCAGGGTGAGGCGAAGGGCGGCGAGATAGTTGCCTCCGGCCGCCTCGCCGAGCGCCTCGCCGCGCCGCCGGGGGAAAGGGTCGAGATCAGCCTCAAGGGCAAGGCCGAGCCCGTCGTTGCCTTTCGCAGCTCGGTTGCGGTCTAGCTCTTTGCCGCTTCGCGCGCGGCGGGATGCTCCTGAGCCCAGCGCGCGATCGTGCTCGAGCCGGAGATCACTTCGCCGTCATCGAGGATGAGGATCGGCACCTCGTTGGTGCCACTCAGCCGCTTCACCTCGGCCCGGTCCTCCTCGCGGCTGCCCCAGGTCCAGGGCATCAGCCGGTAACCGCCGACCGTCTTCAGCTCGTAGCTGTAGCCGGCGTCGTCGAGCGCCTTGCCCGCCTTCGCACAGGGATGCGCAAATGCCGGCCCGGTCTTCTTCTGTCCGCAGGTGTAGAGAATCACGGACGCGAACCCTAGCGGCAGAGCGCCCTGAGACAGATGCTACGATCGTCGCACTATCGTAGAAGTCGCGACACGAGAGCTGCGGAACAAAACCGCTGACCTGCTCAAGCGCGTCGAGGCGGGCGAGAGCATGGTGATCACAGTGCGTGGCAAGCCGGTTGCCGACCTTGTTCCACACCGGCCCGACGGTCCGCGCTGGCTCGGGCCTGACGAGGTGATGGAGATCGTCACCAAATACTCCGCCGATCCTGGTCTCCGCGACGATCTCAAGCGGCTCGGTGAAACCACTGATGAAGACAGCCTCAACCAACTCTGGTGAGCGAGAAACGACCTCCTCGCGGTCTCCTCGACACGTCGATCCTCATTGCGTTGGAGGACGGCCGCCCCTTGCGGCGGGAGGCGCTTCCGTGGCAGAACGCGATCTCGGTCGTAACCCGAGCCGAGCTTCGGGTCGGCGTTTTGGCAGCGGTCGACATCGCAAGCCGGGATCGACGTATTGCGACGTACGAGGCGTCGGGGCGTTTCACCGTCCTTCCTATTGATGAGCAGGTCGCTCGTGCCTGGTCTCAGATGCGCACCTACCTGGCGGCTTCCGGGCGCCGGATCGAGATAAACGACGTGTGGATTGCCGCGACGGCGGCTGCTTATGAGATGCCGGTCTTGACCCAGGACGGCGATTTCGACGCCCTCAATGGCGTCGCCGGCCTGACTGTGATCCCGGTCTAACCGGTCCGGCGACTCTCAGCCGCGCAGCGCTTCCAGCCGCTCGAAGACCTCGGGCAGGTGGGTGAGGTAGGCGCTGTAGTCGAAGACTGCGTCGAGGTCGAGGTCCGGTGCGGCTGGGCCGAGTAGCTCACGGAACTCGGTGCCGCTGTCCCAGGCTTGCTGGGCGTTCTCCTGGACGATGCGGTAGGCCTCGTCGCGGGTGAGGCCCGACTCGACCAGGGCGGTGAGGGCGCGCTGGCTGAAGAGGGCGCCGTGGGTGAGGTTGAGGTTCTCGCGCATGCGGTCCGTGCGGATCGTCATCCCGCTGGCGACCTTGGTCGCCAGGTCCTGCATGTAGTCGAGCCCGATCGTTGAGTCGGGCAGGATCACCCGCTCGGCGCCGGAGTGCGAGATGTCGCGCTCGTGCCAGAGCGCCACGTTCTCGAGGCCGGTCTGGGCGTAGCCGCGCAGGACGCGAGCCAGCCCGGTGATCCGCTCGGTGCGGATCGGGTTGCGCTTGTGCGGCATCGCCGAGGAGCCCTTCTGCTTGCCGGAGGCAAACGGCTCCTCGACCTCGCGCACCTCCGTGCGCTGCAGGTTGCGGACCTCGGTGGCGAAGCGCTCGAGCCCGGCGCCGGCGATCGCCGTGGCGGAGGTGAGCACGGCGTGGCGGTCACGCGGAATCACCTGCGTCGCTACGTCCTCGCGCTGCAGACCGAGCCGCTCCATCACCCGCGCCTCGACCGCCGGCGGCACCGAGGCGTAGGTGCCGACCGCGCCGGAGAGCTTGCCGACGGCGAGCTGGGCGAAGGCGTCGCCCAGTCGGTCGAGGTTGCGGTCGGCCTCGAAGGCAAATCCGGCAAGGCGCAGGCCGAAGGTGGTCGGCTCGGCGTGGACGCCATGGGTGCGGCCGACGCAGAGCGTGTCGCGGTGCTCCAGCGCGCGCTCGATCAGGGCGTCGCGGTAGGCGCGGGCTCCCGCCAGCACCACCTCGCCGGCCTCGCGCAGCTGTAGGGCAAGGGCCGTGTCGAGCACGTCGGAGGAGGTGAGGCCGTAGTGGATCCAGCGCCCGTGCTCACCGACCGAGGCGGCGACGACGTCGACGAAGGCGGCGACGTCGTGGTCGGTGATCTTCTCCCGCTCGTTGACCGCCTCGACCGTGAAAGCCGCGTTCGCCCGCGCCGCCTCGGCTGCCTCGCGCGGCACCGCACCCTGCTCGGCCCAGGCCTCCGTCGCCGCCAGCTCGACCTCGAGCCAGCACTCGAACTTGCGCTGCGGCGCCCAGACGGCGCCGATCTCGGGGCGCGTGTAGCGGGGGATCACGCGTTGATTATCCGGGCGGCGAGGATGCCGGCGTTCTTCGCGCCGTCGATCGCCACGCAGGCAACCGGGATCCCCGGCGGCATCTGCACCGCCGAGAGCAGCGCGTCGAGCCCGCCAAGGCTCTTGCCAAGAATCGGCACCCCGACCACCGGCAGGTCGCTATGGGCGGCGGCGACGCCAGGCAGGGCGGCGGACATGCCGGCGCCGGCGATGATCACCTTCAGCCCCCGCATCCGCGCGTTGGTGCAGTACTCGCGCACCAGCTCGGGATCGCGGTGGGCGCTCATCACCCGCACCTCGTAGCGAATGCCCGCCTCGTGCAGGGCCTTGCCGGCCGGCTGCATCTTCGGCTTGTCGTTCTTCGAGCCCATGATGATCCCGACCAGGGGCTCATCGACGTCAATTTCCTCGAAGGCCTCCTCGACCGCTGGCATTGCCACGGCCTCGCCGACCTGCGGCTCGTTTGCTTCTCCTCCGGTGGGCTGCGGCCCCTCTGAGATCTCGCTCATCTGGTCCTCTCTCGTGACTGGCTAACTGGCAACGCGGTCCACCGCTCGCGCGGCGATGTCGGATCGCATCTGCATTCCCGCGAACTCGACCCGACCCGCGGCATCGTATGCACGATCGCGGGCCTCGGCCGGCGTCGCTCCCAATGCCGTCAGGTTGAGTACCCGGCCGCCAGCGGTGACTACCTCGCCACCGCGCTCGGCAGTGCCGGCGTGAGTGATTTCGGCCAGCTCGGCCGCGGCCTCGAGACCGCTGATCGCATCGCCCTTCGAAGATGACTGCGGATACCCAGCCGAAGCCAGGACCAGGGTCACCGCCCAGTCGGCGACGAACTCCGCCTCGGCGCCGGCGAGGCCGCCAGGCTTGCGCGCGGCGAGGCAGAGGTCGACCAGGTCGGAGCGCAGCCGCGGCAGCACGGCCTGCGTCTCGGGGTCGCCGAAGCGGGTGTTGAACTCGAGCACCTTTGGCCCCTCGGGGCCGATCATCAGGCCTGCGTAGAGGACGCCGTGGAAAGGCCGCCCGCGGCGCGCCATCGCGGCGACGATCGGCCGGTGCACCGCATCGACGATCTCCTCGACCTCGGTGGCGCCAAAGCCGGGTACCGGCGAGTAGCTGCCCATGCCGCCGGTGTTCGGCCCCTCGTCGCCGTCAAAGATCCGCTTGTAGTCCTGGGCCGGCGCCAGCGCCACCACGTTCTCGCCGTCGCAGAGCGCCAGCAGTGAGAGCTCCTCGCCCTCGAGGAACTCCTCGAGGACGACAGTCGTCTCGCCGAAGCGCCGCTCGGTGAAGAAGACGTCGATCGCCTCCCGTGCCTCGTCCTCGGAGGCGCAGATGATCACGCCCTTGCCGGCCGCCAGGCCATCGGCCTTGAGTACCGCTGGGTAAGACGCGCGGGCGATCTCCTCGAGTGCCTGCTCGCGGCTGCGCAACAGCACATGCGCCGCGGTCGGCACCCCCGCCTCGCTCATCAGCTCCTTGGCGAAGGCCTTCGAGCCCTCCAGCTCCGCCGCCGCCGCGCTCGGCCCGAACGCGGGCACGCCGGCGTCCTCGAGCGCGTCGACGACTCCGGCGACCAGCGCCGCCTCCGGCCCGACCACGACCAGGTCGACGCTGCGCCCGCGCGCCGCGGCGACGATCGCCTCGACGTCATCGGCAGCGATCTGCGGCAGGCACTCGGCGTCGGCCGCAATCCCCGCGTTGCCCGGCGCGCAGAGCAGCTCGGGGGCGTGAGCTGAGCGAGCCAGCGCCCGCACGATCGCGTGCTCGCGCCCGCCACCACCAACGACGAGGACCTTCAAGCTCCGCTCCGCCCCTAGAGCGAGTCGGAGAGATCGCCGGCGGACATCGCGGCGAGCGTCTGACTGGTCATCGTCCCGCGCGAGCCAAGCTCAACCGAGACCTTGGCCATCACCTTCTCATCGGGCGCCTCGACGATCGTCACGAAGTCGTACTGCCCCAGCGTCGCGTACTGGGCAACCACCTTCGCCCCAATCTGCTCGACCTCTTTGTTCACCTCGGCCACCCTGCCGGGGTTGTTCTTCAGCGTCCGCACACCCTCGGCGGTCAGGTTGGTCAGCATCACGTAAGTAGGCATCGCACTCTCCTCTCGGGGACTGGGCTTCGACCCTACGTTACGCGATCAGACGAGCGGATCGAGTAGGGGTCGGCGGGTGTCCCTCCCGCAAGCGGCGTCCTCTTTTTCGCCCCAAAGCATCCTCGGACGGCGACCACCCATTCGGGCGAAAAACCCAGCGCCGCGGGAGGACACCCGCCGACCCCTGCCCTACCCGTCGAAGCCAGCGTGAACGTGATCGCAGTGATCCGGCAGGGCAAATGCCGGCCCCGGCCCATCGACGTCGAAGCAGTAGATGAGCTCGGTCGGGTGCAGGGGGGCGGGCGTGTAGGCGAGGGTGCGGGCCAGCTCGGCGCAGGGCGCGTTGACCGCGGTGTCGGTGCAGGAAACGCCGTCGACCGCGGCGATGTCCATCGCCCGGCCCATGAAGTGGTTGGAGACGTAGCCGCTGGTCGTGTACTCGGAGTGGTCGGAGCGCAGGGCGGAGAGCGTCAGCTGGTGCTGCTGTGTGATCGTCCCGATCAGCGCGACGATGCGGGGATCGAGGGTGCCGGAGGTGATGTCCTGCAGCTCGAGGTCGTTGGAGAGGGTCAGGTTGTCCCAGTTGATCGGCACCCCGACCGTGCCCGGCAGCGAGATCGACCAGTCGACCGCGGTAGCGTGGCACTTGCCCTGCAGCTGTTCGGCGTCGGCGAGCACGGCCTGCACGTACCACTGCGCCTGGTTGTGGGTGAAGATGCCGGCGCGAAGGCCGCCCCGAGACCAGATCAGGCGGGCCAGCGTGGCCGCCGAGTCGGCCGGGTCGCCACGGTGGATGTGGCCGTCTTCGTCACCGTCGATCGCGTACTGCTTCCACTCGCTGGGTTCGAGCCCGAGCGGGCCGCGCTGGCGCATCTGCGCGTTGCCCATGCCGCGGCCGAAGTTCGACTCCAGTCGCGCTACTGCGGCGAGCGCCCAGACGCCGCGCTGGCCGAGTTCGTAGCGCCCCGCCGCGTCCTCGAAGGCTTCCATGTACTCGGTGGGGATTTCGTCGCTCCAGGCCGGCGCCGGCTCGCAGCTGAAGTCCTGCAGCTGTGGGGTGAGGGCGAAGCCACCGCTGACGCCGCCGCCGAGGGCGCCGTAACAGGAGGCATTGGCGAGGACGTCGGCGACGTACCAGTCGGCGTGGTTGTAGGCGAAGATCGCGTTGTAGGTATCGGTCGGCATGCCGGCGGCACTGAGGTAGCTCGCCGCGGCGAAGATCGCGTCTTCGGGGTTGTAGGGGTCGCGCACCCCGTCGCCGTTGGCGTCGACGCCATAGCTTTCCCAGGTCGAGGGCATGAACTGCATCCAGCCCACCGCGCCGGCCGAGGACGGCCCCATGTTGGTGCCGAAAGCGCTCTCGATGCCGTTGATCGAGGCCAGGATCGAGGCACCCTGCGGGCCGAGGCCGTAGGTGGCGGCAGCGCGGTTGTAGATCGGGATCAGCACCGGTGGCACGCCCGAGGTGGCGCAGCTCGAGCTCGGGATCACCGGCACTTCAAAGATTTCAGCAGGAGTGGGTGTGGGGACCGTGCCGCCGTCGGGCTCTGCGGCCGGCGTCGTCTCGGTCGTTTCCTGTTCCTCTTCAATTGGAGTTTCGACCGAGGTCCCACCGCTGGGCGCCGGTGTGGCCGGGGGAGCAGCAAGCGTTTCGTTTTGCCCGAGCACCGGCGCGATCGTTTCCGCCGGCACCGGTTCGGCGGCGCTCGCGTTCGAGGCGCTCAGCGCCGCGCCAACCGCCGCGACGGCGAGGGTGTTGCGTAGCCGACCCATCAGCCGCGTATGTCCGTCACGCGCCACTCGCTGGTTTTCGGATCAAGCTGCATATCGAGTCGCAGCTCGCTGGTGACGCCGACGCGCAGCAGCGAGACGCTGAGCGAGTAGGTATCTCCCTTTTGAGGCCCGCCGACGACGTTGAGCACCTTCGCCTTTGGCACCTCGACGCCTGCTGGCAGTCGCGGTGGGCGCTGCAAGAGTTTGCGAGTCAGCTGCGGGGTAGCGGTTTCGTTGAAGGTGGTGCGGACCTCGGGCATCCTGCGGCCGGTCTCGTAGAGGACGAAGGCGCTGGAGAACTGACGGGCGACTTTGCTCGCCGCCGGCCCGGCGGGCTTGGCTGCCTCGGTAGTGCTGCCGTTGGTCGAGTTCGCGGACTTGGCTACTTCGGCGGTCGAGCCACTGCTCGTGGCGCTGTCGGAGCTGGCGACTTCGCCGGCGCTCTTCGAGACGCCGGTCTCCGGCTCGGCGGCGAAGTCGGGCTTTGCCCCCTGCAGCACGGGCGCGGCCGCAGCCGGCGCCGGTGATGGGGCCTGGCGCACGATCGGTGCCGGTGCTGGAGCAGCCGCCTGTTGCACCGAAGAAGTCCCGCCACCGCCGCTCCCGGAAGCCCAGACAAGGCCGAGCACTCCGGCGCCAGCGGCGAGCAGGACGAGGGCGACGACGCCGAGCATGCGCACCGGGGCGCTCCAATTCCCGGTTCGCTCCTCCAGCGGCCAGACGAAGCCGCGCTCGATCGCCCAGATGATTCGCTCAAACGGCCACTTGATCGCCTCGGCGAGGCGGCGCACAACGTCGGCGCCGCCCCAGACCACGCGCTCCTCTACCGCGAAAGCGGCATTGGCGATTGACGAGCGGAATGGGGCGGGGGTATCGATGCGACGGCGTCCGAGCATGAAATTGACAGGTTGAGAGCTTATTTCGGATTCTCAACCCTTTCCCTTAACACCAAGTAATGGGACTAAGTTCCCATCTCGAAGGCCAACTCGCCTTCCCGGGCGCTGACCCGCACCGTGTCCCCTTCGCGGAACTCGCCCTCGAGCAGCGCCAAAGCCAGTTTGTCGACCAGTTGCTTCTGGATCACCCGCTTCAGCGGCCGGGCGCCGTAGGTCGGGTCGTAGCCGAGGTTGCCGAGCAGCGTCTTCGCCTCGTCTGAGAGCTCGACCTCGATCCCGCGCTCGCGCACGCGGCCGATCAGCTGCTCCACCTGCAGCTCGACGATGCGGCCGATGTCGGCCTTGGAGAGCCGGTGGAAGATCACCGTGTCGTCGATCCGGTTGAGGAACTCGGGCTTGAAGGTCGCCGCCAGCACCTCCTCGATCTGCTCGCGCATCTTCTCGTCGACCGACTCGGCGACGATGCGGTCGCTGCCGACGTTGGAGGTCATGATCAGCACCGTGTTGGTGAAGCTGACCGTGCGCCCCTGGCCGTCGGTGAGGCGGCCGTCGTCCATGATCTGCAGCAGGGTGTTGAAGACGTCGGGGTGGGCCTTCTCGATCTCGTCGAGCAGCACCACCGCGTAGGGGCGGCGGCGCACCGCCTCGGTCAGCTGGCCGCCCTCCTCGTAGCCGACGTAGCCGGGCGGCGCCCCGATCAGCCGCGCCACCGTGTGCTTCTCCATGTACTCGGACATGTCGAGGCGGACGATCGCCTGCTCGGAGTCGAACATGAACTCCGCCAGCGCCTTCGCCAGCTCGGTCTTGCCGACTCCGGTCGGACCGAGGAAGAGGAAGCTGCCGATCGGCCGGTTGGGGTCCGAGAGCCCGGCGCGCGAGCGCCGCAACGCGTTCGAGACGGCGGCGATCGCCTCGTCCTGGCCGATCACCCTGTCGTGGAGGCGCTCCTCCATCTGGAGCAGCTTGCTGACCTCGCCCTCCATCAGGCGGCTGACCGGAATGCCGGTCCATTTGCCGACGACCTCGGCGACGTCCTCCTCGGTCACCTCCTCGGTCAGCATCGTGCCGCCGCCGGCGTGCAGCTCGCTCAGCCGTGCCTCCTGCTCTTCGACCGTCTTCTCCAGCTCGGGAATCTCGCCGTAGCGCAGCTTTGCCGCCCACTCGAGGTCGGCGTCGCGCTCGGCCCGCTCGGCCTCGCGGCCGGCCTCCTCGAGCCGCGCCTTCGCCGCCTTGATCGAGTCGATTGCCTCCTTCTCGTTCTGCCAGCGCGCCTTCATCTCGCCGGAGCGCTCGCGCAGCTCGGCCAGCTCCGCCTCGATCGCCTCCAGCCGCGCCGCCGAGGCCTCGTCGCTCTCTTTTTTCAGCGCCTCGCGCTCGATCTCGAGCTGCTGGATGCGGCGCTCGACCTCGTCGATCTCGGTCGGCATCGAGTCGATCTCGATCTTCAGCCGCGAGGCGGCCTCGTCGATCAGGTCGATCGCCTTGTCGGGCAGGAAGCGGTCGGCGATGTAGCGCTCCGAGAGGGTGGCGGCGGCGACGATCGCCGAGTCGGCGATGCGGACGCCGTGGTGGACCTCGTAGCGCTCCTTCAGCCCGCGCAGGATCGCGATCGTGTCGTTGATGTCGGGCTCGCCGACCAGCACCGGCTGGAAGCGCCGCTCCAGCGCCGCGTCTTTCTCGATGTGCTTGCGGTACTCGTCGAGCGTGGTGGCACCGACCGCGCGCAGTTCGCCGCGGGCCAGCATCGGCTTCAGCAGGTTGGCCGCGTCGACCGCGCCTTCGGCGGCGCCGGCACCGACGATCGTGTGCAGCTCGTCGAGGAAGAGGACGATCTGCCCCGCCGCCTCCTGCACCTCGGTCAGCACCGCTTTCAGCCGCTCCTCGAACTCGCCGCGGTATTTCGAGCCGGCCAGCAGCGAGCCGATGTCGAGCGCGATCACGCGCCGGTCGCGCAGGCTCTCCGGCACGTCGCCGGCGACGATACGCTGCGCCAGCCCCTCGACGATCGCGGTCTTGCCGACGCCGGGGTCGCCGATCAGCACCGGGTTGTTCTTGGTCCGGCGGGAGAGGACCTGGATCACGCGGCGGATCTCCTCGTCGCGGCCGATCACCGGGTCGAGTTTTCCCGCCTCGGCCTCGGCGGTCAGGTCGCGGCCGAATTTCTCCAGCGCCTGCACGCTGTCCTCGGGGTTCTGCGAGGTGACCTTGTGTGGGCCGCGCACCTCGGCCACCGCTTGCTCCAGCGAGCTGCGCTCGGGCAGGACGTCGGCGACGCCCGAGGCGGAGTCGGTCAGGGCCAGCAGGATGTGCTCGGTCGAGATGTACTCGTCGCCCATCGAGGCCATCTCTTTCTCGGCTTGCTGCAAGGTTGCGACGAGCGCCGCGGAGGGGCGGACCTCCGCCGTCTCGCTCAACTTCGGCAGCTCCTCGACGGCCGCCACCGCGCGGCTCGCGATCGCGCCCGGGTCGGCGCCGAGCTTCTGCAGGATCGGCACGACCAGGCCGTCCTCCTGGCGCAGCAGGGCGACCAGCACGTGGGCGGGCGTCACCTCGGAGTTCTTGCGCTCGGCGGCGAGCGCCTGCGCCGCGGCAACCGCTTCCTGCGACTTGAGCGTGAACCTATCCGGTTGCATCGGCCTCTCCTTCCACTTCTCGGAGCCTGTGTTCCAGGGCCAAGACCCTCTCCACTCCGGCGAGGTTCAGGCCTTCGGCGGTCAGTTGCTGGATTCGCCGCAGGCGCTCCACGTCCCGTTGGGAGTAGAGCCTGGTGTTCTTCGGCGAGCGCTTCGGCTGGATCAGGCCGCGCGCCTCGTAGATCCGCAGCGTCTGCGGGTGCATGTGGGCGAGCTCGGCGGCGACCGAGATCATGAAGACGCCTTGATCGGAGTCGATCGAGACTTCAATCCGTTCGCGGCGCACGCTCATTGACTCGCCGCCCTCCGCAGTAGATCGGCCCGCGGGTCGGCGCCGTTGAAAGCCTCGGCGAGCTTCTCGGCGGCCTCTTCTTGCTCCTTGTTCAGCTTCTCCGGCATCTCGATCTCGAGCCGGTAGCGAACGTCGCCCTTGCCGCGGCCCTTCGGCTTCGGCGCGCCCTCACCGCGCAGCCGTTGGATCGAGCCGTGCTTGGTTCCCGGCTTGACCTTGATCTTCTTCGTGCCGGTCAGCGTCGGCACCTCGATCGTCGCCCCGCGCAGCGCCTCGGCGATCGTGATCGGCACCGTCACCTCGAGGTTGCCGCCATCGAGTCGCTTGAAGACCGGTGAGGCGGCGACGCGGGTGACGACGAAGAGGTCACCGGGCGGACCGCCGCGCTGCCCGGCCTCGCCCTTGCCGGCGAGGCGGATCCGGGCACCGTTCTTGACCCCGGCCGGGATGTTGACCTTGTAGCGCTTGGTCTGTTTGGTCAGGCCCGAGCCGGCGCAGGTGGGGCAGGGGTCCTCGATCACCTGGCCGGCGCCGCCGCACTGCGGGCAGGGGCGACTGATCGAGAAGATCCCCTGGCTCTGCGCGTCGATGCCGCTGCCCTCGCAGCGGGGACAGGTAACCGGGGCAGTCCCGGGTTTGGCGCCGCTGCCGTGGCAGGTCGGGCAGCGTTCGGCCTTCGGCACGGTGACGTTGACCTGGGCCCCGTTGACCGCCTGGTCGAAGCTGAGGCTGATCTCGGTTTCGAGGTCGCGCCCGCGCACCTGCTGCGGTTGTGCCCGCCTGTTGCCGCCGCGGCCCCCGAAGAGATTGAAGATGTCGCCGACGTCGAAGCCACCGGCCTGACCGGGACCGCCGGGACCGAACGGCCCGGCCCCACCGGGGCCGCCACCGCCGAAGCCGCCGAACATGCCGCCGCCCGCGTCGTATTGCTCGCGCTTCTCGGGATCGGAGAGGGTGTCGTAAGCGCCCTGGATCTCCTTGAAGCGCTCCTCCGCCTTGGGATCGTCCGGGTTGCGGTCAGGGTGGTACTGGCGCGCCAGTTTGCGGTGCGCCTTCTTGATCTCCTCCTCGGAGGCCCCTTTCGGGACCCCGAGCACCTTGTAGAGATCCTCAGCCACTCGTTACTCGCTCACCACCACGCGCGCCGGCCGGATCAGCTGCTCGCCGAGCCGGTACCCCTTCTGCATCACCTCGACGATCGTTCCCGACTCAACTCCCTCGGCCGGCAGCGTGGATAGCGCCTCATGCTGCATCGGGTCGAACTTCTCCCCTTGTGGATTCACGGCCTCGACCCCGTTCCGAGAGAGCGAGTCCCGCAAGCTCCTGAACACAAGCAGCACCCCGTGTGAGAGCCCATCCTCCGAGTCACCCTCGGGGTCTAGGCCAGCGGCCTGAATCGCCCGCTCCAGATCGTCGAGGACCGGCACCACCTCCCGAATCACCTCAGTTTTTCCACGAGCGGACGCCGCCTGAACCTCCGCGGTCATCCGCTTACGAAAATTCTCGAAGTCAGCCTTGGTCCGCTTGGCAAGGTCGAGGTACTCATCTCGCTCGCGCTGGGTGTCGGCGAGCAATGCATCGATATCGGTCTCGACTCGATCCGCCTCTTCCGCGGGTGGCGCGGACTCGGGGGGGCCGAGAACGGAGGCATCGCCCCCGCCCGCAGGCCCCCCCGAGGCCGTGTCAGGCCCCGCGGCAGTGTGGTCGCGTCCCTGATCGTCCTGATGACTCATTTCTCGTCACCCTCATCGACGACCTCAGCGTCAACGACCTCCTCCTCGTCAGCGGAGTCGCCGCCCTCGGCAGAACCGCCGTCGGCCGACTGCTGTGCCGCTTGCTCAGCCTGCGCCGCCGCGTAGAGCTGCTCCGAGACTTTCTGGAATGCAGCCGTCAGCGCCTCGGTCTTGGCCGTGATCTCCTCGACGCTCTCCGAGGTCAGCGCCTCGCGCACGTCCTTGACCGCCGCCTCGATCGCCTCTTTGTCGCCGGCCTCGATTTTGTCGCCCAGCTCCTCGAGCTGTTTCTCGGACTGGTAGGCGGCGTTCTCGGCGAGGTTGCGCGCCTCGGCCAGCTCGCGCTGCTTTTTGTCCTCCTCGGCGTGGCTCTCGGCGTCGGAGACCATGCCCTGGATTTCCTCCTCGGAGAGCCCGGAGCCCGACTGGATCTCGATTTTCTGCTCCTTGCCGGTGCCCAGGTCTTTGGCGGTGACGTGGATGATCCCGTTCGGATCGATGTCGAAGGTGACCTCGATCTGGGGCATGCCGCGCGGCGCCGGCGGGATGCCGGTGAGCTGGAACTTGCCCAGGCTCTTGTTGCCGCTGGCCATCTCGCGCTCGCCCTGCAGCACGTGGATCTCAACCGAGGGCTGGTTGTCGTCGGCGGTCGAGAAGGTCTCCGACTTCTTGGTCGGGATCGTCGTGTTGCGCTCGATCAGCTTCGTCATCACGCCGCCTTTGGTCTCGATCCCGAGGGTCAGCGGGGTGACGTCGAGCAGCAGCACGTCCTTGACGTCGCCGGCCAGCACCCCCGCCTGGATCGCGGCGCCGACGGCGACGACCTCATCCGGGTTGACGCCTTGGTGCGGGTCCTTGCCGGTCAGCTCCTTGACCCGCTCGCGCACGGAGGGCATCCGGGTCATGCCGCCGACGAGAACGACGTGGTCGACCGCCTCGCCGGCGTCGTCGAGGGCGCGTTTGACCGGACCGACGACGCGCTCGAGCAGGTCGGCGGTCAGCTCGTTCAGCTTCGAGCGGCTGAGCTTCATGTCGAGGTGCTTGGGCTGTCCCTCGACCGCGGTGATGAAGGGCAGGTTGATCTGCGTCTCCTGTGCCGAGGAGAGCTCGATCTTGGCCTTCTCCGCCGCCTCGTAGAGGCGCTGCAGCGAGTTCTTGTCGGCGGCGAGGTCAACGCCCTGGTCGCGTTTGAACTCCGCCACCAGCCACTCGACGATCGCCTTGTCCCAGTTGTCGCCACCGAGGTGGTTGTCACCGGCCGTCGCCTTCACTTCGAAGACGCCGTCGCCGATGTCGAGCACCGAGACGTCGAAGGTGCCGCCGCCGAGGTCGAAGACGAGGATCGTGTGGTCCGCCGTCTCCTTGTCGAGCCCGTAGGCGAGCGAGGCAGCGGTCGGCTCGTTGATGATCCGCTTCACCTCGAGGCCGGCGATTTTGCCGGCGTCCTTGGTTGCCTGGCGCTGGTCGTCGTTGAAGTAGGCGGGGACCGTGATCACGGCGCTGTCGACCGTCTCGCCGAGCTTCGCCTCGGCGTCGGCCTTGAGCTTCTGCAGGATCATCGCGCTGATCTCCGGCGGGCTGTACTGCTTGCCGCGCACGTCGACCCGCACGTCGCCGTTGGGGCCGGCCTCGACCTTGTAGGGGACGATCGTCTCCTCCTCTTTGACTTCGGCCTCCTTGCGGCCCATGAAGCGCTTGATCGAGAAGATCGTGTTCTCGGGATTCATCACCGCCTGGCGCTTGGCAACCGTGCCGACGAGGCGGTCGCCGGACTCGCTGAAGGCGACCACTGACGGAGTCGTCCGCCCGCCCTCTGAGTTCTCCAGTACCGTCGGCTCGCCACCCTCCAGCACGGCGACGCAGGAATTGGTCGTGCCCAGATCGATCCCGATCGTCTTACCCACTATTAAGTCCTCCAGCTCTAGTTCGTTCTGCCTAAGAAATCTAAGCGTCAGTATGGCAGATTTGTTGGGGGATGCAAATCGTCTGCTTATAGTGGGTTTGCAGTTCGTCAAGCCGGGCACCCGCGAGGGGCGGGCGCCGGGTGGGAGGCGCCTCTACGGAAACCGACTCGCCGGCTGGCGGCGGGTTGCCAACCAAGAGGAGCCACATGAATCGACCTCACGCATCTCGTCTGCCGGGGCTGGTCGTGCTTGCGGCAGCGCTCGTTTTCGCGCTGTTGCCGGCGCTTGCCTCGGGCAAGGCGCACGACAGCCGCGGCCATCACGACAACCACGGTCACCATCACGCCAAGCACCACGGTCACGGCCATCACGGTCACCACGGCAAAGGCCATGGCCACGGCAATGGCAAGCGCGACCTGACGGTTATGACCCGGAATCTCTATCTGGGCTCCAGCCTCGGGCCGGCGCTCGAAGCGGCAACCCCGGAAGCATTCGTCGAAGGCGTCGCGCGGATCTACGCGACCGTGCAGTACACGAACTTCCCGCAGCGCGCCGAGGCAATCGCCGACGAGATCGAGGAAACGTCACCGGACCTGATCGGCCTGCAGGAGGTCTCGAAGTGGACGACGGGCGGCTTGAACCCGCCCCCCGGCTACGACTTCCTCGCCATCCTGGAAAACGATCTCGAAGCCCGGGGGCTGCACTACTCGACCGCCGCGATCGCGCATAACGCGAACATCGGGCCGGCGCCGCTCGTCTCAGAAACCTGCCCTGTGGTGGCGGAACAGTTCACCTGCTCCGTGCAGCTCGAAGATCGCGACGTGATCCTCGTCAACGACGACACTCCGGGACTGACCTGGAACAACCCGCAAAGCGGCCGCTACGCAACTCAACAGTCGATCGAATCGCCGGTCGGCCCGCTCTCGTTCGACCGCGGCTGGGCCAGCATCGACGCGAAGTTGAAGGGCCAGCCGTTCCGCTTCGTCGACACCCACCTCGAAACCGAGGAATCGCCGCTCGTGCAGCAGGCGCAAGCGGCCGAATTCCTCGCCGGCCCCGGCAAGGGCGGGACGATCATCGCCACCGGCGATTTCAACTCCGCCTCGGACGGCTCGACGACCACCTCCTACGCGCAGCTCACCGCGCCCGGCAAGTTCCGCGACAGCTGGAACGAGAAACTGCTCGGGCCCGGCAGCTCCTGCTGTCAGGAGTCGAACACCCCGCCGCTCGCGCCGGGGGCGCTGAACAATCCGGTCTCGACCTTGCGGACTCGGATCGACCTGATCCTCAGCCGCGGCGCCGCCCGCTCAGACGGAGACGATGCCGAGCTGATCGGGGACACGCCATTCCAGGCAACTCCACCGTTCTGGCCCTCCGACCACGCGGGAGTAGTCGCCGACCTGCAGCTCGGTGGCTAACCAGCTGACATAAGGACCATCCCCGGGAGGGGTGGAACGTCTTGCACTTTTTTGGGTTATCAAGGCGCGGCCGCTAGGCCGCGTCTTCCCAAAAAAGTTAAGTGAAACCCCTCCCGGGGATGGTCCGGCGCTAACCCTCTCCCGCGGTGCGGGCGACGAATTCGGACACTTCCTTCGCCTGCTCTTGGTTGAGGATGCCGCCCGGCATCCGGCCCGGGGTAGTGCTGCTGTCGACGCCGACTTCGACCGCATTGAGGACGCGGCCTTCGATCCCTTTGAGCGCCGAAGCGTCGCTCGGGTCCGCCGGGCCGGCAGGCGCCAGCAGCTCATCGAGGTCGGGGCCGTAGTTGCCGTCGGTGCCGGCCGCGTACAGCGTGTGGCAGGTGCCGCAGTTGGTCTGGAAGAGGCTTTGGCCGCTCTTCAGGTCTGCTGGCACCTCCTGGGCACCGCGCTCGGCATCGCCGTCGGAGCGGAAGGCGAACCAGGGGATCAGGACCGCGAGGAATACGACCAGCAGGCCGAAGACGATGAACGTTTTTTTGCTCATTTGCGCCCGGCACGGTACCAGGGACACATTCGGCGTAGCTCGCACTCGCCGCAGCGCGGTTTCGGCCGGCAGACCTCGCGGCCGTGGCGGATCAGATTCATATGCAGCTCGTAGGCATCCTCGGGATCGACTACGGCCTGCATCTCGTCGTGGGCGCGTTCGAAGGAGGCTTTCTCGGGAAAGAGGCCGAGCCGGCCGCCGACCCGGTGGACGTGCACGTCGACGGGGATCTCGGGGATGCCCCAGGAGAACATCAGCACGCAGGCGGCCGTTTTACGCCCTACCCCTGGCAGCGAGTCGAGATAGGCCATCGATTCCGCCGGCGGCGCCGTCTCGGTCCAGTCGAGGTCGGGTTTCTCGCCGAGCTGTTCGAGGATTGCCTGGATCCGCGGCGCCTTCTGTTTGCCCAGGCCGCCCGGCCGGATCGCCTCCTCGACCTCGTTGACCGGCACGTCGCGAACTTCCTCCCAGGTCGGGAAGCGCTCGCGCAGGGCGGCAAAGGCGCGATCGCGGTTGCGGTCGTTGGTGTGCTGGGAGAGCACCGTCTTGATCAGCTCGGCGATCGGATGCCGGTGCGGCTCGTTGACCGGCTGTCCGTACATCTCGCGCAAGCGGTTGCGAATTGCGCGGACGCGGCGCTTCGGCGGTCGCTTCCAATCCATGCCGCGGACCCTAGCCAGGCATATGGTTGCAGCGTGGCGGCGATCGAAGAGGGGGAGCTGCGGCTTGACGGAGTGCGCGTCTTCTACCGCCGCGTTGCGGGCGAGGGCACGCCGACCGTCTACTGCCACGGCAACCCGACCCACGGCGAGGACTGGCTGCCCTTCCTCGAGCGCGGCGGGCCGGCAATCGCGATCGACATGCCGGGTTGGGGCCGCTCCGACCATCCCGACGCGGCCGGCTTCGACTACTCGATGTACGGGCTCTCGGCTTTCCTCGAGCGCTGCCTCGAAGAGCTCGGTATCGGTCGCCGCAAGCTGGTCATCCACGACTGGGGCTGCCTGGCGCTGATCGCCGCCCAGCACCGCCCAGACTTGGTCGAGAGGCTGGTGGTGATGAACGCGGTGCCGCTGCTGCCGGGCTACCGCTGGCACTGGGTGGCGCAGATCTGGCGCCGTCGCGGGCTCGGCGAGCTCGCCAACGCGACCGCCACCAAGTCGTCGATGGGATTGATCATGCGCCAGCTCTCGGGTAACCGTCGGCCGATGCCACCGCAGTTCATCGAGATGATCTGGCGCCACATGGATCACGGCACCAACGAGGCCACCCTCGCCCTCTACCGCCACGCCGACCCCGCGCGCCTGGCGCTCGCCGGCAAGGACCTGAACCGCCTGACCTGCCCCTCGCTGGTGCTCTGGGGTGCCAACGACCCCTTCCTCAAGCCCCGCTTCGCAGAGGGCTATGCCGGAGCTCTTCCCAACTCCACGCTCAAACTCGTCCCAGGCGCCGGCCACTGGCCCTGGATCGACGACGCCCGGGCCGTCGGCACGGTTCTCGACTTTCTGGACGCTTAACGCGGCGATTACAATTTGTCCGATGCGCCGCGCTTTTGCCGCAGTCACGGCACGATTGCCCCAGGGCTGGGGAGATCTTGGCCGCCAGATCGGCCTTCTGCTGATCGTTGACCTCGCCTACGAGTCCGCCCGCGGCCTCGCCGAGGGTAAGCACGCCCCTGCCTTCGCCCACGGCCAGGCGATCATCGACTTCGAGCGCGGCACCCACACCTTCTTCGAGCCGGCGCTGCAGGAATTCTTCCTCGGTGCGACCTGGGTTATCGACTTCGCCAACCAGATCTACATGAACAGCCAGTTCGCGGTCGTCCTCGGCTTCTTCTTCTGGGTCTACTTCTTCCGCAACGACGCCTACTACTTCGTCCGCAACATGTTCATGGTGGCGATGGGCCTGGCCGTGGTCGGCTACACGCTCTACCCGACCGCCCCGCCCCGGCTCTTCCCGCAGTACGGCTTCGCCGACACGATCAACGACTTCTCCAGCGTCAACCACGACTCGGCCCTGGTCAAGCTCTTCATCAATCCCTACGCGGCGGTGCCCAGCATGCACTGCGCTTTCTCGGCGATGATCGGCCTCAGCGGTGCCCGCCTCTCGCGTCACCGCGTCACCCGCGCGTTTTGGATCGCCTGGCCCTTGCTGGTGGCCTGGGTCGTGGTCGTCACCGGAAATCACTACTGGGTCGACGTGGCGCTCGGCTGGACGGTCGCCGCCACCTCGGCGCTCGTCGCCCAGCGTCTGCTGGCCCGCGCCCGTCCGCACGCCTGGGCCTGGCGCTACTCGCCGGGGCCGCGCGAGGCCGAGGCCTAACCTGCCGCGGCCCCGCCCGGTAGCCTCACCCCGATGGATTCACCGGCGCCCCCGAGGGCCCCTGGCCCTCGCCGCAACGGTCGTCAGGCCCGCAACGGCCAAGAGCTGCGCGCCTACGCCCGCGACCGCCTGATCGAGTCGCGGCTGACCCCGAACGCGATCTCGGTCGCCGGCCTGATCGGCAACCTGGTCGCCGCCGCGCTGGTCACCCAGGAACTCTTCTTCCTTGGCGGCATCGCCTTCATCCTCGGCTCGGTGATGGACACCCTCGACGGCCGCTACTCGCGGATGTCGGGCAAGGGCACGCTCTTCGGCGCCTTCCTCGACTCGACCCTGGACCGGATCGAGGAGGGCATCGTGCTCGCAGCCGTGGCCGGCTACTTCGCCGCCAACGGCGAAGATTTCGCCGCCGCGATGTGCGTCGTCGCCGTGCTCGGCTCGCTGATGGTCTCCTACACCCGCGCCCGCGCCGAGGCGCTCGGCGTCGAGTGCAAGGTGGGGTTGGCTACGCGTCCTGTGCGGGTAGTCATACTCTCCATCGGCTTGGTCTTCGCCAAGGGCGCCGGGATCGGAGATTTCGAACTGCTGGCGCCCTCGGTCTACTTGATCGCGGCGCTGACCATCATCACCACGATCCAGCGTGTATGGCACGTCCGAAACCAGCTTTCAAACGAGGCCCCGGACCCAACAGATCTGTAACCAGTCGCGGCTCAGGGTGTCCCTTGCCACCTAGCCCGATCGAGGAAGGACTTCGAACTACATGAGCGATAGCAACGGAGCAAACGGCAGCAACGGCGCCGCCCGCACGGACGAGAAGGTCCGCGTAGCGATAGTCGGCACCGGCAACTGCGCCAACAGCTTCATCCAGGGCGTCCAGTACTACAAGGACGCCGACCCCTCCGAGGAAGTGCCCGGCCTGATGCACGTCGACCTGGGCGGCTACCACGTCGGCGACGTCGAGTTCGTCGCCGCCTTCGACATCGACTCCGAGAAGGTCGGCAAGGACCTCTCCGAGGCGATCTGGTCCGGCCAGAACGACACGATCAAATTTGCCGAGGTGCCCAACCTCGGGGTCAAGGTCGAGCGTGGCATGACCCTCGACGGCCTCGGCAAGTACCTGAAGGAGAAGATCACCAAGGCGCCGGGCGAAACCGCTGACGTCGTCGGCATCCTCAAGGAGACCAAGGCAGATGTGCTCGTCTGTTACCTGCCGGTCGGCTCCGAGGACGCGACCAAGTGGTACGTCGAGCAGGCGCTCAAGGCCGGCGTCGGCTTCGTCAACTGCCTGCCCGTCTTCATCGCCCGCGAGGACTACTGGGACAAGCGCTTCAAAGAGGCCGGCCTGCCGATCATCGGCGACGACATCAAGTCCCAGGTCGGGGCGACGATCGTCCACCGCCAGCTGGCGCGCCTCTTCCACGACCGCGGCGTCCGCGTTGAGCGCACCTCGCAGCTCAATGTCGGCGGCAACATGGACTTCTACAACATGCTCGAGCGCGAGCGGCTCGACTCGAAGAAGATCTCGAAGACCAACGCCGTCACCTCGATCATGGGCCATGAGCTGCCCGCCGAGGACGTCCACGTTGGCCCCTCCGACTACGTCGCCTGGCTGACCGACCGCAAGTGGGCGCACATCCGGCTCGAGGGCAAAGCCTTCGGCGACGTGCCGCTCAACGTCGAGCTCAAGCTCGAGGTCTGGGACTCGCCGAACTCGGCCGGCGTCGTGATCGACGCGGTGCGGCTGATCAAGCTGGCGCTCAACAACGGCATTGCCGGCCAGCTCGACGGGCCCTCCAGCTACCTGATGAAGTCGCCGCACTCGCAGCGTCCCGACGACGAAGCGCGCGAACAGACCGAGGAGTTCATTGCGGCTAACCAGCGCGGCAAGGGTGGGACTCCCAAGGCGGAGAAGCCGGCGACAGAGGTCGAGGCGTAGAGGGACGCCGGGGGTAGGTTTCCGGGCCGGCCTTCGGCCGGGAGTTCCCGGAAACCCACCCCCGGCGTCCCAATCCCTCCGATCCCTGCCCGGATCGGTCTTATGCTGCGGCCAGTGTCCGAGAAGCTTTCGATTGTGCAGGTCACGCCGCACCGGCGGAGCACAGATAACCCGGTTAACCGGTACATCGAGCGGGTTTCGGGGGAGCTGGAGCGGCGCGGTCACAGCGTGCAGATCGCCGGTGTCGGCGATCAGGTCAAAAAGCTGCTGCGCGCCTCCACCGCGGACATCGTCCACGTCCACGACCCCTTTGCACCGCGCGTCTCCTCGACCGCCCTGCGCCACTCCTCGGCGCTCAACGTCGCCACCTTCCACGCCCCGCAGGAGCGCGTTCTCTCGACCCAGGTGGCGCGGCCGCTGGTCGAGATCTTCTTCGGCCGCCTCGATGCGCGCACGGTCAGCTCGGCGCAGACGGGCGAATTGCTGGAGCGCTACTTCCCCGCCTCCTACGAGCTCGTCCCGCCCGGGGGAGGCGAGCGCGAGTGGTCCCAGGTCGCCGATGAGCTGGAGGCGATCTACCTGCGGCTGGCGGCGCGCCGCCACGACCCGACCGGGAACCCGGCGCTGCGCCGCCGGATCGCGGAGCGGCCGCTGATCGAGGTCGACCTGCACATGCACACCGATCACTCGACCGACTGCGCGACTCCGGTCGAGGTGCTGCTGGAGACGGCTCGCGACCGCGGTCTCGGGGCGATCGCGATCACCGACCACAACGAGGTCTCGGGGGCGCTGGAGGCACGCAAGATCGCCGAGGGCATGGACGACATCAAGGTGATCGTCGCCGAGGAGGTGAAGACGGCCGAGCAGGGCGAGGTGATCGGGCTCTTCCTCGAGGAGAAGATCCCGAAGGGGATGACGATGGCGGAGACGATCGCCGCGATCCGCGCGCAGGGTGGGCTCGTCTACGTGCCGCATCCCTTCGACCGCTTCCACTCGGTGCCCGATTACAAGCACCTGCTCGACATGGTCGAGGAGATCGACGTACTCGAGGTCTTCAACCCGCGTGTCGCCGTCACCGCCTTCAACGAGGAGGCCGAACGCTTCGCCCGCAAGTACCGGATCGTGCCGGGGGCGGGCTCCGACAGCCACGTCGCCCAGGGCCTCGGCAGCGTGCGGGTGCGGATCCACGACTTCGACGGGCCCGAGGAGTTCCTCGAGGCGATGCGGGACGCCGACATCACCCGCAAGCACAAGAACCTCGTCTACGTGCAGACGCTGAAGCTGCTGCAGACGGCGGGGCGGCCGAAGGCGCCCAAACGCAGCGTTCCCGACGCCAAGCCGGTCCGCGGCGGGCGCCCGCGCAAACGCCGGCCGGCGAGCAAGAGCTGATGCAGGCGGACCAGGCGAGAGGAGCCGAGGCGGCCTCGTCAAAGAGAGCGCCCAGCCCCATGCCCGCCACCGACGATGAGATCAAGGAGAAGTACCTCGAGCGCGCGATCCGCGAGCTCAACCAGCTGACCCACGATCTCCAGTCCTGCCCCCACTGCCCGCGCGGCAAGCTGATGCCGGTGCTCGGCTCCGGCCACCCGCAGGCCGACGTCTTCATGCTCAAGCACGCCCCCGCTGCGGCGGAGATCGAAGAGGGCGTCGCCTTCTACGGCCGCGCCGGCAACGCGCTGATGAAGAGCTTCAAGCGGCTCGGCATCGACCCGCTCGTCGTCTACGGCACTCTCTGCGTCAAGTGTCCGATCGCAGAGCCCGACCTCGCCGCCGAGCCCTGCATGCACCGAGTGGTCGAAGAGATCGCGATCGTGCAGCCGAAGATCGTCGTCGTCATGGGCGAACCGGCCCTGCGCGTGCTCAACAACCTCCAGGTCCCGCTTTCCCGCACGATCGAGCCCCGCGAGGGCGAGGTCCAGGCCTTCACCCCAACCGTCGACGCCCTCTACACCCCCGACATCGACGACTCACTCGACGAAGAAGACGCCAAGGCGCGCTTCTGGCGCTCGTTCAAGATGCTCGGCGAGTGGTACGAGGACTTGCCTCCGTACTGACGACCGAGCCGGGAGGGAGGGTGTCCCCGTCCCTCTACGGTGCGGCGGCGGCAGCAACGACGGCCATGGCCTCGACCGTCGCGGAGGCGAGACCGCGAACGACTGCTGTGTCGAGAGCTGTGTAGGTGGCCAGCTTCTGCTGGGCATCCGAGGCGTCGGCGGCGGCTACGCCTACGGTGCCCTCGGGCTCGGCGAGGCGGTCGAAGTGGTTGCGGTAGCCGGCGTGGAGGTCGCGGTAGAAGGACTCCTCCTTGGCCAGGCGCTCGGCGGCGTCTGGGCCAACGGCGGTCCGCACGTAGCCGAAGACCGGCGGGGCGGGGCGGCCGGCTTCCTCGGCGCCGGCCTCGACCTTGGCGCGGGCGCCGGCGGCGAACTCCGGGGTCATCCAGTTGAAGAAGACGCCGTCGAACTCGGCGCCAGCGAGGGCGCACATCTTTGGGCCCATCGCGGCGAGCACGAGGCGAACGCCGGGCAGCTTCTCGCGCAGCTCCGGGAGTGACTCGCGCATTCGCGTCAGCGGCTTCTCGGAGAAGCCGGCGCCGACCCCGAGCCAGAGGCGCGACGGGTCGAGGCCAAGTCGCTCGATGTCGGCAGCGATCGTCTCCGGCGGCGTGCGGTCGAGGGCGATCACGGCGACGCCGAGATCGAGGGCGGGTGCGGCCGCGCCGAACTCGGCAAGCGTCTCCAGGCCTTTGGCGCCGGGATGATCGTTCGACCACATCGAGCCATAGCCCAGCTCGGCACAGCGTTCGGCCAGCGGGCGCGCGACATCTGGATCGAGTCCCGCCGCTACTCCGAAGCCTCTGCTTTTCCCATCGCTCATCGCGCGAAAGCCTATTGCCTGGCTTTAGCGCGGAAGCCGTGACACTTTTCTAATACCATCTCAACGACAGACAAAACATTTCGTAGTACTCTCGCCCGCGATGACACAGAAATGGCTTGAAGGGCAAGTTGAGAGTCTGGAAAATCGGCTTGATCGTGAAATCATCCGTCTTGGGGATGAAGTGCGTGATCTCCGCCGGGAAATGTGGTCTGACTCCAACCGACTAAAACGCGAGATGATCGATTTGCGCTTCGCCAAAGGGCCAAGGTGTAGCTGCCGCTCCTAGTCAGTCGTTCGCTCCAGCAGCGCCACGCACTCGATGTGCGGGGTCTGGGGGAACATGTCGACCGGCTTGACGCGGCTCAGCTTGTAGCCGGCCTCGACCATCTGGGCGGCGTTGGGGGCCAGCGTGGTTGGGTTGCAGGAGACGTAGACGATCTTCTTCGCCTCGCACTCGAGCACGCGGCGGACGATCTTCTGCGAGAGGCCGGCGCGGGGCGGGTCGATGACGACGACATCCGGCTTGCCGGCTTTCTCGATCAGCGGGCGTACTCCCGTACGGGCGCTGCCGGCCATGAAGTGGGCGTTCTCGATCTTGTTCTGCTCGGCGTTGCGCTCGGCGTCTGTGATTGCCTCGGGGACGATCTCGAGGCCCCAGACCTCGCCCGCCCGCTTCGCCATCGTCAAGCCGATCGTGCCGATCCCGCAGTAGAGGTCGAAGACTCGCTCATTGCCACTGAGGCCGGCGAACTCGGCGGCGACCGAGTAGAGCCGCTCGGCCATCTCGGTATTGGTTTGGAAGAAGGCGCCGTGGGACATCTCCAGCTTCAGGTCGAAGAGCTCCTCGCGCAGGCGTTCCTCGCCAAGTGCGCCCGTCGGCCCGTCGGTGCCGCCCGAATCCCCCTCGATCGCCGTGTGCAGGTCGACGGGGGGTTTGGGAAAGCGCGTCGCCGAGGTCACCAGGCGGGTCTGGATCTGACCGGTGCGCCAGCCCTCGCGCACGATCAGGTTGCGCAACACGCCGGTCCGCTCGCGGCCGTCGTAGGCGGGTACCGATTCCAACTGGGCCCACTCGCGGATCTTGTTTCGGGCTGCGTTGCCGCGCTCGGAGGCAAGTTGGCAGTCATCGACGTCGACGATCAGGTCCCAGCGACCGCGGGCGTGGAAGCCGAGGATCGGCTCGCCATCGCGCTCACCGAAGGAGTACTCGAGCTTGTTGCGGTAGCGCCACTGTTCGAGCGCCGGCTCGATCTGCTCCAACTCGAAGCCCTCGAGCTCGCCGATCCGCCGCAGTGCCTCATTGACCTGGGCGCTCTTCTCGGCAAGCTGGCGCTCGTAGGGAAGGCCTTGCCAGGGCGCGCCGGGGCAGGGCTCGCCGTCGTGGCTGCAGCGATCGGCAATGCGATCGGCACCGGAGCTGAGCAACTCGACCGTGCGCGCCTCGGCAAAGCGCTTCTTCGCTTTCGTGATCTCGACCCGCACCCGATCGCCGGGCAGCGCGCCGGCGACGAAGACGACCAGTCCATCTGCCCGCGCGACCCCGCGCCCGCCGAAGGCGAGCGAGGCGATCTCCACCTCGAGCTGCTCGCCTCGGTGACGGCGGGCCGGTGCCTCACCGGTGGCTTGCTCCACTAGGGCAGTTTCTTACGGGCGCGTCGTGCGGCCTGCGTCGCCTGTTTACGCACCGGCTCGGCTCGGCCGCCGACCTCACGCCGCGCCTGTTTGACCAGTCGCTCGAGTTCCTTGAGCATCGAATCGGTCTGGCGGCGGCCCTTTTTGACCAGTTCGGAAAGCATTTTCTCGGCGTCACTGCGGGTCATCCGGCCGCGTTTGACCGCGTCGTCGACGACCTCCTGCAGGCGGTCCCGGCTCAACGTGACGCTGCGCTCGAGGCTGTCGCGGAACTGCTCGACGCTCTTGTCAAGCCCCGTGGTCGCGCCTTTGCTCGCCGTTTTTTTTGCTGTTTTAGCCCCTTTTGTTTTAGCTTTTTTTGCAGTTGTTTTTTTTGACGCGGGTTTGGCACGCGCGCCGGCTTTTGCTTTTTTCGTCGCTTTGCCGGTTGTTGATTTTTTCGCGGCCATGCCGTCTCGCCTCCTGGTCGTTTGGACGGGTGTTCCCGCCTGACTATCGCACTCCTGCTGCTCGGGAGGCTACGGGCTACCCGTTTTGAAGCGAGCCTGGACCGGGGTGTGGTCGGAGAGGCGGAGTTGCAGGCCGTGATCGGAGAGCTCGCGTTGCTCTGGCGGCCACGGTGTGGGGCTCTCAACGGCATCGAGCCCGCGGGTGAGTAGATGATCGATTGCCTTCGGGTGGGTGGGGCCGCTGAAGCCGAAGCGCGTCCGCAGGGTCTCGAAGGCCGCGGGGTCCTCGGCAGGGCGGAGGTTGAGGTCTCCGCCGAAGAGCAGTGGCGAGTCGCCGGCCCACTCGGTAGCCGCTTTGGCAGCGCGCAGGACATCTTGCGTGGCGAGGTCGGGCCGGTCGTTAGTCGCGTGCAGGTTGGCGACGCAGAGCTCGCCGGCGCCGCTCCCGATGCGCGTAAAAGCCATCGCCCGCCGCTCCGGCCGCCCGGAGTGGATCGCCAGCTCGCGCCGCTCCACGATCCCGCCGTTCCGGTGCGCCTTATGCTCGCCCTCGGTGCTTAAAGCGCACCGGAACGGAGATCGCACCAGGGTCAGGTTCGAGCCGCCCTCACCGGAGGCGATCAGGTCGGGATTGCGACGGGCGATGAAGGTGCGCAGGGCGCTGAGCGAGTTGCGCGAGGTGAGAGCCCGGTGCGCCTCGGCGCCGCAGGCTTCGGCAAGCGGCGCCGCAAAGCGCGGCGGGCACTCCTGCAAGAGCGCGACGTCCCACTCGGCACCCGCGAGCAGCGCGGCGAACTCGTTGACCAGCTCGCGGTTGACCTGCACGTGGGTCTCGTTCCGCTCCGCGATCCCCAGCAATCGCGAGCGCCAGGTGAAGAGGGCCGGGTCGGGTGGGAAGTCGCGGCCGTGGAAGAGGTTCCAGCTGACGGCGGTGAATTCCACCGCCGTAGTATCCGCTGCTTGAAGCGCGACTTCCTCACAGGCGAAGAGCTGGGTGCTTTCGAGCTCGGCAAGCTGCTCGACCGCGCCGCGGCGCTGAAGGCCGGGGGCGGGGAGCGCCTCGGCGCCGACTCGCTGGCCGGGCGCAGCATCGCGCTCGTCTTCGACAAGCCCTCGACCCGCACGCGGATCTCCTTCGAGGTGGGGGTCGCCGAGCTCGGCGCCAACCCGATCATGCTGCGCGGCGGCGAGATGCAGTTGTCGCGCGGGGAGTCGGTGGCTGACACTGCCCGGGTGCTCTCGCGCTACGTCGACGCGATCGTGATCCGCTCCGGCTCGCACGAGGCGGTCGCCGAGCTCGCCGCCGGCGCCGAGGTCCCGGTCGTCAACGCGCTCACCCCGCTGCACCACCCCTGCCAGGCGCTCGCCGACCTGCTCACCATGCGTGAGCGCCGCGGCGACCTTGCGGGGCAGCGCCTCGCCTACGTCGGCGACGGCAACAACGTCGCTCGCTCGCTGACGATCGCCGGCGAGCTTGCCGGGGTCGAGGTCGTCGTCGCTGCGCCCCCCGGCTATCAGTTGGAGGAAGGGCACGAGGCGAAGCTGACCGCCGACCCGCGCGACGCAGCGGCCGGCGCCGACGCGATCTACACCGACGTCTGGGTCAGCATGGGTGACGAGGCCGACGCTACGCGACGGCGCGCCGATCTCGCCCCGTTCCGGATCGACGCCGACCTGCTCGCCGCCGCCAAGGACGAGGCGATCGTGCTCCACTGCCTACCTGCTCACCCGGGCGAGGAGATCACCGCCGAGGTGCTCTACGGGGAGCGCTCCGCCGTCTGGGACCAGGCTGAGAATCGCCTGCACGCCCAGAAGGCCCTGCTCGAGATGCTGCTCGCCGGCTGAGATGTACCCCGAGATCAACATCGGCCCGCTCACCCTGCAGACCTTTGGGCTGATGTTTGCGCTCGCCTTTCTCGCCGCCGGTGCCTTGATTGCCAAGCGGCTGAAGGAGATCGGCAAGCCGGTCGACTGGGCCTACGAGATGGGTTTCGCGGCGCTGATCGGCGGCGTCGTCGGCTCGCGCATCTACTTCGTCGTGCAGAACTACGACAGCGTCAAGGACGACCTGATCGGCAACCTCTTCTCCGGCTCGGGACTGGTCTGGTACGGCGGTGCGATCGGCGGTGCCCTGGCGGTGCTGGCCTGGGCCTGGTACCGCGATTTCCTCGGCTTCACCCTGCTCGACCTCGCCGCCCCGGCGCTTGCGCTCGGCTACGCGATCGGTCGCTGTGGTTGCCAGCTCTCCGGTGACGGCGACTACGGCAAGCCCTGGGACGGGCCTTGGGCAATGTCCTATCCGGACGGCACGGTGCCCACCGACCGCACCGTTCACCCGACGCCGATCTACGAGACGCTGGCGATGGGCCTCGGTGCCTGGATTCTCTGGCAACTGCGCGACCGCTTTCGCGCCGGTGTCCTCTTCGCGATCTACCTGATCTACGCCGGGGCCGAGCGTTTCGCGGTCGAGTTCCTGCGTCGCAACAGCGAGGCCGCGCTCGGACTGACCACCGCCCAGTTCGAGAGCCTGGGGATGATGGCGATCGGGGCGGTGTGGATCCTCGCCGTGCGGCGCCGACACGGTAGCCTTGCGACCGTGACTTCCACCGAACCGATCAGACCCGTAGCGGGGCTGTAGCTGTGGAAGCCCAGACGGAGGGTGCGCCGCAGGCGGCGAGCGCCGCAGAGGTTCTGGCGCAGGCAACCGAGTCGATTGCGGCGGCCGGCTGCGAGACACCGGAGTCCGACGCGAAGCATTTAGTCGCCAAGGCCCTCTCGGTACGGGTCGACGAGCTCGAGCTCGATGGCACCACCGTGGTCAGCGCCGAAGCCCGGGAGGAGATCGAACGCTTCGTCGCCCGCCGGCGCGAGCGCGAGCCACTCGAGTACATCCTCGGCAGCTGCCGCTTCCGAGAGATCGAGATCGCCGTCGACGAGCGGGTGCTGATCCCGCGGCGCGAGACCGAGTTGCTGGTTGCGATCGGAGTGGAGCTGCCCAAGGGCGCCCGCGTGCACGAGGTCGGCACCGGCTCCGGGGCGATCGCCCTGGCCCTGCTCAGCGAGCGCCCCGATCTGCGCGTCACCGCCTCCGACCTCTCGCCAGAAGCTGCTGAGAGGGCTCGCGAGAACGCCCAGCGGCTGGGGGTGGCGCTCGAGGTCACCGTCGCCCACGGGATCCCCGATCACGTCGAGGAAGTCGATCTGCTGATCGCCAACCTTCCCTACATAACCACCACCTCGATCGACGAGCGCTCGCCCGAGATCCGCCGCGAGCCGAAGATCGCCGTCCAGGGCGATGAGGCCGAGGGCGACAGCGGCGAGGACGGCCTCGACATCATCCGCGGCCTGATCGAGGAAACACCGACCGGTTGGCGGATGGCATTGGAGCACGACACCCATCACGGTCCGGCGATGCGCGAGCTGCTGCGCGAGGCCGAGACGCGCACCGACTACCGGGGCGACGAGCGGGTTACGGTCGGCCTGGCGCCATGAGCGACGGAGCACCCGCGAAGGCCGAGCCTTCGCAGGGCTCCACCGAGAGCGTTCGCCGCGAAAAGCTCGAGCGGCTGCGGGCGGAAGGGATCGAGCCGTACCCTCGGGAGGGTTTCCCCGACCGCGACAAGATCTCGGCGATCCACGAGGCGCACGATCCCGAGCAGCTCGAAGAGGGCAAGCAGGCCGGGTTTTCCTACCGGATCGCCGGCCGCGTGGTCGGCCGTCGCGGCCACGGCAAGACGATCTTCCTCGACATCCGCGACCTGACCGGCTCGATCCAGGCCTACGCCCGGGTCGACGCGATCGGCGAGGAGACCTTCGGCCGCATCGACGCCCTCGACATCGGCGACACGGTTGGCATCGAGGGCGACCTCTACGTGACCAAGCGCGGCCAGCTGGCGCTGGCGGTGCGCGAGTGCACGATGCTGGGCAAGGCGCTGCGTGACCCGCCCGATCTCTTCCACGGCATCTCCGACCCCGAGGTCCGCTACCGCCAGCGCGAGCTCGACCTGATGGCGAATGAGGACTCGCGCAAGAACTTCGCGATGCGGGCGAAGCTGGTCGCGGCGATCCGCAGCTACCTCAACGAGCGCGACTTCGTCGAGGTCGAAACGCCGATCCTGCAGACCCTCGCGGGCGGTGCGGCGGCGCGCCCGTTCAGCACCCACCACCACGCGCTCAACCGCGAACTGTTCCTGCGCACCGCGACCGAGCTCTACCTGAAGCGGGCGATCGTCGGCGGCTTCGAGAACGTCTACGAGCTGAGCAGGTTCTTCCGCAACGAGGGCATCTCGCCCAAACACAATCCCGAGTTCACGATGCTCGAGTGGTTCCTCAGCTGCGCCGGCTACGAGGGCGTGATGACCTTCGCCGAGCAGATGATCTCGACCGTGGTCGAGCAGGTGCTGGGGACGACGGTGGTCGAGCGCGGCGGTCAGAAGATCGACTTCAAGGCGCCGTGGAAGCGGATCACCCTGCGCGACGCGATCCGCGACGAGGCCGGCGTCGACATCCTCACCGCGAGCCGCGACGAGCTGGTCGAGCTGCTGGGGGAGGACGTCGCCCCGGACGCGGACTGGGCCTGGATCGTCGATGAGATCCAGGGCAAGCTGATCGAGCCGAAGCTGGTCCAGCCAACCTTCCTCGTCGACCTGCCGCGCGAACTATGGCCGACCGTCAAGCCAGTGCCCGAGCATCCGGATCTTTTGGGCGAGGCCTTCGACGGGGTCGTCGACGGGATGGAGATCATCGGCGGCGGCACCGATACGAACGACGCCGACATGCAGCGCGAGAACTTCGTGCGCCAGCGCCAGCGCCGCCACCCCGAGAGCGAGGAGGCGCCCTATCCAAGCGACGACGAGTTCGTGCGGGCGCTCGAATACGGCTCCTTGCCCGCGGGCGGCTCGGGCATCGGCATCGATCGCCTGACGATGATCCTCGCCGACGCCGAGAACCTCCGCGACGTCATCCTCTTCCCCTCGATGCGCCAGTCCCAGGAGGACTAGAACGCCGAGTGCAGCATGCCGCCGTCGATCGGGATGACGGTGCCGGTGATGTAGGCGGCTCGCTCGGAGCAGAGGAAGGCGACGAGGTCGCCGTACTCTTCGGGGCGGCCGAGTCGGGCCGCGGGGACTTCATTCTTGGCGGCCTCTTCGGCGCCTGCCAGTGAGCCGCTGGGGTCGGCAAGTCGCTCGGTGGCGAAGCGGCCGGTGGCGACGGTATTGACCGTGATCCCGTCGCCGGCGACCTCGCGCGAGAGCGTCTTGAGAAAGCCGACCGCGGCCATGCGGTGGGCGTTGGAGAGGTTGAGGCCTCCGATCGGCTCGCGGGTGGAGCTGGAGCCGACGTTGACGATCCGCCCCCAACCGCGTTCGCGCATCCTCGGCACGACGGCACCGGCGAGCACGCGGGGAGCGAGGACCAGCGAGCGGTAGGCGCTTTCCCAGTCCTCGAGCTCGTGGTCGAGGGAGCCGCCGAACGGCGGGCCACCGGTGTTGAGGACGAGGATGCTCAGGGGCCCGAGCTTCTCCTCAACCTCCGCGGGAAGAGCCGCAAGGCGATCGAGGTCAGAGGCGTCGGCGACGAACGGCGTCGCTGCCTCGCCGATCGCCGCCTGTGCTTCCTCCAGTTTCTCCCCCGAGCGACTGGCAATTGCCACCGTCGCCCCTTCGCTCACCAGCGCCGCCGCGATCGCCCGGCCGATGCCACGGCTGGCACCCATAACCAGCGCGACGCGACCCTCGAGCCCGAGGTTCATGCCTCCAGCTTGAGGCCGGTTTCGCGCTCGGAGACCTCCCAGAGGCGTGAGATCGCCCGGCTGTTGCCGGGGCGCAGCACCGGCTTGCGCACCGGTGGGCCGTTGGTGACGAACAGCGGCCCGTAGAACTCACCGCTCTTGGCCTTCGGGTCGGTCGCCGCCCGCAGCTGTGAGAGCGCTCCCTCGGCCGGGGACATGCCGACGTTGCGGGCGAGCGCCAGGAAGAAGCGCTGGGAGAGGCCACCATCGGTCTCCTCGACGCTGACCGCCTGCAGCTCGGTATTGGAGAGCCCGGGATGGGTGACCAGGCTGGCGACAGGCTTGCCGGCCTCACTGAGCAGGCGATGCAGGCCGAGGCCGAAGTGGAAGTTGGCCAGCTTGGCCTGGTTGTAGGCGCGCCAGGGGCCGTAGCGACCCTCCAAATTGGGATTTTCCGGATCGACCGCGCGGCCCATGTGGTGGGCGGAGCTGGTGACGGTGACGATTCGGGCCGCCTGCGCTCTGAGCAATGCCGGCAGCAGCCGCGCGGTGAGCGCGAAGTGGCCAAGGTGATCGACGCCGAGCTGCATCTCGAAGCCGTCGACGGTGCGGCGCTCGGGAATGCCCATGACGCCGGCGTTGTTGATCAAGAGGTCGACGGTCTGATGCTCGGCGAGGATCCGCTCCGCCGCTTTCTGCACGGAGTCCAGCGAGCCGAGGTCGAGGGGAACCAGCGTCAGCCGCGCCTCGGGCACGCTGCCACGGATTCGCTCCATCGCCTCCGCGGCGCGCTCCTGGTTGCGCGCCGCCATAACCACATTGGCGCCGCCCGCCGCCAGCGCTCGCGCGGTCTCCAAGCCAAGCCCGCCGTTGGCGCCGGTGACGACCGCCGTGCGGCCGCTCTGGTCGGGGATGTCGCCCTCGCCCCAACTCACGGCGTCGCTTTCAAGTCAGCGTTCATTGGAGCTCAGGCTATCCAGGCGGAAATCGATCGCGCAGAGGTAGGCGAAGAGTCCCACCGCGATCAGTGCTCCCAGCCAGTGCTGGCCGATCAGCACGGCGAGCAGGCTGACGATTCCCGCCAGCACCGCCCGTACTAGCGTCGGCTCTGGCTCCAGGCCGACAACCCTGGCCGTCAGCCAAGCGCAGCCAAACCAGGCCAGAGGTCCCACCAGCCAACCCCAGGCCTCGAAGAAACCACGGGAGAAGATCACGCCGAGCAGCAGCGACAGCAGCGCCACCGCAATCAGCTGCACAAGCGCCACCCGCCAGAAGACTTCGAATCTCACGGCGGGAGTCTCCCATTCCCAAGACCGCGCCACCTCCTTGCCGCGTGTGTTCCATAATCAGAGCGATGCGCCTGGGCGGTTAGCTCAGTTGGGAGAGCACCTGCCTTACAAGCAGGGGGTCGGCGGTTCGAGCCCGTCACCGCCCATTGGGATGGAGATGCCGACCGGTCCTTAACATGGATTCATGACAAGGTTCGCTAAATTTGCTTGAGGGTCTACGGGAGGGGAAAAGTTTATGAGGAAGAGGATCGCTGTCGTTGCAACGCTGGTCGTGGGGATGCTTGTCGTCGCCGCGACGGCCAGTGCGTTCAAGGTCCACTTGGTGATCGGCAACCTCGTGCTCGATGCCGAAGGCGACTTCGCGCCGAAGGCGCTGCCGAAGCACGTAAACGCCCCGATCACGACGCACGGTGGCGGCACGCTCTCGACCAAGACCGGCGAACTGCCGCCGATCCTCGACAAATTCGTGCTCGAATTCGACAAACACGGCGCCCTTGACACGACCGGGCTCGCCGTCTGCACCAAAGGCAAACTGGTCGCCACCGACGTGGCCGCCGCGCGCAAAGCCTGCGGCCCGGCAATCGTCGGCGAAGGCTTCGGCAGCGCAGTGGTGGCGTTCCCGGAACAGGGACACATCAAGGTCGGCTCCCCGATCACCCTCTTCAACGGCCCGAAGAAGGGCGGTAACGACACGATCATCGCCCACGCCCACCTTGACTATCCGGGCCCGACGACCTTCATCGTCCCGATCGTGATCGAAAAGATCCACAACGGCGTTTTCGGTTACCGCGTCAACGTGAAAATCCCCAAGATCGCCGGCGGCTACGGCCACCCGATCTCCGGCGAAGCCAAAGTCGGCCAGAAATGGACCTACAAGGGCAAGAAGCACAGCTACATCAACGCCCGCTGTGAAACCGGCCACTTCGTGGTCCACGGCGAATTCAGCTTCAAAGGCGGACCGGAAGAAACACCCGCTCAGGCGGAAGCGGCGAAAAGCGTGTTCAGCGCCAACTTCGTGCTGCCGTGCCAGGTGAAGGGCTAGGCCGGGGGCGCACGTGCGGCTGAGCGCGAACAAGCTCTTCGCAATCGGCCTGCTTGCCGTGGCGGCGCTGGTGCTGGCCGCCTCGGCGGGCGCTGTACGAGATGTGGAAAAGGTGGAAATCATTGCCGGCGATCTCAAGATCGTCGGCCGCGGTGGCTTCAAGCCGGAAACGCTGCCCAAGCACCACGACGCCCCGATCAAGATCTACGGCGGCGGCAAAGTCTCGACGATCTCCGGCGAACTGCCGCCGATCCTCGACACCCTCGAATTCGAATTCGACAAACACGGCCACGTCGACACCACCGGGATCGAAGTCTGCACGGCGGGCAAACTGCAGGCGACGACCGTGCCCGCGGCTCGTAAAAACTGTCCGAACGCGATCGTCGGCAAGGGCTTCGGCCGAGCGACCGTCGCCTTCCCGGAACAGGCCTACATCCCCGTCTCCTCGCCGATCACGGCCTTCAACGGGCCGAAGAAGAACGGCAACGACACGCTCCTCTTCCACGCCTACACCACGGTGCCAGTTGCCACCACGTTCATCGTCCCGGTTGTGATCGAAAAAATCCACAACGGCATCTACGGCTACCGGGTCAAAGCAAAAATTCCCAAGATCGCCGGCGGCTACGGCCACCCGATCTCCGGGCGCCTGACGGTCGATCGCAAAACGAGGGTCAAGGGCAAGCTGCACAGCTACGTCAACGCCCGCTGCGAACTCGGCCGCCTGCAAGCGCGGGGCAAATTCGTCTTCAAAGACGGCACTCGCCTGGCGGGCACCTTCTTCCGGCCCTGCAAAGCGATCCCCGGCACCTAAGCCGAAGCGGCCGGCGCGCAGGCGTGCGTGGCCGTAACCGGCGCGGCGTTCAGGCGCCGGCGTGCAGCTGCGGCGTGCGGGTGCCGCCGCGCTGGTGCTCGGTCTTGCTGACCACGTCGAAGAAGACGTCGTTGCGCCCGCGGCGCATCTTGCGCGGGAAGTAGTGCCGGGCACGGCGGTGGGTTGCGGTCATCGCCCGGAAGGTCCTCTCGTGGGCGCCGCTCCAGCGGATGCCGAAGATCTCACGCACGCGCGGTGGCAGGCTGCCCTTGATGATGTGGTTCTGGGCGACGATGTTGCCGCGCGCTGCCCGCGGCACCGGCTGCTCGAAGGCAACCAGCGGCGCCATCTCGAGGCCGTGTGGGGTCGCCTGCAGGTCGGGCGAGGAGAGCCGCTCGTCCCACCAGGCGCGGAACTCGCGGTAGCTGCCGGGGACGTCGCTGCGGGGCAGGCCGAAGAGCTCGCCGAAGCGGACGTAGTCCTGCCAGAGGTCCTCGCGCTCGTCCGCGCTCAGCGGTCGCACCATCGTCTCGTACATCGCCCGCCCGGAGTCGGCGATCACCGCCAGCGTCCACAGCATCAGCTCGGGGTCGAAGGCGGAGTAGGAGGCACCGGCGGGGTGGACTCCGGCCGGCTCGGGCAGCGTGCCCTTGACCCGCTCGTGCAGGCGGTGGACGACGGCCAGGGCTTTGTCGGCTTCCTCGCGGGTGCCGAGCAGGATCGTCTCCTGGATCTTGGCGGTGCGGGCGAGGCGCTGGAAGGGACGGTTTTCCGAGCGCGTGCTCATCATCGTGCCGGTGTAGGTGAGCGGCTCGAGGGCGCCGATCAGCAGCGCCCGCTGGCCGTAGAGCAGGCCGACCGAGCGCTCACCGTGGACCATCCGCGCGATCGAGCGACCGGGCGGGAAGTAGTGGGAGTCGGGGTCAGTCGGGAGCGCCATCGGTGCCGTAGATGCTACTTCGGCTCCGGCGGCTCCGAGGAAAGCGTGGCCACGGCGCGATCGAACGTGCCGGAGCGCGAAGGGGTATGCAGCTCATGCGCGGCGAAGATCTCGTCCAGGTCCTCGCGGGTGAGGGTCTCGCGCTCGAGCGCGTTGGCGGCGAGGTTGTCGAGGCATTCGCGGTTGCTCGCCAGCAGGGCGAGGGCGCGGCGGTGGGCTTCGCGGGCGAGGATCATCGCCGCCCGGTCGACGTCGCGGCGGGTCTGGTCGGAGACGGCGTAGTCGCCGGTCGGCAGCGCGATCGGCGGTGCTCCATCGGCGTCGATCGCCACACCCATGCCGAATTCAGCCGCCATCTGCTTGCAGACGGCGTGCACGCGGGAAAGGTCGTCAACGGCGCCGGAGTAGGAGTTGCCGAATACCTCTTCCTCGGCGGCGCGGCCGCCGAGCAGGGTGACGACCTCGTCGAGCAGCTCGTCGCGTGACTTCAAGTAGGTGTCTTCCTCGGGCGAGTGGCCGACGAAGCCAAGCGCCGGTCCGCGGGGGACGATGCTGAGAATCTCCGGCGGGTCGAGGCCGAGCAGCCGCCGGCAAAGCGCGTGACCGGCCTCGTGGTAGGCGACGATGCGGCGCTCCTTCTGGTTCAACCGCCGCGCCTGCTGCGAGCCGACGGACTGGCGCAGCAACGCCTCGTCGAGGTCCTCACGCGCGGTCGCGTCGCGCCCGGCGCGGCCGGCGATGATCGCCGCCTCGTTGAGCGAGTTGGCGAGCTGGGCACCGGTCATCCCCGTGGTCTTGCGGGCGACGTCCCTCAGGTCGAGGTCCTCGGCGAGCGGCTTGCCCTTGGCGTGGGTGCGCAGGATTGCCTCGCGCCCCTCGCGGTCGGGCGGTGAGACCAGCACCTGGCGATCGAAGCGACCCGGCCGCAGCAGCGCCTTGTCGAGCTTGTCGACGTAGTTGGAGGCGGCGATGACGATCACCGTGCCGGGGTCGCGCTCGAAACCGTCGAGCTCGACCAGCAGCTGATTGAGCGCCTGCTCGCGCTCACTAGAGCCACCATCGCCGCCTCCACCACTACGCGCTCCACCGACCGCATCGAGCTCGTCGATGAAGATCACCGCGCGGCCGGACTTGCGCGCCTCCTTGAACAGCCGCCTGATGCGGGCGGCACCCCTCCCCACAAACATCTCCACGAAGCTCGATCCCGAGGCGGCGAAGAAGTCGACGCCGGCCTGCGCGGCCACGGCCCGCGCCAGCATCGTCTTGCCGGTCCCGGGAGGACCGAAGAGCAGCACCCCGCGCGGCGGCTGGGCGCCGAGGGCGGCGAAGCGCTTGGGGTCGCGCAGCCACTCGGCGACGTCCATCAACTCGTCCTTGGCGGCGTCGACGCCCTGCACGTCGTCCCAGAGCACCGGCGCCGTCTTGCTCGCCTTCACCGTCTCCGGCTTGGTTGTGCCCATCGTCGTCCGCATCAGCTTGAAGAAGACGAAGAGCAGCATCGCCATGAAGACCACCCCGAAGACCGGGTACCAGTCGAAAGCGAATTCCTGAATTTGGGTGGTGGTGAGGCCGAGCGTCACGTTGTCTGGTCCCGTCGTCGAGGAGAAGTACTAGTCCTCAGAACTAACGATGGAGTGTGGGCACAAAGCGCACGCACTCCAATCGCATATGCGTCCAGAGCGTGCCTGGGGACTAAAGGTCGCGGGGTGCGACGACGCCGCTTTGCAGCGCTCGCTCGACCAGGGCGACGCGCTTGCGGTTCTGCGGCAGGTCCTCCAGTTCGAGCTTCTCGAAGAGGGCGCGCATGTGGGTCTTGACCGCGTCGACGCTGAGGTGGAGCTCCTCGGCGATCGCCTGGTTGGTTGGCGGCGTGGCGAAGGCGGAGCCGTCCTTGAAGGGGCGGCAGAGGGCGAGCAGGACGCGGCGCTGGCCGGGTGAGACCGCGGCGGCAGCGGGCACCTCGCTTGCAACCACGGTTGCTTCCGGCGCCGACTCGCCGGGGCGGCGGAAGAGGACCGTGGTGCGGCCGAAGCGCAGGGTGTCGCCGTCGCGCAGGTGCTTGCGGCCGTGCACGCGCTCGCTGCCGACGAAGGAGCCATTGCGGGAGAGGCCGTCGTCGAGCAGCGTGCACTCGCCGGCCACCACCTCGATCTGGGCGTGCAGGGCGGAGACCTCCTCGTCCCAGTCGATGCGCAGCCCGGCGGCCTCGCCGCGGCCGACCCAGAGCTCGACCGTGCCCTCCTCGATCGTGACGATCCGCTGCTCGCCCTCGCCGTCGCGCAGGACGAGGAAGGGCCGCCCGCCCCGTTCGGCCTCGATCTGCGTCTTCAGCTCGGCAGGACTGGTCTGTCGCGGCTCGGCACTCACGGGCCTGATCCTACGAGCCAACTCGCTGTCCGGTGCGCTTTATGTGGCTGTGGCCCGCATAAAGCGCACCGGAACGGGAGAGGGACAGCGCAGGGGTGAGCGGGTCCACCCCTGGGGGGTCTGGGAGGGGTGGCGGATGCGGGCGAAGCTGGGGACACAGAGCAGTCACCCACCTCACTGACACAAGGAGACTCAAATGACCCGCACGCGCACCGCCCAGAAGATCACCCGCCGCATCGGCCTTGTTGCCGCCGTCGCCAGCCTCGCCCTCGCCGTCGTCCCGGCCGCCAGTCAGGCCAAGGCGCCGGTCAAGTTCGGCGCCATGCTCAACTCGAAGGTTCAGCCATCCAACTCGCTGCCGGGCCTCACCTGCAACGGTCCCGAAACCGCGCTCGAGCCCTGCACGATGGTCCTCAACGAAGCTTACGGTCGTCCGGATGGCGGCGAGTTCGCGCCGAAGACCGGCACGATCAAGAAGCTCCGGTTGATCGCCGGCGGTCCTGGCAGCTTCCGCCTGATGGCGGTGAAGAAGATCAACGGCACCGACGCGATCGCCAAGCGCTACGGGCAGAGGATCAACTACATCGGCCAGTCCGAATCGGCCGAAGAAGAAGGTGACTACAGGGTCGAGTCCTTCGACGTCAACATGAAGATCAAGAAGGGCGAGCAGCTGGCCCTGCGCGGCAGCATCACCTCGATGATCCGCTGCTCCTCGGGTGGCGACAACACCCTGATCTACACGCCGCCGCTGTTCCTCGGCGGCTACTTCACCCCGGCCAGCGACACCGACGGCTGCTGGCTGCTGATGGAGGCAGTGATCCGCTAGCTCCCAATTCCTCTCCCTGGCGCACGAGGCCCGCTCCGGCGGGCCTCGCTGCGTTCAGCCGCGCTCGACCTGTGACCCGCCGACGATGGCCTCCGTGCCATCGTCGGCGAACACGATCCAGGCCTTGTTGCCGCCGTCGTAGTCGGGTGCCCAGAGCTTCAGCGTCGCCGGGCGGCCCCAGACGGTGACGTCCTCGGAGCCGGTCTCGGCCTCGCCGCGCCAGATCTGCACGAAGGGGTTGTTCTCACGCTCGGCGCCGATCGTCGTCGGCTCGCGGTGCCCGGGATGGACGGTCGTCTCCGGGTGCAGCTCCATCAGCTTCATCACCGAGGCGCGCAGGTCGTCAATGCCGCTGGCGCCCGGCGCCATCGTGCCGCCGACGGTGCCCTTGAAGAGGACGTCGGCGGTGAAGACGTCGCTGCCGTTGACGAGGAAGGCGACGTGGCCGGAGGCGTGGCCCGGCGTGGAGATCGCTTCGATCTCCAGGTTGCCGGTGCTGAGCGTCCCGCCGTCAGCGATTGTCTCGGAGACCTCGTCCTCGATTTCGGCCAGGGCCTCGGCGTGCGCCACCATCGGCACCCCGCCGAGCCGCTCGCGCGCCGCGGCCAGGCCGGCGATGTGATCGGCGTGCGGGTGGGTGATCAGGATGTGGGTGATCTCGATCCCGTCCTGCTCGGCGCGCTCGAGCAGCGGCCCGAGGTCGTCGTTGCCGTCGATCAGCACCCCCTTGCCGCCGGCTTCGTCAGCGACGAGGTAGGCGTTGGACAGCCACTGCGGGTTCTCGGTCCTCTCGACGATCAAGCGCGTCTCCTTCCGGGGACTGAACTGCTCAAGGTTGGGCGGGGACTTGGAACTCTCCCAGACTCGACTCTTCAGCGGAGGGGATCAGGCACCGACCGGCGCAGCGCTTCCCGCCAGCAGCGCCTCGGCGACCAGGTCCGGGTCATCCCAGGTCGGCGTATGGCCGACCGCGGGCAGAGTGAGGAAACGGGCGCCGGCGGGGCGGCGCTCGGGCCGCGGCGGGCCGACGAGGCGGTCGAGCTCGCCCCAGGCGAGGGTCACCGGGATCTGCGGGTAGTCCGTCGGGTCGAAGACGTGGGTGCGCATCGCGCGGTTGGCGCCGTCGTAGCCGTTGGCATCGATCCAGCCGAGCACCAGGCGGCGCCCGGCTGCGGCGGGGATGCGCCCGGGGTGGGCGGCGAAGGTGGCGAGGGCTCGCTCCCGCACCCGGCGGCTGTACAGCGCGACCGCAACGAGTGGGCGCAGGCGCCGGGCCCAGAGGCGCGGGTTGCTGCGCCGCTCGCCGATCGGCGCCCGCCAGAGGCCGGCGGGGGAGATCGCGGTGACCGAGGCCGCCCAGCCGGCCCGTCCCATCTCCAGTGCGACCCAGCCGCCGAGTGAGTTGCCGGCCACGTGGGGCCGCTCAATCCCCAGCTCGAGGCAGCGCTCGTGCACCGCCGCGGCAAGGTTGGCGGCGCTCGGCTCGACCTGGGCGGCGAGCGGCGGCGCGTCGCCGAAGCCCGGCAGGTCGATCGCGACCGGCTCGCGCTCGGCCTCGAGCAGCTCGAGCACCGGACTCCAGATCTCCTTCGAGCCGCCGAGGCCGTGGAGCAGCAGCAGCGGCTCGCGCCGCTCTTCGCTCACCGCCACTCCGGCTTCGCCAGCAGCAGCTGCACGTTGCCGATGCGGCGCTCGCGGAAGCCCGCCTCCGAGGAGCAGAGGTAGAACTCCCAGAGGCGGCGGAAACGCTCGTCGTAGCCGCGAGCGCGCAGCCGCTCCCAGGTGGCGAGGAAGCGCTGGCGCCAGCTGGCGAGGGTGGGTGGGTAGTGCGCGGTGATGTCGTCCATCCATACCTCACGCATGTCGGTGACGCGAGCCAGGCAGTCGGCGATCAGCCGCTTCGAGGGCAGGCAGCCGCCGGGGAAGACGTGGGTGTTGGCGAAGCTGCGGGCGCCCTTCTCGGCCTCGTAGAGGCGGTCGTCGATCGTGATCGCCTGCAGCAGCATCAGGCCGTCGGGGCGGAGCAGCTCGCTGCAGCAGTGGAAGTAGTCGTCGAAGTGGCGCCAGCCGACCGCCTCGATCATCTCCACCGAGACCAGGCGGTCGTAGCGGCCGTGCAGGTCGCGGTAGTCCTCCATCAGCACCTCGACCCGGTCGTCGAGCCCGGCCTCGGCGACCCGGCGGCTGGCCAGCTCGTGCTGGGCGGGGGAGATCGTCGTCGTCGTCACCCGGCAGCCGTGCTCGCGGGCGGCGTGGATCGCCAGCCCGCCCCAGCCGCTGCCGATCTCCAGCAGGTGGTTCTCGGGCCCGAGCCGCAGCTCCTCGCAGATCCGCCGCAGCTTCGCCAGCTGCGCTTGCTCGAGGCTGGCGCCGGGGCGGGGGAAGTAGGCGCAGGAGTAGAGCATCTGCTCGTCGAGGAAGGATGCGAAGAGGTCGTTGCCGAGGTCGTAGTGGGCGGCGATGTGCTTGCGCGCTTTGGTCCGGGTGTTGTCGGGGACGAGGCCGCGGACCCGGTGGGCCCAGCCGCGCGGCTTCGTGACGGCGCCCCGGACGCCACCGGTCTCACTCAGCTCGCGGGCGACGATGCGAATCAGCGCGACCAGGTCGTCGGTCTCCCAGAGCCCGTCGACGTAGGTCTCGCCGAGGCCGACGCTGCCGTGCAGGGCGCCGCGCCAGGCGGCGGGGTCGCGGACCGTGAGCGTCGCCCGCAGCTCGGCGTCGGCAGGCCCAAAGCTGCGTTCGCGGCCGTTCTCGATCACGTCGATGCGGCCGTTGCGTAGGCGGCGCAACACCTGCGAGACGGCGGCGCGGGCGAGCTGGTCCCTCATGGCGAGAGGAAGCCCTTCGGCTTGCGGCCCTCGGGGTGAGGGAAGTAGCGCGCGCCCTTCAGCTTCAGCCGCAGCGACTGGGCGTAGATCTTGGCGACGGTCTGCAGCGACATCGCCGGATAACGAGCGAGCATCCCGGCCAGCCGGGCGCGGCTGAGCTCGTGGCGGTGCAGGGAGAGGGTGGCGTCGAAGGCCTTGCGCTCCCGAGGTGCAACGTTTTGCGGTTCCGGGGGAGCCGTAGCGCGTTGCAGCGGGCGCGACTCGATGTGGACGCTGAGGCGTTCTCCGGGCTCGCTGGCGCGGAAGGCATAGGTCTGGTCCATCCCCATCAGCGGGGAGACGTGAAGGGCCTTGTCCAGCTCGTCGCTAAGCACCGTTCCACCGTGCGATCCGCGCGCCAAGACATAAGGATGACGCTCGCCCCAAGGGATGTTGTTGACGTCGGCCACGACCGCCTCTACCCGCTCCCCGGCCTGGTCGAAGCAGTAGTAGAAGCTGACCGGGTTGAAGGCGTGGCCGAGGTAGCGCAGGTTGGCGAGCAGGCGCACCGGGCCGGGCGGGCGGCTGCCGGTCTGCGCCTCGACCGCGTCGCGGGCGCACTCGGCCAGCGGGCGGTCCGAGTCGCCCATGAAGTCGGTGCGGCGGAAGCGGGCGGGGGCCGCGTGGCGGGCCGAGAACAGCGGGTAGGGGTCGAGCACCTCGGGCAGCTCCTCTAGGTCGAGGTACATGAGGAAGAGCCGGTAGCGAAACGAGTGCTCGACCGGCTCGAAGCGGCGGTGGCGTATCCAGCCCTCGTATACGGCCGAGGCGCTCATGCACCTACCTTCCGGTGCGCTTTATGCACCTGGGGGGAGTAAAAGGCGCACCGGAAGCTCATGCGGCCACCGCCTCGGTTGCGCTCGCTGCCACCAGGGGCGCGATCCGCTCACAGGCGCGGATCGCGCTGACCACGCCGTCCTCATGGAAGCCCCAGCCCCAGTAGGCGCCGCAGTAGTGGGTGCGGCGCATCCCGCTGATCTCGCCGTGCTGGGCCTGGGCGGCGACGCCGGCGGCGGTGTAGACGGGGTGCTCGTAGCTGAAGCGGCGCAGCACCTTCTCCGGGTCGATCGCCTCGCCGCGGTTGAGCGTCAGCAGGAACTCGCAGTCGGCGCGCAGCTGCTGCAGGTTGTTCATCCAGTAGGTGACGGTGCTGCGCTCACTGGCCGGCTCGGTCAGGTGGAAGTTCCAGCTCGCCCAGGCGCTGCGACGGCGCGGCAGCAGCGAGGCGTCGGTGTGGAGCACAGCCTCGTTGCGCTGGTAGGGGATCGCGCCGAGGATCTCGCGCTCGGCCTCGCTGGGGTCGGCGAGCATCGCCAGCGCCTGGTCGGAGTGGGTCGCGATCACCACCTGGTCGAAGTCCTCGCTCTCGCAGCCCTCGGCGGCGATCCGCACCCCGTCGTCGAGCCGTTCGATGCTGCGCACCGGCGCCCGCAGGCGGATGCGGTCGCGCCACGGCTCGGTGATCGCCTTGACGTAGCTGCGCGAACCGCCCTGCACGGTGCGCCAACGCGGCCGGTCGCGGAGGCTGAACATGCCGTGGTTGTCGAAGAACTCGGCCATGAAGCTGGCCGGGAAGCTCCACATCTGCTCCGGGTCCGCCGACCAGACCGCCGAGGCCTGGGGCACGATCAGCCGCTCGATGAAGTGCTGGGAGAAGCCGTGCTGCTCCAGCCAGTGGCCGAGCGAGGGCGCGGTGCCGTTCATCCCGATCAGGGCCTGCGCCTCGCGGTTGAAGCGGCGCCAGTCGCGCAGCATGCCGAGGAAGGAGGGGCTGAGCAGGTGGGCGGGGCGGGCGAAGATGCCGCGCGGCGTGCCCGAGTACTCGAACTCGCCGCGGCCGTCGGAGACCGAGAAGCCCATGTGGGAGGGCTGGCTGGGGACCTCGAGCTGCTGCAGCAGCCGTTCGAAGTTGGGGTAGTTGCGATCGTTGAAGACGATGAAGCCGGTGTCGATCCAGTGGCTGCCCTCGCCGCTCTCGACCTCGACCGTGTGCGAGTGGCCACCGACCCGCTCGCCGGCCTCGTAGACGACGATCTCGTGCTCGCGGTGGAGGAGATGGGCAGCAACGAGGCCCGAGATGCCGGTTCCGACGATCGCAATCTTCATCGCCCCGTCTATACGAGTGCCGGCGGGCTTTGGATGAATTCGCCAAACGCGCGTCGCGATACGGCTCCAGACTGCCGTGGCCAGTTTCGGTACGTCAATGGTATGGCGGTTTCTTTGCCCGCGGCCAGATCGCCGCTACCGTGTCCCCAGTTGAGTGAAGAAACCCTTCTGCGGCGCCAAATCCCGCCCAGTCTCTTCACGTCACCGTTCCCGCAATGTCCCTCCCCGCGTACATGTCAGCCCCTGCCTGCGCCTACGAGATAAGGCCTGGTCCCGCTCCGTGAGCGGGCGCCCGGCGGGGGCGCTTGCGGGCATAGCCATGACCACGCTTCTCCTGGCGGTTCCGGGAGGGGCCGTCGCCGAGCGTCCCAATCCGGGCGTCTCGCTCGAGGTGCCGCCGCCTGCGGTACCGATGCACGACGTCGTGTTGGGCGAGCCTGGCGCTGCGGCGGCGCGGATATCGGCATCCGCGTCGTCGCAGCGCTACTCGATCAACGACGGCAGCGGCGCGACGATCGCCGTCTCGGTCACCCAGGCCTGCGCGGAAACCTGCAACGTCACTGACCCGCAGCGGGTCGCTGACTTCATCGGCACGTTGATCCACGGCGACGAGGTCGACCTGCTCTCGGTCCAGCTCGACAGCGAATTCCAGCTCGGCTTCGACTGCGGCTTCGGCGCCGAGGCCTGCTACTTCAGCGGCGAAAACAAGGTCGTGATCGGCGGCTACGAGGAAGCCGACGGCGACGGCGCGACCTTCGACTTCGTGCTCGCCCACGAGTACGGCCACCACGTCGCCCAGCATCGCGAGATGCCGGCGCCCTTCCGCAACGCGATCGACTGGGGCCCAGAGCGCTGGGCCAGCCTCGAGGGCGTCTGCCGCGGGCAGCGCGCCGGCCGCCTCTATCCCGGCGACGAGGGCACCCATTACTTCGAGGACCCAGGCGAGGCCTTCGCCGAGGCCTTCGCTCACTACCGCTTCCCCGACCTCCCGGTCACCTGGCGCTACAGCCCAGCGCTGGAGCCGAATGCGGCCGCCTTCAGGGCGATCCGCGAAGACACCCTTGAGCCCTGGCAGGGGCGGACCAGCTTGACGCTGTCCGGGCACGTTCCGGCCAGGGGGGAGGGCGCAGCCGTCGAGGCCCTACGTACGCCGCTCGACGGATTGGTCAGCCTGCGCCCAAGCAGCCTGTCCAGGTACGGCTACGAGTTGGCCCTTCGTAGCCGTGCCGGCAGGCTCCTACGCAGCTCCCGCAACGGCCTCGGCCCCAGCCAGCGCCTCGATTACACCGTCTGCGGCGAGCAACGCCTTCGCCTCGTGATCACCTCGACCAAGCCCCACCGCACCCCCTTCCGACTCAAAATCCAGCGACCCTGAAATACTTGACGCAGGGCAAGCTCTTTGCCCGCCTTCCGGGGGCGTAGCTCAGCTGGTTAGAGCGCTGGCCTGTCACGCCAGAGGTCGCGGGTTCGAGTCCCGTCGCTCCCGCTTCGCTTTTTATTCTGATGCGCGATCAGAGCTAAGCTCGGACCATGCCCATCAACGCCGAGTCTGCAATCGACAAGACGCGATCCCCGTCATGGGCGAGTTCGCTAGGGGTTAGGCGGTCGATGCAGGCCAACCGCCGCGTTGACACTGCCCCGGAGCGTCGTTTGCGCTCAGTGCTCCACGCGCGGGGTATGCGATTCCGCAAGGATCTGCGTGTCGACTTGGAGGAGTTGAAGGTCCGAGTGGATGTTGCCTTTCCGAGGATCAAAGTCGCGGTCTTCGTGGACGGTTGCTTCTGGCACAGTTGCCCAATTCATCGCACCCAACCGCGCGCGAACAAGTCGTTCTGGTCAGAGAAGCTCAAAGGCAACGTCGAGCGGGATCGCCGTGTTGACAAGGCCCTCGCTAAGGCGGGGTGGCGTGTCTTTCGGGTTTGGGAGCATGAGCAGCTAGAGGACGCCGCCGACGACATCAAACGCCTTGTTGACCCATCAAAGGAGCCCACGGCATAGTGCTCAAGGCGATCGACCTCTACTGCGGTGCCGGAGGCCTCACTGAGGGTCTCAAGCAGGCGGGTTTCTCCGTGATCGGTGCCGTTGATGTGTCTCCGCTCGCTATTGAAGCGTTCGAGTCCAATCATCCCGAGACTGTTGTTTGGCGTCGTGATGTTCGAAAGCTGGCCCCAGCCGAGTTGATGGATCGGCTCGAAATAGTTCCAGGCCAACTCGACCTTCTGGCGGGGTGTCCTCCTTGTCAGGGGTTCTCTTCAATGAGAACTCATCGGCAGGGAACTCACGTAGAGGATCACCGCAACGCGCTTGTAGCACAGTTTGCCCGATTTGCGGAAGCACTCAAGCCTCGTGCGCTAATGATGGAGAACGTTCCCGCTCTTCGTGAAGATCGGCGTCTCAAGCTGATGCTTGCTCGCCTGCGGAGAGAGGGCTACGGGCTCAACTACGATGTTCTTGACGCAGCCCACTATGGTGTTCCACAGCGCCGACGGCGGTTTGTGCTGACTGCACTTCAAGGGGGGACGGTGGCCTTCGCTCCCCCACACAAATCCACGGTAACCGTGCGCGACGCACTCAAGGATCTCCCCAAGGCTGGAAAGAGTACCGACCCGCTGCATGATCACGGCGAGCAGCGCTCTGCCTCGATTCGCGAGTTGATTCGGGAAATACCTCGCGATGGAGGAAGTCGAAAGGATCTTGGCAAAGAGAGACAACTCCCATGCCATCAGAGGCTTGCCGGATGGTACGACGTATATGGGCGGATGAGCTGGGAGAATCTCGCCCCCACGATTACCGGTGGATGTATCAACCCATCGAAGGGGCGATTTCTGCATCCAGAAGAGGATCGTGCGATCACCCTTCGTGAGGCGGCCCTACTGCAATCGTTTCCGTCTAATTACAAATTTCCTCTTACCAGAGGCAAGTACAGGGCAGCCGACTTGATCGGCAACGCCTTGCCCCCGAGATTTGTCGCGGCGCATGCGGCTCAAATCGCTGCAGCATTGAAGTCTGCTTAGGACCAATGTTGGGGGCGACCCCTCCCGCTGTTTGAAAAGCGATTAGCATTAGCAACTATGCGATTCTTGGTTGAGCCGCGGCTCTTGGACCACTTTGGGGTCGCGATGTACAACACTCTCGAGAAGGCGATCGCCGAGCTGGCGGCTAATGGGTATGACGCAGATGCGTCCACGATCGAGATCACGATGGCAGGCGACGAGATTGTCGTGTCCGACAACGGACGAGGGATGACATCGAAAGAGGTCCAAGAGAACTATCTGCGCCTAGGACGAGACCGCCGGGCCGCCGAAAATCGAGAGAAGACCGGCAAACGCAAGCGTCCGATAATTGGGCACAAGGGTATTGGCAAGCTCGCTGGTTTGGGGATTGCGGAGAAAATGATCGTGAAGACCACACGACTGCGCGAGAGCACCACGCTGACGATTGATCGAGCGGCACTCGATGAGGCAGCCTCCCTTGAGCAGTTTGACCTACAGGCAGAGGTTAAGACTGCTCCCAAGGGTGAGCACGGCACAGAAGTCCGTCTTGAGGGACTCTTGATCGATACAGAGGACGTGGACGAGGTGGTGCTGCGTGAGCATCTCGCGCTCGAGCTACCTACGGAGACCAACTGGCGTGTCGTCGTCAATGGGACCGAGGCCTCAGCCGAGGACATCCCTGGTGAGCGTTACCCAATTGACGATGAGGTAGAGGGATTCGGCAGGGTCAAAGGCTTCTACAAGGTTGTCAAGCGCAGGAAAGGGATGCCCGCCGGATTTGCAGTGCGCATCCGTAGGAGAATTGTCCAGCCAACGACCCTCTTTGGGCTCAATCAACAAGCCCATGGGTTCTTTGTTCTAACTCGGATCATTGGAGAGCTCGAACCGGATTTCATCGATCCACTGAATGACGATGACCCTGATCGGGCTTTTGACATCAACACCAGTCGGACTGGGCTCAACCCTGAGTCGCCGCGAGTTGAGGCGCTCGAAGAGTATGCGCGCAAAAAGCTCACGACCATTGCTGACGGCATCGCCAAGCAGCGGGCTGCGAAACGCAAGGCGGCGGCAAAGGAGCGGAACCCTGACCTTGAGGCGCGGATGCAGCGCTTGGGTCCGGAGGTTTACGCGAAACTCGATGTGATGATCGACAAGGTCATTGCGCAACTCGCCAAGAATGAGTCAAATAAAACTATCGATGATTTGGTGGACGTTATTGTCCGCTATTACGAATCTGATGCGCTCCGTACGCTGGTCGACAGCATCAAGGATGAGAGTGAGGAGGACGTTGCGCGGCTGGCTGAGTTGCTCGCCCAATTCGGCGCAGCCAGAATCACTGACATTGCACAACTCCTACACGGGCAGCTAATTGTGATCGAGACATTGCGCGCAAAGGTGTCCGAAGGCTCGCTTGAGGCCGAGATCCACAAGGTGATCGCGGCAAATATCTGGCTGTTGCGTGAGATGCTTACCTACTGGTTTGACAACAAGGCGTTTAGCACCCAACTAGAGGACAAGCTCGCCAATGAGTTCAAACTCGAGGCTGCTAAGCGCCCCGACCTTGTTTGCTATGACGACTCAAAACTAAGTACAACTGGACAACCGGGGAAGCTCTTGGTAGTCGAGTTCAAGCGTCCGGGTGTAAAAGTTGGGCATGAGGAGCTCTCGCAAGTAATGCTTTACAAGAGCATCTTTAAGGCGTCTCTAGCTCAGTTTGAGGAGGATGACATTGAGGTCATTATCCTCGGCGACACGTTCGATGGTCGCTTTGATCGCTCGGGGCTGGGAGAGGGCTATACAGTTCTCAGTTACCTAGAGTTGCTCGAGCGTGCTAAGGCGCGTTACCGCGATATCTACGAGAAGCTTGTACCTGAGGGAACCACAGTTCCTGGCCTTGAGGAGGTGCTCGCCCAAAACGAGGACGCGGAAGTTGGTGACGAAGACGCGGATTGGGAGGACAGCGAGCCAGAACCGCTTGAGATAGAGCGTGCTTGATAGCAATGCGCTTATTTGGAGATCCTGATCAAATTCGCAGCGTCATCAGCACACGCTTCGAGACGTAGCCGCTCATCGCGGTCAGACCAGAGTGCTCATCATGTTCTTGACCGAGATGAGTCGAACGGCTAGTTAATACGCCAGGAAGGATTGCCGGAGGTTGTGGGCTGGCGTACGCGTACGGCAGCCGTGGATTGAGGCGACTGCGGGACAGCGGATCGGTCGGTCGAGTCGGCATAAGCGCAGTCAGTGCAACTCTGAAGGACGGCTGCTGCGGAGCGTCGTGGTCTAAGGCGCCTGCTCGGCGATGGTATAGACGCGTGCACCTTGATGCGGCGCTCGTCTCCTTTCCGGCACCGGCCCGGATTCTTGAGCTGGCCCGCGGCGGTGAGGCCGACAAGGAGGTGCGCTCGAACGAGGAGGGGCTCTTCGACGTCACCGACCTCGGGCTTGTCTAGCGGCGAGACGCGCCTAGGATGGGTTGATGGCAGACCTTGCATCGAAGCTGCGTCCCGTGATCGAGCGGCTGTTGGAGCCCGGTGAGGAGATTCGGGGAGTTTGCGTCGCCACCCAGGCGAGCATGTTCAAGGGGCGGCAGGTGGCGTTGGGGGTTACCGATCGGCGGCTGATCGTGCAGGGGATGAACCGGAAGTTCGAGCCGGATGGGGAGGCGATCTTGTTGCCGCCGGAGCGGATCGCCTCGGCTGCGGCTGACGGGGCCGGCGGGGGTTGGATGACGGTCAGCGCCGCGGTTATGGACGGCGCTGCCGTCACCCTGAAGCTGAAGACGACCGATGGGGAGAAGCTGAAACTGATGTTGATGCACGGCAGCGGGCCGCTTGGCGGCCTCGGTGGTGGCGAGAGCCAGCGCGAGGGCGTTGAGGCCCTCGCGGCTTGGCTCTCTGAGAACGGGACCTAGCCGCTCGCTCAGTTCTTGGGCGCGTAGCGGTTGTGGATCATCAGGCTGTTGCCCGATGGGTCGGTGAAGAAGGCCATGTGGCAGACGCCGCTGTCGAGGGTGTCGGCGACGAATTTGACGCCCTTCGATTCGAGCTCGGCGCGGGTGGCTTCGACGTCGCCGACGTGAAAGGCGATCGGGTGGCCGTTGGGCTCGAACTCGCGGCCGATCGCGGCGGCGTCGACCACCTGCAGGGTGAGATCGCCGGCCTCGACCTCGCCGCCGGGGATTTTGCCGTAGTCGACTGACTGCTCGAGGCCGAGGGTCTGGCAATAGAACTCGATTGCAGCGGGGTAATCGGTGACGAAGACGGTGGCGAAGTCGACGCCGGTGATTGCGGTGGGGCCTGGCATGGCTTTCTCCTAGCTGGTATTCAGGACGGGTGGTCCTGGGAGACGATACGAAGGTAGTGCTGCTGCTCGCGGGGCTGATGTTCCTCTGGGCGCTGCTGCTGGGGGTGATGAAGTACCGGCAGATGGCGGCCTCGGAGGAGGGGCTGGCCCATCCGTACACGGACACCGCCCACCGGGCGGCGCTGCTCTACAGCTTCGCCCTGCTGCTGGTTGCGACCTTTGTCGAGCTCAGCGGCTGGGGCACGCTGGTCAACCTGCTCGCCGCTGGCGCGCTTGCCTTCTACTTCTACGCCGCCGTCTTCGGCTACATGGTGCGCGGCTGGAAGCAGGACACCGACAACCAGTTCCGCGACCCCGTCCGCGGCTTGCACGCCTTCATGGTCGCCCTGATCGTCGCCGAGATCGGCGGCTGGCTGGTACTGATGGCCGGCTTTCTCGACACGCAGATCCTCTAGCCGGAGACGACGCAGTCGTCGGCGTCGGTCAGCTTCGGCGGCACTTGGCTGTTGGGGAAAGCTTCCAGCAGCGCATCGGCGATCAGGCGGCCGCGCGCCGCGTAGCCTTCCGAGGTGAAGTGGATCCCGTCGGGGATGAACCAGTTGTCCTTGACGTCCTCGGCCCAGTTGTAGATGCGCATGTTGGGGTAGCGGTCGCAGGCAGCGCGCAGTGCTTTGTCCCAACTCACCATGTTCGCCGCCGCGTACGGCCCGTTCGGCACCAGTGACTTGACGTTGACCCACATCACCGGTTCGTCGCCGATCGTCGACATCATCAGGTCGATCCGGTCGTCGTAGGTGACGGTCGAGCCGGCCGCCACGTTGGCCGCCTCGTTGGTCCCCATCGCGATCACCCAGCAGCCTTTGAAGCCTTCGTTCTTCCAGGCTTCCGCCACTTCCTCGGCGTTCGGTTCGCCTTCGTAGTTCTCGTAGATCGAGCGCGCGCCGGAGACCTCGAGGTGCTGCGTGGTAGCACCCACCCGCGCGTACTGGGCGCTGATCAGCTGGTTGGGATCGGGCAAATATTCTTCCGAGACGAGCCCCTCGGAGGTCGAGTCGCCGATGTGGATGACCCCTTCGCAGATCGTCGCCAGCGGCTTGCGCTTGACGTTCTTGGCGGTGATCGTTTCGGCGACGTTGGCCGAGCCGACTGCGTGCGAGCTGTTGGAGACGCCCACCCCGGCGAGGCCGGCGAGGGCGAAGACGACGACGAGGCCGCCGACCGCGATCAGCGCCCAGCCCTCGCGCGGCACCTGCGCCCGCTTGAATTCGCCGGCTTTCCAGCGCTTCCAGAGCCGGCCCAGGGCGCCGTGGCGGATCGGATTCTCGACGTAGCGCCAGGAGAGCTCGGCCACGGCCATGATCGCCGCCACCTGCAGGACTGCCCGCAGCAAGTTGGGACCGTGCGCTCCCTGCGGTGAGGTGAGGACGATGATCGGCAGGGTCCAGAGGTAGATCCCGTAGGAGCGTTCGCCGATCCAGCGCATCGGCCGGCAGCCGACGATTGGGCCCAGGCGCGAGGCGGGGTGTGCGAAGGCGGCGACCGAGAGCGCCGTGCCGATCGCCAGCAGGGCGAAGCCGCCGCGGTAGAGGAAGGGCGAGAACTCGCTCGAGCGCCAGAACATCAGCCCGATCACGACCAGGCCGGCGAGCCCGGCGGCGTCGATCGTCCGCCGCGCCTGCGGCGTCACTTTGGCGGTGAGGCGGCGGCTGGGCCAGACCATCGCCAGCGCCGCCCCGACCAGCAGCTCCAGCGCGCGGGTGTCGGTGCCGTAGTAGACCCGCGAGGGATCGAGCGAGGGGTGGTAGAGGACCGCCATCAGGATCCCCGAGAGGAGGGCCCCAACCAGGGCGACGGCGGCCAGCCGTGGCCGCGGCCCGGGCTTGCTCTTCGCTTCCGGCACGAAGTGCAGCGCCGCCATCAGCAGGAAGGGCCAGACGATGTAGAACTGCTCCTCGACCGAGAGCGACCAGAGGTGGTTGAGCGGCGAAGGCGGCGCGAAGCGGGCGAAGTAGGAGACGTCGTGGAAGATCAGCCACCAGTTGTTGAAGTAGCCGACGGCGCTGAGCTCGGCCATGCGGAAGTCACCAGGCTGGTGCGGGCCGATCACCGTCACCCAGGCCATCACCACGATCAGCATCAGGAAGAGCGCCGGCAGCAGGCGGCGGGCGCGGGCGAGCCAGAAGGACTTCAGCCTGATCCCGCCGTGGTTGACCTGGTTGAGCAGGATGTCGGTGATCAGGTAGCCGCTGAGCGTGAAGAAGACGCCGACGCCGAGCAGGCCGCCTTCGGCCCAGCCGAATTTGAGGTGGTAGAGGACGACGCCGAGCACGGCGATTGCGCGCAGGCCGTCGAGGCCCGGCATGTAGCGGCGGCCGCGCTGTACTGGCTCAGGCATCGCCCGCGAGCGGGATCGGGAAGAGGCCCAGCGCCGCGCCGATGATCGCGTCGAGGACCTCGGCCTGGCGCCGCGCCAGCTTGCGCGCCGGCGGCAGGTCGGGGCCGGACTCGAGCGCCGGCTTGGCCGCCGAGGCAGTGGCGATGCCGAGGCAGGCCTTGACCCCGCGGGCGATCAAGCGGGCGCGCAGGTCGGCGCCGGCCGCCGTCGGGTGCAGGTCGTCGGACTGCATCAGCTCCGGGTGGGTTTCCTCGGCCCGCGCCCAGTCGGGCGTCTGCGTGCCGGGCCGCGAGGCGGCGAATTCGGCGACGACGTTGTTCTTGCCGGTGTTGTCGATGCCATCGACGGTAAAGCCGTGGATGGTCGGCACCACCATGCAGCGGTCGCCGACGGTTTCGGCGACCTTCTGCAGGTTGCCGGCGAGGATCTCGGGATAGGCCGGGTTGTCGTTGGTGCCGGCGTCGAAGACGATCACCGATTGCGACGGGTCATAGCTTTCCTCGAAGAGGTCGAAGATCTGGAAGCTGTTGTAGCCGCCGACCGCGTTGACGGTAAGCGGCACACCCGGCAGGTACTGCTGCAGGTAGGGCGAGGTCAGCTCCTCGAGGCTGTCGCCGACGACCAGCACGCCACCGTTGCCACTCGCCTGCGCCGAGGGAGCGGTGAGGGCGAGCGCAAGCACCGCCGCCAGGGTCGCGAGCTTGCGCACACTCGGCATCCAGCGAATTTCTACACTACGCCGATGCGGCTCAGCGCGGCGATGATTGTCGGCATCGTGCTGGGCCTGGCGCTGATGCTGAGCGGCTGCGGCGAGGACGGCAGCAGCGCCGCCGGCGAGCCGGCAAGCGTCGCGAGCACCAACTCGACAGCGGCGCCGAAGCGGGCAACACCAGGGCGGACCTGCAACCAGCTGCGCGCCTTCGTCGGCTCTATGGCTGCCCTGCGCGACAAGCTGGCACGCGGTCTCAGCTACGACGACTACCTGCGGGAAGTCCAAGGCGTGCGCGCGCTCTACAGCGAGATCGAGGCCGACAAGCTGAGCGTGGGCTGCCTGCTCACCAGTGGTGGCCCGGCCGAGCGCGCCTTCAACCTCTACATAGACGCCGCCAACATCTGGGGGGACTGCCTGGCGACCGTGTCCTGTGACACGCGATCGATCGAACCGAAGCTGCAGCGCAAGTGGGCACTGGCGGCCCGGCGGCTGACCGTCGCGCAGAAGGGACTGGGCCGCGCTTAGGCGGCGCGGGCAATGTAGATCGCCTTGGTGTCCGTCGGCGCGAGCGGCTGACGGGGAATTCCGTCGAGGCCGTGACCGTAGACGTCGAGGCACTCGAGGCCGGCACCGGCCATTGCTGCCAGCACCTCGGCTTCGGGAAAGTGGCGCTGGCGGTGAGTCAGCACCTCGCCCGGCGAGACTTCCATCTGTGACTCACAGACCGAGCCCGGCGGCACGTCGGGCGACGCCGTACCCCGCCAGATCAGGCGCCGCCCGTTGCGCTCCATTTCCACTGTTTCGGCGAAGAAGGTGCGGTAGGCCTGCAGCTCGTTGACGTCGAAAAGCAAGAGGCCGGTTGGCGCGAGGTTGGCGCGCATGCCCGCCAGCGCCAGTTCCAGTTCCGCCGGGCTGAGCAGGTAGTTGATCGCGTCGTCGAGCGCCCAGACCAGGTCGAACTCACCGAATTCAGGCAGGTCAAGCATGTCGGCAAGCGCCAGCCGGACCGCGTCCCCGGCCTTCTCGCGAGCCAGGTCCAGCATCGCCGGCGAGATGTCGCAGGCTGTTACGTGCCAGCCTTGCGCCAGCATCGGCATGAAGCTCTTGCCGGTGCCGCAGCCGACGTCGAGCAGCCGCTTGCCCTGCAGGTCGCGCCGCTCCAGCGCCTTGACCAGGTCGGCGATCCACTCGTCGGATTCGTAGTGTGCGGTGAAGTCGTCGTAGACCGGCGCCATCGCCTCATAGGTGCGCTGGGCCCAGTCCCCGCCCGTCTCCCCTAACGCCGTTACCCCCATGAAATAAAGACCAGATTCATGATCTAAAAAGTTTCAGCACTTAATTTCACCCGTTTGGTTTTAGAAGTAGTACGGTCGAGCAATCAACGTTTCGATCATTCAAAAATCGGATCAGGGTGATGGTTGGGAGTGGGATGAGGCGCACCGTTTTTGCCTGCGGATGGCCTACCACTACGCCAGTAATCCCAACGAGGCGGAAGACATCGCCCAGGACGCGCTGCTTCGCGCCTGGCGCCGGCGCTCAACCCTTCGCGACGGCGCCAGGCGCAAGGAGTGGCTGGGCACGATCGTCCGCAACGAGGCCTTTCGCCAGCACTCGCGGGTCCGCCCCGACCCGGTCGACACGGCCGAGGACTGGGAAGGCGTCGAGGACGAGCGGATCGTCTCCACGGTCGAGCGCGCCGACCTGCACGCGGCGCTCGGCCGCCTCAGCAAACGCGATCGCAAACTGATCGAGCTGCGCTACGAAGAGGATCTGACCCAGGAGGCGATCGCGCGCCGGCTGGGAATCCCCGACGGGACCGTCAAGGTGCGCCTGCACCGCGTGCGCCACCGGCTGCGGGCCGAGATGGGCGCTCCGGCCGCCACCTCCTAGGGCATTCGGCCTCGCTCAGGTCGCCGCGGCGACGCGGCGCATCTCCTCGGCCGCGGCGGCGGGCCCGATGTAGGGGACGAGCATCGCGAAGAGCAGGTCGGGCAGCATTGCCGGCAGCTGCGCCGCCCGTCCCGCCAGCAGCTCGTCGAAGATCAGCCCGGAGACGGCGCCGGCCGACATCAGTGAGATGTTCTCCGGCAGCTCGCGGCCGTTGGAGAGCTCGCGGCCGCCCTCGAGGTACTGGGTGAAGCGGGCGACGGCGTCCCAGTGCATCTGCCGCGCGTCGGCGCCGGCGGCGGCGACCTCGACCACGGCGGTGCGGGCGAGCTCCGGATCGAGGGCGAAGAGCTTGACGATCGTCGCCAGGCCGCTCTCGACCCGCTGCAGCCACGACTGGGCGCCGTCGCACTCGGCGACGACCTCGGCGAATACCTGCTCGACCAGCACCTCGTAGGCGGCGAGGAAGCACTCGTGCTTGTCCTCGAAGTGTTTGTAGAAGGTGGTGCGGGAGGTGCCCGCCTCCTCGATCACGTCCGCGACCGAGGTCTCCTTGTATCCCTTGCTGCCGACCACGCGGATCATGGCCGCCAAGATGAGGTCCCGCCGCGATTCGGATGCCATCAGCCCGTCCCAGGTAGGTTGAAAACTCCGGAGTACCTTCATCATAGCGGCTCGGTGTACGTAAGCGTTTATCTACTTTATTACGCCCACCTCCCTGGTAGCCGCGGCTGGTCCTATATAGGGAATCAGCGTGGCAAAAAGCACCTCTGAAAGCAAATTCGGCAGATACTCCGCCCGTCCCTCAATCACCTCGTCTGAGATCAGGCCGGCGACGGCGCCGACCGCCATCCGCGAGGTGTTGGCGGGCAGGCTGCGGCCGTCCGGCGCGAAGTCCCGCCCCTCGTCGAAGAACGGCGTCAGCCGCTGCAGCGCCGCCCGGTAGCGCCGCTGCGCTGCCGGCCCGGCGGCGCCGACTTCCACCAAGGCGAGGCGGGCGATCTCGGGCTCTTCGGCGAGCGCCTCGAGCAGCGCCTCGAGCCCGGCGCGAGCCCGGTTCGGCCACCCCTCCTCGGCCTCATACGCCGCCGTGACCCGCCGCACCAAGGCGTCGACGATGACGTCGTAGGCAGCGAGGAAGCAGCCTTCCTTGTCCTCAAACATCGCGTAGAAGGTCGTGCGCGAGATGCCCGCCTCACGGGTGAGGTCGGCCACCGTCGTCGCTGCGTAGCCCTTCTCGGCGACGACGCGGACGGCGGCTTCCAGCAGGCGCTCACGCTGGGAACGGGCGATCACCTCAGGGGGGAGGCGGTGGCGTCCGCGCGGTGGCCGCCACCGCTCCCGTTTTTGGCCCCCCGCCGCCGCCATGCGGTTAGCCGTCGGCGGGCACAGCTGCCTTCTCGGCCGCGCGCGCCTGCCGCAACGCCTCCTCCTGGCCGAGATAGGGGACGGTTGTGATGTAGACGACGTCGGGGAGCAGCTCGCGCAGGCGGGCGGTGTTGCCGGCGAGGATCTGGCCGACGATCAACGACTCCGCGGCCGAGAGTGCGGCGCGCCCGGCGCTGGAGGGGATCGCCACTTCCTCGACCGGGTCATCGCGGCCGCGTTCGAGCAGCGACTGCAGCACCCGCTTGCCGGAGGCGTAGAGCTCGAAGGCGCGGTCGCCGGATGAGGGCGCCTCGACCAGGGCCATGCGGGCGAAGGTCGGGCGGCTGGCGAGCAGGTCGAGGAAGGCGGCCGCGGCGTCGCGCACCATCGTCGCCCAGGGCTTGTCGGGCGAGTAGACGGCGACGATGCGCCCCATCGCGTCGGCGAGGGCGAGCTCCATCGAGGCGTGGAAGCAGTCCTCCTTGTCCTTGAAGAGCTCGTAGAAGGTCGCGCGCGAGACGCCGGCGCCCTCACAGACGTCGGCGATCGTGGTCGCGCCGTAGCCTTTCTTGGCGCAGCTGCGGGCCATCGCGTTGAGCAGTCGTTCGCGCTGAGAGTGCTCGACGAGGGGCTCGGACAGGTCGTCGATGCCAGCCGGAAGGCGCTCCTGCTCGAGCACGGCGCCGAGGTCGTCATTTGGCGCTGGAGAGGCGTTTCCGGGGCTTGAAGAGGGAGGAGTCACGTTGCGCTTGCAGGTAGACAACCGTGTTTAGGTAAACGCGATTGTACACCCTGGCGGCGCTCTGTGGACGTTCCGGTACCGATTTAACAAAGGCCCGAACCGATGGGAACGCCGGCGTAATCCCTGTACACGCGGGCGGGGACATGGTGGCGAACTTCAGACCCCTGTACAAGCGATTCGCAGTCGCGTGGGAGGACCATTTAGGCATGGAGACTGCGCCTCGTCAGATCGTCGCCTTCGGTGGTGGCGGCTTCTCGATGGAGTCGGGGAACCCCCTGCTCGACGAGTACGTGCTCGGCCTCTGCCGGCGCGAGCGACCGCGGGTCTGCTTCCTGCCCTCGGCCAGCGGCGACGCCGATCACTACGTGGTCCGCTTCTACCGCGCCTTCCCCGCCGCTCGCTGCGAGGCCAGCCACATCTCGCTCTTCCGCCGCGAGCAGGGCCCGGAGAACCTGCGCGAGCACCTGCTCTCCCAAGACCTGATCTACGTCGGCGGCGGCAGCGTGGTCAGCCTGCTCGGGGTCTGGCGCGCCCACGGGATCGACCAGATCCTGCGCGAAGCCTGGGAAGCGGGCGTCGTCCTCTGCGGCCTCTCGGCCGGCTCGCTCTGCTGGTTCGACGAAGCGGTCACCGGCTTCCACGGCGCTCCGCAGCGGGTCGAAGGCCTGGGACTGCTGCCGTTCAGCAACTGCGTCCACTACGAGCCGACCTCCGAACGCCGGCTCGCCTACCACGAGATGCTGCGCAATGGCATGCGCCCCGGCTACGCCGCCGAGGACAGCGCCGGCCTGCACTTCGTCGGCTGCGAACTGAAGCAGGTGGTCGCATCGCGGCCGGCGGTTCGCGGCTACCGGCTCGATGCCGTCGGCGAGCGGGTGGTCGAGATGCGCCTCGCGACCGCCTACCTCGGCGATGCACCCCCGGTGACGCGGCTGCCGAGCGCGAAGACGTCGTCGCTCTCGACGACCTCGGCGGCATAGCTAGACGAATGACCCCACGACCCCGCACACCTGGATGACACGCGTGGCACTGCGCATCTCGGCGTCCTCGGGTTTGCCTTTGGCTCCACCAAAGGCTGCACCCTGCGTCCTTGATCTGCTTGACCACGCGTGCCCCCAGGCGCACGTGGCCATGGAGTCAGTCGTCTAATGGTCTCCCGCATCCTCACCCTCGGCGGTCACGACTTCACCTCGCGCCCGCCCGACCGGGCGGTCAGCGAGTTGATGCTGCGCCTGGCGACCGAGCGGGCTGGCAAGCGGCCGAAGATCTGCATCCTGCCGACGGCGAGCGGCGATACCTCCGAGCAGATCGGCCGCTTCTACGCTGCCTTCGGCGAGCGGCCCTGCGAGCCTTCCGACCTCTCGCTCTTCCGCCTCGGCCGGCGGCCGATGGCGCTGCACGACCACCTGCTTGCCCAGGACCTGATCTACGTCGGCGGCGGCAGCATGGTCAACCTGCTCGCGGTCTGGGAGGCGCATGACCTCAGCGCCATCCTCAGCCTCGCCTGGCGCCAGGGCATCGTCCTCGCCGGCCAAAGCGCCGGCGCGATGTGCTGGTTCGAGTCCGGCATCACCAAGTCCTCCGGCCGGCCCGAGGCCGAGGCCGGCCTCGGCCTGCTCCACGGCAGCCTCTGCGTCCACTACAACAACGAGCCCGAGCGCCGCTCCGCTTACCTCGCCGCCGTCAGCAACGGCATGCCCGACGGCTACGGCCTCGACGACTACGCCGGCCTGCTCTGGGAAGGCGGCGGACCACCCTCGGCAGTCACCGCCAGAAGAGGCGCCCGCGCCTACCGGGTCACTTCGAGCGAGACCGGCGTGGTCGAGTCGCCACTGCCGGCCCGCTTCCTTCCCGCTCCCGCGCCTGCGGCTCTGCGCGAGGACATAGCCGAGTTCCGCCGCATCAAATCGATCCGCAAGCGAGCAGGCTGGCTCGGCTAGATGCCCTGATGAGATCAATCATCTAGTGGAAGCAGAGTTCTTCGCCGGGCGCCACCGGCGGGCGCATCGCGCAGATCGGGGGCAGGAGGAGAATCGTTCCCCCCACCGCGCCGTCGATCCGCACCGGGTGTGAACCGCCGCCGAGATAGGTCTCGACGGGGGCCGGGATCAGGCCGCTCCCGTGCGGCTCGATCCATAGCTCGTAGCCTCCGACCCGGACCCTGACCGCGGCCGCGCCGGCATGCTGCGGCCCGATCCCGGTGTCGTTGACGAAGAGGAGCCGTTCGCCCGGCGCCACGCGAGCGCACTCCCCGGTTTCGGAAAAGATGTGGACCGCTGTCGTCCCCTGCCTGCCAAACCTCCCGCAGGGCCTCGCAGGCAGAAGCTGCCCGCCGGGCTCGACCCGCGCCGATCCGAGCCGGTGCCCGACGACCGTGCGCGGCACCGGCGGTCGCGGCAGCGCCGGTTCGGGCACGTGCTTGCCCTCCGCTTCCAGGAGCGCGTTGCGCGCGCAGTCTTCGAGCTTTGCCAGCTGGCCGCGGATCGAGGCGACGTTTGCCTTCATCGCCCGCAGGATCTGGCGCTCGTTTCGCCCGGCGGGAATCGGTTCGGTTGCGCCGTCCCGGTTCGCGATCGTCTTCCGCCGGTGCGCCAACGCTTCGAATTCCCGCCCGGCTCCGGCTACCCCCGCTTGCAACCCGGTCAGCGCTCCTTCGGCCCCGGACACGTCGCAGATCGGCAGGGCCAGCGTCCGCACCTGGTCGGTCGTGCCGCCCGAGGCGCCACCGCAGCCGCCCAGCGCCAGCACCGTCGCGACCAGCGCGGTCCTACCGGAACCGATTCGCAACCCAGCGCGCATCGGGGAACCCGTACCCGATCTCCCCAATTGCGATCGAGTCGGCCTCCTGGCGCTCGCAGGAGGGTTTGCTCAGCCCTTGCCTGCCATCGGCGGCGCCGTCGGGTCCGAACTCTCTTCGCCAAGGCTCTCCCGCGAGATGTACTCCTCAGCCAGCAGCAGGTTGTCCTTGGAGCGCTCAACCACATTGAGCAGATCGCCCATCAGTGCAACCTCCTCGACCTGCTCCTTGACGAACCACTGCAGGAATTGCTCGGCCCGGTAATCCTTGAGCTCGCGCGCCAGCTCGAACAAGGCAAAGATCTCATCGCTGACCCGCTTCTCCTGCTCTAGCGCCATCTGCACCGGCGCGCTGCCGTCGGCGTAGGCCGTCTCCTGCGACTTGATGTCGGGGATGTGGATCTCCTCGCCGACGTCGAGCAGGTACTGGATCATCATCATCGCGTGCTCGCGCTCCTCCAGCGCCTGGCGGTAGAAGAAGGCGGCGAGGCGGGGCAACGTTTCGGCGTCGTAGTAGACGGCGGCACCGACATACTGTTGTGAGGCGGCGAACTCGTTGGCGACCTGCGCATTGAGCGCGTCCGCGAATCTTTTCTCGGCCATGTCCATCTCCTAGCTCGGCGGGGCGGGTGCCGCAAACGTAACCGAATCCGCGAATTCGGCTGGCCGAAGTGAGGGTCAGGTGGCCCTAAGGTTTCGCTGCCTACGCCAGTCCACGAATTGCCGCCAAAGGTGGGAAAGGCCGAGTCCCACGGCAAGCAGCAGCGCGAACCAGAGAACGTGGGCGATCCCGGGCGGTGAGGTCAAGGGTGAGATGCCGTCGGGTCCCTTCTTGCCGGTCGATTCCAGATACGCCAGTGAGGCAATTGGCGCGGTGAGCGAAAGCAGCACCCAGGGCCGGGCTACGAGAAAGCCGGTCAAGATCGCGAGCAGCACCAGAGACACGACAATCAGTGGATCTTGCAGCGCGCCGTGGAGAGAGCCCGGCCGTTCATAGGACCATTCATCCAAGTAGGCCCAGGCGCCGAGCAGAAGGCCGAAGGCGATGGCTATGGCGAGGCGCCACTTCATTGCTGAAGCTACCCCGCAGTGGGCGAATGGTTGCCGGCGTCAGTCGTCCCAGCGAAAGCCCGTGGCGGAGAGGCGCGGCTCGAGCGGGCTGGTCGGCAGCCCGGGTACAGGCTCGGCTTCGTTGTAGCCGCGCGGCGCGGTGTCGTTGGGCGAGTTGGGATGGAAGAGCGAGGCGAGGACCTGGATTTGGCCACGGCCGACGCCGAGCTCCCACTGGCCGCCGCCGTAGGCGCCGATGCCGCGCTCGGCGCAGTAGTCATAGGCGGCGCAGAGTTCCTGCAGGCTGCCGACGCGCGAGGGCTTGATGTTGACCATCTTCGGCACCCAGGGCAGCGCCTCGATCTCGGCGATCGAGTGGATCGGCGCGTCCCAGGTGAGGCGGTCGCGGACCGGCTCGAGGATCGGCCGGGTCTCGTCGTTGACGTCGGGGTCCTCCAGCCAGGCATCGGGGAAGGCCTCGATCAATTTCGCGTAGAGCTCGGGGTCGGTTTCGACGTCGACGACGGTGCCCTTGTAGAAGCCCTTGAGGTCGAGCGAGTCCACCGCGCCGGTCTCGACCAGTTCGGCGATCAGCTCGTCGGTCCAGTCGTTGGTCGGGTCGAGCTTGAAGCGCAGGTCGGGGTAGCGGTCGAGCTTTGCCCGCAGGGTGTCGATCGTCGAGGGCTTGTCCTCGCCCGGCGAGAGCCGCATCGAGGCGACGAAGGTGACCGGGCGTGGCTCACGGCCAAGAACCTCGGCCAGTCCCTTGCCTGCTTGGCGCAGGGCCAGGTCGAGTGCGGCTGACTCGAAGGCCCAGCGGCGGTAGAGGCGCGAGACGTCGCGCTGCGGCTCCGCCGGGAAGGTGTCGAGGTCTCCCATCAACTCGCAGAACTCGCCAAGGGTGGCGTAGCCGGTCAGGTCGAGGGTCGGGCCGGCGCCTTGGAGGGCGATGTGGTCGACGGCGTCGTAGGTGACGTCCTCGCCGAGGCCGTCCTCGCCGGCGCCCCAGAGGTGGATGACGGTGCAGAGGCGTTCGAAGGCGGGGAGGTGGAGCTCCAGGGGATGGAGCTCGTAGCCCTCGATCTCGAGTGGCAAGTCGGCGAGAGCATCGAAGGTGGGCATCCAGTGTGGGAGCCTAACGATGGTGAAGCACGATGCTCATGGGTATTGGCTGGAGGAGGCTCCCGAGGTCGAGGTTGCGCCGGAGCTTGTTGGTTCTCGAGATGCCGATGTGGTCGTGGTTGGTGGGGGCTACACGGGGATGTGGGCTGCTTGGCACATCAAGAAGCTGGAGCCCGACGCCTCTGTCGTTTTGCTCGAGGCGGATCGGTGTGGGTTTGGGCCGAGCGGACGGAATGGGGGGTTCTGCAACCTGATGTGGTTCTCGTTGCCGAACATGCGGGAGCGGTGGGGGGATGAGGGGGCACTCGCTGTGGGGCGGGCGGCTGAAGAAGCTGCCGTCGGCATCGGTGAGTTCTGCGATGGGGAAGGGGTTGATGCTTGGTACCGGCAGGGCGGCTACATGCAGGTGTCGACGGCGGCTGCGCACGATCAGGTTTGGGGGGCGGCGCTGGCGGCGTGTCGGGAGCTCGGGGTCGAGGATGCTCTTGAGCCGCTGTCGCCGGCGCAGGTGGCGAAGCGATGTGCCTCGCCTGCTTTTCGCGGCGGGGTCTTTTACCCACGGGCGGCCACGGTGCAGCCGGCGCGGTTGGCGTTTGGGTTGCGGCAGCGGTTGATCGAGCTGGGGGTCGAGGTTTGTGAGCGCTCGCCGGTTACCCGGCTCGCCGGCTCCTGGACCGGGGTCGAAGCGCAGACTGCCGGCGGTGTCGTGCGGGCGAAGAGCGCTGTGCTGGCGCTTGGGCCGGCGGCCAAGGCGGCCGGGGCCCCTTTTCACAATCGTCTCTCCGTCGCCTCCTCACACCTAGTCCTCACCGAGCCGGTGCCGGAGCTGCTCGAGCAGGTCGGTTGGACCGGCGGCGAGTGCATCACCGACAGCTGCGCCCTGATCGACTACTTCCGCACCACCCCCGACGGCCGCATCGCCTTCGGTTGGGGGGGCGGCCACATCAACCTGGGCGCCCGCCTCCACGGCCGCGCCGAGGTAGATCCCGAAGTCGTCTCCCAAGTGGCCGAACACCTATGGGATTACTTCCCAGGCCTCGAGGGACGCGTGATCACCCACGCCTGGGGCGGCCCCATCGATGCCTCCCCAACCCACCTCCCCTTGGTCCTCCCCCTGCACGGCAACCGAGCCTTCGCGGCAGCCGGCTATACCGGCAACGGCGTGGGCCCCTCCCACATGGTCGCTAGAACCCTCGCCTCCCTGGCCCTGGATCGCCGCGACGAGCCCTCCCGCCTCGCCTTCGTCGACCCTTCACCGCCTCGCGTCCCACCGGAGCCCTTCCACTGGCTGGGAGGAGAAGCGATCCGAGCCGGCATCCTCCGCAAGGAGCAAGCCGAGCTAGCTGACCGCAGGCCCGACCCGATCAGTTCTCTGCTCGCCCGCATCCCGCAGCTGATCGGCTTCCACATCGGCCGCTGAAGGTTCGACTACCGCTTGGCAGGCACGACCAAGACCGGCCGATCGGCCAGATGCAACAGCTTGTTCGGCGTCGACCCGAGGATCATCCCCTTCAACGGTGCGTCTCCGTAGCTGCCGACGACGATCATCCGCGCGTCGCGCCTATCGGCCACGTCGACGATCGCCTCCGAGCCCCGCTTGGCGACCAGCTCGACCTGAACCGTGGCTCCTGTGGCCTCGGCCTGGTGCTTGGCCTCTTCCAGCACCTTCGTGCCCCGTTCTTCGATCGCGTCCTCGTGTTCGGCGATCTCGCCGCCCCAGAGTCCTGGTGGCGAGTAGCCAAAGACGACGACCACCTCGTCGCCCAGCGCCTGCGCCGTCCGCAGCCCCTCGTCGAGCGCAGCTCGGCTGCAATCCGAACCGTCGTAGCCGACCACTATCTGGCTCATCTCAGTCTCCCTTCCCGTCTCCGGCCGCGATCGGCTCGGGCGGCAGCTCGGCTTCGCCCTCGAGGAACCCGGCGGGGACCACCTCCGGTTTGCGCTTGAAGAACTCCGGCACCTTGCGCCACTGCACGAACATCAGCAGCACGCCGAGGATGAGGAAGAAGACGGCGATCACCAGCGGAGGCCCGATCCCGAACCAGGAGTTGCCCGATTCGGAGTTGGCCGGATCGGAGAGTTCGATCGCGTTCTTGACCAGCAGGTAGAAGAGGATGACGCCGCCCAGGGCCGGCCCGAGCCCGATGAAGAAGAAGTTCTTGACGCTGCGGAAGAGCTCGCGCCGGTAATAGATCGTGCAGGCGAAGCCGGTGAGGCCGATGTAGAAGGAGATCATCAGGCCGAGCGCCGCCAGCGAGTCGAAGAGGATGTCTTCGCTGACCAAGGTCAGGCTGACGTACCAGACGATCGAGGCGATGCCCATCAGCACGGTCGAGATGTGGGGGGTGAGGAAGCGGGGGTGAACCTTGCCGAGGCTCTTCGGCATCGCGTTGGCGCGCGCCATCGAGAGCGTGGTGCGGGCGGTGGGCAGGATCGTCGTCTGGGTCGACGCCGCTGCCGAGGAGAGCACGGCGATGATCAGGATCTTGTCCAAGGGCGAGCCGAAGACCTCGGTGCCGAGCGAGCTGAGCACGTCTTCCTGGTTTTCGACCAGCTGGTCGACGCCGGCGTAGGCCTGCGCGGCGACCGCGACGATCAGGTAGATGCCGAGCAGGATCAGGGTGCTGACAACGGTGGCGCGCCCGGGCGCCTCGTCGGGATTTTCCGTCTCCTCATTGACCGTCGCCGTCGTGTCCCAGCCCCAATAGATGAAGACCGCCAGCAGCATCCCGGCCGAGATCTCGCTGGGACTGAGGCTGAAGGGGTTGATCCAGGAAAGGCTCGGGTCGATCGAGGTGTCCAGGGCATCGCCGGTGTAGACCTTGATCAAGGCAACAACGGCGAATGCGGCGAGGGTGATGATCTCCGCCGCCAGCAGGCCGACCTGGGTCCGCGCCGAGAGCTCGATCCCGATCACGACGATCGTGGTCATGATCGCGATCCAGATCACGCCGACCGCGGTCACCGCCGCGGTCGATTCGGCGGCTGAGGTCCAGCTGAAGAGTTCGAAGGTGTAGAGGCCGGCGATCTGGGCCAGGTTCGCCATCACGATTACGTCGGCGACGACGATCGTCCAGCCGGCGATCCAGCCCAGCTGCGGGCCCATCGCCTTGGTCACCCAGGAGAAGCTGGTGCCGCAATCCGGGTCGGCCTTGTTCATGTAGTAGTAGCCGGCCGCGACGAGGAACATCGGGATGAAGCTGATCAGCAGCACCGCCGGCGACTGCAGGGCGACGGCGGCGGCGATGAAGCCGAGGGTGGCGGCGAGGCTGTAGCCGGGCGCCGTCGAGGCGACGCCGATGACGACGCTGGAGACGAAGCCGATCGCGTTCTTCTTCAGCCCCTTGTCGCCGCCGCTGGGGACCGCCGGGGTCTTCGCTCTGGTCGGGGGGACCGCTGAGCTCTCCATACCTCTCCTTCCGTCGATCCGCCGCACTCGTGCGCGGCGACTGCACCAAAGTAGGACTGGTACCCGATTTGCACAAGTTGCAGATGTCCCAAATGTCCATCAGGTACTTGTACGCTTCGTACAAGTCATTCCCTGGGACTCTCCCAAGCGAACATTGCAAGTGCGCTATACCAGTTCTAGCTTTGTCCATATCGTCGTAGCGTGAGAGGAGATTGACATGGCCGTTGTGTCGCAACCGGGTTCCGGGCCGGATTCGGCAGCGAGCTCAGGCCTGCAGGAGATGGCGCGGCGCCACCTCTGGATGCACTTCTCGCGGATGGGGTCCTACAGCGCCGAGCACGAGATCCCGATCATCGTCCGCGCCGACGGCTGTTACGTCTACGACGACCACGGCAACCGCTACCTCGACGGCCTCTCCGGCCTCTTCTGCGTCAACGCCGGCCACGGCCGCACCGAGATCGGCGAAGCAGCCGCTCGCCAGGTCGAGGAACTCGACTTCTACACGCTCTGGAGCTACGCCCACCCGCGCGCGATCGAACTCGCCACCCGCCTCGCCGGGCTCGCCCCCGGTGACCTCAACCGCGTCTTCTTCACCTCCGGCGGCTCGGAGTCGGTCGAGTCGGCGCTGAAGCTGGCCCGCAACTACCACCGGGCGCTTGGTAAAGGGCAGAAGCACAAGGTGATCGCCCGCGAGATCGCCTACCACGGCACCTCTCTGGGGGCGCTCTCGGCAACCGGCATCACCGAGCTGCGCTCGCAGTTCGAGCCGCTCGTCCCCGGCGGCTGCCACGTGCCCAACACCAACCTCTACCGCTGGCCCGAGGACCGTCACCCGCTCTGGGCGGCGACCGCGATCGAGGAGCGGATCCAGTTCGAGGGCCCCGAGACCGTTGCCGCGGTGATCCTCGAGCCGGTGCAGAACGCCGGTGGTTGCTTCGTCCCGCCCGAGGGGTATTTCGAGCGCGTGCGCGAGATCTGCGACCGCTACGACGTGCTGATGATTTCCGATGAGGTGATCTGCGCCTGGGGCCGGCTCGGCCACTATTTCGGCTGCGAACGCTTCGGCTACGTGCCCGACCTGATCACGGTGGCCAAGGGGCTCACCTCCGCCTACGCGCCGATGGGTGCGGTGATCGCCTCCGACGCCGTCGCCGCTCCGTTCATGGAGGGCGACGCCTCCTTCGCGCATGGCTTCACCTTCGCCGGCCACCCGATCGCCTCGGCGATGGCGATGGCCAACCTCGACATCTTCGAGCGCGAGGACCTCTGCGGCCACGTGCTCGCCAAGGAGGGCGAGTTCCGCCAGATGCTGGAGACGCTGCGAGACCTGCCGATCGTCGGTGACGTGCGCGGCGCTGGCTTTTTCCAGGCGATCGAGCTGGTCAAGGACCGCGAGACAAAAGAGACCTTCAGCGATGAGGAGGCCGAGGACCTGCTGCGCGGCTTCCTCTCCGCCGAGCTCTACAAGCGCGGCTTGATCTGCCGCGCCGATGATCGCGGCGACCCGGTTGTACAGCTTGCCCCGCCGCTGATCGCCGACACCGAGCAATTCGAAGAGATCCACGACGTTCTGCGCGGCGTCCTGACCGAGGCCTGGGAGCGGGTCCAGAAATAGGCGGGCGCGTGCTTACCGTCCAAAGCCTGCTTGACGAACTCGACCTCGAGCTCGCGGCGGGTGCCAGCGCGGCCGAGGCGCCGGTGCGCTGGGTCCATATATCCGAGCTCGAGGACCCGACCCCCTGGCTCTCCGGTGGCGAGCTGATGCTGACCACGGGGATCCCGCTGGGCAGCGCCGCCAAACAGCGGGCCTTCGTCAAGCTGCTCGCCGACCACAACCTCGCCGGGCTCGGCTTCGGCACCGGCTTCAACCACGATTCGCTGCCGAAAGCGCTGGTCGAGGAGGCCAAGAAACGCGACTTCCCGCTCTTTGAGGTCCCCTACTCGACGCCCTTCATCGCGATCACCGAGAAGGCCTTCGCCCGGCTCGTCAACGAGCAGTACGAGGTGCTGCAGCGTGGCATCGCCGTGCAGCGGCGGCTCGAGCGGCTGGTCCTCGAAGAGCGCGGCCTGGAGGAGATCGTGGCGACGATCGCCTCCGCCGTTGGCGGCACGGTGGCGATCCTCGGCGGCCGCGGCGAGCGCCTCGCCGGGCGCGGCTTCCGCCGCGAGCTCTCCGCCGAGGCGGTCAACGCGATCCGCGAGGAAGCCCTGCGCCACACCGCCGACGGGCACCCATTCGTGCCGGCGCACCCCACTGTGGCGGGTCGGGCTCTAGCCCACCCGGTGATCTCTCCGGGCGGGGGCCCGCCGCAGGCCTGGGTCGTGATCGTGCGCGATTCCGGTGGCCTCGGCGATTTCGAGCGGCTGATCCTGCAGCAGGCGGTGGCGGTGGTGGCGCTGGAGCTGATGCGCCGCCGCGTCGCTCGCGAGACCGAGCGTCGGCTTGCCGGCGACGTGCTCGCCGGAGCGCTGGGCGGCCGGCTCGAGCCCTCGGAGCTGCGCCGCCGGCTCGAGCCCTTCGGCATCGGCGATGAAGCTGCGGTATTGGTCTTCGACCTCGACGACCCGGCGGCCGCCGAGGCAGCGCTGGAGCGAGCGCTTGCCGCCGATGCTTGCCCGGCCGTGGTGGCGCCACACGCGAGCGGCCGCCGCGAGCTGCTCTGCGCCGTCGTCGATGCCGCCGACCGTGACCCCGTCGACCTCGCCGCCGACGCCCGCAAGGCCTTGATCAAGGACCGCGGCGCCGTGCGGGCTGCGGCGAGCCGGCCGGCACCCCCAGAGAACTTGCGTCACTCCTTCCATGAGGCCCGCTGTGCCTTGGAGGCGACCTCGATCAACAACGGCAGCGCCCCGGAGGTGGCCTCCTGGCGCGACCTCGGCGCCTTCACCCTGCTGCTCTCCATTCAGGACGACGAGGCGCTGAAGCTCTACTGCGACAGCGTGCTGGGGCCGATCGAGGAGGGCGACGAGGAGTACGGCGGCGAGCTGCTGCGCTCGCTCGAGGCCTTCATCGAGCAGAACGGCCAGTGGGAGAAAGCCGCCCGCCAGGTCTACTGCCACCGCCACACGCTGCGCTACCGGATGCGCAAAGTCGAGGAGCTGACCGGCCGCGACCTCTCGCGCGCCCACGACCGGATCGAGTTCTGGCTGGCGATCCGCGCAAGGGAGCTGGTCGCGTGAGGGTCGGCATCCCGGCCGAGGTCAAGCCCGACGAGTACCGGGTCGCGATCACGCCGGCCGGCGTGCGCGAGATGTCCGTGCACGGACACGAGGTCCTGGTCGAGGCAGGCGCCGGCGAGGGCAGCGCGATCACCGACGCGGAGTTCGAGGCCCAGGGTGCCCGCATGGTCGCCGACGCGTCCGCGGTTTTCGGCGAGGCCGAGATGGTGCTCAAGGTCAAGGAGCCGCAGCCGCCCGAGGTCGAGATGCTGCGTCCCGGCCAGCTGCTCTTCACCTACCTGCACCTCGCCCCGGACCCCGATCTGACCCGCGGGCTCTGCGACTCGGGCGCGACCTGCGTCGCCTACGAGACGGTCGAGGACGGGCGCGGGCGCCTGCCGCTGCTGGCGCCGATGAGCGAGATCGCCGGCAAGATCGCCACCCAGGCCGGCGCCTTCATGCTCGAGAAGCCCCTCGGCGGGCGCGGAATCTTGCTCGGTGGAGTGCCTGGCGTCGCCGCCGCCAATGTGATGGTGATTGGCGGCGGCGTCGTCGGCATGAACGCCGCCTTCATCGCGATCGGCATGGGCGCCGACGTCTTCATCTTCGACAAGTCGATCGACCGGCTGCGCGAGCTCGAGGTCGACTTCGCCGGCAGCTGCTCGACCGTCTACTCGACCACGCTGGCGGTGGAGGAGATGCTGCCGCGCGCCGACCTGGTGATCGGCGCCGTGCTCGTCCACGGTGCCCGCGCCCCCTTCGTCGTGCGCCGTGAGCAGTTGGCGCTGATGAAGCCCGGCGCGGTCCTGGTCGACGTCGCGATCGACCAGGGCGGTTGCTTTGAGACCTCGCGGCCGACGACGCACCAGGAGCCGACCTTCGAAGTCGACGGGATCACCCACTACTGCGTCGCCAACATGCCCGGCGCGGTGCCGATCACCTCGACCCACGCGCTGACCAACGCGACCCTGCCCTACGCGATCGCCCTCGCCGACGAAGGCGTCGCCGGGGCGATCCGGCGCGACCCGGGGCTGCGGCCGGGGGTCAACGTGGCCGGGGGCGTGGTCACGCATCCCGCGGTTGCCGAGGGGGTAGAGATGGACTGCGTCCCGGTTGAGGAGGCGCTCGAGCTCGAACAAGTTGAAACAACCACGACCTGAGAAGGAGAGGAGTCGATGAGCACCTACGCGGTCGTCAACCCTGCCACCGGCGAGAAGGTCAAGGAGTACGAGGAGATAAGCGACGTCGACTTGGACGCGGTGATCGCGAGGGCCGACGCCGCCTACAGGGGCTGGACTGCCTCGACCACAGTCGCCGAGCGGGCGGGACTGATCCGCAGGGTCGGCGAGCTGCACGGCGAGCGGCGCGAGAAGCTGGCCGAGATCATCGGCCGCGAGATGGGCAAGCCGGTCGAGCAGGCGCTCGGCGAGGTCGACTTCGCGGTCGAGATCTACGCCTACTACGCCGACAAAGCCGAGGAGCTGATGGCGGATGAGCCGATCGCGCTGCTCGGCGGCGAGGGCACGGCGGTGGTTCGCCGCAGTGCCTTCGGCGTCCTGCTCGGGATCATGCCCTGGAACTTCCCCTACTACCAGGTGGCTCGCTTCGCCGCCCCGAATCTGGTGATCGGCAACCCGATCCTGCTCAAGCACGCTCCGCAGTGCCCGGAATCGGCCGAGGCCATACAGCAGGTCTTCGATGACGCCGGCTTCCCCGAGGGCGCCTACGAGAACATCTACGCCAGTAACGAGCAGATCAGCTCGGTGATCGCCGATCCTCGCGTGCACGGCGTCTCGGTTACGGGCTCGGAGCGGGCCGGCGCGGCGGTCGCCGAGGTTGCCGGCCGCAACCTGAAGAAGGTCGTGCTCGAGCTGGGCGGCTCGGATCCGTTCATCCTGCTTGGCTCCGACGACCTCGAGGCGGCGGCGAGCGCGGCCGCGGAAGCGCGGCTCGACAATGCCGGCCAGTCCTGCAACGCGGCCAAGCGGTTCATCGTCGTCGACCAGCTCTACGACGAGTTCCTGGAGAAGTTCAAGGCCGCCCTGACTGCCTCGGCACCGGGCGACCCGACCTCTGAGGACACCGCTGTCGGCCCACTCTCCTCCGAGACCGCGGCCGACCGGCTCGAGGACCAGGTCAGGCGGGCTGTCGACGGTGGTGCCGAGATCGTCGCCGGTGGAAGCCGCGATGGCAACTTCTTCGAGCCGACGATCCTCACCGGGATCGAGCCGGGCGCCGAAGCCTCCCAGGAAGAGTTCTTCGGCCCGGTCGCCCAGGTCTACCGGGTCGGCTCCGAGGATGAGGCGGTTGAGCTTGCCAACCAGACGCCGTTCGGGCTCGGCTCCTATGTGATGACGACAGACGCCGAGCAGGGCGAGCGGGTTGCCGACAAGATCGAAGCGGGGATGGTCTACGTCAACCTGGTCGGGGCCGACAGCCCAGAGCTGCCCTTCGGCGGCTTCAAGCGCTCGGGCTTCGGTCGCGAGCTGGGTCGCTACGGCATTGACGAGTTCGTCAACAAGAAGCTGATCCGCAGCGCCTGAGCGAGTGGCCGAGGGCCCAAATAGGGTTCAGTCGCAATGAGAAAGCTCCTCCTACCGCTGGCTCTCGTCTTCCTGCTCGCGTCTTTCCTGGCGGCGGCCGCGCCGTCGGAAGAAGACGCGCGCTGTCACGGGCGGCTGGCGAAGATCGTTGGCACCGACGGCGACGACGTTCTGCTGGGAACTCCCGAGCGCGACGTGATCTGGGGCGGGGACGGCGACGACACGATCACCGGCAGCCTCGGCAACGACCTGCTCTGCGGCGGTCCCGGCGCCGACCTGGTCCACGGTGGCCGCGGCAACGACATCGCCGACGGCGGCGCCGGAGCTGATGACCGGGTGATCGGCGACCTCGGCGACGACAAGCTGACCGGCGGCCCCGGCGACGCCGACGAAGTTGCCGGCAGCCTTGGCATCGACACGATCAACGGCGGTCCCGGCGATTTCGACTTCGTCCACGGCGACTACGGCTACGACCGCATCGACGGTGGGCCGGGCAAGGGCGACATCGCCTCCTTCGCCACCGACGTCGCCGCCGGCCAGAGCGGTGGAGTAAAGGTCTCGCTAGCCAAGCACCGGGCCAAGGGCGACGGACACGACCGCCTCTTCCGGGTCGAGAACCTCGAAGGCTCGGCTTTCGACGACATCCTCGTCGGCAACGGCCAAGCCAACGTGATCGACGGCGGGGCCGGCGACGACGTGATCCGCGGCGGTGGTGGCAAGGACAGCCTGGTCGGCGGCCAGGGAACCGACGGCTGCAACGGTGCCAAGGGACAGACCGTGTCCTGCGGCCGCGAAGCGAAGCTGAACGCGTCCGCTTACGTCGACGTCGATCCGATGTCAGGTGGCGGTGGCGGGCTGCAGTTGATCGGCGGCGACGGTCGCGACCAATTCGTGGTCGCCTTCAACGAAGCCGTCTCGACCTTCGGGATCACCGCCGCGAAGCCGATCGCGATCGGCCCGGGTTGCGGGCGCGTCAGCCCCACCCAGGCGAGCTGTCCAACCGAAGGGCCGGCTCGTTGGCTGATGGCGGATCTCGGCCCCGGCCGCGACAGCCTCACGATCGAAGGCTCCGTCGCCGGTGCCCAGAACGTGCGCCTCGCCGGCGGGCTCGGCAACGACACGATCCGCGGTGGCGATGAGGACGACCTGATCGAGGGCGGCTTCGGCGCCGACAAGCTCTACGGCGGTGCCGGGGCCGACGGCCTGATCGGCAGCCGGCCCGGACCGACCTTCCTCTACGGCGAAGAGGACGGCGACCTGCTCGCCGCGGGCAGCGGTTGTGCTGGCGGCGCCCTGGTCGGCGGCCCCGGCCGCGACGACGCCTCCTTCGCCGAGACCCCCTCACACCCCGGCATCCTGCACGTCTCCTTCCCCGCCCACGCCGCTTGGATCGACGCGATCCCGGGTTGCGACAAAGTCCACCTCTCGCCGACCAACGAGGACATGGAGGGCTCCTTCGACTGGGACATCCTGATCGGGGACGCCCGGCCCAACGCGATCCTCGGCCAACCCGGCTCCGACTGGTTCTACGGTGGTGGTGGCGATGACGTGATCGACGCCCGCGACGGCACCCGCGACTTCTCGGTCCAGTGCGGTGGCGGCGGTCCAACCAAGCCGGGGCGCCCGATCCGCGGCACCTCCGAGGGCCGCGCCCTAACCGATCCCTTTGACCCCAGCACCTCGCTCTGCGCGATCACCAAACACGGCCGTCCTGTTGACGGCCTCGGCAACGCCGACGAGAACTAGAGCGTTCCGCGGGCCTCGCTAGCGGCCGCGGCCGTCGCCGTTGGCGACGGTGCAGGCTTCCGCGGCGCCGATGAAGGGCGCCAGGGTGATGTAGGTGGCGAGCGGGGCGACCTCCTGCATGTTCTCGGCGCCACCGCGTTTGATCTGGTCGTAGATCATCGAGTAGATCGCGCCGCCGATCGCCTCGGCGGCGATCGGGCTCACCTCCGGCTTCAGCTGGTAGCCGGGGACGAGCAGGGCCTCCATCGTCTTCATCACCTCGTCGCGCTGTTCAAGCGCTCGGCGGCCGGCGGCGTAGACGTCGACCGCGCCGAGGGTCGTGTACTCGGGCTCGGCAGCGCAGAAGGCGAACATCGCGCCGAAGGCGCCGCGCACCGCGTGCGGCCAGTCGGGGGCGCGGCGGAAGGCCGGCAGCGTCGTCGCCAGCATCTGGGCGGAGCCGGTGTCAACGGCGGCCAGCATCGCCTCCTCCTTGTCGGCGAAGTTGGCGTAGAAGGTCGAGAGCGAGATCGAGGCGCGGGCGGCGATGTCACCGATCGTCATCGCTGGGTAGCCCTTCTCGGCGACGACCGAGGCAAGCGCCCGCAGGATTCGTTCGGCCGGGTCGTAGCCGTTGGGCGGCCCACCGTTCTGCGCGGCCCGGCTGCGCGGCCTGCGCAACGGCTCCGGCGGCGGCTCGTAGGCCGCAAACCAGTCCCACATCTGCGGGATCAGCTCGATCAGCTCCTCCTCTTCGTGGCGGTAGAGGCGGCTGTGGATCACCTTGCGCACCCCGCCGACCATCGCCCGCACGATCTCGGGCGGCATGTCCTGGCGGCCGGGGACCTGCTCCAGGGTGGCGGAGAGGAACGCCTGCACGCCATCGGTGGTGCGGTCGATCTCTTCGATCGCGCGCGGGCCGGCGGCGTAGATCTCGACCAGGCACATCCGCGCCGCCGCGGCCTGTTCGACGATCAGGTTGATGAAGGCGTCAAAGGCCTGGCGGGCGCGCACTTCGTCCGGCGGCGGCCCGCCGTCGGCGAAGATCGCGCCGACGGTCGGCCCGACGAAGGCGTGCAGGGCGGCGAGCAGGCACTCCTCCTTGTCGCTGAAGTGCGCGTAGAAGGCGCTGCGCGAGACCCCGGAGAGTTCGAGCAGGTCCTCGACCCGGGTCCCCTCGTAGCCCTTCTCGGCGACGACGGCGACCAGGGCGGCGAAGAGGCGCTCCTGCTGGTTGCGGGCGACCTCCTCGGGTGGCAAGCGCCGCCCCGGCTGGAGCTTGCGATCGCGCAACGTGCCTGCGTCCCCCCACGGCGTCCGAACCATCGCGACCGGACCATAGCCGGCCATCTCGCTGCCTTCGTGGATGCTCGAATCTCTCAGAGCGATCTATAGTAGGAGCGATTCTTTCGAAAGACAAGGCTGCCAGCCAGATTTTGAAGAAATTTTAGATTGGGACTTGATTTTTGCGTAGGGCTATGTTTTTATGTGGGCGGCCCAAAGATGCCGCAGCGGCACAGCCGGATCCCTGCCGGCTACCCCCCTGCCGTCGGTCCCCTTCCGACGGCGACCAGCAAACATTGACCCGGGTTCGACGCCTCCCTCGTCGGCCCGGGTCGTTTGTCGTTGGGCCGGACCAAGCGCGCGGCTGGCTGAAGCAGTCATCTAGGCTTCGGGCATGGGCCGGATTCCGAGCGAGGACGAGGCCGCCGCGATCGCGGCGGCAATCGAGCGGTTTCGCGCGGAGACGGCGCCGGCGCCCGCCTTGGAGGCGGACACCGTCAGCCCGTGGCAGCGGGCCGCGCTGCTCGAGGGAGTCAGCGCCAAGGGCACAGTCGAGGATTCAGAAGGAGGAGAGAGATGGCCGTCGTGAAGATCATCGAGTTGGTCGGCAGTTCGAAAACGTCGACCGACGACGCTGCGCGCCAGGCGCTTGGACAGGCGCAGGGCACGCTGCGCAACATCCGCGCGGTCGACATCGTCTCGACCGGGATCCGCGGCGAGAACCTGGACGAGTACCGCGCCCACGTGCGCGTCGCCTTCCTGATCGAGGGAACGGATATCGACTGATGAGTGACGAGATTCGCGAGGTCTCCCGCGAGGAGGCGCAGAAGATGGTGGACGAGGGCGCGCAGCTGATTGACGTGCGCGCCGATCATGAGTGGGAGATGGGGCGGATCGAGGGCGCTGCCCACCTGCCGCTGGCGGAGCTGGCCGAGCGGACGGGGGAGATCGACAAGGATCGGCCCGTTGTTCTCTACTGCCGCGGCGGCAACCGCTCGACGATGGCGGCCGAGGCGCTGGCTGCTGCCGGCTACGACGCGGCGAAGCTCAGCGAGGGGATCGTCGGCTGGTCCGAGGCGGGTCTGCCGCTCGTCCCGGAGGGTGGCGCGGTGGCCGAGTCGGGCGAGGCCGCAGCGATCCTTCACGCCCGCAAGAAGCTGCCTCCAGAGCTGACCAAGCCCTAAATACCCTAATCCCTGTCAGGTTTTGCTATTTTCCACTCTGTGGAGGTAGCCGTAGACCAACAGAAGGAGCAGCGGGGCAAGGGCCGCACCGGCACCTTGGAGAACCCGGAGACCTATCGCAACGTCCCCGGCCACATCATCCCGATCATCGAGCGCGAGTTCGACGACTTCGAAAACGAAGCCGAGACTTTCCTCGCCGGACAGATCGCCGAAGACGAGTTCATCGGCTTCCGCCTCAAGCAGGGCGTCTACGGCCAGCGCCAGCCCGACGTGCAGATGGTGCGGGTCAAGCTTCCCTTCGGCGGCGTCACCCCGCAACAGATGGAGGCCTTCGCCAGCGTGGTCGAGAAGTACGCGCCGCTGAACAAGGGCCACATCACGACGCGGCAGAACATCCAGATCCATCACATCCCGCTGCGCGACATGGAGTCGCTGCTGCGCGAGATCGCCGAGGCCGACCTCTCCTCGCGCGAGGGTTGCGGCAACACGGTGCGCAACGTCACCGGCGACCCCTGGGCCGGCGTCGCCCCCGACGAGATCTTCGACCCGACGCCGTACGCCGGCGCCTACGCCCGCTACTTCGTCCGTCACCCGACGACGCAGCTGATGCCGCGCAAGATCAAGACCGCCTTCAGCGGCTCCGACGAGGACCGCGCGATCACCGGCATCCACGACATCGCCTTCCTCTCGCGCGAACGCGACGGGGTGAAGGGGTTCGAGGTCCGGGTCGGCGGCGGCACCTCGATCATGGCCCGCGTCGCGCCGACGCTCTACGACTTCGTCGAGGCTGACAACGGCGACTACCTCAAGGTCTCCGAGGCCGCGCTGCGCATCTTCGATCGCCAGGAGTGGCTGCGCGTCAACCGCGCCCGCGCCCGGATCAAGGTCCTGATCGACAAGATCGGCATCGACGCCTTCCGCGAGCAGGTCGATGAGGAGCTCGAGGGCGACTGGGTCGCCGAAAGGAACTTCGACGCCGAGCTGGTCGAGCGCCTGCGCTTCGAGGACGACGAGCAGGCCAACGCTCCGGCGGTGCCGCCGGCCGCGGCCTCGCCCAACGGCGACCGCTCCCAGTTCGACCGCTTCGTCGAGGGCAACGTGCAGGCGCAGCGCCAGGAGGGCTTCTCCGCGGTCGAGGTGAAGATCGAGCGCGGTGACCTGACCCCGGAGCAGTTCCGCGGCTTGGCCGCGATCATGCGCGAGTTCACCGGCGGCTACGCCCGCAGCACCGTGCAGCAGAACCTGGTTCTGCGCTGGGTCCGCGACGAGGCGCTCTACGACCTCTGGCAGCGGCTCGGCGAGCTCGGCCTCGACGAGGCCGGCGCCGACGAGATCACCGACGTCGTCAGCTGCCCCGGCACCGACAGCTGCAAGATGGGCATTACCAGCTCGATGGGCCTCAACCGGGCGATCAAGGAGCGTCTCCAGGCGATGGAGATCACCGACGATCTGACCCGCAAGATCCACATCAAGATGAGCGGCTGCCCGAACGGCTGCAGCCAGCACCACATCGCCAACATCGGCTTCTACGGCGCCTCGCTGAAGGTCGGCGGCCGCCAGATCCCCGCTTACATCCCGCACATCGGTGGTCGCTACGAGGGCGGCGAGGTCGTCTTCGGCACGCGGCTGAAGTCCCGCCTGCCCGCCAAGCGCGTGCCCGAGGCGGTCGAGCGCTGGATCCGCATGTACGAGGCAGAGCGCTCCGGCGAGGCCGAGGAGTTCAACGACTTCGCCGAGCGGATCGGCGCCGAGCGCTTCGAAGCAGAGGTCAAGGAGCTGACGATGCCGGCGGAGTTCAGCCTCGAGACCATGCAGCAGTTCATCGACTGGAACCGGTCCAGCCCCTACAAGGTCGAGAGGGGCGAGGGCGAGTGCGCGATATGAACCCTGTTGCCGCTCCAGCCGCCATTTCTGATCCGGAGGCGATCGCCGCCGAGCTCGAGGACCGCTCGGCCGAGCAGACGATCGAGTGGATGTTCGAGACCTTTGGCGAGAACCACTACATCGCCTGCTCGTTCCAGAAAACGAGCTCGGTGACCGCTCACCTGGCGACCAAGGTCAACCCGCAGGCGCGCTTCTTCTACCTCGATACCGACGTTCTCTTCCCGGAGACGTATGAGACGCGTGACCGTCTCGCCGAGTCGCTGGGGATCGAGTTCGACCGCTTTCACAACTTGACCTTGGAGGAGCAGGCGGCCCAGCACGGCGACGAGCTCTGGAACCGCGATCCCGACGCCTGCTGCGGTTTGCGCAAGGTTGAGCCGATGCGCAGGGCGCTTTCTTCCGTAGACTGCTGGCTCGCCGGCGTCCGCCGTGAGGACTCAGCCAGCCGCGCCAACACTCCGAAGTTCGGCTGGGACAAGCGCTTTGAGCTCTGGAAGCTCAACCCGCTCGCGGACTGGACCGAGCGCGATGTCTGGAACTACATCCATGAGCACGACCTCCCGTACAACCCGCTCCACGATCAGGGCTATCCCTCGATCGGCTGCACCCACTGCACAAAGCCGGTCGGCGTGGGCGGTTCGTCTCGCGACGGCCGCTGGGCGGGGCTCGAAAAGTCCGAGTGCGGGATCAACTAGCGGCGCCACGCGCCTGAGATAACCCCTTTTTTCGTAACCCTTTCCCCGACCGATTGGTGAGATTCAACGCATGAGCGAGACGATGACTGAGCTTTCCCTGACACTTGACGAGCGCCATACCGCCGACTTCGAGATGATCGGCAACGGCGGCTTCGCGCCGCTGACCGGCTTCCAGGGCTCCGCCGACTGGGAGCGCGTCTGTTCTGAGATGCGCACGACCGGCGGTGACTACTGGCCGATCCCGATCACCCTGGCGAGCGACCTCGAGTGCGAGGTCGGCGACGTCATCGCCCTCTCCAGCGACGAAGGCAAGGCTCTGGGCCGACTCAAGGTCGAGGAGATCTGGGAGCGCGACGTCAAGCGCGAGGCCGAGCAGGTCTACGGCACCACCGACGAGGACCACCCCGGCGTCGCCGCGATCTATGCAGAGGGCAACCGGATGCTCGCCGGCGCGGTCGAGGTCGACGCGCTGCCGGACCACGAGGAGGCCTTTATGCGCCGCTACAAGACGGCGGCGGAGCACAAGGCCGACTTTGAGGCGCGTGGCTGGAAGAAGATCGTCGCCTTCCAGACCCGTAACCCGATCCACCGCGCCCACGAGTACCTGACCAAGGCGGCACTGGAGACCTGCGACGGGCTCTTCATCCACCCGCTGATCGGCAAGACCAAGGCCGGTGACATCCCCGCCGACGTGCGGATGCGCTGCTACGAGGTGCTGATGGAGAACTACTACCCGAACGACCGGGTGGTGCTGGGTGTGAAGCCGGCAAAGATGCACTACGCCGGCCCGCGCGAGGCGGTCCTGCACGCGATCGTCCGCCGCAACTACGGCGCCACGCACTTCATCGTCGGCCGCGACCACGCCGGTGCCGGTGACTACTACGGCACCTACGACGCGCAGAAGATCTTCGACACGATCGACATCGACGAGCTCGGCATCGAGCCGCTGATGTTCGAGCACACCTTCTGGTGCAACGAGTGCGAGGGCCTTGCTTCGAACAAGACCTGTCCGCATGACCAAGAGGCGCGCCTCTTCCTTTCCGGAACCAAGGTCCGCGAAATGCTCGGCAACGGCGAAAGGCCGCCGCACGAGTTCTCGCGTGACGAGGTCGCCGACATCCTGATCGACGCTTACAAGGAGGACTGAACGAGCATGGCAGGCGAGAAGGGCTTCACCCTCTGGTTCACCGGGCTTTCCGGTGCCGGCAAGACGACCATTTCCGGGCTGCTCGAGACCGAGCTGCGTGCGCGCGGCTCCAAGCTTGAGATCCTCGACGGCGACGTGGTGCGCGAAAACCTCTCGAAGGGCCTCGGCTTTTCGAAGGAGGACCGCGACATCAACATCCGCCGTATCGCCTTCGTCGCTGACCTGCTCAGCCGCAACGGCGTGCCGGTGATCACCGCGGCGATCTCCCCCTACGCCGAGATCCGCGACGAGGCGCACGAGCTGATGGGCGACCGCTTCATCGAGGTCTACGTCAAGGCGTCGGTCGACACCTGCGCCGAGCGCGACGTCAAGGGGCTCTACGCCAAGGCGTTCTCGGGTGAGATCAAGGAATTCACCGGCGTCTCCGATCCTTACGAGATTCCGGAGAACCCGGCTTGGGTCTGCGACACCGAGAACGAGACTCCTGAGGAGTCGGCGCAGAAGCTGCTCGACTACTTGGAGTCGCGGGACTTGATTCCGGCGGCTGCGGTTACCGCTTAGTTCAAGCGCACGGGAGGGGTCAGCGCCCCTCCCTTTCACGTTCTAGACGGGTAACCGCAACCGCCGGTCTCTCGCGCAGCTTGTCTGACGCGAGCGGCGCGGCTGCTCCGGTGCGCCTTATGCACCGCCAGCGTGCATTAAGCGCACCGGAAGCGGTGGGGGCTAGCTAAGGCTTGTTGGGGACTAGGACGGTGCGGCCGTCGGCTAGGCGGTAGACGGTGCCTAGGGGTTTGCCCTGGCCGATGACTCGCTCGTTGGGTTTGAGCTGGACCTGCTTGACGCGTTGGTCTTTGTTTGCGACCACGGCGTCGGCTGGGCGGGTTGGTTGCTCTGCCTTCGACTTGGAGGTCAGGGCCGAGGTCAGGTCCAGGGAGGAGAGGGCGGCTAGGAGGAAGGCGACGGAGAGGACTATGCCGAGGTCGAAGAGGTTGACCAGGCCGTCCAGGGGGTCGCCGGCGCGGTCGTCGCGGGCTCTGGCGCGGGGGGTGACCTTCATGGGGCTACGGCCCAGTGGCTGTGCTGGGTGGCGGGGATGCCGTTGCCGGTGGGGGTGGTGAGGGTGGCGGCGATGTACTCCACGTCGGAGTAGTCCTGGGCGTAGAGGCGGTCGCGGACCAGGGAGATGGCGAAGGCGATGGCGCCGATCAGGAGGCCGGCGACGGTGACGCTGAAGGCGACGCGGAGGTTGTCGGTGAGGGTGGCGACGTCGCCGTCGGCGAGCCCGGCGAGGGCCGGGGAGAGCGGGATCAAGGTGCCCATCAGGCCGAGGGCCGGGCCCATGCGGACGAGGATGCGGGTGCGCTCGAGGCGGCGCAGCGAGCGGTAGTCGTACTCGGCGAGGCGCTTGGCGATCCGCTGTTCGGCGTCGGGGCGGCCGACCTGCTCCAGCACTTCCCCGAGGACCTCTTCCATCGCCTGGTTGCGAGCGACGCCGAGCAGCGCCACCAGCGCCTCGGGACGCGAGCCGGCAGCGAGCCGGCCCTGGCACTCGGCAACGGCGTTCTCCAGCTGCCAGACGCTGCGCCCGCGCCGCCGCCGCAGCTCGGCCAGCAGCGCGCCTGCTTCGACGACCACGACCACCAGCGCCACAACGGCGAGGACCAGCACCGGCACCTCCAGCGCCTCAGAGATATCGAAGAGAAGCTGCTCGACGCTCACGAGTGGAGGCTCCTGATCTCTGCGAGTGCGCCGAGACCGAGCAGTCCGGCGGTGACGAGCAGGCCGAGAGCCACGCCCGGCAACCCACCGCCTCCTCCACCGGCGCTGAGCTGCCCCGTCCTGGCGCCCGGAGCATCCGGCTTCACAGCACCGACCGGCGTCGTAGTACTCACAAGCTCGCCGACGACGGTCTCCCCGGCTCCGTGCCCCCGCTTCGTCTTGTGCAGTGGGGCGTCGGTGGTACCCCGGCGGACGCTCAACGCGGCCTTCGGCCGCGTGTCCGCCGGGGTACCACCGACGCCCCTCCCACCACCCGAACCAGGGGGCACGGCGCCGCGCGTGCCGGCGACGGCGCCGTGATCGGGCGCCGTCGCCTCATGACTGCGCCCACCCCCCTTGCGGTCCGGTCCGGAGAGCGGTGCCCCGACCTGGATTGTCACCACGGCCGAGGTCCCGGCTCTATCGCCCGGAGTCGTGACGCCGACCACCACGTCATAGCTGCCGCGCTTGGCGAAGCTGTGACGGGCGGTGGCGCCGGAAGCTGAGTCGCCATCGTCGAAGTACCAGGAGTATTCGAGCTGCTCGCCCGAGCCGGCGCGGTCGACGATCGCGCTGAAGGCGATTGCCTTCCCGACTTCGGTGCGATGGGTCGAGGCGCGCGCCCGCACGCGCAGGGGGGATCCCTTGTACAACGCCACCGTCACCCCTTGCGGTGCCTCAAACGAGTCGCTCGCGTTGAGGTCGTCCCCGCCGGTGCTCGGGCGGAGGAAGCCGGTGCCCGCGGCCGTCGCGTAGATCACCGCCGGGCCGTCGGCGAAGGCGCCGTCGTCGAGTGCCTGGTGGCGACTGAGCAGGACCGCGCCGCCGGCGGGACGCTGCACCTCCAGATAGGAGAAGCCGAAGGGGTCCGCACCGGCGGCTTCGAGGATCGCCGCCAGCGAGAAGCCGGTCACGGTGATGCTGCTCTCGCCCCCTTCGGCGCGCAGCGGGTAGCTGCGAGCGACGACGTCTTCCCTACCCACGAGCGCGACGAGGGAGAGCGTCTGCTGCCCGCCCCCCGGCGAGATCACGGTGATCTGGGCATCGTCTGCGCGCACGCCGCCGGCGAACGCCAGGCTCAGCGCCAGGGCAAGCAGCCCGGCGAGGGCCGAGCGCCTCGCGCTCAGCCCGTCGTGAAGGAGATCGCGAAGCATCCGAATCCGTCATTGGGTGGGCTGTAGATGCTGCCGAAGCTGCCGAACGCAGTGCGGCCCTCGGCGGTGATCGCACTGCGTACCGGTGCCGAGTAGGTGAAGGTGCCGGGCGGGCTCTCGACCGGCGGCGCGCCGACCGCGAGGGAGAGGAAGGGCGAGCGGGGATCCGCGCCGTCGTTGTGGCCCAGCCGCAGGATTACCCGCGAGGCGGCCCCGTTGATCTCGATCTCCGGGTTGCGCATCGTCAGGTCGATGCCGCGCGAGGGGTAGCTGAAGCGGATCCCGCCGGACTGGTAGAGGGCGGTGGTGCCGGTTGGCGGGTCATACCAGCCGTTGGCGAAGGGGAAGGAGTAGGAGTAGACGAGCGTCGGCGCGGTTTCGGCGGGTCGGTCGGGGCAGGGATGGCTGCTCTCGGGGATCGCGGGCCGCGCCGTTGCGCCCTCGATCGCCTGCGGTGCGACCTCCGAGTTGGAGTAGCGGATCCAGGAGTCCCGAACGTGCCAGGTCAGCGTCGCGCCGCTGACGTCGATCGCGCTGGCGGGGCGGGCGAGCAGGGGCGGTTCGCTGCTCGGCGAGCCCCTTTCGTCGGCCCCGCTGCCGAGCGTCGCGGCGCTCGAGCGCAACGCGCCCAGCACTCCGCGGGGCAGCTGAGCGCCGAGTCGCCCGGCGATCACCCGGCGTGAGGCGCGGTTCCAGACCAGCTGCGCCTTGTGCACCTGCAGCGAGCTCTTCACGGGGTCGATCGCCAGGGTGCCCGGCTTCAGCTTGAGATCGAAGACCGCCCGCCGCTTGCCCGCCAGCTTGGCGCTGAGGAACGAGCGCTGGGGGGTGAGCTCGAGCTGGGGCGCCGCAAGCCTGACGACCCGCCGGGAACGTCCCGAGCCGCTGGCGATGCGAAGCGCACCGCTGTGCGAGAGCCGAGCGCCGGCGGTGTCGATCACCCCGCCGGAGATCTGCAGGCGGGTCTCCCGTCCGGTTGTGTCGGCGCCGCCGACACCGGCGAAGGCGATGCCCCGCTGGTCGAGTTGCTCGGCCTGGCCCTTGCCGAGGACCAGCGTCGTGTTACCGGTCGGCCCTGCCGCGCCCGCGGTTGCGGGCGCGGCGAGGGCAGACGCCAGCGCGAGCGCTACGAGGATCTTGCTCACGCTGCGCATCGGCTAGGGGATCGGCTCCGGGTGGACGATCGAGACGCTGAGCTTGTTCAGCGCGGTGCCCACCGTTTTGTAGGAGCCGCCCAGCAGGTTGAGGGCGCTGGTGCCACCGGCGGCCAGCTTCACCGAGCTGTTCGCCGAGTCGGTGTCGTCGTCACCGCCACCTGGTGCGTTGTCGGTGCCGAGATCCGGGAACGTCCAGGTGATCGTCTCCTCACCAGAACCGGGCCCGGCGGTAGTCGTCTTTTCGACGCCGCCGGTTGCGACATCGACGAGATCGACGCGGCCACTCGTCCAGGAGCTGCCGAGGCGAGTCGCGACGTTCATCGCTATCCGCGATTTGGCGCCGTCGATGACCACGGTCGGGTTGGAGAGCACGGTGCCGAAGCCGTGGGCCGTGTTGCAGAGGCCGACGCTGCCGCCGCCGTGCAGGACGAGTCTGCCGGGGGTGCCGGACTCGTACGTGCCCGAGCTGCTGGGCCAGGTGAAGAACTTCCCGGCCCCTTCCATACTGGTCGGATCGCTGCGCGTGGCTCCGCCGGAGAGGTTGAAAACGCCGTTTTCGTTCACCGTTTTGCGCAGGCTGTTGCGCACGCCCCAGTTGATTGCGCCGGTGGTGACCGGCTCGGGCGCGGTCAGAGCCGGCAGCGCGGCCAGCGCAGCGGGAGCTGCCGGCCAACTCGAGGCGGTCGCCGGAATGCCCAGCGTGCAGCCGGCGCCGAACGGCCAGGCGACGGCTGTGTCCGTCTTCAGCTCGAGGGTCAGCGCATCGAGCGAATCGCCCTCTTCGTATTCACAGGGACCCGGATTCATCGGGTTGCAGAGGTCGAGCGCTTCCTCACCGGCCTCGGTGAGGCTCGTCGGCAGTCCCGACCAGGTCACCGTCTTGGCGTCTTCGTTGTAGAAGGGGCTGGCGGCGTCGGTGTCCAGCGTCGCCAGATCGACCCGCTGGGTCGGCGTCCAGACCCCGCTGACGTTCGTATCGACGTCGACCGTGAGGCGCGAGTCCTCGCCGTCGATCGTCACCGTCGGGTTGGAGAGCACGATGCGGAAGCCGTGCGGTGCGTTGCAGAGCACCACCTCGCCGGCCCCGTCGACGATCGCCTGGTCGTCGCTGCTGTCGCCCGGATCGTTGACCACGTAGTTGCCACCGTCGGCAGGGAAGCGGAAGCTCCCCGTCTGCGGCGCGGGCAGCGGCGGGTTGAGAACTTCGGCCGGCGCGATCGGCACCAGCGCCCCGCCTGAGAAGAAGACGTAGCTGCGGAAGCTGCTCTTGAAGCCCCAGTCGATCTTGCCACTGCTGAGGTTGACCGGGCTGGTCAGGTTGGGCGAGGGCGCCGCAGCGGCAGCCGAGCCTGCGATTTTCTCCGTGACGCTCAGCGCGCACTGCGACGCGTAGGGGTCGACGATCCCTTCGGGAGCGGCTTTTTTCTGCTCCTCCGGCTGGCCTTTGGGCTCGTCGGCGACGGGCAGCGCGGCCGCGAAGCCGAGCGTCCCGACGCGTCCGGCGGCCAGCGAGTCGAGGCCGAGGCGCTGAGCGAGCTCGTCGGCGCCTTTGCCGGTCAGCGAGAGCGGCGCCTTGCCCAGCGTCGCCGAGGACTTGCCGATCTCGGCCTTCCCCTGCGCGCGGAAGACGATCAGGCGGCGTTTGCCCAGCTTGGCGCTGACCGCGGTCTGATCGCCGGCGCTCTGCACGATCAGCTCGCGCAGCGTGGCACTCCTTTTGCCGTTGGCCAGCTTCAGCTTGCCGCTCGTGTGCAGCGTCGCCGCGGCGAGCAGCTCGAGGTCGGTGACCGGCAGGGCCGCGTTCTGCGCTTTGCCCTGCTTGCCGGCGAGGCCGCTGTTTGCCTTGAGCGTCAGCGTCACCTCACCGCTGGCGGGAGCCGCCTGCGCCGTGCCGGTGGTGAGCAGGGCGACCAGCATGATCGCCGCGGCGAAGGCGATCAGCGCCCTGCCTGCCCACTCGAAGTTCAAATCTTCGGAACTCATCACTGAAGGAGCCTCCTTGTGCTCTGCGCGCACCGGCACGTGCGACGTTCTCGTTTTCTCCCAAAGTTAGGGAGACCTAATAAATCCACACTAACATCGTCGGAATTAGCCTGCGGTCCGCTCTTCGCTCAGCGATGCGGTCCAGGCAACGTGAAGAGCGGTACGCCCTTCGTGCTCGGTGAGGCGGGCGTCGGCGCCCCAGGTCGCGGCCAGCCGCTCGGCACCGAGCACCTCGGTCGGTCTGCCGGCGGCGATCGTGCGCCCCTCGGAGACGACGACCGCGGTGTCGGCGACCGCGGCGGCGAGGGCGAGGTCGTGGACGACCAGCAGCACCGTGAGGCCATCGGCGACGAGGTCGCGGAGCAGCGAGGCGACCCCGATCGTGGCCCCGAGGTCGAGCTGCGAGGTTGGCTCGTCGGCGATCAGCACCGGTGCCTCCTGGGCCAGCCCGATCGCGATCTGCACCCGCTGCAGCTCGCCGCCGGAAAGGGTCGTCAGCGGTCGATCGGCGAAGCGGGTGACCCGGGCACGTTCCAGCGCCCGCTCGATTCCACCGAGGTCCTCGGCGCTGAGGCGCCGCAGTGGTCGCAGGTGGGAGGAGCGGCCGATCGTCACCGCTTCGCGAACGCTGACGCCCGCCGGCACCGGCATCCGCTGGGGGACGAAGGCGCGGGCGCGGGCCAGCTCGCGGCCGCGCATCGTGCTGATCTCGCGCCCCGACCAGTGCACGTCGCCGGCGGACATCGACTGCAGGCCGGAGACGGCGCGCACCAGGGTCGACTTGCCGGCGCCGTTGGGGCCGACGATTGCGACGAGCCGCCCTCGCTCGAGTGTCAGGTCAGCGCCGCGCAGGATCGGCGTGCCGCCGACCTCGACCTCGACGCCGTGCGCCTCCAGCAGCGCCTCCCCGGGACTGGCGACCGGCTCCATCACACCGCCTTGCGCAGCAGCCAGAGGAAGAGGGGCACGCCGAGCACGACCATGAAGGGCCCGACCGGCATCTCGATCGGCGCCCGCAGGGTGCGGGCGAGGGTGTCGCCAGCGGCGAGCAGGGTGGCGCCGCCGAGCGCCGAGGCCGGCACGACGAAGGTGTTGCTTGAGGTGCCACCGGCCATCCGCACGACGTGGGGGACGACCAGGCCGAGGAAGCCGAGCAGGCCGGCGATCGCGGCCGAGGCCGCGGCCAGCAGCGCCGCCGCGACCGCCGCGCCGAGCCGGATCAGGTGCGGGCGTGAGCCGAGCGAGGCGGCGATGTCGTCGCCGAGTGCCAGCCGGTCGAGCGGGCGGATCAGGAAGGCGGCGCAGATGAAGCCGACCGCGAAGTAGGGCCAGATCGTCTCCAGCTCGTCCCAGCCGCTCGAGGTGAGGCCACCGGCGATGAAGAAGATCGCCGACGGCGCCCGCTCGGGATAGGCGGCCAGCAGCCCGGTGGTGGCGGCGGTGAAGAGCGAGAGGATCGCGATCCCGGCGAGGATCACCTTGCCGGTCGAGCCGCGGTTGGCGCCCGACCAGGCGATCGCGAAGACCAGCGCCGCCGCCAGCAGGCCGAAGGCGAGCGCCCCGACCGGCAGCAGCGCGATCGAGCCGGGGAAGAGGATGATGATCAGGATCGCGCCGAAGCCGGCCCCGCCGGTGACGCCGATCACGTCGGGCGAGGCGAGCGGGTTGGCCAGCGCCCCCTGCAGGATCGCGCCGGCGATGCCGAGCGCGGCGCCGACGATCAGCGCCTCGACCGTGCGCGGCAGCCGCAGCGTCTCGACGATCTGCTGCTGCGGCCCGCCGGTCCCCTTGCCGAGGATGATGTCGATCACTTCGGCAAAGGGGACCTTGACCGCTCCCAGCGCCAGCGAGGTGACGACCGCGACGGCGAGCGCAGCGAGCAGGCCCGCGTAGACGAGGGTGCGGCGGGCCAAGGCGAGTCAGTTCTCGAGATAGACGCGGCGGACCTGGCGGATCGTCCGGGCGACGTCGGTGCCGGCCTGCAGCAGCGAGTTGTCAACCGATATGTAGATGCGACCGTTGCGCACGGCCGAGGTGGTCGACCAGGCCGGGTTGTTGCGCAGGTATTCGGTCAGGCTGGGGATGTCCTCCTCGTTGGCGTGGGGGACGGCGATGATCACGTCAGGGTCTTCGGCGACCACGACTTCGTCGGAGATCCGCTCGAAGCCGGAGCTCGATTTGACCCCGCCGGTGAGCAGCTGCCCACCCGCCTTGGTGACGAGGTCGCCACCCCAGCTGTTGGGCAGGAAGACGAACGGGGTGCGGCCGACGCCGAGGATCAGCATCACCGTGGGGTGCTCTTTGATCTCCCGCTGCGCTTGGGCGACGCTTTTCTTCATCGAGGCGACCAGGGCCTTGGCCTGCTCGCGCCGGCCGACGATCGCGCCGAGCACGAGCGTCTGGGCGAAGGCCCCGTTGAGCCGGAAGGGCTCCTGGATCAATACGCGGATGCCGAGGTCACCCATCGACTCGTTGCCCTTGGCCCAGGTGCGGGAGGAGAAGACGAGGTCGGGGTCGAGCGAGGCGAGCTGCTCGAGGTTGGGGCCATTGGGGTGCGAGAGCGGCAGCACCGGCACGCCCTTCAGCTTCGGCGAGAGCCGCTCGTTGCCGCCCAGGGTCTGGCCGACGCCGACCGGCGTCACGCCGAGCTTGACCAGGGTGTTGGCGGCGAAGGGGGTGAGGGCGACGATCCGCTTCGGCGGCGAGCTCTTCGCCGCCGCGGCGCTCGCCGGAAGACAGAGGGCGAGCGCCAGCAGCGCTGCCAGCAGGCCTCGCCTCACGCAGGCACCTTGGCGTCGATCACCGTGTAGTTGCGCACTTCGCTGCCGTGGGCCAGCTCGCCGTCGGCGTGGCGATGGCTCATCTTGAAGAGGTCGCTGTTGACCCAGGCCTTGAAGGCCTCGTCGCTCTCCCAGCGGCTCAGCACCACGTACTCGCCCACGCCCTCACCCTCACGTCGCAGCAGCTCGAAGCCGACGAAGCCTTCAGCCTTGTGGACGTGGCTCTCACGCTCGAGGAAGGCACGCTCGAACGCCTCCCGACGCCCCTCGTGCACCTGCACCACATTCATCACGGTTACCAAGGCCCCGCTCCTTTCGCGGGTGCCCGGCGTGACTTCTTCCGTCCGACCTTAAGGGCACCCTAATTAGGTTTCCCTAATTAGGCTAGCCTAAGATCGGCTACGCGGCTTGCTGCCCCAGAATCTCCCGAGCGCGGTGAGCGAGCTTCACGGTTGCTTTGCGCAGCCCCGCCGGCTCCTCGATCGGCTCGTCGTAGTCGACCCGCACCGGTCGCTCGTCGCCGTTCACCTGGGCCACCAGATCAAGCCCGGTCATGTCGGCATCGAGGCAGTGGGCCGCGGTTGCGTCGGGGCAGTCTCCGAGCGCGCGTGCCATCTCCAGCAGCGCGTCGGCGTGGTCTTCGTTGAGGTGGGCGATGGCGCCGGCAGCGCCTTCGCTCACGGGGTCGTTTGGCTTCATAGTTAGGGAACCCTAACTATGCGCGGCGAGCGGGGACTTGCGGCTCCCCGAGACCGAAGGTGTCGTAGGCCCCGAACTTGGCGAAGGTCTTGTGGGTGGGGCCGTGGTAATCCGATGAGCCGGTGGGGATCAGGCTCAGCTCCTCGCAGAGATCCAGGAGGTGCTTGGTCTGCTCCTCGTTGTGGCTTGGGTAGAAGGTCTCGACGCCGTCGGGACGGAGCGAGCGGATCAGATCCTCGACCTCGTCCGGGTCCTCGATGTCCCAGTAGGGATGGGCGATCACGGCGCTGCCCCCGGCCTCGTGAATCAGGGCGATCGCCTGCTCGGCCGTGGGCCAGCGGCGGGGAACAAAGGCCTTTGCGCCCGGAACGAGGTACTCCTCGAAGAAAGGACCGAGGTCGCCGGTTGCTCCGGCCGCCTTGGCGATGTGGGGGCGGCCGATCGAGAGGGCGTCGCCGGCCTCCTTGATCGCGTCCTCGAGCTTCACTTCGAAACCCCAGTTGCGCAGCCGCTGGATGATCTCCTCGGCGCGGTTGACCCGTTCCTTCTGCGCTCGCTCGCAGACCGGGCCGATCGTTGCCAGGTCGACCCAGTAGCCGCAGACGTGCAGGTCTTCGGCGTACTCGTGCACGCAGGACATCTCGATCGCCGGCACCAGCTCGACGCCCAACCCCTCCGCCGCCTCCGCCGCCTCCTCGACCCCCGCGACCGCATCGTGGTCGGTGAGAGCCAGGGTCGTAACCCCGGCTTCCCAGGCTTGGGCAACGACTTCGGCGGGGGCAAGCTGCCCGTCGGAAACCGTCGAATGAGATTGAAGCTCAATCAACATTGATGGCGGGACCCTATTCCGCGGGCCGCCTTAATAGAGTGCCGCCCCCGTGTTCCAGAAAGTTCTCATTGCCAACCGCGGCGAGATCGCGATCCGCGTCGCCCGCACGCTGAAGGAGATGGGCGTCGGCTCGGTCGCCGTCTACTCGGAGATCGACCGCGACGCCCCGCACGTGCGCGAGGCCGACGAGGCCTTCCTGATCGGCCCCGCGGTCCCGGCCGAGAGCTACCTCAACATCGAGAAGATCATCGCGACGGCCAAGGAGGCGGGCGCCGAAGGGATCCACCCCGGTTACGGCTTCCTCGCTGAGAACGCCGAGATGGCCCGTGCCTGTGACGAGGCGGGGATCACCTGGATCGGCCCGCCGCCGGAGGCGATTGAAGCGATGGGCTCGAAGACGAAGGCGCGCGAGATCATGGAGCAGGCCGGCGTGCCGATCGTTCCCGGCTCGACCGAGGTTGCCAAGGACCTCGAGGAGGCCAAGCGCCAGGCCGAGGAAGCCGGCTACCCGGTCGCCTGCAAGGCGGCGGGCGGCGGCGGCGGCAAGGGCTTCCGCGTGGCGATGACTGCCGACGACCTCGCGGAGGCCTTCGAGGGCTCGGCCCGCGAAGGCGAGAAGTTCTTCTCCGACGATCGCGTCTACATCGAGCGCTATCTCGAGGACCCGCGCCACGTCGAGGTCCAGGTCCTCGCCGATGGCCACGGCAACGTGATCCACCTCGGTGAGCGCGACTGCTCGGTGCAGCGCCGTCACCAGAAGGTGATCGAGGAGGCGCCGGGCCCGCACGTTGACGCCGAGATGCGGGCGCGGATCGGCAAGATCGCTACCGACGCGGCCGCTGCCGTCGGTTACCGCGGCGCCGGCACGATCGAGGGGATGCAGGTCGGCGATGAGTACTTCTTCCTGGAGATGAACACCCGGGTGCAGGTCGAGCACTGCGTGACCGAGATGGTCACCGGCATCGACATCGTCCGCGAGCAGATCCTCGTTGCCGCCGGCGAGTCGCTCACGGTCGCCCAGGAGGACGTCGACCTGCGCGGTTGGGCAATCGAGTGCCGGATCAACGCCGAGGCGGCCCACAAGAAGTTCGCTCCGGCTCCGGGCGCGATCACTACCTACCGCGAGCCGGCCGGGCCCGGTGTGCGCGTCGATTCCGGCGTCGAGGCCGGCTCCGAGGTGACGCCGATGTATGACCCGATGGTCGCCAAGCTGATCGTCTGGGACGTTGACCGCGAGCACGCGACGCGCCGCATGTTGCGGGCGCTCGACGAGTACGAGGTTGGCGGCCTGACCACGCTGATCCCCTTCCACAAGGCGCTGCTCGCCACCGAGCAGTGGCGCAAGGGCGAGACCTGCCGCGACCTGATGGAGGATCGCGAGTGGCTGAAGACGACGGCGCCGGCAGATGCCGCTGCGCCGGCCGAGACCGAGGACGGCGCCGAGCTGGTGGCCCGCGACTACAAGGTCGAGGTCTCCGGCAAGCTCTTCGACGTCAAGGTGATCGGCGAGGCAGCGGCGGGTGGGGCGGCAGCCCCGGCAGCCGGCGGCAAGAAGCCGCCAAAGCGCGAGCGCAAGGCCGGTGGCGGTGGCGGCGCCTCGAGCGAGGCACTGCCTGCGCCGCTGCAGGGCACCGTCTTCAAAGTTGCCGTGGAGAAAGGCGCCGAGGTTGCCGAGGGCGACCTGATCTGCGTGATCGAGGCGATGAAGATGGAGAACGAGATCGTCGCCCACCGCGCCGGCAAGGTCGAGGAGCTGAAGATCGCCGAGGGCGACTCGGTCTCCAGCGGCGACGTCCTCGCCGTGATCAAGTAGCGGCAGCGCTCAGCGTTTCGGCTGTTTGCCCTGCTGCTGTTCTTTCTGCTGCTTTTGTTTCTCGCGCCGTTCCGCCTTGACCGCGCGGATTACCTCTTGGCGTTCGTGCCGGGTCAGCGGGATTTCGGCGGCTTCCTCGCTGCAGCCGCGGCCGACGCAGTCCTCGAGCCGTTCGGTCAGTTCGCGGTGGAGGAAGTTGCGCACCGGGAAGTAGTCGGGGATGCGGACCAGGTTGTTGAGCTCGTAGGGGTCTTTTTCGAGGTCGTAGAGCTCCTTCTCGCCGTCCGGCCAGGCGATGTACTTGTAGGGACCGAGGCGAATTCCCTCGTAGTCCTTGGGCGGCGCGAGCAGCGAGATCGTGGCGCCGCCGCCCCGCTGTGCCTTGGGGCTCAGCTGTGAGGCCGCGTTCGTCTTGCGCGGCCTGGGGCTGCTCTGGTCGCTCGGTTCGGCGATCGCCCCGGCCTCCTGGACGTCGGAGGTCTCGACGAAGGACTCGAAGAGGAAGGGCCGCAGGGTGCGCAGTTCGGGGTCTTTGAAGAAGGGAGTCATCGAGCGCCCGTCGACGCTCTTGTCGGGCGTGACGCCGGCCAGTTCGAGGATCGTCGGGGCGATGTCGATGTTGCCGACGATCTCGCCCGATTCGGTGTTGGCGCGGATATGCGGGCCGCGGATCAGGAAGGGCAGGTGGGTGGCGGGCTCGTAGGCGAGGAACTTGCCGCCGATCAGGCGGTGCTCGCCGAAGAAGAAGCCGTTGTCGGAGGTGAAGATGACGTAGGTGTTGCGCAGCCGGTGCAGGGAGCCGAGCGTGTCCATCAGTTGTTTGACCCCGTCGTCGATCGAGCGCAGCGACTCCAGCATCTTGTCCCAGTAGACGCGGTAGGTGTGGATGTCGCTGAGCGAGAGGTAGGGGGCTTCCTTGATGAAACTGGGCTTGTCGGAGACGTTGCCCTCGGCGAAGCCCTGGCCGCGGTTGTGCGGCATCGGCGCGCCCTTGAACCAGTCGTAGTGGCGCGGCGCCGGCTCCGGGCCCGCCGGCTTGCGGAAGTCCCCGTGCGGGGCGGTGTAGTCGAGCTGCAGGTAGAAGGGCTGTTCAAGCGAGGTTTCGCGCAGCTCCTGGGTGGCGAAGTTGGTCAGCGTGTCGGTCTCGTAGAAGCAGGGCTGGCCGTTGAGCGGGGCAAAGGGGCAGCCGAGGTCGTCGCGGGTCGTGTATTCGCGTGGTTCCCAGGTCCCGGGATCGCCGTAGGGGCCTTCGACTACGCCGTTGTTGTTGAGTGTGTAGCCGTAGAAGTAGTGGTTGGTGTCGGCCTTCAGGGTCGTGTGCCAGGCGCTCCAGCCGGGCGGCACGGTGGTGCCGTTGTCATACGGTTCGTCGCCGTAGCCGTTGAGGAACTTGCCGATGTGGATCGTGCGGTAGCCGGCCCCCTGCAGCCAGGTGGCGATGTTGTGGGTGTAGGCGGCGCGGAAGGAGAAGCCGAAGTAGCCGCCGTTGGGCTGGATGTTGCCCTTGACCCCGTTGTTGTGGGCGTAGCGCCCGGTCATCAGGCTGACTCGCGAGGGGCAGCAGAGTGGGTAGGAGGAGTAGTAGCGGTTGAAGGTCATCCCCCGCTTGGCGATCAGGTTCAGCGTGTTCGGCATCGCCTGCAGCTTTGGTTCGCCGAAGGCGGCGTAGAGGCCGTCGAGGGTCTGGTCGTCGGTTTGGATCACGACGAAGCTGGGCGGCTGCGTCGTCGCGGCGGCCGCTGGGCTCGAGCGGAACCCGCTGGTGGCAAGCAGGCAGAGCAGCGCCAGCAGGCCGGCGGCGATGACGGCCAGCCGTATTCCGCGTCCTGCCCTGCTGTGTTCGGTTCGATCCATGAAGACGACGGCCGCGCGTTGGCGACCTACACGGTCGAAACAACTACGCGCGCCGAAGTTGCGAAACGCTAGAGATCGCTCAGGACGCGCCGAGCTTTTTGGCGGCGTCGCGGAAGTTCTTGACGGTGGCGCTGGGGGCCTTGCGGCCTTCGAGTTTCTCGCCGTGGCGGTTGACCCAGATGACCGGCACGTTCATTTTCAGCAGCGGGGCGACGTCATTGGTGTAGTTGCAGCCGATGTGCAACCAGCCTTTCTTGCCGCCGATCCGCCGCGCCGCCTCTTTGAAGTGGACGGGGTCGGGCTTGTAGCTGCGTACCTGCTGCGCGGTGACGACGAGGTCGAGTTCGGTGCGCAGGTGGCGGCGCGAGATGCCGAGCAGTTTGTCGTCGATGTTGGAGACGATGCCGATCTCGTAGCGTTTGCCGAGCCGGTCCATCGCCGCGTTGGACTCGCGGAAGGGCAGCCAGTAGGCGACGCTGTTGGGCAGGAACTGGGCCCGCGAGGGCTCGATCTCCCAGCCCAGCTCGCCGGCGACCTTGACGATCGTGCGGCGCAGCACCTCGGCGTAGAGCTCGTAGGAGCCGGCCATGATTTCGGCCTGGACCTCCATGAAGCGGGCCAGGAAGGGCTCCTCTTCGAAGCTGAAGCCGTCTTTCTGCGCCTCTTTCTTGCAGGCGTCAATGATGCCTTTCTCCCAATCAATCAGGGTGCCGTAACAGTCGGTGGTTACCCATTTGACGGTTTTGAGACTGGGGAGAGGCATGGCGGCGGCGCATTATGCCAATCGCACCGAAGGCAGGCGGCGCGCTACATGAACTCGGCCGCTGCGAAGGTCGGATAGTCTGCCGCCCGCGCCGCAGGGCGCACCTCCACCCATGGACCTCCTCGAGTATCAGGGCAAGCAGCTTTTCGCCAAACACGGCGTCGCCGTGCCGAGCGGCGAGGTCGCCGCGACGGTTGACGACGCGGCAGCGGCGGCGGAGCGGATCGGCTACCCCTGCGCGATCAAGGCGCAGGTGCTGATCGGCGGCCGTGGCAAGGCCGGCGGGATCAAGATCGCCCAGGACGCCGAGGAGGCGCGCGCCTACGCCGACGCGATCCTCGGCATGGACATCATCGGGCCGCACGGCGAGGGTCCCTTCCGCGTCGACCAGGTCTGGATCGAGGGCGGCTCCGACATCGCCTCCGAGTACTACGCCTCGGTGATCCTCGACCGCGGCGAGAAGAAGCTGCTGGCGATGGTCTCCGCCAAGGGCGGCATGGACATCGAGGCCGTCGCCGCCGAGGACCCCGATGCGCTTGTGCGCCGTCACATCGACCCGACCCGGCAGTTCGAGGTTGGCGCGGCGCGGGAGATCATCGACGCCGCCGGGCTCGACGAGGACGTCCGTGACAAGGCTGCTGAGGTGCTGGTGAAGCTGGCCGAGGTGGCGAGCTCCGAGGACGCCTCGCTAATCGAGGTCAACCCGCTGATCGTCACCAGCGACCGCGAGGTCGTCGCCCTCGACGCCAAGGTGACGATCGACGGCAACGCGCTCTTCCGCCACCAGGACCTGGCCGAGATCGCCGACACCGCCGAGGACCCGCAGGAGGCAATGGCGAAGGAGAAGGGCCTCACCTACGTCAAGCTCGAGGGCAACGTCGGCATCCTCGCCAACGGCGCCGGGCTCTGCATGTCGACCCTGGACGTCGTCGCCCAGGCGGGCGGCGCCCCGGCCAACTTCCTCGACGCCGGCGGCGGCTCCAAGGCCGAGGCGATCGTCGACGCGCTGACCGTGATCACCTCCGATGAGAAGGTCACGGCGATCCTCTTCAACATCTTCGGCGGCATCACCCGCTGCGACGAGATCGCCAAGGGCATCGTCACCGCCTCGCAGCAGCTGGACCTGAAGCTGCCCCTGGTCGTGCGCCTCGACGGCACCAACTCCGAGGAGGGGCTGAAGATCCTCGCCGAGGCCAACCTGCCCAACCTGAATCAGGAGACGACGATGCTCGACGCCGCCCGCCGCGTGGTCGAGCTCGCGGGGGGCAACGGCTGATGTCGATCATCATCGACAAGGAGACCAAGCTGGTCGTCTCCGGCCTGACCGGCCGCGAGGGCTCCTTCCACGGCCTGCGCAACCGCGCCTACGGGACTGACCTCGTCGCCGGCGTCACGCCGGGCAAGGGTGGCCAGGACGTCGAGGGTGTGCCGGTCTTCGACACGATCAAGGAATCGGTCGAGCAGGCCGGGGCCAACACCTCGATGATCTTCGTGCCGGCGCGCTTCGCCGCACCGGCAATCGACGAGGCGATCGAGTCCGGGGTCGACACGGTGATCGCGATCACCGAGGGCATCCCGGTGCTCGACATGCTCAACACCTACTGGAAGGCCAGGGAGGCGGGCGTGCGGCTGCTCGGCCCCAACTGCCCCGGCGCGCTCTCGCCCGGCAAGGCCAACGTCGGCATCATCCCCGCCCAGTTCTTCGACCCCGGCCCGATCGGCGTCGTCTCCAAGTCGGGCACGCTGACCTACCAGATCGGCAACGAGCTGAAGCAGGCGGGCACCGGTAACTCCTCGATCGTCGGCATCGGCGGCGACCCGATCATCGGCTCCGACTTCATCGACATCCTCACGCTCTACGAGGCTGACCCGGACACCGAGCTGATCGTCATGGTCGGCGAGATCGGTGGCGACGCCGAGGAGCGCGCCGCCGAGTTCATCGCCTCAGAGATCTCCAAGCCGGTGGTCGCCTACATCGCCGGCTTCACCGCTCCGCCCGGCAAGCAGATGGGTCACGCCGGGGCGATCATCTCCGGCTCCTCGGGGACGGCACAGGCAAAGAAGGACGCGCTCGAAGCCAAGGGCGTACGGGTCGGCGAAAGCCCGACCGAGACGGCCAAGATCGCCGTCGAAGTTCTCCGCGGCTAGCATCGCCAGGTGAGACTGGACGAGCAGCTCCCCTGGCGCGGCCCCGGCGCCGACCGCCCCGATCTGCCGCTTCCGCCCGCCCGGATGCCGCTGCGCAGCCTCGGGCAGACCCGCAAGCGCTGGCGCTACGTCGGCTTCTACTCAGAGCGGCTGATGCTCTGCGCGGCCCGGGCGGAGATCGGCCCGCTCGGCCAGTGCTTCTGGGCGCTGTGGGATCGCGACCGCGACCGCAGCTACGCGAACACACGGCTGCGCCCCGGCAGCGACGAGGTGAGGATGGACGGCGCCGAGATCACGATCGAGGCCCGCGAGCTGCGCGTCCGCTTGTCGCTGGGCGAGTCGGCGGCGATCGAGTCGATTTGCCCCAGCGGTGAGGCCTGGGGCTGGACTCGCAAGCGCTCGGGGGTGCCGATCAGCGCCACGATCGAGACTCCGGACGGGCGCTGGGAGCTCGACGGGCACGGCGTCGACGACCAGTCGGCCGGCTACCAGAAGCGGCGGACCAGCTGGCACTGGTCGGCGGGGGTGGGGCGATCGACGGATGGCCGGCCGGTCGCCTGGAACCTGGTCGCGGGGATCAACGACCCGGTCGCGAACAGCGAGCGGGCGATCTGGACGGATGGGACGCCGACCGAGCCCGCTCCGGTCTCCTTCCGTGGGCTGAAGGCGGTGGAGTTCGCGGACGGCGGGCTGCTCACCTTCACCCCCGGCTCGGAACGCAGCCGCAACGACAACTTCCTCATCATCCGCTCGAGCTACCGTCATCTCTTCGGCGACTTCCGCGGTCGGCTCGGCGGGATCGAGCTGGCCGAGGGCCTGGGTGTGATGGAGCAGCACGACGCGCTCTGGTGAGGCGTCGTCGTCGGCAATGCCGGCGCGTTGCTAGGCTCGCTTTCGCATGGCTGGCGACACGATTTCATTTGCTCGAGGGGCGCCCAGCGCCGACATCCTGCCGCGCGACGCGGTGCGGGATGCGGCGGCCGTGGCGCTTGCCGAGGACTGGGAAAAGGCGCTCTCCTACGGCACCGGGATCGGGCATCCGGGGCTCTGCGAGTGGATCGCCGAGCGCCACGGTGGGCTCGATGCCGGGCAGGTGATGGTCGCCAACGGTTCGCTGGAGGCCGGCTGGATGCTCTTCGAGCACCTGCTCGAGCCGGGCGACCGGGTCGTGGTCGAGCAGCCCACCTACGACCGCACGCTGCTGATGCTGCAGCGGCTCGGGGTCGAGCTGGTGCCGGTCTCGCTCGAGGACGACGGACTCGACGTCGCTGCGCTTGAAGCCGCCCTCGCCGAGGGTCCGATCAAGCTCGCCCACGTCATCCCCAACTTCCACAACCCGGCCGGCTGCACGCTCTCGGCGGAGAAGCGGGTGCGGCTGGTCGAGCTCGCCGCCGAGCACGGCTTCTGGATCTTCGAGGACGACCCCTACCGCGAGCTGCCCTTCGAGGGCGACGGGCTGGAGACGATGCTCGAGATCGACAAGGCGGACCGGGTGATTCACGCGTCGTCCTTCTCCAAGACCGTCAGCCCCGGCGTCCGGGTCGGCTATCTCGCCGGTCCGGCGGCGGAGATCGCAAAGCTCGCCAAGCGGGCCAACGAGACCTACATCTCGCCGAACATGCTGGCCGAGTCGGTTGTGCTGGAGCTCTGCCGCTCCGGCGGGCTCGACAAGAACATCGATTTCGTCAAGGGCGAGCTGCAGGCGCGGCGTGACGCCCTGGTCGAGGCATTGCGCGAGCAGATCCCCGAGGCCGAGTTCGTCGTTCCCGGCGGCGGCTACTTCCTCTGGCTCGACCTCGCCGAGGGCACCGACACCAGCGCCCTGCTGGCCGAGGCCAAGGGCGAGGGCGTCGCTTTCGTCGCCGGCCCCGACTTCATGATCGACGGCGGCACCAACAGCCTGCGACTCTCCTTCGCCAGCGTGCCGCCCGAGCGGATCCCCGAGGGCGTCGCCCGCATCGCCCGCGCGCTCGACCGCATTCGCGCCGGCTCGCCTGCCTGACGGGCCGACGCTCCGCGTCGATCGATCGTCCGCCATCGCCGCGCGCTGATCCAGGCGCGCGCGCTCCCCGTAGGTGGGGTTAATGACCCACCCGCGACTTAGGAGGAAGCATGGCTGTGGCTGACAAACCGAACGCGCTGGAGCGCGTCGCGAGTGACCCCGTGTCGCGGCGCAAGCTGCTCGCCGTCACCGGCGGATCGACCGCCTTGGCGGCCTTTCTCGCCGCCTGTGGCAGCGACGACGGCGATACGACGACGATGGCCACCAACGGCGGCGCCGGCAAGACCGGCACCGAGCAGTTCGGCAAGGGCGACGTTGGCATCCTCAACTACGCGCTCACGCTCGAGTACCTGGAGACCGCCTTCTACGCCGACGTGGTCAAGAGCGGGCTGTTCAAGGGCTCGGACCTGGAGACGATCCGCAAGTTTGGCAGCGAGGAGGCCGAACACGTCACCGCCCTGACCGGCTTCGTCAAACAGATGGGCGGCAAACCGGCCCCCAAGCCGAAGACCGAATTCCCGCTGAAGAGCGCCAAGTCGGTGCTGGAACTGGCGGCGACGGTGGAGAACCTCGGCGCCGCCGCCTACCTCGGCCAGGCGGCCAACATCAAGGGCGCCTCGGTGCTCTCGGCGGCGCTCTCGATCCACAGCGTCGAGGGACGCCACGCGGCCGCGCTCAACACCCTGCTGGGCAAGCCGATCACCCCCGACGGGGCGTTCGCCAAACCCGCCGGCGCCGACGAAGTCCTCAAGTCGGTCGAACCCTTCATCGTCGGCTGAGCCGGCGCAAGCGCGAAAGGAGAATCAGATGAGCGACCAGATCCTGGCCCAGCCCGAGCTCGCCGGTGTGAACATCGACAGCGACAGCGAAGACATCTCCCGCAGCGAGGTGATCCTCAAGGGAGCGCTGGCCGCCGGTGCCGTCTACGGCGCCCTGGCGGTCGGCCCCTTCGTCGGCCGCGCGCTGGCAATGAGCGAAAGCGGCGACGTCGGCATCCTCAACTTTGCCCTCACGCTCGAGTACCTCGAGGCTGCCTTCTACAAGGAAGCGAAGACCCGGGCCAAAGCGAGCGGCGAGCTCAAGAGCCTGATCGACCTGGTCGGGCGCGACGAGGAAGAACACGTCGGGGCGCTGACCGAAACGATCAAGAAGCTCGGCGGCAAGCCGGTGGCGGAACCGAAGTTCGACTTCCCCTACAACGACACCGCCGGCTTCCTCACATTGGCCCAGACCTTCGAGGACACCGGGGTCAGCGCCTACAACGGCGCAGCGCCGCAGATCAAGGCCGCCGAAGTGCTGGAAGCGGCCGGCTCGATCGTTCAGGTCGAGGCGCGTCACGCAGCCGCGATCCGGCTGCAGAACGGCGACGAACCCTCGCCGGTGGCGTTTGACCCGGCTCTGCCCAAGGCTAAGGTGCTGAAGGCGGTCGAACCCTTCATCCAGTAGCCGAGTCGCCGGGACGACCACAGGAGCGATCGAGATGGGCACGAGCAAAGCCGAGCGCCTCGCCGACGAGGAGCTGATGCCCCTGATCGGGGAGAAGGACCCCAACGCCTTCGAGGTCTTCTACGACCGCCACGGCGGCGTCGCCTACTCGCTCGCCTACAGGATCGTGGGCGAGCGAGGGGCGGCCGAGGACGTGACCCAGGAGGCCTTCATCTCGATCTGGCGCAGCGGTGCCCGCTACGACGCGGCGCGCGGCAGCGTGCGCACCTGGATGCTCGGCATCGTCCGCAACCGGGCGATCGACTTCCTGCGCAGCAAGGCGGGGCGGGCGCCGAAGCTCGACTTCAACGACGACTCGATCCTCGAGCACCGCCCGGCCGCCGAGCAGACCGAGTCCGAAGCGCTGCAGCGGGAGACCGCGCAGGAGGTGCGCGGGGCGCTCGACGAGCTGCCCGGCGAGCAGGCGAAGGTGATCCAGCTGGCCTACTTCGGCGGCTTCAGCCACTCGGAGATCGCCGGCATGTTGGGTGTGCCACTCGGCACCGTGAAGGGGAGAATGCGACTTGGATTGGAGAAGATCCGCGGTGAGCTGGCGGAGGGACTGACATGAGCGAGAACGGACACGACCGCCACCGCGACGATCTCGCCGCCTACTTGCTGGGCGCGCTGGAGCCGGGTGAGGCGGCGGAGCTGGAACGCCACCTGGCCGGTTGCGAGGAGTGCCGCACCGAGCTCGAGTGGCTGCGGCCGGCGGTGCAGCTGCTGCCCGAGTCGGTCGAGCGGGTTGAGCCACCGCGCGAGCTGCGCGGGCGGCTGATGGAGCAGGTCCGCGCCGAGGCCGGCACCGCAGCGGCACCGCAACGCTCCCGGGGCCGGGGGATTCGCGGCTGGAGCCTGCGCCCGCTGGCGGGCCTGGCAGCTCTGGTCCTGATCGTCGCCGCGGTCGCTGCCTACGCGATCGGCAACGGCGGCTCAGACGGCGGGAACGCGACCACCGTGGTCACCGGCCACTCGCCGGAAGTGACCGCGGAGATGGTCCGCGACGGGGATTCCGGCACCCTGCACCTGGCCAACCTCCACCAGCTGCCGCCCGACAAGGTCCTGCAGGCCTGGGTCGAACGCGACGGGAGCGTCGAATCGGCCAGGACCCTCTTCGTCCCCAACCAGGACGGCACCGCCTCGGCGACGATCGACGAGATGGACGGGGTCAGCGTCGTGATGGTCACGGCCGAGCCGCGCGGCGGCAGCGTGCAGCCGACCAGCGATCCGATCGTCAGCGTCTCAATGCCGCAGTAAGGCTCGGCTCAGCGACCGTAGCGGTCGTTCGAGAGGACCAGCTGCTCGGGGATCGTCGCCCGCGGCGGCGGTGCCGGATCGGCGCGCACCGAGACCGTCTCGGCGACGCTGCGCGAGACCTGGTGTGTGCCCTCTGCGGAGGCGATCGTTACGCCCTCTTCGCCGGAGCTCTGCACCGTGCCCTCGAGACCCGGCTCTAGACCCGCGTCCTTGAGGTAGTGGAGCAGCTCCTCGGCCTCGTTCTCGAAGCGCAGCACGTGCACCTTGGCGCCGGGCTCGACGTCGGAGAGCAGCGAGCCCTGCTCGCGGGCTCCCTCGATGATCGGGTGGCCGTGGGGACAGGTGGTGGCGTCGCCGATCGCGGCGCGCATGCGCTCCTCCAGCACAGGGGACATCGCGTGCTCGATCCGCTCCGCCTCCTCGTGCACCTCGTCCCAGGGAATGCCGAGGACGTCGGTGAGGAAGCGCTCGATCATGCGGTGGCGGCGGACGATGTGGCTGGCGTGCTCGCGGCCGGAGGCGGTGAAGTCGAGCGACTTGTCGGGCTTGCGCTCGACGTAGCCGTCGTCGGTGAGGCGGCCGATCATCTCGTGCACGGTCGGCGGCGAGAGCTGCATCGCGCGGGCGATGTTGGCCCCGGTCATCGGCAGCCCGGCCTCCTCGAGCCAGAACATGATCTCCAGGTACTCCTGCTCTGCGACCGTTGCGGTCTCCGTGATCTCCATGGGATCGATACTAACGACGCTCCATCAGCGTCGAAACGACCGCCTCGTAGAAGCCGTCGCCCATCGCTCCCTCGGTGACGGTGACGTTGTCCCAGGCGCCCAGCGAGGCGCGCAGGCCGGGGTCGCGCTCGGGCCCGTTGGCGACGACGAAGAAGCGCCCCACGGCGGCGGCGACCTCGAGGTCCTCGACCGAGTCGCCGACCGCGATGCAGTCGGCCGGGTCGTAGCCGCGGACGCGGGCGTGGGCCGCTACGGCGCCGGCCTTGCTGACCAGCTTGGGGACCAGGTGGTAGGCGTGGGTGGGGCCGTCGACGGCCGGCATCTCGCGGCCGATCGCGCCGTTGTCGAGCAGGCGCAGGTCGTCGTGGCCGTCGGCCTCGAGCAGCCGGTTGGCCTCCTCGACGTCGACCTTGCCGCGGAAGAGGTGGGAGAGGACGCGGCCGTGGTGCCAGGGGGCGTGGTACTCCAGGCGCCCGTCGAAGTGCTCGAAAAGCCTCTTCGGGATGCCGCGCTGCTCGATCTTCTCGTAGACGGTGCCGTCCTCGTCGGGGACCAGATCGCCGGTCAGCAGGGTCGTCTCGCCCTCGATCGCGAAGGCGCAGCCGGCCTCGTAGATGTACGAGGTCTGGCCCATCAGGCGGGCGGCCTCGTGCACCTGCGGCTCGCGGCGGCCGGACATGATCACGACCTCGACCCCGGCCCGGTGGCAGGCCTCGAGGCCACGCGACTGGGCCAGCGAGAAGCCGCCCTCTGCGTCGCGGAAGAGCGAGCTGCCCTTGCCGAGCAAGGTGCCGTCGAGGTCGGTGTAGACGCAGCTCAGTGCCATGGTGCGGTCGCTACGGTAGCCGGATGAGCTGGCGCCTCGCCGACCGCAGCCTCGACCTGGCCCAGCCGCTCGCTGCCGGGATCGTCAACGTGACCGCCGACTCGATGTTCGAGGGGGCGCGCAGCGGCACGCCCGAGCAGGCGATCGCCGACGGGTTGGCACTGGTCGAGGCGGGGTTCGACATGCTCGACGTCGGCGCCGTGGCGGCGAAAAGCGGGCCGCCGGTGCCGCCGGAGGTGGAGGCGGCGGCGCTGGTGCCGGCGATCGAAGGGCTGGTGGGCACGGGCGTGCCGATTTCAGCCGACACCTTCTCGGTCGAGGTCGCCCGCGCCGCGCTGGAGGCGGGCGCGGGCGCGGTCAACGACATCTCCGGCGGCTCGGAGGAGATGTTCGAGCTCATCGCCGCGAGCGGCTGCGGCTACGTCTTGATGCACATCGAGGGGCCGCCGCGGGTGGACCGCCCGGCGCCCGAGTACGGCGACGTGGTCGAGTACCTGGTCTCGTGGTTTGGGGGGCGAGTCGAGCTCGCCCGCAGCCTTGGCGTCGGCGAGGGGCAGATCGCGATCGATCCCGGACTCGACTTCGACCTCAATACCGAGCAGGACCTGGAGATCCTGCGGCGTCTGCCTGAGCTGCGCGAGCTCGGCCTGCCGCTCTATGTCTCGCTCTCGCGCAAGGACTTCATCGGCGCCGTGGTGGCTGGGTCTTGGGAGCAGCGACTGCCGGCGGGCGAGCGCGAGTGGGGGACCGTCGGCGCGGTTGCCCTGGCGGTGCGCGGCGGCGCCGACGTCCTGCGCATCCACGACCGCAGCTCGCTGCAGGCCATGCGGGTTTCCGGGCGGGTCGTGCGCTCCGAGGACGAGACGTCGATTTCCCATCACATACATGGAAAATCGACGTCTCGTTGGGATCTCGCCTGATGGCCAAGAGCCTGCTCGAGGCGCCTTGGTCGATTGCGCTGGATCCTGCGCGCCGCGATGGGCGCATCGTCGCCGAGAGCGGCGAGGAGGAGCGCGGCGCGCAGCAGGTGGCGCTGCCGCGCTCGCTCGACCCCGGCTTGGTTGAGGCGCTGAAGCGGAGCGGGGTCGAGCGCCTCTATTCGCATCAGCGCGAAGCCCTGGAGACGGCCGCTGCCTCGAATCTCGTGATCACCAGCGGCACCGCCTCAGGCAAGAGCCTCGCCTTCAACCTGCCGGTCCTCGACGGGATCGCCCGCGACGACAAGCGCCGCGCCCTCTACCTCTACCCGACCAAGGCCCTGGCCCAGGACCAGGCGCGCAAGCTGGCGGCGCTGCGTCCGCCGGGCCTGCGCGAGGCGATCTACGACGGCGACACCCCCAAGGAAGAGCGGCCGGCGATCCGCCGCCGCAACAACCTCGTGCTCACCAACCCGGACATGCTGCACGTCGGCATCCTGCCCCACCACAAGAGCTGGGGCGACTTCCTTGCCAACCTCGAGTGGGTCGTGGTCGACGAGGCGCACACCTACCGCGGCGTCTTCGGCTCCCACGTCGCCAACGTGCTGCGACGGCTGCGCCGGGTGGCGCGCGCCTACGGTTCCGAGCCGCGCTTCCTGCTCGCCTCGGCGACGATCGCCAACCCGGTCGAGTTGGCCGAGGAGCTGGTCGGCACGCCCTTCGAGCTGATTGACGACGACGGCGCGCCCCGGGCCGGCCGCGAGATCGCGATGTGGAACCCGCCGCTGATCGACAAGGCGACGGGGACCCGGCGCTCGCCGCTTTCCGAGGCCGCCGACGTGCTCGCCGAGTTGGTCAGCCATGGCGTGCGGACGATCTGCTTCCTCAAGAGCCGGCGCGGGATCGAGCTGATCCAGCGCTTCACCCGCGAATCGCTGGAGCGGCGCGGCAAGCCCGAGCTGGCGGCGCGGATCGCGCCCTACCGCGGCGGCTACACGCCGCAGCAGCGGCGCGAGATCGAGGCGCGGCTCGCGGACGGCGAGCTGCTGGCGGTGGTCGCCACCGACGCGCTCGAGCTGGGCATCGACATCGGCGAGCTCGACGCGGCGATCTGCGTCACCTTCCCCGGCACCGTCGCCAGCCTGCGCCAGATGTGGGGGCGGGCGGGCCGCCAGCGCCGCGGCCTCGCCGTCTACGTTGCCGGCCAGGACGCACTCGACCAGTTCTTCTGTCGCCATCCCGACGAGTTCATCGGCCGCCCGGTCGAGGCCGCGATCCTTGACCACAGCAGCGAGCAGATCGCCGGGCGGCACATGGTTGCGGCGGCCTACGAGCTGCCGCTGAGCGAGCAGGACGCCGAGGTCTTCGGTCCCGAGTGGCGCGAGCGGGCGCAGCGGCTCCTCGCCGCCGGTGAGCTGCGCCAGGCCGGCGGCCGGATCATGCCGCGCAGCAGTGAGTTCGTCGCCGCCAAGGTGCCGCTGCGCTCGGCTTCGCCCGACTCGGTCGCGGTGATCGAGCGCGAGTCGGGGGAGATGCTCGGCTTGGTCGAGTCCGAGCGCGCCTTCACCACGATCCATCCGGGCGCGATCTACCTCCACCTCGGCCGCTCCTACGAGGTCGAGCAGCTCGACGTGCAGGGCCGGCGGGCGATCGTCTCGCGCTTCGACGGCGACTGGTACACGCGGCCGAAGAAGGAGACCGAGATCTACATCGAGCGGGTGCGCGAGCAGCGCACCACCGCCGGCGTCGAGCTGCACTTCGGCGAGGTCTCGGTGACCGAGCAGGTGATCGCCTACCAGCGGGTCTCGATCTCCGAGCAGGAGCCCTTCGACATCGTCTCGCTGGAGCTGCCCGAGCAGCAGTTCGCCACCCAGGCGCTCTGGTACGTGTTGCCCGACCGGCTCAGCGGGGCGCTGCCGCCCGACGTCCTGCTCGGCGCCCTGCACGCCACCGAGCACGGCCAGATCGCGGTGCTGCCGCTGATCGCGATGTGCGACCGCTGGGACATCGGCGGCCTCTCGACCAACGTCCACTTCCAGACCGGCCGCTCGACGATCTTCATCTACGACGGCCACCCTGGCGGGGTCGGGATCACCCTGCGCGGCTACGAGCAGTTCGAGCGCCTGATCGGCGACGCCGAGCGCCTAATCGGTGAGTGCCCATGTGAGAGTGGCTGCCCCTCCTGCGTGCAGAGCCCAAAGTGCGGCAACCTCAACGAGCCGCTGCACAAGCAGGGGGCGCTGGAGCTGATGCGCTCGATGCAGGACTCCGCCGCGTAGTTTCGTGCGGCTACGCTGGCGCGATGTACGAGGACTCGATCCGCGCGGAGTTCACCCACCAGTCCCGGTCATTCGGCACCGCGCCGGCGATGACGTCCGCGCAGATGCTCGGTGCCCTGATCGAGCTGGTCCCGGAGGACTCCGGCGCGGAGTGGATCGACGTGGCCTGCGGGCCCGGCGTGGTCTCGCGGGCAACGGCGAGCAGGGTCGGCTCGGTGCGCGGCGTTGATCTGACCCCGGCGATGGTCGAGGAGGCCGCGCGGCGGGCCGAGGAAGAGGGGGTCGACAACGTCGATTTCGCCGTCGGCGACGCCACCGCGCTCGAGTTCCCCGACGACTCCTTCGACGGCGCGATCACCCGCCTCAGTCTCCATCACATCCCAGCGCCGGGCCGAGTCGTGGCGGAGATGGCGCGCGTCGTCCGGCCGGGCGGCTGGGTGCTCGTCAGTGACATCGTCGGCGACGAGGACGGTGAGGCGGCGGCGTGGCGCGAGGAGATCGAGCGCCTGCGCGACCCCTCCCACTGGGCCTGCCCCACCCAGGGGCGACTGCGTCGGGCGGGGACCGCTGCCGGCTTGACTCTCGATGAGGAGAAGCTGGTCCCGCTCGAAATCGACTTCGGCGATTGGCTGGCGCGGGGCTCGGGCGGCGCTGGTGCAGCCGATCTGGTTGCCGAGCTGCTGCGCCAGCAGCCAAGTACCGCCGAGAGCTTCTGCGTCAAGGAGGGCGAGGCGGGCCGCCTCCTCCACCAGCGCTACTGGCTCGGCCGCTGGCGCGTCCCCGCCTGACCAACCGCAGCTCGCGGCCAGAGCTGGCGCAGGGCGAGGATCGCGAAGGCGTGGGACAAGGCGAGGGGCGTGGTCGAAGTGGGGACGCCGGTGCGGGCGTCGACGCGCTCGGGGAGCATGCCCGCCGCCGTCGCGGCCCGGCGCAGCTCCGCCATCAGGTGGAGCGCTGCCCGCCGCTCGCCCAGGGCGGCGAGGCCCCAGGCGGTCCAGGCCGTGGGCGCGGTCCAGGGGTCAATGCCGCCGGCCCAGCCCTGGGAGGGGACGATGCCGAAGCGCCCGCTTTCGGCGGCGAGGCGCTGCAGGGTGCGGCGAGCGAGCGGGTAGAGCGTGGGCAGTGAGAACGGCCGCACGGTCCAGGCGGCCACCGAGTCGAAACCGGATGTTGGGTCGTCCGCCTCGCGGATGAGCCCCCCAGATGCGCTGAAATGGGCCTGGATCGCGTCAGCCGCCTTCTGCCGCTCCTCGGGATCCGGCATGGTCGCGGTGGAGGCGATTGCGTTTCCGACGTAGTCGCCTGGATCTCCCTCTTGGTAGTCGGCGCTGTCACGCCAGCTCAGCGCGGGGGGAGGCGTGGCCAAACCCGCCGCCCGCCCCGCTGCGGCGACCCAGCCGGTGGCGTCTCCCTGCGCCTCGCGACCGCCGACCGGCGCGCCGTTGGGGTAGAAGCGCGCCGCTGCGTTCAGGTCGAGGCCACGCAGGAAACGAGCGATGCGACGCGCCTTGCCGCCGTAGCCCGCGCCGGCCAAGGCGATCGCCACAGCGCCCGCGTCGCGGGGCCAGACGTAGGCCCAGCCCTCCCGCGCCCCGGCGATGACCGCACCGCTGCGCCGGTCAGTGAGCGCGTGCAGCACGAGCAGCGAGCGCGAGTACAGCCGCCGCGCCCATGGCGGCGCATTCCCTCCGAGCGGCCGCGCCGCTTCCAGCCAATGCGGGTGGGATCGAACAGTCTCCGCAGCGCCGAGCGATCGCACGTTGACGACCCGCTCGCTTCCGTAGCGCTCGACCGTCCGCAGCCTGTTGCTGGCGGGCAGATAGCGATGCCACACCGAGTCGGAGGGCGAGCCTCCGGAGACGAGCACGGCAGCGATGGCGAGGAACGCCGCAAACCCCGCCGCTGCGCGCATCGCGACCACGCCCCAATGCAATCAGCCCGATCGCGGCGCGGTCGCTAGCCTTCGCCAAGCAAGGCTCGACTTTGCGCCCCAGGCGAGGTAGCTCAGTTGGTAGAGCACACGACTGAAAATCGTGGTGTCGTGGGTTCGATTCCCACCCTCGCCATCTACTCCTGTCTCCCGGCAATGGGTAGCTATGAGCCGCTCGCGCTAAGCGCGCAAGTATCGTCGAGCGCTTCATGCGGGAGATCCTCGAGTTTTGGCGGGCGGTGGAGATGTTCAGCCCGCCGGCGATCCCACGGACCCGCCCGGCGCAGCGGGTGTTCGACGTCACTCCCGGCGAGCCGCTGCCCTGGAATCCCGGGCACCCCGTTCAGGCCACGCGGCTGACCAAGGACCAGGCGTGGCGGCACACTGTCTACGTCGGCCTCTACCCGCGCGAAGCGGTCTTCTCGGTGTTGAAGGACGTCTTTCCTCCCGTACCCGACAGCTACGAGGAGCGTCCCTCGGGGCAGAGCGCCCTGCTGGGTTTCGCGGTTTCGGAGAAGGGCATCCTGCTCGAGGGCTCTGCGGTGCTCTCGGCCTGCGCCTGGGCGACGGCGCGTGCCCTCGATCCGGGACCGGCGGCGGCCGCATGGCTCGACGGCTTCGCCGACATCGAACGCGGCTTTGCCTCAGGCCTGGAGGAAACGCTTCTCGGCAGGACCGAGGAGCAACGCAAGCCGGTGGTCCTCGACTGGGGCATCCTCACCGAATGCCTGGAGGGCGCGATCGCGGCTTTGGGCGTGGAGGACGTGCTGCCCGTCTCCGGGGTCCGGGTCAGCAGCGAAATCGTCGCGCGGCGGAGCGCCGGCACGGTCGAGCACGACTTTCTCAACAGCTTCATCGCCGACGACCTGGCCCGCGTCGCCGCCGCTGCGGGCGCGGGTGAGGTGGGCGCCGCACTTCGTGAGTACCTGCGCCCCACTGCCGAGCTCGACCTCGACGTTCGCATCGACGTGCGGACACGCCTCGACGAGGTCCGCCACGCCACCGAACCCGATCGGCTGCCTCCCGGACGCTGGCCGGCGGGCCCGGAGCGGCCGTTGGCCTTGGGCCAGCAGCTCGCCGTCAATGAGGCGATCGCAATGCCCCGCGCCGGCGGCAATCTGTTCGCTGTCAACGGGCCGCCCGGCACCGGCAAGACGACGATGCTGCGCGACCTGGTCGCGGCGCTGGTCACCGAACGGGCTGAGCGGCTGGCGGCGCTGACCGATCCAGCGGATGCATTCCTCGACAACCCCGATCGCTGGGAGACGACTCCCTATCGGCGCGTGATCCATCGGCTGCGGCCCGAGCTGACCGGGTTCGAGCTGGTCCTGGCGTCCAGCAACAACGGGGCGGTCGAGAACGTCACGCTCGAGATCCCGTCGAGCGAGGCTGTCGACGGCCACTGGCGCGAGCTGGCGGAGGGCATCGACTACTTCCCGGCCCTGGCCGAGCGGGCGATGAGCGCCGTCAGACCCGGGGGCGGCGCCTGGGCGCTGGTCGCCGCGCGGCTCGGCAACAGCAAGAACCGCAAGGACTTCGTCAACGCGGTCTGGTGGCCCGAACGACGCAAAGAGGGCGACAACCGCCCGCCGCCGCCCCCGGGTCTGCGCGACCTCCTCGATAACTGGGAGGACAACCCTGAGGGACCGTCCTGGGCCGAGGCTGTGGCGGCGTTCGAGCGGGCTCGCGATCGGGCGAGAGCGATCCGCGAGGACCGCCTCCAGGTGGCGGCGGCGCTCCACCGGGTTGCCGGGCTTGAGTCAGACCTCGAGGCGGCCCGTGCCGCGGAGCGGCCAGTAGGCGAACGGGTCCAGGCATCGCTGCCGCGGCGCGAGGAGCTTGCATCTCTGCAGCGCACGCGCGAGGACGAGCGCCGCCGCCGCGTCGAGGCTCGCGAGGAAGAGCTGCACCGGCGCCCCTCGGTGATCAGGTTTCGCGCCCGTGCCGCCTGGCGCGAGCGCGACGAGGAGCTCGCCGCCGCGATCGCCGCGCTGGACACGATCCTGGATGAGGTCGGCGAGGAGCTGCGGGTGCTGGAGGGTGAGGTGCGGGCGCACACCGAAGCAGGCGCTGTGCTCGCGGCGGCCGAAAAGGAGCACGACGCGGCTCGTCGGGTTCTGGCGCGCCACCGCGAGCGGACCGGTGCCCTCATGCCTGACGAGGGGTGGCGTGGCGATCGCGTGGCGCGTGAGCGGCAGGCGCCGTGGACCGATGCCGAGTCGAATGAAGCCCGCACCGAGCTGTTCCTGGCGGCGCTCGACCTCCACAGAGCGTTTCTCGTTCACGCCGCGAAGCCGATGCGCCAAACTCTCGACGGGGCGATGGACATCCTCTCCGGCAGGGCCCCGGCGGACCTATCAGCGGATGCGGCGCGAGCCGCATGGCAGGCGCTCTTCCTGCTCGTCCCGGTTGTCTCGACGACCTTTGCCTCGGTGGGGCGGCTGTTCGGGCGGCTCGGCCGCGAGGCGCTCGGCTGGCTGGCGGTCGACGAGGCCGGCCAAGCCACGCCGCAGAGCGCGGTCGGAGCGCTGTGGCGCTGCCAGCGGGCGGTGATCGTCGGCGACCCCCAGCAGCTGGAGCCGATCACGACGGTCCCGTTCAGGGCCGAGCAGGCGATTCGAGAGCACTACGGCGTGGAGCAGGAGTGGCTGACCGGCCGTACTTCGGTACAGGGCGTCGCCGATCGCCTCAACCACTTCGGCACTACGCTGCCGGGGGCAGAGCGGCCCCTCTGGGTCGGTGCGCCCCTGACCGTCCACCGCCGCTGCGACGAGCCGATGTTCGGCCTCTCCAACCAGATCGCCTACGACGGGCTGATGATCGAGGCCACCGACCCGGCGCTCGGCCGGGACTTCGCCACCCGCCACCCGACCCTTCCACAAAGCAAGTGGATCGATGTCAGCTCCGACGCCTCGCAAGGAAACTGGATCCCCGCCGAGGGCGAGGAGGTCGACCGGATCCTCGCCCATCTCGACGAGATCGACTTCGACCTCACGCAGGTGATGGCGATCGGCCCCTTCCGCGACGTCGCCCGCCAGCTTGAGCAACGTCGCTGGCGACACCGCGGGTTGCGCGCGGGGACCATTCACACCGCCCAGGGCAAGGAGGCCGACATCGTGATCCTCGTGCTCGGCTCAGAACCCGCCCGCGAGGGAGCCCGGGCCTGGGCGGCGAGCAAGCCGAACCTGCTGAACGTCGCGGTCAGCCGGGCGCGGAGGCGGCTGTATGTGATCGGCGACCTTGAGGCGTGGCGGCGTCAGCGGTACTTCGATTTGCTGGCGGATCGGCTGCCGCATGATCGCCAACGCGCTTGACCATGAGCAGGGGGTCTAACAAACTTCGACGCCGATCATCTCCCAGAACGCCGACGAGAACGCAGGCATGACTGAGATCGAGATCAAGCCGGTGGGATGGGTCGAGTCCCCGCTCACCGATCGAGCGGAAGCGCCCAAGCAGGGCAACGAGGGGGCGCCCGAGGCCTGGCTTGTTTTCGAGTCGGAGCTGCTCGAGGCCCTGCATGGAATCGAGCCCGGCGACGAGATTCTCGTCTTCACCTGGCTCGACCGCGGGCGGCGTGACGTGCTGCAGACCCATCCCCGCGACGACCCGGCCAATCCGGTTCAGGGGGTCTTCAACACTCGCTCTCCCGATCGGCCCAACCCGATCGGGTTGCATCCGGTCACGGTGGTCGCGATCGACGGCGCGCGGGTGCTGGTCAGCGAACTCGAGGCGCTGGACGGGACGCCGATCGTCGACGTCAAGCCGGTGCTTTAGGCGGTCGCCTCAGAGCCGTCCCATCAGCAGCAGGATCAGCAGCACGATTGCGATCAGGGCGACGATGCCGCCGGCGACGGCGACCTTGAGCAGGACGAGCACGATCGCGATCAGGACCAGCAGTCCGACTATCGCTCCAACCATTTGATCTCCCTCCGAAGGTTTCCCAGACATGGGCTGCCACTGGAACGGTCGTGGCAGCCCGGCGTCAGGCGCCACCCGCGTAAGGCGGCTGACAACCCCGCCAGGCAGGCGTTTCAGGAAAGGCGTGGAGGCCCCTACCCTTGAGGAGATGACATTCGATGCGCGCAGTGCGCAATGAGCAGCCTGCTCTCCGACCAGCGCTTGGTCCAACGTGCCGCAGGCGGGGAGGAGCGTGCGTTCGCGGCGATCTTCGATCGCTATCACCAGCCCCTGTACCGCTACTGCCTGGCGATCGTCGGCAATTCCCAGGACGCTCAGGACGCGCTGCAGAACACGATGCTGAAGGTGCTGCGGGCCCTGCCGGGCGAGCAGCGGGAGCTGAAGCTGAAGCCCTGGCTCTACCGGATCGCCCACAACGAGTCGGTCGACCTGCTGCGCCGTCGCCGCGATACGCGCGAGCTCGACGCCGAACTGGCTGCGACCGGGCCGGCGCTGGCGGACGAGCTGAGCTCGCGGGAGCGGCTGCGACAGTTGCTTGCCGACCTCGACGAGCTGCCCGAGCGCCAGCGCGGTGCCTTGGTTATGCGCGAGCTGGCCGGCCTCGACTTCGATGGAATTGCGACGGCGCTGGACACCTCGCCCGCGGTCGCGCGCCAGACTCTCTACGAGGCGCGCCTGAGCCTGCACCAGATGGATGAGGGACGGGGCATGGACTGCGCGCAAGTGACCCAGGCGCTCTGCGACGGCGACGGCCGCGTCACCCGTCGCCGCGACATTCGTGCCCATCTGCGCAACTGTCCGAGCTGCCGCCGCTTCGGTGACGAGATCGAGGGCCGCGAGCGGGACTTCGCTGCTCTCGCGCTGTTGCCGGCTGCGGCCGCCGCCGGCTTGCTGCACGGCTTGCTCGGCGGCGGTGCGGCCGGTGGAGCCAGTGGCGGCGCTGCCGCCAGCGGCGGTGGCGCCGCGGCGGGGGCCGCTGTTGCCGGTGGGGCGGCGAAGACGATTGGCTCCTCCGCGGCCCTCAAAGGCGCCGCCGCCATCCTCGCCGTCGCCGCGATCGGCACTGGGGCCGCCGAGCGCGGCGGTCTGATCGACCTCGGCCTGCACGGGGATGGTGGTTCGAAGTCGGCACCAGCGCCGCGGCCCGCCGCGGCGGATGCCGCAGCCGCGCCGGCAGGAAGCGGATCACTCGGCCCGCTGACGCGATCGGCTGCCGCCCCGGCGGCCCGGGTGAAGGCGAGCAAGATCGCAAGGCAGAGGCGGGCCGCCCGAGGCGAGGCAGCTGGGACCACGAAAGCAGCGAGCGACGGCGAAACCCGCGCGGAGCCGACACCGTCCGGCGGCTCACAGGGTGGTGGCGGGCACTCCCGTGGCAAGGGACACGAAAAGCAACGTCCCGCCGCTGCCACTCACGGGCAGCAGACGGCGGCTGCACACAAAAACACGAACCACGCAGCTGGTGGTCGCCGCGAACACCCAGCGCACCCGGCAAAGCCCTCCCATCCGGCGCATCCCTCGAACTCGAGTGCCGGCAAGGAAAAGGCGCCACCCAAGAGCAGTGCCCCGGCCCCGGAAGCTGGTTCCAACGGAAACAGCGCAACACACGGCGCCAGCGCCGAAGAAGCCCCGGCACAGGCTGAATCCGGCCAGAAACCCTGAACGCGACCGCCCGCGGTTAAGGCCTGACGGAGGTTGCCTGCGCCCGTTCCTACGGGTGCAGATGACCAACAAAGTGCCCTGTCGGGCGCATCAACGAGGAGGCGTTATGAAGCTCCAGACGAAGGTCGCGGCAGCGCTCGCGGCACTGGTTCTCGCACTGGTTCCGGCCACGGTTTTGGCCGACCCGCCCGCTGGCCACGGCGGTGGCAACGGGAATGGCAATGGCCCCGACTACAACCCCGCCCCCGAAAAACCCGAAACGCCCGGGCCGGGCGCCGGCACGCCCGAAAAGGCCAAGGCGTACGGCGTCTACTGCAAGGACCAGAGCAAGAAGCACGTAGCTGGCGAGAAGGGAACGCCGTTCAGCCAGTGCGTGACCGCGATGGCCAAGGCGGCCAACCACGAGAAGCTCCCCCCGGGCAAAGCCTGCAAGGGCATGAGCCGCAAGCACGTCAAAGGTGAGAAAGGCACGCCGTTCTCGCGCTGCGTCAACGGTGTGGCGAAGCTGAGAAAAGACCAGCAGGCCTGAACCAACTCCCGCACCGTCACTGCCAGCCGCGCACGCTGAGGTGAGACGATCGATCATTATCCCCCGGCATGGACTCCGTCTGGTCGTTTCTCGTCGTCGAGGAGAGCAGGAGGCAGCATCGTGGGAACGAGGGATACGACGATGCCCTGGATCGCCACTACAGCTGGGATTCGACGGTGCCGAACCACGCCCGGCCGGGGGTGGGGGACCTTTGCGTGGTCCGTGACTCGGGCGGAGCCCTCGGGTTTTCGCGGATCGAACGCCTGGAGAGGACCGAGGGCGTCACCAAGTCCCGGCTGCGCTGCCCGCGCTGCAGGAGGACCGCGATCAAGTCGCGGGTGACGGTCCGGCCCCGGTACCGGTGCGCCGCCTGCGGTAACGAGTTTCCCCGGGCCAGGACGGAGCGACTGGAGGTCACCGTCTACCGCGCCGACTACGGGGTCGGCTGGGTGGGTATCGACGGCGCCGTGACGGCCGCGGCGCTCGAGGCGGTGTGCCTCTCGCGCTCCAAGCAGCAGGCCATCCGACAGCTTGATCCGGGCGGACTGCGGAAACTGCTCACCCGGCGGCACGTATCTCCCGTGCCCAGGGCCGGCACGTCACCGGCAAGGATCGGCGATCGCGAGCTCGGTGGCGGTCGGCGGCGGGCCGAGAGCCTGCAGCGGATCGGGCAGGCAAAGTTTCGCCGACGGCTCCTGGAGCGGTTTGGCGCCATCTGCCTGATCAGCGGCCCCCAGCCGGTTGAGAGCCTGCATGCAGCACACGTCTACCGCTTTGCCGAGGACCCCCGGCACGATCTTGCCGGTGGCCTGCTGCTCCGCGCCGATCTGCACGCCCTTTTCGATGCCGGTCTGATCGACCTCGACGAGCGTCTCCGGGTCGTGGTCGACGCCACGCTTGGCGCCTACCCCGAGATAACCCGCTACAAGGGCTGCCGTATACGGATCGATTCCAAGGATCCGTTCCTCCCGGCCCTGCGCGCGTTGCTGGCCAAAAGGAAGAGCCGGACCTGACCGACTCGTCCACCCGGCCGGATAGCCTCGAATACCTTCATGGGAACCCGAGGTGGCTCAGCAGCGGCGCGTTCGGCACCCAGGGGAAAGCCTGATCGACGCCCGGCCGTAGCGCACCATCGTGGTCAACCGGCGAGGCCACGGAGGCATTCCCGGGCGCCGGATCCGACCGAAATAGGCGAGGTGCGCAAGTGGGTGGAGAGCCGCCGCCGGCCGACGGCGGTGGACCTTTTCGCCGGCTGCGGTGGTCTCTCGCTGGGCCTTCACCAGGCGGGTTTTGACGTTCTGGTCGGGGCTGACTCGGACGGTTGGGCGATGGAGTCCCACGCTGCGAACCTGCCCGGCCTGACCTGGACCGGTGACCTGACCGATCCGACCCATTTCCTCCAGACCCTCGAGGTCTGGGGGATCGAGCGAGTCGATCTCGTCGCGGGGGGCGTTCCCTGTCAGCCCTTCAGCCGGGCGGGCCGGCCGCGGATCGAGAGGCTGGTGGAGAGCGGCGAGCGGACTGCCCACGACGAGCGGGCGGACCTCTGGCAGAGCTTCATCGCCGTCGTCGAGCGGTTGCGCCCCGATGTGGTGCTGGTCGAGAACGTCCCTGACCTGCCCCGCTGGAACGACGGTGAGGTGCTGATCGGATTCCACGAAACGCTCCACGACCTCGGCTACTCCGTCGAGGCCAGGATCCTCGACGGATTTCGTTTCGGGGTTCCCCAGCACCGCCAACGGCTCATCCTCGTCGGGCTTTCGCAGGGACGCCAGCCGCTCTGGCCGGAGCCGACCGAGGATCTGGTCACGCTCAAGGACGCGATTCACGACCTGCCGGTGATCCCCCGTGCCCAGCGGGCGGAGGCGCTTCCGTACGACCCTTCCCGGACCAGGGGCAACTTCCAGCGGGAGATGCGGAAGGGAATGGCGGCAAAGGACGCCGAGCTCGTCTGGGATCACATCTCACGCGACGTGCGCCGGGACGACATGGAAGCGTTCGGGTTGCTGAAGGAAGGGCAGACCTACCTCGATCTTCCGCAGCGGCTGCGCCGGTACCGGTCCGACGTCTTCACCGACAAGTACAAGCGGCTCGCGTGGGGTGACCTGTGTCGATCGATCACGGCGCACATCGCCAAGGACGGTTACTGGTACATCCACCCCGAACAGCACAGGACGCTCTCGGTGCGTGAGGCCGCCCGCGTTCAGACCTTCCCCGACAATTTTCGCTTCGCCGGCACCCAGACACACCGCTACCGGCAGATCGGCAACGCCGTGCCCGTGAGGCTGGGCCGCGTAGTCGGGGAGACGATTCTGCAGGCACTGGACGGACCGCCGGACTCGGCCAGGGCACACGACACCTTTCGCGAGCACCTGCTGCGCTGGCACGGAGAGCAGCCGGCGCGGCGCCCGTGGCGCACCTCGGCGAACCCATGGAAGGTCCTGATCGGCGAGCTGGCCATGCGTAAGGCACCCGACGACGTGGTGGCCGCGATGTACCGCCGCCTGGTTGCCACCGCCCGCTCTCCCGCAAGCGTCGCCAGGGACCCCGCTGCCTCGCTCGAGATGCTTCGCAGGATCGGGCTCAAGTCGGCTGCCGGGTCGATCGTGACGATTGCCGAGGAAATCGTCACGCGCTACGGCGGCAGGGTCCCGGACGACTCGCTGGAGCTGCGTTCGATCCCCGGTGTCGGCGATTACCTCTCACAGGCGGTTCTCTGCTTCGGATTCGGCAGGCGCTCCGTGCTGGTCGACAGGAACACGACGCGGATCTGCACGCGTGTGTACGGCCGGGACGTGAGCCAACGCTTCCAGCTCAGGCTCGATCTGCACCGGCTTGCGGGTGCGCCCGGGCCGGACCCGGAGTTCAACCGCGCCCTGCTCGATTTTGGTGAGAGCCTCTGCAGGCCGAGTGAGCCCGTCTGCGGACGGTGCCCCGTCGGTGACCTTTGCGCCTGGCGCGCGGAAGCGGCGTCGGAGACGCTCGACGAGACACCCGGGGTTCCGGCGTGAGTCGGTTCATCACGGTGCTGCCGTCCGCCCGCAAGTTGATGGAGTCCCTGCGGGACATCGGTTACGACCTGCCGTCGGCGATTGCCGACTTGGTCGACAACTCGATTGACGCCGGCGCCGAGAACGTCGAAGCGACGTTCCGGGAGGAGGGTGCGAGATCCTGGATACGGATCGCGGACGACGGCATGGGAATGACGGCGGGGGAGCTGGACGAGGCGATGCGGTACGGAAGCGAACGGACCTACTCGGAGCGCTCCCTGGGTCATTTCGGGCTTGGCCTCAAGACCGGCTCCCTGTCGCAGTGTCGCCGCCTCACCGTCGCCTCGCGTCGGCGGCGTGGGGGGCGCATCGTGGTGCGCCGTTGGGACCTTGACGTTGTCGCCGAACGGGACTCCTGGGACCTCGAAAGCCCGCCCCGTGCGGAGCTTCCGCCGCATCTCCTCGAGCCGCTGCGGGACTCGACCGGCACGGTCGTGCTCTGGGAAAACCTCGATCGGATCCTCGCCTTTCGCAACCCGGACGGCGCTGCCGCTCGCCGGGCGTTGGCGACGATGGCAAATGACGTCGCCACCCACCTGGGGATGGTCTTCCACCGGTTCATCACCGGCGAGTGGTCGGACGGGGAGGCGTTCGTCAACCTCGCCATCGATGGTCTGCCGGTCACCGCATGGGATCCGTTTGCCCGCGAGGAGCGCAGGACCAAGGAACTGCAAAAACAGGTCATCGAGCTTGCGCTCGAGGACGGTGAAAAAGCGAGGCTCTGCGTTCGGCCCTACGTCCTGCCGGCCCAGACGCAGTTCTCCTCCCCGGAGGCCCACCAGGTCGCTGCCGGGCCGCATCGCTGGAACCGCCAGCAGGGCTTCTACGTGTACCGGCGTGACCGCCTGATCCAGTCGGGGGGGTGGAATCGGATCCGCACGCTCGACGAGCACGCCAAGCTCGCCCGCATCGCCATCGACCTGCCGGCCGGGCGCGAGGATCTCTTCGGTATCAACGTCGCCAAGATGTCGATCGTCATTCCGGAAGCGGCGCGTCCCGAGCTGCGCGCCATCGCTTCCGCGGTCGTGCAGCGCGCCCAGAGGAACTACCGCGACCAACTGCACGGGCCCGTCGCGGTGACCCCCACGGAGCGGATCGGTAACGGCAGGCCATCCACTCCCGGTCCCGGCGAGCCGTCGATCAGCGGGGACTGGCCGTTGATCCTGAGCACGGTCAACGATGCGCTCGGAGATGACCCCGATCGCCGGGACGACCTCCTGGTGCGGCTGGCAAACGCCTTCGACTGACCTCCCTGCCATTCACTATGGTGAGTCCGTGGCCGGCAGTGGACCCACTCCCTCGAGTGCGGGGGTCAGCGAACGGATGGCTCGGGTCGCACGCCGCGACACCAAGCCCGAGATTGGGTTGCGCCGTGAGTTGCACCGGCGCGGCCTGCGCTACCGGGTGGACACGACGCCGGTCAGTGCCCTTCGCGGCCGCGCCGACGTCGTCTTCCGGCCCACCCGGGTCGCTGTTTACGTCGACGGTTGTTTCTGGCACAGCTGCCCGCAGCATGGTGTGTTGCCGAAAAGCAACCGTGAGTGGTGGCAGGTGAAGTTGAAGGCGACGGTCGAGCGGGATCGCGCCAGTGAAAGGGTTCTGCAGGAGATGGGGTGGCAGGTCCTCCGCGTCTGGGAGCACGAGGATCCGGTCGAGGCCGCGGATCGGGTCGAGGCGGCCGTGGCGACCCGCAGGGACGCCCGGGAGTGCGCCTGATGGAGATTGGGGCACCGGTGGAGAAGGTCATCGACGAGCTGATCGCCGATGACCCCTTCGTCCGCGCGATCGTCGACACCCACCGCAGCGGCACCGGCTGTGAACTGAGCGTGGCCGTCGAACGCGTCAAGGAGCTCGCTCTCGGGAACGAGGAGCAGCTGGCCCGGATCGACGAGGCGGCGGAGAAGATCCGCGAGCTCACCCGGCGTACGAAGCAGCTCAAACATCCCCGGGCGCTGACGATGTCCGGTCGCGCCTCCTGGTATCCCGGCCCTCGCGAGAACGATCGCAACTGGCCGCGTCTGAAGCAGCTGATCGAGGCGGAGAACTGGGATGCGGACTCCCTGCGCGACCTTGATGACGCCTCAACCAAGGTGGTCGCTCACCTTGCGGATCCGCACGAAGAGGGCTTCCAGCGCCGCGGGCTCGTGCTCGGCTACGTGCAGAGCGGTAAGACGACCAACTTCACCGCCGTGATCGCCAAGGCGGCAGACGCCGGCTACTCGTTCTTCATAGTCCTCTCGGGCATTCACAGCGGCCTTCGCCAGCAGACCCAGGACCGCCTCAGCGAGCAGCTCTGGAATCCGTCGCGCAATGAATGGCACCGGTTGACCGCCGACGAGGATTTTCGGCCGACCGACTCGGTCGACGCGATGCTGAACGCGGGCGAACAGAAGGTTCTCGTCGTGATCAAGAAGAACGCCGCCCGCCTCCGGTCCCTGAAGCGCTGGCTTGAAGAGGCCCACCCCGAAAATCTCGCCCGTTGCCCGTTTCTGATCATCGACGACGAGGCCGACCAGGCCTCGGTCAACGCGGCCAGGGCGGACAGCTCGCCGAGCACGATCAACCAGCTGATCCGGCAGGTTCTCGCGACCCTGCCCCGCGCCAGCTACATCGGCTACACGGCGACCCCCTTCGCCAACGTGCTGATCGATCCGGCGGTGCCCGAGGACCTCTACCCCCGTGACTTCATCATCGACCTGCCTCGTCCGCGGGGCTACGTCGGGCCCGAGACCCTGTTCGGGCGCGAAGCGCTCGAGCTCGACGAGGCCGGCTACCAGCCCGACGAAGGATACGATCTGATCCGCGAGGTCCCCACCGACGAGCTCGGTGACCTGAAGCCACCGAAACCGTCAGAGCGAGACGACTTTGCGCCGGCCGTTTCGCCCAGCCTGGAAATGGCGGTTCGTTACTTCTTGCTCTCGACCGCCGCCCGGCGGGTGCGGGGGGACGGCAACCGACACGCGACGATGCTGGTCCACACTTCGCAGTACACCCTGGTTCACCATCTGCTTCGACAGGCGATCGAGCGTACGGTCACGCGGCTGGGGGAGCGATTTCAGGCCGGCGAGGAGGAGCTCCTCGCGAGCCTGCAGGCGCTCTGGGAGCAGGAGTGCGTCCGGGTTCCGGCGCAGGATTTCGGCTTCGAACCCATCTCCTGGGAGCAGGTGAGGGTGGAGTTTCCCGCGGTACTCACGGCCGCCCGTGTGATCGAAGACAATTCGCGCAGCGAGGACCGCCTCAACTATGGCGACGAGGATCAGGTTGTGATCGCGGTGGGCGGTAACACGCTCTCGCGGGGGTTGACCCTGGAGGGTCTCAGCGTTTCCTACTTCGTCCGCTCGGCCAGCGCCTACGACACGCTGCTGCAGATGGGGCGCTGGTTCGGTTATCGGCGCGGCTACGCGGACCTGACCCGGATCTGGATGACCGACGAAATGAGGGATTGGTTCCGTCACCTCGCCACGGTCGAGCAGGAGATCCGCCACGACATCGACAGGTACGAGGCGGAGCACCGGACGCCGCTCGACCTCGGGGTGCGGATCAAATCCCACCCGAAGTTGGCGATCACGGCGGCGGCGAAGATGCAGAAAGCGGTCCGCGCCCAGGTCTCCTACTCGGGCCGGCGGCTGCAGACGATCCTTTTCAACCACAGGGACCGGGAGTGGCTGGAGGCGAACCTCGATGCCGGCCGGACGCTGATCCGAACCGCCGCGGCGAGCGCCCGCGAACGGGTCGATCCGCGCCGGGGAACCGTTGTGTTCAGGGGTGTCGACAGCCGTGAGGTCCTTGCCTTCCTCGATGCCTACCGTTTCCACGAGCGCGCGCGCGACCTCGACGCCGAAGCGATACGCGCCTACGTCGAGAGACGTTTCGAGGAAGAGGAGCTGACCCGTTTCTCGATAGGGCTGCTCGCGCTGCCCGAGGAAGACCCCGAGCTCGGCAGCGTCTCCCTCGGGCTGGAGGCGGCCACTCCATGCATCAATCGTGCCCGCCTGCCTCATGTCGACCGTGGGTACGCCGACATCAAGGCGCTGATGTCGCTCAGCGACCGCTTTCTGGATCTCGACATCAGGCCCGCCGAAATCAAAGCGATGAGTGCTTCGGAGATCGAGCACGGCCGCGACCCCGAACCCGCCGGGCGGGGTGACGGATCCGGGCTGCTGGTTCTCTATCCGGTCTCGAAGAACAGCCGGCCGCAGCGGGGCGGCGGTCGACGGGACCTCGAAGCGGTCGAGCACGTGCTCGGCATCGGCCTCGTTTTCCCGACCTCGGGGGCCGAGAGTGCCGGCGTTGAATACAAGACCGCGGACCTCTCCTCGGTGCCGCGCGAAGAACCGGACGAGGAAGATGAACTCGACGAGGGTGAGGGGGTTCTCGCAGGGTGAGCACCGAGTTGGTCGATCGCATTCGGCTTGGTTGGGTGGTGCTGTCGGAGGCCGGGGTTGCGGACGGGGGCGACCTGAGAACGCATCCGCTCACCGGCCGCTGGCTGCTCGGGCTGACCTCCGGTGGCACCCCGTGCCTGTTGACGGCCGTGTCGGAGCCCGGGCCGGAGGAACACGACGGAGCGGTAACGGTCGTCAACCGTGAACTCGACACCGGTGACGGCCGCCGCACCTTCGTCGTGGTCGGCTGCGACGAGGCCTCCCTGCGTGATGTCTTCGACCATTTTGTGGCCGGGGTCGTCGAGGCCCAGGAGCGGAGCGCCGACCGCCACCCCGCCGCAACCGTGCTGATGGTCCTCTCCCGTTGGCGGGCACTCCTGCACTCTGCAAATCAGGCGCTCGGGGTGGGTGAGCTCGCCGCACTCGTCGCCGAGCTGCTCGTGCTGGTGGAGATCGTCGAGCGTGACCCGCAACGCTCCCTTGCGGTCTGGGCCGGTCCCGGCCGTGCCCGCCATGACCTCCGGCGGGGCGATGTTGCGATCGAGGTGAAGGCGACCCTTTCGCACACCTCACGTTCGGCGACGATCAACGGGCTCGACCAGCTCGAGGCGCCGGTCGGGGGTTCGCTCACCCTTGCCTGGCACCGCCTTGAGCGGGTCGAGGACGGCGACCTCTCGGTTTTTGGCCTCGCCGATCGGATCATCGCCGCGGGTGCTGTGCCGCAGCAGCTCTACGGTCTGCTCGAGCAGGCGGGCAGCCCGCCGTCGTTGCGAGAGGCCCACGATGCTGTCCGCTTCGATCTCCGCGAGCGCGATTTCTTCGCGGTGGACGACTCCTTTCCGCGGATCACCTCCGCGAGTTTTCCAGGTGGTCCGCCGGCCGGGGTCGACGACCTCCGCTACGTCGCCACCCTGCCCCCGGCGGAGGCCCGTCTCCCGGTGGCCGGAACCGAACTCCTCCTCGAGCGGATGGCGGGGCTGGCATGACCCGCCTGGAGCGTTTCTCCGAGCCTTACCAGCCGACCGGAAGCGCCGCCGCGACCGGTGTCCTCAACCAGCTCGGCCGACCCGAAGCCGAGCCGCTCGAGGTGCTCGTACGCGAGGCGGTGCAGAACTGCTGGGATGCCCATCGCGCCGGTGGCATCGGCGTCACTGTCGAGATCGGCGCGAGGACCCTCCGCGCCGAGCAGGTCGCCACCCTGCGCGAGCGGGTGCTGGCGGACGCACCGCAGGGCCTGCCCCTCGCGCCGCTCCTCGATGAAGGCCTGCAGCTCCTCCACTTCGCCGATTTCGGAACCACCGGCCTCGGCGGGCCGACACGGGCGGACGCCGAGTTGACCGGGGTCACCGACTTCGTCGACTTCGTTCGCAACGTCGGACAGCCGCCCGACAAGGAATTCGCCGGGGGGTCCTTCGGCTACGGCAAGGCCGCCTTCTACCTCGCCAGCCGGGCGCGGACGATCATCGTCGACAGCTACTGCCTGCCGGAGGACGAGCGGCGGTTGATCGCCTACGGCCTTGGCGAGGAGTATCGCGAGGGGGGAATTCCCTACACCGGCCGCCACTGGTGGGGGGTGATGGACGAAGGGGTGCCGGAGCCACTTCGTGGCGCGGAGGCGGCCCGGTTGGCCGCCGACCTGGGACTGCCGGAGCGCGGGCCCGGAGACCACGGCACGACGGTGGCGATCGTCGCGCCCCACCTTCACGCCGCCTCGCTGGACGAGGACCTTGACCTTCCCGCGGCGATCGACTTCATCGCCGAGTGTCTGCTCTGGAACTTCTGGCCGAAGCTGACGGCGCCGGCCGGGAAGCAGCCGGAGATGTCCTTCCGGTTGTGCGTGGACGGGGTGGAGCGGGAGCTCGAGGACCCCCGCCGGCATCCGCGGCTGTCCGCGTTCACCGAGGCGATGGACCTGCTCCGCGATCCTGGCCTGGCCGCTCCGGGGGATCCCTTTTTCGTTCGGTCCGAGCTCGAATGCCGCAGCCCGAAAAAGGTGGTGGGGACGCTGGCGTTGCGCCAGACGGCAACCTCGGCGGTGTCCGCGGAGGGGCCGCTCACCAGTGGGGCCAAGGCGACCGCCGACGGAGTGCACCACGTGGCGCTGATGCGCAACGTGGAGCTCGTCGTCACCTATCGCCGGGGCCCTGTGCTCCCGGTGCCCCAGCGCGGCTATGCGGGCGTCTTCCGTTGTGCCCCCGAGCTCGACGACGTCTTTTGCCAAAGTGAGCCGCCCACGCACGACTCCTGGAACCACCAAACCCTTTCCGACCCGGCGGAGAGGCGGTTCGTCAACACCAGCTTCACCAGGATGGACGAGGCGCTGCGCGACCTGGTCGGAACGGGCACGGCGGGGGCTGGCGTCGGGGCGGGCGTTTCCGTCGGACGTTTCGCCGATCGCCTTGCCGGCCTGATGGGTGAAGCGGGCGGCCCCGGCGCGCGCCGCGTGCTGCGACCGCAAACCGACGGCGGTGGCGGCTCCGGAAACGGCGGCAGCGCCGGGGGCGGCGGGGTGGCGGGGGGCCCCCAGATCGTCCAGGTCAACGAGCCGGAGCTGCGCGTCGACGCGAGCGGCGAGGTCGCGATTCTGACACCGTTCATGCTCGACACCGATGGCGCTCCGGCCCGCCTGCGGGCGCGGGTCGAGGTGCTGACCATGGACGGAGGGCAGATCGAGAGGGAGCCGCCGATCGGCGCGGCCGACCCCGCGGTGCTGCGCTGGACCGATCCCCTGGGCAGGACCCTGGCCGGCGAGGAGGTCGATGCCGGCCCTGACGGGGACGGACGCTGGGAGGTCTGGGTTGAGCACCAGACGGACCTGATGGTCAGGATCGCGATCGAGGCCGAGGCGGTGGAGCCGTGAAGCGCACCGATCCGATCCCTCCATTCCTGAAGGCGGCCGCCGACAGCGTCAACGCGGGCCCGTGGACGCTGATGGGCGGGGGCGAGCTGGATGACCGAGTCGAGCACTGGGACCCTTATTTTGAGCTCCGCCTCGAGCGCCAGATCACGGTTGACGTCGACTGGGTGCTTGCGTCGAGTGGTGGCGTCGAAGCCAACGCACTTGCCGTCGCCACCCTCTGGCGCTCGAATCGAACCAGACTGAAGGGGCCGGGCACATCGGTGTCGCTGGACGTGGGCACAGGCGAAAGCACCGTCTCCGTGGCGGTCGAGGTGCCGGGGACCATGGCGGGGGGCAACCTCGAGCTGCAGACCCTCCTGATGCTTGATTCCGAGACGCCGCCCAACGGCCCGATTGCTGCCCACCGGGCCGGCTCGGTGCTCTGGAGCGACCGGTCCGTGATTTCCCTCGAGGGAGACGCCCCCCGTTTTCCGGTTGCGGTCGTCGATTTCTCGGCGCTGAACGGCATCGCCTCCGATGCGCCCTGGAGTCTTGAGTGGTATCCGGGCGACCTCGACGAGCCGGTGCTGGGGGCGATGCGCCTGCTTGTCAACTCGCGTAATCCGGTTGCCCTCGAAGCAGTCGGCGACGCACTGGCCCCGGAGAGCGCTGCGGTCGCCTCGGTGATCCACTTCGATGTCACCCGGTCCCTGGTCCTGGGCGCCCTCGGGAACGAGGACTTTGTCGGCGGCCCGCGGGAGTTCGAGGCGGACACGATCGGCCGGATGCTCGTCGACCTGCTTGACCGGTGCTGGCCGGGGGTGGACCCGGCGGTGCTCGCCGCACGTATGGCGGAAGGTCCGCACCGGCTCGAATCGGAACTTCAGGCGACCACGGGGTTGCTTGGGCCGTGAGCGTTCTCCTGCCACGCGTCGGTTCGCGGGTCGAGCTCGATCAACTGCTCGACGAGCTGACCCCGCTCACGGTGCCCGAGATCGCCGAACGAATGCCGGCTGGCCTCTCCGTCACCTTCGCGCCAACCGGTGGGGTGCGGGCAGAGGCGGGTCTGCTGGTGAGGCTACGCCAGCAGGTGCTGGAGCTGGCCGGCGCCGCCGGATACCCGAACGGTAGCCAGCAGACGGCCATCCAGGATTTCGAGGTCAGGTGCGCGCGCCTGCTCCACAAGGAGCTGGGAATTACTCCCCACGAGGCCGGCCACCGCGAGGTCTGGGCCTGCCTGACGACCAACCATCTACTCGACGTGGCCGCCTGGCGGTGGGGCGGGATCTCCGAACGCAAACGTGTCAACGGGGACGTCAACCGCGACACTTTCCGTCGCCTTTGGTGGCGCTACGAGATCCTCCAGGACCCGGCACAGCCATGGGACCAATTCGGTGGTCTCGGCGAGGACGAGATCGTGGCGATCACGGAGCGACCGGGCGTGGCCGGAAACCCGGAGGTGGCGCGGGCGATCGTCCGCGGCTTCAACGCTCTGCTCGCGGCCGAGCCTGAACTGGTGCCCCTGCGGATGCACCTGATGCGCGATGCGATGAAGCGCCTCACGCGCCTCACCCCCTTTACCGCCCTGGACCTGCTTGGCCGCTCGGACCTCGAGCACCGCATCGACGAGGTGATGGCCGAGGCCTCCGCGGCGGTCAGCGGCGCGGCGTCCGTCTCCGCGTCCTAGGGGAGCGAAAAACCTTCCTCGCCCAGTTTCAGCTTGATTCGCTGGCGCGCCATCCCGGCGTAGGGAAGGGAGTCCTCCATGAACTCCTGCAGCTCGTCCGACGCTTCCTTCACCTTGCGGACGGAACTGCGGGTGAAACTCCGGTCGAGCTCGTTGTGTGCCGACCGGAAGCGCTTGATGGCGGCGTCAACCTTCTTGAGATGGGCGAAGCGGATCGTGACCAGATCGGGACGCCGCAGGCCCAGCACCTCGATCGTCCTTCGGCCGCGGCCGCTCTCACTGTTTGTGACCCTCGCCGCCCGTACCACGCCCTCGTCGATGAACTCAAGGTGTTCGTCGGGGTCGTCGACGGTGGGGTCGAGCAGCAGGGGTTTCTCCGACGCCTCCTCCCCGGGCCGAGTGGCCCGCCCGGCCTCGTCGGTCAGCGGGAACTGGTTCGCCTTGCCGGTCTTGATCCGGGTGCCGTCGTAGTCGTGACCGCGTTCGCTGTTGCAGTCGGTGCACGACGGCAGCAGGTTTGTCCAGGTCGACCCGAGCCACCAGTAGCCGGGCACCTGGCGGCTGCCGTTCGGCAGGTCGAAGCCGCCCTTGGGGCGGTAGTGCTCGACGGTCAGGGGCCCACCCGCGGCGTAGGCGGTCTCGCAGTAGGCGCACTTGAGATCGAACATCTGACGCAGCGCCGCGCGAACGTCCCGCCGCCCGTAGGCTCGGAAGGGGAAATTTTGCGCTTGGGTGGCCGGATTGCCGAAATGCGTTGCAGCACGCACCCGCTCCTTCCCGCCGGGTGAATCGGGGCCGTCGAGACTTGCAGGGCACCGACCTCGTTCGACCCTGATCATGCGGGAAGCCCCCCTTCCCAGATTTGCCGGACCGCTTCCTTCGTGTTCTCCTTCAGCTCGGCGAAGTCCCGCTCGTTCTGGACATCGCGTTCGTCGGCGAGGAACGCGTCAACTCCTTCCAGGGCGAGGCGCTCACGAAGCGTGTTGCCGAGTAGGCGAAGGTGGTCGAGGCGGCCGGTCAGTTTCTCGAGCTCTTCATCCTCGGCCTCGGACCGGTGGCGTTTCGCCAGCAGCTCGTAATAGCGTTCGAAATCGGCCTGTACCTCCGGGTCCAGGGTGCTGCTGAGGCCAAAGTGCTCGCTGGTCAGCAGCTGGTCGACGGCGAGCCCGGCGACCGGAGGCAACTCGTTCTGCAGGGCGTAGACGCGCCGGCGCCGCTCACGCAACACCACCACCTCGCCGTCCTGAAGCCCACGCAGGCAGAGGGGGTCATGCGTGGTGGCGATGAACTGCATCCGCGGGAAGGTGTCGCGGAGAAGACCCGTCACCCGCATCTGCCAGCGCGGATGCAGATGCGCGCCGATCTCGTCGACGAGCACCATGCCCTCAGCCGCCGCGATCGAGCCCCAGCGCCGCAGCACCAGTTGCATCAGATCAAGTGAGAAGAGCGCCATCGAGCGATAACCGTCGCTCAGCTGATCCAGTCCGTAGCGCTCCTTTCTGCGCACGATCGCGAGGCCGCGGGTGCGGGTGATCTCCTCGCTCTCCGGCAGCTCGAGCAGCGTTCGCAGGCCCCGGGCCACCGCGTCGAACTGGCCGGAGTCGAGGGTGGGGAGCCAGTTCTCAGGATCGACCAGCGGCGCCCGGGGATCAAAGAGGTTCGCGACTTTTTGCGAGGACGGATCCACCCCCGGCCCATCCGGCAGGAGACGGGTGGGTCCGTAGCCGGCGAGGAGGATCCCGTAGATCGGTGAACCGCTGACTTCGAGCCCTTCGATTCCACGTCCAAAGTGGAGTTCACGGTGTCCGCGCGCGAGGTGGACGCGCACGTGCCCCTCGTCACTGCCCTGCCGGAGGATCTTTCCCGGTTGGATCCCGAGCCGCTGGATCGTTTCCGGATCACAGAGAGCGAGCGCCAGGGCCCACAGGATCGAGGTCTTGCCGACCCCGTTCTCACCCAGCAGCATCGTCCAGCGGCCCTCGGAGGCCCCGAGCGAGAGGTCGAGGTCCAGATGCTCGATCCCACGAAAGTTGCGGATCTCGAGGCGATGGGCCTCGACCGCCCGTAGGTAGGGGACTTTCTCCTCCACCCTCGGTCGCGATGGTTCAGATGGTCCCGTCCGGGTGGCGTCCGGACGGGCGGGCACCCGGATCGATTCCGTGGAGGGGTGCCGGTAGTAGGAGAGGGCCTCCTCCTTGGCGCCGGTCGTGATCCGCCGTAGGCCACCGACCAACGACTCCAGGTTCAGTTCTTCGCCCGTGCCGAGGGCCAGACCCTCCTCCACCAGCCGTGGCCTGAACTGGACCCATTGATTGGCAAACTGGCGGCACACGGCTGCGAAAGGGGCCGTTTCCGCGTAGAGGCTCCTGAGCTCGTCGGCGAAGGCCGCGTAGGAACCGCCGTGAAGCATTTCCCCCGCCTGCGAGAGGGCCTCCTTCACCCACCTGATCCTCAGCCCCCGGTCGGCCACGAGATCCGGACGATTGAGGTCAAAGGTCTCGATCGTGATCAGCCCCCGCTGGTCCATCGAGACGACCTCGCCCTCATCGGAGTAGATCAGCAGTGCCTCCGGGTCGTCGTCACAGGGGTCGATGAGCAGTGGCCGCTCACGTTCGTTCAGCCGCTCGGTCGTCCCCGCCCTGGCTCGCTCCTCCTCGGTCGGGAACTTCGCTCCCTGCGCCTCGCGACAGCCTGCGCAGGCGAGGTACAGGTTGTTCCAGTCGTAGGCAAGCCAGTAGTAGTGACGCCGGCTGGTGCTGCCATCGGCACCCACGGCGTCCTGTCCGGGCCGGAAGCGGTGAATGTCAAGCTCGTCGGCCTTCGATCCTGCCCGGCCACAGAAGGCGCAGCGATGAGTCCATACAAGCTGAAGCGCCGTGCGGGCCTCGGCCTCGATTCGCTCGTCCGGCCAATTGAAGTCGAAGGTGCGCTGGCGGGCGGAGCGCGTGTCGGTGAGGAAGAACCGACTGGCCGATTCTTCAAGCCTGCGGAATCTTCGATCCGACAGCTGCATCGGGGCAGCGGAACGGTTGATCCTGATCATTGCGGTCGAACCCTACCTTTGGGTTCCCGGGAGCCCGGTCACCTTTCGGCCCGGTGCGAGATCGTCAGGCCCTGGCGAAATGCTGCCGCAGCCGCTTGTGGCGGTGGTGGAAGAACCACCTGATCACGGGGCGGAGCGGGCGGCCGGGCAGGCCGAAGCGAGGTTGCCAATTGACGCGGTCGGTGACGACACAACCGTCGGTAGTGGGCTCAAGCGTCCTTTCGTGTTCCCACGATTGCTGGCTCAGCATTTTCGAGCGCTCGAGGAAGCCGCGCCCGGGTTCGAGGCGCGCCAACGTGACGTCGTCGTAGTCGAAGGGCAGGAGGCCGAAGAGCAGGATCCAGCTGCGGCCGATCGGCACGCCGATCTCGACGCTCTCCGGGTCGAGCTGCTCGACTCCCGGCGGCAGCGTCATCCGCAGGTAGGGGCGCATCTCGTCGTTGATCCCCTCGGGACTGATGACCCGGTCCCAGACCTCGCTCGGCGAGGCGTTGAGCCGTGACGAAACGGAGATCTCTGCCGAACGGGACTTGGCTGCGCTCATGCGATCAGCCTAGAGCCGCTGGGCAGACGCCGAGCCGTTAGGGTCGAGCGACGATGAAAACGGCCGTGATCACCGGCGCTTCCAGCGGCATCGGCGCCGCCACCGCACGCGCCCTCGCCGGCGAGGGTTACCGCACGATCCTCGGCGCCCGCCGGCTCGAGCGGCTCGAGGCGCTGGCGGCGGAGATCGGCGGCGAGGCGATCGCGCTCGACGTCACGGATCAGGCCTCGGTCGAGTCCTTCGTCGCCGCGGTCGAGCGCTGCGACGTGCTCGTCAACAACGCTGGCGGCGCCCTCGGGCTCGAGTCGGTGGAGGAGGCCGACGAGGGCAAGTGGCTGCAGATGTACGAATCGAACGTGCTGGGGCAGATGCGGATGACGCGGGCGCTGCTGCCGCGGCTGATCGAGTCCGGCGCCGGCCACATCGTCGGCATCACCAGCATCGCCGCGATCGAGCCCTACGTCGGCGGCGCCGGCTACAACGCCGCCAAGCACGCTCAGCGGGCGACGTTGCGGGTGCTGCGCCAGGAGCTGCTGGGCCAGCCGGTGCGGGTGACCGAGGTTGCGCCCGGCATGGTCGAGACCGAGTTCTCCCTGGTCCGCTTCGGCGGCGACGAGGCGGCGGCGGCACGGGTCTACGAGGGCATGCAGCCGTTGAGTGCCGAGGACGTCGCCGAGTGCGTCCGCTGGGCCCTCGCCCAGCCGTCGCACGTCAACATCGACGAGATCATCGTGCGACCGCGCGATCAGGCGACCGCGACCAGCGTGCACCGGCGCTAGCGGCCGGCCAAATGCGTCAGCCCGCGTGGCTCGGTGCGAGGAACCCGTCGGGCTCCTCGACCACCGTGTTGACCAGCTCGCCGATCCGCTCAATCTCGACCCGCACCGTGTCGCCGACGTGGAGCACGTTCTCGCGGATCGGCTTGCGGCCGATGCCGACCCCGGCCGGGGTGCCGGTGGCGATCACGTCGCCCGGCTCCAGGGTGAAGGCTTCGGAGAGGTGGGCGACCTGCTGGAAGCAGTCGAAGACCATCTCAGCGGTGCTGGCGTCCTGGCGCAGCTCCTCGTTGACGTAGCAGCGCACCTGCAGATCCTGGGGGTCGCCGATCTCCTCCGGCGTCACCAGCCAGGGGCCGAGCGGGCCGTGGGTGTCGAAGGACTTGCCGATCGTCATTGTCTGCGCCCGCCCCTGCCAGTCGCGCACGCTGAGGTCGTTGGCGCAGGTGTAGCCGGCGATCACCTCGTGGGCGCGCTCGACCGGGACGTGGCGGCAGCGCTTGCCGATCACCAGCGCCAGCTCGGCCTCGTAGTCGAGCAGGGTCGAGACCTTGGGCATGTGCACCTCGGCGCCGGGCCCGGTGACGCAACTCACCTGCTTGTTGAAGAAGACCGGCCATTGCGGCGCCTCCATCCCCATCTCGGCGATGTGGTCGGCGTAGTTGAGCGCGATCGCCAGGTACTTGCGCGGCGCCGCGGGGGCGAGGAGCTGGACGCCGGCGAGGGGTAGCCGCGGCGCGTCGCCCGCAAGCTTCTCGAGGCCGTCCCGCCCCAGCTCGGCGAGCGCCGCCGCCGGTTCGCTGGGAACGCCCGCGGCCGAGAGGTCGATGACCTCGTTGCCCTCGACGATGCCCAGTCCCGGTCCCCCGGCGTCCGTGGCGAAGCTGCACACCTTCATCGCCCGGACTCTTCCACAAGCCTGATGCGTTCGTGTCTGTCAGTCGTTCAGCTCGTCGACCAGCTCGGTGACCCGCCGCTCGATCTCCTCGCGGGTCGCCCGCACCTGTTCGAGCGGCCGGCCCTTCGGGTCCTCGAGCTTCCAGTCGAGGTAGCGCTTGCCGGGTATGTAGGGGCATTTGTCGCCGCAGCCCATCGTCACCACGACGTCGGCCCACTCGGCGTCGGCCGTGGTCAGCTTGCGGGGAGTGCGCCCGGCGAGGTCGATGCCGAGCTCGGCCATCGCCTCGACCACCTCGGGGTGGACTCGCTCGCCCGGTTCGGTACCGGCCGAGCGCGCCTCATGCCGCTCGCCCGCGGCGCGCCCGAAGAGCGCCTCACTCATCTGCGAACGCCCGGCGTTGTGAAGGCAGACGAAGAGGACGCGGGCCATCAGGCCTCCTCGGCCGCTGGCGCATCGGAGGCGCCGCGAACCAGCTGGTAGGCGAGGGCGCCGAGCGCGGCGCCGGCGATCGGGGCGGCGATGTAGATCCAGAGGCCGTGCAGCTCGCCGGAGACCAGCGCCGGGCCGATCGAGCGGGCGGGGTTCATCGAGGCGCCGGTGATCGGGCCGCCGAAGAGGGCGTCGAGGCCGACGGCGCCACCGATCGCGATCGCGGCCCCCGCCCCGACCGCCCGCGTATCGGTGGCGACGGCCATGATCGTGAACATCAGCAAGGCCGTAAGAGCCGCCTCGTAGACGAGGGCGCTGCCGTCGCCGACCGAGGGCAGGGTGGTGCCGAGCGCCGCCGGCTGGCTGGGCCAGACCGCGAGCAGCAGCAGGGCCGCGGCGATCGCGCCGAGCAGCTGCGCGCCGATGTAGGCCAGCGCCTCGCGGCGCGGGAAGTGGCGGGTGAGGGCGAAGGCGAGGGTGACGGCGGGGTTTAGGTGGGCGCCGGAGAGGTGGCCGGTGGCGTAGACCATCGCCATGATCACCAGCCCGAAGACAAACGCGACCCCGACCGCTCCGAGCGCCCCGGCATGGACGGTGTCGGTGACGATCGCGCCGCAGCCGGCGAAGACGAGGGCGAAGGCGCCGAAGGCCTCGGCAGCGGCGCGCCGCCCAAGGTCGGGCCGGTCGTTCACCCGGCGAAGACCTCGCGCACGGCGTTGAGCGCGCCCGGCACGAGGCTGAAGTAGCTGTAGGTGCCGCGCGTCTCGCGAGCGATCACGCCGGCCTCCAGCAACTGTTTGAGGTGGTAGCTGACAGTGCCCTGGGAGAGCCCGAGCAGGGGCTGGATCTCGCAGACGCAGACCGCCTCACCGCCGGCGCGCAGCAGCAGGTTGACGATCCGCAGCCGATGGCGATCGGCGAGCGCTTTGAGCACCGCCTCCAGCTCGACCGCCTGCTTTTCGCCAAGCGAGGAGCCCGCCAGCGGGGTGCAGCAGGAGATCACGGGGAGCTCGGCAATGGCCACGATTCGAGCCTAGGACATTCATTGACAAAATTCAATGAAGTTCGTAACTACGATGCGCCGATGCAGACCAGGGGATTTGCTGCTCGTCGATTGCTGGCGATCTACGCGGGAGGCGTTCTCGGCGCCCTCGCCCGCGTCGGCCTCGCCGAGGCAACCCCACACGCTCCCGGCGGCTGGCCCTGGGGCACCTTTGCGGTCAACATGATCGGGGCGCTGCTGCTCGGTTACTTCTTCGCCCGCCTCAGTGACCGTCCCGAGGACAGCCTCGCCCACCCGTTCCTCACCACCGGCATCTGCGGCACGCTGACCACCTTCTCGACCCTGCAGTTGGAGCTGTTCGAAATGGTCGACGGTGGGCACCTGGGGCGGGCGGGCGCCTATATCGGCGCCACCCTGGTCGTGGGCTTCCTCTGCGTGCGCGCCGGGATCGCGCTCGAGCGCCGGCCGGCGGTGGCCGAGTGAGCGCCACCGGCTGGGTCGCCGTCGCCTTGCTCGGCGGCACCGCCGCCGCGGCGCGCTTCCTGATCGACTCGGCCTTCGCCTCCCGCAGCGACCACCCGTTCCCAACCGGCATCCTCGCGATCAACCTCGCCGGCACGCTCGTGCTCGGCCTGGTCGCCGGTGCCGCACTCGAAGGCGAGGCGCTGGTGATCGTCGCCGGCGGCGGCATCGGCTCTTTCACCACCTTCTCCACCTGGATGCTGGACTCACACCGCTTGGCCGAGGCTGGTCACACACACCTCGTCTGGCTCAACCTCGGCCTTTCCCTGGTTGTTGGCTTCGCTGCAATTGTCGCCGGGCACTGGCTCGGCAGCGTCCTCTGAGTTCCATCCGCTCCAATTGCATTACCCCTGCAAAATGGGGAGAAAGTGTGACGTCACATAGTCGTCCGCAGCTGCCACTACTTTGGATTACAGATGGAACAGCAAGCTCTCACCGACACACTTATTGCGGCAAGGGTGCCGCTCGGCGACTTGCAGGACGGACAGCGGGTCGGCAGTGTTTACGCGGTTCGGCAGCGCGAGCTGCGCCGCAAGAAAAACGGCGAGCCATGGCTGCGCATCGTCCTCGGCGACGCCAGCGGCAGCGCCGAGGCAGTTGCCTGGGAGGACGCTGAGGAGCTCTACGCCCTGGCCGCGCCCGGCACGCCGGTCCACGTCAGCGGTGTCTTCGAGATGAGCGAGCGCTGGGGGGCGAAGATCAAGCTCAGCGGCCTGCGCGAGGCGACCGCGGAGGAGTACCGGGAGGAGGACCTGGCGGCCGAGTCCGAGGTCTCCTTCGAGCTGATGGAGAGTGGCCTGCGCGAGCTGCTGGCGACGGTCCAGGATCACCAACTTCGCTACCTGCTCGAACGCTTCTTCGGTGAGGACTCGGAGAACTGGGCGCGCTTCCGCGACGCGCCGGCGGCCAAGACCTACCACCAGGCTTACCGCCACGGCCTGCTCGAGCACACCGTCTCGGTGGCGCAGGCGGTCAGCGCTGCGGCGGCCTACTTCCCCGGCATCGACCGCGACGTCGCCGTCACCGGCGCCCTCCTGCACGACATCGGCAAGACCGAGGCCTACAACGACGACCCACTGGCGATCGACCTCACCGACGCCGGCCGCCTACAGGGTGAGATCCCGCTCGGTTACTACAAGGTGCGCCGCCAGATCGAGGACATCCCCGGTTTCGATCCCGGCCTCGCCCAGGCCGTCCTCCACATCATTCTCGCCCACCACGGCTCGCTCGAACACGGCTCGCCGGTGGTGCCGGCGACCCGTGAGGCCGTCCTCGTCCACATGATCGACAACCTCGGCGGCCGCCTCGGCAGCTTCGACCGGCTCGAGCGCCAGCTGCCCGCGGGAGAGTCCTGGTCGGGCTTTGACCGCGCGCTTTCAGGCTCCGCCTACTTCGGCCAGCGCGCCGCCTGACGCCCGTGCTGAAGCGCCACTGGTCGATCGCGGTGCTGGGCTGCGCGATCGTCGTCTCAACGCTGCTGCTGCTCTACCTGGCCCGGGGACTGACGCCCCTGGTCGACGTCTGGGGCTACCTCTACGCCTACCGCTCCTGGTCCCCGGAAACGCTGCTCACCCCGCACAACGGCCACCTGATGGCCCTCTCGCTCGTTCTGTACAAGGGGATGTTTGCCGTCTTTGGCCTGGAATCCCAGGTCCCCTACCAGCTCGTCAACCTCGCGCTCTCGGCTGCAGTCGGGGCGCTCCTCTTCGTCTTGATCCGCAAAAGCATCGGCGACCTGCTCGCCCTCGCCGCGGCGGTCCTGATCCTCTTCTACGGGGCGGGCGCCGATGTGATCCTGCCGACCTTTGCCTATCCCAACCTCTTCGGCCTCGCCACCGGCCTCGCCGCCCTGCTCGTCCTGCGGCGGGGTGACCTCAAGGGCGACGTCGGCGCCTGCTTCCTGCTGACCGTCTCGATCGCCGCCTACAGCCTCGGCATCGTCTTCGCCGCCGGAGCCATCGCTGCGATCGCGCTGCGGCCTCGCGGCTCGCGCCTGGGTCGCTGGTGGGTGGTCGCGATCCCCCTCGTCGCCTACGCCGCCTGGGCGATCTGGGCGACCAAGTTCCACCAGCAGCACCTCTACGTGCACAACCTCAAGATCATCGGCTCGGCCCTCGTCGACCAGGCGAGCGCTGTAATGGCGGGCCTCACCGGCCTCTACACGACCCCCAACGGCCCCAAGCCGACGGAAAACCTGATCCCGATCCGGACGACCTGGGGGCCGGTCCTCGTCGGTGGCCTTGCGCTGCTGGCCTACTGGCGCCTGCGCCGCCCACCGCGACCGAGCAACGAGGCGATCGTGGCGATCGTCGTGCTGCTCGTCTACTTCTTCCTCGTCGGCATCGCGCTCAACCAGTTCCGCAACACCTTCGACACCCGGTTCGTCTACGTCGGCTCGGTCCTGATGCTGTTCGCCGTTGCCGAGCTGCTGGCGCCCTACCGTCCCACGCGCGGTGCGCTGATCGCGATCGGGGTCGTCTTCGTCTTCTCGATCTGCGCGAACATCGCCGAACTGGGCGACGTCGCGCAGAGCTTCCGGGCGCAGTCGTCGGCGATCCGGGCCAAGCTGGCGGCGGTCGAGCTCGCCGGGACCGCGGCCGATGAGTCGATAGCGGTCGAGGATCCTCCCGGCGCTGCGAACTTCTCCATCCGGCAATTCCACGAACTCGATGCGGACTTCGACCTGCCGGCCTATTCGAAAGAGGAACTGGAATCCTCGGCGCCGGGGGCGAGGCAGGTCGCCGACGAAGAGCTGGTCCGGATCCTGGGCATCGCGCCGGAACCCGTGCAAAGCATCGTGCCGGCCGCGGGCGCCCCGCAGCTCGACGTGGCGGTGCAGGCCGGCCAGCCCCGGGCGCGCCAGCGGGGGAGCTGCGTCACGCTCGTCACTCGCGGCGGGGAGAAAACCAACGCGCTGGTCGACTTCGCCGGTGGCGGCGTTGCCTACAGGTCCCCCGCGCCGGTCGAAACGGCGATCGGCCGCTTCGGCGACCTGCCCGCGGCCTCGCTGCCGGCCAGCAGCGGCGCCAATCGGATCTTGGTCCCGGCCCCTTCCTCCCTCGCTCCCTGGACATTGGCGATGAGCGTCAGCGCACCGACGCTGGTCTGTCCGGTCGCCGGCTGACCTAGACTGCTCCGCCGATGCCCCCGCCGCGCTCCGAAGAGCCAGATCCGCGTCCTGCCATAGACCCGATTGCCTGGCTCGACGGGGCCGTCGCCCGCTTCGCCGCCGGGGCGCGCCGGGTCGGCGAGCAGCGGATCGCCTACGCCGTGCTGGCGCTCGCCTTTGCCCTCCTCGCGGGCCTGATCCTCTACTGGAGCAAGGGCCAGAGCTTCGTCAACGACGAGTGGAACTACCTCGTCGTCTTCCGCGGTTGGAACCTGGAACTGCTGCTCACGCCCCAGAACGGGCACCTGATCGTCTTTCCGCTGATGCTCTACAAGACGCTGTTCGGCACCGTCGGCGCCAGCTCGCACTTTCCCTACCAGCTGACGACGGTCGTCCTGCACCTGATCGTTGCCTCGATCTTCTTCGCCCTGGTCCGCCGCCGCCTGCCGCTCGCCGCCGCGGTCGGCCTGACCCTGCTCGTCGTCTTCTTCGGCGCCGGCTGGGACACGCTGATGGGGGCCTACGAGATTCCCAACCTCTCCGGCATGGCGGCCGGCCTGGGCATGCTGCTGGCGCTGCAGCGGCGCACGCGCGGTGGCGATATCGCGGCTTGCGTCCTGCTCGTGCTCTGCCTCGGCTCCTTCAGCGTCGGCATCGCCTTCGCCCTCGGGGCGCTGATCTCGCTGCTGCTCGGCGGCCGTGCCGAGTGGAAGCGCCTGTGGGTGGTTCTCGTCCCCGGCCTGGCCTACGCCGCCTGGTTCATCTGGGCGCGCAAGTTCGGGCAGGGAGACATCACGGTCGAGTCGATCAGCAGCGTCTTCAGCGGCAGCGCCGACCAGGTGGCGGCGATCACCGCCGCGATCACCGGTCTGTTTCGGGTGCCCGGCAGCGTCGGGCTGCCGGTCGTCCTGGAATTGCGCTCCGATTGGGGTTATCCGCTGGCAGTGGTCCTGGTCGCCCTGGTCGGGCTCCACGTGCGGCGAGCGCCGCGCTCGATCTACTTCTGGACCCTCGTCGCCACCCTCGTCCTCTACCTCGTCCTGGTCGCCTTCGGCCTCAGCCCCGCGCGCACGCCCTTCGCCAGTCGCTACGTCTACATGGGCGGCATCATCAGCCTCCTGCTCGTCGCCGAGCTCGGTCGCGAGATCAAGTGGTCGACCGTGACCGGCGTCCTCGCCGTGGTCGTGCTCGGCCTCTCGCTGATGGCGAACGCCTCCACGCTGCGGGCCGGCGCCCGCCTCTTCCAGGCCGAGGGGGAAACCAACCAGGCGACGTTGGCCGCGCTCGAGATCGCCCGTGACAAGGTGGACCGTGGCCTACCCGCGGAGGACGGGGAAAAGACCACGCACTCGCACCCGGACATGTTCTTCCCGATCTGGGCCTACTTCGACCTGGCCAACGACGAGGGCTCCCCGGCGTATGACCTCGGCCAACTGGAAGCCACCGGCGAGCAGGCGCGCGAAGCGGCGGACCAGGAGCTGGTGCGAACGCTCCACGTCGAAGTCGCTCCAACCGCTACCCCCAGAATCGCTCGCGGCGGCGCCAACGGTCCCACGCCACTGAGCGAAAGCAGCGGCCACACCCACGTCATCGGCGGCTGCGTCGCGCTCGCCCCCGAACTCGGCCGCACCGGCACCTTCCAGCTCGAGTTGCCGCCGGGGGGGTTCAGCTACCGCACCCGTCCCGACGCCAAGGTGACGATCAAACTCGGCCGCTTCGCCGACCTGCTGGTCAACGAATTGCCGCCGGTCAGCGGCTCCGGCGAAGTCGTGATTCCGACCGATTCGGCGTCCAAGCCCTGGCGGGCGGAAATAGTCACCGACGCCAGGGTTCTCGCCTGCGCTCGCTGAGCGCCCGGCTCGGCCTCAGAACTTGCGCGTGCAGCGTTCGATCCGCTTGACGTCGCCGTTCGCCCGCTGGACGCAGTGGACCAGCTTCTGCGGGTTGGCGCCGCGCTGCTTGGTCACCTCGAAAGAGCGGTGGACCTCGCGTTTGATCTCGGTGCTCATCCCTTCCAGCGACTTGCCGATCTGGTCGAGACCGGTCGAGTGGACCACCTCGGTGGTCGTGTCGAGAACCGGCTTGATGATGAAGAGATAGACCAGAAAAAGGATGCCGGCGGTGACCGCAAGCCGGATAATGCCCGAAGTTACGTTGCCGAAGAGGTTGCGCAGGAGGTCCATGGGACGGGCCGCACACTATCCTGCGACCCGTGGCAAAGGACACCGAGAAGCTGATCCGTCAGCTCTCGCTGATCTCGTTCCTGATGGCTCAGGGGAGGCCGGTTTCGGCGCTCGAGATCAAGCGCGAGGTTGAGGGCTACAGCGACATGAACGACGACGCCTTCGCGCGGCGCTTCTACGCGGACCGCGCCGAGCTGGAGAGCCTCGGCATCGAGCTCGGGGTCGAGAAGCCGGGCGAGGGCTTTTTCGAGGCCGAGCTCTACTCGCTGCCGCCGGAGAACTTCTACCTCGACGCGATCAAGTTCACCGACGATGAGCTGGCGGCGATGAGCACGGCGCTGATGCTGCTCTCCGAAGGCGAATTCGCCTACGCCGAGCCGCTGCGGCTCGCCCTGCAGCAGGTCGCCTGGGGTCATCCCAACCCGCTCAAGGAGGGCGAGCGCGCCCCGGTTGAGATGGCGATGACGGCCTCGGCCGGCGGTCGCGAGCTCTCCCAGCGCCTCTCCAAGATCGAGACCGCGATCTCACGCCGCAAGACGGTCGAGTTCACCTATTACACGATGGAGCGCGACGAGACCGAGAAGCGCAAAGTCGACCCGTACCACCTGGTCTTCCGCGGCGGCCAGTTCTACTTGATCGGTCACGCCCACGAGCGGGAGGCGGTGCGGGTCTTCCGCCTCTCGCGGATCCAGGGCAAGGTCGGCTACGCCTCCAAGGCCGAGCACGACTTCTCACCACCCGAGAACTTCGACCGCCGCGACTACGGCCAGCGCGCCGACTGGCAGCTGGGGGAGACCCGTGGCCGCGCCCAGATCTTCGTCCGCGATCGCATCGCCTGGCTGATCGAGCGCGACTTCGGCGCCTACGGCGAGCTGCGCGCGGCAAAGAAGTCCGACGGGGCGCCGGGTAAAGGCTCGGTCTTCGAGACCGACTACGCCTCGCCGCGCGAGCTGATCGCCTGGGTACTGCGCTGGCGCCAGAACGCCCAGGTGCTCGGGCCCGATGAGCTGCGCGAGGAGGCCGAGGGCCGCCTCGCGCTCCTGCACGAGCGCCATGACAGCGGTTTCCAGGCGGCCGAGATCGTCGATCGGCCGCTGCGCGAGGCGCCGCGCCGCGCCCGCTCCAATGGTCGTGGCGAAGCGGCGATCCGGCCCGAGCGCTTCGCCCGCCTGGTCACGCTCGCCGGCCTGTTGATCGAATCGGCCAAGGGCGAGGAGCGGCTGCGCCTCAGCGAGCTGCGCCAGCGGCTCGAACTGACCGACGAGGAGCTGCGCGAGGACATCGACCTGCTCAACGTCGTCAACTTCGGCGGCGGCACCTACGTGCTCTACGCCGAAATCCTCGGCGATGAGATCGAGGTCGACTCCGAGCCCTACGGTGACAACTTCGCCCGCCCGGCCCGCCTGCTGCCGCTGGAGGCCAAGGCCCTGGTCGCCGCAATCGATCTCTTCGGCGACCACCTGCCCCAGGGCGGCCTGCAGAGCGCCCGCACCAAGATCATCGCCGCGCTCGGCCACGACCCCTCCGAGGAGGGGCTGGAGATCGCTTCCGGCAGCGGCGGCGACGCCGAGGTGGCCCGCGTCGTCAACGAGGCGATCGGCGGCAGCCGCGTGCTCGAACTGCAGTACTACAAGGAGAACGAGGACCAGTTCACCAAACGCGCGGTCGAGCCGTACCGCCTGGAGAACGGCAAAGAGGGCTGGTACGTCGAGTGCTACGACCTGACCAAAGACGGCGTCCGCCACTTCAAGCTCGACCGGATCAAGGAGGCGACGCTCTCCGCCGACTCGTTTGAGCCGCGGCCCGAGGTCGAGGAGCTGGCCGGGGTCGAGGGCTGGATGACCCACGGCGAGGTGCCGACCGCCCACGTCGCCCGCGTCTGGGTCTCGCCCGAGCGGGCGCGCTGGCTGCGCGAGGAGCGCACCGTGGTCGAGGAGCTCGCCGACGGCGCCGTCGTCGTCGAGCTGCCCTACGCGGGCACCTCCTGGCTGGTCCGCGAGATCCTCCGCGGCGCCGGCGACCTGGTCGTGCTCGAGCCCGAGGATGCCCGCGAGGCGATCGCCAAAGAGGTCGCCGCGAGCGCTGCTCTGGCTTGAGCCACGCTCCGGGACACGCCGAGATTCTCAAGATCGTCGCGCCCAACCCGGGGCCGATGACGCTGGAAGGGACGAACACCTACCTCTACGGGGCAGGACCGTGCACGGTGATCGATCCCGGTCCAGACGACGAGGGCCACCTGGCTGCGGTCCGCGCGGCTGCCGATGAGCGCGGGGGGATCGGCCTCGTCCTGCTCACCCATGGGCATGGCGATCACTCCGAGGGGGCGGAGGGACTCGTCGCCGGCGCGGGCTCTGATGGCGAGGTACCTGCAGTGGTTCTGCCCGGCGACGGCGAGGAGCACGGCGGGTTGCGCGCAATTGCCACCCCAGGCCACGCCCCTGACCACGTCTGCCTGATGACCGGTGACGGGGTCTGCTTCAGCGGCGACCTCGTGCTCGGCGTTGGATCCACTTTCGTGCCCCCCGACGGCGGATCTCTCAGCGCTTACATGGATTCCCTGCACCGCATGCAGGCCGAGCCGATCGAGCTGATCTGTCCCGGCCATGGACCATGGATCACCGATCCCGCGGCGAAGTTGGCCGAGTACGTCGAGCACCGCGAGATGCGCGAGCGCCGCCTGCTCGCCGCCCTCGAGCGCGGCGAGCGCTCCAAGAAGGCACTTCTCGCCGAGGCCTGGAGCGACGTGCCGGCCGAGCTGCACCCGGCGGCGGAGATGGTGATGCAGGCCCACCTCGAGAAGTTGGAGGCCGAATCCCGTCTCCCCTCGGGCATCACCCCCTAATCGGCCCGCACCCGCTTCCGGTGCGCCTTATGTGGTCCATAGCTACATAAAGCGCACCGGAAGGGCAGTTCGTCCTGGCTGCCTGGCCAGTAGGCTTTGTTCGATGGCACGCGGGGGCGCAGCACGAACGGGGTTGGTGGTCGGCTTGGCCGGGACCGGGCTCGCCGCCGTCACGACTGCCGCGGCCTGGCACTGGCTGGCACGGCGGCCGTTGCCCAAGCAGAAGGGGACGGTCGCGCTCGCGGGCCTGGACGGTCCCGTCAGCGTCGACCGCGACCGCTGGGGCGTGCCGCACATCGCCGCCGACCATGCGCGCGACCTCTGGTTCGCCGAGGGCTTCTGCCACGGCCAGGACCGGCTCTGGCAGCTCGACTTCTACCGCCGCGTCGTCTGCGGCCGCGTGTCGGAGATGGCCGGCCCCGAGGGCCTGCCGATCGATCGCTTGATGCGCACGCTGGGGATCCGCCGCACGGCGGAGCGCGAGGCCGCGAACCTCGATCCTGAGCTGCAGGCGCTGCTCGAGCGCTTCTGCGAGGGCGTCAACGCCGCCGCCGCGGAGGCCAAGGCGATGCCCTTCGAGATGCAGCTGCTGCGGCTCGAGTGGAAACCGTGGCGCCCGGTCGACATCCTCAGTATCGGCAAGCTGCTCGCCTTCGGCCTCTCGACCAACTGGGAGCGGGAGCTGCTGCGGGCCGACATGGTCCGTGCCCTGGGCGACGAGCTGGCGGCCAAGCTCGACCCCGGCTATCCCGCCGACAACCCCGTCGTCACCCAGGAAGCCTGGTCGGGTGACGGCCTCTCGATCGTCGAGCAGATCGACGCCGTGCGCCGCTCGATCGGCCTCGCCGCCGAGGCCAGCGGCTCCAACAACTGGGCGGTCTCGGGCAAGCTCAGCGCCAGCGGCTCGCCGGTGATCGCCGGCGACCCTCACCTGCCGCCGAGCATGCCGGGCATCTGGTACCAGGTCGGCCTCACGCTCGGCGATCGCTTCGTCCGCGGCGCCTCGCTGCCGGGCATGCCCGGCGTCTACATGGGGCAGAACAACGACGTCTGCTGGACCTTCACCAACGTCATGGCGGACGTTGAGGACCTCTTCATCGAGCGGCTCGACGGCGATCGCTACCTCTTCGAAGACGAGTGGCGGCCGCTTGAGATCGTGCGTGAGGAGATCCCGGTCAAGGGTCGCGATGCACCCGAGGTGCTCGACGTGCGGATCACCCATCACGGCCCGATCGTCAACGAGGCACTCGGCGCCGACGAGGCCGAGCCGCTGGCGCTGCGCTGGCAGACACTCGACCAGCCGACCGCCTTCCCGGGCATGTTCGAGCTGCACCAGATTCGCTCCGGGCCCGAACTCGTCGCCAGCCTCGCCGAGCACAGCTCGCCCGCCTCCAACTTGATCTGGGCCGACCGCCACGGCTCGATCGGTTACAAGCTGATCGGCCGCCTGCCGCTGCGCAAGGGCGGCTGCCCCGACCTACCGAAGCCGGGCTGGAGCGGTGAGTTCGAGTGGGAGGGGACGATCCCCTACGAGGAGCTGCCGGAGACGGTCGATCCCGAGAGCGGCTTCCTCGTCACCGCCAACAACCGGATCGTCGGCGATGACTACCCGCACCACATCACCAGCGAGTGGCTCGACGGCTTCCGCGCCGAGCGGATCGAGCAGCTGCTGCGGGCCAGCGACGAGCACGACATCGACGGCTTCGAGGCGATGCAGTCCGACAACCTCTCGCTGCCGGGCATCGAGGCGGCGCGGCGCCTGGGTCGCCTCAAGCCGGTCGGACAGCGTGAGCTGAGCGCACTCGAGCGCCTGCGCAGTTGGGACGGCCGGCTCGACCCGGACTCGATCGCCGGCACGATCTACCAGGCCTTCCTCTTGCGCCTGGCGCGCGAGGTGGCGCGGGCCGCGATCGGCGACCGCGACCTCAGCGAGCGCTGGCTCGACCGCGCCGACAACGGCTTCACCCCGCACGTGACCTCGCCCTGGCGCTGGCACTCGCACCTGATGAAGCTCTGGGAGGAGGGCGACGAGGAGCTGATCGGCCGGCCCTGGGACGAGCTCGTGCTGGAAGCGCTGAGCGGCGCGCTCGACGACCTCACAGACCGCTTCGGCCCTGACGCCGCCGCTTGGCGCTGGGGAGAGGTGCACGAGATGGAGTTCCCGCACCCGCTTGGCGAGGCCAACCCGCTGCTGCGCCGCCTGCTCAACCGGCGGGTCAGGGCCGGTGGGGCCCAGGAGACGGTGAGCCAGATCGCCTACGACCCCAACGACCCCTACAAAGCCGTCTGGGCGCCAAGCTGGCGCATGGTCGCCGAACCAACCGCCCCCGAGCACTCGCGCTGGCAGATGTTCACCGGCCAGTCCGGCCACCCCGCCAGCCGCCACTACGACGACCTGCAGACCGACTGGCTGCACGGCCGCACCCAGCCGATGGCCGGCGAGGGACCCTGGCGCAAGCTAAATCTCGTCCCGGCCTGATTCACCGCCGAATCGATTCAAGGCTGCAATTGTTGGACGGGTATGCGCCTGCTTCGTCCAGCCGTCGCAGCCCTCGTGCTGCTCGGCCTCCTCGCCACGTCGGCAGCGGCCCGGACCGTTCACTTCGATGGACGCGCCGTCGACGTGCCCGCCCACTGGCCGGTCTACCGGCTCGCCGAGCAGCCGCGCATGTGCGTGCGGCTCGATCGCGAGGCGGTCTATTTGGGCAAGCCGGGCTCCAACCAGCGCTGTCCCGCTGAGGCCATGGGGCGCCGGCGGGCGATGCTGGTCGAACCGCGTGCCGCGGCTCGCCCCAGGGCAGCGGCGAGCGCGGTCGCCCCGCCCACCTCGGTTTCTTCGCCGGAAGCCTTTACCGGCCTCGGCTTCGACGCCTGTGCAGCACCCTCCTCACGGACGATGACCGCCTGGGCGGCCTCGCCCTATCGCGGGATCGGCGTCTACATCGGCGGCACCAACCGGGCCTGCTCGCAGCCCAACCTGACTTCGGCCTGGGTCAGCGAACAGGTCGCCGCCGGTTGGCACCTGATCCCGACCTACGTCGGCCTGCAGGCGCCCACCAGCGCCTGCAGCAGCTGCGCCATGCTGAGCACCAGCCTCAGCAAAGCGGCGGTGCAGGGAGCCGAAGAGGCTGACGACGCGGTCGCAGAAGCTGCGGCGATTGGCATGGGCCCGGGCAGCCCGATCTACTTCGACATGGAGGCCTACACGCGCACTACGAGCGCGACGGCGGCGACGCTCACCTTCCTCTCCGCCTGGACCGATCAGCTGCACGCGCTCGGCTACGTCTCCGGTGTCTACAGCTCCAGCTCCTCCGGCATCGCCGATCTGAGCCGGGCGATCGGCAGCAGCTACACGCTGCCCGATCACATCTGGACCGCCAACTGGAACGGCCAGCAGAACACCCTTGACCCCTACCTGCCGTCGACCGCCTGGCCCCTGCACCAGCGCATCCACCAGTACCGCGGGGGCCACAACGAGAGCTACGGGCTGAACACGATCAACATCGACAACAACTTCATCGACGGCGCCACGGTGGGTGCCTCGATCGCGGCGCCGGAACTGCCGCCGCTGACGGTCAAGCACGTGCGGCCCGAAGGCGGGACGGTGCGGGTCTGGGTCCGCTGCGGTTGGCCCGAAGGCGAAAGCTGCCCGGGCCAGATCATCCTGCGCACCCACGCCCGGGTGCCGCTGCGGGCACGGCGTGGGGTGCCGACTCGGGTCGTGCGGGTTGCCGCCGCCCACCGCACCTTCCGCCTCGCCGGCGGCAAGTCCCACACCTTCGTCGTCGCCCTCAACGAGCGCGGCCGACCACTGCTGGAGGCGCGCGGCCTGCTCAAGGCGCAGCTGCTCGTCGCCATTCCCGACGCCCGCACCACCCGCGCGGTTCAGCTCAAGCGTTAGGAGCGCCCAGCCACTCCTCGCTGGAGGCGCCGGCGACGGATTCGATCAGCTCGACGATCGGGCCGGCCGCCTTGTGCGGCGCGCCGGAGTCAAAAGGGGGTTGGGGGTCGTACTCGATGCCCAGCTGAACTGCCTGGGCGACCTCCGGGCCGGCCTCCTGGCCGACCAGGTGAAAGGCCATGTCGATGCCGGCCGAGACCCCGGCGGCGGTGATCGTCTTGCCGTCCTCGACGAAGCGCTCGCTGACCGGCTCGGCGCCGTACTCGCGCAGCTGCTCGAGGAAGGGCCAGTAGGTGGTGGCTCGCTTCCCCTCGAGCAGCCCGGCGGCGCCGAGCACGAGCGCGCCGGTGCATACCGAGGTGGTCCACTTGGACTGCGCGTCGATCTCGCGCAGCCAGGAGAGCACGGTTTCGTCCTCGAGCAGCGGGCGGTTGCCCTTGCCGCCCGGGACCAGAACGACATCCGCCTCGCTGACCTCGTCGAGCGAGTAGTCGGCGCTGAGCCCGAGCGCGCCGCAGTCGGTGCGAACGTGCCCCTTCTCGGGACCGACGAACTTCACCTCCCAGCCGGGTACCGAGCGCAGCACCTCGTAGGGGCCGATTGCGTCGAGGGCGGTCAGTTTCTCGAAGATCAGGATGGCTATTTGCATGCCTGCAGGTTCTCGTGACGTTCCGCATCCGTCGAGTGGCAGGATTGCCAATATCCGATAGATTCCTGCCATGCACCGAGTGGTCGCACTCTGCCTCGAGGGCGTGGTCGCCTTTGATCTGGCTGCCCCGGCGCAAGTCTTCTCGGTGGCGGGGAGCCTCAGGGGAGAGCCCTACTACGAGTTCTCCGCCTGCTCGCTGGACGGCGGCGAGCTGACCTCGACCACCGGCTTCGGGGTGGTGCCCGAGGGCGACCTGTCCCTGCTGGACGCGGCCGACACAGTTGTGGTGCCCGCCTACTTCGATGTCTTCTCCCCGCCCCCGGCGGAGGCCACGGCGGCTCTGCGCGAAGCGGCCAGGCGCGGTGCACGCGTGATCTCCGTCTGCACCGGTGCCTTCGCTCTCGCCCACGCCGGCCTGCTCGAGGACCGGCGAGCGACGACGCACTGGGCTTTCGCCGACGCGCTCGCCGCCGGCTTCCCGACGATCGCGGTCGACCCCGCAGCGCTCTACATCGACGAAGGGGCGGTGATGACCTCGGCCGGTCTCAGCGCCGGCATCGACCTCTGCCTGCACGTGATTCGCGAAGACTGCGGCGCCGCGGTCGGCGAGCGCGTCGCCCGCCACATGGTTGCCGCACCGCATCGCGAGGGTGGCCAGGCGCAGTTCATCGAGCGTCCCCGGGTCGCGGTGTCCGGCCCGGTTGGCTCGCTGGAGGAGACCAGGGGCTGGGCGGCCGAACGCCTGCGCGAGCCGCTGGACGTCGCCGCGATGGCCAGCCACGCCAGCGTCAGCCCCCGTACCTTCGCCCGCCGCTTCCGCGAGGAGACCGGCACGACCCCGCTGCAGTGGCTGCTCGCCCAGCGCGTGCAGGAGGCGCGCCGCCTGCTCGAGGAGACCGAGCTGCCGATCGACGCCGTCGCCTGGCAGGCCGGATTCGGCACCGCCGCCTCGTTGCGCGATCACTTCCGGCGCGCCACGGCGACAACCCCGACTGCCTACCGCCGCTCCTTCACCCCGCTCGCGGCCTGAGCTGTCGCTCAGTCCCAGGTCGCCAACGGCAAATTGGCGAGGATGGTTCGGTCGGCAGTGATCAGCGGCGTGTCGGCGACTACCGCCTGCGCAGCGATCATGCGGTCGAACGGGTCGCGTGTCCAAGTAAGGCCAATCGCAGCGTCGGTCAGCTCGACCAAAGAGACATCGGCGACTTCGAGACCAATGCTTTGGCGCAGCGCAGCAAGCATCATCGGTGCGGAGTCGCGGGCCCTGCCGATCTCATGAAGGTAGGAAAGCTCCAGCTCGACCAGCGGCGAAACCCGTGGCTGACGCTCGCTCAGCAAGGCTCGGGCGGCGTTTGGAAGACGCGCCGAGAGCCCGGCATACAGCCAAAGAGCAACGTGAGTGTCAATTAGGATCAGGGTTCCACTCCGATGACCAGTCGATGTGGATCAGCTCGTCGGGGTCGCCGACTATCGCCCCCTCGCGGCGCGGAAGCCGATCCCAGATTGACTGCTCCTCCTTCGGGGCGATCACGAGCGTCTTGCCGTTGCGCTCGATCTCCAAGGGCTGGCCGGTCTCGAGGATCTCATCGAGCATCCGGTAGATGTTGGCGCGTAGCTTGGATGCGGTGGTGGCCAAGGCGGTCCCTTCAAGTTGCGTACGTACGTCTTTTACTCTATTCATACGTACGATACCACCTGAACCGGAGTATCGCTTCGCCTCTGCCTGGACCGTCATGCAAACGACGCTACGGCTCGATTTCCTACGCGTGGTGCGCACAAGCGCACGGAACCGCGCCGCGCGCAGTACGCCGATCCGGCAGGCTCCCCGACGTGAGTCGTCGCGACCAGATCACGCTCAGTGAGGCCGAGCTGCTGGAGCTGCTCGAGAGCGAGCGGATCGCGATCGTCTCCAGCCTCGGCCCGCGCGGCTGGCCGCACTCGATGCCGCTCTGGTTTGTGCCGCGCGCGGGGGAGGTCTGGATCTGGACCTACGCCAAATCGCAGAAGGTGCGCAACCTCGAACGCGACCCGCGGGCCACGGTCCTGGTCGAGACCGGCCACGAGTACGGCGAGCTGCGCGGCGTCATGATCGAGGCCGAGGCGGAGATCCACCGCGACACCGAGACGGTCCTTGGCTTCGCCGAAGAGCTCACCCTGCGCTACGCGGAGGGGATCTCCGCGGTCGAGGGCGACGCCAGGGCTGCGCTCGAAGCGCAGGCCCCAAAGCGAGTCGCGATCCGCTTCAGGCCGGTCCGGGTCGCCAGCTGGGATCACCGCAAGCTGGGCGGAACCTACTGAGCCTTTACAAGTTGGCGCTACCGACGTCGGATCCGCGTGTTAGGAAGTGACCTGCAACAAGCACCGCCGTCCTCACCGCACCGCCCTTGAGACACGTCAAGACCATCACCTTGCTTCTGGCGCTCGCCGCCTTCCTGCTCGCCCCTACCGCGGCGCAGGCGCTGCCGCGCGCCTTCTTCGGCATCGCGCCGCAGACGGGCCTGACCGACACCGACGTCGCCTACATGAAAGCCGGCGGCATCGGCAGCGTGCGCTGGCCGCTCAACTGGGCCAGCGTGCAACCGACGAAGAAGGGCGGCTTCGACTGGAGCGGCGTCGACCCGGCGGTCGCGGCAGCCGCGCGGCGCGGCCTGACCTTCCTGCCCTTTCTCTACGGCACGCCCAGCTGGATCGCCAAGAAGCCGACCACGCTGCCGGTCGACAGCGGCCGCGCCCGCAAGGCATGGCTCACCTTCGTCGAAGCCGCGGTTGCCCGCTATGGCCCTGGCGGGGAATTCTGGGAGGAGCACGCGCCCAGCAATGCGGCGGCCAACTACGTGCCGGCGGTGCCGCGACCGCTGCCGGTGCGCACCTGGCAGATCTGGAACGAGGCCAACTTCTTCTACTTCGCCTACCCGGTCTCGCCCGGGCGCTACGCGCGCCTGCTGAAGCCCACCTACAAGGCGATAAAGGTGGCCGACCCAACCGCCACGGTGCTCCTCACCGGTCTTTTCGGCGCCCCCGACCAGGGCGGCAAGCGAGGCATGGACGCGTCGAAATTCCTCGCCGCGCTCTACCGCGTGCCGGGGATCAAGAACTCCTTCGACGCGGTCGCCCTGCACCCGTACGCCTTCCACGTCGACGACCTCGAAGAGCTGACCGAGGAAATGCGCGAAGTCTCGCTTGAAAACCACGATCCGGGCGCCGCGCTCTACATCACCGAGATGGGCTGGGGCTCCCAGAACGACCCCAACATCGTCGCCTTCGAGCAGGGCATCCAGGGCCAGGCACGCGAACTGCGCAAGGCCTACGCCTACCTGATCGCCAACCGCAACCGGCTCAACCTCAAGGGCACCTACTGGTACTCGTGGAAGGACAACCCGGAATACGTCGCCTGCTCTTTCTGCGACTCCGTCGGCCTCTTCCGCGCCGGCAAGGCCTTCAGGCCCAAGCCTGCCTGGCGCGCCTTCATCGCCCTCACCGGCGGGCGAGCGCGACCTTAGTCCCGTGCTCCCGGGTGCCGCGGAAGCGGCCGTGGGTCAAATAGCATCGCGCCCCCAGATGTCCTCCGCCCCGACACGAGAGCCGGCATGGATCATCCTGCCGACCTACAACGAGGCGGGCAACATCGAGCGCTTTGTCGAGGCAGTGCAGCCGGTGCTGCCAGCATCCGCGCGGATCCTGATCGTCGACGACAGCTCGCCGGACGGGACGGGGGAGATCGCCGACAGGCTGGCCGCGGCGAAGTCCAACGTCAGCGTCCTGCACCGGCCGCACAAGGAAGGTCTCGGCCCCGCCTACATCGCCGGCTTTCGCCAGGCGCTCGCCGAGGGCGCCGAGCTGGTGGTGGAGATGGACTCCGACTTCTCTCACGATCCCTCTTATCTGCCCGCACTGCTGGCGGCGACGGACCACGCTGACCTGGCGATCGGCTCACGCTACGTCGCCGGCGGTGGTGTCGAGGACTGGGGTGCGGTGAGGAGGGTGATCAGCCGCGGCGGCAGCACCTACGCGCGACTGGTCCTCGGCTTGTCCGTCAAGGACCTCACTGCCGGCTTCAAGTGCTTCCGTCGCGAGGTGCTCGAGAAGATCGACCTCGACGCGATCGGGTCGCGCGGCTACGCCTTCCAGGTCGAGATCACCTATCGCACGATCCAGCAGGGCTTCGACGTGGTTGAGGTCCCGATCGTCTTCCGCGACCGCCAGGTCGGCAGCTCGAAGATCGACCGCTCGGTGATCACGGAGGCGCTGTGGCGGGTGCCGCAGCTGCGCTTCCGCGCTCGCCAGGGGTAGCGAGCCCCGCTGCGGGTCGCGGCCGGCGCAGCAGCAGGTACATCGCGGCCGACGCGTCGATGGCCGCGACTACGAGTGCGAGGTTGCGCAAGGCGATGTTGAAAGCGGACCCGTAAACGGGAGCCGGCCCCCAGGCGCCTTCCGCGCCGTAGGCAGCGGTCGTGAGGACGGCGGCGGCGATCACGATCCAGGCTGGTCGGCTGACCCGGCTGCGGCTCTCGGTAAGGGCGACCGCGGCAAGGCCGAACAGCCAGATCATGTACTGCGGGCTGAGCACGCGACTGGCTATCACCAGGAGCAGGACGAGGGTGAAGACGAAGTCGCGGCTGACGACGGCGTTGCCGAGGTCCTCACGGCCGCCCCTGATCGCCCGCGCGCGTGCCGCCCACCAGGTCGCGGCGGCAACCAGCACGGCCAGCGTCGCCCACTTGAGCAGGTCAGATGTGACATCGGCGGGGTGGCTGTCGATCTCGGCGGCGCCGTAGCGCGAGACGACGTTCGGCGGTACGCCGTTGACGACCTGTCGCAGGTGCCACGGTGTGGTGGCGACCGATTCCACCTGCAGGCCCCGGTCACCCTGCTCGTTGAGGAATTCGAATACGTCGCCGTCGAAGCAGACGGACGCGAGCGCGAAGACGAGCGAGATGGCGACGGCCGCCGCCAGGCAGGCGCGCAGCAGGCGCCGCCATTCCCACTCGCCGAAGAGCACGACGATCGGCCAGACTTTGACCATCGCGCCGAGGCCGGCGAGCGCTCCGAACCAAGCCGGGCGCCGGTGGATCACGACCAGCGCCCCGATCGCCGCCACGGTGGCCGTCGGGTCGAACCGCAGTACCGGGATCGCGCGCAGCATTGGCATCGCCAGCAGCCAGACCCAGACGCCGGCGTCCTTGCCCTCTCGCTGCGCCAACCAGACGATCAGCGCGAAGGCGATCAGGTCGAAGGCGAGCATCGTCGTCACGAAGGCACCGCCGAAGTCCATCACGCCGAGTCCGAGTCGCGGCAAAACGAGGAGGAAGGCCGCCCCGGGCGGGTACTGCCAGAGTTCGCCCGTCGGCAGCGCGTGATTGCCCGCCAGCTCGTTGTTCGACCAGCTTTCGTAAAGCATGACGTCTTCCAGCGAGTGGCCGCTCGAGTGGTTCCAGAAGCCGACCTGACTGACGATCACGAAGCGGGTGAGCAGCCAGACGCCGGCCCAGACCCACAGTTTGTGGCGGCTGTAGAAGGAGCTCATCCCTGGCGTCGGTAATCGCCGCGGCTGAGGTGGTGCTCGAGGAAGACGTAGAGGACGATGAAGAGGTAGCGGCTGCCCATCTCGTTCAGCGAGAGCTTGGAGACGCCGGCCTTGCGGTTGGTCCAGGAGATCGGCACGATCGAGTAGCTGTAGCCACGCACGACCGCCTTCAGCGGCAGCTCGACCGTGAGGTTGAAGTGGTTGGAGAGGAAGGGCCGCAGGTTCTCTACCACCTCGCGGCGGTAGGCCTTGAAGGCATTGGTGGTGTCGTTGTAGCCGTGGCGGAAGAGCACCCGGATGCCCCAGTTGACGATCCGGTTCATGATCAGCTTCGAGCGTGGGTAGTCGATCACCCGCGCGCCGTGCACGAAGCGCGAGCCGAAGACGCACTCGTAGCCGGCTTCGAGCTGACGCTGGTAGACGACCAGGTCCTCGGGGCTGTCGGAGCCGTCGGCCATCACGATCGCCACCGCGTCGCCCTCGAAGGCGTCGAGCCCGGCGCGCACGGCGAAGCCGAAGCCGTTGCGGAAGGGGGAGGGCAGGCAGCGCACCTGCGGGTGCTGTTCGGCAATCCCGGCGACGACCGCGGCGGTGCCGTCGCTGCTCGAGTCGTCGACGACGATCACCTCGTACTCGATCTGCTCGCGCGAGAGCGCCGCAACGATGCCCTCGACAGTCTCGGCGACCGTCTCCTCCTCGTTGTAGGCGGGGATGACGACCGAGAGCTTCATGCCGGGGCGGAAGCCCAGCGCTCGGCGTTGGCCTCGTAGATCTCGCGCAGGATCTGCTCCAGGTCACGCCGCGGGCGCCAGCCGCCGTACTGCGAGCCGAACTCGTCGAGGTCGCTGATCCACCAACGGTGGTCGCCGACCCGCGCCTGATCGCTCATCTCCCACTGCAGCTCGCTCCCGGCGATCCGCTCGCAGAGCTTGATCGCCTCCAGCATCGAGCAGGCGTTGTCCCGTCCGCCGCCGATGTTGTAGACGGCCGCCGCTTTGGGGTCGGCGTGGAAGAGCAGGAAGGCGTCGACGAGGTCGGCGGCGTGCACGTTGTCGCGGACCTGCTTGCCGTCGTAGCCGAAGACGGTGTACTTGTCGCCGGTCACGGTGCACTTCATCAGGTAGGCGAGGAAGCCGTGCAGCTGCGCCCCGGCGTGGTTGGGCCCGGTGAGGCAGCCGCCGCGAAAGCAGACCGTGGGCATCTCGAAGTAGCGGCCGTACTCCTGCACCAGCAGGTCGGCGGCGGCCTTCGAGGCGCCGAAGAGCGAGTGCAGGGTCGAGTCGATCGACATCGTCGTGTCGATGCCGGGGAAGTAGGGATGGTCCGCGGGCAGCTCGAGCCTGGTCTCCAGCTCGACCAGGGGGAGCCGGTTGGGTGTGTCACCGTAGACCTTGTTGGTCGAGGTGAAGATGAAGGTCGCCTCGGGGCAGTGCTGGCGGGTCGCCTCGAGCAGGTTGAGCGTGCCGTTGGCGTTGATGCCGAAGTCGGCCTGCGGGTCGCTCGCCGCCCAGTCGTGGGAGGGCTGCGCGGCGGTGTGGACGACCAGCTCGATCTCCTTGGCTGCCTCGGCGAAGACGCGGTCGATGCCGTCGGCATCGCGGATGTCGAGATCGACGGTACGGAAGGCGTCGAGCTCGCGGTTGAGTCGCTCGGTAACCGACGCGGTGGAAGCCGCTGGGCCGAAGAGCACCGCTCGCGTGTCGTTCTCGATCCCGATCACGTCGTAACCCGCCTCGACCAGGCGGGATGCGGACTCGGAGCCGATCAAGCCCCCGGAACCTGTGACTATCGCCTTTGGCATCGTTCTCGTTGCCCCCTTTGCCTATCGCTCGAAGCCCAGCGCTGCGCGCAGCTCGTCCTCGTGCGCGGCCGACCAGTCAAGCAGGTCGGCGAGCACGTCGCGAGGCGTACGGCGAGGGCGCCAAGAGGTTAGTGAGTACAGGTGCTCGCAGTCGCTGAGGTAGACGGGCACGTCGCCGGGCCGGTTCTCCGGCTCGACCCCGATCGGCACCTCGTTGCCGGTCAACTCGCGGCAGATCTGAGTCGTCTCCAGCAGCGAGAGGCTGCCCTCGCGGCCGCCGCCGACGTTGGCGACGACGCCGCTCCAGCGCTCGGGATCGCCGAGCTGCTCGTCGACCAGGTCAACCAGGTCATCGACGTGGAGCAGGTCCCGCACCTGCTTGCCCGAGCCGCCGTAGCCGATGTAGGAGAGTGGCCGGCCGAAGTGGTGGCTGAGCAGCCACCAGGAGAAGACGCCCTGGTCGACCTTGCCCATTTGCCAGGGGCCGGCGACGACGCCGCAGCGGTTGGTCACCGCGCGCAGGCCGAAGGCATCGGCGTACTCCTCGATCAGGTGCTCGGCGGCGAGCTTGGTGGCGCCGTAGAGGGTGCGGGCGCCGGCCATCGGGAAGCCCTCCGAGATCCCAGCCGGTCCGGCGCCGACGACGGGCTGCTCGGCGGCCAGCTCGAAGCGGGTCTCGGCCTCCTCCAGCGCCAGCTCGAGCTGCGGCGCCACCGGGTAGACGCGGCTGGTCGAGAGGAAGACGAGGAAGGCCCCCTCGGCTCGCGCCCGCTCGAGGCAGTTGAAGGCGCCGACGAGGTTCGTCTGCACCGAGTAGGAGGTATCGGCGGCGCTGGCCAGGACCGAGGGCTCGGCCGAGCACTCGACCATCGCCGCGAATTCGCCGGCGGCGGCCAGATCGGTGGGCTCGCGCACGTCGCCGTGGACGAACTCGACCCCGGCCTCGCGCAGCCGCGAGAGGTTGAGCTCGGAGCCTCGCCGCATCAGGTTGTCGAGGGCGACGATCTGCCAATCAGGGTGGCGCTCGGCGAGCGCCACTGCGAGGTTGCCACCGACGAAGCCGGCGCCGCCTGTGATTAGAACCCGCACGCGGGCATGCGCTCGAAGTGCACGGCGGCAAAGATATAGGTGGCCGCCCCTGGCTATATGTTGAGCGGCCGGTGGACGAGGCAGGCTCCGCGCCCCAGACGAGAACGCCTCCCCTTGGCGGCGCGGTGCGCTGGGCGGCGGGGCACCCGGTGGCCCTCGCCACGATCGCCTACGCCACGGTCGCGCTGGTCGCGAGCGTGGCGGCATTCGTCGCGCTCTTCTCCGGGTTCGCCTTCTACGACGACGAGGGCACCCTGCTGATCGCGGTCAGGGCGTTCGCCGATGGTCAGGCGCTCTACCGCGATATCTACGCCGCCTACGGCCCGTTCTTCTTCGACGTCTTCGGCGGCTTCTTCGCCCTCACCGGCATCGCCGTGACCAACGACGCGAGCCGTTTGGTCGTCGGCGTCGTCTGGATTGCGACCAGCGTGCTGTTCGGGCTCGGCGCCCAACGCCTGAGCGGTCGTCTCGTGCTGGGCGTCGCCGGCATGGTCGTCGCCTTCGCCGCGCTCGGAGTGCTCGCTGCCGAGCCGATGCACCCGCAGGTGATGATCGCCCCGCTGCTCGCCGGCATCACCCTGCTCGTCGCCTCCGGGCCCACGAAGCGGGTTGCCTGGGCCGGGGCGGCGACCGGCGCCCTGCTCGGCGGCCTCGTCCTGACCAAGATCAACGTCGGCGGCTACGCGGTGATCGCCGCGATCGCGGCGGCGCTGCTGACCTGGGAGCCGTTGCGCCGCCTGCGTTGGCTGCGCGGGCTCACGGTCGCCGGGCTGCTCGCCCTCCCCGTCGTCGTCATGTATCCCGACCTGCGCGAGGACTGGGTGCGTCAGCTGGCGGCGCTGGAGTTCCTCAGCCTGACCGCCGTGGCGATTGCCGCCCACACCGTCCGCCCGCTCCCAGGTGAGTCCTCGGCGACGCTGCGGCGCTGGCTCCTTGCCGCGCTCGCGGGCGCCGTCGCGGCGCTGGTGGCGATTCTCGCCATTCTGGTGCTGACCGGGCCAACCGTCTCGCAGGCCTACGACGGGATCGTCACCCAGGGGCTGAAACTGCGCAGCGTCTTCATGATCCCGCTCGAAGCCCCGGCGGCGGCGGTTGATTGGGGTATCGCCGCGGTTGCCACCGCCGGCCTCGCGCTCTGGCTGCGACGGGCGGACGGCGGGCCGCCGACGATCTGGCCGGGCCTCCTCCGCGTCGCCGCTGGGCTCGTGACCTGGTTCACGGTGGCGGCCGTCGCGCCGCTCTCGATCGGGCCGTCCGGCAACTACATCGCCATGCCGATGGCGCTGGCCTGGGTAGCGGCCCTGGCCCCTGCCGGCAGCGCCGAGCCTCCCTACCGACGCTTCGCGCGCATCTTCCTGCCGCTGCTGGCGGTCTGTCAGACGTTGCAGGCCTATCCGGTGGCGGGCAGCCAGGTCCGCATCGCCTCGGTCACCTTCGTCGCCGTCGGGGCGGTCTGTCTCGCCGACGGCCTCGGCCAGCTGCGCGCCTGGAGCGCGGCGAGCGGCTGGGAGGCGCCCCGCTTCCAGGCGGTCAGCACCGCCGTGGCGCTGGCGATCACGGCCGTCCTCGGCTACCACGCGATCCTCTCCCCGGCCGCGAATGGCCTGGTCGCCTATCGCAACAACCCGACTCTGCGTCTGCCGGGCGCCGAAATACTGCACATCCCCCAAACCCAGAACGAAGAATACGTGCGGCTCGTCGACCTCATCCACGAGCATCGCTGCACCGCTTTCATCGGCTTCCCCAACCTCGACAGCCTCTACCTCTGGTCGGGAGTCGAACCGCCGAAGCCCAACCCCCCCGGTGCCTGGCCGATCGTGCTGCCGCTCGACCAGCAGCAGCGCGTGGTCGATCAGATGAAGGCCTCTCCTCGCCCCTGCGCGATCCGCAACGACGGGCTCGCCGAGGGCGCCTGGCTGCACGGAACGCCGCCGGACGAGAGCGATCCCCTGGTCGGCTACATCTTCAACGATTTCAGGACCGTTGACGAGGTCGGCGAATTCCAGTTCATGGTCGCCAAGCGCTAGCTTCATCTCGCTGACCGCACGCTAGCCTCAAGCGGCATGGCTGATCGTTTCGTCTTCGCTGATGAGTCTGGGAACTTTGATTTCTCCCCGAAAAAAGGGGCGAGCCGCTATTTCCTGCTGACCACCGTGACGATGGACAATTGCCGCCCTGGAGATGCCCTGGCTCATCTGCGGAGGCAGCTAACGTGGCAAGGGCACGACGTGAGCAAGCCGTTCCATGCCTGCGAAGACACTCCCGCAGTTCGAGATGCCGTCTTTCAGCTGCTGAAGACCTTGCCTATCCGGATCGATGCGACGGCACTAGAGAAGCGCAAGGCCGAACCTCATTTGCACAGCGAACTCGCGTTCTACAAGATGGGGTGGTTCCTCCATTTCAAGCACGTTGGTCCGCTCGTTACCACGCATCAGGATCGGCTCTTGGTCGTAGCGGCGAGCCTTGGCACCAAGAAAACACGGGCGCTGTTCAACGAAGCCGTGAAGGATGTTGTGCGCCAGGTGTCTCCGGCGCGACATCGAGTCGCGTTTTGGACGGCGGAGAGCGACCCATGCATCCAGATCGCTGACTATTGCTGCTGGGCGATCCAGCGGTCTTGGGAGATGGGAGATCGACACTTCCTCGATCTCCTCGGAAGCAAGGTCGTCACGAACAAGGACATCTTCGAACCCGGTTCGACCTTCTATTACTAGCCCCTAACTACTAACGGCCCCCAGATAGCTATCCGCCGAAGCAGAAGACCCCGGGGGGTCTTATCACCGTAAGGGGACCGCAGTAGAGACAAGAACGGTAGCGCGCCCATCGGACGGTCGTCAAGGGAAAAACGAACATTTGTTCGGTCAAGCAGGGAGTGCCGCGACCTGCAAATAGTCACTTAGGATGCGCGACGTTGGGCGAAGCGATCGGTGGATTGCTTCGTCGACGATCGCTTCGGCACGCCGCGGGCTCGCGCCGCGGGGACCGGTTCGCACTCGGCTGGGTTTTCGGGCCTCGCGGCTCTCAGCACGATGGATGAGACGTCCTACGTGCTCTCGGGCAGGCTGGGGCTGACCCGCGGCGCCAGCGAGGAGGAGCTGGAAGAGCAGGAGATCAAGCCAGGACAGGCTTGGCGGGTCGAGCCCGGCACCGTGCACTCGATGAGGCCCTGAGGATTCGGTTGTGCTGGAGGTCTCGACACCGCAGCTAGAGGGCGTGGTCCGGCTGCAGGATCGTTACGGGCGCTAGGGCTGCCGCTGCCCTTGGTGATTCCTGTTTCATGGTCGCCAAGCAAGGCTCCTGAGCCGCGGCGGCACCATCGGTCGCGCGATCCGCAGGGCCGCGCGCAAGTCCGGGCGCATCAGCCACAGCCCCAGGCCGCTCCACACTGCGGTTACGAGGCCAAGTCGGCCAATCAGCCCAAGCCAGTCTTCCGGCAGGGGGGCCAGGTAGCCGAGGCCCGCGGCGAGTGCTCCGATCAGCAGGGCCCGTGCCACCGGCGCGGTGGCTGTCCTCATCTCCCGTTCGGTGTGCATCGCCAGCATCGCCGCGTTGACGGCGGCGCTCGCCGTGGTCGCGATACCAACGCCGGTCGCCCCCAGGCCCGGCACGGTGGCGAGGCCGACGGCGGCCATCACGATCGCCGAGCCGACTACGGCGGCGATCGGGCCGCCGGGCCGGCCCTGGGAAAGAGCGAGCCCGACCATCGCCGGGATCGCGCTGGCGGCGAGCAGCACGCCGGGTGAGCTGGTGAGGACGATGTCCACGGTCTCCAGCCAGCGGTCGCCGAGCAGCACTTCGACCAGGGTGTGCGAGGCACCGGCAAGCAGCGCCAGGGGCAGGCTGGCGAGCACGGCCGAGAGCGCCGCCGCCCGCGCCGCCCGCTGCGGCCGCTCCTGAGCTGAGCGCGACAATGCCGGGAAGGACACGCGCTGTACGGCCGAGGCCAGTGCCGTCGGGAAGGCGAAGAGCCGGGTGGCCATCGCGTAGAAGCCGGTCACCGAAGTTCCCGCGATCGCCGTGACCAGGGTGACGAAGCCCAGGCCGCGGGCGAGGACCAGCACCTGGAGGGCGCTGGCACGGAGGCCGAAGTGGGCGAGTGCCCGCACCACGCCGAGGTTGAGGGAGAGGCCCGCGCCCGGCCGGTGCAGGGTGCGCACGGTGAGCAGGCCGGCCGCCGCCGCCGCCGGCACTCCACCGGCAAGGCTGTAGGCGCCGAGGCCGGCCAGGGCACCGGCGAGGGCGAAGGCGTTGAAGGCGAGGGTCTCCGCCGTCTCGACGATGGCGACGCGGCCGAAGCGCAGGTGGCGCTCGAGCAGGACCATCGGCACCGCGCGCAGGGCGTAGAGCGGCACCGCGATTGCGGTGACGGCAATGACCCCGAGGGCGTCGCCGTGCACCCCGGCCGCTGGTAGGCCGGCGAGGGCGATGGCGGCGGTCAGGGCGAAGAAGGCGAGCCCGGTTGCGAAGAGGAAGCCGCTGACCGCCCGCTGCTGGTGCTGGGACGGGTCCTCGTCCTGGCGGATCAGGGCGGCGCTGAGCCCGGCCCCGCTGGTCACCTGGGCAACAGCCTGGATTGCCGCCGCCAGGGCGAAGAGCCCGTAGTCGGCCGGGGAGAGGAGGCGGGCGAGGACCAGGGTGACGCCGGCGGTGAGCAGCTGCAGCAGCAGCGTGCGGCTGACCAGGATGCCGACGCCGCGGGCGGCGTGAGTTCCTAGTGAATGAGCTTCGTGGTCATGCATGGGTAACAACCGAAGTCTCGGATATAGTCCTCGGCTCGGTGGGCACCCATCGAATCAGCTTGAGGCAATAGGTGCAGTATCAAGCATGACCGTCATATCCACAAAACAGGTCACGACCGGAACACCCGAGGATGGCCGCGCGGCATCCCCGGCCAAGAGATTCCTCCGAAAAGTGGTACCCACGTCTGCTCGTAGGAATCTCCGAGTGGTCCAGTGGCGACTGCGAGGTAGTCCGACGCCTCCGCCGCACTACTTCAAGCAGCAGACCCTTAAAAAAGTTGCTCGAAAGTATGAACTTCGCGACCTCGTAGAGACCGGAACCTTCCTTGGCGACATGCTTGCCGCAATGAGGGATAGCTTCGACAGCCTAACCTCGATCGAGCTATCCGAGGAACTTCATGCCCGGGCTGTTCAAAGGTTTGCTGGAGACGACAAGATCACCTTGCTACAGGGCGACAGTAAGGATCGGATCTCCGAGGTTTCCAAGGTACTAGATAGACCTACCTTGTTCTGGCTCGACGCTCATTACTCTGGGTCATGGCATGCTGAGTTCGAGGAGACGGCTGGCGGTGATAGAGATAATCCCATCTATGCTGAGCTCGAAGCTGTTTTTGAAAGGGGAATCGATCACGCTGTCTTGATCGATGATGCACGTCTATTTAACGGGAAAGAAGGCTGGCCTATTCTCACTGATGTATGTCTCTTTGTGAAAGAACGGCAGCCGACGAAGAAGATTCATATCGAACACGACATAGTGCGCATTCTTCCTCGCTAGTTAGTGATCAGCTCCTCGACTCTAATTAGCTTTTTTCCACCTAGGGCATAAGTACCGTTAGCAGTCGCGATTGTCACGGCGCGCCCACCCAGTGGACGAAGGCGAACTGCCTTTATCCAGTCAGGAACAATACCGATGACCAAGAATTGAGTTGGGCGACCATGCTCGTTTCCGATTCCTATCCCGAGTGAAACCCCGGCGCGCAGCGCATCTCTCATAGTGCTACAGGAAATTGCGGCGCTGCTCGCGTGAATAATGCAGAGCATTTTGTGCTGCTTCGTAACCCAGATGCCACCGCCGCCATAGGTACTACTGAAGTGACCTGTCGTAAATCTTGGTTGGACCTTAGATCTGGCGAAGTTCCGAGCGAGGGTCTGCATCAATCGACCCGGAAGGCGATGCTGGGGGAGTCTCAAAGCGGCAAACGATTTAGCAAGCGGCTTTCCTTCTCCGCTATGAGATGAGACTTGTGGCTCAACAAGTAGCAAGCCGCAGATAACCGCTAGGAAAATCGCAAGAGATATGGCAGTAAGGCGAAGCATGGCGGAAAATTGTCCTGGCCAGCCAAGTTGCGGTGCAATCTTGGCTGGCCAGGACGAACTATTAGGTGGGTAGCGAGCGTAGACCTACGACGTGGATATCTATTCCCACCACCAGTGAACTAGATTGCCGCTTGAGTTGAGGCCAACGATGTCGTGTCGGCCAGACCGAGGCGAATTGGCACCAGGGGAGGAATAGAGCGAATACTGCCCCGTAAAGCCCCAGTCGGTCCATTTGGAGCCGGTCCACCACTTCTGCCACAGGCCGTTGTCGGTTCCCCGCATCCACACGTCGTAATTCCCTGGTTTCCAACTCGACATATCAGGGATGCCTTGTGCGATTCCTCCAAAGTTCTCGGAGTACCATCCAGACGAGTAATAGAGGTGATAGACGCTGTTATTGGACGCACGTCCGACGACATCGACCCGGTTGCCTCCGGAGCCTACAGCGCTAACACCGGACACTACGGAACCCGAGGTCCCGAGCGTTTCCCAGCCGGCCCATGTTGAGCCGTTGAACCAACGATGCGCTATGGAGCCATTCGGCGACCGGCCAAAAATATCCAACTTACTAGCTTCGGTTGAAGCTATATCTGGCTCGTCCGTAATTTCGCCTCCTAGGTTCTCACTTTGCCAGGATGAACCATTCCAATACCAGTGGAGGAGGGTGTTATCAGTGGCCCGCGCCACTATGTCTACGCGATTAGGGCCCCAAGATACACAACCCGGACCTGACGCAGTTTGCCGCCGAGGCTTTCCCAGCTACTCCAAGACCCGACATGCCAATCCCAGTATCTATGCCAGAGTGCATTGTCTGTACCACGGGCAACAATCTCGAAATGCCCGCCATCGCCCCAGGAACAAATATCTGGATCTGAAACGAAAGTTCCACCCATATTCTCACTATGCCAGCTTGGCGAAGGTGGGGGTGGTGGCGGGGGCGGAGAGCTTTCCGGCGTGTAATAGGCGACTGCATAGACGGTGTTATCGCCATAGCCATTATTCTTAATAGTGGCAGCGTCATAGACGCCTGGCAGAGGATTATAGACGCCGTCGCCTCCAAAACCCGAGCACTTCGGTGTCCCGGAAGCCCATCCTTCGACGCAAACTGAATGCTGGGAGCCGCTACCGTAAATTGCGTTCAGGTGCGCATAACCCCCAGGGCTATTGCAAATGGAGCTGGCGCCACCACCGCTTTTACTTTTTAGGGTGACTCCCCAGCAAAATTTGTTTTCTTCAAATGCATTTGCGTGCGTTGAAAACGTCATGAGCGCAATCAGACTGAGTCCAATGGCGAGACCTGTGTATCGCGCAAGAGGGCGGTGCCTAGCCCCCTGCCAAGAGCTGATAAGCCAACTCACAGTTTGCCTCCTAGATAGATTCGAACGAGCTTCGTACAAAGAGGAGATCCTTAACGCTAAGGACTTAGCGCGCTACCTCAGTCTGTGAAGGCGAGCGCCGGGAAATGCACAGAGTGAGAAGTGTGCTTATGGGCGCGCCGGCATGGATCATTGATCCTGACGAGGGTTGGTATTCTGACCCTTGACCGCCGCGGTCAGCTTGGAAGGAATGCGCCGACGTGAGGGCTTGTGCCGTCGGCCCGGTATCCGCGCGGATGTGGGCCAACCTTTCTCGGCCCAAGAAACTCAGCTCGCAGAGTGGGAGCCTGAATGGCTTGCTTGGGGTCGCCACGCGGGCTCGAGGAGTCCGCTCGGCTGGGTTGACGCCAATAGATCGTAGAGATGAAGTGCTGTCTCGATCTCCGCACTGCATGAATTGAGTGGGCGGCTGAGGAGATCTTCTGCGAGGTTGAGACGACTGTGGATAGTCCGCCGGGAAACCTTGAGTCGTTCCGCAGAAGCTGAAACATTTCCGTGCGTAGCGAAATACGCTCGCAACGTCTCGCGCAGTTTCCCCCCGCCGTCTCGTGTCTGCTCTAGAGGTGCGAGAAATATGTCGTACAAAGAATCGGCATGCAGATCATTGTCAAGTACGGCAGCTAGAAGGGGTTTGTCCGAGTAACAAAAAGGTTCATCGTCCATGTATAAAGCTGCCGTTAGGCAGGATCTGGCTTGTTGATGGGTTGTGCGCCAGCCTAGGAAGCCATCGCAAGGCTCCCCGATGGCAATCTTCAGATGGAGAGACCATTTTGCGGTGAGGGCTTCCTTCACTTGGTTAACGTCGATTTTTTGTCTTCCTCCAAGCCATGCCCAGACGCTAAGATCATCTGGCGAAACCGTAAGGCAAGTGCGATCGAACGCAGCGGCAAGCCCGCGTATGACGGTTGCGGCACCAGTGCCAGTGGCAATAAGGCCCAGATGGTTGAGGTTGAGGTCATAGCCGAGCTTAGATGGGTCAATGGCTTCACCTCTGAGCAAACGAACGACACGGTCAACTCGACGTTGATTTGACGAGCGACCGAGTTGCTTTGCCTCCTGTTCGTATGTAGAGGTGATGGATGCAAGCAGTAAGTCAAAAACGGAGTCGTAGTTCCTGAGCAGGGCATAGATGGCTTCTGGTTTGGGGGCATGCGCAGGAGCAGCCATCTTTAGAATGAGGTCGCGAAATGCGCTATGTCCCGCGACGTATCTACGAACGACAAGCTCAACCCCTACACCACGCCGAGCCGCAGACTTGGCATCAGAAAGAAGCACGAAGGGAATCGATGGCGGATATTCGTCGTCACCACTAAGAATCTCTAGGCTGTACTCAAAGCCGACCGAGACAAGGTTACGGAGGATAGGAGAAGTCTTGCTAGGGTGGTTCTCGTCGCCAGCCCTGCCAATCTGGGAAACGCGGTAGGTCGTATGGGTGACTATTTTTTGCTGGTGCGCACGAAGGTCGTGTACCAGTTTGTTGGTCACCGCTTGAGGCACGGGTTCGTTGGGGTTGCGGAGCTGTCTACTGAATTGGTAGTCGGGCAGGGACACGCGCTTCGTCTTTTGATCGACTGCGTGCTTCGCCGATCACCTGTTGATTCCTCCGTAACCTTTGAGTGTTGAGGGCTAGTCACTTCGATGCCAACCTACATTGAGCTCCGCTCGTAGCGGATCCCGAGTTCCGCCACTGCCGCGTCACGTTTCGGGGCCGGTCCTCCGCAGCCAGCAACCAAAGACCGGCCCCGGTGTCCCTAGTTGTGCTTGGTCACGCACATTGGCACCAGCGAACCGACTGTGCTGATCTTCATCCTGACTCACCCCCTCCCTTTTGGGTCGAGCCAGCCGGATTGACCGGCGAAGGGAGTGACAATAAAGAGGACTTGAATAACCGGCCGTTTGCCGGATGAGTAAGCGCCGTCTAAGAGGTTTCTCCGGGTATGCTCAGCTCAGACTTAGCGCCGCGAAAGGTGCTGACTATCGAAGCGAGGGAGGAGCAGATCGATGCCGAAGCCGGATCTGAGGTCGCGGGGTCTCGACGAGCGGATCGCCTATGTCTGCAAGCACCCGCTGAGGGTCGACGCGCTTGCAATTCTCAACGAACGCACGGCCAGCATCGCTCAAATTGCGGACATCATGGGGGTCGAGGCAAACAAGATCGAACACCACGTTAAAGACCTTCATGACGCGGGCTGTATCGAGATCGTTCGCACCGTCCCTCGGCGCGGCGCCCATGAGCACTACTACGCGGCGACGCTTAGGCCCAATATCAACGACGAAGAGTGGGCCAAGCTGTCACTAGATCAGCGACAGGAAATCTCTGGTCTGGTCTTCGGGGCAATCATGGCCGAAGGGATCGGCGCGTTGCGCATCGGAAGCTTCGACTCCCGCAAGAACAGACACTTGAGTTGGCGCATTCTTTACCTCGATGAGGAGGGGTGGATGGAACTCATCAAGGAGAAGAACGAATCGCTGGAAAGAACCGAAGCGATTCAAGCCAGTGCTTACCGTCGGATGACCGAATCCCACGAGGAGGGTTTCTCTGCCATCGCTGGCGCATTCAGCTTCGAGCGTGCGCGACCGGGACGGTCAGCGGGCTACGACCCGACCAATTAACTCTCCTATTCACCCATCATTCGCCCCTTTTCCATTTGAAAAGCATGTAGGCATTAGCAAGGATCGCTCTGAGGGTTTATCTCTAAAGAGAATCAGCCGGCTCCCTTCTGGTGTCATCGGCTTGAGGATAGAGAGAGATCTAGCTGTTCGTGCTCTAGGCAGCAGATTGCTGCACAACACCTAACTGTCGCCCAGGCGCGCCGCCTGATGGCGCACTACTGAAGGAATCACCATTGGACTCGCCACTAGCTAATGCTTTTTTAAATCCTAAGCGTGCCGAGATTGCCTTCCATCTGACGCAGGCTGGGGAGTTCATTAGTACACACCAATTGGCGAAAACAATGAGCGTCAATCTTAGCCTAGTCGAGTATCACTTACAGGTGCTGACTGAGGCGGACCTAAAAACCCGCCTTAAAGACGCCGCCCTGTGATTCCGACTATGCGGCGTCCCTCGCAAGGCGGAAATTGGAGACCGTGTTTGCGAGACCATCCTGCAGTGGCATTTCGGCCCGAAACCCAATCTCGTCTTGAGCCCGCTGGACATCTAGATAGCGAGTTGGCTGCCCGTCTGGCCGGGACGTGTCCCACACGGTTTCGCCCTGGAAGTCCGTCGCCTCGGCGACCATCGTGGCGAGATCGCGGATCTTCGTCTCGATCCCGGTGCCGACGTTGAAGGGCTCGGAGGAGTCGGCGTGCTCCGCGGCCAAGATCAGGGCGCGGGCAGCGTCATCCACATAGAGGAACTCCCGCGAGGGCTCGCCGGTTCCCCAGAGGACTACCTGCGGCTGGCCCTCGTCGGCGGCGACCACGTACTTGTGGACCATCGCCGCGATCACGTGGGAGTCCTCGAGGTCGAAGTTGTCATCGGGGCCGTAGAGGTTGGCGATCACCGGCACGCAGGAGTCGAGGCCGTACTGGCGCCGATAGGAATCGGAGAGGACGATCAGCATCTTCTTGGCTAGGCCGTAGGGAGCGTTGGACTCCTCGGGGAAGCCGCTCCAGAGGTCGTCCTCCTTGAACGGGACCGGTGTGAACTTGGGGTAGGCGCAGACCGAGCAGGCGGCGACGAGCTTGCTCACGCTGAGCTCCCGGCAGGCCTCGAAGACGTTGAGCCCCATCGCCATGTTGTCGCGGACCAGCGGGCCCGGATTGCGCCGGTTGTAGCCGATGCCGCCGACGTTGGCTGCCAGGTGCAGAACCACCTCGGCGCCGTCCAGGGCCTCCCGGCAGGCGCGCGGGTCAGTCAGGTTGTGCTCGGCGGAGCGCGGCACCCGCACCTCGGCACCGAGCTTGCTCAGCATCCGCACCGTGGGCTTGCCGAGGAATCCCGCGCCACCGGTCACCACTACCGGCTTGCCCTGCCAGAAGTCACCGCTCGGTTCCCGCGCGCTCATCTCAGCTGACCTTGCCGGAGAGCTGGTCATCGAGTTCGGCGATGTCGGCGTCGACCATCAGCTCGACCAGCTCGCGGAAGCGCACCTTCGGCTCCCAGCCGAGCTTTTCGCGCGCCTTGCTGGGGTCGCCCAGCAGCGAGTCGACCTCGGAGGGGCGGAAGTAGCGGGGGTCGATCTCGACGTGCTCGTCGGGGTCGAGGCCGGCGTGGGCGAAGGCGACCTCGAGCGCCTCGCGCACCGAGTGCTTCTCGCCGGTGGCGACCACGTAGTCGTCGGGCTCGTCGGCCTGCAGCATCAGCCACATCGCCTCGACGAAATCGGGCGCGTAGCCCCAGTCGCGCTCGGCGTCGAGATTGCCCATGTAGAGCTTGTCCTGGAGGCCGGCCTTGATCCGGGCCACGGCGCGGGTGATCTTGCGGGTGACGAAGGTCTCGCCGCGGCGGGGGGACTCGTGGTTGAAGAGGATGCCGTTGACAGCAAACATCCCGTAGGCCTCTCGGTAGTTGATCGTCGCCCAGTAGGCCGCGACCTTGGCCACGGCGTAGGGGCTGCGGGGGTGGAAGGGGGTGCTCTCGTCCTGCGGCGGCGGCGAGGCGCCGAACATCTCCGAGGAGGAGGCCTGGTAGAAGCGGGTCTGCACCTCGGACTCGCGAATCGCCTCGAGTATGCGCAGGGTGCCGCCGCCGGTGACGTCGAAGGTGTACTCGGGGATGTCGAAGGAGACGCGGACGTGGCTCTGCGCCCCCAGGTGGTAGATCTCGTCCGGCTGCAGCTTGTAGATCAGGCGGGTGAGGGCGACCGGGTCGCTGAGGTCGCCGTAATGGGAGAAGAGGCGGGCTCCCTGCTCGTGCGGGTCGCGGTAGAGGTGCTCGATACGGCCGGTGTTGAAGCTCGAGGAGCGGCGGATGATGCCGTGCACCTCGTAGCCCTTTTTGAGCAGCAGGTCGGCAAGGTAGGAGCCGTCCTGCCCCGTCAGTCCCGTGATTAGGGCTCGCTTGTTCGTCTCGCTAGGCATTGGCGGCGCCGATTCTTGCAGCCGGCTGGAAGAGACCGTTCACGCAGAGGAGCTCGCCGCTGTTGGGGTCGATGAACTCCGGCTCGAGATGGGTCGGCCTAAAGCCCCTCTCTCTCATCAACTCGATCATTTCGCCGAGCAGCAGCTGGTCCTCGTAGATCGGGGTGAGTGAAAGCTCCAGCTCTACCGCCAGACTGTGTTGCAGCGTTTCGCTTGCACCCGCCAGCACTTCGTGCTCATACCCTTGTGTATCCGCCTTCAGGTATGCGGCACGAGGCTGAAGGCCACGCTGCTGGAGTGCCTCATCCACCGTGATCAGCTCGATTGCCTGCGTGTCCTCATAGTGGGATCCGGGGGCGGCCCGCTCGTGCACCTCGGTCATCCCGAGTAGGGAGCTGCTGTGGCCATCGTTGGCCGAGATGTTGATCGTCGCCTTCTCGGTCTTCGCGCCGGCACCGCAGTTGAGGCAATTCCACGCGTGGTCACCTGCCGCGGCGGCGAGCAGCTGCTCGAAGTGCCGATCCACCGGCTCGAAGGAGAGGATCTCCCCGCGGTAGCCGGCTGCTCGCAGGGAGCCGCCGTATTCGCCCTCGTGGGCGCCAACGTCGATCACTAGCGCGACGTTGGCGCTCCGAAGCAGCGCTTCACGTGCGCCTGCCAGCGTGTACCTGTGCCTGCCGACATGAATGCCCGCTCTGTGGAACAGCGATTGCAGCCGCTCGGTCTTTGCTCGTCGGGCCATCGTCAGATCCTTCTCAGCTTTTGCTTGATGGCTCGCATGCCACGAGGAAACAGGCGAGTCAGCCAAAAGGAGATCCGGTGCCGCTCGAAGACCGACGGCATGAAGCGCAGCCCCTTTGCGGCCGCCGCGGAGGCGTCCTTGTATCTCCTCTCGGCGAGAGCGCTCTCGATCTCTTCGGAGATCTCGTAGCGGCCGGCCAATGCCAATGCCGCACCCGCCTGCTGGAACATCCCGTGCTTTAGGTAGATCTGGTGCCGCTCGAGGACGATGTCGCGCAGCGGGGTGTCGCCGCTCTTGCTGCCGTCGAAGATCTCCAGCAACGCCAGCGAGCGATCAACGTAGCGGGAGTCGATGCCTGCCTGAAGCAGCCTGATCGAGTAGTCGAGGTCCATCTCCATCCGACACGCCTCATCGAGCTCGCCGACGCGCTCCAGCGCCCAGCGGGCGAACATCGTCCCGGGCGCGATCAGGCCGACGTTGTTGAAATCGAGCTCGGCGAGGCTGGCCTTGGCCGGCGGGCGCAGCACGTCGCGGTGGCCGCGCCGGTCGCGGTCGAGGTTGCCGTATACCCAGCCGATCCCGGGGTTCTGCAGGAAGAGCGAGACCGCCTCGGCGACCGAGTCCGGATAGAGCACGTCGTCCGCGTTGAGCCAGACGATCAGATCACCCTTCGACTGCTTGAAGAAGGCCTTGTTCATCGCGTCGCACTGACCGCGGTCGGGCTCGGAGATCCAGTGGATCCGCTCGTGCTCGGCGAGGACGTCGAGGGTGCCGTTGGTCGAGCCGCCGTCGACGACGACGTGCTCGATCGGCGCGTAAGACTGAGCCTCGACGCTCTCGATGCAGCGCACGAGCTTGTCGAGGGGTGGGTCGAAGGCCGCGGTGGCGATCGAGACCAGGGGGCGATCTGGGAGCTGCTGACTCACGCGTGTCGAATCCTTTCAGGCGCTGTGGCCGCTGTTGCGCAGGGCCAGCGCCCGGGCCAGGCTCAGTCGCTGCGCTGCGTTGGGAGGAAGCGCTCGGGGGGGCAGGTCCTTGCCGGCGCGCCAGCCCTCGATCCGGCCGCGGGCACCGGCGAGCGTGCGGGAGCGCAATAGCTGGCCGGCGCAGATCGCTGCCTCCCTGGCCAGCGCCTGCGCCGCCAGCGAGGGCCGTGCGGTGATGCCGTAGCGCCGCATCAGGTAGCCCCTGCTCCAGCCGGTCATCGCGTGCTTGCGGGCGCTGCCGGCGCCGAGTGTCAGCGAGTAGCCGTGCACGGCGCGCGCCGCGGGTGCCAGCGCGCAGCGCGCCCCCTCGCCGCGCATCCGCAGGGCGAGGTCGACGTCCTCGTAGTAGAGGAAGATGCGCTCGTCGAAGCCGTCGACGGCATTGAAGGCGTCGCGGTCGTAGAGCGCCGCTCCCCCGGTCGGGCCAAGCGGCGGGCCGGCCTCCCCGAGCCGGTCGGCCGACTTGCCGCAGAGGTAGTCGAACGCCATCAGGGTCTGGTCGATCACGACGCCCGCCGAGTCGATTCGGCTGGGATCGCGTTCGCTGAGCAGGACCGCGGCGACCAGCTCGGCCTCCTCGGTTCCGGCGAGCAGTTGCTCGATCAGCTGCGGTTCGGCAGCCGCGTCGTCGTTGAGCAGGACGATCGGCCCCTCTCCGACCTCGCGGATGGCGCGGTTGAGGGCGGGCCCGAAGCCGAGATTGCGACCGAAGCCGACCCGCGTCACCTGCGGGAAGCGCTCGGCAAGCATCGCCGCGCTGCCCTCGCCATCGCCGTTGTCGGCGACCACGACCTGGGTCGGCACCGTTTGCTGCTGCAGCGACTCGAGGCAGCGCTGCAGCTTCTCGCCGCCGCTCAGCGTCGGGATGTAGACGGTGGGCTCGGGGCCGTTCATCGTCCCCGTCCCGGCATCAGCGACCGGACCATGCCGCTCATCCTGCCCAAATCGTCGCGAACGAGCACCGCCGCCAGCGCCAGCCAAACAGCGCCGCTGGCGCCGAGACCGAGCAGCAGGCCGACAAGGTCGTAGTGCAGCGGGAGCAGTTGGCCGGTGGCCGCGGCGATGCAGGTGATGGCGGCGATCTGGGCGACCCGGCGGGCGCCTCCCAAGACGATTCGGTGTGAGGTCGCCAGCAGGATCGCCGCGGCCACCGTCGCGCCCACGGACATCGCGATGCCGATCGCCGTCTCGTCGAGTCCGCCAATCAACGCTGCCACGAGCGAGAAGCCGACGAGCAGCTCGACGGCGATCGCGGCGACAGGAACGTTTGGCTTGCCCTCGGCCAGGCAGAAGCTGTTGATCGGCGAGGCAACGCTCGCTCCCAGCAGCATCGCCAGTGAGCCCCAGAGCACGATGTCGGCGGTCGGCAGCCACTCGGGCCCGAGCACGATGTCGATCAGCGGCTGGATCGCACCGGCGACGAGGGCCAGGGGCAGCCCGCAGACCAGGGCGATCTGGCCGAGCATGCGCGCGGTGCGCGCTGGCCGCTCCTCGCCGGACTGGCTCAGGGTCGGCAGCATCACTCGTGAGACCGCTGCGGCAAGTGCGGTCGGGAAGGAGAAGAGGCGCTTTGCCATTCCGTAAAAGCCCGCCATCGGCGCTCCGCCGAGCGCGCCAACGATCGTCACGTAGCCGAGATCGCGGCCCAAATAGAGCACGCCGAGCACGCTGACGCGGCTGCCAAACCCGATCAGGTGCTTCACCCGCGCCAGGTCGAACCGCGGCAGGCGCGCGGCACCCGGGTACGCCCAGGCAACTACCGCCCCGAGGACGGCACCGATGGGGACGGCGCCGGCCAGGCTGAAGACCCCGAGACCGGCCAGCGCCGCGGCGAGGGCGAAGAGATTGAAGCCGACGGTGTCCGCCGCCTCGACCGCGGCCACGCGGCCAAAGTGCATTTGGCGATCGAGCATCGCCATCGGCACCGCCCTGGCCGCGTATATCGGCAAGGCGATCAGTGTGATCGCGATTACCCGGAACACATCGTTGGAGGCGCCAAGCGCGGGCAGGACCGCAAAGGCGATGAGAAGCATTGCCAGGACGGCCGTCACGGTCACCGCCAGGAGGAAGCCGATGGTCGCGGCTTGGAGCTCCCTGGAAGGCGCCTCGGGCATCCGCACGAGGGCGGCGGGCAAGCCGAGCTCGGCGATGTTCTGGCCGACCAACTGCACCGAGAGCGCGATCGCGAAGAGGCCGTAGTCCGCCGGCGTGAGCAGGCGAGCGAGGACGATGGTGACGCCGGCCGTGAGCAGCTGGAAGCCCAGCGTCCTGGCGACCAGCACGGAGACGCCGCGCGCCGCCGATTGGCCGAGGGCGCTGCCATCCGGCGGCGCCGCCGCCTCGAAGTTCTCGATCTGTGGATCGGGCTCTGCTATTGGAGCGGCGGGGGATTCGTCAGGCCGAAGACCTGGAGCAGGGGGCCGCCCGAGTCGCGCGGCTGGATTTCGTAGATCGCCGTGGCGCCCAGGTTCGAGCCAATCAGGAATTCAGTCCCGGACGGCACGGCGGCCGAGGCGTCCAGGTCGCGGCGGATCGCGTCCCACTCGAAGCCCGACTCGCCGAGCACCACGTGCACCATGCTGTGCTCCTCGTCCGGGTCGTGGTTGATCAGGACCAAGTCGAGGCGGTCGCCCTTGAAGATCCGCTGATCGCTTTTGTCGGGCAGGCCGACGATCGGGGCGATCTGGGCCGACCAGGTCCGCGGCGAGAGCCCGCGGTAGGGCAGCCGCGCCGCGTAGAGCTGGCGCCGGAAGCCCGACTCGCTGGAGAGGATCTGCAGCACCGGCCGGGAGGCGGGGTCGCCACGGGTGATCACGAAGAGGTCGGGGCGCTTGCCCCCCCAGCTGCCGATCGAGAATTCGCGCGTCATCCCTTTCGGCGGTTGGGAAAGCGGGGCGAGGAAGCTGAGCGGCTTACCGTCGGCGCGCCAGGTCGGGCTGACCGTGATCGCCAGGTTGCGGCTTCGCTGTTCGAAGGAGAAGAGGGCCTCGGAACGCCACGGGTACCAGGAGCTGACGTCGAACTGCGAGCGCTGGGCATTCTCGGGGATCGTCATCCGGGCGACTCGTTCGACTTCCGAGCGCGGCTCGCCCGGGACGTAGCTGAAGATGCTGATCCGGTGCCCGCGGCCCCGCACCCACTGGATCGGCTCATTGTCGTTGGGGCGGTCGCTGTTTGTCATCAGCCCATCGGCGCCGGCGCTGCCCTGGGGTAGTTGCATCGAGGCGACGAGTGGGTACGGTTCGGGCAGCACCCGCTGGATTACGACGCCCGAGATCAGCAGCAGCGCGACGATCCCGACCCCGCCGAGGATGAGCCAGCGGCCCAGGCGCCGGTCCTGCCGGTCGGGCGGCTCAGTTCGGACGAGTAAATCTCCCTCGTCTCCCTTGGCAGGCGCTTCCAGCGAGGCCATCCGTTCTCTCATGTGACGGATTCTGCCCCAAACCCGCCCAGTCAAACCGGGCGGGTCGGCTGGGTCTTCGGCGATTGCCCCGACGATGAGCAAGAGGGGGACGACCAGTAGCCAGTCGAGAGACTGCGTCCAAAGGTTCGTGTACACGCCGAAGATCGCGAGGTAGAGGAGGTAGGCGGCGATCATGCTCCATCGGAACGTGCGAGTGCGGACCGCCATCGCGAATCCGCCCGCAGAGATGAATCCGGTGGCCGCTATTCCCGGGATCAAGGCAATGAATCCGCCGTCGGCCCAGAATGGCCCCGCCACGGTGCTTGTCACCCACGGGGGGGTGATGCTCCCGGAGACGTCTGAGAGATTGCGAGCCCCGTGGAAGACGATGTCGAGGCCGATTGCGTCGAAGACCCCGCCGCCAAACGCTTCGCCTGTCGGAAAGTGGCCGATCACTCCCTGCAGGGCAAGGAAGTTGGTCGTAATCGCAAGGTAAATCGGCACCAGCGGCTGCAGGAAGAAGGGAACGCCGGGGAGGATTTCGCCGAAGAGTTCGGACTCGAACGGGTTGTAGGGGTTCTGGCGGGTGCGCAGGTAGAAGCCGAAGACCACAGCGGCGAAGGCCAGCAAGGCGCCGCCGATGAACATCCAGTTGCGCGGCCGGCCCCAGTAGAGCCAGCGCGCGGCCAGGGCGACGATGACCGGCAACAGCACACTGCCCCGGCCCGCCTGCAGGGCGAACCCGCCAAGCGCTGCGATCGCGATCAGCAGCTCGAACCTGGACTCGCGGCTGAGCAATCTCTGGGGCCGGACGAGGGCGACGATCGCGGCCACGGTGAGGCCATCGGTGAGGATGATCGTGGGCCCGCCTTGGCTGAACCGGAGCGTGCCCCCGCCGGGCGAGAGCAGGGGGACCCCACCGATTTTGGCGAACTGGTGGGCGAGCTCGAGCAGGCCGACGGCGAGCAGGACGATCAGGATCCGCCGGTATGCCTTGCTCTCCCCGGGAGCCACGGCCTCGGTGTGCCTGGCTCGGCCCAGCGCGATGCCCTCGCCGATCAGCCCGCCGGCGACGAAAGCGACGGGCACGATGGCGACAACCCCGATCACCAGCGCCGACCAGTTCCGCTGTGAGCTGAGCAGGTGGTACTGGCTGAGCAGCGCGGCAAAGATCCAGGCCGCGGTGAAGGTCAGCAGCGGCGAGAGCAGCGTGCCGTTGAGTTGAGCGAAGCGCTTCATCGAGCCCCTGCCGCCCCCAGGCGATAGCCGCGGGCATAGCCACCGCGGGTCATCGCCAGCCAGACCCGCTCGCGCAGTCCTTTTGGCAGCGGTACACGGGCGAGGGCGCCGAGAAGGGGAGCGGCGGCGCGCACCGCGGACCAGACGAGCCCGCGGGGCTCCTGCACGCCGGTGTGCGGCCGGTCCGGTCGCAGCTGGTTGTAGAGGGCGGCGGAGCGGCCGACTGCGACCGAGCGGCGCAACGATTGCGCCGGGGTGGTCGGGTGGTCGTGGAGGACGAGCAGCTCCGGGTGGTAGTCGAGCTCGAGCCCGGCGTCGGCGAGGCGGACGCCCAGCTCGGTGTCCTCGACCGCGGCGGTCGGGAAGCGCTCGTCAAAGCCGCCGACCCGCTCGAAGAGCGAGCGCTTGAGCGAGGCGTGCGAGCTGTAGAAGTAGCTCGATCCGTCGACCGGGCCGGCTTCGAGGTTGCAGTAGTGGAACTGCGGCCCGCCGTTCTCGAGCCAGCGCATGAAGGGCGTCACCGGCGCGCGCGGCGTCCAGGTGATCCGCCCCAGCACCCCGTAGGCGGGCTCCGGCCGGGCGGCGTGCAGGTCGAGGTGGGCGCGCAGCAGGCCCTCGTCGGCGGGCTCGGTGTCGTCGCCGAGGAAGAGCAGGACCTCGCCGTTGGAGGCGGCGACGCCGGCGTTGCGGGCGGCGGCCGGCCCACCCTCGGGCTGCTCGAGCAGGCGGAGGGGCAGCGCCGCGCCGCCTTCGCGGGCGCGCACTCGCGCGGGCGTGCCGTCGCTCGAGCCGTTGTCCACCACGACTACCTCCACGTCGGCGTCGCCCACCTGCTGCGCTTCGAGCGCGTCGAGCGTCCGCATCAGCGCATCGGCGCGGTCCTTGGTCGGTATGACGACGGTGAGGGAGTTCATCGGGCGCCGCCCGCTCTAAGGGGCCTGGAGAGCCTAAGTAGCGGCGCGGCGATTGGCATCGCCCGGCCGTGGTGGAGGCGAATGTAGCGCTCCACCGAGCGCAGTCGGATTGCCTGTTGCTGGCGGGGATCGATCTGAACGAAGGCCTCGGCGCCGGCGTGGCCGACCCGCGCCGACCCGGCGATCAGGTTGCGGTAGCCGGCGTCGTGCAGGCGCTTGGCCAAGTCGACGTCCTCGTACCAGAGGAAGAAGCCCTCGTCGAAGCCCCCCATCGCGTCCCAGGTCTCGCGGGTGACCATGAAACAGGCGCCGGAAGGTTGGCCTACCTCAACCACCTCGCCCGGTCCCGGGCTCGGCTGGGGTCGCTCGCCGAAGGAGCCGGCGAAGATCCGCGCCAGCATCACGGTCGTCCCGGGTAGCGCCGCGTGGTAGCGGTCGGTGTCGCCGCCGAAGACCGGCCCGACCATGCCGGGCCTCGGCTCGTCGATCGCTACCGCGGCCAATGCGGCTAGCGCTCCCGGCTCGGCCAGCACGTCGGCGTTGCTGACGCAGACGAGCTCGCTGGCCCCACCGCGCAGCGCCCGGTTGGCGGCCCGTCCGTAGCCGAGGTTCTCCCCGCTGAGCTCAAGTCGCACCCCCTCGGGGCAGCCACTGCGCAGCAACTCGCGCTGCTCGGGCCGCGAGTCGTTGTCGACGATCGTCACGCTCACCTCGACCCCGTCGGAGGCCAGGTAGGCGCGCGTCGCGGCCAACGCCGCCTCGGCCGTGTTCCAGTTGACGATCGCGACTTCGATTGCAGGCAGGGGAGCGTGCGGGCTCATCGTCGGCGCGACGATAGCCTTCCGGCGACGTGCAAGACCTCAAAGGCCTGATCCTCTCTGGCGGCGCCGGGACGCGCCTGCGCCCGATCACCCACACCTCGGCGAAGCAGCTGGTCCCAGTTGCCAACAAGCCCGTGCTCTTCTACGGGATCGAGGCGCTGGTCGATGCCGGTGTCACCGAGATCGGGATCATCATCGCCCCGGAGACCGGCGACGAGATCCGCGGGGCGGCCGGCGACGGTTCCGCCTTCGGCGCCGAGATCACCTACATCGTCCAGGACAGGCCCGCCGGCCTCGCCCACGCGGTACTGACCGCGGAGGAGTTCATCGGCGGCGCGCCCTTCGTCATGTACCTCGGCGACAACCTGCTTGCCGACGGCCTGCGCGGCCTCGTCTCGACCTTCCGCGCGGAGGAACCGGACGCGCTGATTCTGCTCACCCCGGTCGACGATCCCCAGTCCTACGGCGTTGCCGAGTTGGACGGAGAGCGGATCGTGCGCCTGGTCGAGAAGCCGAAAGACCCGCCCTCGAACCTCGCCCTGGTCGGCGTCTACCTCTTCGCCCCGCCGATCTTCGAGGCCGCCCGCGCGCTGGAGCCCTCCTGGCGCGGCGAGCTGGAGATCACCGAGGCGATCCAGAGCCTGATCGAAGAGGGCAAGACTGTGAAGTCGGAGGTGGTCAGCGGCTGGTGGAAGGACACCGGCCAGCTCGCCGACATGCTCGAGGCCAACCGGCTCGTGCTGGAGGAGATCGAGACCAGGATCGAGGGGGAGGTCGACGAGGCCTCGCGGGTCGAGGGCCGCGTCATCGTCGAGCCCGGTGCGGTGCTGGTGAACTCCGTCGTCCGCGGCCCGGCCGTGATTGCCGCCGGCGCCCGCATCGAGGACGCCTACATCGGCCCCTACACCTCGATCGGCGACGACGTCTGCGTACGCCGCTCCGAAGTCGAGCACTCGATCATCCTCGCCGGCTCGGTGGTCGAGGACCTCGGCACCCGCATGGAGGCGAGCCTGCTCGGCCGCGAAGTCAAGCTCACCCGCAGCGACGGGATGCCGAAGACGCTGCGGATGCTGGTCGGCGACAAGTCCGAGATCAAGATCATCTGATTCGGTGCAAGCCCGCGAAGCCAAGATCGTTGCTGACTAGATGAAGGTTCTCGTCACAGGCGCCGCTGGCATGCTCGGCCGCGACGTCGTTCTCGCCGCCGGCAATGCCGGCCACGACGTGATCGGCTTCGGTCACACCGAGCTCGACGTCACCGACCCCGGCGCCCTCGGCGCCAAGTTCGAGCTCGAACGCCCCGACGTGGTGATCAACTGCGCCGCCTGGACCGACGTCGACGGTGCCGAGGAGGCCGAGGAGGCGGCGACCGCGGTCAACGGCGCCGCCGCCGGCAACGTCGCCGCCGCGGCCGCCAAAGTCGGCGCCAGCGTCGTCTACGTCTCCAGCGACTACGTCTTCGACGGCAGCAAGGGGGCGCCCTACGTCGAGACCGATCAGACCGCACCGCTCTCCGCCTACGGCCGCAGCAAGCTCGCCGGCGAGGAGGCCACCGCCGCCGCCAACAAGCGCCACTTCGTCGTTCGCTCCTCCTGGCTCTTCGGCATCGGCGGCTCCAATTTCGTCGAGACGATGCTGCGCCTCGCCACCACCCAGAACGAGGTGCTGGTCGTGCGCGATCAGGTCGGCTCGCCCACCTACACCTGGCACCTCGCCTACGGGATCGTTCGCCTGATCGAGGGGATCGAGTTCGGCATCCACCACATGGCTGCCGGCGGCGCCTGTTCCTGGTACGACTTCGCCCGCGAGATCTTCGACCAGGCCAAAGTCGAGTGCCGGGTCCTCTCCGCCACCACGGACATGCTCGGACGCCCAGCCCCACGCCCCGCCTACTCGGCTCTGACCAGCCAGCGCGAACACGCGATCGAGTTGCCGCCCTGGCGTGACGGCCTCTCCGCCTACCTCTCGCAGCGCGCGGCCGAGCAGGAGGCTGCGGCATGAAGCTGCTCGTCACCGGCGCCGCCGGCTTCATCGGCTCCACCTACGTGCGCCTCGCCGGCACCGAGCACGAGATCCGCGTGCTCGACAAGCTCACTTACGCCGGCCGCCGCGAGAACCTGCCCGAGGGCACCGATCTCGTCGTCGGTGCGATCGAGGACCCGAAGGTCGTGCGCGAGGCGATGGAGGGCTGCGACGCCGTCGTCAACTTCGCCGCCGAGTCCCACGTCGACCGCTCGATCGACGACCAGGACGCCTTCGCCCGCACCCACGTGATCGGCACGGGCACCCTGCTCGATGCGGCCCGCGAGCTCGGCGTCGCCCGCTACCTGCAGGTCTCCACCGACGAGGTCTACGGCTCGATCGAGGAGGGCTCCTTCACCGAGACCTCGCCGCTTGATCCTTCCTCGCCCTACTCGGCGACCAAGACCGCCGGCGACCTGCTGGTCACCGCTCACGTCCATACCTACGGCATCGACGCCTCGATCGTGCGCGGCTCCAACAACTACGGCCCCCGCCAGTACCCCGAGAAGCTGATCCCGCTGATCACCCTCAACGCCCTGCACGGCGACTCGCTGCCGGTCTACGGCGACGGCAAGCAGGTCCGCAACTGGCTCTACGTCGAGGACTTCTGCCGCGGCATCCACACGGTGCTGACCAAGGGCCAGGCCGGCGAGGCCTACAACGTCGGCGGCCCCGACGAGTGCGAGAACATCGAGGTGATCAAGCGGGTGATCGAGCTGACCGGCAAAGACGAGTCGTTGATCGAGTACGTCGCCGATCGCCCCGGCCACGACCGTCGCTACTCGCTCTCCTCCGCCAAGCTGAAGGAGCAGCTGGGCTGGGAGGCTCAAGTCCACTTCGCCGAGGGGCTGGAGAAGACCGTTGCCTGGTACCGCGAGAACGAGGACTGGTGGGGCCCGATCCGCTCCGGCGAGTATCGCGAGTACTACGAAAAGCAGTACGGCAAGGCCCTGGGCTAGTGCTCGAGCGCCTGCCGACCAAGCTCGAGGGGGTCGTCCTACTCGGGCCGACCGTCCACGGCGACGAGCGCGGCTTCATGGTCGAGACCTACCGCCGCGACCTCTGGGCCGAGCACGGGGTTGAGGTCGAGTTCGTCCAGCACAACCACTCGCGCTCCTCCAGGGGCACGCTGCGCGGCCTGCACTTCCAGACCGAGCCGGGCCAGGCGAAGCTGGTCCGCTGCCCGCGCGGCAAGATCTTCGACGTCGCCGTCGACCTGCGCCGCGACTCACCCACTTACGGCCAGTGGGAGGGACACGTGCTCGATGACGAGGCCCACCGCCAACTCTTCATCCCGGTCGGCTTCGGCCACGGCTTTGCCGTGCTCAGCGACATCGCTGACGTCACCTATCTCTGCTCCAGCACCTACGACCCCGCCACGGAGTCCGGCATCGCCTGGGATGACCCTGGCGTCGGGGTCGAGTGGCCGGTTGAGGATCCGTTGCTCTCCGAGCGCGACAAGACCGCGCCCACCCTCGCCGAAGTCGGTGAGACGCTGCCGTTCTAGCAGCGCGCCTTCCGTCACGCTTTCGCTCGCCACCCGCCTCGATCAGCGCACCACGGTTGCGTCTGCGCCCTGCAGGATTCCCGCCATGAACTCTGCAACCGCCATAGACATGTCCGCCACATGGCCTACTGTCCCCCACATGTCCAAGATGATCCAGATCCGCAACGTCCCCGACGAGGTCCACAAGACGCTCAAGGTGCGCGCTGCCGAAGAGGGGATCTCCCTCTCCGACTACATAAAGCGCGACCTCGAAGAGCTCGCCAAGCAGCTGACGATCGAGGATGTCTTCGCCCGCGCTCGAGCGCGCGGTCCCTCCGGGATCACCACCGAGGAGATCGTCGAGGGCATTCGAGCATCCCGCGGCGAGTAGCGGAACGTGCCCGTCATCGACGCATCGGTCGTCGTCAGCGTGCTGGCCGACGCCGAGCACGCTCCCTGGGCCGAGGTCCAGCTTTCGACCGGCAGCGCCGGCCGATCCCTTTGGGTTCCGCATCTGATCGATGCGGAGGTCGGTCAGGCGCTGCGCCGCGAAGTTGCCGTTGGTCGGTTGGGTGAGGACAGGGCAGAGGCGGCGCTGCTGGATCTGACGCGAATGCCGTTTCGCCGCATCGACCACGTCGGCCTGATCCACCGGGCCTGGGAGCTACGTCACAACTTCAGCTTCTACGACGGCCTCTACGTCGCCCTCGCCGAGGGCTTGGACGTCCCCCTGGTCACGCTCGACCGCCGCCTCGCCAAGGCCGTCGGCGGGGCCACCCAGGTGGCCGTACTCACCGCGGGCTAGGAGGGTCTAGCGCCCGCGCGCCGCGGTGATGCCGAGGCTGACGGCGAGCTTGGCGCCGATGCCGGCGTAGACCGCCGCGTTGAGCAGTGGGTTGTGCTCGGCGGCGTCGAAGCGACGGTAGAAGCGACCCATGCCACGGTGGAAGGCGATCTCCTGTTTTGGCGCCCGCCGCTTGCCGCTGGAGCCGCCCTTGACGTGCAGCGCCACTCCTGCCGGCTCGTAGAAGACCTTCCAACCGGCCTGCCAGAAGCGCCGGCACCAATCGACGTCCTCCATGTAGAGCCAGTAGCCCTCGTCGAGCAGGCCGACCTCGCGCACCGCCTCGGCGCGGCAGAGCATGAAGGCGCCGTTGACGGCGTCGACCTCGCCGGGGTCGTCATCCCCCAGGTGCGTGGCCCGGTACTGGCTCAGCGACTCACCGGCCTCCTCGCCCCGGCCGATGCCGGTGAAGTGGGCGAGGGCGCTGAGCGGGGTGGGGAAGGAGCGCTTGCAGGCGTGGTCCAGCTCTCCCGACTCAGTCACCAGCTTGCACCCGACCATGCCGATCCGCTCGTCCGAGTACAGCCGCTCCAGGCCGGCATCCAGGGTGCCGGCATAGACCTCGGTGTCGGGGTTGAGCAGCAGTACCGCCCTGGCCTCGTCCTCGCGCAGGACGACGTTGTTGGCGGCGGAGAAGCCGATGTTCTCGCGGCGCAGCAGGCGCACCTCGGGGAACTCCCGCTCGACCATGTCCGGGGTCGAGTCGGGGCTGCCGCTGTCGACCACGGTTACCCGCATAGCTCCGCTCGCCGGGTGCTCCCGCAGCGAGCGCAGGCAGCGCCGCAGCAGCGCTTCGGCGCCGTGGCTGACGATGACGATCTCGAGGTCCAAATTTCGCTCCGCTGTTCCTTTGCCCTGCGATGCGCGGCTAGCGCACAGCGCAGGCTAGTAGGCGCCTTCGCCGCGGACGATTGCCCGCGGCGTGCGCAAGAGGATCGCCAGATCGCCGGCGACCGAGAGGTTGTCGAGGTAGTCGCGCTCCATCGCCAGCCGCTCCTCGAAGGTGAGGTCGCCGCGCCCGTAGACCTGCATCGGGCCGGTCAGGCCAGGCTTGATCGCGAGGCGGGCGCGCTGGCGCTCGTCGTAGAGCGCGACCACCGCCTCCTCCTCGGGCCGCGGCCCGACCAGCGACATGTCGCCGCGCAGGACGTTGATCAGCTGCGGCAGCTCGTCGAGGCTGGTTCGCCGCAGCAGCTTGCCGGCGCGGGTGATGCGAGGGTCGTCGACGATCTTGAAGGCGGGCTCGTCGAGCTTCTCGAGGTCGACCAGTTCGGCGAGCCGCTCCTCCGCGTCGGTGACCATGGTGCGGAACTTCAACATCGTGAACGGCACGCCATCCTTGCCGGCTCGTTTCTGGCGGAAGAAGACCGGGGTGCCCGAGTCGACCACGATCAGCAGCGCGATCGCGACCAGCAGCGGCGAGAGCACGGTCAGCATCAGGCCCGAGACGAAGATGTCGAGGCTGCGCTTCAGCGCCAGGGTGGAGCGCGGCGGGTCGGAGAAACGGAAGTCGAGCACCGGCAGCTCGGCGAGTCGGTTGAGCTCGATCCCCGGGCCCAGCAGGCCGTAGTGCTTGGGCAGGAAGGTGAGGCCGAGGCCCACCGCCTTGCACTCCTCGATCAGGTGCTCGACGTCGCGCTCGCCGATCTCCTGCTCGGCGACGACGACGCGCTCGACGTCGTGTTCACGGGCCACCCGTGAGATCTCTCCGATCGAGCCCAGCCTTGGCAGGGCGGCTCGGCGGTCCTTGTCGCGTGGGTCGGAGAGGTAGCCGACCAGCTGCAGCCGCGCCTCGGGATGAGTGGCGATGCGCCGTGCGACCACGTCCGCCATCGCCGCCGGCCCGATGACGAGTCCCGTGGCGACGCCCGTCAGGCGCTGCCAGACGAAGCGCAGGACGGCCCGTGAGACGAAGCAGGCGAGCACGGCGCCGATGCCGACGATGATCGCGCTCTTGGCCGAGAGCGCCCCGCCCGGGCTGAGCCAGAGCAGGCCGTCGAGGACGATCGTGCCCAGGGCGCTCGCCGAGATCAGCGATGGCAGCTCGTCAAGCGTGCTGTGGCGGATGCGGCGGTGGTCGTTGTCGTAGAGGCCGTGCAGCTTGATCACGAGCAGCCAGGCGGGGGTGAAGAGGACGGCCCAGAAGAGCTTGGCCACGTCGGTGGTGGACGTCACCGAGGTGGCAACGCAGAGCGCGGCGAAGATCGCCACCCAGTCGCCGACCGCGAGCAGGCGGCGCAGCATCGCCCCCCGCCGGCGCGAGCCGCTGGGACCGGTCAGGCCAAGGCGGTTTGCCATCTCGGTTGGGGCGGGAGCCGCCTCTCGGGCGGGCTCCGTGGAACTTGCGGTGGTTCCTGTCGTCTTGGCGCTCATCAGCAGGTCCATTCTCCGCGCAGGCAGCGGGACTGCGGGTTGAGTTCGCGCGCCTTTTCGATGTCGGCCTCTGCCGTCGTTTCTTCGCCGGCCGCGTGCTCCACCCTTGAACGCAGGTAGTACCACTGCCAGTTGTGGTCCTCGCGATCGATTGCCTGCCCGAAGCGCTCGATCGCCGTCGGGTAATCGCCTTGGCCCTCGGCCAGCAGGCCCAGCTGGACGTAGGGGGAGGCGGCGAAGGGCTCGATTGAGCGAGCTGTGTCGGCGTGGTCGACCGCGGCACCGAAGTCTTGCCGCGCCGCCGCGGCTTGGCTGGACTCGATCTCCCGCTCCACGAGCAACGGCCCGACCAGGGCGATCGCGGAGATCCAGGCGCCGACCACCACGGCGACGGTGAAGCCAAAGCGGCGGTCCTCCATCTTTTTGTTCGGCTCGCGGCGTGGGTCGGCGGCGATCTGACCGCAGCGAGCGGCGACAACGATGCCGGCAGCGAGGAAGAAGAACGCCCCCAGCGCCGGAATTTCCCAGAACCAGTCGAAGGCGGCGCTGATGGCGAAGGCGAGCATCGCGGCGAGCAGGACCGCGTAGCGTTCGCGTTGCGGCCCGGCGGCATTGCGCCAGGCGCCAAGGCCGCACCAGAGCAGCCAGCCGACCGTGGCGAGGACCAGCAGCCCACCGACGGCGCCGAGCTCGGCAAACGCCTCGAGATAGAGCGAGTGGGCGTCGTGGGTCGGCTTGGCGATCGTTCGCAGCTTCTCCCACGAGAACTGGTAGGTCCCGGCGCCGTGACCGAGAACTGGCTTTTCGCCGAAGGCTTCGATCGCCGCGTCGTAGAAATCATGGCGCCCGGCACCGCCGAGGTCGGTGAAGTGGGCTTGTGGGTTGCTCGGGAACTGGATGTCGGGGCTGGAGAACTGGTCCCAGGCCCGTCCGCCAACCACGATCGTCGCGCCGATCGCCAGCAGAGCCCCTCCCAGCGCGATGCCTTTGAGCACCCTCGGGTTGCGGGAGGCGGCCACGGCACGGCCGCTGAGCGCACCCTCGCGACGCTCCTCCCAGCGCAGGGCCGCGACGAGCAGCAGGGAGAGGGCGGTCCCGCCGAGGAGGATGAGCAGCACCGTCACTCCCTGTGCTCGCGCCGTTGCTTCGCCGAGGTTGAGCGCGAGCTCTTCCCGCGCCTGCACCGCCAGCACCGCCGGCAGCGCACCGAGGATCCCGGCGGCGAGGGTGGCGAGCAGCCAGAGCCGGTCCCGGGACAGGGCGATCAGGCAGGCGCAGGCAACCACCGCGGCGAGCAGGCCGCCGCGCGAGTAGGTGAGGTAGAGGGCAAGCAGCGAGATCGGGATCGCGGCAGCCGAGAACCAGCGCAGCACCGAGGACGTCGCGCGGCGGCTGCCCCAGAGCAGCAGGGTGATGCCGATGCCGAGCAGCGCCCCGTTTGCGTTCCAGTAACCGAGCGGATAGTTGAGGCGCGGGCCGCTGCCAAGCGAGCTGCCGACGTAGAGTACGTGCGGCAGCAGCCTGCTCGTGATCCCCAGTATCGCGATCAGTGCCGCGACAATTACCAGGCCTTCAGCGAAACGTTGGCGCCTTTCGTCGGTTTGGGCGATTAGGAACGCGGCAAGGAAGAAACCGAGGTAGACGGCAACGCGGTCTGCCTCGATCACGCTGAGCTCAACCGAACCCGACCAGAGGGATGAGATTGCACACAGAAGCGACAGACAGACGATCAGTCCGCCTGCCCAGTACAGCGGTCGCTCCAGCTTCACGGACGAGCCTGCGCCAAAGACGAGCAGGGCAACCACGACCAGCCACACCGCAAGGCCGGCTATGTGACGATCGCTCACATCGAAGCCGCCGCCAGCCAGGGCAAGTCCGCCGATCAGGACGATCGGCGCAAGCAACGCCGCCGTTTGGTCTAACCTTGCGCGCCATGACTTTTGGGAAGCGCCATCACCTGGCCCCGAATCTGGGGCGCCACGTCTCCTTGCTGGTGTCAGTGATTGCTCTGGCATTGGCTTTCTGTGCGGTGCCCGCTCAGGCGGAATGTACGAGTTCGAGCTGCGTGCAGTACACCGACGCGGTCCCTAAGCCCGAAGGCCAAAACACTCCCTCGCACAACAACAACCCGAAAACCCCGGCGAAGGCATCAAAGACCGGTGAAGGGGGCGGAACTGCGCCGTCTCAAGGCGACAGCCAGGGCTCGACGGGGAATGAAGATTCTGGCGAAGGCGATTCATCTTCGAAGGAAGGCGCTGGGGTCGTCGCCGGTAACGACGGTGACAAGCCGCAGGGTAAACCAGGCGGCAGCGCCAACTCCGAGGCCAAGAACGCGGCGCATTCGGGCGACCAGAACGCATCCGGCGTCCCGACCTCGAACTCGAGCGACGACAGCAGCTCCTCGCCGCTGGTCCCGATCTTGATCGCGATTGCGGTTCTCGCCGCGATCTCTGTCGCCGTGGTGATGATTCGACAGCGGCGCCAGCGTCGCGGACCGAGCGCAACAGCCTCCCCCGAGGCAAACTGATCATGGCTCAGGAGCGGAAGCGCCCGTTTGGGCAGGCTCGTGCATGGATTGCGGCGATCGCGGTTTCCCTTGTTGCCCTGGCGGCGATGGCTCCGGCCGCGCTCGCCCTGCCGGGTGATTTCTGGGGCGTATCGCCACAGAACCCACCGAGCACCGAACAGTTCCAGCGCCTGCGGGCGGGCGGGGTCGACAGCGTGCGCATCCCGATTTCCTGGGGCGGGACCCAGCCGTTCAGCGGCTCGGAAACGAACTTCGCCGCCTCCGACCAGCTCGTCGCCGGTGCGACAGCCGCCGGCCTCAACGTGCTGCCGTTCGTCTACGACGCACCCGCTTGGGCCGTCGTGCCGGCGCGGGTGCCGGGCCCGGGCAACGCCATGGCGCCGAAGACCCTGCCGGTCAAGACCGGAGCCCAGCGCACCGCTTGGGCCAACTTCCTCAAGTTGGTCGTCGCCCGCTACGGGCCCGGCGGCAGCTTCTGGGTTGCCAACCCTGCCCTGCCCGAAAGCCCGATCCGCACCTGGCAGATCTGGAACGAGGAGAACTTCAAGTACTTCGTCGTGCGGCCCAGCCCGTCCGACTACGGCAAGCTGATCAACGTCTCCTACACGGCGATCAAAAGCATCGATCCCGCCGCCAAGCTGATTCTCGGCGGCATGTTCGCGCAGCCCCGCGAGGCCCAGTTCAAAAGCAAGCCGGCGCAGGCTTACTTTGCCACCGACTTCCTCGAAGGCGTCTACAAGACGACGCCGGGGGTGAAGAGCAAGTTCAGCGGCGTTTCCCTGCATCCCTACACGTCCACTTACCAGCAGCTGACCCCGGACATCGAAGCCTTCCGGCTCGTGCTCAAGGAGAACCACGATGCCGGCAAGAAGCTCTGGATCACGGAGATCGGCTGGAGCTCGGAACCACCCGATCCGGTGCACAACGCGTTCGCCAAAGGCCCCAAGGGCCAGGTGACCCAGCTGAAGGGGGCCTTCAACCTCTTCAAGGCCAAGGCGACGAAATGGAAGCTGCAGCGGATCTACTGGTTCTCGGTCGACGATCAACCCGGTCTCTGCAATTTCTGTGGCGGCTCGGGCCTCTTTGGCGATGGTTTCGTGCCGAAGAAGTCCTGGTTCGCTTACGTGAAGTTCGCCGGCGGCCGTCCCTGATTCACCGCCCGATCTAGCCGCCGCGTAAGATCGGTGGGTTGGCCGCCGATGCAAAACAGAGCGCGGGATCTGATCCCCTAGCGCCCTTTAGCGCCCCCGTCCGGCGCTGGTTCGAGGCATCCTTCGAGGGGCCAACGCCGGCGCAGGCGGGCGGCTGGGAGGCGATCTCCAGCGGCGCCAACACGCTGATCTGCGCCCCCACCGGCTCGGGCAAGACGCTCGCCAGCTTTCTCTGGGGCATCGACAAGCTCTCGCGTGAGAACGATCGCGGCAACGGTGTCCGCCTCGTCTACGTCTCCCCGCTGAAGGCGCTCTCCTACGACATCGAGCGCAACCTGCGGGCGCCACTGCGCGGCATCGGGGCCGATATCTCGGTTGGCTTGCGCACCGGTGACACGCCGCAGAAAGAGCGGCGGGCGATGCAGAAAAAACCGCCCGACATCCTGATCACCACCCCCGAGTCGCTCTACCTGATGCTCTCCTCCGGAGTGCGCAAGATCTTCGCCACGACCGAGGCGATCATCGTCGACGAGATCCACGCTGTGGCCCAAAGTAAGCGCGGGTCGCATCTGGCGCTGACGCTCGAGAGGCTCGAGCACCTCGCCGAGGCCGAGACGATCCAACGGATCGGTCTCTCGGCAACGCAGCGCCCGCTGGAGCGGATCGCTCAGTTCCTGGTGGGGCCGAAACGCGAGTGCAAGGTTGTCGACGCCGGGATCGCCAAGGAGCTCGACCTGGAGATCGTCGTCCCCGTCGAGGACATGGCGGAACCCGGCGCGCCGGCTTTCCCCAACGAAGACGGCAACCCGACCGAGGGGGAGCCGCTGGCTCACGTCCGCTCGATCTGGCCCGCGATCTACCCGGAGCTGTTGAAGCTCGTTCAAGAACACACCTCGACCATCATCTTCGTCAACAACCGTCGCGCCTCTGAGCGCCTTGCCAAGCGCCTCAACGAGCTTGCCAACGGCGAAGGTGAACACGAGCTGCCGGCCACGGAGCATGCGGGGGCGAATGCGCCTGGGGCGGATGGGTCGGGTCCGTCGGGAACTCCCGGCGAAAGCCGGCCCGACGGACCCGACCCATCCGCCCCCGTTGAGATCGCCCGCGCCCACCACGGCTCGCTCTCGCACGAGGAGCGCACCGTCGTCGAGGAGCTCTTGAAGTCGGGCCAGCTGCCCTGCCTGGTCGCGACGTCATCCCTGGAGCTGGGCATCGACATGGGCGCCGTCGACCTGGTGATCCAGGTCGAGTCGCCGAAGTCGGTCAGCCGCGGCCTGCAGCGAGTCGGCCGCGCCGGCCACTCCGTGGGCGATGTCTCGCGCGGCCGCATCTTCCCCAAGTTCCGCGCCGACCTGCTCGAGTGCGCGGTGGTTGCTCGCCGCATGCGCGAAGGGGCGATCGAGGAGACGGTGATCCCGCAGAACCCGCTCGACGTGCTCGCCCAGCAGCTGGTCGCGATGGCCGCCCTCGACGAGTGGGAGATCGACGAGGTCGAGCGCCTCGTCACCGCCTCGCAGCCCTTCCACGAGCTCTCCCGCGAGCAGCTGGAGAACGTGCTCGACATGCTCGACGGCCGCTATCCCTCCGACCGCTTCGCCGAGCTGCGCCCGCGCATCGTCTGGGATCGCGCCGAGGGCACCATGCATGGCCGCAAAGGCGCTCGCTCACTGGTCGTCACCAACGCCGGCACGATCCCCGACCGCGGCCTCTACGGCGTGCACCTCCCGGATGGCCGCCGCGTCGGCGAGCTCGACGAGGAGATGGTCTACGAGGCCCGCCCCGGGCAGACCTTCCTGCTCGGCGCCACCACCTGGCGGATCGAGGACATCACCCGCGACCGCGTCATCGTCACCCCGGCCCCCGGCGTCCCGGGCGCCGTTCCCTTCTGGAAGGGGGACGGGATCGGCCGCCCGGCCGAGCTCGGCAAGGCGATCGGCGCCTTCGCCCGCGAGGCGGTCTCGCGCAAGCCCGAGGAGCTGGCCGCCGAGTACGACCTCGACCGTCGCGCCGCCCAGAATCTCGTCGCCTACCTGCGTGAGCAGCAGACCGCGACCCGGGTCGTCCCCTCCGATGAGACGATCGTGGTCGAGCGCTTCCGCGATGAGATCGGCGACTGGCGGCTCTGCATCCTCTCGCCTTACGGTGGCCGCGTCCACGCCGCCTGGGGCCTGGCGCTCGCCGCCAAGATCCGCGCCGAGCGCGAGCTCGAGGCCGACGCGATCTGGTCCGACGACGGCATCGTCATCCACCTTCCCGATGCTGATGAGCCGCCCCCCGCCGACCTCGTCCTGATCGAGCCCGACGAGGTCGAAGAGCTCGTCGTCGGCGAGCTCGCCGGCTCCGCCCTCTTCGGCTCCCATTTCCGCGAGAACGCTGCCCGCTCGCTGCTCCTCCCGCGTGCCTATCCCGGCAAGCGCACACCGCTCTGGCAGCAGCGTCTGAAGTCCCAGAGCCTGCTCGAGGTCGCCCGCGACTTCCCCCGTTTCCCGGTCGTCCTGGAGACCTATCGCGAGGTGTTGCGCGACGTCCTCGACCTGCCCGCGCTGGGGGAGCTGCTGCGCGACCTGCACTCGCGCAAGCTCAGCCTGGTTGAGGTCGAGACGGCGACCGCTTCGCCCTTCGCCTCCTCGCTGCTCTTCGACTACGTCGCCACCTATATGTATGAGGGGGACACGCCGAACGCCGAGCGGCGGGCGGCGGCACTGGCGCTCGACCGCGATCTACTGCGCGAGCTGCTCGGCCAGGAGGAGCTGCGCGAACTGATCGACCCCGAGGCGCTGGAAGACGTCGAGGCGCAGCTCCAGCACCGCACCGAGGCCGGCCAGGCCGGCGATCGCGATGCCCTGCAGCAGGTGCTGCGCAATCTCGGCGACCTCACCGCGGCCGAGTGCGAGGAGCGGGTTAGCGAGGGCTACTCAGCGGCCTCGATGCTGGAGAAGCTGATCGACGAGCGCCGCGCGGCGCTGGTGCGGATCAACGGCGAGCAGCGCTACATCGCCGGCGAGGATGCCGGCGTCTTCCGCGATGCTCTGGGCGTGCCGCCACCGGCCGGCCTGCCCGAGAGCTTCCTCGAGCAGTCCCCCGATCCGCTGATCACCTTGGTGCGCCGCTACGCACGCACGCACGGGCCGTTTCCGACGGTCCAGCTCGCCTCCCGCTACGGGATCGACCCGACTCCCGCGCTGCGTGAGCTGGAGCGGTCCGGCACCCTCGTCCGCGGTGAGCTGCTGCCCGGCGGCGTCGAACGCGAGTGGTGCGACGCCGACGTGTTGCGCCGCGTGCGCCGCGCCAGCCTCGCCCACCTGCGCCGCGAAGTCGAGCCCGCCGGCCGCGACCGCTTCGCCCGCTTCCTGCCGAGCTGGCAGAACGTCGACGCTCACCGCGCCGCCGGCGCCGGTCCGGATCGATTGCGCGAGGCGCTGGTGCCGTTGCAGGGGGTTGCGCTGACCCCAAAGGTTTGGGAGGCGGACGTGCTGCCGCGCCGGCTCGGCGCCTACTCGCCCGCCTGGCTCGACGAACTCTGCACCAGCGGCGAGATCGTCTGGATCGGAGCCGGCGCCCGCGGCCGCAGCGACGGCCGCGTCGCCCTCTACTTCCGCGACGACGTCCGCCTCGCCGGCCCGCCTCCTGCCAACGTCAAGCTTGAGAAGCCGGCCGGTGAGGTCCACGCGGCGATCCGCGAGCGCCTCGCCGCGGGACCCGACTTCTGGCTGGACCTGCTCGCCGATCTCGATCACCCGCCGGAGGAGCTGCACAGCGCCCTCTGGGACCTTGCCTGGGCGGGTGAGGTGACAAACGACGCCTTCTCGCCGTTGCGGGCGCCGCGCCGCCGCGCCACGGCGCCTCCCGAGCCACGCGGCCGCCGCTTCGCCCGTCGCCGCGCCGCCGGCGCCGCGGTGCAAGGTCGCTGGTCGCTGACCGCGCCGCTCTTCGAGAACGCTCCGGCCGCCGGGCCGCGCCTGCGCGCGCAGGCCGAGCTGATGCTCGAGCGCTACGGCATCGTCACCCGCGAGACCGTCCTCGCCGAGGGCGTCCCCGGCGGCTTCTCCAGCCTCTACGCCGAGCTCGGCAACCTCGAGCTGCTCGGCACCGCCCGCCGTGGCTACTTCGTCGAGGGGCTCGGCGGCGCCCAGTTCGCCCTGCCCGGTGCGGTCGAGCGCCTGCGCTCGCTCCCCTACGAGGACGGCTCCTTCCAGCTGCTCGCCGCCACCGATCCCGCCAATCCCTACGGCGCCTCGCTGCCCTGGCCCAAACCGGCGACCGGTCGCCGCCCCGCCCGCACCCCCGGTGCCCACGTGCTGATGCGCGACGGCTCCCCGCTGATCTACATCGAGCGCGGCGGCCGCGGCATCGTCCGCCTCGTCGAGCTGAGCACGGATGAGCTGACTGCTGCGGTAGGGGCTCTGGCCAAGGAGGTGAGCGCCGGCCGGTTGCCCAAGCTGGCCCTGGAGAAACTCGATGGCGACCCCGTAATCGGCTCCGGCCAGGAGGACGTTCTGCTCGAGGCCGGCTTCAGTCGCGGTCCCCGCAAACTCACGCTCGCCGCCCGGTGAGCGGTGCTCCGATCAGCGGGCCCGGCCGAGTCCGATCAGGACGCCGACGTGCTTTGCGACGGCTTCAACCGTATCCGCGGATGCGTGGCCAAGCCTTGCCAGCAGCCGCGAGCTCGATGCGGAGCGGGCCATCTCCGGCATTGCAAAGCTGACTCGATTCAGCCCACCTTCGGGAGGCTCCAGCCGGACGTGCAGTTTGCTGCCCCAGTCCGTAGTTGTGAGAGGGACGCCGATCAGCAGTCCCGGCGCTGAGCGGTTCATCTGGTTGACGGAGATGACGAGATGGGGGCGTCGGCCCCCTTGCTCGTGCCCCACCACCGGATCGAGGTTGGCGAGGTAGACCTCGCCTCGTTTGACCTCGAAGGCGTCAGCGTTCATCGACTGGACCGTCGAGGGGCATATCGAGCCAGGCTTTCATCTCCTTGTGGATTGCGTCCCCGTGCTTGCGGTAGGACTCATCCATCGAGGCCAGTAGCTCCTGCTCCTCCATCAGGTCCACGGCTGCATCAAACATGTCGGTCAAGCTCCGTTCCTCGAGCTCGGCCCGACGAGCGAGTCGTTCCTGCGTGCTGCGGCGCACGCGGATCATCATCGTCTCGGCAGCAGCCACGGATTGAGTCTACAGATCTGTATACACATTTCTCGAATATGTTCATTTCCGGCTAAGTCGCCGAGTGTTCGAGGTTCTCCCCCAATCGCAGGGATAATCAAAAGCGATGGCAGATCGTGAGGAGGGGGTGGGGCCGGTTGCGCTGCTGCGCAGCGTGCCGCTCTTCGCCGACCTCGAGGAGACCGAGTTGGAGCGCTTTTCGCGCGTCGCGGTCGCCCGCTCGTTCCCCGCGGGCACCCGGGTCTTCCACGAGGGCGACCACTCGGACGCTTGCTACATCGTCCGCGACGGCAGCTTCCGCGTCACCCGCGAGCACTCCGATGGACGGGCGATCACCCTGGCGAGCCTTGGCCCCGGTGACATCTTCGGTGAGCTGGCGATGCTCGACGGCGAGGTCCGTTCGGCCAGCGTCGAAGCCCTCAGCGACGGGGAGCTGCTCGCTCTGCCCGCCGGCGAGGTCCGGGCCCTGCTCGCCCGCCACCCCGAGATCACCGTGAAGCTGATCGCCGCCCTGGTGCGGCGCCTGCGCACCGCCAACGAGCGGATCTCGCGGCAGTCCTTTCAGACGGTGCCCAGTCGCGTCGCCGGCGTCCTCTCCCAGCTGGTCGCCGAGGAGTCGCCGCGGGAGGGAGAGGGCGGTGAGCTGACGATCCGCATGAACCAGGCCGACCTCGCCCAGCTTGCCGGCACCTCACGCGAGAGCGTCAGTCGCTTCCTCGCCGACCTCGAGCGTGCCGGGGTGGTCCGTCCCGGCCGCGGTCGCGTCACCGTGCTGGCGCCGGAGAAGCTGCGCAACTACATCTTCTGAGCAAGGCGCAGCTCAGCAGTCGGCCGACTTGGGGTCGGACGGGTCCTTGCTGACGTCGTCGTCGCCACCCCCGCACTCGATCGCCTTGTCGCGCTGGCCGTCGATCGCTTCGATCGAGTCGTTGCCGCCCTTGCCGACGAAGGTGTCGGCGCCGAGGTGGCCGAAGAGGCTGTTGGCGCCGTTGTCGCCGATCAGGACGTCGGGCCCGTCGGAGCCCTCGAGGTCCTCGTTGTCGGCGAGGACATGATCGGGGTTACCGCAGCCGGGAGGGCCGCCGCTGCCGTTCAGCTCGACCCGCATGCTGGCGTTGGAGCGGCCGTAGGAGACCGTGTCCTCGCCGGGACCGCCACTGTAGTTGTGGCCCTGGCAGACCTCGACTGAAGAGACGAGCAGGTCGTTGCCGGGGCCGCCGCTGAGCTGGTCTGAACCGGGATCGGCGTAGAGCACGTCGCTGCCGTTGTTGCCGATCAGCGTGTCGGTGCCGTTGTTCGGGCCGTTGTAGTTCTCGCCCGCTTCCAGGACGTCGTCACCGGGGCCGCCGCTGAGCGTGTCGTTGCCGGCGTTGCCATTGGCCCGCGCTTTGACGCCGGCAGGGACGCTTTCGCTGATGTTGATCGAGTCATCGCCGTCGCCGCCGGTAATCACCAGCAGGCCGGTGGCGGTGCTGGTCGGGCAGGAGACCGTTGCGATCAGACTGCTCCCCGAGGCGGACTGGCAGCCTTCGCCGGAAACGATCGGGCCGCTTTCGGAGACGGTCCAGGTGCCGTTGCTGAAGGAGACGTGGATGTCGTTGCTGCGCCCGTCCCCCTGCACGATCAGGCTGCTGCCGTCGAGGCCCTGGTTGAGGATGACGAAGGTGCCGTTTGCGGGCGGACTCTCTTCGGCGCCGCAGGAGTGCTCGGTGGCGAAGCCGTCGCATTCGTCGTTGCCGGCACCGCCGAAGGCTTCGTCAGGACCGCCCATGGCATCGAGGTCGTCGTTGCCGACGCCACCGTCGATGCGGTTGAACTCGCCGTTGCCGACGATCATGTCCCCCTGGGGTGAGCCGACCACGTCCTCGAAGCCCTGCAGGGTGTCGTGCCCGTCGCCTTTGGAGCGGCCGGAGGAGAGGTCGACCGTGACCGCGCCGCGGGTGGCGCTGGCGTAGGAGACGATGTCGTTACCGCCGGGGCCGCCGTCGAGCGTGTCTTCGCCGCTGTCGCCGCGAACGACGTCGCCGTCGCCGTCGCCGCCACTGGCTTTGTCGCTGCCGGCGCCGCCGTAGACGAAGTCGTTATCTGCCCCGCCGTTGAGCTTCTTATCGTCGCCGGGCCCGCCGTCGACCTGGTCGGTGCCGGTCCCGCCTTCGATCTCGTCGTTGCCCTTGTCGCCAAAGAGGGTGTCGTTACCGGCGCCACCGTCCTCGTCATCGCTGCCCTTTTCACCGTTGGCGTAGTCGTCGCCGGCGCCGCCGAGCAGTTTGTCGGGGCCTTTGTAGCCGAGCAGTTTGTCGTCGCCGCCTCCGCCAAGGAGGCCGTCCTTGCCCTTGCCGCCGCTGAGCTCGTCGTCGCCATCGCCGCCCTCGAGGCGATCGGAGCCCTTGTCACCGTCCAGCTTGTCGTTGCCGCCGTCGCCGTAGAGCTTGTCGAAGCCGCCGCCGCCGTAGAGCTTGTCGTCGCCGGGCCCACCGCAGATCGTGTCGTTGCCGTTCGAGCCGCCGCTGATCCGATCGTTGCCGCCGCCGCCGTAGATCACGTCACTGGCCCCTTTGCCGACGAGCACGTCGTTGCCGGCGGTGCCGACGATCGTCGCGTGCTTGCCGTGGCACTGGGCGGCGCTGGCGCTCGCGGTAAGGGCGAGCGCGAGGAACAGCGCGCACGCGATGGATGCAAAACAGGTTGAGAAGAGGGAACGACCCCTGGCTGTCGATTGGCTCATGCTCCCCCCATCGACCCGTTTTGGGCCGGCCTACACTTTTGATCGACGAACGTTCAAAAGTCCCTAGTTCGTCCGTCCATAGCTACTACCCGCGCCGGCGTTGAGAATCACGCTGAGCGCGACGCTGAGTCGGGGTTGGGTCAGATACGCTCGCTGGCGATGCGGGGCGGTATCTACGTGCTCAACTTCTACTCGCCGGTCTTCGTTGACCAGCTCAAGCGCGGTCGCAAGACGGCGACGATCCGGGTTGGTGACAAGAGCAACAAGTACGAGCGGGGCCAGGTCGTCTGGATTACCGTCGGTTTCCGCCACAGTCCGCGCGAGAAGATCTTCACCGCGGTAATCGACGACGTCGAGGTCAAGCGGGTCTCCGAACTCTCGCCACGTGACATTGAGCACGACAATCCCGAGTTCCGCCGGCTCGAGGAGGAGATCAAGTTCCTCGAACAGATCTACGGTCGCCCCGTTGCGCCCGACGAAACCGTGACCGTGATCCGCTTCTCGCAGATCGTCGAGCCTCCCGGCGCGCATTTCGGCAATGGGGAGACCCCGCATCACAATTGATCGCGCACTCCGCCTGATCCGCATCTAGATCGGTGGCCGACTACAAGTTCCTCACGACCTGGCTGCTGGAGGCACCACGCGAGCGAGTCTGGGAGGCGATTTACGACCAGGCGAGCTGGCCGCAATGGTGGCGAGGCGTCGAAGAGGCCGAGGAAATCACTCCCGGCGACGATGGCGGCGTTGGCACCGTTGCCCGCATGGTCTGGAAAAGCCTGCTGCCCTACCGGGTCGAGTTCGAGGTGACGACGACGCGGATCGAGTTCCCGCACCTGCTCGAGGGCGACGCGGTCGGTGAGCTGAGCGGGGTCGGCCGCTGGCGCCTCTACGAGCAGGACGGCGCCACCGCGGTGCTCTATGAGTGGAACGTCGCCACCAGCAAGGCCTGGATGAACCTGCTGGCGCCCGTTGCCCGGCCGATCTTCGAGTGGAATCACGACTGGGTGATGGCCCGGGGAGGCGAGGGAATCGCCGATCTTTTGGGCTGTCGCCTGCTTGCAAACGGCTGAGTCGCCGCCGCGGCGCCCGTCTCGCTATCTTCTGACGCTGGCACTCTCACCTGCAGAGTGCCAATCCAGTTCGAACTTCTGAACCACCCCTGACCCAATGATGGAGGTATACGGATGAAGCTGAAGCCCCTCGGGGACCGGCTGATCGTGAAGCCGATCGAGGAGGAGGAAACGACCGCTAGCGGCATCGTTCTCCCCGATACAGCGAAGGAGAAGCCCCAAAAGGGCAAGGTCGTTGCCGTCGGCGACGGCGCGATCAACGAGGACGGCACCCGCCGCCCGCTCGATGTGAGCGAGGGCGACGAGGTTCTCTACTCGAAGTACGGCGGCACCGAGGTCACCGTCGAGGACGACGAGCTGCTCGTGCTGCGTGAGTCAGACGTCCTCGCCAAGCTCGGCTAGCCCAGCCGCCCAACCAGGACTTAGAGAAACAAGGAGGACTGAAAGCACATGGCTCACAAGGAGCTGAAGTACAGAGAGGATGCACGGGGGGCCCTGCAGGCCGGCGTCGACGCTGTTGCCGACGCGGTCAAGGTCACCCTCGGGCCGAAGGGCCGTTACGTCGTGCTCGACAAAAAGTTCGGCGCACCGACGATCACCAACGACGGCGTCACCATCGCCCGCGAGGTCGAGGTAGAGGACGTCTTCGAGAACCAGGGTGCCCAGCTCGTCCGCGAGGTCGCCACGGCGACCAACGACGTTGCCGGTGACGGCACCACGACGGCGACGCTGCTGGCCCAGATCATCGTTCGCCAGGGCCTCAAGAACGTCGCTGCCGGCGCCAACCCGCTGGCTCTGCGCCGGGGCATCGAGACCGCAGTCGAGAACGTGGTCGAGACCCTGCGTGAGAACCAGTCCAAGGAGGTGGCCGGCAAGGAGCAGATCGCCCGTGTCGCCGCGATCTCCGCCGGCGACGACGAGATCGGCAACGTGATTGCCGACGCGATCGAGAAGGTCGGCAAGGACGGCGTCGTCAACGTCGAGGAAGGCCAGACCTTCGGCATGGAGCTGGAGTTCACCGAGGGGATGCAGTTCGACAAGGGCTACATCTCCCCGTACATGGTCACCGACCAGGACCGCATGGAGGCGGTGCTGGAGGACCCCTACATCCTCATCGCCAACCAGAAAATCGGCTCCGTGCGGGACATCCTGCCGGTGCTCGAGCAGGTGATGCAGGGTGGCAAGCCGCTGCTGATCATCGCCGAGGACGTCGAGGGCGAGTGCCTCGCGACGCTTGTCGTCAACAAGCTGCGCGGCACCTTCACCGGCGTCGCGGTCAAGGCTCCGGGCTTCGGCGACCGCCGCAAGCGGATGCTCGAGGACATCGCGATCCTCACCGGCGGCGAGGTGATCACCGAGGAGATGGGTCTCAAACTCGAGAACACCCAGCTCACCCAGCTCGGTAAAGCCCGCCGCGTCGTCATCTCCAAGGACACGACGACGATCATCGACGGTGCCGGCGAGGGCGACGACATCAAGGGCCGGATCAACCAGATCAAAAACGAGGTCGAAAACACCGACTCCGATTTCGATCGCGAGAAGCTCCAGGAGCGTCTCGCCAAGCTGGCCGGCGGTGTCGCCGTGGTCAAGGTCGGCGCTGCCACCGAGACCGAGATGAAGGAGAAGAAGCACCGCGTCGAGGACGCGCTGCAGGCGACCCGCGCCGCGCTCGAGGAGGGCGTCGTCCCGGGTGGTGGCGTTGCTCTGCTCAACGCCCAGGCCAGCCTCGATCCGGACAAGCTCACCGATGATCCCGACGAGGCGACCGGAGCTCGGATCGTCCATCGGGCGCTCGAGGAGCCGGTCCGCCAGATCGCCGAGAACTCCGGCGAGGAGGGCTCGGTCGTGGTCAACAAGGTCCGCGAGCTGAAGGCCGGCGAAGGCCTCAACGCGGCGACCGGCGAGTATGGCGACCTGATCGCCGCCGGCGTGATCGACCCGACCAAGGTGACCCGCTCGGCGCTGGAGAACGCAGCGTCGATCGCCAAGAACATCCTCGTCACCGAGGCGATCATCGCCGAGCCGCCCGAGAAGGAAGGCGCCGCCGGTGGCGGAATGCCAGGTGGCATGCCCGATATGGGCGGCATGATGTAGGACGCCTTCGGGCGTATCCTCGCCTCAACAGGCGAGTGTCTTTTCGAGAGGCCCGGCAGCTGCCGGGCCTCTCGCGTTCTAAGGGGTCTTCGCGGTTTTGGGCGGCGGCGGGGGCAGCGGCGGGAAGGTGCTGGCGTTGTATTCGGCGTACTGGAGGAAGGTTTCGCGGCGCAGCTTGAGGCGCAGGGTGTTGGTCGTACGTGGGTAGAGGCGCAGGTCGTAGGGATTGGCGCCGGGGCCGAAGCCGGCGTAGTAGACGAACATGCGCACCCGTGGATGCTTGACGGTCCAGGTGACCAGCTGTTTGACGAAACGTGGTTCGTCTTTGCCCGAGACCGCCCACTCGGTGATCGCCACCGGCTTGCCCTTCCACTGCTTGCCGAGGTAGAAGCGGTTGAGGTCTTCCCAGACCGGATATTCGGAGTAGAAGTCGGTGCCCGCCCAGTCGACCCAGCGCGCGCCCGGCCAGTAGTTGCCGGGGAAGTTGCCCTTCACCCGCGGCGAGCCGCCCGGCAGCGGACTCCAGATGACGCTCACCGGCGCCGGCAGCAGTTCGGTCGGGTTTGGCCCCTTGGTGCGGTTGAGCGGCGGCAGGCCGATTTCGGCCAGGGTCGCGTTGATCCCTTCCAGCGTCTGGCCGCCGCGCACGATCGCGACGATGCGGCGGAAGGCCTGCTTGTACCAGCCGGTCGTGTGTTCGCCCCCCTTCTGCGTGCCGTCGCAGTTGACCGCCGACCAGGCGTTGAGGCAGCGATTGGGCTCGCCCAGAGGCCTGATGTAGGCGGGCAGTCCGCGTTTGGCGAAGAAGTCGTTGAGCTGCAGCAGGTAGTCGTCGCCGGCTCCGAGGGCGATCTGCTCCGGGGTGATCAGCTCGCCCAGCGTCTGGTCGTCGATCGTGGAGATCGCGAGGATCGGCCGGGTCCCGGTTTCGCGCCAGCGTTCGTAGGCCTGGTTGAGGCTGTTGCCCCAGGGGTGGAAGGTCTGCAGCAACGCCGGGTGCTTGGTGAGCAGTTCGGTGAATTCGTTGAACTGCGTCGTCGTGCCCTGGTCGCTGACGCCGAAGAGCACGCCGGGCTTGGGCGGGACCAGGGTCAGCGCTCGCGCCGGGGCGGCGAGGATTGCCACCACCGCCACCGCCAGAACTGCCACCTGCCTAAGTCTCCTCCAGTACATCGCCCATCCTTCTTGGCTTGACCCCGAGCTCCTCCGCGTCGGCCGTGCCACGCTCGCTGATCATCGGGACCTCCATCAGCTCGGCCTCCTCCCAGGTTGCAAACACGGCCTCACCGAAAAGAGAGCGGATCGCGATCAAGCCGGAGCGGACGAGGGGGAGGGGCATGTGGACCAGTGAGCGCGGCCGCCCGGCGATCTGGCTGACCAGATCGGACATCTCGTCGTAGCTGAGGGTCTCGGGCCCGGCCAGCTCATAACGCTGGCGACCACCACCTTGCTCCAGTGCGGCGACGACGCAGCGGGCGGCGTCATCGGCCCAGATCGGCTCGAAGCGAGCCTGGCCGTCACCGGAGACGGGCAGGACGGGCAGGAAGGAGAAGCGCCGCAGCAGAGTGATCCACGGGTCCGAGTGGTCGTAGACGATCGAGGGCGCGAAGATCGTCGTCTCCAACGCTGAGGAGGCAACGGCGCGCTCGGCCAGCCACTTGGCGCGAAAGAACCGTGTGCGCTGGGCTACCGAGGCGTTGAGGGCGCTGAAGAAGATGAAGCGCTTGACGCCGCTGCGCTCGGCGGCGCGCAGCAACCGCACGGTCGCCAGCCCGTTCAGCTCCTCGATCCGGTGGGGCGGCTGGTCACGGATCGTCGCCGCCAGGTGGATCACGGTGTCGACGCCGCGCAGCGCCTGGCGCACCAGGTAGGGATCCGACATCTCACCGAGATCCCCAAGGGCGATCTGCACGTCGACCCGCTGCGACCCGAGCCGTCGCGGCTCACGGACAAGGCAGCGCACGTCATCGCCGCGCTCGAGCAGCTGCGGCAGCAGCCGCGATCCAACGCTTCCGGTTGCCCCTGTCAGCAGCAGCATTGATTGCCGATGCTAGTGGGGGAGCGCCCGCCGCCGCTCAATCCGTAAAATGTGCATCCGCGCTTTGGCGGGGGCAGCCAGCCCCCGACGGCACCGAAACGACGACTCAGGAGAAAGCCTCGAATGACCTACGTCATCGCCGAGCCTTGCATCGGCCAGAAGGACAACTCATGCGTTGAGGTCTGTCCCGTCGATTGCATTCATCCGACGCCGGACGAGCCCGACTACGACTCGGTTGAGATGCTCTACATCGACCCGGACGAGTGCATCGATTGCGACGCCTGCGTCGAGGCCTGCCCGGTCGACGCCTGCTTCGCCGAGGACCAGCTCCCGGCTGAGTGGGCCAAGTACGCCGAGATCAACGCCAACTATTACAAGAGCAAGGCGAGCGCCTGAAGTTCTGACCTCTATTTAGGTACCTCTGGCGTACCAAATAGACGACAAAAAAACCTGCTGTGTGTCGAGCAAGGGGCTCTTCGGCCACTTTGCAGCAAGATCGTGGTGGGCGTTGTCTCTCACGTCCATTCTCGCTTCAGTGCACCATTTTTTAGCTTTAACATCGCTGTTGCGTCGGGTACCGCCCGCTGGGTCGTCAGCATGAGACTCCTGGTTTGGCGCTCGATGCTTGCTCGATGGACTGGGGGGGCGGCGCTGTATCGGCCGCCCTCCTAGCTGTCAATTTCGGCCGGGTGTGGCCGGGCCGAGATTCACGCCTCGTTGGTGGCCAGTCGCTCCCCCGGCGGGCGACCGGAGCGACTGCGCTCGAAGCTCATCGCGGAGACCACCGTCGAGGTTCCGGACTCATCTGACTCGAGTAGCCGCGCAGCGCTCTTGGCCTCGATCTCCTCGACCCTGGCGTAGGACGCGGCCATCTCGTCGGCAATTTCGCGACGACCCTGCTCGTCGAGGTTGACCGAACGCCAGCTCATCCAGATGTCCTCGTCGGAGTCCATCTTGCCGGCGCGCAAGGCGGCGAGCCCCTCGGCCATGATCGCCTGCAGGATCAGGGCGGCGAACTCACGTTTCGTCTCCGCCGGCAACTCGCGCGCTTCCTCATCGCTGACGAACGGTCGCGCGATCGCCCGGTAGAAGTGCTCAGTCGCTCCGCGTCGCTGCTCGGTGCCGACGAATTCGATGCAGCCGGAATCGAAAAGTTCCTTGACGTGATGGCCGACCTTGCTGACGCCCTCGCCGATGATTTTGGCGATTTCGTTGGGGCTGGCAGTGCCTTCGTTGAGGATCGCAAGGGCGTCGATCCTGATCCGGTGACCGACGGCGTAGGCCACCGCCTCGTCGATGCTTCTCCTTTGCCCCTTTGCGGTCGTCGCCAAGGCTGATCCTCCAGTCAAGAGCTATTTAAGTGGTAAGGCGGGCCGGAGGATAAGCAAGTTTCCCTGACCGGCGGCACCCACACTAAGCGATCCCTCAATACTTAAGTTTTTTTTAGTATTGCGCTTGAAACCCGGTCCGACGGGCAGGAGAGCGAAGGGAGGTGAGCAGGGATGACGATCAGCACCGTGAGCACGGTCGTGCCAAGCGTGCAGGTTTTCAAGCACAACTAGACGCGCCGATTCGGTGGGCCGGCCTGCCAGGAGAAGAGGCCGGCCCGCTTCGCTACTGGACGACGGGAAGCGGCGTGCCGCTGACGGCAGGTGCTTCGGCGACCGCGGGAACTGCCTGCAGAACCGGCAGCTCCTGCGGTGTGGCGGCGACAATGCCGCGCGCGGCTTGCCGGATCGCCTGCGCAGCGGGGGAGTCCGGCTCCGCCGTCGCCAGGGGGGTGCCGTTGTCAGCGTGTTCGCGCAGGGGCTCGGAGATCGGAACCTTGCCCAGCAGGGGGATGTCGAGCTCGTCGGCGAGGAGCTGCCCGCCGCCCTCGCCGAAGATCGTGAAGCGCTCGCCGTCCGGTGTCGTGAAGCCGGACATGTTCTCGATCGCGCCGAGCAGCTCGAGGTCGAACTTGGCGGCCATGTCGGCCGCCCGCTTGGCGACCGTCTGCGCTGCGGGCTGGGGTGTGGTGACGATCACGAACTTCGCCTGGGGCAGCAGCTGGGCCAGGGTCATCGAGACGTCGCCGGTGCCGGGCGGCAGGTCGAGCAGCAGGTACTCGAGCTCTCCCCAGGCGACGTCCTCGAGGAACTGCTGGATCGCCTTGTGCAGCATCGGGCCACGCCAGACGACAGCGGAGTTCTCCTCGACGAAGAAGCCAATCGACATCACCTTGACCCCGCCCGCTGCTTCCAGGGGCAGGATTTTGCGCTCGCCGTTGACCTCGGGTTTGCTGTTGACCCCGAGCATGCGCGGGATCGAGTAGCCGTAGACGTCGCAGTCGAGAGCGCCGGAGGGATGCCCTTCGGCGCTCAGCGCGGCGGCCAGGTTGGCGGTCATCGTCGACTTGCCGACCCCGCCCTTGCCGGAGGCGACGCAGATCACGTTTTTCACCTGGGCGAGGGCGCCGGCGGGCAGCTTGCCGCGGCCGAGCGTCTGCTGCAGGCTCGATTTCTCCTCGTCAGAGAGGACATCGAAACCGACGGCAACCTCGGTGACGCCGTCGAGCTCGGAGACCTGTTTGGCGACGGCCTGTTCGAAGTGGGAGCGGATCGGACATCCAGCCGTGGTCAGCGAGACCACGACCTCGATTCGGCCGCCCTCGCGAACGTCGATCGAGCGGACCATGCCCAGCTCGACGATCGAGCGGCGCAGCTCGGGGTCGATCACGGCTCGCAGCTTCTCGGTTATCTGATCCTGCGTCGGAAGTGACATTGAAGCCATTCTCGCAAAGGCGCCGCGGCAGCAGCCCCCGGGGTGTGCTTGTGGAGAGGGGGAAGAGATCTGCACCCCGCCTGCTTAGGCCCCGCACATGTCGTCGAGTGAAGGGGGAGTCATGTCAGGCACGCGGGGCGGCCTCGGCCGCATCGTCGCGATGGGAATCGCATTGGCGCTCGCGCTGTTGCTGCTGGTCGCCAAGGAGGCAACGGCAGGCAAGTACTCGGTCGCCCAGTGTGGCTGGCACGTCGGTGCCGATGCCGGCTGGGCCGACAGCACGGGTGGGGCGAAGTTCCGCTCCGATGCGTACTGCGCGACACCGCCCGGTGCTGATCCCTTCGACGGCGCCCACCTGAAGAGCTTCACCCGCGATGGACAGGGGACCGTGTCGGGGACCCGCTACGCGCGCTGGCTCTGGACTGCCCCGGAAGGCACCGGCATCACGCGGGTCAGTGGCACCTGGTGGCACGCGCTGCACGACGGGATCGAGCAGCGGATCGGCGTCGCCAACTCGAGCGGTGGCTTCGATGTGTTCGCCGCGGCGTCAACCACCGACGTCACCCCCCGTGACTTTGTCGTCGGTTTCTCCACCCCGATGCCCGCACTCGAGGACCGCCTGCTTTGCGCCAAGGCCGAAAGCAAGTGGTGCAGCCTCGATCCCGGCTCCTGGTCGGCGGTCCGTGCTCTGACGATCACGATCGAGGACAACTTCTTCCCCGACCACTCGATTGGCGGCGAGATGCTCGCGGGTGGTTGGTTGCGAGGCGAGCGCCGGCTCGATTACAGCGCCTTCGACGGTGGGTCCGGGATAAAGCGAACGGAAGCTGTGATCGACGGTCGTCCGGTCTTTCCCCACGATCACCCGTGCAACGTCGTCTCGGTCAGCGGCGAGCTGCGGGCGACGACGATGCAGCCCTGTCCGACCCACCGCTTCGGCTATTACCCAATCTCGACCACGGGGTTCACCGACGGTTCCCACATCGTCAGTCACTGCGCCACCGACTTCGCCGGCAACGTGAGCTGCGGGCGAGCACAGACGATTCAGATCGACAACAACCCGCCCGCGCATCCGCGTGAACTCGCCCTTGCCGGTGGCGACGGATGGCGGCACACGAACGACTTCGACCCGGCTTGGGTCAATCCCGATCAGGGTCCGGCGAGCCCGATCGGGGGCGCCTTCTGGCGCATCACCGGCCCGGCCGGCTACGACAGCGGCACCAAGTTCGTCTCCGGTCACGATCTCCACGGGCTGCAGAACCTCTTCGTCCCCCGCGCCGGTGTCTACTCGCTGGGCATCTGGCTGCGGGACGAGGCGGGCAACGAGACCGCGTCCTCGGCGGCCTCACTGCCGCTGCGCTTCGACGACGTACCCCCAGGCGTCGCCTTTGAGCCAGCCGCCGCCGGGGACGCGGTTCCGAGCCAGGTTGCCGCCCAGCTCAGCGACGCTCATTCCGGTCCGGCGAGCGGGGAGATCCACTACCGCCGGCTCGGCAGTGAGCAATGGACGGAGCTGCCGGCGAAGTTCCAGCGCGGCGCGTCTGCGGACAGCGCTGCCTTGCTTGCCCGCATTCCCTCCGATTTGACGGCCGGGACCTACGTGTTTCGCGCCGACGCCGTCGATGCGGCGGGCAACGCGGCGAGCACCACGCGCCGGGTGGATGGCACCGAGATGACCGTGCGCAAGCTGCCCGGCAGTCCGGTAGCCGGCGTCAAGCGGGCTGAGCCGGCGCGAGCCAAGGCGCGCATCTTCGCCCGGCTGCGCTGGCGCCGCCGCAGCGGAACCGAGTTGACGGTGCCTTTCCGCGTTGCCGCCTCGCTGACCGGCCGGCTGCTCGATGCGGAGGGCGTCGGTTTGGCCGAGCGGACGCTGCAGGTCATCTCCCGGCCCTCTCGCGGGGCGCTTGGAAAGGCGGCGATCGAGGTTGTGAAGACCGGTCCGCACGGTGGGTTCCGGCTGCCGCTGCCAGTTGGGCCCTCGCGCCGGATTGCCGTGGCTTTTCGCGGCGATACGGGACTCGATGCTGCCGAGCGGAGTCCGCTGACGCTCCGGGTTCGCAGCGGCATCGATCTCCGCGTCGCACCGCGTCAGCTGCGGACGGGGGCGGCAGTGCATCTCAGTGGCCGCGTGCGCAGCCTCGGGGCGCCGCTTCCACGCCGGGGCAAGCTCGTCGCGATCCAGTACTACGAGTCCGCCGCGAAGCGCTGGCGCCCGGTGCTGGTTGCGCGCAGCGATCACGCCGGCCGTTTTCACGCTTCCTACCGGTTTCGCTACGTCAGTGGGTCGGCCAATATCAGGCTCCGCGCGGTGGTCCTCCCGGAGGAGCATTGGCCCTATGCGCCGGGGGCTTCCAAGCCGATTCTCGTTCGCGTAACCGGGTAGGGTGACGCCCATGTCACAGGCCACCCTTCACACCAGCGCCGGGGCGATCGTGCTCGAGCTTCACGACGAGGACGCGCCGAAGACAGTCGAGAACTTCCGCAAGCTCTCGGCCGACAAGTTCTACGACGAACTGGTCTTCCACCGGGTGATCCCGGACTTCATGATCCAGGGAGGCTGCCCTGAGGGAACCGGCCGTGGCGGCCCCGGTTACACCTTTGAGGACGAGTTCAACCAGCACAAGATCGAGCGCGGGGCGCTGGCGATGGCCAATGCCGGCCCCAATACCAACGGCTCGCAGTTCTTCATCGTCACCACCGGCGCGGCGCCCTGGCTCGACGGCAAGCACACTGTCTTCGGCCGCGTGGTCGAGGGGATGGACGTGGTCGACGCGATCGAGTCGAGTGAGACCGATGCTTCCGACCGTCCGCTCGAGGCGCAGACGATCGAGCGGGTCGAGCTCTCCGAGTAGTTAGCTCGGCGACGGAGTATCCGTCGCCGGCTCGTCTCCGTCGCGTCGCTCGCGGCGCCGTCGGATCGCCTCACCCGGGCGCCAGAGGCTGACCAGGCCGGCGACGAGGGTGACGAGGAAGATCTGCCCGGCCATCATCTCGAAGCCCGATATCAGTCGGCCTGGCTGCCCGCCCGGGACGAGATTGCCGTAGCCGGTCGTGGTCAGGGTCGTGTAGCTGAAGAAGAGGAAGTCGGAGCCGGTCGGGTCCGGGTGGCCTTCGAAGAAGGGCCCTCCCTGAACTCGCTCGATCACGCCGTAGAGGAAGGTGAAGAGGATGCCCAGCACGGCGTAGACGCTGAGCGCGCCGAGGATCGTGCGCGAGCCCACCTCGGGGGCCATGACGACGCGGCGCAGGACCGCCCCCATTGCCAGGGCCAAGAGGGAGACCTGGATCAGCGTCGCCAGGTTGAGCCAATCGTGGTTGCCAGAGGCCGCGCCGACCGCAGCGAGGAGCACGGTCAGCCCCGAAAGTGCCACCGCCAGGCGCACGAGCGGGGGGCGTACGTGCGAGCTGGTCAGTGCGACCACCGAGGTGGCGCTCGTCGCCACGGTGAGGATGACCGAGGTCCAGCCGCGGTTATCCAGCAGCGATGCCAGTACGTAGGTGACCAGGACCAGGACGAGGACCAGCCCGAAGGCGTCGCTGACGCGCTCCGCTCGCTGCATCCATCGCTCACGCCTGCGCGCCCGGCGCGATGCCGTCTCCATCTCCGCACGTTCGGCTGGGGGCCGAGGTTTCCTGCTCCGACGGGGCTCCTGATAGACCTCAACCGTGGCGCAAGGCACCTGGACCGCGGTTGACGACTACGTCACCGGCCTGCTGGCTCCGCCCGATGAGGGGCTGGAGACGGCGGTGCGAGCCGGCGAGGCAGCAGGGCTGCCCCAGATCCAGGTCTCCCCGCCCCAGGGCAAGCTTCTCTATCTGCTGGCAAAGACGCTCGGGGCCAAGTCGATCCTCGAGTTCGGCACCTTGGCCGGCTACAGCACGATCTGGCTGGCGCGGGCGCTGCCCGCTGACGGGCGCTTGATCAGCCTCGAGGCTGATCCCCGTTACGCCGAGGTGGCAGCGGCCAGCATCGTCGCTGCCGGTCTTGGCAATGTCGTCGAGATCAGGGTGGGGGCAGCCCTGGACCAACTGCCCCAGCTCGATGCCGAGGGGGCTGGTCCCTTCGACCTCACCTTCATCGACGCCGACAAGGTCAGCACGCCCAAGTACTTCACCTGGACGCTGGAGCACTCACGGCCCGGCAGCCTGATCGTCGCCGACAACGTCATCCGCGACGGCCGCCTCGTCGATCTCGCAGACGAGGACCCAGCGATCGCAGCACAGCGCCACTTCCACGAGCTCCTCGCCGCCGAGCCACGGGTCGAGGCAACGACGATCCAGACAGTTGGCGGCAAGGGCTACGACGGCTTCACCCTCGCTCGCGTAGTCGGCTAGTTCCCTTGCGGAACCCGAAGTTTCCCCAGTAAAGCGTCAGTACCCTGCCGGAATGCGGGGACGGAACACGGCGGTGCTCGGAATCTGCCTGTTCGTCGTAGTCGTGTTCGGCAGCATCAAGGTCTTCGAGTACTACGAAGGCGAAGGGCGGTCCCCCTACGAAAAGCTCGAAGACGAATTGGACCAAGAACGGGCAGAAGGCAAGGACACGTTCCCGCTGACGACGCCTGCTTCCAGGGAGCGTTTCGTTGCTCGTTACTGCCTCTACATGGCGAGGTCAGAGGACCAGCTGCGGCGTTGTGCCCGTCGCTCAGCACGGGACGTTTACCAATCAAACGGCAACGAATACGCGTGGCTGTTCGCCAGAGAAGTGATCGACTACTGCGACCGACGCGGCTCCGCCGGACGCTTTTGCGATCCGGCCGACATCAAAGACCCGATCGGTCGCATCGCGATGCTGACCCGCAGATAGGGGCAGGGCTAAAGCGGAGGGGGAGGGATTCGAACCCTCGAGACGCCGTTAGACGCCTGCCGGTTTTCAAGGCGAGGGCGGCATAGCTGGATCTAGCTTGCCCAAGCGGTTTGCTGGGTTCGTGCCACCGACTGTGCCACCTTCGTCTGCGCAGTCTGTGGGCGGCGTCAGGCGCTCAGGGCATGCCGCCCAATGTCCACGCGAACCGGAGGTATATCGGTAACTGGAAGAGTGTCCTTGTGGCGGTAGGAGACCTCGACCGCGATCCGATGGCGAAGCTTGTTGCACAGCCAAACGAACCGACCCGTCCGAACTGGCTCAATCAGCATGTCGAAGTCATCTGTTCCGACCAGAACCGCCTCTCGCCGTTCGCTCAGGTAGCGCCAGAGAACCCGATCCGTTTTGGGGGTCTCCTGCCAGGGGATGAAAGCGGCGCCATGCGGATAGCCGGGATCGGCCTCGCTGGTGGCGGCGTCGATGAAGGCCGACAGGGCAGCTTTCTCGGCAGGCGTTCGCATGTGCTCATGATCACGCTAGCTTGAAGTCTCTCGCTACCGCCTTCACGCGGGAGCGATAGGCGAACAAGCGACCTGAGGCTAGGACGATCCTGCGCATCACTGCCATCTAGTATCACCGCGACTATTCTCCCCACGTGAATCTGCTTACGGCCAAGTCGCAATGAGGATCGATCGACTCGAGGTGGCAGGCGGTTTTCTGGACGGCCTTGAGATCAACTTCGAGGAAGGATTGAACGTCCTCGTCGGCGCTCGGGGTGCCGGGAAGACGTCGGTGATCGAGTTGATCCGCTTCGCCCTGGCGATCCCGGCAAAGACCGAGGAAGCCGCCAAGGACGCCCGCAAGCAGGCCGTTGCCGTGCTCGGAGACGGCACCGTAGCTGTCTATTGCTCGGTGGCAGGCCAGCAGACGGTCGTCTCGCGCTCGGGTCTGGACGAGGTGCCTACCGCCTCCCGCGCGTATGGCTCCGGCATCCCGTTGATCGTTTCCCAGAACGAAATCGAGGCTATCGGCCTCGACCCGAGCAGCCGGCGCGAAATTCTCGACCGGCTGGTGGACCCCCTGCTCGCCGAAAACGGCCCTGGGTCTTCGCGCAGCGAGGTTGCCGCAATCGAGCGTCGCCTAGAGATCCACTGCGAGGAACGCGACGAGGTTGCCGAAGCCACTGAGCGCGAGGCGGATCTCGCTTCCGCCCTAAGCGCCGCGGAGAAAAAACAGAAAGCCGGTGCCGCTGCCGAAACCAAACTGGAGAAACTCCAGGACGAGGTATCAGAGCTCGCCGACGAGCTCGGCCAAGTGCGAGCAGCGGGCGATGCCTACGGGCTTGCGGTTCAGGCAATCGCCGAGTGGCGCGACGAGATCGCCGACGTCGCGCTCGCCCAGCCTCTTCCCGAGCTGCCTTCCGCCGCTCAAGAGTCCCAGGTTGCCAAACGGTTGGACGCCGTGGCGAATCTGCTCAAAAAGGCGGGGGAAGAGCTCAGCGGCGCCGAGAAATCAATCGCCGAGGAAAAGTCCAAAAGCGAGACCAAGCAGCGCGCCCTGCAGAAAAAGCTGAAATCGAAGACCGAGCGCCTCGAGAAGATGCAAGAGGGGGCCGGTGAGATCGGCCGGCGGGTGAGCACTTTGCGCCAGGAACTGAAAGCAGTACAGGCCCAACGCAAGCGGCTCGACAAGCTCGACACGCAGATTGGAAAACTAAGGAAGAAGCGCGACGAGATGCTCGACCGGGCCGAGGCGAGCGCCGAGGAGCTCTACACGCTCCGCGACAAGACCGCCGAGGTGCTGACGAAGCGTTTCAACGGACGGATTGAGGTGCGGGTCGACAAGTCAGGAGAGCTCCGGGCCTATGAGGCGGCCCTGGTTGATCTGATGCAGGGCAGCAACCTGCGCTACAAGAATCTCGCTCGCAACCTCGCCGAAAAGCTCAGCCCCCGAGAGCTGGTCGATGCCGTCGAGTCCGAGGACGCCGCCCAGATCGCGGAGGTGGGCGGGATCAACGAGGACCGGGCGAGTCGCCTTCTCGCCCACCTCGAAAATCGTTCGCTCTCGACGCTGCTGCTCGCCCCGCTCGACGACGCGGTTGACTTCGCCCTGCTCGACGGCCAGGAGTACAAGGTCACCCGCAACCTCTCGATGGGCCAGCGCTGCACCGTCGTCTTGCCGATCCTGCTTGCCGAGGAACGAGAGGCGATTCTGCTCGACCAGCCGGAGGACCACCTCGACAACGCCTTCATCGTCGACACATTGGTCAGTGCAATACGCCAACGCTCGGTGAGCGGACAGGTAATCGTCGCCACCCACAATGCCAATATCCCGGTACTCGGCGAGGCGGCGCAGGTTATCGTCCTCGCCTCCGACGGACGCCGCGGCTTCGTCAGCTCCGCCGGCGAGCTCGACAGCGACCCCTCCGTGCAGGCGATCACAACCCTTATGGAGGGCGGTCGCGAGGCCTTCTCCAAGCGTGCCGAGTTCTACAGCGATCACCCCGATGGCTAAGGACGAGCTCTCGGTCGCGCTGGCGGAGTTGCGTGCCGAGACCGAGTCGATCCGTCTTTCCGCCGCTCGCCGCATCCGTAAGCATGCCGGTGAGCTCACGGCCGAGAGCGAAGCTGTCGTCCGTGAAGCCTTCGCCGAGGAGTCGGTCCCTTGGGTCCGAGGCGTTCTAGCTGAGATCCTTGCGATCGGCGCGCCTCCAGTCGGCGAGGAGGTGACAATCGCGGCGCCGCGCTGGGATGAGAGGATTGAGGGGACCTCGCCCGAGGTTGCGCGGCAGGCGATCAACCACAGCACGCGAAAGGTGCTGCACGAGGTAGCTGGCGTCGTCGGCCGTGCCCGTCTCGCCGCCGGTACCGACTTTGGCGAGGACTACCCGGATTCGGAAACCGATCGCCAGCTCCGCTACCTCTCCGACGTTTGCGGTGGTCTGCGTAAGCTTGCCGATGCGACTGTCAACCCCAGCGGGGAGGAATTCGATCTCGACACCGAGCTTCGCTACCTGGCCAAATCGGTGGCCGATGACCTCTTCATCGAGATTAGGGTTGAGGGTCCGGCCAACTTCATGGTCAAGGCCGACCGAGCGCTACTCGGGATCGCCATCCGTAACCTGCTCACGAACGCCGCCGAAGCAACGGAGGCGGTTCACCCCAATGGCGACCGCGCCGTGCAGTTGACCTGGGGTGAGTCCTCGGATGGGGTTCACGTCTCGGTGATCGACCGGGGCCCGGGACCACCCGCCTTTCTCGCTCGCACAAGTCGGCCCGGCATCAGCACCAAGGTCGGGCATCCCGGCTACGGCCTCGCCACCGCGAGCGAGGCGATGCGTGGCATCGGCGGCGAGGTCCGACTTTCGAGGAACAACCGCGGCGGGGCAACCGCGGTCATCTCTTGGCCCTCGGCGGACGCATGAAGGCAACCTGCCGACTACTTCTGATCGAGGACGATCCGAAAGAGGCGGTCATGATCGAGCGGCAGTGTTGCCCCGATCCGAGCAAGGTCGCCTTCAGCGTGGCGACGAACGGCGCCGACGCTGAGGAGCAGGTTCGGGGCGAGGAATTCGATTTGGTCATCTGCGACCTCGCGCTGCCCGCTGATGCGCGTCAAGGTGATCCCGAGGTCGCCGAAGGCCAACGCCTCTTCGGCCTGATCCGCGAGCAGGCGCCAGGGACGCCGGTAATCATTCTCTCCGCTCATGGCGACCTGACCATGATGCACAAGTTTTTCGGCGTTGCCGGCACCGCCGACCTCTACGGGGAGCGGAGCGAGCACCCACTGGTCCTCTTCTTCGAGAAGGAGAAGCTGCCGGAGTGTGTGGAAGCGGTGAAGGCCCACATTGCCAAGACCGAAGCCCTCGACCGCTTCTTGCTGGAGGGCGACGACCTCGGTCTCGGCCTGAGCGAGGAGCGGGCGTTGAAGATCTACGGCCGTGCCCAGGGCGCACAGAGGGGAGTAGTCAATTCCCTCGATGGCGGTCTGTCAGGGGCCAAGACCCTGAAGTTGGAACTGCGCGACGGAGCGGGTGACGATCTCGGCCGCACGGTGGCGAAGATCGGGGACCTGCGGCGAGTGTTGCGCGAGGCGAACCGCTTCTCACAGATAGCCGCCCGGATCCCGGTAGGGCTTGGCGCCCAACTGTTGGAGGTAGTTCGCGCCGGGACGGCGCTGCGCGGCGCGTTGATCTATCAATTCGCGAGCGAGTACACAGCGACTCTTGCCGGCAAGCTGATTGCTGGTGAAGATGCCGCTGCTGCTGCGGTCGCCAACGCCCTTCGCCAGGGGCTTTCGACGTGGACCAAGGACGCCCCAATCCTCGACAAGCGGCTCGTCGATCTGCGCCGCCCCCTCGTCTCCGACGTCGATCTGCTCGCTGCTAACGTCGACATACCCGACGAGCGGCCGGTCGAGATTAGGGTTCGCGAGGCGATGGCTCATCGCGACCTCCATGGCTTCAATGTGCTCGTCAATGATCGCGACGAACCGACCTTGATCGACTACGGTGAGGTCGGAAAGGCTAATGCTGCCCTCGACCCGGTCACCCTTGAGCTCAGCATTCTCTTCCACCCGGGGATCGCGGAGACCTTCTCGGGCTGGCCCAGCGAGGAGCAGGCAAAGAGCTGGATCGACCTCGACGCTTATTTGGTCGGTTGCCCAGCGCCCGAGTTCGTCACTGCGGTTCGGCGCTGGGCGGTGGAGGTCGCGGCAGGGACCGACGAGCTCATCGCGACGGCCTACTCCTACGCCCTACGTCAAGCCAAGTACCAGAATCCGACCACTGATCTGGCACTTGCATTCGCCAACGGTGCCCATGGGGAACTTGGAGGAGATTGAGTATCAGTCACTCTTGCTTCGTGCGAAAAGCGAGGGCGCGGAGTGCAGTGGGGGCGACACCGCCGATATGCCGACAGAATTTGTCTGAGAGGCTTGTCAGGCGGGGACGCGCTCGCCCGCTGGAACATAGTGCTCCAACTCGGCGGGGTGCTCCAGGGCAAAAGGAATGCCCTCTTCGGCGAGTTTGACTACCTCGGCGTAGGAGTCGCCAGCGGCGGACCAGCCCTCCACGTCGGGGGACTCGGCCCACCAGCCGTCGGCTTCGTGGTGGTATATGACGCGCACGGTCTCCATTGATCCTCCAGGTCAGAGTAGCTTCCGGGCCTCGTCTTCGGCAAGTCCAACGTCCCTGACGAGGACCTTGCGGACCAGGCCGGACGGGACGGTCGCCTTATCGTGAAAGGCGAAGGTCAGCGCCGGGCGGCCTTGGGCCGTCATCCGGCGATGTGATCCCGATTGGCGCGAGACCCGGTAGTTCAGCGGCTCGCGTTCAAGGACCGCCAGGAGGCGCTTCGCCTTCATCGTCGGGAATTGGTGCATGCCGGCCGACCCTATTCCTCGTCTTCCCGGCTGTCTTTGGAACGACCGTCCAGGTAGGCGTCGAGCAGCGCCGCGCCCTCGGCCTCGGAGCCGGGCATCAGGTGGCCGTAAAGGTCGAAGGTCACGGTGATCGAGGCATGGCCCATAAACGACGACAGGGCCTTCGCGTTGACGCCGGCAGCGATCATGAAAGAGGCGTAGGTGTGGCGTGCTTGATGGAGGCGTAGGCGGTCGCGGATGCCGGCGTGGTGCCAGGCGCTATCGGCGTGGCGGTAGAGGCGCTCGGGTTGGAATGGCGTCTCGTCGTCGGCGGGAAAGACCAGCGTTTCGCTTGAGGGGCCAGCGCTGGGCTGCCGCAGTCCGCGCAGTTGCTCCCTGAGAATGTTTGGGACCGGCACCCGTCGCCGTGATCGTCTGGTCTTTGGCTCGACTGGTCCCTCCTTTGGGTCCCAGGATTCGCGCACCTCGATCACGTTCCGCGACAAATCCACGGCACTCCAGCGAAGCGCGCGCAGCTCGCCGGATCTCAGTCCTGCGTAGAGCGCCGTCGCCCAAATTGTTCGGTCACTTTCTGGCAGGGCCGCGAGCAGCTTCGCGGCGGTGGAGGGCGACACGATTTCGACCTCCCGGCGCTCGGGAACGGGCAGTTCGAGGTCACGGGTGGGATTGACCGGCACGCCTTCGCGGGCACGGGCGCGGCGATAGATCGCCTGCAGTGGCCGGAGCGAGTTACGCACGGTTGAAGCCGCGTGCCCTTCGGCTTGCCATTGGTCAACGAGAACCTGAAGATCCGACGTGGTGAGCGCGGCGACCTTGACATGCCCCACCGCCGGGACGATTCGGTCGATGAAGCTCTGGCGGTAGCCGCGCAGGCTGGAGGGCTTGAAGGGACGCCCGGAGCGGTTGCGGATCTCGCCCCGCTCGGCACCCGCCAGCCATGCTTCGCCGGCCTCTCGAATCGTTCTGCTCCCCGGTGCCCGGAGGCTTCCCCGGTCAAGCGAGCGCTTGGTATTCGCCCGCCATGACCTCGCTTCTGTCTCGCGCCGAAAGGTCTTGTAGAGCTTCTTGCCGTCTCGTTCCGAATAGACGGAAGCCTCGTAGCCCCCATCACATCGGCAGTTCCCTCCAGTTCGCGCCGGGCACTTCTTTGCATGGCGCTTCCTAATGCCTTCCGCCATCAGCCCGCGCCGCGATCCACGAAAGTGCCATACCGAACATCGCCGGGTGTCCAGTCCAGGCCGACGAGAAGCTCCTCGGCGGAGACTTCGAGCGAGCCGAGCAGCTTGACCAAGGTGTCCACCCTGGCGGTGCGCAGGCCGCGCTCCAGCTGGCTGATCTCGGTGCGGTGAAGCGAGGCGCGGACGCTCAGCTCCTCCTGAGAGAGATCGGCACGCTTGCGGACACGAGCGAGGTTGTCTCCGAACCGAGCGGCAATGTCGATCATCGACTCTCGCCTCCCTCGAGCTGGTCGCGCAGGCCGTGTATTGCCTCGTGCTCAGAGACGACCCGCTCGTACTCGTTGCTGCGGTCAATGACCCCGGCTAGGTCCCCGACCACATCGCGTACGTCGTGGTCGGGGACGATCACCAGCTCGTCTAGCGCCGTGAGCAACCGCCCATAGGCGGCGTGTTCACGATGCAGTCGCTTCGGATCAAGCTGGTCGGGGAATTCCTCCAGCTCGTCGCTGATGCCGTCGCGGGCCTTCTCGAAGACGCCGCGAAGGAAGCGGACGTGATGGACCGGGAGATCGAGGGCTACGGCAGCGCCGCGACCCGTAGGGTTCTGATCAGCCATGAGGAGCGTGTTCTCCTTGTGGTCAGCCCCCCGGTTGGCGTTAGCGCGCCGCCGGGGGGCGCTTTTGTAGGAACGTTCGCTAGCGTAGCAAGGACCGTAGGGTCTATCCCCTACAGCAGTCTTATTCTCCGCGCAGGATTTCTCTGACTCGGGTCCAGTGCATGTCTGCCTCCTCGCCGATGTCTCGCAGCGACAGGCCGGCTTTCTGCGCCCGCTCGAAGCTTTCACGTCGCTTTGCTCGCGACATTGTGCGTGCCTCGCGTAGCTGCTCCTGCTCGCGCTCGAAGTCAGATTGCGCGCGCCGCACGGCTCGGCGTGCCTTCTGCTCAGCAGTGTCAGCCATGCCGGGCAGCCTAGAAGTTCCTCGGAGATGTGGGGGACCAAGCCGTTCCATCGCCGCGCTCTGTTCATGCGGACTCCCCAAGGACCCGGCTCGCATTTTCGATGGTCCAGCGCTCCAGCTCGGCAACGGGCACCAAGCGCTTGCGCCCTCGGCGGATCAGCCGCAGTTCGGGTGCCACGTTGGCGTCGAAGAAGTCCGGGCCTACCCCGATCGCGGCAGCAGCCTCAGCCGGCGTAAGGGCAATGCGGGGGATCGATGTCGTCAGCTTCTTCGCCATCTCTATCCCTATGTCAAAAGTGAGTGGCGCATCCGTCGGCTTGTCTGAGTCCGGCGCGAGCTGCCGGCGCCCCCGCGAGTTGGCGATTCGGTTCGGTCGTCATGCCTTCTAGGTCAATTCGAGACCCCGATTTGATCCACCGGTTTCCCTGACGTTCCCCCTGTCCAGCGCTGGCGGCCGCTGCATCGCTGCTTTGCCTCATGTCTCGTACTCCATTGACGGCGCGCCGGTGCGTCACCAATCGCGCTCGCTCTCCAGCGCCGGAGGCTTCATCTCCGAGGTCGCATGCAGAGCCTTGGTTTCGTCTCATGTCCCGTAGGTGCCGTCGCGGGGTGCGCTTGATCCACTTCTTTGAAGCCGAGCGGCGAAAGCGCGCGCCCCGGAAAGACGATCGGGGCGCTGACGCGCCCGAAAGAACAAAGAAAGACAGCCAGGCAGAGACAGCTAGATCATCAGCAAGAGCCATAGCCAGATAGTCAGAGCCACAGACAGACGAGCCAGGGAAGCCAGAGCCACAGGAGGCAGTCCAGCCGGGGGAGAGATGCAGGCAGACACTCCCCACAGCCGACCGCGCCACCGCAACAGCCACAGCCCTCACGCATTGGCAGTTCGCCAAAGGCGAACTGCCACCGCGCGCTCTCAGCGGTCGAGCAGAACCGCTCGGATAACGCGCCCTTCGCCTCGGTGTAAGTCTCGCGGGCCTCGCGATGGAGCCCGGCCAGGTCGCACTTCATTGCCGCTTACTTGACGGCGAGCCTCGGGTTGGCCGAAGGCGGTCGCGGAAGAGACGCTCCTCACTAAGCGGCGGGAGCCCGCGGCTGCGCATTTCGGCCATCCGCAGCCGCCATTTCTTGGCGGCTGCGTCTGGGAGGCGTACCATCGGGCTCGTGAGGGGTTCGGATGCCACCCCCTTTTACGGCGCTTCCAGAACGGGGGGCCAGGTCGGCAACCTGAAGGAGCAGAACTGTCGCCGAGTGCTCGCGGTGCTCCTCGGCTCTCCGTCCGGCCTCAGCCAGGCCCGCATCGCCGAAATCACCGGCCTCTCGCGCTCCAGCGTGTCTAGCCTGCTCGAAGAGCTGCGCACGGTGCTCCTGCACACCGAGAAGGCGAACCCCACCGGCAATGGCCGGCCGGTCGGCCTCTGGCGCCTGGATCGCCGCTGCTGCCTTTCTGTCGGCATCGACATCGGCCGCACTCACGTCGCCGTCCTCGTCACCGACGTTTTCGGTGCCCAGATCGCGGGCCCGGTTCGCGAATCGACCCTCGAAGTCCTCGCCGATCCCGAGGGCACCCTCGAGCTGGCCACCAGTCTGGTCAGGCGCCTCTTCGCCTCCCAGCCCAAATTCCACTGCGCCGATGTTGCCGTTGTCACTATCGGCCTTCCCGGCCCGGTCGACCGCGACAACGGCCGCATGACCGACGTTGCCGCTCCCGATTGGGCCGGGATTGACGTGCGCCGGGAAGTCCAGCGCCGCTGGCCCGACCCGGGCTCGCCCATGCGGCTCGCTGAGAACAAGGCCAACTTGGGCGCTCTCGCCGAGCACCGCTACGGCGCCGGTCGTGGCGCCTCCGGCCTCCTCTACATCGACTGGTCCTCCGGCATCGGCGGTGGCCTCGTTCTTAGCGGCCGAGTCTGGCGCGGCCATTCGGGCTTCGCCGGCGAGATCGGCCACATTGCGATCCGACCTTCCAAGGATCAGCTGCGCACGCTGCGCCTTCCCCTCGATGCCGGTCGTCGGGCCGAGTGCCCGCACTGCCGCCAGCGCGACTGCCTCGACGGCATCGTCGGCGGCGTCATCGTCTCCGAGTCGGTCGGCCTACCCAACCTCGACGCCGTCGCCGAGGCCGCGCTCGACCCCGAGCGCCCGCAGTGCGAGGGCGCCCGCGAAGTCCTCGCGGTCGCTGCTGAACTCATCGGCCGCGCGATCGGGCCGACACTCACCCTCATCAACCCCGAGCGCGTTATCGTCGGCGGTGCCGTCGGTCGGCCTGGCCTCTCACGGCTGCTTCTCGAGAGCCTGCAACGCGGGATCGAGCAGACCTCCTTCGCGGACGCTGCTGCCGACGCCGCCCTCAAGGTCGGCGTGCTTGATCGACGCGCGCCGGTACGCGGCGCCGCCCGACTCGGCCTCGACATCTGCGCCGTCGATCGCCTTCTGAAGCTCGCCACTAGCTCGGTTCCTATCAATCGCCCGGCGGCTGTTGGCGGCTGAGGACTCGACCCGTTCACAAACATTCGCCACGACCTGGAAAATCTCTTGCGCGCACGCTACCTTTGAGCTAGAGGCAAAAACGGCGTCACGGCAGCGGAGTGGATTTCCACCCTCCTGGTTCCACCCTCCTGGTCCGTGCCTAGGTGGCGATCCGCACTGTCGCCGTCCGCCTCGAACCGAGGAGAAATGTGGTCGGGCCCGCTGGTGATAGCGGCAACTCCGAGAACCACTCCACTGGGGGTGGCCCTCGTGACTTGTGGTGGGCGTTCGTCCTCGCCTTCCTTGGCGCGCTCGCAGGCAATCTGGCCGCCGGCGTCAATGCCGACCGGCTCGAACGCCTCTCCGCTTTTGCTGCCGCCACCGTCGGCGCGCTGCTGATTTGCCGCTTCATCCTCCGTCTCGGCAACGGCTACACGAACTGGGACGGCGACGGCGCCACGGACTGGGGCCTATCCGAGCTCCGCCGCCTGCGGCGCTACACGATCTGCGACGCCATCCTCTCGACGGCCTTCTTTGCTCTGGGCCTACTCTTTCTCCTCGACCACAGCGGCATCCCACAGCTGCTCGTTCTCAGCGTCGGTGCCTTCGCCATCCTGATTCTCTCCGGTCGCACCCGTCGCCTTATCAAGCGCGGTGGCCCGCCTCCGCTCGCTTCTCTCCCGGACCGCTGGACATGGATCGGCGACCTCACCGCCGGCAGGTTCTCCCGCCGTCATTCGCGCGCGGTGGCCCTGGTGATGGTGGCGGCGCTGTGGTCCTCGTTCCTCTTCCAGGGCACCGCCCTCGCTCTGCGCGTGATCGCCGGCGGCCCTCTGCCACCCGACGTCAGCCGCCCTCGCCGTTCTCAGGTCGATCCCGGCACCGACCGGCTGGACCCGTCGCCCGGCGACGGCGAAGACGCGTCTAGTGAAAACACGCCCACCTCGAAACTGGATCGCCTCTGCGGAGTTCAAGTACAGGCCGGTGACGGGCTGCCGCCCAAACTCCGCCAACAGTTCCGCGTCGCCTGGGAAGAACCGAGTCCGGCCGACGGCTGCGCCGGGAGAGCCCGTCTTCTCGACCACGGAACATACGTCGCCAACGGCCTCTGCGGTGCCGAACTGCGGGCTTTCGGCATCGTCAGTCCTTCCCATGATGCGGTGGTGCTGCTGGAAGGGGCCGCCGACGTCGCCCGGCAGCTCGCCGGCCACGAGGAATTGCTCGGCGCTTCCCCACGCCGGGACTTGGGCGGTGGCGATTTCCACCTCCTCTACACCACCATCGGTCCTTTCCTCGCCATCCGCGAGGAAAAGACCGATGGCAACGGCGGGACCGAACACGCGGCCCGAACGTGCTACGAAATCGAACCCGGCGGCGCACCCTACGAATTGCTCCCGCCTGGCATGGCCGAACTACTCGTCCGCTTTAACGAAGGAGTCCTTCCTAGCTGGCCGAGTCGCGATCCGGATCGCGATCGCGACGGTCTCAAGTTCTTCAGCCTCCACACTCCCGACGGGGTCGAAGTCGCCCGTGCTTGGTGCTCAAGCGACTCCGAATGCGAACTGCGCTCCGGTGCCTACCGCATCCACAGCACGCCCTTTGGGGCTCGCACCGTAACCGTTAGTCGCCTCCTTCTCTCGGGTCCCAGTCTCTAGGAGGATCGGCAAAGTTGCCTGCCCTAGGGCTCTCGTTTGTCCTCGAAGCGAGCCGGCCAGCTCGGGTCAGAAGGCACGAGCTGGATCGGTCGTCTGCGGGTATCCGTCGGCCTATTTGGCATCTTCGTCGCGCCCGTACCGATCCCGCAGGCGCACCACGTCATCGAGATGAGGCGTTGAGACCTCAAGCACCACCGAGTCCTCAAGCGCCTCGATCGAATGCACGACGCCCGGCTCATTTCGCCAGGCTTCTCCCGGCTCGACCTCGCGCTCTGAGAGCGTGTCGGCGCTCTCACCTTGGATGAGCCGCAGCCTGCCCGAGAGCAGGTAGGAGGTCTCGTCCTTCTCGCGGTGGTACTGCAGCGAGAGGGCGTGGCCCTCGTTGACGACGAGGAGCTTGCCCGCGTAGCTGTCTGTCTGCGCCCACCAGACCTCATGGCCCCAGGGCTTCTCGACCCGCTTTGTCTGCCGGGGCATCGCGCGGACGCTATCGGCTGGCAAAGAAGTGGATCAAGAACGCCCCTCGTGGCCACCTATAGGGCATGAAGCGAAGGCAAGGCTCGGCAGGCGACCTCGGCCGGCGCGACCGACTGGTGACGCAGCGACCCACCCTCAATGGAGTACGGAGGGATGAGGCAAATCCGCGACGCAGCGCCGGACGGGGGAAGCGCCAGAAATCGCTGGATCAAACCGGGGTCGCAAATTGACCTACAGGGCATGAGAGCCAACTCGATTCGCCAACTCGCGCGGGCGTTTCGGGCTCGCGCCGGACTCAGAAGAAACCGACAGATGCGCCGCTCACTTTTGACATAGGCCCTGATGCTCAGCATTGGAAAGCTCGGGAAAGGCCAGGAGAGCTACTACCTCTCAAAGGTCGCCGAAGGCGAGGAGGACTACTACTCCGGCGAGGGCGAGGATGCAGGCCAGTGGCTGGGGGATGCCGCCGCCGAGCTCGGTCTCTCCGGCGCGGTGGAGGCCGACCAGCTCGTCGCGATGCTGACTGGCATCAACCCTGCGAACGGGGAGCCGCTCGGCCTGCGTGCCGGCCCGTCAGTCCCCGGCTTCGATCTCACCTTCTCGGCTCCCAAGTCGGTCTCCCTGACTTGGGCGCTCGGTGATCCCGAGGCCGCCGCCCAAGTCAAGGCCGCGCACCTGCGCTCTGTCGAATCAGCCCTCGACTACATGCAGGCCCACGCTTGCCTCACGCGGCGCGGAGACGGCAACGGCGGCATGGCCTTTGCGCAGGGCAGCGGCTACCTCGCCGCCGGCTACGTGCATCGTTCCTCGCGCAACGGCGACCCCCAGCTCCACACCCACGTCCTAATCGCCAACGCCACCCAGGGGCCGGACGGCAAGTGGACCCGCCTCTACTCCCCGGCGATCTATGAGCACGCCAAGACCGCCGGATACATCTATGAGGCGAACCTGCGCCACGAGCTGACCCGGACCCTGGGCATCGAATGGCAGCAAGTTCGCAACGGCATCGCGGAGATCAAGGGGTTCGAGGATCGGTGGCTGAAGGCGTTCTCAACCCGCCGCGCGGAAATACTCGAGGCGGCTGGGGCGGATGCCTCCGCCCGCTCCCTTCAGGTCGCCACCCTCGCTACCCGCAAGGCAAAGGAGGAGCTTGAGCTGGGCGACCTTCGCCAGCGCTGGCAGGCCAAAGCCGAGGAGATCGGCCTCGACCGCGAGGCCATCTCCCTGACGATGGGGCGCGAGGTCGAGTTGGCGGCCAAGCTCACCCTCGCCCAGCTCGACCGCGAGGTGACGGCCCACGTCTCCCACTTCGACCGCCGCGACGCGATTCAGGCCGTCGCCAACCTGCTTCCCAACGGAGCGCCCGCGCATGAGGTCGAGAGCGCCGCCGATGCCTTCCTTTCCTCCGATTCCGTGGTCAGGGTGGCCGAGACGCCGAAAGGGCTGCGCTTCACCACCACTCGCATCTGGGCGCTTGAGCGCCAAGCACTCGAAACGGCGCAGCGGATGGCTCGGGAAGCGCGCGGGGAGGCGGGCGAGCTTGCCGCCAAGCGGGTGATCGGGGAGCGGCCGACCCTGAAGGACGACCAGCGCGAGATGGTCTATCGCCTGCTGGCGGTCCGCGAGGGCATCGTCGTGGTGATCGGGGAGGCGGGGACCGGCAAGAGCTTTGCCACGGTCGCCGCCGCCGAAGGCTGGGCGCAAGCGGGCTTTGAGCTGCGGGCGGTGGCGCCGACGTGGAGGGGGGCCAACGTCCTTCGCGCCGAGGGGCTTGAGGCAACGAGCGTCGCGAGCTTCCTTCGCGACTATCCCCACGGCGATGCCCGCCTCTCCCCGCGCACCGTCCTCCTGGTCGACGAGGCTTCGATGGTCGGCTCAGAGCAACTTGCCCGCCTGATCTCCCATGCGGATGAGCAAGGCGCAAAGCTCGTCCTGATCGGAGACCCCGAGCAACTCGGCTCGGTCGAGGCGGGCGGCCTGTTCTCCGCGATCGCGGAGAGAACCGATCCCGTCCACCTGCACGAAGTGATCCGCCACCTCCACGAGGTCGATCGCGATGCGGCCAAGCTGATCCGCGAAGGTCGCGCCCAAGAGGCACTGAGCCTCTACCAGGAGGCCGAGCGGGTCACGGTCAAGGAGACACCCGAGCTGCAGCGAGCGGCGATGGTCGGGGACTGGTGGAACTCGTTCTCCCAGGGCGAGGACGCGCTGATGGTGGCGAAGCGAAACTCAGAGGTCGAGCGCCTGAACGCCACGGCGCGCGAGGTGTTGAAGACCGAAGGCCGGTTGGGCGGCGAGCAGATCGAGGTCGGCGGCCAGGTCTTCGCCGCCGGCGATCAGGTCATCACCCGCGTCAACGACCGCCGTGCCGACATCTTCAACCGCGAGCGCTGGGAGGTCGCCCAGGTGGACGCCGAGCGGGGGCGGGTCGTCCTCGACGGCATCGACCAAGCCCGGCGCGTGGAGGTCGGCCGGGACTACCTCGACCGCACCACCTTGGGCGGCGAGGCTCCGGCGCTGCAACACGCCTACGCCGTCACCACCTACTGCGCCCAGGGCACCACCGTCGACCGCGCCTACGTCATGGCCGATCCCTCGATGGACAAGCAGGAGTACTACGTCGCCACCTCGCGCACCCGCGAGCAGACCTACCTCTACGCCACTCCTGAGATCCAGGTCGAGCGCAACGAGTTCGCCCCGGCTGCTCCCGAGCGTGACCCCATCGCCCACATCGCGGAAGCGGCGGGACGTGACCGCGCCCAGACCGCCGCCCACGATGAGGCGTTGCGGGCCGAGCTGGCAAAGCTGCCGAGCGATGAGCTAGCGGCACGCCGAGCCGAGCTGAGTGCCCCGGCCGACCGCGAGGTCCACGCCGAGGAGTCCTACTTCCGCGCGGTCCGTCGGGTGGACGAAGCGCGAGAGAAGCTCGATCGGGCCGTGACCAAATGCGAAGCCGCCGAAGCGCTCGGAAGGCGCGAACGCCGCGAGCAGCTTCCCCTCGCCCGTGCCAACGAGGAGCGCTGGGGCGAAGCCTTCACCGAGAGGACCGCGGCGCTTGAGCAGATGCGGCAGCCGGGCACGGGGGCCCGTCGCGCGCATGAGCTTGCCGAGCAGTTGCTTGCCCGGCGCTCCGCCCAGGCCCTCACCGCCGCCCGGATCGAGACTCCCTCCTACATCGTCAAGGAGCTGGGGGAGAGGCCCGCCGATCCGACCAAGGCCAGGGCTTGGGATCGGGGCGTACAGGGGGTTGAGAACTACCGGCTTGAACACGGCGTGAGCGACGAGGGCAGCGCTTTCGGTCCCAAGCCGCCGGACGCGTCAGCGCGGACGGCTCGCGAGGCCGCGCAGCGAAGGCTTGCCGAGATTCAGTGCCGGCTTGAGCTTGAGCAGCGAACCGTGACCAGGGAGATGACGAGGAGCATCGGTCGAGACATGGGGATCGGGTTGTAGGTCCCCGACCCGCTCGATTGAAGCACCGCGCTCGCGCTGGTCAACCCCCTGCGGGGGTCGGGCGCTTCGCGCCCTTGACAAGCGCTCTCGCGGTGCTGGTTTGGCGGGTAGGTCGGGGGAGGCTCTGGTTTGGCGAGTAGTGAGGGCTCAGCTTTTTGGCGAGGCTTTCTCTGCGGCTCGTGTATCGGTTTTGGGGTAGCGACGAATGAGTTCAAGCAAGGCATGGGCCTGGCCAAAAACCTCATCGAAGGTCACTACCTGTACATCCTTCTGGCCTCTGCGGAATAGCTCGAAAGACCTGCGCTTATCGTCGGTGTCTATCTGGCAGGTGTCACCGACGATGACAACAGAGAGCGGATCGTATGGAAAGAACTCGGCACGGCCCTTTGTCAGAGTGTAGAAATTCTTTGTAAGGGTGTCCCGATGGGCTTGAGCTTGGGCCGCGGCTCCTGACAACTCGGCTGACGGGGGAAATACACCTTCGCGATACTCGCCAGCCAAGAGCTTTGTGCTCGGAGTCTTGATCTCCACGATGGTTACGGATTGGGTGAGCGAATTTTGCAATAGAAAGTCCGCAAGGCTGCCACCCGTGTTGGTGATTTCCTTGCCGCCAACATATGGCTGATCAGCAATCACTATTGCTGGTGCCGAAAAGAGTTGTGCGAGGACGAAATTATGTTCTGAAAGGGCCTCTTGCCAGAATGCCTCCGACTCATCTCTAGATGCAGCCTCCCAAAGGGCAATTGCCGCCTCTAGCTCTTGCACCCCGAACGTTCGATACCCCCGCCAAACAAGCTCCTCAAGGGATGTAACAAAGACGAGCATGCATCGCGCCAGCACCGCCCGCTGCATTGCGATGAGCGCTTCCTCTGACTCTCCGTCCGCGAGCCGGCGTCTACACAGCTCGGCAAAAATCCCCAATCTCAGCGCCCAGAACTCCGGCGTTCGGTTGTCCTCTGCCCGATCTAGCGCTTTGTCTATACCCTCGCCGCTATCCAGGTCCAAATCAGCGAATAATTCGCTGGACTCGACTAGCTCGTCCGCCATCTCAATGTATGCCTGCAGTGTGCCTGGAAGGTCATCGACGTTTTCTGCGGCACCAGCAAAGAGTTGCTGGTGAACCATCCAGGTGATCCCTGGCCGAAATAGGCGACCGTTTGATTTCGTAGGGTCGAGTGAGATTGACAAGAATCCCTCTGGAAGAACGAAGGAGTCGCCAGCTTGAGTTTCTAGGCCATCTGGGCCAGGAACCCCGAACCTCTTCTTGCCGCATTGCTCACATACACGCTCCGTGTGTGGGCCTGCGGGTCGTCGAAGAAGAGCGGCACAGGTCTCGCAAGTCACTTGGTCGGGTGTCGGGGCGCTTGGCTGATCGGTCACGACGAAGAGCGTAGCTGGCTCACATACCCGAGAAACGCTGCTCTTGGAATGGATACCGAGACGACCCGATGCCTGTTTACTTATGCCAGTGCAGGCTTTGAGCTTGCCGGACTCGCGCTTGTTGTAAAGGAGATCTGGGACGCGAGGCAGCACGCAAGAGCGGTGCTCGGGGGTAAGTCCGGGGTAGATCTCCGATTGCGGGTCGGTCGAGAGCTTGCGGTTTCTTATGCCATCGAGTCGGATAAGGAGCCGACGGCGCTAGAGCGGCTCCAAAAGCTTGAAAAGATTCAGGCGGACCAAGCGCAGGAATTGTCGGCGTCGATTCGAGATCTCTCCGCCGCGGTCAAGGCCGAAATCGACCAAGTCCGAAACGAGGCACTACAGGCTGCGGCTTCGCGGGATAGTGCGCTGCGCGACCTCATCGCGCTGCAAGAGGGCGGATCGATTGGGTGGCGAGCGGTTGGGGCAGTCTTCATCGCTATCGGGATCGCCCTAGCGGTTCCCGCGAATCTTCTGGGCTGACAGGGCTGTCAGCGCTACAACGTCTCGGACTGTGGATGGTGGCTCTGGTGCTCCCGTGCCACCCTCTGTGCCACCCTGTGCCACCGTCACAACCGGATTAAGCCGGAGACAGCCGGACTCGGAAGCGGTCTCGCTGGGCCTCCGAAAACCGCTCTAACAAGCCGAATCTGAGGCTGTAAGCGGAGGGGGAGGGATTCGAACCCTCGAGACGCCGTTAGACGCCTGCCGGTTTTCAAGACCGGTGCATTCAACCGCTCTGCCACCCCTCCGGGGAGTAGGCGATCCGCTGATGCTAGACGCGACGGCCTATGACCGCGATCGCTCTAGATGATTGTATTGTCTGCAATGCGTCGATTGCTCATACTCGCCTCGGCGATGGTCTTCTTCGACGTCGTCTTCTTCTCGGCGATTGCGCCGCTGCTTCCTGACTACGTCTCCGATCTTGGGTTGAGCAAGGCGCAGGCTGGGGTGCTCTCAGCGGCCTACGCGGCCGGCACTCTTGTCTTCTCGCTGCCGGCGGGATTGGTCGCGGCTCGGTTCGGGCCGCGCCGCACGGTGATCTCCGGGCTGCTCCTGCTTGGCGTCGCCAGCGTCGCCTTCGGCTTTGCTCACAAGTTCCTCTTGCTCGACGTCGCCCGCTTCGCGCAGGGCGGGGCGGGTGCGCTGATCTGGTCGGGTGCATTGACCTGGCTGGTCAGCGTCTCTCCGCCCGAGAAGCGGGGCTCGGTCATCGGCACCGCGCTCGGAACAGCGGTTGCGGGTGCCTTGTTCGGACCAGCGCTCGGTGCCCTGGCGGCCACGGTGGGGACCGAGCAGGTCTTCAGCGGCGTGCTCCTGGTGGCCCTCGCCCTCGCCGCGTTCGCCGCCAGGCTGCCGGATGCCGAGGTATCCGAACACCAGGACCTGCGCGCGGTAGCGGAGACGATCTTCACGCGGCCGATCGTGCTCGCGACCGCCTTCGTTGCGATTCCATCGGTGATGTTCGGGGCGGTCGAGGTGCTGGTGCCGCTGCAGATCGCCGACCTCGGCGGCGGCCACGCCCTGATCGCCGCCGGCTTCATTGCCGGTGCGGCCCTGGAGGCGATCCTGGCGCCGCTCGCCGGCGGCTACTCCGATCGCGTCGGGCGGCGCACTCCGTTCATGGTCGGCCTCAGCATCTGCGCGGTGGCGATGGCCGCGGTGGCGATCGGGGGGGCAATGGGTGTGGTGATGGCCGGGCTGATCCTCACCTCGCTCGGCGGCGGCATCTGCTTCACGCCCGCCTTGACCATGCTCTCCGAGGTGGCCGAGTCGAGCAGCCTGCACCAGGGCTTCGCCGCGGGCCTCTCCAATATGGCCTGGGCGGCGGGCCAGGTCATAGGCGGCCTGGCCGGCGGTGGCGCCGCCAGCGTCGCCGGCAACGCGGCACCGAGCCTGGTCATCATCGCCCTCTTGGTGGGAACGGTCTTCTATGCGTTTCGCGCCCTCGCTCCACCGACGATCCGCGCAGTCGAGGGCTGACCGGGCTAGGCTCCCGCAGCATGTCTTCTGGTACTAAGCAGGTACCGGCATCCGGTGCCTGGCGAAACTGGGCTGGCGACCAGGTCTGTGCTCCTTTCGAGCAGCTGCGCCCGGGAAGCCGTGAGGAGCTGGCCGAGATGATTGCCGCCGCTGCCGCGGCGGGGCGCAAGGTCAGCGTTGCCGGCAGCGGCCACTCCTTCACCGAGACGGCGATGACCGACGCGACGATGATCGATGCCGGTGCGCTGAGCGGCGTAATCGAGGCCGATCGCTCCTCCGGTCTGGTCAAGGTGGGGGCAGGGATGGTGCTCGCCGACCTCAACGAGCAGCTCCATGGGCTTGGGCTGGCGATGGAGAACCTCGGCGACATCGACCGCCAGACGATCGCCGGCGCGATCTCAACCGGGACCCACGGCACCGGCGCCAAGCTGCGCAACATCTCCTCGCAGGTGGTGGCGATGGAGCTGGTCCTCGCCGATGGCTCGGTGCGGGAGTTGACGGCAGAGAACGACCCCGACCTGCTGCGCGCCGCCCGCGTCAGCATCGGCGCCCTGGGGGCGATCAGCTCGATCACCCTGCGCTGCCTTCCCGCCTTCACCTTGCACCGGGTCGACAGCCCCGCCCCGCGTGAGGAGGTATTCGACAGCTTCCAGGAGCGCGCCGACGCGCACGAGCACTTCGAGCTCTTCACCTTTCCTTACGCCGACTCGGCGCTGGTGCTTGAACGCAACCGCACCGAGGGCCCACCCCGGCCGCGGGGCCGCGCCGCGGCTTTCCTCAACGACGTCGTGCTGGAGAACTGGGCCTTGGAGGCGATCTCGGCCGGCGGCAAGGCCTTCCCGCGCGCGATTCCCGCCTTCTCGCGGCTTGCCGCCCGCCTTGCATCCGGCAGCACCTCGACCGATCGCAGCGACCGGATCTTTGCCAACGAGCGGCGCGTGCGCTTCACCGAGATGGAGTACGGGGTGCCCAGGGAGCATGGGCCCGAGGCCGCTCGCCGCGTGATCGATTGGATCCGCTCCAACCGCTACCCGGTCTTCTTCCCGATCGAGATGCGCGTCACCGCCGCCGACGACGCCCTGCTCAGCCCCTCGCACGAGCGCGACACCGCCTACATCGCCGTGCACCAGTACCGCGGGATGAAGTGGCGCCCGTATTTCGAAGCGGTCGAGGCGATCATGAACGAGTACGGCGGCCGTCCCCACTGGGGCAAGCGCCACTTCCAGACCGCCGAGACCCTGTCCGAGCGCTACCCGCGCTGGGCTGATTTCCAGGCGGCGCGCGAGCAACTCGATCCCGGCCACGTCTTCACCAACGAGTACGCCGAGCGCGTCCTCGGCGCCTGACCGCACACCCCGCCTAGAGGAAGGTCTTGCCCTCGCCGCGGTAGGTGGGGACGGCGTCGACTATCTCGCCGCCTTCGACCAGGTGCAGGGTGTCGAAGCGCTCGCAGAGCTCGCCCGCCTTGGCGTGGCGCATGTAGACGCGATCGCCGATTTGCAGGTCACGAGCGGGTGAGCCGCTGAGCGGCGTCTGGACCTCACCGGCTCCCTCCTCGGCGTCGAGCTCGAGCCCTGGCGGTAGCCAGGGGGAGGGGACGCGCGAGGGCTCGCCCGGGCCCGAGGCAAGGTAGCCGCCGCCGAGCGCGGTGGCGACGCCGGGGTTGGGCTTGCGCACGATCGGCAGGGCGTAGCCGGCGGCCGGAGTGAGGCTGAAGCGGCTGTAGGCATCGAAGAGGGTGGGGGCGTAGAAGCCCGAGCCGGCGGCGATCTCGGTGACCGCGTCCTCGGCCCCGGTCAACTCGAGGCTGCCCGTGCCGCCACCGTTGACGATCGGCAGCTCGGCGAACTCGCGGATCGCGGCGACGACGGCCGCCCGGCGCTCGGCCAGCTCGGCGGCGGAGCGGCGCTGCATTGCCCGGATCGCGGCGCCGCGCAGGCGCCGACCCGGGGGACGGTCGCCAACGCCGGCGATCTGGCCCTCGTAGGACATCAGCGCTGCCAGCTCCAGCTGCGAGCGCCGCTCGATCTCACGCGCCAGCTCGACTGCCTGCGCGACCGTGTGCACCGGGGAGCGCTTGGGCCCGACCTTGATCCGCTCACCCAGAGCCCACCAGCCGGCGTCGAGCTCGATGCAGACCCGCACCGGCGCGGCCCCGGCGCCGAGCACCGCCTCGATCGCGTCGAGGTGGGCGACGCAGTCGACCATCACGATCGGGGCGCCGCCGGGATTGGCGACCGAGCGCAGCGCCAGCTCCTCGAGCGCACCGCTGTCGGTCGTCGGGTAGGCGCACAGCAGGTTCTCGAAGCCCTGCTGGGCGAGCCATAGTGTCTCCGGCAAGGTGAAGGTCATCAGCCCGGCGTAGCGCGTGTCGCGGGCGAGGATCCGCTCCAGCAGCGCCCGGCAGCGCAGCGACTTGCTCGCCACCCGGATCGGCTTTGTGCCCGCTCGCGCGAGCATCGCGTCGCTGTTCGACCACATCGCATCGAGGTCGACGAAGGCAAATGGCGCCTCGACCTCGGCAAAGATCTGCTCGAATTCCGTATGGGAACGGCCGGACACGCCCACGAGACTAACCGCGTCGTCTCCCGTGAGTTCCTACAATCGAGCCGAATGCCCGGAGAGGTGGCCGAGTGGCTGAAGGCACTCGCCTGCTAAGCGAGTAGGGGGCGCAAGCTCTCTCGAGGGTTCGAATCCCTCCCTCTCCGCTCTCGTGGCGATCAGTGCGCCGGTCCTCTCGGCGGGCGGCCTTGCTCGTCACCGAGCAGATCGGGGACGGGGCATGACCCCTTCTTTGGGGACTATAGGTCTCATGGATGCTTGCGTCATCCATGGTCGTACATGGGTCCGAGGGCAGCACCCCGACCCACGCCGACGCCCCGTCCCCAGTTGCAATTTATATCTGCTCGGCGGCGGAACCGCTTTGAGGAACTGGTCTTTTCCGAAAAAGCCGGCGCAAATGCCCGCTCTTTACAGGCGCTCTAGCTGCGGCTGCGCAGGATCACGCGACCGCCGCGCGACGGGATCATCGTCACGTTGCGGTGCAGGGCGCGCTCGGGCTCGGGCTCGGCGGCCTCGAGGTCGAGGCGGCGGGCCATCGCCTCGAGTACGACGCGCATCTCGGCCATCGCCAGGGCGGCACCGAGGCAGCGGCGGATGCCGCCGCCGAAGGGAATCCACTCATACGTGCCGGGTTTGCGACCGAGCCAGCGCTCGGGGCGGAACTCGAACGGTTCGGGGTAGAGGTCCTCGCGATGGTGGACGAGCAGAATGCTCATTCCGATCGGCGTGTCAGCGGAGACGCCGTAGTGGCCGAGCTGCCAGGGCACGGTCACGCGGCGGCCGATGAAGGGCACCACCGGGCGCGAGCGCATGCTCTCGATGATCGTCGCCTCGACCTGCTCCTCGGCGTTGCCGCCGTTGCGGGTCGCCTCGCGCAGGGCCTCGTGGGCGTCGGGGTTGCGGACCAGGCGCTCCCAGGCCCAGGACAGTGAGTTGGCGGTGGTCTCGTGGCCGGCGAGGACGAGGGTGAGCAGCTCGTCGCGGACTTCTTTGTCGTCCATCGCTTCGCCCTCCTCGGTGCGCGCCTGCAGCAGCAGCGAGAGGATGTCGCGGCGTTCGGCCAGGTGCTCGTCGGCGCGGCGGGCCTTGATCACCGCGTAGGTGGGCCGGTCCAGCAGGGTGACGCCGAGTTTGACCACGCCGACCGCCTCTTCGCGGCCGATGTTGAGCAGTTCTCCCGCCTGGCCGACGAGGGAGGTGGAGGCGTTGACCAGGTACTTGACCGTAGAGCGCATCCGGTCCTCGGGGGTGCCGCGTTTGGGCTTGCCCTCGATGCCGAAGATGCCGGCCATGATCACGTCGAGCGTGATCGCCTGCATGCGCGGGGCCAGGGCGAAGGGCTGATTGAGCGGCCAGCGGTCGAGCTCGCGTTCGGTCGCCGCCGTGATCATCTCCGTGTAGCGCTCGATCGCCTCGCCGTGGAAGGGCGGCAGCAGCAGCTTGCGCTGGCGCATGTGGCGGTCGCCGAGCGAGGTGAGGACCGAGCCGGTGCCGAGGATCGGTCGCAGCGGCGACTCCCCGGTCAGTGACGGCGCCTGCTCGGGTTTGGCGGTGAAGAGTGAGCGAACGTGGTCGGGGTGGCTGGTGACGACGGGTCCGCCGGGGAGGGCGGTCCGCATGCGGAAGACCTCGCCGATCCGGCGCTGGGCGCCGAAGACGTACTCGATCTGGCGCTGGGTGAAGCGCAGCATCTGTGCCGCGCGCGGCAGGGGGACAACGGGTGGCTTTGGCATCGCCGCGGCCTCGGCCGGCTCGATCGGTCCGGCGGGTGACGGTGGGGCTTCACCAACGAGATCGGGGAAGGCGGGCTCCTCGGTGCTCGCGGGACGCTCAGCGACGCTGCTCACCCGCCCATTGTCACAGAGATCGGTGTAGATGTCCGGATCCTCAGGGTGCGATCCATCACTCTCTACAGTCATATAAATGCACCACGGCAGGCGAACGAAGATCATCGCGACGGTTGGACCGGCGAGCTGGGAGCCCGACACGCTGGTGCGCCTGATCGAGGCCGGCGCCGACGTCTTCCGGCTCAATTTCTCCCACGCCGATCGCGACCGGCACGCGCGTACGGTCGAGGCGATCCGCGCCGCGGCCGCGCGGGTCGGCGAAGAGGTGGCGGTGCTCGGCGACCTGCCGGGGCCAAAGCTGCGGATCGGTGAGCTGCGCGACGACGTCGCCGAGCTCGAGACCGGCATGCACGTGAAGCTGACGCCGCAGGAGGTCGAGGGCGACAAGGAGACGATTCCGGTCACCTGGCCCGGCGTGACGTCGCTGGCTGAGGACGAGCCCGTCTACCTCGCCGACGGCTCGATTCGCCTGCGCGTGCGCGGGCCCGAAGACGGCGGCGTCGACTGTGAGATCGAGGTCGGCGGCACGCTCTCCTCACACAAGGGCATGAACGTGCCCGGGATCAAGACGCCGGCGGCGACCACAGGTGACCTCGGCTGGGTCGAGTTCGCGGTCGAACAGGGCATCGACCTGCTCGCCGTCTCCTTCGTCTCGACTGCGGCCGACCTCGAGCCGGTCTACGAGCGCCTGCGTGGCCTCGACTCCGACATTCCCCTGATTGCCAAGATCGAGAAGCAGCAGGCGGCCGAGAACGCCGAGGAGATCGTCGCCGCGGCGACCGGGGGAGTGATGGTTGCCCGTGGCGACCTGGGGATCGAGCTGCCGCTCGCGCAGGTGCCGGTGGTGCAGAAGCGGCTGATCCGCGGCGCCGGGCGGCGCTCGAAGCCGGCGATCACGGCGACGCAGATGCTGGCCTCGATGGTGATCGCGCGGCGGCCGACCAGGGCCGAGGTGACCGACGTCGCCAACGCGATCTACGACGGCACCGACGCGGTGATGCTCTCCGAGGAGACCGCGGTAGGCCAGCACCCGGTCGAGTCGGTGCGGGTGATGGACCAGATCGCTCGCGCCACCGAGCCCGACCTTCCCTACGGCGAGTGGCTCTTCGGCCGCACCGACCAGGCGACCCAGGAGGTCGCCGACTCGGTTGCGCAGGGGGCCGTCGGCGCGGTCTACCGACTTGGACTCAAGGCCCTGGTGGTGCCGACCAGCAGCGGCCGTACGGCACGGCTCGTCTCCGCCCACCGGCCCAACGTGCCCGTGCTCGCGGTCTCGCCGCGGATCGAGACCGTGCGCCGGTTGAAGCTGCTCTTCGGCGTCACCGCGGTGCTCAACGAGCACGAGACCGACGTGCGCAGCCTGCTCCAGGACTGCGCGGCGCTGGCCGCCAGGCACGGCATCGCTGCCTCGGGCGACCTGATCGCGATCACCGCCGGCCTGCCCGAGCAGGAGTTGGGCACCAACCTCTTCGAGGTCCACCGCGTGCCATGATCCCGCGCGATGAGCGTGGGTGAGGGACCAGTTCGAGTAGAGCGCGACGCCGCCGGGTTGGCGGTGATGACGCTCGACAGCCCGCCGCTGAACCTCTTCGACAGCGCCATGTTCAAGGGTCTGCTGAGGGGGATCGAGGCCGTCGAGAGCGACTTGCCGCGGGCGCTGCTGATTTGCGCCGAGGGCCGTGCGGTCTCCGGTGGGGTCAACGTCGCCGAGTTCGACGGCCTGACCCCGGAGCGGGCCAGTGCACTCTGGGACGAACTGATCGGCGCGGTCGAGCGGGTGGAAGCACTGCCGCTCCCGGTCGTCTTCGCCGCTCACGCGCTGACCTTGACCGCGGCCTTCGAGCTGGCCCTGGGCTGCGACCTGATCCTCGCCGCCCACTCGGCCAAGTTCGGCCTGGTCGAGAAAGTGGTCGGCCTGACGCCGTCGATGGGCGGCACCCAGCGGCTGGCGGAGCGGGCCGGCAGCGGCCGCGCGCGCGAGTTCGTGATGACCGGCGAGCTCTTCGGCGCCGAGCAGCTGGAGGGCTGGGGCGTGGTCAACCGGGTCTTCGAGGACGACGGCTTCGACGAGAAGGCGCGCGCCTTCGCCGCCGAGCTTGCCGCCGGCCCGACCAAGGCCCACGCGATGACGAAGCTGGTCCTGCGCCGCTTCCGCGAGGGTGGCATCCCCGCTGCCGACGAGGCGATCCGCACTGAGGCCGGCGAGCTCTTCGCCACCGAGGATCTGCAGCGCGCGGTCAAAACCTTCCTCGAGCACGGCGGCCCCGGCCACGCCACGTTCGAGGGTCGCTGACGGGATAGGGTCTCGCCGATGACCGACTTCGACGCAATCGCTCAAGGCATGACCCAAGCGGTGCCCTTCGCCGGATTCCTCGGCGTGGAGGTCACCAGCCTCTCGGCGGGCGAGGCGACCGCTGTGCTGCCCGAGCGCGCCGAGTTGAAGAACCACGTTGGCTCCCAGCACGCCGGCGCCCTTTTCACCGCCGCCGAGACAGCATCGGGCGCTGCCTTCGTCGGTGCTTTCGCCGAGCGCATGGGCGACGTGACGCCGCTCGCCCGCAACGCCGAGATCTCCTACGAAAAGATCGCCAAGGGCCCGATCGAGGCCAAGGCCACACTGGGCGTTCCCGCCGAGGAGGCACTGGCCACCCTCGACGCCGAGGGCAAGGTCGTCTTCCCTTGCGAGATCGAGCTAACCGACGCCGACGGCCAGCGAGTAGCCACCGCCACGGTCCAGTGGCACGTGCGGCTGAACCAGCCCAGCTAGCCGGAAGCCGCCAAACCACCCCCCCAAGTCCCTAGAATCGCCCTCCGGGCCATCCGGCCCAATCCCGCGCCAGTAGCTCAGTTGGATAGAGCGTCGGTCTACGAAACCGAAGGTCACAGGTTCGAATCCTGTCTGGCGCGTTGTGACCGACGAGGGTCTGATCAACGAGGCCGGTCGCCGGCTCTCCAAAGCCGCCCCCGAGGCGGACATCATCCTTTTTGGCTCCCGTGCTCGAGGGGAAGCTCGGGATGACAGCGATCTGGACCTGCTCGTCATCGAGCCCGACTTCGACCGCCGAAACGACGAGTACGTCCGACTCCGTAAGGAGCTCCGCGGACTCGATGTTGCTGTCGACCTAATCGTCTATCGAAGGCGAGAGGCTGATATGTGGCGCGGCGTTCCCGGCACCTTTCTCCACCAAGCCTTGGAGGAAGGCCGTGTCCTCGCCACAGGGTGATCTCGACGCGACCTCTCTGATCCTCGCGAGGAAGGCCGAAGAGGATGCGACGGCAGTACGTGAGTTCGCAGGGAATCTGGACATCGCCGACAGCATCATCGGATTCCACGCCCAGCAAGCCGTGGAGAAGTGGTTGAAGGCCATCACCGCGGCGCGCGGGATTCGACATAAGCCGATCCACGACATCGATCGGTTGATCGAACTGCTTGAAAAAGCAGATGTCGAGCTGCCCCTAGACCGTGATCGCCTCGCTGGCCTGACGCAATACGCGGTTCCGATGCGTTACGACGATCTGCTGGACGCCGAGTCTCTCGACCGAGCCGCCACAGTCGATCTGATCGATGAAGTTGGTGAGTGGGTAGCCGATTTGCTCGGGCCCTCAAGCCTCTAATCGAAAATCCATGGTTCTTTGCCCTGCGAGCGAAATTACCGCGAGATCAAGCGCGAGCACCAAGAGGCGATGGTTCACGCCTTCATTCGGGTTTGATCAATAGCCAGGTTGTGTCTCGCGGCAGGAATAGGCTCTAACAGTGCTGAATGCATCCTGGGCCGGAGACCTGCAGGGGCTAACCCCGCTTATCGTGGCGATTTTGGCTGCAGTTGGGGTCTTCCATTTCAGGCGTGAGATCAAACAGGTTGCGCACCGGCTGACGAAGATCGAAGCAAGACGTAAGGACACCAGCCTTGTAGCGAGCATGGAAGACAGCGTGCCCGAGCAGCCGCCCGATGCGGCAGGGGTGCCTGCGGAGGAGAGCCCACAGCCTGACGAGTCGGAGGCGGACGCCATTTCTGCAACGAGTACCGGCGCCGCCGATGCGGATGACCTCAGAGGAAGGATGGTCCGCGCTTACCTGGATGGGGATAAGAAAGAGGCCGATAGGCTCTCCGACGGGCTCGCATCGGTTGAGGCAGACCCCATACAACTCCGTAGGGACCAAGTTCTCCGCCATTCAGCGGGCTTCATTGGAGGAATAGATCCCAATGGTTTGGATGAGCTCGAAAAACGCACCGGCGATCCAGATATTGGTTACTACGTGTACAGAATGATCGGTGCCTGTCTGACCGCGACCGAGAAGCCTGCCGAGGCGGTAGAGGCTCTCCAGAAGTCTCTGGAACTGTCGAACCAGTTTGGGGAGAAAGTCAAGACCCTCGCCATGAAGGCCGAAGCCCTTATCAAGATCGGTGAGCAGGACCAAGCGGTCGAGGAGCTTGGCCAGATGCTTTACAAAGCGCCCGACGACAGGCGCGTTCTTGAGGAACTCTGGCACGCACTCGCTGGTGTCTACAAGAGCCAGGGAGAGTTGGAACTTCATGCGACCGCCGTTCACCGGGTTGCTGAGTTGGCTGGCAATAACGCATCTAAGTGGTTTCGGGCTGCCTTTGCATACTCCGAGGTAGAAGCTGACCACCTAACCATCCCGGTGGTTCAGTGCTACCGGATGTGTCTCTTTTTCGACTCCGACCACGAATACGCGAAAAACAATTTGGGCGTTCTACTTCAGCGTCAAAAAATGCCGATTCTCGCCGCTTCTCATTACGAAGCAGCGGCCAAACTTGGTAACACCCTTGCAATGGGAAACCTTGCGCAGAACTACCTCAGAGCGGGGTTCGTTGAGGACGCCGAGGCCCAGCTTAGACAGGCCGAAGAACGACCAAGTCAAGATGAGAAGGTCGCAAGCGTAAAGGCAGAAATTGCTTCGGACCGCTCTGATGAGAACAAGAGATTTGAGAGTCTTTCGGATGCTGGATCAAGAGCAGGCGAATTTCTAACCAGATATGTCCGGGCGAGGACCAAGCCCAGCGATGGGCTTAGCACCGAGTGGTTTCGAAATGAGCAGGCGATAGAGGTCGTCGTAAAAGGCGACGAGTTCCTGGCGGCGTGGTCTGTTGGCAGCTATCGCGGTGGCCGACGATTCAGAGGTACACGCTGCGGGGCGGCTCTTGTTGGAGCGTTCGAAACGGAAGGCTCATCCGTTGTCGGTGGCGACCCGACTTGGAAGAACGACGGTCAGGGGTATGGAGTCATTTCGGATGACGGGCGGCAGATTGAATTGCTAAAGCTAGAGGCAGAGACCACGGAATATCTGCGCCTCTCCGCTGGGCCGCCGTTGCAGGGCGACGAAACGTAGATACGAGAGCTGCCCCAGTTCAAGTCGCACTCAGTCACAGGGCGGTCCGCAAGCTGCTCTAGCAGCGTCCCAAGCCCCTATAAAGACCGCCTGGGGGCCAAGCCGCGCCGCCGGGGCAAGGCCACGGTAGCGCCATGTTGGCGCCTATGCTCGAGTTCTGCGACTTGGAGGAGACTTACGTCGGGCGAACAGCGAGCGCAAGCGGGCTCTCTAGCAATGTCTTCGCCCTACGACACGCTCCGCTGAGCGCCGTTCAAAAGAATCTGTTTTCGATTTCTTGACATCCACTCAAGTTTCTCTGAGAACTTGACGAACCCTGAATGTCGCAATTTTAAAATGTCTTCTGTCTGCGGCACTCAGAAAGGTTCAGATGAGCAATCGAACGAAGGTCCTGCGCACGTTGGTGGTGCTTGGCATCGTCGCCTGCATCGCGGGCGCCGGTGTCTTCTCGGCGTTCTCTAGCCAGACGGACAACCCCGGGAACAGCGTCACCTCGGGCACCGTCGTGCTGTCCGACAACGACGCCGGCTCGGCGCTTTACACGCTGACCAACGCCAAACCCGGCGACAGCCAGGCGTCCTGCATCAAGGTCACCTACTCGGGCTCGCTCGACTCCTCGGTGAGGATCTACACGCCGAGCACGGTGGGGGCTCTCGGCACCAGCGTTAACCTCAAAATCGAGCCGGGGACTCAGTCAACTTCCTCCTTCCCGAGCTGCAACACCTTCACGCCCGACGCCGGCGCTGCCCTCTATGAAGGCACGCTCTCCAGCTTCGCCTCCGAACACGGCAGCTTCGCCAACGGGATCGCCGACAACCCGGGCGCGGTTGCGACCAAATGGTCGACCGGCGACTCGGTCGTCTACCGGGTCACGGCAACACTTGCCGCCAACGCACCCGACTCGGCCCAGGGCCAGAGCACCGGCAGTCACATCATCCGCTGGGAGGCGCAGAACCAGTAGGCCAAAGCGGCGCCACCTTCGCGACGGCGTCTTGCCACTGGATTGCGATTGCTGATGCTCGAGCAGGCCTCCCCAACGATCCCTCGCCAGATCGTCAACGGCCTCGTCTGGGCCGTGGTCGTGGCGGCGGCAGCGCTGATCCTCGCGGTCGCGCTGCCGCTCGCCTTCGGCGCCCGTCCACACACGGTGCTGACCGGCAGCATGGAACCGACGATTGCGGCAGGCGACGTCGTGATCGATGCGCGCATCTCCCCCCTTGATGCGCGCATCGGTGACGTCGTCACCTTTCGCGACCCCGAAGACCAGAGCCGTTTGATCACGCACCGGGTGCAGCGGATCCGCCGCAGCGGCTCGCACCTGTGGTTCATCACCCAGGGCGACGCCAACAACACCACCGAGCGTTGGCGGATAGCCGTGGATGGCGAGCTCGGACGCGTCGTCTACTCCCTCCCCTGGATCGGCCACGTCGCGGTGCTCGCCCACACACCGTGGGGGCTGGTGCTGTTGCTGGCGGTGCCGCTGTTGCTGCTCGCCGGCGACGAGCTGCTGCGGATCTGGCGCCCGCGAGACGGAAGGGCGATCGGTGAGCCGGGTTAGGCCGCTGCCGGTCGCCGTGCTTGCTGCCGCGATCGGGTTGGGTGCGATCACCCCCAGCTTCGCCTCCTTTGCCTCCCGGGCCGACAATCCAGGCAACAGCATCACCGCGGCAAGCGACTTCCGCCCGCCGCAGGTGACCGCGGTAGCGCTCGGCAAGGCCTCAGGAGGAGCTCCTGGATTCGTCAAGCCGGGGGGCAGCTACTTCGTCTACGCCAACGTCACCGCCGACACCGGCAACCCGGCGAGCGGGATCGCAACGGTGGCGGTCAACGCGGCCAACTTCACCAGCGGTGCGACGACGACCCCCCTGGTGGCCGGTTCCTACTCCGCCGGCGGCGTCTCCTACAGCTACCGCAGCGCCGCGCTCCTCGCCGGCGCGGCGCTGACACAGGGGAGCAAAGGCTTCACGGTCACGGCGGCTGACAAAGCGCTCAACTCGGCCAGCCTCGCCGGCACCGCGACGGTCGACGGCACCGCGCCGGCCGGCGCCGACGTGCAGACCGCCAACGCGGGCACGAACGGCCTCGCCGAGGCAGGCGACTCACTGACCCTCACCTTCAGCGAGCCGGTCGAGCCGGCCTCGATCCTCGCCGGCTGGACCGGCACCTCGACCAGCGTCGTGGTGCGGATCAACGACAACGGCCTGCTCGGCCTGCCCCTCGGCAATGACAGCGTGCAGATCTGGAACGCGGGCAACTCAACTCTGCTGCCGCTCGGGACGATCGACCTCGGGCGCAGCGACTACGTCGCCGGGCTGCTCGGCGGCACCATTCGCTTCGGCGCCAGCGGCACCGCTTCGACGATGTCGATGAGCGCCAACGCGGTGACCGTCGTCCTCGGCACCTACAACGCGACGGCGATCATCGACCCGACGCGGACTACCGCCGGTGGGGCGGGCACGGCGATCTGGACGCCGGCTGCGACTCCGTACGACCGGGCGGAAAACGTGATGTCGACGACGGCCGCGGCTGAGTCCGGTGCTGCCGACCGGGATTTCTGACGATGCGCGGCCTCGTGATCGTCGTCTTCCTTGGCCTCGTCGCTACAGCGGCGGCAGCGGTCACCGGCAACGGTGGCAACTACTGGGCTGCCCAGCCGGTCGCCACCGTAACCGCCGGCAGTTTCGACTTCGTGAACTCCCGCGATGGCATGCCGATCTTCGAAGCAGGCGAAATTGGTCCGGGTGACACGGCCAGCGGCACGGTCGAGATCGCCAACGAGGGCGATGCGCCCGGTGAGTTGACCCTGAGGCAGCACGACGTAGTCGACACGCCTGGCGCAGGCGGCGGGCTGCTCTCGGATCGGATGTCGATGCGGATCCGGGACCTCAGCGATCCCGCTCAACCCCGCTCCGTATACGACGGGGCGCTGGCACCGATGCCAGCGCTCCAGCTCGGGCCGCTCGGGCCCGGCCAGTCACGGGTCTACGAGTTCGTTGCCAGCCTTCCCGATCGCGGCACGCCCACCGGAGCGGTGGCCGGTGACAACGCCGTGCAGGCCGCGGCGGTCAGCGTCGGTTACTCCTGGACGGCGGCGGAAAGCGCGCCGGCCTCGGATCTCTCCCCTGACCCCGGCGCGTCTCCGGCGAGTGAGTCGAGCGATTCGCAGGGGGCCCTGCAGCTGGTGATCCTGCGGATCCGCAAATCGATCCAGCACCGCCGCCTCGTCCTCTGGGTCTACTGCGGCCCGGGCACGTGTCCGGTCCTGGCTCGGCTCCGCTTCCGCTCGCGCGGGCCGGGGAGGTCGCATAGGGCCCTCGGTTCGCTGCACCGCCAGCGCAGCATCACGGGCACCGAGAAACTCGCTTTCAGGCTTTCGCCCCAGTTGCAACGCGCACTGCTCTCGGCCGCGTCAGACGGTGGCAGGACGACAGTGGACGTCGTCCTGCGCAATCGCGGGCAGGCGCAGCTAACTGCTCGCGATGCGGCGCAACTTCGCCATCTCCACCCCGGCGCCCGGCCCGGGCGGCGGTAGCCCTACGAATCGGAGGAACCATGTACGCGACTGCTCGCTTGAAATCCGTTGCCCGCAGCTGGGGAGCACTCCTCTCGGCAGCAATCCTTCTGGGCATTCTCACTGGCGGCAGCTCAGCAATCGCCAAGCCACTGGCGAGCTCCAGCGCCGTGCACACGGTTCAAGCCTGCGCTGTGAAGGCGGGAAAACACCCGCGGGTCACTGCGGTTGGTCTCCGCCGGCAAGAGATGCAAGCGGAGTGAGCGACGGATCGTCTGGAGCGTGCTCGGCCCCTCCGGACCGCAGGGTGGGATGGGCGCCGCCGGCTCGCCGGGCGAAAAGGGTGCACAGGGGAATGGCGGCGCGGAAGGAGCGGTTGGGCCGGAAGGAAAAGCGGGTGCGCCCGGTGCGCCCGGTGCGGTCGACCTCTCGCTGAAAGAGCTGGTCGAAACGCAGGGCGAGGAGATCGAGACGCTGACCGACAGCCTCGAGACGACGACATCGCTGCTGCAAGGCGTCACGCAGGGGCAGTTGACCTCGGCGGTAGAAGCCGGGGCCAAGCTCAACGGCATCACCGCGGGCGAGCTGAACGGAGCGATCACCAACGCCTCCAAGCTGAGTGCGATCACCACGGCGGAACTCAACAACGCGATCGCGACCATCCCGAAAGTGACGGCGCTCTGCACTCGCACCACGGCATTGACCAACCAGGCCAACTCGCTGCTGTCGGGGCTTGGCGGAATCAGCCTCGGCGGTCTCCTGCCGGTCGGGCTGGAGCTGAAACTGCCCGCGCTGCCGGCGCCACTCGCTGCATTTGCCTGCCCGTAGGGTTAGGCTGGCTTCATGGCGGTCAAGCTCCATCGCTGCTCGATCGAGTGGTTCAAGCTCGATGTCCACCCCTGCTGGAAAGTGCAGAAGGCGCTGGACGAGCAGGGAGTCGAGTACGAGGTGGTGACCGGGCCGGTGCGGCCCGGCAAGCGAAACGATCTGGAGCACCTCTCCGGGCAGCGCAAGTACCCGGCGATCGAGTTCGAGGACGGCCGGGTCTACCGCGAGGAATCAAAGGACATGGCGGCGCGGATCCGCGCCGGGAAGCTCTTCGACTCCTGACGGTGTCCAAGCTCAAGTTTCAGATCTCGGTCTCCCTCGACGGCTTCGTAGCCGGACCGAATCCGAGCGAGGAGAATCCGCTCGGCGAAGGCGGCGAGCAGCTCCACGAGTGGGTGCTCAAGCTGGCCGCCTGGCGCAAGCCGCACGGGCGGGAGGGCGGCGAGACCAACGCCAGCTCACCCATCTTCGAAGCGGGGACGGCCAACGTCGGCGCGACGATCATGGGTCGCGACATGTTCGGCGGCGGCCCCGGCCCCTGGGGCGAGGATCCATGGCAGGGCTGGTGGGGCGAGGACCCGCCCTTTCACCATCCGGTCTTCGTCCTGACCCACCACGAGCGCGAGCCGCTCGAGCTGGAGGGCGGCAACAGCTTCACCTTCGTCACCGACGGCATCGAGTCCGCGCTCGCTCAGGCCCAGCGGGCCGCGGGCGACAAGGACGTCGCGATCGGCGGCGGCGCCGACGCCATCCAGCAGTACCTGTCCGCCGGCCTGGTCGACGAGATGCTGCTCAACGTCGTGCCGGTCGTACTCGGTGGCGGGAGGCGACTGCTCGAGGGACTGGGCTCCGATCTGGGCTTTGAGCAGGTCGAAGTGATCGAGGCGCCGGGCGTGGCGCACCTCCTCTACCGACGGGCCTAGACCTCGATCCAGGTCCCCTTCGGGCCGAGGTTGCGGACCGGCGAGTCGCCGACCCGGCTCTCGCAACCCCAGGACTCGTGAATGTGGCCGCAAACCGCTACGCGCGGCGCCTTCTCCTCGATTGTCCGCAACAGCGCCGGGCTGCCGAAGTGGTCGCCGGAGCCGTTGGCGTCGCAATGTCCCTGCGGAGGCGAGTGAAGGACGAGCACCGCACCCTGCGGGCAGGACTCGAGCATCGTGGTGGCAGACTCGTCGTCGAGGTCGAAGCTCCAGTCCCACGGCGTGACCGGGATACCGGCGCCGAGGCCGTAGAACTCGATGTCATCGATCTCCGTGCCGTTGCCGTGCAGGACGGTGGCGGCGCTCCAGCTGGAAGCGGCCTCGCGCAGCGCCGCCTCGGTCTCGTTGTTGCCGGGCACGAGCACGGTCGGTGTCTCGATCGCCGCCAGGGCGTCGATCGTCTCGCCCAGGCCCTCGTGCACCGAGGCGAAGTCGCCGGCGCCGATCACCACGTCCGCTTCGGCCGACATCGCGACCAGCTCGGCCGCCTGGGAGAGGTCGCGGTGCAGGTCGCTGAAGGCGAGCAATTTCATCGCTCGAAATCTAGCTGGCGCCGCTCGGGGTCGCCGGCGTCTGTAACATCGATTGCAGACGAAAAGTTTCGGACCTGTGACATTCAGCGCGCAACGGTTGCGGTTGACCGAGGCATGATGGAGGCATGGAGGCGACGCGAGTGAACTGGACAGACGACCGGCTGGACAACCTGAGCAGTCGGATGGATGAACGCTTCGATGGTGTCAACGATCGCTTCGAGCGCGTCGACGAACGCTTCGATCGTGCGGACGAACGCTTTAGGCAGGTGGACGAACGCTTCGATCGGGTCGACGAACGACTCGACGAGGTAAGAAGGAACTTTGGGGAAATCAATCAACGCTTCGACACGATGGAGGCCCGGATCGAGACGGTCGGAAATCGCCTGGACACAGTTCTGCTCGGATTGCTCTGCGTGGGGGGCGGACTCATTGCCGCACTTGTGACCGCCGTTGCGACTTGATCGCAACGTAGTTCAGGCGCCCTAAGCCTCGACAGCTGCCGCTCTCCGCGGCAACCGCTCGCGCCAGGGTCTCGCCGGCTCCTCCTCGGCCCGGGTGCCGAGGTCGAAGTAGAGCAGGGTGCGGCCGAGCGCCACGTAGGGGACGAGCAGGGCGAAGACGACGGAGCCGATCACGTTGATCCAGAGCAGCGAGAAGTTGGTGAAGATCAGGGTGAAGCCGAGCACCGGGCCGGCGGCGATGCTGAGCAGCCAGAAGAAGCCGAGGGTGCGGACGGCGTGCCACCAACGGCCACGCACCCGGTCGGAGCTGCCGTGGAAGGCATCGCGGATGCCCTTGTCCTCGATCAGGATCTCTTGCTGGACGAACTGCCAGCTGACGATCTTGTAGACCGCGACGGGGATGCCGATGATCGTGATCGCGAGGCCCAGGGCGGCCAGCGGCGGCAGCAGCGACCCGGCGGCGACACGCCAGAAGCGGCGCAGCACGCCGCGCCAGGAGTTGAAGAAGCCCATCGAGTCGGTTTCGATCAGCAGTCGCACCGCGAAGATCACCACTGCGGCGACGAGCGCTTCTGCGATCGGCAGGCCGAGCGATTCGATCGTGTCGGCGAGGCCGAGGTGGGCGCCGGAGCGACCGGTGGCGTCGTCGATCCCGCGCTGGCCCGCGACCAGGGCGGCGAGCCCGCGCACCCCGCCGACGATCACCAGCGCGCTCAGCCCGATCGGCACCATCGTCCGCCAGTGCCGTCCATACAACTGCCGCGCTGCGCGCACGATCTGGCCGAAGGCACGACGCCGGCGCAGCTCGGTCAGGTCAACCGGGCCCCACTTGGTCACACCGATAAAGAGCAGTAGGAGCAGGACCGGGATCGCGATCATCGCGATCGCTGCCGGCCGCGAGCGCGACTCGAGGTTGATCACGTCGGAGACGGCGGCGACGGCGCCGCAGAAAGCGCCGCTGACGGCGGGGCCGGCAAACGAACCACCCGGCACGCGCGGGCTCGTCGTCCGTTGCTCTTCCATCCACGAGAACGGTTCGAGCCACTGCCTCTTCGTCAGCGGGCCGGTCGGCCCGTTGTTGAAGCCGGCCTCCTTCTGGCCCCAGTGGCCGAAGTAGGTGAGCCACTTGAAGCGACCGGTGGTGGTCGGGAAGGTGGGGATCGCAATCGGCTGGGGCCGCACTTCGAACAGCGGCTCGCTGGTGTTGTCGCAGCCCACGCCCGAACCCTTCGAGCCGTTCTGGACGTAGACGGTTGAGTCATAGAAGGTCGCGTGCGAGCCGGCGGCGGGGTAGACGATCGGGTGCGTCCCTTCCTTGTCGACCTTCGGGTCTTCCCAGCCCGCCCGCTCGCCGCCGGCGTGCTGGAAGAGGATCATTTCGCTCGGGCCTTCGGCCAGCGCGCCCCGCGCCGTGTTCGCTTCGAAGGCGATCTGCATGCCCTCCCAGTCGCCCTCGTGCAGGTCGTTGAACTGGTTGAAGTACCAGAAGAACCAGTACTGGACGACGAGGCCGGACCGGCCGACCTGGTGGGCGATGTGGGCGTAGGTGGTCGGTGGCGCCCTGCCTTCCCGTTTCAACTTGGCGAAGTCGCGGGCGTAGACGCAGGTGTCGCCAAGTGGGTCGCCCGGCAGTTCAAGGTGGTAGGGATCGTCGAGCCCGGCGATGTCAGCAGCGGTCGGCGCCCGCGTGACGAGCTTTTCCTCGCCGCCTTCTTCGACCCGGTTGAGGGTGACCGAGGGGTTGCCGAGCACGGTCGAGACGCTGGTCGGCTCGTACTGCTCGGCCGAGGTTTCGCAGGGCGGGTCCTGCTCTTCGCGCAGCATCGTGATCGGCGCGTAGGTCTCGATCAGGCGCTGGGCTGGGCTTGCGGCGCTGGCTGTCGCCGGCGCCCCAAGCGCGACCAGCGTTGCGACGAGTAGGGCGAAGCGACGAGACCGGACCGTCACGCCGCCAACGTACCAGCGCTAAGCGGTGCTATCGCTCGACTCGGGAACTTGCTCCACCTTGCCGGCGGGCATCGAGGCCAGGGAGACGACGAAGGCCACCGCCATCACTCCGGCCATCGCGTAGAAGACCGTCTGCGTGGCAAGGGCGAAGTCGTGGGGGATGCTGTCGACGACCTTGCCGATCGCGCCGCTCACCTGCTGTGGCGCTTCGCCGGCGCCGCTGCCCTGGCTGATCGTGTCGGCGATTTCGTCGGCGACCCCCTTCGGCACTCCGTGGTTGGCCGCCGTCGCCTCCAGGTTGGACTTGTTTTCGAGGATCAGGATCGTGCCCAGCACGGCCATGCCGATGCTCGAGCCGAAGTTGCGCACCGTCTGCGTGATCCCGGTCGCCTCGCCGTAGCGGTCGGCGGGCACGCGGTTGAGCGCGTCGGTGTTGGCCGGGGCGAGGATCAGCCCGCAGCCGGCTCCGGCGATGACGATGTAGTACCACTGCGAGCTGACCGAGAGGTCGGGCATCGACCCGGCCCAGAGGTAGAAGCCGACCGCGGCGACGGCGCTGCCGAGAACGACCGCCGGACGGGCGCCGACCCGGTCGAGCAGCTTGCCGCCGTACTGCGAGGCGATCACGTAGCCGGCGAAGAAGATCATCAGGTATTGCCCGGTTTCCGAGGCGCTTTCGCCGAGCGAGATCTGCGCGTACATGCTGGCGAAGAAGAACATCGGGATGAAGGGGATCATCAGCAGGAAGAGGATCGCGTTGTCCACTGCGAAGGCGCGGTCGCGGAAGGTGCGCAGCTGGATCAGCGGGTTCTCGATGCGCAGCTCGTAGAGCGCGAAGGCGACCAGTAGGGCGAGGCCGGCGGCGATGCAGAGCCAGGTCGTGGCGCTGCCCCAGCCCCAGACGCTCGACTGCTGCAGGCCGAGCACGGCGAGGGCCATGCCGCCGGAGACCAGCAGTGCCCCGCGGTAGTCGACGGGAGCCGGGTACTTCGCGTTGTCCGGCTTGGAGATCGCGGTGAGGACGAGGGCGATGATCGCGACGGGAATGTTGACCCAGAAGATCGCCCGCCAGGACACTTCGACCAGGTAGCCGCCGGCCAGCGGGCCGATCGCGGTCAGGCCGCCGGCGATGCCGAAGAAGATCGCCATCGCCCGCCCGCGCTCCTGCACGGGGAAGGCGCCGAGGACGATCGCCAGGGCAGCCGGGAACATGATCGCCGCGCCGGCTCCCTGGATCACGCGGAAGGTGACGATCCAGGCCTCGTCGAGGCTGCCGGTCGGGGTGGCGCCGCAGAGGGCCGAGGCGGTGGCGAAGACGATCACGCCGAGCACGACCATGCGGCGGTGGCCGAGGATGTCGGCGAGGCGGCCGCCGAGCGCGAAGAGAGCCGATAGCGAGAGCAGGTAGCCGTTGACGATCCACTGCACCCCGGTCGAGGAGAGCGAGAGGTCTTCCTGCAGGCTGGGCACGGCGATCGCGACGATCGTCATGTCGATGAAGGTCATCGAGACGGCGAAGATCATCGCTGCGAGGATCAGTGTCTTGTTGGCGCTGCCGGTGTTCTCCATGTCCCTCCGTTTTGTCGCCGCGGCGCCGAATCCTCCCCTTTCGATAGTCTCGCGGCGCTTATGCCGGACGTATTTTGGATTGGCCTCGTTCTCGCCGCCGCGATCTTCCTGATCGGCGTGATCTCGGGAATGCGCTCGCGCACGACGAGCCTCGCCACCGGCGCGGCGATCGGCGCCTACCTGGGCTTCATGCTGTCCTTCCCGCTGCTCGCCATCGGTCTCGCCACCAGCTAGTCGCGGCGAGCCCTCGCGTAGCGTCGCTCTCAGCGGGTAGTTGAGCGCTGTGACGATCCCCAATCTCACCCTCCACGACGGTGTCGAGATCCCCCAGCTTGGGTTCGGCGTCTTCCAGGTCCCGCCCGAGGACACCCAGGAGGTGGTCGAGCAGGCGCTCGATACGAGCTACCGCCACATCGATACCGCGGGTGCCTACCGCAACGAGAAAGGCGTCGGCGCCGCGATCGAGGCCTCGGGCCTGCCGCGCGAGGACTTCTTCGTCACGACCAAGCTCTGGAACTCCCAGCAGGGCTTCGAGACGACGCTGGAGGCGTTCGATGCGAGCCTCGGCCGGCTCGGCCTCGAGTACGTCGACCTCTACCTGATCCACTGGCCGGTGCCGACCGAGGACCGCTTCGTCGATACCTGGCGTGCCTTCGAACGCATCCACGGGGAGGGTCGCTCGCGCACGATCGGGGTCTCCAACTTCCGGGTCGAGGATCTCGAGCGACTGGAGGCGGAGACCGACACCCGCCCGACCGTGAATCAGATCGAGCTGCACCCACGTCTCCAGCAGGCCGAGCTGCGCGCCTGGCACGCTGATCACCAAGTCGTCACCGAGGCCTGGAGCCCGCTGGCCCAGGGCGAGTTGCTCGACGACGAGACGATCGCCGCGATCGCCGCACGGCACGGCAAGACACCGGCCCAGGCAATCCTGCGCTGGCACCTGCAGCTGGGCAACGTCGTCTTCCCCAAGTCGGTGACGCCGGAGCGGATCCGCGAGAACATCGAGATCTTCGATTTCGAGCTGAGCGACGCCGAGGTGGCGGAATTCGAAAGACTCGACCGCGGTGAGCGCATCGGTCCAGACCCGGGGACGTTCGTCTCGCCGTAGCGTCCTCGTCAACGCGGTCGCCGCGACTGCATTCCTGATCGGCGGCTCGCTCTTCGCCCTCGGCGCGGCCCTGGCCCAGGCGGGCATCAACCCGACCGCCTGCGCGACGATCTACCTCGTCGGCGGCGTCTTCTTCAGCACCGGCGGCTACACCTCGGTGCTGCAGGTCGTCAACGAGCCCGGCGAAGGCTTCGCCGCACCGGCCCGCTGGCGCTGGTGGTCGCGCGAGCCGCGCCGCCTGCAGTGGCTGAGCGCCGCCGTCCTCTTCGCCGGCACGATCGTCTTCGCGATCAACCTGGTCGACTCGTTCATCGCCGAACTCAGTCCGGCCGCCGCGAACCGTCTGATCTGGTCTCCCGACATGGTCGGCTGCGCGCTCTTCCTGATTTCCGGCCACCTCGCCCTGGTCGCCATCGGCGGCGGCCGCCGCTTCTGGCAGCGCCGCGATCTCGGCTGGTGGATCATCGCCGTCAACCAGATCGGCTCGATCCTCTTCATGGTCTCCGCCGTCGCCTCCTTCGTCTCGCCGTCCAACGGCGACGAGCTCTCGGTCGGCATCGCCAACTGGGGCACCCTGCTCGGCGCTCTCTGCTTCGCGGTCGCCGGCCTGATGCAGGAGTTCGAGCACCCGCACGGCCCGCGCCGCCGCCGCGACCCGGCCTGACTCAGGACTCTGCTGTCTGGGGGCGGCGGACCTCGCGACGCCCCTCACCGTAGAGGCGGGTCTCGTAGGCGATCATCGCCCAGATCAGCAGGTTGGCGATCGCGAGCGGGACGAGCGCGGGGACCTCGGTCGCAACCGGAACCAGCAGGATCAGGACGATTCCGAGCAGCAGGCGCTGCCGGTTGATCGTGTGGACGTGCCGGTAGCGGAAGACGACGTGGCCGAAGAGGTAGGTGGCGAGGCCGCCGAGCAGGGCGAAGGCGGGCACCGTGTGCAGGTGCTCGTCGGTGTGGCCGATCGTCGTCTTCAGGCCGAGGGCGACGAGGACGATTCCCGCCACCATCACCAGGTGCATGTAGGAGTAGGAGTCGCGGGCCATCTCGTTCTGGGGTTTGCCGACCTCGGCCTCGGCCAGGCGTTTGCCGGCGACGATGGCGACGATGTCGAAGTAGATCCACCACATCGCCGCGGTCAGGGCGACCCCGAGCACCGCGGCGGTTCCGATCGCGAGGGTGAGCGAGTGGGAGGCGCCGACGCCGATCGCGACGATCGACTCGCCGAGGGCGATGATCACGATCAGGCCGTGGCGCTCGGCGAAGTGGCCGGGAACCAGTTTCCAGCCTTCGGAGCCGAAGAAGTAGGGCCCCGCCATGTCGAGGAAGAGGGCGAGCGCCCAGAGGGCACCTTGGGCAAGGCCGTCGAACAGCGATGCCGTCGCCAGCAGCCCGACGGCGACGGCGGTGCTGAGGGCCAGCCCGAGCACCGAGTGGCGCAGGGCGTCGTCCTCGGGGCTGGCGAGCATGAAGAGGGCGATCTGGGCGCTGCGCACGACCCCGTAGATCAGGGCGAAGGGGAGGGCCAGGTCGCCGAAGGCTTCCGGCACGCAGAGCGAGACCAGCAGCAGCGCCGCCATCGCGCCGAAGATGACCAGGCGCACCGCGCCCTCCTCGGGGTCGATCACGCTGGTCAGCCAGGAGTAGCCGGTCCAGGCCCACCAGAGCATGCCGAGGACCAGCAGGCCCTGGGCCAGGCCCGACCAGGTCGGGTGGTGGGCCATCAGCGCCGTGCACTGGGTTATCGCCAGCACGAAGACGAGGTCGAAGAACAGCTCCAGGGGCGTTACCCGCTCGCCTTCGCGCAGGGTGGTGCCGAGGCGGGAGGAGCGTGCTTCGTCGGCGGCAGCCATCGCCGCCATCCTTTCAAGCAGCGCTTGCCGGCTTGGTGTCTTCAGCGTTGTATTGGGCGAGCAGCCGCTGCTCCTCGTCCCGCTTGGGGAAGAAGAAGAAGACGAGCGCGGCGCCGAGCAGGACCGCGGCGACGCCGGCGCTGTAGGCCCAGGCGTCCCCCTGCAGGAATGAGGTCTTGGCGGCGGCGATGATCTGTTCGGAGTGGCCGGGGTACTGGGAGGCGAGATCGGCCGCACTTGAGAAGGACTTGGTCAGCTCGCCTTCGACGTTCTCGGTGACCTTGGCCGATTCCCCGGAGGAGGCGATCGCGGCACTGGCGGCTGCCGCGTAGCCGGCGGTGAGCAGGGCGCCGAAAATCGACTGCATGATCGCGCCGCCGAGGTCACGCTGCAGGTCGGCCGTGCCCGAGGCCATGCCGGCGCGGGTGACCGGGACCGAGCCGGTCAGCGAGTGCGAGGCTGGGGTGCCGGCGAAGCCGACGCCAATGCCGATGAAGGCGTAGCCCAGCCCCACCTTCCAGTATTCGATGTTGTCTTTCCAGAGCAGCAGCATGGTGAGGAAGCCGAGCAGGCAGAAGACGTAGCCGACGAGCAGGGTGAAGCGGGCGCCGCGCACCTCGATCAGTTTCGCCGAGCGGGGAGCGACGATCACCATCAATACCGCCGCCGGCAGGATCGCCAGGCCCGAATCGAGGGTCGAGTAGTCGAGCACGTTCTGGAGGAACTGCTGGCCGATGAACATCGCCCCCATCAGCGAGCCGAAGACGATGATCCCGGCGCAGGCCGCGACCCAGAAGATCCGCCGCCCCGCTACGTCGAGGTCGTAGAGCGGCGAGCGCGCCCGCCGCTGGCGGATCACGAAGGCGGCGGTGGCAGCGATTGCGACGACGCCCAGCCCGATCGCCAGCGCTCCCTTGCCGGGCACCGGCGCCAGGTTGATCCCCAGGACAAGCGCCGCGATCAGGAGGATCGAGAGGATGCCGCCGAGGTTGTCGACCGGCTCGGTGCCCTCATTGACGTGGGCGGGGACATAGCGCCAGGCCATGAAGAGGGCGAGGGCCGCCAGCGGCAGGGTGACCAGGAAGACCGAGCCCCAGTCGAACTGCTCGAGCAGGGCGCCGGAGAGCAGTGGCCCGAGCGAGGCGATTGCGCCGCCGATCGCCGACCAGAGTGCGATCGAACGGGTCCGTGCCGCGCCCGACCACAGCGCAGTTATCAGGGCCAGGGTGGTGGGGAAGGCCATGCCCGCCGCGACGCCGCCGAGCAGCCGAGCGAGGAAGAGGACGCCGTCGGAGGGAGCAAAGCCGGCGAGCAGGGAGGCGGGAATCGAGAGCCCCATGCCGAGCAGCAGCATCCTCTTGCGCCCGTAGCGGTCGCCGAGCGCGCCGAGGTAGAGGACCGAGGTCGCGAGGCCCAGCGAGTAGCCGACCGCGATCAGGTTGAGCGTCGTCTGACCGGAGCCAAAGGCCTTGCCGATGTCGGGCAGGGCGACGTTGGCGACGGCGAGGTTGAGGTTGGCGACTGCGGCGACCAGAATCAGCGCCGAGAGGACGAGACCGGCGCGCTTGGGGCTGCTCGACTCCATCTGGCAGGCAACCTACCCCAGCATGACGGCGGTCACGTGCGATGCCCGCGCCGCCTGAGAGGATCTGGGCGATGGCGGACGAGCGCAAGCGGCCCGAGGCGCCGCGCAGCGAGAAAGTCCTGCCGGGGATCTGGCGGCTGCGGCTTGCCCTTCCTTGGCCGGGCGTGCCCCACGGCAACGTCTGGGCGATCGAGTCCGACGGCGGCATCGTCCTCTTCGACACCGGCATCGGGGGCAAGGGCCGGATGCGCCAGTTCGACCTCGCCCTCGCCCAGGCCGGCTTCGGCCTCGAGGACGTGAAGTTGCTGGTCTGCACCCACTCCCACACCGATCACTACGGGCTGGCGGCGCCGATCGTCGAGGGGGCCCGCTGCGAGCTCTGGATGCACCCGGCCTGGGAGCACGTGCGCCTGCTTGCCGATGACCCGGCGGCAGCGCTCGAGCAGCGGCTCGAGGTGGCGCGGCAGAGCGGCGTCCCGATCGCCGGGCTCGAACGCTACCGCGAGGCCCGCAAGGACGATGACGACAACGGCATCGACGCGATCGTCGAGCCCGACCGCGATCTCCTGCCGGGGGTTGAGGTTGAGACGGACTTCGGCACCTGGCAGGTCTACGAGACCCCGGGCCACGCTCCCTCGCACGTCGTCCTGCACCAGCCCGAGCGCAAGCTGATGATCTCCGGCGATCACCTGCTCGGCCGCACCGTCCTCTTCTTCGACCACGGCCACACTCCCGATCCGATCGGCGAGTTCCTCGGCAGCCTCGACCGGGTCGAGCCGCTCGAGGTTGACCTCTGCCTGCCGGGACACGGGCGACCCTTTCGTGATCCGGGGGCCAAGATCGACGAGGCGCGCCGGCAGGTCGCCGAGCTGCTGGAAAAGACGCGCGACGCGCTCGGCGAGGGCGAGCGGACCGGCTTTGAAATCGTCGCCGAGATCGTCGGTGCCGACAACGTCAACACGCCGGTCAGCGCCTGGGTCCTGCAGATAGTCCTCTCCTGCCTCGACCACATGGCGATCCTCGGTGAGGTCGTCAAGGTCGAGGGCACCGACCCGCAGAAATGGCGGCTGGTGTGAGCGCCACCCGGCACTCCCTATAGCCTTCGCGAATGGCCAGCTTCACGCTTACAAGAGAGATAGGGGCCCCGCCGGAGACTGTCTTCGCGGTGCTCACCGATCATCGGAAGTACTCCGAGCTGACGCCGGTGCGCAAGTCCGTGCTCGAGCGGGAGGGCGAGGCCGACGTCAACGGGGTCGGCGCAATCCGCAAGCTGACCGTGGTCGGGCCGCCGATGCGGGAGGAAGTAATCGCCTACGAGGCTCCCAGCCGCTTCTCCTACACCGTGCTGTCCGGCTTGCCGGTGCGCGATCACGTCGGCACGGTCGAACTGACCGCTGACGGCACGGGAACCAAGATGGTCTACGCCGTCCGCACGCAGCCGACGCTGCCGGTGGTCGGGTTTGCCGTCGTCGCCGCGGTCAAGCAGGCAATCAAAGGGCTGATCGACGGCGTTGCCAAGGAGTCGGAACGACGCGCAGCCGCGGAGGGTTGAGCGGCTCCGCGAAAACACTCCTCGCCGGTCTGTGGGCGCAGGCGGAGCACTTCTGGAAGGAGCGGCGCGGGCTGACGATCGGGTTGATCGTCGGGGTCTTGGCCTTGGTCTTCGGTGCTGGCGTGCTCGCCTACGAGCTGGTCAAGCGGCCCGGGGACGTGCATAACCCGAACGCCACCTTTGTGCCGCAGGAGCCGGCGAAGGCGAAGGCGAAGACGGTCAACTGGCCGATGTTCGGGCTCAACCCGGCGCGCACCCGTTACCTGCCGGCGAAGGGGGTCAAGCCCCCGTTCCGCAAGCTCTGGCGCTTCACCGAGCGGCCGCTGCTCGAGTTTCCGCCGATCTACGTCGCCGGCAAGCTCTACTTCGTCAACAACAACGGCACCGCCTACGCGCTCGACGCCGACACCGGCAAGCTGCTCTGGGAACGCAGCATCGGCCGCCTCAACGCCTCCTCGCCGGCCTACTCCAAGCACCGTCTCTACATCGTCAACCTCGTTCCCGGCCACATCGTCAAGCTCGACGCCAAGACCGGCAAGACGATCTGGAAGCGCTCGCTGCCGGGGCGCGCCGAGTCCTCGCCGGTGGTGATCGACCGCACCGTCTACTTCGGCTGCGAGGACGGCAACCTCTACGCGCTGAGCACGATCAGTGGCAACGTGCGCTGGGCGACCAGCCTCGGCGGCCCGGTCAAGTCAGCCCCCGCCTACTACGGTGGCACGCTCTACGTCGGCGACTACGGCGGCTACATGAACGCGGTCGACGCCAAGACCGGCAAGCTGAAGTGGCAGAGCGGCTCACTGGGCCAGGGCTTTGGGACTTCGGGCCAATTCTACTCGACCCCGGCGGTCGCCTTCGGCCGCGTCTACGCCGGCAACAACGACAACCGCGTCTACAGCTTCGACCTCAAGGACGGGACGCTGGCCTGGAGCTACTCAACCGGCGGCTACGCCTACTCGGGCCCGACCGTCTCGACCACGCGCCACGCGCCGCCGACGGTCTACATCGGCTCCTTCGACGGCAACGTCTACGCGCTCGACGCCAAGGACGGCAGCGTGCGCTGGAGCCGTTCGGCCGGGGGACAGGTGGTCGGCTCGCTCTCGGCAATCGGCGACATCGTCTACGTCGCCGAGTTCACCCATAACTCGACCAGCGGTTTCATGATGCGCAGCGGCAAGCGCGTCTTCCGCTACCGCCGCGGCACCTACTCGCCGGTGATCTCCGACGGTCGCCGCATCTACCTGACCGGCTACTCCAGCCTCACCGCACTGGAGCCCTACAAGTACAAAGCGGCGGTCGCGCCGGGGGTGGAGGCCCCCACGGTCAAGGAGGGCGGCCAGCGCAAGCAAGGCTCGCCTCGCCCGAAATAAAGACCTAAAGCCACCGTTACACGTTTTGATGTAGCAATAGGGGCATGCGACTGCATGCGCCATCTCCGCCCGGACTGCCGGCCGACGAGGACCGTGCCGAGCTGGTCCGCAGCGCCCTGCCCTCGCCGGCGGGCCCGATCGAGCCGGCGCAGCTCGCCGGGCTGCCGCGACCGCCGGCGATCGGCCTGCCGGCCGCGATGCAGGTGCCCTGGTTCAACCTGCGCCAGACCGACTTCGTCTTCAACTACCGGCGCAAGTTCGGCGACGTCTGGACCGCCCACGGGTACGTGCGCGGGGCGCCGGCGGTCACCTCTCATCCCGACCACGTGCGCTCGCTCTTCACCGCGAAGCCGACCCTGGCGCCGACCCTCGCCACCGAGTCGCCGCTGCGCCCCGTGCTCGGCCCGGCGTCAGTGCTGACCGCCAACGAACCGAGCCACATGCGCCAGCGCAAGCTGCTGCTGCCGCCCTTCCATGGCGAGGCGATCGCTCGCTACGAGCAGTTGATCGCCGACGCCGCCGAGCGTGAGATCGCCAAGTGGCCGAGCGGCCGGCCTTTTTCGCTGGCGCCGCGGATGCAGGCGATCACCCTCGACGTGATCATGGGCGGGATCTTCGGGATCGAGGGCGAGCCGCGCTCGGGCACGCTCGAGCACGGCCTGCGCTTCGCGATTCGCAGGCTGCTCTGGGGCTCGATGCTGCCGTTGGCGCGGGTGGCCGAAATGCTCAACCTCGGTCGCGACGAGCCGGTTGGCCTGACCCGGCTCGGCCTCATCGTCCCCGACCGCTTCGTCTACGCGATCATCGCCAAGCGCCGCAAGGCGGCCGACCTCGACCAGCGCAACGACATCCTCTCGCTGCTGCTCTCCGCCCGCTACGAGGACGGCGAGGCGATGAGCGCCTCCGAGCTGCGCGACGAGCTGATGACGCTGGTGCTGGCCGGCCACGAGACAACCGCCAACCAGCTGGCCTGGACCTGGGAGCGGCTGCTGCGCTCGCCCGGCCCGCACGAGCACCTGCGCGAGGCGGTGCGCTCGGGCAACGAGGAGGAGGCCGCCCGGCAGGTCGAGGCGACGATCGTCGAGGCGATGCGCTCCCGCCCGGTGATTCCGATGACGGGCCGGCGCGTGGCCGTCCCCTGGCAACTGGGCCCCTACGCGATCCCGGCCGACACCCCGGTGGCGATCAGCATCCTGCTCGTCCACCACCGCGAGGACGTCTATCCCGATCCCTTCTCCTTCCGGCCGGAGCGCTGGCTGGACCGCAAGCCCGGCACGTATGAGTGGCTGCCTTTCGGCGGCGGCACCCGGCGCTGCCTCGGCGCGGCGCTGGCAATGGCCGAGCAGCGCGTCGTCCTGCGCTCGATGGCGGCCCAGCTCGACCTCGAGGCCGACGAACCCAAGCCGGAGCGGCCCAAGCATCGCAACGTGACGATGATCCCGGCCCGCGGTGGCCGCGTCGTGCTGCGCTCGCGCCGGCCCTGAGCCGGACTTCTACTGCTTCGGTGCGATCCCGCCTGGAGGCGGCAGTGGGGCGACCGGGAAGTGAGGCGCGTAGGCGGGGAAGACGGGGTGGTGGAGGGCGTCGTTGAGGGCCGCCAGGCTGGCTGGGTAGTTCTGGATCCGGTAGCTGCTGGTCGAGCCGAAGTCCTGGTAGTAGACGAGCATCTTGGTGCGTTTGTGTCCCCGCACCCAGCCCATCAGGCGGCTCATGTAGGCGGGGTCATCGGCGCCGGCGGAGATGCCGAACTCGGGGATCGAGAAGGGCTTGGAGGCGTAGCGGTTGTAGAGGCCGGTCAGGGCTTTCCAGTCCTGGTTGTCGGAGTAGAAGTCGGTGCCCACCCAGTCGACGTACTCGTCGCCCGGGTAGAAGTATTTGGGCCGGTTGTGGGGCACGGTCGGCGAGCCGGCGGGCAGGGTGCTCCAGAGGACCGCGATCGGAGCCTTCGGCAGCCCCTTGACGCCGGCTTTCAGCGGCGGCAGCCCCGTTTCCCCCAGCCGCGCGTTGATCCGGGCGACGCTGCCGCCGCCGTGGACGATCACGTAGATGCGGCGGAAGGCGAGCCGGTACCAGCGCGGCTTGTGGGCGGCGTCGCGCAGCTTGCCGGCGCAGTCGTAGGAGGCGTAGACGTTGAGGCAGCGGTTGGGCTCGCCCAGCGGGCGGATGTAGGCCGGCATCTTCTTCTCCCAGAAGAGCCGGTTGAGCCGGACCAGGTATTCGTCGCCGTAGCCCTGCGCGATCGAGCGCGGGCTGATCAGCTCGCTGCCGCTGCCCACCTCGCCGGTGGTGATGTGCAGGACCGGCCGCGCCCGGGCCTCCTGCCAGCGTTCGATCGACTCGGGGAAGTCCGAGCCCCAGGTGCGGAAGCTCTCGAGCAGCGCCGGGTGCTTGTTCAGCGCCTCGCTGAACTGGCCGAAGTCGGCCGGGTCGCCGGTGTCGCTGATGCCGAAGAAGATCTTCTCGCCCTTGGGCAGGAGGGCTCCGGCCGAGGCGCCCGCGGGCAGCGCGGCGCAGAGCGCGGCGACGAGCGCCAGCGCGAGGACGCATTTCGAAGTGGAGCGATTCATCCGAGGCAGGTTCGATCCGGGTTGGCCGACCACCTTCTGCCAACACCGGCGCGAACGCCGGGTTGCTGCCGCTACTGGGCGACGAGTTGCAGCACTTCGTCGGCGTACTTGGTGACGAAGCTGGGGCCGACGCCGCTGATCTCGGCCAGGCCGGCCTCGTCGTGGGGGCGGCGAGCGGCGATCGCCGCCAGCGTCTTGTTGTGGGCGACGGTGTAGGCGGGCTTGCCGGCGGCGGCCTTGAGTCGCCACGCCTTCAGCTGCTCGAACAGAGGTGCGTCGGCTTCGCTCAGGTCGGTGGGCGCCGCCGCCTTCGCTTTCTTCGGTGCCCGGACCACGATCGTCTCGGGATCCGGCAGCCAGCCGGCTCCGTCGCAGACGTCGCAGCAGCGAGCGAGCGGCTGTCCCGCCGTGCTGTCGCCGAAGTGGTCGAGGATGCTGCGGCGCCGGCAGCGTTCGCCGTAGATGAAGGCCTTGATCGTGCGGTAGTCGCGCCAACCGCGCTCGCGGGCGATCGTCAGCTCGGGATCGCGCTGCTCGATGAAGCGCACCAGGCGGCCGAGGTCGGCCTTCATCGCCAGCAGCACGGCCTTCGCCGGCAGCCCGTCGCGGCCGCCGCGTCCGGCCTCCTGGTAGTAGGCCTCGAGGCTGGTCGGGATCGCCATGTGCCAGACCGAGCGCACGTCGGCCTTGTCGACGCCCATGCCGAAGGCGTTGGTGGCGACGATCACTTCCGCGTCGCCTTCCATGAAGCGGCGCTGCGTGGTCGTGCGGTCCTCGGACTCCATGCCGGCGTGGTAGGCGAGCGCCCGCAGGCCGGAGTCACGCAGCGTCTGGGCGACCTCGTCGGTATCGCGACGGGTGCCGCAGTAGACGATCGCCGGCCGGTTCTCGGGATCGGCGAGCCCGCCTTCCAGCAGCGCCAGCCGACGCGCCTTCGAGCCCTTGCCCTCGAGCTGGACGACGTCGAAGGAGAGGTTGGGGCGGTCGAAGCCGGAGCGCACCTGCAGCGGCTCCTTGAGCCGGAAGCGGGAGACGATCTCCGCCGCCACCGCCTTGGTTGCGGTTGCGGTGCAGGCCATCACCGTGGGCCGGCCGAGTCGCTCGGCGATCTCGGGCAGGCGCAGGTAGTCGGGGCGGAAGTCGTGGCCCCACTCCGAGACGCAGTGGGCCTCGTCGACCGCCAGCAGGTCGATGCGCCGCTGGGCGAGGGCATCGAGGAAGACGGTCGAGGCGAAGCGCTCGGGCGAGCAGTAGACGATCCGGGCGCTGCCGCCCCGCACCTGGTCGAGGGCTTCGCGGGCGCCTTCGGCGCTCATCCCGGAGGAGATCATCGCCACCGGGTGGCCGCCGGCGGTGAGGCGGCGCCACTGGTCCTGCATCAGCGCGATCAGCGGGCTGACGACGATCGTCAGGTCCTCGGTCGCCAGGCCCGGCAGCTGGTAGCAGAGGCTCTTGCCGCCGCCGGTCGGCATCACGATCAGCGAGTCGCGCCCTTCCAGGCCCGCCTCGACCGCCTCCCGCTGTCCGGGCCGCCAGCTCTCGAAGCCAAGCTCTCCGAGAAGCTGGTCGGCCCTGTGGCCTGCCACGACTGTCATCGTCAGCAGGCTATGGGTATCAGCTGACGATCTGGGCGGGAACCTGTGACAACTCCTCGGCGAGAGCGTCAATTTCCTGCGCCAGCTTGCGGGTGTCGGCCTTGCTCAGGTCCGTGTAGAGGACGAAGCCATCGCCGCGGCGGTAGGGCTCGAGCGAGGCGTAGACGTCTTCGAAGCTCGCTTCGATTTCCTTGGCCAGCTTCGGGTCCTTCTCGGAGAGCAGCGGCTCGACCGCTTCGAACGCGACCTCGGCGCCTTCGACGTTGGCCTCGAAATCGACCAGGTCGGTGTGCGAGTAGCGCTCCTCCTCGCCGGTGATCTTGGAGGCCGAGACCTCGCCGAGCAGCTCGTTGGCGCCGTTGGCGATCTGCACCGCCTGCAGTTCGACCTTTGCCACCTTGTCCTGCAGTTCTTCGACGTCGGCGAGCAGCTGCTTGGCGAAGGGTGCCATGCCGGCGGCCGTATTTTCTTCCCAGAGCGCCTTCTCGATCCGGTGGAAGCCTTCGAATTCGCTGTCGGGTACGTCGTTTTCACGGGCGTCGATGCGGGGGTCGAGGCTGCCGAAGGACTCGGCCACCGGCTCGATCCGCTCGTAGGGAATGCGCGCGGCCGGGTAGAGCGCCTTCGCCTTGGCGACGTTGCCGGCGACGACTGCGGCGACGAACGGTTCCGTCGCGGCGACCAGCTCAGCGGTGTTTTCCTCGAGGTACTTGCGGTACTGGGCGATCGCAGCTTCGACTTCGGGGCTGTTCTCGGCCTTCAGCTCGCCACTGACCGTGAGCGTGCCTTTCTCCTCGTCTCCGCCCGGGCAGTAGAGCGTGTATTCGCCTTTCTCCAGGGTCAGCGCGAAGCTGCCGGAGAGGCCGTCGGAGAGGTTCTCGACCTCGCCCAGGATCGTTTCGCCGTCGAGCACCTCGAGCTCGGTCACCTTCGAGGTGCCGGCGTTTTCGACTTCGAAGTTGATCGGCCCGGCCGGTGCCTTTGCCGAGTTCGGCTCGCACCCCGCGTCGGTCAGCGTGAAGGCCATCTTCTTGGCGCCGGCGGGTGCGTCGTCGCTGGAGCCGCAGCCGGCGGCGAAGAGGGCGAGGAGGCCGATGCCGGCGGCAATCAGCGTAGTGCGAAGGGCGAGGCGATTCATCAGCTTGGGTGCTCCTTGTTGTTTCCTGGACAAGATTTAGGGGAACCTAACAAAAACCGACACATTGAGTCGGAATAACGCTCCGCTGTTCCTTTGCCCCGTTATCTCGGGATGCGGAACAGCGGAGTCAGCCGAGCAGCGCTTCGCCGACGTAGCCGCCGTTGCGGGCTCCCGGCGGCACGGCGAAGACGGCGCTGCCGACGTGCTTGATGTACTCGTTGAGCGCGTCGAGGGAGCCAAGTTGCCGCTGGATAGCGACGAACTGCTCGGGGTCGCGCTGGAAGCTGATGAAGAAGAGGCCGGCTTCGAGCTCGCCGAGGCTCTCGTCGACGCCGTCGGTGAAGGAGTAGCCGCGGCGCAGGATGCGCTCGCCGTCGTTGGCCGAGGCGGAGGCGAGGCGCACGTGGGCGTCGACCGGGATAACCGGCCTGCCGTCTTTTTCGGCCTCGAGATCGAGCGCTTCGAACTCCTCGCTGCCGCCGAGCGGCGCGCCTTTGTACTTGTCGCGGCCGATCGTCTGCTCCTGATCGGCCAGGGCCGAGCGATCCCAGATCTCCAGCAGCATGCGGATGCGGCGGGTGACCAGGAAGGTGCCGCCGCGCATCCAGGCCGGCCCTTCGCCGCCGACCCAGACGAAGCGATCCATCGCCTCCGTGTCCTCGGCCTTGATGTTGGCGGTGCCGTCCTTGAAGCCCATCAGGTTGCGCGGGGTCTCCTGGCTGCGGCTGGTGCTGGCGGTGCGGCCGAAGCCGAGCTGTGACCAGCGCATCACGACCGTGCCGCGGCCGATCCGGGCGAGGTTGCGGACGGCGTGGAAGGCGACCTGAGGATCGTCGGAGCAGGCCTGCACGCAGATGTCGCCACCACTTTCGCCCGCGTTCAGCTCGTCTGCGGGAAGCGGCGGGATCTCGCGCAAGGCCGCCGGGCGCTTGCCGTTGAGGCCGAGCCCGCGGTGCTCGAAGAGGCTCGGTCCGAAGCCAAAGGTGACGGTAAGCCGCGAGGGTAGGAGGCCGACCGTCTCGCCGGTGTCGTCGGGCGGCGCGAGCTGCATCTCGTTGACGTCACCGACCATCTGCCCGGCGGTCATTTCAGCCGCTGCTGCCGACCACTCCTGCATCAGCTCGCGCAGGGCCGCGGGGCTCTTGTCGACCAGGTCGAAGGCGGCGAAGTGGAGGCGGTCCTGGGCCGGCGTGGCGATCCCGGCCTGATGCTCGCCGTAGAAGGGCACCGAGCCGGTGCCATCGCTTGCCTCGGCGCTCTCGGTGCCGACCAGGTAGCCGGCGGCCCCTCCGAGCCCGATACCGGCGGCGCCGACGCCGGCCGATGCCAGCAGTCGTCGCCTCGTCAGTTCGGTCATCGCGCTGGCGGGGTCGGCATCAGGCCGGGCTCTCGGCCGGGGTCGACTGCTGCGCCTGCGTCTGCGCTGAGGAGCGCCGCGTCCGCAGGCGGTCCGGCCAGAGGACGTAGAGCGTCATCGGCACCGCGTAGAGCAGGTAGATCGCGACCTCGCCCACGGTCGGGGTCGGCTGCAGGCCGAGCATCCCGGTCAGCAGCGAGCCGGAGACCGTTCCCGGCTGGACCAGCCAGGTGAGGTCAAGTGCCTGCGCCTGCATCGTGTTGAACCAGCCGGCCTCGTGGGCGGTGTGCAGCGAGCTCGCCAGCAGGCCGGCGGCGACGAAGACGAGGATCAGGCCGGTGAAGCGGAAGAAGCGGTTGAGGTTGAGCCGCACGCCACCGCGGTAGAGGCCGACGCCGATCACGATCGCGAGGACCAGCCCGATCACCGCTCCGGCTCCGGCAGCGGTTGTGTCGGTGGCGTCCTGGAAGGCGGCGAGCATGAAGACCGAGGTCTCGACGCCCTCGCGCAGCACGGCCAGGAAGGCCATCGCGACCAGCGCCATCGCCGAGCCCCGAGCGAGCGCGTGCGCGGCCTCGCCTTCCAGCGCTTTTTTGATCCCGCGGGCGTTGCGCCGCATCCAGACGATCATGTAGGTGACGGCGGCAACCGCGATCAAGCCGATGATCGTCTCCAGGCCCTCCTGCTCTTTCTGCGGCAGCTGTTCGCCGACGACCTCAAGCAGAACGGCGAAGCCCACGCAGAGGGCGATGGCGATGGCGACCCCGATCCACATCTGCTTGAGCGCGTCGCCGCGACCCTCCTTGACCAGGAAGGCAGCGATGATGCCGACGATCAGCGAGGCCTCGACACCCTCGCGCAGGGCGATGACCAGGGTGGGGATCAACGCTGCTTGCTCCTCTGCTCTACGTGGTCCGACATTACTTAGGCGCCCCTAATTAGGGGTACCAAACCTAGCACGGCGGTCGGGATTGCGTCTGGGCTGGCTGCTAACTCGGCAACCAGGGCTCGTGCCACTGGCCGACCCCGCGAGTCAGCTTCTCCGCCTCCGGCGGCCCCCAGGTTCCCGGCTCATAGGGGTGGACCGGGCCCGGCTGCTCGAGCAGTGGCTCGACGATGCGCCAGGTCTCTTCGACCGCGTCCTGGCGGGTGAAGAGCTGGTGGCGGCCGGCGATCGCGTCGCCGAGCAGGCGCTCGTAGGGCTCCGGGTCCTCGCCCGGCACCTTCTCGAAGAGCACCTCGAGGTCGGCCGGCTCGAACGCCTCCTCGCCCGCCTTCTTGGCGAACATCCGCATCCGCGTGCCCGGGGTGGGCTCGATCCGCACCGTCATCCGGTTCGAGTCCGGGCTTTTGCCGGGCCCGACGCCCAGCGGTGGCGGCTTCTTGAAGACGACGCTGACCTCGCTTGACTTGGCCGGCAGGCACTTGCCGGCGCGGATGAAGAAGGGGACGCCGCTCCAGCGCCAGTTGTCGATCGCCAGCTCGACCGCGGCGAAGGTCTCGGTGGTGGAATCGGGGGCGACGTCCTTGACGTCGAGGAAGCCCTTGTATTGACCGCGCACGTAGCGCTGCGGGTCGGCGGTCCGGGTCGCCTTGAACAGTTCCAGCTTCTTGTCGCGGATCGAGTCGTGGTGGTTGCCGGTCGGCGGGCCCATCGCGACCAGGGCGAGCACCTGCAGGGCGTGGTTCTGGATCACGTCGCGCATCGCCCCGACCGCGTCGTAGAAGCGGCCGCGGTCGTCGACGCCGAAGTCCTCGGCAATCGTCATCTGCACGTAGGAGACGTGCTCGCGATTCCAGATCGGCTCCAGGGTCGAGTTGGCGAAGCGCAGGTAGGTGATGTCCATCACCGGCTCCTTGCCGAGGTAATGGTCGATGCGCAGGATCTGTTTCTCGTCCAGGACTTCGCAGAGGTCGGCGTTTAGCGCCTGGGCGGAGGCGAGGTCGTGGCCAAAGGGCTTCTCGATCACGACGTGGGCGTTCTCGGTCAGGCCGGCGTCGCCGAGCCCATGGACCACGGTGGCGAAGAGCGAGGGTGGGATCTCGAGGTAGAAGACCGGGTTGCGGGCCTCGCCGATGGCTTCGCCCACTTGCTTGAAGGTGGAGGCATCGGCGTAGTCGCCCTGGACGTAGGAGAGGCGGGCGGCGAGGCGGCCGAAGACATCGTCGTCGGGATCGCTGACCGTCGCGGCGATCGAGTCGTGGGCGTGCTGGCGCAGTTGCTCGGTGCTCCAGTCGTCGATCGCGACGCCGACAATCGGGCAGTTGAGCTTGCCGCGCGCCTCGAGCCGGTAGAGCGCCCGGAAGGTCATCTTCTTTGCCAGGTCGCCGCTGATGCCGAAGATCGTCAGCACGTCGGCGTTGGCGTCGGAGTGCTTGGCTGCGGCCGTGGGCATGCGTTCGCCAGGCTACCCGTTGGCCATGCGGCCAGTCATCGCCCGGCTCGCGTAGGGTTACGGCCATGGAGCTGGGAATGGTCGGGCTCGGCCGCATGGGGGCCAACATGGCGCGAAGGTTGATGCGCGACGGCCACCGCCTCGTCGTTTACGACGTCAACCCCGACGCGGTCTCCGAGCTCGCCGGCGAGGGTGCCGAGGGAGCGGCCTCGCTCGAGGAGCTGGCGGCGAAGTTGAGCGCCCCGCGCTCGGTCTGGGTGATGGTCCCGGCCGGTGAGATCACCGAGAAGACCGTGGAGAACGTCGCGGCGGTGCTCGACTCCGGCGACGCGATCATCGACGGCGGCAATTCTTACTACCGCGACGACATCCGCCGTGCCGCCAAGGTGGGCGAGCAGGGGCTTGATTACGTCGACTGCGGGACCAGCGGTGGCGTCTTCGGCCTCGACCGCGGCTACTGCCTGATGATCGGCGGCCCCGACGGCGCCGTGCAGCGGCTCGACTCCGTCTTCGCCTCGCTGGCGCCGGGAGTCGAGGCCGCCGAGCGGACTCCGGGGCGCTCCGGTGAGCCCGGTCCGGCGGAGAACGGCTACCTGCACTGCGGTCCCAACGGTGCCGGGCACTTCGTCAAGATGGTCCACAACGGGATCGAGTACGGCGTGATGGCCGCCTACGCCGAGGGCCTCAACATCCTCAAGAACGCCAACGCCGGCAAGGTCCAGCGCGAGGCCGATGCCGAGACGGCGCCGATGGAGCAGCCCGAGTACTACCAGTACGACCTCGACCTGCCCGAGGTGACCGAGGTCTGGCGCCGCGGCAGCGTGATCGGTTCCTGGCTGCTCGACCTGACCGCGGCCTCGATGCAGGAATCCGCCGACCTCGCCGAGTTCGAGGGCCGCGTCTCCGACTCCGGTGAGGGTCGCTGGACCTCGATCGCGGCGATCGACGAGGGCGTGCCGGCGCCGGTTCTGACCGCCGCCCTGTACGAGCGCTTCGCCTCGCGCGGTCTCGATGACTTCGCCGACAAGGTGCTCTCGGCGATGCGCAAGCAGTTCGGCGGCCACGACGAGAAGCCCTCCTAGGCGGACTCGTGGCGATCGAGCTCGAGGTCTGCGCCGACGAGAAGGCGGCGGCGCGCCGTGCCGCCGAGTTGATCGCGGCAGCGGGCGCGGCCGCAGTCGCCGAGCGCAACGTCTTCTCGCTGGCGATGAGCGGCGGCCGCACCCCCTGGGCGATGCTGGCGATCCTCGGTGAAATCGATGAGATGCCTTGGCCCAACGCCGAGCTCTTCCAGGTCGACGAGCGGCTTGCCTCGCCCGGCAGCGAGGACCGCAACCTGACCCACATGGTGCTCGGCCTCTCGATGGATCACCAATCGACGCTGCGACCGATGCCGGTCACCCAGCGTGACCTCGACGGCGCCGCCCGCGACTACGAAAACACGCTTCCCGACCCGCTCGACTGCGTCCACCTCGGGCTCGGCCCCGACGGCCACACCGCCTCGCTGGTGCCGGACGATCCGGTGCTCGAGGTCAGCGACCGTCGCGTCGCCCTGACCGAGACCGCCTATCAGGGCCACCACCGGATGACCCTGACCTATCCCGCCCTCAACGAGGCTCGCCAGATCATCTGGCTCGTCACCGGCCCGAAAAAGGTCGAGCCCCTCGCCAAGTTGCTCGCCGGCGACACCTCGATCCCGGCAGGCCGGGTCGAGAACGCCAAGATGACGGTGGTCGCCGACGCGGCCGCCGCGCCCTAGGCTGGCCCGCATGCAGATACTCGAGGGCCTCGACGACCGCGCTCTGGCAATCGACGGCAGCAACCTGCAGGTCCTCCGCTGGGGTGCCGAGCAGGACCGCGTCCCGCTCGCCAATCTGGAGCCGGCGACGATCGTCCGCGACGACAAGAAGAAGCTCTTCGGCGCCAACGAGGAGCGCGTCCGCATCGGCTTCGGCGCCGTGATCACCAACATCTGGGTGCCGCTCGAGCGCCAGGCCGAGGCCGAGGCCTTTGCCGTGGCGGTTGATGCGGGTCGTAAAGCTGGTTCCTAGGCATCGATAGTTGTTAGCGAATTCGCTAACATTGGTCCTATGCCAGCAGCGGGAAACTCGCTTGCAGAGCAAATACGAGCACAAAGTGGACTGAGCCAGGCTGAATTGGCGCGCCGGGCCGGTCTGCCTCGTTCCGTCGTCAATGCCTACGTCCAAGGCACTCGGGAGCCGGGTGTAGATGCGCTTTCCCGGCTGGCGGCGGCGGGCGGGTTGGAGCTGAAGCTCGATCGTCGTAAGCCACCGGTGGATGCCGAGCGCGCGGGGCGAATCCTCGTCCAGGTGCTCGAGCTGGCGGAGGCCCTGCCCTTCAGGCCAAGGGCCGACCTCGACTACCCGCACCTCCCCGATCGCCTGGCTGCGAGGCCCGCGGCTTGAGTGAGCTCGTCGACAAGCTTCTCGCGATTCACGGCTCGCTGAAGGAGGCCAGCATTCCCCATGCGTTCGGCGGCGCGATTGCTCTCGCTTACTGTGTCGAGGAGCCTCGCGGCACGCGGGACCTGGACGTGAACATCTTCGTCGATTCCGCCAAGGCCGGGCCGACGCTTGCCTGTCTGCCCTCCGGCGTGAAGGTGACCGACTACGACGTCGCAAAGGTTGAGCGCGACGGCCAGGCGCGGCTCGACTGGGACGGCACACCGGTCGACGTCTTCCTCAACAACGTCCCTCTGCACCAGGCGGTTGCCTCGTCAGTCGTCTGGGTACCGCTCGCCGGCCACGAGATACCGGTGCTGGACTGCGCCTCACTGGCGATCTTCAAGGCATTCTTCGACCGCACCAAGGACTGGGCCGACATGGAGGCGATCGCCCAGGCGACGCCCGAGGACATCGATGCCGCCGCCGCGACGATCTCTGATCTGGTCGGCCCCGATGACCCGGCGGTAAAGCGCCTCGAGAGCCTGATCCCTCTTGATATTGGGTCCTGGCGCCGGTAGCCCCGGCGCTAAGCCGTCTCCAGCGATACAGAGTGGTTGGCGACGATCATGCCGTCGGGGTCCCACGCGCGCTTGACCTCGGCGAGGCGGGCGCAGACGTCGGCGGGGAGGATCGCGTCGGCGTCGCAGGAGCGTTCGGTGAAGTTGTAGTAGGAGCCTTCGCCGGCCCAGGGCTGCATCGTCTGCTCGATTTTCGCCAGGTGCTGGGGGATTGCCGCGCCCAACTCGGGCGTCATCGGCATGCCGACGCTGTACATGACGTACTCGGTCTCGAGGTGGGAGAGGGCGCCGCTGTCCGGATCCGGGCGGCCGAGGGCGCCGCCGATGTGGCGCAGCTCGCTGAGCAGCAGCGGCGAGCCCGAGCCGGGTCCGGCGAGGCCGGTAAAGGCGTCGATCGCCTCGTCGGGCAGCTCGCGGATCGTCATTCCCTCGCCGACGCCGGGCACCGGGTTCTCGGGGTCCATGTGAATTCGGCAGAGGTCCGCGGCGGGGATCTGGCCCCAGGTGTCCATGATCGTCTCGCCCAGTTCGCGCAGAGGCGCCACGATTGCCTCGCCCTCGGCCTGGCTGCCGATGCAGGCGCCGTCGATCGTCAGCAGCGGCACGCCGCGGATCGGCTCGGGCACGTCGGGGATCGGCGGCGGGGTGACGAAGCGGACCACGGAGGTGACGTCGTCGGAGACGCCGCCGGCCCAGTCGCGGTAGGCGCGCACCGCGTCGGCGCCGAGCTCGGCGGGGAAGAGCAGGGCGCCGGCGTAGATCTCGGCAATCGGGATCAGGCGCAGCTGCAGTGCGGTGACGATCGCGTAGCCACCACCACCGCCGCGCAGCGCCCAGAAGAGGTCGGGCTCGTTCTCGGCGTCAACCGTGCGCGGTTCGCCGTCGGCGCTGACCAGCTCGATCGCCTGCACGCGGTTGCAGGCGAAGCCGTAGCGGCGCCCGAGCCAGCTGAGGCCACCGCCGAGCGTGAAGCCGGTGACGCCGACGTCGGGCGAGGAGCCTGGCATCGAGCTCAGTCCGTGCGCCCCCGCGGCATTGCTCAGCTCGGCGACCAGCACCCCGGCCTCGACTCGGGCGGTCTGCGCCTCGGGATCGACCTCGACGCCCCGCATGCGCTCGGTCTTGAGCAGGATCGTGCCCTCCAGCGGCGCCAGCGCGGCGGCGCCGTGGCCAGTCCCCTGACCGCTGACCCTGAGCTCGTTCTCGGCGGCGAAGCGAACCGTCTTGGCCACATCGTCGGCGCTCTCGGCAAAGACCACGGCTTCGGGGCGCAGGTCGGCGGCCAGGTTCCAGGCGAGGCGCGCCTCGTCCCAATCGGGGTCGCTTGGTGTGGCAACGCGGCCGGCGATCGCCAGCCCGGTGAAGTCACTCATCTGGTCTCCTCGGATTAGCTCAGGGACAAGCTTCTGACGGTGCCCTCGGCCCCCACCAGCACCGCGCTCACCATATCCGGCGGGAAAAGGCCGTGGGCGGCAACGCCGGCGTCGGCCTCGAGCCGGGCGGCGAGCTCGGCCGGGTCCCCGATCGGGCCGCCGTAGTCGGCGATCAGGCCGTCATCGGGGGTGCGCGGCACGTCGCGCAGGGCGACTGCGGAGCCAAGTCGCTCCAGCGTCGAGGAGATTCCGAAGGCGAAGAGCTCGAGCGGCACCGGAGCGCTGAGCGAGTCGACCGGCTTGCTCGAGTCGGCGATGACGACGAAGCGCTCAGCCGCCGCGGCGACGATCTTCTCGCGCAGGTGGGCACCACCACCGCCCTTGATCAGCCAGCCGTCGGGCGTTACCTGGTCGGTGCCGTCGATCGCGATGTCGAGCCGCTGCAGCTGGCTGAACTCCTCGACCGGGATCCCCAGCCCCCGCGCCTGTTCCTCGGTGGCGACCGAGGTGGCGACGCAGCGGATGCCGCTGACGCCGCGGGCGGCGAGCGCCGGCAGCAGATGGGCGACGGTCGAGCCGGTGCCGAGGCCGACGGTCATCCCGTCCTCGACCAGCTCCGCCGCCGCTTCGGCGGCGATGCGCTTCTCGGCGTCGGCGTCGGTCACCGGGCGGGACTCTATGCTCGCGACGAGATGGACGCGCGTATCTGGTTGACCGGCGAGGGCGGCGAGCCAAGGTCGGTGGCGCTCTCGGCGGAGCGCACCGTGGTCGGCCGCGACCCTGCGGCCGAGATCCACATCGATGACGAGGCCGTTTCCTGGAACCACCTCGAGATCGAGAACCGCGGCGGCGTGCTGATGGCGACCGACCTCGACAGCCGCAACGGCACGGCGCTCAACGGCGAACCGCTGGAGCGGCCGCGGCGCCTGCGTGACGGCGACACGCTGATCGTCGGCGGCCACCGACTGGAAGTCTCCGATCCGATTCCGGGGCGAGCCGGTGGCACCGTGGCGGCCAGCGATCCCGGCGTGGCGCTGACCGAAGAGGAGCGGGCCACCGCGGCGGCGCTGGTCGCGCCCTACCGCAGCGAGGGCGCCTTCGCCGGCCGTCCCGCCACCCGGGCAGAGATCGCCGAGGTGCTGCACGTCAGCGAGCGCACGGCGCAGCGCCGACTCGACGCACTTGCCGCCAAGCTCGAGGTCCCCGGTGAGTCGGGGCGCGATCGTCCCCGCCTGATCGCCGCACGCGTAATCGAGCTCGGTCTCGACCGCTGACCCGGACCGGGCCAAAACCGGCCCGATAGGTGACGCCGGCGTCATTGGCGCGCACGCCCCGCGAGCGGAGCATCGGTTGTGCAAATGCAACCGACCCGAAAAGGGGAGTCCAATGCTCAACCGTTCGATCAAGTTCCTGCTCACCGTCCTTGCCCTGGCCCTGATGCCGGTCGCCGGCGCCTCCGCTGCCAGTCACTCAGGCGCGGTCGTCTTCTCACGGGCGATCGTCAGCGTCGAAGAAGAAAAAGGCGCCAAAGTCGAAAAAACCGAGGGCGGCCTCTACGCGGCACGCGACGGTCGCCTTAACCAGCTCACCGAAGACCCCACCGACAGCGAACCCGACTTCTCCGCCGACGGGCGCAAGATCGCCTTCGTCCGCGGCGGCGACGTCTGGGCGATGCGGGCGGACGGCACCGGCCAGCACAAGCTGACATCCGGGCCCGAGGCAGACAGCCGGCCGCAGTTCGACCCGGAAGGCCACTACGTCGTCTTTGCGCGGGCCGCGACCACAGGCGGTTCACGTGACCTCTACCGAGTCAACCTCGGCGGCAGCGCTCGCCCGCTCGTCACCAGCGCCGGCGACGAGCACGAAGCGTCGTTCTCGCCCGATGGCAAGACGATCGTCTTCGTCCGCAGCATCGCCGAGACCGGGGGCGGATTCGCCGACGACGTCTACTCGATGCGCCCGTCCGGCGCCGGCCTGGCGCGCCTCAGCAAGACCGGCCACATCGACGAGTTCTCGCCCCGTTACTTCAAGGGCGGGATCGTCTTCAGCCGCGGCCAGAGCGGCGAAGGCCCGGGCGCCTATGCCGACATCTTCACCATGCGCCGCAACGGCACCAAAGTAAAGGTCCTGGTCGCCGGTGCCGGCTCGTCCTTCGTCGAAGACGTCGCCCCAGCGGCGCAGATGCTGCTCTTCCGCCGCGACCAAGGCCTCTGGGTGAAGAAGATCGGCCCCGGCCGCGCCCACAAGTTGAGCGAGGTCGCCGACAACTCCGCGACCAACTCGGTCTTCTCCTCCGATGGACGCAAGGTCGCCGCGTTCATCGCCACCGACGAAGCCGAGACGCTCTCGGCGATCGACGTCGCCAGCCGCCGCAGCGCGCAGCTCGCCTCGGGCTTCGCGCTGGAAAGCGGTTCGACCGCGACGACGATTGGGTCGGTGATTACCTGGCAGCCGGTGCGGCGTTAGGACTCCCCCCGGCTCCAGCTCGAAGGGCTCGCTCCTCACGGGGCGGGCCCTTCGTCGTTTTGCGGCGGTATAACCGCGGCGTGGGAGAACCTCGATTGGATCGACGCTCGCCGGCTACCGGATCGACGCCCTGATCGCCCGTGGTGGCATGGGCGTCGTCTACCGGGCGACGCAGCTGGCGCTGGACCGGCCGGTGGCGCTCAAGGTGATCGCCGGCGAGCTGGCCGGCGACGAGAAATTCCGCCGCCGCTTCCTCAGCGAGTCGCGCCTCGCCGCCCAGCTGGAGCACCCCGCCGTGGTCCCGGTCTACGACGCCCGCGAGGACGACGGCGAGCTGATCGTCGCGATGCGCCTGATCGAGGGCGGTGACCTGCGCCAGCTGATCGATCGCGAGGGGCCACTCGAGCCGGGCCGGGCGATTCACCTGCTTGCCCAGGTTGCCGAAGCGCTCGATGCCGCGCACGCCGCCGGCATCGTCCATCGCGACGTCAAGCCACACAACATCCTGATCGAAGGCGAGCGCGCCTACCTCTCGGACTTTGGCCTCGCCAAGGCTTACGCGGAGACCGGGTCGGGCAGCGGCGCCTCGGTCGTCGGCACGGTCGAATACATGGCGCCGGAGCAGTGGCGCGGCGAGCGGGTTGGGCCCGAGGCAGATATCTACGCGCTCGGCTGCGTCCTCTACGAGGCGCTGACCGGGATCGTCCCCTATGCCCGCAAGGAGGCCGACACCGAGCCGCAGGTCCCGAAGGGGATCGACACCGTGATCGAGCGCGCGGTCTCGAAGGACCCAAGCGATCGCTACCGCTCCGCCGGTGCCCTGCTCGCCGCCGCCGGCGAGCGCGAGGGCGCGACGCCGGCCGCGACCCGGGTGCTCTCGGCCCGCGACGAGCAGCCGACGCGGCGCATCGATGACTCGCCAAAGCGACGCCGGCGCCTGACCGCCAAAGCAAGGCAGTGGCTTGGCGCGGGGATCGCGCTGGCGGCTGGGGCGGTTGCGCTGGTCTTCCTGATCTTCGGCGGCAACAACGTCTCCGTCTCGGCCCCGATCGCGGTGGGCAAAGGCCCGTTGCGCCTCGCCACGGGGGAGGGAGCGGTCTGGGCGACCAGCGGCCGCGACGGCACGCTGACGCGGATCGACCCGCAGGAGCAGGCGGTCGTGGGCAAGCCCGAGCAACTGGGTGTTGGCATCTCTGGCGTCGCTGTCGGTGCCGGCTCGGTCTGGGTGTCCGATTCGCGCCGCGGCGAGGTCCTCCGGATCGATCCCGGCAGCGGCAGCGTGCTCGACCGGGTCGCAGTCGGCGGCAGCCCTGGGCCGCTTGCCTTTGGCGGCGGTCGCGTCTGGGTCGCCGACGAAAAAGGCGCGGGGGTGACCGCGATCAACGCGCGCGGCGCCCGTATCGCCAAGCGCGACCTCGCGCCGCAGGCCGCTCCCCTGCGGCTCGCTGTCGGCGCCGGCGGCCTCTGGGTCAGCAGCGCCACGACCGCGACGGTGCGCCGCATCGACCTCGGCACGATGTCGGTCGGCCAGTCGATCCTCGCCGGGCGCGGTCCCGCCGGCATCACCGTCGGCAACGGCCTCGTCTGGGTCGCCAACAGCCGCTCGACCACCGTCACCCGCGTCGACCCGGCTACGCACTCGATCCTCGGCGATCCGATCGAGGTCGGTGAACGGCCTGGCGGGATTGACGCCGGCACCAGCGCCGTCTGGGTCGCCAGTGCCGCCGATGACTCGGTCAGCCGCATCGACCTCTCCAGCGCCGAGGTGATCGGCGGCCCGATCGGCGTCGGCGACGATCCCGGCGCGGTAGTAGTCGGTGAAGAAGCCGTCTGGGTCGCCAACAACGGCGACGGCACGGTGACCCGAATCGAGCCCTGAGCACACCGGCCGTTCGCAGGGACGGGGGCCGCGGGGAATAGGATCGAGAGGCATGGATCGCGACCTCGACCAGCTCTGCATCAACACGATCCGCACCCTCTCGATCGACGCGATCCAGAAGGCGAACTCCGGTCACCCCGGCACGCCGATGGCTCTGGCCCCGCTCGCCTACACGCTCTGGCAGCGCTTCCTGCGCTTTGACCCCGCCGACCCGATCTGGCCCGGCCGCGACCGCTTCGTCCTCTCCGCCGGCCACGCCTCGATGCTGCTCTACTCGCTGCTCCACCTGGCCGGGGTGAAGGCGGTCGATCCCGACTACGAGGTCGTCGGCGATCCCGCCGTCTCGCTCGCCGACATCGAGAGCTTCCGCCAGCTCGACTCGCGCGCCCCCGGCCACCCCGAGTATCGCTGGACCTCCGGCGTCGAGACCACCACCGGCCCGCTCGGCCAGGGCGTCGCCACCTCGGTCGGCATGGCGATCGCCGGCAAGTGGCAGGGCGCCCGCTACAACCGCCCCGGCTTCGAGCTCTTCGACTTCGACGTCTACGCGATCGCGGGCGACGGCTGCCTGATGGAGGGCGTCTCCAACGAAGCCGCCTCGATCGCCGGCCACCTCAAGCTCGACAACCTCTGCTGGGTCTACGACAACAACCACATCACGATCGACGGCAAGACCAACCTCGCCTACGACGACGACGTCGCCGCCCGCTTCATGGGCTACGGCTGGAACGTCACCAGGGTCGGCGACGCCAACGACACCGACCTGATCGCCACCGCCTTCGAGGAGTTCAAGGGGGAGGAGGGGCGGCCGACGCTGATCATCGTCGACAGCCACATCGGCTACGGCTCGCCGCACAAGGTCGACACCTCCGCCGCCCACGGCGAACCGCTGGGGGAGGAGGAGGTGCGCGAGACCAAGCGCGCCTACGGCTGGCCCGAGGACGCCCAGTTCCTCGTCCCCGACGGGGTGCGCGAGCACTTCGCCGCCGGGATCGGCGTGCGCGGAGCCGAGCTCAGCGCCGCTTGGAGCGAGCTGTTGAGTACCTACGCGAACGAGAACGGCGACCTCGCCGCCGAGGTCGAGGCGCAGCAGAGGCGCGAGCTGCCCGCCGGCTGGGACGCCGACATCCCCAGCTTCGATCCCGACGAGAAGGGGATCGCGACCCGCAAGGCCTCACAGCGGGTCGAGAACGCGATCGGTGCCCGCCTGCCCTGGCTGCTGGCCGGCTCCGCCGACCTCACCGACTCGACCTCGGTGCGGCTCAAGTTCGACGGCGCCGAGGACTTCGAGCCCGGGGCCTATGCCGGCCGCCAGCTCCACTTCGGCATCCGCGAGCACGAGTCGGCGGCGATCTCCAATGGGCTCTCGCTCACCAAGCTGCGCCCGCTCTGGTCGACCTACCTGACCTTCTCCGACTACGCCCGGCCGGCGATCCGCCTCTCGGCATTGATGGAGCTGCCGGTGATCCACCTCTTCACCCACGACTCGATCGGCCTCGGCGAGGACGGCCCGACCCACCAGCCGGTCGAGCAGCTCGCCTCGCTGCGGGCGATCCCCGGCCTCGACGTGATCCGCCCCGCCGACGCCAACGAGGTCGCCGAGGCCTGGCGGGCGGCGATCGACCGCACGCACCAGCCGGTCGCCCTGATCCTCACCCGCCAGAACGTGCCGGTCTTCGACCGCTCCAAGTACGCCTCGGCCGAGGGCCTGCACCGCGGTGCTTACGTGCTGGCCGATGCCGAGGGCGACCCCGAGGTGATCCTGATCGCTACTGGCAGCGAGGTGGCGCTGGCCCTCTCGGCGCACGAGGAGCTGCTCGCCGAGGGGATCCGCTCGCGTGTGGTCAGCATGCCCTGCTGCGAGCTCTTCGACCGCCAGGACGAGTCCTACCGCGACGAGGTACTGCCGCTAAACGTCACCGCGCGGGTCTCGGTCGAGGAGGCCTCGACGCTGGGCTGGGATCGCTACGTTGGAACTGATGGCGTCAAGGTCGGGATGCACACCTTTGGCACCTCGGCGCCGCTGAAGGACGTTCAAACCAAGTTCGGTTTCACCCCCGACAAGGTGGCCGAAGCTGCAAAGGAGCTGCTCTCATGAAGTCGACCGCGAAGCTGCACGACATTGGCCAGAGTCTCTGGCTCGACAACATCACCCGCACGATGCTGGCCGACGGCACCCTGCAGGGCTACATCGAGGAGCTCTCGGTCACCGGCCTCACCTCCAACCCGACGATCTTCGACAAGGCGATCTCGGGCGGCGACGCCTACGACGAGCAGATCGCCGAGCTCAGCGCCAGCGCCATTACCGAGGAGGGAATCGGCGCCACCCCGACCGAGCGGATCTTCTTCGAGCTCGCCCTCGCCGACCTGCGCGACGCGACCAACCTCTTCAAGGGGGTCCACGAGCGCACCGGCGGCCTCGACGGCTTCTGCTCGCTCGAGGTCTCGCCGCTGATCGCCGACGACGCCCAAGCGACGATCGAGGAGGCCGCCGAGCTGCACGCCAAGGCGGAGCGCGACAACCTCTTCATCAAGATTCCGGGCACCGAGGCCGGCCTGACGGCGATCGAGGAGTCGATCTTCGCCGGCATCCCGATCAACGTCACGCTGCTCTTCGACGCGGCGCAGTACCTCGCCGCGGCCGACGCCTACATGAAGGGAATCGAGCGGCGGATAGAGGCCGGGCTCAGCGCCGACATCGCCTCCGTGGCCTCGATCTTCATGAGCCGCTGGGACGTCGCCGTCGCCACTGAGGTGCCCGACGAGCTGCACAACCGCCTCGGCTTGGCGATTGGCTTCCAGGCCTACCGCGCCTACCGCGAGCTGCTCGACTCGCCGCGGGCTCAGCGCCTGATGAACGAGGGCGCCCGGCCGCAGCGCCTGCTCTGGGCAAGCACCGGGACGAAGGACCCCGACGCCTCCGACACCCTCTACATCGAGGGCTTCGCCTCGCCCTTCACGGTCAACACGATGCCGGAGCCGACCCTGCACGCTTTTGCCGATCACGGCGAGGTCGGCGATTTGGTTCCCGCCGACGGCGGCGACTGCGATCAGGTGCTGGCGAAGTTCGGCGATGCCGGCATCGATGTCGACGCGCTTGCCAAGCGGCTGCAGGAGGAGGGCAAGGATGCCTTCGCCAAGTCGTGGGACGAGATGCTGAAGACGATCGAGTCGCAGGCCGGGGCCCGCGCGTGAGCGCAGCGCCGGCGCTGCGCCAGCGGCCCGCCTGGGCGGCGCTCGAGCAGCACTTCGCCCAGATCGAGGGCGAGCACCTGCGCGACCTCTTCGCCGCCGATCAGGCGCGCGGCGAGCGCCTCATCGCCGACGGTGCCGGCCTGCACCTCGACTTCTCCAAGAACCGGATCACCGACGAGACGGTGATGCTGCTCGGCCAGCTGGCCAAGGAGTGTGGAGTCGAGGAGCGCCGCGAAGCGATGTTCGCCGGCGAGCACATCAACGTCTCCGAGGACCGCGCCGTGCTGCACGTGGCGCTGCGGATGCCGCGCGGGCGCTCGCTGATCGTCGACGGCGTCGACGTGGTCAAAGAGGTGCACGAGACGCTCGACCGCATGGCCGCCTTCGTCGAGCGCGTCCACTCGGGCGCGTGGACCGGCCACACCGGCAAGCCGATCCGCTACGTCGTCAACGTCGGCATCGGCGGCTCGGACCTCGGCCCGGTGATGGCCTACGAGGCACTGCGCCACTACTCGCGCCGCGAGCTGACCTTCCGCTTCGTCTCCAACGTCGACGGCACCGACTTCGCCGAGTCGACCCGTGACCTCGACCCCGAGGAGACCCTCTTCGTCATCTCCTCGAAGACCTTCACCACGCTGGAGACGATGACCAACGCCCACAGCGCCCGCGAGTGGTCGCTGGCGGGTCTCGGCGGCGACGAGTCCGCCGTCGCCAAGCACTTCGTCGCCGTCTCGACCAACGCCGAGGAGGTCTCGAAGTTCGGCATCGACACCGACAACATGTTCGGCTTCTGGGAGTGGGTGGGGGGTCGCTACTCGATGGACTCGGCGATCGGCCTCTCGACCATGCTGGCGATCGGCCCCGCGCGCTTCGAGGAGATGCTGGCCGGCTTCCACGCGATGGACGAGCACTTCCGCACGGCCCCGCTGGCCTCGAACCTGCCGGCCCTGATGGGGCTGCTGAGCGTCTGGTACGGCGACTTCTTCGGCGCCCAGACCTGCGGCGTCTTCCCCTACGACCAGTATCTGCACCGCTTCCCCGCCTACCTGCAGCAGCTGACGATGGAGTCCAACGGCAAGCACGTCACGCTGGATGGAGCTCATGTCGACTACGACACCGGCGCGATCTTCTGGGGCGAGCCGGGGACCAACGGCCAGCACTCCTTCTACCAGCTGATCCACCAGGGCACGCGCCTGATCCCCTGCGACTTCATCGGCTTCTTCCAATCGAACAACCCGCTCGGCAATCATCACGACCTGCTGATGTCGAACGTCTTCGCCCAGAGCGAGGCGCTGGCCTTCGGCAAGACGGCCGAGCAGGTTCGTGCCGAGGGCACGGCGGAGAACGTCGTCCCGCACCGGGTGATGGAGGGCAACCGCCCCTCCAACACGATCCTCACCGAGCGCCTCGACCCGCACACGCTCGGCACCCTGGTCGCCCTCTACGAGCACAGCGTCTTCACCCAGGGAGCGATCTGGGGTATCGACTCCTTCGATCAGTGGGGGGTCGAGCTGGGCAAGGCGCTAGCCGTCGCGATCATCCCCGAGCTCGAAGCCGACGAGGAGCCGAAGCTCCGCCATGACAGCTCGACCAACGCGCTGATCCGGCGCTACCGCAGCGCCCGCCGCGGAGAGTAGGCTCGCCCACATGCTCTCGCTCGACCCGCTCCCACTGGCGGCGTCGGCATCGAACCTGCTCGCCGCCCGTGAGCAGATGGCCTTCACCCTCGGCTTTCACATCGTCCTCTCCTGCCTTGGGGTGGCCCTGCCGGCGACGATCCTGGTCGCCAACTACCTCGGCCTCAAGCGCGGCGATGACGCGGCGATGGAGCTGGCCCGGCGCTGGTCGAAGGCGATGGCGGTGACCTTTGCGGTCGGCGCCGTTACCGGCACCGTGCTCAGCTTCGAGTTCGGCCTGCTCTGGCCGCACTTCATGGACCGCTTCGGCGCCGCCTTCGGCATCGCCTTCGCGATCGAGGGGATCTTCTTCTTCGTCGAGGCGATCTTCCTGGCGATCTACATCTACGGCTGGAAACGGCTTTCCGGCTGGGCCCACTTCTGGTCGGGGGTGCCGATGGTGATCACCGGCATCGGCGGCGCCTTTGCAGTGGTCGCCGCCAACTCCTGGATGAACCAGCCGCAGGGCTTCGTCCTCGATGCTGCCGGCAAAGTCGTCGACACCAACCCGGCGCAGGTGCTCTTCAACCCGGCGACCGGCTACGAGGTGCCGCACATGATCCTCGCCGCCTACATGGTCACCGGCTTCCTGGTTGCCTCGATCTACGCCGTCGGCATGCTCAAGGGCCGCCGCGACCGCCTGCACCGGCTCGGCCTGCTGATCCCGCTGACGATCGCCTGCATCGCGACGCCGATCCAGCTCTTCGTCGGCGACACCGCGGCGCGCGAAGTAGCCGACCACCAGCCGGCCAAGTTCGCCGGCATGGAGTGCATCCAGGAGACCGGCACCCATCAGACCGAGTACGTCGGCGGCATCTGCACCGAGGACGGGGTCAAGGGGGCGATCCCGATCCCCGACCTCGACTCGTTCCTGGTCGGCTTCAGTGCCGACACCAAGGTGATCGGGCTCGAGGACATCCCGGTCGACGAACGCCCGCCCGCCAACACCCTGCTGCACCTCGCCTTCGACGCGATGGTCGGCATCGGCACCGCCCTGCTCGGCCTCGGCGCCTGGCTCGCCTTCGTCTGGTGGCGCCGCCGCGAGATCCCGCGTACACCCTGGTTCCTGCGCGCGGTCGCGGTCTCCGGGGCAGGGGCGGTCCTCGCCCTCTGGTGCGGCTGGATCGTCACCGAGGTCGGCCGCCAGCCCTGGATCGTGCAGGGCTACATGCGCACCTCCGAAGCTGTGACCGAGGCCGACGGGCTCTGGTTCAGCTTCGCCCTGGTGCTGCTCGTCTACGCGGCGATCGGGACGATCGCGATCATGATCCTGCGCTCGATGTCGCGCCGCTGGCGCGAGGGCGGCGCGGAGGTCGAGGACGGTACGCCCTACGCGCCGCCGACGGAGGCCGGCCCGTGACCCGCGCCGACATCTGCGCCGCGATCCTCTGGCTCGGGGCGACCTTCTACGCCCTCTTCGGCGGCGCCGACTTCGGCGGCGGCTTCTGGGACCTCGTCGCCGGCGGGGCCGAGCGCGGCGAGCGGCCGCGGGCCGTGATCCAGCAATCGCTGACCCCGGTCTGGGAGGCCAACCACGTCTGGCTGATCTTCATCCTCGTCGTCCTCTGGACCGCCTTCCCGCCCGCCTTCAGCGCCGTGATGACGACGCTCTACGTGCCGATCGCGCTGGCCGCGCTCGGCATCGTCCTGCGCGGCTCGGGCTTCGCCTTCCGCAAGTCGATCGAGGGCCTCTCCGGCCGCCGCGCCGCCGGCGCCACCTTCGCGATCTCCTCGCTGCTCACCCCCTTCTTCATGGGCACGGTCGTCGGCGCGGTCGCCGATGGCAACGTGCCCGCCGATGGCAACGGCGCCGCCTTCTCCAGCTGGCTGCAGCCGCTGCCCCTGCTGACCGGGGCAATGTTCGTCGCCAGCGGTGCCTACCTGGCGGCAGTCTTCCTGATCGGCGACGCCAGCCGCAGAGGTGACGATGAGATGCAGCGCTACTTCGCCCACCGCGCCCTGGCTGCCGCAGCTTTCGCCGGCGCCGCCGCGGTCTTCGGCCTGGTCGAGCTGCACGCCGAAACCCGCTACGTCTTCGACCGGCTGATCGACCAGGGCCTGCCGCTGGTGATCCTCTCCGCCCTTTGCGGACTGGGCGTACTCGCGATCCTGCTGAGGATGGCCCGGCGCTCCGGCACCCCGCCTTGGCCACTGCGCCCGCTGGCCGGCGGAGCCGTGATCGCGGTGATCTGGGGCTGGGGCGTGGCCCAGTTCCCCTACCTGCTGCCGACCTCGCTGACGATCTCCGAGGCGGCGGCGCCAACCGACACCCTGACCTCGGTGATCATCGTCTTCCTCTTCGCCGGGGTCATCGTTCTGCCGGCGCTCGGCCTGCTCTACTGGCTCTCCCAGAAGGAGCTGCTCAGTGAGTGAAGCTGAGGCGATCCGCGCCGTCCTTTTCGACATCGACGGCACGATCCTGGTCACCGGCGGTGCCGGCGGGGTCGCCTGGCAGCGCGCCTTCGAGGAACTGCACGGGGTCGAGGCCAACGTCGCCGAGCACACCGATGCGGGCATGACCGACCCCGAGATCGCGGCGATCATCTTCCGCGAGGTGATCGGCCGCGAGGGCACGCAGGAAGAGCGCTCGAAAGCGATCGGCTCCTACCTCAAGCACCTCCCCGACACGGTCGCCGAGTCGCCCGGCTACCGGGTCATGCCCGGGGTCGAGGAGCTGCTCGACCGCCTCATCGACAGCGGAACCCTGCTCGGCCTGGTCACCGGCAACATCGAGGCGGCGGCCCACATCAAGCTCGCCCGCGCCCGCCTCAACCGCTTCTTCAGCTTCGGCGGCTACGGCTCCGACTCGGCCGACCGCACCGAGCTGACCGAGGCCGCCCTCAACCGCGGCGCACTGGTCTCCGGCGGCACGCTCAGCGACGGCGCCTGCATCGCCATCGGTGACACCCCGCGCGACGTCGTCGCCGGTCACGGCGCCGGGATCAAGGTCGTCGGCGTGGCGACCGGCAGCTACTCGGTGGAGCAGCTGGATGGCGCTGGCGCCGACTGGGTGCTGGAAACGGTCGAGCGGGACTTTCCCGCTTGATCACCCCAGGCTGCAGCGGGCCTGGTAAATCGAGGTAAAGCCGGAGAGGAAGCCGTTGCGGGCGGCGCGCAGATAGAGGCGCCAGACCCGGACCCGTTCCGGTCCCGCGAGGCGGATCGCCTCGTCGAGGTTGTCGTCGAGGTTTTTGGCCCAGTGGCGCAGGGTCTCGGCGTAGTCGAGCGCAAAGTCCTCGACGTGGTGAGTGACGAAACCGGCCCGTTCGAGCGCCATCAGGTTGCGTGAAAGGTGCAGGGGGGCGGCATCGGGGAAGACGTAGCGCTCCGAGAACGCACCCGCCTCGGCGTCGGTGTGGCGCAGGCGGGTGATGCCGTGATTGAGCAGCCGTCCGCCCGGCCCGAGCAGGTCGGCGAGGGTCTGGGCGTAGACGTCGATCTGCGAGGCGCCGACGTGCTCGACCATGCCGATGCTGGCGATCGCGTCGAAGCGCTCGCCGACGAGGTCGCGGTAGTCCATGACGTGGATCTCGACCCGGTCGGCGACCCCGGCCTGCTCGGCCCGTTGGCGCGCCTTCTCGGCCTGCGGGGCGGAGAGGGTGATGCCGACCACGCTGGCCCCGTGCTTGGTCGCCGCCCAGAGCGGGAAGCCTCCCCAGCCGCAGCCGACGTCGAGCACGCGATCACCCTCCTTCAGCGCCAACTTGCGGGCAACCGTCTCCAGCTTCTCTTCCTGCGCCTGCTTCAGGGTCGTCGCACCGCGCGAGAAGATCGCGCAGCTGTAGACCATCGTCTCGCCGAGGAAGAGCTCGAAGAAGTCGTTGGAAACGTCGTAGTGGTGGCGCACGGCGCGGGCGTCGCGCTCCTTGCTGTGGCGCTTGCCACTGGGGCGCAGCTCGGCTTGGGGCCGGGGCGGCGGCTTCGCGATCCCGGCCGCCCGCACCGCGCCCAGCAGCAGTGCGCGCTTGTCAGCACCTTCCAGCGTGGGCGGCTCCCACTCGTCGAGCAGGGCGATCACGGCGTCCATGTCGTCGACCTCGATCTCGCCGCTGACGTAGGCGCGGCCGAGGCCGAGCTGCCCCGGCGCTCGCAGCAGATGGGCGGCGGCGCGGGAGGAGCGCACGTAGAAGGTCGGCCCGTCGCCCTCGGTCGAGGACAGCCGGGTCCCATCCCAGAACTCGACGCTGAAGGGTCGCTTCGGGATACGCGCCTCGATCTCGCGGCGCAGGGGAGCGGTGCTGGAGAAAGCCAAGGCGCCACGACTTTACCTTTCCCGTGGACCCCAGTCCGTATGATCGCCACTCCGAATGGAAAGCAGCGGCGTTCTTCCCTCAGATATTCAGCCGGTCGCCAACGAGACCCGCGATCGCATCATCACCGGCCTGGTCACGCTGGTGCCCTTCGTCGCGCTCGGGCTCGCCGGCTGGCAGGTTTGGGGCAAGGCCCTGCACTGGAGCGACGTCTTCCTCTTCCTCGGCATGTACCTGTTCACCGGGCTGGGGATCACCGTCGGCTTCCACCGCCACCTCACCCATCGCAGCTTCAAGGCGAAGAAGTGGCTTCACGGTTTGCTGGCGATTCTCGGCTCGGCGGCGATCGAGGGACCGGTGATCTCCTGGGTCGCCGACCACCGCAAGCACCACGCCTTCTCCGACGAAGAGGGGGACCCGCACAGCCCCCACGTCGATCACGGCCACGGCTGGAGCGGAGCGATGCGCGGCCTCTTCCACGCCCACATGGGTTGGCTCTTCATCCACACCCAGCGCGGCAACAAGGAGCGCTTCGCGCCGGACCTGATCAAAGACCCGACGATCAACTGGGTCGACCGTACCTTCCTCTACTGGGCGATCGGTGGGCTGATGCTGCCCTTCGCGCTCGGCTGGGTGATCGGCGGCACGCTCTTCGCCGGGCTCACCGGCCTTCTCTGGGGCGGCCTCGTCCGAGTCTTCGTCCTGCACCACTTCACCTACAGCATCAACTCGCTCTGCCACGTCTTCGGCAACCGCGACTTCGAGACCACGGACGAGTCGCGCAACCTGGCGCTGATCGCGATCCCGACCTTCGGCGAGGCCTGGCACAACAACCACCACGCCTTCCCCACCTCCGCCACCCACGGCCTCGGCCGCTGGCAGTTCGACCTCTCCGCCGTGGTCATCGACTCGCTCGAGAAGGTTGGCCTCGTCTGGGACGTGGTCCGGGTATCCCCGGAGCGGATGGCGTCGAAGGTCGCCTCCTAGCTTCTAGGGAACTTCTTCGGCTTCAAACCAGTCGAGCCAGCTGCCGCAGCTGGCGGCGAGCGACACCCTGCGGTGGGGAGCTGCCCGTACGGCGACCAGCTCGCCGAGCTGGGCACTGCCGGAGTAGCCGCTGAGACGCTGCAGCGTGCTCGCCTCGGCAGCGGTGACGGTGAAGTGGACCTGTCCCCCGGGACTGTCAACGGTGCCCGCCGGCCAGAACTGGCCGTTGCTGGCGAGGCTGATCGTGCTCGGGCGCTGACCGTCCTGCGCCGCCGCCAGTGGCTGCTTGAAATCGGGCGCGCTGAGGGTCAGCTCAAAGGGCGAGAAGTACTGAAGCGAGAGCCGCCAGCGTCCGCGTGGCAGGTCCAGCGCCTGCGATGCTCGCTCGCCGTTCTGCAGGGTGGAGTCCGGGCTCCAGCTGGCCTTCGACCCGATCGTCGTCTCGGGGAAGAGGCCCGCACGGCCAGGGTTGGCGGTGAGGATGCCGAGCTCAGGGGAGGCGCAATTCACTTTCGCGCCCGCCTCGGTGCCCTCGAGCAGTACATGCCTGTCCTCCGGCGTCGGCCCGACTCGCCTCCAGAGCACGTAGGAGGGGGTTTCGGCGACGCGGCGGAAGTTGGGCGGCGCTTCGCTGTTCCAGGCGGCGCGGCCCGTGACCACGTAAGGAAAGCGATCGAGCGTGCCCTTGGAGAAGGAGTCGAAGTCAATTGGGCTGTAGGCGTCGCCGGTATCGAACGGCTTTTCCGGGTTGGGGGAGACGTCGGCGTCGGGGAACTCGACCAGGGGCACGTGCGTGTCGGCCCCCATCAGCTCGTAAGCCGCGTAGCGGTCCTGGCCGGCGTAGAGCACCGGTTCGCCGCGCAGAACGGGCATGAACGCCTGCAGCTCGGATCCGTGCCCCGGCGGCCCAATTGGTGCGTCGCGTAGGACCAACAGGCTCGAGTAGACGGCGCCGGCGACGAAGACCACCGCCAGGGCGGCCCAGGCCAGCCGCGCGCTGCTGCGCCGCCCCAGCTCGAAGAGCAGCGGCCGGATCGCGATCAGCATTGCCGGCGGGGCGGCGATCATCAGCGCCTTCGCCTGCGAGTACTCGCCGCTGCTCGCCAGCGCCGCGAGGTAGAGGACGGTGCAGGCGGCGAGCGCAACCGGCACCGCGTAGTTGCGCCGGCGCAGCCACCAGACCCCGCCGAACAGGACCGCCACCGCCGCGATCGCCGTTGCCAAACCGGTCAGCTGGGCGCCACCGGCGGCGCTGAGCCGGTAGTTGGAGGTCGGCCAGATGCCGAGCACCTCGATCGGCGAGACCGGCCCGTAGGTGTTGGTGCCGGCGACCCGGTTGAAGCCGTGGATGAAGGCGTAGGGGCCGACGACGGTGAGCACGGCGAGGGCGCCCAGTACGGCGATGATCAGCAGCGTCGCCGGCTGGCGCAGCGTCGACAGCCACGCCCGCGGCGCCAGGGCCCGGCGCAGCGCCGGCAGGGTGAGGGCCCAGAGGGCGAAGATCGCCACCGGCCAGGCGAGCCCGGCGAAGCTGTAGGAGAAGAAGACCCCCGTCACCAGGGTGAGGCCGACGATCGCCGAGCCGAGCGCCGGCGCTCGCTCGCCGTTGCCCTGTTGGCGCTCGATGTTGTGGAGGAGGAGAGCGAAGGCGAGTACGAACAACGCCTCGCCGGTCTCCTTGAAGGCGCCCTGGGCGAAGTAGGAGGCACCGAGGTAGGGGATGGCGACCAGGGCCGCGGCGAACACCCGCCGCGCCGGCCCGAGGTCGTCGAGCGCGGTCAGCGTGACCAGCGCGGTGAGGATGCCGATCGCGAAGATCTCGCCGACGAAGGCCTGGCCGAGGCCGATGCCCGGCAGCGCCGCGATCGCCGCCGCCAGCGCGTGCGGGCCCAGCGGGTAGCCGGCTTCGGGCGCGGGGCCGAGGCCGCTGCGCAGCCACTCGGCCCAGGCCAGGTGCAGGCCGAGGTCGTTGTTGAAGCCGACGCCGATGATCCCCCAACGGCCGCTGACCGCGAACGGGATCGAGAAGAGGAGGGCGACGAGCAGCGCCACCGGCCAGCCCTCGCGCAGCAGCGATGCGCCGGCCTCGCGCCGGGGTTGCCACCAGAGCAGGGCGGCCGCGGCGATGACGAGGGCGATCAGGCCCAGCGTCGCGGTGGTCGCGTGGCCGGGCGCCCTGGCGAGAAAGCCGGTCACCGTCAGGACGGCGCCGAAGCCGACCGCAGGCGCCAGCCAGCGCCGCGACTCGCCCCCACCGGTGAGGCCGAGGATTGCGCGCCCGACCAGCAGCGAAGCGCCGCAGATCAGCGCCGCCGAGGCGTAGGTCCCGATCATCAGGGGCGGAAACTATGGCAGCGGGGCCCGGCGGCGCCGCCTCGGCTCAATACTTCTCCGCCGCCCGTTCCAGGGTCGGGCGCAGGTTGTCGCCGCGAAGCGGCTCGTCGTGCCCGGTGCAGACCAGGGCCGGTTCGAGCGCCGCCAGCTTGCGAATCGACTCCTTCGCTTTGGCGTGATCCCAGTTCCAGGCGGGGTGGGGAACGCTCGCCTCGCCCTTGGGCAAGGGCCGTCCCATCTTGGTCGAGTCGATCAGGTAGATCACGTCGCTGACGATCGCCAGCCCGTCGCTCTCGCGCCAGAGGCCGATCAGGCCGGGTGCGTGGCCGGGGAAGTGGAGGACGCGAAAGCCCGCCACCTCGTCGCCCTCGGCGACCGTGCCGGCTATCTGGACCGCGCCGCCATCCCAGCGTTTGAGCAGCAGTGGATAGAGCCAGCGAGCGGGCACGGGCAGCTCGGAGATTTCCATGTAAGGAGCAACCGCCGCGTCGCTTTCGGCTTCGGCGACGTCGTCGGCGTGGCAAAAGACCGGTGCGCCCAGCGAGGGCGCGGTGCCGCGGTGATCCGCGTGGGCATGACCGAGCACCACCCGCTTGATCCCGCCGAGCTGCTGGCCCGCTGTCCGCGTGGCCTTGACCATCGCCTTGGTGCCGGCGTCGAACTGCACCACGCCATCGCCGTCCTCGAGGAAGTAGATGTTCATCGCCTTGCGCGTATCCCCGCGCAGCAGCCAGAGCCCATCGGCGACCTTCTCCATGATGAGATCAGCCTAATGCCTGCTCTCTGGAAAGCCGGAATGGCGATCTTGCTGATCTGCCTGCTCGCCTCGATGGCGATCGCGATCTACCGCTTGACGACGACGCCGACCGAAATCCTCGGCGACGGCTTCCGTGGCCTGCCCGTTCGCGCCCACGACTCCCGTTAGTATCGGCCCTCGTTCAGCGACCGAGCAGAGGAGGCGGCGTGTTCACTCGCATCGTGGTTGGGACCGATGGGTCGGAGACGGCCGCCGAGGCGGTCCGCCAGGCTGTTGACCTCGCCAAACTCGCCGGCGCTCAGCTCAGCATCGTCAGCGCCTACGCCCCGATCTCCAAGCGGCAGGTCGAAGGTGAGAAGGAAGGTGCGCCGGCGGACGTCCAGTACGAGATTGGCCCGCGCGAGGACGTCAACCTGGTCCTCGATGCCGCCGCCGCAGCGGCTCGCAAAGAGGGGATCGAGGTGCAGACGCACCCGGTCGAGGGCGACCCCGCCGAGGGGATCCTCAACGTCGCCGAAGAGACCAAAGCCGACCTGATCGTGGTCGGCAACAAGGGCATGACGGGGGCTCGCCGTTTCCTGCTTGGCAGCGTCCCCAACAACGTCTCCCATCACGCGCCCTGCAGCGTGATCATCGTTAGAACTACTTAGTCGCGGCGGCTTCGGTCGCCAGGCCGGCGTCGATCAGACCGGCGCCCTGACGTGTCTCGGGTTGGCCGAGGTCGCGTGCGGTCCGCCGCAGCCGCTTGGTCACCGCGCTGACGCGTCCGGGCGTGCGCTTGTTCTTGACCGTCCCGCTGGCCAGCACCATCGCGGCGACGGCGGAGACGTGGGCGGCTGACATCGAGGTGCCGACGTAGTTGCCGGGCTCGGCGAAGCGGCTGGTGCTGCCCGCCTTCAGGGTCACCTGGTAGATCGAGCTGGACGAGATCGAGGGGCAGCCGATCAGCGCCGGGCCACCCCCCGGGGCGATCAGGTCGACATCGCGGCCGCTCAGCGAGTAGGCGCCCAGGCAGCCACCCTCGGTGCTGCCGCCGACGCCGATCACGTGCGGGCCGGTCGCCGGCGCGGAGACGCAGGCCTCCGAGCCGAGGTTGCCAACTGAGGCGACGGCGATGACGCCGTGTTCGTAGGCCTGTCGCAGCGCTTCGTCAACCCCCGGCACTTCGCGCGCGCAGCCAAAATTGAAGCTCATGTTGATCACGTCGGCGCCGTTGGCGACGGCGAAGTGGATGCCCTTGGCGATCTGGTCGGCCCGACCGCGACCCTGGGCGTCGAGCACCCGCACCGGCATCAACTTCGCCCGGTAGGCGAGGCCGGTGAGGCCGATGCCGTTGTTCGTCTTCTCGGCGATCGTGCCGGCTATGTGCGTGCCGTGGCCGTTTTCGTCGAGCGGCAGCCGGTCGCCGTCGACGAAGTCATGGCCTTTGACGAACTGCCCGGAGGTGAAGTCGGGGCTACGGCGGAACTTCTTGCCCTGGGCGCGGTAGGCGATCCCGGTGTCGAGCACGGCGACGGTCACGCCTTCGGCGCCGGGCCGTCCGGCTGCGTCCAGGTGTTCCCAGGCACCGATCGCGTCGATTCCACCGGCCGAGACCGGTACCAGCGGCGTGCCGGTGCCCTCCCAGGGCAGGAAGTTCCACTGCTTCATGACCCAGCCGCCCGGCGGCCCCGGCGGGCCGCTGATCGGCCCCGGATCGTTGGGCGGTGCGCTCTCCGGTTCTTCCTCCCCCGCCGACGCGGTGGCGATGTAGTTGGGGGCCGCGTATTCGACGGCGGGATTGGCTTGCAGCGCCGCCGCCGCCTCACGCACGCTGGTCCGCGGCGGCAGTCCGATGGTTCGTGGGCGCTCGGCGCGGTTGAGCTTGACGATCAAGCGGTGTGGCGCGAAGCCGTGTGCTGCCGAGACGCCAACTGCGGCACGGGCCGGCATCGGCGCCAGCATCAGGGCCGCGAGCAGGGTCGCAGCGGCGGTCGGAAAGCGTCGGTTCATCTTGACTCTGCGCTCGCAATTCCCTGCATTCGAGCGAGCCCTCCCCTAACACGTGCCCGCCGGTGAAGTTGTAGTCCCACATACTCCCCTATGTATGCGGGACAACGCTGCAAAGCCGACCCCCGAGCGAATGATGGCGCTGGCAATCGAGCGCGCCCACGAGGCGGAGCGCCACGGCGACGTCCCGATCGGCGCCGTCGTCGCTCGCGACGACGAGGTGCTCGCTGCTGCCGGCAACGAGCGCGAGCTGCGCGCCGACCCCACCGCCCACGCCGAGATCCTCGCGATCCGCGCCGCGGCCGAGGCGCTGGGCGGCTGGCGACTGCCCGGCACCACCCTCTACGTGACGCTGGAGCCGTGCGCGATGTGCGCCGGCGCGATCGTCCTCGCCCGCATTCCCAGCGTCGTCTTCGGCGCCTCCGACCCCAAGGCCGGTGCCGCGGGCAGCGTCCTCGACGTGCTCGCCGAGCCGGCCCTCAACCACCGTCCCGACGTGGCCGGCGGTGTGCTCGAGGCCGAGTGCGCCGCCCTCCTGCGCGAGTTCTTCGCCGCCCGTCGGGCTGCCATTGCGAGCACCGCTGGCTCGCTTAGTGGCGCGTACGACCGGAAAGAGCGAGAGCGTCTTCGCCGAGATTGGCCGGACTGATAATCAATGGCGAATCGGTATCGGCGATCGGTGCTGGGTCTTCGTTCGCTGTTCCTTGGCCCTTCTGTATCTGGCAAAAGAACACTGGAGCCCAGCGGCCTCCTTGCGCTGTTCCTTCGCCCCGATGGGCAGCGATAGGGCGCAGCGGAGCGGATAGCAACGGATCGTGGTCCGAGAGACGGAATCGACCCCTGAAGCGGAGAGGGTGGGATTCGAACCCACGAGGCGGGTTAACCCCGCCCACGCGATTTCCAATCGCGCTCCTTAAGCCACTCGGACACCTCTCCGTGAGTGCAGCAAGGGTATTGCTTTGCCGCTCCCTGGTGACTAGGCGACGGCGGTCTGCGGAACCGCTTGCGGCGCCGGCAGCGGCAGCACGATCGCCTCGCCCTCGCCGGCGGGCGTCGCCGGCCGGTGGCCGCGCAGCCGCTCGTGATTGCAGACCACGTAACACCACTCCATCAGCCGCATCCGCGAAGCAGAGTCGATTTCGGTGATCGTCGCGCCGACCAGGTGGCGCCCCTCGACCTCGCGGCAGGAGCGCACCTCGACCTGGGCGGCCACCTCGTGCGCGTTGCCGGTGGCGTCTTCGAGCTGGAGCAGGACCGCCGGCTTGGCGCCGACCGCGAGCGGCGCGTCGAGGACGAGCCCGACGCCGGCCGCGCTGGCGTCGATCAGCCGGCCGCTGACGTGGCCGTCGTCGGAGTAGCACTCGGCGGGGGCGTCGCCCTCGAAGCGGTAGACCAGGCGCCGCTGCTGGCGACGGCCGACGGCGAAGAGGGTGCGCAGGATGCGGCGCATCTCGACCAGGCCGAGCAGCGGCACGATCACGGCGGCGATCCCGGGCAGGTCCGGCAGCGGCCCGATCCCGGCCAGGTCGAGCAGGCGCAGCACGGTCCCGACCCCCACCACGACGGCGCAGGCCAGCACCAGGTGCAGCTTGCGCACGGACTCGAACCCACCACCGCCGTCGCCCTGCTTCGGCGTCACCTTGAAGGCGGTGTGGCCCGGGCGGAAGATGCAGCGCAGGGCGCGGGTGTAGATCTCCATCGTCAGCAGCTCGTAGTGGGCGGTCTCGCCGATCTTCATGTAGCCGCGGGCGAGGGCGGAGCCAGCCCCGAGGTTGAGCGTTACGTAGGGCAGCCAGAGGGTGGCGAGGGCGACGACGCTGATCTTCATCGGCAGCTCGCCGGTCCACATCACCAGGCCCAGCGTCGCCATCAGCAACAGCCGCATCGGCGGCGCCAGGTAGGCGAAGAGGCTGGCGAAGTAGGAGAGGCGCTGCAGCGGCTGAAGCTCTTTGGCGCGCAGGGGGGACTCGGGCAGAGTGAAGACGGCGAGGTTGCCGCGCGCCCAGCGGTCGCGCTGCAGCAGGTAGCCGTCCAGGTCGTGCGGGGCGAGACCCTGGACCAGTACCTCGTCGTGGTAGCGGCTCTTCCAGCCGCCCCGCTGCATGCGGATCGTCGTGTGGAAGTCCTCGGCGATCGTCTCGGTGGCGACGCCGCCGATCTCGAGCAGTGCCTCGCGGCGAATCAGCGCCGCCGAGCCGCACCAGTAGGCAGCGCCGTGGCGGTCCTTGCCGGGGCAGACGACGCGGTAGAAGAGCGACTGCTCGTGGCGACCGACGACGTAGTGCTGGACCGAGTCGTGGTTGAAGAAGTCGTGCGGGCTCTGCACCAGCGCCATGCGCTCGTCGTCGAAGTAGCCGACCATCGCGTCGAGCGCGTCCGGCATCGGCACGTGGTCGGCGTCGAGCATCAGCACCAGCTCGCCCTCCGTGCGCGAGAGTGCCGCGTTGATGTTGCCCGCCTTGGCGTGCGAGTTGTCGGGCCGGGTCAGGTAGCGGGCCCCGGCGATCTTCGCCAGCTCCTCCATCTCCGGCCGCCGCCCGTCGTCGAGCAGGTAGGTCGTGTGCGGGTAGCTCAGCGCGCGACAGCCGGCCAAGGTCGCGGCAACCACCTCGTGCGGCTCGTCATAGGTGCAGACGTAGACGTCAACCGTGCGCCCCTGCGTGGCCGCCGGACGCACCGCGGGCGGCCGCGACCAAGAGAACCAGGCGAGGGTGCCCAATGCCCAGAGTCCGTAGATCTCGGTCACCAGCAGCATCCCGTAGGCAACCGGGCTGGCCCCTTCACTGCTCCAGCCGATCCGCCAAGCCAGGTAGCCGACCCCCCAGAGCATGGCGACGATCGCCAGCGATCGCAGTAGCAGCGGGTGGCGGTCAAAAAACCGCCCAAGCCGGGTCTGGGCGTTGCTTTCCACGCGGCTGCATCGGCCCAAACTCGCCGGTTCTTGAGTCCAGAACGCTCGCCCAACTCCCCTCCAAGGCGCGCGACCGTAAAATCAGCCCCTGACTGAGTCCCGGAGGGGTGCCGGAGTGGTTGAACGGGGCAGTCTCGAAAACTGTTGGCGTCGCAAGGCGCTCGTGGGTTCGAATCCCACCCCCTCCGCTTTGTAGAGCGCAATCCAGATCGGGACTGGGATTGCGCGGTTTCGGGGCTGATTCGTGTCGAGGACAGCTCGGGGAAAGTCAAAAAGGGGCTGTTTGAGGAGTTGTCTTTCCCTTTCTTCACCTTCAGATGAAGTGCGTGGTTTATGTCGGCCGGCACCTGGTTTCGAGTTCAGGATTCCCTTGCGCAGTCAGCGCAAGCCCGTGGGCCTCGAGCCATGCGGTGGAGCTGGGCCACGACATGGCGGAGCGCAAGCCGAGCCTCGTACCAGTCGAGGTCGCTGTGGACGTTGGCAGCACGTTCGCGAGCTTCTTCACCTGGATCATCGGGGGTCCAGCTCAACAATGAGGCGCACCAAAACCCGGCGGGCTGCCGCTTCGTAGAGGGGGAGCGCCCTTCTCGGCGAGCAGCAGCGTTATCCGGATCGCGTAAGCAGCGGCACATGCCGAAGTCTTCTCGCGATCTCCAAGAAGCGCTTCGCGTCCTTGTCCCTAAGCGCGTAATGCAAAGCCAGAGGGACACGAACGCATGCTCGCATAGGTGTATAGCGGCGTAGGCCCTTTCGCGTCGCCTCGCGGCGGGCTTCGCCAAAGCCAAAGCCAAAGCAAAGCCAAAGCAAAGCCAAACGAAGAAAGAAGGAGGCAAGAAGCCAAGGAAGCAAAAGCAAGCAAGCCAAAGGCAAGAAGGCAAAAGACAAGGCAAGAAGGCAAGAAAAAGAGAAGGAACAGAAGAAAGAAAAGGGCACAAAGCAACAGCCCAACAGCCCCGACACACTACGAACCCTGCGGATTCCCCGACAGATCGGGCCGCGGTTTGCGAGCCACGCCATCTCGGTGCAGGAACACCCCCGGTAGGACGAGACTTCTACTTGCTCTCGGCAGGTTGCGGCTGATTCGGGGTAGACTGCCGACTCGCTCAATGAGCGGCAGATCGAGCCGGGGCAAGCGTCGCGGAACGAGCCCCGAATCGTGCACTCGATCGAAGCGCTGGAGGACTCGGTGGTGCTTGAGGTATCGACACCGCATCTAGACGATGTTGTGGCGCCTCCTGGATCGCTACGGGTGCTCCCAAAAAGACTCGATTGCGCGGCTTCAACTCCTACTCCTAGCTTGTCTTCACGACCGCTCACTGATTCACGGGATAGCCGCAGCGGCGTGATCAGGAAGCCGGATCAAGAGTAGCCGGTGGCAAGTCGTTTGATGAATCGGCTGCCGCTCGTGGCAACCAGGCGATTGGTGCCACCGACTTCGCCCACCTGGCTTGTCGCGCAGAGTCAGGACGGTTGACAACCCCGGCGAGGACTCGTGCTGAACCTAAACAAAAACAAATACCCGGGAAAACTTGACTTAAACCAAAGGTCCTTTATGTTGGATGAGCCTCTACAGCGGCGGCCCGAAAGTCCTCGATCACCAGTCAAGGGCACGGTCGAGTTCTTGGGCAGCCTGGAACAGGAGAGTGCGTGTCTCGCGGATACGACGCAAGACGCAAGGCCAAGCGCCAGCAAGCGCGCGCTGCCGCCGAACCACCACCTCGTCAAAGTCCGACGGGCTCACGGCGACCCGTGATCCTGCTTCCAGTCCTCGTAATCGCCGCGATTCTTGTCGCTACCGCGATAGTAGGACTTGGCGCAGGCAACGGCTCGAGCCGAAAGCAGGTCGATCAAGAGGTCACCGCACTGCTCGCCGGCATTCCTCAACACGGCGTCACCTTGGGATCGCCAGATGCGCCGGTGACGCTTCAGATGTTCGCCGACCTGGAGTGCCCGACGGTGAAGCGCTTCGTCGAGTCATATCTGCCATCGATTCTCAGCGATTGGGTGCGCACCGGCAGCGTAAAGCTCGAATATCGCTCACTTAAGACAGACACAGTTGACGAAGGCACCTTCTTCAGCCAAGAAGAGGCGGCTCGAGCTGCTGGCAGGCAAAACAGAATGTGGAACTTCGCCTTGACGTTTGTGCGCCAGCAAGGCGAGCAGTTCACCGAATATGCAAACGACGCATTCCTCGTCCACATCGCATCTCAAGTCCCAGATCTGAGCATGAGGCGATGGAATCGAGATCGAAAAGACCTATCGCTATTCAAGCCAATTGCCTTGAGTGTCCACGCCGCCCACGTCCGAGGCTTGCGTTCCACTCCCTCATTCCTCATGACCAGTCATACCGATACGGCGGCAATGCAAGGTGAAATCAAGACTTCACTCGAAAAAGACCTTCGAATTCTGAGCACCGAATCTTCTGGGGATGTTCCAATCCTCAAGATCGGTTGATCCATGGATCCAAAAATGATTACGAGATAACCAGCCACGGGAGAGGACTAAATATGTCTGTCCGATTACGCACAACATGCATGGTCGCGCTTTGCGCGATGCTGAGCTCGACTGCGCTACTCCTGGGAGCAGGCATCGCAGCGGCTTGCTCGGGAGTAGGGGGTGGCGGCGGCGGGGGCGGATGCACGGTGCCGACAGTTTCGACTGGGTCCGCTACGGCGACCAGTAATTCCGCGACTCTAACTGGATCGGTGAATCCGCAGGGTTGCATCACCTACTATGTGTTCGAATGGGGAACCAGCTCGTCGGGCTCATATCCCGACTCGATTGAAGGCTACGCTGGAAACGGCACGTCCTCCAAAGCTGTGTCGACGAACTTGCCGCCGGGAATACTACAGCCGAGCACACAATACAAATTCCGCCTGTCGGCAATCAATTCAGAAGGCAAAAAAGCCACTGGATCCGGCGTTCCCTTCACGACCACTGCGGCATGCGCAAAACCGACCGTGACCACGAACACCCCTGCGTCGATCACCGACACCTCTGCATTGCTGAGCGGATCGGTAAATCCCAACGGCTGCGCAGTCACCTGGAATTTCGAATGGGGTCCGAGTTCGTCGCCAAGTACGTATCCGAACTACCAGCCTATTACGGCCACTAACGCGTTGTATGCCTTCATAGCTGAACAGAAACTTTCTGGACTGCAGCCCGCTACGGGTTATCACTTCCGTCTGAGTGCGACCAATTCAAAAGGCACGACTCCTGGGCCCGACAAAACCTTCACGACCGGTGTTGCGACGCAATATCTGGCGATGGGTGACTCCTACTCGGCAGGCACCGGAACTGGGACGGATTGGATCCCAACGCCTGATGCAGCGACATGCCATAGGACAAAACAGTCGTATCCCTACCTGATGAGCAAAGCTCATCCCAGCTGGACCTTCCTCAACGCCACCTGCCATGGTGCGGTAACGAGCGATATGCTCAACAGCCAGATACCTAGTCAAGTTAGTCCAAACATCAAATGGATTACTTACACGATCGGTGGTAACGACGCTGGCTTCGCAAAAGTAATGTCGGAATGCGTGACAGCCCTTCTCCCAGGCATTTGCGACTATCGGATAGACGAGGCGCAGAAATTCATCAAAGAGCAACTGGGTGCCCGGCTCGATGCAGTCAACAACCAAATCAAGTTGAAGGCACCGAACGCGAAAGTGATAGTGCTTGATTATCCGTGGCTCTACAACGCTAGTCTGTCCTGTTCGGCAATAGACCTAGGTTCCGCCGAAAAGACCCGTTTGAACGAAACCTCAGACCTGATGAGAGCATTAATCAATGCGGCGACGGGACGTGCTGGAGCGAAGTTCGTCTTCGCCGACGTAATCCCCTCATTTATCGGCCACGCAGTGTGTGACGGAGGCGGTGGCTCGTCGATCGAGTGGCTCAACGGCGTCTCGAGCCCATCAGAGGAAAGCTTTCATCCTAAGGCCTTGGGTCATAGCGAGGTCTATTTCAAAATAGTGAAAGGGATAACTGGCTAGGTGAGACCGCACACCCGTCGCCACAAAGATGGCTAGCACCAGCTCCGCGGCGACGGGTGTTCACAAGTTTTTGGCGATGCTCACCGACTCTCATTGTCCTTTGGGACACCAGGTCTTCGAGACCGGAGACCCACATGAGAATGCGGTCAGCGTCGGCCTGACCTCGGTCGATCGAACGGACAATTCCAGCTCGTTCCGCCACGCTTGCCCCGACTCGATCTCTCGCTCATCTATCGAGTCGACGGTCTCACCCGCTTCAACGGGACCTCGACCTGGACGCTGCAGAGCACGCCCACCCTTCCGGAAGCACCGAAACCGTCTTCCCGGACGTTTCCTGCGCGGGCGAGACGTCCTGCACCGCGGCCGGCAGCTCGATCGGCGACGGATCGACGTCAACCCTGGCCGAGAAGTGGAGCGGGAGTAGCTGGTCGATCCAGGGCACTCCGAATCCCTCGGGCGCGACCTTCAGCTCCCTCTTCGGCGTTTCCTGCCGCAGCACCACTTGCGTGGGCGTGGGGTGGAGCACGACGGCTCGGGGGTCGACACGACTTTGGCGGAGATCCGAGAATGATTGCCGATGCTCAGATGATGAGGGGCGTGGGGAACTCAGCGCGAGCTTCATTCCCTAATACTTTCCCTTCTAAGGGGGAGGCGCCAGAATTCCGCTTGCTTAAGCCCTTTGGCGGTTGAACGGGGCAGTCTCGAAAACTGTTGGCGTCGCAAGGCGCTCGTGGGTTCGAATCCCACCCCCTCCGCTTCTTCGCCGAGCCCGCTTAACGATGGCCTAAGCTGCCGAGTCCCTGGGCACCGGCGTGTGTTTGGGAAGATGAGAAGCCTGGGAAATCGGGAACGAGAGGAAGGTATCTGGTGGGGAAGAAGATCTTTGCCGCATTGAGCACCGCCGTGATGACCATCGCGGTGCTGGCTACGCCCTTCGCGCAGGCGGCCGAAGTAACGCGCGAAAGCTACAAAGAAGCGGTCGAGCCGATTTGCAAGACGAACACGGAAGCCAACGAAAAGATCCTCAAGGGCGTCCGCAAAAAGGTGCAGAAAGGCGAATTGAAAGCCGCCGGCACCCAGTTCGAAAAGGCCGGCAAAGCACTGCACAAGGCGATCGTCCAGCTCAAGGCGATCCCGCAGCCCACCGCTGACGAAGCCAAGCTCGCCAAGTGGCTCAAATACGTCGGCGAAGAGGAAAAGCTCTTCCTCAAAGGCGCCAAGCAGCTCAAGGAAGGCAATAAGCGGGGGGCTCAGGAAACCGTGCTTCGCCTGAACTCGAACGCCAATCAGGCCAACAACCAGGTCATTTCCTTCGAATTCAAGTACTGCCGCTTCGAACCCTCGAAGTTCACCTGATCCCGGCTTAGGTCAGCCTGTGACGGCGGCGGCGGGTGCGCCCGCCGCCGTTGCAGCGACCTGTTCGGCGATCCACGGGTAGATCCGGTCTATCCGCGTGAAGATGTCGGGCAGGTGCGTGTCGCAATCCGCGGCGCCGAGGCTGGTGATTCCGATCTGCACCGGTGTCCCGTCTTCGCGGAAAGCCAGCGCCGGCCCGCCGCTGTCGCCGTGGCAGGTGCCGATCGAGAAGCCCGGCGGCGTGATCGTGCAGAGCTGCGAGGAGTAGTTGAAGAACGGGTAGTAGGCGCGAGCGTGATTGCGGCAGTAGAGCCGCGGTTGCACGTAGGTGGCGCCGCGACGCAGAACCGGCGTCCGTTTCAGCTTCCTCAGCGGGCCGCTCAGGCCCCAGCCGGCGATCCAGGTCGGCGTATTGGCGGCAAGCAGCGCTGCGTCTTCGGGTCCGGCGAGGGCGACTGTCGGCACGGAGGTCGGGGTCGCCAGCACCAGCAGCCCGGCATCGCCGTGGACCTTGAAGCGGTTGAAGTTGGGGTAGACGATCGCCCGGCTCACCCGCGACACCTGCCGCAGGGCGGGGTCGCGGATGTCGCGGCTGCCGGTGACGACGACGTACTGGCCGACCGGAGTCTTCTTGCCGGTGATGATGTCCTGCACGCAGTGCCCGGCGGTGAGGACGAGGGTGGGGGAGATCACCGTGCCGGTGCAGCTGAACCCTTCGCCTTTCTGATCGGCGGCGAGGATGAAGGCGGCCCAGGGCCATTCTTCGTTGAGAGCCGTGGTGCCACCGACGATCGAGGCGCGGGCGCCACTCGAGGCGGACGCCTGTCCGGCGAGGGCCAAGGACGTGAGCAGCACGCCGAGCATCCCGCAGGCCATCCGCCATCTGCGCACTCGAACTCGCTTCATCGAACCTCTATCGGCAGCTTTGTCCAAATCGGTAGCCCCAAATCGTCCGCCAAGGGCCGCCCGGAACCCATTAAGATCGGGCGGCTGCCCAGGTAGCTCAGTTGGTAGAGCACATCCATGGTAAGGATGGGGTCACGAGTTCGAGTCTCGTCCTGGGCTTGGCGCGCTGCTCAGTCTTTCTCGACCGTTAGGCTGCCGCTTCGTGGACTTCGCCCTCACGGACGAGCAAGAGGATTTCATCGACGCGATCCAGCGCTACTGCGACCACGAGTGCGGTACGCAGGATCAGCGCGAGCGCCTCACCGAGGGCTACACCGAGCACCACAACGAGACCATCTACAAGGAGATGGCCGAGCTCGGCTGGCTCGGGCTGACGATTCCCGAGGAGTACGGCGGCTCCGGCGGCTCGATGCTGGACGCCTGCCTCTTCATGGAGGAGACCTCGCGCGCCCTCGCCCCGATCGGCGGCTACGCGACGACGCTGATCGTCGCCGGCGCCACCAACCGCTTCGGCACCGAGGAGCAGAAGCAGGAGATCCTCGGCGGCATCGCCGGCGGTGCGGTCGAGGCGATCGCGATGACCGAGCCCGAGGCCGGCTCCGACGTCGGCTCGCTCTCCACTTTCGCCGAGAGCGTCGACGACGGCTTCGTCCTCAACGGGCAGAAGGTCTTCTGCTCCAACGCCCACATCGCCGACCACATCCTCGTCGTCTGCCGCACCACCCGTTCGGCCTCCAAGCACGAGGGCCTGACGATGATCTGGCTGCCGCGGGAGACTGACGGCCTGGAGATCGTCCCGATCGACACGATGGGTGGCCGCGACACCAACCACCTCTACCTGACCGACGTCGCCGCCCCGGCCGACGCCGTGCTCGGCCAGGTCGACCAGGCCTGGACCCAGCTGATGGCCGGCCTCAACGTCGAGCGCCTGATCCTCGCCGCGACGATGCTCGGCATCGCCCAGCGCGTCTTCGACGACCTGATCGTCTACGTCAAGGAGCGCGAACAGTTCAACCGCCCGATCGGCTCCTTCCAGGCGCTGCAGCACCGCATCGCCGACATGGCGACCGAGCTCGAGGCGGCGCGCCTGATGACCCGCTGGGTCGCCACCCTCACCGACGAGGACCCCGACCGCATGCTGCCCCGCGAGGCCTCGATGGTGAAGCTCTTCGTCACCGAGACGACCAAGCGCGCCGCCCTTGAAGGGATGCAGATGATGGGCGGCTACGGCTACGCCTCCGAGTACGACATGGAGCGCCTCGTCCGCACCGCCCTCGTCTCGACGATCTACGGCGGCACTTCAGAGATTCAGCGCAATATCATCGCCAAGACGTTCGGGCTCTGAGACAGGCATAATCTCCTCACGCAGGGATGCGTGAGCGCCCGTAGCTCAGTGGTCAACGGGGTTTTAACGAGCCCCAAAGAGCGCCGGTCTTTCAAGCCGGAGGTCGAGAGTTCGATTCTCTCCGGGCGCATTTTCGGTGCAGATCCGGCCAGCCACACCCGATGAGGCAGACGTAGCTGACGAGTTGGTCCAGCGCGCCTACGCCCACTACGTCGACCGCATCGGCCGTCGACCCGGGCCAATGGACGAGGACTACCGCCAGAAGGTGACCGAACGCAAGATCTCGGTCGCCGTCGAGGCAGACGAGATCCTCGGCCTAGTCGTCCTCGCCAAAGAGTCGGACCACCTGCTGGTCGAGAACGTCGCCGTCGATCCGGAGCACCAAAGCCAAGGAATCGGCCGCGCCCTGCTCGCCTTCGCCGAGACGGTTGCCGCCGAAGCCAACCTCACAACCCTCCGCCTCTACACCCACGCCCTGATGACCGAGAACCTCGCCTTCTACCTCCGTCTCGGCTACACCGAAATCGACCGCCGCAGCGATGACGGCTTCGAACGAGTCTTCTTCTCTAAGAGCCTCGAGTCCTGACCTCCCCGAAGCGGGCTCTTTTCCTGCCACTGGGGGCAACTTCTACCGCGACCTCTGGAAACCGACCCAGAACGCTTCCGGCCTCGACATCCGCCCCCACGAGTGCCGCCACTCCTACGTCACCCACCTCCACGCTGCTGGCATCAACGGCGCCGACCTGGCTGAGACGCGGGCCACCGCGTCGAGACGATGTTGGCGCGGTATACGCACGCGGTGAGAGGGAGCTTCGACGCCGTCAGACAAACAATTTCCTGATTCAGCTTGGTGCAACTTGATCTTTCTCAAAGATCTCGCCACGGCGGTCGATCGGCTTCAAGTCCACCGACTCCCACTGCTTGCCATCAAAGATCATGTGTCCAGCGTAGTCGACCCATCCCAGTGGAATAGGTCGTGAAAACCTCCCTTCGTCGAAGACCCGGCGCTCGCAAAAAAGGCCTACGACCAAGCAGAGATTGTTTCCTTGAAGAAAATCAGCAAGTCGATCTTCGCGCATCAAGAGTGCTCTGTCGCGGTGGAACCCTTCATCGGTCTCTCGGTATTGAACGGCGACATGGCCCGAATCATCTATCCAGCCATTGAGTTTCTCGTTCCAGCGCAAACCGGCCTTGTCCGCCAAAAACTTAGACGGAAGATCGACTCCGATGCGGTCAGTGATAGAGCAGTCATATCCACTGCCCTCTGCCTGGTAGCTGAGGCGGACTGGAGCCGACTGAACGGGGAGATGGCCATCGCCGTGAGAACGGCGCCAGCCTCCATCGAAGCCGTGAGACGGCGACTCCCAAGGAAGCTCGCCCCAGAAGACGCCATAAATGCCCTGCGTTCCCCAATCGGGCAGGGATCTAACGAGGTCAGGATTATCACTGAGCCAGCTACGGATATTTGAAGCATCCTTTTGTCGGATGAACGTACCTGATGAAAGGATCGCCAAATCTCGGCGGATCCCAGTAGCCGATGCAAGGCTCGCAACGTCTTTCGGATCCTCATGCCAATCGTGATGTCCATCAAGAATCACCCAAGAAACATCGTGACCGTCCGTGACTCGCAGGAGTTTGATTGGGATCGGTAGATCCGCCTTGAGCTCAGCCCAGGCGCCCTCAAGCCCGGGCTTAGGTGGGTCGAAGGTGGGAGGGGTCGGCGACCACCAGGCAGGAGATGAATCAACAGGAAATGTGGGCTGCCTGATCGGCTCAAGTTCGTCACCAATCTCGATCCTCTCCGGCGGCAGCGTGGGATCGAGATTCCTCGCGCGGAGTTGCCATGCGCCCACGTACGGAACTACGTCGGCCCAGTCGGAAAGCGTGAAGTTATCGGCTAGCCGAGCCAAAAGCTCACCTAGTGCGATCCACTGATACTTCTTGCCAAAACGCTCTCGCTTACTTGAAGTCCTATAAGAACTCCGTCGGGCAATAGACCAATCAAGCTCACCAAATCTCTCGGGTGTCCACCCCATCTCTACTGCGCGTTGAAAGATAAATCGAGACGCACGCTCAGGTGGATAGGCCATGGGCCGCTGGTACGCTCGGGGTCGTCTTGTGCGAGGGGTAAAGGATCGAGCGAGCAATATGCGCTGATTCTCTGTGAGTTCGTCTGTTGGCTGTGCGACCCTCGTGGGGTCATCGGAGGCGAGAAGTTCAACCTGCTTTGAATCTAGGCTTTTTTCGAAACGCTTCCACGCCCTTGAATTGACCTGGTATGAGGGCTGCGATGGACTGGGATCCTCCGGTGGAAGAGGCTCTCCGAGCTTTGTGGGAAGAAAATCGTCTACTACTCCAGAAACCACATACCGCGACCAGTCACTATGTGATGAGAGGGCCGAAAAATGAAGCAAGCCATAGCCTTCAGTTTTGTCCTCTGTTCTTGGGTAGGTGGCCTCAAGATAGCTAGCTCGCCGCGGTACCTTAGGGGCTTTGCTTCCATATGGTGGAGTGGCACGGGCAAGGAGTCTTGGCGGGATGAGTTTTTGTCTCCTCATCCAACGAGCCAAAGACGCAATATAGTCGCGGGTCAGAAGGTCTGGCGATGCGTTCGGGCTCTCAATAAGATTCGAGATCAGGAAGTCGATTAGTCGAGATGCGGTTTTTCGGTCATACGATTCTCCGGGGTCTCGGATGACCGAACCAGCAATCGCAGCAGTCAATCGCTGGGTGATGTATGGATCGTCTACGTTGGAGAACCGCGCCACAAGTTGGAGATGCACGTTTGGCCTGCCGATAGCGAGTGTTGCAAGAGCCTTTGTGGCGTAATCTCGCGCAAACCTATTTGGGCTAGTAAAGGTCCAGGCAAGTGCGGTACATGCCAACTCGATGACATCGTCAGAACACCACGCATAGGGACCGCGGGCGGACCACCGGATTAGTCGATCGAGAGCATTGTCTGCATAACCGAACGAGTCATTGATCAGATCGGTCCAATAGGCATCACGATCAGGCATTGGCGTTCGACGGAGAAAGTCATGCAGCCGGAATGCGTTATGCGGATGATCTGGATCGGCTGCAACGGCTAGTAGTGATTGAATAGTTTCTTCTGCAAAATAATTCAGTCCATCATTGATCAATTCTGTGGTCCGGGTATTGAAGGCGTCTCGATCTCGGAGCACGATGCTCGATAGAAAGGCCTCGAATGCTCTGGACCAGCGATATTGGGAGTGCCTGTCGTCATCCGTGACTGGGAAGAGATCGGGTAGCTCAATTTCCCAACGCTCGGGTAGCTGAACGGCCAAGGCTTCTATCAATCCACCAGGGGCTTCCAGAAGCCAATCGCGAAGCCGATCCTTGTCGCGGAAAGCCCCTTCGACGTCGGTGCGCGAAGCGGGTCCTAGGCGGGCTGTGAGGAAAGAACGGGCAATGAGATGGTCCGAGAATCGCTGATAGGGAAAAGAGACCATCTCGGCGGGCTCATCGCTGTCCTCTATCCAGCCGCGGTCGATTGCAAGGAGCCCCTCGCTGACCATTGCCTCAAGGAGAGTGTCGGGTGATTTGTGGAGGTGCGAGGCATGGGAGCTAATGAGCTTGTGAGCTCTCGCATATTCCAAGCGATCGCTTCCGGCCTCACCAAGTGAATTCGCGAAGTCGGCGATTGCCTGTGGAACGATTTTTAGGCGACGGTCTAGTTGAAGCCGTTTCTCGACCCGAGCACTTCGCTTATTCACGAAATGCTCAAACACCGCAGAAAGGTGATCAGCGCCGTGTGCGGAATTGGGGTTCTCCTTCATTCCCTCGCAGTAAAGTTTCAAAAAGAGGGGGTTACTGAACTCGGGAAGCAACAGTGGCACCTTGGGAGGCTGAAGACCGTGGAGACGAAAAATTTGATCTATCGCGTCAAACTCACGACCCTGATATCCATAATGTTGGATGCGCGCGAAGCAGGCGTCGGGACCACCCGACGGCTCAACCAAGTCCAAGTAGGTACTGCGACAGCTAACGGCAAAGCCGACCCATCCAGTCTCTGTCAGCCGCCGCCTTAGATCTGACAGCTCGGCTGCCCACATACTGGCGTCTGCTGACTCGTTGAGGGCATCTATGAGGAGGACGGCTCTTTGCCCGGAAGCTTCTCCCGACGCCGCGAAAATGGTGGCAATCTCGGAGGGGCTCAAGTTCGGCTCTCCCAAAAGCAGCGCTAGCGTTTGCCATGGAGATTGGTCTCGAAATCGCTGGCCAAGGACAGCTATCACTGGATGACCGCTAGCAAGGAGGCGTTTTGCAACATCACAAAATAGGTGAGTCTTCCCTCGGCCGGCTGGACCCTCAACAAATAGCGCTCGACGCTCGGCCGTCTGACAGTTTGGACTGTCGAGAAACGATCGGAGGCGCATCAATGCATTGTCAAGCGCCCGTGCCTTGACCGATAGGGCCTGAGCGATCTCAGACTCTCGTTTCTCCTTTGCGGTGTCGGTTGACTCGGTTTGTCGAGATTTTTCCGGCCACGCTATCGGCCGTAGTTCGTCCATGAATTGACCTAGCGTGCTCGAAGCGTCCTCGACTATTCGGCGAGGTGATTTGGATTGAAGATCTGGGGGATGCTGTCCCGTTAGTCGCTGGCTTTCAAGTTGAACGAGGTGGGCTCTGATATTGGCAAGAGGCGCATCCCAGGCTTCCTTTGAGGACTCAAACAGAGTGCGGCCAGCTTTGAGTACCGTGCTACGAAGATTTTCCAGATGCGCCCCAAGATCTGAGGGGAGTGCGATAGCTTCAAGGATCCGGTCCACCGGGAGATCAATGTTCTGCTGGGGGGTATACCTATCGCCGGCATCATCGATGGTGTGTGCGAGCTCCTTTGAGCACCAGTCAAGACCTAGAACACGTTCACTGAAGAAAAACCACTCGCGACCTCTATGTTCCTCGCGAGCCAAGCGCTCAAGTAGTTGACCGCCACTAAGTAGGTCGACCGTGACCCCCGGTGCGATCTTGCTCCACCTCGCCTTCGCCTCTTCAAAACGCTTACGGGCCTGTTTGCCCCGGGAGTCACTAGGATCGTCAGCGAGGTCCCACGGGATGCAAAAAGTGAGTGCTTTGGTCCCCTTTCGCTTCTTCGTGACAGATTCAAGCGATTCGCGCATCGCTTTTATCAAGTCTGTGGTTTTGAAAATAAACTTGGCCTGCCAGCCAGTCTCGGATCCGTCGGGCCAGCGCCAATACCACTCGACCCCAGCATCGGGCGCGCTTGTCTTGATGAGCTCGGCTCCCTGCGGGGTGGGATCACGGAGCTGAAAGCACAACTCCTCGAACGCCCGATCCTGTTTCCCGTCCCAGGCTCGGATCTGTTGAAATCGCTTTGCGGCGGGGGGTCTTACCGGCACTTCTTCAACGTAGTAGACGGAAAGGACTCAGTGCGTAAATGCTTGCTTGTTGGCTCGTGGATAGACATACGAAACCAGCAGGTGCTGTGAGTTCGACGGGGCGAGTTCGAGCGTGTCGGACTAGACGCCGAGGTCGGAGAACTTCTGTGCTATGGGAGCGTCGAAAGTCTCGTGTGCGGCGATCGTAAGCACGGTTACCGCCAACCCGGTTGCTCCGGAGCGACGCCCGAAGAGATAGAACGCGAGACTGCCAACCACGACATGACCGAGGAGTCGGGCGAGTGGGTCTGGTCTGTTGCTTGGTGACATAGCCGTGAACAATAGCGACGTTCCCAGAAGGAATTTGTGCGTACCGAGCATTTTGCGCTCGAGTCGGGGAGAAGCGAGTCGGCTCAGTCGAGGATTCGCCAGCTAGTCCCAATGGCTTGCTTCAGTAGGATTTCGTATTACCATTTTCTCGTGGAGATCCATTCGTCGGCACGGAGGCACGGCGTGGCCGACGAGGACATTGAGCATGCGATCGACAACGTGACGAGCATTGACGACCAGGACGACGACACGCGGCTGTATCTCGGGCCGGCTCGGAAGCCGATCTTCTTGAGGTCGTCACGATCGTTCGCGACAATGGATCCGAGCTGGTGATTCACGCGATGAAGATGAGGCCGAAGTATCGGCGACTCCTACCGGGGGATTGACGATGGCGAGAAAGAAAACTCATGGCAAGACTGCCAGCGGCAAGCCGATCACCGACGACTTGATCGACAAGCTGGCCAAGAAGGCCGAGGCGGGCTACGACGTGGAGGAGACGCTTCGCCGTCGCCCGGGACGGCCGACGATCGGTTCGGCTCCGGCTCGGGTGGAGTCTGTCCGCCTTGACCCGGAGTTGCGTGAAGCGCTTGATGTGCGTGCCAAGCGCGACCATGAGGCCACGTCTTCTGTCATTCGCAAGGCGCTTCGCCAGTATCTGCAAGCTGGCTGATGCGCTGCGATCGCGGAGGTTGAGCAAAACGCGAGATGATCGAAGGATGGGAAAGGCAATGACCGCCGACAGCAATCGCTCTCCCGCCGCCAAGGTGATGGACGAAGCAATCGACCTCGCAATCGAAGGCCGCTCGCCTTACCCGGAGCGCGCCGCGTTCGTTGACGTCGACGCTCCTGCGGCCGGCCATGACATTGAGCGCGCTGTGGACGAAGGGTTGTCGGTTGTTCTCGTTTCGTCCGACGGCAGTACCCGAGTCCTTAAGCCTGAGCTCGCAGCGAGCTGATCGAATTCAACGGCGACCTTCGCTGACGTAGCTCGCCGCACTTTGGCCAGCACCCCGAAGCCCAATTGGATTCGGTAGATGCCGAGGCCCTTCGCTCGCTCGCACGGTGCCTTCGGCGACAAGGGCGGCGAGGTGTGGCGTGGGGTCGGTTGCCATCTGCACCGGTCGTCTTCCCGTGGTCTCTTTGATCGGTTTGTGCGCCACAGAGCCATGATACGAATTGTCTGCGATAGATCTGCGAATACCGATGCTCGGAAAGGACCGCGCACATGGAGCAGGTGAACATCAGAATCGGCCCGGTGGCCTTCGACCATGCTGACTATGACGCTAAGAACGACGTGCTCTATTTGCATGTCGGCGAGCCCAGGGAGGCTGAGGGCGAGGAGACGCCCGAGGGTCACGTCCTGCGTTTCGAGCCTGGCACTCAGCGCATCGTCGGCCTAACCGTCTTGGGTGCTCAAGCGATCCTTGATCGCGATGGCGAACTGCGCATCGCGATTCCGGAGTCGGTCAAGGCGAGCGCCGACGACCTCGCACCAGCCCTCGCCGCTGTCTAGCGTCGAGCGCTTGACCTTCGGTCGAAACGACCGCACCGGACAAGTCGCATAACCAGCTCGCCATGCGGCAGCTCTTCAGCCTTTCAATCCGATGGCTTAGCAAGGGCTCTTGCGCGAGGATTCCTGTCTCGAATGCTGGGCGCTGGGACTTTTGTAAAGCTCACGGAGTTCTTGCGTTCCGCTCGCCTAGTGATTGCCGCAGTGCTTGTCGCTACGCTTATGGCAAGGATTGGCCTGAAGTTTGCCCGATGGCTACCGGCTCATTTCCAGGGAATTCTTCTGCACGCACAAGACAACTTGCGTCTCTTATAGCTAGACGCAAGTTTTAGCCGATATATTTGCGTCTGTGGATACGGCCACTCTTGAGCAAAGCCCTATCGGCAACCTGATTCCCATTCTTGGGCCGGATCCGGTCACTCACGAGATGGTCGAGGGCAGAGCTTTCCTGCCCGATCCGTTGCCACGAGAAATCGTGCTTTCAACGAAGACCTGGAACGTCGTCAACTCGGCCACCGCTGCGCTGGCTCGGCTCGATGGTGCCGCAAGGCGTATCCCTGAGCCCTCGCTCTTCCGTCGGCCTACCCTGCGTCGTGAGGCGCAGAGCACGAGCGCGCTGGAGGGGACGTACGCTCCGTTCGCCGACGTCCTCGCGGCAGAGGGCGACGATCCGCAGCATCTCTCTGCGGAGCTGGTTGAGGTCCTCAACTTCGAGCGGATGGCTGAGCTCGCCTTCTCTTGGCCCGAGAATCGCGCTCTCACGATCGGCATGTTGGGTGCCTTGCAGAAGGCGCTCGTCCGTGACACCGCGGGCGAGCTGTCGGATGCCGGGGGACTTCGCGACCGAATCGTTGTCATCGGTGCCCGTGGCGCCGGATTCGATGAGGCCCGATTCGTGCCCCCACCCCCCGGAGACCAGTTGCGCGGCGGCGTCGAGGAGTTGCTCGCATGGATCGCTTCGCCTCCTGAGCTGCCGACCGTCGTTCTCGCGGCGCTTGGTCACTATCAATTTGAGTCGCTCCATCCGTACTCCGACGGGAACGGGAGGCTAGGTCGCCTATTGGTGATCGTTCAGCTCTTGCGGGGTGCGGTAATCCAAGAGCCGCTCCTCGTTGTCTCTCCATGGTTTGAGAAACGCCGCGACCGCTATCAAGACGAACTCATGCGCCTCAGCTGCGATGGGGACTGGGATCGGTGGGTCAGCTTCTTTGCCGAGGGAGTTGCGGCATCAGCCCTTGACTCTCAGCAGAAAGTCGAGGGCCTGGTTGCCCTGCAGGAGCAGTTGCGCCGTCGAGTGCAAGATGCGAACAAGCGGGGCTCTGCCGAGCAGCTGGCCGCGGACCTGGTTGGTCGCCCTTACGTCGATCGGCCCTGGGTGGCCAAGCGCCTTGGCCTGTCGGGCCAGGGCGCTCAAAATGCAATCAACACTCTCGTGTCGCTGGGTATCTTGGAGCCCGCCCCCGTTCGTCTCGCAAGAAACGCCCGCCTATATGTAGCCCCAGAGGTTGTGCAGATCATTTCGTCGTAACGCACCATCAGGGCGCTGGGGTCGCATCTCGGTCGCATCACCGCCGCAACCCCGCTCCCCCAAGGCCAGCCCTCAGCCTTTCTAGCCGGGAGGTCGAAAGTTCGACTCTCTCCGGGCACATATGTCTCTCTCCGGGCACATATTCGTCTGCTCATCAGACGGCCATGAGGGCTCGGTCGAGGTTGTCAAAGCACCTCGTCCAGCCCCCTTCGTGAGACCGAACCGACTCCTCGTCTCTGAGCCCGCTGTGGGTCATGCGCACAGTGGTCACGCCTTCTGACTCTTCGAAGTCGAGCTCGATCAGCGTCTCCCGATCCGTGTCCTCGTCCCAGGTCCAGGTGAACGCCAGGCGGGTGGGGGGATCGATCTCGGTGTAGCGACCGCTACCGCCGTGCTTGGCGTCCTTATGTGGGTCGCGCATGACCACGCGGACGCCGCCGCCGACGCGTAGGTCGACCTTTGCTTCGGGGGTCTCCCAGTCGTGCTCGGCGTGGAACCAACGCCGTAGAACCTCCTCGCTGGTCCAGGCGTCGAAGACCGCTTGGGCGGGGGCCTGGAAGGCGCGCTCGATTAGCAGCGTCTCGCGGCTCATCGGTGTTGCTCCTCTCGACGTCGCAGGTGCACGGTAAGCCAGGCCCGCGCCACAACCACCGTGCCGGGGCCTGCCAGCCAGGGCAGGAACTCCTCCACCGGTACGCCGCCGACGTGCGCGAGCGGGATCATGTGCTGCTCGATCCACGCTGGGAGGCCGTCGCGTCCGAGAGGGCGTGCTCGAAGTCGCTCGCGTCCTCGTACTCGTCGTGGAGGTTCCACCACACGTAGGCCTGGGTCTGTGGGTAGCCCTCGGGTGAGTCCTCCCACTTCTCCTGGCGGCCAAGCGCGGTGATGTCCAGGTAGGACCAGATGCTGCCGAGTGCCTCGTCGCCGCGCTTGTCAGTGAAGTAGGTGCGGAAGATCCGGTCCTCGTCGTCGCGGTAGAAGACATTGGTGCCGTGCCATTCGTCAACACCGAAGTCGGTGTCGAAATCGTCGGTGAGCGTGTACCAGGGCATCTCCCAGCCCATCCGCTTGCGGTAGCGCTCGATGTCCGCCTGGGGTGCCCGGGAAACGTGCGCGAAGGTCGTGTTGCGCGCGTTCAGGTGAGCCAGGTTGGCGACTTCGTCAGCCATGAATGAGCAACCGCGACAGCCGCTCTCGGGCCAGTCGGCGACACCGGGCTCGAAGAAGAAGCGATAGAGGATCAGTTGCCGGCGCCCCTCGAAGAGATCGAGCAGGCTCGCTGGCCCGTTGGGTCCCTCGAAGCTGTAGTCCTTCTCCACGGCCATTCGTGGCATCCGACGGCGTTCGGCAGCCAGGGCGTCGCGGGCGCGGGTCAACTCCTTCTCCCTGACCAGCAACTTCTCGCGGGCGGACTCCCACTCCTGTGGGGAAACGATCGGCGGCATCTTCATTTCGACTCCTCCTTCAAGTACTCGTCGACGACATCGAACAGGCGCCCCCAGAGGGCGCGCTGGCGATCCATCCACTCCGCCGCCTCGTCGAGCACCTTGGGCTCGAGCGAAAGGCGGTGGGTACGGCCCTCTATTACCCGGGTGACGACGCCCGTCTCCTCCAGGACCCGCAGGTGCTTGGAGATCGCGGGTTTGGAGACGTCGAAGCCGCGGGTGACTTCGCCAACGGTTGCCGGACCAGCGGCGAGGCGTTCGACGATCCTGCGGCGAATCGGATGCGAGAGAGCCTTGAATGGATCGTTAACCATTTGGTTAACGATAGCGAAGAGGCTACTTCGGCGAGTCAGGCAGCGCCGGGCTCTGACTCCTCGACCGTCAGCTCGGCGGTCGGGACGAGCTCGAGACGCTGGTCCGGGATCGGCTCGCCGCTCCTGACCGAGAGGCCGTAGGTGCCGGCGGCGAGTCGCTCTTCGGCTCGCTCGACCGCGGCGAGTCGGCCGCGCAGGTCCTCGAGGCGACCGGCGTCGAACTCGTCCTGGTAGAGGCCCTCGGAGTCCCGGTCGCCGGGCTCGCGGCGTTGGTCACCCTCCTCGGTGCCTTCGCCCTCGATCGAGGCGATCTCTCGCTCGACCTGGGCTCGCTCAGCTGCAATCAACTCTTTGGCGCGCTCCGGTTTCATGGCCGACACGGTACCCGGCTTTCAGCCTTTCGATTCCTGCCGGTCGCCTTCCGACAGCACCAGACGCAGGCCGACATCGAGCTCCGGGCGTTCGCGCAGGTGCCCGTGGCGCTCCTCCCAGGCGCCGCTCTCCAGGTCCGCGGCGAGGCGTTCGCGGCCGCCGCGGCGCGCCTCCTCGGAGATGCTCTGCCAGACCCACATCGGTTGCACCACTTCCTCGTCAAAGAGCATCTCCGGCCGGGCCCAGAGCGCTGCGAAGAAGAGGTCGGTGCAGTCGCGGGGAACCGGGATCGGCGCGCTCGTCGATTCCGGCAAGCGCGCCATCAGCTCCCCGCTGCTCGCTCCAGAGCGACGCTTCAGGGCAAGCATCTCCGGGAAGTAGTCGCGAGCGATCCAGAGGTCCGCCAGCGCCTCGGGATCGAAGGCGACGATCACGATCCGTCCCTTGCTCACGCGCTGCATCTCCGCCAGGCCGGCATCGAGGTCCGCCCAGTGGTGGGCCGTCAGCACCGCCATCGACGCGTCGAAGCTGTCATCAGCAAAAGGCAGGTCTTCAGCGCTCGCCTGCACCGCCGGCGCCGCGCCGGTCGGCCGTTGCCCAATCATCTCCGCCGAGGGCTCGACCGCGGTCACCTCGCGCACCTCCGGCTCGTAGGAGCCGGTCCCCGCGCCGACGTTGAGCACGGTTCGGGCATCGCCGAGGGCGGCGTCGATCTGCGCCGCGATCTGCGGGTCAGGGCGGCGAACCCGGCTGTAGCCTCGTCCCAGCCGGTCGTAGGGCACTACGCTCACAGGCCCACTTTAGTCGCGGTTTTGGGCCGGCCTGCGGCGATATCAAACGGCAAGGCCATCACTTATCCCAGGGCGCTATTCTTCGAGTCAGCCTCGTGCCTCGGCCCGGGGTTTTTCCTTGTAATGGCGCGTAAGTAATCGAGGGAGAAATGGCTCGCGGAGATGTCCGCATCGCGGTGACGATGGCTTGCGAAGACTGCAAGCGACGCAACTATCAGACAAATAAGTCGCGGCGAAACTCGCCCGACCGGATTGAGCTGCGCAAGTTCTGCCACTGGTGCGGCAAGCACACGGCGCATAAGGAGACGCGCTAGCCCCAATGGCCAAGACGCGCGCACAGCGCAAGGCCGAGCGCCGCGCCCGCGAAGAGCAGGAGCGCAAGCGCATCGGCTCCGAGCGTGACGGTGAGTCGCACGCTCAGCACGACACGCAGGTGCCGGTCTCCGGCGAGGTCGCCGAGGTCGAGGCGATGGAGCGGGGCATGGGCGCCGGCGCTCCCGAGGCTGCCCTCGAGACGCCCGACGCCCCCAAGACTTCCTCCCGCGCCGAAAAGCGCGCCGAAGCGAAGGCGCTGAAGGACTCCGAGAAGCGCAAGCGCGCCGAGCAGAAGCGCCGCGAGAGCGAGCAGCTCGCCAAGAAGCAGAAACAGGCGCAGGCGCAACGCCAGCGCGGCGGCGTCATCGGCTTCCTCCTCTCCTGCTGGGCGGAGCTGAAAAAGGTCCAGTGGCCCGACCGCGACACCCTGGTCCAGGCCACCGCCGTCACAATCATCTTCGTCGCTGTCGCCGCCACCTACCTCGGCGCGCTCGACGCGGCTTTCAACTTCCTCGTCAAGCAGATCCTCTAGCGGATCTCCGAACAAAGGCTCCCAAGACGATGTATCGCTGGTACGTGATCAACACCTACTCGGGTCACGAGAACAAGGTCAAGCACAACCTCGAGCACCGGGTTCAGACGATGAGTCAGAACCGCAACGTGCGCCAGGTCGTCGTTCCCACCGAGCAGGTGATGGAACTCAACAAGGACGGCCAGAAAGAACCGAAAGAGAAGCGCACGATGCCGGGCTACGTCCTGGTCAACATGGAGATGACCGATGACGCCTGGGGCCTGGTCAAGAACACCCCCGGGGTGACCGGTTTCGTCGGCTCGCGCAACAAGCCGGTGCCGCTCTCCAAACCGGAGGTCGACCGCCTGCTGCATCGCGAGACCGCCGAGCGCCCGCGCACTCAGGCCCAGTTCTCGATCGGCGAGTCGGTCAAGGTCGTATCCGGCCCGCTCTCCGACTTCTCCGGCGAGATCGCCGAGATCAACGAGGACGCCGCCAAACTCAAGGTTCTGGTCTCGATCTTCGGCCGCGAGACTCCGGTCGAGGTCGGTTACGACCAGGTCAAGAAGATTTAGGCGCCCGCCCCCGCTACCCTCTCCGATCCCGATGGCAAAGAAAGTCCTCACTCAGATCAAGCTGCAGATCTCCGCCGGCTCGGCAAACCCGGCGCCGCCGGTCGGCCCTGCCCTGGGCCAGCACGGCGTCAACATCATGGAGTTCTGCAAGGCCTTCAACGCCCAGACCCAGTCCGAAGGCGGGACGATCATCCCGGTCGAGATCACGGTCTACGAGGACCGCTCCTTCACCTTCATCACCAAGACGCCCCCGGCGGCGGTGCTGATCAAGGAGGCGATCGGGATCAAGAAGGGCTCGGGCGAGCCCCACGTCAACAAGGTGGGGACGATCTCGATGGACCAGGTCCGCCAGATCGCCGAGCGCAAGATGCCCGACCTCAACGCCAACGACCTCGACGCCGCCTCGAAGATCATCGCCGGCACCGCCCGCTCGATGGGCGTGGACGTCAAATAGCCATGGCTCACGGCAAGCGCTACCGCAAACAGCTCGACAAGGTCCAACGCGATCACGCCTACCCGCCGGCTGAGGCGATCGACCTGCTCAAGGAGACCGCCAGCGCCAACTTCGACGAGACGGTCGAGCTGCACGTGCTGCTCGGCGTCAACGTCCGCCACGCCGAGGAGCAGCTCCGTGGCACCCTCGCCCTTCCCCACGGCCTCGGCAAGGACGTCACCGTGGCGGTCTTCGCTCAGGGCCAACAGGCCCGCGACGCCGAGGCTGCCGGTGCCGACTTCGTCGGCGGCGACGACCTCGCCAAGAAAGTCGAGGAGGAGGGCTGGACCGACTTCGACGTCGCGATCTCGACCCCGCAGATGATGGGCACGGTCGGCAAGCTTGGCCGCGTGCTCGGCCCGCAGGGCAAGATGCCGAACCCCAAGGTCGGCACCGTCACCGACGACATCGAGAAAGCGGTCAGCGAGTCGAAGGCCGGCAAGGTCGAGTACCGCACCGACCGCCAGGCGATCGTCCACATGGCGATCGGCAAGGCCAGCCTCACGCCCGACCAGCTGCTCGACAACTTCACCACCGTGATGGAGGAGATCATCCGCGCCAAGCCCTCGGCGGCGAAAGGTCGCTACATCGTCACCTGCACGCTGACGACGACGATGGGCCCCGGTATCCGGGTCGATGCCTCCAAGATCGGCGACCGCGATGAGGGTGCCGCTGCACCCCAGGCGGCAGAGGAACCCGTAACGGCCTAGACTGCGCCGTCGCGAACCCCAGACCACCGGCGGGGCCGACCCCGTAAGCCCGGTGCAGGCGAACGATGAACCGAGACGAAAAGGCAACAGCAATTGAGGAGATCGCCGCCGACATTGAGGCGGCCGAGGCGATCTTCGCGGTTGACTACAGGGGAATCAGCGTCCCCCAAGCGGCTGAACTGCGCGCCAAACTGCGCGAGTCCGACGCCAGCTTCCGCATCGTCAAGAACCGCCTGACCAAAATCGCCGCTGACAAAGCCGGCGCGGGGGAGCGCCTCAACGCGCTGCTGCAGGGGCCGACCGCGCTCACCTTCGTGCGCGGCGACACCGCCCAGGCCGCCAAGGCGATCTCGACCTTCAACAAAGAGCACAAAGTGCTCACCTTCAAGGGCGGCTTCATGGACGGCATCGACGTCGATGAGGGCGGCTTCGAAGCGATCGCCAAGCTGCCTTCGCGCGACGTCCTCATTGGCCAGTTCGCTGGCGTCGTCGCCAGCCCGCTGACCGGCCTGGTCCGCGGTCTCGGCTCGATGATCCAGGGACTTGCCCTGCAGCTCGGCCAGATCGCCGAGAAGGGCTTGGTAAGTGGCGAGGCCCCGGCTGAGGAGGCCCCCGCCGTCGAGGAGACCCCGGCCGCCGAGGCCGAGCCTGCTGCTGAGGAGCCCGCTGCCGAGGAGGCAAAAGCTGAGGAGGCCGAGCCCGCTGCTGAGGCGGAGCAGGCCGAGGAGAAGGCGGAGGACGATGCCGCCGAGGATGAAACTTCTAACACTGACGACGCGAGCAAGGAAGAGGAGTAGATGGCAACCAAGGTTTCAACAGATGACTGGATCGAGGAGCTGAAGAGCATTTCCGTGCTCGAGCTCTCCGAGCGGATCAAAGCCCTCGAGGAGGAGTTCGGCGTCTCGGCTACGGCCGTTGCCGCTGCCGCCCCGGCTGCTGCCGGCGCTCCCGCCGGTGACGGTGGTGGCGAGGAAGAGGCCTCCACGGTCGACGTCGTCCTCGCCGAGGTCGGCGGCCAGAAGGTCCCCGTGATCAAGGTCGTGCGTGCTGCGACCGGGCTCGGCCTGAAAGAGGCCAAGGCGATGGTCGACGAGGCCCCCAAGGCAATCAAGGAGGGCATCGAGCGCGAGGAGGCCGACAAGTTGAAGGCCGAACTCGAGGAGGCCGGCGCCACCGTCGAGCTCAAGTAAACCTCGCATCATCCGCGTTTGGAACCCAGGCAGGGAGCCAAACTAGCGGCAGAGCGCGGCCGTGTGTTATTTTTCGCGGTCGCGCCCAGTTTTGTTCCCTGCCCGATATCTGCGCTGTACCTAACGTCCCTCTGACCTTCTGAGGAGTCGCCCGTCTTGGCACGTTCGAACGCTGCCCCCGTAACCCGCAGGAGTTTTTCCCGACTAAAGAATCCCCTCGAAGTCCCCCATCTGATCGATATTCAACGTCGCTCTTTTGAAGAGCTGACGGATCCGAAGAAGGGTGGACTGCGAGAGACGATTGACGACATATCCCCGATTGAGGACTACACGGGGAATCTCGCCATTGTCTTTGGCGAGTTCAAATTCGAGGAGCCGCCGCACACGATCGAGGAGTGCCGCGAGAAGGACATGACCTACTCGCGACCGCTCTCGGCAACGGTTGCCTTCCAGAACAAAGAGACCGGTGAGATCCGCGAGCAGGCCGTCTTCATGGGCGACTTCCCGTGGATGACCGATCGCGGCACCTTCATCATCAACGGCACCGAGCGTGTCGTCGTCACCCAGCTCGTCCGTTCCCCCGGTGCCTACGTGATGGCGCCGAAGGATGCTGAAAAGCAGGTCTTCATCGCCAACCTGATGCCTGCCCGCGGTTCCTGGCTCGAGCTGGAAATCGACAAAAAAGGCAAAGTCTTCGTCCGCATCGACCGCAAGCGCAAGCTGCCGGTGACGGTGCTGCTGCGTGCGATGGGCTATGTCGAGGACAAACAGCTCCTCGACATGTTCGACAACTCGATCTACCTGCGGCACACGATCGAGGCCGACACCGAGGCGACCCGCACCGAGGAGGGCGCCCTGATCGAGCTGTTCAAGAAGCAGCGCCCGGGCGAGCCGCCCTCAGTTGACGCTGCCCGCAACCTGCTCGAGCAGCTCTTCTTCGATTCCAAGCGCTACGACCTCACCAGGGTCGGCCGCTACAAGCTCAACGCCCGGCTCGACCTCGACATTGATCTCGATACGCGGGTCCTCACCCACGACGACATCATCGCCCTGGTCAAGGAGCTGGTCAGCCTCCCGAAGCTGCTCGGCATCCCCGAGGAGATCGATGAGGAGAACCCGATCAAGGACTACGCCGCGGAGGCGATCACCTACCCCCGCGAGCCGGTCAACGAGCACCTCGACGAGTACGAGCACTTCGGCAACCGGCGCCTGCGCACGGTCGGCGAGCTGATCCAGGAGGCTTTCCGCATCGGCCTCTACCGGATGGAGCGCGTCGTTCGCGAGCGCCTCACCACCGAAGACTCGGATGCGATCACGCCGCAGACGATCATCAACATCCGTCCCGTCGTGGCCGCGATGAAGGAGTTCTTCGGCTCCTCGCAGCTCTCGCAGTTCATGGATCAGACCAACTCGCTGTCTGGGCTCACCCACCGCCGCCGCCTCTCGGCGCTCGGCGCGGGCGGACTGACCCGTGAGCGTGCCCCGATCGAGGTCCGCGACGTGCACCCGACCCATTACGGCCGGATGTGCCCGATCGAGACGCCGGAGGGTCCGAACATCGGCCTGATGGGCTCGCTCGCCTCCTACGCGGAAATCTCCGAACACGGCTTCGTCACGACCCCCTACCGGGTGGTCGAGGACGGCGTCGTCACCGAGAAGATCGTCCACTACGACGCCACCCAGGACGAGGACAAGGTGATCGCCCAGGCGAACGCCGAGATCGACGAGGCCACCAGCAAGCTGAAGGGTCCGACGGTCCTGGTCCGCGCTGGCGAGGACGAGTACGCAACTGCCTCGCCGAAGGAAGTCGATCTGATGGACGTCTCACCGACCCAGATCTGGTCGGTCGCGACGGCGCTGATCCCCTTCCTCGAGCACGACGACGCCAACCGGGCGCTGATGGGCTCCAACATGCAGCGCCAAGCGGTGCCGCTGCTGAAGCCCGACCCGCCGTTGATCGGTACCGGCATGGAGCGTCGTGCCGCGGTCGACACCGGCGACGTGGTTCTCGCCGAGGCCGACGGGGAGATCGCCCACGTCGACTCCGAGCGGATCGTGGTCAGCCACGGAGCGAAAAAAGTCGAGTACCCGCTGCACAAGTTCATGCGCTCCAACCAGGGCACGATCATCCACCAGCGCCCGATCATCAAGAGCGGGCAGAAGGTCAAGCAGGGTGACGTGCTCGCCGACGGTTCCTCGACCGGCGGCGGCGAGATCGCCCTGGGCAAGAACTGCCTGGTCGCTTTCATGTCCTGGGAGGGCTACAACTTCGAGGACGCGATCATCCTCTCCGAGCGCCTGGTCAAGGACGACGAGCTCACCTCGATCCACATCGAGGAGTACGAGATCGACGCCCGCACGACCAAGCTCGGCGACGAGGAGATCACCCGCGACATCCCCAACCGTTCCGAGGAGAGCCTGCGCAACCTCGACGAGCGCGGCATCGTCCGCGTCGGCGCCGAGGTCGTGTCCGGCGATCTGCTGGTCGGCAAGGTCACGCCCAAGGGCGAGACCGAGCTGACGGCCGAGGAGAAGCTGATCCGCGCGATCTTCAAGGAGAAGGCGCGCGAGGTCCGCGACACCTCGCTCAAGGTTCCCCACGGCGAGGGTGGAGTCGTCATCGACGTGCTCACCTTCAGCCGCGACGACGGCGACGATCTCGCCGCCGGGGTCAATGACCTGGTCCGCGTCTTCGTCGCTACCAAGCGCAAGATCGCCGAGGGCGACAAGCTCGCCGGCCGTCACGGGAACAAGGGTGTGATCTCCAAGATCGTGCCCGAGGAGGACATGCCCCACCTCGCCGACGGCACCCCCGTCGATGTGATCCTCAACCCGCTCGGCGTACCGAGCCGGATGAACATCGGGCAGATCCTCGAGACCCATCTCGGTTGGGTTGCCGGCAACGGCTGGTACGACGATGGCTCGGAGGCCTACAAGCAGGCCCACTCCGACGAGGGCGACGGTCGCGTCTACGTGGCGACCTCGGTCTTCGACGGCGCCAGCGTCGAGGATGTCGACGAGGCCCTCTGCAAATGGCAGGAGGAGAACGAGGAGCGCGGCATCGACCTCGGTATCCACCCCGACGAGCGCCCCGGCGCCCGTGCCGACGGCAGCGTCCAGCTCTACAACGGTCGTACCGGCGAGCCCTACGAGGGCAAAGTCACGGTCGGCTACATGTACATCCTCAAGCTGCTGCACCTGGTCGACGACAAGATCCACGCTCGTTCGACCGGTCCGTACTCGCTCGTCACCCAGCAGCCGCTGGGCGGCAAGGCGCAGTTCGGTGGCCAGCGCTTCGGCGAGATGGAGGTCTGGGCCCTGGAGGCCTACGGCGCTGCCTACACGCTGCAGGAGATGCTCACGGTCAAGTCCGACGACACGGTCGGGCGCGTGAAGGCCTACGAGGCGATCGTCAAGGGGGAGAACATCCCCGAGCCGTCGATTCCGGAGTCCTTCAAAGTGCTGCTGAAGGAGATCCAGAGCCTCTCGCTCGACGCCAACGTCGTCTCCGAAGGTGGGGACGTCGAGATCGCCGAGGAGGACGACGACCTGCTCAAGGCCGCCGAGGAGCTCGGCATGGACCTGACCGGCGTTCGCGCCGACGGCAACGGCTCCAACGGGGCCGCCGACGAGCGCGAGGAGCAGACCGTCGCCGAGGGCGAGGGCGGCACCGATGGGGCCGCGCCAGAGACAGAGAAAGAGGCCGAAGAGGCGAAGGTGGAGGACTGATGATCGACATCAACAATTTCGACGCGATTGAAATCGGCCTTGCGTCGTCGAAGAAGATCCGCTCCTGGAGTTGGGGCGAGGTCACCAAGCCCGAGACGATCAACTACCGCACGCTGAAGCCGGAGAAAGACGGCCTCTTCTGCGAGCGCATCTTCGGTCCGACCAAGGACTGGGAGTGCTACTGCGGCAAGTACAAGCGCGTCCGCTACAAGGGCATCGTCTGCGAGCGCTGCGGCGTCGAGGTAACCCGCTCCAAGGTGCGCCGTGAGCGCATGGGGCACGTCGACCTGGCCGCGCCGGTCTCCCACATCTGGTTCTTCAAGGGCGTGCCGAGCCGGATCGGCTACCTGATCGACATGGCTCCCAAGGAGCTCGAGAAGGTCCTCTACTTCGCCGCGTCGATGATCACCTGGGTTGACGTCGAGGCCCGCGACAAGGACCTCGGCATGCTCGAGAAAGAGGTCAAAAAGGTCACCGACTCCTACGAGGCGGAACGGCAGAAAAGGACTCAGGAGCTGAGCGAGTCCCTGGAGCGCCGGATCAAGTACCTCGAGGACGGCACCCAGACCAAGTTCGACGACGACGACCACATCTGGGCCGACTCGCTGAAACTGACTGCCGCGCAGCTGCGCAAGTTGAAGGACGACGAGCGCACGAAAATGATCAAAGAGCTGCGCAAGACCTTCGAGGCCGAGATTTCCGACACCGAGGCCTACATCGACGAGGCGATCGAGCGGATGGCCGAAGTCTGGAAGATCTTCACCGAGATGAAGCCGAAGGACGTCGTCAACGACGAGACCGTCTTCCGTGAGCTCAAGGATCGCTTCGGTTCACCGTTCGGCTGGGGCGAGTACTTCCGCGGCAGCATGGGCGCGGAAGCGGTGCGCGACCTGCTCGAACAGGTTGACCTCGCTGCCGAGTGCGAGGAACTGGAGCTGGTGATCAACAGCTCCAAAGGCCAGAAACAGGCTCGCGCGGTGAAGCGGCTGAAAGTCGCCTCCGCCTTCCTCAACTCCGAGAACAAACCGGACTGGATGATCCTCGACTGCGTGCCGGTGATCCCGCCGGAGTTGCGCCCGATGGTGCAGCTCGACGGTGGTCGCTTCGCGACGTCGGATCTGAACGATCTCTACCGGCGCGTGATCAACCGCAACAACCGGCTCAAGCGCCTGCTCGATCTCGGCGCCCCCGAGATCATCGTCAACAACGAGAAGCGCATGCTGCAGGAGGCCGTCGACGCGCTGTTCGACAACGGCCGCCGCGGTCGCCCGGTGACGGGCCCCGGCAACCGGCCGCTGAAGTCGCTCTCCGACATGCTCAAGGGCAAGCAGGGACGCTTCCGCCAGAACCTGCTCGGCAAGCGCGTCGACTACTCCGGCCGTTCGGTGATCGTCTCCGGTCCGAGCCTGAGGCTGCACCAGTGCGGCCTGCCCAAGCTCATGGCGCTCGAGCTCTTCAAGCCATTCATCATGGCCCAGCTGGTCGAGCGCAAGGCGGTGCAGAACATCAAGGCCGCGAAGAAGATGGTCGAGTCGATGATTCCCGAGGTCTGGGACGTGCTCGAGGAAGTCATCCACGAGCACCCGGTGCTGCTCAACCGCGCGCCGACCCTGCACCGTCTCGGCATCCAGGCCTTCGAGCCGGTGCTGGTCGAGGGCAAGGCGATCCAGGTTCACCCGCTGGTCTGCTCGGCCTTCAACGCCGACTTCGACGGCGATCAGATGGCGGTCCACGTGCCGCTCTCCGCCGAGGCCCAGGCCGAGGCGCGGATCCTGATGCTCTCGGCGAACAACATCCTCTCGCCGGCCCACGGTGCGCCGTTGGCGACGCCGACCCAGGACATGGTGCTCGGCATCTACTACCTCACCTACGGTCCCGATGCCGAGGATCTGGCCAAGATCGACGAGGGCCTGAAGGCTGGCCAAGGCGCCAAGCGCAATGGCTCGACGCCGAAGGTGTTCCGCTCCTCGCAGGAGGCCGAGCTCGTCTACGAGAACGGCGGCTGCAAGCTGCACGACCAGGCCGAGTACCGGCGGGCCGGGCGCGGGCACTTCCTGACCACGGTCGGGCGGATCATCTTCAACGAGAAGATCGAGCGCGCCCTTGCCGAAGCACTCGGCGAGGAGTTCGATCCGGAGCAGTTCGAGTTCGTCAACTTCTCACTGAAGAAGAAGAACATCAACGAGATGGTCTCCGACCTGGTCGAGGCCTACGGCGCCCCGGCTGTCTCGCAGGTGCTCGACGCCTTCAAGGACCTTGGCTTCCACTACGCCAGCCAGGCGGGAATCACGGTCTCCAAGAACAACGTCGTCTCGCCGCCGGACAAGGAGAAGATCCTTGAACGCTACGAGAAGCAGACCGCCGAGATCCAGGGTCAGTACAACGACGGCTACATCACCGCCGAGGAGCGCCACGAGGCGGTCACGTCGCACTGGAACAACGCCACCGACGAGGTCGCGAAAGCGATGGAGGACAACCTCGACGAGCTGAACCCGATTTTCATGATGGCCAACTCGGGTGCTCGCGGCTCTTTCAAGCAGATCCGCCAGCTGGCGGGGATGCGCGGCCTGATGGCCAATCCGAAGGGCGAAATCATCGAGCGGCCGATCAAGGCCAACTTCATGGAGGGCCTCTCGGTACTCGAGTACTTCATCTCCACGCACGGTGCCCGAAAGGGACTCGCCGACACGGCGCTGCGTACGGCCGACTCGGGTTACCTGACCCGGCGCCTGGTCGACGTCGCCCAAGACGTGATCGTGCGCGAGGAGGACTGCAAAACCAAGGACCACATCGAGATGGCGATCCGCAAGGACGACAACTCGCTCAATGACAACCTGATCGGTCGCCTGGCGGCGAAGAAATTCGAAACCAAGCGCGGCCGCGAGCTGCTCAAGCGCAACCAGGAGATCACCCTGGCCGACGTCGAAGCGATCGCCGAGGCGTTCGAGGACGACGAGACCAAGGTTCCGGTTCGCTCGGCGCTCAAGTGCGACGCCGACTCCGGCGTGTGCCGTGCCTGCTACGGCGTCGCCCCGGCTACCGGCTTCACCGTCAACATCGGCGACGCGGTCGGCATCATCGCCGCCCAGTCGATCGGCGAGCCCGGTACGCAGCTGACCATGCGGACCTTCCACACCGGCGGTGTCGCCGGCCAGGACATCACCCAGGGTCTGCCGCGCATCGTCGAGCTCTTCGAGGCGCGTAAACCGAAGGGTCTGGCGCAGATGGCGGAGGCGGCCGGCAAGGTCACGGTCGAAGAAACCGACAAAGCGCTGAAAGTCCACGTCACCGAGTCAAGCGGTGAGGAGCACGCCTACAGCTTCCCGCCCCGTACCCGCCTGCACGTCACGGACGGGGAGAAGGTGGAGGTCGGTCAGCAGCTCAACGAGGGCTCGCTCTACCCGGCCGACCTGCTGGCGGTCCGCGGTCGCACCGACGTCGAGCTCTACCTGGTGGCCGAGGTGCAGCGGGTCTACCGCGCCCAGGGCGTCGACATCAACGACAAGCACATCGAGTTGATCGCCCGCCAGATGCTGAAGAAGGTGCGGATCGAATCGAAGGGTTCGACCAGCCTGTTGCCGGGCCAGCTCGAAGACCGCGGTGCGCTCAAGCGCCTCAACAAGAAGACGAAGGAAGAAGGCGGCACGCCGGCCAAGGCCGAGGAGGTCATCCTCGGAATCACCAAGGCATCGCTGGCCACCGAGTCCTTCCTCTCCGCCGCCTCCTTCCAGGAGACGACGAAGGTGCTCACCGATGCTGCGCTGGAGGGCAAGCGGGACAAACTCGTTGGCCTCAAGGAGAACGTGATCATCGGCAAGCTGATCCCGGCCGCCACCGGCCTCAAGCACTACCGCACGCTTGCGGTCGAGCCGGCCGTGCCGATCGAGCCGCCGAGCGAGGAAGGCCTGCTCGACGAGGAAGAGCTGGCCGCCGAGCTGGGGCTGGACGACGGCGAAGCCGTCGAGAGCTTCGGCCCCTCGTTCGCCGAGGAGCTCGAGGAGCTGGCGCATGAGATTGAGGCAACGTCTGAGGAGAAGTCGCCCGGGCAGTCCTAGGCCCGACTCACAGCATGAAAACGGCCCGGGCGACTTCCCCGGGCCGTTTTGCTTTGTGTTCGTTCGATCGCTAGTTGCTGCTGCCGCCTGAGAGGCAGTAGGCGTAGACGGTGAGGCTGGTGTCGGCGGGGGCGTAGCTGTGGGCGTGGGCGAGCCAGCCGTTGCCGCTGCGCTGGGTGCCGGTCAATGCCACCCGGTAGTCGCCGGCGGTGTTGCCACCGCTGATCGCGACGGTGCCGGTGGGGCAGTCGACGCTGACGCTGGCGTTGGCGCCGGTTTTGATCGTGGTGCTGTTCGACACCGAGATGATCGCGCCGAGCTCGGAGGCGCGGACCGAGCCGGCCTGCAGCTCGCTCGAACCGACCGAGTCAGGGCCGAGGTCGTTGGCGGTCAGCGACTGGTCGGCTACCTCCGAGGAGGTGACCGAGGCGGCGCCGAGGTCGCCTGAGGTCAGCGTCTCGGCTGCGACGTCGGAGGAGTCGACGCCGTTTTCGGCGATCTCCGTCGTGTCGACCGCATCGGGGGCGATCTTGCCGGCGGCAACCGCGTTGTCGCGGAGGTCGACCGTGCGAATCGTGCCGTCGACGATCTGCGGCGAGCGGACCGTGTTCTTGCCGACGCCGGCGGCGATGGCGCTACCGGTGAGGGCGGCGAACAGGGCGATGCAGGCGATCACGAGGGCGGGGCTGGGGCGGAATGTGTTCTTCTTGGTCATCGGAGTGTCCTTTCGTTTGGTTGGTAAATCCGATGGACCAAGCTTCGAAGCGATCGGCCTTTTCAACTACGGACCCCAGGGGTGGTCTTCCTCACCCCTTGGCCAGCCAGCCAGGGGTGGATCGGACTGGATAGATTCCAGTCGTGCCAGCTGCCCAGAAGGTCTGCGTGATTGGTGCCGGGTCCTCCGGCATCACCTCCTGCCAGGTCCTCAACGCCCGCGGAATTGCCTTCGATTGCTACGAGAAGGGCTCCGAGGTGGGCGGCAACTGGCGCTACGAAAACGACAACGAGCTGTCCTCGGCCTACCGCTCGCTGCACATCAACACCTCGCGAGGGTTGATGGCCTACAAGACCTACCCGATGCCGGATGACTATCCGGACTACCCCAACCACTTCCAGATCGCCCGCTACTTCGACGACTACGTAGATCACTTCTCCCTGCGCGAGAAGATCTGCTTCCGCACCGAGGTGCTCAGCGTCGTCCCGGTCGACGGTGAGTGGGAGGTGACGGTCCAGGAGCGCGGGGGAGAGCGCCAGAGCCACCGCTACCGCGCCGTGCTGGTTGCCAACGGCCACCACTGGGACCCGCGCTGGCCCGAGCCGCCGTTTCCCGGCTCGGAGGACTTCGAGGGCGAGCAGATCCACGTCCACCACTACCGCGAGCCGGAGGTGCTGCGGGACAAGCGCGTGCTCGTTCTGGGCATCGGCAACTCGGCGACCGACATCGCGGTAGAGGCCTCGCGCATCGCCGAGAAGACCTTCCTGGCGATGCGCCGCGGCGCTTACGTGATGCCCAAGTACCTGAACGGCAAACCGACCGACGAAGCGGCGTCGAAGCTGCTGACGCTGATGCCGCTCTCGGTGCAGCGCTTCGTGCTGGGGCGAATGCTGGGGTTGACGGCAGGGGACATGACTTCTTATGGCCTCCCCAAGCCCGATCACAAGCTGCTCGAGGCGCACCCGACGGTTTCGGCTGAGCTGCTCTCGCGCCTCGGTCACGGCGATATCGCGATCAAGCCCAATCTCGAGCGCTTCAGCGGCGGCCGCACGGTCCAGTTCGTCGACGGCAGCGAGGAGGAGATCGACCTCGTCGTCTACTGCACGGGCTACAAGATCAGCTTTCCCTTCTTCGACGAGAACCTGGTCTCGGTCGAGGAAAACCGCTTGCCGCTCTACCGTCGGGTTGTCTCGGTCGAGCATCCGGGGCTCTACTTCATCGGCTTGATCCAGCCGCTGGGAGCGATCATGCCGCTGGCCGAGGCACAGGCCGAGTGGGTGGCCGACCTCCTGGGGGGCCGCGGAACGCTGCCGCCACCGGCCGAGATGCGGGCGGAGATATCAGCGGCCGAAGGGAAGATGAAAAAGCGCTACGTCGCTTCCAAGCGTCACACGATCCAGGTGGACTTCCAGCCTTATCTGCGCGAGATCCGCAAGGAGCGCCGGCGGGCTGCTCAGCGGGTGTGAGGGGCGGAGGCGGGGTGCCCCTGCCGCTTGCTGGGTTTTCCGCCTGTGGAGCTGGTCGCCGTCCGAGGGTCGGGTAGCGGGCGGAAAAGGGGACGCCGCTGCTCGGCAGGGGCACCCCGCCTCCGCCTCGCGACCGCGGTGCCACCGCCGGGGAGATGGTGGGGGCCTCGGGGTCGGGTGGGGAAGGGACCGTGGCGCTTGAAGCCGCCGCCTGAGTCCTCAGCTGCGTTGTCGGGCTCGGGTTCGCGGCTTGCCCACCAGACGAGCCAGAGTGCGCCGAAGACGGGGATCTTCAGCACGACGAGCAGAAAGAAGATTGGCCAGAAGCCCTCCACGGGGCTCAGTCTAGAGACACGGCCCACTGCCGCAAGGCCTCGACGTGGGCCTCCTCCAGACCGAGGTGGGTCTCGGTGAGCACGAGCAGGGTTGGCTGCTCACGCCGCTCGGCCCACTCGTAACAGCTCTGGTCGAAGTTGTCGTCGATCCAGGCCATCGGCCGATCCGCCGCGTACTCGTCAAGTGGCCCCAGCTTCCAATGCGCTGCCCCTGCCCGCACAGCCCCATCGAAGCTCACGTGCGGCAACTCAGGCAGCCCCAGCAACGAGGGCAGGTAGAAGTTCGCTTTGTCCTCCCACCCGCTGGCCCAGACCAGCTCGAAGTGCTCACTGAGCCGCACCAGCCGATCTCCCACCGGCAGCGAAATCAAGTGCGGCACCCCATCAACCAGCTCCAGCTTCGTAAAAGCGCGATCCGGCGGCGTCTCCGCTCCGAACAGCGAGATGACACCGTCGATGTCTACGGCGAGTATCGGCCGGGTCATGGCCGAGGCGGGACTACCAGCGGTAGTGGGCGAAGGCCTTGTTGGCCTGAGCCATGCGGTAGATGTCGTCCTTGCGCTTCCAGGCAGCACCCTGCTGCTGGGTCGCATCGAGGATCTCCGAGGCGAGCCGCTCGGCCATCGAGTACTCGCGGCGGTTGCGGGCGAAGTCGACCAGCCAGCGGATCGCCAGGGTGCGGGCGCGCCGCGCGGGCACCTCGACCGGGACTTGGTAGGTGGCGCCGCCGACCCGGCGTGAGCGAACCTCGAGCACCGGAGTAAGTTGCTTGATTGCCGCCTCGAGCGTCTCGATCGCGTCCTCACCGGAGCGCTCGCCGACCAGGGCGAGGGCGTCATAGACGATGCGCTCGGCAAGCTGCTTCTTGCCGTCGCTCATCACCTTGTTGATCAGCTGCTGGACCAAGCGGTTGCGGAAGCGCGCGTCGGGCTCGACCGGACGGATTGTGGCTGCAGAGCGGCGCGGCATCAGGAGGCCTTGACGCCGTAGCGCGAGCGGGCTTGCTTGCGGTCGGAAACGCCGGCCGCATCGAGGGTGCCGCGTACGACCTTGTAGCGGACACCGGGAAGGTCCTTGACTCGGCCGCCACGGACCAGGACGACGGAGTGCTCCTGCAAGTTGTGGCCCTCGCCCGGGATGTAGGTGGTGACCTCCATCCCGTTGGTCAGTCGCACACGGGCGATCTTGCGCAGCGCCGAGTTCGGCTTCTTCGGCGTTACGGTTGCGACGCGCGTGCAGACGCCGCGCCGCTGCGGGGCCGCGACGGCCTTCTTGCGGCCTTGCGAGGACTTGAGTCCCGGCGTCGCCGTCTTCTTCTTCGGGCGCTTGCGGCCCTTCCTGACAAGTTGATTCGTATTCGGCACGGCCGCGCATAGTAGAGCAGACCGCCAATGACTAGCCCCGCCGCTGCCGCGAGCTCGGCGTAGAAGCCTCCCTCGAGCACCGCCGTGGCGCCTGCAAAGCGCGATGCCTGGGCCCCTGCATCGAGTCCGGCGGGAAGGTCGACGATCAGGATCAAGGCGATGCAGAGCAGGCCGAGGCCGACGACGATGCGGCTCAATCCACGCCGCTCGGTGCGCAGCATCATCGCCGCGACGAGGGCCGCGGCCAGGGCGAGCGGCACGAGGAGATAGAAGTGCGCCGACCCGGCCCACTCGCCGCCAACGGTCGGTGGCGCTGCCACGGTCAGCCCGGCGTAGGCCGGCTGCCCGATCTCGACGCTGCTGTAAGTGACGAACTGCGAGGCGATGAGGCAGAGGGCCGAGGCGAGGATCAGTAGAGCGATTCCTCGTGCCGGAGTAATCAGGGCGCTGGCCCGGGTCGCGCCGCGAGCAGAGACAGTTGCCCCCCGGCGCAGCAGTCGTTCGCCACGGCCGAAGCCGCGCAGCACCAGAACGCCGAGCGGTCGCAGTCGCTTCGCAACCGCCCTCGCCAGGCGGATCCCCTGGGCGCGCAACCACCGCAGTCGCCGGGCCAGTCTCGGGCGGGCCCACTCGATGCGTCGGGCCAGGGCGCGATCGGCTTGTCGCGTGCGCTTTGCCGCCGCCGAGAGCACCGCGCCGATGCGCCGCCGCGCCGCTGCTATCATCGCGCGTCGCTCAGGCAGTCCTTTCGAAGTGCGTTTCGAAGTTCGTTTCGCCGGGCCCGCGAGGGCCTTTTTCATGCGCCGATCGCGGCCCTTGCCAGATCGTTTGCTTTTGTCCCGTCCCCGTTTCACGACCAAACCCTTACCTTAGGAACACATGGCACGCAGCTTTCCCCTAGAGAAGACGCGCAATATCGGGATCATGGCGCACATCGACGCCGGTAAGACGACGACCACCGAGCGCATCCTTTATTACACCGGCCGCACCCACAAGATGGGCGAGGTCCACGAGGGCGCCGCCGTGATGGACTGGATGGAGCAGGAGCAGGAGCGCGGCATCACGATCACCTCCGCCGCCACCGCCTGCGAGTGGAAGGACCACCGCATCAACATCATCGATACGCCCGGCCACGTCGACTTCACGGTCGAGGTCGAGCGCAGTCTGCGCGTGCTCGATGGCGCGATCGCCGTCTTCGATGCCGTCGCCGGCGTTGAGCCCCAGTCCGAGACCGTCTGGCGCCAGGCCGACAAGTACAAAGTCCCGCGCTTCGCCTACATCAACAAGATGGACCGCACCGGCGCCGACTTCTTCAACTCGGTGCAGACGATGAAGGATCGCCTCGGCGCCAACCCGCTGCCGATCCAGCTGCCGATCGGCAGCGAGGACAACTTCAAAGGCGTCGTCGACCTGATCGAGATGAAAGGCCTTGTCTGGACCGACGAGCTCGGCGCCGAGTACGAGACGGTCGAGGTCCCGGAGGACCTCCAGGACCAGGCCGAGGAATACCGCACCCAGCTGATCGAGGCCTGCGCCGACTACGACGACGAGCTGATGGAGGCCTACCTGGCCGAGGAGGAGATTCCCCACGAGCGGATCGCCAAGTCGCTGCACCGGGCCTGCCTCGACACCAAGGTGACCCCCGTCCTCTGCGGCACCTCGTTCAAGAACAAGGGCGTGCAGCCACTGCTCGACGCAATCGTCGAGCTGCTGCCCTCGCCGCTCGAGGTCCCGCCGGTTACCGGCGTCGTCCCCGCCGGCAAGGGCCAGCCCGAGGACGTCGAGGACGAGCGACCCGCCTCCGACGAGGCCCCCTTCGCTGCCCTTGCCTTCAAGGTCATGACCGACCCCTACGTCGGCAAGCTCACTTACTTCCGCGTCTACTCCGGCAAGCTCGAGAAAGGCGGCCGCGTCCTCAACGTGAAGACCGGTCGGACCGAGCGCATCGGCCGGCTGCTGATGATGCACGCCAACAGCCGCGAGGAGATCGACGAGTGCTACGCCGGTGACATCTGCGCCGGCGTCGGCCTCAAAGAAACCGGCACCGGCGACACCCTTGCCGCTCCCGACGCACCGATCGCCCTCGAGAGCATCGAATTCCCCGAGACCGTGATTGCCGTCGCGATCGAGCCGAAAACCAAGGCCGACCAGGAGAAGATGGGCAACGCCCTGCAGCGGCTCGGCGAGGAGGACCCGACTTTCAAGATCGAAAGCGACGAGGAAACCGGTCAGACCCTGATCCACGGCATGGGCGAGCTCCACCTCGAGGTGATCGTCGACCGCATGCTGCGCGAGTTCAAAGTCGAGGCCAACGTCGGCAAGCCCCAGGTCGCCTACCGCGAGACGATCCGCAAGGAGGTCAAGAAGGTCGAGGCGCGTTTCGTCCGCCAGACCGGTGGCCGCGGCCAGTTCGGCCACGTGGTGATCAACGTCGAGCCGGCGCCCGGCGAGGGCTTCCAGTTCGTCAACAAAATCAAGGGCGGTGCGATTCCCGGCGAATTCATCGGACCCGCCGAGCAGGGGATGAAGGAGGCACTGGAGAACGGCGTCAAGGCCGGCTACCCGATGGTCGACGTCAAAGTCGAACTCGTCGACGGCTCCTTCCACGACGTCGACTCCTCGGAGATGGCCTTCAAAATCGCCGGCTCGATGGCGATCCAGGACGCCGCGCGCAAGGCCAACCCGGTCCTGCTCGAGCCGGTAATGGCGGTCGAGGTCGTCACCCCCGAGGACTTTCTCGGCGACGTGATCGGCGATCTCTCGCGTCGTCGCGGCAAGGTTCAGGGTCAGGATCAGCGCGGCAACGCCCTTGCAGTTCAAGCCTTCGTGCCCCTCGGCGAAATGTTCGGTTACGCGACCGAATTGCGCTCGATGACCCAGGGCAGAGCCAATTACACGATGCAGTTCGAGCGCTACGAAGAGGTCCCCGGCAACATCGCCGAGGAGATCGTGGAGCACCGCTCGGGTGAGCCGGTGGGGGCAACCTCGTGACCGGCAGTAGGCCGCACCGTTGTTCTAGCTATATTTCCCAGGTTCGCCCGCAGGCAGGAAGCAGTGCCCTGCCCGGTGACGCACCCCAAACTTAATCAGTCAACGCAGACAGAACCCGACTTCGAAAGGTAGAACGGAGAGAGATGTCCAAGGAGAAGTTCGAGCGCGATAAGCCGCATGTGAACGTCGGCACGATCGGTCACATCGACCACGGAAAGACGACGCTGACGGCCGCGATCACCACGACGCTCGCCACCAAGGGCGACGCCGAGGCGAAGAGCTTCGCCGAGATCGACAACGCTCCGGAGGAGAAGGAGCGTGGGATCACGATCGCGACCTCACACGTCGAGTACCAAACCGACAACCGCCACTACGCCCACGTCGACTGCCCCGGCCACGCCGACTACGTCAAGAACATGATCACCGGCGCCGCCCAGATGGACGGCGCGATCCTGGTGGTCTCCGCCGCCGACGGCGTAATGCCGCAGACGCGCGAGCACATCCTGCTTGCCCGTCAGGTCAACGTCCCCCACGTGGTCGTCTTCCTCAACAAGATCGACCAGGTCGATGACGAGGAACTGATCGAGCTGGTCGAGGAGGAGGTCAAGGAACTCCTCAACGAGTACGACTTCCCCGGCGACGACACGCCGATCGTCAAGGGCTCGGCGCTGAAGGCGCTGGAGGGTGACGAGGAGGCTCAGAAGGCGATCTTCGAGCTGGCCGAGGCCCTCGACTCCTACATCCCCGAGCCCGTGCGCGAGCTCGACAAGCCCTTCCTGATGCCGATCGAGGACATCTTCTCGATCACCGGCCGCGGCACGGTTGCCACCGGCCGCGTCGAGCAGGGCATCGTCAACACCGGTGACGAGGTTGAGATCGTCGGCATCAAGGACACCACGACGACGGTTGTCACCGGCGTCGAGATGTTCCGCAAGCTGCTCGACGAGGGTCAGGCCGGCGACAACATCGGCGCTCTGCTCCGCGGCACCAAGCGCGAGGAGATCGAGCGCGGCCAGGTTCTCTGCAAGCCCGGCTCGATCACGCCGCACACCAAGTTCAAGGCCGAGGTCTACTGCCTGAAGAAGGAGGAGGGTGGTCGCCACACTCCGTTCTTCTCCGGCTACCGACCCCAGTTCTACTTCCGCACGACCGACGTGACCGGGATCGCCAACCTCCCCGAGGGGACCGAGATGGTGATGCCCGGCGATAACGTCGAGATGACGATTGAGCTGATCCAGCCGATCGCGATGGACCAGGGCCTGCGCTTCGCCATCCGCGAGGGTGGCCGGACCGTCGGTTCGGGGGTCGTCGCCGAGGTCATCGAGTAGGCGAATCACCAAGGGGCGGGCCCTGACCCGCCCCTTCGCTGCCGACTGGGCGGCGAGACAACTGCAAAGACATACGACCGGGGCGGCGCCCCACCAAATGGGGCCTCGCCCTTTATGCGCGGTAAGACGCGCGGAAAAGACAAGAGAAAAGTCCGAACGTGGCAGCGATAGCAGCACAGAAAATTCGAATCCGGCTCAAGGCGTATGACCATGACGCCATTGACCGGGCTGCCCGCGAGATCGTCGAAACCGCGGAGCGCACCGGCGCCAGCGTCTCTGGTCCCGTGCCGCTGCCCACCGAGAAGAACGTCTACTGCGTGATCCGCTCGCCCTTCAAGGACAAGGACTCGCGCGAGCACTTCGAGATGCGCACGCACAAGCGCCTGATCGACATCCTTCAGCCCTCACCGAAAACCGTCGACTCGCTGCAGCGCCTCGACTCGCTGCCCGCCGGCGTCGATATCGAGATTCGCCTTTAGCGCCATGGCTGCGATCCTCGGAAAGAAGCTTGGGATGACGCAGGTCTTCGCCGAGGACGGCGAGGTCATTCCGGTGACCGTGATCGAGGCCGGTCCCTGCAAGGTGACCGCGGTCCGTGAGTCCGAGCGCGACGGCTATGCCGCGGTGCAGCTTGCCTTTGGCGAGACCAAGCAGGGCAAGCTGAGCAAGGCCGAGGAAGGCCACCTGAAGAAGGCCGGGGCGGCGCCGATGCGTCACCTGGTCGAGTTCCGCGACGAGGATCTCGGCGCCGAGGAGGGCCCGAAGATCGGTGATGACGTCACCGTCGGTTCTTTCGAGGCCGGCCAGAAGGTCAAGGTCGCCGGGATCTCGATCGGCAAGGGCTTCCAGGGTGGGATCAAGCGTCACAACTTCAGTCGCGGCCCGGTCACCCACGGCTCGCACAACGTGCGCGCGCCGGGCTCGATCGGGGCAAGCACCTTTCCCGCCCGCGTCTTCAAGGGAATGCGGATGCCGGGGCAGATGGGCAACAAGCGGGTCACCCAGAAGGGCCTCGAAGTCGCCCAGGTCGATGCCGATCGCAACCTGCTGCTGATCAAAGGCTCGGTGCCAGGATCGCGCAACTCGATGGTCGAGGTGAGGACCGATGGCTAACGCTAAAGCCGTTGTGCTCGGCAGGACGACCAAGGCTGATCTGCCCAAAGAGCTCTTTGCTGAGCCCTTCCACCACTCGCTGGTCGACGAGGCGGCGCGTGCCGATCTCGCCTCCCGTCGCCAGGGCTCGGCTTCGACCTTGACCCGCGGCGAGGTCTCGATGACCGGTGCCAAGGCCTGGCGCCAGAAGGGAACCGGCCGCGCCCGCGTCGGTGCCCTCAGTTCGCCGAGCCGCTTCGGCGGTGGCGTCGCCTTCGGTCCCAAGCCCCGTCACTACACGGTCAAGGTCAATCGCAAGGCGCGGCGCAAGGCGCTGCGCTCCGCGCTCTCGGTTCATGCCGAGCGCGACAGCGTCGCCCTGCTTGATGCCAGCAGCTTCGATACCCCTTCGACCAAGACGGCGGCTGATGCGCTGACCAAGTGGGGCGCGAAGCGCTCGACCCTGATCGTGCTCGCCCCCGAGGAGGGTGGCGCGGCGAAGAGCTTCCGCAACATTCCCCGGGTCGAGGTCGCCGAGGTCAGCGCCGTTGGCGTTGCCGACGTGATCGGAGCTGCCTCGCTGGTGGTCTCCGAAAAAGCGCTCGAGAAGCTGCAGGAGCGACTGGGCTGATGGACGCACGCACGACAATCATTCGCCCGGTCGTTTCGGAGAAGAGCTACGCGCTGATCGGCGAGGGCAAGTACACCTTCCGCGTCGACGATCGGGCCCACAAGACCCAGATCGCCCAAGCGGTTGAGGAGATCTTCGACGTCAAGGTCGCTGCGGTTCGCACCTCCAAGGTGCGGGCGAAGCCAAAGCGTCGTGGCCTGCACCAGGGCAAGACGCGGGGTTGGAAGAAGGCCATCGTCCAGCTCGCCCCCGGTGAGCGGATCGAGCTGTTCGAGGGCGCAGAGACTGCATAGGACACAAGGGATGCCGAACCGAAAAACAAAACCGACCAGCCCTGGACGCCGCTTCGCGACCTATCCGTTGCGTGAGCAGCTAACGGCTACGAGCCCGGAGCGCAAGCTGACCGAGGGCCTGCGCAAGAGCGGCGGCCGCAACGCCAACGGCCGGGTTACCGCCCGTCATCGCGGTGGCGGTGCCAAGCGGCGCTACCGCCAGATCGACTTCAAGCGGCTCAAGGACGGCGTGCCCGCCAAGGTGGCGAGCATCGAGTACGACCCCAACCGCAGCTGCTACATCGCCCTCTTGCACTACGCCGACGGCGCCAAGAGCTACATCCTCGCTCCGGCGGCGATCTCGGTCGGCGACGAGGTCCAGTCCGGGCCGGGCGCCGACATCCGGCCCGGCAACGCGCTTTCGCTCGGCGAAATGCCGACCGGCACGCTCGTCCATAACGTCGAGCTCACCGCCGGTCAGGGCGGCAAGCTGGGCCGCTCGGCGGGTACCTCGATTCAGCTCGCCGCCAAGGAGGGCGACATGGTGACACTGCGCCTTCCCTCTTCGGAGATGCGCCTGGTTCGTGCCGAGTGCCGCGCAACCATTGGTGTGCTCTCCAACGCCGAGCACCAGAACCTCACGATCGGCAAGGCGGGGCGCAATCGCCACAAGGGCAAGCGCCCCCAGACCCGCGGCGTGGCGATGAATCCGGTCGACCACCCGCATGGCGGCGGCGAGGCTCACCACACTCCGGGCGGTCACCCCGTGACCCCCTGGGGCAAGCCGACCCTCGGCTACCGCACCCGTAAGAAGGGCAAGCAGTCCGACCGTTACATCGTGCGCGGCCGTCGTCGCGGAAAGAAGAAGGGTCGCTAATGGGTAGATCGACGAAAAAGGGCCCGTGGGTGGAAGAGGCGCTGATGAAGCGCGTCAACGCGATGAACGAGTCCGGCACCAAGCAGATGCTGAAGACCTGGTCTCGCAGCTCGACTGTCTTCCCCGACATGGTCGGCCACACGATTGCCGTCCACGACGGGCGCAAGCACGTTCCTGTCTTCATCTCCGAGTCGATGGTCGGCCACAAGTTGGGCGAGTTCGCGCCCACCCGCACCTTCCGCTCCCACTCTGGAACGGGCAAGGGTGAGTAGCGTGGCTGCCGCCCCGGTTGTCGTTCGCGCCAGCTCCCGCTACGTGCGGGTGGCACCACGCAAGGCGCGCCTGATCGCCGACCAGGTGCGCGGGATGCACATCGAGCAGGCTCGTGCGCTGCTCGAGTTCTCGCCCCGCGGCGCCGCCGAAGACATTCGCAAGCTGATCGAGTCCGCGGCGTCCAACGCCGAGAACAACCACGACCTGGTCGCTGACGAGATGCGGATCAGCGAGATCACCGTCGACGAAGGCCCAACGCTGCGCCGTTACCGGCCGCGCGCACTTGGCCGCGCCTCGCGGATCAACAAGCGAACCTGCCACATTGCGGTGGCCCTGAGCCCGGAAGAAGAGGACTAGAAGATGGGACAGAAGATCCATCCGGGCGGCTTCCGCGTCGGCTACATCCAGGACTGGAAGTCGAACTGGTTCGAGGAGAAAGACTTCTCCGACGTCCTCAATGAGGACCTCAAAATTCGCGACCACATCGAAAACAAGCTTGCCCACGCCGGTCTCTCGAACATCACGATCGAGCGCCACGGCGAGATCGCGGTGGATATCCACACCGCCCGCCCAGGCATCGTGATCGGCAAGTCGGGCAGCGAAGTGGACGCCCTGCGCAAAGACCTGCACAAGCTGACCGGCAAACCGGTGAAGGTGAACATCCGCGAGGTCAAGCGCCCCGAGCTCGACGCCAAGCTGGTCGCCCAGTCGATCGCCGAGCAGCTGCAGAACCGCGTCGCCTTCCGGCGAGCGATGAAACGCGCCCTGACTTCAGCGATGCGCTCCGGCGCCAAAGGCGTGAAGGTCCAGGTCTCCGGTCGTCTCGGCGGCGCTGAGATGGCGCGCACCGAGGGTTACTCCGACGGTCGCGTGCCGCTGCACACGCTGCGCGCCAACATCGACTACGGCTTCTTCGAGGCCCGCACGACGACCGGTCGCATCGGCGTCAAGTGCTGGATCAACAAGGGCGAGGTCATGCCCGAGGGCTTCCGCGATCAGCTCACCGACGAGGACAGCGCGCCGCCGAGCAGCCAGCGCGGCGGCCGTCCACCCGGAGATCGCGGTGGCCGCGGTGGCGACCGCGGTGGTCGTGGCGGTGGCGGCCGTGGAGGCCAAGGTGGCGGCCGCGGTGGCCAGCGCGGCGGAGGTGGTCGCTGATGCTGATGCCGAAGCGGGTCAAGCACCGCAAGCAGATGCGCGGCCGGATGCGCGGCAACACCAAGGGCGGCAGCACCGTGGCCTTTGGTGAGTACGGACTGAAGTCGCTTGATCGCGGCTGGATCACCAACCGCCAGATCGAGGCCGCCCGCGTGGCGATGACCCGCAAGATCAAACGTGGCGGCAAGGTCTGGATCAACGTCTTCCCCGACAAGCCCTACACAAAGAAGCCCGCCGAGACACGCATGGGTTCGGGCAAGGGCAATCCCGAGGGTTGGGTCGCGGTGATCAAGCCCGGCAAGGTGATGTTCGAGCTGGCCGGCGTTCCTGAGGATCTCGCCCGTGAGGCGCTGCGCCTGGCTGGACACAAGCTTCCCGTCCGCACCAAATTCGTCAGGCGTGAGGGGGCTGATACACAGTGAAGGCCGCCGAGGTGCACGACCTCAAAGACGACGAGCTGGTTGTCAAACTGCTCGACGCCAAGCAGGAGGCGTTTAACTTGCGCTTCCGTCAGGCGACTGGCGAGCTGGAGAACACAGCGCGCCTGAGTGTCGCCCGGCGGGATATCGCCAAGTTGCTGACAGTGGCCAAGGAGCGCGGGATTGACGTTGAGAAAGAGCTGAAGAGATGACGGACGACGAGACAAAAAAAGACGACGCAACTGACGAGACTCCTCAGGAGGTGCCTCAGGACGAGACCCCTCAGGACGAGGCGGTCGCGGAGGCTCCGGCTGAGGAGGTCGCCGAGGAGGCGCCTGCTCCCAAAGCAGCGCCGGCCGAAGAGTCCGAGCCCAATCCAGAGGACGATCTCCCCTGGAAGGAGCGCCGCAGGTTGCAGCGCTCCCGTGAGCCGCACAAGGCCGGCCCCACGCTCACCCCTGAGGAAAGAGCTGCGAAGCGTGCCAAGGAGCGGAAGCTCAAGGCTTCCTCGCGTCGCAAGGAACGGGCTGCGGCGAAGGCTGACAAGACTGCCGGCACCGGTACCCCCGTTGCCGAGAAGGACGCGGTTGCCGCCAAGACCCGGCAGGGGATCGTCGTCTCCGACAAGGGCGAGAAATCGATCACGGTTCGGATCGACATTGCTCGCCGGCACCCGACTTACGAGAAGGTCGTGCGGCGCTCGCGCACGCTTCATGCTCACGACGAGCAGAACGAGGCGGGCGAGGGCGACACCGTGCGCATCGTCGAGACCCGGCCGCTCTCCAAGACCAAGCGCTGGCGCCTGGTTGAGGTACTGGAGAAGGCCAAGTGATCCAGCAGGAGTCGAGACTGAAGGTCGCCGACAACTCCGGCGCCCGCGAGATCCTCTGCATCCGCGTCAAGGGCGGATCGCACCGCCGCTACGCCGGCGTCGGCGACGTGATCACGGCCACGGTCAAACAGGCCAGCCCACAGGGAGGCGTGCGCAAAGGCGAGGTTGTCCAGGCGGTCGTCGTGCGCACCAAGAAGCAGCTGGGCCGCCCCGACGGCACCTACATCTCCTTCGACGAAAACGCCGCGGTGCTGATCGACCCGGCGAGCAACAACCCTCGCGGCACCCGCATCTTCGGCCCCGTGGCCCGCGAGCTGCGCGATCGCAACTTCATGAAAATCATCTCGTTGGCGCCCGAGGTTCTCTGATGGCCAAGGGCATGCGCATCCGTAAAGACGACCAGGTGATGGTGATCGGCGGCAAGGACGCCGGCAAGACCGGCCGCGTGGTGCGGACGGAGCCGAAGCGCAACCGCGTCTTCGTCGAGCACCTCAACATGATCAAGCGCCACGAACGCCCCCGTTCGCAGACCGATCTCAAAAACTCGCAGGCCGGTGGCATCGTCGAGAAGGAGGGGCCGATCCACGTCTCCAACGTGATGCTGCTCGACCCCAAAGACAACAAACCGACCCGTGTTGGCGTGCGCCGTGACAAAGGCGGCAAGCGCGAGCGCTTTGCCAAGCGCAGCGGAGCGACGTTCTAATGGAGTCCGCCACCGTGCAATCCCAGGCAGCACCGCCCCCGCGCTTGCGCGAGCGCTACGAGCAGGAGATCCTGCCGGCACTGACGAGCAAGTTCGGCTACTCGACGCCGATGCAGGCACCGCGCCTGCAGAAGATCACGCTCAACATGGGTCTCGGCGAGGCCAAGCAGAACGCCAAGATGCTCGAAGCCGCGCAGGAGCAGTTGGCGACGATTGCCGGCCAGCAGCCGAGCATTCGCCGCGCCCGCAAGTCAATCGCTTCCTTCAAGGTGCGCGAGGGGATGCCGGTCGGCCTCTCGGTCACCCTGCGCCGCGCCCGCATGTGGGAGTTCCTCGATCGACTCTGCTCGATTGCGGTGCCGCGCATTCGCGACTTCCGCGGTCTCAACCCGCGCTCCTTCGACGGTCGAGGCAACTACTCGATGGGCGTCAAGGAGCAACTGATCTTTCCCGAAATCGATTACGACTCAATCGACGAGGTACGTGGCCTTGACGTCACGATCACGACCAGCGCCCCAACCGACGAGGAGGCCTTCGAGCTGCTGTTGGGGCTGGGAATGCCCTTCGCCAAAGAGGGCCGGCCCGGCAAACCCGATGCCGATATCGAGGCTCAGGAAGCCGCCGAGGAGGAGAAGCGCAAGGAGGAGGCCCGCCTGCGGGCGGAGGCCGAGCAGGCTGCGCTCGAGCAGCTGAAGGAGGAGAACCCCGAGGCCTACGCAAAGCCCGAGACCGAGGACGAGGGTGAGACCGAGGACGAGGGCGGAGACTCCGCCGGCGACAGCGACCAAAAGGCCGAGAGCGCGGCTGATGAGGAGAATCAGGACAATGGCTAAGACTTCGCTGAAGGTAAAGCAGGGCCGCAAGGCCAAGTTCAAATCCCGTGAATACAACCGTTGCCGACGCTGTGGCCGGCCGCGCGCCTACTACCGCAAGTTCGGCCTCTGCCGGATCTGCTTGCGAGAGGCAGCGCACGAGGGCCACGTTCCCGGCATGACCAAGTCCAGCTGGTAGAGACCAAGACAAATGCTTACTGACCCGATAGCCGATTACCTGACCCGGATCCGCAACGCGCTTGGCTCCGGCCACGACGAGGTGGAGATTCCCGCTTCGCGACTGAAGCTGGAGATGTCGCGCATCCTCAAGGAGCAGGGCTACATCCTCGACTTCGGCAAGCAGCCGGCGCGGATCGGCGAGGAGATCAAGATCCGCCTCAAGTACACGGAGGATCGTCGCCCGGTGATCGCCGGCCTGGAGCGGATTTCGCGCCCCGGCCGCCGCCGCTACGTCAACCACAATCAGGTCCCGCGCGTGTTCGGCGGTACCGGCACGGCAATCGTCAGTACCTCGGTCGGCGTCATGACCGGTCACGAAGCCAAGGCAAAGGGCGTCGGCGGCGAGGTAGTCGCCTACGTCTGGTGAGCACGAGATGAGCCGCATTGGAAGAAAGCCGATCACCGTGCCCGACGCCGTCACCGTCGAGGTCAGCCCTGGACACGTTGCGGTCAAGGGTCCGAAGGGCGAGCTGGCGCAGACGCTCTCGAGCGACATGAAAGTCGAGCAGGCCGAGGGCGTGCTGACGATTGAGCGCCCAACCAACCGCGGCGAGCACCGCGCCCTGCACGGATTGACTCGCAGCTTGATCGCCAACATGGTCGAGGGCGTCACCGAGGGCTTCGAGAAGCGCCTGGAGATCCAGGGCGTCGGTTATCGCGCCCAGCTCAAGGGGAAAAACCTCGAGCTGGCGCTGGGCTACTCGCACCCGGTCTCGATCGAGGCTCCCGATGGCATCGATTTCGAGGTTCCGCAGCCGACCGAGATCATCGTCCGCGGCATCGATAAGCAGCTCGTCGGCCAGGTCGCCGCGGACATCCGCAAGCGCCGGCCACCAGAGCCTTACAAGGGCAAGGGAATCCGCTACCGCGGCGAGCACGTGATGCGCAAGGTGGGTAAGCGCGCATGACCGTGGTCACCAAGAGGCAGGCCCGCCTGCGCCGCCGCCGCCGTGTCCGCGCTCGCGTCACCGGCACGGCCGCGCGTCCGCGCCTGTCGGTCTACCGCTCCAACCGCGGTGTCTTCGCCCAGCTGATCGACGATGGCAAAGGTCAAACGGTTGCCGCCGTCAACTGGATTGAGCCCGAGCTGCGCAAACTGACCGCCAGCGAGCAGGCCAAGCGGGCGGGAGAGCTGTTGGCTGAGCGAGCCAAGGCGGCGGGGGTCGAGACCTGTGTCTTCGATCGCGGCGGCTACCAGTACCACGGCCGCGTCAAGGCCCTGGCCGACGGAGCACGAGAGGGAGGCCTGGTCTTCTAGCGCTCGTTCGCTACCTTGGACCGCTCGTTATGAAGGGAATGGACACAACCAACGTTGAGACGGTGAGCCCGCGTGGGCTCGACCTGCAAGAGCGCGTGATCGAGATCAACCGCGTCGCCAAGGTGGTCAAGGGCGGCCGGCGCTTCTCCTTCACCGCCCTGGTGGCCGTCGGCGATGAAGAGGGCGTGGTCGGGATCGGTTACGGCAAGGCTCGCGAGGTTCCGCTGGCGATCCAGAAGGGCGTCGAGAACGCCCGCAAGGACTTGATTCGCATTCCCAAATACGGCCAGACGATCACCCACAAGATCATCGGCCGCTACGGCGCCGGCCACGTCGTCCTGCGCCCGGCCAGTCCCGGTACCGGCGTGATCGCCGGCGGCGGGGTGCGCGCGGTGCTCGAGCTTGGTGGCGTCAAGGACGTTCTTACGAAGAGCATTGGTACTCAGAACCCGATCAATCTCGTCAAGGCGACGATGGACGGGTTGATCCGCCTGCGTCGGCCCGAGGAGGTTGCTGAGCTGCGCGGGTTGACGGTTGCCCAGGTGCTTGGGGTGCAGAAGAGCAACGGCAACGGTGCTTCGGCTCAGGGTTCAGACGCCGAGGCTGCGGGGCCTGTCGCTGCAGGGGACCCACCGCCCCCTGCGGTAGCTAAAGCTTCCTCGGGGGCGGTACCCCCTACAGCGCCACCCGCGGACGAGGCGTCAGATACCCCCAAGGATGAGGCGGCCGCCAAGCCCACTGAGACACCGGCGACTGAGCAGGCTGCGACCGCCACTGGCGAGAAACCGCAAGCTGCTGAGGAGAACAAAGCTGAGGAGCCCGCTGCCGCTGAGGCTGCACCCGCTGTGGGGCCCAAAGCAGAGGAGGCTCCGGCTGCTGAGGGTGAGAGCTCGTGAGTGCGGTGAAGATCAAGCAGGTTCGGTCGGCCAATGGGACCAATCCGGCGCAGAAAGCGACGCTTGCGGCGCTGGGGCTGGGCAGGATCGGCAAGGCTGTGGAGCGCAAAGACTCGCCGCAACTGCAGGGCCAGATTCGCACCGTCTCTCACTTGGTTGAGGTGGATGGCTGATGGCTGAGACGCCTCGCTCCGAGGAGATCGGGCTGCACAACCTGCGGCCGAAGCCCGGTTCGCGCAAGCCGCGCAAGCGCTTGGGCCGCGGCGAGGGCTCGGGCCTGGGCAAGACCTCCGGCCGGGGGCACAAGGGCGCTGGCTCTCGTTCGGGCAGCAAACGCAAGCCCGGTTACGAAGGCGGCCAGAACCCGATCCACATGCGGATGCGAAAGCTTCGTGGCCCGCACAAAAAGCAGTCGATGCCGTTCGAGAACTTCAGGACCACGTCGCAGCCGGTCAACCTCGCTGACCTGGAGGAGCGCTTCGACGCCGACGCCGAGGTGACGCCCGAGACCCTCAAGGAAAAGGGCCTCGCCAAGCGCTCGGACCCGGTCAAGATCCTCGCCCGTGGCGAGATCTCCAAGAAGCTGACGGTCAAAGCGCACGGCTTCAGCGCGGCGGCCAAAGAGAAGATAGAAGCGGCTGGCGGTTCCTGCCACACTCTGGAGCCCTAATGCTCCGGACTATTGCGAACGCCTTCAGCGTCGCCGAGATTCGAAAGAAGCTCGCCTTCACCGCGGCGATGCTGCTGCTGTACCGGCTCGGTGCCTACATTCCGGCGCCCGGCGTCGACCTCGATGCGGTCAAGGAACTGCAGAACAACTTCGCCGGCGGCGGGATCCTCAGCTTCCTCAACACCTTCTCGGGCGGCAGCCTCTCGCGCCTCTCGCTCTTCGCGCTGGGGATCATGCCCTACATCACGGCCTCGATCATCCTGCAACTGCTGACCGTGGTCGTACCGTCGCTGGAGAAGCTGCAAAAAGAAGGCGAGGTCGGCCAGCAGAAGATCACCCAGTACACGCGCTACCTCACCGTCGGCCTGGCGTTCGGTCAGTCCTTCGGCTACGTCTTCCTCTTCCAGTCCTTCGGACAGCAGTCGGGTGGCAACAACTTCCTCGGCAACCTCGGTGGGCCCAAGGTGCTGCTGATCGTGATCTCGCTGACGGCGGGCTGCACGCTGCTGATGTGGCTCGGCGAGCTGATCACACAGCGCGGCATCGGCAACGGCATCTCGCTGATGATCTTCGCCTCGATCGTCTCCGGCCTGCCAACCGGGCTGCAGTCCTGGTGGTCCAACCCGGATCAGGTCTTCGTCGTGATGATGCCCTTCATCGCCCTCGCCGTGATCGTCGCGATCGTCTTCGTCCAGGAGGGTCAGAGACGCATCCCGGTCCAATATGCGAAACGCGTCGTCGGGCGAAAAATGACCTCTGGCGGCTCGACCTATCTGCCGCTGCGGGTCAACATGGCCGGCGTCATTCCGGTCATCTTCGCCGCCTCGATCATGGCCTTCCCGCCGACGATCGGGCAGCTCCTCAACACCCCGGCCGCACTCGACTTCGCCGCCTTCTTCAGCCCCAGCAGTTGGGCCTACGTGGTGGGCGAGGTCTTCTTCATCGTCATCTTCACCTACTTCTACACGGCGGTCACCTTCAACCCGGTTGACCAAGCCGACAACCTGAAGAAGTACGGCGGTTTCATTCCCGGCGTTCGCCCGGGGCGACCGACCGCCGAGTACCTCGATCGCATCCTCTCGCGCTTGACCTTCCCCGGTGCCCTGTACCTCGGCGCCGTGGCCGCGCTGCCGACGATCCTGCTCAGCCAGACTTCGGCCAACTTCGCCTTTGGCGGCACCTCGATCCTGATCGTGATCGGTGTCGCGCTGGAAACCGTGAAGCAGCTCGAGGCGCAGTTGATGATGCGTAACTACGAGGGCTTCCTCAAATAGGCTGCAACAAGTGTCTGCGGAGTTGAACCTGGTCCTGCTCGGCCCGCCCGGGTCGGGGAAGGGGACGCAGGGCGAGCGCCTCCAGGAGGACCTCGAGCTGCCTTATTACGCGACGGGCGACATCCTGCGCGCCGCGGTGCGCGAGGGCACGGAGTTGGGGCGGGCCGCCAAGGACTACATGGACCGCGGCGATCTTGTCCCCGACGAGGTGATCGTCGGCATGATCGGCGAGCGAATCGACTCCAGCGAGGCAGCCGATGGCTTCATCCTCGACGGCTTCCCCCGCACGGCTCCGCAGGCTGAGGCGCTGGCCTCGAAGTTGGGTGAGCTGGGACGGGAGCTGACCGCGGTGCTGCTGATCGATGTCAGCGACGAGGAGGTAGTGCGCAGGCTGGGCGGGCGGCGCACCTGCGTCGAGAACGGCCACGTCTTCCACGTCGAGTTCAACCCGCCAAAGCAAGAGGGGATCTGCGACGTCGACGGCAGCGAGCTCGTCGTCCGCGACGACGACAAGCCCGAGGTGATTCGCCACCGGCTCGAGCAGTACCACGCCAAGACCGCGCCGCTGATCGAGCACTACGACAGCCAGAGCCTTTTGCGCCAGATCGACGGCGCCGCCTCACCCGACGCGGTTGCCGATGAGATCCAGCGCACCCTTGCGACGCTGCGCCTCGAGGCCGACGAGGCGATCTAGCCGGCACCGCGAGGGGCCCACTAGCGTGTACAAGATGATCATCCGCAAGACCCCGGAGCAGGTCGACAAAATGGCTGCGGCCGGCGAGATCCTGGTCCGCTGTCTGCACATGCTCAAGGCCAAGGCCCGGCCGGGGGTGACGACCAAGGAGCTGGACCTCGCCGCCGAGAAGCTGATCCGCTCGCAGGGAGCCGAGCCGGCCTTCAAGGGTTACCGCGGCTTCCCCGGCTCGATCTGCGCCTCGCCCAACTCGATGGTCGTGCACGGCATCCCCGGCCACTACGAGTGCAAGCGCGGCGACGTCTTGTCAATTGACGTCGGCGTGATCAAGGACGGCTGGGTTGCCGACGCCGCGATGACGGTGCCGATCGGCCCGATCGAGGCCGAGGCAAGAAAACTTCTTGACGTGACCAAAGCCTCGCTCTTTGCCGGGGTCGAGCAGATGCAGCCGGGCAACAAGCTCGGCGACGTCTCGGCGGCGATCCAGCGTGCGGTGGAGATCGAGGGTCTCTCGGTCATCCGCACCCTGGTCGGCCACGGGATCGGCCGTGAGATGCACGAGGACCCGCAGGTCCCCAATTTCGGCACGGCGGGCAAGGGCCCGGTGCTCGAGGAGGGCACTGTGCTGGCGATCGAGCCGATGGTCAATGTCGGTGGTCCGCTGGTGCGCATGGGGGACGACGGCTGGGCCGTCTACTCGCAGGACGGCTCGCTGGCGGCGCATTTCGAGTTCACCGTCGCCGTCACCGCCGACGGTCCCCGCATACTTACTCCCTGGCACGACGAGGACTAGCGCCTCGGCGCCTGGGGCGGCAGTCCCCAGCGGAACGCCCCTGCTATCTTTCCCGGTCGGTCCACTGGGCCGGTTTGTGCCTGCCGTCCAACTCCTGGGGCGTGCGGGAGTCCTGTATTCGATACGAGACCGGAGCAATGAAGGTTCGAGCTTCCGTAAAGCCGATGTGCGAAAAGTGCAAGATCATCCGCCGCAATGGCGCGGTACTCGTGATCTGCCAAAACCCCCGACACAAGCAACGTCAGGGCTAGGTCGCGCATGGCACGTATCGCAGGAGTCAACGTCCCGGTCGGCAAGCGCGTCGAAATCGGCCTCACCTACATCTTTGGGATCGGTCGCTCGACCGCCCAGAAGATCCTCGAGGAGGCCAAAGTCGATCCCAACACCATGGTTAAAGACTTGACCGAGGATGAGGTCATTCGCCTCCGCGACGCGGTCGATCAGCGCGAGGTCGAGGGCGACCTGCGCCGCGAGCGCTCCCAGGACGTCAAACGGCTGATGGAGATCGGCTCCTATCGCGGCCTGCGCCACCGCCGCGGCCTGCCCGTTCGCGGTCAGCGGACCAAGACCAACGCCCGCGGCCGCAAGGGCCCGCGCCGGATGAGCGTCGCCGGCAAGCGCAAGGTATAGAGCAGATGGCCGCAGCCAAAAAACCCGCCAAAGGGCGCTCGCGCCGCCGCGTCAAGAAGAACGTCACTTACGGCCAGGCGCACATCAAGACTTCCTTCAACAACACGATCGTCACCCTGACCGACACCGAAGGCAACGTCATTGCCTGGGAGTCGGCCGGCTCGGCGGGGTTCAAAGGGTCGCGTAAGTCGACCCCCTTCGCCGCTCAGGTGACCGCGGACGCGGCCGCCAAGAAGGGGATGGAACACGGTCTCGAGAAGGTCGAGGTCTTCGCCAAGGGCGCCGGCTCCGGTCGTGAGACCGCGATCCGCTCGCTGCAGGCTGCCGGCCTCGATGTCACCACCGTCAAGGACGTCTCCCCGCAGGCCCACAACGGCTGCCGCCCGAAGAAGCGGAGGCGCGTCTAATGGCTCGCGATACCGCGCCGCAGTGCAAGCAGTGCCGTCGCGAGGGCCAGAAGCTCTTCCTCAAGGGCGAGCGCTGCTTCACCGACAAGTGCGGGGTCGAGCGCCGCTCCTACCCGCCCGGCGAGCACGGCCGCGGCCGCATGCGCCAGTCCGAGTACCGCGTGCAGCTGCGCGAGAAGCAGAAGACGCGCCGCTACTACCAGGTGCTGGAGAAACAGTTCCGCGCCTACTACGACAAGGCCTCACGCCAAGAGGGCGTTACCGGTGAGAACCTCCTGCGCCTGCTCGAGTCGCGCTTCGACAACGTGCTGGTCCGCCTCGGCTTTGCCGCCTCGCGGCGCCAGGCCCGCCAGCTGATCAGCCACGGCCACTGGCTGATCAACGGCCGCCGCGTTGACATCCCCTCCTACCAAGTGCGCCCCGAGGACGTGATCTCGATCAAGTCGAGCTCATCCGCCGGGGACACGATTCGCAAGGCAACGGAGCTCGTCTCCACCGTGCCGGCCTGGTTGCAGGCCGACCACGACTCCCTTACCGCCAAGGTCCTGCGCTACCCAGAGCGCGCAGAGATCTCGGCACCGGTGCAGGAGCAGCTGATCGTCGAGCTGTACTCCAAGTAACCGGATCCTTTTCTGAACACGCATACGCAAGGAACACATGACCACTGATTTCCAGGTCCCTCGCATCACCTCAGAGAAAGTGGACGATCGCCGCGGCACCTTCACCGTCGAGCCGCTCGACAAGGGCTTCGGCTACACCTTCGGCAACAGTCTCCGCCGCGTCCTGCTCTCCTCGCTGGGCGGTGCTGCCGTCACCAGCGTTCGCATCGAGGGCGTCGCCCACGAGTTCTCCACCGTGCCGGGGGTCAAGGAGGATGTCACCGACATCATCCTCAACCTCAAGGATCTCGTCGTCCGCATGCACACCGATGCCGATGAGGTCGAGGCTCCGCTTGTCGCCACCGGCCCCGGAGAGGTCAAGGCGAAGGACATCGACCTGCCCTCGGGTGTCGAGATTCTCAACCCCGAGGCGCCGATCGCGACGCTGGAGAAGAAAACCAAGCTCGAGATCTACCTGACCATCGGCCGCGGCCGCGGGTACTCACCGGCCGAGGAGAACAAGTCCGATGAGCAGCCGATCGGCGTAATCCCGATCGACTCGATCTTCTCGCCGATTCGCCGTGCTTCCTACTCGGTGGCGACGGCGCGCGTCGGCCAGCGCACCGATTTCGACAAGCTCACTCTCGACCTCGAGACCGACGGCTCGATCGAGCCGGGTGCTGCCCTGCGCGAGGCCTCCGAGATCCTGATCAAGAGCCTGGCGATCTTCACCGACGCCGACCGGGTCGAGGAGCTGACCGCGCGTGAACCGGTCCCGACCCACACCGCCGATGTTCTCCCCGGCCCCGCCGGCGATGGCATCGCCAGCAGCAACGGCCTCGATGAGATCCTGATCGAGGAGCTGGAGCTCGGCGTACGGTCCTACAACTGCCTCAAGCGGGCGGGAGTGCAGACCGTTGGCGACCTGGTGCGCAAGACGCGCTCCGAGCTGAACGCGATTCCCAACTTTGGTTCGAAGTCGATCGAGGAAGTAATCGAGACCCTGCACGCACGCGGGCTCGATCTTCAGGGAGACTGAACGGGGAGCTGAGCAGGAGATGCGCCACCGCAAGAAGCGAAACAAGCTGAGCCGCGATGCGGCGCATCGTGAGTCCCTGCTCTCAAACCTCTCCAAGCAGCTGATTGAGCACGAACGGATCAAGACCTCGCAGGCCAAGGCGAAGGCGGTCAAGCCCGAGGTCGAGCAGCTGATCACCCTGGCCAAGCGCGGTGACCTGCACGCGCGTCGCCAGGCGCTGGCGACGCTGCACAACGACAAGTTCATCGTGCACAAGCTGTTTGAGGAGGTCGCGCCGCGTTACGTGGAGCGGCCCGGTGGCTACACCAGGATCGTCAAGTTGGGCCCGAGGAAGTCGGACTCGACTGAGATGGTCTATCTAGAGCTCGTCTAGCTCTCGTACGAAACCGATTCCAGGTACAGGCCGTGAGGAGGAGCCGTTTCGCCTGCCTCGGTGCGGGGTGCTCCCCGTAGGAGATGCTTGAAGCTTTCAAGCGTTCGGCGGCCGCTGGCTACCTCCAGCTGGGTGCCGACGAGGATGCGGACCATGCTGCGCATGAAGGCGTCGGCGGTGACGTGGAAGGTGGTGATGTCGCCGTCGCGGGACCAGGCGGCGGTGAAGATCTTGCGGTTGAAGTGGACGTGGTCGGTTTGGGTGGGGGTGAAGGCCGTGAAGTCGTGCTTGCCAGGGAGAGCCGTTGCGCAGGCTTCCAGGGCCTCGTATTCCATCCTGTGGGGCCACCAGAGGGCGCGCTTCTCCTCGAAGGGGCTGGAGCTGCGGCGGGCGAGGATGCGGTAGCGGTAGGTGCGTGAGGTGGCGTCGCGCCGAGCATCGAAGCCGTCCTCGGTCGGCGTTGCCGCGGTGACCGCAATGTCGCGAGGGCCCAAGCCATTCAATCTCTGCGCCAGGTTGACCGGCATCTCGCCGGCGCTGGCAAAGCTCGCCACCTGTCCCTCCGCATGCACCCCCGCATCGGTGCGCCCAGCGACCGTCAGCTTGACCGGTTCGCGCAGGACAGTCTCCAATGCCGTCTCGAGCTCCTCCTGCACCGTCCGCACCCCGGCCTGTTTGGCCCAGCCCTTGAAGCCGGTTCCGTCGTATTCGATCTCCAGCCGCACGCTCGTCACGGCCCGCAGTATGCCTAGGCGTCTTCGAGCAGCGACAGCAGTCCGGCCTCGTCGAGTACCTCGGTCTCGTATTTCTCCGCCTTGGCCAGCTTCGAACCCGGGTTCTCGCCGGCGACGACGTAATCCGTTTTTTTCGAGACCGAGTTGACGACCTTGCCCCCGGCCGCCTTGATCAGGGCGCCGGCCTCCTCGCGGGTCAGTTCGGGCAGCGTTCCGGTGAGCACGAACGTCTTGCCTTCGAGCGGGCCGCCGCTGGCGCGCCGTTCGGAGGGGTCCTGCTCCAAGCGCAGGCCCTTCTCGCGCAGCTTCTCGACCAGCTCCCAGGTGCGATCGTCGCCGAGCGACTCGGCGATCTGCACGGCCATGATTGGCCCGACGCCCTCGACCTCCTCGATCTGCTCGGGGTCGGCCGTGTGCAGGGCATCGATCGAGCCGAAGTGGTCGGCGAGCGCTTCGGCGGTGACGTAGCCGACGCCGGGCAGGCCAAGCGCGTAGAGCACGCGTTTGAAGGGCCGCGAGCGCGAGGAGTCGATTGCCGCCAGCAGGTTGCGGGCCGATATCTCGCCGAAGCCCTCGAGACCCTCCAGCTGCTCCTCCCTCAGCTCGTAGATGTCGGCGACGTCGGCGATCAGGCCTTCTTGCAGAAAGCGCAGCGCCTGCTTCTCGCCGAGGCCGTCGATGTCCATCGCCCCCTTGCTGACGAAGTGTTTTACGTGCTGGAAGGACTGGCCGGGGCAGCCGGCCCGGTTGGGGCAGATCGTGAAGACCGCGTCCTCGGGCTTGACCGTTGGCGTGCCGCAGGCGGGGCATTTCGCCGGTGGCTTGGGTTTGGGGCCGCGCCGCTTGCCCTTCTCCTGGCGCTGGATCAGTGGGGCGACGACTTGGGGGATCACATCCCCGGCGCGCATCACCACGACCTCGTCGCCCGGTCGCACGTCCTTGCGAGCGAGGTCCTCCTCGTTGTGCAGGGTCGCGGTGGAGACGGTGACGCCGCCGACGTGGACCGGCTCCAGCATCGCGAAGGGGACGAGGTGGCCGGTGCGACCGACGTTCCAGACGACCTTGTTCATCTTCGTCGTCGCGGTCGTCGGCGCGAACTTCCAGGCGATCGCCCAGCGCGGCTCGCGGCCGACCACGCCCAGCTCGCGCCAGAGCGCTCGCTCGTCAATCTTGACCACGACGCCGTCGATCTCGTAGTCGAGTTCGTCGCGGCGCTCCTCCCACCAGTGGCAGCGCTTGACCACCGACTCGATGCCCTCGTGATGATCGGTGTCCGGGTTGACCTTGAAGCCGCGCTCGCGCAGCCACTCGACCTCCTCGCTGTGGGTCGCCAGGTCGAGCCCTTTGGTTGCGCCAATCCCATAACACCAGACCGAGAGCGGACGTTCGGCGGCGAGGCTGGGATCGAGCTGGCGGATCGAGCCGGCGGCTGAGTTGCGCGGGTTGGCGAATGCCGGCTCACCGGCCTCGGCGCGCCGTTCGTTCAGCGCCTTGAAATCGGCGATCGGCAGGTAGACCTCGCCCCGCACCTCGACCAGTGGGGGGGCGTCGTCGATGCGCAGGGGGATGGACCCGATCGTGCGCAGGTTCTGGGTCACGTTCTCGCCGACCCGGCCGTCCCCACGGGTGGCCCCGCGGGTGAAGACTCCCTCCTCGTAGGTCAGCGAGATCGCCAGGCCGTCGATCTTGGGCTCGCTGGTGTAGCTGAACTCGGCGGCGCTGATGTCGAGCCGTTTGAGGTGGTTGCGGACGCGGGTCTCCCAGGCCCGCAGCTCCTCCTCGTTGCGGGCATTGGCGAGCGAGAGCATCTGCTCGGCGTGCTCGACCTGTTCGAAGCGCTCCAGCGGTGGCGCCCCGACTCGCTGGGTCGGTGAGTCGGGCGTGCGCAGCTCGGGGTGGTCGGCCTCGATCGCGCGCAGCTCGTCGAGCAGAGCGTCGTACTCGTCGTCGCCGACGGTCGGGTCATCGAGGACGTAGTAGCGGTGATTGTGCCCCGCCAGCTCCTGCCGCAGCTCGGCCGCGCGCTGCTCGGGGGCCCCGCTCACACCGAGGTGGGGGTGCTGGCGGCGAGCATCTCGTCGAAGCCCCAGCCGCGCAGGTTCTCGAGGCCGCCGTGGTCGGTCAGGTCGAAGTGGATCGGGGTAACCGAGATGCGGCCACTGGCGACAGCGTTGAGGTCGGTGCCGTCGATCTCCTCGTAGCCCGGCTGCCAGCCGTAGATCTCGTAGTGGCGGCGGCCGTCGGTCTCTCCGATCAGCTTCAACTCGTCGTTGTAGATCCGTTTGCCCAGCTTGGTCACTTCGATCCCTTTTGCTTCGCCGGCCGGGCAGTTGACGTTGATCAGGGTCGCCTCGGGCATCGCCTCGTCGAGCAGCCGCCGCACCATCTCGGCGGCGAATGCCGCCGCCGCAGCGAAATCGAACTGACCGCTGACGTAGCCCATGCCGCCGCCCGAAGACTGCTGCGAGAAGGCAACCGCCGGAATTCCCAGGATGATCCCCTCGAAGGCGGCGGCGACCGTGCCCGAGTAGGTGATGTCGTCACCAAGATTGGCGCCGTGGTTGATCCCGGAGAAGATCAGGTCGGGCCGGTGACCGACCAGTCCCAGCTCGGCAAAACGCACGCAATCGACCGGGGTGCCGTCCGTTGCGTAGCCCTTGTCGCCATCGCCGAACTCAACCTCCTCGACCGTCAGCGGCGAGCGGGTGGTGATGCTGCGGGCCGTCGCGCTGCGATTGGAATCGGGGGCAATCACGTCGACGTCGACGCCGTCGATCTCGCGCAGGGCCCGGCGGGCAGCCTGCAGGCCCGGAGCCGAAATCCCGTCGTCGTTGGTCAGCAGGACGCGCATGACGACCGATTCTAGGTGTCGCATCCCACGACCGTGCGGGAGGGGTCAGCGTCTTGCCACATCCTGCGCGCCACGGGTGAATCGCCTGCTGCCACGGTCTTCGTATGGCACTCGCCCAGATCGGACCGCTGACGACTGTGCTCGAGGCTGAGGCGACAGCAGTCGGGGCGGGTGTCGTCCTATTCAGCGTGGCCGCAGGAATCGTCGGGCTCGCGTGTGGACGGTCAAGGCGGGAGGTCGAGGACGGAGCGGCCGTAGGCGGATTCGTTGGCGGCGGTGTCGGGGTCGTAGCGGTTTTGGTTGATCTCGCCCTGCGCTACGCTGGCTGAAATGAATTGTCTGCGAAAGGATTGATCGTGGAGTGGGTTCGCTACGGAAATATTGGGATCACTGTGGGCGCCGTGATCACCGTGGTGGGGGTCTTGGTCTTCAGGGACTCAAGCGAAGCTGCGATGCAGGCGGTCGCAATGATCGGGTGGTTCGCCGGATTGGCCATAGCCCTATTGCTTGACGGCAGAGCACGCCGGCGCAAAAAAGACCAGCTTCAATAAGAAGCGACTTCGGCGGCGATCAGGTCCTGCTCCAGGTGGGCGAGGCTGAGATCGCCGACGCTGCCCATCAGGATCGAGAAGATCATGATCCGGCCGCTGCGGTTGAAGCAGTAGCCGGAGAGGTTGCTGACGGCGTTGATCGTGCCCGTCTTCGTGCGACAACGGCCGTAGGCGGCGGTGCCGTGCATGCGATCGGCGACCGTTCCCTCCTGACCGGTGAGGGCAAGGTCCTGGATGAATTCGTCGCCCACGTCGGTGTCCCTCATCGACTCGAGCAGGCCGACCACCTGCGCGGGTGAGGCACGGTTGGAGCGGGTGAGGCCGGAGCCGTCGACCGCGTGCACGCCGGATTCATGGCCGCGGGCGAAGGCTTGGACGACCTTGGCACCAGTGGCCGTGGTGCCGGCACCGCCGAAGCGGGCGCCGATGAGCTTGATCAGCATCTCGGCGAAGAAGTTGTCCGAGTAGACGTTGGTGGTGTTGACGATGGCGCTCAGCGGCGGCGATTCGACCCGGGCGAGTTCGGTGCTGAACGGTGGTGCGGTGCCGAGGGCGACCGACGGTGAGATGCCGACCCCGGCCTGACGCAGGGCGAGGCCCAGCGTGCCGGCGGCGGTCAGCGCTGGGTCGGTCGCGAAGCTGTAGCCGGAAGCCGTGCTGTAGCCGGAGTTGAAGGCGAGGCCGGAGAGCGGCCCGATTTCGGAGCTCGTCGCGTAGCCGGAGTCGGCGACGCCGCGCAGCCGATCAAAGACGCTGTCGTCGGCGTAGAGCCGCCCCGTCACCGACTTGATTCCGGCTTCACGGACCTGCCGCTTGAGCTGAAGGATGTTGGTCCCGAGCCCGCCGAGGAAGCGTCGGTAAAAGGAGGGGGTGCCCAGGGTGGGGTCGCCTGCCCCGACCAGATAGAGGCTGCCGTGGAGGACGCCGTTACGGTCGATGCCGCCGTCGGTCTTGAGCAGGGTCGTGAGCTTCGATTCCACCCCCAGCCGCGCCAGCGCGGTCGCGGTCGTGAACAGCTTCATGTTCGAGGCCAGCGGGCGCTGGCGGGCCGGTGCCCGCGCGCAGACCGTCTTACCGGTCTCAGCGTCGATCACGAGCAGGCCGCTGGCGCCACCACCGCCGCGCGCCAAGCGAGAACGCATCGTTGCGCAAACATCGCTGCGCGAGGCCGCTTCGGCCGCTGCGGCGAGCAAGAGAGCCGCAAGCAGGGCACAAATAACGGCGGAGATTGCCGGGGAACGCCTCACTAAGTGGGATAATGCATGTTTATGGGCAAAGTTGTGGACATAGAGTCGCAACCGCGACGGCGCCGCGGCCGCAAACGCCCATCGAAGACGGCCCTCGTCCTCGGCGGCGGCGGCTTCACCGGCGGGGTCTACGAGATCGGCGCCCTGCGCGCCCTCGACCTGCTCGCGGTCAACAGCACGGTCAACAACTTCGACGTTTACGTCGGCACCAGCGCCGGCTCCTTCGTCGCCAGCATGCTCGCCAACGGCGTCACGCCCGACGAAATGATGCAGGTGATCAACCGGCGCATCCCTTCGGAGCTCGAGGACCTCGACCTGGGCAAGGTGCTCAAGCCCAACTACCTCGGCTTCCTCGAGAAGGCCGCGATGTTGCCGCTGCGCTCGTTCGAGCTCGCCCGCAGCCTGGCCGGGATGGGCAAATTCTCGGCGATGGACGTGGTCGTCGGCTTGGCCGAGGCGTTGCCGACCGGCTTCTACTCGGGCAACGGGATCGGCGACTACGTTGCCGCCGCTCTGAGCGAAGAGGAGCGCGTCGACGACTTCCGCCTGCTCTCCAAAGAGCTCTATCTGACCGCAACCGACCTCGACACCTGCGAGCGGATTACCTTCGGCGAGGAGGGCTGGAACGACGTGCCGATCTCAAAGGCGATCCAGTGCTCAACCGCGCTGCCGATCGTCTACAAGCCGGTCGATCTCAAGGGGCGCCAGCTGGTCGATGGCGGCATTCGTTCGACCACCAACGTCGACATCGCGGTCGAAAAGGGCGCCAAATTCATCGTCGTCGTCAACCCACTGGTCCCCTACGTGAACGATTTCGAGCGGACGATTCCGACCGTTTTCGGCACCCGGGTGCGGCGCGTCTCCGACATGGGCCTGCCGGCGATCGCCAACCAGACCTTCCGCCTGATCGCCCACGCTCGTCTTCACCAGGCCGTCGAGCAATGGCAGGAGCGCTACCCCGGCGTCGACATCATCCTGGTCGAGCCCGAGGCCAACGACGAGCTGATGTTCGGCACGCCGATCATGGACTACTCGCGCCGCCTCAAAATCGCCCGCCACGGCTTCGAATCGGTCACCGCGACCCTGGCCAAGGACTACGACCGCTTCCAGGAGATCGCCGAACGCCACGGCCTCGAGATCTCCGGCCGCCGCGTCAGCCGCGTGGTCGAGCGGGCCGCCGAAGAGGAGCAGGAGCAAAACTCCACCTGGCGCCGGGTCCTCGAGCAAACGACCTCGGCTCTGCTGCGGCAGTCGGGCGAGGCTTCTTAGCCCCCAGCCGCGTGGGAGGGCCGTTGGCCCTTTCTGGGAATTGATGTCGCACGCGCCCTATGGGCGCTTAGCGACGAATTGAGAGCGCGGCTGCGCCGCGCCTAGAAGCACGAGTGCGGCGGCTGCCTTCGGCAACATTCCCAGAAAGGGCCAACGGCCCTCCCATCCAGCTCGGAAGCGAGAAGCTTCATGTGGCGTAGGAGAGCGGCACCACCCTGTCGGGGCGGCGCCCAGCCTCGCGCAAGAGGTCGAGCTTGCACGTTCGAGCTGGGGCGCTCTATTCGAGGGGAGCTTGCGAGAGGAGTCGGTTGGCTCTCTGGTCGAATGTTGCCGAAGGCAGCGATATGCAATCTGTCTATTGCGCGGCGAAGCCGCGCTCGAACCTTGGAGCTAAGCGCCCGCGAAGCGGGCGCGTGCGACACCAATTCGACCAGAGAGCCAACCGACTCCTCCCGCCCAACCTCAGCCTGCGTAGAGCGCCTCGATCTCCTGCTCGTGCTTGCTGGCCACCACCGCGCGCTTGACCTTCAGCGTCGGCGTCAACTCGCCGCTTTCCTGCGATAGGTCGCGCGGCAGGATCGCCACCTTCTTGACCTGCTCGACCCGGGCGAATTTCTCGTTGATCGTCGCCACGTGGTCTTCGATCGCTTTCAGCACGTCCTGGTTCTTGGCCAGCTGCTCGGCGTCCTCGGGCAGGCCGTGCTCCTTGGCGTAGGCGACCGCGTCTTCGGGGTCGAGGGTGACCAAGGCGACGAGGTAGGGCTTGCGGTCACCGACGACGACGCACTGGGAGACCAGCGGGTGCTGCTTGATTTCGTTCTCGAGGTTGGCCGGGGTGATGTTCTTGCCGCCGGCGGTGATGATGATGTCCTTCTTGCGGCCGGTGATCTTGATGAAGCCCTCGGAGTCGATCTCGCCGATGTCGCCGGTGTGCAGCCAGCCGTCGACGATCGTCTCGCGGGTCGCCTCCTCGTTCTTGTAGTAGCCCTGGAAGACGTTGGGGCCCTTGACCAGGATCTCGCCGTCGTCGGCGATTTTGATCTCGCAACCCGGGAAGGGTTTGCCGATCGTGCCGACCTTGAAGTCGTCGGGCGAGGAGATCGTCGCCGCGGTCGAGGTCTCGGTCATGCCCCAGCCCTCGAGCACGAGGACGCCGGCGGCGTCGAAGAAGCTGAGGATCTCGGGGTTGATCGGGGCGGCGCCGGAGACGGCGAGGCGCAGGTTGCCGCCGAAGAGGCCGCGGATCTTGGAGAGCACCTGCTTGTCGGCGAGCTCGTACTGCTTGCGCAGCAGGAAGCCCGGTTTGCGGCCGGAGCGCTCGGCGGCGCGCATCTTCTTGCCGACCTCGATCGACCAGTTGAAGATCGCCTTCTTGATGCCGCCCTCTTTCTCGATGCCGCTGCTGGCGGCGCCGTAGATCTTCTCGAAGATGCGCGGCACCGAGGGGAAGTAGGTCGGCTTAAGCTCGCCCAGGTTGGGCAGGATCTTGAGCGGATCGCGCTCCCAGTAGGCGATCGTCGCACCGAGGTCGAAGCTGCCGAGCTGGATCAAGAGGGCGAAGGAGTGGGCGAGGGGGAGGTAGAGGTAGGTGAGGTCTTCTTCCTCGATCACGCTGGTCTCGTTGACCATGTCGAGCATCGCCCGGTAGTTGCCGTGGCTGATGATGCAGCCCTTCGGCGGGCCGGTCGTGCCCGAGGTGTAGATGAAGGTGCAGATGTCGTCCTTGCTCACGGACTTCCAGCGTGCCTCCCACTCGGCGCCGTCGCGAGCGTTGCCGCGGGCGGCCAGGTCCTCGAGTGAGATCGCGTCCTCGCTGGAGCCCGTCATCCGCACCACGTGCTCGAGCAGCGGCAGCTGCTCACGGACGGCGCGGATCTTCTCCATCTGTTCGTCGTCCTCGACCACCACCACCTTGGCGTCGGAGTTCTCCAATACGTACTGGCACTCCTCGGGCGAGTTGGTCTGGTAAATCGGCACTACGACGGCGCCGGCCGAGAGCGCGGCGAAGTCAAAGTAGGTCCACTCGGCACGGGTGTTGCCGAGGATCGAGACCTTGTCGCCCTTGGCGACCCCGAGATCGATCAGGCCGAGCGAGAGCGAGCGCACCGTCTCCAGCACCTCGTCGAAGCTGCGATCGACCCAGCTGCCGTCCTGCTTGAAGCGAACCGCGGGTGCACTGCCGTAGAGCTTGGCGGAAAGCGGCAGCAGATCCGCCAGCGTCGACGATTTGGTTCCCCGCTCCATGCGGGGGAGGAGTCTAGTTAAGAGCTAGTTGGGACGGGCTTCGTGGCGTTGTCGCCCGCCCGTAACGCTGCGCAGCGAAGTCTCGAAGAGGGACTTGTCGATGCGGCCGTGGAAGATCGGGATGCCCATCTGCACGCACTTGCCGATCACCTCCTGTCGCTTCATGTGAAGCTCCTCGGCAAGCTCGGACGGCGTCAGGTGATTGGCCACGGCGGACCTCCCTTGATCGTTGAAAGTGGGTAGGGAGATATTTACCCCAGATCGCGGACGTGTCAAACGACCGGGCTCCAATCGAGCCGCCGCGGGTGGGGAGCCGGGATAATGCTGCGATGCCCGCCACCGCCGAGAAGCAGAAGCCCGAGCCGGCCGACATACCGATCCCGCCGCGCGGCCGGATCTGGATCGTGTTGGCGCTGACGATCACCGTGGGGCTGATCGGCTACGCGATCGTCAGCATCTCCACCCAGGAGGCCGGAGACGAAGTCGTCCACCTGGCGGGGATCTCCGAAGCACAGGAAATCTTCGGCGGCGTACCGCAGGAAGGCGATCGCTTTGGCTCCGCCGACGCGCCGGTCTCGATCCAGGTCTTCAACGACCTGCAGTGCTCGAGCTGCCGCGACGACTTCCTCAGCACGATCCGGGGCCTGGCCAACGGCTATGCCCGGCCCGGCGAGGTGAAGCTGCTCTACCGCCATTACTCGAACAGCGAGAACGTCCAACAGCTCGGGTTCTACGGCGCCGAGGCAGCTGCGGCCCAGGGCTATGGCTGGCAGTACATCTACCTCTTCTTCCGCAACCAGGACGAAGCCGAACGCTTCGGGATCGACCAGGACTACCTCGACACGATTGCCGGCGGCATCGAGGAACTCAACGAGCCCGAATGGCTGCAATACCTGGAAGACAACGGTGGCTCCGACGGCGCGATCAGCCAGGAGCTGCAGGGCTACGAGGAACTCGGGCGTGATCTCGGCATCCGCACCGGGCAGGCCGCGATCGTCAGCGGCCCAGGTGGCACCCGCACCCTGCAGGACGGCCCCTCGCTGGCCGAAATCGAAGCCGCAATCGAAGCGGTCCAGTAGTTCCTGCTCGGGTCTGGGATAATCGCCGCCTCTCGGGGCGTGGCGCAGCCTGGTAGCGCGCACCGTTCGGGTCGGTGAGGTCCCCGGTTCAAATCCGGGCGCCCCGATTGGAAGTTTGGCCTCAGCTGGGCGGCGGGCCGCCGTCGCCGCTCGGCAGCAGGATTGCCGCGACCAGGGCGGAGGCGCCCGCGGCGAGGCCGGCGGCGGTGATGCTGAGGGCGAGGCGGCCCGAGCTTTCCGAGGCCACCACTGCCAAGGCGACGGCCTCGCTGGCGATCAAGGCCAGGAGAGTGGCCACGGCGTAGCCGGTGGCCAACGGCTGGGCGCGCTCAGGGTGGCGGAAGCGCGCTTTCAGCGGCTCGGGCAGCTGCCGGTTCGGCGAGAAGTAGCGCAGCTCGATCGCCAGGGCGAGGACCACCACCGGGATGATCTGCGTCACCGCTTCGTAGTAGCCGGTGCTGGCATGGCCTTTGACGAGCACGATCGTCAGCACGAAGGCAAGCAGCAGCGCCGCAAACAGCAGCACCGTGATGATCGATGCGGCCCGCGCCTGGATCCATGCGATCATTTGGCGATCGTAACTCGGGAGATCGGGCCGGAGCACTACTTCCTCCGATCTGCCGGGTCATGTGTTGGGACAGATGCGCAGACTCCTGCTTATTCCGCTCGCGATTGCGCTGTTGGCGCTTACCCCGGCTATGGCCGGGTCGCGCGTCGGCGCCGCGCCGCCGGGCTTCATCGGCATGTCGCCGCAGGGATTCCCGGGCCCAGATGACTTCGCCCTGATGCGCGAAGCCGGGGTCACCTCGGTGCGGCTGCCGATGAACTGGTCCGGAATCGTGCCCGAGGCCCGCGATCGCTTCGATCCCCACTGGGAATTTCTCGACGAGCAGGTCGAATACATCGCCGAAAACGGCATGCACCCCTTCATGTTCATCTGGGGCACTCCGGCCTGGGTCTCGCCACGACTCGGTGCCGAACCGGTCTCAACCGCCCGCCAGCGCCGCGCCTGGCTGCAGTTCCTCCACGCGGCCGTCTCCCGATATGGCCCCCAGGGCAGCTTTTGGCGCGAGCATCGGAAGTTGCCGCGGCGGCCCGTTCGCCAGTGGGAGATCTGGAACGAGGAGAACATCGTCACCTTCTCCAAGGAACCGGATCCGGAGCGCTTTGGCCGGTTGATCCGCATCTCCGGTGGCCTGCTCCACCGTGAGGATCCGGGCTCGACCGTGATCCTCGGCGGCCTCTTTGGACGACCCCTGCAGATCCCGCCGAACGTCAGCTCCGATGGCTTTCTGGCCAACCTCTACCGGGTGCCGGGCATCAAGCGCTACTTCGATGGCGTTGCTCTCCACCCCTATGTTGCCGACGCTGGCGTACTCGGAGGCCAGATCGAAAACCTGCGGGCAGTGATGAGCTTCAACGGCGACGCGGCGACACCGCTCTACGTGACCGAGATGGGCTGGGGATCGGCCGGCTTCGAGTCCCGTTGGGAGCGGGGGCCGCGCGGCCAGGCGCGTGAACTCGATCGTTCCTTCGCGCTGCTGACCGGCAACCGGCGGCGCTGGCACATCGGCGGCGTTTGGTGGTTCTCCTGGACCGATCAAGCGGGCTCCTGTCAGTTCTGTGACTCCGCCGGTCTACTTACCAGCCGGCGTGAGGCGAAGCCCGCTTGGTACCGCTTCAACGCCTGGACCGGTGGCGACGCAGCCATCGTGCCCCGCGCCTCCGCCAGCGCGCTGCGCGGCTCCTGAGCCCCCGGCGTCGCCCCTGGTGCGGTTGTATGGACTTATGAGTGGGTGCGAGCTACGTTGCTTTCCGTACCACTGCAATTGGGAGGCCGATGGCTTGGATTGACATATCAGCGGTTGCCGCTGCGCTCGCCATCATCTGCGCCTGGCTTGTCGTCGTCCTTTTGCGCCGCGCGCGCCGCTCCCAACGGCGCTTCGAGATCCTCGGCAGGGTCGCCGCGGTCTCGGAGTCGGCCGATTCCCTGGAGAACACCTTCGAGGCGATCTGCGACATCCTCGTCCCCGAGATTGCCGACTTCTGCATGATCGACGTGATCGAGGAGGGCGAGCCCAAGCGGGTCGCCGCGCGGGTCTCTTCCAACGGCAGCGCGGCGGCCGAGCAGAGGTTGAGGGAGCGCCAGCCCTCGCTGCCCGAATGGATGGTCAGCGGTGAGGACGGCTCGCTCGAACCGCGCTTCTTCGAGCGGATGTCCGAGCGTGACTTGCGCGAGCTCGCCCGTGACGAGGACGATCTCTCTTTCCTGCGCGGCCTGCACATGCGCTCCGCGATCACACTCGCCCTGCAGGCGCGCGGCCAGGTCAAGGGCACGCTCACCCTCGGGGTCGCCTGGTCGGGCCGGCGCTACAACAAGGACGACGTGCGTTTTGCCTGGATCCTCTCCGGACGGGTGGCGCTGACGCTGGACAACAGCGGGCTCTTCGCCGACCTCGAGCAGGCGGAAGCGGCGCGGGCGGAGATTGCCGAAACGCTGCAGCGCGGTCTGATGCCGCCGCCGCTCCCTCACATTCCCGGCTGGTCGTTGGCGGCGATGTACCGGCCCGCGGGAGCGGAGAACGAAGTCGGTGGCGACTTCTACGACGCCTTCCCGGTCGTCGATGGCTGGATGCTGGTGATCGGCGACGTAACCGGCAGGGGTGCTCGCGCCGCTTCGATCACCGCCCTTGCTCGCTACACCCTGCGTACCGCGGCGGCCCTCACCAACGATCCCCAGATCGCCCTGGCCACGCTGAATCGCGCCCTGCTGACCCGTCCCGACACCTCGCTCTGCAGCATCGCTGCACTCACGCTCAGCGACGACCCACGGCAGCCGGTGCGGATGGCCGTCGCCGGCCACCTGCCCCCGCTGCTCGTCGATGGCGAGGAGGTGCGCGAGGCGGCCGCGAGCGACCAGGTACTCGGCGCTTTCGCCGAGGGCGAGTGGCGGATCAGCGAGTGCCAAGTTGAGTCGGGCCAGCAGCTGGTGATCACCACCGATGGCATCGTCGAGGCCGAGGGCGAGGCGGGGCGCTTTGGCGAGGAGCGCTTGCGGGCCGAGCTTGCCAGTGCCGGCAACCCTGCTGGGACCGTGCAGCGCCTGGAAGGCGCACTGCGGGCCTTTACGGCTGACACGCTCGATGACGACGTGGCAATCCTCGCGATCGCTCGCTCGGCCGAGCGAGCAGTGCCCCCTGTGCCCGTCGTCGGCGGGATCGGCATCAGCGGCGATGGCTGAGGCACCGGAGACTCTGGTCGGGCGGCTCTTCAACGCCTTCAATCAGCGCAACGCTGAGGAAATCGTCGAGCTCTGCTCCGCGCGCATGGAGTTCTTCGCGCTCACCGCGGAGGAGGTCGGTCGGGGTGCGCCCTATGTCGGGCCGGACGGCTTGCGCGACTACCTAAACGACGTGGAACAGTTTTGGGAAGAACTTCTGATCACCCCGGGACGGATCGAGCGCCGCGAGGATCGCCTGCTTGTCATCGGCCGCGTCTTCGTGCGCAACCGCGAGCTCGGAATCCGCGATATGCCGGTCGCCTGGATCTGGCAGGTGCAGGAGGGGCTCTTCGTCCGGGGCGAGGTCTTCGCCGATCCCGATGAGGCGATCAGCCGTTTTGCGCGCCCGCCGGCGTGAGCGCCCCGAGCACTTCCTCGGCCAGCTGTGAGCCATCCTCGGGCCGCAACGGCGTGGCGCTCACGCGCAGCACGACGCTCTCTTCGTCCACTTCCTCCAGCGAGACGCTCGGCGGATAGCGGGTTGGCACCCGGATCGCCGCCAACAGCTGTTCCTCGATGCGGCGCGGGCTGGCCGCGTGGGAGAAGCGTGCTTTGAGGTCGACTTTGGGTGGCTCGCGCAGCGGCACCACGACGAGGCTGATCAGCACACTGTTCGGTACCTGCAGGCGGTCGGCTCCCTGCACCAGGGTGGCGTAGAAGAGGCCAAGCGAGCTGACCGTCCCTTCCAGGGAGCCGGCCAGGGCGCCGCCGACCAGGCGCACGCGTTCGCCGACCCGGAACGGCCGCGTGCTCTGCAGGACGATGCCGGCAAAGAGGCTGCCCAGGGTCTGCTGAGCAGCGAGGCCGAGCACGATCGCGGTGAAGGCACCGCCGACGGCCAGGGTGGCGGCCGTGACCCCGGCGATCCGCAGCGCCAGCACCACGACAGCCGCCATCGCGAAGAGTCGGATCAGGAAGCCCAGGGTGCCGGCGGTCGCCGGGTCAACGCGCCGGAACAGGCGTGGCGAGATCCAGCGCACCAGCCAGTGGCTGCCGGCCGAGCCGACGATGATCAAGATCACCACGGTTGCCGCGCGAACCCATGATCCGTACCCCGGCAGCAGCTCGTGGCGCCGGTAGTAGACGACGAGGACCGCGGCAAGCACGATCAACGCGACCAGGAGGCCGCCGAGCGCCCGACCCGGCGAATGCGGCTCCAACTCGTGGCCGAGGCCGACCTCCTGCCAGGAGTGGCTGCGGGTCTCAAACAGCTCGCGGTTGAGTTTCCGCCGCGGTGCGGGCATCGGCAATTGGTCCTTCCCGGGTTGGCGAGGGGCGCGCTCGTAGCGGCTACCCGACCGCGGTCCGCGGAAACGGCCGTTTTGTGCGCAGTGCCCACGGGTACGGTTGGCTAGGACGAGCCGGTTATGCTCGCGGTGCGCGGGGAACAGGCTTTCCAGCGGGAAGACGAAGCGACGATGCCAAACGGTTCCACCATCAACGAGAAGCCGACCGGGCTTCAAATCAGACTTCCGGCGAAGGCCGAGAACGTTGCGGTGGTCCGGCACGCCCTTGCCGGGCTGGCTGAGCAGATCGGTATGGACGAAGCGGGTGTCGCCGATCTGAAGACCGTCGTCACCGAGGCCTGCATGAACGTGGTGGTCCACGCCTATCCCGATGGAACCGGGCCGTTGTTGGTCGAGACCGACCCCGACAGCGATGGTCTTACGGTGAAGGTGAGCGACAGCGGCGCCGGGATCAGCCCACAGGCCAATTCTGAGCGCGCCAGCCTCAAACTCGGACTTTCATTGATCGCCGCTCTGTCCAGCAGCTTCAGCATCTCCGGCGGCCTTGATCGTGGCACCGAGGTGATGATGCGCCTGCCGCTTCGCGGGGGAGGTGCGAACGGCGGCGGTACGGTCGAAGAGAAGATCTCGGTGGAGGTCACCGGCACCGAATTGACCGTCGGCCGAGCCGAGTTGCTCGAGCCGGTGCTGGCTCGGCTGGTCGGGGCGCTTGCCGCCCGGCGCGAACTCTCCGTCGAGCGCGTCTCCGATGCGGTCCTCGTCACCGACGCGATCGCCGGCGCGGCCCCCGGGCGCTTCGCCGATGGCTACGTTCGGCTCGGCCTTGGCGAGAGCGAGCATGGCTTGGAGCTGCGCCTCGGACCGATGGAAAAGGGTGCCGCTGCGGAGATTCGGCATGAGCTCGAGGTCCCCGAGTTGGGTGGCTCGCTCGAGGCCCTCGCCGATGAGCTGGAGATTGACGAATCAGGCGATGGCGACTACCTGATCGTTCGCTTCGCCGGCTTGCCGACCGCCTAGTCGCGATCCTCTTCCAAGCCGCGTTCCTCCTCGATCCGCTTGCGGATGCGCGCCAGGGCGCGGCGAAGGATGCGGGAGACGTGCATCTGGGAGTGGCCGATTCGCTCGGCGATCTGCGATTGGGTCATGTCCTCGACGAAACGCAGGCGCAGCACCACTCGCTCGCGCTCCTCCAGGTAGGGCAGGGCAGCGTCGAGGGCGATCCGCCCCTCGACCAGCTCGAAGCGCTCGTCCTCTTCGCCGACCCATTCCGAGGGCGGTGCCTCGTCTGAGTCCTCGGCGCCGGCGGGCCGGTCGAGCGAGAGCGGGCGGCGGTTGTGATTGGCCTCCATCACCTCGAGCACGTCGGTCTGCTCCAGCCCGAGGCGCTCGGCGATCTCACCCACTGTCGGGGAGCGTTGGAGCTTTTTGGTCAGCTCGGTGGTCGCTTTGTCGACTTCGGCCATGCGGTCGTGGAGCCCACGGGGAACCCGTACGGTCCAGACGCGGTCGCGGAAGTGGCGCTTCAGCTCGCCGAGGATCGTCGGCGAGGCGAAGGCGGTGAAGGGGATGCCGCGCTCGGGATCGAAGCGGTCGACGGCGTTGAGCAGGCCCAGGTTGGCGACCTGGAGCAGATCGTCGAAGGACTCGCTGGCGCCGCGGTAGCGCAGCGCCAGGCGCTTGGCGAAGGCCATGTTGCGGCGCACCAGCTCTTCGCGGACGGCCGGCTCATGGTCGCGGGCGAAGCGCTCCCAGAGCTCGCGGTCCCCGGCCAACTGCTCGTTGGCCCCTAGCGGGGCGGAGCTTGCGGTGGTGTCATCGGTGTCGTGTTTAGCTGCCATCAGTTTGAACAAGGGACGGTCGGCACCAAGTCGCTACCTGCCGCCCTTGAGCCCCCTCCGGACCGTGCAGCTACGCGCTGGTACCACGTTACCCGACCCCCGGTTACTTCATGCCACTTGTCTGGTTGCCTCGCTCCCTGCCGGGTACGCAAAGCGTGGCGGCGTTAGGCTCCCGCCGACTTCGAAATCGACCAAAGGAGACGCCAGATGGCCTTTTCGGTTCCCGACCTTCCTTACGCGTACGACGCGCTTGAGCCTCATATCGACGAGGCGACGATGCGCGTTCACCATGACAAGCACCACCAGGCTTACGTCGACAAGGCAAATGCCGCCCTGGAGGGGACCGAGTGGGCCGACCGCGAGGTCGAGGACGTGCTGACCAATCTCTCCAGCCTGCCCGGCGACAAGCAGGGCCCGGTCCGCAACAACGCCGGCGGTCACTACAACCACTCGCTCTTCTGGCAGATGCTCAGCCCCGATGGCGGCGGCGAGCCGAGTGGTGAGCTCGCCTCCGGCATCGAGCAGGCCTTTGGCTCCCTCGACGCCTTCAAGGACGAGTTCAAGAACGCCGGTATCGCCCGCTTCGGCTCCGGCTGGGCCTGGTTGGTCAAGGACAGCTCCGGCCTGGCGGTCGTCTCCACCCCCAACCAGGACTCGCCGATCTCCGACGGCAGCGTGCCGCTGCTCGGCTGCGATGTCTGGGAGCACGCCTACTACCTGAAGTACCAGAACAAGCGCCCCGACTACATCGACGCTTTCTGGAACGTCGTCAACTGGGACTACGTCGCCCAGCGCCTCAGCGAGGCCAGCTGAGCTAGGACGCGACTGGCGTCGCGGGCCGCGCTGCCTCGGGGAGGTGGCGCGGCTCCTCTCCCGCCTTGGGCGGGACCAGGCTCATCGCGTGCTCTGCCTTGGCGGTAATCGTCAGGCTCGGGTTGACGCCGGGGTTGGCGGGGATTGCCGCCCCGTCGCAGACCAGCAGGTTCTCGTAGCCGAAGACGCGGTTGCCGCTGTCGACCACGCCGCTCTCAGGGCTCTCGCCGACCACGGCGCCGCCGAGGATGTGGGCGGTGGAGGGGATGTTCCCGATCGACTCGGTGAGTGCGCTCTGGGCGACGCCGCCGGTGCGCTTCTCAAACCAGCGCGCCACTTTCTCGGCGGCGGGGATGTAGGTCGGGTTGGGGCGGCCGGGGTCCTGCGCGGTCTGCAGACGCACGCCCTTGCCGAAGAGCTTGCGCTTGGGGCGAAAGTGCATCGCGGCGTCGACGGTCTGCATGACCAGCAGGATCACGGTGCGCTGTGACCAGCGATGCGGCAGCATCATTCGCGCCGTGCGCAGCGGGTGGCGCAGGATCGCGGCGAGCCACTTGATCGGCCGCGACAGCTTCGTGCCGGGGCCGGTCATCGCGGTGAAGGTCCCCGACATCGCGTCGCCGCCGGTGCCGTAGGTGACGACCTCGATGTGGGTATCGGGATCGGGGTAGATGCTCGAGGTGATCGCCACCGAGCGGCTGAAATCGCGCTCGTCGTCGGGGGCGGTGACCGACTGGATCGACTCCGAGTTGGTCCGGACCAGGTCGCCGAGCTTGTCGGAGATGTTCGGCAGGGCGCCGCTGTAGCGGCAGTTGGCGAGCAAGTTGTTGGTCCCCAGGGCGCCGGCGGCGACGATTACCCCGCGGGCAGTCTGGGTGCGGCGACGCTTGCGCAGCCAGGAGCCGGAGCGCTCGCTGCTCACTGCGTAGCCGTCGGAGCCGTCGGCGGCGCCGAGCGGGCGGATCTCGGTCACCTGGCGCTCGGGCTGAATCTGGACGCCGAGCTTCTCGGCGAACCAGAGGTAGTTCTTCATCAGCGTGTTCTTGGCCCCGTGGCGGCAGCCGACCATGCAGCTGCCGCAGCGCATGCAGCCCGTCCTGCTCGGCCCCTCGCCGCCGAAGAACGGGTCCTCGACCTCGACGCCGGGCTTGTCGAAGAAGACCCCGACCTTGGTGTTGGTGAAGGTCTCGCCGACGCCGATCTCCTCGCCGTATTCCTGCAGCAGCTTGTCGGCCGGGCCGATGCCTTCGTACTCGACTACGCCGAGCATCCGCTCGGCGGTGTCGTAGTGCGGCGCCAGCTCGAGCTCCCAGTTGCCCAGCTCGCTCCACTGCGGGTCCTTGAAGAAAGCAGGGCGGCCCCGGTAGAGCGTGTTGGCGTAGCCGAGACTGCCACCGCCGACGCCGCTGCCGGAGACGATGAAGACGTCTTTGAAGAAGGTCATCCGCATCACTCCCCGGAAGCCGAAGCGGGGGAGCCAGAAGTAGCGACGCGGGTGGCGCAGGTTGGACTCGGCAAAGTCCTCGTCGCGGAAGCGACTGCCGCACTCGAGCACGGCGACCTTGTAGCCCTTTTCGGCGAGGCGCAGGGCGGAGACGGAGCCCCCGAACCCCGAGCCCACCACCAACCAGTCGTAGTCGTGCTTCATCGCGCCCCCGCGGGCCTAGGCCTCGCCGGGCTCCAGGGGGCGGAAGTCAGAGGTGCGGGCGCCGCAGACCGGGCAGAACCAGTCTTTGGGGATGTCCTCGAACTTGGTTCCGGGCGGGATGCCGCCGTCGGGGTCGCCGATAGCAGGGTCGTAGATGAAGCCGCAGCTCTCGCAAATCCACAGCGTCTGCTCGGTAGCCGTCGTCATGAGAAAAGCTTAGACCTCAGTCTTTGCTGAAGTTGACCGCGACCGGCTCGCGGTCGGATGCGTCTTCGATCTCGAAGAACTCGCGCTTGGTGAAGTTGCCCTGGTTGGCGATGATCGAGCCTGGGAACTGTTCGATATCGGTGTTGTAGGACTGCACGTTGGAGTTGTAGATCCGTCGTGAGGCCTGGATCTCGTCCTCGAGCTCGGAGAGGTTGCGGCTCAGCTGCTGGAAGTTCTCGGTGGCGCGCAGGGTCGGGTAGTTCTCGGCCACGACCTTGACGTCGGCAAGCGCCTGGCTCAGTTTCTGCTCCGCCTTGGCAGTTTCCTCGACGCCCTGGGCGGCCATCGCCTCGGCTCGGGCCTGGGTCGTCTTCTCGAAGGTCTGGCTCTCGTGCTCGGCGTAGCCCTTGACCGTCTCGACCAGGTTGGGAACGAGGTCGTGACGGCGCTTCAGCTGCACGTCGATCCCGCTCCACGACTCGTCGACCCGGTTGCGCGCGGCGATGATCGAGTTGCGCTTGGCAATGAAGTAGAAGACCGCGATGACGATGATCGCGACGACCACGATGATGGCGATAGTCATTGCGCCCATCCTAACTGGCTCCCCGGCCAACTGCATAGGATCGGCAGCGGATGAGCGCTAAGCAGGACGCACAGGACTGGGCCGAGGCGGTTCGCAAGTACGGCGAACGGCAGGGGCTCAAATACGAGCCGGTGGGCGGGATCAATCCCGTCGACGGGCCCGTTGCGCTCTGCGTCGGCGGCACCAACCGACTCACCGGCCAGCTCAGTGAGGGCTTCTGGGGGGCCTGCTGCGACGCCGACGAGAAGGAAGTCGGCGGCTTCCTCAGCAAGGCGGTGCTGCCGACGGCACTGCTCGCCAAGGCGCATATGCCGGACCTCGCCCAGGTCGTGCCTGCCTTCAACGTCGAGTCGATCGAGGGCCATGAGGTCGTCACCCAGCGCTTCGCCCGGAAAGTCGAGTTCGAGTCGATCGATTTCAACAAGCGCTTCCTCGCCACGGTGCCCAGCGAGTACGACCCGGTTGCCCTGCGTGAGCTCTTCAGCCCTGGCTTCCTCAGCTGGACGACGACGATGACCGGCGAGATCGACTTCGGCATCAACGATCGCCAGCTCTGGTTCCTCTGGCACCTGCGCGAGCGCGGCCCCGAGGAACTTAAAACGGCACTGGTGAACGCGGGCCAGCTGTTCAAACGGTTGCAGGGCGAGATGGAAGAGAGCGGTATCCACACTTACCCCCCCGGGCCATGGCACGCTGGCCTTGAGGCGTTTCCGGCCTCCTAGTCGTCTTCGAACAGGCGTCCATTGGACATGGGTCCAGCAGGGCGGAGAGTCCTGTTGAGGGCCGCGTCTTCGCCGATGGGTGGGCGTGAGCGCACTTGCCGGAACCCTCTCCGCGCCCTTCGGCGCCAGGCGCGGTGGCTTCGACGCGATGCGCTGGCTGCGCTCTGGTCTCTCCCTGGCTCTGGCCTTGGCCATCCTCGCGATCGCCCTGCCGGCGGCCTTCAACGTCGGCGCACGAGGGGCGGGCGTCGATCCGGTCCAGGTCTTCTCCTCCAGCCCAGCCGTCGCCGTAAGCACCGGTGGTGGTGCCCAGCTCTCGGTTGGTGGGCTTGTCCCGGGACAGAGCCGCGTGGCGACGATTCGGCTCTCCAATGCGGGTTCCGGAGCCTCCTCATTTGCGCTTGCGGCCGATTTGACCGATCAGGTGGCGCCCGGCGGCACGCCGCTTTCCTCGGTCCTCGACCTGCGCATCGCCTCTCCCGGCGGAGCCGTGCTCTACGAGGGTGGGCTCGCCGGCTTGCATCGCCTCCTCCTGGGCACGATCGCTGCCGGCGGGACGCGTGCCTTCGACTTCACCGTCACCCTGCCGCGCAGCGTCGGCAACGAGGTGCAGGGCAGCACGCTCAGCGCCGGGTTCAGCTGGACCGCTGGCTAAATCCACGGCGGTCTTTAACCGGCTGCAAACGCGGTAGTCCACGCACCGGATAGGCGGATTTTTCCTTCTTTGCACTCAGCAAGTCGGCGCCTGCTGCCGATCTGTTCGGTGCATGGAAGCGATTCAAGGCAAACCCGCCGCGAGGCGGGGACGCAAAGCTAGAGGCCTCCTCGCAAGGGGAGGTAGCTCGGCTGCCGCTTTCGGAGCCCAAAATTCGAGCCCCGAAGGAGGCACTTATGTCTCGCATTTCCGTGATCCTCTCGAGTCCCCGCCATCTGCTTGGCGCGCTGTTGGTAGCGCTCCTGGCCGTTGGCGCGGTCGTTGGATCAGGCGCGAGCTTCACCTCGAAGTCCGCGAATCCGAGCAACACGTTCAGCGCTGGAAACCTCGCGCAGTCCAACTCCAAGGAAGGCGTGGCGGTTCTCACGGCAACGAAAATGGTGCCCGGAGCACCTGGAACCAACGGCACGGTGGTGATTACCAACAGCGGCGACGTTGCTGGCACGTTCACCCTCTCGAAGACGAGTCTCACGGACACGCCGGGCGCCAATGGCGGCCTGCTTTCCGGGGTGCTCAATCTGAAAGTGGAAGACGTGACCAAAGCGGGGTCGCCGGTCTCCGTGTACTCGGGCAAGGTCGGCGCTATGGGTGCGCAGTCGCTGGGCAGCTTTGCTGCCGGCGAGGCCCGCACCTACAAGTTCACGGTCGAGTTCCCCGACGGTGGGGTCCCCGCGTCTGCGACGACGGGCGACAACGCCTACAAGGGCTCTTCGATGAGCGTCGGCTACCAGTGGGATGCCGCTTCCTGAGCGCATCCCATAGGTGGGGAGCCGGGGCGGTCACTCGATGACCGCCCCGGCGATCCGCTCCCATCCCGCGTTGCGTTGGGCGGGCGCCGCCGCGACGGTGCTCTGCCTGCTGCTCGCCGCGAGCCTGCTGATTCCCGCCGCCCTCGGCTACCAGCGCTACGTGATCGTCAGCGGCTCGATGACCGGGACCTACGACCGCGGCTCGATCGTCTACGACGAGGAAGTGCCGGTCGATCAGCTCAAGGTCGGCGACTCGATCACCTACGCACCGCCACCCGGGGCCTCGCCGGAGGAGCTGGTCACCCACCGCATCGCCTGGATCGGCCGCAACAAAGGCGGCGAAGAGATCTTCCGCACCAAGGGCGACGCCAACGAAAGCGCCGATCCCTGGACCTTCAGCCTCGACAAGTCCGAGCAGGCCAAGGTCGCCTTCTCGATTCCCTATGTCGGCTATCTGCTGGCTGGGCTCTCGATCCCGATCGTGCGAATGCTGGCGATCGGGATTCCAGCCATCGTCGTGGCCTTTCTGATTCTCGGCGGGATCTGGCGCGACGCCGGCGAGGAGGCGCGGCGCCGGCGCGAAGAAGCGAATCCGATTCAGACCCCGCAATGGACCGAGTAAGGCTGATCACCGGCTCGCATCGCTGGCTGCTCTTGGCCGCCTTGGCGCTGCTTGCCCTGGCGCTCGGCTCGGCGATGTTCAGCGGCGCCAGCTTCAGCTCCAAGAGCGCCAACAAAGCCTCGCTCGCCGCCGGCAGCGTGGGGCTGAGCTCGTCGAAGCCCAACCAGGCGATCGTCAGCGCCACCGGCATGGAACCGGGTGCTTCCCGGGAAGGCACGATCGTGATCGGCAACGAAGGCGATGTCGCCGGCACGGTGACGCTGAAGGCGAGCGGGCTGACCGGAACGGCATTGGCCGCGGTGATCGACCTCAAAGTCGATGACGTCACCAGCGGCACGACGCAGAAGTGGAGCGGCAAGCTCGGCTCCTTCTCCAGCCTCGCCCTGGGCAGCTTCGCCGCGAGCACGTCGCGCACCTACCGGTTTACGCTGAGCTGGCCATCGGCCTCTGACGCGGCCTCGCTGCAGGGGACGTCGACGTCGCTGACCTTCGAATGGAGCGGCAGCTCGTGAGTGGGCTCGTTCGGATAGCGATTTCGTTGGTTGCGCTGGCGGCGTGCGTGCTGGCTGTGGCGTTCTCGGCCGCGAGCTTCACCGACTCCGAGCAGAACCCGCAGACGCTCACGGCGATCGCCGACTGGACCGCGCCGAGCGCCGAAGCCAGCGTGATCGCCCCCACCAGCGGTGGTACGCCTGGCCACCTCAAATCAGCGAAACCCAATTACTACGTCTACGCGAAGGTCTCGGACTCCGGCAATCCGGCGAGCGGCATCAGCTCGGTCAAAGCGAACGTCAGCAGCCTCATCTCGGGCCAGACCGCGGTCACGCTGACCGCCGGCGCCTACTCGGTTGGCGGCGTCTCCTACAACTACCGCAGCGCCTCGCTCACGGCCGGCGCGCTGACCGCCGGCAGCAAGGCCTACTCACTGGCGCTGGCCGACAAAGCCGGCAACACGGGCAGTGCGGAATTCTCGGTCAACGTCCTCGCCAGCTTTGCCGCCAGCAGCTTCGCGACCACCAACGTAAGCGGTGGCAACGAAGGCATGCCCGAGAAAGGCGACACCTCGATCTTCACTTACAACAGCGCACCGCTGCCGAGCTCGATCGTCTCCGGCTGGAGTGGCGCCTCGTCGACCAGCGTCACGGCGACGATCACCCAATCCGCCAGTAACGACACCCTGACCGTGTCCGGCGCCGCACTCGGCACGGTCGAACTGAAAGGCAACTACGTCTCCAAAACCGTCACCTTCACCAGTTCCTCGCTGACGCTGAGCGGAAACTCGATTGTGCTGACCCTCGGCACCCCCAGCTCCTCGAGCAGCCTCGAAGACGACAACGGCAACCGCGCGTCGGTCTGGAAACCCTCCGCCTCGGCGAAGGACCTGGCCGAAAACGCCTGCTCGACGGCGAGCGTAACGGCGGGCAGCGACCGCCAGTTCTGAGTCAGGCGGGGTAGTCGGGGTCGCCGGGGAGGACGACGCGGTTGTCCTCCTGCGTGCCGATCACCTTGGGCAGGATTGGCTCAACCGCAAGCTCCCGGTGCGCTGTCAACGCCTCGTCGGAGCTGCGGAACGGGAGCAGCGCTTCCAGCTGCTTGATCGTCGGGAAGGCAAGGGCGATCTCGCCGGCTGCTTGCGCCTCGAGCGCGCCCGCGGGCTCGAACCAGCCGGCGTCGGTGGTCTCGACGCCGTCGGGGCGGGGCGGTGTGTGGGCGGGGGCGAGGGCGAGGAAGAACCAGGCGTCGAAGCGGCGCGAGACCACCTCGGGCGTGATCCAGCGCGAGAAGAGCACCAGCTCCTCGTCGGGGGGCAGGGCGATCCCCGCCTCCTCCCCGAGCTCGCGAACCGCGCAGGCTTTGAAGCGCGCTTCGTCGACGCCGTCACCGTCATCGACCGCCCCGCCGGGGAAGACCCAGACGTTGGGCATGAAGCGCGCCTTCTCGGTCCGCTTCAGCAACAGCACCTCGAGCGCCCGGTCAGCGTGCTTGCCGCCGCGCCGCAGCAGCACGACCGAGGCCGCCGGCCGCGGCTCCGAGGGCTCACCGAGATTCGGCGCCTCGGCCGACCCGCGCTGTCTCTCCTCGGCCACCGAGCCACCATATCGGCGCGCATCCGACATTCACCCCGCTGGGGTGTGGTCAATGTCGGCTACGCGTCGAGCGCCCGCTCACGGCGGGTCCGCAGCCAGAGGCGGTGGGCGAGCCAGGCCAGAAACGCGATCAGGGCGATGGGCGCGAGGATGGCCAGGCCGACGAGGGTGACGGCGGCGGCGACGGCGAGGATGCGACCGGCGTCGTGGACCGCGTTGTCGAATCCCCAGGTGCCGCCGGAGTCGGCCGAGGGGTCGCTTGCGATCCGGACCGAGACGCGGGAGTAGGTGGTGCGCCGGTCGAGGTTCGCCAGCCGTGCGCGCAGCCTCGCTGCGTGGCGGCGCTCGCTGCGCAGCTCGGTTTCGACGACTTCCGCCTCGGTTTCGGTTTCCGCGGCGGCGAGCTGAGCGAGCAGGGTGTCGATCCGGGCTCGCGAGTCCTGCAGCTCTTCGCGAGCGGAGACGGTGGGTGCGGTGATGTCGTCGGTTGCCTCGTGCCTCGAGCTGACCTCGTCGATCGCCGAGAGGGCGGCGAGCGCGTCGCCGAGGTGGGCGCTTGGGATCAGCAGCGCGAAGCGCGCTCCGGCGTTGCTGCCGGAGCTGGTCGTCGAGTGCAGGACGATGCCGTCGGCGTCGTGGACCGCGGCGAAGACCTTGCTGGAATCGTCGGCGACGTCGGCGGGCTCGGCGAGCAGAGCGATCACCGCGGAGCGCTCGATCTCGCGGTGGCGGCTCGAGAGGTTCGAGGAGCTCTCGGACCTGAAGGGCCGAATGGTTGCGCTCTTTCCGGCAGCTCTGGTGGCAGGCGAGTAAGTGGAGGCTTGGGGGGCGATCTCGGAGCCCGAGGAATCGCCAGGCTCCACCGGCGTGATGTCGCTGAGCAGCCCGTTGGTCGGCTGCGATTCAGAGGGGCCAGAATCGCCACTCGCAACCACCACCGTGGCGATGGCGATCGCTACCAGCGCGGCGGTGCCGCCGGCGAAGAGAAGGCGCTGCGGTGAGAGCGCGCGGACCCAAGCGGCGAAGCCCGCCAAGGGCGAATCGTCAAGGCGCGAGCGCCGCGGGAAGCCCGCGGCGGCCCGCTTGTCCAGCTCCTCCGCGAAGGCGTCGCGGGGCGACGGCCGGATTTCGGCCAGCGCGGTGGCGAGGTCGTTGTGGTCGCTAGAGCGCTCCATCGCATGCCTCCCTCAGCTTGTCCATCGTCCGGTTGAGCCTGGTGCCGACGTTTGAGCTGCTGACCCCGATTACGCCGGCGATCTCGCCGTTGGAGAGGCCGGCAAAGAACTTGAGCGCGATCAGCTCGCGCTCGCGCGCCTCGAGCCCGCCCAGGGCGTCGCCAAGGAGCAGGCGCAGCTCGCTGCCGTACTCGTCTGCTCCGGACACGCTTGCCGCGTCGATGGGGTCGACGCTCAGCTCGGTGTGCCGACCACGACGGCGCAGCTCGTCGAGGGCTGCGTTACGGGCGATCCCGAAGAGCCAGGCGCGGGCGCTGCCCTTGCGCGTGTCGAAGCGCGAACGCTTGCGGTAGGCGCGCTCGAAGGCGGCCGCTGTGACGTCCTCGGCCGCGGCTTGGTCGCGCAGCAGCCCGGCGGCGTAGGCGTAGACGTCGTCGCGACTGGAGCGGTAGAGCCGTTCGAAGTCGAGATCCGCGTTTGGGGAAGCCGCCGCTTCGATTGTTGCCTCGCTCATGCCCTTACTACGAGCGAGGCGCCGATCCGTCACACGCTGGGCTCAGGCGGCTTGGGCCAGCTGTGCCGTCGGGGCGCTGGCGCAGGCGGCCTCGATCGACTCGCGGGTGATCTCGAGCAGGCGGCGCAGGTCTGACTCGGAGATCGAGAGGGGGGGCATGAGGACGACGACGTCTGAGAGGGGGCGAATGATCGCGCCGCGCTCGCGCGCCGCCAGCGTCACCTGATGTCCCATGCGCAGGCCCGGGTCGTGCTCGCCGAGGTCGATGCCGGCCATGAAGCCGCGGCCGCGCACCTCGGCCACCTCGGGCATCGCCTCGATCTCGGCGAGCGTCTCGCGCAGGAGGGCGATCTTCGGCTGCAGCCGCTCGAGCGTGCGCTCGTTCTCGAAGACGTCGAGGCTGGCCAGTGCGGCGGCGCAGGCAAGCGGGTTGCCGGTGTAGGTGTGGCCGTGGAAGAAGGTGCGGTACTCCTCGGGGGCGCCGAGGAAGCCCTCGTAGATCCGTTCCGTGGCCAGGGTCGCCGCCAGCGGCAGGTAACCGCCGGTGAGGCCCTTGGCGACGCAGAGCAGGTCCGGTGAGACGTCCTCGTGCTCGCAGGCGAACATCTTGCCGGTGCGGCCGAAGCCGGTCGCAACCTCGTCGCAGATCAGCAGCACGCCGAAGCGGTCGCAGAGCTCGCGTACCTGGCGCAGGTAGCCGGGGGGGTGGGTGAGCATGCCGGCGGCGCCCTGGACCAGCGGCTCGACGATCACCGCGGCTATCTCCTCTTCGTGGCAGGCGAGTACCCGCTCGAGGTTGGCGGCGTCGCCGGGCTCGGCGGCGTGGGTCTGGAAGAGCAGCGGCCGGTAGGTGGAGTGGAAGAGCTCGATGCCGCCGACCGCTACCGAGCCGATCGTGTCGCCGTGGTAGGAGTCGCGCAGGTGGACGAAGGAGGTGCGGCGGCGGTGCTGGCCGCCGCGCTGCTGCTGGTACTGGAAGGCCATCTTCAGCGCTATCTCAACCGCGGTCGAGCCCGACTCCGAGTAGAAGACGCGGCTCAGCCCGGGGGGCGCAAGGTCGACGAGGCGGCCGGCCAGCTCGGCGGCGCCGGGGTGGGCGAGGCCGAGCATCGTCGTGTGGGCGACCTTCTCCAGCTGGGCCGTGACCGCGGCGTCGATGCCGGGGTGGCCGTGGCCGTGCACGGTGCACCAGAGCGAGGAGACCCCGTCGAGGTAGCGGCGCCCGTCACTTGCCACCAGATGCGAGCCGGCGCCCGCCTCGATCATCAGCGGCTCTTCCTCGGACCAGGCCTGCTGCTGCGTGAACGGGTGCCAAACGTGGTCGCGATCAAGCTGAGCGGGGTCCACCGACGTCACCGAGATCGAGAGTAGTCGCCCCTCCGGCCGGAAATATCGCTCCGCTGTTCCTTTGCCCTGCCCTTCATGGCGGAAGCACAGCGGAGCTGCGGTTGAACGTGATGTTGCTCACACGAACAACTATTCCTCTGGAGAAATAGTTGTCAATCTGCAACTATTCCTGACATGCAAGCGAGCGACATAGCGGCACTCGTTGATGAGGTCAGCACCCCGGACGTCAGCGCCGAGGCGCAGGACACGGCGGCGCGGATCAGCGCCCTGCTGCGCCACCTCTTCCTCTACGACCGCGGCAACGTGCTGCGCGTGATCGAGGAGAGCGGCCTCTCGATGACCCAGTCGAAGGCTCTGCTGGAGCTGGGTGGCCTGGGTGAGGCGACCGAGGCGCGCCAGGTCAGTGAGCTGGCCGAGGCGCTCGGTGTCTCGGTTCCCTCGATGAGCCGGGCGGTCGACGGCTTGGTCCGCAAGCGGCTGGCCAGCCGGGTCGAGGACCGCGAGGACCGCCGCGTGCGGCGGGTCGCGATCACGGCCAAGGGCAAGAAGCTCGTCGACACCCTCGTCGTCGTGCGCCAGGCGGGCATGGAGACCTTTGCCGCCAGCCTCACCGCGGCGCAGCGGCGCAAGCTCGACGCCGCTGTTGACTCGCTGATGGACCGGCAGGACATTGCCGAGGCTTTCGAACACCTGAAGGAGGTAGGACCAGCTTGACCCGTTACCGACACCTGATCACCGATGACAACCGCAAGTGGTGGACGCTCGGGGCGATGTGCTTCGCGCTGTTCATGATCATGCTCGACAACACGGTGGTCAACGTCGCCCTGCCGTCGATCCAGAAAGACCTTCACGCCTCGATCTCCGGCCTGGAGTGGACGATCAACGGCTACACGCTCTCCTTCGCCGTGCTGCTGGCAACCGGCGGGCGGCTCGGCGACATCTTCGGCCGCCGCCGCATGTTCCTCTTCGGCGTGATCATCTTCGCCCTCTCTTCGGCGACTGCCGGGCTGGCCGCCAACTCGACCGACCTGGTGCTCAGCCGGGTCGTGCAGGGTGTCGGCGCGGCGCTGATGATGCCGGCGACGCTCTCGATCATCACCGACGCCTTTCCCACTTCCGAGCGTGGCAAGGCGATGGGAATGTGGGCCGGTGTCTCGGCCCTGGCCCTGGCTGTCGGCCCGGTGGTCGGCGGCGCGCTCACCGAGCACGTCAGTTGGCGGGCGATCTTCTATCTCAACATCCCGGTCGCGATCGGCGCCGTCGGCGCCGCGATCTTCGCCGTGCGCGAGTCGCGCGACAACACCGTCGGCCGCGAGGTCGACTACGCCGGCGTGGTGCTGCTCACCGGTGCCCTGACCGCACTGATCCTGGCCCTGGTCGAGGGCAACGAATGGGGCTGGGGCTCGACTGAGATCGTGGCTCTGCTGATCGGCGCCGCGGTCGGCATGGCCGCCTTCGTTGCGGTCGAGCTGCGGGTCAAGGTGCCGATGGTCGAATTCCGCTTCTTCTCCGATCGCAACTTCCTCGGTGCGGTGGTGGTCGCCCTGATCGTCTCCTTCTCGATGCTGGGCGTCTTCTTCTTCCTCGCCCTCTACATGCAGGACATCCTGCGCTACTCACCGCTCGAGGCCGGGGTCAGGTTCCTGCCCTCGACCCTGATGATCGTCGGCGTGGCGCCGGTCGCTGGCCGGCTTGCCGATCGCTTCGGGCCGCGCTGGCTGATTGCAGCCGGGCTCGGCATCGTCGCCGCCTCGCTCTACAGCTTCAGCGGCATCGCGGTCGACTCCAGCTACCTCGACCTCCTGCCCGGCTTCGTGCTGCTCGGCATCGGCATCGCGCTGACGATGTCGCCGATGACCAGCGCCGCGATGAACGCGGTGGCGGTTGAGAAGGCCGGCATCGCCTCGGGCGTGCTCTCGATGTTCCGCATGGTCGGCGGCAGCCTCGGCGTCGCCGTCACCGGCGCGATCTTCCAGGGCTCGGTCGGGACCACCAACTTCGCCGATGCAAGCCCGCAGCAGTTCGTCGACGCGCTCGGCGAGGCGATGAGCATCTGCGCTGCCTTCGCCCTCCTCGGTGCCGTGATCGGCGCGGTTGCGATCCGCTCCAAGCGCGACACGCTGAGTGGCGAGGCGGCCGAGGCGGCGGTCAACTTCGGCGGTGAGGAGCTGGCCGGGCGCGAGGTGGTCACGGCCGGCGAGACCGCTCGCTGAATAAGTTCCCGCGATGCTGATCCTGTTGCCGCCCTCGGAAGGCAAGGCCGAGCCCGAGGGCGGCGCGCCGGTCGACATCAGTGAGCTCGCGTTTGCGGGCGACCTGGGCGAGAAGCGCGAGGCGCTGATCGACGCTTTCGACCCGGGCTTGCGCAAGGCGCCCGCGGCACCCGCGGCCGAGGTCTACACCGGCGTCCTCTACCAGCGGCTGCAGCTCGCTGACCTGCCCGCGGCGGCGCGGCGGCGGGCTGCCAAACGGGTCCTGATCGCCAGCGCGCTCTGGGGCTTCGTCGGGCTCGAGGACCGGATCCCCCACTACAAGCTGCCGCCTTCGACCAAGCTCGACGGGATCGGTCCGCTTGCCGCCTACTGGCGCCCGGGGCTCGCCGAGGCGATGCCCGATAGACCCGGGGAGGTCATCGTCGACATGCGCTCGGGTGCCTACACCGCGGCCTGGAAGCCGCAGCACGCAGACCTACTCTCGGTGCGTGCCTTCCGCGAGGAGAAGGGGGAGCGCAAGGCGGTCTCGCACATGGCCAAGGCGGTGCGCGGCGATGTGGCCCGGGCGCTGCTGCTGGCTCGTCGCGAGCCCCGAGATGCTGAGGCAGTGGCCTCGGTGGCGGGTGATGCGGGCTTCACGGTGGAGCTGACGCCGACCAGCCTCGACGTGATCGTCGACGCCTAGAGGTCGAGGCTGGGCCAGCTCTCGGGAGCCGCAAGATCGAGTTGCGGCAGGGCCATTACCCGAACCCCGCCGAGGCCCTCGATCGTCTCGCGATTCGACTGCTCAATCGCGTTCGGCGCATTGGGCCAGGGCGTGAGCACCACGGCTGCGACGTCCAGCCCATGGTCCCGCGCCCCCTCGATCGTCAGCAGCGTGTGGTTGATCGTGCCGAGCCCGGGCACCGCGGCGATCACCAGGGGCAACTGCAGATCGACCGCCAGGTCCCGGACCAGATAGGGCTTGGCGACTTTGTTTCGCATATCGAAACGAACTCGCCAGGCGAGCGGTACCAAGAGCCCCCCAACTCCCTCGCAGATGAGCTGTTCGGCACCCGCCGCGGCGGCGCGGGCGGCTTGGCGCAAGCGCTCCGGCTCGATCTCCTCGCTGGCTTGGGCCGCGGCCAGATGGGGCGAGGCCGGCGGCCCGTAGCGGTATGGGGCGATCTGCTCGTCGCTCTGCTCGGACCCGGCTGCCCGGCGCAGCAGGGAGTGGTCGGTCTCGCCGGGGTCATCGAGGCCGGTGACCGCTGGCTTGAAGACCGCGACCGAAGTGCCCCGTCGGCGCAGGTCATTGGCCAGGACCGCCGCGACGACCGTCTTACCGACCTCGGTGCCGGTGCCGGTGACGAAGAAGCCCTGGGCTACGGCCATCAGGCGGCCAGTTGCGCGACCGCGGGCCGATCGGCGCCGATGCCGAGCTCGCGCGCGGCGGCGCCCACCGCTCTGGCGGCGTGCTCCAGCTCTTCGCGGCGGTGGGTCGACATCACCGTGAAGCGCAGTCGAGAGGAGCCCGCCGGCACAGTCGGCGGGCGGATCCCCTGGGCAAAGACGCCGCGTTCGAGAACTCGTCCGCTCAGCTCCATCGTCGCCTTCGCATCGCCCACGGCGACGGGCACGATCTGTGTCTCGCCGCCGCCAACCGCGAGGCCCTCGTCGCTCAGCGCCCGGCGCAGGGTTGCCGCGTTGGCGCTGAGGCGCCCGACCCGCTCCGGCTGGGACTCCAGCAGCTCCAGTGCCGCCAGGCCGGCGGCGGCGACCGGCGGCGGCAGGGCGGTGGAGAAGACGAAGGAGCGGGCCGTGTTGAGCAGGTAGTCGGTCGTCTCGCGGTCGGCGCAGACGTAGGCGCCGTAGGAGCCGAGCGCCTTGCCCAGCGTTCCCATCACCACGTCGACCTCGCCGCTGAGCCCGGCGGCGGCGACCGAGCCGCGCCCGCCGGGGCCGAGGGCGCCGGTGGCGTGCGCCTCGTCGACCATCAGGCGGCAGTCGTGGCGGCGAGCGAGGGTTACGAGGCCGGGGAGCGGGGCAATGTCGCCGTCCATCGAGAAGACGCCGTCGGTGACGATCAGAGCGGCGCGCTTGCCAGCCTTTTGCAGGCCCCACGAGAGGTGCTCGACGTCGCCGTGGCGGTAGACGAAGGTCTCGGCTCGCGAGAGCCGGCAGCCGTCGATGATGCTGGCGTGGTTGAGCTCGTCGGAGAAGACGACCTCGCCGCTGCCGGCGAGTGCCGCGATCGTGCCGGTGTTGGCCAGGTAGCCGGAGCCGAAGAGGAGGGCGGACTCATACCCCTTGAAGGCGGCGAGCCGTTTCTCCAGGCGCGAGTGCGGCTGCATGTTGCCGGAGATCAGGCGCGAGGCGCCGGCACCGGCGCCCCAGCGCATCGCCGCCTCAGCCGCCGCTCCCTTGACCCGCGGGTGGTTGGCGAGGCCAAGGTAGTCGTTGGAGCAGAGCAGCAGGACCTGGTTGCCGTCAAGGGTCACCCGCGGGCCCTGGGGGCCGCCGATCAGCCGCAAGCGCCGGTGGAGCCCCTGGTCTTGGAGCTCCTCCAGGCGTTCCGCGATTTCGCTCATCTAGTGCGTCTGCGCGGCGGCGGAAGAGGGGGCGGCGTCTGATCCCGGGTACGGCGGCGGCTTCTTCGTCTTCTTGATCACCCGCAGCTGGGTCGAGGGATCCCAGAAGTTGGCCTCGTCCTGGCGGTCGATCAGCTCGTCGATCGGCGTCGCCGGCGTCTCACCGTCGAGCCAGCCGTCGCGGTTGTCCGGCCGCGGGTTGGCGCCGTTGTCGGGCTGGCGGGCGACGTTGAGGCCGAGCTCCTCGAACATCGCCCGGTCGTCCTCCGGTTCCGCCCCGAGCGTGGTCAGGAAGTTGCCCATCATCACGCCGTTGAGCCCGGCCTTGACCGCCAGCGGCTGCAGGTCGCCGAGGTTCTCGACCCGTCCGCCGCAGAGCCGGAAGAGGGCGCCGGGAATGATCAGGCGGAAGATCGCCACCCACTTGACCACGTCCCAGGCGTCCATCAGCGGCCGTTCGCCGAACTTGGTGCCGGTGCGTGGGTTGAGCAGGTTGATCGGCACCGAGGTCGGGTTGATCTCGGTCAGCTCGAAGGCCATCTCGACCCGCTGCTGCGGCGACTCGCCGAGGTTGAGGATGCCGCCGACGCAGGTCTCCAGCCCCGCCTCCTTGACCGCCTGGATCGTGCGCAGGCGGCCCTCGTAGCGGACCGTGCTCGAGACCTCGGGGTAGTAGGAGCGGGCCGACTCGACGTTGTGGTGGACACGCTGGATGCCGGCCTCGCGCAGTTTCTTGGCCCGTTCGCCCGACATGTGGCCGATCGAGGCGCAGCGCTTGAGATTGGTCTGCTCGGCGACCAGCTTGGCGCCCTCGAGGATTTTCTCGAAGTCGCGCTTGGAGAGGCCCTGGCCCTGGGTGACCATGCAGAAGCGGTGGGCGCCGGCTGCCTCGGCCGCTTTCGCGTGTTCGAGGATCTGCTCCGGCTCCATCATCGCGTGCATCGGCGTGTCCGCCTCGGCGTAGCGCGACTGGGCGCAGAAACCGCAGTCCTCGGCGCAGCCACCGGACTTGGCGTTGACCAGCGAGCACATGTCGGTCGAGTCGCCGAAGTTCTCGCGCCGCACGGCCCAGGCGCGCTCGACGAGATCGCCGATCTCCTCGTGGGTGGTCAGCTCGCCGAGCGCCAGCGCTTCCTCGAAGGTGATCAGGGAGGCCATTCGAGCGCAAGGCTAGGCAGCGCCCCGGACGCCTGGGCGTGTCTGAACTTATGCCTCCATATAGGGGCATAAGCTCAGGCATGTGGGCACGGCGACGGCGAGACGGCGGCGAATCGCCGTCGCGGCAGCAGGCGCTCTGGCGCTTGCTGCTTTTGCCTTCGGCGCCGTGCTCGGGGACCGCAGCGCGCCCCAAGGGCAGCCGAGCCCGGCCTCCCTGCTTTCGACGCGGCAGCTAGTTGGCGAGCGCCTCGTCGCCGGCTTCCCCGGGACCACCGTGCCGGCACCCTTGCGGCAGATGATCCACCGCGGCGAGCTGGCCGGGGTGATCCTCTTCGAAGCGAACCTGCCCAGCCGCGCCGCAGCGCGGCAACTGGTCGATGAACTCGAATCGATCCGGCGGCCGGCGAGGCTGCGCGACCCGCTGCTGGTGATGACCGACCAGGAGGGCGGGCTGGTGAAGCGGCTGGGCGGGCCGCCGAGCGCGTCCGCCCGGCAGATGGGCGCGGCAGGGGCGGTGGTCAGTCGCGCCCAGGGAGAAGCCGCTGCGGCCAGCTTGCGTGGGGTCGGGATCAACGTCGACCTGGCCCCGGTGCTGGACGTCGCCCGGCCAGGGGGGACGATTGACGCCACTGATCGCGGTTTCGGCTCCACCGCGGCCGCGGTGGAAGCAACGGCCGTACCTTTTGCCGAGGGCCTGCAGGCCGGTGGTGTTGCCGCTACCGCCAAGCACTTTCCCGGCATCGGTGCGGCCGCCGAAAACACCGATTTCGCCGTGCAGCGCGTTGTCCTGTCAAAGCGGACCCTGCGAGCTGTCGACGAGCGGCCCTACCGGCGCTTTGTCGCAGTTGGCGGCAAGCTGGTGATGCTGAGCACGGCGATCTACCCGGCCTTCTCGCCGCAGCCGGCGGCCTTCGCCCGCTCGATCGCGAGTGGCGAGCTGCGTGACCGCATCGGCTTCGGCGGCGTCTCGATCACCGACGCGCTCGAGTCGGTTGCGGTTCACGACTTCGGCGGACCCGCCAGCGCTGGCCTGGCGGCAGCGGCGGCCGGCACAGACCTTCTTCTCTTCACCGACTACCGGGCCGCTGCGATTGCCGGACGCGCCCTGCGACGCCGGCTGCTCGGCACTCCCGCAGTGCGGTCTGAGTTCGTTGCCTCGGCCGGCAGGGTCCTGCGCCTCCGGCAGAGCCTGCCGGCTAGCGCGGTTCGGCGACGGTGATCTTCACTTCGCCGGGTTGCGGTTCCGGCGTGGTGGCGTCGAACACCTGCACGCGGTCGCGGCCCGACCCCTTGGCCGCGTAGAGCGCGGCATCAGCCCGACTGAACACCGATTCGTAGCTGAGTCGCTCGCCGCGGCCGAAGGCCGCAATACCGACGCTCGCCGTGATCGGTGGCACGTCTTTCTCGGCGCTCATACGCTCGCGGATTGCCGTGGTGATCGCGTCGCCGACCTCTTCGGCCTCGTCGAGCTCGCAGCGCGGCAGCACGATCGCGAACTCGTCGCCGCCGATTCGGGCCAGCACGTCGGTCTCGCGGGCGCGGCCCTGCAGCACGGCAGCGATCTCGCCGAGCACCCGGTCGCCGGCCGGGTGGCCGAGCGTGTCGTTGACCTGCTTGAAGTGGTCGAGGTCGAGCATCAACAGAGCGCCGGCGACCCCGTAGCGGTGGCTGCGAGCCAGCTCGGCCCGCAGGTCCTCCTCGAAGCGCCGCCGGTTCTTCAGCCCGGTGAGCGGATCCTGGCTGGCCTGCAGGGTCAGTTCCTGCATTCGTTCATGGCGGCTCCAGACCAGCACCAGCGCCGCCAGCAGTGCCGCCAGGGAGAGGCCGACGAGGGCGATCATCACGGCCAGGCCGACGCCGGGGCGGTCGGGATCGTGCACGACCAGCAACCAGGTCCGGTCAGCGATCCGGATCGGCGCGGCAGCGGACTCGTCGCGTGGCAGATCGGGGCCGGTGATCGACCTGCCGCGCTCAACCAGGGCGGCATCGACCTCATCCGGCAATGCGGTCGTCGCGGCGGCGGCCAGGTCGGGAACGTGGAAGGCGCCACCGGCGAAGCCGATCAGGGCGGCGCGCCGCTCGGCGACGGTGTGGACCGGGGCGCCGTCGCGGTAGACCGGGCGGAAGACGTTGATCCCGGTGCCGCCGACCGGCAGCCGCATCGCCGTCGTTGCGGCGGGGCGGCCTCGATCGCGGGCTTTCAGCAGGTAGGAGCCGCGCCTGCTGTCGGAGCCGACGTCGTAGCCGATCGGAGCCTGCACGCTGAGCCCGCTCGCGGATACGTAGATCACCGGGAAGTAGTGGCGGTGCGGGCGCGCCTTGCGGAAGTTGCCGAGGGGCCCGCGTTCGAGGATCGGGTAGCCGTGCGTGCGTTCGAACTGCGCCCGACGGGCGCCCGGCACCGAGCCGATGAAGGCGGTTGCGGTCAGTGCTCCGGGTCGCAGCAGCGAGTCGGCGATGACCTCGAACTCGTGGCGGCTGAACTGTCCCTCGGCTTGGTAGAAGGCCGAGGCGCTGGAGAGCTGCCCGACCGAGAGCCCGGCCAGTGCTTCGGCCTGATGCGCCGCGCGGATCGCCTCGTTGTGCTGCTGAGTCGCGAAGCTGTCGCGATCGCGCTCGTGGACGACCAGCGCGATCGCGATCGAGCCGATCGCAATCGCGGCAACCACGGCGAAGCCAAGCCAGAAACGCAGGCGCATGCTCTTCTTGTCGGCCATCTGCCGCCCGTCCTCAATCCACGGGTGCGTTTGCAAGGGACTCCCATAGGTAGAGGGAGGCGAGGCTGCGGTGCGGGCTCCAGGGCTCGCCGATCTCCACGACCCGCGTCGGCGTCGGCATCTCCTCCAGGCTGTACTCGATCTGGATCGCCTTGCGGATGCCGAGGTCGCCGCCGGAGAGAACGTCCGGCCGTTCGAGGTGGAAGATCAGGAACATCTCCGCCGTCCAGACGCCGAGCCCGCGCACGGCGACGATCTCCTCGATCACCTCCGCGTCGGGGAGCTGATCGAGCCGCTCGAGCTCGAGCTCGCCCTCGATCACGTGCGAGGCGAGGTCGCGGACGTACTCGACCTTGCGGCCGGAGAGCCCGGCGCCGCGCAGGTCGGTCTCATCGGCTTCGAGCAGCTGCTCGGGCGAGGGCGTGGTGCCGTCGAAGAGGTCGAGGATGCGACCGTAGATCGTGCGCGCCGCCTTGGTCGAGAGCTGCTGGCCGACGATCGCCCGCAGCAGCGCCCCGTAGGCATCGGCTGGCCGCTCCTCGCTGCGCCGTTTGAGGCGGGTGGCGATGTCGATCTTGCCGAGGCGATCGATCAGGGCCGCCATCGTCGGATCGCTGGCGGCGAGCTGCTTGCTCGCCGCGCTCATCTGCCCCGCCACTCGGGCTTGCGCTTCTCGGCGAATGCCTCGATGCCCTCGCGGAGGTCCTCGGAGGCGAAGCACGACTCACGCAGCGCGATCAGGCCGGCCTCCTGCTGGTCGCTGAGAATCGGCGAAGCGGTGAGCAGGTCGATCGCGCTCTTGTTGCCGCGCATCGAGAGCGGCGCGTTGGCGGCGATCTCGGCGGCAAGCTCGACCGCCGCGGCCTCCAGCTGATCGTCGGCGACAACCTCGTTGACGAGCCCGATCTCGGCGGCGCGCGCCGCCGGGTAGTTGCGCCCGGTGAGGAAGAGCTCTTTGGTGCGGGCGAGCCCGATCGTGTTGAGGAACTTGCGCAGGCCGGTGTGCCCGTAGACCAGCCCCAGCTTCACCGGCGGCATGCCGAGCTTTGCCGCCGAGGAGCAGATCCGCAGGTCGCAGGTGATCGCCAGCTCGAGGCCGCCGCCGATGCAGTGGCCGTTGATCGCGGCCACCGTCGGCCAGGGATGCCCGGCCAGTGCCTCCATCGCAGCGTGGAAGGGGTGGGCGACCAGGGCCTCGGCGTCGCGCTCGAAGGTCTCGCTGGGGATCGAGGCGATGTCGTAGCCGGCCGAGAAGACCGGGGGGGCGCCGGTGATCAGCAGGCAGCGGGTCTCGATCCCCTGGTCGAGCCGCGGCACGGTCTCGGCGATCGCGTCGAGGATCTCGTGGTCGAGTGCGTTGCGGCGCTCGGGGTTGGAAATGCGGAGGCGGACGACCGCCTCGGCCGGCGAGTCGAGGATCAGCTTGCCGCCGGCGAGCCGCTCGTTCACTCGAGCACTACGAGGACGTCGCCTTCGCTGACCGACTGGCCCTCCTCGCAGCGAATCTCCTTGACGGTGCCGTCGTCTTCGGCCTCGACCGGGATCTCCATCTTCATCGACTCGAGGATCACGACCGTGTCCCCGTCCTCGACAGTGTCCCCGACGGCGACCTCGATTTTCCACACGTTGCCGGTGATGTGAGCCTCAATGTCCATGGCGGGGGAGAATATCCGCGCGTGACGGCGGAGCGGACAAGGTCGGAGTCAGATCCCAGCACGGCCGCCTCGCTGGCCGTAATCGTTGCTGCCCGCAACGAGGCGGATCGGATCGCCGACTCGGTCGCCGCTTTGCGCGGCACCTTTCCGGGTGCGGCGATCTGGGTTGCCGACGATGCGTCCGAGGACGGCACGGCAGAGGTGGCGATGAGCGCCGGTGCCAGTGTGGTCAGCCGCGGCAAACCCCATGGCAAGGGCGCCAACGTCAGCGCTGCGGCCGAGGCGGCCTTGAGCGACGGCGAGCCACCGGCGATCGTCCTGCTCTGCGACGGTGACCTCGGCGATTCGGCGGGCCGGCTCGGGCCGCTCGTGGAGGCTGTCGGCGACGGCGACTGCGACCTTGCCGTGGCCGCCTTTGCCAATCGGGTTGGCGGTGGCTTCGGCCTCGCACTCGGCTTCGCCCGCTGGGCGATCCGGCGCCTCAGCGGCTTCGAGGCGGAGGCGCCGATCTCGGGCCAGCGAGCAATGCGCAGTGACGTACTGCGCGCGACGCTCCCTTTTGCTCGCGGCTACGGCATGGAGATCGGGATGACGGTCGACGCGGTGCGGGCCGGCTACCGGGTGGGTGAGATCGAGCTCGCGCTCGAGCATCGCGCCACCGGCCGCAGCCTCACCGGCTTCATCCACCGCGGCCACCAGCTACTCGACTTCATCCGCGCCTACCGCGTCCGCGCTTCTGGTGCGCCTTATGCACCCACGGGGAGCAAAAGGCGCACCGGAACCTAGTTCGGCTGGGGCCAGCCTCCGGCGGCGCGCTCAACCTGCCCCGCGAGCGAGAGCAGCGTTGCCTCGTCGTTTTCGCGGCCGAGCAGCTGGGCACCGATCGGCAGACCCTTCGAGGTGAGGCCCGCCGGGACGCTGATCCCGGGCCAACCGACGACGTTCCAGGCGAAGGCGAAGGGACAGGTGGCGCTGGCGGTGTTGCCGGTCTTCCAGTAGCCCTGGCCGTGGAGCGCACCGATGCGGGGCGGCGGCTTCGCCGTGGTCGGGGTGAGGACGACGTCGCAACGCTCGAAGACGCGGCCGACCCGGCGCCGCAGGCTCGGCTCGGCGGCGCGGGCGATGCGCAGGGGCACGCCCTGCAGGGCCTTGCCGATGCGGGCGGCTGCCCGCGTGCGCGGCTCCAGGGCAGAACGGTCTTCGCCGTGAGCGCAGAGCCATTCCTCGACGGCTGCCTCGCCCCTGGCGACGATCGTCGGGCCGACCATGCCGTAATCGGGGTCGACGCGGACGATCTCGTGGCCGAGCTCGCCCAGTTGCTCGGCGAAGGCCTCGATCGCAGCGCGGTGCTCGGGGTTGACCTTGCCGGGGACGCCGAACGGAGTGGCGAAGGAGACCGCCACCCGCAGGGTTCCCGGCTCTCGTGCCGCCGCCTCCGAGAAGGATTCGGCCGGCATCGGCGGGCGGTGCAGGTCGGCGGGGACGTTGCCGTGGACCGCGTCGAGCAGCAGCGCTGCGTCGGCGGTAGTGCGGGCCAACGGGCCGTAGCAACTGAGGCCGTTGAAGGCCTCGGCATCGGGCCAGGTCGAGACCCGCCCACGCTGCGGCTTCAGTCCCACCAACCCACTCCAGGCCGCCGGGATCCGGATCGAGCCGGCGCCGTCGGAGCCGATTGCCGCCGCCACGACGCCCGCCGCTACAGCCGCCGCGGCGCCGCCGCTTGAGCCACCCGGGGTGTGGTCGGTGTTCCAGGGGTTGCGGGTGGCGCCGTGCAGCGGTGTCTCGGTGAAGTGCCAGAGGCCAACCTCGGGGGCGTGCGTCTTGCCGATCAGGATCGCGCCGGCCTCGCGCAGGCGCCGCACCATCTCCGCGTCGCGCACCGCGGGGCGGCCGCCGCCGCAGCCGAAGGGGGTGGTGTGGCCGGCGAGGTCGACGTCGTCCTTGATCACGACTGGAACGCCGAGCAGCGGCGCGCTCTCCTCGTCACCCAGCCGCCGATCGGCGTCATCGGCCGCGGCCAGGGCCTCTTCGGTGCAGATGACCCGGAACGCGTTCAGGGTCTCCTGGCTCGCCTCGGCGCGCTCCAGCGCCGCTTCGACCAGCTCCCGCGATGTCGCCTCTCCGCTCTGCAGCAGCTCCGCCTGCTCCCGCAAGCCGGCGGGTGCCGCCTTCGTCATCGTCGCCATGTCGCCTCTCCTTGTGCCTCGCCGCAGTTTGTTCGTTCGAACGAACGATAGGCCAAAGGGATAGGCTGGTGCTTCTTGCCCACCGTCGCGCCACCCGATACCCGCGAGCGGATCCTCCGTGCCACGGTCGAGCTGATCGGCGGTGAGGGGATTCCCGCCGTCACCAACCGCCGCGTCGCCAGCGCTGCCGGGGTGGCGCTTGGCTCGCTCACCTACCACTTCCCCAGTCAGGTCGATCTGCTGCGCGAGAGCCTGCTGCTCTACGTCGGCGAGGAAGTGGCGAGACAGGAGGAGATCGCGGCTGAGCTGAGGCGCAGCGAACCGAGCGTCGAGCAGATCGCGGCGGAAGTCGAGCGCGTGGTCGAGGAGTCGACCAACCGAATCCAGCAGCTGGCTGAGATCGAGCTGCACCTGCAGGCGGCGCGCGATCCCGCCCTGCGCGAGGCCTCGCTGCGCTGCTTCGAGGCCTACGAAGGGGTGGCCGCGGCGGCGCTGGAGATGCTCGGGGTGCCCGAGCCGGAGCGCCACGCGCGCACGATCGTGGCGCTGATGTACGGAATGGGCCTGCGCCGGCTCGGCACCGGCGAAGACGCCTCCGGCGTTGCCGAGAGCCTGCTCACCGTGATGCGGGGTATCGCGCCCTGATCCTTGCGATCGACCAGGGGACGACGGGGACGACCTGCCTCGTCTTCGACGCAGCGGGACGGATCACCGGCAGGGCGTACTCGGAGTTCGAGCAGCACTTCCCCCGCCCGGGCTGGGTCGAGCACGACGCCGCCGAAATCTGGGAAGTGACCCGCCGCGTCGCCGTCGAGGCGATCGTCGATGCCGGCATCCAGGGGGCCGAGCTCGACGCGATCGGGATCACCAACCAGCGCGAGACGGTCGTCGCCTGGGATCCGGCCAGCGGCGAGCCGGTCCACCGGGCGCTGGTCTGGCAGGACCGGCGCACCGCCGAGCGCTGCGAGCAGCTGCGCGCCGCCGGTCACGAGCAGCTCGTGCGCGAGCGCACCGGCCTCGTCATCGACCCCTACTTCTCGGCGACCAAGATCGAGTGGCTGCTGGCCAACGCCGAGGGAGCGGAGCGGGCGGTCTTCGGCACGATCGACTCCTGGCTGCTCTTCAAGCTCACCGGCCGCCACGCGACCGACCACACCAACGCCTCGCGCACCATGCTCTTCGACATCCGCAAGCGGGCATGGGACGAGGAGCTCTGTGGCCTGCTCGGCATCGACCCGGCGCGGCTGCCGGAGGCGCTGCCCTCGGCCCACGTCTACGGCACCACCAGTGAGTTCGGCGGCGAGGTGCCGGTGGCGGGGATCGGCGGTGACCAGCAGGCGGCGCTCTTCGGCCAGGCCTGCCACCGGGCCGGCACCGCCAAGAACACCTACGGGACCGGCAGCTTCGTCCTGCTCAATACCGGGCCGGAGGCGCCCGAGCCGGTCGAGGGCCTGCTGGCGACGGTCGCCTGCGGCACCGAGGTGAGCCCGGCCTATGCGCTCGAGGCGTCGATCTTCGTCACCGGCGCTGCGGTGCAGTGGCTGCGCGACGGCCTCGGCATCATCGCCAACGCCGAGGAGAGCGAGGCGCTTGCCGCTTCGCTCGACGGCAACGACGGCGTCTACTTCGTGCCGGCGCTGACCGGCCTCGGCTCGCCGCACTGGGACCCCTATGCGCGCGGCACGATCGTCGGCCTCACCCGCGGCAGCGGCCGCGCTCACCTCGCCCGGGCGGCGCTCGAGGCGACCGCCTTTCAGACCGTCGATGCGGTGCGAGCCCAGGAGGCAGCCGCCGGCCAGCGCCTCGAGGCGCTGAAGGCGGACGGGGGAGCCGTCGCCAACCGCTGGCTGATGCAGTTCCAGGCCGACCTGCTCGGTTGCCCGGTGGTCGTCCCCGCGGTCTCCGAGACGACCGCGCTCGGGGCCGCCTACCTGGCCGGGATCGCGACCGGGCGCTGGAGCTTGGATCAGGTGGGGGAGATGTGGCGCGAGGCGGCTCGCTACGAGCCGGCGATGGGTGAGGACGAGCGCCAGACGCTGCTGGCGGGCTGGCACCGCGCACTCAGTCGTGCCAAGGGCTGGGCCGCACCCAGCGCCGAGCAAGAGGCGCCGTAACCCTCGCTGCGAACGGGGGTACCGCGTAGCGACGGCTGGGCCGTCGCTTGCCCATGGCCGACATGAAGCCACAGACATACAAGGACGATCGTCCGGCGGAGTACTTCGACCAGTTCCACGCCTCCGCCCGCAAGGGAGTCGGCTGGACCTACACCTTCGTCCGCTGCATCCTCTCGCTGCCGACGCTGCTGATCTACCGGGTGCGCGCGATCGGGGTTGACAACGTGCCCAAGTCGGGACCGCTGATCCTCGCCCCGAATCACTTCAGCCAGATGGACCACTTCTTCGTCGGTCTCTACCTGCGCCGCAAGGTGCGCTTCATGGCCAAGTCGCAAATGTTCGGCCCGCCCGTGCTCACCTACGTCTACAAGCACGGCGGCGTCTTCCCGGTGCGGCGCGGGCACCACGACGAGGAGGCGATCAAGACCGCCGCCACGATCCTCTCCCAGGGCGAGATGCTGCTCGTCTACGCCGAGGGCGGGCGCTCGCGCAGCGGCAAGCTGAAAGAGGTCAAGCCCGGAATCGGCCGCATCGCGCTCGAATCCGGAGCGCAGGTCGTGCCGGTGGCGATCCACGGCTCCGAGAAGGTCCGCCGCTGGAAGCGGCTCGGCTTTCCCAAGGTAACCGTGCAGTTCGGCGAGCCGCTCTCCTTCCCGGTCGAGCAGGCGTCGCCTCGCGAGCGCCAGCAAGAGGTGGCGGAGCAGATCTTCGCCCCGGTGCGGGGGATGTACGAAGAGCTCGACGGCTCCCGTTAGCCGCTACTCGTAGCGGGTGTTAAGAGCGGCGAAGAACTCCGGGTCGTGGCCCGGGGTGACGATCGCGTCGGGGTACTCGCGCTTGAACAGCTTCAGCTCCTGCAGCGAGCGGCGGTAGTTGTGGGCGTCGAAGGGGCGCGGTGCCAGCGGCGCGTCGCCGTCGAGTTGGGCCTGCATGTAGGTGGTGTCGCCGCCGATCACGAAGTCGTGCTTGCTGAGGTGGGCGATCACCGACATGTGGCCGGCGCTGTGGCCGGGGGTGTAGGCAAGTCGCAGCGAGCCGTCGCCGAAGAGGTCGAAGCAGCGGCCGAAGGTCGCGTAGGAGTCGATGCCGGCGCGGTCGAAGTCGACGGTGCGGTAGTCGAAGGCGTAGTCGTAGTGCGGCCGGCGGTAGCCGTTGAACAGCGGGCGCGGGCCGGTTGCGGCGGCGTGCCACTCCTTCTCGCTGACGATGAAGGTCGAGTTGGGGAACTCCGAGATCGCCGAGGTGTGGTCGATGTGCATGTGGGTCATCACCACGATCGGGATCTCGCCGGGGTCGAGGCCGCGTTTGCGCAGCTGCGCGGGAACGTCTTCGCCGGCCTCGAGCGACGGGTTGCCCACCCGGGTGCCCAGGGTGCCGAAGTTCTCCTTGCCGTCGGTGGCGATCGACGGGTGCAGGCCGGTGTCGATGAGGATCGCGCCGGCGCTCGGGTGGCGGATCAGGAAGGCCGGGCAGGGAACGGTCGCCGCCGGGTTACCGGTGATCAGCGCGCGCAGCAGCTTCAGGGTCTCGAGACGGCCGCCGGGGCGTTCCATCATCGTGCGTGGCCAGGTGACGCTGCCGGCGATCATCGGTTCGACCGCGACCGTCGCGCCGGGGGTGCCGCCGGCCAGCGGCTCGTGCAGCGGTTTCGGCTCTACGCTGACCTTCATGCCGGTCAGGTTACGGTGAGTTTGCCTCTATAGGCTTGCGCGTTCATGAGTGAGAGCCCGCATTCGCGCATCTTCAGGGAGGGTTTGCTCGAGGGGCAGGTTTGCGTCGTCTCCGGCGCCGGCAGTGGCTTGGGTCGCGAGACCGCCCTCGAGCTCGCCCGCCTCGGCGCCATCGTGGTCGGCTGCGGGCGGCGCGAGGAGCCCCTGCTGGAGACCGCCGAGCTGGCCGCCGGTCTCGCCGGTTCGTTCGGGCACGAGGCGATGGACATTCGCGAGGAGGAGGCCGTCGACCGCTTCTTCGACAAGGTGCTCGCCGACCACGGCCGGATCGACGTGCTGGTCAACAACGCCGGCGGCCAGTTCCTCGCCCCGGCCGAGTCGATCACGCCGAAAGGCTTCCGCACAGTGATCGAGCTCAACGTGCAGGGCACCTGGCTGATGACCCACGCGGCCGCGACCAAGGCCTTCATCCCGCAGGGCGGTGGCAAGGTGCTCAGCGTCACCCTCTCGCCGCACAACGGTATGCCGGGCATGGTGCACTCGGGCGCCGCCCGCGCCGCGGTCGAGAACATGATGCGCACGCTGGCGGTCGAGTGGGCCCGCTTCGGGATCAGGACCTGCGCCCTCGCCGCCGGCCAGTTCGCCACCGAGACCCTGCTGACCAAGTATCCGCAGGTCGTCGTCGACAACCTCGAGCGCTCGATCCCGATCGGCCGCGCTGGCCGGGCTGAGGAGATGGCCTGGCTGGTCGCCTACCTGGCCTCGCCGGCCGGTGACTTCGTCTCCGGCACGACGATCACGATCGACGGCGCCCGCGACAACTGGGCCGGCCCCTGGCCGCCCGAGGCGATTGCCAGCGAGTCCGGCGACCCCGTTGCCGAGGAGCGCCGCCCGAAGGACTGAGCCCTAGCGGGGCTCGAGAATTACGAGGGGGATTTCGCGGCCCTTGCTGCGCACGGCGTAGTCCTCATAGCCGTGGTAGGACTTGACCGCCATCGGCCAGAGGCGCTCGCGCTCCTCCGGGTTGGCGACGCGGGCACGGACCGGAAGGTGGTGCGAGGCGACCTGGACCGTGGTGTCCGGGTTGGCCTTGAGGTTGTGGTACCAGGCGGGGTGTTTGGGGAAGCCGCCCTTGGAGGCGACGATGACCAGGTCCTCGCCGTCCCTGAAATAGAGCAGTGGCGAGGTGCGCTCGGTGCCGCTCTTCGCGCCCTTGTGATCGAGCAGCAGCATCTTGCCGGGGACGCCCGGGATCTTGTGTCCCAGGCGCCCGCCGGTTGCCTTGTAGAGCGCCGTGTGGGCGCCCATGAAGCGGCGGGTGGCAGGCCAAATCCTGTCCGCGACGTCGAGGTATCGCGGAGGACGCCTGCCACCTGTCGCCTCGGAGCTCAGGTGTACATCCCCCCGAACATGCCGCCGGTGACGTTGAGCACCTGGCCGTGCACGTAGTTCGCCATCGGTGAGGCGAGGAAGAGCACCGGGGCCGATGCCTCCTCCGGGGTGGCGGGGCGGCCGAGCGGGATGATCGCCGAGGCCATCGCCCGCATCTGCTCGGGGATGCCGAGCTCGATCTTCTCGCCGCCCGGTGCCGTCATCTCGCCGCCCTGCTCCTTGGCGGCGGTGAGGCGGGTTTCGACGAAGCCGAAGGCGACCGCGTTGACGTTGATCTTGAACTGGCCCCACTCCTTGGCCAGCGTTTTGGTCATGCCGACGACGGCCATCTTCGCCGCCGAGTAGTTGACCTGACCGGCGTTGCCCATCATGCCCGAGGTCGAGGAGACGTTGATGATCTTGCGGAAGACCTCCTTGCCTTCGCCGCGCTCGGTCTTGGCGGCCTCGCGCCAGTGCGGGGCGAGTGCGCGGGCAACGCGGAAGGGCACGATCGTGTGGATGTCGATCATCGCCTGGAACTGCTCGTCGCTCATCTTGTGGGCGACGCTGTCCCAGGTGTAGCCGGCGTTGTTGACGACGATGTCGACGGCGCCGAAGGCGTCGACCCCGGCAGCGACGAGCTTGTCGGCGGCGTCGGGCTCGGTCAGGTCGCCGGCGAAGACCGCGGTCTCGCCGTCGATCTCGCTCGAGGTCTGCTCGGCGACGTCGGCGTCGAGGTCATTGATCAGCACCTTGGCGCCCTCGGCGACGAACATCTCCGCCGTGGCCCGGCCAATCCCGCGCGCCGACCCGGTGACGATCGCCGCTTTGCCATCAAGAAGTCCCATCAGTCTGCTCTCTCCTTCTCGGATTCGAAAGTCGGCCCGGGAGGCTACAAGGAACGATGCCTCCTGGTTGACTGGCCAGTCGGTGGGTGGAACCGGTGTTCGCTGGGGCTCCCGCTCAGGGCGGGGGCGACATCAGCAGCCGGTAGTCGAAGGCCGTCTCGTAGCCGAGCTTGGTGTAGATCGGCCTGCCCATCGGCGATGCCTGCAGCGAGGCGATCTCGGCGCCGCCGCCGAGGCCGGCGTTCGTCGCCGCCACGGTCACGGCGCGGCCGAGGCCTTGGCCGCGCGCCCGCTCCGTGCTGCCGACCCAGTAGATGCCGGCGACGCCGTGGCTGACGATCGTCATCGCGATGCTCGCCGGCTCTCCGTCCAGGTAGACGACGAAGGCGACGACGTTTTCGGCGAGCAGGCCGGAATGGTCGGTGTAGCCGGCGAAGACCTCGGGCGGGAAGCCGTTGCTCGCGTAGGCCTCCTTGGCCACCCGCCAGAAGCCAGGTGCTTCGTCCTCCGTGCTCAGTTGGCGTAGCTCCGCCCCGGTGGGTAGCGGCTCTGTTGGGAGCACGTTGTTGCCGAGGATCATCTCCGGCATCTCGAAGACGGCCTGGAAGCCCGCTGCCTCGGCGGTGGCGGCGAGGTCGTCGTCCGCGGCCTGTCCCACCCTGGTCCAGATGCTGAATCTCCGCCCGCGGGCGGCGAAGAACTCCTTGGCGCGGGAGATGAAGTCCTCGGCGTCGACATTGTCGTCACGGCGAAAGGCGGCGTTGGAGATCACCGGGTGGGTGGCGCTGCCGGCGCCGAAGAGCCAGCCCGGCTCGGCCTCGATCGCGGCGTCGGGATCGAGCTCGAAGAACTGGCGCGAGCTGTCGACGAGGTTGAGGTGGGCTCGCTCGAGCTCGCTAGCCAAGTTCGACCCCGCCGTCCTCGGTGATCGTCCAGTGCGGGTTGTGGGCGACCTCCCAGGGATGACCATCGGGATCGATGAAGAGCGCGGTGTAGCCGCCCCAGAAGGCTTCGGCCGGCTCGCGTCCGATAGTGGCACCGGCGCCACGCGCCTCCTCGATCACCGCGTCGACCTCAGCCGGCGAGCCGAAGTTGAGCGCCAAGGTCACGCCGCCCCAGCCGCCGTTGTCCTCCACGCAGCTGTCCTCGGCGAGGCGGGCTCGATCCCAGAGGGCGACGACCATGCCGCCGCCCGCCTGGAAGAAGACGACGTCGTCCTCGGGCGCCGCGCCCGTCGTCCAGCCGAGCGCTTCGTAGAAGCGGCGCGCCCGCCCGAGATCGCCCGTGCCGAGCGTGATCAGGCTGACGCGCTGCTTCACGAGTCGGTCAGGCCGTCGGCCCCGCCGGAGGTGGATCGCCGGCCGGAGGCTCGGTCGCCTGCGGCTGCTCGGGCATGGCCGGGGGGAGCGGGTCGGCCGGCGCCGGGGGCGCGAGTTCGCCCTCGATCGTGTCGGCTTCGGCTTCCCAGACCTTGTTGAGCTCGACCTGGACGTAGGCCCACAGTGCGGGGGCGATCAGCAGGTAGAGGATGATCGCGATCCAGCCGTTAAGCGGCTCTTTGCCGGCGAGGCGGGAGGCTCCCATCACGCGCTTGACGCCGCGCCAGTAGGTGATCAGCGCCGGCACGATGATCAGCCCGCCCGGGAACAGGGCGAGGAGGGAGTTGGTCGGGTTCTGGCCGAGGTCGTAACCCTTCGCCTTGCCGTAGTCGCGCAGCTCGCGGTTGATCCGGTACCACCAGACCAAGTGGTAGATGCCGAGCGTGATCAGCGGCAGCAGCGCCGCCGCCCAGGGACTGCGGACCTTCACCCGGTCCTGGCTTCCCCGAATCTGCATTTCGTACGCCATCTAACCCCTCGTTTCTCCCTGCATCGGATAGGTCGCGAAGACACTAACCGACGTTTCGCGGGAAATCGCCTATCCGGCTATAGCTGCGAGGTCGTTGGGGCGCAGCAGGGCGACGAGGGTTCCTCCGTCAACCGCCGCCAGCCCGCCCTTGCGCAGCTTTACGTGGGCGCCAGTGAGACGGGCGATTTCGGTGGAGAAGTCGGGCTCGTGGCCGACGAGGAGAACGTCGCCCCGGCCCGCGGCCAGGCTGGTCGAGTCGAAGGGGCCGCCTCGCAGCTCCTCGGTGATCTCCGGCTCGAGGTCAAGCGCCTCACAGGCCAGCTGGGCCGTGTCGGCGGCGCGGACCTTGGGACTCGCCAGACAGGCATCGGGCTTGATTCCCAGGGCGGCCAGCGCCTCACCTGCAGCCCGTGCCTGGCGTTCTCCCTTCGCGGTGAGCCGCCGCGCCGCGTCGTCGCCCATGCCTTCCTCCGCGTCGCCGTGCCTGAGCAGGTAGATCACCCCGTCGATGCTACGAAGTCGGGGCCGCGGGGCGCGGCTGCCTATCCTCGGTCTCTGGGCCCGCATCGCTTCTCAGCTGCCGCCGTGCTTGCCGCTTGTCTGGGGTTGCTCTTCTGCGGCCCGGCGCAGGCACGTTGGCACCCGGCTCCCACTGTCCAGCCATGGCAGTGGCAGCTCCAGGGTGAGGTTGACACCGGCGTTGATGCAGCGGTCTACGACGTCGACGGTTTCGAAACGTCGGCGAGCGCCGTGCGGCGGCTTCACGGGCTGGGACGCCACGTCATCTGTTATCTCGACGTCGGCAGTTGGGAGAGCTACCGGCCGGACGCCGACTCGTTTCCGCGCTCGGTAATCGGCCGCCGCTACGAAGGCTTTCCTGACGAGCGCTGGCTCGACATTCGGCGCTTCCACCTGTTCGCCGGGGCGCTCAGGCATCGCTTCGACATCTGCGCGCGCAAGCGATTCGACGCGGTCGAGCCCGACAACATTGCCGGCTGGGAAAACGAGACCGGCTTTCCGATCAGTGCCACCGCGCAACTGCGCTTCAACCGCTGGGTCGCGCGCCAGGTGCACGCCCGCGGCATGGCGGTCGCGCTGAAGAACGACGGTGGCCAGGTGCGGCAGCTGCTCAGCGCCTTCGACTTCGCGATCGTCGAGCAGTGCTTCCAGTACGACGAGTGTGGGATGTACCAGTCGTTTGTTGGCGCGGGCAAGGCGGTCTTCGAGGCCGAGTACGAACTCGAACCGTCCGCTTACTGTGGGGAGGCGAAGGCGATCGGCTTCAGCGCCGTGGGCAAGTCCTACGACCTCTTCGCCGCCCCCTGGCGCCCCTGTCTCTAGCTCAGCAGCCGCCGAGCTGGTGCAAGCGGTGGCGGTAGGTCCGCATCGAGGCGTGCCGCCAGTCCCCGTGAGTCTGACGCCGCAGGCTCGCGACGCGCTCGCGGTGGTAGGGAGAGGAGAGGCTCTCCGCGTGGCCGATCACGTTGCTCAGCTTTATATGGAAGCGGCAGCGCAGGTAGCGGGTGAGCCGCAGCGAGGCGCGCATCTGGCGCCGGTTACCGAGCACTTCGCCGTCGCTGAACCCCGTGTGCTCGATCCCGATCGCCGTCCAGTTGAGCCCGACCGTGTGCCGGCAGCGAATCCTGGTCGAGACCAGCTTGAAGATCCGCCCCGACCCCGAGACCACGAAGTGCGAGCAGACGTTAGGCAGCTCATGCAGCTCCGGATCGCGTAAGTCAGGCGCAAAGGTGTTGTAGACGGCCGCGGCGCTGCCGGTTTCCGCCCAGTGCTCGACGATCACCCGCGGGCGCTTGAGGCGCCAGGCGCGTTCTCCGTAGTGACGCTGCGAATAGGCAGCCATCTCCCGCTTCCGCTTGGGCCCAAAGGGGATGAGGTGACGAACGATGTGTGGCCGCGGCACATGCGTGACGCGTGACGCGGTCCTTTGGTTACCGGAGCCGGCTGGCGCTCCCTGAGCCACCAAACCGCCCGCGACAACACAGGCAAAAAACAGAACGAGGAGGCGGGTTCTCACGGCTCCAGGTTCCGGACCCGCCGCCCGATCTCGCGATCCTGCGGGTAGCCAGCCGACTCCCAGAACCCTCCCGCCACCTCATCGTCAAAGGCCACCAACGCCGTCACGCGACGAACACCGCACTGCCGCAGGTAATCCTCGCCCGCCCGCGTCAGTGCGAGCCCGATGCCCTCCCGCCGACGCCCCTCGCGGACCGCAAGTCGGTACATATTGCCCCGCCATCCATCCCAGGCCGCGATCAAGGCGCCGACGATTTCCCCGTCCTGTTCAGCCACCAAGAGCGCAGCCGGCGAATCGTCAAGCAGGCGCTCGGCGTCCTCAGGCCTGTCCGATGTGCTCGCGTGGGCGCTGCGAGCTTCCGCCCACAACCCCAATACCGCCAGCAAGTCGGGACGTCGACAGTGGCGAACGTTGATTTCCCCGCCGGTCAAGTGTGGAGCATAGCGTTGCGGTTTGAAGCAGTCCATCGAGCAAAGGAGTCCAAAGCATGAAGAAGAACAGACTAAGAGCGATGCACATGGCGCTTTTCGTCATTGCGCTCGCAGCCTTGGGGTTAACCGGAAGCGCATCGGCCAAACTCGTGGGGGAATTCACGAAGTTTCAGCAGTGCCCTTGGGCCAGTCCTGAAGTAAAAGAATGCTTCTACCTGCAGAGCGAAGCCGGCGAAGTGATGTTGGGCAACCACATCGTGCCGATCGAAAAACAGGTGGTTCTTCAGGGTGGGTTCGGCGAACCAGTCGAAGGAATAGCACCTTTCTTTGCCGCCAAAAACGGCGTGACGCTCGCCAAAACACCTCGGGCGTTCCCCGGTGGATTGCTGGGGCTCGTTCCTCCCGAAAAATCACCATTCCTGGTAAAAACGCTTTCAGCGTTTTTCTACGAAAATGCCCTGACCGGAGTCAACGTGACTCTCGAATTGGCCCAGGCGGCCTCCAACATCGAGATCGGCCGAGCCAATCTGATCGCGGGCGAAGGTCTCGCGCTGAAAATTCCGGTCAAGGTTCATCTGGAAAATCCGTTCCTCGGCAAATCTTGTGTCATCGGCTCCAGCAGCAAACCTCTGCTCTGGGAGCTCACAACGGGCACGACCGCCCCGCTAAAACCAAATCTGCCAATTAGCGGAAACCCTAGTGAAAGCGAAGAACTCCTCGAAGAAGAAGAGATCCTGAAGCTGAACGGGAACGTTCTCGTCGACAATGAGTGGTCGGCGCCGCTTTCAGCTGGTTGCGGCGGGGGGATCAGTTTCTTCGTCGACCCCATTGTCGACTTGCAGTTCGGAACTACGACGGCTGGTAACAACACCGCGATCTTTAGAAATACGGTCTATTTCGCAACTGCCGCGGCGGTGAAATTAAACAATGAAGACCACTAAGCCGGTTGACGCGAAAGGAGGGGCTGTGGCGATGAACGCAAAGGCAATAGGCACCCTATTACGAGGTCTTTTGGCGGCGCTGGCGATCAGTGCTGTGTTCGTGGGAAGTGCCAGCGCTAGTCCCGCTTGGAGGTTCTCAGGCAGCGAACTGAAAGCCGGTGAAACTGAGCTCACTGTTGGCGTGGCGGTTGGAAGCAGCATAGCGGTGCCCGAAGCCGTCACCAAGTGTGAACATATGGTCTACAAGCTGGTGATTTCAAACAGCGAAGCCGTCGGTAAAGGGGAAGTAACGGAAGCGCTCTTTTATAACTGCACGACAACCGGCGGCGCAGAATGCACGGTTGATGCGATTGCAGCGGAAAAACTACCGTGGCCATCGCACCTGAAAACGGTTGGCGGCAGTAACTACGTCGTGTTCAATAAAGTCAACATCAGCATCCTCTACGGCGGTGCGCTGTGTCCGCTGGGTGGAATGGTGGCAACGGTCACCGGTTCGGCGGGGGCCTTGTTCAACAACAAAACGGAAGCCGCCACCTTCAGCGCCGCGAGCTTCAGTGCAACGAAAACGGAACTGAAAGCGCTCGGTGCGGCGGTCGAATGGGACGGCGTATTCCCGACCGAAGCATTTGAATGGCACAGGGAACAGCCGTTGACGGTCGGATAACGCCCGTGGCCACGGGTGCGAGCGCCGGGGGAGACCCGGCGCTCGCACCTCTTGTTGATCCCTACAACCCCATCAGCTTGCCGAGGATCTCCTTCATGACCTCATCCGTCCCGCCACCGATCGGGCCGAGGCGGGCATCGCGAACCGCGCGCTCGATGCCGTACTCGCGCATGTAGCCGTAGCCGCCGTGGATCTGGAGGGACTGGTCGGCGATCTCCAGGACGGCGCGTTGGGTGACCAGCTTGGCCATGGTCACGTCTTGGATGCAGTTTTGGCCTTCGTGGAAGAGGCGGAGGGCGTTGTAGGTGAGGGCGCGGGAGGCCTCGGCCTTGGTCGCCATCTCGGCGACTTGATGGCGGATCGCCTGGAACTTGCCGATTGGGCGGCCGAAGGCTTCGCGGTCAAGGGCGTAGGCGACGGTGATCTCGATTAGGCGCTGCATCGCGCCGACGGCGCCGATCGCCATCAGCAGCCGCTCCCAGGCGAAGTTGGCCATGATCAGGTGGAAGCCCTTGTTCTCCTCGCCGAGCAGGTTCTCCGCGGGCACCTCGACGTCGGTGAAGGCCAGCTCGCCGGTGTCGGATGAGTGCCAGCCCATCTTCTCCAGCTTCTGCGCCACCTCGTAGCCGGGCATCTCGCGCTCGAGCACGAGGAAGGAGATGCCGCCGTGGCCGCCCTCTTTGGTCGTCTTCACGGCGCAGACGAGGAAGTCGGCGCGGACCCCGTTGGTGATGAAGGTCTTCGATCCGTTGACGACGTAGCCGCCGTCGACCTTCTCGGCGAAGGTGGAGATGCCGGCGACGTCGGAGCCGGCGCCGGGCTCGGTGATGCCGAGGGCGCCGATCTTCTCGCCGGCGATCCCGGGCACCAGCCAGCGCTGCTTCTGCTCCTCGGTGCCAAAGTTGAAGATCGGCGGCATCGCGATCGAGGTGTGGGCGTTGAGGCCGGCGGCGACACCGCCGGAGCCGCCGGAGCGGGCCAGCTCCTCGACCCAGATTGCGTCGTGCAGGTGGGTGCCGCCCTGGCCGCCGAGCTCCTCGGGGAACTTGAGGCCGAGGAAGCCGAGCTCGGCGCAGCGGCTGTAGAGCTCGCGGGGGAATTCGCGCGCGGCCTCCCACTCGTCGACGTTGGGCGCGATCTCCTTGCTGACGAAGCGGCGCACGGTCTCGCGCAGCTCCTCGTGCTCCTCGCCAAACGGTGGCAGCACAGCCCGCGTCCCTGTGTCCTTGATTACGGTCATCCTGCGCTCGCCGCACATCTTCCCCTAAAGACATGGACCACACGACCCTCAGCCTGATCACGATCCCGCTCTTCACCGGGGCGATCGGTTACGTGACCAACCTCAGCGGGGTCTGGATGCTCTTCTACCCGGTGCGCTTTGCCGGGATCAGGGTGCCGGGCTTGGCGCCGCTCGCCAACGTGCTGCCACGGCGCATCCAGCAGATCCCCGGCCTCGGCCAGGGCGGCCTCGGCTGGCAGGGGATCGTCCCCTCGCGAGCCGCCAAGATGGGCTCGATCGCAGTCGACAAAGGGCTCTCGAAGGTGGGCAGCCCCGGCGAGTTCTACCGCCAGCTCGACCCCGAGGCAATCGCCGAGCAGATCCTCGAGGCGGCCCGCGGCGAGATCTACGACGTGGTGGAGCGGATCATGGAGCGCGAGCGCCCGCAGCTCTGGCGCGACCTGCCGCCGCGCGTGCGCGCCGCCGTCCACGCCCGCGTCGAGGAGCAACTGCCGCAGATCGTGCGCACGATCACCGAGGAAATCGGCACCCACGCCGACGACCTGATCGACGTCAAGCTGATGGTGATCCGCCGCCTCGAGGCCAACCCGGCGCTGGCCAACCGGATCTTCCTCGAGGTCGGCCGCAAGGAGCTGCGTTTCATTGTCAACTTCGGCTTCTTCTTCGGCCTGCTGCTCGGCATCCCCACGGCCTTCATGACCGAGTACGTGCTGACCCCGTGGTGGGTGCTGCCGATCGCCGGCGTGCTGATCGGCTACACGACGAACCTGTTCGGCATCCGCATGATCTTCGAGCCGGTGCGGCCGCGGCGGGTTGGGCCGTTCGAGATCCAGGGGCTCTTCCTCAAGCGCCAGCCCGAGGTGGCCGAGGTCTACGCCGACATCATCGCCGACGACGTGGTGACGATGACCAACGTCGCCGAGGACCTGATGCACGGGCCCAACTCGGATCGCACCCGGCAGCTGATCGAGGACTCGCTGCGCCCCGCCGTTGACCGGGCGCTCGGCCGGGCGCGGTCGGCGGTCAGGGTTGCGGTCGGCAGTCGCGACTACGAGACGATCCGCACCTCGCTCGCCGCCGAGGCTGCCGACTACGCCGTCAGTCCCCTCGCCGACGAGGCGTTCAATGCCAGGCAGCGGGACGGCGTGCGCGAGTTCGTCGCCACCCGGGTGCGGGCGATGGGGCCGCCCGAATTCTCGGAGATGCTGCGCACGGCGATGCGCGAGGACGAGTGGCTGCTCTATCTGCACGGGGCGGTGCTCGGATTTGGCGCCGGACTGCTACACCTGGCGATCTTCGGATGAGCTTCGACGACGACAGGGGAGAGCCAGCAGGCCGGCCGCGGCGAACGTCCGGCCCGACCGGGCAGCAGGCGCTTGAAGAGCTGCTGCAGGCGGCGCCCGGCCTGGCCAGGATCGCCGCGAACATGGCCAAGCAGGGAGCGACGGAGATAGCCAACGCCTACGCCGAGGGAGCCTCGCGGGTGGTGCGTGCCGCTTCCCAGGGCGAGTCGACCGCGGACGCGGTGCAGGAGACCACCGCTGAGTTGCGCGCCTACCTGCGTGAGCTGATTGGCGTCGAGGAAGGCACGCGCTCACGGCCGGCGGGAGACTCCTCAGCGGAGGCCTTGCGCAACCGCGGCGAGGAGCTGCTGCGCCGCTCGGCCGACGTCAGCGTCGACGTCGATTCCCACCCCGCCTACATGCGGATCCTCGACGCCCTGGCGCCGGACGAGGCCCGCATCCTGCGTTTCCTGACTCGGGAAGGCGAGCAGCCGTCGGTCGACGTGCGCGCCGGCCTGCCGTTTGCCTCTGCGCTGGTCGCCAGCGGCTGCACGATGATCGCCGAGGAGGCCGGCTGCCGCCACAGCGAGCGCGTCCACGCCTACCTCAACAACCTGCACCGACTCGGCCTTGTCTGGTTCTCGCGCGAGCCGTTGCGCGACGCCCGCCGCTACCAGGTGCTGGAGGCTCAGGCGGAGGTGACCGACGCGCTGGAGCGGGGTGGGCGCACCGCCCGCACGGTTCGCCGCAGCATCGTCCTCACCCCGTTCGGCGAGGACTTCTGCGCGATCTGCCTGCCGCTGGAGTAGGCGCGCGGGAGCTGCGCGACTTCCGTTTCGCTTTCCGTCGCGGGATCTAAATTCCTGCAACACATTGTCTGCGCACGAATCGACTAGCCTGGCTACCATGAATCGCACGATGTGGACCGATGAGCGACTGGATGACCTGGCGCACAAAGTGGATGCCGGCTTTGGGCGGGTCGACCGAGACATCCGCGATCTGCGCATGCTGATGTTCCAGCTATGGGGCGCGACGATGCTCGGCATTTTCGCCACCATTGGAACGGTCATCGCAACCAACGCCTGACCCGCCGAGCATTGCCCCGCCCGTCTGGCGGGGCACAGCGGTACGTCCTACAGCCCGTAGCTCCGCCCGATTACGTCGAGCATGACCTCGTCGGTGCCGGCACCGATGCGGTTGAGGCGGACGTCGCGGTAGGCGCGCTCGATCTCGTACTCCTTCATGTAGCCGTAGCCGCCGAGGATTTGGACGGCGTCGTCGGCGACCTCGCAGCAGATGCGGGAGGCGTAGAGCTTGGCCATCGTGATCTCGCGCACCGGGTACTCGCCGTTGGCGAAGCGCCAGGCGGTTGCGTAGGTGAACTGCTTGGCGGCCTCGGTCTTGGTCGCCATCTCGGCGATCTTGTGGCGCAGGGCCTGGAATTTGCCGATCGGGCGGCCGAAGGCTTCGCGCTCCTTGGCGTACTCGATCGTCTTCTCGATCATCCGCTCCGCGCCCGCGTGGCAACCGGCGGCGGCGACCAGCCGCTCGCCCTGGAGCTCCCAGGCGATGTGGTAGAAGCCCTTGCCGACTTCGCCGAGCACGGCGTCAGCCGGCACGCGGACGTCTTCGAAGGAGAGCTCGCCGGTGTCGGAGGCGTGCATGCCCATCTTCTCCAGCTCGGCTGAGACGGTGAAGCCGGGCACGTGGTTGCCCTCCTCGTCGCGCAGCGGCAGGACGAAGAGCGTGATGCCCTCGTGGCGGGCACTGGGGTCGGTCTTGGTGACGAGGACGATGAAGTCGGCGCGCGGGCCGTTGGTGATGAAGGTCTTGGAGCCGTTGATCACGTATTCGTCGCCGTCGAGGATCGCCGTGGTGCGGATGCCGGCGACGTCGGAGCCGGCGCCCGGCTCGGTGATCGCGATGCAGCCGATCTTCTCGCCCTTGAGCCCGGGTTCGAGGTATTTGCGCTTCTGCTCCTCGGTGCCGAGCAGGTGGATCGGGGGCAGGACCATGTCGCTCTGCACGGCGAAGCCCATGTTGGTGCCGCCCGAGCCGGAGTAGCTCATGCACTCGGCGCGGACCAGCGAGTAGAAGTAGTCGCCGCCCTGTCCGCCGTACTCCTCGGGGAAGCAGAGGCCGAGGAAGCCGAGCTCGCCGGCGCGCTTCATCGCGGCGGAGTCCCAGTAGGTGTCCTCCCACTCGTTGCGGTGCGGCCACAGCTCCTTCTTCACCCACGACTGCATCGACTCGCGCAGGTCTTCGTGCTCCTGGCTGAAGATGAAGTGCTTGCGCCCTGCCTCGTGGTCGGGCTTGATGACTTTGGAGCCGTTGGTCGTCGCGGTCGCCACTGTCTCTCTCCTCGTTCGCGGGTTCGTGATGGGCGGCGCGGCCGCCGGAAATCCGCCGTGGACAGTAGCACTTCCTACTTTCAACGCGGTTCGGCTATGGTCCCGCTCCATGGACTACGAGGTCGTCAAGTACGAGGTTGCCGAGGGGGTCGCCACGGTGACCCTGAACAACCCGGAGAAGCGCAACATGCTCTCCGGCCAGATGCTCAGCGAGCTGGTCGACGCGATGAAGACGGCGCGCGACTCCGAGGACGTGCGCGCCGTGGTGCTGACCGGGGCGGGGGACAAGGTCTTCTGCGCCGGTGCCGACCTCGGTGGCTTCGCCGCCGACGTGCCGCTGGTCGCCAAACACTTCGCCACCGATCTCTTCCTCGAATACTTCAGGCTGATGCCGCGCCTGGGCAAGCCGAGCCTTTGCGCCGCCAACGGTCACGTGCTCGCGGGCGGGATGGGCCTCGCCCTCTCCTGCGACCTGCTGATCGCCAAAGAGGGCGCCACCTTCGGTACGCCAGAGATCAACGTCGGCGCCTTCCCCTACATGATCATGGCGATCATCTACCGCAACGTCCCGCGCAAGAAGGTCAACGAGATGATGCTGCTGGGCGAGCGGCTCAGCGCCGAGCAGGCGGTCGAGTACGGGCTCGCGAACAAGGTCGTGCCGGCCGGGGACTTCGACGCCGCCGTCGCCGACTGGGCGACCAAGCTGGCCTCGAAGAGCCCGGTGCTGATGCGGCTCGGTCACGACGCGATGTACCGCCAGCAGGACATGGCGGTCGACGACGCGCTCGACTACCTGCGCTCGCAGCTGTCGCTCACCTTCTCGACCGAGGACATCGTCGAGGGCGTCACCGCATTCTTCGAGAAACGCGACCCGCAGTGGAAGGGACGGTAGTGGCGACCGATCAGGAGACGAAGCACCTGCTTCCGGGCACGGCCCCGCTCGGCGAGCTGACCGAGCAACTGCACGAGCGTCGCGATAAAGCCAGGCTCGGCGGCGGCGAGGAGAAGATCGCCAAGCAGCACGAGCGCGGCAAGCTGACCGCCCGCGAGCGAATCGACCTGCTGGTCGACGAGGGCACCTTCGTCGAGATGGGCATCCACGGCCGTCCCCACTTCGCCCAGCGGGCGATGGACGGCAAGGACGCTCCCGCCGATGGCGTAGTTACCGGCTGGGGCGACGTCGACGGCCGCCCCTGCTGTGTCGCCGCCTACGACTTCACCGTGATGGCCGGCTCGATGGGGATGACCGGCGAGCTCAAGGTCACCCGCCTGCGCGAGATGGCCCTCTCCAAGCGGATGCCCTTCATCTGGCTGCTCGACTCGGCCGGCGCCCGCATCCAGGAGGCGGCGGGCTCGCTCTTCGCCGGCTCCGGCCACCTCTTCCGCGAGGAGGTCGAGATGTCGGGTGTGATCCCGATGGTCGCGGCGATGATGGGCCCCTGCGCCGCCGGCACTGCCTACATCCCGGCGCTCGCCGACTTCGTGCCGATGGTCTCCGGCCAGGGCGCGATGGCGCTGGCCGGCCCGCACCTGACCAAGGCCGTCACCGGCGAGGACATCACGATGGAGGAGCTCGGCGGGGCCAAGGTCCACTGCCGCAAGTCTGGAGTGGGGGACCTCGAGGTCAAGGACGACGAGGAATGCATCGCCAAGGTCAAGGACTACCTCTCCTACTTCCCTGCCAACTGGGAAGAGAAGCCGCCGCTGCGCGAGGTCTCCGACCCGATCGAGCGCCAGTCGGAGAAGTTGATGGAGATCGTCCCCGACTCCTCGCGGCAGCCCTACGACATGTACGACGTGATCCGCGAGATCGTCGACGACGGCGAGTTCTTCGACATCAAGCCGAAGTTCGCCAAGACGCTGATCACCTGCTTCGCCCGCTTCGGCGGCCAGCCGGTCGGGATCGTCGCCAACCAGCCCAAGCAGCTGGCCGGGATCCTCGACAACGACTCGGCCGACAAGGCGGCGCGCTTCATCAACCTCTGCGACGCCTTCAACATCCCGCTCGTCTTCCTCCAGGACGTGCCCGGCTTCATGGTCGGGGCCAAGGTCGAGCACGCCGGGATCATTCGCCACGGGGCAAAGATGCTCTACGCGGTCAGCCGCGCCACCGTGCCCAAGGTCACCGTGATCGTGCGCAAGGCCTACGGCGCCGGCTACTACGTGATGTGCGGCAAGGCCTACGAGCCCGACCTGATCGTCGCCTGGCCCGGCGCGGAGATCTCGGTGATGGGCGCCGAGGGCGCGGTCAACATCATCGGCCGCTCGATGATCGAGGCCTCCGACGATCCTGAGGCGACCAAAGAGGCGATGCTGAACGCGGTGCGCGAGCAGATCGACCCCTACATCGCCGCCGGCAACGCCGTGATCGACGACGTGATCGACCCGCGTGAGACGCGGCCGACGATCGCCAGGGCGCTGAAGATGGCGCGCAACAAGCAGGTGCAAAAGCCGAAGAAGCGCCACGGGGTGATGCCGGTATGAGCTCGTTCGAGAACCCGGTGGTGATCAGCTGCTCGATCAGCGGCGTGATCGCCAACCGCGACCAGTGCCCGGCGATCCCCTACACGCCCGAGGAGTACGCAGCGGAGGCGCGGCGGGCAGTCGACGAGGGCGCCTCGCAGATCCACATCCACGCCCGCACACCCGATGGCACGCCCTCCTATGAGGTCGAGGATTTCAAGGCGATCACCGAGGCGATCCTGGCCGAGGTCGGCGACGTGATCATCAACTACTCGACCGGCGCGATCGGCATCCCGATCGAGAAGCGACTCGAGTACCTGCGGGCGCTGAAGCCCGACGTCGCCGCACTCAACATGAGCTCGATGAACTACGCCAAGTACAGCTCGCGGCGCAAAGACTTCGTCTTCAAGGCGGTCTTCGAGAACAGCTTCGACACGATCATCGAGTTCCTCACGGCGATGCGCGATCTCGGGATCAAGCCCGAGCACGAGTGCTTCGACGCCGGTCACGTCGCCAACCTCGACCCGCTGATCGACATGGGCCTGCTGGAGCGGACGCCGCTGCAGATCTCACTGGTGATGGGGGTCAACGGCGGCATCCGGCCGACGCCCCGCAACGTCGCCTTCATGTCCGAGCAAATTCCCGGCGGCGCCGAGGGTCCCAACCAGTGGCAGACGATCGGCATCTCGCGCGACCAGTGGAAACTGCTTGGCACGGCCCTGGTCCTGGGCGGCAACGTCCGCGCCGGGGTCGAGGACAACCTCTATCTGCCCAACGGCGAGATGTGCCGCTCCAACGGCGACCTGATCGGCAAGGCGCGGCAGATGGCCGAAGACGTCGGCCGCAAGGTCGCCAGCGTCGCCGAGGCGCGCGAGTTGCTGGGAGTGCCGCGGCGAGCGGAGGTCTGAGCGTGGAGGCCACGATCCACCGCGCCGGCGTCTCCTGGAGCGGCGGCGAGGGCGAGGATGTGCAGGCCCACGACGTCCTGCTCGGCGCCCAGACCCTGCCCAGCTCCTCGGCGGTGGAGCTCGGCGGCGACGAAAACAAGTCCAATCCCGAGACGCTGCTGATCGGCGCGCTCGCCAGTTGTCACATGCTCTGGTTCCTCGCGCTGGCGCGTAAAAAGGGGTTCGAGATCGCCTCCTACGAAGACGACGCCGACGGCGTGCTCGACGGCAAGCGCTTCACCTCGGCGACGCTGCGCCCGCGTGTGCGCTGGGCCGGCGAGCCGCCCGAACCGGAGGCGATCGAAGCGCTCCACCAGCGCTCGCACGAGCTCTGCTTCATCGCCAACTCGGTCGACTTCCCGGTGGCGGTGGAGCCCTCGTGAGTGGGCTGCCACTTAGCGACGTCAAGGTCCTCGACCTGACCCGGCTGCTGCCCGGGGGCTTCTGCTCGCTTCTGCTCGCCGACCTCGGCGCCGAGGTGCTCAAGGTCGAGGACACCGGCATGGGCGACTACATCCGCTGGGCGCCTCCGTACTACGGCAGCGACGAGCAGCAGGAGCTGGGCACGCGCTCGGCCCTCTACCTCTCGCTCAATCGCGGCAAGCGCTCGGTCCGTCTGGACCTCAAGAGCGAGGTGGGGCGCGAGGCGCTGTTGCGCCTGGTCGAACAGCACGACGTCGTCCTCGATGGCTTCCGTCCCGGCGTGCTCGACCGGCTCGAGGTCGGCTACGAGCGCATGCGCGAGGCCAACCCCGGCGTCGTCTTCTGCGCGATCACCGGCTACGGCCAGGACGGTCCCTACGCCCAGCGTGCCGGGCACGACATGAACTACCTTGGCCTCGTTGGCCTGCTCGGTCTGACTGGCACCAAGGACGGTCCCCCGGTGCAGTCGGGCGGGCAGATCGCCGACCTCGGCGGCGGTGCTCTGATGGCGGCCTTCGGCGTAATGGCGGCGCTGCACGAGCGCCAGCGCTCCGGCGAGGGCCAGATGGTCGACGTCTCGATGGCCGACGGCGCCCTCTCCTGGCTGGCGATGGTCGCCGGCCGTTACTTCTGCGACGGCGAGGTGCCGGTGCGCGGCGAGCAGCAGCTCGCCGGTGGCCTGCTCTGTTACCTGCCCTACAAGGCGAGCGACGGCTGGGTCAGCTGCGGTGCCCTCGAGCCGAAGTTCTGGGCTGCCTTCTGCAACGGGGTCGAGCGGCCCGACCTGATCGAGGTCCAGTTCGAGGCGCCCGGCTCCGAGCCCTGGCAGAAGGTTGCCGAGGTCTTCCGCTCGCGCACTCGTGACGAGTGGAAGGCCTTCAACGACGAGCACGACTGCTGCATCGAGCCGGTGCTCGAGATGGACGAGGCGCTCGACTCCGAGCTGGTCCGCGCCCGCCAGATGGTGGTCGAGATGGAGCAGCCCGGCCTCGGCACCGTGCGCCAGCTCGGCGCGCCGGTGAAGCTGAGCCGCACCCCCGCCGACCCGACCCGCCCGGCGCCGGCCTTCGGCGAGCACACCGAGGACGTCCTGCGTGAGGCCGGCTACTCCGACGAGGAGGTTGCCGCGATGCTCGAGTCGGGAGCCGCCGCCGGGCCCAGCTCAGACGGCGCGACCATCTTCCGCGCATGAGCGCCAACGGCGCCAACGGTGACCTGCTGCGGATGGGCGAGCTGGCCGAGGCCTCCGGCGTGCCGGCGCCGACGATCAAGCACTACCTGCGCGAGGGGTTGCTGCCGGAGCCGGTGAAGACGAGCCGCAACATGGCCTATTACCCGCCCGAGTTCGTCGACCGGATCAAGTTGATCAAGCAGCTGCAGGAGGAGCGCTTCATGCCGCTGAAAGCGATCAAATCAGTGCTCGACGAGGACCCCGAGCGCGCCCGCGCCCTGGTCGAGCTCGAGGACCGCATCCTCGATCGCGCCCTTGCCGGCGAGCGCACTCGGACCAGCGCCGCCCAGGTGCGCGAGCGCTACGGCGTGCCCAAGGACGTGCTCGACCGACTGGAGGAACTCGAGGTTCTCAGCCCCAACAGCCGCGGCTACTCGCCCTCCGACATCAAGATCATCGAGGCGATCAGCCGTTTCCGCGCCGGCGGCTACGACGAGCAGATCGGCTTCACCGTCTACGACACCCTGCGCTACAAGAGCGCGATCGAAGACCTCGTGCACGAGGAGGTCGGCATGGTGATGGACCGCCTCGCCGGCGAGGTCTCACCCGAGCGCGTGGTTGAGATGCTCGAAGCCGGCGCCCAGCCCCTGCAGGACCTGATTGCAGCCCTGCACACCAAGCTGATGGTCGCCGAGCTCGAGCGCCACCGGGCAAGCCGCAGCTAGTCAGCTCGTAGTTTTGGTATTCCGGCTCGGACGAGTCAGCACGACAGCCTATGAAGGTGGCCGTCAAACCCCACGACGTTGCCGGCCGCATTGAGTTCATCCCATTTGACCCAAAACACCCCACCGCTCATCGCGATATTGCATTCGATCGTGGTAGTACAGGTGGCGTTCTTAACGAGTTCCTTCCCTTTGCAGGGCGGAGCAGGTTCAGTGAGAGTGTAGGGACCCAGGAAGATTTCAAGATTCGTCAGTTTCACCTTCAGGTCCCCGACGTTTTTGATCATTATCTGCCGAGCGTTTCCGGGCCCCACACCGGCAAAGGCGACTGGCGCGGGAGGAGTGACCTTCACAGCCTGGACCTTTTGCGGCTTTCCTTTGTTGGCGCCGCTGAGTGTCTCGGTGATTTCACCGGACATGGACGCTTTTGATGTGCCTCCAAAGAGTAGGCTTGAGCCCGCATCTTTTTCTACTTCTTTTGAATATTTCTGCGTGCGTTCTTTGGATTCTTCTCCGGGCTTGGGAACTTCGGCCGGAATTTTCCCCGAAATTTCCCCGTTGATTTCTGTATAGGGGCATTCTTCTCCTAAAAAGATCACGGTCATTTTCGGTGTTATGACATCGTAGGCCTTCATGGCTTTGCCGATTTCACCGGCGACAACCGTCGCGGCTATTGAAGACGACAGAGTGCCCGCGCTTTTGCCTGGCGAATTTACGGAGCAGACTCCTTCCCATGTAACAAGTTTGCACCCTGTTAATGACATGGAATAGGCGCTTGATCCACCTTCGACGATTTCACCAGCGCTGCTCGTTGTGCTGCATTTGATTTCGATCCCCAGCGTGGGCACGGTCAGTGTGAAAGCGCCACCCGAGCCAGAGATCATTTCTTTGCTGATGCCGAGGCTGGGAAGGTCTTCACCTTCGATGGTCCATTCGTATGCCGACGCCGAGGCGGCGAGGGAGAGGTAGAGAAGCAGTGAGACGAAGGGCACGGCGAAGGTTTTGAATGGATGCACGATTCACCTTCCGGCGGCGTTCGTTGCGGCTCGTTTTGTAGTTCGGCCTAATCTAGGCGAGACGAGCAAAAAGTCAAGATTTATTTAGGAAAAGTCGACGGGGCATGGCGCAGCTCGGCCAGCCCCTGCTTATGACTGATGACCGGGACGTAGTCCAGTTCGCTACGCGCCTTGGAGATGTCGATCGTGCACTCCTGGGTCAGCAGCCAGGAGCGGAAGGAAGTCATCGGCGGCTCCCCGGGTAGGGGGAGGAGCTTCCAGGCCGCCTCGCAGAAGCGGGCCATCGGCGCAGCGGTCCAGGCGGGCAGGCTGCGGTCGGGGGGCTCGACGCCCTGGGTGCGCAGCAGCTCGGTGACGAACTCGCGGAAGACCACCGGCTCGCCGTCGGTGACGAAGTAGGCCTCGCCCGAGCGCCCCTTTTTCGCCGCCAGGACCAAGCCCTCGACGACGTTGTCGACGTGGGTGGTGTCGGTGACGTTGCGGCCGCCGCCGACCCAGGCGAAGCGGCCCGCTTCCACCGTCGCGACCATCTCCGGCAGCAATGTCGTGTCGCCCTTGCCCCAGACGAAACGCGGGCGCAGGGCGACGGTCTCGAAGCCATCGCGCGCCGCCTGCCTCACCACCTGCTCGGCTTTGGCCTTGGTCGCCGGGTAGGGCGCGCGCGAGTCGGGCCGTAGCGGCGCCGTCTCGTCAACGTGGATCAGCGGCTCACCGGCCATCAGCGCTGCCTCGGTGCCGCAATGGACGAAGCGCTTGACGCCGGCCTCTTCACAGGCGGCAAGCACGTTGCGCGTGCCAACCACGTTGCCGCGCTCGAAATCCGCCCATGGGCCCCACTCGCCGAGATGGGCCGCGAGGTGGAAGGCGACCTCGGCACCGTCGGCACCTGCCGTCAGCGAGACCAGGTCGCCGAGCTCGCCACGGACCGGTTCGGCACCGAGCTCGGCGACTCGCTCGGCAGCTTCGTCGGAGCGCGCCAGTGCCCGCACCGGGTGCCCTTCGCCGACCAGCCGTTGCACCAGCTTGCCGCCGATGAACCCCGACCCACCGGTGACGAAGACTGTCTCGGCCATCGGGGCCGATGTTAGCCTGGCTGCGGTGAAGTCCGTTCTGGTTACCGGAGCCTCGACCGGCATTGGCCGGGCCAGCGCCCTGCGGATGGACGCCGAGGGCTGGCGGGTCTTCGCCAGCGTTCGCAGGGAGGAGGACGCGGCGGGGTTGCGCGAGGCCGCCTCGGAGCGGCTTGTACCGCTGATGCTCGACGTCACCGATGCGGAGCAGATCGCCGCGGTCGCCGCGCAGATCGCCGAGGCGGTGGGGGGGAGCGGCCTCGACGGGTTGGTCAACAACGCCGGCATCGCGGTGATGTCGCCGCTGGAGACGATCCCGCTCGACGATCTGCGCAAGCAGCTCGAGGTCAACCTGATCTCGCAGGTGGCGGTGACCCAGGCGATGCTGCCGCTGATCCGCACGGCACGCGGTCGCATCGTCTTCCTCAGCTCGATCGGCGGGCGCATGGCGATGCCGTTCGGCGCTCCGTATCACGCGTCGAAGTACGGAATCGAGGCCGTGGTTGACTGCCTGCGCCAGGAGCTGCGGCCCTGGAAGATCGACGTCGTCGCGATCGAGCCCGGCTCGATCGACACGCCGATCTGGGAGCGCGGCGAGGGCATCGCCGACGAAGTCGCCGGGCGCGCTCCAGCTAGCCAGGAGGCGCTCTACGGCGAGAAGATCGAAAGCTTTCGCGGCGCCGTTCGCCGTACCGCCGAACGCGGCATCGCGCCCGAGAAGGTGGCGGCCGCGGTCGAGCACGCGCTCAGCGCCCGGCGCCCCCGCACGCGCTACTTGGTCGGCGCCGACGCTCGTGGACAGGCGCTGCTTTCTCGGCTTCTTCCCGACCGCGTCATGGACCGCATCGTCGCCCGCGCGATGGGGATCTGACGCAGGCCTCTACCGCGTCGCAGAGAGCGTCTCGCGCGTCGTTTCCACTGCCTGCAGGCTGATCATCGCTCCCGTTCGCTCGGTGACTTCCGCCGCCTCGTCCAGGGCGGCCTCTATCCCGTCGCGGCCGGTCGCGGCGCGCGCAATCGCGATCGCCTGAAGGGTGAGCGGCAGTGACCAGAGCATGCCGCGCTCGCGGGCGATCTCGGTTGCCCGCTCGGCCAGCTCCAGCCCCTCCTCGGCACGGCCGACGCCGGTCAGCGCCTGCGCTCGCAGGCCCGCGCGCCAGGTCTCCATCTCATCGCCGCCGCTGACCGCTGTGCGGTAGATGCGCTCGGCCTCTTCGAGCGAGTCGAGGGCGCCGGCGTAGTCGCCGGCGGCGATCTGGGCACCACCCAGGTTCGAGAGCGCGAGGCTGCGCGAGAAGACGTCGCCGAGCCGTTCGGTCAGCTCGCAGTTGCGTCGCGCCAGGGCGAGGGCGGCATCGAGCTCACCCCGCATCGACAGCATCAGCGCCTGGTTGCTGCGGGTCCAGCTGGCGATCTCCGGGTCACCGTCCTCGGTGGCGATGCGCAGGGCTGCGTTGAACAGATCTTCCGCCTCCTCGAGGCGGCCGCGCTCGCGCAGGAAGAGGCCCTTGGCCATCGTCGCCCAGGCGACCGGGCTGCCGATGACGATGCCGGCTCCCGCGCGGCGATCGTCGCCGGCAAGCTCCAGGACCTCGTCGAGCGCTTCGTTGAAGCCGTCGAAATCGCCGGCGCACAGGTGCGCGTATGAGCCCGCCGCCCGAATCGCGATGCGCAGGTGCAGGTCCCCCGAGGCGTCGGCGAGCTCGATCGTCTCTGCCACTGCCTCGAGCCACTCGGAAGCTACGTGCGGTAGGCCCGGCCGGGCATCGGTGGCGACCTTGAGCAGGGCCAAGGAGTGCAGATCGCCGGTTCTGGTCGCGATCTCCTCGGCTTCGGCTGTGAGGCGCTCTTCTTCGCTGTTGTCCATGCCCAGGCGCCAGGCGAAGTCCAGCTGCAGCAGCCGCGACATCACGGCCATCGCCAGCGTCTCCTCGTTCTCCTCCAGCTCTTCGGTCAGCTCCATCGCCTTGCGCCACAACCGCAATGCGTCCTGCGGGCGGCTGCTGCCCGCCCAGTAAGCCGCTCGCGCCGACCAGCGCGCTGCTTCCAGCGTTTCCTCGCCCGCCTCCATATGGCGGGCGATCAGCGCGGCGAGCTCGTCGTGGCGGTCGGGGTTGAGCTCGATCAGCGTCCGGGCCGTCGCCGCGTGGGTGGTGGCGCGCTGCTCGGCCAGCTGGGTGCTGTAGGCGACCTCGCGGGTCAGCGGGTGGCGGAAGGAGAAGACCCGTTCCGGGTAGACCTCGGTTTCGAAGAGGAAGCCGCCGTCGGTGAGCTCGCAGACTGCCGCCCGATAACCCTCGTCCTCGCTCTGCCCCGAGACCATTCCCAGTGCTCGCTCGCTGATCTCCTTGTTGGTCACCGAAGCTGCCTGCAGCAGAAGCTTTGCGCTCGGGCCGAGCCGGTCGATCCGGGCCGCGAGGATCGTCTGCACGCTCGCCGGCACCCCCGTGTCCTCCACCGGTCGCGCCAGTCGGTAGGAGCCGCGCTCGCCCTCGAGGTTGCCCGCCTCGGCAAGTCCGCGGACGATCTCCTCGATGAAGAAGGGGTTGCCCGCCGTGCGCTCGTGGATCAGGTCGGCGAGGCCGTCGAGCGAGGGGTCCTCACCGGCCAGGTCGTGGAGCAGCTCGCGGGTGCCCTCGGGCCCCAGCGGCTCCAGCGAGATGCTCCGGTAGGTGTTCTCGCCGGCCCACTTGTGAGCGTTGTACTCGGGCCGGAAGTTGACGATCGCCAGCGTCTTCGTGCCCTCGACCGAGGAGATCAGCTCGCCGAGCAGGGTGGCGCTGCCCTCGTCCATCCAGTGCAGGTCCTCGACCAGGGCGACGATCGAGTTGCGCCGGTTGGGTGCCCGCACGAGCCGGCAGACGGCTCCGCGCAGGGCTCGGTGTCGCGCCTCGGCGCTCAGCTGCGGCAGCGGCCGGTGCGGGTCGGGAACCCCGAGGAAGTCGAAGAGCAGCGGCAGGTCCTCGGCGAAGTCGGGGTCGAGCAGCAGGGTGCGCCCGGCGATCTTCTCGCGCACGATCCGCTCCTGGTCGCCGTCGACGATGCCGAAATAGGAGCGCAGCATCTGCAGCACCGGCATGAAGGGGATCGCCTGCCCGTGGGCCTGCGCCTGGCACTCGAAGACCTCGATGCCGCGCTCGCGACAGCGTTCGGCGAACTCGTAACAGAGGCGGCTCTTGCCGACGCCGGGCTCCGCGACGATGCCGACGGCGGCACCCTCGCCACGCTCGGCGCGCCCGAGCGCCGCTTCCAGCACCGCCATCTCCTCACCGCGGCCAACGAAGCTGGAGAAGCCACGCTCACGGGAGAGGTCGAGGCGAGAGCGGGCGGCGCCGACGCCGGCCAGCTCGAAGACGCCAACGGGCTGGCTCGCTCCTTTGATCTCGAAGTGGCCGAGGTCCTCCAGCGCCATGAAGCCGTGGGCCAGCTCGGCGGTGCTCTCGGTCAGGTATGCCTTGCCGGGCTCGGCCAGCGCCTCCATTCGCTGCGCCAGCCCAACCGTGTGGCCGACCGCGGTGTAGCCGCCCTCGCCGACCTCGGCGGCAACCACCTCGCCGGAGTTGATCCCGATCCGGGTGGAGAAGTTGAGCCCGTGCTTGCGGCGCAGTTCGGCGGCGTACTCACCGACGTCGTCGAGCATCTTCAGCGCCGCGTAACAGGCCCGTCGCGCGTGGTCCTCATGGGCGACGGGGGCGCCGAAGATCGCCATGATCCCGTCGCCGGTGAACTTGTCCACCGTCCCCTCGAAGCGGTGGACGGCATCGGCGAGCGTCGAGAAGAAGCGCTGCATGATCGCGTGCCACTGCTCCGGATCCTGGCCCTCGGCCATATCCATCGACCCTTGGACGTCGGCGAAGAGCACCGTGACCTGCTTGCGCTCGCCGCCGGCCTGCGCGATTTCATTCATGCGGCTCAAGCTTACGCCTGCACCTATACTGACTAAACCGATTGACTGGTCAGTCAACCAGGTAGCCAAAAGGAACTCTTTGCGCGCAGCAGTCGTACAGCTCAACTCCACCGGCGACACGACCCGAAACCTGGAAGTCGCCGAGCGGCTCGTGCGCGCCGCCGCCGCCGACGGTGCCGAGCTGGTCGCACTGCCCGAGAAGTGGAACCTGCTCGCCGGCGGGGAAGAGTTGGTCGCCGGGGCCGAGCCGCTTGACGGTCCCAGCCTGAACGCCGCTCGCGGCTGGAGCCGCGAGCTCGGCATCCACTTGCTCGCCGGCAGCATCTCCGAGCAGGGGCCGGAGGGCAAGGCGTTCAATACTTCGGTCCTGATCGATCCCGACGGCGAGGACGTCGCCACGTACCGCAAGATCCACATGTTCGACGTCGAGGTCGGCGGCGTTTCCTACCGCGAGTCCGAGCACGAGGAGGCTGGTGAGGAGATCGTCACGGCTGCAGCTGCCGACGTCACCGTTGGCCTCAGCGTCTGTTACGACCTGCGCTTCCCCGAGCTCTTCCGCATCCTTGCCGTCCGCGGCGCCCAGGTGCTCACCATCCCCTCGGCCTTTACCCTGGCGACCGGCCGCGATCACTGGGAGGTGCTGCTGCGCGCGCGGGCGATCGAGAATCAGGCCTTCGTCCTCGCTCCTAATCAGTTCGGTGAGGCGCCGCCGCAGTTCAGCTCCAACGGCCGCTCGCTGATCGTCGACCCCTGGGGCGTGGTGCTGGCTACTGCGCCCGACGAGGAGTGCTTCGTCGCTGCCGAGCTCGACTTCGCCGCCCAGGAGCGGGTCCGCCAGTCGCTGCCCTCACTCGCCAACCGCCGCCCCCGCGCCTATTCCTGGCCGCAGCTGAGCGAGGCGCGCGCCTGATGGCCAAGGCAACGACAGCGGCCGTCGACAAGCGCCGCCAGATCCTCGATGCGGCGGTGCGCGTCTTCGCCCGCCAGGGCTTCCACTCGACCCGAGTCTCCGACATCGCCGACGAGGCCGGCGTTGCCTACGGGCTCGTCTACCACTACTTCAAGTCCAAGGACGAGGTGCTCAACGAGCTCTTCAGCGAGCGCTGGTCGCTGCTGCTGGCGGCGATCGAGGAGGCCGACCGCGAGGGCGCCGAGCCGCGCGCCAAGCTGGAAGCGGTTGCCGGATTCATCGTCGACTCCTACCGCCACGACCCCGAGCTGATGAAGGTGATCATCGTCGAGGTCACGCGGGCGGCCAACTCCTTTGGCCGCACCCACCTGCCCGAGATCCGCCGCGCCTACGACTCGATCGCCAAGATTGTCGCCGACGGCCAGGCAGCGGGGATATTTCGCCGCGACATCGATGCCAACTTCGCCTCGATGGCTTTCTACGGCGCGATTGAGCAGCTGCTCTCCGGCTGGATCTTCGAGGTGATCCCGGCTGCCGACAGCGACTTCGACCAGGCAAAGACTTTGCTGGTGACGACTATCTGCGACGGTCTCGAGGCGCGATAGGTATGGTCGAGGCCATGGATAACGAGATCGCCAAACGTCTTGTCTGGAGCGGCATGCTCGCCGCCAGCGGCGCCCTCGCCAGCATTGTGGCGACGCGCCTGGCCGGCATCGTCTTTCGCCGTATCTACAACGAGGACCCGCCCGAGTAGCGTGCCCGACGGTCCTGGCATACCGCCGCAGGGGCAGGAGGATCGCTCGGTCAGCGAGCTCGTCTTCGATGTCGCCGAGAAGAGCTCCTCGCTCGTCCGCGAGGAGATCGAGCTGGCCAAGACCGAGATCTCGGAGAAGGTCGGCAAGATCCTGCGCGGCTCTGTCGTCGGGATCGCCGCCGGAGTCTTCGCCTTCCTGGCGCTGATCCTGGTCATGGAGGGCGTCGCCTGGCTGCTTGCCGAAGAGGTCTTCGACGGCAACGCCTGGCCCGGCTTCTTCGTCGAGGCGGCGGTCTTCCTCCTGGTTGCGGCTGCGGCTGGCTTCTTCGCCTACCGCTCCGTCCAGGCGGGCGCCCCGCCGATGCCCGAGCAGGCGATCGCGGAGGCGAAGCTGACCAAGGAAACGCTTGAATCCGGAGCAAAGGCAGGCAGCGAATGAGCGCTCAACCCGAGCCAGTACGACCCCCGACGGCTGGGATGCCGGGCCGCTCGGCGGCGGAGATCCGTCGCGACATCGACCTTCAGCGCCGCGACCTGGGCAGCTCGGTCGAGATCCTGCGCGGCCGCGTCACCGAACTGACCGATTGGCGCCGCCAGGCCTACGAGCACCGCTCGCAGTTGATCGCGGGTGCCGCGATCGCGGGCTTCGCCCTCGGTGGCCTGATGATGCTGCGCCGCCGTCGCTAGCTTCTTCGTGGCTGACCTGGCGGAGATCGAGCGGATGATCGAGGCGGCGCTGCCCGGTGCCGCGGTCGAGGTCATCGACGAGACCGGCAGCGGCGATCACCTGCGGGCGACGGTTTCGGCCGCCCAGTTCGAGGGCCTTTCGCGCCTCGATCAGCACCGCCTGGTCAAGGCGGCGGTGAAGGAGCGCTTTGACGACGGCACGATCCACGCCCTCTCTGTGAAGACCGGGCTGCCCGGATAGCTACTCTGTGCCAATGGCCGACCCAGAGTTGAAACAGAAGATCGAGGAGCTGATTGGCGCCAACCCGGTGCTGCTCTTCATGAAGGGCACCCCGGAAATGCCGCGCTGCGGGTTCTCGATGAGGGTCGTGCAGGTGCTCGACTCGCTCGACGTCGAGTACGGCGCGATCGACGTGCTGCCGGCGCTGCAGCCGCTGCGCGAAGTCACCGCCGAGATCTCCGACTGGCAAACCTTCCCCCAGCTCTACGTCAACGGCGAGCTGCTGGGCGGTGCTGACATCGTCGAAGAGATGTTCGACTCCGGCGAGCTGGCTGAGGCGCTGGGTGTCGAGCAGCCCGAGGCCGCTCCAGTTGCAGCTGCGCCCCCGGCGCAATCACCCCCGCTGCAGATCGAATAACTAGACGGCAGCTGTCTCTGCTGCAGGCGCCTCGTCCTTGATTTGGAAGGACGAGCCACAACCGCAGGCGGCGACGACGTTCGGGTTGTTGACCTGGAAGCCGGCGCCCTGCAGGCCTTCCACGTAGTCAACCTCGGAGCCGAAGACGAACTGCATGCTGACCTTGTCGACGATCACCGAGACGCCGTCGACCTCGAAGATGTGGTCGTCGTCCTTGGCGCGGTCGAAGGCGAGCGCGTACTGGAAGCCGGAGCAACCGCCGCCGCGAACTGCCACCCGCAGCGCCTGGCCCTCCGAGCCTTCCTGAGAGCCGAGTAGCTCGGCGATCTTGCCGGCCGCCTTGTCGGTCAAGGCGATCGCTGTCTGCGTTGTGTCGCTGGTCGCGTCAGTCACTTCACAAAGTGTAGCGATAGGGCCCCATGGTAGTGGGTCACTTTGAATCGACCCTAGATCGCAGCGCCCGCTTGCTCTAGCTTCGCCTCATCCAGAAACGAAGTGGCGGGAGCGCTGCGCAAACAGCCTCCCGCCTGGCACCGAAAGGCGGAACCTCTCGATGCAGGCGAATCGTATGCCGCGCAGGACGCGCGCGGAGAAAGCCGTTCAGCGGGCCGTCATGGCGCTCTGTCTTGCGCCATATCCACACTGGCGCACGATCCCCGAAGTGGCGCGAAAGATCGGCCGGGACGATGCCGCTGTCGAGCGCGCCTGTGTCGATCTGGTCGGCATTGGTCTGCTCGAATGCCGGGGGGTCTCAATCCGGCCGACCGTCGCTGTGGCCTACTTCGAGCGGTTGGAACTGCCATGAGCGTCGCTCAGCAGTTCGGAGACAACCTCGCTCGCATCCGCAAGCGGGCCGACATGTCGCAGGAGACATTGGCCTGGGGCGCGTCTCTTCATCGCACTGAGATCAGCCACCTTGAGCGCGGCCTACGGGTGGCGCGGGTCGATACGGTCGCCAAGCTGGCTGGAGCGCTCGAAGTCGATCCCGGCGAGTTGTTTCAGGGGATCAAGTGGGAGGCAGGGCATGTACGACAGGGCCAGTTCAAGCCCGACGACACCGCTACGCTCTGAGCATGCCTAAGCAGTCCAAGAAGCCCGCTGATCTGAACCGCCTTGCTGCTGCCATCGTCGGCGATGCGACCGATGAGACCCCGCAGCAACCAGAGAGTTCGCAAGCGCGTGCGGGGCGAGCGGGAGGCCGCAAGGGCGGCAGAGCACGTGCTGAGCGAATGACGGCAGAGGAAAGGTCGGCCGCCGCAAAGCACGCCGCGAAGGCTCGTTGGGAATCTTAAAAACCGGCAGATCTGCCGGTTGGCACCAAAGCCGCTCTGGGTGCCAAATGGGCGTAAGTCGCATTATGCACTTGGCTTTCTAGAGCCAAAAAAAACGCATTCTTACTCTGGTTTTCCGCCCCTAGTCGCCCTATAGTCGTCCTTGTTCACGCTGCCTTCCAGCCTGCGATGGGGAAGGACTTAGGCAAAGGGTCGCCACGGCTTCCGGCGGCCCTTTGTCGTTCTACGTAGATCGGCGTCGGCCATGCGCACGGATACATCCGCGGCGCTGGTTACCGTGCTGCGCAACTAGACATCTGCATTCCGAGCTCCGCGATCGGCGTGAACAACCACTCGCGAGCTCAGGAAAGGAAGCCATCGTTGGAAAGACCCTTTTGTCTTCGACGCAGCCCACCGCAGGGAGGCGTCCCCATGCCCGGCGATGTGCGCCGTCAACGAGCTTGCCGAGGGAGCCTGCGGGCTCCCTCCGTCGTTTTTCAGCGCGTCCGATAGTCGGCCGTGCATGAAGCAGGAGCGAACGATGCCTAGAAGATGAGAGTGCGGGCCGGTTTCCCGATTTAGACCTGGACCCGGCCCGCCACCCCCCCTACAAGGCGAGGGCGGAGCGTTGAAGCGCTCCGTTCCTCGCCCTACTCCTGCGCCCTTAGCTCAGTGGAACACCCGGCGTAACGGCCGGCTAGAGCTCCGCTCCTTCGAAGCGGGAATGCCTGGGTTCGAATCCCAGAGGGCGCGCTTGCAGCCTATATCGACATCAACGTTAGCCAACGGGTCAAGTTACGCACGTTGGGCGGTTTCTCCTGCCCCTTTCCGTCCGACCGCTTACGCATAATGGTCAGTATGAACAGGCTGTCAACTGAGAAACGCGCCCAGATCGTCGGCTGCCTGGTCGAGGGCAACTCGATTCGGGCGACCGTGCGGATGACCGGGGCGGCCAAGAACACGATCACGAAACTTCTGGTCGATCTGGGGGAAGCGTGCGCCGAGTATCAAGACGGCGTCCTTGTCGATCTCCCCTGCAAAGTGATTGAGGCCGATGAGATATGGGCTTATTGCTACGCCAAGCAGCGGAACGTGCCGGAGGAGTTCAAGGGCACGTATGGCTATGGCGACGTTTGGACTTTCACGGCACTGTGCGCCGATACCAAGCTGGTTCCCTCATGGCTGGTCGGCGAGCGGACCTCAGACGACGCGGAAGTCTTCCTGACCGATTTGGCGAGCCGGATGGCCGGACGCATCCAGCTAAGCACCGATGGGCACGTGATCTACGAAGGAACCGTAGGCCCCTCGTTTCGCCATCAGGTCGACTGGGCGCAGATCATGAAGATCTACCGGGCCGATAGCGGCGGCGAGCGCAAATACAGTCCGGCGGTCTGCACCGGCACCAAACGGCGCGTTCTCAAGGGAGACCCTGATCCAGACCGGATCTCTACGAGCTACGTCGAGCGCCAGAACCTGACGATGCGGATGGGGATGCGGCGCTTTACCCGCCTGACTAACGGCTTCAGCAAGAAGGTGGAGAACCTGGCCCAAGCCGTCAGCCTGCACTATCTCCATTACAACTTCGCTCGCCCGCATACGGCGCTGAGGGAGCGCTATCCCCGTACTCCAGCGATGGCCGCAGGGGTGGCCGATCACATCTGGTCGCTGGAGGAGATTGCGGGGCTGGTGGACTAGTGCCCACGTTGGGGCGACACTCGCGTGTACCGTCTCGACCCGTGCGGGTTCCGAAGCAGCGCGTCATCTTCTATATCGACGGCTTCAATCTCTACTACGGATCTCTTCGTGGCCAGCCGTATCGATGGCTCGACCTGGAAGCGCTTTGCGAGCAGTACATCAAGCCGGGGAGTGAGCTTGTAGCCGTCAAGTACTTCACCGCGAAAGTCGAAGATCGCCCCGATAAGCCGGGCCAACGAGAGCAGCAGCGGGAGTATCTACGGGCTCTGAGGACCCTGCCAAAGGTGGAGATCATCTACGGGCACTTCCTGACCCGGACGGCTACGCGGCTGCTTGAGCACCTACCGAAGAAGCGGCGAAAAGGCGATATCGGCCTGCGCTCGGTGTGGATCCAGGAGGAGAAGGGCTCGGATGTCAACCTGGCGAGCCACTTGCTCGCGGATGGATTCAGGGCTCGCTACGACCTGGCGGTGGTCATCTCAAACGACGGCGACTTGAAGATGCCGGTCGAGATCGTAAGAAAAGAGTTCAAAGCCGGCGTGGGGATCATCAATCCTCATTCAGCTCGAAGCTACGCGCTCTCGCCCCACAAGCTGCCGAGAAAGTCCTTCTATCAGCGCCTTCAGCCCCGACGTATCCGCAAAGCCCAGCTTCCCCTCGAACTCCGTGATGAGGAGGGCCCGATTCGCTGCCCTGATGGCTGGTGCCTCCAGAAATAGCAAGAGCCGCCCGAAGGCGACTCTGCATCTCAGGCCACCGCAAAGCGGCCTGAGGGGGTAAATGCAGAGTAGCGAGAATGCCCCTTGGGGTCAACGACGAAATGTGCTAGGCGCCACACGACGTTGCTGGCTAGCTGGGCGTTATCGCCCGAATCTGGTGGGCATTGATGCTCACCCAGCCCTCGTAGCCCTTCATTGAAACTTGAATGATCGGCGTATAAGCGGCTCCTGCGCCCAGGATCTTGTCGTGGACCTCCTGAACACTTTGTTCGACCTGCATCTTGTGAGCTTCGTCAAAGCGAATCATCGCCATGGCTTCCTCCTCGCGTTTGGGACAGGGAGAACCTATTCGCTAGAAGAAAGTGGCTGGCAAAGCAGGGGCAAAGGCTAGGGTCGATTCAAAGTGACCCACTACCGGCCCCATGCCGCTCAACGCAAACTGACCACCAGCGTCTGCGAGAATCGCTTTGGCTTGAGTTCTTCAACCGAAACCGCGGTCGTTTGCGACACAACGGCCTACCTGCCGAGCGAGCTCGTTGCTTCGCGCGGGATCAAGACGATCAGCCTCTACGTTTCCGTCGACGGCCATCAGGAGCCTGAGTCGGAGATCAGCGACTACGCCGGTTTCTACGAGCGTCTGCGCGCATCGGAAGAGGGAGCGACGACCTCACAGCCCTCGATTGGGGATTTCCTCGCCGTCTATGAGCCGCTGCTCGACGAAGGCCGCGAGATCGTCTCGATCCACATCTCCTCGGGAATCTCGGGAACCTTTGAGGCTGCCAACCAGGCCCGTGAGCGGCTTGTCGCCGAGGGCAAGGGCGGCGAGCGCATCCACCTCCTCGACTCGCGCTCGGCGTGTGGCGGTATGGGCCTGCCCGTCGTTGCGGCTGCCGCGGCTGCCGCTGCCGGCGCAGACGCGGCCGGGACGCTCGCTCGCGCCGAGCAGGCGCGCGAGGAGCTGAAGATGTGGTTTGCGATCGACACGCTCGAGTACCTGCGCCGCGGCGGTCGGATCGGCGGCGCACGCGCCTGGATCGGCTCGGCGCTCAAGATCAAGCCGATCCTGACCCTGGAGGAGGAGATCACCCCGGTCGAGCGCGTCCGCACCCGGGCTCGCTCGATCGAGCGACTGCGTGACTACGCCCGCCAGCGGCATGAGTCGGGCCTCGACGCCTGGGTCGTGCAGCACATCCAGGATCCCGAGACAGCAGGGGCGCTCGCCGACGATTGCCGTGAAATCTTCGGCTGCGAGCCGGCCTTCATCTCCGAGATCGGACCGGTGATCGGCGCCCACGTCGGCCCCGGCCTGCTCGGCGTCGGCAGCGTCTCGAAAGCCGTTCTGAGCTAGCGCTAGGCGCGAATGCCTTCGCGAGTCCGGGACTCGCGGGGGACCGGCTGCGGCTTGAGTCGCACCGGGGTGGTGGAGAGGGCCTGCACGCGCAGGTCGCTCCAGGTGAGCCCTTCGCGGACCAATGCCGGCAGGCCGAGGGCGACCGCGGTGGCAATCTCGACCGCTTGCAGGATCACACCGTAGGCGAGGGCGTCGGCGGTGCTGATGCCGAAGCCGGTGTGCAGGACGCTGATCACGGCGAGCTGGAAGACGCCGATGTTCGACGGCGTCGCCGGCACGACGGCGGTTACGTTGACGGCGAAGAGCACTGCGGCGGCGGCGCCGATCCCAGCTTGATCGTTGAGCCCAAGGGCGGCCAGCAGGGCCCAGCAAGACGCCAGCTGAATCGCCCAGGCGCCGAGCTGCGCGGCGGTGGCAGCGGCGCCGCGGCGCGGGTTGCGAAAGACCCGCAGGCCGGCGCGGACCTGCAGCAGGGCGGCGTACATGGCGCTGCCGAGCCTGGCGAGGCGGCCGTTGCCGTTGCGGCGCATCAGCGGCGGCCCGAGCAGTACGACGAGCAGCAGCAGCAGCGGCACGAAGCTGAAGACGAAGAGCTTCTGGGTGCTGGAGTGGAAGAGGTCGGTGCTGGAGACGATGATCACCCCGAGCATCGCCAGGGCGACGAGATTGAGCACGGTCTGCGAGACGAGCGTGCCGAGCAGGACGGGGAAGGTCTCGCGCATGCGGCCGATCCTGCGCGCCAGCGACATCGCTCGCGCCGGCTCGCCGAGGCGGGCCGGCAGGGTTGCCGACATCAGCACCCCGATCATCGTCGCCGAGGTGACGTCGCGGCGCCGGACCGGCGCCAGCGGCAGCGCCGCGCGCACGATCCAGTACCAGGAGGCGGCGCGGAAGAAGAGCGAGAGCGCCATCAGGGCGCAGGCCACCAACACCCAGGTGAAGTCGGAGCGGACGATGCTTTCGACGACGTTGTCGACGCCGATCTTCTGCGCTGCCAGGGCGGTGAGGCCGACCCCGGTGATGCCGGCCGCGGCCAGGCCGATGCGGCGGGCGATCTTGCTCTTGCGCTTGGCCGGTTGGGCTGGTGCGGGGTCGAGCGAAGGGAGTCGACGCGGTGGCTCATACGGCAGGCCGTCGGCGGGCCGTATTCCGGCCCAGTGGGCTGCTCGCTCCAGGGCGCCATTCGGCTCTGGCGCGTCAATCGCCCGCTCATAGACGCTGGTCACCCGATCGGCGACCCGGGGCCAGGCGTAGCGCTCGGCGCTCTTACGGGCGGCCTCTCCCATGGCCGCCAACCGCTCTGGCTCGTGATAGGCGCGTTGCAGCTCCTCGGCGAGGCGCTGAGGGTCGCCGGGAGGGACGAGCACGCCGTCGACGCCGTCGGTGACGACGTCGCTGTAGCCGGCGATCGCGGAGGCGATCGCCGGTGTGCCGGCGGCAAAGGCCTCGGTCAGGACCATGCCGAAGCTCTCGCCCGAGAGCGAAGGGGCGCAGAGCACGTCTGCCTCGTGCATGGCCCGGTGCAGCGCCTCGCCGGAGACCCGGCCGCGCACGTCGATCCAGCGCATCGTCTCCGGATCGGCGAGGTAGCGCAGCACGTCCTCGCGCTCGGCGCCGATCACGGTGAGGCGGCTGGGCACGTGCTCGACCAAGGCGCCGAAGGCGGCAAGCAGGATCGGCAGTCCCTTGCGCTCCTCTGGCCGCCCGACGAAGAGGATTCGCAGCTCCTCGTCGGCTGGCTTTGGACCGCGTGGGGCGGCGGCGACGTCGACCCCGTTGGGGATCACCTCGTAGTGGCCGCCGTACCAGCGGCGCCCGGTCCAGGCGGCCGCCTCGGAGACGGCGATGCGGGCGGAAAGGCGATTGAACACGCGACGGGCTCCGAGTGCCGAGGCGAGGTAGTTTGGCGTTGCCTTGGTCGAGTAGGCGTGGAAGGTGCCGACGGCGGGCACGTCGCTGCCCAGCGCTGCGTTCCAGCCAACCAGCGGCACCACCGGCTCGTGGATGTGGACGACGTCGAAGTTGCCCTGGCTCAGCGCACGGCGGGGGGCGATGACGCCACCGGCCGGGAAGGGCGCGAGGTTCGAGATCGCGCCGTTGGAGGGGAAGCCCGCCGTGCGTCCCAGCGGGACCAGGTAATCGGGGACCTCGCGGGACTCGGGGGCGGCATGGTGCAGCGTCCGGCTGAGGCGACCGGGCGGGTCAAAGGGGGCGAGCACGCGAACGTGGTGGCCGCGGCCGAGGAACTCCTCGGCAAGCGACTCCACGTGCCGGTTCACGCCTCCCTGGTAGGACCAGGAATATGGCGAGACGAGAGCAATCCGCACGAATCACAAAGGGTAGTTGATTGCCCAGAGGGGATTCGCTGCGTAAGTCACGCGGATCTCCCGGGCGGCGTGCTCCAGGCGTAGGCGGCGAAGACGAGGATGTAAGCAGCGCCGATCTCGAGCAGGAGGGCGCCTGAATCGTTGGCCAGGGTGCCGACCGCGGTGGCGGCGATCGCCCCGATCAAACCCGCGCGCAGAGCCGGAACGGGGCGCAACCGGTCACTTATTCGATCGCGGCGCAGGAAGGCGAAACCGGCAAGTGCGGCGACGAGGGGGAGGAAGAAGAGCACGATCGGCCGGCTGAAGCTGTGGGCGGAGAGCTGTAGGCGTCGCTGGGCGACGTCGGCCAGGTCACCGAGTCCGCCAGCGTCGAGCACCGAGCGGGTCAGATGGGCGTTGGCGCCGGAGACGAGGTCGGCGAGGGCGATCAGGGCAAGAACCGCCAGCGGGGCAGCGACTATGAGCAGGGCCGTGCGCCGGCTCCGGGCGGCGATCGCGGCAGCCGCGACGGCGCCACCGACAGGCAGGACGATCGCGGCGCCGACGTCGGCGCCGAAGCGACCAGCTGCAAAGACAACGGCGGTCACCAGGCTGATTGCGAGGAAGGCCGCGGCGGCGCGCCGCTCCTTCAGCTGCGGCGAGAAGCCCGAGAGGGCAGCCCCCGTTCCGGCAACGACGAGAACACCGAGCAGCGCCTCCAGCTCGTTGCCGATCCCGTAGAAGCGCACCCCGAGCCCAGGGTTGGGGCCGAGCAGGGAGAGCGAGGTGAGCGGCGAGCCCGCAATCACGTCAATCGCGTAAGCGAGGACGACGAGGCCCGAGGCAACGGCGAGCGCTCGCAGGCCACCGAGCAGAAAGAGTGTCAGCGCCGCCAGCAGTGGCGCCCCGAACATCACCAGCAGCTGTTCGCTGTCCTGGCTCGGCTCAAGCGCCGCACCCGCAAGCAGGAGCAGCGGCAGGTAGACGACGCTGAGGCCGGCGAGCCGAATCGCAACGCGGCCGACCCGGTCAGAGCTGACCAGTGCGGCCAGCCCAAAGACAACCAGCCAGACCAGCAGGCTGATCCCGATCACCGGCCCGCGCCGTTCCGAGATCACCGCCATCCGCGCGCCAAGCGATTCGACTGCGGCAACGTTGACCGACTCCTCGGCTCGGATCGCCTGCCCCGACATCTGCGTTGGAACCGCGATTCCAAGCCGCGCCAGAATCGTCGGCGCGACGTCGGTCGAGAGCACGTAGCCATCCGTGCGCGTGCTGTCCGAGGTCAGGTTCCCGTCAAACCCTCGCCCCACGACCCCAATCGCCAACGCCCCGTTCTTCTCCGGCGGCGCCCGCTCAATCGCAATCAGCAGGTCGTTCCCACGGAGCCGGCGCACGAGCGCCGCCAGTCCCGCAAGCCCAACCGCCCGAACCTCGCACCGCTGCCCGTGCTCCGCCAGCGTCGTCGCCAGCAACCCGGGCACGACATCCGCCGGCGCCGATTCCGCCCGCTCCATCACTGCGCTCGAGTAGGCAGGACCACAAATCCCTCCGCCAACGCCTCGCCGAAGCTCCGAGTCATAGAGCGAATCGAAGGCCCGATTCCCCTGCGAGATATCCAGATAGGTCTGGGCTGCCGAAACCGAGCCGAGCCCAGCACTCATCAGCCCTGGAGAAACGCCCCGAACCTTCGCAAGCAGCTTCAGGTCGGTCCCTCGGGGCACGAGAGCAACCGTCACCTCCGAGTGCGGGGCCCGGGTGGGGGGTGAAGCGTCTTGCACTTTTTCGTCGAGAGAACCTCGGACGGCGGCCCCCGCTTCACCGAAAAAGTTAAGCGGAACCCCCCACCCGGGCCCCGCAACCCAGAGCGCCACGGCCGCTATCGTGACCCCAATGGCCGACCGCACATTCGCAAAGTTCAGTTTCTTCAAGATAGATCCCGCCTGGCGACGTCGCGACGCCGACCTGCGAGCGGCAGACAAGCAGGAGTTCCTCGCCGCCTGCGAGGACTTTGCCCTCGATCGCTCGCTGCGCGCCTACTCAACCATAGGAACGCGCGGCGATGTCGACCTGGTCATCCTCTCCCAGAGCCCCAGCCTCGACGACCTGCACACCTTCCACGTCGTGCTCGGCCAGAGCGGCCTGGCGAAGTGGAGCGAGACGCCCTACTCGTTCCTCTCGATGACCAAACGCTCGCCCTACTCGGACGAGCAGGCCCGGCCCGAGATCTGCGTCTCGGAGCGCAAGTACATGTTCCTCTACCCGATGGTCAAGCAGCGCCGCTGGTACGGGCTGCCGCCCGAGGAGCGCGGCCGGATCATGAAAAGCCACATCGAGGTGGGGCGGCGCTACCCCGAGATCACGATCAACACCACCTACTCCTTCGGCCTCGACGACCAGGAGTTCGTGGTCGCCTTCGAGGGTGACGACCCGGGGATGTTCCTCGACCTGGTGCACGAGCTGCGCCCGACCGAGTCAAGCGAGTTCACCGAGCTCGAGACCCCGATCTTCACCTGCGTGGCGCTCTCGCTGCGCAAGGCGCTGGACGCGCTCGACGGCGTGCCCGGTGCCGTGGCCGCGGGAGCATGACGACCGCAGCACTCAGCTACGCGATCGATGAGCACGACCACCTGATCAGGGTCGACGAGGGCTACTACCGCTTCGCCGAGGAGAACGGCTGGCGCGACGCCGGCACCAGCCTCGGGCGCTCGCTCTGGGACTACGTGGCGGGTGGCGAGCTGGTGAAACTGCAGCGGCTGCTGCTTCGCCGCATCCGCGACGAGGTCGGCGACGTCGAGCTGCCCTTCCGCTGCGACGGCCCGGCCGTGCGTCGCGAGATGGAGATCAGGATCGTCGCCCGCCCGGGTGGGCGCGTGGTTCTCTTCTCGGCGCGCCTGCGCTCGGAAGAAGAGAGGGATACTCCCCAGCCACTGCTCGACCCCGAAGTGCCCAGGAGCGAGGCGATAGTGGAGATGTGCAGCTGGTGTGACCGCTTTGAGGTGGAGGGGGAGTGGGTCGAGGTCGAGGAGGCGGCAAAGCGCTTGCAGCTGTTCAACCGCCCGCAGCTGCCGGCGCTCAATCACGGCATCTGCCCCAGCTGCAACGAGATGTTGCTCGCCGCGTAGGCACCCGACTGGCCGAGTCCCCTATTCTTTCGCGCTCGCATGAGCAAGATCGGAACCGAAGAGACCCCGCTCAGAGTCGCCATCGTCGGCGCCGGCCCGTCCGGCTTCTACGCCGCCGAGCACATTCTCAAGGACGGCGACCTGCATGCACAGGTTGACCTCTTCGACCGCCTGCCAACCCCGTTCGGGCTTGTCCGCGGCGGCGTTGCCCCGGACCATCCGAAGATCAAGTCGGTAATCCGGGTCTACGAAAAAACCGCAGCCCGTGAGGGATTCCGCTTCTTCGGCAACGTCAAGGTCGGCTACGACATCGAGGTCGAGGACCTCGAACGGCACTACCACGCGATCGTCTTCACGGTCGGCTGCGAGACCGACCGTCAGCTCGGCATCCCCGGCGAAGAGCTGCCGGGCAGCCATGCTGCCACCGCTTTCGTCGGCTGGTACAACGCCCATCCCGATTACGCCGACGACGAGTTCGACCTCTCCTGCGAGCGGGCCGTCGTGATCGGCAACGGCAACGTGGCGATGGACGTCGCCCGCATGCTGGCCCTGACCGACCACGAGCTGCGCCAGACCGACACCGCCGATCACGCGATCGAGCTACTCGACCGCAGCCAGATCCGCGAGATCGTCGTGCTCGGCCGCCGCGGTCCGGTTCAGGCAGCCTTCACCAATCCCGAGATCAAGGAGCTGGGGGTGATGGAGGACGCCGACGTGATCGTCGATCCGGCCGACGTCGAGCTGGACGCGGCCAGCGCCGCCTATCTGGAGTCCGACGAGGTCGACAAGACGACGCGGGTCAACGTCGAGACCCTGCGCGAGTTCTCCCAGCGTCAGCCCAGCGGCAAGCAGCAGCGAATCGTGTTGCGCTTTCTCGCTTCCCCGGTTGAGATCAAGGGCAACGGCAAGGTCGAGAAGATCGTCATCGGTCGCAACGAGCTGGTCGAGGAAGGTGGCACGCTGCGGGCGAAGGACACGGGCGAGCGCGAAGAGCTCGAGTGTGGCCTCGTCCTGCGCTCGGTCGGCTACACGGGGGTGCCGATCGAGGGTGTTCCCTTCGACGAGAAGCGTGGACTGATCCTCAACGAGGGCGGTCGAGTGCTCGATTCGCATGACTCGGGCCACAAGGTCGGCCACTACACCGCGGGTTGGATCAAGCGCGGCCCGTCGGGCGTGATCGGGACCAACAAGAAGGATGCACTGGAGACGGTGCAGCACCTCTTTGCCGACGTCGAGTCGCAGACCCTGCTGAGCCCGGAGAGCCCCGACCCGAGCGCGGTCGAGTCTCTGTTGGCGGAGCGCGGCGTGCGTTACGTGAGCTTCGAGGACTGGCAGGCGATCAACCAGGCCGAGGTCGGCCGGGGCGAGCCGCATGGGCGTCCTCGGGTCAAGTTCGTTCGCGTCGAGGAGATGCTCGAGACCCTCGGCGAGCGCATCTCGAGCTAGCTCCCAAGCCCGCCTCGCGAACCTCTTTGGTTCGCACCACTCAGTAATTCGCAGCGCGTCGGTTCTTGTAGACAGCTGTCTGCATACGCCTGCTCTTGTTGGTCAAGCGCAAGGCGGCCGTATCCAATAGGGTGCGTCCGGCTGACGGCAGTTTGTTTAAACGATTTTTCTTATTCAATAGAGATCAGACGATGCACGCCGACAGCACATCGCTTCCTGCTCCAGTTCGGGCTGGCGGCATGGTGCTCTCACTGGTGGCTGCCCCGCTCAGCGTTCCCATCCTGAGGGCTCACCTCGATGGGCCGCTGCGTCTTCCTGATCTCCGCGAACGCATTGGCGGCGCAGCCCAGACCACGCTGCGCGGCCAGGTCGGCAACCTGCGCGGTATCGGCGCGCTCGAGCGTCAGGTGCGCAGTGGCATGCCGTACACGGTTGAGAATGAGCTGACCGACGTCGGCAGGGGGGTGTTGGCGGTTGCGGAAGTGGTCGAAGGATGGCTGCGGCGTGCTCCCCAGGGGGAGATCCCACTGGGGAGCGAGTCGGCCAAGGGCGCAATCCGAGCCCTGGTCGGTGGCTGGGGCTCGACGATTTTGCGTGCGCTCGCCGCTCGTCCGCTCTCCCTGACAGAGCTGAGCAGCGTCATCAGCGACCATTCCTACCCTGCGCTCGAGCGCCGCTTGAGCGCCATGCGCGCCGCCCGCCAGCTCGAGCTGAGGCCAAGCGGTGGTAGCCGGGGTTCCAAACCCTACGGGGTCACTGAGTGGACCCGGCAGGCGGTTGGCCCGCTTGTCGCCGCCGGGCGCTGCGAGTGTCAGCATCTGGCTGAGACCACTCGCCCACTCACGCGCATCGACATCGAGGCGGCCTTCCTGCTCTCGGTGCCACTGGTGGATTTGGAGGTAACTCGGTCCGGCTCCTGTCTCCTGGCCGTCGATACGGGTTCGGCGAAGTCGAGTGAGAGCATCGATCGCCTGGCGGGAGTTCACGTCGAAGTTGAGACGGGCACGGTCACCGCCTGCAAATCTCGCTTCGAGTCTGATCCCCAAACCTGGGCCCTGGGCTCTGTAAGCGCCTGGGTAGATGCCATCCTCGAGGGTCGCTCCAACCGGTTGCGCATTGGTGGTGACCAAACCCAGCTTGCGGAGGATCTGATCCGGCGCCTCCACACCTCCCTTCCCACGTCTTACAACTGAACTGTCACAACTCCAGTTTTGGCTTGGAAGTACAGGTCAGGTTTCCGTCGAACTTGCGCCTAAGCGCGCGCGCGGCGCGACGACTTCCTGAAAATTGCAGGCTAAAGGGGCGTTGAATTCGCTCCTGTGGTTCAGGTTTAGTGTGAATAATCTGTAGCTCTTGACCGCGAAAACGCAGCCTGTTATTCAATGGGCGCCCGAGGCCACGAAGGGGAGCCGGTGGAAGTGTGCCGGCGCCGACGAACGGACTCGAGGCAGACCTTCCCCCCGGTTCGGTTGGAGACCGGGCATATGGCGATCAGCCAATGATCGACCCCCCATCGTCGTCAGCAGGGGGGCGAGCAGCGGGTGCTGGGGCGGAGCCGAAGGGCTTCGCCCCTCCCGCGCACTTCGAAAAGAGAGATGTGGGGATCGCCGGTGGATGTCGCGCCGGGGTCCCCAAGTGAGAGGAGGGACCCCGGCGCTAACCGTAACTCAATACCACTGGGCCAAAACCCAAGTGGCACTCAGAGCATAGAACGCAAATAGCGAAGTTTCCAGCAAGTAGAGACAAAACTCGTCCTACTTTGCGGGCTCCCTGGGTGTTAGTTCGCCGCCTCGCTCGGTGCCGGCGATCAGTTCGTCGGGGACTTCCTCCTGCGGAATAAATCCGGATTTCATTCCGAAATAAACCGCCTGAGGATGGTGGGCGATGATCGCCACCGTCGACTGCTCGGGTGAGACGGCGTAGCCATCGGAAAGGCTCATGCCGATCGATTCGAGCTCGAGCAGGCGCCAGACCTTCGTGTGCTCCGCTTGGTCAGGGCAGGCGGGGTAGCCCCAGGAATAGCGCCGTCCTTGGTCCAGTGCGATACCGAGTCGGTTGCGGACCTGTGAGTGCAGCCACTCCGCCAGTCCCTCGGCGGCCTGCACGCCGAGCCCGTGGACGTAGAGCTGCTCGGCAAACTCACCTTCGCGCTCGAGCCGTTCGATCCGCTCCGTTACTTCGGCGCCAACCGTCACGCCCTGCAGCGCGACGACGTCTCGTTCGCCGGAGTCGAGCGGGCGAAAGAAGTCGGCGAGGCAGATGCGGTCGTGCTTGGGCTGACGCGGAAAGACCAGCCGCTCCAGCTCGCGCTCCGGGTCATCGGCAGCGAAGACCACCAGCTCGTTGCCGTCGGCGTTGCAGGGGAAGTAACCGAGCCGGGCGCGGGGCCGGAGGTAGTCCTGCTCGCGCCACATGCGCTCGAGCCGCGGCGCGAACCCCTCCTCCTCGGCGCTGCCCTCGACCAGCTCGCGCCAGGCCTCTCCCTTGACTCCGCGCCCGCCCCAGTGCAGCTTGAAGAGCACGTGGCGGTCGAGGTAGGGAAAGACCTCGTCCAGATCGATGTCCACCTCGCGAACGCCAAGGAAGGGCGGCTCGGGAATCTGCACGTCGGTGCGCGCGGTCGAGCGCACGCTCGAATCGGTGGTCGGTGGTCCATCGTCGACCACCGCAGGCTTCTCGCGCAGCTCTTGTGCCTCCGCCTGGATCCGCTCGACCAGGGCGTCTCGGGCCGGCTGATCAACCAGGGCGTCCATCGTGTCGAGTCCCTGGAAGGCGTCCTTGCAGTAGAAGACCCCGGGCTCGTAGACCTCGTCGGACTCCTTCCCTCGTGGGTAGAGGGTGCGGCGACCGAAGTCGCGGTTGATCGCGGCGCCGCCGATCAGCACCGGGAACTCGAGTCCTCGTTGGTGCAGCTCCTGCACGCAGATCGGCATCTGCTTGGAGGTGGAGACGAGCAGGGCGGAGAGCCCGATCGCATCCGCCTCGTTCTCGACCGCGGCCTCGATGATCGTCTCGACCGGAACCTGCTTGCCGAGGTCGATCACGGTGTAGCCGTTGTTGGTCAGGATCGTGTTGACCAGCGACTTGCCGATGTCGTGCACGTCGCCGAAGACGGTTGCGATCACCACCTTGCCCTTGGTGTGACCGTCGATCCGGTCGAGGTAGTTCTCGAGCTGGGCGACGGCGCGCTTCATCACTTCGGCCGATTGCAGGACGAAGGGCAGGATCAGTTCACCGGCGCCGAACTTGTCGCCGACCTCCTTCATCGCCGGCAGCAGCACCTTGTTGAGGGTGGGGACGGCGCCGATCTTCTCGACCGAGCGGTCGATCCAGTCCTCGACCCCGTCCTTCTTGCGCCGCAGGATGTGCCAGTGCAGTGCCTCCTCGGGCTCCATTCCCTCGGTGGGATCGGCAGCTTCCTCCTCCGCCTCCTCGCCCTTTGACTCGAAGTGGGAGATGAACCGCTCCAATGCGTCCTCGCGGCGGTTGAAGACGAGGTCGTCGGTGAGCTCGCGCTCCTCCTCGGAGATCTCCGAGTAGGGCGTGATGTGGTTGGGGTTGACCATCGCCAGGTCAAGCCCCGCCTCGACGCAGTGGTGGAGGAAGACCGAGTTGAGCACCGCGCGTGGCCGCGGCGAGACGCCGAAGGAGACGTTGGAGACGCCGAGTGAGGTCTTCACCCCTGGGATCTCGGCCTTGATCCGGCGGATTCCCTCGATCGTCTCCACCGCCGACGGTCGCCACTCCTCGTCGCCGGTGGTCAGGGTGAAGGTGAGGGCATCGAAGATCAAGGCCTCGGGTTCGAGGCCGTGCTCGTCGCAGGCGATGTCGCGCAGTCGTTTGGCGATCTCGACCTTGCGCTCCGCCGTCTTCGCCATCCCGACCTCGTCGATCGTCAGCGCGATCAATGCGGCGCCGTGCGCCTTTGCCAGTGGCGCCACCACATCCGCCTTGTCGCGGCCGGCCTCGAGGTTGATCGAGTTGACGATCGCCCGTCCCGGGATCTGCTCGAGCGCGGCCTTGATCACCTCCGGTTCGGTTGAATCGACCTGGACCGGCGAGGGCTGCGTCAGCGAGATCCGCTTGACCACCGCAGCCATCTGCTCGTCCTCGTCTTGGCGCTCGGTCAGGGCGACGCAGACGTCGAGCACGTGGGCGCCGCCTTCGACCTGGTCTTCGGCGACCTGGACGAGGCCGTCGTAGTCGTCGGCGAGCAGCAGCTCCTTCGCCTTGCGCGATCCCTGCGAGTTGACCCGCTCGCCGACCAGCGTCGGCCGCGGCTCCTGGACCAGGGGAGTGGAGGTCATCATCGAGGAGACCTCGATCTCTCCCGGCTCGGGGCGCGGTCCTGGCACCTTGCCATCCACCCGCTCGCGGATAGCGGCAATGTGCTCGGGCGTCGTCCCGCAGCAGCCGCCGACGATGCCGACGCCGTAGCGCTCGACGAACTCGCCCAGCGTCGCCGCAAGCGGGCCGGGCTCTTCGGGGAAGATCGTCTCGCCGTCGGGGCCCTGCAGGGGCAGGCCGGCGTTGGGGATGCAGTGGACGGGAAGCGGGCTGTGCTCGCCGAGGAAGCGAATCGCGTCGCGCATGTCCTCCGGTCCGGTCGAGCAGTTGAGCCCGATCACGTCCACGTCAAGCGCCCGCAGCGTCGTCAGCACCGCCTGGATATCGGTGCCGAGCAGCATCTTGCCTCCGTTGGGAAGCAGCGAGACGCTGGTCTGGATCGGCAGTGCCCGCCCAGTCGCCTTGAACGCCTCGCGCGCCCCGAAGATCGCCGCCTTCACCTCGAGGATGTCCTGTGCCGTCTCAATGATGATCAGGTCAGCGCCACCTTTGACCAGGCCCCGCGCCTGCTCAGCAAAGACCTCTACGAGCTTGCCGAAGGAGATGTTCCCCAGGGTGGGGTCAGTCGAGGCCGGCAGGAAGCCGGTCGGCCCGATCGAGCCAGCGACAAACCTGTCGGGGCCAGCCGCCTTGCGAGCGATCTCCGCAGCCTTGACGTTGATCTCAAGCGTGTGCTCACCGAGCCCCCACTCTTCGAGCTTCAGCCGCGAGCCCTGGAAGCTGTCGGTCTCAACGACCTCGGCCCCCGCTTCGAGCATTGACGTGTGGACCCCCTCGATCACGTCGGGCCTGTTGAGCACCAATGCCTCGTGGCACTTGCCCTGCAGCCCCCCGTAGTCCTCCTGGGTCAGCTCAAACTGCTCCAGGGTTGCGCCCATTCCGCCGTCAAAAACGACGATGCGCTCCTTGGTTGCGGCTATGAAATCTCGCTCGGACATGAACATAGGAGGGTAAGGGGTCGGGCGCCCTCCCCCGGAGACCGTCGCGCAGCAGGTCGCCTGACTGATTTCAGGCGTGGGGCCGGGAGCCTCCGGGGGAGGGCGCCCGACCCCTTGCTCAGGCTAAGTTCAGGTCAGCCGCGGAGGCCGAGGCGGCGGCGCCAGTCCCGCGCGTTGAACGCTTGAGCGAGCCGGTTGACCAGTCCGCGGCGGGTCTTCGTGTACGGGTACCAGCTCGGTTCGCGCTTGCCGGCGAAGCGAGTGACCACCAGCGACTCGCTGCGGCAGTACTTCTTGATGCCCGGTTCACCGTGTCGGTAGCCGATCCCGGACTCCTTCCAGCCGCCCATTGGGACGCCCATCGCTGCCATGTTGATGATCACGTCGTTGACATTCACGGATCCTGCCTCGACCCGGCGGGCGAGCTTCTCGGCTCGGTTCTTCTCGCCGAAGACCGAAGCGGCCAGCCCGTAGCGGCTGTCGTTGGCGAGCTCCAGCGCCTGCTCGGAATCGCGCACCTTCATCACTCCGACGACTGGGCCGAACGTCTCATCGCGCATCACTTTCATCGAGTGGTCGACGTCGACCAGGACGGTGGGCTCGAAGTAGTCGCCGGCGCCGTCGGCTTTCTTGCCGCCGGTCAGAGCACGAGCACCGTTGGCGAGTGCGTCGTTGACGTGGTCCTCGACTATCGCCGATTGATTGGGCGAGGTCATCGCGCCAACGTCCTTTTCGGGCTTGCGGCCATCGGCGCCCTGGCGCAGGCTGCTCACCTCTTTCGTCAGCTTGGTGACGAACTCGTCGTAGACGGGCTCCTCGACATAGACCCGCTCGACCGAGATGCAGAGCTGGCCGGAGTTCACCATGCCGCCCCATGCCGCGGCGTTGGCGGCGCGGTCGACGTCGGCGTCAGCAAGGACGATCATCGGATCCTTGCCGCCCAGCTCGAGGCTGACGGGCGTGAGCGTCTCTGCAGCGCGGGCCATCACCTTGCGGCCGGTCCGGTCCGAGCCGGTGAACTGGATGTAGTCGACATTGTCGATCAGGGCACTCCCCGCCTCGCCGGTGCCGTGCACGCAGTCGAAGACGTCGGGAGCCCCGATCTCCTCCTTCCAGGCCTTGACCACTTCGATCATGCTCAGGGGGGTGAACTCGGAGGGCTTGACGACGACCGCGGCGCCAGCCTGCAGCGCCGGAATCGAGTCGCCGAGGCCCATTGCGAGGGGGAAGTTCCATGGCGAGATCACGCCGACCACGGGGTGGGGTCGATACCTGACGGTCAGTTTCTTCGAGGCGACGAGTGGGGAGTGGGGCCGGACGGTTTCGTCACCCAGGAACTTCTCCGCGTTCTTGCCATAGAAGTTGATCAGGTCGGAGACGTAGCCGAGGTCCATGAAGATGTCGCCCCGCACCTTGCCGGTTTCCGCCTGCATCGTGTCGGCGATCTGCTCGCCGTTGTCGAGGATCCAGTCGCGGAGCTTGCCGAGCCAGTGGTAGCGGCCCTCGATTCCAATTGCCTCCCACTCGGCCTGGTTGGCGCGGACGCGGGCCACCGTGGCGGCGATCGTCTGCGGCGTGTCGACCGCGATTGAGCCGACGGTTTGACCGTTTGCCGGGTTGAGGACCTCGATGCTCGCGGCGGGCGGTGAACCATTGCCCCCGTTTGAACCGTTGATCGCCGTCGTGCTCGTCTCGACCGTTCCGCTCTCCACCGTTGCTCCCTCCTCGACCCTTTGGCTGGTCAGCCAACTGTAACCGCTATTTGCTCACCAGCCTGAAAACGGGCCCCTGTTGGGAGCAGACGTAGAGGCGCCCACGGCTGTCTTCGCCGAACGAGGTGGGGGAGCTGACGGTGAGGCCGGTCCTGCGATCGTCGCTCGCCCGCCGCAGGTGCGGGACGAGGCTGCGCAGAACGCCGGAGCAGTAGTCGGCGTAGAGGTAGCGGCCGCGCAATGCGGGGGGACCACCGGGGCCGACCAGGTAGCCGCCGATGATCGTGCAGGTGCCGCCGTCGCGGCCCCGGTCGTAGGCCATGATCGGCTTGACCGTGTTGCCGGGGTCCGGTGTGCCGCCGTCTTCTTCTTCGTAGGGGCGGTAGCCCTCGAAGGCGTCCCAGCCGAAGTTGGCGCCGCTGGCGGCGGCGACGGTGGTGTAGTCGAGCTCCTCGAAGCGATTCTGGCCGACGTCGCCGATCGCGATCCGCGCCTGCTTGGCACTCGTCGTGTCGAAGGAGAAGCGAAAGGGGTTGCGCAGGCCGTAGGAGTAGATCTCATCCCGTCCCGGTTTGCCGACGAAGGGGTTGTCGGCCGGGACCGAGTAGGGCCGGCCGCCACTTGGCCGCGGGTCGATGCGGAGCAGCTTGCCGAGCAGGCTCTCCTTGTTCTGGGCGTTGTTGGGAGGGTCGCCACCGGCTCCACCGTCGCCGGTGCCGAAGTAGAGGAGATCGCCGAGGAACTGCAGCTGGCCGCCATTGTGGTTGGAGTTGACGGGGTGGGGGACCTCGATTACGGCTCGGCGGGCGTCGCGATCCGCATGCGTTGCGCTGCTGCGCCGGAACTCGTCGACGCGGATGTTGCCGGCGTTGTCCGTGTAATAGGCGTAGAAGCGACCGCTCTGTTGGTAGTTCGGCGGAAAGGCGATCGAGAGCAGCCCGCGCTCGCCGCCGTCGCCGACCAGGCCCCTGATGTCGAGGAAGGGGCGTGAGAGCTTGTCACCGTCGCTCAGCACGGCGACCCTTCCCGGCTGTTCGACGACGAAGAGCAAACGCGGATAGCCGGGTGCGCTCGCTACGTAGGTCGGACTTTCGAAGTTGCCGATGCGCTTCAGCCCGAGGCCCGCGCGCTGTGCAGTGGCCTGTCCGGTTGACTGCTCAGTCGGGTGCTGCTTCGCCGTGCCGCAGGCTGGCAGTGCAACTAGGGCGAGCGCCGAGAGGAGGACGCTCGAAATGGCTCGTTGCCTCACAAGACTCACACGCTACCCGGCAACGCCTATTTCTTTTCGACGACTTCTCCGCTGTCGGTCACTTCGGTGTTGCGCTCGGCCGAGCTGATTTTCACCGAGATGGAGCCCCCCGGGGCGACTCCGCCGCCGGTCTCGGCTTTGGTTTTGTCGCTGAGCCCGGCCTCGATTCCGTAGACCAGCGTGTAGTTACCGGCCCGGACTGCGCTCAGCTTCCAGACCACGTTTGCAGTCGCGTCCTTCTTCAGCGCGCCGAAGTCAAATGTCTTTGGGTTTGACGTGGCGGCACCACCGTTCGCCGAGGAGCCGGCGAACTTCGGGTAGTGCTCGGCGAGCACCCAGACCGGCCTGTCGGGCTGGGCAAGTTCGGGCTGAGGATCGTGGATCCCAAACGGCAGGGTGGACCCTTCACCCTCCTCGCCCTTGATCGAGACGTTCACGGTCAGCGCGGGAATGGTCTTGTCGCCCGTGTTGCGGACGCCAAGTTTGAGCAGGTAGGTCTGGCCCAGCTGCTGCTTGGTCGGGAAGCTTGCGTCGGTCACCTGGACTCGGTAGGTGCCTTCGGCCTCGTTCGCGTCCGAGGACGGTTCGTCGCCGCAGGCGGCGATCGAGAGAGCGATGACCATGGCCAGGACAGCGACAACCGCGCCATGGTGGCGCTGACGCGAGACCTCTGTTGCGTGCCCCCCCAAAGCGGTCGGAACATACCATGGGGTTTCGCCTGCTCCGAAGCGGGTTAGCCCGAACTCAACAGAGCCCGCTGGCGCATCGCATAGACTCGCCTCAGGAGGAGGATGATGGTCGGATCCGCGGTCAACAGGGCATTCTTGCCCGCCAAGTCGCTGTTCGAACAAGTCGGGGACATGATGATCCTCACTGCGCGCACGCTCGTGTCCGCGGTGAAGCCTCCCTATCCCTACGGCGAGGAGTTCATCGGCCAGTTTCTCTTCGCCCTGCAGCTCTGCTGGTTCCCGCTGCTGATCTCGACCGTCGCCTTCGGTTTCGGCGCCCCGGGCCTGCAGGCCTCTAACTTCCTCTCCCTCTTCGGTGCCCTCGACCGGCTCGGCGGCTTCTTCGTTCTCGCCTCGATTCGCGAGTTCGCCCCCTTCGTCACCGCGGTCGTCGTCGCCGGCGTCGCCGGCACCGCGATCACCGCCGACCTCGGCGCCCGCAAGATTCGCGAGGAGCTTGACGCCCTGCAGGTGCTCGGCGTCGACCCGATCAAGAACCTGGTCGTGCCGCGCTTCCTGGCGCTGATGCTGATCACCGGCCTGCTCGACATCTACGCCCTGGTCTTCGGCATCACCGGCGGCATCGGCGCCGAGCTGCTCTACCACCAGTCGCTCGGCGGCTTCTTCGCCACGCTCTTCTCCAACGCCTCGGTCACCGACCTCTGGGGCTCGGTGATCAAGTGCACGCTCTTCGGCGCGATCATCGCCGTCGTCTGCTCATACAAGGGGATGACTGCGTCCGGAGGCGCCGCCGGCGTCGGCCGCGCCGTCAACCAGGCGGTGGTGATCGCCTTCATGGGTGTCTTCGCCTTCAACTACGCCTTCACCCAGACCCTGCTCGCCACCAACCCGGAGCTGCAGACGATCCGATGAACGCCTGGCTCGAGGTCCCGCGCGGCTGGCTCGACTCCTTCGGCGAGATCGCCCGCTTCGGCTCGCGCATCGCCGGCCTCGTCTACAGCGGCCGCGTCCTGCGCTTCTTCGGCGAGAGCCTGCGTCAGGCCGGGATCCTGGTCCTCGGCTCGGCGCTGATCATCTGGGGCCTCGTCTTCATCCTCGGCCTGCAGTGCGGGATCGAGGGGGCCTACCTGCTGCGTGCCCAGGGCGCGCCCGCCTATGCCGGCGTCTTCTCGGCTTGGTGTGACCTGCGCGAGATCATGCCCTACGCCTTCGGCTACATGCTGGCGGCCAAGGTCGGCACCGGAATCGTCGCCGAGCTGGGGGCAATGCGGATCTCCGACGAGATCGACGCGCTCGAGGTGATGGGCGTGCCTCCCGTCACCTTCCTCTGCGCGACCCGCCTGCTCGCCGCCTGGATCGCCTTCCCCTTCATGTACCTCTGCGGGATCGGGATCATGTACTTCGCCAGCTACCTGGCGGTCGTCCAGCAGATCGGCGACGTCTCCTCGGGTGGCTACCTGCTGATCTTCTGGATGTTCCAGAACCCGCCAGATCTGTTCTTCAGCTTGATCAAGGGCATGTTCATGGCCACCGCCATAGTCATGGTCGGTTGCTATTACGGCTACACGGCGTCGGGCGGCCCGGTCGGGGTCGGCACCGCCACCGCGAAGTCGATGGTCCTCAACATCGTCTTGGTTCACATCATCGGGATGCTTGGCACCCTTGTCTTCTGGGGAGCCAACCCGCGGGCACCGATAGGAGGCTGACTAGGCTATGAGCATGGACGACCCGACCCGACCCGACGACGCCGAGTTCGAGGCAGAGGCGGAAACGACCGCCGAGGCGGCGGAGCCGGTTGCGCCCGCGCCCCCGAACGGCGACCCCTACGTCAGCGAGGACGGCCTGACCATGGGGCGTGACTTCGTCATCCCCGGCGTCGACCCGAGCGAGTCGGACCCCTACCGCTTCCACACCGGCCGCAAGCGCGACCACGGCGGCGAGGACGCGATCGAGATCATCGACCTGGTCAAGCAGTTCGGCCGCGCCCGCATCCTCAACGGCCTCAACCTCGGCCTGCCCGAGGACCAGATCTCGATGGTGCTCGGTCCGTCGGGCACGGGCAAGAGCGTGCTGATCAAGCACATCGTCGGCCTGCTCTATCCCGATTCGGGTGACGTGCTCGTGCACGGCGAGTCGATCCCCAACATGACCGACGACGAACTCTTCGAGGTGCGCAAGAAGTTCGGCCTGCTCTTCCAGGACGGCGCCCTCTTCGGTTCGATGAACATCTACGACAACACCGCCTTCCCGCTGCGCCAGCACACCGACAAGAGCGAGGAAGAGATCGGCGAGATCTGCAACCGCCGGCTCAAGGAGGTCGGGCTCAGCGAGGCGATCTACAAGATGCCGAACGAGCTCTCCGGCGGTATGCGCAAGCGCGCCGGCTTCGCCCGGGCCCTGGTGCTGGAACCGGCGATCGTGATGTTCGACGAGCCCGATTCAGGTCTCGATCCGGTGCGCACGGCACTGCTCTGCGAGCTCGTCCGCGAGGTGCACGAGGAGAACGGCGGCTGCTACCTCGTGATCAGCCACGACCTCAACACCGCCCGGCGTGTCTCCGATTTCATCGCCGTGCTCTGGAACGGCAAGATCGTCGAGTCGGGTCCGAAGGAGGAGTTGTTCGACTCCGAAAACCGCTTCGTTAGTCAGTTCCTCAACGCGGACGTCACCGGCCCGCTCTCGATGGATTGAGCTCGATCGCGGCGTGGGCTGTCCGCCACGCGCGGGCGGTCCTTGCGGTCTCGGCGGTACTCGCGATCGCGGCGGCGTTTGCCGCGACCCAGCTTTCCACCGACGCCGGCACTGACACCCTCCTCGACCGCGACAGCGAGAGCTATCGCGCCACCGAACGGGTGCGTGAAGTCTTCGGCGAAGAACCGGTGGTCGTGGTTGCCGAGGGCGACCTGCAGGAACTGATCCTCACGCCCAACCTCGGTCGCTTGCTGCGGCTCGAGGGCTGTCTCTCGGGCAAGGTGCCGAAAGGCGCCAAGCCGATTCCCGGGCCCTGCGCCGAGCTGGCGCAGCTGCACCCGGTGCAGTTCCTCGCCGGGCCCGGCACCTTCCTCAACGAGGCGGTGATCCAGATCGACCGCCAGCTGCAGCGGCTCGCTGCCAGCGTGCCGCCCGCCCAGTTGCGTGAATTCCTGCTCCAGGTAGCTGCTCGCTACGGCATCACCAGCGTGCCCAGCATCAGCAACCCGGATTTCCTCGCCTCGGTTGTCTTTGACCTGCGCCGTGGTCGCGGCACGCCGAAGGCGCGCTTGGCCTACCTCTTTCCCAACAACCACTCGACCCAGATCGTTCTGCGCCTGCGGCCCGATCTCAGTGATGGCGAACGCACTCGCGCGTTGGAGCTGATCCGGGAAGCGGTTGACGACACGACCCCGCGTCAGGCCTGTACCTACAAGGGGCAGCCGGAGGCCTGCTTCGGCTTGCACGGAGCCGGCACCTACACCGTCAGCGGCGCACCGATCGTGATCGAAGGGATCACGGGGGCGCTGAAGCGGGCGCTGCTGATCCTCTTCGCCGTCGCGATCCTGGTCATGGGGCTGACGCTGCTGCTGGTCTTCCGCTCACGCTGGCGTCTGCTGCCGCTGGCGATCGCGTTGGCGACGGTGGCGCTGGTCTTCGGTCTGCTCGATCTCGTCGGCGGCTCGCTGACGATCGCCTCGATCGCGACGATGCCAATCCTGATCGGGCTGGTCGTTGACTACGCGATTCAGTTGCAGGCGCGCTATGACGAGGGGGTCGCTGGCGGCGCCGAGCCTTTGGGGGCCGCTCGGAACGCGGCGGGCCGCGCCGGCCCGACGATTGCCACGGCCTGTCTCGCGACAGCCGCTGGGTTCCTGGCGCTCCAGCTTTCGCCGATCCCAATGGTGCGGGGTTTCGGCTTGCTGCTCATTCTCGGTATCGCCCTGGGTTTCATCCTTGCGCTGACGGCAGGCTTCGCTGCTCTTAGCCTGCGGGCCGGGACGGCAGGAGGGGGTGCCCCTCCGCTTGCTGGGTTTTTCGCCACGGCGTTCCCGGCACTCGCTGAGTGGGCAGGGCGAAAAAGAGGACGCCGCGCGCATCCGGGGCACCCCCTCCTGCCGTCCGAGCGCGTCGTCGGGATCGCGCTTGGGCATCCGCGGCGGGTGTTGGCGATTGGCGGGGCGCTGGCGGTGCTGGGCTGGGGGCTTGGCACTCAGATCGAGACCGTGTCCGACATTCGCTCGCTGGCGCCTCAAGGTCTGCGGGAGATACAGGACCTGGAGACGGTGCAGGAGGCGACCGGGGTGTCGGGGCAGTTGCAGGTTGCTGTTGAAGCTGAGGATCTCTCAGATCCGGCGACTATTCGGTGGATGGCGGACTTCAAGCAGCGGGTGCTGCGGGAGAACGGGTTTACGGAGCCGCGGCCGAGCTGTCTGGAGGCGGAAATCTGCCCTGGGCCGGCGCTCTCGGACTTCCTCGTCAGCGGTAAGGGGGAGGAGCAGCTCGAGTCAGCGCGACGTTCGGGCGACGTTGCGGGAACTGCCTGCTTACTCGCTCGCGCAGCTGGCCCCAGTCAATCCGCGGACGGGGTTGCCGGGACACTTGGCACTGCTGAGCTTCGGGATCCGATCGCAGTCGTTGGAGCGACAGCAGGCGCTGATCGAGCGGGTGCGTTCGGAGGTGGGGGAGTCCGGCTCACCGGGTGGGCCGCCGGCGGGAGTGAAGGTGCGCTTTGCCGGGCTGCCGGTAATTGCCGCCGCCGCGGCCTCCGACCTCTCGAGCAGCCGTTACTGGCTGACGCTGGCCGGGCTCGTCGCGGTGGCCTTGGTGCTGCTCCTCGCTTACCGCTCGTGGCGCCGGGCGCTGATACCGCTGATTCCGGTGCTGCTCGCTACCGGCTGGTCCTCGTTGGTCCTCTGGCTCAGCCAGATCCCGCTCAACCCGATGTCGGCGGCGCTGGGGGCGCTGACGATCGCGATCGCAACTGAGTTCAGCGTCATCCTCTCGGCTCGATTCCGCGAGGAGCGGGGCGGGGGCTTGGACGTCGCCGAGGCGATCCGGGCCGCTTACGCCCGCACCGGCCCCGCCGTTTTCGCCTCAGCGGTGACGGTCATCGCCGGCTTTGCCGTCCTGATCGTCAGCGACGTCGGCATGTTGCGGGACTTTGGCTTCGTCACCGTGATCGACCTCGCTGTGGCGTTGCTCGGCGTAATGATTGCCTTGCCCGCCGCGCTGGTCTGGCTGGAGCAGCGGTGAGGGATCGCTACTCGCTCGTCGTCGGCTTGATCTTTGCCGCCGTGATCTTGATCGCGGTGATCAACACGCTGGGGGACAAGGACGAAGGCATCCTCGGGCTCGACAAGCTGGAGAGCCGCTGGGCTCTGCCCGAGTTCGCTGTCCCCCGCGCCAACGGGCCGCTTGAAGGGGACGCGAACCTTGCCCAGGACGATTGCGAAACCTCACAGACGCCCTGCCCCAAGTCCGCGCAGCGTGAGCCCGCCTGCCGGATCTCGACCCCCGGCGCGCTGCGCATCTGTGATTACTTCGCGCGGCCGCTGGTGATCTCGTTCTGGTTCTCGCGCGGCGGTAGCAACTGCAGCGAACAGCAGGACGTGGTCGATCAGGTCTATCGGCGTTACCGTGGGCGGGTGAACTTCTTCTCCCTCGATATTCGCGACGATCGCGACACCGTCCGTGAGCTGATCGATCGCAACGGCTGGGAGATGCCAGTCGGCTACGACCACGATGGGGCGGTTGCGGGCCTCTACAGGGTGGGTGGCTGCCCGACCTTCGCCTACGTGTACCCCGGCGGCACCCTGTGGGACGCAACGGTTGGTGAGTTGACCGCACGTCAGTTGGAAGCCCGCACCGACGATCTCTTGCGGGCCACCCGCGAGGCGGAGGTCGGCTGAGTGGGTCGCTCCGAAGCTGCCGGTTCTGACTTGGGTTGGGAGCCCTCTCCCAAGCAGGGTTGGGTCTCACCGAGGATTGCCGCTGAGTTCCCCGGCCTGGGCATCGCCTGGGTCGAGCTCGAGGGCAAGCAATCGCGCAGCCCCGAGCCGGTGCGGCGTCGCCTGCGCGACCTCTCCGATCGCTTCTATGGCTCGCACGCGATCCACCTGCGCGAGCGGCCGATCCCCTGGGCCTACCGTGTCTTCTTCCGTCAGATCGGTCTCGACCCCGATCAAACCCGCACTCCGATCGAGCAGCTTGCGCTCGATCGCCTGCACGACGGCGCCTTTGTCAGCCACGGCCTGCCCGTCGATGCGCTCACGATCGCCACGATTGAGACCGGCGTCGCCCTGCGCGTCTTCGACATGTCTCGGATTCAGGGCGAGCTCTGCATTCGTGACTCGGCGCCCGGTGAGTCGCTGCCGGGCAAGCCGGCCAAGCTGGCCCAGGGCACGCTGACGATCGCCGATGGTCGAGTGCCGCTGGCCTTGCTCTTCGGCGGGCCGGCGAGTGACCGTGAGATCGATACGGATGCGAATCGCATCGCGATCGTCGCGGTGCAGGTGAAGGGCGTACCGCAGGCAGCGGTCGATGAGGCGCTCTGGATCGCCAGCGCGGCGATCGAGGCCTAGTGATGCGCTCGCATTCCTTAACCGGTTAATCGTTTTCGGCCGCGGCAGGGTGATTTACACTCGATTCGGGTCTTATGCCGGATCTACTCGATCGAGACACGCTGACGACGCTTCGAGTGGGGGGCGACGAGCGCCTCGCGCGCGCAGAGCTGCGCCGCCAGATCGGCCGCCTCGAGCACGAGCTTTCCCGCCTCTGCGCTGAGGCCTTTCCTCGACTTCCCCTCAACACCGCGATTTCCGCCGGCTTTGCGGAACCGCGGATTGCGGGGCTCGAGGAGCTCGAGCGAGTTCGCGATGCGCTTTCCGATCGCGTTGGCCAGGCACGTCACGCCTTGCGCGAACAGGACGAACTGGAGACCCGCAATCGCGATCTGCTCGAGCAGATGCTGACGGCGCCCGCTGATCACAAGTGGGTGCGGATCTCGCGCGCCGATGTCGGTGAGCCTGGCTGTGGCCATTGGCACTCGAGGCCGCGCCTCGGGCCGCTGGGGATGCTGATGGGTTGGTGGCGCGTCAAGGTCTCCTCCGGATGTCCGTTATCCGGACGGCTTGCGGCCGTTGAGCGATAAACCGGGCGCAGAGGAGCGACCGCCGGCGCCCTGGGGCAATTTTCCGCTGGCCGAGCTGACCGTGCTCGCCGGCATCGTGATGCTGGTGATCGGCCTCATCGGCGCCAACCCGACCGCGATCGGCGTCGGCGTCGTCTTGGCCGGGCTGGGTGGCCTGGAGGTCTCCGTGCGCGAGCACTTCGCCGGCTACCGCTCGCACACGACTCTGCTGGCCGGCACGGTCTTCGTCCTCGTCACCGGCGGTCTCTTCTACCTCGGCAACCTGATCCTGGCGGTCTGCCTGGCGGTCGGCGCAGTTGCCTTCCTCGCTGCTTTCCTGGCCCTGAGGCGCGCCTTTCAGCGCGCCTCAGGCGGACTTTCTTTCAAGGTTGGCCGCTTGGGCGGCGGCTGACCCGGCTCGTCAGACCAGAATCTCCTCGCGTGAGCCCAGTTCGGCGGAGAGCAGGCTGCGCTGGCGCGAGGTGAGCGTGCCGAGCTTCTTGTTCTCGTTGAGCGCGAGCCCGATCAGGAACTTGCGGGCGCGGGTGCGACCCCAGCGGCGTTGGCTGGTCAGCAGCTCGGCCAGGGTCATGCTCTCGGTCTCCCAGGGGCAGTCCCGCACAACGTCTGCCGCGTCGACATCACCTCGTGCGATTGAGCGCTTCAGCTCTGCCCTCGCAAGTCGTACTCGGTTGGCGCGTGCGAGCGCCTGCATGTGTTGCGGGGCCTGAATTACGGAAGCGGTCGTCTGAGCAGGGGCGATTGAAGCAGCGTCCACTGGGACTCCTCCCTTCGGGGTCATTGACTGGTAGCTCTGCGCACCGAACCGGAGGGGCGAACCTCGGCCTGGCTGAGTTGAGTGCTCCACCATTCGCGTCCCTGCCCCGGGATGCGATCGGCGCGTGGCCAAGCTATGGCTTCTGGGTGGCGAGCGTCAACCCCGTCGGATGGAAAGTCGCCCCAGGCCTGTCGCTAAGAGCACCTTTTTCGTGACCGCCCCGGGCCTACCCGGTTTCAGCCAGGCCCGAAACTACCCCGAGCGGGGTAGTTCGGGAAAGTCTTCGATCACTCTGGCAATCGTTCCCAATGCGCCGTCGAGGTGCTCGCGCTCGTGGGTCGCCATCAAGCTGGTGCGCAGCAGGGCGCCGCCGGGAGGGACGGCCGGGTGAATCGCGACATTGGTGTAGACCCCGGCGTCGAAGAGCGCCTTCCAGAGCAGAACCGCCTGCCAGTCGTCGCCGACGATGACCGGCACCACCGGCGTCGTCGCCACGGTTCCGTCGGGCAGCGTTCCCGGCTCGATCACCTTCAGGCCCAGGTGGCGCAGGCCCTCACGCAGGTACTCGGCGTTGGCGAGCAGTCTCTCGAAGAGCTTGGGCCCGTCGCTGCGAATCACCCGCAGCGCCTCCAGGGCGGCGCCGACCGCTGCCGGCACCGCCGAAGCACTGAAGACGAAGGAGCGCGAGGAGATGCGCAGGTACTCGATCACGTCGGCCGGGCCGACGACGAAACCGCCGCAGGAGGCGAGGCTCTTGGAGAAGGTCCCCATGCGCAGATCGACCTCGTCCTCGAGCCCGAAGAGCTCGCAGGCACCAGCGCCGCGGGCGCCGAGGACACCGGCGCCGTGCGCCTCGTCGACCATCAGCCGCGCCCCGTAGCCCTTGCAGAGCTCGACGATGCGGGGCAGGTCGCAGACGTCGCCCTCCATCGAGAAGACGCCGTCGACGACGACCAGCACGCCGCCACCGTCCTCCGCGGCGCGCTGCAGCATCTTCTCCAGCTTGTCCATGCGGTTGTGGCGGAAGGGCCGCAGCTTGGCGCCGGAGAGGCGGCAGCCATCGAGGATCGAGGCGTGATCACCGGAGTCGACGATCACCGTGTCGCCCGGCTCGAGGATCGTGCCGATCGTGCCCAGGTTCGACTGGTAGCCAGTCGAGAAGACGATCGCGTCCTCAGCCCGCATCCACTCGGCCAGCTCGCTCTCCAGGGCCACGTGCAGCGGCGTCGTGCCGTTGAGCAGGCGCGAGCCGGTGACGCCGGTGCCGTAGGTCTCCAGCGCATCGCGCGCCGCCTGCTTGACCCGCTCATCGCCGGTCAGCCCGAGGTAGTTGTTGGAGCCGAGCATGATCGTCTCGCGGCCCTCCATCTCGACCACCGGGCCGGCCTGCGAGGTGAGCAGGCGGAAGTAGGGGAGGAGGTCGTGCTCCTTGGCCGCTTCCAGCTGCTCGAGGCGGTCGTGGTTGCGCGCCTTCTCGAAAACGTCGACGGGGACCTTCGCTGTCTCGCTCATGGCCAGAGTGTAGGTTCAGGGCCCCGTGGCAAGCGTGTCAATTCGGCCGGTCCGCAGCAAGCGCGAGCTGAAGCGCTTCGTCAAGGTGCCCTTCCGTTTGCACCGCGACCACCCGCAGTGGGTCGCACCACTGATCTTCGAGCGGATGGAGTTCCTCAACCGCGAGAAGAACCCCTTCTTCGAGCACGCCGAGGCGGAGTACTTCATCGCTGAACGCGACGGTGAGCCGGTTGGCCGGATCAGCGCCCAGGTCGACCGGAACTGGGACGAGACCCAGGGCGGCAGCGATGCGATGTTCGGTTTCTTCGAGACTGACGAGGATCAGGCGGTCGCCGCGGCGCTGCTCGAGGCGGCCAGCGAGTGGGCTCGCGACAAGGGCCGCAGCCGCGTGCTCGGTCCGATGGACTTCACCACCAACGACGAGATCGGTGTACTGATCGAGGGCTACGAGCTGCGGCCGATGATCCTCGAGAACTGGCAGCCACCGTTCTACAAGGAGCTGATCGAGGCCGAGGGCTTCGGCAAGGCGATGGACCTGCTGATGTGGGAACTGCAGTTCGGCGACCTCAAGCAGGGCGAGAGCTTTGATCCGGCGATACACGCTGCCGCCGAGAAGGCCCTGGGTGACGAAGGGGTTGTGATCCGCAACATCAGCCTCGGCAACCTGCCGGCCGAGATGCGCGCCTTCAGCGAGGTCTACAACGAGGCCTGGGGCAGCAACTGGGGCTTCGTCCCGGCTACCGATGCCGAGATCGAGTTCCACGCCAAACTGCTCAAGCAGGTCCTCGATGAGGACTGGGCCTACATCGCCGAGAAGGATGGCGAGCCGGTTGGCGCCGCCCTCACCCTGCCCGACATCAATCAGGCACTGGCGAGGCTGAACGGTCGTCTGCTCCCCTTCGGCTGGCTCAAGTTCCTGCTCGCCAAGCGCAAGATCGATCAGCTGCGAGTCTTGGCGCTCGGCGTCAAGCACGAGTATCGCCACAGCGGTGTTGCCGCCGGCCTCTACCTCAAGCACCTCGAGACCGCCGCCGGGCCGGGCCTGATCGAAGGCGGCGAGATGGGCTGGATCCTCGAGACCAACGAGGCGATGAACCGGGCGATGGAGGGCATGGGCGGCAAGGTGGTCAAGAAGTACCGCGTCTACGAGAAGTCCCTGAACGCCTGAGCCGGCTCGGTTCTGCGCAAGGTGCGGGGTCCTCGCGATTGCGCGCCGCGAGCATCGCTATGGTCGAGCGGGTGAGCAATATGGAGCTGGAGCCGGTCTCGGTTCGCGTCCTTCCCCATGAGAGTCCCGCCCCGCTTGCCGTGCGCAACGAGGCACGCACCGCGGTGATGGCCGCGGCGGGCGGCGTGCTCGCCGGCGCCGCGACGGTGGCGGCTGTCCGCGCTGTTGGCGCCGTCGCCAGTCGCAAACGCGCTCCGCGCCGCCTCGGCCGCCGAGAGCGGCCCAACGTCGTCGCCAGTCGCTCCTTTCTGGTCGACGTTCACCTGCTGGGTCGGTGAGCGCTGAAGTAGAAGTGCGACCGCCGTCGCCCTTTCGCCTGCCGGGCTATGGCAGCGAGGACGGCGTGATGCGGGTCGAGCGCGGCGTTACCTCGCGCCTCCTGCACGTCGAGGGCAGCCCGGTGTTGGTGCGTGCTTGGGAGCCGGGTAGGGATCGGGTTGCGCTGCGGGCGGAGGCGCTTGATCCGCAGGAGATTGCTGCTCCGGGCCCGGGGATGGAATCCAGTGGTGAGGCGGGGTCTGCGGAGCTGGAGCTGGCGCTGGAGCGGATGCGCTTCGCGCTCGGCGTCGACGATGACCTCGGCGAGTTCTACCGCCGCTTCAAAGGCGACCCGCTGCTCGGGCCGCTGCTGCGCCGCCGGCCGCACCTGCGCCCACGCCGCCGTCCCTGGCCCTGGGAGGCGCTCGCCTGGGCGGTGGTCAAGCAATTGATCGAGACCGGGCGAGCTGCTCGCATCCAGCGCCGCATGGTCGGTCGCTGGGGCCCGCGGCTCGGGCCGGGACGAAGCGGCCTGCGCGACGTTCCGACCGCTGACCTGATCGCCGGGCGAGCCCCGGTCGAACTGGAGTCGATGGGGTTGGCGCTGAAGCGGGCGATCGCCCTGCGCGCGGTTGCCGCCCAGGTCGCCGGCGGTCGTTGCGACCTTGGCGAGCCGGCCGCAGATCGGCGCCTGCTCGGCATCCGTGAGATCGGTCCCTGGACCGTGCAGTGCCTCGGACTCTTCGGTCGCGGCGACCCCGATTCGCTGCCCGCCGGCGACTTGATCTACCTCAAGCTGGTCGGTCGCCTGGCCCGGCTCGGTCGCCGGGCGACGGTCGAGGAGGTGGAGGAGTTCTACGCTCCTTACGCGCCTTTCCGAGGCCTGGCGGGAGCTTGGACGGTCGGTCTTTAGCGGGGCCTTCTGCGGCTGAACTCAAGCGTGCGTGGCTACGGTCGATAAGCGAGCAAATGGAGAGCTCGAAACGGGGCGGCGCCTGGCCCCAAAAACGCGTCAACGAGTTCCTCGACCAGATCTCGGCTGGTGGCGAGGACTACCGCCGCTTGATCGAGCGGCTGCCTGCGATCGTCTACGCCTCCGAGCTCGGCGAGCACGGCCGCTGGCGCTACGTCAGCCCGCAGGTTGAGGAAATCCTCGGTTACACCCCCGAGGAATGGCTCGCCGACCCCGGCCTCTGGGCGCGCCTCCTGCACCCCGACGATCGCGAGCGCGCCCTTTCCCAGGAGTCGCGCCAGACGATCGGGACCCGCAACCCGCCGCCGGTCGACTACCGCATGATCACCCGCGACGGCCGCACGGTCTGGATCCTCGACGAGGCAGTGCTCGAGCCCGACGAAAGCGGTACGCAGGTCTGGCACGGCGTCCTCTACGACATCACCGAGCGCAAGAGCGCCGAGCAGGAGCTGCAGCGAGCCGCTGCGCAGCAGGCCGCGGTGGCGCAGCTCGGCGGTCGCGCCCTGCAGGACGGCGATCCGGAGGGGTTGATGCGCGAGGCGGTCTCGCTGCTGCAGGAGATCGAGGGTGTCCACGCCGCTTGTATCTGGGAGATCGGCCGCGACGGTCGCCGCCTCGGCTTGCGCGCCGGGCTGGAGGATCGGGTCGTCGGTGCGGCCCGGGCCTCGGCTGCCCGCGACTCGCACGCCGGTGCTGCGCTCGACTCGCGCCTGCATGTGATCGTCGATGACTGGTCGGCGGAGCGGCGCTTCTCGATGCCACCGGCGTTGCGGGTGATGGACGTGCGCAGCAGCCTCGCCGTGCTGATCGACGGCAAGGAGCAGCCCTTCGGCGTGCTCGACATCCACTCCACCGAACCCAATCGCTTCACCCCGCAGGACGTGCACTTCGTCCAGGCCTCGGCCAACGTGCTCGCCGACGCGATCGAGCGCCACGCGACCGACCAGGCCCTGCGCCACCGCGTCCTGCATGACCCGCTCACCGGCCTGCCCAACCGGCTCAGCTTCGTCGACTCGCTCAACGATGCGCTCAAGCGCAGCACCGTCTCCGGCTCGCCGGTCGGGATTCTCTTCCTCGACCTCGACAACTTCAAGCTGATCAACGACAGCATGGGCCACCACGCCGGTGATGAGCTGTTGCAGGCGGTGGCGCCGCGGCTGCGCGGTCACCTGCGGCCCGGTGACATCGTCGCCCGCTTCGGTGGCGATGAGTTCGGCATCCTCGTCGACCGCCTCGCCGACGAGGACGAGGCGGTGGCGATCGCCGATCGGATCGCGGCGGCCTTCGCCGAGCCCTACGCGATGGGTGGGGTCGAGCACTTCGTCAGCGCCAGCGTCGGCATCGCCGTCGCCCGGCCCTCGACCCGCGAACCGATCGACGCCGATCTGCTGATCCGCGACGCCGACGCCGCGATGTACCGAGCCAAGGAACGCGGACGGGCCCGCTGCGAGCTCTTCGATGCCGAGATGCGGGCCGGTGCGCTGCGGCGACTCGAGGTCGAGCGTGAGCTGCGCCAGGCGCTCGAGCGCAACGAGCTCGAGCTGCACTACCAGCCCTTGATCGCCCTGCGCAGTGGCGAGATCACCGGCCTCGAGGCACTGGTGCGCTGGCGCCACCCCGAGCGCGGCCTGCTCGATCCCGGTGATTTCGTCCCGATCGCGGAGGACAGCGGCCTGATCGAGCCGATCGGGCGCTGGGTGCAGGAGAGCGCTTGCCGGCAGGTGCTCGAGTGGCACGAGCTGCGCCCCGATCAGCGCCCCTTCGACGTCTCGGTCAACCTCTCGGCGCGGCAGGTGACCAACCGCGAACTGGCCAACTCAATTGGCGAGATCCTCACCAGCACCGGCCTTGACCCGGTCCACCTGCGGCTCGAGGTGACCGAGAGCGTCCTGGTCGAGGAGTCGGCGACCGCGACCGGCACGCTGGAAGCGCTGAGCGACATCGGCGTCGGCCTCGTCCTCGATGACTTCGGCACCGGCTACTCCTCGCTCGCATACCTCAACCGCTTTCCCTTTGACGCGCTGAAGATCGACCGCTCCTTCGTCGACGCGCTCGGGGTCGAACAGGAGCGCACGGCGATCGTCGAGGCGATCATCGGGATGGCGCGCGCTCTCTCCCTCGACGTGATCGCCGAGGGCGTGGAGAACGAGCCGCAGATGCTGGAGCTGACCCGGCTCGACTGCGACTACGCCCAGGGGCACCTCTTCTCGCGCGCATTGCCGGCGGAGAAGATCTCCGCCCTGCTCGGCGAAGGGGCGCCGCTCTATTCGGGAATCGCGCCCGGCAGGTAGTCGTTGCTGAGCAGGTCGGAGGTGACCGGCAGGCCCTCGATCAGTTCGTTGTCGCGCATCCAGCCAATGAACTCGCGCCACTGGGCGGGGTCCATGTAGCCGTAGGGGCGCTCCTCGCTGGGCGCCTGTCCGAGCAGCGGCAGGGTCACGGCCAGCTCGGCCTTGGTCAGCTTCGGATCGAGGTCGGGGTTCGCTTCCAGCAGCGCGTTTGCCGCGGCCTGCGGGTTCTTGGCAGCGGCTGCGGTGCCGCGGGCGAGCGCGGCGATGAAGAGCCGGATCGCCTGCGGGTCCGCGTCGAGCTGCTCGCCCTTGGCGACCAGGACCAGCTCGTCGTAGGTGGGCACGCCGAGCTTGTCGACCGGGGTGACCACGGGCTCCTTGCCCCGCAGGCGCAGGTCGACGCCCTCGACGTTGCTGAAGCCGCCGAGCATTGCCTGGGCGCGGCCGCCGAGCAGCGCCGGCAGCAGGCCGAAGCCGACGTTGACGACCTTGACCGCCGAGGGGCTCAGACTGACGCGACCGAGGATCGTCTTCAGGTAGGCGTCCTGGTAGGGGATGCCGGCGGTGGCGACGGTCTTGCCGCGCAGGCCGGCGACCCCCTGGATGCCGGATTTCTTCAGCCAGATCATCGAGGTGAGCGGGCGGTTGACGAGGGCGGCGACGGCCTGCACGCCGAGGCCCTGTTCCCGGGCCAGGATGACCTCGGGCTCGTAGGAGATCGCCAGGTCGCTGCGGCCCGCCGCAACCTGCTTGATCGGCGCCGCTGGGTCCGACGGGGTCTGGATCGTGACGTCGAGCCCGGCTTCATCGAAGTAGCCGAGCTTCTGCGCCATGTAGATCCCGGCGTGATCGGGGTTGGGGTAGAAGTCGAGGGTCAGCGTGAAGGGCTGCGCTTCGCCGCTCAGGCTCTCGCTCTTCTCGCCACAGGCGGCAAGGCCCAGCACCACGGCAAGCAGGGCGATGGCGAGGGCGACCGCCGGGATGGGGGCGCGCTTCATTCCCCCCTTTCTATCGCCAAGTGACGACGCGACGCTCTGCGAGTGCGACCAGGCCGACCAGGCCGACCGCCATCACCGAGAGCACGAGCACGGCAGCAAAGAGGCGCGCGGTTTCCAGCTGGGCATTGTCCTGCAGCATCAGGTGGCCGAGGCCGGAGTCCGATCCGGCCCACTCGCCGAAGACGGCGGCGATCGCTGCAAAGGCGACCGCGATCCGCGTGCCGCTGAAGAAGTAGGGCAGCGAGGAGGGGGCGTCGACCCGCCAGAGGATCTGCGCTCGCGAGGCATCGAGGCTGCGCATCATCTTGGTCGCCTCGGGGTCGACCGAGCGCAAGCCGTCGTAGGTGTTGAGGGCGATCGGGAAGAAGCAGAGCAGGGCCACGATCGCCAGCTTCGGGCCGATGCCGTAGCCGAACCAGACGACCAGGATCGGCGCGATGACGATGATCGGGATCGTCTGCGAAGCGACGATCAGGGGGTAGAAGGCCAGTCGCAGGTTCTCCGATAGGTGCAGGGCGACGGCAAAGGCGAGGCCGGCGATCACCGCGCAGGCGAGGCCGAGCAGCATCTCGCGCAGGGTCACCCAGGTGTTTTCGGCGAGCAGCGAACGGCTCTGCCAGAGTGCTTCGGCGATTTCGGCCGGCGAGGGCACGAGGAAGCTTTCGAGATTGAGCAGGTCGGCGAGGGCGCCGCTGCTGGCGGCGATCTGCCAGGCGCCGAGAAGCCCGGCGATCACTGCAGCGGGGAGCAGCCAGCGCTTCATCGGGCTTGACCTCGCAGTGCCTGCATCGCGCGCTCGCGCACGCTGACGAAGGCGGGGTCGGTGACGGCTTCGTCGCGATCGGCCGCGCGAGGCGCGGGGGCGCTGAGCTGCTCGACGATCCGCGCCGGCCGAGCCGAGAGCACGGCGACGCTGTCGCAGAGGTAGAGCGCCTCCTCGATGTCGTGGGTGACGAGAACGACCGTGCGCGGATCGCCCGCCAATGCCCCCGCGAGCCACTGCTGCATCTCCGCCCGCGTGATCGCGTCAAGCGAGGCGAAGGGCTCATCGAGGGCGAGGACCGGCTTGCCGGCGATCAGCGTGCGCAGAAAGGCGACGCGCTGGCGCATACCGCCCGAGAGTTCGGCCGGCGTCGAGCGCTCGAACCCGGTCAGCCCGAAGCGCTCGAAGAGCCTGCCCGCCTGGCGCCGCGCCTCGCCGCGGCGGACCCCGCGGTTGCGCAGTGCCAGCGCCGCGTTGTCGATCGCCGAGAGCCAGGGCAGCAGCAGGTCGCGCTGGGGCATGAAGGCGCAGTGGGCGAGCCGGCTACTCGCCTCGATGCCACCGCCGACGACGATCTCGCCCCGGCTTGGATCCTGCAGACCCACGATCAGCTCCAGCAGGGTCGACTTGCCGCATCCCGAAGGGCCGACCAGGCCGAGCACGCCATGAGCCGGTAGATCGAGGTCAAGCCGCTCGATCGTGCGCAGCTCGGCGTAGGAATGAGCCAGGTCGCGGATCGAGACAGCGGCGCCGGCCGCGCTCCTGCTGGCAGGCGATGCGGCTGCGGCGGCGAATTCCCTGGCTTCCGTAGTGGGCATATTGGTATCCTGGCGCACTCCGTGCTCCTGACCAACAAGGTCAGGAAAGTCGATAACCACCCAGCGCGGAACTCATATGGACCCGGCAATCATCGTCTTCGGACTAGGAATCGGCGTACTCGTCGGCATGACCGGCATGGGCGGTGGATCCCTGATGACCCCGCTGCTGATCCTGATCTTCGGCATTCAGCCGACGACGGCGATCGGCACCGACATCTTCTACTCGGCGGTCACCAAGACCGTTGGTGGCTGGCGCCACTTCCGCATGAAGACGGTGAACATGGACCTGGTCAAGTGGCTGGCCATCGGCAGCGTGCCGGCGGCAGTGCTCGGGGTCGCGATCGTCTCCGTGCTCGAGAGTCACATCGGCGAAGACCGCCTTGACTCGCTCGTCTACGCCGTGCTCGGGGGGACCCTGCTGATGGTCGGGATCATCACCCTGACCCGGGCGCTGATCCTGCGCGACCTCGTCGACGAGCGCGACCGTTTCGACGTCGAACGGCGGCACAAGGTCGCCGCCGTGCTGATCGGGGCGACGACGGGCCTGGTGATCGGCGTCACCTCGGCCGGCTCGGGCACCGTGATCGCGATCCTGCTGATCGCCGTCTACCGCCTGGCGCCGAAGAAGGTCGTCGGCACCGACGTCTTTCACGCCGCGATCCTGCTCTGGGCGGCTGGCATCGCTCACTGGGTCGGCGGCAACGTCGATTTCGTCCTCGCCGCCAACATCCTGATCGGCTCCATTCCCGGCGTGGTCATCGGCGCCGCCCTCTCCGACAGGGCGCCCACGGGTTTCATTCGCACCGCCCTCGGCGTCGTCCTCGTCGGCTCCGGCATCGTCACGATCCAGAAGGGCGACCCGACGGTCTGGCCGATCGCCGCCGCGGTTGCCGCGCTCGGCCTTGGTGCCATCCTCGCCGCCCCGCGTTGGCTGCACCGGCGCCGCGAGCGCGAAGCGCAAGCCGCCGCTCGCGCGGCGGCGCTGGCGCCGGATGCAGCCGGCTGACTGATTAACTAGCTGCCATATGCGTGTCTCGGCGAAGGCTGACTATGCGGTGCGGGCTGCGGCGGAGCTTGCCGCGGCCGAGGAGGGTCCGGTAAAGGGCGAGAAGCTCGCCGACGCGCAGGACATCCCCCTGCAGTTCCTCGAGCACATCCTGCTCGAGCTCAAGCACGCCGGAATCGTGCGCGCCCGCCGTGGCGCCAAGGGTGGCTACTGGTTGGCCAAGCCCGCCGAGGAGGTGACGATCGCCGACATCGTCCGCGCCGTCGAGGGGCCGATCGCCCACGTCCAGTCGGCGCCGCCGGAGTCGATCGAGTACCGCGGCAACGCCGAGCACCTGCAGGAGGTCTGGATCGCCGTGCGCGCCAGCCTCCGCACCGTGCTTGAGCACGTCACCCTCGCCGACCTGGTCGCCGGCAAGCTGCCCAGCGAGGTTCAGGCCCTGGCGGCCTCACCCGACGCCTGGGCCGCCCGGTAGCGACTGCCGCCGGGTTGCGTCGCACATTCGTGTGATTTTGCGAGTAACGCGCGCGCCGATGAGCCCTAGCGTCATCTCCCATGTATCTGCTGGTGAGAGGGCCAGACGGCCGTCCGGTTGAACTCACTTGGGACGCCTGGGAGCATGTGCGGAAGCGACACCCTCGTATGGCCGACTTGTTGCTGGAGATTGTGCTGACTATCGAATTCCCCACCTACCGAGAACCGGATGCCAGGCCCAGTAGGGAGCGGCTGTTCCGGCAGGGCGGGCCAGATGGATGGATCCGCGTCGTGTTGGAGCTCTCTGGGGATTTTGATCGCGTCGTCACGGCATTCCCTCAGGCGAGCGACCCAAGGCAACGGCGCAGGCGATGAGAATTCGCATTGGAAATCACGAATTCGATGACGTTGTCTACGACGCCGACGGGGACGTCCTCTATCTACACAGAGGGGAGCCCGTTCCGGCGGCAGAAACGCTCGCTACGCCGGAGGGTCATGCTGTCATGCTCGATGGCCCGGGCGAGATCATCGGTATCACCATCGTCAACGCAAAGTGGTTGATAGAGCGTGACGGCCAGATCACGATCAGCGTCCCGGAACACATCGAGACGTCGGCAAGCGACCTGGCCCCTGCGCTCGTTGTCTAGTTCCCCCGGGTCGGTCGCCTCAAGCTGAGAGCCGGAAGGGCGGGTAGTCGTCGGTGACCAGCGTGAAGGCGTAGCCGACGACGCGGTTGTGCCAGCGCAGCGTGCCCTCGACGAATTTGAAGATTCCCCGCGGGTAGCGGCCGGTAAAGAGGATCGCGAACCAGGCCCCGATCACGGCGAAGAAGACGCCGATGTAGAGGAAGAAGAGCACGATGTAGTGCGGGATCGCCAGCAGCCACTTGACCAGGGGCATGCCGCGCTGCAGGCGCTCGGCATCGGGGTAGGCGAAGTCGAGGCGGACCGCCTGCTGTTTCTCGGTCGAGGGATATTCGTCGTCCATCAAGAGCACGTAGACGCCGATCCGGTTGCCGAAGCGCAGCAGTTCGAGGTTCCAGTCGTACCACCAGCGGGGGTAGACCTTCCTGAACAGCAGCATCAGCACGATCGGGAGGAAGATGATGCTGCCGGCGGCGATCGCGCCGCCGTAGGCTTCGCCGCCGGTGCTGCCAGCGAGCTCCGAGCCAGGCAGCAGCCCTGCGACGATCGCGATCGGGATCACGGCGAAGATCCGGAAAAAGGTCGACAGCCGGTTGAGCTCACGCTCCGGGTAGTCGACTGAGAACGAGACTGGGTAGGACGGTGGCATCTCTCCCCCTAGGTCGCGGGTTTGTGCAGATGCTTACGAGTCTCCCGGCGGTATTCCTCCTCAGTCCGCTGCGGGGACGCCGCCGGCGACGACGTTTACGAAGTTCTCCAGGTGGCGGGTGGTCCAGCACTCGAAGGCGCCGTCGCAGTAGCGCTCGTAGGCGGCCATCACCGAGTCGCCGTAGTTCCAGTAGAGCTTCGGCTCGGGGTTGAGCCAGAAGAGCCGCCCGGCCCGTTCGGAGACCTGGGCGAAGACGTCGGCGTGGGGCTCGCGGCCGTTGGTGCGGGCGTCGCCGAGCACGATCACGGTCGAGCGCGGGTCGAGATCGTCGGAGATCTCGCCGAGGAACTCGAGCCAGACGCGGCCGTAGTCGGTGTAACCGGAGACGTCGGCAACGCCGCCCTCGCTGGAGATGCGCTGGGCGATCACGCGGAAGTCACGCTCGTGCTCGAAGACGTCGGTGACCTCGGAGATGCGCTCGATGAAGACGAAGCTGCGCAGCTTGCGGAAGGAGTCGTGCAGGGCGTGCAGGACGGAGAGGAAGAAGACGCTGGCCGAGGTGACCGAGGTGGAGACGTCGCAGAGCACGTAGATCTCCGGCCGCCGCGGGCGCTTGGGCCGGTAGCGCAGGTGCATCGGCACACCGCCGGTCTCCAGCGAGCCGCGCATCGTTCGCCGCACGTCGATGCTGCGGCCCTTGCGCCGGCCGCGCTGCTCGTGGCCGAGCGTCGCCAGCCGCCGCTTCATCTGCGAGACGGCGCGGTGGACCGCGGCCAGATCCTGGGTCGGGCTGGTCGGCAGCGCCCGGTCGAGCTCGGCCAGCGGACGCGAGGGGGGAAGGGTGGAGGTGCGCTCGATCAGGTCGCGCTCGAGTTCGCGGCGCAGGTGGCGCTCGAAGGCGTTGAGCTGCTCGCGGTCGATCGGCGGCAACTCGGCGGCGCCGTCCTCGGCCGGCGCCTGGGTACCCGCCGCCAGTCCCAAGGTGCGGCGGATCCGCTGCACGTCGACGCCGACCACGCCCGAGCCCTCGCCCTGGTTGCCGAAGGCGGAGATCGCCAGCCGCGCCAGGTCGCGCAACGCGTCTTCGTCGCCCTCGATGATCGCCTGGCGCACCTGCTCGCGCAGCTCGTCGATGTCGAGCCGCTCGGCTCCCTCGTGGCGCTGCTCGCGTTCCTCGACCCCCCGCGCCACCGCCTCGGTCTCGGCGGCGCGGAAGAACCAGCGCTCGAACAGCAGCTCGAACAGGCGGCGGTCCTCCTGCGACTTGGCGATCGTCGTCGCCAGCGCCTCGCGGAAGTCCTCGCGCGAGGTCCAGGCAACCTCCTCGAGCGCGGCGAAGGCGTCGAGGATCTCCGAGGTGCCGACGGCGACGCCCTCGCTGCGCAGCTCCTCGCAGAAGCCGAGCAGCTTGGCGGCGAGCCCCGGCGGGCCCGCCTCAGCCTTGGGGCCGTACGGGCTCGGCAAGCTTCACCCCGACTCGCTCGGCGACCAGCTCGATGTCGGTGCGGTGCTTGACGATGATCGACATCGACTGCTCGAAGGTCTCGCGATCGATGTCCTCGCTCCCCATCAGCAGCAGCGTGCGCGCCCAGTCGATCGACTCGGCGATCGAGGGCGGCTTCTTCAAATCGAGGTCGCGGATCATCCGCACCACCTCGACCATGCGGCGGGCCAGCGACTCCTGCAGCTCCGGCGCGTGCAGGCGGACTATCTCCATCTCTCGCTCGAGGTCGGGGTAGTCGAGCCAGAGGTAGAGGCAGCGGCGCTTCAGCGCCTCGGTCAGCTCGCGCGAGTTGTTCGAGGTGAGGATCACGATCGGCATCGTCGTCGCCGAGACCTGGCCCAGCTCGGGGATCGTGATCTGGAAGTCGGAGAGCAGCTCGAGCAGCATCGCCTCGAACTCCTGGTCGGTCTTGTCGATCTCGTCGATCAGCAGCACCACCGGCTCGGGGCTGGCGATCGCCTGCATCAGCGGCCGCTCGAGCAGGAACTCCTTGTCGAAGATGTCGCCGTGGACGTCCTCCCAGCCGTCCTCGCCGCCGGCCTGGATGCGCAGCAGCTGCTTGCGGTAGTTCCACTCGTACAGCGCCTTGGCCTCGTCGAGGCCCTCGTAGCACTGCAGGCGGATCAGCTCACGACCGGTGGCGCGGGAGAGCGCCTTGGCCAGCTCGGTCTTGCCGACCCCCGCCGGGCCCTCGACCAGGACCGGCTTGCCGAGACGCTGGGCGAGGAAGGAGACCAGCGCGGCGGGCTCGTCGGCCAGGTAGCCGACCTCGGCGAGCGCCTTCTTAACCTCAGCTGCGGACCCATCGGCCATGGGGGCGATGATAATCGGCGCTGTGCTCGACCTCGTCCTGCCGCTCGCCGCGCTGCTGCCGCACAGCGCCAGCCCCTACATCGCGCTGATGCTGATCGGCTTCGCGATCGGCATCCTCGGCCACCTCAGCTCGGCCCGTTGGCTCGTCGCCGCCGGCATCATCCTGATCTTTCTCGGCGCCCTGCTCTTCCCGCTGGCGGTCAACTTCACCCAGGAGAGTCCGCGCGAGATCGAGCTGCCCGAAGAAGCGCCGCGGTCCCTGGAAACGATTCGCTAGGACGCACCCGCTAGCGTTACTGCTTCGCCAACCCGATCCTCGTCCAGGAGGCCCACAGCTTTGAGCAGAGTTCGCATCCTTTCCGTTTTCATCGCGCTGATCGCGTTGACGTCGGCGCTTGCCGCCTGCGGCGGCGGCAGCGACGATCCGCAGTCGGTCGTCGACGAAGCGACGCTGCAGGGGATTGAAAGCGGCGTGATCAACCTCGCCGTCGACGTCGACGTGCAGGGCGATAAAGGCGGCAAGTTCGACGTCAAGCTCTCCGGCCCGTTCCAGAGCGAAAGCGGCGCGGAGCTGCCCGAACTGGACCTCGCCGCCTCGGCCAAGGGATCGCTCGGCGGCAAAGACCTGAACCGCGAAGGCGGCGTCACCCTGCTCGGCAGCAAGGCCTACGTCGCTTACGAAGGAACCGAGTACGAAGTCGACTCGACCACCTTCGGCTTCGTCAAATCGCTGCTCAAACAGCAGGGTGGGGGCCAGAACCAGTCGAGCGAAATCGCTGCCTGTCAGGAGGCCGCGAGCGGTCTTGAACTTGCCGATTTCGTCGAAGGCCTCAAGGACGAAGGCAGCGCCGACGTCGGCGGCACGAGCACGACCAAGATCAGCGGTGACCTCGATGGGCCGGCGGCGGTCGAAGCGGTCAGCAAGCTCGTCGATGACCCCGCCTGCAGCGAACAGCTGGAAGCGGCCGGCCCGCTTCCCTCGGCGGCGGAACTCGAGAAAGCCAAGAGCACCGTGCGGGACTCGATCAAGTCTGCCCACGTCGATCTGTACGTCGGCGACGATCACATCGTCCGCCGCATCTCGGCGCAGGCGACGATCGAACCGCCGAAGGACTCGGAAACCGGGGCGAAGCGGGTCGACCTCGATCTGGACCTGACCCTGACCGGCGTCAACGAGGAGCAGACGATCTCAGCACCGGGCAATGCCAGGCCGCTCAGCGACCTCTTCATCAAGCTGGGGGTCAACCCGATCGAACTGCTCGGCGCTTTCCAGAACAGCGGCGGTGTGGGGGGTCTCGGTGGTCTGCTGGAAGGCCTTGACAGCGCCGGCGGCGGCTCCTCGGGTGGCAGCGGCAACAGCAACTCGGGTGGCGGCAAAGAGTCCTATTACGAATGCCTGGGTGAAGCCGACACGCCGGTTGACATCCAGGACTGCACGGGGCACCTCCAGTAGTCGCGTTCCTCCGCACTCCATATGGCTGGCCCTATCTGCTGACGCCGCTGATCCCGTTGGCGGTGGTGCTGGACGTGATCGGCGCCGCCGCCGGGGCGGTGTTTGCCGCCTCGGCCCTGGGGATCGTGCCGACGGCGGCGCTGATGGGCCGCGCCACCGAGGAGCTGGCGGCCCGTTCGGGCCCCGGCATCGGCGGGCTGCTCAACGTCACCTTCGGCAACGCGCCGGAGCTGATCATCGCCCTCTTCGCCCTGCAGAAGGGCCTGCAGGAGGTGGTCAAGGCCTCGATCGTCGGCTCGATCATCGGCAACATCCTGCTCGTGCTCGGCGCGGCGATGCTCTTCGGTGGGCTGGGGCGCGACAAGCAGACCTTCAGCCGCACCACCGCGAGCATCCAGACGACGATGCTGCTGCTCGCCGGCGCGGCGCTGGTGATGCCGGCGATCTTCGAGCTGGTCGAGGGCAAGGGGCTGCCCTCGCCGGGTGCCGAGACCGTCAACTACGGCCCGCCGGTCGAGCACCTCTCGCTGGCGGTGGCGATCGTCCTCATCGCCACCTATGTGGCCGGGCTCTTCTTCTCGCTGAAGACCCACCGCGACATCTTCAATCCCGAGTACGAGGACGAGGGAACCTGGGGCTGGTCGACCCGCAAGTCGGTTCTGGCCCTGGCCGGGGCGGGGGTGCTGGTCGGCTTGATGTCGGAGGTGCTGGTCGGCTCGATCGAGGAGGCCTCGCACGCGGTCGGCCTCTCCGAGTTCTTCATCGGCGTGATCGTCGTCGCCATCGTCGGCAACGCGGCCGAGCACTGGGTCGCGGTCCTGGTCGCGATGAAGAACAAGATGGACCTCGCGGTCAACATCGCGATCGGCTCCAGTGCCCAGGTCGCGCTCTTCGTCGCCCCGATCCTCGTCCTCGCCTCCTTCTTCCTCGGTCCGCACCCGCTGGCCCTCGTCTTCAACGGCTTCGAGCTCGGCGCGATCCTGATCGCGATCCTGATCGCCAACTACGTCACCCAGGACGGCGAGTCGACCTGGTTCGAGGGCGTGCAGCTGCTCGCCGTCTACGCCGTCTTCGGCATCGCCTTCTACTACGCCTAGGCTGTCTGCGTGGCGGACGGCCTCCTCTTGCTTGTCAGCTTCGCGGTGATCCTCGCCGGGGCGCTGCTGTTCACCAACGCCGTCGAGTGGATCGGCCATCGGCTGGAGCTCGGCGAGGGCGCGGTCGGCAGCCTGCTGGCCGCCGTCGGCACGGCGATGCCGGAGACGCTGATCGCGATCGTCGCCTTGGTCGGTACGGCCGAGGGTGGGGACCAAGTCGCGATCGGTGCCATAGTCGGCGCCCCCTTCCTGCTCGCCACCCTGGCGATGGGCCTGGTTGGGCTCTTCGCCTACCTCTACCGCGAGCGGCGCGAGCAGGGGCTGGAGCTGAAGGCCCACAGGCCGACCCTCGAGCGCGACCTGCTCTTCTTCCTCGCCTTCTTCGCCCTCTCCCTGGCCCTGGGCTGGGGTGCGCCGGACCCGTTGCGGATCGCGGTTGGGATCCTCGTCCTCCTCGCCTACCCGGTCTACATCGCCCGCACCCTGCGCGCCGGGGGAGAGGTGCAGGACGAGGAGACGCTCAACCCGCTGGTCTTCGAGCGGCGCTCCGAGCGGCGCGAAGACCCCGCTCTTGCTCTCTGCATATTGCAGCTGTTGGTCGGCCTCGGCGCGATGGTCGGCGGCGCCCACCTCTTCGTCGAGTCGCTGCTCCACATCGCCGAGAGCCTCGGCGTCGAGGCCGTGGTGCTGGCACTTGTCCTCGCCCCCCTGGCGACCGAGCTGCCGGAGAAGGTCAACAGCTTCTTCTGGGTCCGCGACGGCAAGGACTCGCTGGCGCTCGGCAACATCAGCGGCGCGATGGTCTTCCAATCGACGATCCCGGTCGGCATCGGCCTCGTCTTCACCGATTGGAACCTGAGCACCAACGCCGCCGTCTCGGTCGGCCTCGGCCTCGCCGGCGGCCTGCTTGCCTACGAGGTCCTGCACCGCCGTGGTCGTTTCGGACTTCCGGCCGTGGTGACCTGGTTCGCGCTCTACGCCAGTTTCATCATCTTTGTCGCTGTGGGCGCCTGAATCAGGCGACAGCGAGCTCAGCCAGCGCCTTGAGCACGATGTCGTCGTGCGTTTTCGGCGAGACCTTGGGGAAGACCTTGGCGATCTTGCCCTCGGGGCCGACGATGAAGGTCGCCCGCTGCACGCCCATGTACTTCTTGCCGTACATCGACTTCTCGACCCAGGCGCCGTAGGCCTCGGCGACGGCGTGGTCGGCGTCGGCCAGGAGGGTGAAGTCGAGGTCGAATTTGCGCGCGAACTTGTCGACGGCGTCGACCTTGTCGGGGGAGATGCCGATCACGCGGGCGCCAGCCACCTTGTACTCGCCGCTGCGATCGCGCACGCCGCAGGCCTGCGTCGTGCAGCCAGGGGTGTCAGCCCGCGGATAGAAATAGAGAACGACGGTCTCGCCGCGCAGGCCGGAGAGGCTTACCTCGTTACCGCCTTGGTCGGGCAGGGTGAAGTCGGGCGCCTTCGCCCCGGCTTCGAGCATCTACTCGACGTCCTCGCGGCCGGGGTCCTGGCCGTCCTCGTCCTCATCGAGCTCGTCGTCGCCCTGCTCCAGGGCGGTCTCCGAGACCGAGCCGCTGGCCCCGGGGTGATAGCTGGTCTGGAAGCTCTCCAGCGCCCGGTCGCGGCCGTCTTCGTCAACCGGGACCTCGTCGGAGATGCGCACCCACTCGGCGCCCTCGTAGGCCTCCATGTTGAAGACCTCCTGGTCGAGCGAGGTCGAGTCGTCGACGACGACCAGCACCTCGGTCTGCGGGTTGAAGTAGGTCCCGGGCTGCATCAGCAGCTCCTCGACCTCGTAGAGATTCTCCTCGGCGGCGCCGGCCATCAGTTGCCCAATCCTATGAAATCGGCGACCTGTCGCTCGACCTCGGCCTCGACGTCGAGTGGCTCCGCGCCGCGGCGCATGCGCCGTTCGTTGCGGGCGATCACGAGCTGACGTACTTCCGCCCGCAGTTTCTCGTCGAGATTGCGCTTCTTGCGGCCCTTGCCGCTCAGCTCGGTGTCGAGCAGGGCGGTCATCTCGGCCTCGACGTCGAGCGGCTCCTCGCCGCGCCGCGTACGCCGGTAGGACTTCGCCTCCAGCATCTGTCGTGCCTCCGCCGCCTGGATTGCCAGGTCGATCTCGGGCGAGGGCTGGGCCAGGCGCGGTGGCGGCATCGATTGCATGACCCCGAAGCGACCTTTGCCGAGCTCTTTCCAGGCCGGGCCGGAGCGGGCAAACCAGAATGCCGCGAGGGGCAGCACGAAGAGCGTGATGGCGGCCATCACGTAGCCGCTCTGCAAGTAGGTCAATCCCAGTGGGCAGACCATCGACACAAGGGTAGGGCTATCGCTCGGGCGCCGCTATCCGATACCCTTGCCTTGGTTGACTGACCAGTCAATCGGTGGTCGTCGCCCCGTGGCGAGGCCGCATTTCCAAAGGCTTACGCAACGACCAAGAAGGAGCCTCGACCAGTGGTTGACTTCACCCTGACCGACGAACAGAAAGACCTGCGCGAGCTCGCGCACAACTTTGCCGAGAAAGAGATGCGCAGGGTTGCCTGGGAGTACGACAAGGACGGAACCTGGCCCCAGGACATCATCGACATGGCCTGGGACGTGGGGCTGATGAACACCCACATCCCCGAGGCCTACGGCGGACCCGGCCTCGACTACCTCTCCGGCTGCCTGATCGAGGAGGAGATGGGCTGGGGCTGCTCGGGCATCGGCACCACGCTGATGGCCAACGGCCTCGCTTCGGCACCGATCACGCTCGGCGGCTCCGAGGAGACCAAGAAGAAGTACCTCGGCATGCTGACCGAAGACAAGAAGCTCGCTTCCTTCTGTCTGACCGAGCCCGACGCCGGCTCCGACGTCAGCGGGATGAAGACCAAGGCCGTGAAGAAGGGCGACAAGTACGTCATCAGCGGCTCCAAGTGCTTCATCACCAACGGCACCTACGCCGACTACTTCACCGTCTACGCCAAGACCGATCCCGAGGGTGGACACCGCGGGATCAGCGCCTTCGTCGTCGATGCCGACCTCCCCGGGGTCAGCGTCGACAAGAAGGAGGACAAGATGGGCCAGCGGGCTTCCAACACCGCGACCATCTCCTTCGACGAAGTCGAGATCCCGGCCGAGAACCTCCTCGGTGAGGAGAACAAGGGCTTCAAGCTGGCGATGATGACCCTCGATCGCACCCGCCCCGGCGTCTCGGCGATGGCCGTCGGCATCGGCCGCGCGGCGCTCGAGTACGCCACCGAGTACTCCAAGGAAAGGGTCCAGTTCGGCGTGCCGATCGCGATGCACCAGGCGATCCAGTTCATGATCGCCGACATGGCGACCAAGGTCGAGGCCGGCCGCCTGCTGGTCTGGAACTCGGCGGTCATGCTCGACCAGGGCGTGCGCAACAGCAAGGTCTCATCGATGGCCAAGCGCTTCGCCGCCGACTCGGCGATGGAGATCGCGGTTGACGCCGTGCAGGTCTACGGCGGCTATGGCTTCATCAAGGAGTACCCGGTCGAGAAGCTGATGCGCGACGCCAAGATCATGCAGCTCTACGAGGGGACCAGCCAGATCCAGCGCCTGGTGATCGCCAAAGAAGTGCTGCTGCCGCGCGCCGTCGGCGAGCCCACTCCCGAGGCCGAGGCAAAGGCCGCCAAGGCGTCCGAGGGCAGCCAGTCCGAGCAGGCAGCCGCCACGGTCTAGGCAGTCCACACCGCTTGGGGCAGGGGCCCCTGGTCAAGAGCCGCCGGGCAGGTCCCGGCGGCTCTTTTTTTCTGACCAGTCAAGACAGCTAAGGTGGGCCGGTCGGAGTCAAGCGAGGAGGGGTCCGTGGGCAGTTTTTACGATGACGACGAACTTGGGGTCGAGAGGTGGTCGCAGCGTTTCGGGACAGATCCCGTGCAGTTTCGCCTGCTGGTCCTGCTCAATGAGCGATCCGCGGGTGTCGCCGAGATCGCGGAGAGATTGGAGCTTTCGCAGCCGCTGGCCGCCGAGCACCTCGACAGGATGCTCGAGAAGGGCATGGTCGAGATAACCGGCGAGGTCCTCAACCGGGGTAAGGTCGAACCGCGCTACCGGGCTGCGGTTCCGGTCATCTGGTCGGATGAGGAGATGGCGGATCTCAGCCTCGCCGAACGCCGCCGCTTGTTGATCTGGATCGCGCAGACGGTCAGCGGCGACGTCGACGAAGCGCTGGCGTCGGGGACCTTCGTCGCGCGCGACGATGCGCACGCCAGTCGCACCATCCTCCAGGTCGACGAGCAGGGGTGGGAGGAACTCGTCCGGATCCACGCCGAAGCGCTCGACGCCGTCTTCAGTATTCAGGCGGCCAGCGCCGAACGCCTGGCCGAGGCCAAGCTGGAGGGCGTCTCCGCGCTCTCGGCGGTCTTCTGCTGTGAGCTGCCTTCCCGCGCGGGGGCGACGAAGGGGCCCGACTAGGCGGCGCGGCCGCCCGAGCGGGCGGCCTTCTGGCGTTTCAGTTTGTCGAGTTCGACCTTGCGCAGCCGCACCGACTCCGGCGTCACTTCGACGCACTCGTCCTCGCGCAGGAACTCGACCGCGGCTTCGAGGGAGAGGCGGGTGGGCGGTGCCATCCGCTCCAGCACGTCGGCGCTGGCGGCGCGCATGTTGGTTTGCTGCTTTTCCTTGGTCGCGTTGACGTCCATGTCCTCGGCGCGGGCGTTCTCGCCGATGATCATCCCCTCGTAGACCTCCTCGCCGGGGCCGATGAAGAGGGTGCCCCGGTCCTGGATGCCGATCAGGGCGTAGCCGGCGCTCTTACCGCGGCGGTCGGCGACGATCGAGCCGGTCGGGCGCAGGCGCAGCTCACCCGCCCAGCGCTCCCAGTCCTCGAAGACGTGATGCATAACGCCGGTGCCGCGGGTCTCGGTGAGGAACTCGGTGCGGAAGCCGATCAGGCCGCGGGCCGGCACCAGGTATTCCATCCGCACCCAGCCGGTGTCGTGGTTGGCCATCTGCTCGAGACGGCCCTTGCGACCCGCCAGCAGCTGGGTGATCGTGCCGACGTGCTCCTCGGGGGCGTCGATCGAGAGCCGCTCGACCGGCTCGTGCAGCTTGCCGTCGATCTCCTGCGTCAGCACTCGGGGCTGCCCAGCGGTCAGCTCGAAGCCCTCGCGCCGCATCAGCTCCAGCAGGATGACCAGCTGCAGCTCGCCGCGGCCCTGCACCTCCCAGGCATCGGGGCGCTCGGTGTCGTTGACTCGGATCGAGACGTTGCCGATCAGCTCGGCGTCGAGCCGATCGCGGACCTGGCGGGCGGTCAGCTTGCTGCCCTCGGTGCCGGCAAGGGGGGAGGTGTTGATCCCGAGCACGATCGAGAGCGAGGGCTCATCGACGGTGATCACAGGCAGTGGGCGCGGATCCGCCGGGTCGGCAAGGGTCTCACCGATCGTGATCTCTTCCATCCCGGCGACGGCGATGATCTCGCCCGGACCGGCCTCCTCAGCGGCAACCCGTTCCAGTGCCTCGGTGATGTAGAGCTCAGAGACGGTGGCGCGCTCGATCGTGCCGTCGGCGCGGCACCAGGCGACCTGCTGGCCGGCCCGGATCGTGCCGTTGTGGACCCGGCAGAGCGCCAGGCGGCCGACGTAGGGCGAGGCGTCGAGGTTGGTCACGTGCGCCTGCAACGGGTGGTCGGGGTCGTACTCGGGTGCCGGGATCTTCTCCAGCATCAGGTTCATCAGGGGGGAGAGGTCGGTGCCCTCGACTCCCTCCTCGAGCGCGGCCCAGCCGGCCTTGGCGTTGGTGTAGACGATCGGGAAATCGATCTGCTCGGAGTCGGCGTCGAGGTCGAGGAAGAGCTCGTAGACCTCGTCGACGACCTCGGCGATGCGGGCGTCGGGGCGGTCGACCTTGTTGACGACGAGGATCACCGGCAGCCTTGCCTCCAGTGCCTTGCGCAAGACGAAGCGCGTCTGCGGCAGCGGTCCCTCGGAGGCATCGACGAGCAGCAGCACGCCGTCGACCATGGTCAGGCCGCGCTCGACCTCGCCGCCGAAATCGGCGTGGCCGGGGGTGTCGACGATGTTCAGCTTCACCCCGTCGTAGTTGACGGCGGTGTTCTTGGCGAGAATCGTGATGCCCTTCTCGCGCTCGAGGTCCATCGAGTCCATCACCCGCTCGGCCACGTCCTGGCCCTTGCGGAAGGCGCCCGACTGCCAGAGCATCGCGTCGACCAGCGTCGTCTTGCCGTGGTCGACGTGGGCGACGATCGCGATATTTCTCAGGTCGTTTCGAGTGGTCATGAATTGGGAAGGAAGAGGGGAGTGCGGTGCGCGATTCGCAATTGCCTGAATCTCGTGACAAAAACGGGGCCCGCCTTGCGGCGGGCCCCGTAACTACTCAAGTTCGGTACGCGACTACGAGGTCTGCTGAACGCTCGCAGCGGCTGGGCCCTTGGGCCCTTCCTCGGACTCGTACGTCACCTTGGCGCCCTCTGCAAGGGACTTGAAGCCCTCACCGAGGATGGCGCTGTGATGGACGAAGACGTCCTTCGAGCCGTCATCGGGCGTGATAAACCCGTAGCCCTTGTCGTCGCTGAACCACTTGACTGTTCCAGTCGGCATTTATTGCCTCCACTTGTTGTGCTGCGAACGCGGAGGCTTCGGTAAAGCAACGACGCGAGCGCTAGACACGACTTTTTGCCGGATATCAATCCGACCTAACGCGGGGACCGTAGCAGGGATTAAGCCGGGGGCGCGGCGCTCGGATCGCCGTCCAGCCGTGTTTCAGGAAGCTAGGAGACCAGTCGATACGGTGACCAGATGACGTCTACGCACAGTCCCCGCGGGTGGGTGGGAGGTTTCGTGACCGCCCTGCTCGTTCTTGCGATGGCGGCGCTGCCCGGCTCGGCAGCGGCGATGCGGGGATCCGGCGACCTCTCGCCCCGGCTCGCCAAGCTCGCCGGCGCCTCACTGCGCGACGCCCCTCCCGCCACCCAGGCCAAGGCGCTCGGCCTCGCCCCTGATGGCCTGGCGCGCCGGGGCCGCCGCCTCCTGGTCGACGTTCGCTTCGCCGGTGGCGCGTCGTCGGTGCGTGAGGATCTGCGCAAGGCCGGTGCAACGATCGTCGCCGTGAGCCGTCGCTACCAAACGGTCACCGTCGCCACGGACCCGTCCAGGTTGCGTGCGATCGCTGCTCGGCCCGGGGTGGAGGGTGTGACTCCAGTACTGGCGCCGGTGGCGACAGCGGCGACCTGCCCCTCTGGAGCGGATGTCTCCGAGGGCGATGTTCAGCTGGAAGCCAATGCTGCCAGGGAAGCCAACCCCGGCGTCGATGGAGCTGGCATCACCGTCGGCATCCTTTCCGACTCGTTTGATCAGGCAACTGAGGACGAGGACGGTGAACCGATCGAGACGAAAGCTGCCGATGACGTCAAAAGCGCCGACCTTCCGGGCACGGAGAACGAATGCGGCCACACCACGCCGGTTGAAGTGTTGAGCGAACAGAGCAATGCCGCGGGAGCCAGTGATGAGGGCCGGGCGATGGCGCAGATCGTCCACGACCTCGCGCCGGGAGCGGATCTCCAGTTCGCCTCCGCCTTCAACGGGGAAATCTCCTTCGCCAACAACATCAGGGCTCTGGCCACGGCTGGCGCCGACGTGATCGCCGACGACGTCTTCTATCCGGGTGAGCCCTTCTTCCAGGATGGGCCGATCGCGGTTGCCGTCGGGGAAGTCGTCGAAGACGGCGCCACCTACTTCTCTGCTGCCGGCAACAACAACCTGATCGAAGAAGAGGAAGACGAAGAACGCCACGACATCGCCTCATGGGAAACCCCCGGCTACAGGGACGCGGGGAGCTGTCCGCCGGCCATTCAGGCGATCTCGGGGGCAAAAGCCACGCACTGCCTCGACTTCAACCCGGGCTCGGCGGTGGACCGGACTTTCGGCGTCAAAGTGGAAGCGGGGGCGACGCTGGCGCTCGATCTGCAGTGGGACGAGCCGTGGAACGGCGTCGACACCGACCTCGACGCGTTCCTGCTCGACTCTGCCGGCAACCGCCTCGTCGGCTTCGAATCGCGCGAAGACAACGTCGAAATCAGCCAGACTCCGGTGGAGGTTCTCGAATGGCCGAATTCGAGCGGCAGCACGAAGACGGTGCAGCTCGTCATCAATCGCTTCTCCGGGGCAACCCCGCGGGTCAAGTTCGCCCTGATCCAGAACGGCGGCGGTGTCTCCGCCACTGAGTACCCGCGTTCGAGTGGCGAAGATGTCGTCGGCCCGACGATCTTCGGTCACAGCGGCACCGCCGCGGCGATCTCGACCGGAGCGGTCTTCTTCGGCGACAAATCGGAACTGGAGGACTACTCGTCGCGCGGGCCGGTCCGCCACGATTTCGGCCCGGTGGTGGACGACACCCCAGCCGCGCCACTCGGTCTCCCGGAAGAGCTTTCGAAGCCCGACCTGGTCGCGACCGACTGCGGCAAGACGACGTTCTTCTCCTTCTTCGTCTTCGGCGCTTGGCACTTCTGCGGAACCTCGGCGGCAGCGCCGCACGCGGCGGCCGTTGCAGCCCTGATGCTCGATGCGGAACCCGCCGCCGAACCGGAAGACGTCCGCGGAGAGCTCGTCGCCAGCGCTGCCGAAGTCGGTGCAATCGGCACGTTCGGTTCTTGTGATGTCGGCGCGGGACTGGTCGAAGCGGTCGGTGCGATTGAAGAAGCGCTTGCTCAAACGGGCGAAGCTGGTCCCACCTGCGAGCCGCCCGAATCCGAAGTCGAACCCAGCGAAGCCGCGGCCCCGGGGAACTGGGGAAGCGAGATTCCGCCGGCCCCACCTACAGGCGGTGGCCCGACGCCAACGCCGCCCATCCCGCAGCAGCCCGAAAAAGAAGAACCGAAGCCCGTAGTCCTCCCTCACACCTTCTTCCTGCAGCGCCCGGCGAAGATCATCCGCACCCAGACCCGCGCGGCGAGGGCGGTGTTCCTCTTCGGCTCGGACAAGGACGGTGTCACTTTCGTTTGCCGTATCGACAGCGCCCCGTTCAGGCCCTGCTCCGAACGCCTGGCGCGGCGTTTCCCACTCGGCTGGCACATGGTCAGGGTCGCCGCCCTGGACGCGGAAGGCAACGGCGACAAGACCCCGGCCAGCTACCGCTTCAAGGTCAAAAAAGTCCGCTGAGCAGGTCGAGCTGGGTGCCGAAGTAGACCGAGATCGCCGTGATCGGCAGGTAGCCGACCGCTGTCGTCCAGACAAAGCGCCAGACCGGCACCCGGGCCGCTCCGGCGGCATAGGAAACGAGGCTGAAGGGGAAGATCGGGATCAGGCGGGCGGCGATCAGGACCTTGGGGCCGCCGCGCTCGATCCTGGCCTCGATTCGCTCGAAGCGCTCGCGGCCCAGCCAGCGGTCGAGCAGCGGCCTCGCCACCGAGCGGCCGATCGCAAAGCAGACGAGGCCCGAGAGCAGCCAGCTGAGCATCATCAGGGCCAGGGCGGGGATGAAGCCGTAGACGAGCCCCGCCGCAGCGTCGACGATCTCGGCCGGGTAGAAGACCACCGCGTGAATCAGGGCGAGGACGAGGATCAGCAGCGGGCCGGCGATGCCGAGGCTGTCGATCTCGCGGCGCACCTCATCGGTGTCGCCGTGAACCGCCGCGACCGCAGCGTCGTGCAGGGCGGGAACGGCGAAGACCAGCCCGGCCAGCAGGGCAATGCCGGCGAGGGTGACGCCGATCTCGAGCAGGGGTGGGCGGTTATCCACGCAGGCGCTCGGCCAGTCCGGAATGCCGTCCGCCGCTGTCGTCGCGGCGGACGGCCGCGCCCAGCACCGCGCGGTCGCCGATCAGGACGCAGCTGCTGCGCGCCCGGGTGATCGCCGTGTAGAGCAGCGGGCGGGTCAGCATCCGCGAGTGCGAGCGGTGGCAGACGCCGACCACGACCGGGACCTCGCAGCCCTGCGCCTTATGCACCGAGATCGCGTAGGCGAGCCGCAGGGTTGCGGTCTCGCCGTAGGGGATCGTCAGTACCTCGCCCTCGTCGGTGTCGACGACGATCTCTTCATCGGTGGGATCGTCAGCGCGCAGGAAGACGATCGATCCGTTCATCAGGCCGAGCTCGTGCGAGTTCCGCGTCTGGATCAGCCGGTCGCCGACCCGGAAGCGCTCGCCGACCGCGCGCTTGCCATTGGGGTTGAGCGTTGCCTGCAGGCGCTCGTTGAGGGCGTCGATCCCGATCGCCCCCCGGTACATCGGCGCCAGCACCTGGACCTCGCGGATCGGGTCGACGCCGAAGCGCTTCGGGGCGCGCTCGGCCACCACCTCGACCACCGCCTCCAGGGCTCGCTCGGGATTGGTGCGCTCGATGAAGAAGAAGTCGTGGTCCTGGTCCTCACCCGGCTCGAGATGGGGTTCGCGGCCCTGGTTGATCTCGTGGGCGGCGGTGGTGATCATCGAGCGGGCGGCCTGGCGGAAGATCTGGGTGAGGCGGACGACCGGGACGATCTCGGCGGCGATCAGGTCCTCGAAGGGCTTGCCGGCACCGATCGGCGGCAGCTGGTCGGCGTCGCCGACGAAGACGATGTGGGTCGACTCGGCGAGGCCACCGAGCAGGACCTCGATCAGGCGCAGGTTGAGCATCGAGGACTCGTCGACGATCACCAGCTCGGCGGGCAGCGGGTGGCCCGGCTTGAAGGCCGGCTCACGGCCGGGGCTCCACTCGAGCATGCGGTGGATCGTCTGCGCCGAATGACCGGTCGCCTCCTCGAGCCGGCGGGCGGCGCGACCGGTGGGAGCGCAGAGGGCGATGCGCAGGTGGGCGCTTTCAGCCTCCTCGACGATTGCCCGCGTGCAGGCGGTCTTACCGACACCGGGGCCGCCGGTGAGAACTGAGATCCGGGCGCCGAAGGCGCCGCGCACGGCCGACCACTGCTCATCGGTCAGTTCGGTGTCCGTCCCGTCAGGGGCGGGCGCCTCGCCGGGGTCATGGTCGAGGTGGGGCGGGGCGACGCTGCGAGTCGCCAGGGTCGCCGCCACGGCGAGCTCGCTGGCGTGGGTGAGCTGGCGGTAGAGGCGGCCCTCGTCGACGACCAGGCCGCTCGCTTCGCAGAGCACCTCGGGATCCGGAGCGAGGCCAATCAACTTGGCGGTGCGAGTCGTCAGCTCCGCGATCGGCAGGTAGCTGTTGCCCTGCTGCTCGGCCTCGCCAAGGGCGTACACCGCTGCCGCCTGGGCGCGGCGGCTTGACTCCGGCGGCACATCGGCGGCGAGGGCGATCTTGTCGGCGCGGACGAAGCCGACGCCGTCGACCTCGGTCAGCCGGTAGGGGTCCTCGTGCAGGATCGCCATCGAGCTCTCGCCGAAGCGGGCGTGGATCGGCGCCGCCAGGTGGGCCAGGCCGTGGGGGGCGAGCTGCACGTGCAGGTCGCGCACGGCGCGGCTGGCGTGCCAGGACTCGGTTGCGGCCGCGGCCTGGTCGGCGCTGATGCCTCGCAGCGAGCTGAACACCGCCTGCGGGTTTGCCGCGATCGCGCCCAGTACTCCCTCGCCGTGCTCGTCGACCAGTCGTTCGGCCCGCGCCGGCCCGATGTGGCGCAGCGAGGTCAGGTAGGCGATCTGGCCCTCGCGGTCGGCGGGATCGAGTGGCAGCGCCCCCTGTGCTCGCAGCTGGCGCCCGTAGCGGCTGTGCGTCTGCCACTCGCCGCTGACTTCCGCCCGGTCGCCGACGCCGAGGTGGGCGACCGGGCCGACGAGGGCGAACCCCTCGCCCGACTCGGCGTCTTCGACCTCCAGCACCGCGTAGCCGTCGTCCTCGGCGGCAAAGATGACGCCGAGCACCTCGACCGTGGCCGAGTAGGCCGCGGCGTCAGCGTCGAAGAGCGTGGCCGTGCCGTTCACACGGCAAAGCTAGCCTGTGGCGAAGATGGCCGAGCGACCAGTTTCCGGTCTCTGCGACAGCTGCGTCCACCAGCAGTTGGTGCCGAACACGCGCGGGTCGGTCTTCTCGCTCTGCCAGCGCTCGCGCACCGACCCGCGCTATCCGCGTTACCCGCGGCTCCCCGTTGCCGCCTGTCCGGGCTACGAGCGGCGCCAGGAGGAGGATTGACCGGAGACCAGGCTCAGCTTGCCATCGGGTCCGGCACGCCCAACTGGGAGATTTCCGGCGCCTCGTAGGTGCCGCCGGGAACCCCGCCAATGATCAGCAGCCGCAGGCCGTCTGCTCCCGGCCAGACCTTGCGCTTGACGCCGGAAGCCACCCGGGCGATGTGCTCGGAGTCGAGCGGGAAGCGCTCGCCGTCGATCTCGATCTCGCCGCCGCCGCGCAGGGCCGTGAAGACCTCCTCCTGGCCGTCTTCGGCGTGGTCGTGCTCGGGGTAGTTCTCGAAGTTGGGTGGCAGGTCGATCACTTGAATGCCGAACGATTCGACCTCCAATTCCGCCCGCACGCGCTTGAAGGCGCCGAGGTAGACCGCCTCCATGTCGTCGATCTTCTTCACCGCGTATCCCGCCATCGTTCTCCTCCTGATTCGTCGGTCAGCTGCTTGGCGGGCGCAGGGTAGCGAATGAACGAACGTTCGTGCTTTTTTGTACCCTGACCGGGTGGCTGCAACGAGTGAGGCGACCGTGGAGCGCGAGCGAGGCAAGGGGGCCGGTACCCGTGCCGCGATTCTCGCGCGTGCCCTCGACCTCGCCTCCGTCGACGGCCTCGAGGGCCTGACGATCGGTCGTCTCGCGGCCGAGCTCGAGATGAGCAAGAGCGGCGTCTTCGCCCACTTTGGCTCCAAGCAGGAGCTGCAGCTGGCGACCGTCGGCGCTGCCGCGGAACGCTTCCGCACGGAAGTGATCGAGCCTGCCCTGCAGGCGCCGGACGGCGTTCCCCGCCTCGAGGCGATGGCCGGCTCCTACCTCTTCCATCTGGAGGGCAACCAGTACGCCGGCGGCTGCTTCTGGGCCGCGACCTCGGCCGAGTACGACGATCGCCCGGGGCCGGTTCGCGACGCGATCGTCGGCGCGCTCGATGCCTGGCTCGGCGAGCTCGAGCGCCAGGCCCGGATTGCCGGTTCGTCCGACCCCGCCCGCTTTGCCTTCGAGCTCTACGCGGTGGTGATGGGGGCCAACTCGCGCTACCGGCTGAGCGGCGATCGCGCCGTCTTCGGCTACGCCCGCGACGCGGTCGAGCGCCTACTGGGTGAGCTACCCGGTTAGTGCGCTCAGTCGAGCAGGCCGACCTGGCGCAGGATCGAGACCGAGTCCGAGTAGACGTCCTTGCGCTTGACCAGCCCGTGCTTGAAGGGGATCACGTCGACGCCGTCCCAACTCACCGTGCGACCGCTGGGCGGCGCCTCGATCTCGCCGCGGCGCAGTGTGTTGGCGTGGGTGGCAGTGGCGGTCCACTCTTGAGTCACGACGCCATCGCGCACGTAGAGCCGCCGCGTCTCGAACCGCATGTCGGGCCAGGACTCAAAAATCTTGGCGATATGCCCCCGCACCTCCTCGCCGCTGGCGGTCTCGCCGGCGGTGTGGTTGGCGAAGACCATGTCCGGCGCGTGCATCGCCACGATCGCGTCGAGATCCTGGGCGTTCCAGGCCTCGTTGTAGCGCCCGATCGCCGCGGTGAGGGCCCCGACTCCATCGCGCTCGTCCATTGGGCCTACTGTAGCCCGCGCTCCTCCCTCCGCCTATTTTGCGCTGACCGGCGTGGCGGGGGGCGCCCCTGCCTTGAGCAGGATGGCGAGGTAGATCACCACCGGCTTCGAGCCATTGTTGGCGGCGCGATGGATGTCGGACGGTTGCTCGACGATCCACTCGCCCGCCTCGATCCTGCCGGTCTGGCCCGCTTCGATCGTGCGTACGACGGTCGGGTCCGCGTCGGACTGGCCGCGGCTGACGACCACCGAGCCCTGCTGGACGGTGTAGGTGAGGACGCCGGCTTCGATCCGGGCCACCTGGGTGCCGAGGTGATGATGGAGGGCCAGCTTGGCCCCCGCCGGTACGACCACGCGGCTGAGCACCAGTTCCCGCTGGGGCGCGCCTTGTACCCGCGCGGTCTGAGCCATCGCGTCACGTTTGGCTTCCGGCGCGCTGGTGGCGCTGGTGGCGGAGTCCTCGCCGCCGAGGCCGGCGAGGGCGGCCACGGTCACAGCCAGGATCGTCAGGGCAGCTGCCAATCGGGTTCTCGATTCCATTACCGGGACAGGCTTTCAGGGCGTCCGGCGGAGCGAGCGGGCCGGCGATTCGGGTTGGCTAATGTGATCGCCGAGCGGACGCAAAGCGAGGGAGGCCGGGATGGACGTAGCGATCGGATTGCCAAACGCGGTGCCGGGTACGACCGGCGGCCAGCTCGTCGAGTGGGCGCGACGCGCCGACGCGAGGGGCTTCTCCAGTCTGGGAACGATCGACCGCATCGTCTACGAGAACTACGAGCCGATGGCGGCGCTGGCCGCCGCGGCTGCGGTCACCGAGCGGATCGGGCTCTGCACCTCGGTGCTGCTCGCGCCCCTGCACGTCAACGCGGTCAAGCTGGCCAAGCAGGCCCTCAGCGTCCACGCGCTCTCTGCGGGGCGCTTCACTCTGGGCGTCGGCCTCGGCGGCCGCGACGACGACTACGAGGTGAGCGATATCGAGCCGGTTGATCGCGGTCGGCGCTTGGACGAGATGCTGGAGAAGATCAAGGAGGTCTGGTCCGAGGGGGAGGTCGGTCCGACGGTCGCGGGGGTGCCCGAGTTGATCGTCGGCGGTCACGCCGATGCCTCCTTCGCTCGCGCGGCGCGCTTCGCCGATGGTTGGATCGCCGCGGGCTCCGGGCCCGATCAGTTCGCCGCGGGCCTCGAGAAGACCAGGGCGGCCTGGTCGCAGGCCGGGCGGGAGGACGAGCCCCATACCAAGGCGCTGGCGTATTTCTCGCTGGGAGACCGGGCCGAGGAGGAGGCGCGCGCCTACCTCACCGACTACTACGCCTGGCTCGGTGAGGACATCGCCGGGTTCCTCGTCGCCGGGGCCGCCAAGGACCCGGAGACCGTCAAGCAATACGTCGCGACCTACGAGGCAGCTGGCTGCGACGAGCTGATCCTCTGCCCCTGCTCGGCCGATCCGGACCAGGTCGACTTGCTCGCCGCCGCCGTCGGCCTTTGAGTCGCGGCGTCATGCTTGTCGGCGATGGCCGACGACCTGCCAGTACGTCTCTTTGCAACTCGCTCCGAGCTCGAGGCCTGGCTCGACGACAACCACGGCAGCTCGCCGGGGATCTGGTTGAAGATCGCCAAGAAGGGCTCGGGGGTAGAGAGCGTCGACTACGCCGAAGCGCTGGAGCTGGCGCTCTGCTTCGGCTGGATCGACAGCCAGAAGCGGGGCTTTGACGAGAGCTTCTTCCTGCAGCGGTTCACGCCGCGGCGGCCACGCGGCAAGTGGTCGCAGATCAATCGCGCCAAGGCCGAGGAGCTGATCGCCGCCGGCGAGATGCGCCCCGCCGGCATCGCCGAGGTCGAGGCGGCAAAAGCGGACGGTCGCTGGGATGCCGCCTACGCCGGCCAGCGCGCGGCCACTGTGCCCGACGACCTGCAGCGAGAGCTGGACCACAATGAGGCTGCCCGGGACTTCTTCGCCAAGCTCGACAGCGCCAACCGCTACGCGATCCTCTACAGGCTGCAGGAGGCGAAGAAGGCCGAGACGCGGGAGAGGCGGCTGCGAAAGTTCATCGGCATGCTGGAGCGAGGGGAGAAGATCCATGGCTGAGGCTGCGGTGAGCGCCGACGTCGCGGTTGTCGGCGCCGGCCTCTCCGGCCTGGCGGCGGCGCGTGCGCTTGCCGACGCCGGCCGTGAGGTGGTTGTGCTCGAGGCCCGCGATCGGGTTGGCGGACGCTTGCTCAACGCCTCGCTCGGAGACGGTGTTCAAGTCGACCTCGGCGGCCAGTGGGTTGGCTCCGACCACTCGCGAGTGCAGGAGCTCGCCGCCGAGCTCGGCATCGGGATGTTCCCCCAGTTCGGCGAGGGCAAGAACCTGCTCGATATAGGCGGCAGGCGGCGGCTCTACCGGGGCACGATCCCCCGCCTCGGCCCCGGGGTGCTCTGGGACATCTTCATCGCCAGGCGTCGCATCGACCGGCTCGCCCGCGGGGTCGACGCCGAGCAGCCGTGGGCAGCGGAGCGGGCCGCCGAGCTGGACGGCCAGACGCTCGCCGATTGGTGCGCGGCCAACGTGCGGACCCCGATCGCCCGAGAGCTGATCGGCCTCGCCGGGCGGACGATCTGGGGCGCTGGCCCGGAGGAGCTCTCGATGCTGCACGTCCTCTTCTACGTCAGTTCCGCCGGCAGCTTCGACAAGCTGATCGACACCGAGGGCGGCGCGCAGCAGGACCGCCTCGAGGGTGGTGCCCAGGGGCTGGCCCTGGGCCTTGCCGATTCGCTCGGCGATCGTGTGCGACTCGGCCTCCCGGTGCGGCGAATCGAGCAGCGCGGTGAATCGTTGCGGGTCCTCGCCGGCGGTCTCGAGATTGAGGCGGGTGCGGCGATCGTCGCCGCACCGCCCGCGATCGCCGCCCGGATCGAGTTCGATCCGGCGCTGCCGGAGACGCGCAGCCGCCTCGCCGAGCGCTTCCAGCCGGGCAGGCTGAACAAGTGCATCGCGCTTTATGAGACCCCGTTCTGGCGTCAGCGGGGACTCAGCGGCGAGTCGGTGACCGACGCCGGGCCAGTGACTCTGACCTTCGATTGCTCACCGCGTGACGGCTCCTCCGGCGTGATGCTTGGCTTCGTCGGCGGCCCCGAGGCGAGGGAGATGGAAGCGATGCCGGCGGCGGAGCGCCGCGCTGCGGTGCTCGCTTGTTTCGAGCAGCTCTTTGGCGCGGACGCCGGGCGCCCGATCGACTATGCCGAATGGGAGTGGGCGAGCGAGGAGTGGTCCGGCGGTGGCCCCACCTCCAACTTTGGCCCCGCTGGATGGAGCGAGTGCGGACCGTCCCTGCGCGAGCCGGTCGGGCGAATCCACTGGGCGGGCACCGAGACGGCAACGATCTGGAGTGGCTACATGGAGGGCGCCCTGCAGGCCGGCGAGCGCGCCGCGGCCGAAGTCGTCGTGCTCTAGCCCGTTCGATCGCGGATCTGCCCCCTTCTCCACGGCTCAGCGTCCGTACACTCGGCCCGTGGATCGCGTCCTCCTCGACCGCACCCTCGCCGACGCAGGCGAGCCCGCCTACCGCGCCGCACAGGTTTGGGAGTGGGTCGCGCGCGGCGCGGGCGGCTACGAGGAGATGACCAACCTGCCGGCGGCGCTGCGCGAGCGGCTCGGCGCCGAAGTGCCGCTCTCGACTCTCGAGCTGAAGGCCGAGGCGAAGTCCGACGACGGCACCGTCAAGGCGCTCTTCCACACCGCTGACGGGCGGGCGATCGAGGCGGTTCTGATGCGCTACCGCGACGGCCGGCGCTCGGTCTGCCTCTCCTCACAGTCGGGCTGTCCGCTGACTTGCTCCTTCTGCGCCACCGGCAAGATGAAGTTCGGCCGCAACCTCAGCGCCGACGAGATCCTCGACCAAGCACTGCACTTTCGTCGCGGTGAAGCGATCGACCACGTCGTCTTCATGGGGATGGGGGAGCCGACGATGAACCTCGACGCGGTCCTCGCCGCTTGCGAGGCATTGCCGCAGATCGGGGTCACTCACCGCCGCACGGCGATCTCGACCGTCGGCTGGGTGCCGGGAATCGACCGCCTCACCGAGTGCGAGATGCCGGTCAGCCTGGCGCTCTCCCTGCACGCCCCCAACGACGGCCTGCGCTCGCAGCTGATGCCGGTCAACGACCGCTACCCATTGGCCGAGGTGCTGGCCGCCTGCGAGCGCTACCGTGCCCGCCGCCGCCGCAAGGTCTTCGTCGAGTACGTGATGCTCGACGGCGTCAACGACCATCCCGAGCACGCGCGTGAGCTGGCCACCCTGCTCGATCCGCGCGTCTACAAGGTCAACCTGATCCCCTACAACCCGACCGGCGCCTACGACGGCTCGCCGCCGGAGCAGATCGAGCGCTTCCGCTCGATCCTCGCCGAGCACCACCTGACCGCGACCGTCCGCCTCACCCGCGGGCGCGACATCGACGCGGCATGCGGCCAGCTTGCCGCAGCTCGCAGCTAACTGGCTAGTCAGCCAACTACTATGCGGCCCCGATGAGCACAAAGGCCCCCTCCCGCCGGGTCCCGCCGCCAAAGCAGCTCAGCGCCAACCCGGTCGTGCGCGTGCTCGATGATGTTTGGGCCGAGGCCCGCGTGCGCCGTCGCGGTAACTATCCACCCGGCCCGCAGCAGTTCAGCTTCCCCCGGACCCTGCAGGCGGCGCGCGATCCGCTGCCGCTGCTGCTCTCCCTCTACGAGGAGCACGGGCCGATCTTCAGCGTCCGCCTCCTGCACAGCCCGGTGATCTTCATGCTCGGCCCGGAGGCCAACCACTTCGTCACCGTCGCCCACCCGGAGAACTTCCACTGGCGCGAGTCGAGCTTCGGCGACCTGATCCCGCTGCTCGGCGATGGCCTGCTGACGATCGACGACGCCTACCACGATCGCGCCCGCGAGATCATGATGCCGGCCTTCCACCGCGAGCAGGTGGCGGCGTCGGTGGGGGCGATGGTCGCCGAGACGACCCCGGCGATCGAGCGCCTTCACAGCGGCGATGTGGTCGACGTCTACGAGTGGATGCGCGGGCTGGCGATGCGGATCGCGATGCGAGCGCTGCTCGGCCTCGATCCCGACGAGGCCGGCAAGGGCGCCGCCGCGGCGGAGCACTTCGAGCGGGCCCTCGGCTTCTACGGCACCGACTTCCACCTGCGCCTGCTGCGCGGCCCCGGCTCGCCCTGGTCGAAGATGACGCGCTCGCGTGCCGTCCTCGACGAGATCGTCTTCGGCGAGATCAGCCAGCGCCGGACGAGCCCCGACGAGACCAAAATGGACATTCTCAGCCTGCTGGTCGGCGTCCGCGACGAGGCGGGCGAGGGCTTCACCGACAAGGAGATCCGCGACCAGGTGATGACGCTGATGTTCGCCGGGCACGACACCTCGACCTCGACCCTCACCTTCATGATGCACGAGCTGGCGCGCCACCCGGACGTGCTCGCCAAGCTCTGCGCCGAGCAGGACGAGGTGCTCTGCGCCGAGCAGGACGAGGTGCTCGGCGGCGAGGTCCCCGATATCGACAAGCTCGAGCGCGAGATGCCCTACATGGACATGGTGCTCGACGAGGTGCTGCGTCTTTACCCGCCGGCTTGGATCGGCCCGCGCCGAGCGGTGCGCGATTTTGAGTTCGGCGGCCACAGCGTCGCCCGCGGCGCCTACGTCAACTACTGCTCCTGGGCCAGCCACCGCCTGCCCGAGGTATTCCCCGAGCCGGAGGCGTTCATCCCCGAGCGCTTCACCCGCGAGCGCAAGGCGGCGCTGCCACGCGGCGCCTACGTGCCGTTCGGCGGCGGGCGACGGATCTGCATCGGCAAGCGCTTCGGCCAGACCGAGGTGAAGCTGGTGGCGACGATGCTGCTGCAACGACTGCGGCTCGACGCGATGCCGGGCCGGACGATGACCGTGCGCCAGATGCCGACCCTCTCGCCGCGGGGCGGCCTGCGGATGCGAGTGCTGCCGCGTCAGTAGCCTGCCCGCAGGATGCGGGCGCTGGTCATCTCCGACACCCACTTCGGTGCCTGGACCGGGCGGGACTTGCTGCGCGAGGAGTTCTTCCTCGAGCGCCTCGCGCCCCAGCTCGACGGCATCGACGAGCTGATCTTCCTCGGCGACCTCTTCGACTTCCTCTTTGGTTCTGTTGGCGACGCGGTCGACGCGGCCGGCGGCCTGCTCGACCTGATCGCCACCAACCTGACCGGTAAGCGGCTCGTCTTCCTCGCCGGCAACCACGACCATCACCTCGTCCACCGCGACGTCGAGAACCGGCTCGAGGCGCAGCTGGCGGCGGGGAGGGCACCTTTGCTGAGTGGGGAGCCACCCCTCGACTCAGCTGCGCCGGGCCCCGGCTTCTTCCGCTCCTTCCTCGCCCGCCGTCTCCCCGGCGTGCAGATCGAGATCGCCTACCCCACCTATAGCTTCGGCGGCGTGCTCTGCACGCACGGGCACTACCTCGATCCACACGCCCGGCTCAGCGGCTCGCGCGGCGACCGCCTGCTCACCCGTGCGCTCTGGGGCATCGCCACCGGTGGCCCCGAGGACCCGAAGACGATCGAGGACTACGAGTCGACGATCACCCTGCTGACCGAGTGGCTCTACATCGCCGCCCAGATGCCGCACGGCACGCACGCTCAGCAGAACGTCTTCCGCGCCGTGCAGCGAGCGGGCCGCCTCGCCTCGACCCTCGGCCTGCCTGTTCGTGGCGTCAAGCGGCTCGCCGCCGAGCTGCGCGACCGCGGCGTCGGCGATGAGGCGACTGTCGCGCTGCCCAGCGAGCGGCACTTCGACGCCGTGGTCGAGGCCGAGGCGGCGCGCCAGCGCCGTGAGCAACCGGCGCCGCAAGCAGCATGGCCGCATCCGGCCTACCCCGCCGCCTCGGTGATCTCACCCAGCGACCCCTCCGAGCACGCGCTCGAAGCCTTCGCCAAGGTGACGGCGAACCTCGGCTGGGACAAGCGGGCGGAGCGAATCGTTTTCGCCCACACGCACCAGCCCTTGGCCGACGTGCGTTGCGGCAACGGTTCGCGCACCCGCTACTGGAACACCGGCTCCTGGATCTACGAGCCCGACCTCGCCTCGCGCCAGGCCTACGGTCGCTACCTGCGCTACGCCTGGCCCGGCACGGCGGTAGTGATCGACGACGAAGAGCCCGAGCCACGCCTACTCGAGCTCCTCGCCGACCTCAACCCGCTTCAGGGTGGGTCTGGGCTACCCGTCCACTGACCCCGGTTCTTCAATTGACCTATGCCTCTACGCCATCTGCGCCAGCGTGAACTAACTCAAGCTGGCGAGAGGCAGAGCCCGATCAGGGGTGAAGCGTCTTGCACTTTTTCGCGGCTTAGCCGGAGGCGACAGCCTTCAAGCGATTCTCGAAAAAGTTAAGCGAAACCCCTGATCGGGCTCTGCCCACCCCGCGCTACTTGATGAAGAGCATCTCCTCGTACTTCGGCAGCGGCCAGAGGTCGTCGGCGACGACCTTCTCCAGCTTGTCGGCCGCCTCGCGGACCGCAGCGCTCTTGGCGAGCTGCTCGTCGCGGGCGAGGATCGCCCAGTCAAGACCCTCGACGCCCGGGTCGGCGTTGGCCTTCTCCAGCGCGTCGAGCGCGGTCGAGAGCTCCTCGACCAGGCCACGAACCTCGCCTTCGAGACTGGATACTCCCGCCTCGGAGATCAGCGCAAGGTGGCGCAGCGCAGCCGGCAGCAGCATCGTCTTGGCGATCGAGAACGTCGTCTCCGCCTCAATGTTGGCCCGTAGCGCGTACTGCTCGATCCAGACCTCGAAGCGCGACTCCAGCTCCCGTTTGGAGAGCACGCTGTATTTCTCGAAGGCGGCGACCGAGTCGTCGGCCACCACCTCGAGCAGCGCGTCCGGCGTCGTTTTCAGGTTCTTCAGCCCGCGCTGCTCAGCCTCGGCGTGCCACTCCTCCGAGTAGTTGTCGCCGCTGAAGCAGATCCGCTTGTTGGCGACGTAGGCCTCCTTGACCACCTCGATCGCCGCCTCGGCTGCATCCATGCCGCCGCTGATCTTCGTCTCCAGCTTGTCGGACATCTCGTCGATCGCCTCGGCGGCAATCGTGTTCAGCACGGTGTTGGGGAAGGCGAGCGACATGCTCGACCCCAGCGCCCGGAACTCGAACTTGTTGCCGGTAAAGGCGAAGGGCGAGGTGCGGTTGCGATCGCCACCGTCCTTCGGTAGCGGCGGCAGAACCGTCGCCCCGAGGTCGAGGAACGAGGCGGGCGTGTGGGGGTCACCCTCGCCGCTCGCGATCGCCTCGAAGACCTTGTCCAGTTCGGCGCCGAGGAAGATCGAGATGATCGCCGGCGGTGCCTCGTTGGCGCCAAGGCGATGATCCTGGCCAATATTTGCGGCCGAGGCGCGCAGCAGCCCCTGGTGCTTGTTGACCGCCTGGATCACCGCCGCGCAGAAGAAGAGGAAGTGAACGTTGTCAGCGGGGGTATCGCCTGGGTTGAGCAGGTTGCTGCCCGTGTCGGTGCTCATCGACCAGTTGTTGTGCTTGCCCGAGCCGTTGACGCCGGCGAAGGGCTTCTCGTGCAGCAGGCAGACCAGGCCGTAGCGGCGGGAGACGTTTTCGAGCACCCGCATCAGCAGTTGCTGATGGTCGGAGCCGACGTTGGAGTTCTCGAACATCGGCGCGATCTCGTACTGCGCCGGCGCGACCTCGTTGTGACGGGTCTTGACCGGGATGCCGAGCTTGCGCATCTCCAGCTCGGACTCGAGCATGAAGGCGAGCACCCGCTCGGGAATCGTGCCGAAGTAGTGGTCGTCGAGTTCCTGGCCCTTCGGCGGCTTGGCGCCGAAGAGGGTGCGGCCGGTGGAGACCAGGTCGGGGCGCTCGAAGAAGTACTGCTCGTCGATCAGGAAGTACTCCTGCTCGGGCCCGACCGTGGTGAAGACCCGTTTGCTCTCCGTGTCGCCGAGCAGCCCAAGGGCCCTGATCGCCGAGCCCGAGAGCGCGTCCATCGAGCGCAGCAGCGGGATCTTGGCGTCGAGCGCCTCGCCGGTCCAGGAGGCGAAGGCGGTCGGGATGCAGAGCAGCGAGCCGTTCGGGTTCTCGAGGATGAAAGCGGGGCTGGTTGGGTCCCAGGCGGTGTAGCCGCGGGCCTCGAAGGTTTCGCGCACGCCGCCGGTTGGGAAGGAGGAGGCGTCGGGCTCGCCCTGGATCAGCTCTTTGCCGGAGAAACCGGCCAGCGCCTTGCCTTCGCTGCCGGCCGGCTCGAAGAAGGAGTCATGCTTCTCGGCGGTGGAGCCGGTGAGCGGCTGGAAGACGTGGGTGAAGTGGGTGGCGCCCTTCTCCAGGGCCCAGTCCTTCATCGCCGAGGCGACGGCGTCGGCGGTATCCCGATCGATCGCCTCGCCGGCTTCGAGGTTGGCCTGCAGCTTCTCGAAGACGTCGCTGGGCAGGCGTTCGCGCTGGACGGAGACGGAGAAGACGTTGGCGCCGAAAGCTTCGTTCTCGGGCAGGGTCAGGTCGATAGCGCCTATGGCCCCTCCGTTGGCGCTCCACTGGGCTGCGGTCACGTTCTGCTGGCGGATACGGGTCATCGCTCTAGTCGTCCCTCGCTTGGCGTCGCGCCCGGTCGGCAGGCACGGTCGGTTACCGGTCTACTCCCTTTACAAGAGCCAAAAGAGCCTAATACCCATGGCTCAAAGATGCCTTTGTACTCGGGTACAAGGATCGCTGAGGCGCCTTGTACTGGCTGTCGGCGCTTGGTCCTCAGGCGCCGAAGGGAGCGGCGGCCAGCAGGCCGAGCGGGTGGCGCAGGCGAAAGCCACCGCCCGAGCGCATGTATTCGCTCCAGCCGGGGCCGGTGCGGTCGCCGTCGTCGGTCATCGATGTGTCCCAGCGCAGGCCGGCGATGACGGCGAAGACGTGCTCGTGGTTGGCGTAGATCCGCACCCAGCTGCCGGCGCCGCCACCGCCCCAGCGCATGAAGCCGGTCGAGTCGAGCGGCGATTCGAGCAGGCCGGCGGCGTGCAGGACGTAGCTGACCGAGCCCGAGCAGTCATAGCCGGCCGAGTCCCAGGCGCGGTGCCCGCCGCCCCAGCGGTAGGGACGATGGCTGATCCGGTTGGCGGCTTCGATCATCGCCTCGACCGCGGGTGGCGCCGAGGCCGGCGCCACGGCGCGGCCGCTGGGCAGCAGGGTCGCCTGCGGCACGGTAGCGCCGGCACTCGACGCAACCGCCACCGAACACGCACAAACCGCAAGCAGAATCGTCCCCCGCCTCAGCATGAAGTCCCTCTATCGGCAGCCCGACCAGGAGGCTTTAAGCGAGATCCGGCACCGCGTCGGCGGCGATCAGTGCACCCATGAGGACGCCGAGGAGCAGATCGCGGAGCTCGTCGCGCTCGATGTCGCGGTGCTCGACCCAATTGAGACAGGCCCCATCGATGAACCAGAGCCAGCCGCTGATCGCAGTTCGCGCCTTCGGCGGTGGCTCTTGCGCGTACAGGGCCTCGAGGATCCGCTGCGCTGTCTTCAGGCGCACTTCTTCGATCAGCTCGCGGATCTCGGCAACGCCCGCGGCGCTTCGCATCAGGTTCTTGTAGGCGACCGCGTTTTCCGCGATCAGCGCAAGGAACGCATCGAGGCTGCCCTTCAGCTGCTCGACCGGGGGAAGGTCGGGCTCCGGTTCCGTCCGCTCCCGCAGCTGCTCCGCCCAGGCGCTCAGTGTCTCCTCGAAATAGGCCTGCTTGCTGGGGAAATAGTGGTACAGCAGGGCCTTTGAGATTCCCACCTCGGCGGCGATCTTGCTCATCGAGAGCTTCTCGTAGGGATGGCTGGTGAAGAGCTCAGCGCCTTTCTCCAGGAGCTGGCGGCGTCGCTCGTCGACGTCGAGGCGGCGGTAGGAGGGACGGCTCACGCGCGGATTGTACCGCCTTGCTGACCGATGGTTGACAAGATTGCTACGGTTATCAACCGACGGTCAACAAGCAATCCACAGAAGGGGAGACTGATGCACAGCGAGAGACTCGACCAACCGGCGGGCAACGGGGAAAATCCCCCGCCCGCGCCTATCAACCCGATGTCCCGAATCGAGTTCGAGCGCCTCTTCGGCGGCCGGGTGCTTGCCTGGATCGGTGGTCTCGCGACCCTTCTCGGCGTCGTCTTCCTGATGCGCAGCGCCGTGGACAGCGGCTGGTTCACAGAGGAGATTCGGACCCTGGCCGCAGCGTTCGGATCCTTGCTGCTCCTCGTCCTCGGCGTCTGGCTGCACGAAAGGAAGGGGCGCCTCGAGGTGGCCCGTATTGCGGTCGCCGTCGCGATTCCCGGCCTATTTGCCACAACCGTCGTCGCCGCCCAGGCCTACGACCTGATCTCGCCCGTTCTCGGCCTCGAGCTGGGGGCGCTGATCGGCGTCATCGGAGTGACGATCGCGGTGCGCTGGTCCTCGATGCTCGTCGCCGGCGTCGGCATGCTCGGCGCCCTGGCCGCGCCGATGCTGGTCGGCACGACGGGCGAGGGTGGCTCGATCGCCTTCGTCGCCATAGCTCTCGCCGCCAGCGTCGGTGTTCTTCTCTGGCAGCGCTGGCACTGGTTGTCGCTCGCGGCCTTCGCCGTCTCGGCTCCCCAGCTGATCTCCTGGATCCACAAGAGCGGTTTCATCACCTTTGAGGGGCTTTCCAATCCCACTGAACCGTCCCTGCTGGTCCTTGCGGCCCTGGTCGGGTTCTGGGTCCTTTACGCCGCCGCGGCCTTCGGCTACGAGTTGCGGGCCCGGGGCGAAGAGAAGCTCCCGATCTCCTCCTGGCTGCTGCTCCTCTGCAGCAGCGTGTTCGTGGTCGGCGCCGGCTGCATCGTCATCGGCGATGACTCGGCGCTCGCCCTGAACGCCTGGATCTTTGGCTTCGCCGCCGTCCATCTCCTGCTCGGGGGTGCCGCCATTCGCCTCGGCATCCATCGCGAAATCGGCTCGCTCCTGACCGGAGGAGGGGTCGCGCTCGGCAGCATCGGGCTCGCCAACGCCTTCGACGGACCCACCCTGGTTGCTGTCTGGTCGGCGATGGCCACAGCTCTGGCCTACATGGCGACGCGCGCGGACCGCAGTTCCGCGCCAACGCTCTCCGACGCGCAGCGGCTGCTGATCGGGGCGTTTGCGTTCCTCGCCCTGGGGATCGTGCACTTGCTGGTCGTCGAGGCACCGCCCTACGCGATCGTCGATGGGGTCGAGGATCTCGGCAGCTCCCTGGTCGCTATCGCCTGCTGCGCGGGTGCAGCGCTCGCCTGCTGGTACTGGGGTCGCCAGATCGAACCGAAGACCGCAACCGCGGCGGGCTTCCTCGGCGCCACCGGGTTCGTCTACCTCGGTTCGGTTCTGATCATCGACGCGATCGGCGCCAACGACGGCGGCGAAGCGCGCGAGATCGGCCAGGCCTGGCTCTCGGCCTTCTGGGCTGCTACCGGCCTCGGCGCGGTCGTCTGGGGCATGCTGCGCAAGTCGCCGAAAACCCGCCTGGGTGGTCTGGCGCTGCTTACGGTTGCGATCGCCAAGGTCTGGACTTACGACCTTGCCGAGCTGGAAGAGCTGGCGCGGGCCCTCTCCTTCGTCGCCCTGGGCCTGTTGCTGCTGACCGGCGCCTTCGCCTACCAGCGCTTCAAGCCGGAGGAAGGCGAAGGTGAGGTCGAAGCGCCGGACCCCCAGGCATCTCTATAGCCTGGGGCCCCGGCGGTCCCACCGCACGAACAAGCCAAAAACTCGGAGGAAGCCAGTCAAATGTTCGTATCGAAGGCCGCCGTCGTCGGCGGCGGCACCATGGGCGGTGAGATCGCCCAGGCGATCGCCGCGGCCGACATTCCCGTCGTCGTCAAGGACATCGACCAGAAGTTCGTCGACGCCGCGGTTGAGAAGGCACGCGCCGTCACCGAGGGTCAGCTCGCCCGCCTGGTCAAGAAGGAGAAGCTGACCCAGGAGCAGGCCGATGCCCGTCTCGCCGAGGTGATGGGCCTCGTCACCGGCACCACCACCTACGAGGAGTTCGGCGACGTCGACTTCGTGATCGAGGCCGTGCCGGAGCGGATGGAGATCAAGCAGGCGGTCTTCCGCGAGCTCGACGCCGTCACTCCCGGCCACGCGATCCTCTCCTCCAACACCTCCTCGCTCTCGATCACCGAGATGGGCGAAACGACGCTGCGCCCCGACAAGGTCGTCGGCTTCCACTTCTTCTATCCGGCCTCGGTGATGCCGCTGGTCGAGGTGATCGCCGGTGAAGACACCTCCGAGGAGACCGCCACCGTCGCCTACAACTTCGCCCAGGCGATCAAGAAGCAGCCGATCGTCTGCGGCGAGGTGCCCGGCTTCGTCGTCAACCGCATCCTGATGGCGACGATCGGCGAGATCTGGCGGGTTCAAGAGGAGAAAGGTCTCTCGTTGAAGGCGATCGACGAGGCGATCGCGGCTGCCCAGGTGGCGCCGATGGGCCCCTTCTTCCTCACCGATCTGCTCGGCCTCGACACCGTGCTGCACGTCGCCGAGCATCTCGCCGAGTCCTACGGCGAGACCTTCTACGTCCACAAGGGCCTGCAGCAACTGGTCGCCGATGGCAAGCTCGGCGCCAAGTCCGGCGGCGAGGGCTTCTTCAAGGAGGGTGAGCAGAACATCCCCGGCGATGCCGAGCCGGACGCCGAGGAGCTGGTTGCGCTCTTCACCTGCCGCGCTCTGATCGAGTCCTGCCTGCTGGTCGAGGAGGGCGTCTGCTCGGTCCGCGATATCGACCTCGGGATGATGGCCGGCGCCGGCCTCGACCCGCGCCGCGGGCTCCTGCCGCCGTTCTGGAAAGCCGACATCGAGGGCCTCGATGTCGTGCTCGAGCGGATGGAGGGCTTGCAGGAGCGCCACGGGGATCGCTTCGCCCCGCCGCTCTTGTTGCGGCGCCTGGTTGCCCAGGGTCGCTTCGGGATGAAGTCCGGCCAGGGCTTCTACCCCTACCCCCGGCCCGATGAGGGCGATCAGGCCGAGACGGTCAAGCTGGAGACGCGCGGCGATGTCGCGATCGCCTGGCTCGCCAACGCGCCGATGAATGCGGTCTCGCCGGACGTGATCCGCGACCTGAAGATCGTCTGGGAGCGGATCAAGGCGGCCGACGGCGTGGGAGCGATGGTGATCGCCTCCTCGGTCCCTGTCGTCTTCTCCGCCGGCGCCGACATCAAGGCCTTCACCCAGATGGACGAGGGTGGCGGCGAGGAGTTGATCAACACCGCCCACGCCCTGCTGCGCGACTTCGGTCAGGCCCCGGTGGCGACGATCGCCGCCGTCAACGCGATCGCCTTCGGTGGCGGTTGCGAGGTGGCGATGGCCTGCGACGTGCGGATCGGCGCCGAGGCAGCCGTCTTCGGCCAGCCCGAGATCAAGCTCGGGATCATTCCCGGCTTTGGCGGCACCCAGCGCCTGCCCCGCCTGGTCGGGCCCAACAAGGCGCTGGAGATGAACCTGGTCGGCGACGCGATCCTCGCCGGCGAGGCGCTGGAAGCGGGCCTCGTCAACCGCGTCGTCCCCGACCACGAGCTGTTTGAGACGGCGCTGATGTGGGGCCGCAAGTTGGCCGCCCAGGCGCCGCTGGCGCTGGAGCAGATCAAGCGCGTCTCCCACGCTGGCGACCTGGACGATGGAATCGAGGCCGAGAAGCAGGGCTTCGCCGCCGCCTTCCGCAGCGAGGACGCCAAGGAGGGCATCGGCGCCTTCCTCGGCAAGCGCACGCCGAAGTGGAGCGGCAAGTAGACATTGCGGCAGGCGCCGTGACGGACGTCGAGCGACTGGCGGAGCTGGTCCGCCAGTCGCGCTCGACCGTCGCCCTGACCGGGGCCGGGGTCTCGGTTCCCTCCGGGATCCCCGATTTCCGCACGCCCGAGACGGGCCTCTGGGCGAACGTCGACCCGATGGAGGTCGCCCACATCGACGTCTTCGAGCGCGATCCGGCCCGCTTCTGGTCCTACTACCGGCCGCGCTTTCAGTCGCTGGGCGACAAGCGACCGAACGGCGCCCACGAGGCGCTCGCCGAGCTCGAGCGCCAGGGACTGATCGAGGGTGTGATCACGCAGAACATCGACCGGCTGCACGGCGCCGCCGGCTCGCAGGACGTGGTCGAGGTACATGGCTCGATCGCGACCTCCACGTGCAGGAGCTGCGAGGCGTCCTATGGCCTCGACGAGATGGACGCGCTCTTCGATGCCGACGGCGTCGCCTTCTGCGCCAGCTGCACCGGCCCGGTCAAGCCCGATGTCGTGCTCTTCGGCGAGATGCTCCCCGAGGCCGCGATGAGGCGGGCGCAGGAACTTGCCGAGGGCGCCGAGCTGTTGATCTGCGCCGGCTCGTCGCTCGCTGTCTACCCGGTCGCGAGCCTCCCTGCGCTCACCCTCGAACGAAGTGGCAAGCTGGCGATCATCACCAAGGGGCCAACCCCGTACGACACCGAGGCCGCGTTGAAGCTGGAGGGCGAGATCGACGCCGAGCTCGGGGCGCTGCTGCTGGCACTGGGCTGATCGACGGCCCGGAATGGCCGCGCCCAACAGCCATATGCTCATCGCGATGGAGATGCCCTTGCCCGCCGCCGTGGTCTTCGACAACGACGGCCTCCTGCTCGACACCGAGTCGGTCTGGACCCGGGCCGAGGAAGACCTCTTCGAGCGCCGCGGTCTCGCCTTCACTCCCCAGCACAAGCACGAGCTGGTCGGCACCTCGGCTGAGATCGCCGGTGGCATCCTCGAGCGGCGTCTGGGTGAGCCCGGCCGCGCGCCCGAGTTGATCGAGGAGCTCAACGAGCTGGTCGTCGCCGAGCTCGAGCACGGGGTGGAGGCGATGGTCGGCGCCGGCGAGCTGCTGCACCAGCTGAAGCGGCGAGGCACCCCGATCGGCCTCGTCTCCAACTCTCCGCTCGTCTTCGTTCAGCGCTCGCTGGAGATCGTCGGCTTCACCGACCACTTCGACGTCGTTCTCAGCGCCCACGAAGTGGCGGCGCCGAAGCCAGCGCCCGACCCTTATCTGGAGGCCTGCCGCCGTCTCGGCGTTGAGCCTGGCCCGTCGGTGATCGCGCTGGAGGACTCGCCGACCGGAGTGGCCGCGGCGCGGGCGGCGGGGCTGACGGTAATTGGTGTGCCGTCGCTGGAAGGCATCGCTCTGGACGAGGCTCACGAGATCGCCGAGTCACTGCTCGACGCCGTGGTCTCGCGCCACCTGGCGCTCTAGGCGGGTCAGCCGCCGAGAACGCGGCGGCGGCGGAGCACGCGCTCGGAGAGGCCGAGAAGCTCGCCGAGTGATTCGAGCTGCTCGGGGCTGAGGTCTCCCCTCAGGGCGGCGTTGGCAAGCTCTCCGGCCTCATGGCGACGACTCTCGAGTGCCGCCAGGTCCTCCTCGTGGTCGGGATCACTGAGCGCTCCCTTCAGCTCGACCAGAAGCGCCTCCAGGCCCACCCGCAGTTGCAGCGCGGCCTCGCGCTCGCGCCTGCCATCGAGGTCGGCGCGGGCGCGGAGGAGCAGTGTCTCGCAGGCGTCCAGTTGCTCGCGGCCGCCGAGCACCGCTGCCAGCCGCTGCTGGGGTCGCAGCTCTTCGTCGCGCTGGCGACGGCGTGAGATCGGACCGAGGCCGGGATCCACCTGGTGCGCAGCGCTGTAGGCACCGTCGGCCAGGGCCTCGCCGTTGCCGTAGCCGATCCGGATTGCCACTGCTCGCGCTGGTGTCACGGTTTGGGGGTATGGGTCGCCGCTGGCGACGGCCTGGACGTGCAGGGTCCGGTTGAGCTCGGCGATCCCCCGCTCGACCAGTTGATCGATCGCCCCCTCGTCGGCGCCGCTCCCCTGCAGCCAGGCAGCGGCGGCCTGCTCGTCGTCGAACTCGTTGAAGGCGAGGACAACCGTTGCCCGCGCGACCGGTAGCTCGGGCGGCGGCTCTCCGACCTCGGCGTCTCGCGGCCGCCGCCGCCGCCGGCGAGCCGGGGGCGCTGCGCCGAGTGTCTCAATGACCAGCACCTGCTCGCGCTCCCCATCGCGCAACAGGTAGCGACCATCGGCCACGGCTAGGGCCCCGGCGAGGTCGAACTGGATGAATCCGAAGAGGCGGGTCAAAGACCCAATTCTGCTCGCTGGCTCAGTCGCCGGCGCTTGGCTGGTGACCGGCGCCGTCCTTGCCCTGGTTGTCGGGCAGCGAGTACGGCGATGGCGTTGGCGACACCCGCGGGTTGTCGATTTCACCAAGGCGGTTGGTCAGCCGCTGCCACTGATCTGGTTTGAGCAGCGCGTTGAACTGTTGGTCGAACGGGCCACTGAGCGGGTGGTAGCCGACGTGCACGTGGTCGTAGTGGTCGGCCAGGGCGAAGCTGGTTTCACCGGGCAGGTCCTCGAGCGAGATCACCTGGTGGGGGTGCATCGTGCCCTGCAGTTGCAGCACCGTGCGGATCAGCTCGTCGGTGAGCGTGCCGGGGCCCTGATGACCGGTCACCGGAACCCCATTGATGACCGGGATGTCGACCGCGTCGCCGGTCGAGTGCTCGGAGACGTAGCCGGAGGCACTCATGATGCTGTGGCCACACCTGAGCGAGGTGACCGTCAGTTTGTAGCCCTTCGAGACCAGGTACTCGAGCATCGCCAGTACGCGCCGGTCGATCTGGCCCGTAGCAATGTCTTCACGGCCGCATTCGTAGATTTCAAGCGATTGATCGGCGAGGACCCGCTTCTGCAGCTCCTCCTTGGAGAGCAGCAGGACGCCGGCGCCGCTGAGGTCCTGGGCGAGCGGGTTCTTGCCGTTAGCCCGGTAGATCGCCGTCGCCTCGAGCAGCTTCCAGCCATCGAGGATCGGCTTCGGATCGATCTCGGGCGCCCCGCGGCCGGCCGGTCGGATCGAGAAGTTGACGTGGGGGTCGACCCCGTCTTCGGAAGAGCCGATCCGAGCCAGCACTGTGCCGGCTATAACCTTCGACCCGACCCTTAGGGTTCCGTCTTCGACCGTGGTCGGGCTGTCGACTTCCGGCGCTTCGTCGTCTTCGGCGGCTTTTGCTCGCGCCGGCAGCGCCCGCAGCCTGGGGCGCAGGTTCTCGCTGTCAACCGGCAGGCGCCGCTCCTTGCCGGTCGGCATCACGACCGAGCGGTGATCGCGCACGATCTGGCCGAGCTCGGCGTAGGTGTAGCGATTGCCGTAGGCGTCCTGGAGGACGACGTACTTGCCGAGCCGGGGAGTGCTGCCGATCTTCTCGATCACGCCGTCGTTGACGGCAACGACCGGGGCATCCTCCCTGGCGAAGATGTTGATTCCGCGCCGAGTGGGCGAGGAGGCGATCACTTCTGAAGCGTCGCCGTATGCCTCTTCGGCGCCGGGTGCCGAACGCTTCAGCGCCTCGCGGGCGGAGAGATCGTCGGCGTAGCTGGCGTCGGCGGCAACCGGGAAGTGGGCGCCCTCGGTGAGCCCGGTCAGCGAGCCGACCAAGTCGGACGGCAGCTTGCCGTAAGCGCGGGCGTAGCCGAGCACCTCCTGCACGTACCAATCGGCGTGGTTGTAGGAGTAGATCGCGTTGTAGAGGTCGCCCGAGCCGCCGCCCAGCTTCAAGTAGTGGGCAGCGGAGCAAATCGCGTCGACGGGGTTGTAGGGATCCTTCTTGTCGTCTCCGTTGGCGTCGAGGCCAAACGCTTCCCAGCTGGAGGGCAGGAACTGCATCCAGCCGATCGCGCCGGCGCTGGAGGGCCCCATATTGGTGCCGAAGCCCGACTCGATCTTGTTGATCGAGGCAAGGACCTCCCAGGGGATTCCGTACTCGGTGCCGCAGGCCTGGTAGATCGGCAGCAGGAAGGGCGGGATCTCGAAGGAGTCGATGACGAAGTTGGGAACCCCGATCGGCGCCGGGCCAAAGGGGGCGATCGTCGTCGTCGGGTTTGCTTCGGTCGGGGTTCCGCCGCTGGAGTACTGCGAGCCGCCGTTGCTCGAGTCGGTGTGCAGCTGCACCCCGCCGGTGGCGCTTGGCGCCGTCGTGCCGGCGCCGGAGTTGTCGCCGCCACCGCTGACGTCGCCGAGGCTCTCGTTGCGGTGGGCGCTCTCATCGCCGGAGCCGATCGTTGTGCCGGACTCAAAACCGCCACCTTGCTTCGGCGCCGGTTGCTGGGCCGGAGCAGCTGGGGCTTCGACGCTGTTGTTGGGAGTGGGGGCGGCGCCGGCTGGTGCGGTCGTCGCCTCGCTTTCATCGGCGGACGATTCGCAGTCGGGATCTTCCTTGTCGACCAGGCCGTCGCCGTCGTCATCGACTTCGTTGGAGCAGGCAGTCGGCTGCGCCAGCGGAGTGGTCGAGAGCGGGGTCGTCGCTTCGCCCGCCGTGGTCGTGACTTCTTCCGCCCCGGCGAAGCCGACTCCGAGCGCCGTGACGACGCCAAAGCTGGCCAGAGCGATGATCAGTGCAAGCTTGTTTCTCATATGACGGCGCACCCATTCCCGCTGGCACGGATCGTGCAGCCCACGTCCGCCTTCTCCCTGCGCACCAGGCTCGCCCAAGCTACTGGCTTGCCCAGGGGTGTGCAACGGCCCGCTGCTGCCCCCAACAAGCCCTTAATCAAGGTCTCTCTCATGCTGACTGCGCAGGAGGATTCCAGGCGAGCCGGATGCGCCGGTTAAGCTGATGTCAATGAGGTGCTCAAATTGACGACGAACGCGGACTACGACGACCAGGAGGGCCTGCGCGCACGCAGCGAGCAGGCGATCGGTGAGTTCGCCCAGGCCCTGCTCGACAGCCAGGTGCTCGAGAACGCTGTGGCGGCTGCTTTTGGCGCCCGCGAGAAGGCGCTCGACGCCCAGCACGCGGCGATGAGCGCCCTCAACTTGCCCTCGGCTGGCGACCTCGAACGCTTGGAGCGGCGGGTCCGCTCCCTCTCGCAGCGCCTCGAAGAGGTCGAGGATCAGATCGATCGGGTTTCGCGCGATCTCGGTGATATCCGCCGCCGACTCGTCGCTCGCGAGCGTGCAGAGGACGAGGTCTAACCCTCAACTTCAGCCTGAGAGTACGGCAGATGCAGCCCTGCCGGCCAGTCTCTCCCGCTCCTCCAGATCCGCCTTCTCCAAGTGACCGCCGGGGTCTCGCTCACTGACAATCAGGAGCACGGCGAGCCCGATCTTCAGTGCCGTGGCCCGTGCGAGCAGCGGCGCCGTCTGCATGTCGGCCGCGATCGCCTCGCTGGCGTTCGCCGAAGGCGCGGGCGGGTGGGTGTCCAAGCTGGCGACGACGGCGTCTTGGCAGTCGCTGTCCAGCGCGGCGGCGAGGCACGCGGTCAGTGTCGGGTCGGGCGCAAGCGAGGCACCGGCCGTGACACCGAGCGAGGTCGCGCTGGCGCCAACGGCGATCGCCTCGCGGACGAGCAGCAAGTCGCCGAGCGATCCACTCGGGTCAAGTCCGAAGCAGGTTCCCACTCGCACTGCCCGCCTTACCCCCAGCTCGGCCAGGTCATCCAGCACCAAGGCGGCGCTGGGGCCACCCATCCCGGTTGACTGAATCGTCATCTCCTCCCCGCCTGGGGTCCGCCCGAAGTAACCCCAGAGACCACGGGCGTGATTGCTCATCTTCGGTTGCTCCAGCAGCTCCTGCGCCAGCAGCAGGGCCCGCCCCGGATCGCCGACGAGGATGGCGTCGGGCGCGATCTCAGCGGTTGGGCGAAGCCGCCTGGGCATGGCGGCGGACCCTAGCCGCCCCGGGTCTCGGGGAGGCGACGCCCAGCGATTCCACTCGCGAGAAAAGCCCCCCGCGCATTTTCGCCATCTGTCTAAACACAGCTCTCAAGCCCGTCCATACCTTGGCTAGCAGTCCAAATGCGACCGCCGGGGCGTGTCCCCCGCGGGCAAGGAGGGAGCATCCGATGAGAAAGAAGGTGGGCCTCGCCGCGGTTCTGACGGCGATCGTAGCCCTGGTGGCCATGGCGCTGCCGGCGCTCGCGTCGGCAGCGAGCCTGACTGAAGTGGCCGGGACCGTCGAAGAAAAGGCAAGCGAGCTGGACATGGTCTGGGTCGCTGTCGCGACCGTTCTGGTCTTCCTGATGCAGGCCGGGTTCATGTTCCTCGAGGTTGGCTTCTCGCGGCAGAAGAACGCGGGAACCGGCGTCGCCAAGATCTTCGTCAACCTGGCGCTCTGCACGATCGCCTGGTGGGCAGTTGGCTACGGGATCGCAGAAGGTGGTGGTAACGACTTCTTCGGCACCAGCGGCTTCTTCTTCCACTTCAACCAGACGATCGGTCAGGGTGAAGAAGCGTTCAATGTTGCTGGGCCCGACGCGATGTTGATGCTCTACGGGCTTGCCTTCTGCGCCGTCTCGCTGGCGATTGTCTGGGGCACGACCCTGGAGCGGATCAAGTTCGGCGCCTACGTCGTCTACGCGATCGTCTTCGGTGCGATCGTCTACCCGCTGGTCGCGCACGCGGTCTGGGGTGGCGGCCTGCTCTCCGACATCGGCGGCAAGCCGGTGATGGACTTCGCCGGCTCCTCGGTCGTCCATCTGACCGGAGCAACGGGCGCCCTCGCGGCACTGCTGCTGCTCGGGGCACGCCGCGGCAAGTACGACGCCAACGGCAATCCGCGGGTGATCCCCGGTCACTCGATGCCACTTGTCGGCCTCGGGGTGATCATCCTCTGGATCGGTTGGTTCGGTTTCAACGGCGGTTCGACCTTTGAAACCAGCGCCTCCTTCTTCGGCGAGGTGATGCTGAATACGCAGCTGGCTGCTGCTGCCGGTGTGATCGGCGCCTCCCTGGCTGCCTATTTCAAGAGCCGCACGCTGGACGTCGGCATGGCCGGCAACGGTGCGATCGCCGGCCTGGTCGGGATCACCGCTCCCTCTGGTTTCGTCGAGTATTGGGCGGCGCCGGTCATCGGCTTCATCGCCGGCCTGATCGTCGTCTACGCGGTGCTGGCGATTGACAAGCTCCTCGACGATCCGGTCGGTGCGCTCTCCGCGCACGGCCTGGCCGGTATCTGGGGCACGCTCTCGGTCGGCATCTTCGGCTCGGCGCGGTTGGTGAGCGAAGGGGCGGCGCCGGGTGTCTGGTACTCGGTCTTCGGCGATGTGCCGTTCAGCCAGTCGCTGGGACAGCTCGGGGTGCAGGGCCTGGCGGTCGTGTTCACCTTCGTGGTCGTCTTCGCGATCTCGATCGTCACCTTCAAGTTGATCAAGTCGACGATCGGCCTCCGCGTCTCCGAAGAGGAGGAGGAAGCCGGCCTCGACATCAGCTCGCACGGCATGTACGGGTACCCGGAGCAGTTCATTCCCCAGCCGGAGTACTCCACGGGCCTGCCGGGAACGATGGGCGCGGGGGTTCCAACGCCCGCTCCAGCCCCGGCACAAATGACAGCCAACGACACGCTATAGGAGGGTTGAGCGCATGAAGAAGATAGAGGCGTTCATCCGCCACGAGGCGTTCGAGCCGATCAGGACCGAGCTGCTCGACAAGGGATTTCCCTCCCTGTCGATCATCGAGGCCAAGGGCTCGGGGCGCCAGAAGGGTGTGGTCGAGAAGTACCGCGGCTCGACCCTCACCGTCAACGTCCGGCCGAAGCTGAAGCTGGAGGTCGTGGTCGAGGACAAGGACAAGGGTTTGGTCGTCGAGACGATCCTCCGTCACGCTCGCACCGGCGAGGTCGGCGACGGCAAGATCTTCGTCCTACCGGTTGAGGAGGCAATTCGCATCCGCACCGGCGAGGGCGGGGAGCCCGTTTTGCAGGCGCACGAGGAGTCGGAGCTTCCGGCTTAGTCCGCCCGCGAGACAAACCCATCCCAATGACGAACGGGGCGGCAATGCCGCCCCGTTCGTCGTCTGACCTTCGACGGAGTTAGCCTCGGGCGCTCGATGGCCGCCGACGAACGGATATCCCTCAGCGAGGCCTCGCGCCGCGCCGGCGTCTCGGCCAACACGCTGAAACGCTGGGCTGAGGAAAAGGTGCTGCCGGTGCGCCGCGGCCGCTGGACCGCCGCCGCCGCCGCCCAGGCCCGTGTCGTTGCGCGGATGCGCGAGCGCGGCCACTCGCTTGAGGACCTCAAGCGGGCGGGGCGCGAGGGTCGCCTCGCCTTCGGCTTCACCGAGGATCTCTTTCCCAAGCCGGAGGAGCAGACCACGGTCGAGGAAGTGGCCCGCGAGACCGGGCTCGAGCCGGAGCTGGTCGAGCGCATCCTGGTCATCCTCGGAACCCCGCTGGAGAGTCAGCGCCTGCTCGACCCGCACGATGTGCAGGCACTGCGCCACTGCGCCCGGGTGCTGGCCGCCGGCTTCCCGCTCGTCGCCTTCCTTCAGCTGGTGCGGGTCTACGTCCAGTCGCTGCGCCGGATCGCCGATGCCGAGGTGCGCCTCTTCCATCTCTACGTACACGAACCGCTGATCCGCGACGCCGTGCCGGAGCTGGAGATGGCCGGGGAGATGGGCGAGCTGGCCGGTGACATCCTCCCCCTCGCCGCGCCGCTGACCGAGTACCTCCACACCCGTTACCTCCGCTTCTTCCTCGAGCAGGACGTCGTCGGCCACATGGAGAGCGACCTGGGGATGGCGGCATCGCAGGTGCACCACGTCCCGGTCACCCTCTGCTTCATCGACCTCACCGGCTTTACCCGCTACACCGAGGAGGAAGGGGACATGGAGGCGCTCGACGTGATCGAGAACTTCGTCGAAACGGTTGAGGCAACGCTGCCGCCCGAGGCCACCATCGTCAAGACGATCGGCGACGAGGTGATGGTCGTCTCACCCGACCCGGCCTCGCTAACCGAGTGGGCGGTCGGCCTGATGGGCCGTTTCCCCGAGCGACCGCAGCCCCGGGTCGGCATCCACTACGCGCAGGCCGTCTACCGGGACGGTGACTACTTCGGCACCCACGTCAATCTCGCCCACCGAGTCGTCAACCGGGCCCAGGCGGGCGAGGTACTGGTGACCGACCGCGTCGGCGAAGCACTGCGCGACCGCGGCCTCAGCTGCGACCCAATCGGCGAGGTGACCCTCAGGGGCTTCCCCGAGCCAACCCCCCTCTTCGTGGTCCGCGCCGCGGACTGAGCTTCCGGTGCGCTTTATGTGGCCCGTGGCCACATAAAGCGCACCGGAACAGCCGCGCGCGGGACACTTATGGGTATGGAGAGTCAGCGGATGCTCGAGGTTGTGGGAGAGAGTGGGCTGTTGGCTGCCGGCACGCCGCTGGTTGCGATGCTCTCGGGCGGGCGCGACTCGGTTTGCCTGCTTGATCTCGCGGTCCGCTTGCTCGGCTCCGCCACGGTGACTGCGGTCCACGTCAACTACGGCCTCCGCGACGACTCCGACGCCGACGAGGCGCACTGCGCGGCGCTCTGCTCTCGACTTGGGGTCGAGCTCGAAATTGAGCGCCCGCTTCGTCCCGAGGGACCCGGCAACCTGCAGTCCTGGGCCCGGGACACGCGTTACGCGGCGGCGGCTCGGCTGGCGTTCAGCCAAGGAGCGGTGATTGCCACCGGGCACACCGCCGACGATCAGGTCGAGACGATTCTCTACCGACTTGCCTCATCGCCCAGTCGCCGGGCGTTGCTCGGCATGCGCGTCCGCGACGGCAGCCTCGTTCGGCCGCTGCTCGGCAGCACCCGCGAGCAGACGACCGCCTACTGCGAAGAGCGTGGCCTCGAGTGGCGCGATGATCCGAGCAATGCCGGGGATGGCTACGCGCGCAACCGGGTTCGCCACGGCCTTGCCGCTGCGCTCGCCGAAGTTCACCCGGCAGCCGCCCGCAACGTGCTGCGCACGGCTGAGCTGCTTCGCGACGAGGCCGAGGTGCTCGACGCGCTCGTCGACGCCGAGCTTGGTGCCAACGGGTCCGAGCGCGGCACGATCGAGCTCGATCGACTCGCGGGGCTGCCGCCGGCCCTGTGCCGGCTCGTCGTCCAACGCCTTGCCGACCGAGCTGCCGGTCGCCCGGTGCCGGGTGCCGCGAACCACGCCGATCAGGTCGCGGGCCTGCGTCGAACCGGCACCGCGATGCTTGATCTGGGTGGCGGCGTGCGGGCGGTGGTCGAGCGCGGCACCCTCCACGCCGAGCGCTAAAAGCTCGCCGACCCTGAAAGACTGCGACGCGTGAGCGACTCGATCGGCGAGACCCTCGTCTCCAGCGAGGACCTGCAGCGGCGCGTCGGCGAGCTCGGTCGTCAGATCAGCGAGGAGTACGCCGGCCGCGATCTCGTCATGGTCGGGGTGCTCAAGGGCGCGGTGCTCTTCCTCGCCGACCTGATGCGCAACATCGACGTGCCCTGTGAGATCGACTTCATGGCCGTCTCCAGCTACGGCTCGCAGACCGATTCCTCGGGCGTGGTGCGCATCCTCAAGGACCTCGACGCGCCGATCGAAGGGCGCGACGTCTTGATCGTCGAGGACATCATCGACTCCGGCCTCACCCTGCAGTACCTGATGCGCAACCTGCGGGCGCGCAACCCCGCATCGCTCGAGGTCTGCGCCCTGCTGACCAAGCCCGAGCGGCTGCGCGTTGACCTCTCGCCCAAGTACGTCGGCTTCGAGATCCCCAATCGTTTCGCGATCGGCTACGGGCTTGACCACGCGCAGCGTTACCGCAACCTCTCGCACGTCGCTGCGTTGGACGATTAGATGCCGAATCTGCCCTGGTACGCTGATTTTTCCCTGTGAGGCGTTTTTTCAAGAGCGCAGCTTTCCCGATCCTGCTTGTGGTGATCCTTGCCTTCGTTGCGCAGAAGGTGATCAGTAGCCCAGACAGCAGCAAGGCTCCGTCGTACAACGAGTTGGTCAGCTCCAAGGCGCAGGGCGGGCTGATCGCCGACGGCAAGGTCGAGAAGATCTCGATCAACACCAAGGACAACACGCTCGACGTGACCTTGGTGGGCGAAAAAGGTGAAGACGGCGAAAGCTTCTCCACCGGCTACCCGCCCAATACCGAGCAGTCACTGCTCAACCTGATCGATCAGAACCAGGTCGAGACCACGGTGCACGGCACTGGCGGCTCCAGCCTGCTCTCGCTGCTCACCTACATCCTTCCCTTCATCCTCTTCTTCGGCTTCTGGATCTTCTTGATGAACCAGATGCAGGGTGGCGGCTCGCGGGTGATGAACTTCGGCAAATCGAAGGCGAAGCGGATGGCGGTGGACGCGCCCAAGATCACCTTCCGCGACGTCGCCGGGGTCGACGAGGCGGTGCAGGAGCTGCAGGAGATCAAGGAATTCCTCGAGAACCCGAAGAAGTTCCAGGCGCTCGGTGCCCGCATTCCCAAGGGCGTGCTGCTCTACGGCCCCCCCGGTACCGGCAAGACGCTGCTTGCCCGCGCCGTCGCCGGCGAGGCGGGCGTCCCCTTCTTCTCGATCTCCGGCTCTGACTTCGTCGAGATGTTCGTCGGCGTCGGCGCCAGCCGCGTTCGCGACCTCTTCGAGCAGGCCAAGCAGAACTCGCCCTGCATCATCTTCATGGACGAGATCGACGCCGTCGGCCGCCACCGTGGCGCCGGCATGGGCGGCGGGCACGACGAGCGCGAGCAGACGCTGAACCAGCTGCTGGTCGAGATGGACGGCTTCGAGATGAAGGACAACATCATCTTGATCGCCGCCACCAACCGCCCCGACATCCTCGACCCAGCCCTGCTGCGGCCCGGCCGCTTCGACCGCCAGGTCGTCGTCGACCGTCCCGACCGCAAGGGCCGCAAGCACATCCTCGAGGTGCACACCCGCGGCAAGCCGCTGGCCAAGGTGATCGACCTCGACGCCCTGGCCGGCCAGACACCCGGCTTCACCGGCGCCGATCTCGCCAACCTGATCAACGAGGCGGCCCTGCTCACCGCCCGCACGGGCAAGCGCGAGATCACCATGCAGGAGCTCGAGGAGGGGATCATGCGGGTGATCGCCGGCCCGGAGAAGAAGACCCGGGTGATGAGCGAGAAGGAGCGCCTGATCACCGCCTACCACGAGCTCGGCCACGCAATCGTCGGCCACCTGCTGCCCAACTGCGACCCGGTTCACAAGATCTCGATCATCAGCCGCGGCCAGGCCCTCGGCTACACGATCAGCCTGCCCAGCGAGGACAAGTTCCTCACCTCGCGCGCCGAGCTGACCGACACGATGGCGATGACCCTGGGTGGCCGCGCCGCCGAGGAGATCGTCTTCGGCGAGATCACCACCGGCGCCTCCAACGACCTCGAAAAGGTGACCGAGACGGCGAAGCAGATGGTGATGCGCTTTGGCATGTCCGAGCGGCTCGGGCCCCGGGTCTTCGGTCACGATCGCGGCCAGCCCTTCCTCGGCCGCGAGTTCTCCTCCGAGCCCGACTACTCGGACGAGATCGCCCGCGAGATCGATGACGAGATCCGCCGTATCGTCGAGAGCGCCCACCAGACAGCCAAGGACCTGCTCACCGAGCACCGCGACGATCTCGACACCGTCTCCAAGATCCTGCTCGAGCGCGAGACGATTGACGCCGAGCAGTTCGTCGATCTGCTTGCCGGCAAGTCCGAAGACGAAGTCTTCGCCGACGACGAGGAGCCGGCGCAGCCGGTCGAGCCGGCGCCGGAGCCGGAACGGGCGCAGCGCGAAGGGCCGGTGGCGCAGCCACGACCGCGCCCAGGGTTCGCTGGCGGCGACGCCAGCTAACGCTCAGTAGCTCGCGATACTTCGTCCATGAACCCGAAGCTCATGGGCGTCGTCAACGTCACCCCGGACTCGTTCTCGGATGGGGGGCAGTACCTCGATCCGGCTGCGGCGATCCGGCACGGCGAGCAGCTTGTTGGTGACGGAGCGCAGATTCTGGATGTGGGTGGGGAATCCACTCGGCCGGGAGCGGTCGAAGTTGATGAGCCGGAGGAGCTGCGGAGGGTTGAGCCTGTGGTTCGGGCGCTGGCCAGTGGAGCGACCGTTTCGATTGACACTTCGAAGCTGGCAGTCGCAGAGGCGGCGCTGGATGCGGGGGCCTCGATCGTCAATGACGTGACTGCTTTTCAGCGGGATCCTGGGATGGCGGGGCTTTGTGCGGAGCGGGGAGTGGGGGTGGTGCTGATGCACATGCCGGGGAACCCGCGGACGATGCAGGACGATCCGCGTTACGACGATGTGGTTGATGACGTCAAGGCGTTTCTGGTTGCGCGGATGGAGTTCGCGATCGGTGAGGGGGTCGCCGAAGAGCGGATTTGGCTTGATCCGGGGATCGGGTTCGGCAAGACGCTCGAGCACAACCTGGAGTTGTTGCGGCGGCTGGGGGAGTTGCGGGAGCTGGGGCGGCCGTTGGTGATCGGGACCTCGCGCAAGAGCTTCATCGGCAAGGTCGACGGCTCGGATGTGGAGGACCGGATCGGCGGCTCGATCGCTTCCTCGGTGCTCGCTGCGGCCGAGGGGGCAGACGTGTTGCGGGTGCATGACGTCGCCGAGACGGCGCAGGCGCTTGCAGTTGCAAATGCTGTGCTTGGGTAGGTTGCAGCTATGGAGGCGCACGGCAACGGGTTTGATTCCAGGGTCGAGGTGGAGCTTCGGGGCCTCTCGATCTACACCCACCACGGGGTCAGTGACTCCGAGCAGGAGGTGGGTCAGCGGCTCGAGTTCGACATCTCCTTCGACGTGCCCGACTGCGACGCGGTGCTGACCGACCGGATCGAGGACACGGTCGACTACGCCGAGGTCTGCGACATCGTCGCCCTCGCTGCCACCGAGCGCAGCTACAGGACGCTCGAGCGGCTCTCCCAGGTCGTCGGCGGGCGCCTGATGGAGCGTTACGGCTGCGAGTCGGTGCGGGTGCGCGCCGCCAAGCCCGAGCCACCACTGCCGCTGGCGATCCAGGAGGTCGCGGTCGAGGTGGTCCACGAGCGCTCTGAAGAGGTCGACGAAGACGAAGCGGAAGCGACCTGAGCGCTGCCTTGATCAGAACCGGCTACCTCGGGCTCGGCTCCAACGTTGGCGACCGCGAGGCACACCTGCGGGCGGCGGTCGAGATGCTGGGTGAACGCGGCGTCGAGGTCGAGGCGGTCTCCTCTACCTACGAGACCGAGCCGGTCGGCGAGGTGCTCGACCAGGCTGATTTCCTCAACGCGGCGATCCGGATTCGCACTGAGCTGGAGCCCGAGGCGCTGCTCGACCTCTGCAAGGAGATCGAGGTCGCCCGCGGCCGTGCCCTTGACGCACCCCGCCACAGCCCCCGCCCGCTCGACGTCGACCTGCTCCTGCTCGGCGATCTGGAGCTCTCAACCGACCGCCTCACCCTGCCTCACCCGGAGGTCACCAGCCGCCGCTTCGTCCTCGCTCCCCTGCTCGAGCTCGACCCCGGACTGGCGCTCCCCGGCGGCGAGGCTTTGCAAGCCGCCCTCGACGCGCTCGGTCCCGGCCAGCGCGCGGAACGAGTTGGTTCGCTCGCCTAGAAGAGCCTAGGCAGCTGCGGCGGTGCCGTCGCGCAACTGCTGAAGCCAGGCGGGAGGCAGGATCGGTGCGGCTTTGCCCGGGTAGTCGGGGCAGACACGCTGGGCCAGCTTGCTGGCGGGGCGGCTTTCGATCGAGGGACGCAGGTCGTCGAGCGTCATCGCCAGAGCGACGCTGGGAGCGATCTGGAAGTCGGCGACGTTGAGCTGCTCGCCGTTCAGGACCCCCGCCTCTATCCAGGCATCGATCCGGTCGAGGAAGCCCGGCAGGGCAGCGAGGTCACGGCGCACGTTCTCGTCCGTCGCCTCGTTGAAGCGGGCGGAGAGGGCGACGATCGGGGCGGCTGTGCGCACCGCCAGACCGATCGGGATGCCGAGCTTCGCTCCCTCTGAGTAGCTGCGCAGGGACGAGTTGTCGTGCTTGATCGACCACCAGGAGATCTGCCGGATCGGGTGCTGAAGCTCCTCGTCGCCGAAGCGCTCCGCCTCCTCAACGGCGGCGCGTTGCTCGGGGTCGTCCGGAAAGAGCGCCGGCTGCGGCTGCAGTCGCTCCAGCTCGCGGGCGATCGGGCGTGAGCCCTGCACCTTGCGCCCGTCGATCTTCAGCGCCGGCACCGTTTTGCCCGGGAAGCCGAGGGCTCGCACGATTCCCTTCGACATCACGGGAAAGAGGTCGGTTCGCTTGTAGGGGATGCCCTTGTGCTCCAGCATCAGCCGCGCCGCCATGCCCGGATGCGAGCCCGGGATCGTGTAAAGCCGTGCCTCCACGGCGCCGATCCTACGGCGTCGGCGATAATCGCGCCGTGCTGCTCGCGGTAGACGTCGGGAACACCCAAACCCACCTGGGCGCCTTCGAGGGCGAGCGCCTCGCCGAGCACTGGCGCTTCCAGACTCGCTCGGGTGCCACCGGGGACGAGCTGGCGGAGCGGATCGATGGCCTCTTCTCGCTCTGCGAGATGTCGTTCGGCGAAGTGGATGCCCTCTGCGTCTCCTCCGTGGTGCCGCCGCTCGGGAGTCAATTCGAGGAGATGGCGCAGCGGTATCTAAATGCGGAATGTCTGACGATCGGTCCCGGCATCAAGACCGGAATGCCGATCCGGATCGAGAACCCACTTGAGGTGGGCGCCGACCGCCTCGTCAACGCGATCGCTGCCTATGAGCGCTTCGGCGAGGCATGCGTCTCCGTCGATTTCGGCACCGGCATCAACATCGATGCGGTTTCCGCCGATGGCGAGTACCTCGGCGGTGCGATCGGCCCCGGGCTGGCGCCCTCGCTCAGCGCCCTGATCGAACGGGCGGCTCGGATTACGAGGATTGATCTCGAAGAGCCGCGGGAAGCCATCGGCCGCTCGACCCGGGCGGCGATCCATTCAGGCTTCATCTTTGGCTTCGCCGGGCTGATCGACGGCATCGTGCGCCGGATCGAAGATGAGCTGCCAAATCCGCGGGTGCTCGCCACCGGTGGCTACGCCTCCACCGTCGTCCCCTTCACGGAAACAATCGATGAGGTCGACGACCTGCTTACCCTGAAGGGGCTGCGCCTGATCCATGACCGCAACACCTCCACAGCCCCCGCTGACTGATCCCCTCCGGATCGGCGACGTCGAGATCTCCAACCGCGTCCTGCTGGCCCCTCTGGCGGGGATCGGCAACTGGTTCGTGCGCCTGCAGGCGAAGCGACACGGGGCGGGCCTGGCGGTTTCCGAGATGGTCTCCAGCTTCGGCCTCCACCACCGCAACGAGCGCACCCTGCGCGAGCTGATGCGGATCCACCCCGACGAGCATCCCGTCTCGGTGCAGCTCTTCGGTCACGACGCCGAGGTGATGCGCTCCGCCGCCGCGGTTGCGGCCGAGGCCGGCGCCGACCTGATCGACATCAACATGGGCTGCCCGGTGCGCAAGGTGCGCAAGACCGGGGCCGGCGCCGAGCTGTTGCGCGACCACGAGCTCGCCCTGGCCCTGGCCCGGGGCGCGGTCGAGGGCAGCGGCCTGCCGGTGACGGTGAAGCTGCGCTCCGGCGTCGAGGTCGGCGACCGCTCCGGTTTCGAGCTGGCGATCCGCCTCGCCGAGGAGGCCGGGGTGGCGGCGATCGGCTTTCACCCGCGGGCAGCGACAGTGGGCCACAAAGGCAGCCCCGACTACGCGCTCACCCGCGAGCTGGTCGCGCGGATCGAGGTGCCGGTGATCGTCTCCGGCGGCCTCAAAAGCGCCGAAGCAGCGCGCCGCGCCTACGTGGAGTCGGGGGCCGACGCGGTGATGATCGCCCGCGGCTCGCTCGGCAACCCGTGGGTCTTCGAGGAACTGACCGGGCGGCGCACGGAGCCGCCGCAGCGCGACGAGGTCGCCGCTGAGTTGCTCTGGGTGATCGATCGTGCCGAGGAGCACCTCGGCACCGAGCGCGCCGGTCGCTATCTGCGCAAGTTCTACCCCTGGTACATGGAGCCACTTGGCGCCCCAGCTGAGCTTGCGGACGAGCTTCAGCGCCACGCCGACCTGCCCCGCGCGCGCAGTTTGATCGCCGATCTGGCCGCTCCAGCTCCCTCGCTATAATCCCGCGACTTCCGGCCCTGGTGCGGCGAGGCAAACGCCGCCGCACTTGGGCGTTTTTGGGTCTAGGAGCCGTTTGCGGCTGTTCTCAATCCACTAAAGCGAGGTTGGACCAAAGTGAGTCGCCAGTCCGTCATCACCCCCGAGGGTCTCGAGAAACTCAAAGAGGAGATCGATCACCTCACGACCGCGAAGCGACGCGAGGTCGCCGAGCGGATCAAGGAGGCACGTGAGTTTGGCGACATCTCCGAGAACGCCGAGTACGACGACGCCAAGAACGAGCAGGCCCTGCTCGAGCAGCGGATCGCCCAGCTCGAAGAGCGGCTGCGCCGCGCCACCGTGATCGACGAGAAGGACATCAGCACCGACGAAGTGCAGTTCGGCTCGATCGTCCACGTCAAGGACCAGAAGACCGATGTCTCGCAGAAATTCCAGATCGTCGGTTCGACCGAGGCCGACCCGCTGGAGCACAAGCTCTCCAACGAGTCGCCGATCGGCAAAGCCCTGCTCGGCCACAAACGCAACGACATCGTCACGGTCGAGGTCCCGCGTGGACCGAAGAAGAAACTGAAGATCACCAAGATCGAGACCGCATAGGGTCTCGCTCAATGGGCGAGACCGAAGAGCCGAAACTCTCTGACGTTCTCGCCGACCGGCGGGAGAAGCTGGAGCGCCTGCGCGAGGCGGGCATTGATCCCTTTCCGCCGGAGTTCGCCGATCGCGAGGAGATCGGCGAGGTGCGGGCGGCGCATGAGGGGCTGGCGCCGGGGATCGAGACCGAGTCGCGTCACCGCGTCGCCGGGCGGCTGGTCGGCAGGCGTGGCCACGGCAAGGCCTGTTTCCTCGATCTGCGCGACGCGACTGGCCAGATCCAGTTGCACGCTCGCGAGGATCTGCTCGGCGAGGAGCCCTACAGGGTCCTGGTCGACCTCGATCTTGGCGACATCATCGGGGTCGAGGGCACAGCGCTGGCGACCCGGCGCGGCGGCGAGCTCTCGCTGGCGATCGACCACTGGCGCCTGCTCGCCAAGAGCCTGCGGCCGCCGCCGGACAAGTTCCACGGCCTCGAGGACGTCGAGACGCGCTACCGCCAGCGCGAGCTCGACCTGATCGCCAACGAGGACAGCCGCCGTCTCTTCGCCCAGCGCGCCCGCACGGTCAGCGAGGTGCGTCGCTGGCTCGACGATCGCGGTTTCGTCGAGGTCGAGACGCCGGTCCTGCAGCCGCTCTACGGCGGCGCCCTGGCGCGCCCTTTCACCACCCACCACAACGCGCTCGACCGCGACCTCTACCTGCGCATCGCCACCGAGCTCTACCTCAAGCGCCTGGTCGTCGGCGGCATCGACAAGGTCTACGAGCTCGGCAAGGACTTCCGCAACGAGGGGATCTCGCACAAGCACAACCCTGAGTTCACGATGCTCGAGTGGTACGAGGCCTGCTCGGACTACGCCGCCACGGCGCAGCGGGTCGAGACGATGGTCGCCGAGGTCGCCGAGCGCGTGCTCGGCACCACGGTGGTCGAGCGCGACGGCGTATCGATCGACTTCGCCCCGCCCTGGAAACGGATCAGCTTCCGCGAGGCGATCCGCCAGCGCAGCGGCATCGACATCGCAGAGCACCCGACGCGCGAGGCGCTCGCCGAGGCGATCGGAACAAAGCTCGACCCGGAGGAGGGCTGGGGCAAGCTGGTCGACGGCCTGCTCTCCAAGCACGTCGAGCCCGAGTTGATCCAGCCGACCTTCGTCACTGACTATCCAGTTGAGCTCTCGCCCTTCGCCAAGTCCCACCGCTCCGAGGAGGGGTTGGTCGAGCGTTTCGAGGCCTTCGCCGGGGGTATGGAGATTGCCAACGGCTTCACCGAGCTCAACGATCCCGACGAGCAGCGTCGCCGCTTCGAGCAGCAGGCCGAGGAGCTCGCTCGCGGCGACGAGGAGGCGCAGCCCTACGACGAGGATTTCATTGCCGCGCTTGAACAGGGGATGCCGCCGACCGGTGGGGTCGGCATCGGCATCGACCGTCTCGTCATGCTCCTAACCGGCGCCAAGAGCGTGCGCGAGGTGGTTCTCTTCCCCGCAATGCGCTCCTAAGGGCTCGAAAAGGCCGCTCTGAGCGGATTTTTGCGGCAAAGGGCCGGGAGAGCGCGCTCGGTATCCTCTAATGAGCACATAGGCGCTTACCGATAACCGAAGGGTGCCCACCGAGACTTACTCGACGACGCTGCGTTGAGTAGATAGAGAGGCTTTTTGTTCGAGCGATTCACAGAGCGAGCCCGTCAAGTAGTCGTCCTGGCCCAGGAAGAGGCGCGCACGCTGAAGCACAACTACATCGGCACCGAGCACATCCTGCTGGGGCTGTTGCGCGAGGAGGAGGGCCTTGCTGCCCGCGTCCTCGAGTCGCTCGACATCACCACCGAGCGCGTTCGTTCGCAGGTGGTTCGCATCGTCGGCTCCGGTGAGGAGGTCACCTCCGGCCAGATCCCGTTCACGCCGCGCGCCAAGAAGGTGCTCGAGCTGGCGCTGCGCGAGGCGCTCTCGCTCGGCCACAACTACATCGGCACCGAGCACATCCTGCTCGGCCTGGTGCGCGAGAACGAGGGCGTCGCCGCCCGCATCCTGCTCGACTTCGACGCTGATTCGGACAAGATCCGCAACGAGGTAATCCGCATGCTCTCCGGGCCGGGCGGACGCCGCCAGGGCGCCGGCGCGGGTGCCGGTGGATCCGGCGAGGGCAAAAAGTCTTCGAAGCTGCTCGACCAGTTTGGTCGCAACCTGACCAAGCTCGCCGAGGAGGGCAAGCTCGACCCCGTGATCGGTCGCGAGACCGAGATCGAGCGGATCATGCAGATCCTCTCCCGCCGCACCAAGAACAACCCGGTGCTGCTGGGCGAGCCCGGCGTCGGCAAGACCGCCGTGGTCGAGGGCCTGGCCGCTCGCATCAACAAGGGCGAAGTCCCCGAGCTGCTCAAGAACAAGCAGATCTACACGCTCGACCTGGCCGCCCTGGTGGCCGGCTCGAAGTATCGCGGCGAGTTCGAGGAGCGGCTGAAGAAGGTGATGAAAGAGATCACCCAGCGCGGCGACATCATCCTCTTCATCGACGAGCTCCACAACCTCGTCGGTGCCGGCGCCGCCGAGGGCGCGATCGACGCCGCCTCGATCCTCAAGCCGGCACTCGCCCGCGGTGAGCTGCAGACGATCGGCGCGACCACGCTCGACGAGTACCGCAAGTACCTCGAGCGCGACTCGGCGCTGGAGCGGCGCTTCGCCCAGATCAAGGTCGATCAGCCCTCGGTCGAGGACACGGTGAAGATCCTCGAAGGGCTGCGCGAGCGCTACGAGCAGCACCACCGCGTCAACATCACCAACGACGCGCTGGAAGCCGCAGCCGAGCTCGCCGACCGCTACATCTCCGACCGCTTCCTGCCCGACAAGGCGATCGACCTGATCGACGAGGCCGCCTCGCGGATGCGGATCAAGTCAATGAGCGCGCCACCGGTCTACCGCGATCTCGAGGAGGAAATCGAGACGACGCGGCGCGACAAGGAGGCCGCGATCGAAGCGCAGGAGTTCGAGAAAGCCGCCAACTTGCGCGACACCGAGCGCCAGCTGACCACCCGCAAGCGCCAGCTCGAGGACGAGTGGGCCGAGGGCGAGAACGGCGATCGACCCGACGTGGGCGAAGAAGAGATCGCCGACATCGTCTCGATGTGGACCGGGATCCCGGTCTTCAAACTGACCGAGGCCGAGACCCAGAAGCTGATCCGCATGGAGGAGGAGCTGCACAAGCGGGTGATCGGCCAGGAGGTCGCGATCACCGCCGTCTCCAAGGCGATCCGCCGCTCGCGCGCCGGGATCAAGGACCCCAAGCGCCCGGCCGGTTCATTCATCTTCCTCGGCCCCTCCGGGGTCGGCAAGACCGAGCTCGCCCGCACGCTGGCCGAATTCCTCTTCGGCGACGAGGAGTCGATGATCCGCATCGACATGTCCGAGTACATGGAGAAGCACGCGGTCAGCCGCCTGGTCGGCTCGCCGCCTGGCTACATCGGCTACGACGAGGGTGGCCAGCTGACCGAGGCCGTGCGGCGCAAGCCGTACTCGGTGCTGCTGCTCGACGAGATCGAGAAGGCCCACCCCGATGTCTTCAACATCCTGCTGCAGATCCTCGAGGACGGGCGCCTCACCGATGCCCAGGGTCGCACGGTCGATTTCCGCAACGCGATCGTGATCATGACCTCGAACATCGGCGCCTCGGAGATCGCCAAGAACACCTCGATCGGCTTCACCGTCGATGACGAGACCGGCATGTCCTACGACGCGATGAAGAGCCGGATCATGAGCGACCTGAAGAAAGTCTTCCGGCCCGAGTTCCTCAACCGGATCGACGAGGTGATCGTCTTCCACAAGCTCGCCAAGGAAGAGGTCAAGGAGATCATCGACCTGATGATCAACCGGGTCCGTGTCCAGGTCGCCGAACACGATCTGCAGCTGGACCTGACCGACGAGGCAAAGGACCTGCTGGTCGACAAAGGCTGGGACCCCTCGATGGGCGCCCGCCCGCTGCGCCGCGCGATCCAGCGCTACATCGAGGATCCGCTCGCCGACGAAGTCCTGCGCCAGGGGCAGATGACGCCCGGCTCGACCGTGATGGTCAAGCGCGATCCCTCCGGCGACGAGGAGGACCGTCCGCTCAGCCTGACGATCGTCAAACCGAAGAAGCGGGTGCGGCCGAAGAAGTCCAAGCCCGAGCCCGAGAAGGTCGGCGTCGGCGCCAAGAAAGACGGCGGCGAGACCAATGGCGAGGGCGAGCCCGAGGCGGGCGGCGAGCAGCCGGCCACCGACGGCGACGCTTCCTGACCCAGCGTCGCCGTGCGTGAGCCTGGCCGCAGCGCGATCGGTACCTGGAGCGGCGGGCGCTTTCTCCACTACGGGGAAACGGTCACCAAGGAGCGGCTCGAGGCGGTTCTGCGCCCAGGGGGCGGGATCAACTCGCTGCTCACGGCCGACACCTACGGACAGGGCGAGGCTGACTCGCTGTTGGGACGAGCGCTGAGCGGGGTTCCCCGCGACGACTATTGCCTTGTTGGGGCGGTGGGCCATGACTTCTACGAAGGCGAGCGCGACGGGCCGCGTGGATTTCCGCGCTTCACCGATCCGCGCTTGCGCGGCGAGTGGGAGTACGCCGACTACCTGCGGATGGCGACCGAGCGCAGCCTCGAGCGCCTCGGCGTCAGCTCCTTCGATCTGCTGATGCTCCACAACCCCGACCGGATCGGCTACTCCAGCGAGGCCGTCTGGGACGGAATGGCGGCCTTGCGCGAGGCCGGCCTGGCGGCGCGAATCGGCGTCGCCCCGGGGCCAGCCAACGGCTTCACCCTCGACCTGATCGCCTGCCTGGAGCGCTTCGGCGACCGCATCGACTGGGCGATGATCATCCTCAACCCGTTCGAGCCCTGGCCCGGCGAGCTCGTCCTCGACGCCGCCGAGCGCCACGACGTCAAGGTGATCACCCGCGTCGTCGACTATGGCGGCCTCTTCTGGGGCGACCTGCGCGCCGGCATGGAGTTGGCAAAAGGCGACCACCGAGCCTTCCGCCCCGAAGGCTGGATCGAGGCCGGCCTCGAGAAGCTGGAGCAGGTGCTGCCCTTCGCCGAGCGAGCCGGCCTGACCCCGATCCAGCTCGCCTGCCAGTGGAACCTCGCCCACCCGGCGGTCGAGTGCGTGGTCCCCACCCTGATCCAGGAGACCGGCCCCGAGGCGCGCACGATCGAGCAGCAGCGAGCGGAGCTTGCGGCGCTGCCCGCCGAGCAGAAGCTCAGCGACGAGGACGTCACTGCCATCCGCACAATCGGCGACAACACAGGCTGCATGGCGCTCAAGGGCGCCAATCCCCAGCACGAAGGCGATGAGCGGCCGGATCGATGGCACCTAAGCAATGATCTCGCCGAAGTCGGCACCCGCTGGGGCATCGACCCCGCTCGCGACCTGATCGCAACTCACTAGTTGCCTCTGGCCCGTCTGCCACCCGCAACTTCACTCGTCGGAGATCGGCTGTCGGAGAGGAGCTATGGACCCCACCCGCAGAGGCTCCCGGTCCACGAAGTCGAAGCGCCACCCACGACCTGCTGCGCGACGGTCTCTGCGGGTGGGGTCCATAGCTCCTCACGGTCCCGACCTCAGTGCGTCGTAATCTGCCGCGCGTGCTGAAGATTGACGAGCAGAACAGGCCTTGGTGGACCTTGGCGGGAACCTGCGCCGGGCTGTTTCTCTTGATGCTCGATTCCACGGTGGTGGCGCTGGCGCTGCCGAGCATTCGCCACGATGTGGGGGCTACGCCGGCGGGGCTGCAGTGGGTGATGAATGCCTATCTGCTGGCGATCACCGTCTTTGTCGTCACCGCCGGGCGACTGGGGGACATGTTTGGGCGTAAGCGGCTCTTCCTCGGCGGCATGGTGGTCTTTGCGCTTGGCTCGGTGCTCTCCGGTGCCTCGGGGAGCCAGGAGACGCTGATCGCGGGGCGGATCCTGCAGGGGATCGGCGCGGCGCCGATGTTGCCGCTCTCCCTGGCGATCGTCTGCAACGCCTTTCCGGCCTCTGAACAGGCACGGGCGCTTGGGGTCTGGGCAGGAGTCTCGGCAGTGGCGCTGGCGATCGGCCCGTTGGCCGGCGGCCTGTTGGTGGAAGTCGATTGGCGGGTGATCTTCTGGATCAACCTGCCCGTGGCGCTGGTCGGGATCGCGATCACCGCCGCCGCGGCGCCGGAGTCGACCGACCCCGGCGCCGGCCGCCGGGTGGACTTCACCGGCCTGCTCGCGCTTGGCGTCGGCCTGGCGACGGTCGTCTTGGCGCTGGTGCAGAGTCGGACTTGGAGTGGCGCGACGACCGCCGTGGTCGCCGTTGCCGGCCTCGCCGCGCTCTACGCCTTCTGGCGAGTCGAGCACAGGGTGCGCGAGCCGATCGTCGACTTCGCGCTCTTCCGCAACCGGCCTTACTTCGGCGCCAGCGCCGCCGCCTTCGCCCTGGTCGGCGCCTACTGGGGAGTGATGTTCTTCCAGCCCCAGTATCTGCAGGACGTGCGCGGGCACTCGGCGGTGCTCAGCGGCCTGATGATCCTGCCGATCACGGCGCCGATGGTCGTCATCTCGCCGCTCTCCGCCCGCCTGATCGGCCGTTTCGGGGCGCGGCGGCTGATGACCGCCGGGATGGCCTGCGGGACGGTGGGGCTGCTCGTGTTGACCCAGCTCGAGGCGGGCAGTAGCTACGGCCTCTTGCTGGCCGGCTACCTGCTCTTCGGCGTCGCGCTCGGCCTCGTCTACGCGCCGATGTCAACTGCGGCGATGGCGGCGATGCCGGCGGAGAAGGTCGGCATCGCCTCCGGCGTGCTGGCGATGGACCGGGTGATGGCGGGGACACTCGCCCTGGCAGCCAGCGGCGCCGTCTTCCACGCACTTGAGGATGGCGGCAGCTCGTTCTCGGCCGGTATCGCCGGCTCGACCTGGGTCCTGGTTGCGCTTTGCGCTCTCGGCACCGGGCTCACCTGGGCTTTTGTGCGCGATCCGGAGCGCCCTGGTCCCGACCCATCCGTGGCCGGCAGGCCACAACCACGGGCACTTCAGCACCACACGCACCACCGCCGCTTCCACCTTTAGACCCTTCTAGGCGTGATTTGGGCGGTTTAGATTTCTTAGGTGACCGGATTCCTTGACAATGGCTATCCTGACCTGTCCACTGGGGATTAGCCACACCGCATTCCAAAGCGGTTTTTGCCATCCTTGGAGGCGATGTCAGCACTGCCTGGGGATGAGCTTCACGAGTTGTCAGAACGCCAAGATCCCCGTCTACTGAGGGCCCTTGACGTGGTCGCGCCGGGCGGCGCCCTGCGCGAGGGCCTCGACAACATAGTCCACTCGCGCACGGGTGGACTGATCGTCGTCGGCGACGCCGGAGATATCTCGCACCTGCTCTCCGGTGGGATCAAGCTCGACATCGACTACACGCCCGCGATGCTCTACCAGGTGGCAAAGATGGACGGCGCGATCGTGCTCAATTCCGAGGCGACCAAGATCGCCTGGGCCAACGTGCAGCTGATGCCCGACCCGACCATCCTCTCGGCCGAGACCGGCACTCGCCACCGCACCGCCGAGCGCGTCTCCAAGCAGACCGAGGCGCTGGTAGTCGCGATCTCGCAGCGCCGCGACGTCGTTTCCCTCTACATCGAGGGGACCAAGTACATCCTCCAGGACATCCCAGCGGTGCTGGCCAAGGCAAACCAGGGCCTGGCGACGCTGGACAAGTACCGTGCCCGCCTCGACCAGGTCTCCAACCGCCTCACCGTGCTCGAGTTCGAGGGCGGCGGGGTGCTCTACGACGCGCTCGCCGTGCTGCAGCGGGCCGAGCTGGTCACCCGCATGGCGGTCGAGGTCGAGCGCTACATCGTCGAGCTCGGCACCGAGGGCCGCCTGATCGAGATGCAGCTCGAGGAGACGATGGTCGGCGTTGCCACCGACAAGACGGCGCTGGTCCGTGACTACTCGGTCGAGGACTCCGAGCAGAACCTGGCCACGGTGCTGCAGTCGCTGGCCCGCCTGCCGCACGAGGACGTGCTCGACTTCGGTCGCCTCGCCGAGCTGCTCGGTTACGACCGCAAGCTCAACACCCTTGACTTTCCGGTGGCCCCGCGGGGCTACCGCGTGCTCGGCCGCGTGCCGCGCATTCCCAAGCTTGTCGTCCAGAAGATCATCCAGGAGCTGGGTGGGCTGGAGGAGGTACTCGCTGCCTCTGACGCCGACCTGGAGGCCGTCGATGGTGTCGGCTCCACGCGAGCCAAGGACATCCGCGAGGGCCTTCGCAGGCTTCAGGAGGTCGACATGGTCGATCGGTATCTACAGAGCTAGATGGCGACTGTCGCCGTCGACAAACGAAAGGAGCACCCGATTTCTGAGCTAGCAGAGGAGGCCATGGAGGCGGGCTTCGAAGCGGACGTTGAGATCCCTTACGTCTGTGATTTCGAAGAGGGTGACAAGGTCGTCTACCCCCACCACGGTGCTGGTCTCGTGTTGAAGAAGGAGTCCCGGGAGCTGATGGGGGAGGAGCGTGACTACCTCACGATCAAGATCCTCCACAACGAACTCACGGTGATGGTCCCCTGCGAGAACGCGGGCGTCGCTGGGCTGCGCCGCGTTATCGACGAGGAAGAAATCAAGAAGGTCACCGACGTGCTCACTGACGACGTCTCGGACATGCCGAAAAACTGGAACCGGCGCTTCAAGTACAACCGCGAGAAGATCAAGACCGGGGACGTGTTCGAGCTGGCCGAGGTCGTTCGCAACCTTGCCATCCGCGAGATGGAAAAGGGCCTCTCAACCGGTGAGAAGCAGATGTACACGCGGGCGAAGAAGATCCTCGCCTCGGAGTTCATGTACGCGCTCGACAAAGACGAGGACGGCGCGGAGGAATACCTCGACGGGCTGCTGGAGGAGCGCTTCGCCGCCACGGCGTAGCTCCGCAGCGTCTGTCACGGCCGTGATCGCGGCCGCCGGCTCCGGGCAGAGGCTCGGAGCCGGCGGCCCGAAGGCCTTTGTGCCGCTGGCCGGCCGGCCGCTGGTCGAGTGGTCGATTGCGGCCTTTCGCGCCGCCCCCTCGGTGCGCTCGATCGTCATCGCCTGCCCGCCGGGGCATGTTCACGACCTGGGTGGCGACGACCTCGGCTTTGTCGACGGTGGCGTCACCAGGGCCGAATCGGTTGCCAACGCCTTGCAGGCTGTGAGCACGGAGCTGGTCGCGATCCACGATGCGGCCCGCCCGCTCATAACGGCCGAGTTGATCGAGGACGTGGCTGCGACTCTCGTCGCCGACCCCGATGCCGCCGCTGCGATCGCAGCCACCCCGGTCACCGACACGATCAAGCGCCTGTCTTCAGAGACGAAACGTCGATTTTCCACGCCTGACATGGAAAATCGACGTTTGGTGATCGAGTCGACGCTTGATCGCGAGGCGCTGTGGGCGGCGCAGACGCCGCAGGTCTTCCGCACGGCGGCGCTGCGCGAGGCGTTGGCGGCGGACCCCGGGCGGCTTGCCACCGCGACGGACGAGGCGATGTTGGTGGAGGCCGGGGGCGGCAGCGTGCTGATTCACCCCTCCTCACCCGAGAACATAAAGGTGACCACGCCGTTGGACCTGAAATTGGCCGAGTTGCTGCTTACCGCGCGCTCAGCGCAGTAGAACCCAGACCAGCGCCGCGGCGAAGCAGACTTGGCCCATGCCCAGAGCGACGCCCAGGCTGGCACCGAGCGCGCCGGCTAGCAGCGCGCCGAGGGCAATGGCCCCGAGCATCGCCAGCTGGCGGATCACCGGCGCGATTTGCTCCGATCCGGGGTGGCGGGCAGCCCGCCGGCCGCTCGCGTTCCATCGCCGAGGTGACGCTGCCTTCGCCGCTCGAAGAGCAGGCGCTCGATGTAGAGGGTGCTGACGCCGGCGAGCACGATCGCGACGAGGTTGATGCTGAGCTGGAGCATCGCGCCGCGCCAGTCATCCCAGTTGCCCAGGGCGGCGGCGATGCCGATGTTCGCCGCCGCCGGGATCGTCGTTACGGAGATCAGCACCCCGATCAGGGCCCCCGACTTCGCCGAGGTGAGCGAGAGCATCCCGGCCGCGCCGGCGAAGACGGCGACGATGAAGGAGAAGTCGTCCGGCTTGGTGATGAACTGGGTGAGCAGGTTGTCGGTGCTGTGAAAGCCGGAGTCGACGAGGCCGGCGGCGATGCAGAACAGGGTGAAGAGGAAGGCGGCGGTGATGCCGATCGGGAAGCCGACCGCGAGCGCCGTCAGCGAGCGCACGCCGACCTCGGGACGGCGCTCGACCGCGGCTACGCAGAGGCCGGCCAGCGGCCCGAACTCCGGCCCGACAACCATCGCGCCGATGATCAGGATCGGCGAGCCGGTGAAGATCCCGACCGAGGCGATCAGGCAGGCGAGGATCATGAAGACGAGGAAGTTGCCGCCCAGCTCGGTGGTCTCCGAGGTGCGTGACTCGACCTCCTCCCAGACGACGGCGTCGGAGGGGATCCCGCGGGCGGCCCGCTCCGCCCGGTCGGCGGCACTGGAGATCTGCGAGTCGATCTGCTCGAGGGCGATCGAGCCGTCGCGCCCGATTCCCATCTCCTTCAGGTCCTCGATCAGCACGCTCGCTTCCTCGCGGGCGATGTCACAGAGGACCACGTCCCCTTTTGGCTGCCTCGCCGCGCCCGCGAGGAAGACCAGGTTGGTCGTCGAGGGCGCCGCTTCGAGCAGGTCGAGGACCTTGCCGCAGCGCTCTTCCGGCACGACGATCCGCAGGTGGACCATGGCGCCAGCGTATCCGTGGTCCGGGTCGCCTACTCTGCCCGTCCCATGCTTACCGACTACCACCTCCATCTCCGCCCCGACGAGCCCGATACCCCAGGCGAGCGCTTCTTCACGCGCGAGAACGTCGATCACTACCTGGCCGCCGCCGAGGCGGCCGGGATCGCCGAGCTCGGCGTCTCCGAGCATGTCTATCGCTTCACCCAGGCGCTCGATCTCTGGCGCCACCCCTTCTGGGAGGAACAGGCCCGTGACGACCTCGACGCCTACTGCGAGTTCGTCCGCAGCACGCCGCTGCGGCTCGGGGTCGAGTGTGACTACATCCCGGCCGCCGAGGACCGCACGGCAGCGCTGCTCGAGGCGCGCGACTTCGACTACGTCGTCGGCTCGGTCCACTTCATCGGCGATGCCGCGGTCGACCACGCTGGCTGGGACGTCTGGGAGAGCAAGGGCGATCCCGACGAGGTCTGGCGTCGTTACTTCGAGTCCCTCGCCGAGTGCGCCCGTGCGGGCCTCTTCGACATCCTCGCCCACCCCGACCTGGTCAAGGTCTGGGGCGGCGCCCGGCCGATGCCCGAGCGCGACCCGCGCTTCTTCTACGAGCCGGCGATCGAAGCGATCGCCGAGAGCGGCATCGCGGTCGAGGTCTCCACTGCCGGCCTGCGTAAGCCGGTTGGGGAGCTCTACCCGGCCGTCGGCTTTGCCGAGATGTGCATCGAGGCCGGAGCGCCGTTTGCCCTTTCCTCCGATGCGCATCTGCCGGAGCAGGTCGGCTTTGGCTACCCGCAGGCGCTCGAGTTCCTCGCTGACCTCGGCGTGGATGAGATCTGCGTCTTCGAGAATCGCCAGCGCCGGCTTGAGCCGCTTCCCGCTCCGGTGCGCGAAGATTCATAGATGAGCGTCGGGATCGGCTACGACAGCCACCGCTTCGCCGAGGGGCGTCGCCTCGTCCTCGGTGGGGTCGAGATCGATCATCCGCGTGGCCTTGCCGGCCACTCTGATGCGGACGTGCTCACCCACGCCGTGATCGACGCCCTGCTCGGCGCCGCCGGCAAAGGCGACATCGGCACCCTTTTCCCCGACGACGACGAGACTTGGCGCGACGCCGATTCAATTGACCTGCTGCGCACCGCGGTGGGCACGATCGGCGGCCGGATCGTCAACGTCGACGCGACGCTGATCTGCGAGGAGCCGCGGATTGGACCGCAGCGCCCGGAGATGGAGCGGGTGCTCGCCGAGGCGACCTCGGCTCGGGTCAGCGTCAAGGCAACCAGCAACGAGGGCATGGGCTGGATCGGGCGCGGCGAGGGAATCGCCTGCATGGCCGTCGCTTCGGTCGAGAGCGAATAACCTTCGCCGCTGCGATGGGAATGCTGAAGTCCATAGCGTCGAGCGCCCGCCAGTCGGTCTCCGACTCGGTCTTCGAGGCGAAGGTGCTGCACGAGGCCGGGATCGTCGGCCTGGTCCGTCCCGACAAGGCGGCCAAGGTCGCCACGACCTTCCTGCGCTGGGGCGCCTCACCGGCGACGGGCGTCGCCACCGCTGCGCACAAATATCCGCACGAGACGATGCTGATCGACGAACGCGGCTCGCTCAGCTTCGAGCGTGTCCACAAGCGCACCAACGCCCTCGCCCACGCCTTTGCCGGCATGGGGATCGGCCCTGGCGACGGGGTCGGGATCATGTGCCGCAACCACCGCGGCTTCATCGAGGCGACGCTGGCGGCAGCCAAGCTGGGCGCCAGCGCGCTCTACCTGAACACGATGTTCGCCGGTCCCCAGCTGGTCGAGGTGACCAAGCGCGAGGAACCGAAGGCGCTCGTCTACGACGAGGAGTTCGCCGGCCTGCTCGACGGCGTCGATGAGGGAATCGCCCGCATCGTCGCCTGGAGCGATGGCGAGGTCGAGGGGCCGACGCTTGAATCGCTGATCGCCGCCAACGGCGATTCCGGCCACAAGCCTCCCCCCGACAACCCCCGCTTCGTCATCCTCACCTCGGGCACCACGGGCACGCCCAAGGGCGCTCAGCGCTCCAGCCCCGATGGCCTGCTGGCGATGGCGGCCCTGATCGACAAGATCCCCTATCGCGCCCGCGACACGATGGTGGTTGCGGCGCCGCTCTTTCACTCCTGGGGCTTCTTCCACTTCGTGATGAGCCTGCCAACCGCCTCGACCATGGTGCTGCGGCGGCGCTTCGACGAGGAGGAGACGCTGCGGGCGGTGCAGGCCTACCGCGCCGACGTGCTCGCGGTCGTGCCGGTGATGCTGCAGCGCATCCTCTGCCTGCCGGAGGAGACCCTTGCTTCCTACGATCTTTCCTCGCTGCGGATCACCTCGGCATCGGGATCCGCCCTGCCGGGCGAGTTGGCGACCGAGTGGATGGACCGCTTCGGCGACAGCGTCTACAACCTCTACGGCTCGACCGAGGTCGCCTACGCGACCGTCGCCACCCCCGAGGATCTGCGCGCCGCGCCCGGCACCGCCGGCCGCCCGCCACGCGGCACCGTCGTGCGGCTCTACGACGAGGCGGGGCAGGAGGTTCCGCGCGGCGAGGTGGGACGGATCTTCGTCGGCAACGAGATGTCCTTCGAGGGCTACACCGGTGGCGGTGGCAAGGAGGTGATCGACGGCCTGCTGAGCAGTGGCGACGTCGGCCACATCGACGCCGACGGCCGCCTCTTCATCGACGGTCGCGACGACGAGATGATCGTCTCCGGCGGCGAGAACGTCTTCCCCCGCGAGGTCGAGGACCTGCTCGCGGACCACGGCAACGTGGTCGAGGTGGCGGTGATCGGGGTCGAGGACGCCGAGTTCGGCCAGCGGCTCAAGGCCTTTGTCGTAACCGCAGGGGATGAAGAAGTCTCCGCCGACGAGCTCAAGGCCCACGTCAAGGCCAATCTCGCCGCCTACAAGGCGCCGCGCGAATTCGAGTTTCTCGACGAGCTGCCGCGCAACGCCACCGGCAAGATCCTCAAGCGGGAGCTGCACGCTCGCGAGTCCCAGCAGTCCGCCTAGCGCCGACTCCGCTAATTGCGAGCTTTCGGCGCCGGCGGCCGTTTAAACGGCTCCGACGCCCGTAGTAGGTTGCGGTCAATGGGCGAAGCAGCGACGCAGCTGAAAGCGGTTGGGGCGGCGAACGAAGAGCTGCACGAGACCGCGAAGCAGGCGCTCGAGTGGGTGCGGGTGAGCGAGGAGCGAGTTGCCGTGGCCGAGGCGCGCAGCGAGGAGCTCCGCGCCGAGCTGAAGGCGAAGGCGATGGCGACCCTGCGCAAGCTCGGCGAGGAAGGGCAGGCGCGGGTCGAGGTTGAGCGCGAGAAGCGCAAGGAGGCAGAGGCGCGCGCCGCCCGAGCCGAGACCGCCCGCGACCGGACCGAGCAGAGCTTCGAGCAGGTCCAGCAAAAGACCGAAGCTGAGCGCGAGAAGATCGCCGCGGAGCTGAGCAGTGCGCGGGCAGAAGCCAAGCAGGCGCTGAGCCAGGGAGTTGAGCAGGCCGAGCGCCAGGCAGCGGTTCGCAGCAAAGACGCGCTTGACAAGGCAAAGCTGGAGGCGGATCAGCGAGTTGCCGCCGCCGAGCAGCGCGCGGCCGAAGCCGAAGCGGCAGCCGCGGAGGCCCACGAGGTCGCGGTGCGACTGGAGGCCGAGATCGAGGAGCGGGTCATGCAGGGCACCGAGGAGGTGCGTCGTGAGGCCGACGAGCGGGTGCGCACGCTGGTCGAGAAGGTCGAAGGCGAGGCCGCGGAGATGGCACGGGCCCGCGCCGAGCAGGCGCTGAAAGCCGAGTCCGACCGTATCCGCGCCCAGGCTGAGCAGCGCGAGGAGCGGGTCAGGCGTGCCGCGGAGGACGAGATCAAGGCCAGCACCTCACGGGCACGGCGCGAGGTCCTCGCAGCGGCAGAGAAGACCGCGCCTTCATGGGAGCGGCGTGAGCCGTCCGCTTCCGGGTCCGGTTACCGCACCTTCTAGTTCTCTCTAGCATCCGCCCGATGCGAGAGGTGCGGATCAAGGACACGCTGGCGGGCGAACTCGTCACGCTTGACCCAGGTCAGGAGGTCGGGATCTATGCCTGTGGCCCGACTGTCTACAGCCGGATCCACATCGGCAACGCGCGGCCCTTCGTCGTCTTCTCTCTCTTTGCCCGCTTCCTCAAGTCGGAGGGCTACGCGGCGAAGCTGGTCGTCAACGTCACCGACATCAACGACAAGATCTACGTCGCCGCTGGTGAGGCCGGGGCCGAGTCCGCAGAGTTCGCGGCGCGGATGACCCAGGCCTACTTCGAGGACACTGACCGGCTCGGGCTGGGGCGGCCCGACGCTGAGCCGCTGGCAACCGAGACGATCGGCGGGATCGTGGCCTTGATCTCCGACCTGATCGCGGCCGGCCACGCCTACGAGTCCGGCGGCGACGTCTACTTTCGTGTGCGCAGCTTCGATGCCTACGGCAAGCTCTCCAACCGCCGCACCGAGGAGATGGACCAAGGTGAGGAGGCCGGCTCCGCCTCGCTCAAGGAGGACCCGCTCGACTTCGCCCTCTGGAAGGCGCACAAGCCCGGCGAGGACACCTCCTGGGACTCGCCCTGGGGCCCGGGGCGTCCCGGCTGGCACATCGAGTGCTCGGCAATGGCCGAGGCGGAGCTGGGGGCCTCCTTCGCCATCCACGGCGGCGGCTCCGACCTTGTCTTCCCCCATCACGAGAACGAGATCGCCCAGTCGGAGGCGGCGGGGCGGCTGTTCGCGCGGGCCTGGATGCACAACGGGATGGTCGAGACGGACGCGGAGAAGATGTCCAAGTCCGAGGGGAACATCTTTCAGCTCTCCGAAGCGCTGGATCGCTACGGGCGCGAGGCGGTCGTGGCGTACCTGATCTCTGGGCACTATCGGCAGCCGCTGGCGTTCGGGCCGCAGCAAATGGAGGAAGCGGTGGCGCAGGTTGAGCGGCTGAGGAACTTCTTCAGGGAGCACCCGATTGGTGGGGGAGAGCCGGGGGAGGGCCTGCCGGAGCAACAGCGGGGAGGCTCCGTCAGACCCTCCCCCGGCTCTCCGCACGATTCGGCGGGCTCCCGGGTCGAGAGTTTCAGGGGTGCGCTGGCGGATGACTTCAACACGCCGCGGGCGATGGCCGAGGTATTCGAGCTCGTCGGTGAAGCCAATCGTCATGAGGTTCCCCGGGATGAAGCGGCGCAGGCACTGGTCCAGATGCTGGCGCTCGTCGGCCTCAGCTCCCTTGCCCAGCCGGACCAGGGAGCTGAGGCCGACGAGGGAGCAGAAAGGCTCTTGGAGGAACGGCAGGAGGCGCGAGCGGCTAAGGATTTTGCTCGGGCCGATGAGCTTCGGGATCGGTTGGCTGGACTGGGCTGGGAGGTCCGGGACTCGGCTGAGGGCGCGAAGCTCGTGCCGAAGGCCTGATGGCTTCTCAGTTCATCTATGGCAAGCAGCCGGTGGCCGAGGCTGAACGAGGCCGACGACGCCAGGTGCTGCGGGTCTGGCGCGCTCCTGAAACCTCGGGTGAGGAGCTGGAGAGGTTGTGTGGGTCGCCGGACCACCAGGGGGTCGTGGCCGAGGTTGAGTCTTACCCCTACGCGGGGTCGGTGGAGCTGCTGCAGGCGGAGAACGCTCTGCTGATCGCGCTCGATCAGGTTCAAGACCCGCGCAATCTCGGTGCGGTCGCCCGTTCGGCCGAGGCGGCGGGCGCTGCCGGTTTGGTCATCCCCGAGCGCCGCTCGGCTGCGGTGACTCCGGTTGTGTGCAAGACCTCGGCGGGAGCGGTTGAGCACCTGCCGATCGCCCACGTCCGCAATCTCGCCGACTGGCTCGGTGAGGCCAAGCAGGCGGGATTCTGGATCTGGGGGGCCGACGCCGAGGCCAAGCAGGCGCCGTGGAATGTGGACCTGAGCGGCCCGACCGTGCTCGTCCTCGGTGGCGAGGGCAAGGGGCTGCGCCCACGCGTCGCCTCGGCGTGCGATGGGCTCATCGCCCTGCCGCAGCGGGGCCAGATCGAGTCGCTCAACGTCTCTGCCGCGGCCGCCGCGCTGCTCTTCGAGGCCGTGCGGCAGCGGTAGCAGCTGCAACGGCGATTGCAAGAAATACCTGCGTGGGGTTGACAGAACACCGCACGCCCGTAAACTAACGCGCCAACAAGGGTGAACCTCAGCTTGAGTCTGAGATACCCAGTCCATATTGAGGCGCCGCCAGGGGAGGTAAGGCGCCACGACCCTTCATTCAAGGAGAAGGATCTGTGGCTCTATCTTCGCCGACCCAGGAAATGCAGCTCCCATCGGGCCGCCTCAACGGCTCGCTCAAACCAGCTGAACCTAACCTTCAACCTGAGCTTGATGACCATTATCTGGTCGCTCTCGCCAAGGACGGAAGGACCGATGCCTACGACGCGATCGTCCGCCGCTACCGCGGTTTCGTCCGCCTCAAGGCCTCCTCGTACTTCCTGCTCGGGGGCGAGGCCGATGACCTGATCCAGGAAGGACTGCTCGGCCTCTACAAGGCGATCCGCGACTACCGGACCGATCGCGAGTCGAGCTTTCGCAACTTCGCCGAGCTCTGCATCACCCGTCAGATCATCACCGCGGTGAAGACGGCGACCCGCAACAAGCACACGCCGCTCAACCAGTACGTCTCCTTCAGCCAGACCCCGGCGGCAGCGGGTGACTCCGATACGACTCTCGACGAGATCCTGCCCGGCCCAACCGTGCACGACCCGGTCAACCAGGTGATCGCCTCCGAAGAGCTGGAGAGCCTCGTTTCCTGCCTCTCCGGCGTCTCAGGCGTGCTTTCGGACCTGGAGAGCCGCGTGCTCTCGCTCTACCTCGACGGCCACTCCTACGAGGAGACCGCCGAGCGGCTCGAGTGCGACACCAAGACCGTGGACAACGCCCTGCAGCGCGTCAAGCGCAAGGTCGGCACCCACCTCGCTTCGCGCGAAACGCTGAACTAACGCAGGTCAGCGAGGACGTACTCGAGCAGTTCCCGGCCGTGCTCGGAGCGACGGCGACGTCGTCGACCTTGATCCGAGCGCGGTGCAGGGACTGCATTCGCAGCACGTCCCCGTTGCAACGACTGTTCGGGAAGACGCCCGAGTAGGAGACGCCGAGTGCCTCGAGGTGGTCGGCGACGAGGGCGGTTGCGGGCTGCTCAAGCGGCAGGTCAAGGTAGATCGCGTCGAGTCCCTGGCGGTGGAAGAGGTGGTGTCGCTCGGCGGCGACGGCGGCCTCGAGGTCGGCACCCGGTGTCTGCACGGTGATCAGCGCCAGGTTGTGGTCGGCCTCGACCGCGACGTGCAGCTCGGTCCGCGCGGCGAGCTCAACCCCCGCCGGCACCTCGGCAAGCGTCCCGCGCAGCTCGCATAGCTGCAGCGTCTGATCGACGATCTCCCGGTGGCGCTCGGGCGCGTAGACCGGGCGCTCGTGACCGTCGTTGAGCTTGGTGTAGAAGAGCGCCGCCGATTGGCGGCCCGGGCGGCTTTCGCCGGCCGCGTCGTTGGAGACCGAGGCCGGGATCCAGCCGAGCAGGAAGCCGGTCTCGTGCGCCCCCAGCTCGATGTTGGCGCGCTGGCTGTAAGGGTGCGCGGCGGTCGCCTCGCTGTACATCCCCGCCAGCCCTTGCTCCGTCGCCCAGTCCATCAGGAAGCGCTTGGTCCTGGTGAAGATGTGCTGACCCCGCGCCGCCGGCATCGTCACCGCCTGTCCGGAGTGCCCAACCGCATCTCCCGCCGCGGCCAGGCTCATCCCCTCATGACAGAGCAACTCACCGTCCTCGCTCTCGGCCACGCAGGCGACGTAGGTCCCCGCTGTCAGCCGTGCCGCGACCTCCGCGCTGTCGTAGACCCAGCGCACGTCGTAGCTATTCCCGTAGGCGACCTCGATCGCCTCGCTCAGGACTCCGCCCTCGTCGGGTTTAAGAAAACGGAATCGTGCCTCAATGCCACTGCCGGAGTCGCTCATGGTCTCTATATTCGGCAGCCTGCCCGCCTAGCTCAACTGGTAGAGCACCGCTCTTGTAAAGCGGAGGTTTCCGGTTCGATCCCGGAGGCGGGCTCTGGGCAAATCAGGCGTCGTCGCTGGAGCCACTGAGCACGCGAGCCTTCTCGGCGGCAAGCTCCTCATCGGTGAGGATGCCTTTCTCGTGCAGGGTGGCGAGGCGTTCGAGGCGGGCGAGGCGGGCGTCCTCGCTGTCGGCAGGGAGAGTCGCCGTGGGTGCCTCGCTCTCGTCGGTGGGCTTGCGCATCTCCGGCAGGCGCAGTTTGGAGGCCCGCTCGCCCAGATTGGCGTCTTTGACGGCGCCGACAACCTTGTCCTTGGTGCGGCCGAAGACGTCGCCGTAGTCGGCGTCGGGAAATTCCTCGGCGGTCTGTTTGCGCAGCTCGTGGATGCCGAAGGCGGCCAGTCCGGCGATGACCAGTGTGGTCAGGAAGGAGCGCAGGTTCTGGGTTGGCGCGGAGAGGAAGTAGATGCCGACCAGGATCGCCAGGCCGGCGTAGACGTAGGCGGCGTAGCCCTGCAGCGCCGGGGCGATCGCCCGCCGGGTCGAGCGCGCCGAGCCGGTCGGCGAGGCGAGCCAGCCGGCAATTCCGAAGAGCACGCCGATCACGATCACGGTGGTGGCGATGCTGGTCATCAGCGAGGTTCCGATCGACCAGGCCGCTTCCGCGGCGGGCTTGACGCTCTCTTCTTCGACCAGTTGGCCGACGATGATGCCGCCGGCGATCTCGCGGAAGACGATCACTGCAAAACCGGCCGCGACCAGGCCGATGCCGCAGGAGAGCACGGTGACCCAGCGACTCTCACGCGACAGGTAGATCGCGAGCCCGAAGCAGAGGAAGGTGAGCAGCGAGAGGATCAGCGCCAGGCCCTTGATCGCGACGACGACGTCTTGGGCGGTCTTCAGCTGGTCGGAGCGCAGGATCGTGATTTGGCCGGCGTCCTCGGGCAGCTTTTCCGCCAGGTCGGCGCCGATGCCGACCTGGTCGGCGAGGTTGGTGACCAGGCTGCCGAGGTTGAGGCTGACCTTGCCTTCTTCGGTCGCCAGCGTCCCTTCCTTTTCTTCGAGGACTTCGAGCAGTTGCTTGTGAGTGGTCCGATTGGCGCTCTTCCAGAGTTCCTGCGCGGTCGAGCTCTGCAGCACCTGGTTTGCGCCCTCGCCGGCGACTTGGCGCAGGCCACCGGAGATCGGCCCGGCCAGATCCTTGGTGTCGCCGGGCAGCTTTTCGCTCAGTTCCTTTTCGACGTCGACGTTTTCGTAAAGCTGGTCAACGAGGTAGTCGCTGAGCTTTTCGCGGATCGTCGAGTTCTGGATCAGACGGCCGCTGGTGTTGACCCACTCGTCGGTGTCGAGTGCCTGGCGCTCGGTCCAGATTCCGAAGACGCTGAGGAATGCGAGGAGCGAACCGAGGACGACGAGGACCCTCACGAAACGTCGTCTGCCGCGGCTCATTGGCGGGATGGTATACGTGACGTAGTGAAGCTAGAGGGAATCCACCACATCACCGCGATCACGGCCGACGCTCAGAGCAACGTCGACTTCTACGCGGGGGTGATGGGTTTGCGCTTGGTCAAGAAGACGGTCAACCAGGACAACCCCACCGTCTACCACCTCTTTTTCGCTGACGAGAAGGGCAGCGCCGGCTCCGATCTCACCTTCTTCGAGTTCCCCGGCGTGCCCCCGGGACGGGCCGGTGCCGGCGACGTGCACCGGATCGTCTGGCGGGTTGCCTCGCACGCCTCGCTCGATTTCTGGGAGGGACGCCTCGGCGCCCATGGCATCGAGTCCGAGCGGGCGGGTGGAGGCCTGCGCTTTGCCGACCCCGAGGGCCTAGCCCACGAGCTTGTCGTGGTCGAGGTCGCCGACGAGCCGCTGATCGCTGACCACCCCGAGGTGCCCGCCGAGCTGGCGCTGCGCGGCTTTCACGCCGTCTGTGCCTACAGCGCCGACCCCGCCGCGAGCGCGACGCTGCTCGAGTCGCTCGAGTTCGAGCCGGTCGACGAGCACAGCTGGGAAGCGCGCGGATCCAATCGCGGCGGCCTCTACGTCTATGAAGCTCCACCTGAGGAGCGCTCGCTTCAGGGTGCCGGCAGCGTCCACCACGTGGCCTGGGCTTCGACCCTGGACGAGCACGAGGAGTGGCGCGAGCGGGCGATCGCCGGCGGCGCCCAGCCGACTCCGGTGATCGACCGCTTCTACTTCCGCTCGATCTACTTCCGCGAGCCGAGCGGCGTTCTCTTCGAGATCGCCACCCTCGGCCCGGGTTTCACCGTTGACGAGCCGCTCGAGCAGCTCGGCGAGAAGCTCTCGCTGCCGCCGGACTACGAGCACCTGCGAGCGGAGGTCGAACCGAATCTGCGCCCGGTGATCAACCCGCGTACCGCCTCGGCGTAGTGAACGGCAACTTCGTCTGGCGCGACGCCGGCCGCACGGTCGTCTTCGAAAACGACGCAATTGCTGCCGCGCCGAAGCTCCTGGCCGAGCACGGCATCGAGCGCTTCGAGTTGCTCACGACCCGGCGGCATCGGGACGCGGGGGAGGGGCTTGTCGGTGCCGCCGCCACCGTGCACGAGTTGCCGCCCGCCGATCCGGCGGCCGCCGTGCCGGATACCGCGGCCGCCCTGCTTGAGCAAGTGGACTCGCCGAATCTTGTTGCGCTCGGTGGCGGCCGCACGATCGACACCGCCAAGGCGATTGCCGCGGTGACCGGGGCCAACGTCACGGCGATCCCGACCACGATGTCGGGAGCCGAGATGACCGGCATCCACCGCCTGCCTGCCGGCGCCGAGGACCGCGTTCGCTCCCTCGTCCGCCCTGCGCTTGTGATCGCCGACCCCGCCGCGATGACCAGCGCCCCGGAGCCCGAGCTCCGCGCCAGCTCGATGAACGCCCTCGCCCACGGTGCCGACTCCCTCTACACCCCCTTCGCCAACCCGGTTTCCCGCATGACCGCCCTGCGCGGCGCCGAGCTGATCGCGACCTCCCTCGACGAAGACCCCAGCGAGCGCAACAGCGCCGCCCTGGCCCAGGGCTCGATCCTCAGCGGCTACGCAATCGACTCCGCCGCCTTCTCCCTCCACCACGTCGTCTGCCAAACCCTCGTCCGCATCTGCGGCGGCCCCCACGCCGGCGTAAACGCCGCAATCCTCCCCCGCGCAATGTCCTTCATGGCCCCCCGAGCCCCCGACGGCCTCGAGCCTTTGGCCACCGCGATCGGCACCACCCCCGACAACATCGAATCCCGCCTCCTGAAGCTGGGCGGGAACCCGCCAGGCCTGGGCGACCAGGGCGCCGATCCCAACAAGCTCCCCGAGGCCCTGGACGCAATCCTGCTCCGTCCGGAGTTGGCCTTTACGCCGGAGCCACCCACCCGGGATGAGCTAGAGCAGCTAGTCGACAACGCTTGGTAGCGAGGGCCGGGGTGCCCCTCCGAACGTCTTTAACTTTTTCGGGCCGTCCTCGCGGCGCCAGCAGCCCCACTCTCCACGGAAAAAGTTAGAGAGGAGGGGCACCCCGGCCCTCGCCCCGGTAACCGTTGTCCCTAGCCCGTGTAGCCCTTCCCAGATGGACCCCGCCCGTCTCCAGTCGTACCACGCCTACACCCGCGCCCACGGCGTAAACCCGATCCTCTACATCCTCGCGAGGATCTTCATGACCCCGTTCTTCCTCACCTACTTCCGCTACGCGAGGACGGGCCGCGAGCACGCCCGGCTCAAGGGCGGCCTGATCGTCGCCTCCAACCACCGCAGCTTCCTCGACCCCTTCGCGATCGGCGGCGCCCTGCCCTGGCGGCGGCCGATGAACTACGTCGCCAAGGTCGAGCTCTTCGAGCGCCGCTGGCAGGGTTGGATCCTCTCCCGGCTCGGCGCCTTCCCGATCCGCCGTGGCGAGTCCGATGAGGACTCGGTGGAGACGGCGCGCCGCCTGGTCGAACGCGGCGGGGCCGTCTGCATCTTTCCCGAGGGCACCCGTATCCGCAGCGGTTCCCTGGGCGAGCCCAGGCGCGGCGTCGGCCGGCTGGCCCTGCAGACCGGCGCGCCGGTGATTCCGGCCGCGGTGCTGGGCACCGAACACGTGCGCCGCGGCTGGCGAATCCGGCCGCGCAAGGTGAAGGTCAGGCTCGGCAAAGCGATGACCTTTCCGCGCGCCGAGGATCCCTCGCCCGGCCTCGCGGCAACGGTGACCGCGCGGATCTGGCCCAATGTCGAGTTGCAGTGGGAGGACCTCGGCGGCCTGCCGCCGATGCGCCGGGCCGCCGTGATCGGCGCCGGCAGCTGGGGCACCGCGGTCGCCGTCCTGCTGGCTCGCGGTGGCCTCGAGGTCCAGCTCGCCACCCGCGACGCCGCCCACGCCGCCGAGATCGAGGAGGCGCGCGAGAACAAGCGCTACCTGGACGGTGTGCGCCTGCCCGATTCGGTCCGCGTGCGGCAGGCATCCGATGTTGAGCTGGCCGGCCTTGATCTGGTCTGCCTGGCGATTCCCTCCGGCTCGCTGCCGCAGGCGGTGGGTGCGATCGCCGATCGGGTCGGCTCGCGTTCGGCGATGTTGCTGCTGACCAAGGGCCTGATCGCGCCGCTCGGCCAACTGCCGGCCGAATACGTGGGCGAGCGCGTGCGGGCTCGGGCGATCGCCTGCCTCGGCGGGCCGGCCCACGCTCGCGAGGCCGTCTCCGGCTCGGCGGCATTGGTGCTTGGCTCGGCTGATCCAGACCTGCGCAAGCAGCTTGGCGTCGTCTTCGACCGCGCCGGCCTGGTCTGCGAGCGCTCTCGCGACATCACCGGCGTCGAGATGGCCGGCGCGGCCAAGAACGCGGCTGCGCTTGCTGCCGCGGCAGCCGAGCCGCACGGGCTCAACGCGGCGGGGATCGCCGCTGCCCAGGTTTGGAGCGAGTGCATCGATCACGCGCTTGACCGCGGCGCCGAGCTCGGCACCTTCTCCGGTCTCGCCGGGGTGGGCGACCTGACCGCCACCGTGATGGCGCCGACGGGGCGCAACCGCCGTGCCGGCGAGCTGCTTGGGCGGGGCACCCCCGCCAGCGAGATACCGGCCCAGATCGGCCAGGCCTCGGAGGGGCTCGATGCGGTCCCGTTGTTGGCCAAGGCAACGTCGGCCAGCGGCGGCAGCGCCGAGGCGCTCTCGGGCTTGGCCGCGTTGATCCGCGGTGAGATCGACGCCGAGGCCTGGGTGGCCGGGCTGCGACGGGTCGAGCGATCGAGGAAGGCAGCCTGATGGCAATAGGCTTGCTGCGTGGCCGAAGCCAGCAAGAACGTCGAGCCGGCCAGTCTCGACCCGGCGGCCAAGGCAGAGCTCGACCGCGCCTTCGAGGATCTCTATCGCGCCCACCTGCGCGACGTCTATTCCTACGCCTACTACCGGGTCGGCAACCAGCACGATGCCGAGGACCTCACCGAGCAGGCTTTTCTACAGGCCTACCGACACTTCGACCGCGCCCGGCGCGAGTCCGACGGCCGGCCGCTGCGGCCCTGGCTGATTCGCATCGCCCACAACCTCGCCTCCAACTACTACCGCGACCGCTCGCGCCGACCGCAGACCTCGCTCGAGGTGGCCGATCCGATCGCCGCCCGTCACGGCACCGAGGCGATCGCCGAGGGGCGAGAGGAGCTGCGCCAGGTGATGGCGCATCTCGAGCACCTGCCGGACGACCGCCGCGACGCGCTGATCATGCGCTTCGCGCTCGGCATGGACAACCGCGAGATCGCCCGTGCCCTGGGGCGCAGCGACGGTGCCACCAAGGTGCTGATCCATCGCGCGATCAAGCAGCTGCAGGAGGAGATGGGCGATGAGTGAGTTCAGCGGCGGCCTGGCCGGCAACTGGGACGTCGAGCACCTGCTCTCTGACGCGCTGCGTCCGATGGAGCCGCCGGAGCGTCTCTCGGGGCGGGTTGAGGACACCCTGGCGGCGGTAACCCAGGCGGCCGCCGAGGAGCTCTCGCAATGGGCGGAGGAGCTCTCCGAGAGCGAGCTGCGCGCCCTGCGTGATCCGCGCAACTGGGTTCGCCCGGTCGTCGCCGTCGGCGCCGGCGGTGCAGCGGCGGGGGCGCTCGTGGTGATGGAGCTGCGTCGACGAGGCAAACAGCAGGCCAAGGGAGGCCTGCGCTCGCTCACCGGCCGGCTTAAGTCGTAGCCGGCGCGGCCTTCTTCGTCGTCTTCTTCCTCGCCACCGGGGTGCCCAGGGCGGCGAGCACACCCAACGCTCCGAGGACGAGGTGCGCCACGTTGTCGCCGCTGTTGACGGGTAGGAAGCCGAGGATCGCCTCGCCGCTGCCGATCGTGAAACCCCAGAGGGCCAGGGCGACGTAGAAGACCCCGAGCCAGAGTGAGTAGCGGCGCGAGGCGTAGTCGGCGGCGATCAGGCCGAGCACGCCGGTGAGGATGTGAAGGATGTTGTCCCAGCCGTTGACGGCGAAGACGCCGAAAGCGTCCTCGACCTCACCGGGCGAGCCGAAAGAGGCGCTGTAGAAGAAGCCGACGATGCCGGCGACGACGAGCGCCGCGCCAGCCGCGGTGGCGTAGAGGCGGGCTGGGCTGGGTCCGTCCATCGGCCGCGATTGTAGGCTGCTCATCCCCGTGGCTGAGACTTGTTACCGGCACCCCAACCGCGAGACCGGCGTCTCGTGCTCCAACTGCGGGCGCCCGATCTGCCCCGACTGCATGACTCCGACCCCGGTCGGCATGCGCTGTCCGGAGTGCGCCAGCCAGCGCACCAAGGTGGTGCGGGGGGTCGGCGCCAATTCGACGCTGCTCTCCAGTGCGCCGGCGACATTCGTCCTGATTGCAATCAACGCCGCCGTCTTCCTGGCCGAGATCGCCAGCGGTAGCGGCGGCTTCTACGACATCCAGGGCAGCTCGCTCGTTTTCGACTTCGGGCTCTTCGGACCCCTGGTCAGCGAAGGCGAGTGGTACCGGCTCCTCACCAGCGGCTTCCTGCACGCCGGCCTGCTCCACGTCGGCTTCAACATGTTCGCCCTCTTCTTCCTCGGCAGGATCCTCGAGCCGTCGATCGGCACGCCGCGCTTTCTTGGCGTCTACTTCGCCTCGCTCTTCGGCGGCGCCTTCGGGGCGCTGCTGCTCGATCCGAACGCGCTGACGATCGGCGCTTCCGGCGCGATCTTCGGCATCTTCGGCGCCACCTTCGTGATCGCCCGCGGCCGCGGCTTCGACGCCGTCGCCTCCTCTATCGGCGTCGTCCTGCTGATCAACCTGGCCTTCAGCTTCGGCGCTGCCAACATCAGCCTCGGCGGCCACCTCGGTGGCCTTGCGGCCGGTGTCCTTTGTGGGGCGGCGATCATCGCCGGCGACAGGGGAAGGCTCGGGCAAAACCGTCTTGCCGTGGAGCTGGCGGTACTCGTGGGCGTCGCGCTGTTGGCGGTCCTCGGTGCCCTGGCGATCGCTTGAGGCGGCCGCGGAGCGTCTAGCCGCCGGCGCCGCGCCAGACGCTGGGCGCTCGCACCTCGGCGAAGCCGATGTTGCCGGGCGGGTCGACGAGGTCGGGATGGAGCAGGTGGCCGAGCAGCTCGACCCCGTCGACCAGGCGCGGGCCCGGGCGCGAGAAGGTCGAGGCGGCATCGACGGCGAAGACCTGGCGGGCGCCGAGCTGCTCGATCTGATCCCAGTAGGCAAGTGCCTGGGCGCGCGAGTCCTCGACGTACCAGCCGCAGGGCATCGCAATCGCCACATCGGGATTGAGCCCGGAGAGCGCGCCCCAGGAGACCTCAGGCGACTTCAGCCCGGGGGGCCCGGCGACGTCCTCGCCGCCGGCGATCGAGATCATCTCGGGAATCCAGTGGCCGCCGACGTAGGGCGGGTCGAGCCACTCCAGCGCGATCACTCGCGGCAGGCTTGCGCCGGCGACCGCGGCGCGGACCGTGGCCAGGCGTCCCTCGAGCTCGCCGCGCAGTTCGTGCGCCTGGTGCGGGATCTCCGCCGCCTCACCGAGCCGGATCACGTCCTCGAGCATCTCGCCGAGCGTGCTCGGGTCCTGCTGCAGGACCTGGGGCTTGCCCGGCAGGCGAGCCGCCACCGCGAGTACGTCCTCGTAGGAGACCGCGCAGACAGCGCAGATCGCTTGGGTGACGATCAAATCGGGGGTGAGGCTGGCCAGCAGCTCCTCATCGAGTTCGTACAGGGCCTGCCCCTCGGCCACCCTCGCCTTCACGGTTCGATCGATCTCCGCCGCGTTGAGACCTTTCGGCAGTACGGTCTTGGTCAGGTGGGGGAGAGAACCCGCCTCCGGCGGGTAGTCGCACTCGTGCGTGACCGCGACGACGCTGTCGCCGAGGCCGAGTGCGTAGATCATCTCGGTCGCAGACGGAACGAGGCTTGCAATCCGCATCCGACGAGCAATATCTCAGGTATCGCGGGATCCGCGTGAGCGGATGGCTATATTGCCTACGCCGAATGGCCGACGACGACCTCCCCCGAAGTACCGGGCCATATAGGCGATGACCGCCCTGCTGTTTGTCCTCCTCCTGCTGCTGGTTGCGATCAACGGCTTCTTCGTCGCGGCCGAGTTTGCCCTCGTCCGCAGTCGCCGCGGCAAGCTCGAGCAACTGGCCGAGGAAGGCGAAAGCGGCGCCGAGGAGGTGATCGAGCAGCTCGACAAGATCGACGAGTCGCTCTCCTCCTGCCAGATCGGGATCACGATCGCCTCGATCGGCATCGGCTTCCTCGGCGAGCCCTCGCTGGCTGTCCTGCTCGAGCCGATCTTCGGCTCTCTCTCCCACGGTGCCGCCGTCGGCCTCTCGGTGGCGATCGCCTTCATCCTGGTCACCGCGCTGCACATCACCGTCGGCGAGCAGGTGCCGAAGATGCTGGCGATCAGCCACGCCGAGCGCACCGCTCGGCGGGTCGCGCGACCGCTCAACTGGTTTCGAATCCTCACCGCGCCGGTGACCTACGCCCTGAGCGGGATCTCCAACGCGATCGTCCGCCTCTTCGGCGTCGACCCGACCAACATCGAAGAGAAGCACACGGCCGAGGACCTGAAGCAGATCATCGACAGCTCGCGCATCGGCGGCACGCTCGACCCCGGTGAGGCGGGGATGCTCGGTGGCGTCTTTCACCTGCATGAGCAGGAGGCGCGCGAGGTGATGACGCCGATCCCGGCTGTCGTCACCGTCGACGCTTCCGAGACGGTGGAGACCGCGCTGCGGCGCTGCGTCACCTCCGGCCACACCCGCCTGGTCGTGATCGAGGACGAGAACCCCGACCGGGTCAAGGGGATCGTCCACAACAACAGCCTCGCCCGCCTCTACATGAGCGACGGGCCGGAGGCGGAGATCGCCCCCGCCATACGCGACGCCGTGATCGTGCCGGAGACGCGGCCGCTCGACGATCTGCTGCACGACCTCCAGGTCCAGCGCACCTCGCTCTCGGTCGTCGTCGACGAGTACGGCCGCACCGTCGGCATCGTCACCGTCGAGGACATCCTCGAGGAGGTGGTGGGCGAGATCGAGGACGAGACCGATCCTCGAGCTTCAGCCCTGCGCCGGCTCGCCAGCGGCGAGTGGTTCGTACGTGGGCACGTCTCGCTCGGCGACCTCTCCGATGCCGGCATCGAGCTGCCGGTCGACACCGACGCCTACAACTCGGTCGGCGGCTACGTCTTCGGCGAGCTCGGCCGACTGCCCAAGCGCGGCGACACGATCACCGCCAACGGCTACACGATCCGGGTCGAGTCGGTGCGCGAGAACCGCATCGAGGCGGTCCGCATCAGCGGTTCCGTCCGTCACGACTCCTAGCTTCTCCGGGCAACCCGCGTTCCCCATCAAACCTGGAGGTATCGCATGTGGGTTGTGCGATTGAGCGACAAGCAGCTTGAAGTCCTACGGGCCTTGCTGCGTTCGGAGGAGCACCTCGGCCCAGCGCTCAAAGGCGCGGTCGAGGCACTCGACCTGGCCCGCTGGGACGAGCTGCCCGAAGCCGAGCTTCCCTGGGAAGAGATCGAGCTGAAGGCGCGCCAGCAGGGCATCTCGCCCGCCGACGTCATTTGGGATCTAGCCGGTAAGCGCTAGCTAGTCGTAGCTGTAAAAACCGGCGCCGGACTTTCTTCCGAGCTTGCCCGCATCCGCCATCTCGACCAGGAGCTTGGGGGGCTTCTGGTACTCCTCGTTGGAGGCGGCGTAGAGGGCATCGCCGATCGCCTTGCAGACGTCGAGGCCGACGAAGTCCAGCAGGGCCAGCGGGCCCATTGGATGGCCGGCGCCAAGCTTCATACAGGTGTCGATCTCTCCCGCCTCCATGCCGGTCTGTTCCATGAAGCGGACGGCGTCGAAGAGGTAGGGGAAGAGCAGGCGGTTGACGACGAAGCCCGCCAGGTCGGGGACCTCGACCGCGGTCTTGCCCAGCGCCGCGCACCAGGCGAGCGCTGTCTCGCGCGAGCCCGCGGCACCATCGGGGAAGCAGACCTCGACCAACTTCATCCGCGGTACCGGGTTGAAGACGTGCAGGCCGAAGAGCTTGCTGACGCCGGCCGCCTCGGCGATCGAGGCGATGCTGAGCGAAGACGTGGTCGTCGCCAGGTCAGAGTTGGGGCAGGCCTCGGCGACGGTTGCCAGCAGCTCGCCCTTGGGCGCGACCTCCTCGACGATCGCCTCGACGATCACGTCGCAGTCGGCAAGATCCTTGGGGTCGGTGGTGACACGCAGCCGCGACGGTTCCGCGCCGTCGATCTTGGCGCAGGCCGCGACGACTTTCTCCTCCGCGCGCCAGGCCGAGGCCTCGCTGCGCGCCAGCAGGATCACGTCTGCGGTTGTGGTCGCGACAGCGGCTAGACCCGTAGCGATAGCGCCGCTTCCCGCGATTCCCGGACTCTGGTACCCCTGGCTTCCGTTCATGGGCCGGCTTCTATCAGGCTCGGCCCGGTTCTCGCCGCCAGGTACGATTGGTTGACTGACCAGTCAATCGGACGGAGGCAGGCGATGGCAGACAACGGAAACGGCAAGTTCGGCGGTCGCGAGGTCGTCATCGTCGAGGCTGTGCGCACCCCGATTGGCCGTGGTCATGAGGAGAAGGGCTACTACAAGGACATCCATCCTTCGAACCTTCTGGCCAAGGCCTACAGCGAGCTCTTCGAGCGCAGCGGGGTCGATCCGGCCGAGACCGGGGACGTGATCGCCGGCTGTGCCCAGCAGTTCGGCGAGCAGGGCGTAAACATCGGCCGCAACGCCTGGCTCGAGGCCGGCCTGCCGATCGAGACGCCGGCGACGACGATCGATCGCCAGTGCGGTTCCGCCCAGCAAGCGGTCAACTTCGCTGCGACGCTGATCGCCTCGGGTGTCCACGACGTCGCCATCGGCGGCGGCGTCGAGCACATGGGCCACATCTCCTTTGCCGATGGCTACTCGGTGATGAAGGAGCACGGCGCTCCGTTCTCGCCCGAGTTGATGGAGCGCTACAACCTGATCCCGCAGGGCCTCTCGGCCGAGATGATCGCTGACCAGTGGGAGATTCCCCGCTCGGAGCTCGACGAGCTCGGCGTGCGCTCGCAGCAGCTTGCCGCCAAGGCGACCGAGGAGGGCCGCTTCGAGCGTGAGATCGTTCCGTTCTCGGTCAATGGCGACACTTACTCGACCGACCAGGGCATCCGCCCGGAAACCTCGATCGAGGTGCTCTCGCAGCTGAAGCCCGCCTTCAAGGAGGACGGCAAGATCACCGCCGGCAACTCCTCGCAGGTCTCCGACGGTGCCGCCGCGGTCCTGCTGATGACGCGTGAGAAGGCCGACGCGCTGGGCCTGAAGCCGCGGGCGCGGATCTTCGACCAGACCACGGTCGGCGTCGACCCGGTGATCATGCTCACCGGCCCGATCCCGGCGACGCGGAAGCTGCTCGAGCGCAACGGGATGACGATGGACGACATCGACCTGGTCGAGATCAACGAGGCCTTCGCCTCGGTCGTTGCCGCCTGGCGCCGCGAGCTCGATCCCGACATGGACCGGGTCAACGTCAACGGCGGTGCGATCGCCCTCGGCCACCCCCTCGGCTCGACCGGCGCCCGCTTGATCACCACCCTGCTGCACGAGATGGAGCGCACCGACAAGGAGATGGGCCTGGTGACGATGTGCTGTGGCGGTGGCCTCGGCACCGGGACTTTGATTCAGCGCGTCTGAGGTTTTCGGCTCGCGGGGGTTCCCGGATCGGTACGGGCGGTGTAAGTTGCCCGCATGGGCAGGGGTCCAACGACGCTGATCGTCGCCGTTATCGCTGCGGCTCTTTTCGCTGCCGGCTGCGGCGGAGGTGACGATTCAAGCGCGAGTTCGGTCTCCAAAGAAGAGTTCATCGCCAAGGCCGACGCGGTCTGCAAAAAGGGCACTGAACGCATGCAGACCAAGATCTTTGCCGCCCTTAAAAACCCGCGCAACCTGACCAAGGTGAGCAAGGCCGAGCAGGAAAAGATCGTGACCACGGTGATGGTGCCGAGCGTCAGCCGGGAAGTGAAGGAACTGCGCGCGCTCGGCATTCCCGACGGCGATGAGGAAAAGGTTGACGCGATGATCACGGCGCTCGAAGAAGGCATCGAGACCGCTGAACGCAGTCCCCAGGCCGTAACCAAAAGCAGCGACGTCGTCTTTGGGATCGCCAGCAGGATCGGCGGCGAATACGGCCTCGCGGTCTGCGGCAGTCGCTAGTCGCTCGTCAACGCACTGGCTGCGCGGCCAGTCGGACGCTATGCTCCGCCACCGATGGACCTGACCCTCTCGCCCTCCGAGCAGCAGTTCCGCGACGAGGTCCGCGACTGGATCGAAGCCAATCATCCGGGCCCCGAGCCGGAAGCAGGCCTGGAGGAGGTAATGGCCTTCCGTCGCGAGTGGCAGCTGAAGATGCACGCTGCCGGCTGGGCCGGGATCTCCTGGCCCAAGGAGTACGGCGGCCGCGGTGCGACGATGATCGAGCAGGCGATCTTCGTCGGCGAGGCCGCGCGGCTCGAGGCGCCGAGCCCGGCCAACGTGCTCGGCCTGGCGATGGGCGGCCCGGTCGTCATCGCCCACGGCAGCGACGAGCAGAAGCAGCGCTACCTTGAGCCGATCCTCACGGGTGAGGAGATCTGGTGTCAGGGGTTCTCCGAGCCCGAGTCGGGCTCCGACCTCGCCTCGCTGAAAACCCGGGCGGTCAAGGACGGTGACGAATGGGTCGTCACCGGGCAGAAGGTCTGGACCACATTTGCTCAGTACGCCAAGTGGTGCATGCTCGTCGCCCGCACCGACCCCGATGCGCCCAAGCACAAGGGCCTCACCTACTTCCTGATGGACATGGACCAGCCCGGCGTGGAAGCCAAGCCGCTGGTCCAGATCACCGGCGAGGGTGAGTTCAACGAGGTCTTCATGGAGGAAGCACGGATTCCCGACGCCAACGTCGTCGGCGGCGTCGGCAACGGCTGGTCGGTGGCGATCACGACCCTGATGAACGAGCGCGCCGGCCTCGCCTTCGGCGCGATCGCCCAAGTCGCCAACAACCTCAAACGCCTCGGTGCTCTGGCCGCGGAGACGCGAGTAAACGGCGGCACCGCGGCCGATGACCCGGTCTTCCGCCAGCGCATCGCCCAACTCCACATCGAGGCCGAGACGATGAGGCTCAACGCCTACCGCGGCCTGACCAAGACGATGCAGTCGGGCATTCCCGGCCCGGAGGGGTCGCTCGGCAAGTGGCAGTGGGCCGACATCAACCAGCGCATCGCCGAGCTGGCGCTTGACATCGAGGGCCCCTACGCCTCGCTGGCGCGCGGCGACGAGCACGCGGTTGCCGGCGGCGCCTGGCAGTACAGCTTCCTGCGCTCGCGGGCCAACTCGATCGAGGGCGGCACCACCGACATCCTCAAGAACATCATCGCCGAGCGCGTGCTCGGCCTGCCGAGGATGCGTTAGGGGCGCTCGCCGACCATGTACTTCGACCTCAACGACGAGCAGCAGGCGATCAAGGCGACCGCCCACGATTTCCTCGCCGCCCGCTACAAGTCCGACCGCATCCGCGAGCTGGCGGAGAGCGTGAACGGCTTCGAGCAGGCCGACTGGGACGAGATGGCCGAGCTTGGCTGGACCGGCTTGGCCCTGCCCGAGGAGTGGGGCGGCCAGGGCCTCGGCATCGTCGAGCTCGCCGTCCTCTTCGAGGAGATGGGCTACGCGCTGGCGCCCTCGCCGCTCTTCTCCAACACGATCGCCGGCCTCGCCCTCTCGCTCTGTGGCTCCGACGATCAGCGCGAGCGCTTCCTGCGCCCCCTGGCCGAGGGCAAGCTGCGCGGCACGCCCGCGCTCTGGGACGCCGGCGGGCCGGCAGCGATCGGCAGCTTCACGATGGAGCCCCGCGCCGAGGGCGACGGCATCGTCCTCGACGGCGAGAAGGTCTTGGTCGCGGACGCGGCGGCGGCCGACTTCTTCCTCGTCGCCACCTCCGACGGCCGCCGTCATCTCGTTGAGCGTGGTGCCGATGGAGTGACGGTCACCCCCTCGACCTCGATCGACACCACCCGCCGCCTCTACGCGGTCCGCTTCGACGGTGTCAAGGTTGCGGCGGACGACTCGCTGCCAGCGGCTGGAGATGACTATTACGCCGTCTTCAACAGGCTTTGCGTCGCACTTGCCGCCGAGTCGACCGGGATCGCCCAGCGGACGATGGAGATGGCCGTCTCCTACGCCAAGGACCGCCAGCAGTTCGGCCGCCCGATCGGCGCCTACCAAGCGGTCTCCCACCGTTGCGCGCAGATGCTGCTCGAGACCGAGAACGCCCGCTCGGCGGTCTACGGGGCGGCCTGGGCTGCCGATGCTGAGCCGGACTCGTTGCCGACGGCAGCCTCGATGGCGAAGGCCTACGCCTCCGATGCGGGTTGGCGCGTCCCCGACGCCTCGATCCAAGTGCACGGCGGCATCGGCTTCACCTGGGAGCACGACCTGCACTTCTTCCTCAAGCGCGGCAAGGCCAATGCGGCGATGTTCGGCGACGCGAAGTGGCACCGCGAACGAGTCGCCGACGCCGTCCTCTCTTCGTGAGTGCGCTCGAGCGAATCTCGGTCGCCGCGATCGGCACCACGGTTGCCGATCTCGAGGCCGAGACGCAGCGCGCCGAGGCCGCGGGCGTCGAGTGCGTCTGGGCCCCGGAGCTCTTCCGCTCCTCCGTCACCCAGGCCGCCTACTTGGCCGGTAAGACCGACCGCATCGACGTTGCCACCGGGATCGCCTGGGCCTTCACCCGCAGCCCCTTCATCCTCGCCGTCAGCGCCCTCGACATCGACGAGATGTCGGGCGGCCGGTTCCGCCTCGGCCTCGGCTCGGGGGTCAAGCGCCTCAACGAGACCTGGCACAACGCCGAGTACGGCAAGCCCGCTCCGCACCTGCGCGAGGCGATCGAGGCGACCCGCCTGATCATGCAGCAGGCCGGCAAGGGCGAGCCGATCCGCTACGAGGGCTCCTACTACGACATCGACATCAAGGGCTGGATCCGCCCCCACCCGGCCCCGCGCGAGTCGGTGCCGATTTACACCGCCGGTGTCCAGGGGGGCATGTGCCGGATGGCGGGCGACGTCGCCGACGGCCTGATCGGCCACCCGATTCAGAGCCTGCGCTGGATCGACGAGGTCGTGGTCAGCTCCTTCGAGGAGGGCTTGCAGCGTTCCGGCCGCGAGCGCTCGAGCTTCGACTACCTGCCCACGGTCTGCTGCTCGATCGATGATGACGAGGCGCGGGCGATCGAGATGGCCCGCCGCACGATCTCCTTCTACGCCACGGTCAAGACCTACATGCCGCTCTGGGAGCTGCACGGCTTCGCCGACAACGCCGTCGCCGCCGGCGAGGCCTTCCGCCGCGGCGATCTCGCCGGCGTCCCCGCTGCGATCAGCGACGAGATGGTCGAGACCTACTGCGCCGCCGGCCCGCTCGACAAGGTCCGCGCCCGGGTCGAGGCGACCGCCGAGCGCGCCGACGGGCTCTTCCTCACCCCACCGACCTACTTCATCTCCCCCGAAGAGCTGAGCGAGTTTCAGAACCGCATCATCGCGGCCTTCGGCCCCACGGCATGAGTGTTGCGGTGCGCTTTATGTGGCTGTGGACCACATAAAGCGCACTGGAAGAGAGATGGAAGTGCTGGAGCGGGTGCGAGGGATCCCGGAGGGCTTCGTCCGCACCTACGGCGACGTCTCGCCGGGAGCGCCTCGCTTCGCCGGCGCTGTGCTCTTCGAAGTCGACGATCCCGATCTGCCCTGGTGGCGCGTAGTCCGTGCCGACGGTTCACTGGCCAAGGGAGCACGCCAGCGTCGTCACTTGATCGCCGAGGGCGTGCCGTTCCGCGGCGATCGTGTCGACATGACGAACGCCCGCCTCCCGTCTTGAATCCGATGTGGTCCGGGGGGATGTCGGTGCCCCTCACCGGGAATTGATGTCGCACGCGCCGCCTCGCGGCACTTAGCGACTGTGTTGGTGCGCGGCTTTGCCGCGCGGGAACCGGATTGCATTTCCGCCGCTTCGCGACATTCCCGGTGAGGGGCACCGACATCCCGCTCGAAACACACTCCGACTCAAGCTTGGACACGAAGCGCCGGTCAAGCCTGAGGAGTCGATCACCGCACCCCGAGTTTCCACAAGCTTGAGCGACTCCGCAACGCTTCACGCGTGTAGTTGTGAGGCCTGTCGAGAGGAGTCCGGTCGTCCTCCAGTCGAATGTTGCCGGAGGCAGCGGAAATGCAATCCGGTGCCTGCGCGGCGCAGCCGCGCTCGAGATCCGGAGCTAAGCGCCGCAGGCGCGTGCGACATCAATTCGACTGGAGGACGACCGGACTCCTCCGGCGGGGTCGCTACTACTCGTCGCGCGGAGTGATGCGGAAGGTCGAGACGACCTCGGCCTGCTTGGCCTCGGGGTGGACGACGTAGGCGCTGGGGCCGCCGCCGAACCAGCCGGAGCTCTCGTTGTCGGCGACGAAGATGCCGGGATGGTGCTTGCCGTTGCCATCCTCGACCCAGACCTTGTCGCCCTCTTTGAATCCGTGTTCGACGTCGCTCACGCGCCCCAGCCTAACTGCTTGGGCGCAGGCCCGGCCCCCGCTGGTGGCATCGGGGCCGGGCCTGACTGGTGGGAGTGGGTTACGGGCAGACGACGATCAGGTGAAAGTCGGCGTCCTGATCGGCGCCTTTTTCGTCGCGGGTGCGGACTTCGATCGCGTTCGGGTTCGTCGGTGCGACGTTCGTTTGCGCGGAGCCGGCACCGGGGACCGTCGTGCCGGCGTTGTTGCGCGAGGAGACGTTGGCGCAGCCGCTTACGTTGACCGGGAAGATCACGGCGACGGCGCCGCCGCCCTCGGCCGCGGTGATGCCCGCATCGCTCGCCCGCGCCAGGGTGGCATTGCCGGCGCCGCCCGGGTTGTTGACGACGGCCCAGTAGGTGTGCGCGGCGCGCTGAGCGGCGGGCACGACGCCCAGCTTGTTGGTGTTGATCTGGAAGCCGGTCAGCGTCTTCTTCTTCAGCTTGCCGCCCCCGATCGTCTGCTTTTTGATTGCCCCTCCGTTGATCGACTGCGCCGCGTAGGCGGTGCCGGCCAGTGCCGCGATCAGGGCAATGACCGCGACGACCATCGCCGGCGACGGCCTCCTGCTCCTCTTGGCGTGCATGGAACCCCCTTGTATTTCGAGGACGTGGCTGAGCTTTACCCCCAAATGGGGTGGTTAAGCTCAGACACGTCCGATGGCGCGGATGTTTCGCTCCGCTTGGGCGGGCGCTGTTAAGCCGGCAGCGCGGCGACGAAGCGCTCGAAGGCGGCCATCTCGGTCACGGCGGGGCCGTGACCGGGGAGGATCAGGCTCGGCTCGAGCTCGGCGAGCTTGCGGATCGAGCGGCGATTCTCGGGCGGGTCGTAGGTGAAGATGTCGGGTGGCTCCTTGATGCCCGGAAGTCCGGTGGCGTAGCTCATGTTGCGGATCACGTCGCCGCAGATCGCCACCCGGTCGGAGTCGCGGAAGTAGATCACCTCGCCGCGAGCGTGTCCCGGTGCATGGACGACTCGAAATCCGGCCACCTCGTCGCCCTCCCTCAGCACGCGGCCGACCTCGTGCGGCGGTCCCTGCCAGATCTTCTTGATCATCCGGTTGTAGGGATTGTTCGGGGCCGCCTCCTGGATCGGGCGTCGTCCCTCCATCGCCTCGACGTCGTCGACGTGGCAGGCGAGCGGGATGCCCCGCACCTCACAGACGTCCTTCGCGACGCCCTGGTGGTCGGGGTGGACGTGGGTCAGCGCCAGCATCGAGAGCTGCCGACCCTCGATCTCTGCGAAGACGCGCCGCTTGTCCCAGCGCCGGCCAGCGTCGATCAGCACGTCCTCGGCCAGGTAGATGTTGATCGACGGTGCTGGGAACTCCTTCAGCCGCCAGACACTCGGGGCCAGGTACTTCAATGCGAGGAGATCCCCATCGTCCCGCGTGGGTCGCCGCTGTGCTCGGCCAGCTCCTCGAGCTCGGCGATCTTGCGTTCGCCTTCGCGTCGCGCCGAATCGTCAGCGGGCAGGGGCTCGATCAAGCGACGGATTCGGTTGCGGACCTGCAGTGCGAAGTGGGGGGTGGAGGCGCCGGCAAGGGCGCGGATGTCCTCCGCTGTAACGCGGTGGCCACCGCTGAGCAGGTTCGGGCTCTCGGCCTCGCTCATTCTTCCCCGCCGATCTTGGCCAGTTCGGCCAGCTGATCGATTTCGGCTTGTTGATTCACGTCGATGGCCTCCTGGTCCCCGATCACCCAGACGTGGTTGTAAAAGGCGCGGGTTGGGTCGGTGGTGTAGCCGGGCTTGATGTCGAGCAGGTACTCGCGCAGCGCTTTTGGCAGCGTAGCGGCGTCGTCGGTGAGCAGCAGCGGTCCCCAGGTGCCCGAGGCGGAGAGCGGCGCGGCGATCGCGGCGTCGATCGGATCGTCGCTGCGGATGACGACGAGGCCGTGCCCGGGGTCATTGACGTTCCAGCCAAAGTCCCCGCTCGAGTAGCGCGCCAGGGCGATCGCGTTCTCAACCGGGTCCTCGGCGGCGACGCGTTGCACCGGGTTGCCGAGCTTGGCGACTTCCCGCACCACGTCCGATGAGATCGCGGAGGAGGGCCCGAGGACGAAGACGGGGACCTTGGCCGCGCTGCGCAGCTGCTTTGCGGTCGCGGCCGGCAGTTTCTCGCGACCGCTGAAGAGGACCGGGTCGCCGGAGCGCGCTGCCCAGGCGGCGGCGGGCATGGCGAAGGCGGAGTCCTCTTCGGGGGCGAGGACGACGTGGGCCGGGGCAGCTTTGAAGAGCTCGTCCCGCAGCGCCGCGATTTCGACAGCAAGGTCGGCCGGGTTGCCGGCTTTGAACTGGGTCGTCCGCAAGTCATCCGGCGCGGTGGCGGAGCCGACCACGAAGGCCTGCGCCTTGTCGGTGGCGCTGCTTCCCTGGGGCGAAAGCGTGTCGAGGGCCTGTGCGGTGGGATCGGGAAGGTCTCCGCCGGCGGTAACCAGAAGCGGCGCCCGAACCGGGGCTGACATCAATACCGATGCCGCGACGGCGCCCTGCCAGTCGTCTTCATCGACGAGCGTGACCGCGGTCGGTCGCTGCGCGACTTTGGCGGAGGGAAAGACGGCGAGTGCGACGCCGGCCGCCGTGGTCGCTGCATCGGAGCCGCCCACCCTGGTCGTGTTGTTGGTCGCGAAGGAGGGATAGCCCAGTTCTTCGGCCGCCTCCGCCGCTGGGGTCTGCTCTTCCTCCGCGGCCGGTTCCGGTGGCGCTTGTGCCGGAGCCGGCGCTGGGTTTTCTTCGTGCTTGTTCGAGCCGCCGCCTCCGAGCACGGCGGCGACGAGGAAGACGAGCGCGACCAGAACCAAACCGCCGATCGCCTTCAGGGCTCCCGGGATCGGTTTGCGCTTGCGTTTGGCGGTGGTGGGTGGGGTCGAGGCGACGGGCTCAGGCTTCTCTGTCGCCGGCGTGGGCGCAGCTTTCTCTTTGGGCGAGTTCCCCGGCGAGTTCCCCGACTCTGCCGGCGGCTCGGCGGCGAGCGGCAGGTCGGCGTTGATTGGGCGTTTTCCGGACAAGGCCGGAACGCTACAGGCGGAGCGGTGGCTGGCTGGTCAGCTAGTCTTTGCGAGACTGGTTGACTGACCAGTCAATCAACCGACGCGATCACGCCGCTGACCAAGAAGGGACCCATGGACTTCGCACTGACCGACGAGCAGCTCGAGCACAAGGAGCGCTGCCGGACCTTCGCCCGTGAGGTGATCAGGCCCGCCGCCCGCAAGCACGACGAAGAGGAGAGCACCCCCTGGGAGGTGATCAAGGAGGCGCGCAAGCAGGGCTTCGGCGGACTCGAGAGCATCCAGGCCTCCGCCGCCGACGAGCAGGGCCAGATGCAGGTGATCTCGGCCGAGGAGTTCCACTGGGGCTGCGCCGGCACCGCCCTGGCGATCTCCGGCTCCGGCCTCGCCGCCGCTGGTATCGCCTCCTCCGGCACCCCTGAGCAGATGGCCCAGTGGGTTCCCGAGTGCTTCGGCAGCGGTGACGAGATCAAGATCGGCGCCTACGCGGTCACCGAGCCGCAGGCAGGCTCCGACGTCAAGAGCCTGAAGACGACCGCCAAGCGCGACGGCGACGAGTGGATCCTCAACGGGACCAAGGTCTTCATCACCAACGGTGGTATCGCCGACGTTCACGTCGTCGTCGCCACGGTCGACCCGACCCTCGGCACGCGTGGCCAGGCCAGCTTCGTCGTCGGCAAGGACACGCCCGGGCTGACCCAGGGCAAGAAGGAGTCGAAGCTCGGCATCCGTGCCTCGCACACGGCCGAGATCGTGCTCGAGGACTGCCGTATCCCGGTCGAGAACCTGCTCGGCGGCGAGGAGAAGCTGGAGCGCAAGCTGCAGCGCGGGCGGGAAGGCAAGAAGTCGCGTGGGGCTGATGCGCTGGCGACCTTCGAGATGACCCGGCCCCTGGTCGGTGCCTCGGCGCTCGGCATCGCCCAGGCCTCCTACGAGTGGACCCTCGAGTACCTCGACGGACAGACCGAAGGGGGCAAGCCGGTGCTCGGCGAGCAGCGCATCCAGCAGACGCTGGCCGATGTCGCCACCGAGATCGAAGCCGCGCGCCTGCTCGTTCAGCGCGCCGCCTGGATGGGTCGCAACGGGATCCCGATGCGCGGCGGCCAGGGCTCGATGTCGAAGCTCAAGGCCGGTGACGTGACGATGTGGGCGACGACCACGCTGATGGACCTGGTCGGTCCCTACGCCTGGAGCACCGATTGCCCGCTGGAGAAGTGGTTCCGCGACGCCAAGATCTACCAGCTGTTCGAGGGGACGGCGGAGATTCAGCGGATGGTTATCTCGCGGATGCAGGCGCGGGAATATGCCGAGCGGCTTGGGTACGCGGCCGAAGTGGCCGAGCAGGCGATGGCTGAGAAGCCGGTGGAGAAAGAGCCCGTTCCTGCCTAAGTCTTGTCCAGAGCCATCGGGGCTCCCTTCTCAGGCCGCTTCGCGGGAGTTCCTGAGAAGGGAGCCCCGATGGCTCTCGCGCAGGTCCTAAGCTCAGGGCGTGCACTCGCACGCCCACGGGCATTCGCATTCGCTTGACGCTCGCCGTGGAGACAGTCGGCGGCGGATGTGGATTGCGCTGGGCATCAATGCCGCGATGCTGGTGGCCGAGGCCGTGGGCGGGGTCATCACCGGCTCGTTGGCTGTGCTTGCTGACGCTGGGCATGTGCTCTCCGACGTTGGTGCGATCGGGTTGGCTCTGTTTGCTGCTTCGCTCGCTGCTCGACCGGCGGGTGGGCGGATGACCTTTGGCTATCAGCGCTCGGAGATCCTTGCGGCGCTGGTCAATGGGTTGCTGCTTGTCGCGGTTGCGCTTGCGATCGCCTTCGCGGCGATCGGTCGGCTCAGCGACCCGCCGGAGATTGATGCTGGCGGAGTGCTCGGGCTCGGCCTGCTCGGGCTCGCCGGCAACATCGCCGCAACCTGGGTGCTGGCTCGCGGCGAGCGCGCTGACGTCAACCTCGAGGGGGTGCTGCGCCACAGTGCCGCCGATGCGCTCGGCTCGCTCGGCGTAATCATCGCTGGTGCGTTCGTGCTGGCCGGCGGCTCGTCGGTCGCCGATCCGATCGTCAGCTTGGCGATCTCTGTTCTGATTCTGGCCTCCTCCTGGCGCTTGATCAAGGAGCCAGTCGACGTGCTGATGGAGGCGGCTCCCGCCGGCCTCGACGTCGACGCGGCCGGCGCGGCAATCTGCGAAGAGGAGGGGGTGCGCTCGGTCCACGATCTGCACATCTGGACCGTGACCTCAGGCTTCGGCGCTCTCGCCGCCCACGTGGTGGTTGCGGCGGACTGCGATCGCGACCTGGTGCGGCGGCGGATCGAGCTGCTGCTGCACGAGCGCTTCGGGATCGACCACACCACGCTGCAGATGGAGGACGAGGTGCCAACGACCCTCCTGCACGTCGAGAACGCCCCGCCCCAAGCCTGAGCCGCAAGCCCGGTTGCAGGAGTATTTCCCTGCAAGTCGGTACATCTGGACTTGGCTAGCCTCGCCAGCGATGGTTAAAGATCGCCTTGCCCTGGCGGCTCTCTTTGCCGCCCTGGCGGCGCTGGTCGTGCTGCTTGCAGCCAGTGTCGCCCCCGCTCAGGACCTTGAATCGAAGCTCGACGCCAAGGAGGCGAAGCTCTCCAAGGTGCGCGAACGCTCGGGCGTGCTGACGACGACGATCTCCCACTACGGCGAGCGCATCGACAGGCTCACCGGCGAGGTTGCCAGCCTGCGCAGCCAGGAGGCCGCGGTCAAAACCCGACTCAACGCCAAGCAGGCCGAGCTGGATCAGGCGGTGGCGCAGCTGGACGTGGCCAAGAAACGCCTGGTCAAGATGCGGGCACACCTCAAGCGGGCGCTGGTCTCGCTGCGGGATCGCCTCGTCGCCATCTATGAGACCGGGACGCCCGACGTGCTCAGTGTCATCGTTGGTGCCAACGGCTACGACGACCTGATCGATCGCACCGAATACCTCAACCGCATCCGCGGCAACGATGAAGCGATTATCGGCCGGGTGCGCGAACTGCGCGACCAGGTCAAGCACACCGTCACTCGCCTGCGCACGGTCAAGGATCGGATCGAGGCCGCTCGTAACGCGATCGCCGCCGAAGAGCAGGCCTTGGCGACGACCCGGGCCGCGGTCCAGGATCGACAGGCGGCGCTGGTCGATGCGCGTGCCACTCGCGTCGCCGCCCTGAAGAAGATCGAAGCGACCGAAGAAGACCTCGACGGCGACGTCGCCGCGATCCAGGCCGAACTTGCAGTGCAACTGGGTGAATCGGCCTCCGCGCCGCTGCCGGCCGGACCGATTCGCTACGGCTCCGGTCAGTTCATCTGGCCGGTCGACGGGCCGGTCGTCTCCGGCTTCGGCATGCGCTGGGGTCGGATGCACGAGGGGATCGACATCGCGGTGCCGGCGGGCACGCCGATCCGCGCCGCTGCAGCGGGAACGGTGGTCCTGCTCCAGTCCGAAGCCGAAAGTGGTGGCTACGGCAACTTCACCTGCCTCGACCATGGTGGCGGTCTGCAGACCTGTTACGCCCACCAGTCGTCCTTCGCGGTCAGCTCGGGACAGAGCGTCTCCCAGGGTGACTTGATCGGCTACGTTGGTTGCACCGGCCACTGTTTCGGCGATCACCTGCATTTCGAGGTCCGGATTGGCGGCGCGCCCACAGATCCACTCGGCTACCTCTAGCCGTCGGCGCCTTTACTCAGAATTCCTTAGGAAATTCAATTATTTGGTATGCCGGGTGGGTTTGACCGTGCGACCCTGGGTACGAGCCTCTAGGCAGGCTCACTCAGGATGATCCGCCAGGCTCACACCTATCTCGCGGGAGCGGTGTCCGGCACCGCTTTGGTTGCCGCTGCCGTGGTCGCCTTCGTTCTGCTCGTCTCGATTCAGGCCCTGAGGGATTGGCCGTTGGCCGGGATCAGCATCGGTGGCGGTGATTCCGCCGCGAGCTCGCCCAGCCCGGGCGGTGACGCCACTGCTCAGACAACTGGGGCGGGTCCTGCCGGCGGCGCAGCCGCCGGGTCGGCTGCTGGGGGCGCCGCTCGCGATGCCAATCGGCGCGCTGCTGCGTCGCAGGGCGACAAAGCGGCGCTGGGCGCGACCCCGGCACCCGCATCCGGGGCGCCGACCGCGGAAGCGCCGGCGCCGAGCCCCACGGGTCCGGTTGCGGGCGGGCCGACCGCGTCTTCGCCGTCTGGATCGGCCAGTGCCAGCTCTGACGGCGGCAACGGCGGCGGTGGGGGAGGCGGTTCGACCCCCGGCGCAGGTGCAGGATCCGGCAGCCCCGCTGGCAGCAGCGGCAGCCAGTCGACCTCGGGAGCGATCACCAACACCGTCAACAAAACGGTCGCCGGGGTCGACGAAGTGACCGGCGGCGTGATCGGCAGCACCGGTGTCCCGGAAGTCACCGAAAAAGTCGTCGAAGGGGTGGCCGGCCCGGAATCGACGGTTGGTAAAACGGTCGACGAAGTGGTCAAAACGGTCGGCGGCCTGCTCGGCGGCAACCGCTAGCGCTTACCTGTAGTCGCCGCCCCCCTTTCAACCGTCACAATGCCCGCCTATGGCGGAGCGTGGACAGGCCGGGACGGTCGCCGACCCGATTGAGGGCTCGCCGGTGTACCCCGGCGGCAGCCGCGTCAACGAGCGCGGCCATCTCGAGATCGCCGGTTGTGACGTGGTCGATCTGGCGGCCGAGTTCGGCACGCCCGCCTACATCTACGCCGAGGACGACATGCGGGCTCGCGCCCGCTCCTACCGTGCCGCCTTCGAGCAGCGCGGGGCCGACTACGAGGTGCTCTTCGCCAGCAAGTCGCTGCCCTGCACCGCCGCCTACCGGCTCTTTGCCGAGGAGGGGCTCTCGGTCGACGTCGCCTCCGGCGGCGAGCTGCACATGGCGCTGCGCGCCGGCTTCGAGCCCGCCCGCATCCACATGCACGGCAACAACAAGAGCGACGAGGAGATCCTCTTCGCTGCCCGCTCCGGCGTCGGCCACCTGATCCTCGACTCCTTCGACGAGATCGACCGCTGCGAGCGGCTGCTGGAGCAGCCGCAGGACGTGCTGATTCGGGTCACGCCCGGGATCAAGCCCTCCACCCACGACTACATCACCACCGGCCAGCTCGACTCGAAGTTCGGCTTCGGGCTCGAGGACGGCTTGGCCGCGCGCGCGATCGAGCGGGTGCTCGCCTCCGACGTGCTCAACCTGACCGGTCTGCACGCGCACATCGGCTCGCAGATCTTCGAGCTCGAGCCCTACACGCTGGCAATTCGCGCGCTTGGGGAGCTTGCCGGTGACTGGTGCAGGATCGTCAACGTCGGCGGCGGTCTTGGCATCGCCTACACCGCCGAGGACGAGCCGCCCTCGTTCGACGCCTACGTCGAGGTCAAGGTGCGCGGCGTCGCCGAGGTCTTCGGCGACGGCGTGCGGATCCTGATCGAGCCCGGCCGCTCGCTGGTCGGCAACGCCGGCGTCACCGCCTACCGGGTGGGCACCGTCAAGGAGATTCCCGGCGTCCGCACCTACGTCGCTGTTGACGGTGGCATGTCGGACAACATGCGGCCGATGCTCTACGGCTCCCGTTACGAAGCGCTGGTCGCCGATCGCGCTGCCGAGCCGGCGCGGAGCCCGGCGACGATCGCCGGCATGCATTGCGAGTCCGGCGACATCATCGTCCGCGACGCGTTGCTTTCCTCGCCCGCGGTTGGCGACGTCCTCGTCACCCCCGCCACCGGTGCCTATGGCTACGCGATGGCGAGCAACTACAACGGCGTGCCGCGACCGCCGGTGCTCTTCTGCCGCGACGGCGAGGCCCGCGTGGTCGTTCGCCGCGAGACCTACGACGACCTCACCTCTCGCGACCTGGATGTCTGAACCGATTCGCATCGGGCTGCTGGGACGCGGCACGGTCGGCGGTGCTTTCGCCGAGCTGATTGAGGCACGGGCTGACGCGGTCGAGGCGGCAACCGGCCGCCGGCCGGAGATCGCCGGGGTGCTGACCCGCGAGCGTGGCGACTTCGGCGAGATCCTCGCCAACTCCGACCTGATCGTCGAGCTGATGGGGGGCACCGACCCAGCCCGCGACTTCGTGCTCGACGCGCTGCGGGCAAAACGCCCGGTAGTCACCGCCAACAAGCAGCTGCTTGCCCAGCATGGCGATGAGCTCTTCGACGTCGCCCGCGAGGCCGGTGTGCAGCTGCGCTTCGAGGCGGCGGTCGCCGGCGTGATCCCGATCGTGCGGGTAATCCAGGAGAGCTTCGGGGTTACCGACATCGCCAAGGTCTTCGGCATCGTCAACGGCACCACCAACTTCATCCTCACCGAGATGGCTGCCAGCGGCGCCCCCTACGAGGAGGTGCTCGCTCGCGCCCAGGAGCTCGGCTACGCCGAGGCCGACCCGACCGCCGACGTCAGCGGCGCCGACGCGGCGGCGAAGATGGCGATCCTCGCCCGGCTCGCCTTCCACACGCCGGTGACGCTGGATGAGGTCTCCTACGAGGGAATTGAGGGGGTCGAGCTCGACGATCTCGCCTACGCCAAGGAGCTGGGGCTCTCGCTGAAGTTGCTCGGTGTCGCCGAGCGCCGCGAAGGTGGAATCAGCGTGCGCGTCTTCCCCTGCTTCCTCTACGGCGGCCACCCGCTCGCTCCGGTCGAGGGCCCGTTCAACGCGGTCATGGTTGAGGCAGCGGAGATCACCGAGGTGACGATGTCGGGGCCCGGGGCGGGGGGCGTGCAGACGGCCTCGGCGGTACTCGGGGACGTCGTCTCGATCCTCAACGGCGATGCGCCCGTGCACGAGACTCGCGAGCGCTTGCCGATCGTCGCTGATGTCACCTCCTCCTTTTACCTCCACCTCGCTGTCGCCGACCGTCCCGGCGTGCTCGCCAGCGTGGCTCAAGTGCTTGGCGACAAAGACGTCTCGGTGAAGAGCGTCGTGCAGCGCGGTAGCGGCGAGGACGCACGCCTGGTGATGGTGATCCACGAGTGCTTAGAGTCGCGCTTCTCGGCCGCCCTCGAGGCGATCGACCAGCTCGACGTGCTGCGCTCGCCGCCGCGCTCGATCCGGGTGATCGAAGAGGAGTTCGTTTGAGCCCGGCACCCTTGATCGAGCGCTTCAGGGATCGCCTCTCGCTGGAGCCCGGCGACCCCGTGGTCACCCTGAACGAGGGCTCGACCCCGCTGGTCGAAGCGCCCCGGCTCTCCGAGCGGATCGGCGCCCGCGCCTACCTCAAGTTCGAGGGCGCCAACCCGACCGGCAGCTTCAAGGACCGGGGGATGACGGTCGCGGTCTCGCGGGCCAAGGGCCGCGGCGCCGAGGCGGTGATCTGCGCCTCGACCGGCAACACGGCCGCCAGCGCCGCGGCCTATGCGGCGCGAGCCGGGATGCGCGGGGCGGTGATCGTGCCCGAGGGCAAGATCGCGATCGGCAAGCTCGCCCAGGCGCTGATGCATGGTGCCCGCGTGGTCGCCCTGCAGGGCAACTTCGACGACGCGCTGCGAATCGTCCGCGAGCTGGCCGACAAGCACCCGATCGAGCTGGTCAACTCGGTCAACCCGCACCGGATCGAAGGCCAGAAGACCGCTGCCTTCGAGGTGATCGAGGAGCTCGGCGAGGCGCCGGGCGCGCTGGCGATTCCGGTCGGCAACGCCGGCAACGTCACCGCTTACTGGCGCGGCTTCCAGGAGGCCGGCACCGCCCCGATCCTCTACGGCTTCCAGGCCGAGGGCGCCGCACCGCTGGTGCGCGGCGAGCCGGTGTCCAACCCGGAGACCGTGGCCTCGGCAATCCGGATCGGTAACCCGGCCCGCTGGGAGGAGGCGATGTCGGCCTTCACCGCTTCCCGCGGTCGTGTCGCCGCCGTCTCCGACGATCAGATCCTCGATGCCTACCGCTGGCTTGCTGCCGGCGAGGGCGTCTTCTGCGAGCCCGCTTCGGCGGCCTCGGTCGCCGGCCTGCTCGCCCACGGCCTGCCGACGGTGGAGGGATCCCCGCCGCCCGAGACCGTTGTCTGCGTCCTCACCGGCCACGGCCTCAAGGACCCCGACACCGCCCTCTCCAAAGCGCCGGCGGTGCTCAACTGCGAGAACGACCTCAGCGCCGTCGAGCGCGCGGTGTTCGATTGACGGTTCGCCGCCGGCTCGTCCGCGTTCCAGCCTCGTCGGCCAACCTCGGCCCGGGCTACGACGTGCTTGCCGCTGCGGTCTCGCTGTATCTGGAGTTGGAGGTCGAGGAGACCGGCGAGTTCTCGGTCGACCTCGGCGGGCTCGACGTCTCGGCTGACCGCGACAACCTGATCGTTCGCGCCTTCGAGACCCTGCATTCCGCCGACGGCATCGCCTTCCGGCTGAAGAGCGAGATCCCCCTGGCGCGGGGGCTGGGCTCCAGCGCCGCGGCGATCGTCGCCGGCCTCTTCGCCGCCGACCACCTCTTTGAGCTCGCCCTGAGCAAGGAGGAGATGCTGGTCAAGGCAACCGAGCTCGAGGGCCACCCGGACAACGTCGCCGCGGCGATCTACGGCGGTTTCGTGGTCTGCGGGACGGGGGAGGGCGAGGCGCCGAGCGCGGTTCGCTTCGACCCGCCGAGCGGCCTTGAGGGGATCGCCGTGATCCCGGCCGAAGAGGTCTCGACCGAGCGCGCCCGCGAGGCGATCCCGGCCGAGATCCCGCTCGCCGACGCGGTCGCCAGCGTTTCCGCCGCTTCGCGCCTCGTTCTTGGCCTGCAGCGCGCCGACCTTGACCTTGTCGCCGCCGGCCTGGTTGACCGCATCCACCAAGAGCGCCGTCGCGCTCTTTACCCCCGCTCGATGGAGCTGGTCGACGCTGCAAAGGAACTAGGCGCCCTCGGCGCGACCATCTCCGGCGCCGGCCCCACCGTCCTCGTCTGGACCACATGGCAGGAGGCGGGCAGCGTCGCCGAGGCGCTTGAGGCCCGCTGTGCCGGCTGGGCCGAGGTTCGCCGCCTCCCCTTCAGCCCCCACGGCGCTGACGTGCCTGAGCTGTAGCCACGAAGACATCCAGGGCCTTTTAGGAAGGCGCGCGTATTGGTGCATCGCGAGTCCCGATGTGCGCCACATAGTGTCTTCCCTTGGAAACCAACTTGTTTATGCTCGCCGCTACTAGCCCGGCCCACCGCCGGGTGTCAGCAAGCGCAGGGGGAGAGAGAACATGGCACGACTCGTCGTTGGCCCGTGGCAAAAGAGCTTGGTCCGTTGTGGATTTGGAGCCCTGGCGAGCCTCCTGCTCGTCCTCTCGTTCAGCTCCCTCGCCTCGGCCGAGGTGCAGCCCTTCGAAGTGAGCGAATACCGCAAGGACTTCGGCGTTTCGACCGCCAACGCTGAAGAGTCCCTCGAAATCCAGGAAGAAGGCACGGAAGCCGCCATAGAGAGCGGACTAGAAGCCAGCCTGGGCAAGGACTACGCCGGTATCTGGTTCGACAACCAAAGCGGCGAATTCGTCGTCCCGGTCACCGATGGTTCTGATCGGAGCGTGGTCGGCAGCGAGTTGGCCGCGGCCGGCCTGCAAGCCGACTTCCGCACCTCCACGGTGGCTTCGACCTGGGCCGAGCTGGAAGCCGCTCAGGAAGGACTCAACCGCGCGCTTGCCGTTCCGATGAGCGAAGGCTTGATCCAGACCTCTCTTGACCCGCGCTCGAATGCCGTCATGGTCAGGTGGGCCGAAGGGCTCAATGGCGATGGACAAGCGCTCATGCAAAGGGAGGCAGCCGCCGCGAGCGTCGAGGTCAAGCTCGAGCAGGTGCCAAAGGATGCCTTTGCTGTGACCCCAGCCGCGTGCAGCGAATTGGGCAACTCCTCATGCGATAGACCGCTGCGCGGCGGTGTCGCAATCGGCGAAAACGGATTCATCACCGACTGCACCGCGGGCTTCAAGGCAACTAGCCCCGCTGGCAACAGATACGTAATCACCGCGGGCCATTGCGCTTTGCTTAACGGGTCCAACGTTCAGTACTGGATGGCCGAAGACACCAAAGCCGAAGATCACTACCTCGGCTACACCGAGCAGGCCCAGTGGGCCAAAGGCACTGACTTCGCCAAAATCAACGCGAACGGGACCTATTGGGACACCAACCCCTGGCCGACCCAGATCGTCGAATGGGGCCACAACACTGAATTCGGCTATCCCATCGACGCGGCCCACCCGATCACCTCGGAAGGCTCGAGTTTCGTCGGCCAATACGCATGCCATTCAGGGATGGTCTCCGGATCCAGCTGCGGCTACGTCAAAGCAGTGAATGCCTCGATCTCAGGTGAATATCAAGGCGAAAAATTCACAATCAATCACCTGAGCAAACTATCTCCAGTCTGCGGGGAACAGGGCGACAGCGGCGGTCCGGTATACGCAGGTGGAATGGCGCTTGGTCTCCTCTCCCTCCTAGATCCAGCAAAACCGGAATGCCAGAGGGAAATCTTCTACACCGAGATCATCGAAGACACCAACCTGATGAACGTGTCAGTCGGCACTCGCTCCACCACCACGTCGATCACTCAAGCTACGGCCCTAAACGGCAACCCTGGCTGGGCGACGATCGCGGGTACGGTTTACGGTCCAGGCGGTGCCACCATCTCCGGCAAAACCGCCTACATCAAGTTCTTCAAGTGGAACGTCAGCACGACGAAATGGGATGAAAAAGCAGTAGTCCCGACTGCCGTCAACAACAACAAATTCGAACTCGTCAACTGGAACGGGGTCGGCAACGGCTCCTGGATCGCCAAGGCCGAATTCCCATCCCAGGGCGGCTACGGCGCCTCTTCGTCCAACACCGTCACCGAAGGCGCCTTCCTGGTCAAGGACGGCTACCGCTTCAAGGTCAAACACACCGAAAAGTGCCTTGACGTCTACGCCGGCCTCACGGCTAACGGCACCGCCATCAACCAGTGGGACTGCCTCAACCCCGCAACGACCTCAAACCAGGTCTTCACCATGGTCCCGACCGGCAGCAACGGGGCCGTGCGCATCGTCGCCCGCCACTCCAACCGCTGCGTCAGCGTGAAAGGCGGCAGCACCGCTCCGGGGACCTACCTCGAGCAATACGACTGCGCCGGCGGCGAACAGCCGGGCCAGACCTGGAGAACCGAAAAAATGACAGGCAACTGGTCGCGCCTGATCGCCAAACACTCCAACCAGTGCATGGACGTGCGCGGCCAGGAAACCGCCAACGGCGTCCCGGTCACCCAGTACACGTGCCTGGGCACCCAGGCCAACCAGATGTGGGAAATCCAGTCGGTCGACGCCGGCCCGATCCCGACCCAGACCGAGCTCTACGTCCCCGACGGGGAAACCCTCTACGGGCGGCCCTACGGCTACTCGACCGCCTACGGCTACGTGCGCACCGGCGCCTACAACATCGCCGGCAACACGCTGAAACTCAGCTACTACAAGCAAAACGGCGCCGGTAACTACGAATACATCAAGGCCGTCAACCCGACGATCAACAGCGAAGGCCGCTTCGAAGTCAAATACGAAGGCTTCGGCCCCGGCGAATGGATCGTCAAAGCCGATTTCCCCGGCGTCGGCAACTTCGCCGCTTCCGGCTCTCCCGAACGGTGGTTCCACGTCGGCGACGGCTACCGCTACGTCTTCCGCCACTCGGGCAAGTGCCTGACCCTCAACGGCAACTACAACTACAACGGCAACATCTTCGTGCAGTGGGACTGCGCCCCAGTGGCCACCCCCTATGACGGCCAGGTCTTCGCCATGCACCCGATCGAAGGCGGCGCCCGCTTCAACATCACGGTCAACTCGACCGGCAAGTGCCTCGACGTGACCGGCGGCAGCACCGCCAACGGAGCGGCCTTCCAGCAATACGACTGCAACGGCTCTGACCAACAGCGCTTCCAGGTGATCCCGATCTACATGCAGCCGCCATGGAACGCCCTGATCGCCAAGCACTCCAACAAGTGCATGGACGTCTATAGCCAATACACGTCCAACGGCGCCCTGATCCACCAGTGGGAATGCCTCTGGCCCGGCAGTCAGCAGTGGCAGTTCCAGAGGATTGGGTAGGGCGTGAAGGAAAGAGACATGTCTATGAAAGGGAGGAAGTTCTTGAAGGCAGCGTGGACAAAGAGGATGAAGTCCGGAATGGTGCACCGCACTCAGACCCTGCTCGGACTTGGGCTCCTTGCCCTCGCGGTCACGATGATCGGCGCGGCCTCGGCCAGCGCCTCGGTTAGTCCGCTTGAAGTCAGCGAGTACCGCGAGACCTTCGAGGTATCCAAGGCGGAAGCCGAGGAAAACCTCGAAACTCAAAGCGACGCCACCGCGGCGGAACTTCCCAGTCAGATCGAAAGCCGGCTTGGGTCAAGCTACGCCGGCATCTGGTTCGACAACGAGACTGGTGAATACGTTGTGCCACTGCTTTCGGATGCAGCTGGAGCCGGAGTTGCCTCCGAATTTGCCGAGGCGGATCTCGGCGCGGAGCAGTTCCGTACCACCCCTGCTCAGTTCAGTTGGGCGGATCTGGAAGCGGCGCAGGAGGGGCTCAATAAAGCGCTTGTCTCCCAGATCGAAAAAGGCATGGTCCAAACCTCCGTGGACCCTCGCACCAACTCGGTCGTGATCAAGCTGGCCAGCGACGTACCGGCCGACGAGGAGGCGGATGTCCGCCAGGCAGCGGCAGAGGCCTCGGTCGAGGTCGATGTCCGCGCCAGCGGGCTGGAGAAGCTTGAAGCGAAGTTGGAAGCCTGCAAAGACCCCTTTTGCGACGCGCCCCTCCGCGGCGGTGTGGCGATTTACCCGCCTGGCTTTCCAGAAGCAGAGTGCACTGCCGCCTTCCCCGCTGTCGGTACCAACGGGGACCGCTACCTCCTGACCGCGGGGCACTGTGTTCATCAAACGGGCGTGGGCACTCCAACTTATTTGAACTGGACGAGCGCAGACTCTTCACTCCAAGCCCACGAAATTGGATCCGCGACCCAGTGGGCATCTGGAGGTGCAACCGAATGGGCCAAGATCAAAGCCAACGGATCGTGGTGGGACTCCGGTTCCTGGCCCGCCCAGATCGCCTACTGGGGAACAGCGAAAGTGGGTCCTTCTGGTGAATTCCTGGGCAAAGGCGCTCCAGTCGACCTCAACTACGCGATCACGGGTCAAGGCACCAACGTGAAAGGAAACTTTGTCTGCCGATCCGGAATCATGACCGGGTCGAGCTGTGGGTTCATCGAAGCCACTAACGTCACCTATAACGCGCCAGGTGGGCCGATCAACAATCTCGTCGAACTGGGCGGAGCAGGTGTCTGCTCCATTCCCGGAGACAGCGGAGCCCCCTATTTCTCGGGGCACAGCGCCCTTGGGATTCATGTGGGCTCCTCGGAATCCAAAGCCTGCGGAGACAGGCTCTACTACGTCGACATCAACCTTGCCACCGCTGCCCTCGGCGTAACCGTCGCTCCCCCCGCTCCCAAAGTGACCATCCAACAGTCCACGGCCCTCAACGGCAACCCCGGCTGGGCAACCGTGACCGGCACAGTCTCGGTACCCAACGTGACCGTCAATGGCAAAACCGTCAACATCAAGTTCTTCAAGTGGAACGTCAGCACGACGAAATGGGATGAAAAAGCAGTAGTCCCGACTGCCGTCAACAACAACAAATTCGAACTCGTCAACTGGAACGGGGTCGGCAACGGCTCCTGGATTGCCCAGGCCGTCTTCCCCGCCCAAGGCCCCTTCGGCGCGGGAGAATCCAACACCGTCACCGAAGGCGCCTTCCTGGTCAAGGACGGCTACCGCTTCAAGGTCAAACACACCGAAAAGTGCCTTGACGTCTACGCCGGCCTCACGGCTAACGGCACCGCCATCAACCAGTGGGACTGCCTCAACCCCGCAACGACCTCAAACCAGGTCTTCACCATGGTCCCGACCGGCAGCAACGGGGCCGTGCGCATCGTCGCCCGCCACTCCAACCGCTGCGTCAGCGTGAAAGGCGGCAGCACCGCTCCGGGGACCTACCTCGAGCAATACGACTGCGCCGGCGGCGAACAGCCGGGCCAGACCTGGAGAACCGAAAAAATGACAGGCAACTGGTCGCGCCTGATCGCCAAACACTCCAACCAGTGCATGGACGTGCGCGGCCAGGAAACCGCCAACGGCGTCCCGGTCACCCAGTACACGTGCCTGGGCACCCAGGCCAACCAGATGTGGGAAATCCAGTCGGTCGACGCCGGCCCGATCCCGACCCAGACCGAGCTCTACGTCCCCGACGGGGAAACCCTCTACGGGCGGCCCTACGGCTACTCGACCGCCTACGGCTACGTGCGCACCGGCGCCTACAACATCGCCGGCAACACGCTGAAACTCAGCTACTACAAGCAAAACGGCGCCGGTAACTACGAATACATCAAGGCCGTCAACCCGACGATCAACAGCGAAGGCCGCTTCGAAGTCAAATACGAAGGCTTCGGCCCCGGCGAATGGATCGTCAAAGCCGATTTCCCCGGCGTCGGCAACTTCGCCGCTTCCGGCTCTCCCGAACGGTGGTTCCACGTCGGCGACGGCTACCGCTACGTCTTCCGCCACTCGGGCAAGTGCCTGACCCTCAACGGCAACTACAACTACAACGGCAACATCTTCGTGCAGTGGGACTGCGCCCCAGTGGCCACCCCCTATGACGGCCAGGTCTTCGCCATGCACCCGATCGAAGGCGGCGCCCGCTTCAACATCACGGTCAACTCGACCGGCAAGTGCCTCGACGTGACCGGCGGCAGCACCGCCAACGGAGCGGCCTTCCAGCAATACGACTGCAACGGCTCTGACCAACAGCGCTTCCAGGTGATCCCGATCTACATGCAGCCGCCATGGAACGCCCTGATCGCCAAGCACTCCAACAAGTGCATGGACGTCTATAGCCAATACACGTCCAACGGCGCCCTGATCCACCAGTGGGAATGCCTCTGGCCCGGCAGTCAGCAGTGGCAGTTCCAGAGGATTGGGTAGGGCGTGAAGACTGAGGCTGGAGTGAAAGTCAGCAGTTCTCAGGGAGATAAACGATGAATGGGGGATTTGTGAAGTCAGCGTGGACAAAGGCAGTCGTTGCAATGGCGGGGGTACTCTGCTCCCTCTCGCTCATCGCCGGTTCTGCATCGGCAGCGCCGCTCACCTACTACGGCGGCGAGGTGCAGAACAGTCCGCACGTCTACCTGACTTTCTGGGGCAAAAACTGGAACTCCAATTCCGCGGCCCGTACCGAAATCATCAAAACGTTCTCGGGCATCTCGGGCTCGGCCTGGCAGGGAATCCTCACCCAGTACTACGACAGCACGGGCTTCATCTCTCCCAACATCACCTTCAGTTCCTGGACCGATGAAAGCATCGCTGCTCCTAACGACGTCAGCGACGAACACCTCGAGCAAGAGATCGAATACTCGATCTCCAAACAGGGCTGGCCCGCGGGCGGGATGGACAACCAGTACATCGTGCTGCCCGCGCCCGGGTCCAAATACCATGCAGGCTTCGTCGAAGGATGCGGTGCTCATCGCTACTCGGGCAAACTTAATGCTCCCTACAGCCATGCGGTGTGGCCGGGGGAAGCGGCCTTCGCCGGATGCGCGGACTACGACCCCTCCGGCCAGGACCGTCCCTGGGCTGGGATGGCTGTCGCTGCCTCCCACGAGTACGCCGAGACGGTGACCGATCCGGTGACCGTCAAATACGCCGGCTACAGGACCGGCTGGTTGGAAGACGACCTCAGCACAACCAACGAAATAGCTGACAAGTGCGCTCTTCTGACGCCGCCCAGCGGCTACCTCGCGAATGGGGCTCCCGTGCACAAGCTCTGGGACAACTACCAGAACCAATGCTCGCTCTCCGATCCGTCGCCTCCGCAGGTGAAACTGACCAAAGCCAAGATCACTCAGTCCACCGCCCTCAACGGGAACCCCGGCTGGGCGACGGTAGTGGGTGAAGTGACCTCGCCAGGTTTGACTGTCTCCGGCAAAACCGCCTACATCAAGTTCTTCAAGTGGAACGTCAGCACGACGAAATGGGATGAAAAAGCAGTAGTCCCGACTGCCGTCAACAACAACAAATTCGAACTCGTCAACTGGAACGGGGTCGGCAACGGCTCCTGGATCGCCAAGGCCGAATTCCCATCCCAGGGCGGCTACGGCGCCTCTTCGTCCAACACCGTCACCGAAGGCGCCTTCCTGGTCAAGGACGGCTACCGCTTCAAGGTCAAACACACCGAAAAGTGCCTTGACGTCTACGCCGGCCTCACGGCTAACGGCACCGCCATCAACCAGTGGGACTGCCTCAACCCCGCAACGACCTCAAACCAGGTCTTCACCATGGTCCCGACCGGCAGCAACGGGGCCGTGCGCATCGTCGCCCGCCACTCCAACCGCTGCGTCAGCGTGAAAGGCGGCAGCACCGCTCCGGGGACCTACCTCGAGCAATACGACTGCGCCGGCGGCGAACAGCCGGGCCAGACCTGGAGAACCGAAAAAATGACAGGCAACTGGTCGCGCCTGATCGCCAAACACTCCAACCAGTGCATGGACGTGCGCGGCCAGGAAACCGCCAACGGCGTCCCGGTCACCCAGTACACGTGCCTGGGCACCCAGGCCAACCAGATGTGGGAAATCCAGTCGGTCGACGCCGGCCCGATCCCGACCCAGACCGAGCTCTACGTCCCCGACGGGGAAACCCTCTACGGGCGGCCCTACGGCTACTCGACCGCCTACGGCTACGTGCGCACCGGCGCCTACAACATCGCCGGCAACACGCTGAAACTCAGCTACTACAAGCAAAACGGCGCCGGTAACTACGAATACATCAAGGCCGTCAACCCGACGATCAACAGCGAAGGCCGCTTCGAAGTCAAATACGAAGGCTTCGGCCCCGGCGAATGGATCGTCAAAGCCGATTTCCCCGGCGTCGGCAACTTCGCCGCTTCCGGCTCTCCCGAACGGTGGTTCCACGTCGGCGACGGCTACCGCTACGTCTTCCGCCACTCGGGCAAGTGCCTGACCCTCAACGGCAACTACAACTACAACGGCAACATCTTCGTGCAGTGGGACTGCGCCCCAGTGGCCACCCCCTATGACGGCCAGGTCTTCGCCATGCACCCGATCGAAGGCGGCGCCCGCTTCAACATCACGGTCAACTCGACCGGCAAGTGCCTCGACGTGACCGGCGGCAGCACCGCCAACGGAGCGGCCTTCCAGCAATACGACTGCAACGGCTCTGACCAACAGCGCTTCCAGGTGATCCCGATCTACATGCAGCCGCCATGGAACGCCCTGATCGCCAAGCACTCCAACAAGTGCATGGACGTCTATAGCCAATACACGTCCAACGGCGCCCTGATCCACCAGTGGGAATGCCTCTGGCCCGGCAGTCAGCAGTGGCAGTTCCAGAGGATTGGGTAGGGGCCGGTAGATAGGTAGGTGACCGAGGCCACGCTCCGGGTTGGAGCGTGGCCTCGGTTTTGATGCGAAGCGCGCTGACTTGTTGGGCCGCCTGGATCCCGGTTAGGATCGCGGCATGCTTCGGAGATCGCGCCTCTTTGCCGCGCTTTCGGTGGTGGGTGTTTGTCTTGTCGCCCCGGCGACCTCACAGGCAACGCTCGTCTTCACCCGCAATCCGCTCAACCCGGCGGTCTTCGTCGCCAAGGACGACGGCTCAGCGGCGCGCAGGGTCGGTTTGGGTTCGAGTCCGCGCGTCTCTCCGGACGGCAAGACGATCGTCTTCTACCGCTCCGGCAAGGGCAAGCAGCCCGCGGCCCTGATGGTCGCGGCGGCGAACGGTGGGGCGCCGAAGAAGCTGGTTACCGGGTGGCAGAACCCTTTCGTCTTCGCTTGGTCGCCCGACTCTGCCAGGATCGCGGTACTGCTCGGCCCTGAAGTCGGGGCGCAGCGGCTGACCACGATCGACATCGCCACCGGCGACCAGCAGACGATTGCCAGCGGTTTCTTCTCGGGCGTCAGCTTCTCGCCTGAAGGGAGCGAACAGCTCGTCTACGCGAGGGCGCCCAGCGAAAGCTTCCCGCCGCGCAGCGACGTCTATCGGATCGACCTCTTGCCTCCGGGCGCGGTTGGTGTCGCTGCACCAGAGCCGCAGCAGCTAACCAGCGACCACCGTTCTTTCAGCCCGCTCTGGGGGCCGAGCAACCGCATCGTCTTCGTCAAGCAGCTGGGCGGAAAGCAGCGCAAATACGGCCCCAAGAACGATCTCTTCCTGATCAAGACCGATGGCAGCGAGGTCAAGCGCCTCACTCACACCAAGGTCGGGCCGCTGCTCTCCGGCCTCAGTCCGACCGAGTGGTCGGCGAACGGCAGGCGCTTGCTCGCCGAGTTCGGGGGTCAGGACACCAGCTACGCGGTCGCCGTCAACCCCAGGACAGGTTCCGAACGGGCTCTGACCAGGGAGCGCGAGGTCGGCTTCGTCGGCACCGCGATCTCGTTCAACGGCAAGGTGGTGCTTGGCAGCATCGGCGGCTTCGAACCGGGTCCGGGCCACAAGGTGGTCAGCATCCCCTACACGGGTGGCAAGCCAAGGGTGCTTGCCACCAACGCCTCCGAACCCGACTGGAATCGCTGAACTCGCGAAAGGACGGTGCAATGGCCGGCTACACGATCAAGCACCGCGACGAGTTCGAGTCGATGGAGGGGTCGGGGGACTCGACCTGGCGCCTGGCCCGCAAGGCGCTCGGCACTTCGGCCTTCGGCTTCAACCTGGTCGAAATCGGTCCCGGCGGGCAGATTCCCGAGCATGACGAGAGCGGCAGCGGTCAGGTAGAGCTCTACGCGATCCTCGAGGGTGAGGCCGTGCTGCGGATCGAGGGCGAGGACCACCCGGCCCCAGCCGGCACCTTCGCCTCGATCGAGCCACTGGCCACCCGCACGATCCTCAACCGCTCCGACGCTCCGGTCACCGCTTTGCTGATCGGCGTCCAGCCCGAGGGTGGCTTCGAGCCCGCCGGCTGGGCCTAGTTCCATCGGGTCTCCAGGCGCGTTTTTCGCGCTATTTGCAGGGATTCGCAAATTCATCCCGACGGGGCACCCGGCGTCCCTATAATTCTCAAACCCGTCAACCCGTCGCGCGCCCGCTCGAAGAAGGCGTGGAAACCGGGAGGTCAGCGTGTCCAATACCCAGTCCCGTGAGCTTCACGGCGAGCGCCCCGTCCGCTACTCGCCAGAGCGTGCCTACAGGCCGCTTGTCTCGCCGCCCAGCGTCGAGGACAAGGATGCCTGTGCGATCTACGCCTCGGTCCGCAAGGATGCGACGCCGAGCCACGCGCCGATCGAGCTGGCGATTCCGGCACTGCAGAAGATGCTCCACCGCGCCGGCAACGTCGACGGTGAGGGGGACGGCTGCGGTCTGCTGCTCGACCTGCCGCGCAAGATCTGGGCCGAGGAGGTCCGCTCCGGTGGCCACGATCCCTCGCTGACCCTCGACGACGCCTTCGCCGTCGCCCACATCTTCGTCGAGCGCTCCCAGGACCTCGAGCGGATCCAGCACGACGCCCGCGAGCTGCTCGGCCAGGGCGGCTTCCGCATCCTCGCTGAGCGCATCGGCAAGGTCGACTCGCCGGCGCTGGGCCCGACCGCACGCGAGGAGGAGCCTCACTTCTGGCAGCTCGCCGGCCTCGTCGCCGACGCCTCGCGCCGCGACCGCGTCCTCTTCGACCTGCTGATCGAGCTCGAGCAGCGCCTCGACGTCCACGTCCCCTCCTTCTCGGCGACCACCTGCGTCTACAAGGTGATGGGGGCGCCGAAGGTGCTCGGCGAGTACTACCCCGACCTGCACGACGAGCGCTTCGAGACGATTGGCTGCTTCGGCCACAACCGCTACTCGACCAACACCTGGCCCTCCTTCAAGCGGGTGCAGCCCTTCTCGGTGCTCGGCCACAACGGTGAGATCAACACGATCGCCCAGCTGCGCCAGGAGGCGAAAATGCTCGGCGTGCCGATCCACACCGACGGCTCGGACTCGCAGGACCTCAACCGCACGATCGACACCCTGGTCAGCCGCGACGGTCTCGGCCTCGCCGAAGCGATGGAGATGGTCGTGCCGCCGATCGTCGAAGAGATCCGCCGCATGCCGGCCGAGCTGCACCGCTTCTACATGTACCTGCACCAGGCGATGGGGCCGTTCGCCCAGGGCCCGGTGGCCCTGATTGCCCGCCACTCCGACGAATGCGTCTTCTCCTCCGACGCGCTCGGCCTGCGGCCGCTCTGGCAGGTCGAGACCACTGACGACTACGTCTTCAGTTCCGAGCCGGGCGTCGTCCCGGTCAACGCGATGGTCTCCGAGCCCAAGCCACTCGCCCCCGGCGAGAAGGCGCTGGTGATGATCGACCGCGAGCGCAAGCGCTCGACCCTGCACCCGCACGACGCGATGCTGCGCATCGTCCGCGAGGGCTGGCTGCGCCGCAACGGCGCCGATGACGCCGCCGCCTACGACCGTGCCCTGGAGACAGGCGGGCCGCTCGAGGGCGAGGAGGTGCCGGGTTACTCCGACGCCGGCCCCGAGGAGCCGGTCAAGGTCTCCGACCGCGTCCTCGCCGGCTTCGGCTGGCAGCGCGACGACGTCAAACTGGTCCAGCAGATGGCCTCGAACGGGTCCGAGCCGGTCGGCTCGCTCGGCTACGACGGCCCGCTCGCCGCGCTTTCGCCGGAGCGCCAGAACCTCGCCGACTACTTCAAGGAGACGGTCGCCGTCGTCACCAACCCGGCGATCGACCGCGAACGCGAGATGGAGCACTTCTCCACCCGCACCGTCTTTGGCCGCCGCCCCTCGCTCAGCGCCGCCGGCGAGGACACCGGCACGGTCGAGACCGCCTTCCCGGTGATCCTCGGCGGTCACCACGGCCTGGCGCCGCTCTCCGACAAGACCTACCGGGCGATCGCCCGCAAGCACCACACCTACCTGCTCGAGGATCTCTGGGAGGAGTTCCGCGGCCGCGCCGACGTGGTCGACATCTCGCTGCTCGAGTCGGAGACGACGCGCGGCGCGATCGAGCGGATCAAGCAGGAGGCGGTGAAGAAAGTCCGCGACGGCGCCGAGCTGCTCGTGCTCACCGACCGCACCGTCTATGACGCCGACCGCCGCTACCTCGACCCGCACCTCGCGATCTCCGCCGTCGACCAGGCGCTGAAGGGCTTCAAGGTCGAGCCGGGTGAGGAGAACCTGCGCCGCCGCTGCGGCATCGTCCTGCGCTCGGCCTCGATCCGCAACGTCCACGACACGATGCTCGCCCTCGGCCTCGGCGCCAACGGCGTCTGCCCGTACACGATGGTCGAAGTGGTTTGCGTCGAGGACTACGAGTCAGACGTCTCCAATCTCTGCGACGCGCTCAACAAGGGCATGGAGAAAGTGATCTCGACGATCGGCATCCACGAGGTGCGCGGCTACGCCCGCCAGTTCTCCTCGATCGGGGTCAAGCCCGAGCTGACCGAGATCTTCATGACCGAGGCCTTCGCCGCCTCCGACCGCGCCGGCGTCGGCTTCACCGACCTCGATGAGGACACCAACGAGCGCGCCCGCGTGCTCGCCGGCGACGAAGACGCCAAACCGGCGAAGACGTTCCGCTTCTACCCCAAGGTCTACAAGGCCGCGATCGCGACCGCCAACGGCACCGGCTCCTACGAGGACTACTCGCAGAAAGTCCGTGACCTCGAGCAGCAGAGCCCGATCTCGATGCGCCACATCATGGGCCTCAAGGGCGACCGTGACCCGATCGATCCCGCTGACGTCAACGCCGGGGTCGGTCATCACGACTACCCCGTGGTGATCTCCTCGATGAGCTTCGGCTCGCAGTCCGAGCCCGCCTTTCGTGCCTATGCCGAGGCGGCGAAGTCGATCAACGTGCTCTGCGTCAACGGCGAGGGTGGCGAGATCCGCGACATGTACGGGCACTACCGCAAGTGGCGCGGCCAGCAGGTCGCCTCGGGCCGCTTCGGCGTCTCGGCGGAGATGCTCAACTCCTCTTATCTGGCCGAGATCAAGATCGGCCAGGGCGCCAAGCCCGGCGAGGGCGGCCACCTGCCCGGCAAGAAGGTCTCCGAGAAGGTCGCCGCCGCGCGTAACGCGGCGCCGGGCACCGACCTGATCTCGCCCTCCAACAACCACGACCTCTACTCGATCGAGGACCTCGCCGAGCTGATCGACGAGCTGAAGACGGTCAACCCGGACGTGCGCGTCTCGGTCAAGGTGCCGGTGGTGCCGAACATCGGCACGATCGGCCTCGGTATCGCCAAGGCGGGCGCTGACATCATCACCCTCTCCGGCTTCGAGGGCGGCACCGGTGCCGCCCGCCAGCACGCCCTGCGCCACGTCGGCCTGCCCTCGGACATCGGCACTCGCGCCGTGCACCGGGCGCTGATGGAGGCTGGGCTGCGCAACCGGGTTGAGATCTGGGCCGACGGCGGCTATCGCCACGGCCACGACATCGTCAAGCTGCACTGCCTCGGCGCCAACCGGGTCGGCTTCGGCACCCTGGCGATGGTCAGCCTCGGCTGCACGATCTGCCGCGGCTGCCAGCTCGACACCTGTCACGTCGGCATCGCGACCCAGATCGAGACGGTCGAGCAGGCCCAGGAGCACGGGCTGAAGAAGTTCACGCCGCAGGAGATCGACACCGCTGCCGAGAGCTGCGCCCGCTTCTTCCAGGCGATGGGCGAGGAGGTCAAGCAGGTCGTCGCCTCGCTCGGCTACGACCGCGCCCAGGACCTGGTCGGTCGCTACGACCTGCTCGAGCAGGTCGCCCACCACGACACGGTCGACCTGGCGCCGCTGATCACGCCGCTGGACGAGTTCCTCGACCTCGAGCCGATCGACTTGCCCGTGGCCGAGACTGAAGATCAGCGTGCCGAGGCCGGCATGGTCGTCGCCCGGCCGATCCGGATGGAGACCAAGCAGGCCTCGACCCAGATTGCCGGTCTCGCCGGCGACATCTGTCCCGGCCGCACGATCCGCAACGAGTTCCCCCGGGCGACCGACGCCAACGATCGCGTGCTCGGCTCCGAGCTCTCCGGTGCGATCGCCCGCTCACGGATCTTCGAAGACGGTCCCGAGTCCAACGACGACGTGCTCGCCAGCCTCGAGTTCAACGGCGGCTCGGTCGCCGGCCAGGGCCTCGGCGCCTTCAACTCCTATGGCGTCGCGATCCGCATCGAGGGCGGCGCTCAGGACGGCGTCGGCAAGACGATGCTGGGCGGCTCCATCGCCGTGCTCAAGGGCAAGGGGGCCAAGGGCCAGCGGGTCAACGGCTCGGTCGGCAAGTCCTTCGCCTACGGCGCCCAGCGTGGCCGCCTCTTCGTCCAGGGCTCGGCCGACTCGCGCTTCTGCATCCGCCTCTCCGGTGCCGACGTGGTGCTGGCCGGTGAGCCCGAGGAAGCGATCGACGACAGCCGCGGCTGCGTCGTCGACCGGGCCAACGCCAAGGGCTTCGCCTTCGAGTACATGACCTCGGGTCGCGCGATCGTGCTCGGCGACCTCGGGCCGTGGGCCTGCGCCGGCATGACCGGCGGCCGCGTCTACGTCCGCCACAACGCCTTCGGCATCGACGCCGACGCGATCAAGCGGCGGCTGGGGGAGGGTGCCAAGGTTGAGCTGAAAGAGCTCGATGCCGAGGGCCTGCTCGACATCGATGACTTGCTCGGTGCTTACGCAAGCGAACTCCGAGCTACTGGTCAGGACGACGAGGCGGAGCGGGTGCTGAGCTTGGCGGCCGATGCCACGGGCAACTTCATGATGGTCGTGCCGCACAAGGTGCAGGCGGACCCAAGCATCTCTACCGAGTAATTCGCTAGCGCTGGGTCAGGAGGTCCGCGATGGTGCGGATCTCCTGCAGGAGGCCGTCGAGCAATTGCTCGGTGTTCGTGTGGATGCGCCACTCGGCGTACTTACGGTCCTGCTCGACTTGATCGAGGCGCTGTTCGAGGGCGTCGGTGCGGGTGTTGACCTTGTCGATGCGCTTGTTCAAGCGCTTCTCCGTCTTGCGGACGCGGCGCTTGAGGAGGAAGTCGGTCTCCTCGCGCAGGGCGTCGAGTTCCCGGCGCAGAGCGGTTTCGTCGATGCCGTTGCCCTGCTCGGAGAGCATCTCTTCGACGCCGGAGCGGACGCGCTCAATCTCGGTGTGGAGGCGTTCGCGGGCCCGCTCGGCGGCGACCTCGGGAGGCTCCGGCGGGGAGTCGCCAGGGGTTGGGTACTGGTCCACGCCGCCATGCTACGGGCGACGTAGGCCGGAATTTCCGTGTTTTACCGTTCCAGCGTGAAAAGGCGGAAGCGGCCGATCGCCAGTTCGTCGCCGTCGGAGAGCCTTCCCCAGTCGACCATCTTGCCGTTGAGAAAGACGCCGTTGAGGCTGCGGTCATCGAGAACGCGCAGAGAATCGGGTTGCTCGGAGACGATCAGGGCGTGGCGGCGGGAGACGCTGGGATCGTCGAGCCGGATGTCGGCGGTGGCGCTGCGGCCGATCCGGGTCCAGCCCTGGCTGATCGGCAGGACTTCGATCTCGCTCTCGTCGCAGAGGGCGAGGTAGCGACCGGGCTCGCGCAGCATCGCCCGGGCCATCGACAGCCACTCGGGAGCGGGAGCATCCGTGGGAAGCGTGATTTCGGCGGTCTGGCCGTGGTCCTGCATCGCCTCGAAGATCGAGTCGCGCTGGTACTCGGCGGCACCGCAGCGCGGGCACTCGGGCAGCTGGTCGTTCTCGCGCAGCGAGAGCTGGGAACCGCAGGCGGCACAGAAATAGGTCCCCATTCCGGGGGTTGTTCCCACGGCCAAGCTCTCGCTGCTGGTGCCGAGACTGGTAATGATCGCTGACTCCTTCCCGGTGTCTCGTGGCGATCGTAACCGCGGGTTTGCGGCGTCACATCGGGGATTTCCCGCAGAGGAAGGCCGCGAAACCGCTGCGGGCATAGAATCGCGCCGCTGATGGGCCCGGTAAGCGCAGAGATCGAGATCGACGTGCCGCGTCAGTGCGCCTTCGAGGCAATCGCTGATTTGTCTCTGCGCCCGGCCTTCACCGATCACTTCCTCAGCGACTTCCACCTGACCAGAATCGAGCCGACCGGGGTCGGTGCCGGGGCGCGGTTCCGCATCGCAGTGCGACCGCGGCGGGTCTGGATGGACACGACGATCGTTGAGGATGACGCTCCCCACCGACTGGTCGAGCACGGCCGTGGCGGCCGCGCCAATCGGATTCCCTCGATCACGCTCTGGGAGCTGACCGAGGGTCCGGGGGCGTTGACCAAGGTGCGGGTCTCCTACTGGACCGAGCCCACGAACCCGATCGATCGCGGTCTCGAGGTGCTCTCGGGGGCCTCGATCCCCTACGAGCGGCGCTGGCGTGAGGCGCTGCGCAGACTGCGCGAGCAACTGGAGGCCGGCGAGCTCGGCGCTCAGCGGCTCGCGGTTGCCGGTGGCAACCCCCACGCGACCGGTATTCCCTGAGCCCGGTCTTATAGGCTCTCGCCGCTGATGCCCCGTCGCTCTCGACTCGCCCTGCCGCTGCTCGCCGCCCTCGCGCTGGCGCTGCTGGCGCTCACCGTCACCGCCTGCGGCTACTCGAGCGACTCCAAGGAGGTCGTCGAGGGCGAGGTCGTCGAGCTCGGCGAGCTCAAATACCAGGTGGTCTTCTCGCGCTTCCTCAATCCCAACGACAACGAGGACTCCGCCTACCTGGTTGGCCAGCCCGAACCGGAAAAAGGCTCGACCTATTTCGGCGTCTTCCTCGAAGTCCAGAACAAGAGCGAAGAGACGCAGACGCTGGCTGAAACGTTCACGATCGTCGACTCCGACCATGAGAAGTTCGAGGCGATCCCCAGCGAAAGCCTCTACGCCTTCCCCGTCGGCGGCAAGGTCGAATCCCAGGAACCGATCCCGGCTCCCGACTCGACTCCCCAGCAGGGCCCGATCGAGGGCTCACTCGTTCTCTTCGAGCTGCCGGCTGAGGCCTCCGAGAACAGGCCACTGACTCTCCTCATCGATGGGCCTGAAGGGCCCGCAGAAGTCACGCTCGATCTGTAGGGCCGGTGGGGGGAGGGTCTGGTCGCCCTTCAGGCGAATTGATGTCGCACGCGCTTCGCGCTTAGCGACGATGTTGGAGCGCGGCTGCGCCGCGCCTAGAGACACGAGTGCGGCGGCCGCTTCGCGACATTCGTCTGAAGGGCGACCAGACCCTCCTCTCAAAGGCTCTCCAGCGATGCGAGCACCGCGCCCGAGTCCAACGGTGAGGAGCTCTCGAGCGAGGGGGTGCTTCGGGAGGACTCTCTTTTGGAAGCTTGGGGGTGCTTCGAGAGGGGTGGTGGGTGCGTCTCTGCGGGAATGTTGCCGAAGGCAGCCGCCGCACTCGTGATTCAAAGCGCGACGCAGTCGCGCTCTCAGATTGCCGCTAAGCGCGCAGCGCGTGCGGTATCAATTCCCGCAGAGACGCACCCACCACCCCTTTGGGACCACCCCTAGAGCCCGGCCGAAAGCACTTCTGACGCAGCCGGAGCCGCCACCTCGCCGCCGGCGGCTTCCGCTTCGACCAGCAGCACCCCCACCGCCAGCCTCGGTTTTTCCGCCGGCGCGAAGGCGGCAAACCAGGCGTCCTTGCGCTGCTCGGGGTTTTCGGCGTCCTCTTCGCCCGGCTTCGGGCCGAGCTCTGCCGTGCCGGTCTTGCCCGCCACCTGCGCCTCGGAGATCGCCCCTGCGGTGCCGGTGCCGCCGGTGACCACGCCGACCATCAGTTCGGTCAGTTCGTCGGCAATCTCCTTCGACATCACCCGCTCCGGCTCGGCCTCGGGGCGCAGCTTCTTGTTGGCGACGATCGAGGTCGGTTGGCGCACGCCGCCGTTGGCGATCGTCTGTGCCACGCTCGCCATCTCCAGCGGCGTGGCGAGGACCTCGCCCTGGCCGATTGCGCTGACGCCGAGGTCGACTTCTTCGCCGATCTCGGTGGGCAGGGTCGATTCCGCCGGTTCGACCTGGGCGATGTACTTCGACGCGTAGAGCGTCGGCGGCGAGTTGAAGCCGAAGCGTTCGGCCGTCTCGACCAGTTCGTCGTTGCCGATCTTCGGCCCCAGCGGGGCGAAGTCGGCGTTGCACGACTCGGCGAAGGCTTCGCGGAAGGTGCCGCCGCAGTACTCGCCGTTGGCGTTTTCGATGAAGCGGCCGCCGACGTTGGCGCCGCTGGTGATTTCGAATTCGTCGTCGAGTGAGACGACGCCCTTCTGCAGCGCCGCCACGGTCGTGATCATCTTGAAAGTCGAGCCGGGCGGTTGCGGCGCCGAGAAGGCCTGGCCGGCGAGGGCGCGGATATCGCCGTTGCGGGCGTCGAGTACGGCGATGCCGCCGACGCGGCCGGAGAGGGCCGAGACGGCGGCTTCCTGCAGGCCGACGTCGATCGTCGTCTTTACCGGGGCCCCTGGCTTGGGCTCTGCTTCGGCCAGGGTTCGGGTCGATCCGCCTGCGACGCTGGCGGCGAGCAGTTCGCCGCCCGGCTTGCCCGCCAGGCGGGCGTTGAAGGCCTGCTCCAGGCCGGTCACGCCAACCGGCGTGTCCGGCGCGAACCCCTGTTTGGCGAGTGCCTCCAGGTCTTCTTCTTCCGCCGTGCCGACTTCGCCGGTCACGTCGATCGCCTCGCTGCCGATCGGGTGCGCACGCGCTTCCGCCGGGCCCTCGGCGAGCGGGGTCTTGTCGGCGGCGAGGATCGGCGCTCGCGGGGCGAGCTCGATCTGGCTTTCCAGGTACTCGCCCCGGCGCAGGCCGGGGAAGACCAGGCTCTCGTCCCAGGCGATGCCCCCTTCCTCGAAGGGCAGGGGCAGCTCGCCTTCGACCGGGCCGAAGGCGACTGTCGTGGTGGCGATCGGGACCGGTACAACGGTCTGCCCGTTGCGCGAGGAGGCGTCGTCAGGCGAGTCGGCTTCGAACGAGCGCAGCGTCGCGACCTCGGCCGCGGCGCGGTAGGTCGTGACGAAATCGTTGAGATTGATGCGACGCTTTGAGGCGGGGTTCAGCTCCCTGTACATAGCGGCGAATTCATCGCCCTCCCAAGCTCGCACGAAGCGTTCCGCCGCTTCCTTGTCAGGGGAGCCAGGGGTGCCCGCCATCGCGCCGAATACGAATGCGACCAGGGCAATCAGGCTGAGGGGGAGCGCACGGGTGATAAGACGGCGGCGCCGCTCCACCTCCGGGGAACGAGGGTTCATTTTCGTGAAAGGTAGTGCAGGGGCCGGGTGTCCCTCATCATTTGATCGATGACCGTTCTCGACTGGGCAATCATCGCCTTCACCCTGGCCCTGGGCCTCTGGGGGTACCGCCAGGGCTTGATCGTCGGCACGCTCACCCTGATCGGCTTCGCTTTGGGGGCGTTCGCGGGTAGTCGCGTGGCGCCGCTGGTGCTCAACCAGGGCTCTTCCTCTCCTTACGCTCCACTCTGCGCGGCCCTGGGTGCGCTTGTGGCGGGCGCGCTCGTCGCGGTGACGCTGGAGGGCCTGGCCTTGGGCCTGCGCTCGCGACTGATTCGGCGCAAGGGCGTGCTGCACCTCGCCGACGGGGCCGGTGGCGCCGCCCTGATCGCCTCGGTAGCGCTGGGCCTGGTCTGGGTCTTCGGGGCGGTTGTCCTGCACGCACCGGGAACCGCGCGCCTGCGGGCGGACGTGCAGGGCTCGGTGATCCTGCGCAGCCTCAACGAGGTGCTGCCGCCCTCGGGGCCGATCCTGCATGCACTCGACCGCGTTGATCCGGCGCCGTCGATCATCGGGCCGACGGCGCCGGTGGCGGCACCGGATCCAGCGATCGCCGCCGATCCAGAGGTCGCGGCCGCCGAAGACTCGGTCGTGCGCGTGCTTGGCACCGCCTGCGGGCTTGGCGTCGAGGGCTCGGGCTGGGTGGTGGGCCCGGGGCTCGTGGTCACCAACGCGCACGTGGTCGCGGGTGAGGACGACACCAGCGTGACCACCGCCGGCGGCGCCTCGCTGGATGCGACGGCGGTGCGCTACGACCCCGAAAACGACCTCGCCCTTCTGCACGTAGATGCTGAGCTGCCGCAACTGACGTTCGCGCCCGACCCGACATCGGGCACGGCGGCCGCGGTGCTGGGGTATCCCGAGAACGGCCCCTACGCGGTCGCGCCGGCCCGTCTCGGCGATACTCGCGACACGATCAGCGAGGACTCCTATGGCCGCGGTCCGATCCGTCGCTCGATCACCTCCCTGCGGGGCAGCGTTCGCAGCGGCAACTCCGGCGGGCCGCTGGTTGACGATCGCGGCCGTGTCCTCGGCACCGTTTTTGCCGCCACCACGACGGGCACAGCGGGCGGCTTCGCCGTTCCCGACGAGGTCGTCGAAGATGCCCTGGCCGGTCCGCTCGCACCGGTGGACACCGGTCCCTGCACGGGTTGACCCGAAGCCCGTCACTTACGTTCGGTAAGCTCGCTTGACTACGTGGAGGTTGGGTCAGCGACCCAAAATCAGGCCGGCAACGGCGTCTGTCCGCACTTTCACGCGGCGATTGAGCTGATCGGCAAGCGCTGGACCGGCGCCATCATCTCTGCCCTCACCGAGGGGCCGATGCGCTTCGGTGACCTGGCGCGAGCCGTTCCCGGCCTCTCGGATCGGCTGCTCTCCCAGCGCCTGCGTGAGCTCGAGGCGGAAGGCCTGGTTGAGCGCGAGGTCGAATCGGGCACTCCCGTTCGGGTTACCTACTCGCTCACCGAGAAGGGCGCCGAGCTGGGCCCGGCGATCGGCGAGCTGAAGCAGTGGGCCAAGCGCTGGCACCAAACTGCCTGACGCGTCACCCGAGGCGGATAGCCTCAAATCTGTGGAACTGCCAGGCCCGTTTCCGGTAGGGCGCTATGCCCGCAAGCTGCAGGAGGAGATGCGCCGCCGCGCCAGGGTGCTGCTGATCGGTGAGGTAACCGGGGTCGGCCGCAGCAAGGTGCAGGCCTACTTCGAGCTGCGCGACGGCGAGGGGGCGGTTCCCTGCGCGATCTGGCTCGACGATCTCGACAAGGCGGGCCTTCCGGATGGGGCTCTTCGCGATGGCGCCGAAGTCGTGATTGCCGGTGGGCCCGACTACTACCCGGGTGGTGGGCAGGCCTCGCCCAGCTTCTCCTTCCGCGCGACGCACGTACGCCTCGCCGGGGAGGGGGACCTGTTGGCTCGGCTCGAGGCGCTGCGCAAGCAGCTCAAAGCCGAGGGGCTCTTCAAGCTGCAGGGGCAGCTGCGACGGCCCGCGTTGCCGAAGACGATCGGTGTCGTCACCGCCGAGTCCGGCGCTGCCCGGCGTGACCTGCTGGCCGGGCTGCAGCGGCGCGGCTGGGCCGGCACCGTGGTCTGGGCCTTCGCTCCGGTCCAGGATCGCCACGCGGCGCCGGCGATCACCGCCGCGATTCAGGATCTCGCAGCGCAGCCGCAGGTGGAGGCGATCGTCGTCACCCGCGGCGGCGGCAGCCTCGCCGACCTCTGGGCCTTCTGCGACGAGACGCTCTGCCGCACCATCGCGATGCTGCGGGTGCCCGTGGTCAGCGCCGTCGGCCACGAGCGCGACTCGACCCTGATCGACGACGTTGCCGCGGTCGCCTGCTCGACCCCGACCCACGCGGCGGAGGCCGTTGTCCCGCTCGACTGTGGGGTGGCCCGCCTCGATCTCGAGCGCAGCATGGCTTCGCTCTCGCGTGCGGCCGACGGCGCCGTGCGCGCCCGCACTCCGCACCTCGTCGCCCTGGCGCGCGGCCCGGCCCGGGCGCTGCGCCGCGAGCGCCTCGCCCTGAACCAGAAGACGAGGGAGATCCGCGCCGCCTCCGAACGCGGCGTCGCCGAGCGGCTCGGCTTCCAGCGCCGCCTCGCCACGGTCGTGCTCGAGCGGGCGCGCCGCCGGGCCGAGGGAGCCGAAATGGAGCGCCGGCGGGCGGCGCTGCACCGGGCCGAGGTCGCCCTGCGGGCCCACGAACCCGAGCGCACCCTGGAGCGCGGCTACGCGCTGGTCGAGGACCGCGAGGGCGAGCCGGTGACCGACACGGCCGGCGCGGTAGCCGCCGAGCGCGTCAGACTGCGCTTCGCCGACGGCGCCGTCGGCGCCAAGATCGAGGAGAGCGCGTGAGCGAGAAACCCGAGAGCTACGAGCTGGCCGTGGAGCGGCTGGAGCAGATCATTGACCGGCTTGACTCCGGCCAGGCCGGGCTGCGCGAGACGCTCGACCTCTGCGGCGAGGGCCGCGACCTGGTCACCTACTGCACCGCCGAGCTGGATGCTGTCGGCGAGGGCCTGAAGGAGCTCAAGCTGGACGAGCTGGCGACAAAGCTGGACTCCGCGGCGTCCTGACCGGCGCATATCGGCGTCCTCGGTCGCTCGCGTGCAGAGCACGCCACGCTCCCTGCGTCCTTGATCTGCTTGGTCAGGACGCCGCGGTCAAATCTTGTTTATTTCGTCTTCGAGTAGTCGGCGGGCTGCCGCGAGCTGGCTCGATCCCCAACGGGCGATGACCGGCTCCTCAGGCCGCTCCAAGAAGACGTAGGCGAGTTCGACCTCGTTTACGCCGCGTGCCTCGGCCACGGCGAGGGCGTAGATCGCCTGCTGGATCTCGTAGCGAGCCACCATCGCGGCGGGTTCCGCGCCGTCGACCCGGTCGGTCTTGTAGTCGACGATCAGTGGTGGCTTGCTCTCCTCCTCGACCAGCAGGTCGATCGAGCCGCGCAGGACGGTGTCGGCGACTTCGATCAGCAGCGGCACCTCGGCACGGCTGCGTTTCACGCTCCGCACTCGCTCGGCGAAGAAGCTCGAGTCGAGCCAGGCGCGGAGTGGGCCTGTCATTGCCTCCTTGGCAAGCCCGGCGTCGCGGGTCTCGGCCGACGCGGACACACGGGTGACCAGCTCTGCGCTTGGCGCCTGCCACCCGTTCGCCTGGCTCCACTCGAGCAGCGCGTGCACGGCAATGCCCCGCGCTGCCCCAGCGTCGGCTGGTGCCTGCTCGTCGTCGCCTCCCTGGCGCAGAGCGCGATCGCTGTTGAGCGGCTCTGCCGAGCCCTCCTCGTGGGCGGATATCGCGGTGTAGGAGAGGGGGCGTCGCCTGGTCGCGGGAGACCTTTGCGTGACCAGCGGGGCCCGTCCGTCGCCGCCGTCTCGTTCTCCGTCTGCTTCCTTGCGGATTGCCGTCAGGGCGGACGCCTGCTCGACCGAGGCGAGGTTGACTCGCACCGCGATCTCGGCAGGAGCGAACTCCGCCTCCAGTCCGGGACGCGGCTCGGGGGCTGGCATCTCGACTCGCGAGTCGTGCTCACGGTCGATCTCGAAGGCCGCGACGATTCGCTCGATCACGGCCTTGCCGTGGCTCTGCCGAGACGGGGGAGTGGGGCTGATCACGCCGCTCAGGAGCAGCCGCTCGCGCGCTCGCGTCGCCCCGACGTGGAAGAGGCGCAGCTCCTCCTCCGCTTCGCGTTGCTGGGCGTCCTCGCTGAGCTCGCGCTGTGCGTAGAGGTTGACCCCGCGCGCCCCGAGCCGGCGCAGCTGCATGCCCACGCGGGGCGCCTCCTGCTCGCGGCCGAGGGTGAGCAGCGGGGTGCGCCCGGAGGGGAGCAGGCCGCGGGAGAGGTGGGGGATTGCGACGACGTCGAACTCGAGTCCCTTGGCGCTGTGGATGGTCATGATCCGCACGCCGTCGTGGCCCTCCACCGCAGTTGCCGCCTGCGCGTCGGCGTCGGCATCGGCGCGCGCCGCGAGAAAGTCGAGCAGGCCGCGCAGGTCACGACCCTCGGCACTCTCGAACTCCGTCGCCAGCCGCATCAGCTTGCGCACGTTGGCGAAGCGCATCTCACCGGCGGGGCGCATCAGCACCGCCAGGTCGTAGCCGGTCTCGGTCACCGCGGCGTCGATCAGGGCGGCGAGCGAGAGCGAGGTGGCCCGGCGGCGCAGTCCGGCGAGCGTCGCGGCGAAGCTGCGCAGCAGCAACGCCTCCGCAGCGGGGATCTGCTCGAGGCGGCTGACGTCGACGCGCTCGTCCTCGCCCAACCCCGCCAGCTGCTCGACCGCCGGCCAGATGTGGCGGCGGCTGCCGGCTGCCGCGCGCAACAGCCAGAGCGTGTCGGGGGTCACCCCGCAGGCGGGCGAGGCCAGCGTCCCCAGCAGTGCCTGGTCGTCGAGCGGGTTGGCGATCGTCGCCAGCAGCGCGCAAACGTCGGCGACCTGCTGCTGGGACCAGTAGCCGCGCCCGCCGACTACGTAGGGGCGCAGGCCGGCCCGCTCGAGCGAGTCCTCGTAGGCATCGAGCCGGGTGAAGGCGCGCAGCAGCACGACCATCGCGCCGCGCTCGACCCCCTGGTCGGCCAGCTCGCGCAGGCGGGCGGCGAGAAAGCGGGCCTCGGCCAGCTGGTTGGTCGGCGTGCGCGCGTCGGTCACCGGATCGAGCTGGATCCCCTCATCATCCCAGCCCTCGCGAGCGGTGAGCAGCATCTCCACCGCCGGCCCATCGCCCGGCGGCTGCGGTTGGGCGGGCGGAGCGCCGACCCGCAGCGGCGTGTAGTCGCTCAGCAGCTGCGCGCCGATCGCGTTGACCGCGCCGATCACCTCGGGTCGGGAGCGGAAGTTGCCGCTCAGCGGGATCGCTTCGCCATCGGGGCTCGCCTCGATCGCCTCGCGGCGCTCGCGGAAGACGTCGAGGTCGGCGTGCCGGAAGCCGTAGATCGACTGCAGCTCATCGCCGACGACCATCAGTTGGGCCTTCGGCCCGCGCAGGGCTTCGATCAGGCGCAGCTGCAGGCGGTTGGTGTCCTGGAACTCGTCGACGAGGAGGTGGCTGAACCTGGCGCGGTAGGCGGACCCGGTCTCGGTCCGCTCGAGCAGGCGCACCGCCAGCAGTTGCAGGTCCTCGAAATCGATGCCGGCGCGCCGTTCCTTGGTGGCCGCGAAGCGCGCGGAGAACAGCTGCAACAGCGCGGCGATGTGACGGTAGGCGAGGCCGCCCTCACCGGCCTCGGCGACGCGGCTCAGCGCCGTTTCGATCGCCTCTTTGTAGGCGACCATCGGTTTCGCCTTGCTGTTGGTCCGCAGCGCCGCCATCTCGTCGAGGCTTGGCAGCTCCTCCGCGCCGTCGAGCAGAGCAAGCGCCCGCTCAACCAGTTCGTGGTTGGTGCTGCCGGGCTTCAGCTCCGCCAGGGCCTCGGCGGCGGCCGCGGCGGCCTGGCGCAGTGCCCCGCGCACGTCCGGCTCGGGCTGCTCGGGGAGCTTGGGCTCGGCCGCTCCGCGGCTGCGCAGCTCAGCGTGGGCGCCGATAACCATCGCCCGTAGACCGCCGATGTCGAATGCCGCGGCGGTGTTCTCGCGGCTGCGGTCGCCCTCCGCCAAGAAGACCTCGAGAGCCTCGTCGAAGGCCTCGCCCGCCGCCCGCTCGGTCTCCGGCGCGTCCAGCACCCGGAACCTGGGATCGACCCCGACCGCAACGGGGTGGGCCGAGAGCAGGCGGTTGCAGAAGCCGTGGATCGTCGTCACCCAGGCGCTGCCGAGCCCGGGCAGCAGCTCGCGGGCGCGCTTCGACCCCGCCTCCGCGCGGCGCTCGAGCTCGGCCCGGATCCGCTGGCGCAGCTCGGCGGCGGCCTTGTCGGTGAAGGTGAAGGCGAGGACCGCGTCGGGCGAGACGCCCTGCTCACACGTCAGCCGGCAGTAGCGATCGACCATGACGCCGGTCTTGCCGGTGCCGGCACCCGCCTCGACCATGACCTCGGCGCCGCTTGCCTCGATCGCGGCACGCTGCTCTGCCGTGGGCTCGCGCTCGCTCACCGCTCGTCTTCCTCCTCGTCGCTCACGGGCTCGACCGGCGCCCGGTCGCGGCGGCAGATCGGCGCGAAGTCGCAGAACGCGGGGCAGATGCCGTGGTCACGCAGGCCCTCGCGCGGGCCGGGGTCGCGGTCGATCTGGCCCGCCCGCATCCGGGCGACGATCTCGCCGGCGCGGCGGCGGGCGTCGGCGAGCAGCTGCTCGAAGTCCTCGCGCTCCACCCGGTCGGTCTTGGAGAGCCCGTAGCCGGCCAGGTCGGCCGCAGCGTCCTCGAGCACGAGCCCCCGCGGCCGGCGCTCCGAGGTGGCGCGCAGCGGGTGGTAGAGACCGCCGACGATCTCCGCTCCCCAGAGCTCGGCGACGGCGATCAGGTAGAGCTGCAGCTGCAGCTTCGCCTCCTCCTCGAGTTTCACCCGCGGCGAGACCTTGGTCGAGAGCTTGTAGTCGAGGACGAGGGCGCGTCCGTCCGCTGTTCGGTCGACCCGGTCGATCGCGCCGTGCAGGCGCCAGCCGTCGATCTCGAGCTCCGGCTGCTCGACCTCCTCGGACTCGGAGAACCCCGCCTCCAGCAACCAGGGCTCAAAGCCGGCCATCTCCCGCTGCGCCTCCTCTTTGAGGAAGCGGGCGAGCAGGCCCTCGACCCGGGCGAGCATCGCCCGCTCGGCCGGGTGCGCGCCGAGGCCGCTCTCCGTCGCGATCTCGCCGACGAGCTCCCAGCCGCGCGCGATCCAGGTGGCCAGGGAGCCGGGCCGGGGGAGGGGGTCGCCGTTCGGTCGCTCCTTGTAGAGGGCGTAGAGGACTCGGTGCACGATGCCGCCTTGGACGAGCGGGTCGGGAGGGGGGTCGAGCGGCTGCGGCGAGAGCTCGTGTGAGACGAACCAGCGGTAGGAGCAGACGTCGAAGCCCTCCAGGGTGGTGCCGCCGTAAGCGTGGACGTCGCCGAGGGCGGCGAGCACGGCCGGGTTCGAGAGCGGGCCCGGGGCTCGCGTCGCGGACTCGGCGCCGCGAGCGCTCGCCAGCCGGTCCCTGATTCGGTCGGCGATTTCACCCTCGGCGCCAGCGGCACCCAGCAAGCGGTCCGGATCCGTAGCCGCGCCCCGTGCCGCGATCGCCCGCGCCAGCTCGGTCTCCGACGGTGCCTCGGCGAGGCGGTGGACGACCTCGGCCAGGCCTCGACCGCGCGCCTCGCCCTCACCCGGCTCCAGCATCTGCCTGACGTCCTCGAGGAAGGGAGAGGGCGCCTCGGCCGCGCCGTTCTCGTCGCTGTCGCGGTAGGAGAGGAAGAGCCGCCGTTTGGGCAGCGCCAGGCAGACGTGGAACAGGTAGCGCTCCTCGGCCGCGTTGTCGTGGCGCGGCTGCAGGCCCAGCTGTTCGCGCTGGCGCTCGGAGAGGAACGGGTCGGTATGGGCGCCGCCGCGCGGGAACTCGCCGTCCTGCAGGGAGGCGACGAAGACGTTGTCGAAGCGCGCCGCTCGCACCCGGCGGGGGTCGGTGATCCTGACCCGTTCCTCGACCGGCCCGCTCCACACCCGCACCCGTATCCCGGCCAGCGTCCGCGCGATCGCTTCGGGCAGAGGAGCGAGGCCCTCGAGCTCGGCTCGCTCGGCCATCGCGGTCGAGATCGCAGCCGCGGCGCGAGCCTCCAGCTCTGAGCCCACCCGAGCCCCCATCGCCGCCGCGAGGGCGCCGACCTCCGCGGTCAGATCCGCCGGTCGGCCGGCGGACTCGCGCAGCCTGGCGACGGCCTCCAGCGGCTCGTACTGCTCCTCCCAGAGCAGCAGCGCCGCCGCCGCCGTTTGCACGCGGTCGCGGCGGAGCCTGCGCTCGAACCAGTCCACCCGTCCCGGCGAGATACCGGCGGGGCCGCGCAGGTAGCGCAGCAGGTCGGTTGCCCGTCCAGACCCCATCACCGCCTCCAGCAGCGCGATCAGCGAGCCGCCCACCGAGGTGGTGGAGGCGGGGATCTCCGCCTCGAGCGCGGTCGGGATCCCGTAGGACTCGAGCACCGAGGCGATCAACGGCCCGCGCCGCCCCGGGTCGCGGACGACGATCGCGATCTGCTCCAGCTCGCAGCCGCCGGCAAGCAGGCGGGCGACCTCGACCGCGATCGCCTCGGCCTCGCCGCGCTCGCCGGCCGAGCGCAGGAAGACGAGGCTCTCGTCCGCGGCGCGGCGCCCGGGCGCGGTCGCGCCGAAGTCCCGCTCGAGGTGGAAGAGCAGCGGCGAGTCGGTGTTTCCGGGATCGGCCAGGGTCTCCTCGACCGAATCGACCCCGATCCGTTCGAGCGATTCGAGCAGCGGCACGTGGCGGGCCTCCAGCGCTGTGTGTCCCTTCTCGAAGGGCAGCGCCACGGTCACCTCGGCAGTCGCGGCAAGCCCGTGGATCAGCTGCAACTGATTGCGCGTCAGGTCGTCGAGTCCGTAGAAGAAGACCGGCCGCCGCCAGAACTCGCTCCCGGCCTCGAGCAGGCCGATCGCGTCGCGTGCGATGCCGTGGGTGTCGACCGTGCCGAGCCCGTCGCGCACCCGCGCGTAGCCGCTGAAGAGAGATGAGATGTCGCCGAGGTAGGCGGAGCCCTCGAGCGTCCCGGCGACCGCTTCCACGTCCGCCGGCTCGAGGCCGGCGCCCTGCAGCTCGTCGAGCAGGCGCTCCAGCGCCAGGGGAAAGCCCGATTGCGGGGCGGAGCCGCGCAGTGGCCCGAGCTGCGAGCGCCGTTCGCTCACCGCGGCGGCGACGGCGCCGAGGCGCTGGGCCGGGGTGAGGACCTTGCCCGGGGGCGAGCCACCCGCCGTGGCCACGGCCCTGAACAGGCCGCCGAAGGTCATCACGTCGGCACCGAGCACGGCGCCGTTCGCGCAGAGCTCCTGCTCGAAGGCGTAGACGTCGTCGAGGGTGGGGACGACGAGGACCGGATCGCGATCGAGGACGGCGAGCAGACCACGCCGGATGCGGCCGGCGCGGCCCGAGTTGGGGGGTCCATGGATCAGCTTCAGGGGCATAAGGGCGAGCGATCCAGCATAGGTCTGCCCGCGGCGCTCAGAAACACGGCAAACGCGGCAAAACGCCCCCCGATTTGCCGTCTACCGCCTTCTCTAGATTCACTTTCCAATGGCCCTCTGTTTTGTAGACCCAGCCGACGCCATCCGCGCGATCGCGGATTCGATCGGCCGCGAGGCGCGCCGCCAACTCCTTGGCGAGGCCGTCCGCGCCTGGGTCGACGAGATCCCCGACGACGAGCTCGAGACCCACTACGCCAAGGCCCTCTCCGAGCTCGACGAGCACGACCTCTCGATGCTCGCCGCCTGGCACGGCTCGCTCGAGGTTGGTCACCCGGTGCCCAACCGCGACTTCCTCATGGGCGCCTTCGGCTCACTCGGCGAGAACCGCCGCGAGGCGATGAAGCTCGCCGCCGGCTTCCGCGGCGAGGAGGCCGTCGACGCCGGAGTCACCGAGGAGGACGCCCTGGAGCTGGTCCTCGGCCTGCTCTCCTCGCCCCGCCAGATGGAGCTGGCCCTCGAGGCCGTCGAGCTCTACATCTGGGACCGCGCGGGCTCCGACAACTGACGACTTAACAGTTACTCAGTCTCGGTACGCCCGAGTTTCATTTATATATTCGGCTGATGTTGAGCCCTCAGAAGATTCGACGCCATTCGTCCGCACTCATGGTGGTGCTGGGCGTTGCGCTGTCTGCATCTGCTCTGTCTGCGCCCATGGCCAGTGGGATCGCCGTGGGAACGGGGAAAATTGAAGGCGAGGTCACGGGCCCGGGCGCTGGTCCTCTCGCTGAAGTCTGGGTCTGCGCCTACTTCGTCGATAGCGAAGAATTCGAAGAAGACTGCGACTTCACCGACGCTGGTGGGACCTATGCGATAAAAGGCCTGAAAGCAGGCCACTACAAGGTCGAATTCTGGTCCGAAGTAACTGAACCGTCCTACGCGGGGGAGTACTACAACGACAAGTCCTTCTGGGAAGAAGCCGATGAAGTCGAGGTCGAAGAAGGGGTGGCCACGACGGGCATCAACGCCGAACTGGCCGAAGGGGCGACGATCGAAGGCGAAGTGCGTGCTGCTCTGCTGGGTGGGCACGTTGGATCCGCCGATGCGCTGGTTTGTGTGACCTTGTCTACCGGCGAACCTGGAAATTGCGCCCTGACTCAAGCGGACGGCACCTACGTGTTGCCGGGATTGCCAGCGGGCGAATACAAAATTCAGTTCTTGGCTTCCTCGAGCTACAACCTCTTGGATCAGTTCTACGACCACAAGGCTGACTATGCGGAAGCTGAAACTCTTGTCGTGGCAGCGGGAGAAACCAAGACAGGGGTGGACGCCGATCTCGAAGCAGGGGCCGAAATCCACGGCACGGTCTACTCTGCCGCCACCGGCGCGCCCCTCTCGAAAGTACGAGCCTGCGCTTTTTTCTTTGAACCCGTGTTCGAAGAATGGTTGCTACGAGAGTGTGTGCTCAGCTCGAGCGGGGGGCAATATGAGCTCCGCGCGCTTTGGTCGAACGACTTCAAGGTCGCCTTTTCCGTTGATTTCAACGAAGTCTTTGGCGAAGGTCCCCACGAAGAGGACGGCTACTTCGCGCAGTACTTCGATGGCAAGCCGACACTGGCCGCCGCCGACCCCCTGCCACTGACTCCTCCGCAAGTCATGACTGGAGTGGACGCACATCTCCAGCCCAAGCATGTCCCAGCTGCCCTCGTAACGCCTTCGATTCCTCCGGTGATCGCAACGCCAAAACGCCACCGCAAGGTCGGCCTGCATTGCCGTCCGGGGTTCCGCAAGAAGAAGGTGAGCGGGAGGCGACGCTGCGTGAAGATCCACAAGCACAGGCGCCATCGGCGAGGGCATCGCAAGTCGGCGTGAAGCAGGAGCTGCCTTCCTGGCCCGGGGCGATCTCACGTTTCGAGTGGACTGGCCGTTGGAAAGGCAATGGATCGTCGCGATCTCACCTTCGTTGCGGGAGATGACTCCTGTGCGGCCTGGCTCTACCCGGCGGCCGGCAAGCAGACTGCCGCGCCGGCAGTGGTCATGGCTCACGGTCTCTCCGGTACCCGACGGGATCGCCTCGGTGCTTTCTCTGAGCGCTTTGCCGCCGCTGGATTCGCAGCGCTCGTCTTCGACCACCGCGGCTTCGGTGACAGCGATGGCGAGCCCGATCTATTCGATCCTGCGCGGCAGCTCGAGGACTGGCGAGCGGCGATCGCCTTCGCTCGCTCGCTGCCCGAGGTGGATCCCGACCGTGTGGCGACTTTTGGCTCGTCTATGGGCGGGGGCAACGCGCTCGCAGCCGCTGCCGCAGATCCCCGCGTTGTCGCCGCAATCAGCCAGGTCCCCTTCCTCGACATCGTCAAGCAGGCCCACCGCGCCTCGCCGCGGGTGACCGTCCGCATGCTCGCTGCCGCGGCCCAGGGCCGCCATCTACCGGCCGTCGGCCAGCCCAACGAGCCGGCCCTGATCAACGCACCGGGTGGGGAGGAGGGCTGGCGGCGCGTGGTCTCGATCGGCGAGGACTCCCGCTGGCGCAACCGCGTCTCCTCCCGCTGGCTGCTCGGCCGCCCCTTCAGGCCCGTACGCCACGCGGCAAAGCTGCACTGCCCCTGGCTCGTCTGCGTCGGCGAGGCCGACCGAGTCGCCAAGCCCGGCTCGGCCATCGCCGCCGCCCGCCGTGCCCCGAAGGGCGAGCTACGCACCTACCCGGGCGTTGACCACTTCGACATCTACGACGGCCCGGTGCACGAGGCGCTAGTCGCTGACCAGGTCGATTTTCTCCAGCGCCACCTGCTCTCGTGATCCGGATGAAAATCTAGTATTGAAGACAAAAGATTCCGCCGCGCGCAGCGCTAACTTTGGATTTGGTGGCGGGGGAGTTCGAGAAATTGGCTTATGAGGCGGCGCTTCGCGGGCTCGACAAGCAGGAGGGCCTGCTCGAAGAGCTGCGCACCCGAACCGGCGTGCTCTTGGCCGCCTCTTCGCTTGCCGCCTCCTTCCTTGGGCAGCAGGCATTTCAGGACCCAAGTCCTCGAGGGCTGGCAGTCGCCGCCCTGGTCGCGTTCGTTGTCTCGATCGCTACCAGCGTCTTCATCCTGCTTCCGAAGAAGAACCTGATCTTTGCCGAGGCCGGTGCCGGCCTATACGAGGGCCTCTATGCATTTCGCGACGACATACCCGAGGTCTATCGCCGCCTTGCTTATGACCTGGATCTGTTCTGGGACTCCAACGACATGAAGATTGAGTGGCTAACCCGTGCTTACACCGTCGCTGCAGTGGCCCTCGTAGTCGAGATTCTTTCCTTGGCTTTCCTACTGGGCGATAACATCATTTAGGCGATGGCAGAAGCACCGAAGCCTCAAACTGGAAGCGGCGGAACTCCACCGCCCCCTCCTCCACCTACTCCGGGTCTTGGCCGGCCTGAGACTCGCGGCGGGCTGATCTCCGGTCGGTAGCGCGACTTCTCTTAAGCCAATGCCGCCCGAATCTCGCCTATCGCCTGCTCGTTGTCCTGGAAGTGCACTGCGCTGAGGCCGGCCTTGCGGGCACCTTCGATGTTGACCAGGACGTCGTCGATGAAGAGGCAGGCCTCGGCGGGTTCGCTGATCCGTTCCAGGGTCATCTCGTAGATCCGCGATTCAGGCTTGCGGCAGCCGACGAAGCCGGAGTCGACGACGGTCTCGAAGATCTCGTCGACCGACAGCATCGAGCGCCAGAGCGGCTCCCACTCGCGCACGTTGTTGGTCAGCATCGCCATCCGGTAGCCCTCCCCCTTCAGTTCGCGCATCAGCTCGATCATCTCCGCGTTGGGCTCCAGGGCCTCGAAGTAGATCTCGCGGAAGCGGTGCATCTCCGGCGGGTGGCCGAGCAGCGGCTCGAGGCACTCGGTCAGCTGGGTGAGGAAGGCGTCCTCGGTGATTTCGCCGCGCTCCATCTCGAACAGCGGGTTCTCGCCGTTGGCCTCGGTCGCGGCCTGCATCGCCTTGCCCAGCGTTTCGGTCGTAATCCCGGTCTGGTCCTGGAAGGCCATGAACGACTGCAGCAGCGGCGTCGTCAGCACGCCGCCGAAGTCCGAGACGATCGCCTTGATCTCAGCCATCGCCGCGCACGACCTCGTAGTGGCCGAGCCCCTCGCGCCCTTCCACGGACCAGCGGAAGAAGGCGATCGTCCCGGTCAGTCCCGGGTGGTTGACCGCGGCCGCGCTGATCAGCGTGCCGGCGCCGCGCAGCGGCTGCGCGTCCTCACCGTCGAGCCAGAGCTCGAGCGTCGCCCGCCGCTGCACGCCGTCCGGCCCGTACTCGGTTGAGAGCAGCGTCTCGGAGACGTCGACCGGCGCCCCGTCGGGGCCGCAGAGCACCGCCCCTACCGCCTCCTCGCCGTGCCCGCCAGCGCGCTGCGGGCGCACGGCGCTCAGCGCAAGCAGGCCGCCGTCGGCAAAGACGATGCCGATCGAGCGGCGCACGATCTGGTCGGTCGAGCTCATCGGCGGCGAAGACTATTAGCCGGTCCAGCGCCCGGCCCGGCTACCATGGAGCCATGTCGGAGAACGAGACCGCAGTTCTGACCGAAGAAGACGTCCTAGAGGCCCTAGAGGAAGTGATCGACCCCGAGCTGGGTCTCGACTTCGTCTCCCTCGGCCTCGTCTACGACGTCGAGATCGAGAAGGACGAAGTCCTCGTCACCTTCACCCTCACCACCCCCGCCTGCCCGATAGGCCCCCAGGTCTCCGAGCAGATGAAGGAGTTCGTCGGCGACCTCCCCGGCGTCTCAGCAGTCCACCCCAAGATGGTCTTCGATCCCCCTTGGTCACCAGAGATGATGACCGAGGACGCCAAGTTCGCACTCGGCTTCTAGGCACGGTTTGCGGGGTCAGTGGGGGTCATAAGGGGTCAGTTTTGTCCCCATGCCGTCCCCACGGCTGTCCCCACGGATTGGTACCCGGCCTTCGAGTAGGCGCTTCCGCTCGCGGTCAACTGTGCCGCCGGATCGTTCCCTAGCCTCGATCTGTGGTCCAGCGTCTCCAGATGATCGTCGGGTATGTCCTCATCCTCGGGCTGGTCGGCCTCGCGGGATGGGGTTTCATCGAAGCAGTGCAGGCCGAGCCTGCGGTTGTGGGCTCGATTGGTGTGGCGGTCGCCGGTGTTCTGGGCGTGGTCTGGCAACAACGCCAAGCTGAGAAGGCTCGACTACGGGAGGCACATCGGGACCGGATGAGTCCCGTTTATTACGACCTGCTCGGGGTGATGTTCAAGAAGATCGGAAGTGGCGGCGCCAGCGGCCCGGATTCCGAGGCCGAGGAGTTCTTTAGGGATCTAAAGGCTAGGCAGCTAACGCTCGGAGCATCGAGCGAGATGGTCCAGGCATTCAATGGTTGGGCACGGTCCACTGCACGGGCTCAGGAGGAAGGGAACGATCTCGGGGCTGTGCTCGCGTGGGAAGTCCTCCTCCGCGCTATCCGAAAAGACATAGGACACGAGGACTCGGACCTGCCGCCCCTGGAACTGTTGCGGCTGTTCATTACCGACTTCGATGAGCATTTTTCTGCGGACTACTAGGTGACTGCAAACCCATCAGTGAATCTGACAAGGGGGAAGGCCCCGGCGCTGGAAGCGGCCTGGGGCCTTCTGAAGAGGGGGCCGGATTTGAACCGGCGACGCGCGAGCTATCAGACCCGCCGCTCTACCAACTGAGCTACCCCTTGAGGTACTGCGAGCGGAATTTTACAGCGCTCTGCCATCGCCTTTTGTGGGGGTCAACGCGCTTGACCTGTAGCGTCGATATTCCCCAAAGCTGACCCAAGGAGGTATCGATGCCTGATCTCGATGAGACAATCAGCCAGCCGGCGCGCCTTGCTCTCATGAGCTTGTCTGACCATCCACATCTCGATACAGCCCGAGCAATCGATAGTGGCCCTTTCGGTCTCCAGCAGATTGATGCGGAGGAAATCGAAAACGGCCTTGCAGAGCTAGCTGCACTGGACCCGCCCCGGGTCCTCCCAAAACCCGATGGTGGGTGGCGGCTCCCCTAAGCGCAGCAGTTCAGTTCTCTGGTCTATCCAAGTAGTCGTCAAGCATTGCCCGCGCTTCGACCTCGCTCCCCGGCATCAAATGGCCGTAGCGATCTAGCGTGATGGTGATCGTCGCGTGACCTAGGTAGGTACTCAGGGTCTTGGCGTTCAGGCCAGCAGCGATGCCGATGCTGGCGAAGGTGTGTCGCCCCTCGTGGAAGCCGAGCCGATCGAGTCCGGCGTCGCCCCATTGCTTGCAAGTGCGGCGTCGCAGAATGGCCGGGTCAGTCGGCCACTCGGCGTTCTTGGCACTGGGGAAGAGCAGCCCGTCGCTCGGATGGTCGAGGAGGACGAAGTGATTGGCGAGGAGCTTGGCGAGCTTGTCGATGATCGGCACCTTGCGAGGCTTGCGGGACTTGGGCGGCACAAACTGCTTCGCCCCGGGGTCCCAGCTGCGGCGGACGTGAATCCAGCCGCCCTCAAGATCGACAGCGGACACATCGAGCGCCAACAACTCACCGAGCCGCAGTCCTGCGTAGACGGCGAGCCCGAGCGAGGCTTGATCCTTCGGTCGCATCGCGGCTATAAGCGCTGTGGCCTCGGCGGGGGTCGCAATCCGCTCGCGGGCCTGCTCCCCTGCCGGAAGCCTTAGGCCCTTGCATGGATTGACGTGCACCCAGCCGCGCAGTTCGCCGAATCCGACAAGCGCGCGCAGCGCAGCGACGATGTTCCGGACGGTGGAGGGCGAGCGCTCCGGCGTCGTCAGGCCGTCAACCCAGCGTTGAAGCTCTGGCCGCTGTAGGCGGCTGAGTCGCTGTGAGCCCAGTTCGGGGAGTGCGTACCCGTTTAGGTCACGCTCATAGCCCCTGATCGTGCTCGGCTTGTAGACGTGCCCGCCTTTCTGGCGAACCTTCCCCGCCTTCATGCCGGCAATGAACTCGGCCGCTGCCTCGGCAACGGTCGGCCCGGTTGCTGCGGAGAGGGTGCCGGCCTGTAGTCGTGCCTGGGCGTCTACGCGCCACGATCGCGCCTCGGCCAGCGATCCCGTCCACGGACCACGCAGGTGCCTGCCGATGTTCTTGTCGCGGGCGGTGCCCCTGTATCGCTTCCGGCCCTTCGCGTCCGTTCGGACTTCGATCCCTTGCAGGGCCGCACTACGCTTCGCGTTGCTCATGGAGTCACGTCTCCTTGGGCCATGCCCCCGGCCGCTCCAACGGCGCGGGGGCGCTCTGTTAGTGCCGTCATTCTAGATGCCGCCTTGGTCGTCGCGGCCAGCGTGGCGTTGCCTTCCAGCCACTTTTCGATCTCTCGGATGGGGATGATTCGCAGGCTTCCGCGACGAACGATCCGAAGCTCTGGCTGGACGTGTCGCTTGAACGACGACTCGCTGATGCCGACCGCCTTTGCGGCCTCCTCCACGGTCAGGCCAAGGCGAGGAGGAGAAGGGCGATCAGGCACGGCTTGGTCCTTGTTGACGGGTCCGGGGCATTGGTCTCGACCTATATGTCAAAAGTGAGGGGCACATCCGTCGGTTTTCTTTACGTCCGGCGAGAACGGCCAGCGCCCGCGCCAGTCGGCGGATCGGGTTTTGCCTCATGCCTTCTAGGTCAAACCAGGGCCGGGATTTGATCCATGGATTTCGCTCACGTCCCTCCTGTCCCCCGCCGCCTGCCGTTGCATCGCTGCCTTGGCTCATGTCTCGTACTCCAGCGAGAGCGGGCCAGTGCGTCACCACGCGCTCCTGCTGTCCGGCCGCGGCTTCATCGCCCAGACCGCCTGCGGAGCCTTTGGCCTTCGCCTCATGCCCTGTAGGTGCCGTCGATGCCCGTGCTTGATCCACTTCTTTGAAGCCGAGCCGGCGAAGCTCGCGCCCGGGGTGATTCAGGGCGCGGCGAAGGACTAAAAAATGATGATCGGCGGCGCTGACGCGCCCCCGAGAGAACAAGCAGAAGACAGCCAGGCAGAGACAGCCAGATCATCAGCAAGAGCCATAGATCCAGCTAGTCAGATGCCACAGACAGACAGCCAGATGCTAGAGCCATAGGAAGCACCCAGCCAGCCAGAAGCAGGCAGGCAGCTACCTACAGGCAGAGCCACAACTACAACAGCCACCACCCTCACGCCCTATCACCCCGGTGATCCCCGGCACCGCGTAACCGCCAGGCAAGCCCTCCAAGCCAGGCCTCAAGCCCGCCGGGCGCAGCGGTTCAGCGCTCGGCTACCAAAGAAGTGGATCAAAAAGACCCCTTTCCGTGACCTATAGGTCATGAGGAAGCAAATCGGTGACGCAGAGACCCGCCCTGCCTGGAGTACGAGGGCGGTGCCATCTCTTAACAAAAAAGGCGACGGATTCACGCCGCCAATTGGACAAGGCTTCTGATGCTCAGCATTGGAAAGCTCGGCAAAGGCCAGGAGCGTTACTACCTGGAGAAGGTCGCCGAAGGTGCCGAGGACTACTACTCAGGCGAGGGCGAGGAGCCGGGCCAGTGGATGGGCGACGCTGCCCGCGAGCTGGGCCTGTCGGGCGAGGTCGACCCCGACCAGCTCGTCGCGATGCTGACCGGGATGAACCCGGCCACGGGCGAGCCGCTTGGACTCATCACCGTCGCCGGGCGCGGCGCGGTCCCCGGCTTCGATCTCACCTTCTCCGCTCCCAAGTCGGTCTCCCTCCTGCGGGCGCTCGGCGGCAAGGAGGTCGCCGCCGAGGTCAAGGCCGCTCATCAGCGCTCGGTTGAGGCAGCACTGAAATACATGGAGGCCCACGCCTGCCTGACCCGCCGGGGCAAAGGCGGTGCTGTCTTCGTCAAGGGCAACGGCTTCATCGCCGTCGCCTACCTTCATCGCTCATCGCGCAACGGCGATCCACAGCTGCATACCAATGTCCTGATCGCCAACGCGACCCAGGGACCGGACGGCAAATGGACCCGCCTCTACCACCCGGCGATCTATGAACACGCCAAGACCGCCAGCTACATCTACGAGGCTCACCTACGCCATGAACTGACCCGGACGCTCGGAGTCGAATGGCAGCCGGTCAGGAAGGGCATCGCTGAGATCAAGGGCTTCGCCGACGAGTGGCTGAAGGCGTTCTCGACCCGGCGCGCGGAAATACTCGAGGCGGCCGGGGCGGGTGCCTCAGCTCGCGCCCGCCAGATCGCCACGCTCGCCACGCGCAAGACCAAGGAGGTGCTTGAGCTTGGCGACCTGCGCCAGCGCTGGCAAGCCAAAGCCGAGGAGATCGGCCTTGACCGCGATGCCATCGGCGCGACGATGGGCAAGGAGGTCGAGCTGGCCGCCAAGCTGACGCTGGCGCAGCTCGACCGCGAGGTGACGGCCCACGCTTCGCACTTCGACCGCCGCGACGCGATCCAGGCCGTCGCCAACCTGCTTCCCAACGGCGCGCCCGGCCATGAGGTCGAGAGCGCCGCCGATGCTTTCCTCGCTTCGGAGTCGGTCGTCACGGTGGCCGAGACCGCCAAAGGCACCCGCTACACAACCAAGCGCATCTGGGAGCTTGAGCGCCAGGCGCTTGAGGCCACCGAGCAAATGGCGAGGGAGGTCCGAGGCGAGGCGGGGGAGCTGGTCGCCGGCCGCGTTATCGCGGCCCGGCCGACCCTGAAGCCCGACCAGCGCGAGATGGTCCGCCGCCTGCTCGCCGGGCGCGAGGGCATCGCCGTCGTCATCGGGGAGGCGGGCACCGGCAAGAGCTTCGCCACGGTCGCCGCTGCCGATGGCTGGGCGCAGGCGGGCTTCGAGCTGCGAGCCGCCGCGCCCACTTGGCGGGCGGCCAACGTCCTTCGCGGCGATGGCCTTGAGGCGACGACAGTTGCCGGTCTTCTTCGCGACCTTGATCGCGGCGACGCCACCCTTTCCTCCCGCTCGGTCCTCATGGTCGATGAGGCCGGGATGGTCGGCTCAGAGCATCTGGCCCGAGTGATCGGCCAGGCTGATGAGGCCGGAGCAAAGCTGGTCCTGGTCGGAGACTCCGAGCAGCTTGGCGCGATCGAGGCGGGCGGGTTGTTCTCCGCGCTCACAGAGCGCACCGAGCCGGTCCACCTGCACGAAGTGATCCGCCACAACCACGAGCTCGACCGCGACGCGGCGAAGCTCATCCGCGAGGGAGAGGGTCGAGAGGCCCTGAGTCTCTACCGATCCGCCGAGCGGGTCACGGTCGCCCCCGACGCCGAGCAGCGCAGGGTCGCGATGGTCGAGGACTGGTGGCGCTCCTACTCCCAGGGTGAGGACGCGCTGATGGTGGCGAAGCGAAACGTCGAGGTCGAGCGCTTGAACGCGACGGCGCGCGAGCTGGTCCGATCCGAAGGACGGTTGGGTTCGGAGGAGATCGAGGTTGGCGGCGCTCCCTTCGCCGCTGGCGATCAGGTCATCACCCGGATCAACGACCGCCGCGCCGGCATCTACAACCGCGAGCGCTGGGAAGTCGCCCAGGTGGACGCCGAGAGAGGACGGATCGTCCTTGACGGCATCGACCAGATGAGGCGCGTCGAGGTCGGGCCGGACTACCTCTCACAGACCACCTTGGGCGGGGAGGCCCCGGCCCTGCAACACGCCTACGCCGTCACCACCTACTGCGCCCAGGGCACCACAGTGGACAGCGCCTACGTGATGGCCGGCCCGAGCATGGACAAGCAGGAGTTCTACGTCGCCACCTCTCGAACCCGCGAGCAGACCTACCTATACGCCACGCCGGAGATCCAGGCCGAGCGCAGCGAGTACGCGCCCACCGGACCCGAGCGCGATCCAATCGCCCACGTTGCCGAAGCGGCAGAGCACGACCGTGCCCAGACTGCTGCGCATGACGAGGCGCTACGAGCAGAAATCGCGAAGCTGCCCACGGCGGAGATCGCGGCGCGGAGAAGTGAGCTTGGCACCCCGGCCCGCCAGGAGGCTCGCGATCAGGAGAGCTACGAGCGCCAGCGCCAGGCGGTCGCAAATCTTCGCGGCCAGGCCAAACAGGCCACCGCCGACCGTGAAGCAGCCGAAGCACTCGGCAGGTGCGAGCGGCGAGAGAAGCTGCCCTATGCCCAGACGCGCGAGGCGATGTTCGAGGAGAAGCTGACGAAGGAGACCGCGAGGCTTGAGCAGATGGACCCGCCGGGCACAGATGCTCAGCGCGAGCGCGAGGTTGCCGATCAGCTTCTCGCTGCTCGCTCAAGCCAAGCCCTCGCCGCCGCCCGTATCGCCCCTCCCGCATACATAATCAAGGAGCTAGGGGAGAGGCCAGCCGATCCGGCTAAGGCCAAGGCTTGGGATCGCGGCGTCCAGGGCGTCGAGCGTTACCGGCTAGAACGAGGCGTGAAGGACACCGGCCACGCCTTCGGCCGCGAGCCGCAGGGCGGTGTGGAGCGTGCAGCGCAGGAGGCGGCACAGCGGCGGCTTGCCGAGACTCAGCGCAGGCTCGGCCTTGAGCAGCAGCTAGCTAAGACCAGAGAGAGGACGAGGAGCGTCGAGCGAGGCTTCAGCATTGGGCTATGAGTGCCCCGACCCGTTCGATTGAAACACCGCGCTCGCGGCCGTCAACCCCTTCGGGGTCGGGCGCTTTGCGCCCTTGACTGCCGCTCTCGCGGCGCTGGTTTGGCGGGTAGGTCGGGGGAGTCGAAAGCGCGGCGATTAGTTAGGTTCTTCCGAATGGACCCTAAGGCCGAACTTCTTAACCGGCTCAGCGCTGCTCTCTCGCGCGGGCAAGGAAACTTTACCGAGGAGGATCTAGCCCTCGCGTTCAAAGAGGTCTACGGCCTGCTGATACAAGGCCAGATCGGGAACCTCGTCATCGAGGAAGAACTAGACCTCACGATCAGGGATGGGACGGTGATCTACTCGGCTGCGAAGGATGGCGAGGTGCCTTTGCCCGAGGCGATGCCCCTCGAAACGCTGATTGAGAACGTGCGGAGCGCAGAAGGTCAATAGACGACCCCGGTTACTGCTCGCGGCTCTCCCGCCCGCCAGAGGCGGCCGAGCCCTACTGGTGGCCCGTATGAGCGGGCTAGTGGGCCGGTCCCTGATTGATCCCTTGGACCGGCAGGGACCGACCCGCATGCTGCGCGCTAGCGCTGCTTGACCGTTTGCAGCAGCGGCACGACTGTCTCAACAGACGTGATCTTCATTCCCTCTCACCTCCCTCCCCGTGTCGTCACCCGGCTCTGCCACCGGGACGGGAAGGAGAGAGTAGGAATTTCCTAACCAGTTAGAATTTCATGAGTTCTCGGCCCAGCCTGCGCAACCCCCACGATCTCCGTATGCTCGCCTGCGCATTAGCGGAAATTTTTTCGATTGGAGGGGTGTCAGCGTGAAGATTCGGGAGGTCGGGCGGATGCCGTCCAAGCGGCGAACACGGCAGCCGGTCAAGGCGATGACCCACGCCCTCGATCATTGGATCAGGGTCGAAATCATCGCGATCTTGCACGAAGGCTGCTTCGCTGCCGGCGAGATCGCAGACATGATCGGGGTCAATGTCAAGAAGGTCACCGGACACATCCACGACCTCTACGAATCCGGCTGCATCGAATTCGCGGGAACCAAGATGATTGGTGGCTTTGCCCGTCCCGTCTACCGAGCCATCGTCATGCCGGAAGTCACGCCGGAGGTCTATCGGCGAATGTCCATCCCTGATCGCCATGACCTGAACGGCGCGGTCACGCAAGCGATCCTCACGGAGACGGTTTCCTCGTTTGCCGCCGGGAAGATGGACGAGGACGAGGATCTGTACTTGGTTTGGGATGCCCCTTATCTCGATGCGCAGGGTGAGCGAGAGATGCACGACCACATGGAAGGCAGCTACAAACGCGCAAAGGAGATCCAGGCTAAAGCTGCAAACCGCATGGCGAAATCCGGGGAGGAAGGCCATACGAAGGTCATTGGATTCCTCTCTTACAGGCGCGGCCGACCCGGACGCCCCGAAGGCGGTTACTACGGTGACTCAGCAAATGCTGAGCAGTAGGCAACTTTGGGTTGTCTCACCTGCGCTTATCTGAAACCTTCTACTACTCAAGAGCAGGACAGTGATCCGGAGCTGTCGTCAGTTGCCGGAGTTCTGTTTTTGAGGGTTGGTGCCCTGGGCGGCAAGGACGAGGGTGATTCCTCCACTGGAATCCGAGTCCGTCGTTCGGGGCGCCCACGAACTTCAAATGTTTGCCAGCCAAGACACTTCCATCCAGCAGCTACGCGCCGCCGCCTGCCTCCCGCAAGGGCGGCGGCGTATGCCTGCGCTCCCTCTCCCACATGGGGACTATGAGGCAAAAGACGATGGGGCCGAGCGTTCTGGACTGGGGGACGCTCGGCCTCTCGTTAACGCGACCAGGGTTTCGATTGTCCGTGTCATGCGGGAACTCGACAGGGCGGCGACGGTCAAGGAGATTCACAAGCACCTGGACGACGACACGCTTCAAGCGACGGTGGAATACCACCTGTCCACGCTTAGGGCATTTCGGATCGCGAAATTGGTTTTCGGTGGACCGGAACTACGTTTCCAGCTCGTGTCCGAAGCGGAGGAAGCAGAATTTTCCAGGGAGCGGTGCCGCTAGCTTGCGGAGTCCAAGTAGTGCCCTGAGCTTTCAGGGGCCATCAAAGAAGGGGAGGATGGAGTGCAAACGGTAGAACTGTCGGGCCGGGTAGCAGGAGCTTTTCGTGCCGTCCTACTCACCGGAGTGCTGCTGGCGCTTCTGAGCGCGCCATCCTTTGCATCTGCGACGAAACTTCCCGCCGCGATCAAAGAAAATACGACGCTGACCGCCGCAGGCAGCCCTTATACAGGGGGCACAGTGATCGAATCGGGAGTCACCGTCGGCGTCGAACCCGGAGTCTTGGTCACCGAAGCCAACTTCATCGTCAAAGGGACTCTCGACGCCAAAGGGACTGCGGAAAACCCAATCGTCTTCAAGGACACCATCAGCACCGCCGCGGTCACCTTTGAACCCGGTTCGGGCGCCTCGGTCTTGAGCCGGGTCGAAGTCCGCAACGCTGGCTTCTCCACCGGGTGCTGCGGCAAAAGCCGCCCCTCGATCTGGATCAAGAAATCCTCGCCAACGATCACCGACACGACGGTCCTCAACTCCCGCGAGGACGGAATCCGGGTCGAGGAAGGCGGTGCCCCGGAGATCGCCGACAACCACGTCATCAACAGCAAAGGCAAGGCGATCCAGTACAGGGCGATCGAACCGAGCTACAGCGGCGAAGTCAACATCCACGACAATCTGATCGAAGGCGGCGGCCTGGGGATCGACGTCTACACCGAAGGCGCCTCAATTGTCGGCAAATCGCTCGGCGGAAACACCATCAACGGCACCGAAGGGCTGGGCCTCAGCTACCGGGGCTCGGCGATGCCCGGCGACATCACCGACAACGCGCTGGCCGGCAACAAAGACAACGTGATCCAGATCGGCGGCGAAATAAAACAGTCTGCGACTTGGAACGACGGCGGCACTACTGTCCGCTTTGACCCTTGGGGTGCAGGCGTCATGGCGGGGGTGACGCTGACGATCGCTAAAGGTCTCAACCTCACCGCATCCCAGCTCATCGTCAAAGGCACGCTTGACGCCCAAGGCACCGCCGAAGACCCGATCGTCTTCAACGGTGCCAACAACACGGCCGCGATCACCTTCGAACCGGGCAGCGGCGCCTCGACGCTGAACCACGTCGAAGTCATCGACTCCGGCTACACGACCGGATGCTGCGGCAAAACGCGGCCCTCGATCTGGATCAAGAAATCCTCGCCCACCATTGTCAACTCGACGGTTCTCAACTCTCGCGAGGACGGAATCCGGATAGCGGAAGGCGGGGCGCCGGAGATCGCCGACAACGAGATCATCAGCAGCAAAGGCGAGGCGATCGAATATAGGGCCACCGAACCGAGCTACAGCGGCGAAGTCAACATCCACGACAATCTCATCGAAGGCGGCAGCGCGGGGATCGACGTCTACGTCGGGGGTTCAGCAATCAGCGGCAAATCGCTCGGCGGAAATACCGTCAGCGGCACTGAAGGCCTGGGCCTTAGCTACCGAGGTCAGGGAATCCCGAACAACATCACCGGCAACACCCTGGTCGGCAACAAAGACAACGTAATCCAGATCGGCGGCGAGGTAAAACAGTCCGGGACCTGGAGCGACGGTGGCACCACAGTCCGTTTTGATCCTTGGGGAGTGGAGGTCATGGCGGGGGTAACTCTGACGATCGCCAAAGGTATCGACTTCACCAAAGCTCAGCTCATCGTCAAAGGCACGCTTGACGCCCAAGGCACCGCCGAAGACCCGATCGTCTTCAACGGTGCCAACAACACGGCCGCGATCACCTTCGAACCGGGCAGCGGCGCCTCGACGCTGAACCACGTCGAAGTCATCGACTCCGGCTACACGACCGGATGCTGCGGCAAAACGCGGCCCTCGATCTGGATCAAGAAATCCTCGCCGACGATCACCAACTCGACGGTGTTCAACTCCCGCCAGGACGGAATCCGGGTCGAAGAAGGCGGCGCGCCGGAGATCGCCGACAACGACATCATCAACAGCTACTCCACAGCGATCTATTACAGAGCCAGTGAACTGAGCCACACCGGCGAAATCAACATCCACGGCAACGCTGTAGAAGGCGGCGGTTCCGGGATTGACGTCAATGCCACGGGTTCGGCGGTGGGCGCAAAAACCCTGGGCACCAACACCGTGATCGGGACCAACGGCGTCGGTCTCAGCTACCAAGGTCCGGCGATCCCCGGCAACATCACCGGCAACACGCTGATCGCCAACAAAGAAAACGTCATCAACATCACCGGAACCGTTGCCAGTTCCTCGACCTGGAATAACGGGGGAGCGCCGGTGCGGTTCATCAGCGGAGGAGTTCTCGTAAACGCCGGGGTGACGCTGACGATCACCAAAGGCGTCTACCTGCGCAACCCAACCTTCATCGTGAAAGGGACTCTGAAGGCAGAAGGGACCGAATCCGAACCCGTCGTGTTCACTGGAATCAACCGGGTTTCGCCCGGGGAATGGGGGAACATCAAGTTCGAACCGGGCAGCGGCGCGTCGGTCATTGACTATGCCGAGGTCGCTTTTGGCGGGGCAAGCACCAGCAGCGGAATGATCGAAGCCAAAGGGTCGTCGCCAAAAATCACCCACTCAACTATCCGCAAGGCCAAATATTCGGGCATCAAGGTCACCGAATCTGGTTCGCCGACGATCGAATGGAACAGCTTTCGCGCCAACGGCAGCGGGCTCTCCTACTCAGGCACCGGGAAACTCAATGCCCGCAACAACGACTGGGGATGCGCGAACGGCCCGAGCCCAGCCGGCTGCGGTGATTCGGCCTCCTCCAACGTCGAATGGAAACCCGCCGTCCAGCTCCCCGAACTGAACGGGCAATGCCGCGGCAAAGAAAGCCAGTGCAAGGATGGGGCCGATCCGGTCAGTCTCGCGACGGGCGCGCTGAACTATTCCCATCGCGACTTGAGCTTGACCAACAAGGGAAGGGCGCCGCTCGAATTCAGCCGGGCGTATTACTCCGGCTCTGCCTCAGATACCGGCCTCGGCCCCGGTTGGTCGCAGACCGGCCTCGCCAGTGCGACCGAGCTTGAATCGGGCACGGTCTTGATCCTGCGCCAGGACGGCCGCCAAGACCTCTTCTACAAAACCGGCGAAGGCACCTACAAAGCCCCAGCGGGAGTGAGCGACCAGCTAACCAAGGTCGAAGGCACCTTCCAGCTGACGACGCTCGAGAACACGGTCTACCGCTTCGATGCGAGCGGCCGGATCGCCAGCATCACCGACGATCATGGGCTCAAAACGACCTACGCCTATGACGGCAACGGCCGCCTGGCGACGATCACCGACCCATCCGCCCAGACGCTCACCTTCTCCTACAACGCATCGAATCACATCACCTCGGTCAAAGATTCCACCGGGCGCGAAGTCAAATACACCTACTCGGGCGCCGGCGACCTGGCGACCGTCACTGATGCCCTTGGAGGGATCACCGAATACACGTATGACGCCGAACACCGCCTGAAAACGATCAAAGACCCGCGCGGCAACGTGATCCTCAAAAACACCTACGACGGACAGGGCCGGATCACCGAACAGCGCGACGGGCTCGAAAACCTCTGGCTGCTCTCCTACAAAGCGGGCGAAACGGTTGTCACCGAACCGGAGGGTGGCAAACTCACTTACGGCTTCGACGGCCAGGGCAGGGTCGTCTCCGAAAAAGACCAGCTCGGGCACGTCACGGCGATCAGCTACGACGCTGCCGGCAACGTCGATGAAATCATCAAGCCAGGCGGCGCCAAATGGCAGTTCGGCCACGACGCCAAAGGCAATCTCACCTCCGTGATTGACCCCGAGGAAGGGGAGCGCAGCTACGAATACGACGGCAAAAACCGCCTCACGAGCTTTACTGACGAGCGTGAAGAGACCTGGGCCTATGAATGGTCAGAAGCCAATGACCTGAAAAAGATCACCGACCCCGCCGAAGGCGAAACGACCTTCACCCACGATGCCGCTGGCCTGCCGCTGACGGTCACCGACCCCAACGAACACACGACGACCTTCACCTATGACGTCCGAGGCAACCGCCTTACGGCGAAAGATGCGCTCGAACACAAAACGAGCTTCGAATACAACACCCGCAACTACTTGATCTCCAAGACTGCTCCCGGACTGAAAGCTGAAGGCTTCGAACGCAACGCTCTCGGCGATCTCCTTGCCCGCACGACGCCCGAAGGCAACAAAACCAAATATGCCTACGACGCCAACGGCATGCCGACCCAGATCACCGATCCTGGCGAAGGGGTCTGGAAAATCGCCTACAACGCGATGGAGCGTCCGACCACCTACACCGATCCGCTCGAACAGCAGACCAAAGTCTTCTACAACGGCAACCTGAAGCCGACCAAAGTCATCAACCGCCGCGGCAAGGAAACGACCTACGGCTATGACCTCGCCAACCAGGTCACCGCCGTCCATGCGCCCGAAGGGGGAGATTGGACCTTCGGCTATGACAGCCGTGGCAACCGCTTGAGCGTGGTCGATCCGCGCGAAGGGGAAACGACCTACGAATACGACCTGCTGAACCGGATGACCGAATCTGTCGAGCCGCTGGAAGCGACTACCAGCTACGAATACGACCCGGCCGGCAACCTCACGTCCTTCACCGATCCCGACGAAAACACGACCGGTCTCGTCTACGACGAACTCGGGCAGCTCACCGAAGTCAATCAGCCGCTTGGCAAGGTGACGAGCTTCGGCTATGACGGCGTCGGCAATCGCACCAGTCGCACCACGTCTGAAGGTACCGTCGGCTTCGACTACGACGCTGCCGACCGCCTGGAAGAGATCAGCGATGGAGAATCGACGCTGCGCTCTTACGGATACGACTCTGCCAATCGGATGATCGGCGCCATCGACGCTCAAGCAGACGAAGTCAAAATCGGCTACGACGAAGACGGCCGTGTTGTCTCGATCAATGACGGACGTGGGCAGACGATGACGCGCAAATATGACTCGCGGGGCAACGTGACCCAGCAGACCGATGGTCGAGGCACGCTCAAATACGGATTCGACAAATTGAGCCGGGTGATCGCGCTCACCGACCCGCAGGGCGAAGTGCTCGATTTCGAATACGACCCCGAGGGCGATCTGACCAAAGTCGAACTGCCCAATGGAGTGGTCACTGCCAATGAATACGACGACGCAGGCCGGCTGACCGCGACGGCTTCAACCAAAGGCGAAGCGGCGCTCGAATCGTTCGACTACGAATACGACCCGTTCGGCAACCGGATTGGGCAGGTCGATCGGCTCTCCCAGAAAACGGCCTACGAATACGATGCGCTCAACCGCCTGATCGAGTTCGATCCTCCTGGCGAAGGCTCGACGGCCTACGGCTATGACCCGGCCGGCAACAGGACCGAAGCAGGAGGCACCACTTACAGCTTCAACGCACTGAACCAGTTGACCAGCGCGTCAAACGGCACGACCTACGACTATGACGATGCTGGTCGCTTGATCGAAGTCGATCCAGGCGAAACCAGTACGACCTACGGTTGGAGCGCTCTCGATGAGTTGACGAGCGTCGATACCGGCGCTCAAGAAATCGACTACGCCTACGACGCGTTCGGCCGACAGGTATTGCGTGATGACGGTTCGACTATTCGGCCAAGCCACTACGGTGATCTTTCCGACATTCCGATACTTGACACCGATGCGGAAGGCAAACCAACGATGAGCTATGTGCAGGGGCCGGAAGGGTTGGTAGAGCAGCGTTCAGGCGAAGCGACGGGCTTCCCGCTGCGCGATGCTCACGGCGATATCACGACGCTAGCCGATGGTGAAGGCGGCGTCGCTTCGCGGCAAACCTATGATCCGTGGGGCGATCAAATCTCGGGTCCGAGCCTTGAAATGGGCTGGCTAGGCGCTCAACAGCGTCGGAGCGACGGAGCCACCGGCCTCGTGCAGATGGGCATTCGCTCATATAGCCCGACGATGGGGAGCTTTTCTACCGAGGATCCGATCCTCGGTCACCTTGGCATAAGTGCCACGATCAATCGCTATGTCTATGCATGGGACAATCCTCTGCTTTATTACGACCTCAACGGCCGTAGCGTGCTTGGTGTCGCTGGTGGGGTGATTGGGGATACGTGGAATGTAACCGGCGGCCGAGCATGGGACGAGACCGCTGGCGCCCGAGATATCCTGGGGGTGGCGGGTGATGGCAATGGTGGCTGGCTCAATGAGACGCCGGGTTTCGTTAGTGATCGAAGCATGGATCTCATAAAGGAGATCAATCTCTCTACGGAGGAGTTGATCGCAGCCGGAGCCTCTTCTCTAGGAACCGCGGGAATTTGCGGTATAGCTGCACTGGGAGCTACTTCCGTCGGCACCCCAGTGGCCGGGGCAGCGGCGGCCGGACTATGCGTGACGATTGAGGCTATTGGTACCGTCGAAACTATCAATGACATTTTCGATGATGAGAATGGACTACCTACTGATGAACTCTTTGAATAAGAATCCAGGCACCGAAACATTCGACAGAATTCAAAAGATTGCCGTACCGATCATTATCGTCGTTGCGGCGATCTTTGCCATCTGGCGTAACGATGTCTCTGTAGCCTTGCTTCCAGTAGCGCTTATTGCTGCGGCTCTTTACTTGCTCATAGCCGCCGGCGGTGCACGTCTCATCCGATCCTTGGGGATGAAGTTTCTGGATCGAAGGCACAATGGATGATGCGTCCAGTTCGTCGCCGCGGTGCGTAGCAGGCAGCCGGGTCAGCTAGTGCACCAACGCAACCGATAGCACTACGACGACCAGCAGCTATGTCTGGGCAGCGTCCCCACCCCTGTCCCCACGGGCGACAAAATCGGTCGTCTTACAGGGGCTTTGCGTCGGTTGCGCCAGAGATGATGACCGAGGACACAAGCTCCGGGCCGCGCGGACGCCTACCGCGGGGGAGGGAAGTTGCGTCGGTCTCGCTTTGGCTCGTGCCAAAACAGTCCGGCGTGCCAGAGGTAGAACTCGCCGATGCTAAGCACGAGGCCGATGATCAGGAATGCTATTCCGAGCAGCAAGCCATCGAGTCTAGTGGGCGAACAGCCACTATGGGTACTTGCAGGGTATTGTCTGCGGCATGGGATTGAGAGCCATGACTACTCGTGTGTCTTTGGGGGCCGCCTTTAGCGTTGTTGTGGCTGTGCTGACTGTCACAATCCTGGTTACGGCGGCTACGGCTAGCCAGCGTGTTCAAGTGGGAGGCCCGCCAACGATTGCGCTTGGACCTCCGGATGAGGGAGAGCGCACAACGCCGGACCTGGTCATCGGCCAAGGACATACCTCCACTGGCCCTGTGGAGCTAGTGGCATACGGATGGCTTGCACCGCGTGATTCGCTGCCGTCGGGACCTCGCAAGCAGCTCTGCATTTGGGCAGAGCATTTGCCGAAGGAGATCAGTTTCGGCATGTGCGGTCCTCTGCTCGATCCGGAAGGTCGTCAGAAGATATCCATTGACAGTCGAATCCAGGCTTTGGGGAAGCCTGCTCAGCGTTGGGCAGAGATCGGGGGGCGGCTGACGCCAGATGTTGCGTCGGTTCGGGTCTTCTATCGCCGCGAGGGCCACAAGGCCTCCGGTATGGCGGTAGTCGCACAGGTCGCGGGCGAACTACAAAGCAAACTTCACCAGCCCACGCCATTCGGCTTCTTTGACCTCCGGATTCGGGGTCGGGTCCCCTGGCGCTCGATTCGAGTGCAAGCCTACGACGATGCAGGTGGTCTTCTCGAAACTGTTGGTCCCGCGTCATCTGCTGCTCGCCATGAGCACGGGAAGCCATCTAAGACTCGATCGTCGGGGGTCGAAGTACCTCGACCCCGGGCAGAGTTCTCTCGTAAGGCGAGTAACGGCTACTTGATTACCTTCGAAGCTGATCACGGTAGGGCCAGTTTGCGGGCGCAGGGCGATGCCGGCGGGGTGTTGTACAGCGGCAAGGGTTCCGTTGTCGATGGACGCATCCGATTCGGTCTCGGAAGGCTCGGCAGAATCGATCTCCGATTCGAGCCCGATGGCCGGGTTGATCGTCAACGACCGGATAAGTCATGCAAGGGTCGTGAGCAGGTGATCCGCAGCGGAACCTTCGTCGGGTTGATCAGATTTCGCGGCGAGAATGGGTACACGCAACTCAGCTCGCATCGAGTTCACGGGACTATGGCTGAGCCTCGCTCCTGGAAATGCCCAAATTCTTCTGACAGACGCACGCAGAACGCCAGCGGCGTTTCGGTTCTAGCTGCCCATACACCACACAACAGCGCAATCTTTATGGCGATTGGTGGCCCTGAGCAAGTCCCGCTCCGGTTCTTCGTTGCTGGAACCTCGGAACGAGCAGGTGCATTGCACATTGGGCGGTCGGTCTTTATTGAGGGTCCGTCGGCGAGCTTCGAAGCATTGGGCAATCTCAACTCTGCGACAGTAGCGCCGCCCAAGCCCTTCTCGGGTACCGCTTCTTTCGTGCGTAATCTCGATGGCTCGACGGAGTGGTCTGGAACGCTGAGCGTCGCTCTGCCCGGAGCTCAGAGCACGGCCCTCACCGGTCCGGCCTTTGAGGCTGATCTCGCGAAGCCGAGAACTGACGAGGAATTCTCGGAATTGCTGGGACTGGACTAGTCGTACTCATGCGAACACACCGGATGAAGTGGGCAGTGGGGCTGGGAATATTGATGGCCGCTCTTGTTCTCGCTCCAGGTTCCGCAATGGCGAAGCGCGGTTACTTCGTACTCGATGCCAGCCAGACGATGGAAGCGCATTTGCATGGCTCGAAGGGCTTTGGGTTTTCCCTGTTCGCGAATAGGCGCCAGGTCTATCTCACTGTCAAAGGACACAACGCCTCGGTGCAGTACGCCGCTTCGGGGAGCACGTCCAAACGGCATATAGAGGCAAGATTTGGCGGGCTGGGGCGGGTTTCCATGCACTTCCGGCCCACGGCAAGGCCGCATCTGATCCCTGAGCCAGAGGACAAATGCAAAGGGGAAGGCGAATGGGTCCAGCCAGGGATTTTCGTTGGGACGTTCAAGTTCAGAGGAGAACGGGCCTACGCCGCGGCGCATGCGACCCGAGTCAGGGGAACGATTACGCGCAAAATGAGAGAGATCTGTAGGAACGGCGACGATGAAGAAGGGAGTCCGTCAGCAGTTCACGTGACCCTTCTGCACGCGCAATCGGCTGACGACGAGATTTCTGTCGTTGCACTTGCCGCTGAATCCGCGGCCCATCCGGCTGCCATTGGCTCCGCATTCAGTGCCTCTTTGATCGAATTCCATCGACGAGGCATGTCGATATTCCGAACCATTGAAAGCGACGCCAGCCTTGATGCCTTCCGCGCAGTCAAGTCGGGCGGTAAGGTCGTTTCGGCAACCATCGAACCACCGGCTCCCTTTTCGGGCAGCGCTACCTATCTGAGTTCGCCGGATTCCCGATCCGAAAGCTGGACGGGCTCGCTGGCGGGCGACTTCCCGGGAGTGGGCACGGTGAACCTGGTCGGTCCGGAATTTTGCGCTGAAAGCGTGCTGTTCGCAAGCTGCTCGGACTCGGCGCGAGCCGTGGTGTTTGGCGCCGACTCATAGGAAGGGATGCCAATGTTCAAAGGACTCAAGGAATTCAATTCACGACGTGATCTGCTCATTGTCGCCGGTGGCTTGCTGGTGGCTCTGGCGGCGTACTTTCTGATCCAGGCGATAGTTGGCGGTCTGATCGCGCCACTGATCGCAGTCTTTGTCGGCGAATCACCCTTCACATTTAATTCCTTCACGATTGACGGCAGTGAGTTCACGTATGGCGCCGTGATCGAAGCAGCGATGACTTTCGGTCTCGCTGTGGGTGCGGTCTACTTGTTTGTTGTGCTCTATCGTCGCCTTCAGGTCGAAGGTGGCGCGGAGAGCGCACGAGCGTGCCCAGAATGCACCAGCTCGATCTCGATCGCTGCCAAACGCTGCCCGCACTGCACCGCGGTTCTACCGGTGAGCGGGGGCTGACGTGCGCGCATCGGCCCTCGTTGTCGTCGGCGTGTTTGTGCTCTTGATCAGCGGCCTTCAGACCGCTGCGGCGGGAGCCGACGACCCGGCAATTCCGCCCTATGTCGGGGATATGGGCTTCCCGATGATTGCCGGGCCCGCGGACCCGGAGGAATTCTCGTGGGAAGTTGCTCTAAACAAAGGCCAGGGGCTTGAGTCTGTCGACGATCAGCACGCGCAGATCTACTACGTCGAGGGACATCAACCAGCGCTCACAATCTCCGCCCAGGCCGCTCACGACGCAGATGGCTCGACTGTCCCGACTACCCTGAGCGTTTCCGGTGCAAGCGTCATCACCCTGACTGTTCTTCATCGCGCTGGCAATCCAGCTAGGGGTGGGGCTCCGTTCAACTATCCGATCCTGACTGGGCCAGGCTTTGAGGATGGTGGCTTCCATACCGCGATCGTCACCGAGCCGCCTAACGAAAACGATCCGTACGGGCAGGCGGCTGCGCCACCAGCCAAAGTGCGCAAGGTGAAGGGCAAAATCGGCGGCCGTCCGAGCACGCGGCTCACGCCGCCGGATCAAGGCAAGCAGACCACGCCTGCGCTGGTTATCGGTCATGGACGTTTGCTCGGTGGGCCGGTGGAGATCGCGGGAGCCGGATGGTCGGCGCCGAAATATTTCGAAACGCCGGGGGGTGGACAGTTCTGCGTATGGATCGAGTACCTCGCAGAGCAGGCGACGTCGTCGATGTGCGGCCCGGTGGCCCAAACGGCATCCGGCAAAGAGACGGTCTACATCGAATCCTTCAGCGAAGGCATGGGGCCCAATAGCCCGCGCGAGGTTGAGCTTACGGGCTCTCTTGCCCCTGGCGCCGCCTCGGTACAGGTGTCGTTCCGCCGTCGAGGAAGCCCGCGGATATTTCAGACGAGCGCTGTCGTTGCTCTCATCAGCGGCGAGCTTCAGAAAAGCCTCAAGCAACCATCTCCGTTTGGCTATTTCGTCATCAGGGTGCGAGGTCAGTTCGTTGCTAGTTCCCTCCGAATTCGGGCACTCGACAAAGAAGGTCACTTTGTCGGCGCCTCGGATAACGGCTCCTGGGAATCTCTTCCCTAGTAGTAGAACCCCGCTCAGTGAACGCCAGTAGCCCGCGCTCAGCGCACCAGCTGGTCGCCGATACGGTCGGCCTGTATCGGCGTTACCCGCTGCTCTTTCCTGCCCTCGCTGGCGCGGTGGTCGTCCCCTACGACGCCGTCGTTCTTGGGGCTACGGGTTCCGGTGCACTGACGGAGTCGTCCCTTTCAACTGGCGTCCAGTATCTCCTGGCGCTGATCGACTGGTGCTTGGTGGGTCCGCTGATCTCGGCTCTTCATGTCCACGCAGTACGTGAGGCGCGGGAAGGGCTCGCGCCCCGGATTGCTCCGGTCGCCCGGCAGGGGCTCAGGGTGCTGCCAGTTGTTGTGGCGGCCTCGATCATTTCCGGTCTGGGAATCGCCGTCGGGCTGGTGGCCTTGGTGGTCCCCGGCGTCATCTTGTCGCTGCGCTGGATGGTCGTGGCTCAATCCGCCGCGATCGACCACGAGGGGTGGATACCGGCTCTGCGCCGTAGTGCCGATCTCACCGACGAACGCTATGGCCACGTCTTCGTCTTTGCCATCTACCTCACTCTGATCACGGCGGTGCCCCTGTACTTGGTTGGCCTTGGCTTTGTGGACGACTCCACGACGGTCGTCTCGTTGCTGGTCGGGCTGGTCGTCCAGGTCTTCTCCCTTTCGTTCGGAGCGCTGGCGACGGCGCTGCTCTACTTCGACCTACGCACCCGCAATGAATCGGTGGCAGCACGGACACGGACGGCAGGGCCTGGTCTCGCTGGTGGCGATTCGCCGCCAGCCGACCACTCTCTGGATCCACGCAGCTATTCCGACCAGACCCGGCCGAAAGGGTGGTACGTCGATCCGAGGAAGCCCGGGCGAATGGTCTATTGGGGAGTTGGTGATCCTCCCGACTGGGGAGCCACTACCCGGACACCGCGAAAGGTCAGGCGAGCCTGGGAAGAAAGCCGGGATCGCTAGTCCGGGGGATTACCCCTGGCATCAGCTCACGGTTCGATGTACCCGTCGTAGCATTCGTCGACCAAGAACTGGATTGAGTAGGTCTGCACGCAGTCGATGAGGCGTTCGATGTCGATTTCTGGTGCGGATTCAGCGGGGGCTGCGGGGGCGATGAGTTCTTCGCCGGTGCCGCTGAAGTAGGTGGTTTCATTGGTCGGCAGGTCCACTTCGAGCGAAACCGTTTCGTACGGCTGCTCGACCAGGGTTGTGACGAGGTACTTGCAGGCGAGGGGGACTGCCGTCGCGGCGAGGATGGTCGCCACGGACTCACCCTCATGCACGTGCTCGGCAAGCACCTCGAGGCCTTTGCTTGCCAACTCACAAGGGGCATCACTGTTTGTTTCGTGGGTGAATGTGATCTCTTCACTCGTCCCGCCGTCGTCATCGCCATCATCACCGCAACCCCCCGCTGCGGCTAGGCCTGTTGCACCGATGAGAAGAAGTACGAGTATTTTCGACCGCACAAAGCGAACCTAAGAGCTTGCGGTCCGCGGCGCAATTCCGATCCCGCAATTTGGCGAGATTACGAGCGCTAGGAGCCCAGGCGGGGGTTCTGGGGATCGGGCTGATCGCTCGCGTCGGCGGGAACCTCTTCCGCCGTCGCGTCAAAGTCGTAGTGGCGGTTTGAGTCCGCAGGACCCGCCGGCCCCGCTGCCCCCGGCGCCCCGACGATCATGAAACGCCCTGTGACGAAGCGGCTCATCAGGTGCCTGACGATCGCCCGCGTCGGTGGGATCAGGAAGATCAGGCCGAAGATGTCGGTGACGAAGCCGGGGGTGAGCAGGAGGGTGCCGCCGATCGCGATCAGCAGGCCGTCGGCGACCTCGCGGCCGGGGAAGCGGCGCTCGGCGAGGGCGGCGTTGAAGCGGCGCCAGGCGCCGCGACCCTGGTGGCGCAGCAGCAGCGAGCCGAGGATCGCATCGGCGAGCAGGAGCGCGATCGTCGGCCAGACTCCGATCAGCGAGCCGATCTGGATGATCACGTAGAGCTCGACGATTGGGACGACGATGAAGAGGGCGACGAGGATTGCCACCGACTTAGCCTAGTTGGCGCGGGTTGCGGGCCGGTTCAGGTGCGAGCGGCCGCCGCCGCGGCCTCCTCGAGCTCGGCGAGCGAGCGGTTGAGGCCCTCGGCGATCATTTCCACGTCCTCCATCTCGTCGTAGTCGGCGAGCAGGCCGAAGCCGACGCGGCCGTTGTAGCTCATGATCGCCACCGCCATCGCGTGGTTGGGCGGCAGAAAGGCGACCGGGAAGACCTCCTCGAGCTCGCGGCCGAGCACGTAGAGCGGAATCTGCGGCCCCGGCACGTTGGTCACGATCAGGTTGAAGAGCCGGGTCGAGAAGTTGATCCGCGAGGCCTGCGCCAGCAGCGTCGGCGGCGCGAAGTCGTTGAAGCGGGAGATAACTTCGGCGCCGAGCGCCTGCTTGGAGCGCTTCAGTCCCTCCATCTGCTCGCTGACCACGCGTAGCCGGCGCACCGGGTCCTCGACGTAGACCGGCAGCGGCCCGCGCATCGCCGCGATCCGGTTGCCGAGGTCGCCGCGCTCGTCCTGGCTGCGGATCGAGACCGGCACCAGCGCCCGCAGCTCCAGGCCCTCGGTGCGCACGCCGCGGCTGTGCAGCCACTCGCGCAGGGCCCCGGTCACCACGGCCAGGACGACGTCGTTGACGGTGCCGCCGAGCGAGTCCTTGATCCGCTTGAAGGTGGCCAGCTCCGAGCGCGCCCAGGTGAAGCGCCGGTGCGGACCGATCGGCTTGTTCAGCGGCACCGCGGGAGCCGGGTCGGCGAAGGCGCCGACGACCTCGCCAACGCCCTCCAGCGCCTCGCCGATCCGCCGCGCCGCGGACTCGGGGTGGCGCACCGCCTCAACCGCGCGCTCGATGATTTTCACCGGTGCGGCGGCCGCGTCGGCTGCGCCGCGGGCGACGAGGTCGATCGTGCTCGGCTCCGGTTCCGGCACCCAGCCGTCGTCGCTGGCGGCGGGCTCGGGCACCGGCTCGAGGTCGAAGAGCACCGTGCCGATGTCGACCCCGGAGATGCCGTCGACCATCGCGTGGTGGGTCTTGGTCAGCAGGGCGAAGCGGTCGCGCTCCAGCCCCTGCACGAGCCAGAGCTCCCAGAGCGGCTTCGAGCGGTCCAACTGCTGCGAGAAGACGCGAGCCGCGAGGCGCTTCAGCTGCTGCTCACCGCCCGGATCGGGCAATCCGGTGTGGCGGATGTGGTAGGTCAGGTTGAAGTTGACGTCGTCGGCCCAGAGCGGCCGGCCGGCCTCCAGCGGCGGCACCACAAGGCGCTGGCGGAAGCGCGGCACCTGGTTGAGGCGCCCGCGCACGTGCTCGACCAGGTCGACGTATTTGGGCGGCGGGCCCTCGAAAATCAGGATCGCGCCGACGTGCATATGGCTCGCCGAGCTCTCGTTGGTGAGGAACGAGGCGTCGACAGCGGTGAGTCGATCGAGGTGGCGTCCTTGCGTTGCCATCCCGCAAGGCTAGCTACTCTGCACATATGCCTCCCGTCGCCACCGCGGCCCCGAAACGGGTCCTGCTTGCAGCCCCGCGCGGATACTGCGCCGGCGTCGACCGCGCCGTGCAAACGGTCGAGCGCGCGCTCGAGTTCTACGGCGCGCCGGTCTACGTGCGCAAGGAGATCGTCCACAACAAGCACGTGGTCGAGGAGCTCGCCAAGCGGGGCGCGATCTTCGTCGAGGAGGAGACCGAGGTGCCGGAGGGCGCGATGGTCGTTTTCTCCGCCCACGGTGTCTCCCCGGCGGTGCACGAGAACGCCGCCAGCCGCAACCTGCGCACGATCGACGCGACCTGCCCGCTGGTGACCAAGGTCCACGTCTCCGCCCGGCGCTTCGCCGCCGAGGGCTACACGATCATCATGATCGGCCACGAGGGCCACGAGGAGGTCGAAGGCACAACCGGCGAGGCGCCCGACAGCATCGTCCTGATCGAAACGGCCGACGAGGTGGAGAGCCTCGAGGTCAGCGACCCGTCGAAGGTCGCCTTCATCACCCAGACCACGCTCTCCGTCGACGAGACGGCCGAGGTCATCGCCGCCCTGCGGGCCAAGTTCCCGGCGATCGTCAGTTCCAAGTCAGACGACATCTGTTACGCGACGACCAACCGCCAGATCGCGGTCAAGCAGTTGGCCCGCGAGTGCGACCTGGTCCTCGTCATTGGCTCGACCAACTCCTCCAACTCCAACCGCCTGGTCGAGGTCGCCCGCGAACACGGTGCCGCCTCCCACCTGATCGACAACCACACCCAGGTCGAGGAGGAGTGGCTTGAGGGGGTTGAGACGGTCGGCATCACCTCCGGCGCCAGCGCCCCTGAGGAGCTGGTTGAGCGCCTGGTCGAGCTCTTCCGCGAGCGCGGCGCCAGCGACGTCTCCGAGCTGCGCACCGTTCACGAGGACGTGCGCTTCATGCTCCCCAAGGAGATCCGCGAGGCGCTCAAGGCAGCCCCGCAGCAAAGCTGAGCGACCAGACGCGCAGCTCGCCGGCGGGTTCGAGCGTGATGCGGTGCGACTCGTGTCGCGGGTGCTCGGCCAGGGTGTAGAGGCGCGGGCCGTCGATTTTCACCGCTTGGCGTTCACCATCATCGATTTGAACCAGGAGCTCGCCACTGCCCTCGACCGTGGCGTAGGCGCCGCCGGCGGCGTACTCGGCCCTCGAGCTGCGGGCTCTCCGCCGTGGCGACCCACGGCTGCTCCCAGGAGCCGCCGGGGAAGAGCTCGGGCGTGGGGGGCATCACCTTCGCGCCCGGTGAGTCGGTCGGCCGCAGCGGTTGCATTGACTCCGGCAGCGAGCGCAGGGCGTCGAGCTCGCGCAGATCTTCCTGGATCGCCATCTCGGTGCCGAGGTACTCGCCCTCGCCAAAGTGGAACCAGGTCAACGCCCCGCCGGTGGTCCAGAGGAAGAGGCTCGGCCAGCCCTCGCAGCCGTAGGCGAGCCAGAGCTCGCGCTCGGTGTCGATCGCGACCGGGAAGCTGACGCCGAGCTCGGCCAGGCCGGCTGCGACCTGTTGCGGGTCCGAGCCGAAGGGGAAGCGCGGCGCCTGCACGCCGATCGTCCTCAGGCCGGCCTCGCGGTAGCGGCGGTCCCACTCGACCAGGTAGGGCAGGGTGCGGACGCTGTTGAGCTGGGAGAAGTCGAGGAAGTGGACCAGCACCGGCCCGGCGGCGGTTAGGGCGGGCATCGACTGTGGCTGCTCGCCGACCCAGGCGATCTCGCCGGGAAGGTCGGGCGCCGCGATCGTGTCTCGTTCTGGCCGCATCGGCGCGAACGTTATTCGCTGGCGCCGGTGCGACTCCGCTAGATTTTCAGAGCAATGTTCGAGATCGCCCTGGCGCTGATCCCGCTGTTCCTCCTGGTCGGATCGCTGCTCTTCGGCCACTACCCGGGCTTCGAGGCGATCGTCAGGTTTTCCGAGCGGATCTGGTCTGAGCCGCGCGCTCGCGCCGCCAAGAGTCAGAGGCGTCCGCGGGCGCCTCGCTCCCACGTGATCAGCGGTGGGCTCCTGATCGCCTTCGGCTACGCCCAGCGCCCGCCTCCTCTCGTTCCCTAGATCCAAGCTGCCCGTGGCGCCCGCCACGGGTTCAACAGTGGCGCGGTCTCGTTCTGCGCCCGATTAAAGGAGCGAGTAATGAATTCGAATACCACCCGTGTCGTAGCTGGGATTGTGATCGTCGTTGTCGCCGTAGTGCTCTTTGCTGTCCTCAGAGATGACGGCGAGAGCTCGAGCGAAAAGACCGACCAGGCCACGTCACCGGCTCAGACCACCAACACCGCTGACAACACCACCAGCAAGCCCGAAATCACCACGATCGTGATCAAGAACGGGAAACCCGTCGGCGGTATCGCCGAGCTGACCTACAACGAGGGTGAACAGGTTCGCTTCAAGGTGGACTCCGACGTCAGCGACGAGGTCCACATGCACGGCTACGACATCATGAAGGACGTCGAGGCCGGCGGCTCGGTCACCTTTGACTTCCCCGCCACGATCGAAGGCATATTCGAGGCGGAGCTGGAGGGTCGCGGGGAACAGATCCTCGAATTGACCGTCAACCCATGAGCTTCTTCCTGCCGCTTGCGCACGCGCTCGTCGCGCGCAAGGACCTGCCGATACCCGCCTGGCTTTTTGCCTGGGGGGCCTCGATAGTCCTGATCATCTCCTTCTTTGCTCTCTCGGCGGCGTGGCGCAAGCCACGCCTCGAGGAGGAACGTTGGCGTCCGCTCGACGAGCGCTTCTCGCGCGCCCTGCTCGGCATGCCGTTGCAGGTTCTCCTTGGTGCGATCGGAGTGTTTTTGCTCGGCCTCTCGATTTACGCTGGGTTGAGTGGAACCGAAGCACCTGATCGCAATTTCGCCCTCACCTTTCTCTTTGTCACCGCCTGGTTGGGCTTTCCACTCTTCAGCGTGATCTTTGGAGACGTCTTTCGGCCTTTTAATCCCTGGCGTGCGATCGGACGATTGATCGGAGGCGCCTTCACTCTGGTTGCTGGACAGCGTCCGGCGCACCTCAAGTACCCGGAGAGATTGGGCCGTTGGCCCGCTGCCGTGACGCTGGTGGCGGTGGTGTGGCTGGAGGTCGTCTACGGCGCAAGCGGGGGAGTGGCAGTTGGTCTCTCACCCGACACGGCCGGTTTGGCGGCGCTGATCTACAGCCTCTTCACACTGATGATGATGGCGCTGTTTGGCGTGGAGAAGTGGTGTGAACGTGGAGAGGTGTTCTCGGTGTACTTCGGGATGTTCTCCCAGCTGGGTTCCTTCGGGGTCAAGGATGGCCGGCTTGGCCGGCGATTGCCACTGGCGGCGTCCACGCACTGGGCGACGGTGCCGGGCTCTGCTGCCGTGGTGATCGCCTCGATCGCCACCACGAGCTTCGACGGCGCCCAGGAGGGTGCCCTCCAGGACGCGATCGTGCAGACCTTCGAATGGTTCGCCGATGCTGGCTTGAGTTTGACCACGTCCCTGCGCCTGGCGGACACGATCTTCATGCTGATCTGCTTCGCGGGCGTTGGCCTCGTCTACCTGATCGGGGTGCGGGGCATGGCAACCGTGCGCGGCGCACCACCGCTGAGCAAGCTGCGTTCGGGATTCGCCCACACCTTGATCCCGATCGCCTTCGCCTACCTGATGGCGCATTACTTCAGCTTGTTCGTCTTTCAGGAGCAAGCCCAGTTCACCTACCTGCTCTCCGACCCACTGGGTACCGCCACAACCGACCTCTTTGGCACGGCATCCGGGGGCATTGATTTCAAGCTGCTCAGTGCAAATGCGATCTGGTACGTCCAGGTGGGCGCACTGGTGATTGGTCACGTGGTTGGCCTCACGCTCGCCCACGACCGTGCTGTCAGCTACTGGGGTGACTATCGTCAGGCCGCGCGCTCCCAGTACTGGATGCTTGCTGTCATGGTTGCTTTTACCTGCTTCGGCCTTTACCTACTGTCCTCAGGTAATGGCTGAGTCCCCGCTTTTTGCGAAAAAACACCGACGAGTGCCTGCTAGTGCGCGGTTTTCTACCGATGCCCATTGGTTTACATCTGGTTTACTAAGGACGAGTCCAATCACTTGACTCTCCCTCTCCCTTAATGCACCGGGACCGTCGTTCGCAAGGCCGACGGCCCCGGTGTTTGAGGTCATACTGGAGACATGGCCGTCTTGCTACCTCTGGCCCACACCGGCCACTGGCTTTGGGTCCTCTACCTGCCGCCGCTGCTGATTGTGCTCGGCTCGCTGTTGCGAACGACGCTCTCCGAGCGCCGTAGGAAGCGCGACGATTAGGAGCGTCTAGAGAATCTCGGCGAGCCGGCGCTCGAGCGCGGCTGAGATCTCGTCGCGAACCGGACCCTCGGCAAGGCGTTCGACCAGCGACTCGAGGAAGCCTTCAATGATCAGCGACTTTGCCTCGGCCTCGCCGAGGCCGCGCGAGGTGAGGTAGAAGAGCTGCTCGCGATCGACTTGGGCGACGGCCGCGGCGTGGGTACAGCGGACGTCGTCGGCTTCGATCTCCAGGCCCGGGATCGCATCGGCATGCGCGTCGGTCGAGAGCAGCAGGTTGCGGCTCTCCTGGAAGGCGTCGGTCTGCTGGGCGCCCGGATCGACCCGGATCATGCCGCGCCAAACAGCGGTCGCTCCGCCGGCGAGAACGCCGCGGAAAGCGAGGTCGGAGTTGGTGTTCGGCGCCGCGTGCTCCTGGGTAGTGTCGTAGTCGAGGTGTTGCCCGGGCCCCCCGGCGTATCCGCCAGTGACCCGTGCCTCGGAGCCCGGGCCCGCCAAGTTGGTCTCCATGCGCACCTTGCCGTTGGCCGAGCCGAAGCCGAGCGCGGTCCAGTCAAGTCGAGCGTCGCGCTCAATCTGGGCGCGCTGCGTGGCGAAGATCCAGGCCTGCTCGGAGATGTCCTGGGTGTTGACGTAGCGCAGCGTCGCCGCTTGGCCGACGTTGAGCTCGACCACCGAGTTGAGCAGCGCGTCGACCTCGTCGCTTGGCGAGGACCAGTGCTCCCAGATCTCCGCTTCCGCACCCTCCTCGAGCACGACCAGGGTGCGCCAGTTGAGCGCGCTGCCGTTCTCGCTGAGCGGGACCTCGATTCGGATCGGCTCCTCGACCCTCACCCCCGCGGGCACGTGGACCAGTACGCCGTCGCTCCAGGCGTCGTCGTTGCGCGCCACGAACGGGTCGTCGGCGGGTGCCAGCGCGCCAAGCCGTCCCTCGACCAGCTCCGGACGTGACTCGCTCGCCTCCTTCAGCGGCAGCACCACAGCGCCGTCCGCCGACCCGATCGAAGCTTCAGCGGAGCCGGGCTCGTACGAATCGAGATCGAGACCGGAGAGATCGGTGAATTCCCACCCCTTCGTCTTCTGGTCCGGAAGGGGTGGGAGGGTGGCGAGCTCAGCCAATCGAGCCCTCCATCTGCAGCTCGATCAGGCGGTTGAGCTCGACCGCGTACTCCATCGGCAGCTCTTTGGTCACCGGCTCGATGAACCCGTTGACGATCATCTTCGAGGCCTCCTCCTCGTCGAGCCCGCGGCTCTGCAGGTAGAAGAGCTGCTCGTCGCCGATCTTGGAGACGGTTGCCTCGTGGCCGACGTTGGCGTCGTTCTCGTCGATGCGGATCGTCGGGTAGGTGTCCGAGCGCGAGTCCTCGTCGAGCAGCAGCGCGTCGCAGACGACCTTGGAGCGCGACTCGGTCGCCCCGTCGGCGATTTCGAGCAGGCCTCGGTAGGTCGCCCGCCCGCCGTCCTTGGAGATCGACTTGGAGAAGATCGAGGACGAGGTGCGCGGCGCGGCGTGGATGATCTTGCCGCCGGCGTCCTGGTGCTGACCGTCGCCGGCAAAGGCGATCGAGAGGATCTCGCCGTGCGCTTCGGGCCCGAGCAGGTAGATCGAGGGGTACTTCATCGTCAGCTTCGAGCCGAGGTTGCAGTCGACCCACTCCATCGTCGCCTTCTCGTGCGCGACGGCGCGCTTGGTGACCAGGTTGAAGACGTTCTGCGACCAGTTCTGCACGGTCGTGTAGCGGACCCGCGAGCTCTTCTTGGCGCAGATCTCGACCACCGCGGAGTGCAGCGAGTCGCTGGAGTAAACCGGCGCCGTGCAGCCCTCGATGTAGTGGACGTCAGCGCCCTCCTCGCAGATGATCAGGGTGCGCTCGAACTGGCCCATGTTCTCGGTGTTGATCCGGAAGTAGGCCTGCAGCGGCATCTCCACTTTGACCCCGGCCGGCACGTAGACGAAGGAGCCGCCCGACCAGACCGCGGAGTTGAGCGCCGCCAGCTTGTTGTCGTTGGCCGGGATGATCGTCGCCCAGTACTCGCGCACCAGGTCCTCATGCTCGCGTAGCGCCGTGTCCATGTCGGTGAAGATCACGCCCTGGGCCTCGAGCTTCTCGTTTACCTGGTGGTAGACGACCTCGGACTCGTACTGGGCGCCGACCCCGGAGAGGAATTTGCGCTCCGCCTCGGGGATGCCGAGCCGGTCGAAGGTGTTCTTGATGTCCTCCGGGACCTCGCTCCAGTCGCGGCTGTTTTTCTCAGAAGCGCGGACGAAGTAATGGATGTCGTCGAAGTCGATCTGGTCGAGGTCGCCGCCCCATTTCGGAGTCGGGCGCGAGTAGAAGTGTTCGAGCGACTTGAGGCGGAAGTCCCGCATCCACTGCGGCTCGTTCTTGTAGTCGGAGATCGATTCGACGACCTCGCGCGAGAGCCCCTTCGGCGCCTTGTAGGCATAGCCCGACTCGGAATCGTGGAAGCCGAACTTCTCCTTGTAGTCGGAGTTGATGCCGGCGAGCGAGCGTTTCTCGGCTACGACCTCGGGTGTTGCCATGCCTAATCGACCTCCAGGGTGATCGTGTCGTCCACGACGGCCGCCGTGAACGTCTGCACCGGGGCGAAAGCTGGGAGCGTCTTCGGCCTGCCGGTGGTCAGGTCGAAGAGGGAGCCGTGACGCGGGCACTCGACGGTGCATGCAGCTGGGTCGAACTCGCCCTCGGCAAGCGGCCCGTCGTCGTGTGAGCAGCGATCCTCGATCGCGTAGAGCGTTCCCTCGCAGTTGAAGACGCCGATCTTGCGCCCGTCATGCTCGACCAGGCGCATAGAGCCGTCCGGCAGCTCGGCGGCAGGGCATACGGAGATGGATGTTCCAGCGGTATCTGGCAAGGGAATCGAGGCTCCCGCGGTAGCTAGCTAGTGCGGGTTGAGACTTAATCCTACTTCTAAGGTCGGATTTTAGCGATTGGCCCCGTCGGGCCCGGGCACCGTAACAAGCCTTTGACCCAGGCTCAGGTTGGGATGAAAGGATCGACGGGCGAACTTCGACGATTGGAGAGCAGCATGAGCGAGAGAACGAGCTACGCGCCTGGGACCCCTTGCTGGGTCGACCTCGGTTCCCCCGACCTGGACGCCTCCATTGACTTCTACTCGGCGCTGTTCGGCTGGGAGGTCCCCGAGAGCGAAAACTTGGAGCAGACCGGCGGCTACCGCCGGGCGACCAAGAACGGGGCGGATGTCGTCGGGATGATGCCGCTGATGCAGGAGGGTCAGCCGCCCGCCTGGAGCAGCTACGTCTCGGTTGCCGACGCGAAAGCGACGGCAGTGGCGGTCGCGGAGGCCGGTGGCAGCGTTATCGCCGAGCCGATGGACGTGCTGGGCCTGGGCTGGATGGCGGTCTTCGCCGACCCCGCCGGCGCCGTCTTCGGGATCTGGCAGCCGGGCACCTTTCCTGGCGCCGGCATCGTCAACGAGCCGGGCGCGCTTTCCTGGAACGAGCTCAACACGCGTGATCTGGCGGGCGCCAAGGAGTTCTACGGCGCGGTCTTCGGCTGGACCTTCGAAGACAACGACATGGGCGAGGCGGGCACCTACACGACGATCAGCCTTGGCGAGGACATGGTCGGCGGCATCCTCAACATGACCGAGCGGGGCGTGCCCGAGGAGGTTCCGGCCCACTGGCAGGTCTACTTCGCGGTTGAGGACACCGACGCGACCGTCGGCCAGGCAACGGAGCTCGGCGGCAGCGTCATGGTGCCGCCAATGGAAGTCCCCGCCGGTCGCTTCTCGATTCTGGTCGACCCCCACGGCGCCAGCTTCGCTGTCATCGCCCTCAGCGAAGAAGCCGCCGCGAACGCCTAGATCGAGCCGAGGTCGGCGGCCGCTTCGGAAGGGCTGCCGACCTCGCCCTCGTCCTCCCATTCGGCCGGCTCGCCGAGGCTGGCGCTCTTGACGACCTTCAGTCCCAGCATCGCGCACTTCATCCGCGTCGCCGAGATCTCGATCCCAAGCAGCTCGAGCACGTACTCCTTGGGCAGCCGCAGCAGCTCCTCGCGCGTTTTGCCGGCCAGCTCGTCGGTCAGCAGCGACGTCGCCGCTGTCGAGATCGCGCAGCCTTTGCCCTCGAAGGCGATCTCCGCCACTCGGTCCTCCTCATCGAGCTTGATCGTCACATGCTGCTCGTCGCCGCAGAACGGGTTCGTGTCCTCGAACTCGAGGTCCGGCTGATCGACCCGCCCGAAGTTATGCGGCCGCTTGTAGTGCTCGAGGATCTGGTCGCGGTAGAGCTCGTCCATGAAAGCGAGGCTAGCGAAGAGACCTCATTGCTACCTTGGGCGGCGATGCGGACCCTCTGGGCCAAGTTGACCTACCCGGCCAGGCGCTGGCCGCGCCTGACCAAGGCCGCGGTGGCGGGAGGAGCGGCGATCGTCCTCGCGATCGGCGGCGCCAACGCCTACATCCTGCTCACCGCCGAGGGCGAAGCGACTGCCAGCGTGGCCGACGTGCCCCACGCCGAGGTGGCGATCGTCCCTGGCGCCTTGGTCAAGCCCAACGGCAAGATGAGCGCGATGCTGGCCGACCGGGTGCGCCAGGCCGACGCCCTCTGGAAGGCGGGCAAGGTCGATCGCATTCTGGTCTCCGGCGATCACCACACCTGGGCCTACGACGAGCCGGACACGATGCGCAGGGCCCTGGTGGCCGCGGGAGTGCCGGGACGCGTGATCTTCGAGGACCATGCCGGCTTCGACACCTGGGCGACGATGGTCAGGGCGCGCAGCATCTTCGCCGTCCACGACGCGGTCGTCGTCACCCAGGGCTTCCACATGCCACGGGCGCTCTACCTTGCCGATGCGGCCGGCATCGATGCGACGGGTCTAACTGCAGATCTGCACCAGTGGGGCTACCAAGGTCGCAGAAGCGAGATTCGCGAGGTCCTCTCTCGGGTCAAGGCGATCGCCGATACGGCGCTGGACACACCGGCCGTGGGTGGCGAGAAGATCCCGATCAGCGGCGACGACGGTCGCGTCAGTTGGGGACCGCCACCGCCATCCGGAACTCCCCCGGCCGGCTCCCCGGGACGCTCCTAGAGCCCGAAGACCTTGCGGGCGTCGTGGAGGCCCTCGACCAGGCGGTCGATCTCCTCGGGGGTGGTGTAGACGCCGAAGCTGGCGCGGGCCGTGGCGGGAACGCCGAGGCGCTCCATCAGTGGTTGGGCGCAGTGATGGCCGGCGCGGACGGCGACGCCGTGGCGGTCGAGGATCTCGGAGACGTCGTGGGCGTGGACGCCGTCGAGCTCGAAGGAGACCGGGCCGATGCGCTCCGGTCCGCGCTCGGGGCCGAACAGGCGCAGGCCCGGCACCTCGGTGAGGCGCTCCAATGTGTAGTCGGTGATCTCGCGCTCGTGCTCCAGCACCGCGTCCATGCCGACGCCGTCGAGCCAGCGCAGTGCCGAGGCCATGCCGATCGCCTGGGCGATCGCCGGGGTGCCGGCCTCGAAGCGGGTGGGGGGATCGGCGTAAGTCGTGCCTTCCTTGGTCACCTTGCGGATCATCGAGCCGCCGCCGAGGAAGGGCGGCATCGCCCGCAGCAGATCGAGCTTGGTCCAGAGCGCGCCGATCCCGGTCGGCGCGTAGAGCTTGTGTCCGGTCAGCGCGTAGAAGTCGACGCCGAGCTCGGCGACGTCGATCGCCATCTTCGGCGCTCCTTGGGCGCCGTCGGCCAGGACCAGGGCACCGGCCTCGTGTGCGAGGCGCGAGACCTCCGCCAGGGGCGCCTCGGTCCCGAGCACGTTCGAGACGTGGGTGACGGCGACGAGCTTCGGCCCGCGCTCGAGCAGCGCCGCGTAGGCGTCCATGTCGAGCAGGCCATCGTCGCCGACCGGGACCCAGTCGATCTCCGCCCCGACCCGCTCGGCCAGCTGCTGCCAGGGGACGATGTTGGAGTGGTGCTCCATCTCAGTGAGCACGATCCGGTCGCCGGCGCCGACGTTGGCGTCGCCCCAGGCCCGCGCCACCAGGTTGATCGCCTCGGTCGCGTTGCGGACGAAGATGACCTCGCGCCGGTCGGCGGCGCCGAGGTGGTCGGCAACCGTCGCCCGCGCCCCCTCGTACGCCGCGGTCGCCTCGGCCGAGAGCGTGTGCGAGCCGCGGTGGACGTTGGAGTGGCTGGTCCGCTCGTAGCGGTCCACCGCCTGGATCGAGGCCAGCACCCGCTGGGCGCTGGCGCCGCTGTCGAGGTAGGCGACCGGCTTGCCGTGCACCTCCCGCTCGAGCGCGGGAAACGCCGCCCGCACCTTCTCGAGTGGGAAGGTCCTCACGGTCATGCGCTTGCCGCAACCTCCTCGCGGATCCAGCCGTAGCCCTTCTCCTCCAGCACGCCGACCAGCTCCGGGCCGCCTTCCTTGACGATCCGGCCCTCGAACATGACGTGGACGAAGTCGGGCTTAACCATGTGCAGGATGCGCTGGTAGTGGGTGATGATCAGAACGCCCATGTCGGGACCGGCGAACTGGTTGACGCCCTCGGCGACCGTGCGCAGCGCGTCGATGTCAAGCCCCGAGTCGGTCTCGTCGAGGACCGCGATCTCCGGCCGTAGCAGGGCCAGCTGCAGCAGCTCCATCCGCTTCTTCTCGCCGCCTGAGAAGCCGTCGTTGAGGTAGCGGCTGGAGAAGTCTTTGGGGATGTTGGCCAGCGCCATCGCCTCTTGGGCGGTCTTGGCGAAGTCTTTGATCTTGATCTGCTCTTCGCCGCGCGCTTCGCGGTGGGCGTTGATCACCATCCGCAGGTACTTGCTGACCGAGACGCCGGGGATCGAGACCGGGTACTGGAAGGCCATGAAAAGGCCGGCGCGCGAGCGCTCGTCGGGCTCGGCCTCGGTGATGTCCTCGCCCTTGAAGCTGATCGTGCCCTCGGTGACCTCGAGCGCGGGGTGTCCCATGATCACGTTGGCCAGGGTCGACTTGCCGGAGCCGTTCGGCCCCATCAGCGCGTGGACCTTGCCCTTCTCCACGTCGAGATCGAGGCCGCGGAGGATCTCCTTGTCCTCGACGCTCACGTGCAGGTTACGAATCTCCAGCTCAGCCAATTTCACTCCTGTTTCTGTGTTTGGAAGGTCTTGCTTCAGGCGGCCGTGCCGACCGGTGCCTGGGCCTCTGCGCCGGCATTGCCAAAGGCGACCAGCTCGGCCAGCGTGGTGCCCGAGAGGGCTTTGGTCACGCCGCCCTGCACGCGCATCCACAGCAGCTTGGTCGAACAGGCGTGGTCGCCGTCGTCCTCGTGCGAGCAGAGCACTTTGCCGTCGGGCGCGTCGTGGAAGCACTCCATCGGCGCGATCTGCCCTTCGAGTGCCTCGACCACGGCGTCCATCGTGATCTCCTCCGCCGGTTTGGCCAGGCGGTAACCGCCGTGCGCCCCCCGGGTCGAAGTGACCAGGCCGGCCTTGCGCAGCTTCGCGACCAGGTGCTCGAGGTAGGAGAGCGGCAGCCGCTCGGCCTCGGCGACGGCGCTCAGCGAGATCGGAGACGACGAACTGGGCTGGCGGCCCAGCTCAACCATCAGGCGCACTCCGTACTCGGCTTTGGTCGAGAACAGCACGGACTAAATCCTACTGAAGCGGTCGGTTATGCGGATTCCGTCGCCGCGTCCTTGCCCAGCTCCATGTGGGCGCGGCTGTCGCTGCCGCGGATCAGGATCAGGGTGAGGACGAAGCCGAGCGCCGCGATCACGGCGCCGCCGAGGAAGGCGGCCTGGAAGCCCTCGGTCAGTCCGCTGGCGAGTGACGAACCGCCGCTCGACATGACGTCGTCGGTGCGCGAGATCGCCACCGCTGAGAGCACGGCGAGGCCGAGCGCGCCGCCGATCTGTTGCGAAGTGTTGATCAGGCCGCTGGCCAGTCCCGCCTCGTTCTCCTCGACCCCGGAGACGGCGGCGATCGTCGTCGTCACGAAGGCGAAGCCGAGCCCGGCCGCCGCGAACAGCGAGGGGCCGAGGATGTCCGAGGTGAAGCTGCCGCCGACCGAGACGCGGCTGAACCAGCCCAGACCGATGACGATGAAGAGCAGGCCGGCGGCGAGCACGGGCTTGTAGCCGAGTTTGGTGACGAGCTGGGAGGCGATTCCGGCCGAGGCCATGATCACCAGCGCCAGCGGCAGGTAGGAGAGCCCGGCGTGGATCGCGCTGTATCCGAGCACCTGCTGCATATATAGGGAGATGAAGAAGAACATCGAGAAGAGCGAGGCGCCGACCAGCAGGCCAACCACGTTGGCTCCGGTCAGGGTGCGGATGCGGAAGATCGAGAACGGCACCAGCGGTTTGGCAGTGCGCAGCTCGATCGCGACGAAGGCCGCCATCAGCGCCACCGCGAGCACGATCAGACCGATCGTCTGCGTCGATCCCCAGCCGACGTCATTGGCGTCGACCAGCGCGTAGACCAGGATCGAGAGCGCCGCGGTGACCGTGACCGCCCCGGCGACGTCGAAGACCCGCTTCTCGCCCTCCATGCGGCTCTCGGCGATCAGCCGCGGCGAGAGCGCGAAGGCGACGAGGCTGACCGGCACGTTGACCCAGAGCACCCACTCCCAGCCGAGGCCGTCGGTGAGGATGCCGCCGAGCAGGACGCCGGCGGCGCCGCCCGAGCCGGCGACGGCGCCCCAGACCCCAAGCGCCTTGTTGCGCTCCGCCCCGTCGCTGAAGGTGGTGGTGACGATCGAGAGCGCGGCGGGGGAGATGATCGCGGCGCCGAGACCCTGGGCGGCGCGGGCGGCGATCAGCTGCCCCTCGGTGGCCGCGAAGCCGGCGGCGAGCGAGGCGACGGCGACCAGCATCAGGCCGGCCATGAAGACCTTGCGCCGTCCCACCAGGTCGGCGGTGCGGCCACCGAGCAGCAGGAAGCCGCCGAAGGTGAGCACGTAGGCGTTGACCACCCAGGGCAGGTTCTCCTGTGAGAAGTCGAGCGCTTTGCCGATCGAGGGCAGCGCCACGTTGACGATCGAGGCGTCGAGGACGACGACGAACTGGGCCGAGCAGAGCAGGATCAGGGCGAGCCAGCGCTTCTCCCTGAATTCGTTCACGGCTCGATCAGCCCGCGGCGGATTGCGTAGCGAACCAGCTCGACCCGGTCGCGCATGCCGAGCTTGCGCATCGCGTTGGCGCGGTGGTTCTCGACCGTCTTCTCGGAGAGGTGCAGAACCTCGGCTATCTGCCTTGTCGTGTGCGCCTCGGCGACCAGCTTGACCACTTCCTCCTCGCGTGGCGTCAGCTCCTCTTCCCCGCTTGATCCCCGCTCGAGCACGTCCTTAATCAGGGTGCGCTGGGCCTCGGGGGTGAGGAACGGCTCACCCCGCTCAACCGCGCGGATCGCCGCCAGTAGGTCGGTATCCGCCTGGGCCTTGAGCACGTAGCCCGAGGCACCGGCCTTGAGCGCCTCGAAGAGGTAGCGCTCGTCGTCGTGCATCGAGAGGATCAGCACCGAGACCTCGGGCGCCTGGCGCTTGATCTCCCGCGTCGCCTGCAGCCCGGTCAGCTTCGGCATCTTCACGTCAAGGATCGCCAGGTCCGGCCGCTCGCGCACCGCCAGGTCCCGCGCCTCGGCCCCGTCGGACGCCTCCGCCACCACCTCGATGTCCGCCTGTCGCTCCAGCAACAGCCGAATGCCCGATCGAACAATCCCATGGTCGTCGGCAATCAGTACGCGCAGCATGCGCTCAGTCTCCCAATCGAGCATCGGGAGGAGCTCAATCGCCGTGGGGAGATCGCCGACCGCAGCGGGGGAGAGGCAGCCGACCTGGCGACTTACCCGTGAGATGGACGGGAAAGTCGCCAGGTCAGACGCGCGGGTGGCGAAGATCGGGGCGAAACAGCACGGGGTGATCTCGGTCGACCAGCTGCGACGCTGCGGAATTAGCGAAGACGCGATCCGAAGCCGCGTGGGCGCGGGGCGCCTGCACCGCGTGTTCCGTGGTGCATACGCGGTGGGGCATCCTGCGCCATCGCTCGAGGGGCGCCTGCTCGCAGCGGTACTGGCGGTTGGGAGGGGGCCGCACTTGGACCGGCGCACAATTCTTGGGTACTGGGGCGCAGCGGTGAGCCATCGTGGAGCGGCTTTCCTTTGGGGCCTGTTGCCTGCAGCGGGGGGTCCCTGCGACGTCATCGTTGCCGGCTACGGGGGCAGAGCGCGTAGGGACGGCATCCGTGTCCACCGTTCGGATTCGCTTGCGCCCGCCGAGGTGACTCTTCGGCGCCGTATTCCGATCACGAATCCAACGCGGACAATCGCAGACCTTCGTGAGGCGATCTCACGCGGTCGGCTCGGCGCCATCAAGCCCTGGGAGCTGCGCAAAGCGATTCGGCAGGCGAATGTCCTGGACTTGCCGATCAAGGAGGAGGACCGCAAGGACCGCACTCGCAGCGACCTCGAGCGAGACTTCCTGCGCCTCTGTCGCTTGCATCGGCTGCCGCGGCCCGAGATCAATGTCCCGATCGGCCCGTATCTCGTCGATTTCCTCTGGAAAGAGGAGTGGCTGGTGGTCGAAACCGACAGCTATCGCTATCACCGCGGCGAAGTTGCGTTTCAAGATGATCGTGCCCGCGACCTCGATCTGATGCGGCTTGGATATGGGGTCGTGCGCCTCTCTGAAGTGCAGATCGATGAGACACCGAAAGACGTTGCGGGGGTGATTGGCGCCGAGCTGCGAAAGCGTCGAGGCTTCAGCCCGGAACCGTGAGGTGCACCGTCGTTCCGCGGCCGGGCCGCGACTCGATGCTCAACTCGCCGCCGACGAGTAGGGCTCGCTCGCGCATGCCGGCGATGCCGAGGCCGCCCTCGGACTCGTCGAAGGCGAAGCCGCGGCCGTCGTCGGTCACATCGAGGGAGACGCCGCCGTCTCCGCGGCGGCAAAGCGCCACCGCGACACGACTGGCCTCACTGTGACGAGTGGCGTTGGAGAGGGCCTCCTGTGCGACTCGGTAGACGACCAGCTGCGCATCGCCACCGAGGTCGGTGAGGGAACCCTCCGCCTTGAACTCGGCCTCGATCTCGCCGCGGCCGATCTGCTCGACCTGGCCGGCGATCGCCGCCGCCAGGCCGAGATCGTCGAGCGCGGTGGGGCGGAGCTGGCGGGCTAGGGAGAGCAGCTCCTGCATTGCCTGGTTGGCGAGCGCCTTGGTCTCGGCCAGTTCGGCCTCCAGTTCCGGTGGGGCGGCTTCGCGGGCCGCCTCGAGGCGGAGCAGCAGGCCGGTCAATGATTGGTTGACCTCGTCGTGCAGGTCGCGAGCCACCCGTGCCCGCTCCTCCTCCTGGGCCGCCAGCGCCGCGCTTCCCGCCCGCCGTCGCTCTGCCTCCAGCCGCTCCATCATTCGCAGGAAGGCGAGCTCGATCCGCGCCACCTCTTCGGTCTCGCCGACGCCGTCGATGGACCGGGGGAGGACCGGGCCCGGTCGGCTCAGGTCGACCTTCTCCATTTCCTCGATCAACCGCTCCAGGGGGGCGAGGCGGCGGCGCGTCATTGCCAGGTTGACGGCGAGGCCCACCACCGCCACGGCCAGTACGACGATCACCGCAGTTGTCATCTCGGACCCATCGATCGGATCGGCCAAGCCTAGGTGGTTCCGCGTCCCCCTATGGGGGGTGGCACCTATGGTCAGCGTCGCCCGGCGCGGCAATACTTTGCGTGACCACTCGACAGAGGAGCTGACCGCATGTCCACCACCAAGCAGTCCACCTGGGGCGCCACCCTGCGCACGACGATCCTGCTGGCATCCCTCTCCGGGCTGCTGGTCGTCATTGGCGCGCTGATCGGCGGCCCCAGTACCGCCGCGATCTTCCTTGGCATCGCCCTGCTGATCAATCTGGGCTCCTACTTCTTCAGCGACAAACTCGCGCTGAAGATGAGCCGCGCGCAGCCGATCGAGGAGTCCGAGGCGCCGCGGCTTTACCAGATCATGCGCGAACTGACGACGCGCGCGGACCTGCCGATGCCGCGCCTCTACATGATCCCCCAGGACCAGCCCAATGCTTTCGCCACCGGCCGCAACCCGCAGCACGCTGCCGTTGCCGTCACCCGCGGAATCACCAAACTGCTCTCCGAGGACGAGCTGCGCGGCGTGCTCGCGCACGAGCTCGCGCACGTCAAGCATCGCGACATCCTGATCCAATCGGTTGCCTCGGCGATCGGCGCCGCGATCACCTACCTCGCCTACATGTTCATGTGGTTCGGCAGCGACGACGAGTCGCCGCTCAGCCTCGTCGCCTCGCTGGCGATGGTCCTGCTGGCGCCGATCGCGGCGAGCATCATCCAGCTCTCGATCTCGCGCCAGCGCGAGTACGCAGCCGACGCCGGCGGTGCCGAAATCTGCGGCAACCCCGAGTCCCTGGCCAGCGCCCTGCTGCGCCTCGAGCAAGGAGCGGCGGCAATGCCGATGCAGGTCAACCAAGCGGCCGAGCCGCTCTACATCGTCAAGCCCTTCTCCAGCAAGGGCCTCGCCGGCCTCTTCTCGACCCACCCGCCGATCGAGGAGCGGGTCAAAAGGCTGCGCCAGATGCGCCCCAGCTTCAGCTGAGGTCACTTTCAGGAACCGTCGGAAAGGCCCGCGAGAGCGGGGCCTTTTCTATGGATACGGCGGCGTCCTATTGACCCAGGGCGTATTTAAGAACTAGACTGTACGCGTAACGGATAGTCCGTATCGCGGAACCATGGCCAAGGCCAGCGCAAGCTCCAGATCCGACTCGCCCCGCCGCCTGCCGCGCGGGCGTCACGCGCTCGCGCCCGATGAGGTGCTGCGTGACCAGCGCGAGCGCTTGCTGGCTGCAGTGCCTGCCGTGGCGGCCGAGCACGGCTACGAAGCGATGTCGGTGGCCGACATCGTCAAGGCGGCGGCCGTTTCCCGCAACGCCTTCTACAAGAACTTCCGTGACAAGCAGGAGTGCGTCGCCACCGCCCACGAGCTCGGCCACGAGCGCCTGTTCGACCTGCTCTCAGCCTCTTGTTACGAGGGAGCGACGATCGAGCAGCGGGTGGGGGGCTCGCTCGAAGCCGCGCTCGAGGTGCTTGCCGCCGAACCGGCCCTGGCCCGCCTGCTCTTCGTCGAGGCACCCTCGGCGGGGAACGAGATCGCGCTGCGCTACCACGAGTGGCTGCAGCGCTACGGCACCCTGCTGCGCTCCGCCGCACCCGATCTGCCGGCAAAGTATCTACCTGTACCTGAGGTTGAGCAAGTGATCGTGGGCGGCATCGCCTCCCGCGTAGCCAGCGAGGTGCTGAGGGAAAGGGGGGAGAAGCTGCAAGAGCTGGCCACCCCCTTCCTCGAGTACGTCCTCACCTTCTACCGCCTCGGGGAGCCCGGTCCCAAGGAGGGCCAGGTTCTCCCGTTCGAGCCCGAGCAGAGCCAAGCGGTCGAGGCTCCCGAAGCACGCCGCAAGCAAGCCGGCGCCTAGCTGGGCGAGAAAGCTGCTGATTTTCTTCGAGCCGAAAGGCCTGCAAATCAGCGACTTTTTCATCAATACCGTGTGCGTATCTTGACAAGATCGAACTACCGTGTTTATATCCCGTCTGTCTTCTCATAGGTACGAAGACGGTATGGCTAACGCCTAGCAGCACCACAGGGACATAACCGAGCCTCGAGGAAGCCGCTAAGGGAAGCGGCGGGCAGAGGGGCTCACGGGACAAGGAGAGAGATCTAGATGTTCTCGACGCTACGCACGCGCTTTGGCATCCCCGGAGTCATCTCGGTGATGGCCTTGGTCTTTGCGATGTTCGGCGGCGCTTACGCCGCCTCCAACTCTTCAAACGGTGGCAAGGCCACCGCGAGCGCCAAGGCAAAGCAAGGTCCTCGCGGCAAGACCGGCAAGACCGGTCCCGCAGGTCCCGCAGGACCCGCAGGCCCGGCCGGACCCGCAGGCGCCAAGGGCGACGCCGGGGCTGCCGGCTCAAACGGAGCCCCTGGCGCTGCTGGTAAATCGGTCGCTCTCGGAACACTGAACCCGGGCTCAGGCGGCTGCTCGGAAGGCGGTACGAGCGTTGAAGTCGAAGGCTCGGGAAGCAAAAAATCCATCTGCAACGGCGCAGAAGGTCCAGAGGGCGAGCCTTGGACCGCCGGTGGGACCCTACCCCCAGGATCGACTGAGACCGGAGCGTGGACCGTCGGACCGCTCGGACCGGGCTCGGTTGGCATCACGGAAAACATCTGGGTGCCCATCTCCTTCGCGATTCCTCTTGAAGCCGGACTGGACGGTGGCCACGTTCACTACATCAACACCGATGGTCAGGAAGTCCTTGCCGCCGACGGAGTCACCGTGCAGACCTCCACCGTTTGTCTTGGCAGCGCTGTCGACCCCACTGCCGCCCCAGGGCACCTCTGTGTTTACGCTGTCACAGCCGCAACGTTGAGTTACAACGGAAGTATCGGAAGTGATCAGTTTACGCCAGGTACTACTACTGCCGGGGCGCTCCTGAAGGCTGAATTCGCCTCTGCCAACGGTTACGCATTTGGTACCTGGGCCGTAACAGGCGAATAGCAAACCTGCGTAGGGGTTCCCACATCGCGAACCCCTACGCAATCCAACGGTGAGCCTCTACGTACCAACCAAATAGAAGCCCAAAGGAAGACGTGACACACATGAAGAAAACACTGCCAGGGCATTCAGAAGTAGATTCTGGCGTCCGACTCGGCCTGTGCGCGCTCTGCTTTGTCCTCATTCTGGGCTTCCTAACTGGGTATCCGTCTCCGGCGAGCGCGGTCACGCCAGAATTCTTCACAAGGATCGGCAGTGGCGGTTCAGCGGCGGGGGAGGTCGATGCTCCTAATGGCATAGCCACGAACGCGACGACCGGGCATGTCTATATCGCGGACGGTGGCCTCGCGATCGACGGAAATAATCGGATCGATGAGTTCACTGCTTGGGGAGATTTTGTTCGGGCCTGGGGCTGGGGTGTACTGAACGGGGCCAATGAACTCCAGGTTTGCACCGACGCGACCGGCTGCTTGAAGGGGCTGACAGGAGCCGGCGTTGGCCAGCTCGATACGCCGAATGGCATAGGAGTCGACCCTAGCGGAGATGTGTACGTCTTCGAAGTGGCTAACGCCCGGGTTCAGAAGTTCACCTCAACTGGACAGTTCTTGCTTATGTTCGGCGGCGAAGTGAACAAGAGCACTGGTGAATCCATCTGCACGGCCGCTCAGGTCCAGGGGGGAGATACATGCGGCATCGGCGTAAAAGGTTCTGGACCAAGCGCCTTCAGCCTCCCGATATCAGGCAACGTTCGAGGGAACCTGCTAGCCATCGTCCCGGCTGGGACGATCTTCGTAGCCGATGAAAACCGTATCCAGGCGTTTGAGCCGTCTGGAGTCTTTAAAGCACAGTTTTCCACCCCTGAAGCCGGCACCTCCGGCGCGCTGGCAGCCGATCCCACCTCCAGTGATCTCTATTTCAGCTTCGCCCCAGTGACGGTGGGGGCAAGCGAAGAAGCCATACAGCCAAACGTATACAGGCTCGATTCAACGACGGGCAACGTACTTGACACCCTCGAAGAGCAGCGCCAACCCTATGCGTTGGCTGTCGACTCTCAGTCGAACGTCTATGTCTACGATAGATCGTCGCCGTCGAGAATTCTTCAGTACGGCCCCGGAGGCGCCTTGCTCGGTGCGTTTGCCAAAGGAGATGTGCCGGAATCGTTCGGTCTGGCTACCAACGTTGTAAACAATGCCGGCGAAAGCGATGTGTACCTGGCTGAAACGCAATTCGGCAACGATGCCGACTATCACATCAAGGTGTATGGACCGCCGCCGCTGAAGTGGGCACCGCCCACAGTTTCCCCGGAGATCGCGAGTCAGTTCGCCACGTCGGTCGGCACCGACACGGCGATAGTCAAGGCCGAGATCAATCCCCGCTACTGGACCGATGCCACCTATCGCGTTCAGTATGGACTCGAGCCCTGTGCGAGCGGGGGATGCACCGAATTCCCCTCGGCCTCGCAGATCGACCTGACCTCGAAAGCGGGAAACACCTCCGTGGCCACCCGCGGGCTGTTGCTCGCAGGTCTGCAGCCCGAGACCGAATACCACTACCGCTTCGTCGCGCAAAGCGGCGGCGGCGGTCCGGTCTTCGGCCCCGATCGGACCTTTACCACCTTCGCTGCACCCTCCCCGAACGCGGAAGCCTGCCCCAACCAGGTATTCCGCGCCGGCGATTCGAGCCAATTGCCCGACTGCCGCGCCTACGAGATGGTCTCGCCGCTGGACAAAAACAACGGCGACATCAGGGCCTTGAATCAGGTCACCGGCTACACGACGGCGGTCGATCAGGGCGCGGCGGACGGAAGCGCCCTGACCTACACCTCCTATCGCGGCTTCGGCGACGTCAAGGGTGGTCCCTTTGCCAGCCAGTACGTGGCCCGGCGCGGGCCCGACGGCTGGGCGAATCTCAATCTCTCGCCACCGCGCGGGCACAGCTTCTTCGGGACCAGACTCTCGATAGAGAGCCAATTCAGGGCCTTTTCGGCCGACCTCAGTAACGCCTGGTTTATGCAGGACGGTGAACCGATCCTCGATCCCTGCGCGCCGGAGGGCTTTGCCGGCCTCTATCGCTCGAGCCTGGGCGATGCTTCCTACCACGCGCTCTCTTGTGCGACGCCTGCATTTCAGACGCCCTACAAAGGCGCGACGCAGCCCTTCTATCCGGAACTGCAGGGGTTCTCGGCCGATGGCAGCGTGGCGGTTTTCCGCGCGAACGATGCGCTGACACCGGATGCCTCGGGGGAGCTCTCCGGAGTGGGACTGCCGATATACCAGCTCTACGTCGCCTACGGCGACGGCGAGCTGCGCTCGGTCAACGTTCTCCCCAACGGCGAGGTTGCCGACGAAGATGCCTCGGCAGGGACCGCCAATGAGGAAGCCACCAGCCGCTTCCAAAACGTCGAGCGCGCTGTCTCCAGTGACGGCTCGCGGGTCTTCTGGACAGCTTCGCCAACCAAAGGCAGCGAAGGTCAGGGTCCGGGCAAAATCTATCTGCGCCTCAACGCGACTCAGCCGCAGAGCGCCCTCGACGGATCGGGCAAATGCAGCGAACCGCAGCTGGCCTGCACGATCTCGGTCTCCCAGGCGGTCTCCTCCAAACCGGCCCGCTTCCATACCGCTGACCCGGAAGGGACGAGGGCCGTGTTCAGCATCAACGAATCCCCCTCGGGAGCGAGCGACCTCTACGAATTCAGCGTTCCCAAACGCAAAGCGACTCTTATCGCCCACAAAGTGCGGGGCAGGATCCTGGGAGCGAGCGAGGACGCCTCCCGCGTCTACTTCGCCTCCGAGGAAGTTCTGACCAGCGGCGCCAACGCCCAGGGGCAGTCGCCCAGCGCCGGCGAGGCGAACGTTTACTTCTACGACGCCAACGAGGAAGGCGATGAGCGCTACCGCTTCGTCGTCACCCTCTCCGCAGCAGATGCGGTCGTCGCTGATGGCACGCCGTCCAATCTGGCGCGGTGGCCGATCTACCACATCCCGCGGGTGGCGCCCAGCGGCGAACAGCTGCTCTTCACCTCAACCGCCTCGCTGACGGGCTACGACAACCGCGACGTGCGCAGCGGCGAGGCCAATATGGAGGTCTTCCTCTACGACGCGACGGGCGACGGCGGTCAGGGGCTGCTGCGTTGCGTTTCCTGCAACCCGAGCGGCGCGCGTCCGGTCGGCAGGGGGATTCAGGTTCTGGCCGGCAGCGGCGTGGAAGTGCGGGCGGCGGCCACGATTCCACTGCCCCAGACCCAGCTCTATACCCAACGTGTCATCTCCGACGATGGCCGCCGGGTCTTCTTCAACTCCTACGACCCCCTGGTCCTCTCCGACACCAACGGCAAGGAGGACGTCTACCAGTGGGAGGCCGTAGGTAAGGGCAGCTGCTCGGAAGCCTCTCCTGCCTACAGCCCGCCCAACGGCGGCTGCCTGGCGCTGATCTCCTCGGGGGAAAGCCCCTCCGACTCCGAATTCCTCGACGCCAGCGCCTCGGGCGAGGATGTCTTCTTCACCACCGAGCAGGGCCTCGTGCCTCAGGACTACGGCTTGGTCGACGCCTACGACGCGAGGGCCGGGGGTGGTCTGCCGCCTCCGGCGGGCCTACCCGCCGCATGTGAAGGCGAAGCCTGTCAGGGGCCCTACCGACCCCCCAACGATCCGACGCCGGCCTCATCGGCCTTCGAAGGCTCGGGCAACGTCCGGGAGGACACTCCGAGCCGTCGCTGCGCCAAGGGCAGGGCCCGGCGCAACGGGCGCTGCGTGCCCGCCAAGCGACAGCACAAAAAGCAAGCCCACCGCAACCGGAGGACTGGACGATGAGGCGCTTTCTCGCAGCGATCGTTGTCGCCGCTGCCGCCATGCTCTGCCTGCCGCTGGCGGCTCAAGCCGAGTTCGGCCTGCACGACTTCGACGTTACCTTCACCAACGAGGACGGATCGCCGGCGATCCAGGCCGGTTCGCATCCTTATGCGATGACTACGAGCTTCAAGCTCAACACCCATGTCGACCCCCACTTCGGCATCGTGCCCGACGGGGAAATGAGGACGCTGAGGTTCGAGCAGATTCCCGGTCTGGTCGGCGAGCCGACCGCGACCCCGCGTTGCTCGACCGCCGAATTCCTCTCTCACGAAATAGGTGGAGACTTCTGCGACGACGACACGGCGGTGGGCCGGGTCTCGGTAGTTCACACCGTGTCAGACAACGCTCCTGAGGACGCGGCGGTCTTCAACCTCGTCCCACCCCCTCACGTCGCGGCGAAGCTCGGCTTCTACGCGTTCAACATCCCGATTCTGATCGAGATCCTGGTCAGCGAAGACAAGCCCCACGAGATCGATGCGATGGTGGTCAACATCGCCCAGCCGGTGCCCGTCTACAGTGTCGACTTCACGCTCTGGGGCAATCCCTCCGATCCGGCTCACGACTTCCAGCGAGGCGACTGTCAAGGGTGTCCTTTCAATGCTTCCCCCAAACCCTTCCTGACGCTGCCCCGCGCCTGCGAGGGCCCGCTGGTCTCGAGCTACGAAGCGGCCTCCTGGCAGGAAGGCGCGGTCGATTCGGGGGATTCTCTGAGCCACGATGACGCCGCCCCGCCCAACCCTCAGGGCCTGACCGGCTGCGACAAACTCGGCTTCAAGCCGACCATCTCGGCCCAGCCGACCACGAGGGCTGCCCAAAGCCCCACTGGCCTGGACTTCTCCCTCGACGTCGCCGACGAAGGCCTGACCAACCCTACGGGCTTGGCCAACTCCGACATCCGCAAGACCGTAGTGACCCTGCCCGAAGGCTTCTCGATCAACCCCTCGATCGCCGAAGGCCTCGAGGTCTGCTCGCAGACCCAACTCGCCCGCGAGACCGCCTTCTCCGAAGCAGGAGCGGGCTGCCCCAACGCATCCAAGATCGGCACGGTGGAAGTCGAAACCCCGCTGCTGGAGGAAAACGTAAATGGCTCGCTGTTCATCGCCAAGCCCTACGACAACCCCTTTAACTCCCTGACCGCCATGTACATAGTGATCAAGAGCGCAAACCTGGGGATAAAGGCGGTCCAGGCGCTGAACGTGATTCCGGACCCGGTTACCGGGAGGCTGACCACGGTCGCAGAAGACATGCCGCAATTGCCCTTCTCCCACTTCCGCCTGCACTTCCGCGAGGGCACCAGATCCCCCCTGGCGAGTCCCCCCGGCTGCGGCACCTATAACGCCGAAGCCACCCTCTACCCCTATGCCGGCGGAGCCCCGGTTACCACGACCTCCGCCTTCCAGATCATCAGCGGCCCTGAAAGCGGCCCCTGTCCCTCGGGAGGCCTGCCTCCCTTCAGGCCGGGCCTGATCGCAGGAAGCATCAACAACGCCGCCGGGCGGTTCTCCCCCTTCAACGTCAGGTTGTTCAGAAGCGACTCAGAACAAGAGATCACCCACTTCTCGATCAAGCTGCCGCCGGGGATCACCGGCAAGCTGGCCGGAGTCCCCTACTGCTCCGATGCGGCGATTGCCGCGGCCAGGGCACGCACCGGCCCCCATGGCGGACAGGAAGAGCTCGACAATCCATCCTGCCCCGCCGCCTCTCAGGTCGGGCGCTCCTTGGCCGGAGCCGGAGTCGGCCCCTCGTTGGCCTACGCCCCCGGCAAGATCTACCTTGCCGGCCCTTACAACGGGTCCAACCTCTCTATCGCGGCGATCACCGCCGCTCGTGTCGGTCCCTTTGACCTCGGCACGGTCGTGGTGCGCCAAGCGCTCCGGATCAACCCCGAGACCGCCGAAGTCTTCATCGACGCCACCGGCTCGGACCCGATCCCCCACATCATCCGGGGCATCCCGGTCCATCTCAGGGACATCAGGGCCTACGTTGATAGGCCGAACTTCGTGCTCAACCCGACTGACTGCACCCGCACCTCTACCGCATCGACGCTTCTGGGCTCAGGTCTTGACTTCGGCTCTGAAGCAGACGACCGCCCGATCACGGTCTCGACTCCCTTCCAGGCAGCTGACTGCGCCGCGCTGCCTTTCAAGCCCAAGCTCGCCTTGAGGCTGATCGGCAAGACCAACCGCGGCGCCCACCCCGCCTTCAGGGCGACCCTGAAGATGAACGGCATCGGCGAAGCCGGCATCGCCCGCGCCCAGGTCACCCTGCCCAAGTCGGAGTTCATCGAGAACGCCCACTTCAACACGATCTGCACCAGGGCGCAGTTCAAAGCCGGTGCCGGCAACGGTGCCCAGTGCCCGGCGGGCTCGGTCTACGGCAAGGCAAAAGCAGTGACCCCGATCCTGGGAGAACCGCTCACCGGCCCGGTCTTCCTGCGCTCCTCAGAGCATCAGCTCCCAGACCTGGTGGTCGCCCTGCACAACTCCCAGGTCGACTTCGACCTGGTCGGCAAGGTGGACTCGGTCAAGGGTGGCGGCATCCGCAACACCTTCGAAGCGGCGCCCGACGCCCCTGTCTCCAGCTTCGTCTTGGAGATGCAAGGAGGCAAGAAGGGTCTCTTCGTTAACAGCACCAACCTCTGCAAGGGCACCCACAAGGCTGAAGTCAATTTCACCGGCCAAAACGGCAAGGTCTCCAACACCAAGCCCGAGCTGCAGACCAAGTGCCGTGGCAAAGGCAAGAAGGCCAAACGACAAAAGCGGGCGGCAACGCGCCGCGCCGGCTAAGTGGTGCGCAGGCGGGCGGGGGCCCTTGGCTTGACGATGCTCTTGGCGAGCGCGGTGATCGCAACCGCAGCAACGATCCAGCAGGGAGGCCTGCGCATTACCGTCCTCTCCCAGATCAAGCCCTACAAGCTGCCTCGAACCAAGCCGGCGCCGATCGCGGTCTTCGTCGCCGGGCACCTGCAAAGCGCCAAGGGCGGCATCCCGCCGCAGCTGCAGAAGCTGACGATTAACGTCAACCGCCACGGGCTGCTGCAGTCAAAGGGACTGCCCGCCTGCCGCACCCCCGAAGTGCAGCCTGCCTCGACCCAGCGAGCGCTCGAGCGCTGCGGCGATGCCCTGATCGGCTCCGGGCAGTTTTGGGCAAACATCGTCTTGCCCGACCAGGGCGCTTACCGAACCCAGGGTCGCCTCTTGATCTTCAACGGGCGTGAAAAGGGAAAGCCGGTGATCCTCACCCACATCTACACCACCCACCCCTTTGCCACCTCCTTCGTCATCCCGTTCTCGATCAAACACGTCTCCAAAGGGCCCTACGGAACCGAGTTGCAGGCATCGCTTCCCCAGGCCCTGGGCTCCTGGGGTTACCTGGACCGAATCAAGCTGACCTTGCGGCGCAAATATCGCTTCGGCGGCAAGCAGCTCTCGTACTTCAACGCCGCCTGCCCGGCCCCCAAGGCGGCAAGGCGGGCTTCCTTTCCGCTCGCCTACGCGAGCTTTGAGTTCGCCGGGCGGCCGTCTTTGGGAGCCAGCGTGAACAAGACCTGTGGGGTGGCCGAATGAGAAGGGCCGCGGTCATCCTCGTGCTCGTGGCCCTTTTCGCCATGGCTCAGGCCGCCCAGGCGGCCTACGACCCGGTTGGCGCCGGCACCACGAGGCTCGTCTTGGACAAGCGCTTTGCCTCCTTTCTCGCCAAGGATGGCGTGGCGCTCACCGTCTCCGCCGGGGCCAAGCGCAAAGGCAACGCGATCTCGCTGCCAGTCTCAGGGGGCAACGTCGATCCGACCACCGGCAAGGGGGAGATCGAGCAGGAAGGCACGATCGTCTTCGAGGGAGGGCGAAAGCGCGTCCCCCTCAGAAGCCTCACGGTCAAAACCAAGCACTCGCCCCTGATCGCCAAGGTCGGCGGCAGCCAGCTCAAGATCGCCACCTCCTCGAAGCTTTCCTCCAAACGCAAGGGCTTCGGCACCGCTTTCTCGGCCAAGGCCCTGGAGCTCAGCGCCAAGGTGGCCACCCGGCTCAACAAGAAGCTGCGCCCCCAGGTTCCTTTCACCGCGGGCCAGCCGCTTGGCTCGCTCACCAGCAACGCCCAGCCGCAGCTGATCACGATCCTGGAATCGGGCCGGGCGACCCTCGCCTTTGCCCCGGCTTTTCTCGCCAAGCTGGCCAGCCGCTTCGTCTCTGTCAACCCGATCTTCCCCGCCGAACGCTCCGGAACAGCCTTCACTCTCCCGATCGTTCTCGGCGGGGCGATTGCCCCCGATGGATCGGCAGGGACGCTGCGCACGGGGGGGAGCGTTGAACTGCTGCAGCTCGGCGCCGGGCAAGTCTTCTGGCAGGAGTCATGGCTCGACCTCGGGGTGGGGAGCCAGAGCGCCGAAGTCGACGTCGAGCCGACACCGGCTTTCCCCGGCAAGCTCGGACGGATCGGACTCCTCGACGCAAGCTTCGCCGCGGCGGGCGTCTCCTCCGATGCCAAGGCCCGCACGATCTCGGTGGCCGGCGCCCCGTTGAGCCTGCAGGCACAGACCGCCGCGACGCTAAACGAAGCGTTCGCTGAACGCGAGGAGGTCTTCAGGGCCGGTGAAGCCGTGGGGGCGCTGTCCTTTGTGGCGCAAGGGCAGTAGGGGTTTGGGGTTCGCCTAGTCAAGATGCCGCTGACCTCCGCCGTCCAGGCCCGAACTGATCTAGTCGCCCGCCTCCAGGCGCGCCGTGGTGAGATCGAGCAGGAGGTGTTGACCCGGGTCTATGCGATCTCGGACCCTACGCAGCGCGCTGATCCCAGCTACGCCGAGGGACTGCGCGCAGCGGTCTCCGCCGCCGTCGACTATGGGCTTGCGGGCATCGAGCACGGAGAGGCGCACACTTCCTCGGTCCCCAGTGCCCTGCTTGCCCAAGCGCGCCTCGCCGCCCAGAATCGTGTCAGCCTCGACACGGTTTTGCGTCGCTATCTCGCCGGCTACACGGTGCTGGGGGACTTCCTGGTTCAGGAGGTAGCCGAGGACCGTCTCCTCGGCGACTCTGAGCTCAAGTTGTTGCTTCGTGCCCAGGCAGCCCTTCTCGATCGCCTGCTGGCGGATGTCAGCGACGAGTACACCAAGGCCACTGACCGCCAATCGACGCCAACCGCTGAAGAACGCCGCGCCGAGCGGGTCGAACGGTTGCTTGCCGGCGAGATGCTGGAGACGTCCGAGCTGAACTATGACTTCGACCCTTGGCACATTGGGATGGTTATTTCGGACCCTGAATCCAAAGCACCGATCCGTGAGCTGCCCACTCTTTTCAACCGCCGTATGCTGACGATCCACCGCGGTGAGGGTACGGTTTGGGTTTGGCTTGCCGGACGGCGCAGGATCGATCCCATCGAGCTGGTGCGCGTCCTCTCCTCAGAGTGGCCCGAGGGGACTTTCGTAGCCATTGGCGAGCCGGGAGAGGGCTTATCAGGCTGGAGGCTTACTCATCGGCAGGCCGGTGCTGCGATGCCCCTTGCCCACCGTATGGGAAAGTCCGTTGTGCGCTACGCCGACGTTGCTCTGCTCGCTTCGACGCTTCATGACGACCTGCTAACTACTTCGCTCCACTCCCTTTACCTCTCCCCGCTCTCAAATGAGCGAAATGGAGGCTTTACTCTTCGCGAAACGCTCCGCGCCTACTTTGCCGCCGAACGCAAGGTCTCCTCCGCCGCCGCGTCGCTGGGTGTCACTCGTCGCACTGTGTTCAACCGCTTGCGTCTGGTTGAGGAACGGTTGAACTCCCCGCTGAGCGAGTGCGCCATTCAGATTGAGGTAGCACTGAGCTTGGAAGAGCTTGGGAATTCCATCCCGAAGCGGGAAGCAGCTTAGGTGACATTTTCCCAAAGTGGATCACCGCCGTTCAATTTGAGACTGGGAGGCTCACTGCGATGCACAGTCACCCAATTCCCTGGCGGCAAAGCCGCAGGAAGAAAGAAGGCAACAGTGAGAAGTTTGAAACTCTTGGGACTCGCGATTCTCGCTATCGTCGCCCTATCGACGGTAGCGAGTGTGGCATCGGCCTCTCAGGCCTACTTCAGGTCGTCGGCATACACAGCGTCCCTTCTGGGGAAAGCTGCTGGCGAAACAGGTAAACTGAGTACCAGCTGGGGAGCTAAGCTATGCACTAGCCCTACCCTGAGTGGATCCCTCAGCAGCCAAGCAACAAGCGTATCTACACTGGTGGCAAACGATTCAAGTTGTGGTATGAAAACAAATGGTTGCTATTTCACTTTTAATACCGGTATCGCTGAACGATTGAGCACTGTTAAAGGCATGTTTGACATTATCTGCCCAGCGGGCAATGTTATCGAAGTACCAATCGTAAGCTCTTGCTCAGCTCTAATCGGTTCGCAGACGGGCCTGCCTGCAAGCTTCGCCAACGATGGGATGGCCCAAGTAATTACTGTCAAGGCAGAAGTCCTTACTGGACTAAAATATGAAATATCCTGCGAAAAAGGAAAACTGCACACTGACGGGGTCTACAAAACGACTTGGGAAGTTTTTGGTTCTGTTCATATTTCAGGAGCCACCGGTGCACCTGCTCAGGGGCTTTACTTCGGGGCTGGGCCCAACTTCGCCGCCGAAATCTATCCAGCATTGATCACTGGCACGCAGGTTTCACAGCATAAATTCAAAATGCCTGCGGCAGGATCAATTCAGTGTAAAACGTCCAAGCTCAACACGGAGCTGTCAGCTGCAGCCAGCGAACTGGTCGCGACACCGGAATACGGTACTTGCACTCTCGCGGGGTCATATGTGGTTACTCCAACCGTAACTGGATGCTCTTTGACCTTCAAACTCCTGGGATCTTCGGGTGAAGGCAACGGCGGCATTAGCTGCTCCGCAGGAAATGAACTTACCTACCGGGTCGTGAATTTTGATGGGACCACGCGATGCACGGTCACAATCCCTAGTTACACCCCAGCCGGGGAAAACTACACGTTCAAAAACGTGGGATCAGGAAAATCACGGCAGGTCGAAGCGATTGCCAATATGTCTGCCATCAAATACCACATCACCACAGGTTGTGGAGTGGCTGAAGGTACTTACTCAGATGGTGCTTTCACCGGCAGTACGCTGTTCACGGCTTACGAATAGTCGTGCGTAGGGCTCCCGCTGGGGGCCGCGTTTAGTTGCGACCCGTTCGGGCGGCACTGCCGCTCGGATGGGTCGCAGCTGGTTGTCTCCGGAGCAGTCTGCGGTCAGAAAAACCACGTGCGTATCTTGACAAACGCGAACTGACGTGTTTGTATAGCTCGGCATCTCCACTTGAGAACTGCGCTGGTATGAGCCCTGAGCAAGAGATCCGCAGCACGAGTCGCTCGTCACGGGCGGAGCGGCGCCGACCAGGCGCCCCGCTGCCCGAGGTGGAGAAGATCCGACCTCGCTCGCTTTCGCGGGAGCAGGTGGTCGCGAACCAGCGACGGCGCATCTTCGATGGCTTCGCCGCCGCCCTCGTCTACCACGGTTACGAGGACACGAAGGTCACCGACGTGCTCGAATTTGCAGGCGTTTCGCGGGCGACCTTCTATGAGCGCTTCGAGAGCAAGGAGGCTTGCTTCGCCGCGGCTTTCGAAGACGGGGTGGGGCGGCTTGTGGCCGCGATCGAGGCGGCGGTCGGCGAGGAGGGCGGTTGGGACGCCCAGCTCTCAGTGGGGCTGGGAGCGGCCCTCGACCTTCTCGCCGCCGAGCCGGCGACCGCCCGTTTGCTCTTTGTCGAGGCGCTCGCCGCGTCGCGGTCCGCTCGGGACGAGTACGAGCGTTCGCTGGGTCGCCTGGCGGACGCCTTGCGCGCCCTCGATGGCCAAACCTCCGATGAGACCGTGCGCCTGCTCGCCGGCGGGCTCGCCTCACACATCTCCGGCCGGCTGCTCGCCGACGAAGCCGAGCGGCTGTCGGAGGACCACGACTTGCTTCGTGGCTACCTGTGCGCCGCCGGGCTCGCCGATGTCTCGCCTTCCCTGGTCGAGCAGCGGGTCGCACAGGCATAACGCAGCATGGCCCGAGGTGACCCGCCCTCCGGGCACTTCAAGACGCGCCTTCCTCCCGGGCGGCACGGCCTGCCGCGCTCATTCGTTGCCGGCAACCAACGCCTTCGCATCGTCGCCGCGACGCTGCGGGTGCTGCCGCAACATGGCTACTCCGGCACCACTATCGCCCACATAACGCGTGAGGCCAGCGTTTCGCGCAGCGCCTTCTACTCCCAGTTCGAGGGCAAGGAGGATTGCTTCCTGGCGACCTATGACGCCGCCGCATACTGGATCTGCGAGCACCTCGAGCGCACCGTCGACGCCACCGCCGAGTGGCCGACTCGTGTGCGCAGCGGGGTCGCCGCGGTACTCCGCCTGCTCGCCGAGAACCCCGATCTCGCCCACCTCTTCGCGGTCGAGGTGACCCAAGCCGGTCCGGCGGCCCGCGAGCGCCACCAACTCGTCATGGGCAAGTTTGCCGAGGCACTGCGGGCCGGCCGCCCGCGCGAGGAGGGCCTGCCGGTCGAGCTGGAGGAGATGCTGCTCGGTGGCGTTCTCGTCACCATCGGTCGCTACGTCGACGCGGGTCGGACCGAGCAGCTGCCCGAGGCGGCCGTCGAGCTGGTCCAGTACCTGCTCATCCCTTACCTGGGCAGCGAGGAGACAAGCCGCATCTCTGAAGAAGCGGCGTGACGGAGGCCCATTCGCCTGAGGTCGACGTAGGCGGTGCCTGTTTCGTCTCGCATTTGTGCAATACGCGCGCCACGCGTCGCAGACAGATCGTTACGGTGCAATCATGGAGGCAATGGCAAAAAGCTGGACCGATGAGAGGCTCGAAGAGCGATTCGACCGGATCGACGTGCAGCATGATCGATTCGATGCCGACGCCCGTGAGCTGCGCACCGATTTCCGCGAACTACGTACAGAAATGAACATTCGTTTCGACGCCATGGAACGCCGCTTCGACACTATGCAGCGCCTGATGATTCAGACCGCGGCGGGCACGATGGCGACGATCCTCGCCGGCTTCTTCGGATTGTTGGCCACGCAGCTATAGCCAGGCTTCAAGGTAGTGGGTCAGTTTCAAATGACGCCCACGCAGCGCCGATCTCGCGCTAGCTTCGTCTGACCAACAGACGAAATGGCGCCCGCGGCGGTGGAACGCCCGGGCGCCTGGCACGAGGAGGCGAAGCTCCCCATGCAGGCAAAGCGTATTCGGCATGAGCCGAGAGACCCCGAACGCACGGAGCGGGCGGTCTTGGCCCTTACCGTGGCCAGTCATCCGCACCACAGAACGATGCTCGAAATGAGTAGGGAGATCGGCAACAAGGAAGCCGTCGAGCGCGCCGTGAGGAGGCTCAGCGATTACGGCTTGGTCCGACTTCACGGCCAGACGATCCTCGTGACCGACGCCGCCTACCACGCGCACCGATTGGACGCCTGGTGAGCGTCGCCAAGCAGTTCGGGGCCAACCTGGCCCGCATCCGCAAGCGGGCTGATCAGTCCCAGGAAGAGACAGCCGTACGCGCCTCAGTGCATAGGACCGAGATCAGCCACTTGGAGCGCGGGCTGCGAGTCGCCCGTGTCGACACGGTTGCCAAGCTGGCTGCTGCGCTCGAAGTAGATCCGGGCGACTTCTTCGAGGGGATCGTCTGGCAGCCGGGAGATGTTCGCTACGGCCAGTTCAAGCCCGACGACACCGCTACGCTCTGAACATGGCCAAGCAGTCGAAGAAGCCCGCTGATTTGAATCGTCTCGCCGCTGCCATCGTTGGCGATGCGACCGACGAGACGCCGCCGGAGCCGGAAAGCCAGCAGTCGCAGGCGGGACGTGCTGGCGGGGAAAAGGGCGGGAAGGTCCGTGCTGCACGAATGAGCGCTGAGGAGCGCTCAAGCGCCGCGAAGCGGGCCGCCAACGCGCGTTGGTCGTCCGGGTCCTAGTCAGTACGTCTTAAGGAATCGAATAGTCTCCCGCCAATGACCGACTGGGAGGATCGGTGACTGCGGAGATCGCGGTGATGAACGAGGAGGCGATTGCGCTCGCCGCCGACAGCGCTGTGACTGGCCCGGCCAAGATCTTTACGTCGGCGAACAAGATCTTCGCGCTATCGAAATACCACCCGGTAGCGCTGATGATTTACGACACCGCCCAGTTCCACGGCGTGCCCTGGGAAACGATCGTCAAGCAGTACCGCCGCCAGCTAGGAGAGAGGTGCTTTCCGAGCTTGGAGGAGCATGCTGCCCACTTCCTCAAGTTCTTCGACGGGGCGACGAAGCTTTTCCCGGCCGAGGCCCAGGAGCGAAGCGTCGCAATCCTTACTTACTCTTTGTTCGACGCGATCCTCGGCGATGCATTCAGGGAAGTCAGAGGGCTCATATCCAAAGGCGAGAAGCCAAGTGGGAAAGAAGTGGTCGAGCGGATTGAAGGCTCGATCAGCTGGCACCACAAACGCTGGAAAGAGGCGGCGACTAGGCGTGGCCTTCCAAAGGGCTACAGGGAGGCCGTGAGGAAGAAATACTCAAAGCTGGTCACCGCAACGATCGAGGCCACCTTTGAGAAAGTCCCGCTCTCTACGCGCGCGACCCGGCAACTCCGCCAGCTGCTCCCCTGGGTAGCCACAAAGGACCTGCCCTTCGAACGCCTCCCGACGCATTCCGGGATCGTGATCGCTGGGTTTGGTAGCGATGACGTGTTCCCGCGCCTGCGACGGTTTGACTTCGAAGCTGTCATAGCCGACAAGCTGAAGTACGTCGAAGGTCGCCCGATCGACGTGGGACCCGGCAATCGGGCCGCGATCATTCCCTTTGCACAACGTGAGCAGGTCGACACGTTCATGGCGGGAATAGACGAAGACCTCCGGGCCCATCTCCACGACTGGTGGGGCGAGCGACTACCCGCGCTGGTGGCGGAGGTTGGCGAGCATCTCAATCTTTCGAAAGCGAAACGCACAGCGCTCCAAGCGGCATTCCGCGAGAAATGCATTGAGGTTGTCCGCGGCGATTATGAGAATGCCCTAGACCAGTTTTCGCGGGAAAACAACGTCGTGCCGATCATCGACATCGTGGGCATGCTTCCGAAGACCGAACTCGCCGAGATGGCCGAGTCGCTCATCAATCTAACGTCGTTCAAGCGCCGAGTCACGCCAGAGGCAGAGACCGTTGGCGGCCCGATCGATGTCGCCGTAATCTCGCGCGGCGACGGGTTTATTTGGATCAAGCGCAAGCACTACTTCACGACAGACTTGAACCCGCATTTCCTGGCCAACTACTATCGAGAGTGAGGAACATGGCCAAAGCAAGCAAACAAGCGACCCGGACTGCGGATCCGAGCGCCAGCTCGGCCCTGACCAAGCGATACGGCTCGATAGCCGAGATCAAGCAGGATCTCTTCCCCAACGCGGCGGCCGAGGAAGCTGAAGCGCAGAATAGCCGAGTGGACGGTGGGTACGAAAAGCTCATGAATGAGTTCTTCGGTAACCGGCAGCATTCCCCGGCCTAGCGCTCAGCACTCAGCTGCCCCTCGCCTTAAGAGCATCGCCTCTCGTTTCTCCGCTCGGCCAAATGCCGAGCAAGCTGCTTTTCCCGTCCGGTCGCTTACGCATAATGGTCAGTATGAACAGGCTGTCCACCAAGAAGCGCGCCCAGATCATCGGCTGCCTGGTGGAGGGAAACAGCATCCGCGCCACGGTCCGAATGACCGGAGCGGCCAAGAACACGATCACGAAGCTGCTGGTCGACCTCGGGGAAGCCTGCACCGAGTACCAGGACGGCGTTCTTGTCGATCTCCCCTGTCAAGTGGTCGAGGCCGACGAGATTTGGGCGTATTGCTACGCCAAGAACAAGAACGTGCCGGAGCAGTTCAAGGGCACGCCGGGCTACGGCGATGTCTGGACGTTCACGGCGATCTGCGCCGACACGAAGCTGGTCCCCTCTTGGCTGGTCGGGGAGCGGACCTCGGATGATGCCGAAGTCTTCCTGACCGACCTGGCGAGCCGAATGGGCAACCGCATCCAGCTATCGACAGACGGGCACCGGATGTACGAAGGGACCGTGGGGCCGTCCTTCCGCCATCAGGTCGATTGGGCGCAGATCCATAAGACCTATGCCTCGGGCGGGGAGCCGGGCAAATACAGCCCGGCTGTCTGCACCGGGACGAAGCGCCTGACCCGGAAGGGCAACCCTGATCCGGATCGGATCTCAACCAGCTACGTCGAGCGCCAGAACCTGACGATGCGGATGGGGATGCGCCGCTTCACGCGGCTCACCAACGGATTCAGCCGCAAGATCGAGAACCTCTCCCACGCCGTTTCCCTGCACTTCATGCACTACAACTTCGCCCGCCCTCACAAAGCTCTGAAGGAGCGCTATCCCCGGACGCCGGCGATGGCTGCCGGGGTCACCGATCACGTTTGGTCGCTGGAAGAGATCGCGGCGCTGCTGGACTAAATTCAAGCGGGCAGGGTAGGCCCTACGCATGGACCCAGCCAATCAGCATCTAGCGCAACCACCTCTTTGGCGTACGTACCTGGCAGGCGCGGCAGCTGTTCTGCTCATCCTTGCGATGGGAGCGCACCTCCTCAGCACGCTTGGAGAAGCAGTGAGAGCTTTGGGTGCTCTCCTGAATAACGATGCTCATTACGAACCTTTCAGCGCCTCCTACAAAGTTTGGTATGCGGTCGGCATCGCGGTTGCCGCCGCCACGGCAGTCCTAATGCTCACGTGGTTCCGAGACACGAGACGGACCAAACGGAAGGAGGCGGATCCAAGCCGCCTCTCTGATCTGCCCAGCATCCAACGCCTGTGCTGGGGGATGCTGATTCTCGGAGCGTTGATAAGCAGCGTTGGCTTTGTGATGGTGGCCAAGACGGCCGATGCTCACGCCGGAGAGACGCTGTCGCCCGCGAATCGCCTGGGTGCCGACATGATCCTGGCGGGAGCCGTGATCGACATCCTGGGATCGCTAGTGGTTCTCGTGGGGAGCTTCTGTTGCCTTCTGCTGTTGCGAAATCAGTCGCAAGCGCGCACGGCGGCAAGTACCGAGGCCGCATCGACGGTCTGATCCGGGGCTGATGCTTGACGGTCAGTCAAACTGACCCACTACCGGCTTCAACCCTAGCTATACTTTTTGAAGTAATGCTGATCCGGATTTAGGAGATTTGCCTGTGGCGAACGGTGCGGAGACGAAGGTGACGGCTGTTGTCGAGGAGATCGAGCCGTTCGAGGCGCAGCAGGAGATCGAGGGTGGCGATGTCGTCCTGATCGACACGCGCGAGCCTCACGAGTACCAGGAGGCCCACCTCGACGGCGGCAAGCTGGTGCCGCCCGGCCTGCTGCGCGACGAGATTGCTGCAGCCGCGCCCGACAAGTCTGCCCGCACGATCCTCTACTGCCGCAGCGGCAACCGCTCCTACAAGGCGGCCGAGCAGCTGGAAGCGCTGGGCTACGCCGACGTCGCCTCGATGGCCGGCGGCATCCTCGCCTGGCAGGAGCAGGGACTGCCGGTCATCGCCGCCGAGGGGATGACGCCCGAGCAGCGCGACCGCTACTCGCGCCACACGCTGCTGCCCGAGGTCGGCGTCGACGGTCAGGTGAAGATGCTGAACGCGAAGGTGCTGCTGCTCGGCGCCGGCGGGCTCGGGGCGCCGACGGCGCTCTACCTCGCCGCGGCCGGGATCGGCACGATCGGCCTCGTCGACGACGACGTGGTCGACGCCTCAAACCTGCAGCGCCAGGTGATCCACAACACCGAACGGATCGGGATGGCGAAGACCGCGTCGGCCCGCATCTTCATCGAAGGGCTGAACCCCGACGTGAAAGTCGTCGAGCACAACGGCCGGCTCGACGCGAGCAACATCCTCGACGTGATCTCCGACTACGACATCATCGTCGACGGCGCCGACAACTTCCCCACCCGCTACCTGCTGAACGACGCCTCGGTGCGGCTGCGCAAGCCGGTCGTCTCCGCCTCGATCCTCGGCTTCGACGGCCAGATCTCGACCTTTGCGCCCTTCGAGGGCCCCTGCTACCGCTGCCTCTATCCGACGCCGCCGCCGGCCGAGCTGGCACCGAGCTGCTCGGCAAACGGGGTGCTCGGAGTGATGGCGGGGACGATGGGCACCCTGCAGGCCAACGAGGTGATCAAGCTGATCCTCGGCAAGGGCGAACCGCTGATCGGGCGCCTCTTGCTCTACGACGCGTTGGGGACCCGCTTCACCGAGCTGAAGGTCCGCCGCGATCCCGACTGCCCGATCTGCGGCGAGCAGGCCGAGGAGATCCCGGAGTCGGAGATGGGGAAGTTCCCCGACTACGACGCCTTCTGCGCCGGCGCCGGCGGCGACCGCCAGACGCTGGCCTCCTAGGCTAGGATCACCGCCTTCATGGCGACCATTCGCATACCTCCCGTCCTGCGTCCCCACACCGGCGGGGCGCCTGAAGTCGAGGCCGCCGGCTCCGACGTGGGGGAGGTCCTGCGTGCCCTCACCGCCGAGCACCCCGGCACCGCCGAGCAGCTCTTCGGCGAGGACGGCGACCTCAACCGCTACGTCAACGTCTACCTCAACGACGAGGACGTGCGGGTCTTGGACGGCCTGGGCACAGCCGTCAAAGAGGGCGACACGGTTGTGATCCTTCCGGCGATGGCCGGCGGTTGAAAAAGCCTTCGTAATTCCCCACGGGCCGAACGCCCGACGCTATACTTTTTGAAGTAAGGGACTGGCGAGCGATGTCTGAACTTCTCAACCGACCCTGCGGGGGCCGCTTCGGCAATATCGTCGAGTCGATCGGCAACACGCCGCTGGTCGAGCTGCCGCGACTCTCGCCCAATCCCGACGTCCGCATCTACGCCAAGCTCGAGGGTCACAACCCGACCGGCTCGGTCAAGGACCGCGTCGCCAAGTCGATGATCGAGGCGGCGGAGGTAGACGGCCTGATCCTGCCCGGCCAGACGATCCTCGAGCCGACCTCCGGCAATACCGGCATCGCCCTGGCGATGATCTGCCGCCGCAAGGGCTACAAGCTGAAGGTGGTGATGCCCGACAACGTCACCGCGGAGCGCGCCCAGTTGCTGACGATGTACGGGGCGGAGATCGTCTACTCCGAGGGCCCCAAGGGCTCCAACGGCGCCGTCGAGGTGGCGCTCGAGATGTCCCAGGACCCGCAGTACTACATGCCCTACCAGTACGGCAACGAGGCCAATCCCAACGCTCACTACAACGGCACCGCGGTCGAGATCCTCGAAGAGCTCGACGAGGTGACCGCCTTCGTCGGTGGCCTCGGTACCGGTGGCACCCTGATGGGCAATGGCCGGCGGCTCAAGGAGGAGAACCCCGAGACACTCATCGTCGCCGCCGAGCCGATGCAGGGCGAGCTGGTCGACGGCCTGCGCTCGCTCGACGACGGCTTCATCCCGCCGATCATCGACATCACCCTGCTCGACCGCAAGATCATGGTCTCCAACCGCGACGCGATCGTCTGGACCCGCAAGCTGCTCGACGAGGAGGGCGTCTTCGCCGGCGTCTCCTCCGGCGCGATCGCCCGCATCGCCCACCGCATCGCCGGCGAGCTTGACGGCGGCAACGTCGTCTTCCTGATCCCCGACGACGGCTGGAAGTACCTCTCCTCCGGCGTCTACACCAAGCCGATCGAGGAGATCGAAAACCTCGATTCCACGGTCTGGTGGTAGCTCCCTTCAGCTAGCCGGACCGCAACTCGCCTCACTCATCGTGTTTGAGCGGCCAAGAGAGTTTGGTCAATCGAACTAGAGCAGGGGGGAGATGTTCTTGATGTCGTCACGAATCGTCCGGATGTTCTTGCTGTGCAGCTGCCTTTTCGCGAGCGTGGTGAGCGCCGCCGGCGCTGCACCCGCGGACATTGATCGCACCTTCGGGCAGGAAGGCGTCGCCCGGGTCCAAAGCGAGAAAGGCGTCTACGTCTCTCCGATCGACATGGTGGTGGCCCCGGGCGGGGAGATCTACGTCCTGCGCTCGGCGCAGCGCTGCTCGGTCTCACCCTGCGCGGGCGAACTGCTGGTCAGTCGCTTCACTCCGGGCGGCCTGCTCGACAGCACGTTCGGCTTCGCCGGGGTGCGCGCCGTCTTCAGCTCGGCCGACGGCTTTCACCCCAGCCGCAACGGATCGCTGGCGGTGGCTCCGGACGGTCGCGTCGTCATCGGTTCGACCGACGAAGGCGACCTCGTCCTCACCCGGCTCAACACCGACGGAAATCCGGACACCAGCTTCGGCAAAGGCGGTGTGGCCAAGATCCACCTGAGCGCGCCGGTGGACCGCGTTCGCCTCGCGATTCAAGCGGACGGCCGCATCGTCGTCGGCGCCGAGCCCCAGTCGGGCTACGGCGGAGACGCTGTGCTGATCGCCCGCTACACCGCGGATGGCAACCCGGACCCGAGCTTTCGCGACGGCAGCCCGCTGATCACCAGCCTCGGCTCCGGCCTCGGAGGCATGGCGCTGAGCGGCACCAAGACGATCATCGCCGGGCCGCGATGCTGCCCGATCGGCCGTGCCGTCCACCTGGCGCGCATCGACGAGACCGGCGCCTTCGACAACAGCTTCGGTCGCCAGGGGGAGAGCTTCATCGACGACGTCTCCGATCGGACCGGCGTCGGCGCCCTGATCGTGCTGCCGAAAGGCGGCATCTACGTGGTCGGCTCCGGCCGCAACGACAAGGGCGATGCCTTTGTCATGAAGCTGCGAGCGGCCGGCACCCTCGACTCGAAATTCGGCCGCCGCGGCATCGCCTACCTGAGGCACACCTTCCTCGATGTCAGCGGTGCCAAGGTCGATCGGGCGGGCAGGCTGCTGATCGCCGGCAGTGCTCCGCTGGGAACCGATCGCGGGCCGGGCTTCGGACCGAGAAGGTTCGCCCTGCTGCGACTGCGCTCGAGCGGTCGGCGCGATCCCACCTTTGCCGGCGGCTCGATGATTCGACTGGATTCGTTGGCGGCCAACCGCGCCGTCGCGATCGGCCTGCAGCAGGGGCGCAGCCTCGTGGCGTTGACCTCGGGCGGGCAGTGCATCCGCACCTGCGAATCGCCAACCGCACTGTTGATTCGTTTCCTCGGCGGCACCAGCGGCTCGCGCTGCCAGGGTCACCGGGCGACGATCGTCGGTACGCGCCATGGCGAGAAGCTGGTCGGCACGCCCGGTCGTGACGTGATCGCGTCGCTCGCCGGCAACGACCGGGTCTTCGGTCGCGGCGGTAACGACCTGATCTGCGGTGGCCGCGGCGACGATCGCCTGATCGGCGGCAAAGGCCGCGACGTCCTCCGCGGTGGAGCGGGTCACAACCGCCTTAGCCAGTAGGGACAAGTCCCGTGCGACGGATCGTGCTTGCGGCACTTGTCGCCGCGACCCTCGCTTCATCGCTTGCCGGGCCGCCATCGGCGGCGGCCCGGCCGGCGGTGCCGCGGGACTTCATTGGCGTAGTCCCGCAGGGGGCGCTCACGGCCGCCGACTTCGGCCGGATGCGGGGTGTGGTGGGGACCCTGCGGATTCCGATCGCCTGGTCACAGGTCGAGCGGCAGCCGGGAGAGCTCGACTTCACCGGACTCGACGCCACCATCTCCGCGGCGGCCGACGCTGGCGTACGCGTTTTGCCCTTCGTCTACGGCACGCCTGCTTGGCTGGCCAAGGACCCCGCCCGGCCACCGCTTGGCTCCCGCGCGCGGAAGAGCTGGACTGGTTTCCTGGCTGCCTTGGTGCACCGCTATGGGCCCGGCGGGACGATCTGGAACGGTGCCGCGAAGGCGCTGCCGATCCGCAGCTGGCAGATCTGGAACGAGCCCAACTTCCTCCTCTTCTGGCGACCGCGGCCCTCGCCTTCCGGCTACGCCCGCATGCTGCGAATCTCGGCGCGAGCGATTCGCGGCATCGACCGCGGCGCGGAGATCGTTGCCGCCGGGCTGGCGCCCGTCGAGGGCGGCATGCTGCCCTGGACCTTTCTGCGCAAGCTCTATGCAGTGTCCGGGGTGCGCAGCAGCTTCGACGTTGCCGCCGTGCACCCGTATTCCTCATGGCTGGGTGGCGTGGCCTACCAGGTCCGCAAGGCGCGGAAGGTGATGTCCGCCGCGGGGGACGGTCGCAAGCCGCTGCTGGTCAGCGAGCTCGGCGTGGCCTCGGCCAGTCCGCTGCCAACCGCCTTCGACTGGGGGGTCAAGGGACAGGCGAAGTTCCTGCGCCGGGCCTACCGGATGCTGATCGGCGCTCGCGATCGCTGGCACATCGCCGGCGTCGATTGGTACGCCTGGCGAGACATGGCGGTTGCCGATCCCCACTGCGTGTTCTGCCAGGGCGCCGGCCTGTTCGACTCGGCCGGTCGTCCCAAGCCCGCTTGGCGTGCCTTCGCCCAGCTCGCCGCCGGGGCGAGAAGAGGGACCGTTCGCTAGCCTCGCCGCACGATGCGGATTGCCCAGTCCCTGATCGACGAGATGGTCGCGCACGCGCGCGAGGATCTGCCGAATGAGTGCTGCGGGATGGTCGGTGGGGTCGATGGCGAGGCGAGCGTGGTGATTCCGGTGACCAACTCGGCGGCCAGCCCTCTGCGCTTCGAGATGGACCCGCAGGGCCAGTACAACGCGCTGAAGGCGATCGAAGACGACGGCAAGGAGATGCTGGCGATCTACCACTCGCACACCAAGAGCGCCGCCTATCCGTCGCAGACCGACGTCAACCAGGCGGTCAACTGGCCCGACGCGATCTACCTGATCGTCTCGCTGCAGGACGAAGACGCGCCAGCGGTCAAGGGCTACTGGCTGAAAGACCTGACGATCGCCGATGTCGAGCTCGTCGTCGAGTAGCGGCCGCCTGGTCAAGGTCGCTTACGCCCAGACTCAGATGGAGGCCGAGATGATCCAGGGCCTGCTCGGCGAGCATGGCATTCCCAGCATGCTCAAGCGGGCCCCGGGCTTCGACAACCCCGACTTCCTCGGCGCCGGTCCCCATCAGGTTTTCGTCACCGAGGCAACCGCCGAGCAGGCGCAGGAAGTCCTCAAGAACACGCCCGGCGAGAGCTAGCCGGCGTTGGGCCGGGCGATTTCGCGCAGGTAGCCCCGCCAGGCGTCCTCGACCTCGCGGAAGCGGGCGTCGAAGGCGGCCTCGATCGTCGGCACGGCCCCGCCGGGCAGCAAGTGCAGGGCGAGCCGCTCGCAGGCCTCGGAGCCGCGTTCCATTTCGAGCAGGTCGAAGATCGTGCCGCCGAGGATCACGGCGTCGCGGCGTGAGGGGGGAAACGAGGGCCGGGCGCTCTCGCGCAGGCGGCGGATCACCGCCGGCCGGTAGAAGCCGACCTGGCGCGAGAAGTACTGGGCGCCGCCTTCGACCAGCCAGGCCCAGCGCAGGTAGCGGGCAAAGCGGCGCGGCGTCCACGACGGTGGCAGCTCGCGGTTGTTGGCGGCGATGACGAGCTGCGCGTAGAGGCGCTCGGCCGTGCCACGCAGCGCCTCGCGCGAGTCCTCGCCGGCAGCGCGCCGTTCCATGTGCGGGTCGTTGAGCACGTGCAGCTCGGTCGACATCGGCCAACCGGCGAGGTAGCGGCGGCCCGCCGGCGCCGCCGACCAGCGTGCGGCGGGCAGAAACGGATGCGCCAGCGAGAGCCAGACCGGGTTGGTGTGGACGACCACGGTGATGTCGCCGGGGACCACCTCGAAGCGATCCTCCAAGCGCAGCCGCAGTTCCTCCATCCGGTCCAGAGTCCGCTCGGCAAAGGCAGCGTCGCCGCTGTCGTGGCGCGCGGTAAAGCTCAAAGATTCTGTCTCGACCCACGGCATTGCGCGACCCTACTAGGGCTGTCTGGGCAAGCAGATCAAGGACGCAGGGAGCGAAGCGTGCTCTGCACGTGAGCGACCGAGGACGCCGATATGCGCCGCTCAGCCAGCCCTAGACCAGGGCGGGCTCTGCGGCGCCGCAAACACCGAGGATCTCGGCGCGAGCGCGGTCGAACTCTTCGTCGGCCATCACCGGAGTGCCCTCGAAGGGCAGTTCGCGGTCGACCTCGACCCAGGAGCGGCAGCCGTGGTACTCCTCGCGGACCCGCACCGTGACCGGGCGGGGGATGCGATGGACCCGCAGCAGCAGTACGTGCAGGGGGTGACGGCGCTTCCAGTTGAGCCGCTTCTCCGCGTAGTCGGGAGTCCAGACGTAATAAGGGGAGAGACCGTCGACCATGCGCGGGTCGGTGACCGTGATGTGGTCGGTGACCTCGGCCCAGGCGCGCAGTCGAACTCGCTCAGGTTGCGAGATGCCGCCGTCCTGGAGCAGTGCGCGGGCGGGCGGTTCCTCGTCGGGCCAGACGCCCTCCTCGAGGGCGCGACCGAGCTCGGGGTGATGCGACTCCCGCACCAGGTTGTTCTGCTGGTGATCGAAGGTGGGGTAGAGGAAGAAGCGTTCGTGCTCGAGCTCGAAGTGCTTGTTCTCCTCGCGGATCCCGCCCTTGCGCAGGGTCAGCAACTGCTCGCCCTCGGCGAGTGCGCGGACCGTTACGGCCCATTCCTTGAAAGCGATTGGCATTTGAAGTCGTACCTAGAAGAAGGTGGTTTGAAGCGCTGTGACTGGGAGGGGGACCCCTTTGATCCCATTCCATGGCTAAGAAGCCCGCCCGGATCGCGCATTCTAGACGAGCCCGCCCGGATTGCAAAATTTGTGATGAACGTCACGTCTATCCCTTCTCTGTAGAAGGGCTGCGGTGACCGCCGCCACCGGGTGTTTCGATCCTGAGGACGTCTCCGGGGGCCAGGTCGCCCTCGCACTTGCTCGGCAGCGGCTCGCCGTTGTGGAGGTTGCGACCGGTGGCGCCGTCTTCGCCGCCGTCGCGACCACGCGGTGGGTGTTGGCGGCGCTCGCTGATCAGCGAGTAGCGCATTGGGGCCAGGGCTTCGATCTCGCGTACGAGCCCGTCGCCACCGTGGTGCTGGCCGTCGCCGCCGCTGCCTCGGCGCAGGGAAAGCTCGCGCACGCGCAGGGGGAATTCGCTCTCCAGCGCCTCGACCGGGGTGTTGAGCGTGTTCGACATCGCCACGTGGATCGCGCTTGGGCCATCGGCGTCTGGGCAGGCGCCCTGACCGCCGCCGAGCGTCTCGTAGTAGGTGAACTCATCGTTGGCGAGGGTCAGGTTGTTCATCGTCCCCTGGCCTTGGGCCGGCACCGAACGCGCGCCGCTGAGGGCGGCGATGACGAGATCGGCGACACGGCTGGACGTCTCGACGTTGCCGGCGGCGACGGCGGCGGGCGGGCGGGCATTGAGCAGGCAGCCCTCGGGCGCGTTGACCGTGATTGGCCGATAGGCCCCGGCCGAGGGAGGTGCATCGGGGTCGGTCAAGGCGCGGACCGCGAAGAAGGCGGCGGACTTGGTCACCGAGAGCGGGCAGTTGAGGTTGCCGCCCACCTGCGGGTCGCTGCCGCCGAAGTCGAGCGCGAGCTCTTCGCCGCTGATCGTCGCCTCGACGCGTAGGCGCACGTCGCGCTTGCTCTCGCTGGTGTCGTCCTCGAGTACGTCGGTGGCTGTGTAGATGCCGTCGGGAAGGGCTGCCAGCGCCTGCCGGGTGCGCCGCTCCGCGTAGGCGAGGATCTCCTCCATCGCGGCTTGGAGGCGGGGGCGGCCGTGCCGCTCGGCAAGCTCGCCGAGACGGCGAACGCCGATCCGGTTGGCGGCTTCCTGGGCGCGCAGGTCGGCGAGCCGCTGTTGGGGGAAGCGCATTTGCGCGGCGAGCTCTCGCAGGACTTCACCGCTTGCGGGCGTTGGGGGAATCACCACCCCCTCGTCCTCGAGGCGCGTGGAATTGGCCGGCATGCTGCCCGGCGTCGGCCCGCCGACATCGGCGTGGTGGGCGCGGCAGGCAGCGAAGCCGATCAGCTCAGCCTCTGCAAAGACGGGGGAGATCATCGTGATGTCGGGCAGGTGGGTCCCGCCCCGGTAGGGGTCGTTGAGGATCCAGGACTGGTCGGGGACCTGCTCGAGATCGACTATCGCGGCGACGGCGTCCGGCATCGAGCCGAGGTGGACGGGGATGTGCTCGGCCTGCATCACCAGCGCTCCGGCGGCATCGAAGATCGCCGTCGAGCAGTCATGGCGCTCCTTGATGTTGGCCGAGTAAGCCGAGCGGATCAGCGCCGCGCCCATCTCGTCGCAAGCGGCGCGCAGGCCGCCGATCATCACCTGCAGCGTCACCGGGTCCATGGCCGCTCCAGGTGCAACGTTTTGTGGTCGTACGGGGCGCTCAACGCGTTGCACCTGTGCTCGTGGCGTGGATCGTGCCGGAGTCGTCGACCCTGACGCTCCAGGCCGGAGGGACGACGAAGGTGCTCTCCGGAAGCTCGAAGACAATTGGGCCGTCGAGCGCGAGATCCGCGCCCGGCTCACCGCGCAGGACCGGCGTCTCGACCCACTCGCCATCGAAGCGGACCTGCCGCGATCCGTGTTCGACCTCGCCGGCGGCGGCGCTGGGACGGGGACGGGCTCCGGGAGTGACCATCGCCAGGCGAATATGGACGAGTACGACCTCGGCCTCGGGGTCGCGATGGCCGTAGAGCTGCTCGTGGGCGGCGGCGAAGCGCTCGGCGAGGTCGGCGGGGTCGGGACGGGTCGAGCCGCTGACGGGGAGCTCAAATGCCTGACCGGCGTAGCGCATCTCATAGATGACTTCGGGCTCTGCCTCTGCGTCGTCGCCGGCCAAGCCAGCGATCAGGTCGTCGACCGCGGCGGCGATCCGTTCACCGGTGAAGTCCTCGCCGGAGAGCATCACCGTGCGGGCGGTGTCGCGGCGACGGTCGGAGGCGCAGAGGCCAAGGGCCGAGAGCACCCCACCGGCGCGTGGGCAGAGGATGCGGTTGATCTCGAGCTCGGCGGCGATCGCGGCGGCGTGCATCGGCCCGGCGCCGCCAAAGGGCAGCAGGGCGAAGCGGCGGGGGTCGATGCCGCGCTCGACGGTGACGACGCGCAGGGCGCGGACCATCTCCTGGTTGGCGATCCGCAGGATGCCTTCGGCGGCCTCCAGCTCACCAAGTCCCAGCGCAGCGGCCAGTCTGCCAACGGCGTCGGCCGCGGCGCTGGCGTCCAGGACCACATCGCCGGCCAGCTTCGAGTCAGCGGCGAGTCGGCCGAGCAGCAGGTTGGCGTCGGTGACGGTGGGCTCGCTACCGCCGCGGTCGTAACAGGCGGGCCCCGGCTCGGCCCCGGCTGATTGCGGGCCGACGCGCAGGGCGCCGCCGCTGTCCTGCCAGCCGATCGAGCCGCCGCCCGCACCGACGGTGTGGACGTCGACCATCGGCAGCTGGATCACGCGGCCGGCAATCGTGCGCGAGTCGGTTCGCCTCACCTCGCCTTTCTCGATCACGCAGACGTCGCAGGAGGTGCCGCCCATGTCGAAGCCCAGGGCGTTGCCGTCGCCGGAGACCTGGGCCAGGAGACCGGCCCCGACGGCGCCCCCGGCTGGACCGGAGAGCACGCTCCAAGCGCCCGCGCGGCCTGCCTCCTCGGCGCTGGCAACACCGCCCGAGGACTGCATCACCATCGGCTGTGGCAGGCCGGCGCTGACGGCGGCCTCGCCGAGTCGTCCCAGGTAGCGCCCGAGCAGGGGCGAGAGGTAAGCGTCGATCACGGTCGTCGAGCTGCGCTCGTACTCGCGGAAGCGGGGCAGGACCTCGTGTGAGGCCGAGACGTGCACGCCCGGGAGCGCGCTGCGCAGGTACTCGGCGATGCGCTGCTCGTGGGTCGGGTCGAGGTATGAGAAGAGCAGGCAGACGGCGACCGCTTCGGCCCCGCTGTCGCGCACGAGCTCGGCGAGGCGATCAGGCTCCGCGGCGGCCAGCGGCTCAACTACACCCTCGGGTCCGGTGCGCTCGACCGCCCCGAAGCGCAGCTCCTCGTCGACGAGCGCTGTCGGCTTCGGGGCGCAGAGCCGGTAGAGCTCGGGCCGGTCTTGACGGGCGATCTCGAGCACATCGCCGAAACCACGGGTTGCGATCAGGGCGGTGCGAGCCCCGCGTTCCTCCAGTAGGGCGTTCGTTCCCACCGTCATCCCGTGGGCGAAGGCGTCGACGTCGGAGGTCGTCGCGCCGGCCCGCTCGAGGACCGCCTCGACGGCGGCGATCACCGCCCGCGACTGGTCGTCGGGGGTGGTCGGCAGCTTCGCCGTGTGGAGTCGCTCGCCGTCGAAGAGGACGGCGTCAGTGAAGGTTCCGCCTACGTCGACACCGAGCAGCACGCCCGGAAGCTAGCTCAGCGACAGCTTGCGCGGCGCAACTGCCCGTCGGGGCCGAGCACGAAGTGGACGCCGTCGAGCTCCGGATCGGTGGCGGGGAAATCGCTGCGCAGGTGGCCGCCGCGCGACTCGCAGCGTGCCAGCGCCGAGGTCGCGATCGAGCGGGCGAGCGGAAAGGGATCGTCCTGGAGCTGACGCAGGCGCCCGGGGTCCCGGCGCGGGCCGGCCAGGGCCCAGACCGCGTCGCGGGTCGCTTCGCTCGGCGGCTCGAAGCGCCACTGCCTCGGCTCCGGCGGCAGGTCGGCCGCGGTCTCATCGAGCGCAGCCCGCGCTGCGCGGGCACCGAAGACGAAGCACTCGCTGAGCGAGTTGGAGGCGAGGCGGTTGGCGCCGTGCAGGCCGGTGCAGGAGCACTCGCCGACCGCGTAGAGCCCGGCCAGCGATGAGCGTCCCTCGAGGTCCACGGCGATGCCGCCCATTGTGTAGTGCGCCGCCGGGGCGACCGGGATCAGTTCGGTCGCCGGTTCGAGCCCCGCCTCCCGCAGCGAGGCGAAGACGTTGGGGAAACGCTCGGGCGCGAGCTCGCGCAGGTCGAGGCCGACCGCCTCGGTGCCGTCGGTCTCGAGTCGGTCGAGCAGCGCCGCGGTGACCGCGTCGCGCGGCGAGAGCTCGTCGGTGAAGCGGCGGCCGGCGGCATCGAGCAGGGTCGCTCCCTCTCCTCGCACCGCCTCGGTGATCAGCAGCCCGTCGAAGCGGGTGCCGGGCAGGAAGAGCGCGGTCGGGTGGAACTGGCAGAACTCGAGGTCGGCGAGGTCGGCGCCCGCGGCTGCAGCCATAGTTGGGCCGGCGCCGATCGCGCCCCAGGGATTCGAGGTGCGCCGCCACAACGCTGCCGCTCCTCCCGTCGCCAGGACCGTGGCCGCGGCGGCGATTCGACCGTCCTCGGTGAGCACGCCGTGGCAGCGCTCCCCGTCGCTCCAAAGGGCTGTCATCGAGGCGCGCTCGCGCACCTCGATCCGTTGCTCGCGTGCCACCATCGCGGCGAGCTTCGAGGTGATCTCGTGCCCCGTCGCGCTGCCGCCCGAGTGGACGATGCGGCGGCGGGTATGGCCGCCCTCGAGGCCGAGTGAGAGCTCACCGTCGGGGTCTAAGTCAAAGACGACGCCGCGCGAGCGCAGCTCTCGCACGGCCGCGGGCGCCTCTTCGACGAGGGTCCGCACGGCCGAGGGCCGGCAGAGCCCGCGGCCGGCGGCGAGCGTGTCGGTCGCGTGCTGCTCCGGCGAGTCACCCGGCTCGAGCGCTGCCGCCAGACCACCCTGGGCCCAGTAGCTGGCACTTTGGGAGAGGGGAGTGCGCGAGACGAGGCAAACGCGTGCGCCGTGCTCGGCCGCTTTCAGCGCCGTCCAGAGACCCGCCGCGCCGCCGCCGACGACGACAACGTCGAACTCGGCTTTGGCGGCTATCGCTGCCCGGCCTCTCGCCGGATCGCCTCGACCTGACCGCGCAGCCAGGCGGCCGCGGCCTCGCGGGCGCGGGCCTGCTCGTCAGCGATCGACCCCTCGGCGTCGGCGGCACGTTTCTCGGCGTCGGCGATGCGCTGCTCGGCGGTCTCGGCCTGTGCCTCGATCTCCGCCAGACGACTCTCGGCCTCGGCGACGACCCGGTCCTTCGCTTCGCGCTCGCGCTTCAGCTCCTCGGCGTGGGCGGCCCGCAGCGCCTCCAGTGCCTCGGAGGCGCGGGCTCGCTCCTTCTCCAAGTCGGTCTCCAGGGCCTCGATCTCGGTGGCGACCCGCTTCTCCGCGGTGCTTGCCGCGGCAGCCGCCTCCTCGAGACGGCGCTTTGCCATCTCGACCTGGGCGCTGAGATCCTCGCCGCTCACGCGCTCAATCTATTACGCACCGGCAAGGACGGCGCGGTAGGCCTCGAGGGTTCGCTTCGCCATCCGCGTCGCCGAGAGGGTGGCGGCGCGGGCCGACCCGTCCACCCGGGGGTCGGCGGAGTCGAGCAGAGGGGCTGCGGCGGCCCGCCAGCGCTCGAGCTCAAAGGGTGCGCAGAGGGTGCCGCGGACGCCGCCGAGCGCGTAGGGGGCGATCCCGACCGGCGTGGAGAGAATCGGTACGTCGCAGGCGAGTGCCTCGAGCGCGGCAAGTCCGAAGCCCTCGTAGTCGGATGTGACCAGGACAGCGTTGGCGGCGTTGATCCAAAGTGGCATCTGGTCGGGGTCGATCGCGCCACCGGTGAGCAGCTGCGCGCCGCAGGCGTCGGCGAGCTCGGCGGCGCGGTCGTGGCGCTTCTCCTGGCGGGCGGGGTTGGCGGGGAAGAGCAGGTAACGGCCGTCCGGGTCGAGTTCGAGCTTGCGCCGCGCCTCCGCTCGCGAGTGCGGCTGGAAGCGACGCAGGTCCGGGCCGCAGGGCAGCACCGCCGAGCCCGGGACGGCAGGGAGACCGGGACGGCTGTCTTCGGGCTCGAAGAGGGCACGGGAGACGGCGGCGACGAGATCGGCGCGCCAGGCGAGGCGGCGGGAGAGGGCTCCGACCAGCGGGTGCCGCACGTCGGTGCCGTGGAAGCTGACGACGAGCGGGCGGGCGCCGGCGAGGCGGGCGCACCAGCCGACGAGTCCGTAGTGGGCGTGGACGAGGTCGAACTGCTCTCGCCGCAGCAGCCGGCGCAAGCGCCGCGTGGCAGGCAGGTACTCACCGCGACCGGGCGGGAACTCGAAACGCACGGCCTCGACACCGCAACGCTCGAGCTCGTCGATCTGATCACGCACCCAGCGGCCGCGCTGCGGCGCCCCTGTATCGGGCATGAAGTTGGTCACGACCAGCACTCGCATGCGAGGAGGCTAGCTCGGGCATGTCCTGAAAAGCGCGACACATCCGGCACGAACGCGTCTTGCTCGGTGCGTGTCAGAGGTCGAGCATCGGCCTCCAAACCGCGTCAAAAGGATTGATATCAATGCTATCGTTGTTCGTCATGGCTCAGCTTCTCGTGCGCAACATCGAGGACCAGGTGGTCCGCGGTCTGAAGGTTCGGGCCGCCCGTCATGGCAGGTCGGCAGAGGAGGAGCACCGGCAGATTCTTCGCGACGTTCTGGGACAGGCCGGCCCGCCGTTGTCGCTGAAGGAGCTATTGCTCGATATCCCTGACGTGGGAGACGATCGGGACTTTGAGCGGCCGCGCGATCACGGTCGCTCGATCGAGCTGTGAGCTACCTGGTCGATACCAACGTGATTTCCGAGCTGCGCAAGGGAGAGCGGGCCGATCCTGCCGCGGTGGCTTGGTTCGGGGAGCTGGCCGACGACGAGGTCTTCCTCAGCGCCCTCACCCTGGGCGAGATCCGTCGCGGCATCGAGAGCATCCGGCGTCGCGATTCCGTGGCCGCGGCCGCCCTGGACAGCTGGTTGGGGCGGATCTCCGAGGCCCACCGCGATCGTGTGTTGCCGATCGACCGGGCGATCGCAGAGGAGTGGGGGCGGATGAACGTGCCGGACCCGCTCCCCGTCGTGGATGGCCTGCTCGCGGCGACCGCCCGGGTCAACGGCCTCACGCTTGCCACCCGCAATGCCGCGGATATCGCCCGCACCGGAGTGGAGTACCTCGACCCCTTCTCGGAGCACTCCATCGGTTAGTCACACATCCGGCACGAACGCGTCTTGTTCGGTGCGCTCGCGCCGTTGAGCATCGGCCTCCAAACCCGAAAAGGAGGCGTTGGATGCTTTACATGGTGATGGGGTACCTGCACGCCGCGATCGAGGGACGGGTGCAGGCGATTCGCGCGCTCGCCGGTGAGCGGGGCCAGGGGACGGTCGAGTACGTCGGCTTGATCCTGCTTGTCTCGCTGCTGATGGTGGGGATGGTGGCGGCAATGAAGGGGTTCAGCGGCAAACAGGGGCTCGAGCTGGCCGACGTGATTACGAACAAGATCAAGGAGGCGGTCGACAAGGTGGCCTTCAAATGAGGGCGGTGGAGGGGCGGCCTGTGCGGGCCGCCCCTGCCCTGCTGCCTCTAGCTGGCCGAGCGGTGGATTCAGTGCAGGTACCGCTGAGTCGAATCCCGTCCGGGAGCATGCCTATGCTGTATTACAGCATGAAGCATCGAACACAGCTCTATCTGGACGAGGCTCAGTACCGCTGGTTGCGTCAGCGCGCCGGGGAGTCGGGAAGCATCGCGGCCGTTGTTCGCGACCTGATCGACGCCGAGCGGGCTCGCCGAATGGATCCGGTTGCTGATCCCTTGCTCAGCTATCTCGTCGAGGAGGCGCCGGCTCGTGGCCCGGAGGGCACCAGCGTCAGCACCCTCGATCGAGATCTCTACGGCCGATGAGATCGGTTTTCGTCGACACCAGCGCCTTCGTCGCCCTGCGCAACCGTTCCGAGGCCGAGCATGAGAGAGCGCGGGCAACCCTGACGGAGTTGATCAGCGACGGCGCGGCGCTCTTCACCTCCAACTACGTCTTCGCCGAGACCTACACCGCCCTGATGGTGCGGGTTGGCCGCAACGAGGCCATCGAGTGGGGTCGTCGTTTCCGGGCCGGTGGCGCGATCGACCTCGTCCACATCGATCGCGTCACCGAGGATCGTGCCTGGGAGATCCTCGAGCGCTACGACGACAAGCACTGGAGCTACGTCGATGCAACTTCCTTCGCTCTGCTCGAGCGCGGTGGGGAGAGCGACGCATTTGCCTTCGACGCCCACTTCTCGCAGCGCGGGCTACAGGTAGTACCGAAATAGTTTTTATTGACTGATCAGGGCGTACCAGCCTATGCTCTCGCCAGGCTTGTGAGGCGCCGCGGGGTTCATCGAGTCCGTGGAGACGCCGAAGGCCTACCCCAGTGGGAAGGAAGGGCCGCGCCATGTCGCGGCCCTTCCGCCATTTTCAGCCGCTTGGGTGTCGCTGGCTAGACTCGCGCCCCATGCCAGCCTCCCGAAGCTACGACCGCGCCCCCGCCGATATCCGACCGATCTCGATTGACGCCGGATTTGTCGATTCGGCCGACGGCTCCGCCCTGATCACCCTTGGTCGCACCAGAGTGATCTGCACTGCCTCGATCAGCACCTCGGTGCCGCGCTGGATGCAGGGCCGCGGCAAGGGCTGGGTTACTGCCGAGTACGCGATGTTGCCTGCCTCGACCGGGGATCGCAAGGTACGCGACATCTCCAAGGGCAAACAGGATGGGCGCGGGGTCGAGATCCAGCGCCTGATCGGGCGTTCGCTGCGGGTCGTGCTCGACCCCAAGGCGCTCGGCGAGCGCAGCATCTACGTCGATTGCGACGTCTTGGAAGCGGATGGGGGAACCCGCTGCGCGGCGATCACGGGCGGCTACGTCGCCCTCAGGTTGGCGCTGCAGAAGCTGGTTGACGCGGGCGAGCTGGAGACGATGCCGCTGACCGGGTCCGTCGCCGCTATCAGCGTCGGCGTTGTTGATGGCCGCCCGCTCTGCGACCTCGACTACTCGGAGGACTCGACCGCTGAGGTCGACGCCAACGTCGTCATGACCGGCGAGGGCGGGCTGGTCGAGGTGCAGGCGACGGCGGAGCGCACGCCGCTCTCCCGCGCCTCTCTCGACGAGCTGCTCGGTCTCGCCGAGATGGGGATCTCGCGCTTGCGCCAGGTGCAGGAGCGGGTAGTTGGCGGTGGGTAGCGATCGTTGATCTTCGCCACGGCGAACAAGCACAAGCTCCGCGAGATGCGCGAACTGCTGCCCGAGCTCGAGCTGAAGGCGCTGCCCGACGGGGTTGAGCTGCCGCCCGAGGAGGGCGACTCGTTCGCCGGGATCGCCCTCGACAAGGCTCGCGCCGCCCATGCCGCCAGCGGCGAGGCAGCGATCGGCGACGACTCGGGGATCGAGGCGATGGGGCTCGGCGGTCGGCCCGGAATTCACTCCGCCCGCTACGGCGGTCCGGGGGCAAGTGACGAGGAGAACCTCGAGAAGCTGCTGCGCGAGGTCGCGGCGGCCGGGGATGACCGGCGGGCTGCCTACCACTGCGCGCTGGCGCTGATCGAGGCCGATGGGTCCGAGCGAGTCTTCGAGGCCCGCTGCGAGGGCCGATTGATCGAGCGCCCCCGGGGCGAGGGTGGCTTCGGCTACGACCCCGCCTTCGTCCCCGACGACACCGGCGCTGATGACGAGCGCACGATGTCCGAGCTGAGCCAGGCGGAGAAGAACGAGATCAGTCACCGCGGCCGGGCAGCGCGCTTGCTTGCCGCGCACCTGGGCAGCGGCCGGGCCACGCAAGAGGCACGATGATCCGCACGAAGAGCGGCGCGGCGGCGCTCTCGATCGCCTCCAACGCGCTGCTGATCGCGATCAAGCTGGCCGCCGGGGCGATCACCGGCTCGATCGCAATTCTCACCGAGGCCGTTCACTCGCTGATCGATCTCGTCGCCTCGGTTGTCGCCTTCGTCTCGGTCCGCAAGGCCGACGAGCCCGCCGACGCCGATCACCCCTACGGCCACGAGAAGGTCGAGAGCCTGGCGGCGACGATCGAGGGGCTGCTGATCCTGGTCGGCGCCGGGATCATCATCTACGAGGCAACCCATCGACTCGTCGCCGGCGCCGAGGTGGAGTCGCTCGGCGTCGGCATCGCCGTGATGGGCTTTTCCGTCGTCGCCAACTTGATCGTCTCGACCGTGCTTGCCCGACAGGCGAAGCTGCACGACTCGCCGGCCCTGGAAGGAGATGCCTCGCACCTGCGGGCCGACGCACTCACCTCGGCCGGTGTGCTGGTCGGGCTGGCGCTGGTCGAGATCACCGGCAACGCCGCCTTCGACTCGATCACGGCACTGGCGGTGGCTGCCGCGATCGTCGTCGCCGGCATCCGCATCGTCAGGCGCTCTTCCGGCGTGCTCGTCGACGAAGCTCTGCCCGACGAGGAGATGGATCAGATCGAGGCGGCGATTGCCGCTGCCCGCACCGAGGAGGTCGCCGGCTACCACAAGCTCCGTGCCCGCCGGGCCGGCAGCCGCCGCTACATCGACCTGCACGTGCAGTACCGCTCGGGCACCAGTCTCGAGCGCGCCCACGAGCTCGCCCACGCGATGCGCGACTCGATCGAGGCTCAGATCCCGCGCGCCGAAGTGCTGATTCACGCAGAGCCGGAGACTTCGCTGCGCGACCCCAAGCGGGCTCGCTCGGGGCCGTTTCGCGCGGGGTAGATCCGTGGGCTCTGAGGTGGGAGAGGCTTGGTCGGTTTCCCGGTGAGAGGCACCGGCACCCCGCCCTACGGACTTGGAAGCAAATTCACCGCGGCGGCGAGTCCGACCGCCCCTACGGTGATCGAGTAACCGGTGTAGCCGCTGATCGCGAATAGGACCACGGCGATCGCGCAGATTGAGACGACGGTGATCCAGGAAGCTCGGGCCAGGGACACGGGTCGCTATTTTGGCCGAGATGCCCGACGGTGAGACGAGCGAGGCTGTATCGGCCGATGCGGCGGCGAGCGCGTTGGCCTATCTGACCGAGATGTCACCCGACCTGCGGGGCGGGGCGATCCTCGAGGCGGACGGTGCGGTTCTTGCCGCCAGCAGCCAGCCGGAGCGCTGGCGCGAGGACGCGGCCGGCTTGCTCGGGATCGCCGACAGGGCCGGCGATGAGCCGGTCGAGCAGGCCCACATCGCCACCGAGCAGGGTGAGGTCTTCGCCGTGCGCCACGCTGGCCTGGTGGCGATCGCGGTGACCGATCGCTTCGCCCTCTCCTCGCTGCTCTTCTTCGACATGCGCTCGGTGCTTCGCGACCTTGCCCAGGGCGGCGACGGAAAGGGGCTCGATGCCGCCTAAGCCCCACCGCATCCTGCTCGATCGCGTCTCCGGCTACGCCGACGAGGCCGCCGCCTACATGCGCCGCCGCCGCGTCTCCCGCCAGCCGTTCGCGCGGCTCTATTACCCCGAGGGCCGGGCCAGCGACCACGCCGGTGACTCGCTCGCCGGGGCCGAGCTCTTCGTCGCGGCGGGCCGGCTGATCGAGGTCGCCGGAAAGCGACCGAAGCCGTGAGTGAGCTGATCGACGCCGAGGTGGCTGAGCGCGTACTGGCGGCGGCGCTGGTCAACGGCGGCGATTTCGCCGAGGTCTTCGCCGAACGCAGCGCCGGGCTGACGATGGCGATCGACGAGTCCCGGGTCGAAGCGGTGCAGGCAGGCGCTGCCAGCGGCGCCGGGGTGCGGGTGATCAGCGGCGCCACGACCTATTTCTCCCACGTTGACGGGCTCGACCCGGCCGATATCGAGCGCGCTGCCGGCGAGGCGGCCGCGGCGCTGCGAGCCGAGCGGGCGGAGCCGCGACCGCTGCGCCCGACCACGAGCACACCGCAGCCGATTGAGACGGCGCCGGCCGAGGTGCCCGCCGAGCGCAAGGCGACCCTGCTGCGCGAACTGGACGAGCGCGGTCGCGGCGCCGGCGCCGAGATCGCTCAGTTCACGGCCTCCTACGCCGAGGTGCGCCGCGAGGTCAGCGTCGCCAACTCCGAGGGTCTCTTTACAGGGGATGACCGCACCCGCGTCCGCATCGGCGCCCAGGCAGTGGCGCGCCGGGATGGCCTGGTTGAGACCGGGGCGGAGACCCTCGGCGGACACCGCGGCTTCGAGCTCTTCGACGATGACCCGGGCTCGATCGCCGACGATGCCGCCCGCAAGGCGCTGACCCTGCTCGACGCCGGTCCGGCCCCGGCCGGTTCCATGCCCGTGGTCGTCGGCGGTGGCTTCGGCGGTGTCCTCTTCCACGAGATGACCGGCCACGGTCTCGAGGCCGACCACATTCAGAAGGGCGCCAGCGTCTACGTCGGCAAGCTCGGCGAGCAGGTCGCCCAGCCGCTGCTCACTGCCTACGACGATGGCCGCCTGCCGGGCGAATGGGGCAGCGATGCGATCGACGACGAGGGGGTGCCGACCCAGAAGACGCGGGTGATCGAGGACGGGCGCCTCATTGCCTTTCTCTATGACGGCGTCACCGCCCGCCGCGACGGCGTCGCCTCGACCGGCAACGGTCGCCGCGAGAGCTTCCGCCACCTGCCGGTGCCGCGCATGACCAACACCTACATCGCCCCCGGCGAGGCCGAGCCCGAGGCGATGATCGCCGAGGTCGAGCGCGGTTTCTACGCCGTCTCCTTCGCCGGCGGCCAGGTCGACCCGGCCACCGGGGATTTCGTCTTCGGCGTCTCCGAGGGCTACCTGATCGAGGGCGGGCGGGTGACGCGACCCTGCCGCGGTGCGACCTTGATCGGTAACTGCCTCGAGGCGCTGGCGGCGATCGACGCGGTCGGCAACGACTTCGAGATGAAGACCGGCATCTGTGGCAAGGCCGGGCAGCGGGTGCCGGTGGGAACTGGGCAGGGCCACGTCCGCATCCAGGCGATGACGGTGGGGGGGACCGAGGTTTGATCGAGGTTGCCCGCCGCGCCGTCGAAGCGGCGACCGCCGCCGGCGCGAGCGATGCCGAGGCTTATGCCGCGGAGGATCAGGGCCGTGAGGTGCGCGCTCACGGCGGCGAGATCGAGAGCCTCAGCGCCGCGACCCAGCGCGGCGTCGGGATTCGCGCCTGGATCGGCAAGCGGGTCGGCTACGCCTACGGCACCGACCTCTCGGAGGCGGGGGTGACGGCGCTCGCCGGGCGAGCCGCGGAAGCGGCGCGAGCCGCCGACGAGGACGAGTTCGCCGGTCCACCGGTGCGCCTTTTGCACGCTGAGGGTGCCCAAGGCGCACCGGAGGAGGAGCTCGTGCTCAGCGATCCGAAGATGGCTGAGTGGTCTCCTGATCAGCTCGCCGAGCTCACGCTTACGATCGAGGAGGCGGCGCTTGCCGCCGACTCGCGCATCGCCGGAGTCGAGCAGGCGGTCTACGCCGATTCGGCCGAGAGCGTCGCGATCGTCTCCTCGGTTGGCATCGAGGGCGAGTACTCGAGTTCCAGTTGCTACGGCTACGTGCAGGCACTCGCCGCCGGCGACGACGGCCGTGAGACGGGGCTTGGCTTTGACCTCGGCCGTGGGCCGGCCGCCCTCGACCCCGCTGCGATCGGCCGCGAGGGAGCCGAGCGCGCAGCGGCGATGATCGGTGCTGGCAAGCCAAAATCCCGCTCTTGTCCGGTGGTGCTCGACCCCACCGTCGCGGCCAGCTTCATCGCCCTGATTGGCAAAGGACTCGCTGCCAGTGCGGTGCAGCGCGGTCGCTCTCCGTTTGCTGAGCGACTCGGCGAGGAGGTGGCCAACGAGGCGCTGTCGCTCCGCGACGACGGTCTTGATCCCGAGGGCTTTGCCTCGGCTCCGTTCGATGCAGAGGGGGTGCCCCGCCGCAGTAGCGCCCTGATTGAGGCCAGCACCCTGCGCACCTTCCTCTACGACACTTACACGGCAAACCGAGGCGAGGCGGTCTCAACTGGCAACGCCAGCCGCAGCGGCTATCGCTCGCAGCCCTCGGTCGCTACCTCGAACCTGATCGTCGCGCCCGGTGAGCTGGGCTTTGCCGAGCTTTTGGGTGAGGCCGGGGACGGCGTTCTCGTCACCGACGTCGCCGGGCTGCACTCCGGCGTGAATCCGGTTTCCGGGGTCTTCTCGGTTGGTGCATCCGGCCGCGTGATTCGCGATGGCGAGCTCGCCGAGCCGCTGCGCGAGTTCACGATCGCCAGCGATCTGGTCTCGATGCTGCGCGCTGTGCGAGCGGTCGGTTCCGATTCCCGCTGGGTGCCATTCGGCGGCTCGGTGAGGACGCCATCGCTGCTCATCAGCGAGATGACGGTCGCGGGATCCTGAGTCGCAAAGCGCTTGAGAGCGCACCCGGCGGCGTCTGACGCCGTGCCCACTGTTAGATTGCCGCCGATTTCAAACGACCCATCGACGGAGGAGCTTCGACGTGACTAAGGCTGAGTTTCTGGACCAACTTGCAGGCGACGAGCGGCTTGGCAGCAAGAAAGCGGCCAGTGACGCGGTTGACGCCGTGCTCGACGCGATCACCGACACGCTGAGCGGCGGCGGCGAAGTCAGCTTCACCGGCTTCGGCAAATTCCACGTTGCCGAGCGCGGCCCGCGCCAGGGTGTCAATCCCCGTACCGGTGAGAGGATCACCATCCCGGGCGGCAAAGTCCCGCGTTTCTCCGCCGGCTCGGCGCTGAAGTCCAAGGTCAAAGGCTGAGCCAGCAGCCCTTTGCGGATCGGCTGGCGGCGCTCGTCGAGGAGCGTCGCAGCCAGGTCTGTCTCGGCCTCGACCCGGATCCGTCGAAGCTCTCCGGGTCCGCGCCGGACGTTCCCACTGCCACGGCCGCTGAACGGGCGGCCATGGCAGTGGTCGCGCACTGCCGCCTGCTGATTGAGCAAGCGGGGCCGGCCTGCGTGGCCGTCAAGCCACAGCTCGCCTGCTTCGAGCGCCTGGGCGCGCCGGGGTGGAGCGCCCTCGCCGAGGTCTGTGAGGCCGCCGGCGACGCTGGCCTCTTGGTCATTGCCGACGGCAAGCGCGGCGACGTGCCAGTTACCGCCGCCGCCTACGCCCAGGCCCTGGTCGGCGAGACGCCGACCCCCTGGGGACCGGTCGCCGGGCTGGGTGCCGACGCCTTCACCGCCAATCCGCTGCTTGGCTCAGACGCGCTGGAGCCACTGGTCGAGGCCGCCGCGTTGGCCGGTGCCGGGGTCTTCGCGCTGGTGCGAACGAGCAATCCCGGTGCGGCCGACATTCAGGACCAGCCCACGCCCGAGCAGCCCCTGCACGAGCGCCTTGCGGAACTGGTCGACGGCCTCTCGTCGCGACTGCTTGGCTCGGCGGGCCTGAGCGGCATGGGCGCTGTCGTCGGCGCCACCGCTCCCGAGCACATCGAGCGCCTGCGCTCGCTGATGCCACGCTCGATCTTCCTGATCCCGGGGGTCGGCGCCCAGGGTGGCCGGCCGCAGGCGCTGGGCCCGGCGTTCAGCGCTGGACCCGCCTCGGCGCTGGTCGCCGCTTCACGGAGCATCGCCGCGGCGGAGGATCCGGGGGTAGCGGCGGAGAACCTACGCAGTGCGGTTTGGGACGTTTCGACCGCTTAAAACCGCTCTGACCGTATATACGATCTGCTGCCCCATCCGTTCCCCACACACGTTCAATGAACAAGCGCTCCTCAGCCTCCGCCCGGGTTCTCGCGGTGACCGCCCTGGTCATCGCGTTCGTGATCGCGGTCATCGCGATCGGCGCTGCTCTGGGTGGAGACGACTCGAGCGACTCGGGCACGGGCAAGCACGGTGGCAAGGCCACCCACAAGACGCAGCCCAAACAGGTTCCCGCCACCTACGAAGTGAAGAGTGGCGACACCTTGATCGCGATCGCGCACCGCATGGGCATCTCGGTCAGGCAGATCGAAGAACTGAACCCGGAAGTCGATCCGCAGATCCTCGTCGCCGGCGAGCAGTTGAAGCTGCGCTAGGCGAGCGCAAAAATCGCCGCGGTGACAGCCGGGGGTTCGAATCCGGGGCGATTTTTGCGCGAAGACCATTTATGTCGGGACGCTCCCAGATAACCGCACTTCTCTTGGCGGCCTTCGTAGTTCTGGCGCCTTCAGCCGCTGCCGCCAAAGGTCCCCCGGTAGATGCACGCGCCTGGGCGCTGATCGATGCCCGCAGCGGCGACGTCCTCGTCTCCCACGCCGGCGCGCGCCACCTCCTGATCGCCAGCACGACCAAGCTGATGACCGCCTACGTGGCGCTGCGTGAGCTGCCGCTCGACCGCATTGTCCGCGCTGCTCCTTATGAAGCCGAATACGGCGAGTCGTTGCTGGAACTGCGCCCCGGGCAGCGGATCAGCGTGCGCGACCTGCTCTACGGGCTGATCTTGCGCAGCGGCAATGACGCCGCCTATGACCTTGCGCTCGCTGCGGCCGGCACGGAGCAGCGCTTCGTCGCCGAGATGAACCGCTATGCCGCCGCGATCGGCCTCGCCGACACCCACTACGCCAACCCGATCGGGCTCGACCAGCGTGGCAACTACTCAAGCGCGCGGGACCTGGCAACCCTGGCCCAACGGCTGCTGCGCAATCGTGCCTTTGCCCGCATCGCCGACTCGCGCACAGCGCGGCTGCGCAGCCTGCGTCCAGCGCGGACGATCGAAACCCTCAACGACCTCCTCTACGACGCGCCGTGGACCACCGGGGTGAAGACCGGCCACACATTCGGCGCCGCCTACGTCCTCGTCGGCTCGGGCCAGCACCAGGGCACCGATCTGATCTCGGTCGTGATCGGCGCCCCGACCGAGACCGAACGCGATCTCGCCAGCCTGCGCCTGCTCGAATACGGCTTCTCGCTCTACCGAAAGCGGACGCCGGTCGACAAGGGGGAGCGACTGGCCTCCGCCTCGATTCGCTACAGCGGCGGCGAGCTGCCGCTGCGCGCCGCCCGCTCGGTCACCGTCGGCCTGCGCCCCGATCAGCGCCTGAGCGTCACCGTCCGGGCGCCGAGCGAGGTCGAGGGACCGATCAAGCGGGGTGCCTCGCTGGGCAGGGCGACGGTCTATGTGGACGGCAAACGTGCGGCCTCGGTGCCGCTGCGAGCCGGGCGCGCGGTGGAGGAGGCCAGCCTGTTCGAGCGGGCCGGCAGCTTCGTCGGCGACGACAAGATTCCCGTCGGCATCGCGCTTTGCGTGATACTGCTCGGAGCAGTGCTCTTGAGGCGCTTCTCACGATGATCCTCACCGTCACGCTAAACGCCGCGATCGACCGCACCGTCGCGGTACCCAACTTCCGTCTCGGCCACCGTCACCGGGCGGTCGAGAGCCGCACCGTCGCCGGCGGCAAGGGGATCAACGTGGCACGGGCGCTGAAGCTGCTTGGTCGTCCCGTGATCGCCACCGGCTTCTCCGGCGGCCCCACCGGCAACCGGCTGCTCGAACAGCTGCGCCTGGAAGCGGTGCTGACCGACTTCACCCGGATCGCAGCCGAGACCCGGATCAACCTCGCCGTGATCGATCCGACCTCCGGCGAGCAGACCGAGATCAACGAGCGCGGCCCGGCGGTCAGCCCGGAGGAGGTTGAGTCCTTCGTCGCCCGCCTGCGCTACCTCGCCGACGGCGCCAAGCTCTGCGTCCTCGCCGGCACCCTGCCGCCCGGCGCCGGCGACGATCTCTACGCGCGCCTGGTCAAGGACCTCGCCGATCGCGGCGTGCCGGTGGTGCTCGACGCCGAGGGCAGCGCGATGCTGGCCGGCCTGCGCGCCGGCGCCTCGATCGTCACCCCGAACGAGCGCGAGGCCGAGGAGCTGGTCGGCCAGGAGTTCGCCGATCGCGACGACCTCGTCCAGGGCCTCTCGGAGCTGGTCCGCCTCGGCGCCGGCGAGGCCGCGATCACGCGCCCCGACGGCTGTGTCGCGGCGATCGGAGAAGGCGCTGAGCGGCGCTTCCTCGAGGTGAGGACCGAGCCGCTGGACCCGGTTTCCACGGTCGGCTCCGGCGACGCTTTCCTCGCCGGCTACGTCGCCGCCCGCTACGACGGCAGGCCGGCCGACGAGTGCCTCGCCTACGGAGTTGCCTGCGGTGCCGAGTCGACCCAGCATTTCGGCGCCGGCACCGTCGACCGAAATCAGGTCGAGCGCCTCCTCGGTGAGGTCCACGTCCAGGATTTGGAGGTCCCCGCCGAAGTGTAGGCTGGGGTCTCAACGCCACCCTGGAGGACCTAATTGGAGATCGACATAGGTCGAGGCAAGAAGGGGCGGCGCGCCTACGGATTCGATGACATCGCGATCGTTCCGTCGCGCCGCACCCGCGACCCCGACGACATTGACATCAGCTGGACCCTCGGCCCCTACCGTTTTGAGCTGCCGCTGGTCGCGTCGGCGATGGACGGAGTGGTCAGCCCCGACACCGCCGTGCTCGTCAACGAGCTGGGCGGCCTCGGAGTGCTCAACCTGGAGGGAATCTGGACCCGCTTCGAGGACGCCGAGGAACGGCTGGAGCAGATCGCCGCGGCGCCCAAGCACGAAGCGACCCGGTTGATGCAGGAGATCTACGCCGAGCCGGTCAAGTCGGAGTTGATCGGACAGCGGATCGCCGAGATCAAGGCACGCGGCGCCGTCGCCTGCGGCTCGCTGACGCCGCAGAAAGTGCGTGAGCACTACGAGGTCGCGGTCGAGGCCGGGATCGACATCCTCGTCATCCAGGGCACCGTGATCTCGGCCGAACACGTCTCGACCACGGTCGAGCCGCTCAACCTCAAGGAGTTCATCGCCGAGGTGCCGGTGCCGACCGTGGTCGGCGGCTGCGCCTCCTACTCGACCGGCCTGCACCTGATGCGCACCGGCGCGGTCGGGGTCCTGGTCGGGGTCGGCCCCGGCGCTGCCTGCACCACCCGCGGCGTGCTCGGCATCGGCGTGCCGCAGGCGACCGCGATCGCTGACGTGGCGGCGGCCCGCTCGCAGCACATGCTCGAGACCGGCGAGTACGTCAACGTGATTGCCGATGGCGGCATGCGCACCGGCGGCGACGTCTCCAAGGCGATCGCCTGCGGGGCGGACTCGGTGATGGTCGGCTCGCCGCTGGCCCGCGCCAAGGAGGCACCGGGTCGCGGCTATCACTGGGGAATGGCGACGTTCCATCCCTCGTTGCCGCGCGGCACCCGCGTGACGACCAGGCAGGACGGGACTCTGGAGGAAATCCTCCTAGGTCCGGCCCAGGAGAACGACGGCACCTTCAACCTGATGGGAGCGCTGAAGACCTCGATGGCCACCTGTGGCTACGAGGACATCCGTTCCTTCCAGCGGGCCGAGGTGATGGTCGCTCCGGCGCTGATGAGCGAGGGCAAGAAGCTCCAGAACGAGCAGTCGGTCGGCATGGGGTCCAACGGGCGCGCAGCGGTTTCCGCTGGTGTTGGAGTCGCCGACGACTGAGGCCGGTGCCCCCGAGGTACCGGCCCAGGCCTCCGAGGAGGTTCTCGTCCTCGATTTCGGGGGGCAGTACTCGCAGCTGATCGCGCGGCGAATACGCGAGTGCGGCGTTTTCGCCGAGCTGCTGCCCTCGACCACCTCGGTGGAGAAGATCCGCGAGCGCCGGCCCAAGGGGCTGGTGCTCTCCGGCGGCCCGGCCTCGGTCTACGAGGTCGGCGCCCCGGCGTTCCCCACCGAGCTGCTCGATCTGGAGATCCCGATGCTGGGCATCTGTTACGGGATGCAGGCGATGGTCCAGGCGCTCGGTGGCCGGGTCGAGGCGGCCGAGGCGGGCGAGTTCGGCCGCACCGACCTCGTCCTCCGCGACGGCGGCGGGCAGCTGCTCGCCGGCCTGCCGGAGGAGCAGCACTGTTGGATGAGCCACCGCGACGCGGTCTTCGAGCCACCGGAGGGCTTCACCGCCCTGGCTTCGAGCCCCGGTTCGCCGGTGGCCGCCTGCGAGTACCCCGACCGCGGCCTCTACGGCATCCAGTTCCACCCCGAGGTCGTCCACACCCCTTACGGCACCGAGATCCTCACCCGCTTCCTGCGCGACGTCGCCGGCTGCGTCGAGCAGTGGTCACCGCAGTCGGTGATCGCCGAACAGGTGGCGAAGATCCAGGCGCAGGTGGGGGAGGGGCGGGTGATCTGCGGCCTCTCCGGTGGCGTTGATTCCTCGGTCGCGGCGCTGCTCGTCCACAAGGCGATCGGCGAGCAGCTGACCTGCGTCTTCGTCGACCACGGCCTGATGCGGCTGAACGAGGCCGAGCAGGTCGTCGCTGCCTTCGAGCAGTTCGGCATCCCGCTGGTCCACGTCGAGGCCGAGCAGCGCTTCCTCGACAAGCTGGCGGGACAGGACGAGCCGGAGCGCAAGCGCAAGATCATCGGCGGGGAGTTCATCCGCGTCTTCGAGGAGGAGGCGGCCAAGCTCGAGGACGCCGCCTACCTGGTCCAGGGCACGCTGTACTCGGACGTGATCGAGTCCGGCGGCAGCGACAACGCAGCGACGATCAAGTCCCATCACAACGTCGGCGGTCTACCCGACGACCTCGAGTTCGACCTGGTCGAGCCGCTGCGGATGCTCTTCAAGGACGAGGTTCGCGCCGTCGGCGCCGAGCTCGGCCTGCCCGAACGGATGGTCTGGCGCCAACCCTTCCCCGGCCCCGGCCTGGCCATCCGCATCGTCGGCGGCGAGGTCAACAAAGAGCGGCTCGACATCCTGCGCGCCGCCGACGCGATCCTGCAGGAGGAGATCCGCGCCGCCGACCTCTACCGCCAGCTCTGGCAGTCCTTCTGCGTCCTCCCGGTCGTCCGCTCGGTCGGTGTGCAGGGCGACGGTCGCACCTATGCCTACCCGATCGTGATCCGCGCGGTTACCTCCGACGACGCGATGACCGCCGACTGGGCCCGCCTGCCCTACGACCTGCTGGAGAAGGTCTCCAACCGCATCATCAACGAGATCACCGAAGTCAACCGTGTGGCGCTAGACATCTCTTCGAAGCCGCCGGCCACGATCGAGTGGGAGTAACGCTTCCGGTGCGCCTTATGTGGCCATAGGCCACAAAAGGCGCACCGGAACGGACGCCGATGCCCTCGTTCGCGGTCTCGATCTCGATTCTCGGCTTGGTCCAGGCGGCCCTGGTTGCCTTGCCCGCTCCGCGCCGGCGACCGGAGTGGATTGACCAGTTGCGCAGTCCCTGGTGGGCGCTGGTCCCGGCACTCTCGATCGTCATCGTGATCGGCGCGATCGAAGTCCTCCCCGGCTCCGCCGATGCACTGACCTACATCGCCCTCGTCGCTGTGCCGCCGCTCGCCGCCTACGCCCTCGCGGCTCTGACGCGAGTCCGTCTCAGCCCGTCATATACGCGGGTTGAGACGAACTCGCGAAGCGGCCACCCGGATTGGCGGGGGCCGGTCGCGGTTGTGGCGGCACTCTTCGTGCTTGCTTGGGTTTCGCTGTACTCGCTTGCCGGGGAGGCGGCGGCGACCGCGCTTTCGGGGCTCGGCTGCGTGACCCTGGGCTGGCTGCTCGTCTGCGGCGTGCCGGCAAGTTGGCTGCGCCTCGGGGTCTACGCGATGGCCGCGATCGACGTCTGGTTCGTCGCCTCCGACCTGCTGCAGGGCCCCAACGCCGTGCTCAACGCCGCTGCCCCGGCCGCGGACCTACCGCGCCTGCAGGCCGTCCACTTCGGCTCCGCCCTGATGGGCTTCGGCGACCTCTTCGTCGCCGCTCTCGTCGGCTGCCTGTTGGCCCGCAGCCGTCCCCGCCAGCTCGAAGGCGCACTGCTCGTCGCCGCCTTGGCGCTTGTCTTCGACCTGCTCTTTTTTGCCGTCGACCAACTGCCGGCCACGGTCCCGGTGGCGGTTGCTCTGGCGATCGTGACGCGCCGCGGACAGACTGGTTCCTCGTCCCCCGATCAGGCGGCCAGGGGACCGGGCTGAAGCACCTCGGGGTCATGCCCCGGCTGGATCGTCAGGCCGGCGTCGCGCAGCTCGCGCAGGCGCTCGGCCGAGCGGATTGCATCCTCCTGGCTGTAGCCGAAGGCGGGAAAGCGGTGGTCGTCGAGGCCGCTGGCGAAAAGCGCGACGTCGGCGCCGAGGACGAGCTCGCCAACTTGCACCGACTGGTGCCCGACGGTGTGGCCCGGAGTGCTGAGCAGCTCGATCGAGCCGTCGCCGAGCAGGTCGTGATCGCCGTCAAGGAGGACCAGGTTCTCTGGCTTATCGGCGTAGTCGCGCGGCTGGAAGAAGTTGCGCTCGATCCCGGCGCGATCCTGTCCCGCCTCCCACTCGACGCGCTGGACGACGACCGGAACCGACTTCGGGATCAAGGCAAGACCGCCGGCGTGGTCGAAATGCAGGTGGGTGAGCACCACTCGCGTGATCGTCGACGGGTCGACCTGATCGGCAAGCCCTACCTCCTGCTCCAGGCCGAAATAGGCCGGCGGGCTGCCCTCCCCGTAGTGGCCGTCCGGGTCGGTGACGGCGTCCGGGTGCAGTCCGGTGTCGACGAGAATGCGCTCGCTCTCGGTCTCGATCAGGTAGGCGGGAACCGGCAGGCGCAGCGGTCGTTCGGGCTCCTCGTCGCCTTGGCGCCAGAGGCCCGCCGGGGCGGTCATCCAGCCGACGTTCAGCATCTCGATCTTCATCTCATGCTCCAGCTGCCGCGAACGAGCCTATTGCCGCGGCCACCGCAGCCGGCTGGTCCTCGGGTGTGAAGCTGAAGGAATCGGCGATGCGCACGAGCTGGGCGTCGGCGAGCTCGCTGGCGTAGCGGCTGGCGTGCTCGAGCGGGAAGACCGCATCCTCCTCGGACCAGATCAGCAGGGCCCGCGGCGCGCCGCGGGAAATCAGCGCTTCCCCGGCTTCCCGCACCGGCGCCGTCGTCGCCAAGACCATCGCCTTGGCGACGTCGCGTAGCACCCCGGGGTCACGGCTGGCCGGGAGTGCGTAGGCGTCGGATGCCTCGGGCTCGATCGGGTGCTTGAGCAGGTGGCCGTAGGCCGCTGGGCTGGCGCGCACGCCGGGATCCTCCAGCGCAGCCAGCAGCTGGCCAAGGATGACGGGGTCGCGCGCGGCTTCCGGCAGGCGGTCAAACGGCTTGGGCGGCCACTCGTCATACGGCGTCTCACAAGAGGTGAGGACGAGGCCGGAGACTCGACCGGCGATCCCGGCGCGGTGGTGAGCGAGGGCGATCTGCGAGTAGGCGCCACCCGAGTCATTGCCGATCAGCGTCGTCGCGCGCAGGTCGAGCTGCTCCAGGACCACTGCGATAAGACCGGCGACGCCGAGCGGGGAAAGGTCGGCCCCGGCGGACATCGGGGTGCGGTGGGAGCCAAGCGGCAGGTCGAGGACGAGGCAGCGGAACTCGCCGTAGAGGCGGTCGACGACCTTGCGCCAGAGGTTGGCGTTGGCGAGCCAGCCGTGGGTGAAGAGCAAGGTTGGACCATCACCGCGCTCGAAGTAATCGAGGACGCCGCCCTCGAGCTCAAGCGAGCGATGCTGGCCAAGGAGCTGCGAGCGCCAGCGATGCGAGCTGTTCATTCCCACTCCGATCTCCGAGGGATCACGATATCGCGAACCTAGCAAATGACTGACCGGTCGGTCACTAAGGCTGACCGACCGGTCAGTTAGGCTTCCCTCGTGCCGACGACGCCCGCAGTCGAGGTTGGGGCCAGCACCCGCGAGGCCTTGCTTGACGCCGGCGTCACCGTCGCCGAGGAGCAGGGCCTCTCGGGCCTCAGCGTCAACCGCGTGGTTGCGGCGGCCGGGTTCGCCAAGGGCACCTTCTATGTTCACTTCGAGAGTCGCGAGGCGTTTGTTGATGCCCTTCACGCTCGTTTTCACTCGCGGGTCGAAGCAGCGGCCGCGGCGGGGACGAGCGACCTGCCTCTCGGCAGCGAGCGCATCACGCGTGGAGCGGAGGCATACCTCGATGCCTGCCTAGCGGACCGAGCGGTAAAGGCGTTGGCGCTGGAGGCTCGCTCCGATCCGTCGCTGGGCCCGACCATGTCCGCCCGCCATGAACGCTTCGCCCTCTCGGCAGTGCCCAGCTTCAAGGCGATGGGCTGGCCCGATGCAGCCGCGGCATCCCAGCTGCTTGCAGCGATGACCGCGGAGATCGCGATTCGTGAGCTCGATGCCGGGCGGCGACTGCCGGCGGCGCGGCGCAGCCTGCGCCGCTTCCTCGGCGCCGGTCAGCTGTAGGCGTCCCACTTTTCGAGATAAGGAAGGGGGTCGATCGGGCTGCCGCCCTCATACCAACCCGGTGTTTCCCAGATCTCGAAGTGGAGGTGGCAGGCGCTGGCGTCGCCGGTGTCGCCGACGATGCCGATTGGCTGCCCGGTGCGGACCCCCTCGCCGGTTTTCAGCGGCGACGGTTCGGCCAGGTGCGCGTACATGAAGTCGAGCGTGGTGCCCTTGCCGTCGATGACGACGTAGTTGCCGGCGGCGTACTGGTAGCCGGCGTATTGCACGGTGCCGCCGCGGGCGGCGACCAGCGGGATGCCGCAGTCGGCCATCGTGTCCTGGCCCTGATGGGTGTGGCCGGAGCGGCCGGCGCCGAAGCGACCGGCGGAGCCGCCGAATTCGTGCGGGCCGAGGATCGGGAAGGCGTAGCCGTAGAGGGCGAAGCCAAGGCTGAGCGGCTCGCTCGAGGTGGTCGCGCGGGCCGCGACTTCGCTGCCGCCCTGGGGCTCGATGCGGAAGCTGTAGCGACCGTTGCGGGCGGGGCGCCCTTCGCTCGTCGTGCCGTCCCAGCGGATCCGCACCTCGACGTTTGGTTCGACGTCGTTGCGGTAGAAGCTGCGCGCGACTTCGCCGGCCGAGTTGATGACGTCGATCTGGAGGTCGTTCTGCTGCTGGGTGCTGGCGATCGTGAAGCGCACGTTGGGATAGCGGAAGCCGTAGAAGAAGGACTTGCGCGGCGCCGTCTGGGCCGAGACCAGGCTCAGCGTGCCGGCGCTGGGGGTGTCGCTGGCCGGCGTGCCGGTCGGGCTGCCGCTGGCGGCCGGAGCGCCCGCGGCCGTCGGCGCGCCACCGGTCGATGCCGCCGCGCTTGCGGCAAGGCAGAGCAGCAGCGCGACCGCTGCGAATGTGAATGACACTCCCGCCAACCAAGGCCGGGGCCTGTTGCTTGCCACGTCCCTCTCTTTCGTCTGCCTACGGAGTTAGCTGTCGGGCTCGCGCTGAAAGAGATGCGCTACGACCTTTTCGGCCGATTCGCCCCTGGAACCTGCAACGGCTCCTGCGGTTCCTCCGCTCCCGGTCGCCTGTGCCACCGGGATTAGGCACTTATGTGGCCGCGCAGTATAGACACGGATGTAGTCGCTTAACGCGGATGCCGCTCGGTGGCTATCATGCCGGGGCCGCTGGGCGCTGCCCGCGGTTTTTCTCTGATGAAGACCTATGTCGCCACACCCGCCAACCGCCAGCGTGACTGGTACGTCGTCGATGCCGAGGGCCAGACCCTGGGCCGGCTGGCGACCCGCATCGCCGACGCGCTGCGCGGCAAGCGCAAGCCCGAGTACACGCCGCACTGCGACACCGGCGACTTCATCGTCGTCATCAACGCCGAGAAGATTCGCGTCACCGGGGACAAGCTGAACCAGAAGCGCTACTGGCGCCACAGCGGTTATCCCGGTGGGATCAAGTCGCGGACCCTGGCCGAGATGCTCGACCGCCGCCCCGAGGAGGTCATCCGCAAGGCGGTGAAGGGAATGCTGCCGCGCAACCGCCTCGCCCGTCAGCAGCTGACCAAGCTCAAGGTGTACGCGGGTCCTGACCACCCGCATGAGGCGCAACAGCCGAAACCGATGGAGATACAGACTTGATCGACGAGCCGCAGGACAACGAGACTTCAGAGCAGGACGAGGGCGACGTGGCCGAGGGCTCGGACACACCACCCGCGGCAGATGCGTCTGAGGCCCAGGACGAGGCGCCTTCGGCTGAGGCTGAGGTCTCCGAGGAGCCCGTTGCCGAAGAGCAAGCTGACGAGGCACCCACGGCTGACGCTGAGGCGGCTGAGGAGCCCGTAGCCGAGGAGGCCGAGCCCAAAGCTGAGGAGGCTGCGCCTGAGGCAGAGGCTGCGCCCGAGCCCGCGGCGGAGAAGCCGGCTGCTGAGGAGAAGAAAAAGGACGTCATTCCCGGGGCTGACCTGGAGCCGATTGCGGTTGAGCCGCAGGAGCGGCCGCTCAGCGCTGAGGAGCAGGCGCGTAAGGAAGCTGAAGAGGAGGAGCGGGCCAAGCGCGAGGCCGCTCTGACCGGAGACGCCGAGGAGGAGCCGAGCGCCGCCAGCCGAGCGCCGGCCAAAATGGCGGGCGACGCCCGTTACCTCGCCACCGGCAAGCGCAAGACTTCGATCGCCCGTGTCACCCTGCTGCCCGGCAGCGGCAAGGTTGAGATCAACAAGCGGGCGCTGGAGGAGTTCTTCCCGCGGCCGCTGCACCAGACGACGGCACTGCAGCCGTTGACGATCACCGGCTACGAGGGCAGCGTCGACGTCCGCGTCCGCGTCCACGGCGGCGGCATCAGCGGCCAGGCCGGCGCGGTGCGCCACGGCATCGCCCGGGCGCTCACCGAGGTTGATCCGGAGCTGCGCGGCGAGCTCAAGCGCCGTGGTTTCCTGACCCGCGACGCGCGGGCCAAGGAGCGCAAGAAGGCCGGACTCAAGAAGGCCCGCAAGCGGCCGCAGTTCTCCAAGCGTTAGGAGTCAGTCGATGACCACAGGGCGCAAGCTCTTCGGAACCGACGGGGTCCGAGGAGAGGCCGGAACGTTCCTCACGGCGGAGCTGGTGACGGCACTCGGCCGCGCCGCGACGGCCTCGCTGGAGGCGGAGCGCCCGCAGGTTCTGATCGTCCGCGATACGCGCGAGTCCGGGCCGATGCTGGAGTCCGCGCTGGCGGCAGGGATCGCGGCTGTGGGTGGCGACGCCCTGCTCGGCGGCGTCCTGCCGACGCCGGCGGCGGCGATTCTGGTCAAGCGCCTGGGTCTCGACCTGGCTGCGGTTGTCTCCGCCTCGCACAACCCCTATCGCGACAACGGGATCAAGTTCTTCTCCGGGCTGGGGACCAAGCTCGACGATGAGGCCGAGGCGCGGATCGAGGCCCTTGTCGATGCCGAGCACGGCGCCGCCGAGCCCGGGCACGTGCGCGAGCTGAACGGTGGCCTCGAGGACTACCTGCGAGCGCTGCAGGTCGCCTTCCCGCTCGACCTTTCCGGCCAGCACGTGATGCTCGACTGCGCCAACGGCGCCACCTTCCGCGCCGCGCCGGCGATCTTCGAGCGCCTCGGCGCCACGGTCGAGACGATCGGCACCGAGCCGGACGGGCGCAACATCAACGCCGGCTGCGGCTCCACCCACCTCGAGCGCATCGCCGAGGGGATCATCGGCTCCGAGGCGACGATCGGCTTTGCCTTCGACGGTGACGGCGATCGAGTCCTCGCCGTCGACGGCTCCGGCCGCACCCACGACGGTGACGAGCTGATCGCCCTGGCGGCACGGGGAATGGCAAGTCGCAACGAGCTCGCCGGCGGGGTTGCCGTGACCGTGATGAGCAACTACGGCTTCCACCAGGCGATGGAGGAGGCCGGCATCGAGGTTGCGGTCACCCAGGTCGGCGACCGCTACGTGCTCGACGAGCTGCGCGAGCGGGGCTGGGCGCTCGGCGGCGAGCAGTCCGGCCACATCATCGACACCCGCATCGTCGCCACCGGCGATGGCACCGCCGCGGCGCTGGCGACGATGCGCGAGCTTGCTGGGGGTCCTCTCGCCGAGGTGGAGGCGATGCAGAAACTGCCCCAGACCCTGGTCAACGTCGAGGTGGCCGACCGCGAGGCAATCGCCGGCGCGAAGCCGGTCTGGGAGGCGGTCGAGCGCGAGGAGGAGGGACTGGAGGGCCGCGGCCGCGTGCTTCTGCGCCCCTCCGGCACCGAGCCGTTGGTGCGGGTGATGGTCGAGGCGCCGACCGCCGATGAGGCCGACGCCGTTTGCGAGCGTCTTGTCAGCTTGGTCCGCCAAGAGCTCGCCTAGCGCCCCGGTCTCTACCCTTCATCGCCTCCCTTGTGCGGAATCGTTGGATATGTGGGCGCTCGACCCTGCCTCGACCTCTTGGTCGCCGGGCTCGAGAAGCTCGAGTACCGCGGCTATGACTCGGCCGGGATCTCGGTCATCGACGATGGCCGGATCGACAGCGTGCGGGCGGTCGGCAACCTCGACAACCTGCGCGCCGCGGTGGCCGAGCAGGCCGAGAACGGTGGCGCGGTCGCGGTTGCGGCCTCGGCGGCGACGACCGGCGTCGCTCACACCCGCTGGGCCACGCACGGGCGCGTCACCGAGGAGAACGCCCACCCTCACGGCGACTGCACCGATCGCATCCACATCGTCCTCAACGGAATCGTCGAGAACCACGCCGAGTTGCGCCGCGAGCTCGGCGAGCAGGGCCACCACTTCAGCTCCGAGACCGATGCCGAGATCGTCTCCCACCTGATCGAGCGCAACTACGACGGCGACCTCACCGCGGCGGTGCGGACTTCCTTTGCCGAACTGCGCGGCCACTACGCCTTCGTCGCGATGCACGCCGATGAGCCGGGGCACCTGGTCGGCGCCCGCAAGGAGTGCCCGCTGGTCGCCGGCGTCGGCGAGGGGGAGGCCTTCCTTGCCTCGGCGATCCCGGCCTTCCTCGCCGAGACGCGCGAGGCGGTGGCGATCGAAAACGACGAGATCGTCAGCCTCGATGCCTCCGGGGTGAGCATCACCGACGCCGAGGGCAACCCGGTCGAGCGCGACTCCGAAGAGATCTCCTGGGACGAGGCCGCCGCCGAGAAGGACGGCTACGAGACCTTCATGTTGAAGGAGATCCACGAACAGGCCGACGCGGTTGCCGAGACGATCGCCGATCGCCTGCCTGGCGACGACGGCGTCGATCTCTCCGAACTCGATCTCTCCGACGAGTACCTGCGCGGGGTGCAGCGCATCGTCATCGTCGCCTGCGGCACCTCCTACCACGCTGGCTTGGTCGGTCGTTACGCGATCGAGGAGTGGGCGCGGGTGCCGGTTGAGATGGACATCGCCTCCGAGTACCGCTACCGCAACCCGGTGATCGGCAAGCAGGATCTGGTGATCGGCATCACCCAATCGGGTGAGACGGCCGACACCCTGGCGGCGATGCGCCTCGCCCGCGAAAACGGGGCCAAGGTGCTGGCGATCACCAACGTGATGGGCAGCCAGGCGACCCGCGACGCCGACACCGTTCTCTACACCCGCGCCGGCCCGGAGGTGAGCGTCGCCGCAACCAAGACCTTCGTCGCCCAGGTGGCGTCGATGTACCTGCTGGGATTGCGCCTGGCCGAGCTGCGCGGCACGATGCCGGCGCAGCGCCTGGCCGAGTTGGTGGCCGAGTTGAAGACGATCCCCTCGAAGATCGAGGCCACGCTCGCCACCAGCGAGGTGCGTGCCCGCGAGGTCTCCGCCGCGCAGTCCGGTCACGACTTCTTCCTCTACCTTGGCCGCCACATCGGCCTGCCGGTCTGCCTCGAGGGGGCGCTGAAGCTGAAGGAGATCTCCTACATCCCCACCGACGCCTACGCCGCGGGTGAGATGAAGCACGGCCCGATCGCCCTGCTTGACGAGTCGACCCCGGTGATCTGCGTGGCTACGGACAGCCCCGTCCTCGACAAGGTCCTCTCCAACGTCGAAGAGGTACGCGCTCGCGGCGCCGAAACGATCGCGATCGCCACCGAGGGCAACGATCAGGTGGCCGCGGTGGCCGACCAGACGATCGTGGTCGCACGCACCGATTGGATCCTGCAGCCGATCGTCGCGATCCTGCCGCTGCAGCTGCTGGCCTACGAAATCGCCCGAGCACGGGGACTCAACGTCGACCAGCCCCGCAACCTGGCGAAGACGGTGACCGTCGAGTAGCGGGGCATCCCGCTACCCTGTCCCATCTATGGTCAGGATCTGTTTTCTAGTTTCTGGGTTGGCCGTGTTCGTGGCGCTCTTTGCCGCTGGTTGCGGCAGCAGTAGCGACGGTTCTCCGGCTGGTTCAGACCTGGCCAACCTCGCTTCGCCGGGTTCGCTTGTCTTCGTTGAAGGACAGCTGCAGCCCAAGGGGGCGCTGCAGCAGAACGTTGACTCGATCGCGAAGCAGTTCACCGGCGGCGAAGGCCTCGGCGACTTCGTCATTTCCGAACTGGAAAACTCGGCCCGGGAAGACGACGAGTCGTTCGACTTCGCCGGCGAAGTCGAACCCTGGCTCGGCGAAAGAGGCGGCGTGGCGTTTGAACGCCTCGTCGAGGGGGAACTCTCCGAGCCGCTGATCGCGATCCAGACCACGGATTCAACGGCGACCCAGGATTTCGTCGCCAAGCGCACCAAGCAGAGCAGCGACCCCTCCAAGCAGGTGTCCTACGAAGGTGTTGACTTCACGGTTGGCGGTTCCGAAGACAACGCGATCGGCGTAGTCGGCGAAGCGCTCGTCCTCGCTGACAGCGAAAAGGAATTCAAAGCCGCGGTCGACTCCTCACAAGGCGACTCCCTCGGCGGCGAAGACCGCTTCCAGACGGCGATAGAGGCGGCTTCCAATGGCAGCTTCGCCGATATCTACGTCGACGTTGGGGGGATCATCAAGCAGTCAGAAGACGAGATCGATCCCCAGACGCGGGAAGTTCTCCAGGGCGCTGGCATCGACCCGAGCGAGGCGACCGCGGTTGCCAGCGTGATCCCGCAGGCCGACCAGATCGAAGTTGACCTGAGCAGCGATCTCGGCGGCGAGAGCGCACCGGCCGGCGATGCCTCGGAGCTGCTCGGCTCGCTGCCGGCCAGCTCCCTTGCCGCCTTCTCCTTCGCCGATTTCGACGAGCAGCTGCAGGAAGGGATCGACAACGTCAACGACGCCGGCATCCCTCCGTATCTGAAACCGGGCGAACTGAAGACCTCGCTCATGGCAGCGGGCATCGACCTCGACAAGATCGCGGCCTCGCTGGAAGACGGCGCGGTCTTCGCCGAAGGCACCAACCAGAGCAGCCTCGGCGGCGCGATGGTCGTGACCGCCAGCTCGAGCGAAGCGGCGGACGCGATCGGCAACCTCGGCACGCTGCTGCGCAGTGCTCGCGTGCCGGGCATCACCGCCCTCGGTGGCAAGGCGAGCGGCTTCTCGATTCGCAGCGGTGAACTGGGCGACAAGGCGCTCGTCGTCGTCGCCAAGGGGGAGCGGATCGCGATCGGCTATGGCCTGCCGCAGGCAATCGCAGGCCTCAATGCTGGATCCGGAGCCACGCTCTCGAGCACTTCCGGATACAAGGCGGCGGTCTCGGCTCTCGGCAAGACACCGATCAGCGCCTACGTCGACGGTCCCGCGGCGCTGAGCCTCGCCGAAGCGCTGGTGCCGCGCTCGAAAACGGATTTCTGGGAAGCCGTGCCCTACCTGAAGAAAGTCAGCTACATCGGCCTTGGCGCCGGCAGCAGCGACGAACTGGCGACCGCGAAGCTGATCGCGGGCATCGGCAAGTAAGTCGCGGATGAGCTCGGGCGTCGGGATCGACCTGCTCGAGATCGACCGCTTGGAGCGCGCGCTGCGGCGATACCCGCGCCTCGCCGAGCGGATCTTCAGCGAGGCCGAGCGTGAATACGCCGAGGCCCGAGCGCGCCCTGCTCGCCACCTCGCCGCCCGCTTCGCGGCCAAGGAGGCCGTGGTCAAGGCACTTGGCCTCAGCGGTGGTTTTGGCCTGGGCCGGATCGAGGTGCGTGCTGGCGAACCGCCGACGGTTGCGCTTTCTGGCGCCGTCGCGGAGGCAGCTGCGGGCCGGCGGGTCGAGATCTCGCTGACCCACTCGCGTGACTTTGCGGCCGCTGTCGCAATCGTCGAGACTGCCTGAGATGGAGCTGTGGCTCAGCCCCCTTTTTGACGCCGATGGGATCCGCGCCGTCGATCGCTGGGCGATCGAGGAGCAGGGCATCGCCGAGGCGGACCTGATGGAGGCGGCCGGCACGGCGCTGGCTGAGGCCGTGGCCGGCCTAGCACCACAGGGTCCGCTGCGGATCGTCTGCGGCAAGGGCAACAACGGCGGCGACGGGTTGGTCGCCGCGCGGCACCTGCGCGGGCTGGGCTTCGAGCTCGAGGTTCTCGAGCTCGAGCAGGGAGTCCCGGGCGATCTCGATGCTTGGCTGGAGGGTGCCGGGGCCGTCATCGACGCGATCTTCGGCACGGGCTTCAAGGGCGAGCCCCGGGAGCCTGCCGCTGCGGCAATCGAGGCGATCAACCGCTGCGGCGCCCCCGTGGTGGCCTGTGACATCGCCTCGGGGGTGGATGCCTCGAGCGGCGAGGTGGCGGGTGCTGCGGTGAAAGCCGACCTGACGATCAGCTTCCACGCCGCCAAGGTCGGCCACCGCGTTGCGCCGGGCAAGTGGCACAGCGGTGAGCTGCGAGTCGTGCCGATCGGTATTCCTGACGGGGCCCCGGCCAAGCCCGTAGCCGGGACGATCACGCCTGACGTTCTCAGCCTGCTGCCAGCCCGTGGACCCCAATCGACCAAGTTCAGCTCCGGGCAGGTCGTGATCGCGGGAGGGTCCAGGGGCCTTACCGGGGCCGTGCAGATGTCCTCGCTGGCGGCGATCCGCGCCGGCGCCGGCTACGCCACCGTCGCCGTCCCGGCCGACCTCGAGCCGATCTACGAGGCTGCGCAGCCAGAGGTGATGTCGGTCGGCTGCCCGGGCGGCGATGGCTGCTTGGCGCCCGCTTCGCTGAAGCCGATCCTCAAGACCTTCGAGCGGGCTGCTGCTGGCGTGCTCGGCCCCGGCATGGGCCGCGATCCCGGCTCGGTCGAGTTGGCCCGTGAAGCTACTGTCGCGATCGAGGCGCCGCTGGTGATCGACGCCGACGGGCTCAACGCCTTTGCCGGTGAGATCGGCCGGATCGGTGAGCGCGGCGGCGCCACCGTCCTCACCCCTCACGCCGGGGAGCTGGGACGGCTGCTCGGTCGCTCCTCGGAGGAGATCGACAGCGCGAGGCTCAGCGCCGCGCGGGAGGCCGCTGTCGCGGCTGCGGCCGTCGTCGTGCTCAAGGGCGACGACACGATCGTCACCGACGGCGAGCGGGTGGCGGTCAACGCAGTCTCGGCACCGGCGCTGGCAACCGCCGGCACCGGCGATGTTCTCTCGGGCATCACGGCGGCGATGCTCGCTCGCGGCCTTGACCCTTTCGCCGCCGCCAGCGCCGCAGTGCTCACTCACGCCCGCTCGGGTCGGGACGCGGCGCAGCGGATCGGTGCCGCCGAGTCGGTGATCGCCAGCGACGTAATCGGCGCGGTTCCAGCGGCAATGCGTGCCGGCGGGCCGGTCGAATAACCTCGCGCCATGAAGACCGCTGTGGAGATCATGGATGCCGACGTGCCGACCGTCTCACCCGACGCGGATGCGCGGGCGGCGATCGAGCTCTTGGCAAAGACCGAGATTGGCGCCCTGCCGGTGACCGACAGGGACCGCAAGGTGGTCGGCATCGTCAGCGAGTCGGATCTGATCCTCAGCGATGAGGAAGCCGACCTGCACCTGCCCCACTACCTCAACATCATGGGCGGCATCGTTTTCGTCGGCTCGATGAAGGGTTTTGAGAAGCGCCTCGACAAGGCCTTCGCCACCAGCGTCGCCGAGCTGATGACGGCCGATCCGATCGTTGCTCACGTTGACGACGATGCAGAGGCAGTGGCGCGCATGATCGCCGAGAAGCACCACAACCACCTGCCCGTCGTCGATGACGAGGGCCGCCTCGCCGGGCTGGTCACGCGGGCCGACGCGCTGGCTGCGCTCGTCGCCAACGAGTAGCTCGATGGCGCGGGCCGTCGCCCGGATCGACCTTGGCGCCGTCGAGCGCAACTGCGCACGGCTGAAGGCTGAGCTGGGCGCGGGCAGCGAGCTCTGCGCCGTGGTCAAGGCCGATGGCTACGGCCACGGTGCCGACGCTTGCGCGAACGCAGCGCTGGCCGGTGGGGCGACGCGGCTCGCGGTGGCAACGGGCGCCGAGGCGGCGCTGATCGGTCGCCGCTTTCCGCAGGTCCTGCTGCTGGCGATGGGAGCGCTTACCGCCGAGGACCTCGAGGACGCCCTCGCTGCCGGCGCCGAGATTGCCGTCTGGCGGGAGGGGTTTCGCGCCTTCGCCAGTGCCCGGGGCCGCGCTCAGGGGCGACGCGTCCGGGTCCACGTCAAGTTCGACAGCGGCATGGGCCGCCTCGGCAACCCCGATGCGGACGAGGTGCTGGCGCTGGCCCGTGCCTGCGCCGAGGACCCGATGCTCGATCTGGTCGGGGTCTGGACCCACTTCGCCACCGCCGATGAACCGGACTCCGAGTTCTTCGACCAGCAGCTCGAGCGCTTCACCGTCGTCGCCGCCGCGGTCAAGGCTGAGTTCCCCGATGTGGTCGCCCACGCCGCCAACAGTGCCGCGGTCTTCCGCGAGCCGCGATCGCATTTCGACATGGCCCGCTGCGGCGTCGCTATCTACGGACTCGACCCCTTTCAAGGGGATCCGGCTGAGCGCGGCCTCGAGCCGGCGCTCTCGTTGCACTCCTACGTTGCCGACGTCAAGCGCTTCCCGGCTGGGGCCAGCGCTGGCTACGGGCAGGCCTGGCGCGCCCCGGCCGATACCTGGGTCGGCGTGCTCCCGCTCGGTTACGGCGATGGCGTGCGGCGCGGGCTCTCGAACAACGCCGAGGTGCTGATTCGTGGCCGCCGCCACCCACTCATCGGCACCGTCTCGATGGACAACATCACCGTCGACCTCGGCCCCGAGACCGAGGTCGAGGCCGGCGACGAGGCCGTGCTGATCGGCAGCCAGGGCGGCGAGTCGATCCGCAGCGAGGAGGTGGCCGAGCGCCTGCAGACGATCAACTACGAGGTCACCTGCGGGATCTCGGCTCGGGTGCCGCGAGCGCCGGCATGAGCGCTGCCGCTGAGCGACTTGATGCGGCCCCGCTCGTTGCCCTGGCGCGAGGGGGCCTGGCCGAACGTGAGGAGGTCTGGATCGCTGGCGGGGCAGTCCGCGACGCGGCCCTGGGGCGCGACGTGGTCGACCTCGACCTCGCCGTGGCTGCTGACCCGGCGCCGGTCGCCAAGGCGATCGCCCGGGCGGGGGAAGGGCACTCCTTCGAGCTCTCCGCTGAGTTCGCGACCTGGCGGGCGGTGGCCGCCGATCACAGCTGGCAGATCGACGTCACGGCACTGCGCGGGCCGACGATCGAGGCCGACCTGGCCGAGCGCGACTTCACGATCGGCGCCGTCGCCGTCCCGCTGGCGGGTGGCGAGCCGCTCGATCCGTTTGGTGGCCTCGCCGACCTCGAGCGGGGATTGCTGCGGGTGGTCGGCGAGCGCAGCTTCGCCGCCGACCCCCTGCGCCTGCTGCGTGCGGCCCGCTTTGCCGCCGGCCTCGGGCTGCAGATCGACCCAGGGACCGTGGCTCTGGCGCGGGCCGAAGCTGCCCGTGCTGGCGAGCCGGCCGGAGAGCGGCAGCTGGTCGAGCTGCGCAAGCTGGTCGGCGGGCCCGATCCGCTGCGGGGCATGCAGCTGCTCGACGAGCTCGGCCTCACTGCTGTCGTTCTGCCGGAGCTGGACGCCCTGCACGGGGTCGAACAGGGGCCCAACCACCACCTCGACGTGCACGGGCACACGATGGCCGTGCTCGAGCGTACGCTCCAGGTCGAGGGTGACCTGGAGCGCTTCGGCGGCGAGCGCGCCGATCAGCTGCGTGCCCTGCTCGCCGAGCCGCTTGCCGACGAGATGAGTCGTGGCACCGCGCTGCGCTTCGGCGCTCTCGTCCACGACATCGGCAAGCCGGTCACGCGCTCCGAACGCGACGGCTTCGTCACCTTCATCGGCCACGACCGCGACGGCGTCGAGATCGTCGGCGGGCTCTGCGGGCGGTTGCGGGCGAGCCGCACCCTCACTCGCCATCTGCAGGACCTCACCCTGCACCACCTGCGCCTGGGCTTCCTTGTCCACGAGGCGCCGCTGCCGCCGCGGCGGGTCCATGAGTACCTGCGGGCGACCGAGCCGGTTGGCGCCGACGTGACGCTGCTGACGATCGCCGATCGGCTCTCGGCCCGCGGCTCCGGTCCCTTCGCGACCGAGGAGGCGATCGAAGCCCACCTCGCCCTGGCCAGGCAGATGCTTGCCGATGCCCTCGACTGGCGACGCGAGGGCCCGCCGCGGCCGCTGCTGCGCGGCGATGAGCTCGCCGCCGAGCTCGGCCTGGCGGAGGGGCCGGAGCTTGGCGAGCTGTTGGCCGAGCTGGAGGCCGCCCAGTACGCAGGCGAGGTTTGTAGCCGCGAGGAGGCAATAGACCGGGCCAGAGCCCTGCGCGGCTGAACCGGCGGTCCGGTACGCTCCCTGCCGCATGGCGAAAGAGGAGAAGATCGAGATGGAGGGCGAGATCACCGAGGCCCTCCCCAACACGATGTTTCGGGTCAAACTGGACAACGACCACGACGTGCTTGGGCATATCTCCGGCAAGATGCGCCGCCACTACATCCGGATCCTGCCCGGCGACCGGGTCAAGATCGAGCTTTCGCCGTATGACCTCGACCGGGGTCGCATCACCTACCGCTACAAATAGGCCTCGGCAGTGAGCCTGCGTTTCCGCATCGGCCCCGAGATCGTCCACGAGACGGTCGACGGAGAGGTGATCGCGATCGATCTCCTCAGCGGCAGCTACTACAGTCTGGCCGGCAGCGGGCCCGTGGCCTGGGAAGTGCTCGGCGGCGGTGCCAGCGAGGCCGAGATCAGAGCTGCGCTGGCGAGCCGGTTCGAGGCCGACGGCGAGACGATTGTCGCGGCCGTCTCGACACTGCTTGCCGAGCTGCAGGAGAGCAACCTGATTGTCAGCGATGAGCAGCCGGGTGAGGCGCCGCCGGTAGCCGGTAGCACGGGGGAGAAGATCCCGTTCGAGGCGCCGCGGTTGGAGCGCTACACCGATATGAAGGACTACTTCCTGCTCGACCCGATCCACGAGGTCGACTCGGCCGGCTGGCCACGGCCGGCGGCCTAGGCGTGCCGGGGCAGCCGGCGGTGCAAACGGCGCCAGCAGACCTCGCCAGCGAGTACTTCGAGCAGCTGCAAGGGCGCTACGAGCAGGCAGCAGCGATCGCGGGGGGCGCCGGCACGCTGGATCTGGAGATGGCCGGACTGCGGCTGCGGTTGCGTTATGCGGGGGGGCCGCTGCGCGAGGCGCTGTTGGCGCCCTTTGGCCACCTCGCTTGCCACGAGGAGGGAGATCCCGTCCTGACGATCTCGCTCTTCGACACGGCCTCGACCGGCGTCGAGCCACCAGCTCCCCTGTGGGAGCCGATCGCGGCCGCGCCGGGCACCAACCCGGTCGCCCGGCTGCGCTCCGAGCGGGCCTGCGTCCTCGCTGCTGCCGGCAGCAGGGCGCTCACCGCCGCGCTGCCGGCGAAGGGAGTCGCTGTCTTCCACCTGCCCGATGCGACTGCAATTCCCGCGACGGAGCGAGCGGCCCCGATTCGTGAGGCGCTGCAGTTGCTGATGGCCGCGAGGGGACGACTGATGACGCACGCGGGCGCGGTCGGCAGTGGCGGGCGCGGCGTGCTCCTCGTCGGCCGTGGGGGGTCGGGCAAGTCGACGCTGGCGCTCTCCTGTGCGCTCGCCGGCATGGAGATCGTCGCCGACGACTACGTCCTGCTCGACCCCGCCACTCTCGCTGCACACGCGATGCAGTCGACGGCAAAGCTGACCGAAGACAGCGCCTCGCGCCTCGGCATCCCCCGCGAGGCAATCGACCCGGCGGGCTTCGAGCCGACGCTCGAGGGGCCGGCCAAGGCCCTGGTGCGGATCCCCGACCTCGCGCCGGGCCGGCTCAAGCGACAGCTGGAGGTGACGGCCATCGTCGCCCCGACGCTGAGTTCGTCTCAACCCGCGTATATCGGGGGTGGAGACGAACTCGGTGAGATCGAGCCGGCCGTCCGGGAGATCTCGGCGGCCGAGGCGCTGCGGGCGGTGGCGCCGAGCACGATCGTGCAAGCGGGATTCGCTGGCGGCGACTCGCTGGCGACGCTCGCCGACCTCGTGCGCTGCGTGCCGAGTTACGCGCTTGAGCTCAGCCCGAATCCCGTGGCAAATGCGGCCGCTGTCGAGCGCCTGGTGGACGACCTTGGCTGAGCCGACCGTCACCGCGGCGATCCCGGTGCGCGATGGCGAGGCCTACCTGGCCGAGGCGATCGAGAGCGTGCTCGCCCAGAGCCGGCCCTGCGATCAGGTCGTCGTCGTCGACAACGGCTCAAGCGATCGCAGTGCCGAGATCGCCGCTGGTTTCGCTCCCGCGGTGGAGCTGGTGCACGAGCCGCGGCCTGGCATCGGCGCCGCCCGCAATGCGGCCCTGCGCGCTGCCCACGGTGACCTCGTCGCTTTCCTCGACGCGGATGACCTTTGGGATTCGGAGAAGACCGCGCGACAGCTTGCCGCCTTCGAGGCTGAACCGGGGTTGCAACTCGTCTTCGGCCACGTGCGCCAGTTCGTCAGCCCCGATCTCGCCGCGGAGGAGGCTGAGGGTCTTCGGGTCCCGGCCGAGCCTCAGCCGGGCCAGCACATCGGTGCGATGCTGGCACGGCGGGAGGCAATCGAGGCGATCGGGCCGTGGTCAGAGGACGTGCGCATCAGCGACGGCCTTACCTTCTTCCTGCGCGCTCGCGAGCTCGGCTTCGAGCAGGCGATGCTGACCGAGACGGTCATGCGGCGCCGAGTCCACGGCGGTAACCACTCGCTCAGCAACCGTGATGAGCGTCGCGAGTTCGCGCTTCACCTCAAGCGCTCGCTCGACCGCCGCCGCGGGGGGTCGGCATGAGCGAGGTCCTCGCCAACAGGCCGACGCCGGCGCAGCTGCTCGTCCTGCACGCGGCGCTGGACCGGGATCGCGAGCAGGCGCACGCCGCCTGGCGACGCTGGCGCCTCGGGGTCGACTTCGACGAGGTCGACCACGGCTCGACCCGCCTGCTGCCGCTGGTCTACCGCAGGCTCGGTCCCGATGCCTTCGACGCTGAGGTGGTGGGCCGCCTCAAGGGGCTCTATCGGCGCTCCTGGAGCCGCAACCAGCTGCTCTTCAAGCGCGCCGCGGAGGCGATCGAGCTGCTCGGGGCGGCCGGGATCGAGACGCTGGTGACCAAGGGCGCCTCGCTCGCCCTGCTCTCCTACGGGGACGTCGGCGTGCGGCCGATGGACGACGTCGATGTCCTCGTGCCGATCGAGCGAACCGGCGAGGCGATCTCAGTCCTGACGGCTGCCGGTTGGTCGCCCGACAAAGACGATCCCGCGACCTGGATCCAGGTCCACCACTCGCTCGGTTTCGCCGGACCGAGCGAGGGCGAGGTCGACCTGCACTGGTTCGCCCTCTGGCAGCCCGCCAGCGACCGCGAGCTCTGGGCCGCCTCGGTGCCGATGGAGCTCGCCGGCACCGGCACGCGGGCGCCGAGTGCCGCCGACCAGCTCCTGCTCGCCTGCGTGCACGGGACTCCCTGGAGTCCCCTCCCGCCCTTTCGCTGGATCGCCGACGCGGTCACCGTGATCCGCGCCGGGGGCGAGCAGCTCGACTGGGACCGGCTCGCCGCCGAGGCCGAGCGCCGCCGGCTCACCGTCGCCACCGCCGCGGCGCTCGCCTACCTGCGCGAGGAGTTCGACGCGGAGATCCCGGACGCCGTGCTGGGGCAGCTGCGGGCGGCGCCCGCCTCACGCCACGAGCGCGCCGCCTTTCGGGCCGCCTGCCGCCCCGACTCGCCGCTGCGCACCCTGCGCATGGCCTGGGACCGCTATCGACGCCTGCGCGATCTCGAGACGGGCGCGCCGCGACCCGACGGCTTTCCCGGCTTCGCCTGCCGCTTCTGGGGGGTCGACAGCGTCTGGCAGCTGCCCCCGCACGCGGTGCGGGCGCTCAGTCGCCGGCGCGAGCGCGGTGGCGCTCGATCCGCTTCTTGAGCGCGAGGAAATGCCCGGCGCGGCCGGCGGCCGCGTCCTGGGTGAGGCTCGCCGGGTGGACGCGCCGGTGCAACAGAACCCGCGGCAGGCGGCGGATCTCGATTCCCTGTTCGGCGGCGCGCAGCAGCCAGTCGACGTCCTCGGCCGCCCGCATCTCCTCGTCGAAGCCACCGACCTGCTCGAAGGCCTCGCGGCGCACGACCATCGTCATCGTGTGGACGTCGGGCTCCTCCGCGAGCTCTTCCGGCTTGGCCGGCATCACCGTTGGCACGTTTGAGCCCTCCGCCCAGAACGGCAGCTCCGCGCCCTCCTCGATCAGCAGCTCCTGTTCGGCGAGCACGCAGCCGATCGCGGGGTCCGCGAGCATCTCGCCGACCTGGACCGAGAGCTTCTCCGGCGGCAGCGTGTCGTCGGCGTCGTGGAAGGCGATGAACTCGCCGCGCGAGGCGGTGAAGCCGCGGTTTCGTGCCGCCGCGGGCCCGGCGTTCTCCTGGACGATCAGCTTCACCTCGGGGTAGGAGCGGGCCGTCGCCGCGGTGCCGTCGCTGGACCCATCGTCGACCACGATCGTCTCCAGTGGCGTGTAGTCCTGAGCGAGCACGCTCTCGATCGCCTCGCCGAGGAAGCGCTCGGCGTTGAAGGCGGGGATGACGACGCTGGCCAGCGGCTGGGACACCGCCCCATTCTCTCTCAGAGGTGACTGCGCGCCGCAGCCGGGTCGGGCTCGGCCAACTCGGCGACCAGGGCCGACCAGGCGAACTCGGTGGCACCGAGGCCGGCGCCCGTGCGCGGGTCGTAGTACTCGCGCAGCCCTTCGCGCTCGACCGCGCCGATCACGCCGTCGACCAGTCGCGACGCCGCCTGCTCATAGCCGAGCCGGCGCAGGCCGAGCCAGACGAGCCAGGCCGAGTTGACCCAGGTCGGCCCGCGCCAGTAGCGCCGCAGCGGCCCGCGGTGGCCGCCGGGTTCATAGCTCGGCTCGGAGGCGGCGACGGAGGGCGGCGCGACCGCGGTGAGGAACTCGCTCTCGTTGAGCAGGTGCTCCTCGACCAGGCGACGCCCGATCTGCTCCGGCAGGTCGGGCAGGGCAAGCGGGGCAAGCGCGGTCCAGGTGAGGGCGCTGGGCCGGATCCCGCCCGGCTCCGCCCAATCGATGAAGAGGCCGCGCCGCTCGTCCCAGAGGCGGTCGACCAGGGCGGGCGTCACCGAGGGGCGGCCCAGGGCCTGCAGCGAGAGCGACCAGAGCGTGTTGACCAGCGTCTCGCAGAGGACCGGACCGCCGCGCTCGCGAATGCGTCGCGCCTCGAAGCCGAGCCGGCGGTTGCGGTGAACGAGCAAGGGGAAGCCGATGCGGGCGTTGGCCCGCCGGCCCCAAACGGGGTCGAACTTGGGCGAGGCGTCGAGGCCGGACTCGTCGGGCTGGACGATCCAGAGCAGGCCGTCGCGCTCGAGGTCGCGCTCGGCGCTGAGCCAGTCGGCCTGGGCGCCGATTCGGGGCTCCGCGGCCGGGTCGCCGACGGCGACCCTCCAGGCCCAGGCCAGCAGCGGCGGCTGGATCGTCTCGGTCTGGAACGAGCTGCGCGAGGCGACGTTGTAGAAGGGCAGGCGACCCAGCGTGACCGGCCGGTCCCAGAAGATCGTGTGGCCGATGAACCCGTCGTCCCGTTGCGCCGCCAGCAGGGTCTCGAGCTCGGTCCGCGACCGGTCTGGGTTGAAGCGCCGCCAAACGATCGCGGCGAAGCAGGAGTCCCAGTACCACTGCCAGGGGTAGCGGCTTGGGCTCGGCCGGGTGTAGGCGAAGCGGGTGCCGTCGCGCTCACCCTCGAGCCAGCTTCCTCGCAGGACGCGCTCGGCGATGCCTGTCGCCGCGGGGCTCACACTGCCGTGCGGCGCATTTCTCGCAGCGCCCAGGCGCCGAGCACGAGGAGCAGGCCCGCCAGGGCGAGCAGGCCGGGCCAGGTTTCCGCCCAGGTGACGCTGCCGATGAAGCCCTGGCGCGCGGCGTCCATGACCTGGGTCACCGGGTTGACTTCAGCGACGCTCCTCATCCAGGGCTGCAGCAGCGCCAGCGGCGCGTAGGCGGTGGTGGTGAGGATCAGCCCCATCATCCCGGCCTGCATCAGCGGTGCCGCCGACTGGCTCTTGAAACGCAGTGCCAGCCCTGAGCCCCAGCAGGCGGCGACGGCGGCCATCGCGGCGACCATCGTGTAGGTGACCAGCAGTCCGTCAACGCCGGGCCAGCCCGCCCCGAGCACCAGCGCGATGATGAACACCGAGGTGGCCGGGATCAGCGCCCGGGCGCTGGCCGAGAGCACGGTTCCCGCCAGCAGCACCCAGCGCGGGGCGGGGGAGACGAGCAGCCGGTCGACCCAGCCGGCCTCGATGTCACGAGCCAGGTTGACTCCGGCCGCGGCCCCGGTGAAGCCGGCGCCCTGCAGCATGCTGACCGGCACGATGAAGCTCTCGTAGCTGCCGGTGGTGAAGCCGTTGAGCTGGGTCAGGGCGCCGAAGACGCCGTTGAGGCCGAGGAAGAAGATCGTCGGCGCCAGCACGCCCGGGATCGCCGCGCCCGGCACCCGCAGCAGCTCGTTCCTGGCCCGCGCCATCAGCGCCGCGATCGTCGCCAGGTTCGCCCGCCACTGGGGCTGCGTCGCTGCCGCTTCCATCAGCCCACCCTCAGCCGGTGGCGCAGGGCGCGGGCGCTGAGCACCAGTCCGAGCACGACGATCCCGACGATCGCCAGCACCGCCTCGCCGAGTTCGGTGGCATCGATCCCCGAGATGATCGGGCCGCGGATCCCTTCGACGACGAAGCTGAGCGGGTTGTATTCGGCGATCGCCTTGGCCGGCTGGATCATCAGCTCGTTGGGGAAGAAGGCGGAGGAGAGGAAGAGGACGACGAGGACCAGCGGGAAGAGGCCCTGGACGACGCTGGCGCTGCCGGTCCGCAGGGCGATCGCCGCACCGATGCCGCCGACCGCCATCGCCGTGGCGGTGACGAGGGCGATCGCGATCAGGGCGCCGGCGACGCCGCTCTCGATATGGGCGCCGAAGATCAGCCCGATCGCGAGAAACCAGAGCGAGGAGAAGAGGCCCAGCGCCGCGGTCCCGGCCAGGCGCCCGAGCACGATCGTGTAGCGCGGGATCGGCGCCGAGAAGAGGCGGTCGGTGAAACCCATCTCGATGTCGACCGCGAGCGCGATGCCACCGCTGTTGCCGGCCAGCATCAGCGACTGCATCATCGCCCCGGCGAGCATGAACTGGAGAAAGCTCTGCACCGGCGGGAAGCCCGGCAGGTTGACCGCACCGCCCGCACCGCCGGTCTGGATCGCCAGCAGCAGGGTGGGGAAGACGACGATCGGCGCCATCAGCTGCGGCCGGCGAAAGGTCTGGCGGATCGAGCGCATGCCCAGCGCCCGCACGACCCGCGCGTTGACGGCGAACTCGCTCACGCCTCGACCGGCGCCGGCTCGGCGTCGTCCTGCTCGTCCTTCTCCAGGTGATGGCCGGTCTTGGCGACGAAGACGTCGTCGAGGGTGGGGCGGACCAGCTCCAGTGACTCGACCGCGATGCCGGCGTCGTCGAGCGCCCGCACCACCTTGGGGATGTCGGCGGCGCCGTTGGCGGCCTCGACCAGCACCGTGCGCCCGTCGACAGGTGGCAGCAACTTGCCCACCCGGGCGCAGACTTCCTCGGCCTCGGCGATCGACCCCTTGGCGAGCTGCAGCTGGATGTGCGGGTTGCCGATCTCGGTCTTGAGCATGTCCGGAGTGCCTTCGGCGACGATCCTGCCGCTGTCGATGATCGCGACGTTGTCGGCGAGCTGGTCGGCCTCCTCGAGGTACTGGGTGGTGAGGAAGACGGTCGTGCCCTCGTCGTTGAGCGCTCGCACCTCCTCCCAGATCGTCTTGCGGCTGACCGGGTCGAGCCCGGTGGTCGGCTCGTCGAGGAAGAGAACCTTCGGCTCGTGGACAAGCGCCGCGGCGAGGTCGAGCCGACGCTTCATCCCGCCCGAGTAGCCCCCGACCCGGCGGTCAGCGGCGGCGGCCAAGTCGACCCGCTCGAGCAGGTCGTCGGCGCGCTGCTTGCCCGCGGCGCCGGGCAGGCCCTGCAGCGTGGCCTGCAGGCGGATCAGCTCGCGACCGGTCATCAGCGGGTCCAGCGCCGCCTCCTGCAGGGCGACGCCGATCGTCGCGCGCACCGCGCGAGCCTGCTTGACAATGTCGTGGCCGGCGACGGTGGCATGTCCACCGGTCGGCAGCAGCAGCGTTGTCAGCATGCGCACGGTGGTTGTCTTGCCGGCGCCGTTGGGCCCGAGGAAGCCGAAGATTTCACCCTCCTCGACCGTCAGGTCGACGCCCTGTACGGCAAAAACCTCGTCGAAACTGCGCTGCAAACCCTCTACGACGATTGCCGGCATCGGCGAGCAACCCTAGCGAGACGACTTGGCCGGGATCGTGCAAAGCGCACGCTGTCGTGACATTGCTCCGACCTGGAAGGCAGAATCGAGCCCGCAACCCTTGCCGCGTGGCCGGGTTTGCAGCGTGAGATCGTGCAAGGAGCAGCGAAAAACCGACTCGTCCGTTCGCCTGCCGCAATGGCGGCGGCCTTTGCCTGCGCGCTGATCGCGCTTGTCGTCGCCGCTTGGCCCGGCTCCGCGGACTCGGCACCGCTGGGCGTCGTCGTGCTGGGCAAGACGACCACCACTCCGCCGCCCTCCTGTCCGGGCAAGATCGTCAACAACGTCGAGGTCATCCCCTGCCGGGTCGAGGGCCACGTCAGCGGCTACCAGACCAAAGCCGGCGGAGTCGACCAGCCCTACGAAGTTCCCTTCGACGGCAAGATCGTCGCCTGGTCGATCACCCTGGCGCGGCCCTCGCGCGCCGACACCAAAACGACGACCAACGAGGTTGGCTTCTTCGACGAATTCCTCGGCAAGCCCTCGCAGGCGCGAATCGGCATCCTGCGCCCGGTCGAGGAATCGAAGCCGCCGAAATTCACCCTCGTGCGCCAGAGCCCGCTCGAGGTGCTCAATCCCTACTTCGGCAGCACCCCGATCTTCGCCCTCGAGCACCCGCTCTCGGTCCTGCGCGGCCAGATCGTCGCCCTCACCGTCCCCACCTGGGCACCGATGTTCGCCTTCAACGTCTCCGAAGAAGACACCTGGCGCGGCAGCCGGCTCGAGGATCACTGTGCCTCCAAGGAGGACATCCAAGGCGGCCACCCGCAGCAGGGCGTGAACAAGGTCAAGACCTACGGCTGCTTCTACTCCAACGCCCGGTTGCTCTACACAGCGACTCTGGTCAAGAAACCGTAGCTCGCGGTCCCAGGGTGAGGGCGGGCAGCCCTCTTCACTCGCCTGACTGGCTGGATCGCTTGCCGCCGTCCGAGTTTGGGGTTTGGCCAGCGGCGCAAAACGTTCAGAGGGCTACCCGCCCCCACCCTCCGAGCCGCGGCGACGTTCCCTTGCACAAACGCTTTGCAGCTTCGCAGCGGGCGTCGGTAGGACCTCCGAACGTTTTGCGCCGCTGGCCGTGAGCGGCCCTCGGTACGGCGACTGACGACCCAGCCAGGTAGGCGAGTGAGGGGGTCCTACCGACGCCCGCTGCGTTGGGCTAAAGGGCTTCTTGCCTGAGTCCGCAGTACTGGCAGTCGCTTACGTCTAGACCAATGAGTTGGTCGCAGCGGCGGCACGCCCGCAGGTTCTCAGGGGTGCGGGGTAGGGCGGAGGCGGAGGGGGCGAGGGGGAGGACCATGGCTACGGGCTCCATCTCCTCGCCGGTCTCGCGGTCGAGGTAGACCTGGCCCGGTTCGGCCTCGGCGAGGGCCTCGCGGCCGGAGGCCGGGGCGCGCATGCGGTAGAGCTGCTTCGAGTTCACGGCGGCGAAGACTAATAGCTTCTGCGGAACCAATGCGGATACTCATCTTCCACGGCTACATGTTGCGCGGTACCGGCAGCAACATCTACAACGCCAATCTCGCTCGCGCGCTGGCCCTGCTCGGTCACGAGGTGCACCTGCTCTGCCAGGACCGCGAGACCAGGATCGAGGGGGTCGAGGTCCACAACCCCGACATCCACGGCCTGTTGCCGGTCTACGTCAAGGATCCTTACGAGGGCTTCGAGGTCAAGGCGTTCCCGGAGCTGAGTGAGGAGGAGCTCGATCGCTACATCGAGGCCAACGTGGCCGCGGTCCGTGAGGTGGCGCAGCGCGTCGGCGGCATCGATCTAGCCCTCGCCAACCACCTGGTCATGGGCCCGGCGATCCTCGCCCGCGCCGACGTCGCCCCGTTTGCCGCCAAGATCCACGGCTCGGCGCTGGAGTACACGGTCAAGCCGAACCCGCGCTTTCTTCCCTATGCCCGCGAGGGCATGGAAGCGGCCCAAGGAGTGCTCGTCGGCTCCCGGCATACCGCGGAGTCGCTCTGGGCGGCGCTGCCCGAAGTCTCCGGGCTGAAGGAGAAGACGCGGCTTGGGCCGCCAGGGGTTGACACGGAGGCGTTCAGGCCGCGGGAGGCGGGGTCGGGTCCGGCGGGCTCGCGTTCGCGAGGAGTTCCCGCCGGACCCGACCCCGCCTCCTTGCGGAGGATCGTCTTCGTCGGGAAGCTGATCGTCTCGAAGGGCGTTGATTTGCTGCTCGCCGGGTGGCCGCTGGTGAGGGCTGAGCACCCTGACGTCAAGTTGGAAGTCGCGGGATTCGGTGAGTACGAAGCAGGCCTGAAAAGGCTGTCGGCTGCGTTGGAACGTGGGGACATCAACGATGCGCGAGAGGTGGCGCTGTCCGGGTGGGGCATCGAGGGCGGGGAGGAGAGGCCGTTGCCGATCCTCTCGGCCTTTCTGGCGGACCCCCCGGCCGGCTATCTCCAGGCGGCCGAGGACGCCGCTGGATCGGTCGAGTTCATCGGTCGGCTCGAGCACGATCAGGTGGCCGAGCTGCTGCCGGGAGCGGAGGCGCTGGTAATGCCGAGCACCTTTCCCGAGGCGTTTGGGATGGTCGCCGCCGAGGCCGCCGCCTGCGGCGCCCTGCCGGTCTCGGCGGGGCACTCGGGGATGCTCGAGGTGTCGCGCCAGCTGATGGAGGCGCTGCCGCCGCAAGTTGGGTCGTTGACTTCCTTCCCCGTCGAGGCGGGTGCGGTGGAAGCGATTGCCGCTCGCCTCAACGGCTGGCTGGCGCTGTCAGAGCCCGAGCGGGCCGCGGCTCGCGAGGCGCTGGTCGAGACAGCGCGACGGCTCTGGAGCTGGGAGGGCGTCGCCCGGGGAGTGCTGGCTGCGGCCGCCGGACAGCTGGCTGAGCTGCCGGCGCCCGAGTAGCTAGTGCCGAGCGTCACCAGAGCCTGAAAGCTTCCCGCCGTCGCTTCAATAGAATGCCCGCCGCCTCATGTACGGCCGCCTCCCGATAGCGAAGATGCTCGCTGCAACAGTTGCGCTGACCGCGGCGATCTCTGCCGTGATGCTGCCGATCAACTGGGATGGCCAGCAGGCATCGACGGCCGCGCCGAAGATCGACCAGCTGCTCGACGTGATGATCGTGCTCTCGGCTTTCGTCTTCTCGCTGGTGGTCGTGATGCTCTTCTACGCGCTGTGGAAATTCAAAGCCAAGCCGGGCGACGAATCCGACGGCGAGCCGATCCACGGCAACACCCGGCTCGAGGTGGCCTGGACCGTGATCCCGACGATCATCGTGCTCTTCGGCGCCGGCTACAGCTGGTCGGTGCTCAGCGACATCGAAAAGCCGGTCGACAACGCGCTCACGGTCGACGTCTTCTCCCAGCAGTACGCCTGGAGCTTCGGCTACCCGGGCAAGGACAACGTCTGGTCGGAGGGCGAGCTGCACGTGCCGCTCGACCGCCAGGTCCATTTCAAGATGCACGCCCAGGACGTGATCCACTCCTTCTGGGTGCCGGAGTGGCGGATCAAGAAGGACAACGTCCCCGGCATCACCACCACCGCGATCGTCACCCCGGACAAGCTCGGCACCTACCAGTTGATCTGCACTGAGCTCTGTGGCTTCGGCCACGCCTCGATGCGGGCCAAGGTCGTGGTCGAAACCCCGGCTGATTTCCGCGAATGGGTCGCCGCGCTGCCTGACAAAGTCCCGGCATCGCTGGCCGACTCGATAGCTCAAGACACCGAGACCAACCCGACTCCGATCGACGCCGGAGGGGCATAATGGAGGCCTGCTGATGGTGGCTGCAATCAAGCAACCGGGTTGGATTCGAGGCCTGCTCGGCGCAATTCTGGGTGCCGCTTTCGGCTTCGCGCTGGTCATCGCCCTGCGCAAGGCGTCGGGCCTGCCCGCCTACCAGACCGAGCAGACCGGCTACCCGCATGTGATCGTGCCGCTGATCACCGGGCCGCTTGGCTTCCTGATGGGCTTCGGCTGCTTCGACTACTGGCTGCGCTGGGCCGCCGGCATGCCGACGATCCCCGAGGACCATTCCCAGCACGGCGCCAAGAGCTGGAAGGACTACTTCCATTTCAACACCGATCACAAGGTGATCGGCATCCAGTACATCTGCACGACCTTCTTCTTCTTCTTCATCGGCGGCCTGATGGCGATGCTGATCCGGGCCGAGCTGGCCCAGCCGGGCACCCAGATCGTCGACGCCGCCACCTACAACAGCCTCTTCTCCACCCACGCGGTGCTGATGATCTTCGTCTTCGTGATCCCGGTTTTCGCCGGTATCGCCAACTACGTCCTGCCGCTGATGATCGGCGCGCCGGATATGGCGTTCCCGCGCCTCAACGCGCTCAGCTTCTGGATGCTGCCATTGGCCGGACTGCTCTTCATCGGCAGCTTCCTCGCTCCGGGCGGCGCTTTTGACGCCGGTTGGACCGGCTACGCGCCGCTCTCGACCGGGGCGCCGCTGGGCCAGTCGTTCTTCAATCTCGGGGTTCAGTTCGCCGGCGCGTCCTCGATCGCCACCGCGCTCAATTTCTTGGTCACGATCATCACTATGCGTGCGCCCGGAATGACCTTCTGGCGCATGCCGCTTCTGGTCTGGGCGAACCTTTCGACCTCGCTGCTGGTCGTCGCCGCGACACCGTTCATCGCCGGCGTCCAGTTCATGGTCCTCTTCGACCGCGCCATGCACACCAACTTCTTCCAGTTCGCTGGCGGAGGTGATGTCGTCAGCTACCAGCACATCTTCTGGTTCTACTCGCACCCAGCCGTCTACATCATGATGTTGCCCGGCTTCGGGATCATCAGCGAGGTCATCTCGACCCATGCCCGCAAGCCGATCTTCGGCTACCGCTTGATGGCGCTGGCGCTGATCGGCATCGTCGTGCTCAGCTACTCGGTCTGGGCCCACCACATGTTCGTCGCCGGCATGTTCAGCTGGCTGCGCGTGCCGATGATGATCACCACCCTGCTGATCGCTGTGCCGACCGGGATCAAGATCTTCTCCTGGCTGGGAACGCTCTATTTCGGCAAGATCCACACCTATTCGACGGCGATGCTGTTCGCGCTCGCCTTCATCGTCACCTTCACGATCGGTGGGATCAGTGGCGTGATGCTGGGCATGGTGCCGATCGACATCCACGTCTCCGACACCTACTTCATCGTCGCCCACATCCACTTCGTCCTCTTCGGCGGCTCCGTCTTCACGATCTTCTCCGGCATCTACCACTGGTTCCCGAAGATGACGGGGCGGATGTACGACGAGAAACTCGGCCGCGTCCACTTCTGGGGCACGCTGCTCGGCACCTGGATCACCTTCATCCCGATGCACTGGGTGGGGATGGACGGGATGCCCCGCCGCGTCGCCGACTACGCCACCCAGTTCGGTGAGTGGAACCTGCTGATCAGCTGTGGTGCCTTCATCCTCGGCGCCGTCCAGCTCGTCTTCCTCTACAACATGATCGTCAGCTGGCGCTTCGGCCCCCGCGCCCCGGCCAACCCCTGGCGCGCCAACTCGATCGAGTGGCAGGTCTCCTCGCCGCCGCCGATCTTCAACTTCCCCGAGATCCCGCGCGTCGTCGGCGGTCCCTACGAGTTCGGCGTCCCCGGTGCTCGTCACGCGATCATGCCCGGCGAAGGGGTCGAGGAGAAGCCGGCGACTGCGGAGCCGACGGTGGTGGGCTCGGCATGACCGACGCTTCCGAGGCGAAGCCCCTACTCGTCTTCCTCAACGAGGTCGCCGGCGGGCGCAAGTTGCTGCAGGCAGTGCAGGAGCGCTCCGACAAGGTTCCCTTCGTCGCCGTTGCGGCGCCGCAGAACCAACCGGCTGTCGGCCAGCTGATCGACGCCGGTGAGCTGCGCGACGCGGCTCGCGCCCGGGTCGAGGTGACGATGTCGATCCTCTCCGAGTACGGCGTCGAATCGGTCGGCGAGGTGATGGATCCGGATCCCCTGCTGGCGCTCGACGACGCGGTGCGCGCCCATGAACCGGGCGAGGTGCTGCTTTCCTGCGCCGCCGGAACGCGCTTCGGATTGACCCGCAAGGATCTCGTCGCCTGGGCTGAAACCCGCTTCGAACCGGAGGTTCAGCTCACGCACATCCCGGTGCGGATCTCCGCTGACTCGGTCAGCTGGGAGAAGAGCCACACCCTGGTGGTGGCGACGCAGACCGTGGCCGCACCCGACTTGGTCGGCCGGCTCAAGGAGCGCGCTGCCGGGCATCCGCATCGCTACACGATCATCTGCCCCCGGGCTGAGGACGTGACCGAGCCGGAGATCGTTCGCGACCTGGCCTCGACCCTCGCCGAGCTCTACCGCGCCGACATCGACGCCACCGGCCAGCCGATGAGCCCCGACCCCTTTCACGCGGTGCAGAACGCGATCGAGCACTACAGCGTCGACGAGGTGCTGATCTCGACCTTCGCCGGCGAGACCTCGCGCTGGCTCGAGGACGATCTGATCGGCCGCGTCCGTGAGATCACCGACAAGCCGGTCGAGCACCTCGAGGTCGGCCGTCCCGCCGCCGCCGTGGCTGCCGCCGTCGCCGAGGGAGAGGAGGCCTGATGGAGAGCGCAACGGTTGCCCTGGGGCACGACGCACACGAGGAGCATCACGGGCCGCCCGAGGCGAACCAGAGCTCGCGGATCGACCGTCAGACGCTTGGCATCCTGCTCTTCATCGTCTCCGAGGTCATGCTCTTCGGGGCCTTCTTCGCCTCCTACTTCTTCCTCCGCGTCGTCGTCGACCCGCCGAGCTGGCCGCCGCATCCCTACGAGCTGCCGGTGGCGGTGGCGGGGATCAACACCGCAATCCTGGTCTCTTCCAGTTTCACGATCCACTACGCGCTGGAGTCGATCCGGCGCGGCAACCGCAACGGATTGAAGCTGGGCTTGGTGCTGACCTGGATGCTCGGCATGACCTTCCTCTTCATCCAGGTCAACGAGTACGTCCACCTCGGTTTCAGCGCTCGCGACCTCGGTTTCGGCTCGATCTTCTACAGCCTCACCGGTCTCCACGGCGCCCACGTCTTCGTCGGGCTCTGTCTGCTCAGCTTCGCCACGATCCGCGCCTTCCGCGGTCATTTCGGGCCCGAGGAGAAGGATCACCTCGGCGTCGAGGTGCCCGGCATCTACTGGCACTTCGTCGACGTTATGTGGATCGTCGTCTACACGACGGTCTATATCCTCTAGCGCGGCCGCTGCAAACCGGCGCATCTCGGGGTCTTCAGTCGGCCGTCTGCGGGTCACGCACAAACAGTGCGCTTCCCTTGTCGGCCTCCCTGCATCCCCCGACCTGCTTGGTTTTCGCGGCCGTTTGGGGGTACAAATAAGGTATGCACAATCCGCTTAGGTCAGAGGCCGATGCGTTTAGGTGGGTTGTGGTCATTGGCATTGCGGCGGCGTCGGTCATAGCGCTGACGCTGTTGACGCGGCCTGTGGTTGGAGTTATCTGGGCGGCGTTGCTGATTGGGTTCGGGGTTGGGGTCGGCTATCGCGCTGCGCGCGGTTCGTTGCCACGTGACGTCGCACTGACCAAAGGGGGAGACGGCAAGTTCCGGCTGCTCGTCGTCGCCAACGAGACGGTTCAGGGTGATGCGCTGCTCAACGAGATCCGGGACCGCTGCAATGACCGCAAGGCCGAGGTCATGGTCGTGACGCCGGCTCTGGCCACCTCTCGCGCCTCGCACTGGGCCTCGGACATCGACGAAGCGATCGAGCTGGCGCGGCAGCGGATGGAGCTCTCGCTGATCGAGATCCGTCAGTTGGGGCTGAAGGCGAAGGGCGAGATCGGCGACTCCGACCCCAACATGGCGATCGAGGATGCCCTGCGCGTCTTCCCCGCTGATGAGATCTTGATCTCGACCCACCCACCCGATCGCTCCCGCTGGCTCGAGCACGGCGTCGTCGACAAGGCCCGCGAGCGGATCGACCTGCCGATCACCCACGTCGTCGTCGACCTCGCCAGCGATCGCGCGATGCTGTGATCGACTCGTAGCGGTCACGGCACATTTAGCGCGCCACCCGAAACGTTCTGTCTTCTAGCCTGTCAGAATGGAGATGATGACCTCGGGTTGGACCGACGAGCGGATGGATGACCTCAAGCACCAGGCCGATGAGCTGGGCCGGCGGATGGACGACGGGTTCGCGGGGCTCCGCACCGAGCTCCGCGAGCATCGCAGGGAAATGGATGCACGGTTTGCGAAATTCGAAGAGAGGCTGGATCAGCGGTTCGAGAAGATCGATGAGCGGTTCGAGAACGTGGGCGCCCGGTTCGAGAAGATCGATGAGCGGTTCGAGAAAGTGGACGCCCGGTTCGAGAAGGTCGACGAGAGCATCCTCCGCACGCAGGAAATGGTCATCGGCCTGCGCGGCAACCTCACCAGGGTCTCGATCGCCTTCGTCGCTGCGCTGATGAGCCTGGTTGCGGCGCAGGCCGGCTTGATCCTGACCCAGATCTGAGTTAGGCCGGAGTCGGAACCTGCGAGCCGGTCTCGCTTCCCCTCTGCTCGGCCGGGCGTGTTCCGCCGGATGGTTCGAGCCGACCTGCGGCCGCGACCGTCCAAAGCATCGCCAGCCAGGTCGTGGTCGCCAGGGCGACGTGGACCCAGACGAGCTCGCCGGGGAGCTTCAGGGCCCACTGGACGCCTCCTACAAGGCCCTGGAGGGCGAGGAGACCGAGGACGACGCCGAGCGGCTTGAGCGCCCTCCTGTCGCCTCCTGGGCGGCGTAGGAGGAACCAGACGGCGATCGCGGCGAGGCCGAAGACGGCGGCGATCGCCGAGTGGCGCTGCACGACCCACTCCAGGGTGCCGGTGCCCTCGAAGTCGAAGCGGTGGACGAGCTGGTTGTCATGGGCGCCGGCATGGGGCCCGGAGGCGGTGGCGATCGTGCCGGCGAGGATCGTCAGCTGGCCGAGCGGGATCAGCGCCCGCACCGACCAGACACCAAGCCGGTCGTTGGAGCGGCGGCGCTCCCAGGGCTCGTAGCGTGAGCACCAGGCGAGCGCGAAGGAGGCGTCGAGCAGCAGCATCGAGAGGATGAAGTGGCTCATCACCAGGCCGGGGGCGAGGTGGTACTTGACCACCAGGGCGCCGAGGATCGCCTGGCCGATCACGCCCAGCGGCAGCAGGGCGCCGAAGAAGGCCAGGTGGCCACGGAAGGGCACCCTGAACCAGGCGAGCGCGCTGGCGGCGATCACGGCGAAGCCGACGAAGCCGGTCAGCAGCCGATTGCCGTACTCGATCACCGCGTGGGTATCGAGCGGGGGAACGGTGCCGCCGTAGCACTTGGGCCAATCCGGGCAGCCGAGGCCGGAACCGGTCAGCCGCACGCCGGCGCCGGTGAGCACGATCAGTGCCAGCGCGAAGAGTGCGACGGCAGTGACCTTGGCGTAGAGCTGAGGAGTGATGCGGAGGCGGGCGCGCATGAGAGTTGCCTCAGCGGATGATGCCAGTCGGCCAGCCGGGGGCCGCGCTTGGCGGCTCAGCCGCCGGAGGGGTGAGCTGGCGCGCTCCCAGGGGGCGGCGCGGAGCCTTTGCTCTTGCCGCCGCCGGTGCCCGATTCGAGCAGGTATTTGACCAGGTCTTCGACTTCTTTCGCCGAGAGCGTCTGACCGAAGTTGGCGGGCATCACGTTCGGCGGGTAGCCCTTGGCGATCACCTTGTTGGGGTCGACGATCGACTCTTTGACCATCGCTTCGCTCTGGCCAGGCAGAACTTCATCCAGGTCAGGGCCGGTGACGCCGCCGGATTTCGCGGCAGCAAAGGTGTGGCAGCCGCCGCAGCCGTTGTTGGCGAAGACCTGGGCGCCTGGGCCACCGGGGACCTTGGGCGGAGCGGCGCCTGGGACGCCGGCGTAGAGGCCGACGTAGGCGGCGACATCCTCGAGGTCCTGTCCAGTGACGACGTCGGCGGGCATCGAGACCGCTGGGTCGTCGTTGCTCGGCCGCGGGTACTCGACCTGGGCCTTGACCACACCTTCGACCGTGTCGCCACCCTCGCCAGCAGCGCGGGCCGCGGCAAAGGCCCCGTCGAGGTCGGGGCCGATCTGGGCCGTGGTTCCCGCCTGGGCCATCGCGTGGCAGACGCCGCACTTCTGCACGAAGAGGATGCGGCCGCGTTCCGGGTCGGCGGTGGTCGTCCCACAGCCCGACGCGGGCAGCGCAACAGCCGCCAAGGCGGCGAGGACGAGCAGCGGGCGGATGGGGTTGGCGAGCTTGGACATACGGCGCGAGGCGGGCCGGAGTCTATATGCCCAGCCCGGCTGAAAGCAGGCTTATCCCTGCCTGGGGTCGGGTAGGCTTGAGGCGATCCTCACTAACTCACGAGAGCGGAGGTATGGCGGCAGATGCAGGTACGGGATGGGATGTCGGAAGTGGTTCTGACGGTCGGTCCGACGCACACGTTGCGCGAGGCGGCGTCGATGATGGCCGAGAAGCAAATCGGCGCTGCTCTGGTCAGCGATGACGAGACGCCGGTGCCCCGCATCCTCACCGAGCGCGACATCCTGCTCTCGCTCGGCGCCGGTGAGGATCCCGACGCAGAGCGGGTCGGCGACCACATGAGCGACAGCGTCATTGCCGCCTCGCCGGACTGGAGCCTCGAGCGCGCCGCCTCGGAGATGTCAAGCCGCGGCATCCGCCATCTCGTCGTCTACGACGGCCCGGAGTTGGCAGGCGTGCTCTCGATGCGCGACATCGTTCGCGTCTGGACCTCCGAGGGCGCTACCTCGGGAATGACGCCCGACTAAGCGGCGCTAGGAGCGCGGCGGCGAGATGGTTTCTACCGGCAGTACGGCGCCGCGCACGTGCTGCTTGCGCGGCAGGCGGTAGTAGCTGCGGATCGCGTCGCGGACCATTGTGCGGAAGGCGAAGAGCGCGATGACGCCGCCGATGATCGAGTAGATCCAGCCGCGCACCATGAAGCCCTCGGCGAAGATGCCGCAGACGGTGAGTGCCAGGGCAAAGGCAAAGACCGCGGGTGCCCAGGAAGAGCTCGGCTGGTAGACGACCTCGCCGGGCTCGGGGATGTGGCGGTGCTCAGGGCTCACGAGGCGATGTAGAGCATCGCCGCCACGAAGCAGAGGGCGAAGACTGCGGTGGCGATGCCACCGGCCACCAGGCCGGCGCTCATGTTCGCTCTTGCGGTCTCGCGATCCACGCCGGGATTTCTACTAGAACAGCCGGTCGAGCGGCATCGCGATGAAGAGCAATGCGAGGTAGGCGAGCGAGTAGAGGTAGGTGCGCAGGGCCCAGCGGCGGTCGGCGCTGCGCAGCAGGCGCACGGCGCAGTAGATGAAGCCCGCCCCGAGCGCCATCGAGGCGACGAGGTACTCGATGCCGAAGCCGCCGGCACAGAAGGGCAGCTGCGTGACCGCGTAGAGCAGCACGGTGTAGAGCAGGATCTGGCGGCGGGTCTCGGCCTCGCCGCGCACGACCGGCAGCATTGGCACGCCGACCTTGGCGTACTCGTCCTTCATCAGCAGCGAGAGGGCCCAGAAGTGGGGTGGGGTCCAGAAGAAGACGATCGCGAAGAGGTAGAAGGCGGTGCCGCTGAGGCCGCCGGTCACGGCCGCCCAGGCGACCAGAGGAGGCACGGCGCCGGCGGCGCCGCCGATCACGATGTTCTGCGGGGTCGAGCGCTTGAGCCAGAGCGTGTAGACGAAGACGTAGCCGAAGAGGCCGGAGATCGAGAGCGCTGCCGCCAGCGGGTTGACGGTGAGCGAGAGCAGCAGGAAGGAGGCGCAGCCGAGCAGCGTGCCGAAGGCGATCGCGGCCTGCGGTGAGATCCGGCCGCTGGCCACCGGGCGGTCGGCGGTACGGGCCATGAGCCGGTCGATGTCGCGATCGATCGCGTGGTTGATCGCGCCGGCACCTCCGGCGGAGAGCGCGCCGCCGAGGCACGTAAGCAAGACCAGCCCGATCGAGGGGTCCCCGGCCACGTACATCGTCGTCACCGTGGTCAGGAGCAGCAGCGACTGCACCTTGGGCTTGGTCAGGGTCAGGTAGTCGCGCAGAACGCCGAAAGCAGCGGGGCGTTGCGCGACGACAGCCGATTCGGCGCCGCTCACGATGCTCAGGCTACTGGTTGAGACTCGCGTGCCGGCTGCTCGGTGCGGCGACTCTGGTGGGCGATCGCCTCGCGAATGTCGCGCATCGGCCGATCGCTGCGCACGTCGGGCAATACGTCGAAGTTGTGTGGCTCCGGTGGCGAGAGGGCGAACCACTCGAGCGAGTTGCCGCCCCAGTGGTCGTGGCCGGCGCGGCCGCCGTTGCTGCGGCTGGCGATCGCGTTGACCAGGGTCAGGATGATGCCGATCGCGAGCACGAAGGCGCCGATCGAGGCGATCAGGTTGTCGGTGCTGACGCCGGTGCCGTCGAAGAACTTGTAGGCGTCGACGACCTGGCCATGCTCGCCGCCGGCGAGGAAGAGCGGCACGAAGGTGAGCAGGGTTCCCGCCACCAAGGTCCAGAAGGAGGCGCGGGCGAGGGTCTCTCCCATCGTCCGGCCGGTCAGCTTCGGGAACCAGTAGTGCAGGGCGGCGAAGCCGCCGAAGACGCTGCCGCCGATCAGGGCGAAGTGGGTCGAGGCGGTGGCGTCGGTGGTGTTGTGCAGGCGCCAGGCGACGGCCACCATCGAGTGCACCATCTCGCAGGCGACGCCGATCGAGATCATCGAGATCGCGCCGAGGGCGAAGAGCAGCGGCGCCCGCATCCGCAGCGTGCCGCCGATCATCGTCGCGATCAGGTTGAAGAGGATCAGGCCGAAGGGCACGATCAGCGCCAGCGAGAGGATCATCGCGAAGTACATCCAGCCGATCCCGATCGGCGCGGTCATCATGTTCTGCATCCAGGCGAGGGTGCCGATCACGGCGATTGCCAGCAGCGAGCCGGTCACCGCGTTGCGGTTGAAGAGCGGCTTGCGGGCGAAGACGGGGACGATCTCGGCGATCGCCGCCAGCGCCGTGATCAGGATCAGCATGTAGGCGCCGGTGTAGAAGATCCAGCTCATGTGGGCCCAGAGCAGCGGCGCGCCGCCGGAGCCGTCGGCGAAGAAGATGCCGTCGAAGTTGCGATCGATCAGCAGCATCGTGATCGCGGCCAGCATCACCGGCCCGATCACCAGCAGCAGCCAGGAGCCGACGGCGGCGGCCCAGGCGAATACCGGCACTCGCCGCCAGGCCATGCCGGGGGCGCGCATGCGGCGCAGGGTCGTGACCAGGTTGATCGCGATCAGGACGAAGCCCAGGGTCGCCAGCCCGCTGGACGCGGCCCAGGCGTCGACGCCGTTGTTGGAGAGGAAGGCCAGCTCGGAGAGCGGCGCCAGCGGGTTTACGCCGGCCTCTGAGGGCGTGAAGAGGAAGCCCGCGTAGAGCACGGTGGCACCGGCCAGGTAGAGCCAGAGGCCAACCTGGCCGAGGCGCGGCAGGGCGGTGCCACGGGCGCCGACCTGCAGGGGGGCGACGTAGTAGAAGAGGCCGAGGGCCAGGGGCACGGCGAAGAGGAAGATCGCGGTGGCGCCGTAGAGCGAGAGCATGCGGTTGAAGGTCACCGGCGTCAGCAGGGTGTTCTCCGGCACCGCCAGCTGCAGCCGCATCAGCAGGAACTCGACCAGGGCGATGAAGAGGAAGCCGAGGGCGGCGCCGATCATCACCCGGCCGACGTCCTTGTGGTCGGCGCTGGTGACGATCTCGATCCAGCGGGGGCGGCGGCGGGAAAAGCCGTCGGCGACGACCTCGGGACGGGCGCTCATGGCACTTCTCCCTCTTCGATCAGGCCCACGACGCGGTCCTGGGCAGCCTGGATATCGGCCTTCTGCTTCTTGACGAAGTCTTCGTAGGCCTGCGCCGAGACGACGTCAACCTCGGTCCGCATCGCCGCGTAGGCCTGGCCCGAGAAGGTGGCCGACTGTCCCTCGAAGGTTCCCTCCTCATCGGCGCGGAAGACGACGTGGTTGGTCTTGCCGGGCACCGCATCGCGCTTGGCGGCGAGCTCCGGCAAGTCCCAGGTGTGGATCACGTCGGTCGAGACGAGGTCGAGTTCGACCGTGGTGTCGACCGGGACCACCAGCTTGTAATAGGAGAAGGCCGAGTTGGGGTAGTCGTAGCGCCACAGCCACTGCTGGCCGGTCGCTTCGATCTTCAGCGGCTTGGACTGGGCCGAGGCGAGGCCGGCGGAGCCGGTGGTCGGGACCTCACGCGCCTTGTCGGTGAAGACGAAGCTGGCTACGAGGATCAGGACGGCGAAGCCGGTGAGCACGGCGCCGACGCGGAGCTGGGTGCCGCGGGCGCCGCGGATCTGGCGCGGCTCGGCGCCGCGATCGCTGCGGTAGCGGCGTACGGCGTAGATCAGCGCAACGTTGATCGCGACGATGAAGATCGCCGCGGCGACGGTGCCGATCGTGAGCAGAGTGTCGATCTGGTCAGTGCCAGGAGAGTGGGGCGCCAAAGCGCGGCCATTCTAATCACGCTGGTCGGCGCGGCGCGGTGCCCGCGTTCCTGCCGCTGCCTGTCGGCGGCCTCCTATACTCGCCGACCTGATGCGACGCCGATCCCGGCCATCTCCGGCGCTTCGCGTGGCATTGCGCACGGGAGCCACGGCTGTCGTCGCCTCCGCGTTCGCCGTTCCGCTCCTGCGCAAGCGCTTGCGAGTGCCGACTCCGGTGACGGTTACTGCCTGCGCCGCGGGCCCGCTGGCGATCGCCGTTCTCTACCCGCGCTCGCGCAAGCGCGACGTCGCGCTCTACGCGATGCAGATGTGGGCCTTCATCATGGTTCACGAGCTTCCCTACGACGATCCGGAGCGACTGGAGTCGCGGCTGCGCAGTCGTTACCCGATCGTTGCCGACCGGGTCATTGGACTCGGCCGCTTGCCGAACGCTCGGCTCCAACGCGCCTTGGCGCGGCTGCCACGGGTCGGCACCGTCAACCGTGTCCTCACCTGGACGCACTGGCTCTGGTTCTTCGAGCCCTACCTCGCCCTGGCCTGGATCCTCTGGCGCCACCCGGAGCAGTTCCCGAGCGTCGCCCGCCAGATGGCCGCGGTCTTCGACATCGGCTGCATCGCCTACTTCGTGATCCCGACCTCGCCGCCTTGGTGGGCCTCTGAGGAGGGCCTCACCGGCGAGAAGGTCGAGCGGATCATGATCGGAGTCGGCGAAGACACCTGGGGCACGGCCTGGCCGAAGATGTACAGCGCCCTGGGCGGCAACCCCTGGGCGGCGATGCCCTCGCTGCACTTCGCCACCTCGGCGATGGCGGCGATCAAGCTCTCGGAGGTCGGCCGCGTCGAGGGCGCGGTGGGCTGGACCTACGCGCTGACGCTCGGCTTCGCCCTCGTCTACCTGGGCGAGCACTACGTCACCGACCTGCTCGCCGGCGCCGGCCTGGTCGCCGCGGTGCGCCGCGGCGAGCCGCTTGCCGAGCCAGCCGTGCTGAAGGTGAATCAGGGGCTGCGCCGCTTGGAGCGCCTCGCCAGCGGGTAGCGTCCCAAAGGTGTCCCCGGAGGATTCGGAGAACGACGGAGGCTCCGTCGAACTGCCGATCTTCACGCGACGCCGGCTGATCCAGACGGGTGTCCTGGTATTCGCGCTGCTGATCGGCATCTACTTCCTCTTCCCGCGTTTGGTCGGGTTGGGCAACGCGCTGGGCAAGCTCAGCGACGCCGATCCGGTTTGGATCACGATCGCGATCGGCTTCAACGTGATCGCCTTCGGCGCCTACGTCGCCCTCTTCAAGGCGGTGGTCGGCGGCGAGGCACTGCGGCTGAAGTGGTCGGAGACCTACGAGATCAACATGGCCGGGCTGGCGGCGACGCTGCTCTTCTCGGCCGGTGGCGCGGGGGGGATCGTGCTCACCTTCTGGGCGTTGCGCAAGGCCGGGATGCGCCGGCACGAGGTGGCGCGGCGCATGGTTGCCTTCCTCACCCTGCACTACGCCTTCTATCCGCTGGCGCTGATCCTCTTCGGCGTGCTGCTGCGCACCGGTGTGCTCAACGGCAAGGACTCGGTCGAGCTGACGATTGTGCCGGCGGGCGTGGCCGGGGTGCTGCTGATCGGGGGCCTGTTGTTCGCCCTGGTTCCACCCAACCTCGGCGATCGGATCAACCGCCATGTCCACGGCGAGCGCGGCCAGGCGATCGCGGCCAGTATTGCCAAGGTGCCGGCGACCTTCGCCGAGGGCTTCCGCTTCGCGATCAGCCTCTTCACCCATCCCTCCAAGGGTGGACTCGCGGTGCTCGGGGCGTTCGGCTTCTGGGCGGCCAACGTGGGCATCCTCTGGGCCTCTTTCCACGCCTTCGGGGTCCACGTGCCGCTCGCCGTCGTCGTCCAGGGCTTCTTCCTCGGCATGGTCGCCAACCTGATCCCCTTCGCTCCGGCTGGGGTAGGGGCGGTGGACGCGGGGATGATCGGCGCCTTCGTCCTCTTCGGCATCCCCGAGGACACGGTCTTCCCGGCGATCTTGATCTACCGCCTGGTCGCCTTCTGGATGCCGATCCCGTTCGGCGTCGTCGCTTTCTTCCAGCTGCGAACGCGGGTCCAGCACTGGGAAACAGAGGGTTTGCCGATTGACCGGGGCGGTACTATACAAAGTGAAGTAATGGCAACGCCACTAGACTCGGGACGGACATGACAGAGACTAAGAAGGTCGAGAACGTGATCATCGTCGGCGGTGGGCCCGCTGGCTACACCGCCGCGCTCTACACCGCGCGTGCCAACCTCGAGCCGCTCGTTTTCGAGGGCTTCCAGTGGGGTGGTCAGCTGCAGAACACGACCGACGTCGAGAACTATCCCGGTTACCCCGAGGGGATCATGGGGCCGGAAATGATGAACCAGTTTCGCGCTCAGGCGGAGCGCTTTGGCAGCCGCTTCGTCACCGATGACGTCGACCGGGTCGAGCTCTCCGACGGCGGCGTGCAGAAGGTCTTCCTCGGCGACGAGGAGTACCAGGCCAAAGCGGTGATCCTGGCGATGGGGGCGGAGCCGCAGCGACTCGGCATCCCCGGCGAGCTGGAGCTCAGCGGTTGCGGCGTATCGACCTGCGGTGTCTGCGACGGCGCCTTCTTCAAAGACCAGAAAGTGCTCGTGATCGGCGGCGGCGACTCGGCGATGGAGGACTCGATCTTCATCTCCAAGTACGCCAGCGAGCTGACCGTGGTCAACCGTCGCGATGAGTTCCGCGCCTCGAAGATCATGTTCGACCGGGCCAAGGAGCAGGGCAACATCAACTTCAAGACCCCTTATGTGGCGGAGGAGTTCGTCGCCAGCGACAAGGGCCGACTCGACCACGTGCGCCTGCGCAATACCGAGACCGGTGAGAGCGAGGACGTCAAGACCGACGGCGCCTTCATCGCGATCGGCCACATACCCCGCTCCGAGGTCGTCACCGGCCAGGTCAACACCGACGAGAACGGCTACATCCTCACCGAGGGCGGCTCGACCCGCACCAACCTGGCGGGGGTCTTCGCCGTCGGTGACGTCGTCGACCACATCTACCGCCAGGCGGTCACCGCCGCCGGCAGCGGCTGCAAGGGCGCCCTCGACGCCGAGTGGTACCTGCGCGACACGCCGCCCTCACCCGAGGCGCACTGGCTTCCCGGCGGCGAGCCGGTCGAGGTCGCACCTAAGGTCGGCTGACCGGCGCATATCGGCGTCCTCGGTTGCTTGCGTGCGGAGCACGCCGCGCTCCCTGCGGCCTTGATCTGCTTGGTCAGCCGACCTTAGGTCAGTCGACTAGTTTTTTTACAACGAAGGTGCGGGAGCCGCGGGGGGTTTCGATCTTGATCGGCTTGCCGACTTTGGCGTTGAGCAGGGCGCGGCCGATCGGGGACTCGGCGGAGAGGCGGCCCTCGGCCAGGTTGGCTTCGGTTGAGCCGACCAGGGTCCAGGTGTTGGCCTCGCCTTTTGCCTCGTCGAGGACCTCGGCGGTGCGGCCGAAGGCGAAGGTGTCTGCGGCGGTGGCATCCACCTCGACCACGACGGCGGTGCGCAGGCGCTCGCGCAGGCGCTTGATTTTGGTCTCGAGGTGGGCCTGGTCTTCCTTGGCGATGTGGTACTCGGCGTTCTCCTTGAGGTCGCCTTCCTCGCGGGCGACCTTGATCCGCGCCGCCATTTTGGTCCGGGCATCTCCTTCGAGCTGCTCGATTTCCTCGCGCAGGGCAGTCATGCCCTCCTCGGTAATCGGCTCCCCGCCTGTGGTTTCGATGTCATCCATCGCGTCAGCCTTTCAGATGTGCCTGCCCGCAGCACGATTCGGGCGCGCTATCGTGAGCGCACGGCCTCCTGCTCCCACATCCGCACGATCGAGATCTTCGACCCGCCGGCGGAGGTTGCCGGCTGTGAGGAGTGCCTGGAGCTCGGCATGCAGTGGGTCCACCTGCGCATGTGCCAGAGCTGTGGGCACATCGGTTGCTGCGACAACTCCGAGGGCAAGCACGCGACCGCGCACCATGCCGCGACCGGTCATCCCGTCATCCGCTCGGTCGAGCCCGGCGAGGACTGGAGCTGGTGCTACGAGGACGAGCTGATGTTCCGCCTCGCCCGCTGAGCGCGCGCTAGCGACTGAGCTTCTTCTTCAGCACGACGGTCTTGAAGCGCTTGATCGCCTTGCCGCCTTCAGGTGTGTAGGAGATCCGAGCCTTGACCTTTGCCTTGCCGCTGTTGGCCAGCTTGATCTTCGCTTTGCCGCTGGCGCGAACGATGAGCTTGACGGTGCCCGTTGCCTTCCTTCTCGGCACGTTGGTGACGCCCTTGCCGTAGAGGTCAATGCGACCCGCGCCTGTCACGGCAACTCGCAGGGCTGCCGTGCCCTTCTTGCGGTTGTAGGTGACCTTCTTGAAGCCGACCGTCGCGTTGACGGAGAAGTCGATCGCGCTCACGGCGTTTTCCGAGCCGGCGAAGTTGGTGGCCGTAACGACGCAGCTGTAGGTGCCCACCTTGCTGGCCGTGAAGCTTGAGGACGTCGCACCGACTTCGGCTTTGCCGTTCCTGAACCATTGGTAGGAGAAGGTCTGCGGGGCGAGGGCCAGGGACGATTCGGGTCGGTCCGCGAACCATTTGCCCTGCGAGCAGGTGAGGGTCGATCCCGGCTTGTGCGCTCCCAGCACCGCCGGGGACTCGCTGTTGTGAGGCCTTTCGAGCACGACCGGCAAGCCGGTGCCTTCCAGGGTCGCCCCGCTTGTGTTGAGCTGTTCGCCCGGGCCACCGCCGGGGTTGGCGTAGGCGATCGAGTTACTGCTGTAGTTGGCCCAGACGACCGTGCCGGAAAAGTTGATGGCGAGGCCGAAGGGACCGTTGACGGGCGCCCCGGCGGTATTGAGCTGTCCTCCGCCACCGCCGCTGAGGTTGGCGTAGGCGATCGTGCTGTTGCCGAAGTTGGTCCAGTAGATCCGGCCGCGCGGAAGGTCGACCGCGACGCCTTCGGGGGTGTCAACGATTGCCCCGGTGGTATCGAGGTCACCGCCTCCGCCTGTGCCGTTGAGGTTGGCGAAGGAAATCGTGTCGCCTTTCGCGTTGCTCCAATAGATCCGTCCCGCGGTCGGGTTAAGTGCGAGGCCCGCGGGTTCATCCACCGTGGCAGTCGCCGTATCGAGATCGCCTCCGCCCGAGCCGTTGAGGTTGGCAAAGGAGATCTTTTCCGCGCTCGGGTTGGCCCAGTAGAGCCTGCCGCCGGCGGGATCGATGGCGAGGCCGGTGATCGAACCCGCCGTCGCGCCAGCCGTGTTGAGCGTGGCGCCACCGCTGCCGTTCAGATTGGAATAGTGGATCGCGTTGTCGTCGCGGTTGGCCCAGTAGAGCCTGCCGGCTGCGGCATCGATGGCCAGGCCGCTTGGCCTACCCACGGGCGTTCCGGTAATTGGAACGTCCCCGCCGCCGCTTCCATTCGAGTTGGCGTGGGAGATCTTATTGCCGTCGATGTTGACCCAATAGACGCTGTCGGCCCCGGCGGCTGTGGTTGCCAGGAGCAGGCAAACGAGTGTCAGCATCAGCAGGACCGCGGCAATGTGGCGTCTTGGGTTCATTGACGCACCCTAGTCCGGGGTGACGATGGCGAAACCCGGGTCGGGCTCGTCGAGCAGGCCGAGCAACTCGCCCAGCTTGACCCCGTCGCCCTCGACCCGGAGGCGGCCGCTTTCGGCCAGCTCGCCGATGTCCGCCGTTTTGAGCAGTAGCTGATTCAGGGCTTCGCGCTCGACAAGGAGGGTCGCGTCGGCCTCGTCGCCGTGGCTGCCCGGCTTGTGGCGCAGGACGGCGTTGCGGACGGTGATCGCGTGCTGCTCGTCGGGGTCGCTTACTCGCCAGTCGATCCGCAGGTGCTGCTCGGCGGCGCGCGGGCCGTTGAGGCGGATCGCCATCGCGTCGAGCAGCTGGCTGACCGTGAGGTGGGCGATGACGTCGGGCGGCGCGGCGCTGGTCGGCGTGCCGGAGGTGCCCTCGCGCAGCTCCTTCGCTCCCATCAGGAAGAAGTTGCGCCAGCTGGCGTTCTCGGCGCCGTGGCCGAGCCGCGTGAGCGCGTCGGCCTGCAGCTCGCGCGCCGCTTGGTTCTCCGGCTCGGCGAAGACGAGGTGGTTGACCACCTCGGCGACCCAGCGGTAGTCGCCTTCATCGAAGCTGGCGCGGGCTTTCTCCAGCACCGCATCGGCGCCGCCGATGAACTCGACGTAGCGCTTCGCCTGCTCGACCGGCGGGTGCTCCCAGAGGTGGGCGGGGTTGCCGTCGAACCAGCCCATGTAGCGCTGGTAGATCGCCTTGGTGTTGTGGCTGATCGAGCCGTAGTACTCGCGGCAGTGCCACTCCTCGGCGAGGCTCGGCGGCAGCTCGATCAGCTCGGCAATCTCCGGCCCGGTGTGGCCCTGGTTGAGCAGGCGCAGGGTCTGGTCGTGCAGGTAGGTGTAGAGATCGCGCTGCTTTTCGAGGTAGTGGACGATCTGCCCGTCGCCCCAGAGCGGCCAGTGGTGGCCGGCGAAGAGCACGTCGGAGTTCGCGCCGAAGAGCTCGATCGCCTCGTCGAGGTAGTGCGCCCAGACGCGGGGGTCGCGGACCAGGGCACCGCGCGGGGTGAGGATGTTGTGCATCGAGCGGGCGGCGTTGTCGGCGATGCAGAGCACGCGAGCGTCGGGGAAGTGGATGTTCATCTCGGCCGGCGCCTCGGTCCCCGGGGTCAGCTGGAAGCGCATCCGCACGCCGTCGACGAGCTCCTCCTGGCCGGTCTCGACGATGTCGAGGTTGGGCGGGATCAGCGTGATCGTGCCCAGCGAGGTGGTCTGGCCGAGGCCGGAGCCGATCTGGCCGCCGGGCCCGCGCTCGAGCAGCGCCCCGTACATGTAGCCGGCCCGCCGCGCCATCGCCGTGCCGGCGAAGACGTTCTCGCTGACCGCGTGGTGAAGGAAGCCGGCCGGGGCGAGGATCGGGATGCGGCGGGCCTCGATCTCCTCGGGCGAGAGGACGCCTTTGGCGCCGCCGAAGTGATCGACGTGGCTGTGGGTGTAGATCAGCCCGGTGACGGGGCGATCGCCACGATGCTCGCGGTAGAGCGCCAGCGCCGCCGCCGCGGTCTCGGCGGAGACCAGCGGGTCGATCACGACGATGCCGTCGCGGCCCTCGACCACGTGCATGTTGGAGAGGTCGAAGCCGCGCAGCTGGAAGAAGCCGGGGGCGAGCTCGAAGAGGCCGGCGATGCGACAGAGCTGTGACTGGCGCCAGAGGCTTGGGTTCGCCGTCGGCGGCGACTCGGAGTCGAGGAAGTCGTAGGACTCGAGCTCCCAGACGACGCGCCCGTTCTCGTCTTCGACCCGGGGCGGATCGAAGGGGGCGATCAGGCCGCGGCGCGCTTCCTCGAAGTCGTCGCGGGTCTCGGTCACAGCTAGCCCCTGGCGGCGGCGAGCAGTCCGGGCGCCGGCCGGTAGGCCTCCCCGTGCTCGGCGCGGAGCTCTTCGAGCAGGGCAACAGCTCGGTCGGCGCCGAGCAGCTCGGTCAGCTCCAGCGGCCCGCGCGGCCAGTTGAAGCCGAGTCGCATCGCCGTGTTCATGTCGGCCGGGGAGCCGATTTGCTCTTCGAGCGCGAAGGCCGCCTCGTTGGCGATCTGGACGAGAAGGCGGGGGAGGATCGTCGGCGCGGCCGGGTCAATCCGGGCAAGCGCCTCGGGGTCCAGCGTCAACTCGCCTGCTCCGCTGTTCTCTTGCCGCGACAGTTTGTGCGAAGGAACAGCGGAAGCGGGGTTGGGAGGGTCGCTGTAGTCATAGAAGCCCTGGCCGCTCTTGCGACCGAGGTGTCCCTCGGCGACCAGCCCCTCCTGGATCGGGCTGGGGCGCCAGCGCTCGGGCTCGCCGCCCTGGGCGAAGAAGGAGCGGGCGACGCTGAGGTTGACGTCGAGGCCGATCAGGTCGATCAGCTCGAAGGGGCCCATGCGGAAGCCGCCACCGAGCCGGCAGATGCGGTCGATCGTCGCTGCGTCGGCGATGCCGTCGCCAAGCATGCGCAGCGACTCCAGGGTGAAGGGGCGGGCGAGGCGGTTGGCGATGAAGCCGGGGCTGTCCTTGGCTTGGATCGGTGTGCGCCCCATGCGCCTGCCGACCGCGGTCGTCGCCTCCAGCGCCGCTGCCGCGGAGTCCGCCGTGGCGACGACCTCGACCAGCTTCATCAGCGCCGGCGGGTTGAAGAAGTGCATGCCGACGACCCGCTCGCGGCGCGGTACCGCGGCGGCGATCGGGGTGATCGGCAGCGAGGAGGTGTTGCTGGCGAGGATCGCCTCGGGCCCGCAGGCGTCGGCGAGGGCGGCGAAGAGCTCGCGCTTCAGCTCCAGGTCCTCGGGCGCGGCCTCGATCACCAGGTCGCATTCGCCGAGGTCGCCGAGGCTCGTCGTGGCGCCGACGCGGGTACTTGCGTCATTCGCTTCGATGTCGCTCCACATGCCCTTGGAGGCACCCTTGGCGAGCGATTGGTGCAAACGGCGCATGCCGGTCTCCAGCGCCGTCCCGATCGGGTCGTGCAGGCGCGTCTCATAGCCACCGAGGGCTGCGACCTGGGCGATCCCGGCTCCCATCGTGCCGGCTCCGACGACGCCGATCCGCTCCACTTCGCCGCCGTTCACTTGCCCTCGAACTTCGGCTCGCGCTTCTCCAGGAAAGCCTCCATGCCCTCGACCCGGTCCTCGGTCGCCATTGCCAGCTCGTAGAGTCGCCGCTCGTTCTCGAGGCCGGCGGAGAGCGCGGTCTCCTCGGCGGCGATCACGGCCTGCTTGGCAAGGCGGGCCGCGATCGGCGGCCGCTCGGCGACGGTCTGGGCCAGCGCCATTGCCTCCTCCAGCCACTTGCCCTTCTTCGCGACCTTGTTGACCAGGCCCATCGCCTGCGCCGTCTCGGCGTCGAAGCGCCGACCGGTGAGTACGTACTCCATCGCCAGCTGCTTGCCAAGTACGCGGGCGAGCCGCTGCGTGCCGCCACCGCCGGGGATGATCCCGAGGGTGATCTCGGGTTGGCCGAAGGTGGCGCCCTCGGCGGCGACGATCATGTCGCAGGCGAGCGCCAGCTCGCAGCCGCCGCCGAGGGCGTAGCCGGAGACCGCGGCGATCATCGGCGTCTTGATCGCCGCGAGCCGTCGCCAGAAGCTCGCCGCCGGGTGGCGCAGCGCCTCGGCGAAGCTGCGCTCGCTCATCGCCTTGATGTCGGCGCCGGCGGCGAAGACCTTGTCGGAGCCGGCGATGACGACGCAACGGACCTCGGGGTCGGGATCGAGGCGCTCGAGCTCGCCGGCGAGCAGCTCCATCACCTCGGGCGAGAGCGCGTTGCGCGCCTCCGGTCGGTTGATCCGCAGCAGGACGACGTGGCCGTCGCGCGAGCTCTCGACCAGCTCGGCCAAGGGCTACTCGGCCACCATCGGTGTCATCGCGTTGATCCCGGTCGCGGCGCGGCCGATGATCATCTTCTGGATCTGCGAGGTGCCCTCGTAAAGGGTGGTGACGCGGGCGTCGCGCAGGTAGCGCTCGACCGGGTAGTCGTCGACGTAGCCGGAGCCGCCGTGGACCTGGATCGCCAGGTTTGCGCACTCGACCGCCGACTCGGTCGCATACAGCTTTGCCACCGAGGTCTCGGTCGTGTTCGGCTTGCCTTCGTCCTTCAGCACACCGGCGCGATAGACCAGCATGCGGCTGGCGTCGCGCTTGAGGATCATGTCGGCGATCATCTCCTGGACCAGCTGGAAGCGGGCGAGGGGGACGCCGAACTGTTTGCGCTCCTTGGCGTAGGCAACCGAGGCTTCGACGCAGCCTTCGCAGATGCCGACGCAGCCGGCGGCGACGCTGTAGCGGCCGTTGTCGAGGGCGCTCATCGCGACCTTGAAGCCGTCGCCGATCTCACCGAGCATCGCGTCCTCGCCGACCTCGACCGAGTCGAGCGCGATCTCGCCGGTGTCGGAGGAGCGCAGCCCGAGCTTGCCGTGGATCTCCTGCGTGGTGAAGCCCTCGCTGTCGCATGGGACGAGGAAGCAGGCGAGGCCCTTGTGCTTCTTCTCGGGGTCGGTCTGGGCGAAGATCAGCGCCACCTCGGAGAAGTTGGCGAGCGAGATCCACATCTTCTGGCCACTGATCGACCAGCCGGAGTCGGTCTTGGTCGCGCGCGTGCGCAGGTTGGCGGCATCGGAGCCGGTGTCGGGCTCGGTCAGGCCAAAGCAGCCCAGCGCCTCGCCCGAGCAGAGCCGCGGCAGCCACTTCTGCTTCTGCTCCTCCGTGCCCCACTTCTCGATCGAGCCGGCGACCAGCGAGGTCTGCACGGAGACGACGGTGCGGGCGGAGGAGTCGGCGCGGCCGACCTGCTCGACGATCAGGCCGTAGCCGAGGTAGTCGAGCCCGCGGCCGCCGTACTGCTCGGAGACGGGGGCGCCGAGGTAGCCGACCTCGCCCAGCTTGCCGGCCAGCTCGCGGTCGAAGCGGGCGGCGCGGTCGTTCTCCTTGACCCGGGGTGCGATCACGCCGTCGGCGAAGTCGCGCGCGGTTTCGGAGATCAAACGCTGCTCGTCGGTCAACTGGAAGTCCATCTCACCCCTTGCTTTCTCGATTCTTGATCACTGAAGTTCTTTACCCAGGGTCGCGGCGAACGCCTCCTGGGCTTCGCGGGTGCGGGGCCCGGGCGTTTCGGCCAGCTCGACGCCGTCGATCGCCGAGACGGCCTGGATCTCGCGCGTGGTCGAGGCGAGGAAGGCCTCTTTGGCGGCGCGCAGGTCGGCCGCCGGCCAGGCGCCCTCCTCGACCTCGAGCGCCTTGACCAGGCGATCGCGGGTGATCGACTCGAGCACGCCGTTGTCGAGCGCCGGCGTGCGCAGGCCGCCCTGGGGCGAGACCCAGAAGATCGCCGAGGTCGGTGGCTCGAGCACGGTGCCGTCGGGCTGGACCAGCACCGCCTCATCTGCCCCCTGAGCCTTGGCCAGCCGAGTGGACTGCATGTTGGCGGCGTAGGAGAGCGACTTGACGCCGTTGAGGATGATCGTCGGGCTGTAGGTGACGGTGGCGACGCTGACCGTCTCGGCGTGAGCGGGAATCGGCTCGGTCATCGCCAGGCGGCGACCGCCGCGGGTGACGATCAGCCGCAGCTGCCCGTCGGCGTCGCCGAGCTCCGTAAGAAGCGCCTCGATCTCACCTTCCAGCGCAGCGCGATCGAACTCGAGCTCGATCGCCGCTGCCGAGCGCCCGAGTCGGTCGAGATGATCGACCAGCGCGAACGGCTTCCCGTCATAGAGCCGGATCACCTCAAAAGCGCCGTCACCTCGGTAGAGCCCGTCGTCCTTCAGCGGCACGACCGCCTCCGCGGTTGCAGTGATCCGCCCATCCACGCTTGCGAGCTCTCGCAGCACAGTCGCCATCGGCTGGCGAGGCTACTAAGCCACTCGTTCCGGTGCGCCTTATGTGGTCCTGGGCCACATAAGGCGCACCGGAAGCGCTAGGTCGCTTCGAAGACCGTTGCCAGGCCCTGGCCGACGCCGACGCACATGGTGGCGATGCCGTATTTGGCTTTGCGGCGGCGCAGCTCGCGGACGAGGGTTCCGGCGAGGCGGGCGCCGGTGCAGCCGAGCGGGTGACCGAGGGCGATCGCGCCGCCGTTGACGTTGAGCTTCTCCTCGTCGATGCCGAGCTCGCGGGCACTGGCGAGCACCTGTGAGGCGAAGGCCTCGTTGAGCTCGATCAGGTCGATGTCGTCGAGAGTGAGGCCGGCGGCGTCGAGCGCGCGGGGGATGGCGAGGGCGGGACCGATGCCCATGTACGCGGGGTCGACCCCGGCGACGCCGAAGGCGACCACGCGGGCGAGCGGCTCGGCGCCGAGCCGCTTGGCTCCCGCCTCGGAGGCGATCAGGGTGCAGGCGGCGCCATCGTTGAGGGTCGAGGCGTTGCCGGCGGTGACCGTGCCGCCCTCGCGGAAGGCGGGGCGCAGCTTCGCCATCGTCTCCAGCGAGGCGTCGGCGCGCGGGCCCTCGTCGGTGTCGACGGTGACGGTCTCGCGGCGCCCCCGCGGGACCTCGATCGGGACGATCTCCTCGGCGAAGATTCCCGCCTCCTGGGCGGCAATGGCGCGCTGGTGGCTGCGCAGGCCCCAGGCGTCCTGGTCCTCGCGGCTGATCCCGTAGCGCTCGGCGACGTTCTCGCCGGTCTCGCCCATCGATTCAGTTGAGTGGCCGAGCTCGGCCATGCGCGGGTTGATGAAGCGCCAGCCGAGAGTGGTGTCGTGCATCGTCTGCGGGCCGCGGGGTAGACCCTGCTCGGGCTTGCCGACCACCCAGGGCGCTCGGCTCATCGACTCGACCCCGCCGCCGAGGTAGAAGTCGCCCTCGCCCAGCTTGACCGCGCGCGCCGCGCAGTTGATCGCCTCGAGGCCGGAGGCGCAGAGGCGATTGACGGTGGCGCCGGGGACCGTGTTCGGCAGGCCGGCCAGCAGCGCCGCCATCCGCGCCACGTCGCGGTTGTCCTCGCCCGACTGGTTGGCGGCGCCGAGGTAGACGTCGGTGATCCGCTCGGGGTCGACCCCGGTGCGCTCGACCACGGCGGCGATCGTGTGCGCCGCCATGTCGTCGGGACGTACCGTCGAGAGCGCGCCACGGTAGGCGCCCATCGGGGTTCTCACCGCATCGACTAGGTAGGCCTCGCTCACCCGCGGAATTAAAGGGGACCGCCCCGGTCGGCGTATCCTTGCCGCGTGTACTTCGTCCTCGGAACCGTTGCGATGGTGCTGCTCGTCGTCGGCGTGCTCTTCCTAATGGAGCATTTCTACACCGGCAACAACGCCGAACTGCTCGATTGGAAACCGACCCGCTCGCCCGAACTCGAGGTGCAGAACGAAGTAGACGACGTGCAGCAGATGCTCGAGGCGCAGAATGAGATGCGCCGCCGCCGCGGCGCCGCCGAGCGCAGCGAGCAGGAGCTGCGCGACGAGGTCGCCGCCGAGGAGCGTGAGCGGCTGCGCCGCCGCAGCCGCTTCGAGGCGACCTGAGTTGGCCCGGGCGCTGATCGTCGGCTGCGGCTGCCGGGGCCGGGAGCTGGGAGGCGGACTGCTCGTCGACGGTTGGGCCGTGCGGGGGACGAGCCGGCGAGAGGATGGGCTCGCGGCGATCGAGGCAGCCGGGATCGAGCCCGCTCTCGCCGATCCCGAGCGCCCAGAGACGCTGCTCGACCTGGTCGGTGACGTCGCTGCGGTCTACTGGCTGCTCGGCTCAGCCAGCGGAGGTCCCGAGAACATCGAGGCGATCCACGGATCCCGACTTGAGCGCTTCCTCGAGCGCCTGGTGGAAACCCCGGTGCGGCGCTTCGTCTACGAGGCGACGGGGTCGGTTGCCCCGGAGGTCCTCGCGGGCGGCGCGGCCCTGGTCGAGCGGGCGGCGGAGACCTGGCGAATCCCGGTCGAGGTCCTGCGCTCTCCCGACGTGTAGCGCGTTGAGGCTCTCGTCGGACCACGGCACGTCGCAGGGCGGCAACGACATATGACTAAACTCGGATACGGATTTAGGTAAATGTCCACACAGCGAGTGAAGGAGCAGTCTGATGGCGCTGCAGCTTGGTGACGTAGCACCCGATTTCGAGGCCGAGACAACCGAGGGCCGGATCAAGTTCCACGACTGGATCGGCGATTCGTGGGCCGTCCTGTTCTCGCACCCGAAGGACTTCACGCCGGTCTGCACGACCGAGCTCGGCTACATGGCCAGCATCGAGCCCGAGTTCGCCAAGCGCAACGTCAAGATCATCGGCCTCTCGATCGACCCGCTCGACCGCCACGAGGAGTGGGCCAAGGACATCGCTGACACCCAGGGCACCGCACCCAACTACCCGATCATCAGCGACGCCGATTTCAACGTCGCGCGGCTCTACGGAATGCTGCCGGCCAACGTCACCGGCAGCGCCGAGGACCGCACTCCGGTCGACAACCAGACCGTGCGCAACGTCTTCGTCGTCGGCCCCGACAAGAAGATCAAACTGATCCTTGTCTACCCGATGACCACCGGCCGCAACTTCGACGAGGTGCTGCGGGTGATCGACTCGCTGCAGCTCGACCGCCAATCACAAAGTCGCCACTCCGGCCCAGTGGCAGCAGGGCGACGACGTGATCATCGCCGGCTCGGTCTCCAACGACGAAGCGAAGGAGGCCTACCCGAACGGCTGGGAGTCTCCACGTCCTTACATCCGCATCGTTCCCCAGTCCGAGGCCGAGAAGGCCTAGCGCAAGCGCCTTACGCCAGGCGCTCCAATAGGTCGCCGAGGATCCTCGCCGTGGCTCCCCAGATCAGCTGGCCTTCGATCTCGTAGGTCGGCGTGTGGATGGGGACGCCGCGGCGGACCAGGCGACGGATCTCGTAGCTCTCGCGCAGCACCTCCAGCGAGAAGGTGAGGACGGTCTCGACCTCGGCCGGGTTCGGCCGCAGGTCGAGCTCCCGTGGGTGGGGGATGTGGCCGACGAAGGGGTGGATCCGGTAGTTGGTGACGAAGGTGTTGGTCGCCGGCAGCTCCTCGCCGAGCTCGACGGCGGCGGGATCGAGGCCGATCTCCTCCTCCGCCTCGCGCAGCGCCGTCGCGCTGAGGTTGGCGTCCTCTGGATCGTGGCGGCCGCCCGGGAACGAGATCTCGCCCGCGTGGCGTCGCATGTCGGCGCGGCGCTCGGTGAAGACGAGGCCGGGCTCGTCGTCCGGCCAGCCGAAGAGGGGAAGGAGAACGGCGGCGTGAATCACACCTGGCGAGTTTCCCGTCATATAGACGGGGTAAGTCGCCAGGTCCCGCTCAAATGATCACCTGGACCGTCCCGCCATCGACCGACCAGGCGGCGCCGGCAACGTAGGAAGCGCGCTCGGAGCAGAGGAAGACGATCGCGCCGGCGATCTCGGCCGACTCGGCGAGGCGGCCGATCGGGCGCTTGGAGCCCGCCGTAGCGAGGGCATCCTCACGGCTCGCATCGCCTGACATCTGCTGTGACTGGTCGAGCAGGCCGCCGGGCTCCATCCACATCTCCGATTCGACCGGGCCGGGGCAGATCGCGTTGACGAGCACGCCGCTCTTGGCGTAGCGATCGGCGAAGAGGCGCGAGAGCGAGAGCTCGGCCGCCTTTGCCACCGAGTACTCGGGCATCGCCGCCGAGGGGCGCTTGCCGGCGGTCGAGCAGACGTTGACGATGCGGCCCCAGCCACGCTCGGCCATCGGCGGCGCGGCGGTGCGGATCGCCCGCAGCGGCGCCATCACGTTGAGCTCGTACTGGGCGCGCCAGTCCTCGTCGGGCACGTCGTCGAGGTCGCGCCACTGGGCCGTGCCGGCGTTGTTGACGAGCACGTCGAGAGCGCCGAAGTGCTCGACGGCAGCCGCGAGCATGCGCTCGCCGGCGTCCGCGTCGGTGACGTCGAGGATGAGGGTCTCGGCCCGCCCGGCCGACTCGTCTTCGGCCGCGTTTGCCCCGGCCTGGCGAGCCGCATCGGCGGCGGCGCGCAGCCGCTCCTCGTTGCGCGCCACCAGCAGGACGTTGGCGCCCTCGGCGCAGAGCAGCCGCGCGGTCTCGGCGCCGATGCCCCGGCTGGCGCCGGTGACGACGCAGGCGCGCCCCTTCAGGCCGAGGTCCACTAGAGCGCCTCGACCCGGTCGGCGATCGTGACCTTGGTTTCGCCAGCCAAGACTCTGTGGACTGGGCATTTGCCGGCGACGACCAGAAGGCGCTCGCGCTGTTCGTCACTCAGCCCGCCTGGCAGTCGAAGCGTGACGGTGAGAGAGAGCGGCGAGGCATCGAGGTCGACGTCCACGTCGACCTCGACCGAGCCGATGTCCCAGCCCTTGCGCTCGGCGTACATCTCCATCGTTATCGCGGTGCAGCTGGCGAGGCCGGCGGCAACTAGGCGGGTGGGGGAGGGACCGGTGTCGGTGCCGCCCGCCGCGGTCGGCTCGTCGATGCGCAGCGTGTGGCCGCCCTCGATCTCGACATCGTGGGCGTAGCCATCCCGGCGGCGGGCGACGACCTTCATCGTTGGCGAGCTGGTACCGCATAGCGAAACAAAGTCGCCATTCAGTTCAGCCGGCCTTGCGCCGGCCCTCGAAGAGCGCCGGGTCGTCGACGTCGACGAAGCGGGCCATCGCGTAGGCGTAGTCAGAGGCGCGGTTGACGAAGTGGATCACCGTCTCGCTGGCCAGCTCGCCTTCCTCGGCGAGGGCGGCGATGCGGCGCTCGGCGCGGCGAATCACCGTGCGGGCGATGTCGAGCTGGGCGGAAAGCTGGTTGCCGCCGGGAATGACGAACTGGGGTGGCAGCTCGACCTCGCTCATGTAGCGGTCGATCCGCTGCTCGAGCTCGACGACCATCTCCTCGGTCGTGCGGCTGATCCCGTCTTCGAGCCGCTCGGCTGCCTCCGGCGCGGTGGCAAGCTCGGCGCCGGCGACGAAGAGGTCGTCCTGCAGGCGCAGGATGTCGGCGGCGAGCTCGGTTTGGCCGGAATCGCAGAGAGCTCGCGCGAAGCCGAGCTGGGAGCAGGCCTCGTCGAGCGCGCCGTAGGCCTCGGTGCGACCGTGGTGCTTGGGGACGCGGCCGCCGTACCAGAGCGAGGTGGTGCCGTCGTCGCCCTTCTTGGTGTAGATCTTGACCACGTCAGGCGAGCGGGTTGAAGACCAGGCCGGTCAGCACCTTGGGGTAGAAGTAGGTCGACTTGGGCGGCATGTTGGCGTCGCTTTCGCAGATTTCCTTGGTCTGCTGGACCGGGATCGGGCGCAGGATGAAGGCGACGTCGTAGGCGCCCTCCTCGAGTAGGCGCAGCGAGTCCTCGACGCTCTTGGCGTAGCCGAGGCCACGCTTGGCGAGGATGTCGTCTTCGCTGAGGCCGGCCAACTTCTTCAGCACCAGGGTCTCGAGGATCGCCGCGTCGAGGCGGCGGTAGGCCTCGGGCTCGCCCGCCAGCACGCGGTCGAGCTCCTCGGTGTCCTTGAGGCGCAGACGGAAGGCCTTCTTGTGGTGGGAGTCGTAGAGGCCGAAGACGCCGACGCCGTCCTCGCCGAGCGGGTCGAGGCGATCGGTCTCGACCTCGCTGACCTCGAAGAGCTCGCGCAGGCCCTCGCCGAGGCGGCCCTGCCGCTCGGGATCGTCGGCGAAGCCGGAAAGCAGGCGGTGGGTGGGGTAGACCGAGAGGCCGGGGTCGTCGAGGCCGGTCAGCGCCATCAGCGTGTAGTTGTGGTCGCCCTCGCCGCCGATCTCGTCGCGGTAGGCGATTGCGGTCTCGTAGCGGTGGTGACCGTCGGCGATCAGCAGCTGCGCATCGGCGAGCAGCGCGGGAATTTCTTCGTTCAGCTGCGGCAGGCGCCAGATCCGGGTCACCGTGCCGGCAGCGTCGGTTGCTTCCCCCCAGGGCTCTTCAACGGAGGTCTCCTTGGAGACCACCGGCCAGGGGTCGATCGTGCTCAACGAGAAGATCGGTGAGAGGTTGCAGCGCGTCGCCCGCATCAGTTCGAGCCGGTCCTGCTTGGGGCCGGGCAGGGTGCGCTCGTGGGGCAGGATCGTGCCGGTGTCGAAGTCCTCGACCCGGACGCGGACGAGGATGCCGTGGCGGATGTGGGAGCCGCCGTCGGGCCCGGTGTATTCCTGCTCCATCGCCCAGATCGCCGGCTCGGTGTCCTTGACCAGCGCACCGGCCTTCTGCCAGGCCTCGATCGAGTCAGCCGCGGCGGCGTAGGGATCGCCCTGACCCTCCGCCTGGGGCCCGGTCTCGCCGTAGGGCTTGGGCAGGTCGATCGCGACCGCGTTGTAGGGCGACTGGGCAAGCAGCTCCTGCCGCATCGCCGCGTCGATCACGTCATAGGGCGGCGCGACCACGTCCTGCAGTGACCCGACCGCGTCGAGGTCGTAGTGCAGGGCGTTGAGGGGCAGTACCTCGGCCATCGCTTGCGAAAACTACACTGGACGCTTCGGGGCGTGGCGCAGCCTGGTAGCGCGCCGCCTTTGGGTGGCGGAGGTCCCCGGTTCGAATCCGGGCGCCCCGATTAGAGCTCGAACGGTCGCCGGTGGGTTACGGCGTTATGTCCCCTGGACGGGTATCGCTCAGGGGATAACAGGAACGTGCCGATAGTGGCGATGTGAATCACGCCGAAGTCGGACAGAAGGATCGGCGGGTCGAACGGGTGCAGTTCGAAACCGATCGGCAGCGGGTCGTTGGCGACGTGACGCTGCCGCCGGAGGGCTACCAGAGCCGTTTCTCGGACTCGCTCAACCGGCCCGAGGTCACTTTCATCCCGCTGGTCAACGCCGAAGTGTCATCGCTGATGGGCGGCGACGTCGAGCATCTGCCTTTCATCGTGCTCTGCAAGTCCCACGTTCGCATCGCCTACCCGATCAACTCGGGCCAGCAGCAGCGGCGGGACTGAGTCGCTCGGCCGCTAGCCGCGTGCGCGTCGCTCGCGGCTGCCGCGAGCGTAGGAGCCGAGGTCGATGACGAAGGCGAGGATGACGATGAACCACTCGAAGCCCTTGACCCCGTTTGAGCCCGAGCTCCACATCACCGCGTAGGCGAGCGTCGTCCAGGGCAGCAGGAAGAAGCCGAGGAAGGGCACGAACCAGCTCTCGAAAGCGTGGCTGAGCATGTCGCTGAAGAGCCAGAGCGCGAACAGCGCCAGGCGCGGCGAGATCAGGGCGAAGAGGATTACGAAGCAGCCGATGCGGCCAAGCTACCCTGTTTGGATGCTGGGATTCAAGAAGCCCCGGATGCCTGCGGCCGAGGATGCGCTGCCGGGGCGCAGTCAGCCCGCCTTCGACGTTCCCGCGCGCCACGCCGTGCTCGATGCGCCGCTGCTGCCGCCGTTCCCGGACGGGATCGAGGTCGCTTACTTTGCTCTTGGCTGCTTCTGGGGTGCGGAGCGGCTCTTCTGGGGGATCGACGGCGTCTACACCACCGCGGTCGGCTACATGAACGGCACCACGCCGAACCCGACCTACGACGAGGTCTGCAGCGGGGGGACCGGCCACGCCGAGGCCGTGCTGGTCGCCTTCGATCCCACCAAGGTCTCCTACGCCGATCTGCTCAAGGTCTTCTTCGAGGAGCACGATCCGACCCAGGGGATGCGCCAGGGCAACGACGTCGGCACCCAGTACCGCTCCGGGATCTACTTCGCCAACGATGCCCAGAAGGCGACCGCGGAGATGGCGCGGCGGACCTACGACGAGGACCTGCGCGCCGCCGGTCACGAGCCGGTGACGACCGAAGTCGAGCCTGCCGGGCCCTTCTACTACGCCGAGGACTATCACCAGCAATACCTGCACAAGGTGCCGAACGGCTATTGCGGCCTCGCCGGCACCGGGGTCTCCTGCCGGATTCCGGCCGCGGCGCCCTAGCGCGCCGCTCGCCCGGCGCTGCGAATAGCATCCCGCGCCGGTGACCCCCTCCCTCGGCTCCTACATCGGCGGCTGCTTTGCCGTCATCGGCATCGTCAGCGCGCTCGGCCTCGGTGGCTACTGGCTGCGCCGCTGGATCGTGCCGGAATTCTCCGGCGCCCTGGCGCGGCTCGCCGACGCCACGATCGCCTGCGGGCTGCTGGTCGTTTCGCTGGAGCTGCTCGGCACCCTGAGCATCCTCTACACCGGCTGGATCGTCGTCGTCTGCATCGCCGTCGGCCTGCTCGCAGCGCTGCTGGGCTGGTCCAAAGCGCCGGCCGAGGGCCGCGAAATCAGCGCCCCGCAGGTGCAGAACATCGCCCTGCTGATCGCGCTCGCAGTCGCCTCCTTCACCGTTGCCGAGTGGACCTTCCCCTCGCAGCTCAGCCTCGACCAGGGCATGTTCGGCGGCGACACCACCTGGTACCACATGCCCTTCGCGGCGCGGTTCGCCCAGGAACACTCGATCGTCCATCTGCACTTCACCGACCCGCTGCGGCTCGCCGCCTGGTTCTACCCGCAGAGCTCCGAGCTGGTCCACGGCGCCGCGATCGCCATTTTCAAGAGCGACTGGCTCTCGCCGCTGATCAACCTCTTCTGGCTGGCGATCGCGCTGCTGGCCGCCTGGTGCGTCGGCCGCCCCTACAAGGTCGGCCCGGCAACGCTGGTGGCGGGCGCGATCGTGCTCGACGCGGGGGTGATGATCGAGACCCAGCCCGGCGAGGGCCGCAACGACATCATGGGGCTCGCCTTTCTGCTCGCCTTCGCCGCCTTCCTGATCAACGCCCACCAGCGCCGGGCGCCGAAGGAGGGGGCGGTGCAGGACGCGCCCGAGCTGGGCGCGCCGCTGCTCGACAAGGGGCCGCTGGTGATCGCCGGGATCGCTGCCGGGATCGCCGCCTCGGTCAAGCTCACCTTCCTGATCCCGGTCGTCGCGATCGGGCTCGGCGTGATCGTCTTCAGCGGTCGCGGGCGGCGTCTGACCACGGCCTGGGTGCTCGGCCTCTCGACCTTCCTGGTCGGTGGCTACTGGTACGTGCGGGCGATGATCAAGACCGGAGGCAACCCGATCCCGACGATCGGCTTTGGGCCGTTGAACCTGCCGCGACCGGATCAGATGCCGCTTGACCCACGGCCGCGCTTCGCCGTCGCTCACTACCTGACCGAGCCGACGATCTATCGCAAATGGTTCTTCCCCCAGCTCGACAACGCCTTCGGGCCGCTCTGGCCGCTGATCCTGATCATCGCCGTGGCTGCGGCCCTCTACATCGCCTGGCGCTCGCGCAACATCATCCTGCGGGTGATCGCGGTGGCGGCGCTGGCGACGGCCTTCGTCTACGTCTTCACGCCGCTGACGGCGGCCGGCCAGGAGGGCTCGCCGACCGGCTTCTTCACCAACACGCGCTACCTGGTCCCGGGCTTGGTCCTGGCGATGGTCCTGCTGCCGCTGGCGCGGCCGTTGCGCGCGCCCGACCGGCGGGCATGGCAGACGCTGCTCTTCCTCAGCGCCGTCTACGCGATCACGGTGCTGACGACGCCGCGCTGGTACCCGGGCTTCATCGTCGGCACGGTGTTCCTCACCCTGGCGCTGGTCTGGGCGCCGGCCGGATTGGGCCTGGCCCGTTCGCGGCGACTGATCAGCCGCGTCGCCGTCACCGCTGCGGCGGCACTGGTGGTGCTGCTGGCGGTGGTGCTCGGCCGGGCCCAGGAGGTCCAGTACTACAAGCACCACTACACGCGGACGACCCTCTTCCTCCAGGATGGCGGCCCGCAGAAAGCCTTTGAATTCGCCCACAACCAGCACGACAAGCGGATCGGCATCGCCGGCTCGGGCGAGATCTTCTTCGGCCAGTACGGCTTCTACGGCGCCAATCTCGACAACGACGTCCAGTACATCGGCGTGCCGGGAGCGGACGGGACCTACCGCCTGGCGACCAGCTGCCGTCAGTTCCGCCAGCGGATCAACGCCGGCAACTACGACTACCTGATCCTCAGCCAGTTCACCGAGGACGCCGCCGACTCGCCTTACTGGGAGCCGATCTACGCCTGGGTCAAAAACGACCCGGCGTTGGAACAGGTGATCGAAGAGCCCGACATCACGCCCCAGCACGATTGGGTCTTCCGGGTCAAGGGCAAGCTGAGTCCGGCCGGTTGCGCCGGCGGCAAAGGCTGAGCACGGCGAGCGGCCTTTAGGCCGAGCCGCTCTCCATGAAGCGCTTGAGCTTGTCGGGCATGGTGTCGACCAACTGGCCGCGCAGGACACCGACCAGGGGGCCGCGGATCAGCAGGCCCAGCCTGCGTCCCAGGTCGACCTCGAGCTGGTAGGTCACCCGGGTTCGGTCGTCGCCGAGGTCCTCGAGCTCCCAGCTGCCTTCGACCGCCTTCAGGTCGCCGTCCTCCTGCACCCATGAGATCCGGGTTGGCTGCTCGTAGCTGAAGCGGATCTCCGAACCGAGCCGGCGGACCTTGGCGTCGGTCTCCATGTGGACCAGCACCTGGTCGCCGTCGCCGTCGCGCTCTACGCACTCGGCGAGCTTGATCTCCGGCTGCCAGCGGGGCGAGCCCTCGACATCGGCGGCGACCTCGTAGACCGCGGCGATCGGGGCCTCGATCTCGGTGCTGGCGGAACCGCCTACCGTGCTCATCGGTCCAGCTTAGACAGCAGCGAGAGCGTGTTCGCGGATCAGCTCCGCCGAGCGCTGCGGCTGCTCCCACCAAAACATGTGGCCGACTCCCTCGAGCGTCTCGAGGCGGGCACCGGGAATCAGCGCTGCGATCTCGCGCCCGTTGGCGTAGCCGAGCAGGCGATCGGTGTCGCCGTGGACGATCAGCGTTGGCAGGTCGATCTGGCCGAGGCGCTCGTGGGTGTCGTGGAGGCCGCAGGCGCGCATCTGCTGCAGGACCACCGGCTGCGGCGCCGGCAGCGCCGAGCCCATCTCGGTGAAGGCGGCAAAGCGCGAGTCATCGGCGCGGAAGTCGGGGGAGAGGTTGATCTCCCACATCGCCCGGAAGACGCGCTCGCGCTCACCCGAGACGTAGGCTTCGCCGAGCGTCTGCAGGTCCTCCGGCGACATCAGCGTGCCGTTGGGCCCGCCGCAGTAGCTGGCGCCGATCGTCAGCGTGCGGATCCGCTCGGGATGGGCGAGGGCCAGCTCCTGGGCGACCATGCCACCCATCGAGATGCCGACGACGTGAACGGTCTCGAGTTCGAGCGCGTCGAGCAGGCCGGCGGTGTCGGCGGCGAGGTCGGCGATCGTGAAGGGAAGCTCGGCCTCGCCGGAGAGCCCCATGCCGCGGTTGTCGAAGACGATCGTGTCGAAGCTGCGCTCGAGCTGGTCGAGGAGGGGCCGGCCCCAGGCGAGGTGGGTGGCGCTCATTCCCTGGATCAGCAGCAGCGGCTCACCCTCGCCGGCACGCAGGTAGTGCAGTTCCGTTCCCGCTGCATCGACGCTCGGCATGGTCAGCGATCCTACGCCAAGGGCTGGCTCCAGGGCTAATCTTGCCCCGCCCGCCCCCGTAGCTCAGTGGACAGAGCACCGGCCTTCTAAGCCGATGGTCGTTGGTTCGAATCCAACCGGGGGCGCTAGCCGGCCAGGAAGCGGTTGACCGCGCGGGTGAACGGGCGGCGCTCCTGGAAGAGGAAGGCGTGGGCGCCGGGGAAGGCGACGAATTCGGCATGCGGGATCCGCGCCGCGATCCGTCGCAGGTTGGGCGGCGGCGTCACCGGGTCGCGGGCGCCGGCGGTGGCCAGCGTGGGCGCCGTGACGGTTGTCAGTTGGCGGTAGTTGCGGTTGCTGCGCAGCCAAGGGTCCTCGGCTGCGACTTGGGCGCGAACGGTCGCGGCGGGGACGTTGAAAATCTCGGGGATCTCGCCGCTCTGGCTGGCGGATTCGAGGCGGCGCAGGAAGCGGCGGCCCTCGGCCTGGCGGTCGGGCGGGTAGAGCTCGCGCAGGATGTCGGCTTCGGAGGGGTCGGGCTCGCTGTCGATCGCCTGGGCCCTCGGCGTGCCGAGCACGGTGTGGCTGCCGCCGGGATTGGTGCCGGCGAGGATCAGGTGCGAGACCCGCCCCGGGTGATCAATCGCGAGGCGCTGGGCGATGAAGCCGCCCATCGACCAGCCGAGGACGTCGGCTCGGGGGAGGTTGATCGCCTCCATCAGGCCGGCGGTTGCGTTGGCAAGCGAGTCGAAGCTGCGCCGGTGCCATGGTCCCGACATTCCGACGCCCGGATAGTCGAAGAGGATCAGCCGGTGCTCGCGGGCCAGCAGCCGCAACAGCGCCGGGTCCCATTCGGCCATCGTCGAGCCGGTTCCGATCAGCATCATCAGCGGTGGTCCTTGGCCGCGCGCGTACCAGGCGATCCTGGTGTTGGCGACCGGGGTGACGTGGACCCGAGCTCGGAACGGCTGTGCCGAACTCTGTCCGCAGCCAGTGAAGAGAACCGCAAGGGCGAGGCAGATCGCCAGTCGAACCCGCATCGCAGGCAGCCTAGAGCCGAGTCCGGCCGGGGCGCCGTTAGATTTGGGCCGTGGCCGAGGTCCTCTACTACGCGATTCCGGCGTTCGTGTTGCTGCTCGTCATGGAGCTGCTCTCGTTCAAGTACCTGCGCGACGAGGAGCTGGTCGGCTACGAGGGGCGCGACACACGCACGAGCCTGACCATGGGTGGCGGCAACGTCGTCATCAACGCGGTCTGGAAGCTGGTCGTCCTCGTCGCCTACGCCGGGCTTTACGAGCTGACGCCGCTGCGGATGCCGGCTGATCAGTGGTGGACCTACGTGCTGCTCTTCTTCGCCGACGACCTCGCCTACTACTGGTTCCACCGCATCCATCACGAGGTGCGGGTCTTCTGGGCGAGCCACGTCGTCCACCACTCCTCCCAGCACTACAACCTCTCGACCGCGCTGCGCCAGACCTGGACGCCGATGACGGCGCTGCCCTTCTGGGCACCGTTGGCGCTGCTCGGCTTCGCTCCCTGGATGATCCTCACCCAGCTGGCGATCTCACTGATCTACCAGTTCTGGATCCACACCGAGCGGGTGAAGAGGCTGCCCCCGCCGATCGAGTTCTTCTTCAACACGCCCTCGCACCACCGCGTCCACCACGGCGCCAACGAGGTCTACCTCGACCGCAACTACGGCGGCATCCTGATCATCTGGGACCGCATCTTCGGCACCTTCCAGGGCGAGACCGAGCGGCCGCGCTACGGGCTGACCAAGAACATCCGCAGCTTCCGGCCGACCCGGGTCGCCTTCCACGAGTTCGCCGACCTCGCCCGCGACGTGCGGGCGGCGAAGAGCTGGCGCGACAAGGTCGGCTACGTCTTCCACGGGCCGGGCTGGTCACCGGATGGCAGTGGCGGCGGCACCCGCGGCTAACTGGTTTGCCGCTCTAAATCGTCGGGTACATCTGGCGGCATGGAGCTATCAATACTGCTGATCATCATCGGGATCGTCTTGGCGATCTTCGTCAATTACATCTTGGGGATCATCGTGATCCTGATCGGGTTGGCAATGCTCTTGCTGCCCCGCATGAGGGGTGGTGCTCGACGAGCCTGATGTGAGTTCGGTTTGGCTTAAGAGTTTGCTCGATGGATCCCTGGAAACTTCCTCTCATAGTTGCCGGGGTTGTGGTGCCAATCGCTGCGGCCTTCATGCTCGGTGGACCGGGTGTGGGGGTCGCAGTTGGTGCGTTGGTGACGGTGGCGATCCTCGCCGTGGCGGTGCGGCAGCGACCCGAAGGGCCGATTGCCTCGGCCGGCGGTAAGGACGCGAGGCAACACGTACTGATAATCGCTGCCAATGGTGTGGAGGATCCGGCCGATGTGGCGCGGATCGCGCGCGTCGCTGGGATTCGGGGAGGTGCCGGTGGTGAGGACGAGGTGCGCGTGCTGGTGCCGGCGCGGATCGGCTTCCTCGATCGCTGGGCCTCCGACGTGGAGGGCGCTCGCCATCTCGCCCAGCAGCGCTTGGTGGTAACCGTGGCGGCGCTGGCCAAGGCCGGCGTTGCGGCGGAGGCCCGGGTCGGCGATGAGGACATCGTGCAGGCGGTCGAGGACCAGCTGCAGAGCTACCCGGCGACCGAGGTGGTGCTGGTCAGTGGCGGCGACGAGGACGAGGGTGAACGTGAAGCGGCCGAGGTGCTGCGCTCACGCCTGCAGGCCGAGTTTCACCACGTGCAGCTCGCCGGGACCGAGTAGCTCGCTGCTCAGCAGTTGTGCGGGGCCGCGGCGCTCTTGACGACCTGGAAGGCGCTGCCGGGAATGCGCTTGAGCTGGTTCAGGTTCTCGTCGTCCCAGCGGCGGTCGCTGCTGCCGCTGAAGTACCAGTTGGAGCCGTTGTCGGCGACGATCATCCCGTAGCGCTTCATCGCTTCGGCGATCACCCTGGCGCCGCCGCTGAAGCCGCCGAGGCCGTAGCCGGCCTTGAGCCGCAGGCGCGTGCCCATCGCCGGTGCGTTGGGGTCCGAGCTGTCGCCGGCGCAGTGCGAAGCGGGGTGGAGCCAGGCGTTGCGGGTGCTGTCGAAGGTGACCCGGATCGCGTGTTCGAGCCGGCCGGCGGCGGCCTCGTCGTAGCGGACGAGGCCGGGGAAGATCGGCAGCCCGGCGGCGTCGGCCGAGGTCCAGGAGTCGGGACGGCGGTCGCCCGAGCGCAGGTCCCAGCGGGTGCCCGAGTCGGCGTTCCAGTGGGCGCCACCACCGCCCTTGAAGAAGGCGCGGTAGAGCTCGTAGAGCGTGCAGCTGGAGCGGTCGACGACGAGCACGTGGCGGTCGCCGTCGCTGCCGTTGCCGCCCTCGACCGGCGCGCCCTTGGGGACGGGGAAAGGCCCGGGATCGCTCTCGTCGCCGTAGGCGGTGTAGTGAATCGGCAGCTTGCGCTGGCCGGCGCCGACGACCGCGTAGGGAAAGCCGTAGGTCCGCGGCGAGCCGAAGTCGGGGTGGAGGAGGTTGCCGCCGTGGGTGTTGATGTAGGCAATCGTCGCGGCCGAGTTGCGGGCGACCGGCGCCTTGGAGATGTCCTGATTCCAGGCGGCCTCGGTGGCGAGGGACGGGGCGTTGGCCGGGGTACCGGGCGGCGGGTCGGGGAAGACGGAGCAGCTGCCGAGGTCGGCGTAGGGGCCGACGGCGCCGGCGGAGGTCACTCCAACCGCTGCTGCGGCGGCCAGTGCCAGCAATGCCACTGCACTGGCGAGCCAGCCCATCCGACCTTGACCCACCTCTGGTGTGGTCAATGTCGGCTACGCGTCATCGTTGGTGCCTGTGCGCTGGCGGATGTCGAGTCGGCCGATCTCGAGCTCCTCGATCGTCGCCCGCTCGATCTTCAGCCGCCCGACGCTGAGCCGCCCGATCGCGAAACCACCGACGGCGGCGGCGCCAACCGCGAGCGCCCCGATCGCCATCGCGCCACGGGCTTGCATGCCGGTCGCGGCGATTGACCGGACCTCGGGCCGGAAGAAGGAGATCCCGTATCGCTGCGGCATCGCCGAAACCGTAGCGCGGCTAGCCTGGGGCGCTGATGAGCGCGGACGAGAGGCCGATCCTGCTGGCGATCCAGCACGTGCCCTGGGAGGGGCCGCACCGGATCCTCGATGCTTGCGGCGGTCTCGACGTGCACACGGTCAAACCGCTGGCGGGCCAGGCCCTGCCTGATCACGACGACGTTGCCGGAGCTGTGGTGATGGGCGGTCCGATGAACGTGGATGGCCCGCGCCATCCCGAGCTGACGAGCGAGCGCGAGTGGCTCGCCGAGGCCGCGCGCCGGGACCTGCCCGTGCTCGGCATCTGCCTCGGCGCCCAGCTGCTGGCGCGAGCGCTCGGGGCCGAGGTACGAGCAGGGGAGAGTTCGGAGCTCGGCTACGCGCCCGTGGAGATCCTCGACCCCGACGACCCGATCCTCGGTGGCCTGGCTCCGAGCACCACTGTCCTCCATTGGCACGGCGACGTCTTCGACCTGCCCGAGGGCGCCAAGCACCTGGCCCGCTCCGAGCGCACCGAGGTCCAGGCCTTCCGCCACGGCAACGCCTGGGGCGTGCTCTTCCACCCCGAGTCCGACTTCGCCCTGCTCGAGGCGTGGCTGACCGTGCCCGAGATGGTCCACGAGGCCTGCGTGGCCCTGGGCGACGACGGAGCCGCTGCCCTGCCAGCACAAGCCGAAGCCGTCGAAGCGGACCTCCTCGCCCGCACGACCCCCGGCCTGGAGGCCTTCGCCTCCCTGGTCGAATCGGGCCAGCCCCGCTAAGCCCTCCGTCTCGCCCGCCGGCCCGCTAGATTGAAAGTCGCGTGGTGGCTGTAGCTCAGTTGGTAGAGCTCCTGGTTGTGGTCCAGGCGGTCGCCGGTTCGAATCCGGTCAGCCACCCTCTCGGAAACCACGCTGCGGCGCGATCACGGCCACGGCTCTTGCGCACGGAGCAGTGCACCGGAAGGCCCCAGTCAAAGGAGCTAAGTCTGTTTACGGTGCGTCCTTGGGAGACGAGACGGTCCACACGGCTCTGATTTCGTGGCATCGCCTTCACCAATCCAGGCAACCGGGAAGTATCCATTCTTGAGGCGCTTCCAGTGGTAAGCAATGCAGGGGGTTCGGCGCAAGCTCAGGTCATTACCTATTGCTCATGAGGATCAAGCTATCGCCCGATAGCGGACTCCGGACACTCGCAAGGTGACTGCCCAATCACATACTCGTACTTTTTCTACTACTTTATTCTCTTCAATGGAGGAGTTGTACGAAAGAGTAGTTGAGCTGCTGCGCGAGGAAGCCGCTACCGACGATGCTGCTCGTATTGAGAAGAGGATCAAGGAGCTAGCTGAGCGGGCGGCGGGCTCAGACAGAAGTGACCCCGAAGTTGAATCGCTCTTGGAGAGCTGGATCGTGCAGTTTCCGCATCGCTCCCCTGGCTGGCTTGGAGTTGATGCAGCGATCGCCGATCTGGACAGTCTTCTGACCGGTCCAAATAGCACCCGTGCCCAAGTATGGAATCAGTTGCGACGGTTTGCGGCTTGGTGCTTCGAACACTATGTAGCTGTCGCGAGCCTCGTGACGGTCTTCGCAACGCTGTTCTATGGATTCGCGTACACGCTGTTCTTTCGAAGCCTAAACATTACGGCGGAGCAAGCAGGCTTCACACCGCCCATGCTTCTAACCCGCTCGGCACTTGGCGGCCTGGCTCTGACACTAATTTTTGCCCTCGGCCTCTTAGCGCTGTGCGTTCCATTGATTCCGATTAGAGAGGACAAAGCAGCGCGGGAAGAGCATGGCTCGGGAGGCGCAACGTTTCTAAACTTTCTAATAACGGGTCTCGGTTGTTTCTATCTGGCTATTGTCCTGGCCCTGGCCGGAGTGGCTTGGTTCGTCGCACTGTGCGTGGGCGCAGTCCCAGCAGTTGTTTTGCTCTTCGTGAGCTTTCGTCTGCGCCGACCTCAATCTCAGTTGTCGCCTAACTTGCGACCACTGGAATTCGATGCAGATAAGTACCTGACTGTGTTCGTGGCCACCGCGCTTCCTTTTGGCCTCGCGATGGCCGCCTTGATCACCATAGGCAGCGCCGGGGTCTTGGGCAACAGAGCGCATGACGGATGGGCAATTCGCGAGCCAAGTATTTTCGGCTTGCCGTTTATCGGGGTTCGGGTGGAGCCAGCGCTCGTTGTGTGGCGGGAAGGCGCTCCTGCCGGGCCACACATTCCCCGTTGTCTGCTCGACGTGGGGACGTCGAATAACAACTCCTATCTCTACGATGCTCGAACAGGCCGCTCCTTTGCGGTCCAATCAGCGGCCGTGACACTAGAGCACCGGAATCGCGCCGAGACCTGCGATGCCCCTCTGAATCATTCCCTGCCAACCATCCATGTATTGAAGAACGGTGACCTTAGATGTAATCCCGGTGCCTGGTACACGTATCTGCCGCCCTTTTACCGTTATCAGTGGATGAATGGCGGTGTGCTGTTTGAAAATGATGCCCGCGGCGCCAGAATATTGGCTAATAACGGGAATCTCGACCAAATGCGTTGCCGGGTCGTTGCGAGCAACATGTTTGGAGAAGAAGTTGCGGTCAGTGGGCCATTCAACGCTCGCGGCTGACAGCGATTGGATAAAACACCTGACCCACTAAGAGAAGAGCGCCTGACCTGGTGTATCTCCCTGGACAAAGAACAGAGCATTGGCGCCCAGCCGCAGATGGACCCGCTTGTGTCGACCCCGATTCGGATGACGATCGGCGCCGGTTCCGACGGAGCCTGCACCCAGGATTCCGGACAGAGTCAGCCCGCTTCAGCGTGCTCGACTTCGGCTGACCGGCGCCTCGCCGCAACGCAGGGCCAGGCCTCTACGGGTACGGTCCCGCGCTCAAGCGAGCTATATGAGCACCGGCACCGACATCTACTCGATCCCCCAGGACCTGCTCGACTTTCGCGAGACGATTGGGCAGATCGCGCGGGAGCGGATTGCGCCGCGGGCGGCTGAGATCGATGAGAAGTCGGAATATCCGCGGGACGTGCGGGAGCTGCTGGCCGAGCACGACATCCTTGCTCTGCCCTTCGAGGAGGAGTACGGGGGGACCGGGACCGGGACGCTGATGCTGCAGATGGGGGTCGAGGAGATCGCCAAGTCTTGCGCTTCCAGTGCTCTGATCCTGATGGTGCAGGAGCTTGGCTCGCTGCCGATTCGTCTCTTCGGCAGCGATGAGCTGAAGCAGCGGGTGCTGCCGCGCTGCGCCAGTGGTGAGTGGACGCCGGCCTTCGCACTCTCTGAGCCGGAGGCCGGCTCGGACCCCGCCGCGATGCGCACCCATGCCGAGCTCGACGGCGACGAATGGGTCATCAACGGCTCGAAGAACTGGATCAGCAACGCCGGGGTCGCCGACTTCTACGTCGTCTTCGCCGTCACCGATCGCGAAAAGCGACGGATCACCGCCTTCATGATCGAGGCCGACCGGCCCGGTTTCTCGATCGGCAAGCTCGAGCACAAGCTCGGCATCCGCGGCTCGCCGACCGGCTCGCCCGTCTTCGACGACGTGCGGGTGCCGGCGGAGAACGTGATCGGTGAGGTCGGGCGCGGGCTCGGCGTCGCCCTCGGCACGCTGGAAAGGACGCGGCTCGGCGCCGCCGCGCAGGCGGTCGGCATCGCCCAGGGGGCGACCGACTACGCGACCACCTACGCCTCCGAGCGGGTCGCCTTCGGCAAACCGATCCTCGACCTGCAGGCGATCCAGTTCAAGCTGGCCGAGATGGAGACCGGCACCGCCGCCGCCCGCGAGCTGCTCTACAAGGCCTGCGCGATGGCCGACCAGAACGATCCCGGCCTCGCCAAGCACTCATCGATGGCGAAGCTCTTCGCCTCCGACAACGCGATGCGGGTCACGGTCGAGGCGATCCAGGTCCTCGGCGGCTACGGCTACGTCAAGGAGTACCCGGTCGAGCGGATGATGCGCGACGCCAAGATCACCCAGATCTACGAGGGCACCAACGAGATCCAGCGCGTGGTCATCTCCCGCGCGATGGACCCGCGGCGGCGGTAGGCGCCCCGCCGCTGCACCGACCGACCGACGTGACGCAGCCGGTCAAAGCCGTCACCTTCGACTTCTGGAACACGATCGCCTCTGCGCGTTTGGGCACGACGATGGTGAAGGCCCGGCACGATGCTGTTGTCGCGGCTTGCAACGCCTGCGACGTTGAGGTCGAGGCCGAGCTTTTGGCGACGGCGCTGGAGGAGGTCACGGCGAGCTACGAGCAGTCTTGGTCGGTCGGCACCCACTTCCACCCAAACGAGGGGGCCGAGATGCTCGTTCGCGCGCTCGGCGTCGAGGGCGCCGCGCGGCAGATGGTGGCGGAGGCGTTCCTGACCGCGGGCCGCGGCACCAAGCTCGAGCTCTCGCCCGATATCCGCCCTTGCCTCGAGGCGCTGGGCGAGCGCGGGCTCAGGCTCGGGATCGTCTGCGACGTCGGCTTTTCCGGCGGCGAGCTGCTGCGCGACCTCCTCGACCGCGCGGGCCTCCTCGGCCACTTCTCAGGCTGGGCGTTCTCCGACGAGGTCGGTCACTACAAGCCCTCACCGCGGATCTTCGAAGCCGCCCTCGGCGCGCTCGGCGCGGTGCCCGGCGAGGCGGTGCACGTCGGCGACCTGCGCCGCACTGACGTCGCCGGCGCCAGCGCGATCGGGATGGTCGCCGTCCGTTACCGCGGCCTGCACGACGACCGCGGTGAGAACGGTGAGGTGGAGGCCGACTTCGTCATCGACAGCCACGATGAGCTGCCCGGTCTGATCGGTCGCATCGCCTCTGCTGACGCCTGAAAACGGCTCGCCAGGCGGCAATACGGCATGCCGTGCCGAAAATACGGCACTTTCACTGATGCGACGCTGGATCTCTGGACCTAGCCTCGGTTCCAATGGAAATCACGAGGCTGGATGTGGCCAGAGAAGTCGCCCGCCCGGCCCGGAAAGGAGCAATTGGAATGGATCTCTACGGAATTCTTCGTCGTAACGGCTGGGCCTCCACGGAGGAGCTGCAGGTGGCCGGTGAGCGCTCGGCGGAAGTCGGCGACAAGCCTGACTCCGGAGTGCGCTGGATCCGCAGCTACGTGCTGGGTGAGGAGAGCGGCGAGGTCGGCACCTTCTGCGTCTACGAAGGGGACAGCCCCGAGGCGATCCGGGAGCACGCGAAGACAGCGGGACTGCCCGCCGACGAGGTGATCCCGATCCTCGACACGGTCGTCGTGCGGCCCGACCCGGCACCGGTCTCCGACTGATTCGGACTCGCGACCGGCGCTCCGCCAACAATGGCCGGAGCGCCGGTCGCGGCCTAAACTCGGACGATGGGCAACCGGACCCCGCTCGTCGGCCGCGAGGCCGAGAGCGCTGTTCTCAGCGAGGCGCTCGATCGCGCCCGGCAAGGCAACGGCACGCTGCTGCTGCTCAGCGGCGACGCGGGTGTCGGCAAGACCAGGCTCGCCGACGAGCTGGCCGCCGGCGCTTCGGCGCTCGTCCTGCGCGGCGCGGCAACCAACAGCGTCACGCCGCCGTACGGGCCGATCGTGGCGGCGCTGCGCTCCTACCTGCGCGCCGAGCCGGATGGGCTCGACGATTGCGGGCCGCTGCGCTCACACCTCGCCTTGCTCTTGCCCGAGCTCGGCGAGCCGGCTGGCGAGAGCGACCGTTCGACGATCTTCGAGGCCGTGCGCTGCGCTTTTGCCCACCTCGCGGGCAGCGGGCAGGCGCTGGTCATCCTCGATGACCTGCAGTGGTCCGACCAGGCGAGCCTGGAGCTGCTCGCGGCGCTTGCCGCGCCGATCCGGGAGATGCCGATCGTGGTCGTCGCCGCCTACCGATCCGACGGGCTCCCCCGCGACCACACCCTGCGCTGGCTGCGCAACGAGCTGCGCCGCGGCGGCAATCTCGAGGAGCTGACGCTCAAGCCGCTCGATCGCGAGCAGACGGGAGCGCTGCTGGGGGCGCTGCTCGACGAGCCCGCCTCGGAGTCGTTGCTCGGCACGGTCCACGACCGCACTCAGGGATCACCCTTCTTCGTCGAGGAGCTGGTCGGCGCCCTGCGGGTGCGGGACCGGCTCCACGCCGGCTCGACCGGTCTCGAGCTGGCCGAGGAGAGCGAGGTTCCGGTGCCCGACACCGTCCGCGACGCGGTCGTGATCGGCGCTTCTGAGCTGAGCGAGCAGGCCCGCGAGGCCGCCGAGGTGGCCGCCGTCGCCGACCAGCCCTTCGAGCTCGCGCTCGCGGCGGAGCTGGCGAGCAGGGCGGGGCTGGTCGAGCTGACCGACAAAGGCCACCTGGTCGAGGACGATCCCGGGCGCGCCGCCTTCAGGCACGCGCTCGTGCGCGACGCGATCTACGCCGAGGTGCCCTGGCTGCGTCGCCGGGAGATCCATCGCCTGCTCGCCGAGGCGCTCGAACGGGAAGCGGCACGAGCATGGAGATCGCCACCCACTGGAGCGGTGCCGGCGACGCCGGCCGTGCCCGCGCGGCCTATGTCGAGGCCGTGCGCCAGTCCGAAGGCCTGCACGCCTACCGCGACGCGACCAAGGCCGCCAGCGAGGCGCTGGAGCTGTGGTCGGAGGGGGAAGAGGACGAGCTGCGGGTCGAGACGCTGGAGCGCTACGCCCGCTGCGCGGAGCTGTCCGGTGAGCTGACCGAGGCGGTGAAAGCGCTGCGCGAGCTGGCCGCGATTCGCTCCGCGGGCGAAGACAGGCTCGGCTTTGCCCACGCACAGCACCGGCTGGCGGCGGTTTACGACCTGAAAGGAGAGCGCGACACCGCCTTTGCCGCGCGGCGGCTGGCCGCCGAGGCCTTCGCTGCCAACGAGATGCTCGTCGATGCCGCGCTCGAGCGGCTGGCGATGGCCGACTACCAGCGAGCCCGGGCCGGCTACGGCGAGGCGATCGAGCTCTCGCGGGCGGCGCTCGCGGACGCGACGGCGGCGGAGCGGCTCGACCTCGGCGTTCGCGCGCGCGGCCTGCTCGGCGTCGCCCAGGCCAAGGGCGGCGAGTTCGAGACCGGGCTGGAGACCGTCCGCGGCGCGCTTGCCCTGGCCCTCGAGCACGACCTGACGCCGGTCGCCGCCGAGCTCTACCAGCGCCTCAGCATGGTCCTCTACGACGCCTCGGACTACCGCCGTGCCGAGGAAGCATTGGACACCGCGCTTGGCCTCTGCCGCACCGGCGAGGACGTCCGCACCGAGCTCGCCTGCGTCACCTGCCTCGTCTACGTGCTGCGCGAGCGCGGCGAGTGGGCGCGCGCCGGCGAGCTGGGCCGCGAGCTGATCGACTCCGACACGGCGGTTTGGGTGGCCGAGGGCCTGGTCGGGGCGATCCACGCCTTCCAGGGGAAGCTGTCCTCAGCGCGCCGAATGCTCTCGGCCTCGCGCTCGGTCTCATCCGCGGTCGGCCACTACAACATGTTCATGGACGCGACGACGGGCCTCGCCTACGTCGCCGCGGCCGAGGGGGCGGAGGAGGAAGCGGCCGAGCACTGCCGCACCCTGCTCGCCCGCTGGGAAGAGAGCGAGGACCACCATTACGCGATCTGGGGGATCCGCTGGGCGGCGACGTTCTTCGCCCGCCAGGGCGACCGCGGCAAGGTGCACGCCTGCACCGAGGCCTTGGCGAAGATGGCCTCCGAGGCCGGTCACGGCGACGCGATGGCGGCGCTGGCGCAGGCGATCGGCGAGATGGCCGTGCTCGACGGCGACGAGGCAGCGGCCGCCGAGCACTTCTCGCGGGCGGTGGAGCTCCATCGCACGCTCGCCGTTCCCTTCGAGCGCGCCCAGATCGAACTCCGCGCCGGGGTCGTGCTGGCGGCGGCCGGAGAGCGCGAGCAGGGGCTGGAGTGGCTGTGCGACGCCTACCGGACCGCCAGCAAGCTCGGCGCCCGGCCGCTTGCCTCGGCGGCTGCGCGCGAGGTGGCGGCGCTCGGCGAGTCGGTCGCCCAGCGCCTCGGCGGCCGGGCGGCGACGAAAGCGGACGGCGTCCAGCTGACCCGTCGCGAGCTCGAGGTCCTGCGCCTGGTCTCGATCGGCCGCACCAACCGCGAGATCGCCGGGGAGCTCTTCATCAGCCAGCGCACGGTCGACATGCACGTCCGCAACCTGCTCGGCAAGCTCGACTGCCGCTCCCGGGTCGAGGCCAGTCACCGCGCCGGCGAGCTCGGCCTGCTGGCCTAGCTCGCCGGTCGCCGGCTCGTCAAGCCTTCGTTCGTCCGACCGCGAGCAGGTACTCCATCTCGAAGCGGGCGTCGTCGGCGCTGCCCAGGTTCTGCTCCTCGAAGTAGCCGTCCAGCGCCTGCTCGAACTCCGCCTCGCGCTCGTTGCGGCGGGCGTTTGCCTGCGCGGCGATCGTCGGGCCGTAGCGCTGCTTGAAGTGCTCGGCGTAGTCGATCGGACGATCGAAGACGGTCACCTCGAGCACATCACGCTCCAGCCGGTCGAACTCGACCCGCTCTCCGAACAACTCCCCCAGGTGGTCCTCGCCACCCCAGAGCGGTGGCGGCTGGGCACCGGGCGGCGGCGCCGGGGCGAACGGCCCAATCGTGCGGAAGAGGCCGCCGATCATGCCCTCCGGCGTCCAGCTCAGCAGCCCGATCGTCCCGCCCGGGCGGCAGACCCGCACGAGCTCGTCGGCGGCCGCTTGGTGGTGGGGCGCGAACATCACCCCGATCGAGGAGATGACGACGTCGAAGGCGGCGTCCTCGAAGGGAAGGTCCTCGGCGTCGGCCTCGGCCCACTCGAGCTCCACGCCCTCGGCCTCGGCACGGGCGCGGCCGGCATCGAACAGCTCCGGCGTCAGGTCGCTGGCGACGACCGTTGCCCCGCTGGCGGCCGCCGGAATTGCCGCGTTGCCGGTCCCGGCGGCGACGTCGAGAACGCGCACCCCCGATCCGATCTCGCAGGCCTCGACCAGGCGCGGCCCGAGTGGCAGCAGGAAGGTCTCGACCATCGAGGGGTAGTCCCCGGACGCCCACATCGCCCGGTGGCGGGCCTTGAGCTCGCTGTTTGCATCCGCCGCGTCGTTCACTGGATCTCCTTTTCGCGTTTGCTGGGTGGAGATGGTCTACGCCAAGTCGGCGAGGGATTCAACTTCATCAATGACCCGCGAGGCCGCTGTACCGCTCCTGACGGAACATCTTCAGTGCGTAGGCGCCGGCCGGATGCGCCCGCAGCTCGCGGACCGTCGCCGCCATTGCAGCCGGCAGCGCGTCGGGCTGGGGCAGTGGCACGCCGTACTCTGGCGGCATCAGCACTGCTGCCGCCAGCGCGGCAAAGGTCAGGTCGGCGGCGCTGAAGCGTTCGCCGCAGAGGTAGGGACGCCCGTCGCTCAGCCTCGCGGCAACGTCGTCGAAGGTCGTGCGTACCTCCACTTCAGACTGTGCGGCGGTGGCCGGGGTGACGTCGAGGTAACGGTCGATGATCAGGGAGACTGCCGGGTAGGCGAATGGCAACCCGCGACGTTGCCAGGCGGGCACGCCTGTGCAGGCATAGGCGACTGCTATGTCACGACGCCCGCGCAGGGCGTTGTACATCCACCTGCGTCCCTCGGGACCGAGGCGCGCGTCGAAGTCACCCTGCAATTCCCTCACTTCAGCCGCCGCGGCGGGGTCCTCACCGAACAGGCTGCGGCCCGGTGGCGCCTTGGCGCTGGCCGCCTCGACGATGTCGGCCGAGTCGGCAAGGACCCGGTCTCCCCAGACGAGCACGGGCGCGGTTTTTCCACCTCCGGCACGTTTGACCGGGATCCAGTGGAGGATCTGAAGGTGGGCCCGCTCCTCGTAGACGATTCCTGCGTGGTCGAGCGCCCAGCGAGCCTTCTCGCAGTAGTGACTGATCGGAATCGTGATCAGAACCGGCCTCTCGCTCATGGCAACAGTGTGCCCGGCGGTGGTGCAGGGCGTCGGCCGGCTAGAGCGGGGACTTGGAGCGGGCCTTCTTGCCCTTCGAGTGACTCTTGTCGGCGGCTCGCTGCGAGGTTCCGAACGATTTGGACAGCAGGCGGCCGATCGGGCCGGGCGCCTTGGCGCCGGCGCGCTGGCCAGTGGAGAAGCCCTTGTCGGTCGCACGGCGCGCGTGGTCGGAAAAGCGCGGCAGCAGAAAGCCCAGGATCGCCAGGAGGACACAGATTCCAATCACGGCTCCAATCAGCACGGACGGTCGAGTACCCCGGCTGGCAGTCCCCAAAAACGAGTGTCGATCTCACGGAGGCGCCGGTCGGGGCGTTTACATAGGTGAGGCACGCAACCCGAGAGGAGCCGGCCCATGACCGCAACGCACACGACCATCGACTCGCCGCTTGGCGATCTGACGCTCGTCGCCAGGGACGGAGTGCTGAGCGGGCTCTACTTTCCGGGGCACTGGTACATGCCTGCCCCCGACGTCTTTGGCGCGCGGTCCGAGCATGGCTTTGAGCAGACCGAACGGCAGCTGGGCGAGTACTTCGGCGGTGAGCGAACCGAGTTCGAGCTGGAGACGACGATCGCCGGCGACGGATTCCAGCGGCGCGTCTGGGAGCTGATCGACCGCATTCCCTACGGGCAGACCACCACCTACGGCGAGATGGCCGCGGAGCTGGGGGACCCGACCCTGGCGCGCAAGGTCGGCGGCGCCGTCGGCCGCAACCCGCTCTCGATCGTCACCCCCTGCCACCGGGTGGTCGGCAAGGACGGCAAGCTCACCGGCTACGCCGGCGGCCTCGAGCGCAAGCGGTTCCTGCTCGAGCTGGAGGGAGCGGCTGAGCGACTGGCCGGGGATCAGCAGCTGTCGCTCTCGGGCTGACGGTTTGCAGTCGGGCTAGCGCGGCTTGATCACATGCGCGGCCAGATCGGCGGGTGCGCCCTTGGCGCGGAAGCGCCGGTTCTTGGCGCTGACTGCAGCGGGGTCGAGGGCCGCGAGGGTCGGGTCGGAGACGAGGATCTCGCCCGGCTTGGCCGCCTCGGCGAGGCGGGCGGCGATGTTGACGTCGACCCCGAAGTAGTCGCCGCCGAGCTTGCGCGGGCGGCCGAGGTGGATCCCGGTCCGCAGTTGCGGGCGGTACCCGTCGAGCTCGATCAGCCCTGTTTGCCGATGGGCGGCGAAGGCCGCATCGACGGCGCTGCCGGCGTCCCAGAACGCTCCCATCAGCCCATCGCCGAGGCGCTTCACCACCTCGCCACGCCGGTCCAGAATCGGTGGCTCGACCGCCTCGCCGAATTCGCGCAGCAGCTTGACCGCCTGCCGGTCGCCGGCCTCCAGCGCCCAGCTGGAGAAGCCGACCAGGTCGGTGAAGAGGATCGCCACGTCGACCTTGCCGCGGCCGCGGTCCTGCCGCTCCGACAGTCGCTGCCAGGCCTGCAGCGCGGTTAGACCAAGCTCGCCGAGGACGCCCGGCTCGGCGGCCCTGGCGGCGACCAGCTGCCGGGCCGCCAGATCGGCCGGCCGGCCACGGGCGGTGGAGAGCCGGTCGACGAACTCATCGTCGCCCATGGCCTGCTCGCGCGCCTGTCGGGCGGAGGCGACCAGCTTCGGGTGCCGGTTGAACCGTCGCGCGGCGGCGGCGAGGCGCTTTGCGGCTGACTCCTTTGGCGCATCTGTCACGGCCTCAGCCTACGATCCGCCGGTGCAGATCGACGGAACCGCACTCGAGCGGCCGGCGCCACCGCTCGGCGAGCTGCTGAGCGCCGGCGTGGAGGCGCGCCCCGACGAGGTCGCGCTGATCTCGGCCGAGCGCTCGCTCAGCTGGCGCCAGCTCGACGAGGAGAGCACGCGGCTGGCCGCCGGCTATCGCGGGCTGGGACTGGCAGTCGGGGACCGGCTGGCCTCGCTGATGCCGAACCGGATCGACCTCGTCGTCCACTACCTCGCGTGTTTTCGGGCCGGGCTGGTCGCGACGCCGCTCAACTACCGCTACACCGCGCGTGAGATCGACCACGCGCTGGAGGTCAGCGGCGCCCGGGCGCTCCTTGTCCACGTCGAGCGGGCGGGCGACGTGGCGGAGAGCAAGCTCGCCGCTGAGCTCGAGCTGGGGACGATCGCCTACGACGACGGCAATGGAAGCGGGCCGGGGGAGTGGGCCCACAACTTCACGGGGCTGCTCGAGCACGATCCGCTGCCGGCGGAGTCACCGCCGGACCCGAGTCGGCCGGCCGCGATCTTCTTCACCTCGGGCAGCACCGGCCCGGCCAAGGGCGTAACCCACACGCGCGAATCGCTGCGCTGGATGATCGCCAGCGCCGCCACCGCTTTTGAGCTTGACGCCGCTGACGTCTTCCTGCCCGGCTCCTCGATGTCCCACATCGGCTCCTTCCTCTGGGCGCTCAGCATGCTCTCGGTTGGCGGCCGGGTCGTCGTCGCCCGCACCACCGACAGCCACGAGCTGCTGCCGCTGCTGCGCGCGCAGCAGCCGAGCGTGATGGCGATGATCCCGGCGGCATTGCTGGCCCTGGTCCGCGACCACGACCTGCAGCCCGGCGACCTCTCCTGCCTGCGGATCTGCCGCTCGGGCTCGGACAAGGTCTCGACCGAGCTGCTGACCGAGTTCGCGGCTGCCGCCGGCTTCCCGATCGTCGAGGGCTACGGCATGACCGAGGTCGGCCTGGCGACGCTCAACCCGCCCTCCGGCGTGGTCAAGCAGGGCTCGATCGGGCCGCCGATTGGCGGCTACAGCGTCGCCCTGCGCAATGAGGACGGGGAGCCGATCGAGGGCGAAGAGGTCGGCCGGATCTGGATCCGCACCCGCAGCCGCATGGCCGGCTACTGGCAGGCGCCGGAGGCAACCGCCGAGGTGCTCGCGGATGAGTGGCTGGACTCCGGCGACCTGGCGCGCGCCGACGAGGACGGCTACCTCTGGTTCTTCGGCCGCAAGAAGCAGGTGATCGTCCACGACGGCTCCAACATCAGCCCGCTCGAGGTCGAGGCCGCGCTGGATGAACACCCGGCGATCGGCGTCGCCGGTGTCGTCGGCATCCACGACACCGTCCACGGCGAGAACGTGCGCGCCTACGTCACCCTGCGCGAGGGAGCCGAGCGCCCCTCGAGCGCCGACCTGATCGTCTTCTGCCGCGAGCGCGTCGGCTACAAGGCCCCCGAGGAGATCATCTTTCTCGATGAGATGCCGCTCAACCCGACCGGCAAGATCGACCGCGTCGGCCTGAAGCAGATGGCCGAAGACCACCTGCACCCGCACGGGCTGGATTGAGCGGGCTAGCTGAGGATTGAAATCAGCGCGTTGGCGACGATGGCCAGCGGTGTTGCGGTCAATGAGAGTCTGCTGAAGAAGCGTTGCCAGCCGCCGCGGTAGTGGACACTCTCGAGGAGAGTTAGGCCGACGACGTGGGCCATGTTGATCAGGGCGACGGCCATCGCGATCAGGATCTGCGCCGCGCCGCCGGCGGAGTCCGTACCGGGCCCGGTGCCGGCGAGCACGATGACGACGATCGTGCCGATGATCGCGATCAGGATGCCGGCCAAGCCGCCGCGGGTGAGCCGGGGCAAGTTCGGCGAGAGCTCGACCTGGTGCTCGGCGCCCGGCTCGGGATCGAGCCCGGGTCCGGACTCCTCGACGTCGGCCAGGTGAGGCGGGCCCTCGTCCTCGTCGCGCCGCAGGCTGATCATGCGCACCGCGGGCTCGAGCTCAGTTTTGGCACGCTCGAAGAGCCCGTCCTCGAACCAACGGGCCTGGTCGGAGGCGTGGGCGACGATCAGGATCTCGTCGGCGGCGAACTGCCGCAACGCATCCCCGGCGGCGATCAACGGATCGCTGTCGCCGATTTCGCCGCGAGCGACGATGCCCGCCCGGTTGAGTTCATCGAGCGAGGTCTCGAGCCGTTGCCCCGCCTCCATCGAGGCGGCGTCGACGTCGCCGAGGGCGTGACGGAACGGGGACTTCTCGACCGCCGGTGAGGTGACCAGGACCTCCATTGCGTCGATCTCACCGAGATGCGCGCGCAGGTCCTCGAGCAGCTCCGGCCCGGCCAAATCGTCGGTGGCGACGATGAGGACGCGGGAATCAGGCTGGAGGGTTGCTTCGCCGTTGCTTTGCTTCTGCATTGCTCCTATGAATACCCCCGGGTCGGTGCCCGCGAAACCGGCACGCTTACCTGCGACGGGTGGTCAGGTACGCGATCAGGCCCGCCATGCCGCTTTCGTGCTGGACCCGCCGCTGGTCGTCGGCGCCGTTGCCCTCGCGCAGGATCCGCTCCACCTCCTCGAGCGCCGCGTCGCTGCCGAGCTCGCGGGCGTAGGGGTGGACGGAATCGAGCACCCTGCGACCGACCTCGCGGGCCGGCGCCGGGTCGTCCTCGTCAAAGAGGATGCTCGCCTCCAAGCCGTGGCTGGCCGCCTGGAAGTAGGACTCCTCCAGTGCCTCGCGGTAGACGCTGGGCGCGCTCGGCCGGTCGAGCTCCTTGGCGGCGATCGCCTGGATCAGGGCGGCGATCGCACTTGAGGCCAGCACCCCGGTCTGCACGTCGACGGCCCTGACCTCGACCGTGCCGAGTTGGGGATGGGGACGGACGTCCCACCAGATGTAGGTGTAGTCGTCGACTCCGGCGGCGGCGATCAGCTGGTCGGCGACCTGGCGGAACTCTTCGTAATCGCGGAACTGGCGCGGCAGCTGGAAGCGGGGGTAGCTGCGCACGACCGAGGAGCGGGAGCTGGCGTTGCCCGAGTCGATTCCCTCGCGGAAGGGGGAGTTGGCACTCAGCGCCTGCAGCAGTGGCAGGTAGAGGCGAAAGGCGTTGGCGAGGCGCACCGCGGTCTCCGGATCCGGCGCGCCGACGTGCACGTGCAGCCCGCAGGGCGGCGTTCGCAGCAGGTCGCCGAAGTCGCGGCGGACGACCTCGTAGCGCGGCTTGGAGACGAGCTTCGCTTCGCCGGCGTCGGCGGCCGGGTGCAGGCCGGAGGCGAGCAGGCCATAGCCGGTCTCGTTGATCACCCGCCGCATCTCGCCGAGCTGGGTCTGGACCTCGCCGGCGTCGTGACAGACGCCGGTCTTCAGCTCGATCTGCTCGGCAAAGATCTCCGAGGAGACCCGGCCGGCAAAGGCGGCGGGGACACTGTCGAGCACCGCCTCGGCGGCAGCGACCAGCTCGCCCTCCTCGTCAACCAACAGCAGCTCCTCCTCGACGCCGAGCGAGAGCGGTGGCGAGGCGCCGAAGCGGTGCTCGTCGGCCGCCTCGCGTGCTGAACGATCGGGAAGCATCAGGGCTACCGGATTACCCAGACCGCCGCGGGCAAAACGCGCAGCTGCTCAGGTCAAAGCCAAACGTGCTCGAAAACCAGACCGCTTTCGCGGGGCTCGAGTACGCCCATCGAAGGCTGCGGGGCGCGGCGACGCTCGGTCGGGCTGCCGGGGTTGAAGATCTGGAAGTCACCCTCGACCTCGTGCAGGGGAAGGTGACTGTGGCCGAAGACGACGGCGGACGCGTTTGGGAAGCGCCGGCGCATGCGGCCCAGTCGGCCCGTGGCGGGGCCGGCATCGTGGGTTACCGCGACGATCCGGCCGTTGAGCTCGATTTCGAGCGCCGCCGGGAGCGAGCGCTGCAGTTGGGCCTCGTCGACGTTGCCGTGCACGGCGTGGACGACCGGGCAGAGCGCCAGCACTTCCTCCAGCGCCGAGACGGCGAAGAAATCGCCCGCGTGGATCACCGCGTCGGCTGCGCCGACGACCTCGACGCAGCGCTCCGGCAGGCGACGGCTCCCCCTCGGCATGTGGGTGTCGGCGAGGACGGCAATCAAGGGAGCGATTCTGGCGGTTCGGTTGCGGAGCCGCTGAGGAAGTGATCGAACCCGAGGCCGTTTTCGGAAGGTCCCAATCGGGAAGCTGACCACGGTGGCCGGAATAGCGGAAAAGCAGCTGGGCGGGCGCTCGGCGCTGCCATCGGCCGGCCCGATCTGCGACCTGGTTGTCGGGATGCTTTCCGTGCCGCGCAGCGAGTCGGCCCCATCCGCCGAGCCCGCTGAAGAGGCCGCTCGGCTCGTCACCCTCGTCGGGGACCCACTCGGCGACGATGACCTGCAGCTCGCGCTCTATCTCTGCTTCGAGCTCCACTATCGCTCGTTCCCGCGGGTCGATCCTGCCTGGGAGTGGGACCCGACCCTCCTGGCGCTACGAGCGGTGCTCGAGGAGACGTTCTTCGATGCCCTGGGGGCGGAGCTGGGCCCGCAGGAGCCGGTCGACCCTGCCCAGGTCGGCGAGCTGCTCTTTCGCCTCGAGTCCGAAGACGACGGCGTCTCGCTCTCCCGCCACCTCGAGGCCCAGGCCGGGATCGAGGAATTCCGCGAGTTCGTCGTCCACCGCTCCTTCTACCAGCTGAAGGAGTCCGATCCTCACAGCTGGGCGATCCCGCGCCTCGACGGGCCGGCGAAGACGGCGCTGCTCGAGGTGCAGGCCGACGAGTACGGCGGCGGCCGGCCGGAGCGCATGCACTCGCGGCTCTTTGCAAAGACGATGCGGGCACTCGGGCTCGATGACCGCGAGAACGCCTACCTCCGAGACGCGCCGGGCAAGACGCTGGCGACCGTCAACCTGATGTCAGCTACCGGCCTGCGCCGCGACCGGCGCGGTGCAATCGTCGGCCACCTGGCGATGTTCGAGATGACCTCGGCCCTGCCGAACCGCCGCTACGGCAACGCCCTGCGGCGCCTCGGCTTTGACGCCGAGGCGACCGACTTCTACGACGAGCACGTCGAGGCCGACGCGGTGCACGAGAACATTGCCGCCTATGACCTTGCCGGTGGCTTGGCAAGGCAGGAGCCGGAGCTGGCCGGCGACATCCTCTTCGGTGCCCGCGCCCTGCTCCTGCTCGAAGACCGCCTCGGCAGGCACCTGCTCGAGGCGTGGGGAGAGGACAGGACCTCGCTGCGGCAAGCCCTGGTCGGATTCGAGACCTGAAGCCGTGGCCCAGGCGGAGCTCGGGATTTCCTACGTCCTGCCGCTGCGTTGGGGCGAGGCTGGGCCGATCGAGGAGCTGAGCTCCTACCTGCGCTCGATCGGCGAGGTGGCCGACGAGATTCTGGTGGTGGACGGCTCGCCGCCAAGTGTCTTCGCTGAACATGCCGTGGCCCTTGAGGGCATCGCCCGCCACCTGGCCCCGCATCCCGATCTCGACTTTCAGATGGGCAAGGTGAACGGCGTCCTCACCGGAGTGCGCGAGTGCGCAAATGAGCTGGTCGTGCTGGCTGACGACGACGTTCGCTACACGCCGACGACGCTGCGTCGTGCTGTCGCACTGCTGGGGGAGGCCGATCTCGTGCGGCCGCAGAACTACTTCGAGGAACCGCCCTGGCACGCTCGCTGGGACACCGCCCGCTCGTTGCTGAACCGCGTCTTCACCGGCGACCCGACCTTCCCGGTCGGGGACTTTCCCGGCACGCTGGTGCTTCGCCGCAGTGCCCTTCTGGCCGTCGGCGGCTATGACGGCGATGCCCTCTTCGAGAACCTGGAGCTGATGCGGACGATCCAAGCCGCTGGCGGCAGGGTGGCGACCCCGCTCGACCTCTACGTCCCGAGGCTGCCGCCGAGCGCGGCTCACTTCCGCTCGCAGCGGGTGCGCCAGGCCTACGACGACTTCGCAATTCCGCTGCGCATGATCGCCTTTCTCGCTGTGGTCCCCCTGGCAGCCCATTCGTGTCGCCGCGGTCGGGTTCGCCGTTTGGTCGGTGCTGCGCTGACCTCGATCCTGGTCGCGGAGATCGGCCGCCGCAGGGCCGACGGCGCGGCGCGCTTTCCCGTCAGCGCCGCACTGCTCGCGCCCGTCTGGGTGGCGGAGCGTTCACTTTGCTCCTGGCTGGCCCTGGGGGCGAGGCTACGGGGCGGTGTCCCCTACGGCGGGCAGCGGCTCGGCCGCTCCGCGACCCCGCTGCGTCAACTGCGTCGCCGACACGCCGGCCTTGTCAATCTCCATGGGAAGACCGCTCTCGGCCTGAAAGCCGATGGTCTTGTGGGTGCCATCGCAAAAGGGCCGGATCCGTGAGCGCCCGCAGCGGCAGAGCGCCACCACGCGTCGCTTGATCTCGATCTCTTTGCCGTCTTGGTCGACGATCGCAAAAGGGCCACGGACGAGATACGGCCCGTTGCGGTAGGGGGTGATCTTCGTCGGCTTGTCGTTGTTGACTCTGTGGCCGTGGTCTTTGGCCACTAGGTAAGCCTGCCGCTGCGAAGCGCGATCACCTGCGTTACCCGTGGGGCCTGCCGTCGCTCGCGGCGAATTCTCCGCAGGGCTTGGACGGTGCGGCTGAGCGAGGGGCCCGGACGTCGAGTCGGGCCGGGGTCGTCGATCTTCGCCTCCCTGCGCATGAGCGGCTTGTACCCGGCGACTGCCACGGCTAAAACACGTTGCCCCGCTGTTTCTCGCGCTTTGTGCGGGGTCGATTCGACCGCGACGGGTACTAGGACAGAAAGGCGACACGGAAGGAAGATGCATTGGACACCGGCAGGGACCTTTTGATCAGGTTGCCCGCGCAGCCCGACAACATTGCCATCATCCGCGCTGCCGTGGGCGAACGCGCCCACGAGCTGGGCGCGAACCGCAGGGTCGTCGACGACCTTCGGACCGTGGTCTCGGAGGCCTGCACCAATGTGGTTCTGCACGCCTACCCGGAGGAGGCCGAGCAACGACCGCTCGAAGTCCGCCTGCGCCGGGAAGAGGGTGGGCTGCGGCTCGTCGTCCGTGACGAGGGCGAAGGCGTTCAGTCCACCGGTGGCGATAGGCCACCTGGGCTACGCATGGGCCTCCTGCTGGCGGGAGCGATCTCCTCCTGCTTCCAGCTGCGCAGCAGGCGGGGGAGGGGCACCGAGCTGACCCTGCAGATTCCGCTTCATGCAACTGCTTGAGTGGGTGAGATGAACAGCGGAAAGCTCGGCGAGTACGAGCGCAAGCGTGACTTCGGCTCGACCCCCGAGCCGAGGGCCACGCGCAAACGGAAAAAGCGCGGCGCGCTGCGCTTCGTCGTCCAGGAGCACAGCGCCCGCCGCCTGCACTGGGACCTGCGCTTGGAGCACGATGGGGTGGCGGCCTCCTGGGCGATCCCCAACGGCATCCCGCTCGACCCAGCCGAAAACCGCAAGGCCGTCCACACCGAGGACCACCCGCTCGAGTACCTCGAGTTCGAGGGCGAGATCCCGGCGGGCGAGTACGGCGGGGGGACGATGCGGATCTGGGACCGCGGCACCTACGAGCTCGAGAAGTGGGAGGAGGGAAAGGTCGTCGTCAGCTTCTCCGGCGAGCGGCTGAAGGGTCGCTACGCACTGTTCCGCGCCGGCAAGGACGAGAAGGACTGGATGATCCACCGGATCGACCCTGCCGAGGAGGAGCGCAAACCCTTCCCGGAATCAGTGGTGCCGATGTTGGCAAAGCTCTCGAAGCTGCCGGCCTCCGACGAGGGCTGGGCGACCGAGGTGAAGTGGGACGGGGTGCGGGCCATTGCCTACTGCCGGCCCGGCAGGTTGGCGCTGCAGAGCCGCAACCTGAGGGACATCGGCGCCCAGTACCCCGAGGTGCGGCGGCTCTCGCGCCAGCTCGGCGCCTGCGACGCCGTCCTCGACGGCGAGCTGGTCGCCTTTGACGAGAACGGCCTGCCCAGCTTCGAGCGCCTGCAGCAGCGCATCCACCAGACCGAGGAGAGCGTCGTGCGGCGGCGGATGAAGTCCCACCCGGTCACCTACGTGATCTTCGACCTGCTCTACCTCGATGGCCGCGACCTGACTGGCGAGCCCTACGCTCGCCGCCGCGAGCTGCTCGAGGGGTTGGAGCTGTCAGGCCAGAGCTGGCAGACGCCCGCCTACTCCGTCGGCCACGCCGAGGAGCTGCTGGCGGCGAGCGCCGCGCGCAAGCTGGAGGGGATCGTGCTCAAGCGCCTCGACAGCGCCTACGCCCCGGGCAAGCGCAGCGGCGCCTGGCTCAAGGTGAAGAACCTCGGCCGGCAGGAGTTCGTAATCGGGGGCTGGCTGCCGGGCGAAGGTCGGCGGCGCAACCGGCTCGGCGCGCTTCTGCTCGGCTACTTCGAGGACGGGGAGCTGCGTTACGCGGGCAAGGTCGGCACCGGTTTCTCCGACCGTGACCTGGACGAGCTGCTCGAGCGGCTGCTGCCGCTGGCGCGCGAGACGAATCCCTTTGGCAGACGCGGCCCGCGAGGGGCCAACTTCGTCGAGCCGCAACTGGTCGCCGAGGTCGAGTTCCGCGAGCTGACCGCGGAGGGGATGGTGCGCCACGGCTCCTTCAAGGGATTGCGCGAGGACAAGCCGGCCGAGGAGGTCGGCATCGAGCTTTCCTAGCGGGTGGATCGGGTCCGCTATCCTGTAGAAAGACTAACTACAGAAATTGGACTTAGATATGGCCTATCTCCTGATCCCGCTTGATGACGCAATCGTTTTCCCCGGCGTTTCCGCGACCCTGCCGATCGACACCGGCGAGGAGGAGCAGGTCTTCCTGCTGCCTCGCAGCGACGGTGAGTACGGGCGCGTCGGCGTTGTAGCCGAGGTGATCGAGCGCGGGCACTCGCGTGGCGGCGCTCCGGCCGCAACCGTGGTCGGCCTGCATCGCGGCCTCGCCGGCGCGGCTGTTCCCAGCGAGGAGGGGGAGGACGAGGGCCTGCGCATCGATGTGCAGGAGGTCCATGACGGCCATCCCGAGGACGAACACACCCAGGAGCTGGCGCGCGAATACCGCGCCGTGGTCGAAGAGATCCTCGAGCTGCGCGGCGCCGATGACCGGATCGCCGCTTTCCTGCGCTCGGTCGAGGAGCCCGGGGCGCTGGCCGACACGACCGGCCTCAGTCCCGACATCTCCAACGAGCAGAAGCTGCGCCTGCTGGAGGCGATCGACGTCAGTGCCCGGCTGCAGCTGGCAGTGGAACTGCAACGCGAGCGCCTGGCCGAGCTGCAGGTGCGCAGCCGCATCCGCGAGGACGTCGAGTCCGGTGCCCAGAAGCAGCAGCGCGACTACTTCCTGCGCAAACAGATGGAGTCGATCCGCAAGGAGCTGGGCGAGGACGAGGGCAGCCTGATCGAGGAGTACGAGCGCAAGATCGCCGAGGCCGGGATGCCGGAGGCGGTCGCCGAGCAGGCCGAGAAGGAGCTGCGCCGGCTCGAGCGCCAGGGCGAGCAGTCGCCCGAGTCCTCGATGATCCGCAGCTACCTCGACTGGCTGATTGCGGTGCCGTGGGCGAAGCGCTCCGAGGAGCGGCTCGACCCCGCGCACACGCGCGAGGTGCTTGACGCCGACCACGCCGGGCTCGAGGACGTGAAGAAGCGGATCACCGAGTTCATCGCCGTGCGCAAGCTGCGCGAGGAGCGCGGGGTCGAGGACGAGAGCCGCGCCAACGGCGCGATCCTCACCCTGGTCGGGCCGCCCGGTACGGGTAAGACCTCGATCGGCGAGTCGATCGCCCGCGCCCTCGGACGCGAGTTCGTCCGCATCTCACTCGGTGGGCTGCACGACGAGGCCGAGGTCCGCGGCCACCGCCGCACATACATAGGGGCCCTGCCGGGCCGGATCGTCCGCGCCCTGCGTGACGCCGAGACGATGAACCCGGTGATCCTGCTCGACGAGGTCGACAAGGTCGGCGCCGACTGGCGCGGCGACCCCTCGGCGGCCCTGCTCGAGGTGCTCGACCCGGCCCAGAACCACTCCTTCCGCGACCACTACCTCGACGTCGAGGTCGACCTCTCCGAGGTTGTCTTCATCGCCACGGCGAACATGACCGACACGATCCCGGCGCCGCTGCTCGACCGCATGGAGACGATCGCCTTCGACGGCTACACGACCGCCGAGAAGCTGGCGATCGCCCGTGGCTACCTGCTGCCGCGGCAGCTGAAGCGCAACGGGCTCGAGCCCGAGGAGGTCGCGGTCGGCGAGGAGATCCTGCGCAGCGTGATCACCGAGTACACCCGCGAGGCCGGCGTGCGCCAGCTCGAGCGCGAACTGGGCAAGCTGCTGCGCGGGGCGGCGACCAAGATCGCCGGCGGCGAAGCGGAGACGCCGATCACGGTCGACGCCGATGCACTGCACGATGCGCTCGGCCGCCAGCGCTTCTTCCAGGAGTCGGTCGAAAGGACGGCGATCCCCGGTGTCTCGACCGGCCTCGCCGTCACCGGAACGGGTGGCGACGTGCTCTTCATCGAGGCGACCGCGATGGAGGGCGACAAGGGCCTGGTCCTGACCGGCCAGCTCGGCGACGTGATGAAGGAGTCGGCGCGGATCGCGCTCTCCTATGCCCGCTCGCACGCCGCCGAGCTGGGCATCGACCCGGAGCGCTTCCAGCGCGAGTTCCACCTGCACGTACCGGCGGGAGCAATTCCCAAGGACGGTCCCAGCGCCGGCACGGCGATGACCACCGCACTGGTCTCGCTGCTCTCCGGGCGGCCGGTCAAGCACACCGTCGGCATGACCGGCGAGGTCACCCTGCAGGGCCGGGTGCTGCCGATCGGCGGGCTGAAGCAGAAGGTGCTCGCCGCCCACGCGGCCGGCCTGACCGAGGTGATCCTGCCCGAGCGCAACCGCGGCGACCTCGACGAGGTGCCCGAGGAGGTGCGCGAGCAGATGAGCTTCCACCCGGTGATGAGCGTCGACGAGGTGCTCGAGCAGGCACTCGAGCCGGCCGAGAAGGGCGCGAATGTCACCGCGATGTCGTAGCTGCACCCCCGTCCCCGCCGAGATGCGGGCGACGGCGACCCTGCTGGAGCGCCGCTGGACGCTGGCGACGATCTACGCCTGCGCCAGCGGCGCCGCCCGCTTCAACGAGTTCCGCCAGTCCCTGCCCGGCGTCTCGCCCACAACCCTCTCCGATCGCCTCGAGCAGCTCGAGGCCGCCCGCATCATCGAGCGCCACCTCGTCCCCGGCCGCCCGCCGCACACCGAGTACGTCCTCACCCGGCACGGCGAGCAGCTGGCCCGAGCTGTCTCGGGCTTGCTCGAAAAAGGGACGGAGCGAACTGGAGAGCGCTAGGCCGGCGAGGCTTTCGCAGCGCCGCCCGACACGGCGCGTCGCCACGACGCGTAAAGGCCAATCGCCACCAGCGGGGCGATGAAGTCGGCCCAGAGGGTGAGGCCGGTGTTGTCGGGAGCGTGGTTGTCGTGGATTGCCGCCTGGTGCAGGTGACCGTAGGCGTCGCCGAGGTAACAGATGGAGACGGCGACGACGGCGGCGAGCAGGAAGCCGTCGCGGAAGCGAGCGCAGAGGACGCCGAGTACCCCGATCGCCAGGTCAGCGAAGCCGACCTCGGTCTGGAAGCCGCCGTCGCCGTTGCTGAAGCCGATTTCGCGGGCCGTGTCGGGGCCGTCGAAGAAGTGGAACATCGCGCCAAAGATCGCGGCGATTCCCACGGCCACCACCATCCACCAGATCAGGAAGATTTCCAACGTGCGAGCGGCGCTGCGCGGCTGGCTGTCGCGGTGACGGTGGATCGCGGCGCCAATCAGCGCAATCGCAGCAAAAACGAGAAACGGCACGGGCTTCCTCCCAGCTCGAGCATGGACGTATGGCGGCAACCTAAACGCTGCCTCACTTGGCTTCCGGTGCGCCTTTTGCACCTCTGGGGTGCATAAAGCGCACCGGAATGGCTGGCTTGCCGAAACGGACCTGGTCCGGTCGCGCGACAATGGCGGCGTGGCGAAGAAGGCGAAGGACGGGGCGGTGGCGGTGCGCGCGAGCGTGCGCGGCGAGGTGCAGGGTGTCGGCTTCCGCGACACGACGGTGCGACGGGCCGCTGAGCTCGGGGTGCTGGGCTGGGTGCGCAACGGCGAGGAGGGCGAGGTGCTTGTCCACGCCGAGGGAGCCGGCTCAGCGGTGGAGGAGCTCGTGGCTTTCTTGCGCGAGGGGCCGCCGGCCGCGAAGGTCGCTGCGGTCGATGCCGAGCCGGCGAAAGCCGAGGGCCACGAGCAGTTCGCGATCCGCGGCGTCAGCGCCGGCGTCTTTGTCGTCCAGGAGCACGTCGCCACCGCCCGCCACTTCGACCTGCGCCTCGAGGTCGACGGGGTGATGCGCTCCTGGGCCGTGCCCAAGGGGCCGACGATGGATCCGGCGGTGAAACGACTCGCGGTGCAGGTCGAGGACCACTCGCTCTCCCACAACGACTTCGAGGGGCCGACCGATGGCGGCGGCGTGATCGTCTGGGACCGCGGCCAATACGAGCAGGGTGGGCGGGCGCCATGGCCCGAGGCGCTCGAACGCGGCCACGCCGTCTTCGTCCTCCACGGCGAGAAGCTGCGTGGCGGCTTCGCCCTGCAACGCACCCGCCCCGGCGAGAAGCCGCAGTGGCTGCTGATCAAGCGCCGCGACGACGGGGCGCAACCGGGCTCCGACGTGGTCGCCGAACGCCCCGAGTCGGTGCTCACCGGCCAGAGGTTGGACGAGCTGCTCGGGTGGGGCGTCGGATAGCCTCGGCGCACCCCGCGACCACGACTGGAGCTCCATGAACAACCCACTCAGCGCCGAAGACGCCGCCAAGCTGTACGGGAACCGCTTCCTCACCGAGGACGCCCCCGACGGGCCCTTCCCAGACAGCGGCATGTCCGCCCTCGACGCGATGCGGCTGGTCGACGAGGAACTGGCGCTGGAGGGTGACCCCAACCGCAACCTGGCCACCTTCGTCACCACCTGGATGGAGCCCGAGGCGCAGCGGCTGATCGGCGAGAACCTCTACCGCAACTTCATCGACCACGCCGAGTATCCGATCTCGGCCGAGATCGAGCAGCGCTGCATCCGCATGCTCGCCGACCTTTACCACGCTCCCGGCGAGACCACCGGCGCCCGCACCCAGGGCTCCTCGGAGGCGATCATGCTCGGCGCGCTCTCGCTCAAGTGGAAGTGGAAGGAGCGCCGCGAAGCCGAGTCGAAGCCGGTCGACAAGCCCAACCTGATCTTCGGCGGCGACGTGCACGTGGTCTGGGAGAAGTTCTGCCGCTACTTCGACGTCGAGCCGCGGATCGTGCCGCTGCAGGACGGCAAATACGTGATCGGGCCCGAAGACGTGCAGCCGCACGTCGACGAGAACACGATCGGCGTCGCCGCCGTGCTCGGCACCACCTTCACCGGCCACGCCGACGACATCGTCGGCATCAACAAGCTCCTGGTCGACCTCAAGGGTGAGAAAGGCCTCGACGTGCCACTGCACATCGACGGCGCCAGCGGCGGCTTCGTCTGGCCCTTCCTCTACCCCGACTCCGAGTGGGACTTCCGGCTCGAGCAGGTGCGCTCGATCAACGTCTCCGGGCACAAGTTCGGGCTGGTCTACCCGGGCGTGGGCTGGCTCGTCTTCAGGGAGAAAAGCGACCTCGCCGAGGACCTCGTCTTCTACGAGAACTACCTGGGCAAAACCGACGCCACATTCACCCTCAACTTCTCCACCGGTGCCTCGATGGTGTTGGCCCAGTACTACAACTTCGTCCGCTACGGGCGCGAGGGCTACGCCTACATCATGAAAGCGATGCAGCAGAACGCCCGCTCACTGGCGGAGAAGCTGAGGGAGAACGGCAACTTCGAACTGATCGGCGATGGCGAGGAGCAGCTGCCGCTGGTCGCCTTCCGGCTCGACGGCGAGAAGAACTACGACGAGTTCGACGTCTCCTGGCAGCTCTCGGCCGAGCGCGGCTGGATGCTGCCCGCCTACACGATGCCGCCCAACGCCGAAGACGTGAAGGTGCTGCGGGCGCTGGTCAAGCAGACCCTCAGCCGCGAGCAGATCGATCGCCTTGCCGCGGACATCGACCTCGCCTGCACGACGCTGGAGAAGAAGGGTGGGGCGCACCCCTCCGAGCGCAGGAAGATGAAGCAGAGCCCGGGTTACTGAGACTTGCTCGGAGCGATCCAAGTCGCCTGAGCGGAGGGCTATCATGACAACTAATGGACGCGGCTCATCGGGCGGAAGTGCCCACTCTCAGGCTCCACGACGGCATCGGGATACCGCAACTTGGCTTCGGGGTCTCCCGGTTGCCGGCGAAGGAGACCCGGGGAACCGTTGAGCTGGCGCTCGAGGCCGGCTACAGGCACTTCGACACCGCCGCTGTCCACGGTAACGAGAAGGAAGTGGGCGCGGCGCTCCTCGCCTCGGGCCTGCCCCGCGAGGACTACTTCGTCACCACCAAGCTGTGGGACTCACAGCAGGGCCCCGAGTCGATGCTGTCGGACTTCGAGGCCAGCCTCGGGCGGCTTGGCCTCGACCACGTCGATCTCTGCTTGGTCCAGCGGCCGGGCCCGGCCGCGGATGGGCTGCTCGATGTTTGGCGGACGCTCGAATCGATCCACGGCGAGGAGGCGGCGCGCACGATCGGCGCCTCCAACTTCGGCGTCGAGGATCTCGAGCTGCTGGAGCGAGAGGCGGAGACCCGGCCGACGGTCAATCAGATCGAGTTACACCCCCGTTTCCAGCAGGTCGACCTGCGCACCTGGCATGCGGCGCACGGAATAGCCACCGAGGCCGGGAGCCCACTCGTGCAGGGAGCGTTGTTTGATGATGCGACGATCGTTCGCCTGGCCGAGCGCCGCGACAAGACGCCGGCCCAGGTGATTCTGCGTTGGCACCTGCAACGCGGCAACATCGTCATCCCCAGGTCGGTGACGGTGCAGCGGATGCGCGAGAACATCGATCTCTTCGACTTCGCCTTCTCCGACCGGGAGATGGCGGCGATCGGGGATCTCGATCGCGACAGGCAGGCATTGCTCAGGTAATCTTTTCGCATTGTTCTAGAGCGGTTCTGTCAGCTGAAAGCCCGGCGTCACCTCGCGGCGTCGCTCTTTGCCCTGTCCGCGTTGGCGATGATCGTCCTGGCCGGCTGCGGCAGCAGCGGGGACGCGGCTGAGGCGCCATCCAAGGGCCTGCCGAAGGAAATAGTGATCGGTGCAGCGATCGCCAAGACCGGCTACCTGGCGCCTTGGGACTCAACCTTCGCCGCGGTCGAACAGCTGATCAAGGAAACCAACGCGCGCGGCGGCATCGACGGGCACAAGGTGCGGGTGGTGCAAGCCGATACCCGTTCGGATCCACAGCAGGCGGTGCTGGCCGTCCAGCAGGTGATCGAAGACGGGGCGGACGTCCTTTTCTTCAGCGGCGAGGCGCTGACGGCCTCGGCGGGGTCGCCGCTCGCCGAGGAACATGACCTCTTGAACTTCGCCATCGTCAACGAGCCCGGCTTCGGACCGCCGACGACCGGCCGCCTCTCCTTCAGCTCCTACCCGGGCCTGCTCAGCGAGGCGAGCGCCGACGCCACCTTCCTGCACGACAGGGGAGCCAGGCGCCCGTTCCTCTTCCGCGACACCTCGATCATCTACGGCAAGGCCGGCTGCTCGGCCTTCCAGCAGAGCTGGGAGCACCTCGGCGGCACGATCGCCGGCTCGGCCGACTTCGAGAACAGCGACGAGTCGGTCGCCAGCCAGGTCACCGAGCTGCGCGACTCCAACGCCGACGCCGTCTTCATCTGCTCCTACCCGCCGGGGGGCGCGGCCGCGATCAAGCAGATCCGGGCCGCCCACATCGACGTCCCGATCGTCGGGCCGGCCGGCTTCGACGGCACCTTCTGGATCAAGGGCATCTCCAACATGAAGGACATCTACGTCAGCTCGAACGGCTCTGACGCTGACCCGCCGAACGAGGAAACGGCGAAGCTGTTCAAAAGCCTTAAACGCGCCGGCATCGATACCGACGTCTCGAGCGCGCTGCTCGCGATGTACGCCGGCGGACAGCTGGTTCTCGACACGATCGAGGAAACCGGCAGCGTCGAGGGGGACACCCTGGCTGATGCGCTGGAGGCAAAGCCCCATCACACGGTCCTCGGCAAGGTCACCTACACCAAGGACAACCACCACACCAACCGCACCTGGATCATCTACGACTACTCGAGCGGCGTGCCGAAACTGGTGGCGCGGGTCAAGCCGAGCTTCATCCCCGAGTACGGAGGCTGAGCGCGCGATTGACGTAATCGCTGAATGCCTGCCGGTAGCTGAGCGTGAAGCGATCGGCGAGCGTGTTGGCCTCGGCGTTGGGATCGAGTGAGAGCTCGCGCGGCTCGACCGCGGAGATGATCGCGCAGTCCTCCTTGTAGAGGCGCTGCTCGAACTCGATCGTCTCGGCGACGCTGAACTCGTCGTAGTCCTCGGTGATTCCCGCGATCCAGTAATGCGCCGACTCGGTAGCGCTGATCGCGCGGGCGGCGTGGAGCAGGCAGCGTTCGCCCTTGACCGTGAGCAGCTGGCCCGAGGTGAAGTTGGGCGCGATCGCGTGGGTGTGGAGCGCCCGCAGTGAGCCCCAGATCTCGTCCGCACCATCGCCGGCCCGCATCTCCCGGCGCAGCGTCACCCTGAACCCCTCGCGCTCGGGGTGCAGCGGCTCGATCACCTCCGGCATCGTGCCCAGCGTGTCCTGGTGGACGAAGGCGAAGTGGGCGACGTCGCGGAAGTTCTCGATCATGATCCCCATTCCGACCGGCAGCTCAAACGGCTCGCCGTGGTCCCATCTCCACTCCTCCTCGTCGAACCACGGCATCGTCGGCAGCTCGCCGAGCGGCTCCGCCAGCACGGTCCAGACCAGGCCCCAGTGCAGGCGTGCCGGAAAGGCCGGGACGCGAGCGCGAGCGGGAATCTGGCTCTGGTCGGGCAGCGACGGGATCCGGGTGCAGGCGCCGTTCTCGCTCCACTCCCAGCCGTGGTAGGGGCACTGGACCGACTCGCCCGCGACCTTGCCCATCGAGAGCGAGGCGCCGCGATGGGCGCAGCGGTCGGCGACCACAGCTGGCTTGCCGCTCGCGGTGAGGAAGACGGCGAGCGCTTCGCCGAGCAGGACGACTCGCTGGGGACCGCTCTCGAGGTCCTGGACCCTGGCGACCGGCTGCCAGCAGTGGCGCAGCGCGAGGGAGACCTCCTCGCTGGTTGGCGTTCCACGTGGGCGCTCGTCGAACATCACTGCTCCTCGGGATTAATTTGAACTCTCATTCTATTCACGGCTGCCTGCCCAGATAAGCGCGCAGGACATCGGGGTTGCGCTGCAGCTCGCTGCGGCTGCCCTGGGCGCGGACCTCGCCGGTGCTGAGCACCAGGCAGCGATCGCAGAAGTCGATTGTGCGGGCGGCGTTCTGCTCGACCAGCAGCATCGTCACCCCTTCATCGCGCAGGCCCCCGAGCAACTCGTAGATGACGTCGATCATCACTGGGGCAAGGCCAAGCGAGGGCTCGTCGAAAATCAGCAGTTTGGGCCGGCCCAGCAGTGCGCGGGCGATCGCGAGCTGCTGTTGCTCGCCGCCGGAGAGACGGTCGGCACGCTGGCCGGCGCGCTCGCGCAGGATCGGGAAGCGGCTCAGCGTCCGCTCCATCCAGGCGCCATCCTCGTCGCCATTGCGGCTGGCGAGCCGCAGGTTCTCGGCCACGGTCAGGGTCTTGAAGATGTGTCGGCCCTCGGGCACGAGCGCGAGCCCGAGTCGCACGATCTGCTCCGGCGCCATGCCGATCAGGCTGCGGCTCTCGAAGCTCACCTCACCCGCGGTTGGGCGCATCAGGCCGCAGATCGAGCGCAGGATCGAGCTCTTGCCGGCGCCGTTGGGCCCGATCATCCCGAGCACTTCTCCCTTGTCGACGTGGAGGTCAACCCCGTGGACCACCTCGATCTGCCCGTAGCTGACCTGGACCCCGCGCAGCTCAAGCATCGCTGGCCGCCAGGAAGGAGCTGCCAAGGTAGGACTGGATCACGGCCGGATCGGCTTGGACCTCCTCCGGCGTGCCGATCCGCAGGGTCATGCCGTCGTCCATGACCTGCACCCGCGAGCAGAGCGGCATGACGATGTTCATGTCGTGCTCGATCAGGAGGATCCCGCAGCCGAAATCGGTGAGGACGTTGCGAAGAATCGTGACCAGCTCTTTGCTTTCGGCCTCGTTCAGTCCCGCTGCCGGCTCGTCGAGCAGCAGGTAGCGAGGCTGGATCGCGAGCGCGCGGGCGATCCCCAGGAGGCGCTGGCTTCCCGGTGGCAGAGCACCGGCCGGCAGCGTCGCCTGCTCGAGCAGGCTGAGGCGATCGAGCACATCGGCTGCGACCGCGACTGCGCGGCGCCTGCTCACCCCCGTGCCCATTGCGCCGACGGCGACGCTCTCGAGTCCGCTCAGGTCGGGGAAGGGGAGGGCGGCCTGAAAGGTGCGGCCCAAGCCGTCGTGGGCCAGGCGCGCCGGGGAGCGCCCGGTGACGTCGATCCCATCAAGTGAGACGGTCCCCGACTCGGGTGCCTGAAACCCGCTGAGCACGTTGACGAGGGTTGTCTTGCCGGCGCCGTTCGGCCCGATCAGGCCGAGGGCTTCGCCGGGTTCGAGGGTCAGGTCGATCTGCCTGAGGACCCTCAGGCCGGCGAAGGCAAGCGATATGCCCTCGGCGCGCAGGCCGCCCGTCGCCGTTTGCTCGATCGCCGCTCGTCTGTCTACGACGCCATCGGGTACCGGTTGTGGCGGTGGGGCAATCGGAGTCAGTCGGCTCAGCCAGGGCAGCTCACCCGCCTCGCGGCCGCCGCTGAGCCCGCTCGGCATCGCGATCATCGTCAGCAGCAGGATCAAGCCGAGGCCGATTGCGGCGAGGCCGGGAGCTTCGCCGATCGAGATCGCGCCGAACAGGCTGGCGCCGTTCTCGACGCTGCGCAGCAGCTCGTTGACCGTCGCGATCGTGATCGCGCCGATCACCGCTCCGAAGACGCTGCGGGCACCGCCGACGACCAGCATCGTCATCGTCGTCACGGTCGCGCCGAAGTAGAAGGTGGTCGGGTTGAGCACGCCGGATTGGTGGACCGCCAGCGCGCCGCCGATCCCACAGAGGACGCCGCTGATGCCGAAGGCGATCAGGCGCTCTCGCATCACGCCGATCCCGATCGAGCGCGCCGCGACCTCGTCCTCGCGGGTTGCCCGCAGGCGATAGCCGCTCGCCGACCACTTGAAGGCCAGCGCGACGATCACGGCCGCGCCCGCCCAGAGCCCCGCCGACTCGATGGAGGTCGTGGTCGGGATGCTGACCAGGCCGCTGCTGCCGCCGGTGACGCGATCCCAGTTGGCGACGACGTTGTAGATGACGATCAGGAAGGCGAAGGTGGAGATCGGGATCGCCAGGGTGGAGGTGCGCATCAACGGCAGGCCGATCACCACTGCCAGCAGGCCGGAGAATGCTGCCGCGATCAGGGTCGAGAGCAGCGGGTCGAGGTGGGCCTCGACGATGAAGTCCGGCAGTCCGGGTGTTTGCAGCAGGGCGAAGGCGGCCGGCAAGGTGAGGAACGCCGCAACGTAGGCGCCGGCCGTGGCGAAGCCGAGCTGCCCGAACGAGTAGACGCCGCTGTTGCCGATGAAGACCTGCAGGCCGATGACGACGATCAGGTTGCAGAGAATCAAAGTGACGGTGCCCTGCAGCGATGGCGTGCCGCCGGCGCCGACCAGGAGAGTGATCCCGATCAGAGCCAGCGGCAGCAGAAGCGAGACGGCCGCGGAGGAGCGAGAGCGGAATCGGGTGATATTCAAACCCGGGCCTTTCCAATCTCTCCGCCAAGTAGGCCGTGGGGCCGGAAGATCAGGATCAGCACCGGGAAGGTGAAGACGATCGCGTCGCGGAAAGGCGCCAGGTCGTCAGGTAGATAGACCCCGAGCAGCGAAGAGAGGATGCCGAGCAGGAGGCCGCCGATGACCGCGCCGAACATCCTGCCGAAGCCGCCGATCACCACGGCGACGAAACCGACCAGGACCGGAGTGAGGCCCATCGTCGGCGACACCTGGCCGGTCTGCATCACGATCAGCACGCCGACCATGGCGGCAAGAGCGCCACTGATCGCGAAGGCGATCGCGATCAACCGATCTGCCCTGACGCCGAGCAGGCGCGCCATCTCGAAGTTCTCCGCCGCTGCCCGCATCGCCAGGCCGGTGCGGGTTCGGTAGAGCAGCCAGCCGAGGCCGGCGAGGACGACCACCGTGAGTCCGAGGGTGAGGAACTCCAGGTTTGGCACGGAGATGCCGCCGATGGCGGTCGATTCGCTGAGTGCGGCCGGGGTTTCGACCGACTGGGCCCGGGCGTCGACCGCCACGGTGACGACGTTTTGGAGGATCGCCGCAACGGCAAGCGAGGTAACGAGCTGGGCGGAGAGGTCGGCGCTGCGGACCGGCCGGAAAGCCACGCGCTCGGCGAGCAGGGCGATCGCGATTCCGGTCAGCAGGGCGGCCGCCACCGCCGCGGCGAAGGGCAGCCCGGCGAAGGCGAAGAGGGCGTAGGCGGCGAGCATGATGAACTCGCCGTGGGCGAAGTTCATCATCCCCATCACGGTGTAGACGAGGGTGATGCCAAGTGCGATCAGCGCGTAGAGGCTGCCGAGGGCGAGGGCATCGATCAGGTGCTGACCCAGCTCGGTCACTAACTGAGCTCAAAGGCAAGCTGAGCGCTGTCGGCACGGTAGATGACGCGAGCGAACTCCAGTGGGCGCTCGCGCTCGGACTCCGCCGTGCGGCCGAACTGGACAAAGCGCCCCATCAGGGCGGGCTCGCCGGCCTGGGCCCCGACCTGGGAAGAGCCCCACTCACCGAAAAAGGTGTGCTCGATAGAGACGGTGGCCCGGGTGAGATCGAGCTCGCTCGGTGGCGGTGGCTGAGCACCATTTTCCAGTGCCTTGGCGGTGGGAAGGATCCAGGGCACATGGGCGACCGGCGAGTAGGAGTCGACGAGGCAGACCGATGGCTCACCAACCTCGACGACGGCGGTCACGTGCGCGATCGGGGTGTCCTGGTCTTCGATCTCGAGAAACTGCGAGACGGTGAGGTCGGGGCGCCGTTCGCGCGCACTGCGAACGGCAATTGGGCGGTTGTCGCGATTCTCCATCCACAGCCTGACCAGCCCCGCCACCTCGACTTCGCGGCGCGGCGGGGCGACGAATGCGCCCGATCCCTTGATGCGAAAAATGGCCCCGTCGCCAACGAGGAGGTCGAGCGCTGGCCGGATCACCGCGCGTGAGACGCCGAACACTTCTTCGATCTCCCGCTCGGAGGCAAAGCGCGCGCCGGGCTCCCACGCCCCAACCTCCAGCATCACCTTTAGGGCTGCGCCGAGTTGGAAGTAGAGCGGTACGTCGCTATTGCGATCAAGCCGGCGGCTCCCGGTCAGGGGAACGTCGGAGAATCGCTTCGGTCGACCCTGGCCGGGTGATGTGGGTTTGACCATGAACGCACTGAGGATACCTTCGATTAACCCAAGTATTCGGGAGGAAGTGCGGGGTGACGTGTCAGTCCTAAGAGTTCGAACAAATGATCGGACGGGTAGGCCAAGCAGACGACGAAAACAATTCGAGGAGTGCAATGGCGGATTTGAACGAGCGAGATGCGAAGTTGATTCAGTACTTGAGCGAGGCCTACGGCAAGGAGCGCGAGCTGGAAACGGCTCTTGAGGCCCACATCGCAATGACGACCAAGGCGCCGTACAAAAAACGCCTCAAACAGCACCTGCGCGAGACCAAAGCGCACGCCAAGGGAGTCGAACGACGGATCAAGAAACTTGGCGGCGGCGGTCAGCTGAAACAGACGGCGGTCGGCAAGGCGATGGCTGCGGCCAAGGGTCCCCTGCACATGATCCGCGGTAGTGGCGAGCAGGAGAAGATGCTGAAGAACGCCAAGACCGAGTACTTCAACGAGCATGAGGAGATCGCCACCTACCTGGCGATCGAGGTCCTCGCCGAACGGGTCGGCGATCGCGATACCGCAAAGTTGGCGAAGGGGATCCGGCGCGAGGAGGAACGAATGGCAAAGTTCCTCGAGGGTCAGATCAAATCGCTGACCGGAGCTGTGGTCAGCGCGGAGGTGCCGGCCGCCCAGCGCAAAGCGGCAACGCGCAAACGTAAACGGCCGCCAGCGAAAAGCCGCTAGCGCTCGAGGGCGGCGGCCGCGAGTCGGTGCAGGTCATCGACCGCGGCCCGTTGCTCCGCCGCGCGTGCGCTCAGTTGCGCGAGGTCGATTCCGAGGTTCTGGTCCAGTTTGAGCTCGGCGAGGACCTGCCAGAGGCCGATCTTGCCGGTGATGCCGATCAGCAGCCCCTCCAGCTCGATCAATCGACTCAGGGGGGAGTAGCCCCGCAGCTGTCCGTTCAGCTTCAGCCGCCCCAACTTCTCCGCCACCCACGCGCCGACCGGCTTGATCCGGCTCCGCGAGTAGCCGAGTCGCTCGATTACCTGCTCGAGGGTGGCGCGATCGGCTTCGATTTCCTCGCAGACCTGGCGCAGCGGTGCGCCGTAGGTGGGGTCCCCCTCGTTGCTCGCGCGCAGTCGCCGCGCCAGCTCGACCCCGCCGGTGGCGCCGGCGAGGTGGTCGTTGAGGTAGATCTCGAGATGGGGCACGAGCTAACCGTTACCCCCGTTTGGGATGCGGTGAACAACTGGTGGCCTCGGCGGGCTACCGTCCCGGCATGGCTCCCACCCTCGACGAGCTCACCGTCGCCGATTCGCCTGCGGCCTGGCGGGCCTGTGGGTTCGAGGTCGATGGTGATGTTTGTGTCGTCGGCGACGTACGGATCCGGCTGGCGCCGAGCGATAACGGGAAGGGGCTGACGGGGTGGTCGCTCCGCGATATCGAAACGACCGAGCTCGACGGCCTGGCGACGGCGCGATCGCAGCGGCCTCCGCCAGGCGAGCGCTCGGTTCACCCCAACGGCGTTACCGCGCTCGACCACGTGGTTGCGATCAGCTCGGACCTCGATCGCACCATCGGTGCCCTGCGGGCTGCTGGCCTGGACCTGCGCCGCATCCGCGAGGAGCCGACTCCCGCCGGAGCGCCCCGCCAGGCCTTTTTCCGGCTCGGCGAGCCGATCCTCGAGGTCGTGCAGGCGCCGGCCGAGGCGATCGAGCGAACCGGGGGAGATCGCCCCGCCTTCTTCTGGGGCCTCGCCTTCGTTGCCCCCGACCTCGACTCCACCGTCGCCACGCTCGGCGATCGGGTCAGCGAGGCGCGCGCCGCCGTCCAGCCCGGCCGCCGCATCGCCACCCTGCGCCGCGCCGCCGGCCTCTCGCTGCCGGTGGCGTTGATCACGCCGCCGCTCAGCCCTCAGCGGCCGGCGGACGCAGATTCTTGACGGTGAAGCCCCAGTCGCTCTGCAACCGCGCCGCGATCAGCGAGCGGTGGCAGGCTTCCGGGTCGCGCTCGACGCAGAGCAGCGCCGCGCTGGAGCCGCCGATCCACTTCACGATTGGGGCCAGGTCCACCCGGTCGAGGATCTGCTCGGTGTAGCCGCTGGTGTACTCGGGCGCGAGCACCATGCGCGAGCGCTTGCCCTCGCCCCGCTCCGCGTCCGCGCGGTACTGGGCCTGGCGCAGCTCGGTCGTCGGCGCCAGCTCCTTCAGGTGCGAGTAGCCGATTGCCGCTGCCTCCAGTGAGTCCTGAAGGCGCCGGGCGTTGGCCCAGGCGTACTCGCTGCCGCGCACGCCGCGGCGCTGCCGCACGTCGAGCACCAGCTCAACGCCTGCGTCGGTGAGAGTCGCCAGGAATGTCTCGCGGTCGAAGCCGTAGACGCCGATCGTCGCGATCGTTGCCACCTCGCTCGTCCTGCTCAGCCCACCTGCTCGGTCGGGCGGATCAGGATCTCGTTGAGCGAGACGTGCCAGGGACGGGTAACGGCGTAGGCGATCGCGTCGGCGATATCGGCCGAATCGAGCGTCTTCATGTCGACAAAGCGCTCGCGCACCTGCTCCCGCACTCCGTCGCGGAGGTGGTCGGTGAGCTCGGTGTCAACAGCGCCGGGCTCGATGATCGTCGAGCGGACCTTGCGCTTGGCGAACTCCTGGCGGAAGGACTCGCTGAAGGCGCCGACCCCGTGCTTGGTCAGGTTGTAGACGCCCGAGCCGGAGCGGGCGATGCGGCCGGCGACCGAGCTGATGTTGACCACGTCGGCACAGCCGCGGTCCGAGTTCTCGGCGGCGGCGAGCAGGTGGGGGAGGGCGGCGTGGGTGGTGTTGATCAGGCCCTTGAGGTTGAGGTCGATCATCCGGTCCCACTCCTCCGTCGGCGCGTTCTCGATCGGTCCCAGCAGCATCTGACCGGCGTTGTTGACGACGATGTCGAGCCGGTCCAGCTCGTCGACGGTGCGGTCGACGGCGGCGATCGCCTGCTCCTGGTCGGTGATGTTGGACTGGATCGCCAGCGCGGTGTGCCCGGCGCCACCGATCTCACTGGCCAGGTGCTCGAGCCGTTCCAGCCGGCGGGCCACCACGGCAACCTTTGCTCCCTGGGCGGCAAGCGCTCGCGCGGTTGCCTCGCCGATGCCGCTGCTGGCTCCGGTGATCAGCGCGACGGTGCCGTCAAGTGGGGGTGTCATCGACTTCCTTTCGCTCGTTTCACGGTCGGCCGCTGCGGCCCTCAACCTACTTCCCGAGTTTTGCCGGCCTCAAGCATTGGAGTGAGGCGTCGATGAGACACGATGCGAACTCGCCAAGCTATTTCCGACGCCCTGCAAAACCGCCTGTTGCCTGCGCTGGCGCTCACGATCGCGCTGGCGCTGGTCGGGCCGGCGGCATCGGTGGCCGCTCCGGCGCCCTCCGTCCTCACTTTCAAGACGGTCAAGATTGGCGCTCCCGGGAACCCTTCGGTGGGAATCGTTCCGTTCAAGGACGCCGTCTACTCATCCTGCGCCGAAGTTGTACCGGCCGAAAAACAGCCTCCCTGTCAGCAGGTGGGCAGTGTCGACTACGGCTACGGCATCGGCCAGCTCGAGGTCACGGTTCCGCAGTACGTGGCGTTCCTCAACGCCGCCGACCCGACGGGACGCAACCGTCACAAGCTCTACAGCGACACCGAGAGCTCGGCGGAATGGCCAAAGTACGGGCAGATTGACTTCTCGGCTGATTCGCCGGCTGGGCGTCATTACACCGTGGCCTCACCTGAGTGGGCCGACAAGCCCTACGGCTTCGCCAACTTCCTGCGCTCGGCGCGCTTCGCCAACTCCCTCTACAACGGCCAGGTCCTTTCCCGCAAGGCCAGTTCCGCCGGCAGCTTCCAGTACGTCACCTATCGGGTGCGCCTCTCGCGCCAGACCGAGGTGGGGATGTACGAGATGAGCAAGCGGGCGACGACCCGGGGCCACAAGTCCGGTTTCGTCATTCCCAGCCAGGACGAGTGGATCAAGGCCGCCTACTACGACCCCAACGGTGGCGGTACGTACTCCTACTGGCAGTACCCGACCAATCCCGGCAAGTTCGGCGACGAAGGAGCCAACGCTCCCCACGAAGCGACGCTTGACCCGAAGACCGGCGACGTCACCAACGCCTCGGCGCAGCCGCTGGCGATCTTCCACACTCCCGAAGCGACGCCGGCGCCGAGCTGGTGCCCGGCCGCTTTCAGCAGCGAAGCCTGCTCTACGGAGAATCCCCTGGGGATCAAGCCGTCGACCTATGAAAAGGCCTACCAGGGCAGCCTCGGCTCGGTCGCTCAAGCAAAGACCACTTCACCCTGGGGCACCCTTGACCAGGGCGGCAACGCGGTCGAGTGGACGGACACGATCACGTCGCCGCCATCGGGTCGCAGCGGTGCCCACGGCCGGGTCTGGCGACGGCTGCACGGCGGCATCTCCAACGCCCCCGTCTACCAGCTCTGGCTCTCGGCGGTAGGCCTGCAGCCGCAGGACAACACCTTCTACACCGCCACCTATCCCTGGCTGGGGATTCGCATCGGCGTGCTCGGCAACCTGAAAGTGAGCAAGCGCTAATAAGCAGGCAGGGCGTGTCCGCGGGGCGGAATAGGGTCGCCCCGCGTGCACTCCTCTGCTCTGAAGCGACGATTCACCCACTGGTTCCCGGCTGCGGGCGTAATCGCGGCCCTCGCCCTGCTTCTGCTCCCGCTCGGCGCGATCGCGGCGCCGAGCTCCAAACAGCAGCCCGCACAGGCGCGAGGGGGGACGCTTACCCAGCTCGCCGGTAGCAGCGGCTGTCTGGTCGATGCTTCCGCCCGCGGCAGAGGCTGCGGAGTCGCCCGCGCGCTCAAGGGCCCGGGGCCCTTCATGGGCTCCAGGGCGGTCGCGCTCAGCCCCGACGGCCGCAACGTCTACGTCGCCTCCTCGAAAAGCGACGCGATCGCGGTCTTCAGGCGCGATCCCCGCAGCGGTGTGCTCACACAGCCAAAGGGAGAGGCTGGCTGTATTGCTGCCGGCGGCGCCAATAAATGTGCGACGGCGATCGGCCTCGACGGCCCTAACTCGCTTGCCGTCAGCCCGGATGGTCACAACGTCTACGCGACCTCGCGGGCGAGCAACTCGATCAGCGTCTTCCAGCGCGACCAGAAGACCGGCGCGCTGAGCCAGCTGCCGGCGAGCGCCGGCTGCATCGCCGGGGTGCCGATCCCGGTCTGCGCCATCGGCCGGGCGCTGGTTGGTCCCGACGTGGTCGTGATCAGCCCCAAGGGGGAGAACGTCTACGTCGGCTCGTTCTTCGGCAACGCGGTCGCGGTCTTCGACCGTGACCCGGCCAGCGGCGCTCTCACCCAGCCCGGCGACAGCAGCGGCTGCATCGCCGAAGCAATCAGTGGCTGTGCGCTCGGTATTGCCCTGGGTGCGCCCGAGGGCATGGCGATCAGCGGTGACGGCGCGAGTGTCTACGTTGCCGGCGCTCTCTCCAATGCCGTCACCACCCTTGCCCGGGATCAGACCACCGGCAACCTCACCCAGGCGAGCGACGGCAGTGGTTGCATCGCCAACAGTGCGCTCACCGGCTGCACCACGGGCGTTCAACTGGAAGGCGCCAACGCGGTCGCATTCAACCCCGGTGGCGACGTCTACGTCACCTCGCTGATCAGCAACAGTGTCACCGCCTTCACCCGCTCGCGGGCGACGGGCGGCCTTGCCCAGAAGCAGGGCACGGCGGGCTGCCTCGTCTGGCTGCGTGCGGTTGGCTGCTCGTTTGGCCGCGCCCTGCGGGCGCCGGAGGGCCTCGCGATTTCACCCGACGGCAAGAACGTCTACGTCGCTGCATTTGCGAACAGCGCGATCGATGTCCTCGATCGCGGCAAGCGCTTCGGCAAGGTGACCCAGAAGGCGGGCCGCCGCGGTTGCCTGGCCCTGCGCTCGGTCGCCGGCTGCACGCACGCCCGGGCGCTGCGCGGCGTCAGCTCGATCGCGCTCAGCCCCGACGGCCATTTTCTCTACTCGACCTCGTTCGGCAGCAACGCCGTCAACATCTTCCGGAGGAACAAGTGAGCGATAAGGACAAGCGCACTCCTGATCAGCAGGAGAGTGGGCTGACTCGCAAGGAACTGCTCGGGTCCGGCGCCAGCGTCGCGGCGGCAGCTCTCTTGGCCCAGGGCGCCAGCGTCGAGCAGGCGCTTGCTGCGGCGAAAAAGGGAAAGCGCAAGGACGTCGCCGGGATGAACATCATTCTCTTCCTGACTGACCAGGAGCGGGCAATCCAGCACTTCCCACAGAACTGGCTGCGTCAGAACCTGCCGGGGATGCGGCGCCTGCGCCAGCACGGCCTCAGCTTCGAACGCGCCTTCACCAACGCCTGTATGTGCTCACCGGCGCGCTCGACCCTGATGAGCGGTTACTTCCCCGCCCAACACGGGGTCAAGTACACGCTCGAGGAAGACATGGAACCGCCGAAGAACCCGCAGGTGAGCCTGCCGACGGACCTGAAGAACCTGGCGACGGTGATGAAGGCGGCGGGCTACAACGTCGTCTACAAGGGCAAGTGGCACTGTTCGAAACCTGCCGAAAAAGAAAACGCCCAGCCGTCGGATCTCGAAAAGTACGGCTTCCTGCGTTGGAACCCGCCCGACGCCGGCGCCAACCAGAGCGTTCCCGAGGCCGGCGGGGGCAACATCGACAACGACGGCCGCTTCATCAACCAGGTCGGCAACGTCGCCGACGGCACCGAGGGCGCGCTGCAGTACCTCGGCTCGACCGCGGCCCAACAGCAACCCTTCTTCATGGTGATCTCAGTCGTCAATCCCCATGACGTCCTCTTCTACCCGAGCAAATCGTTCGACGAAGCCGGTTACGACGGGACCTGGCTGGAGGGGAACATCCACGCTCCCGCGACGGCCGAAGAAGACCTCTCGACCAAGCCCACCGTCCAAGAACAGTTCCGCAACATCTTCAACCTGACCGGTAAGCCGAAAAACAAAGAACAGATGCGCAACTACCTCAACTTCTACGGCAACCTGATGCGCTCTTCCGACAGCTACCTGGTCAACGTGCTCGACAAGCTCGAAGAGACCGGCCTCTTCGAGGACACGCTGATCGTGCGCACGGCCGATCACGGTGAGATGGGCCTGGCCCACGGCGGCATGCGGCAGAAGAACTTCAACTTCTACGAGGAGGCGACGCGGGTGCCACTCGTCTACTCGAACCCAAAGCTTTTCCCCAAGCCCGCCCAGACTGAAGCGCTCGTCTCCCATGTCGACTTCCTGCCGACCCTGGCCAGCCTGGCGGCGGCGCCGAAGAGCGCCCGCGCCAACTGGCAGGGGGTCGACTACTCGAAGCTGGTCCTGCACCCCTCGACCAAGAACTCGGTGCAGGACTACGTCGTCTTCACCTACGACGACTACCAGTCGGGCCAGAAAAACCGCCCATATCCAAAACCGCCCAACCACATCGTCAGCATCCGCGAAGGCCGCTGGAAGCTGGCCCGCTACTACGACGTCAAGGGCCGGGCGCCGACCCAGTGGGAGATGTACGACCTCAAGACCGATCCCCTGGAGCGAAAGAACCTCGCCTACAGCGGCTACGAACGCAGCAAAGAGGAGGAGCGGGAATTCCTCCGCCTCAAGCGCAAGCTGGCCCAGGTCGAAAAGACCCGGCTGAAGCCACCCGCGTAGCGCCACGAAGATGGCACTGGGCGAGCGCAGTCGAAATCCACTGGCTCCCCGCAGCACCGCCGAGGCCGTCTGCGCGCTGCGGGCGATGGGTGCGCTCGAGAAGGACCCCGCGGTCCGCTGTCCGGATCAGATGGCAGCCGGCTTCCTCGGCGGCTTCAACGTCACGACCCTGGCCAGGTACCGAGCCACCCGGCCGCTGATGCAGTGGATGACCAAGCGGAGGATCCCCGGCGCCTACACCTACGAGATCGGGCGTACCAAGTTCATCGATGAGGTCGTGCTCAATGCGGTTGCTGCCGGCCTGGACGAGCTGATCCTGCTCGGCGCCGGGCTCGACTCCCGCCCCTACCGCCTCGCTGAGCAGCTGAAGGGCGTGCGGGTGATGGAGGTCGATCATCCCGCCAGCCAGGCATCGAAGCGCGAGCGCCTCCGCCACATTCTGGGAGACGAGCCCGCGCACGTCACCTACGTGCCGATCGATTTCAACGTCGACGACCTCGACGCGACACTGGCCGCGGCTGGGCACGATCGCTCCGCCCGCACCCTGTTCGTCTGGTCCGGCGTCAGCCTCTATCTGCCGGAAGAGTCCGTGGCGGAGGTGCTCTCGTGGGTCGGCGAGCACCGCGACCCACCGGCCTCGATCGTCTTCGACGCGATCTGGGCCGGGGTGGTCGACGGCTCGCGCGACTACCCCTACGCGGCCGCAGCGCGCAAGGGCGCGGCGGAGGCGGGCGAGCCGTTCCGCTGGGGAATCCCCGAAGGCCAGGCAGATGAGACGCTCTCGCGCTTCGGCCTCCGCGCCGAGCGAGCCCTCGACCAAGAGCAAGCGCGCACCACCTACCTCAGGCGCTCCGACGGCACCCTCCACGACCCGCCTTTCGGCTTCGGCGTCCTGGTCCTCGCCCGAGCCGCCTAAGCTGCCCGCGCAGCCCGGAGTGGGGGTCGCAACTCGAACGAACGCCGCAACCCGAGGGGCGAATCCTGCTCCGGTGCGCCTTATGCACCCGTGGAGAGCAAAAGGCGCACCGGAAGCTTGGACCTTGCAATTGCTCGGCTGGCGGGGGAACAGCATGGGGTCGTGTCGCGGGGGCAGCTTCGTGGGCTTGGGATGAGTGATCGCGAGATCTCGCTTCGTGCGGAGCGTGGCAGCCTGCACCCACTCTTTCGCGGAACGTTCGCGGTTGGGCATCCCCTAGTTGGCCGCCGGGGCCGAATGCTGGCCGGAGTTCTTGCCTGTAAAGAGCAAACGGTGATCTCTCATGGAAGTGCTGCTGAGCTGATTGGATTGTGGGATAAGCGGCTGCCGGTGGTTGAGGTCATTCCGCCAGATTGGTCGGGTCGCAAGATCCGAGGCATTCGCTGGCACCGCGTGCGCTTGCCCCGGGCGGATGAAATCCAGATTCGGGACGGGATTCCATGTACGACCGCTTCCCGAACCTTGGTGGACATGGCCGGAAGGTCAGGATGGAGCTCGATGCGACGCCTAGTCGAGCAGGCAGCGGTCCTGCGAGTCCTCGACATCGATGAGGTCGATCGCATCCTTGCGCGTGGGCGCAGGCGGGGAGCCCCGCGCCTGCGCGCGATCCTGGCCCCCTGGCGAAGCACCACAGAGACACACCCCATAGTGCGCAGTCGGCTCGAGGCAAGACTCTTGCCACGGCTTATTGAAGAAGGTCTTCCGGCTCCACGAACCAATGTGAAGCTCCACATCGATGGGCATCGTCTTGAGGTGGACATGCTCTGGGAAGAGCAGTGGCTCGCAATTGAGACCGACGGCGAAGAGACGCACGGCACGCCCATGTCCTTTCAGCGTGATCGCTGGCGCGACCAGGTCCTAGTCGCCGCCGGCTACCGCACCGCCCGGGTCACCTGGCAGCAGGTCAGGGACGAACCAACGGCCGTCATCAATCGCATCGCCCGCATGTTGCGGGTGACCTGACCCTTTCGGTGCGCCCTTTGCACCGCCCGAGTGCATAAAGCGCACCGGAACGGGCACGGTTGGGTTAGGTGGTGCTATCGAGGTTGACTACGTGAGCGCTCTTGGGCCCTACGCGGCCCTCGAGCACGTCGAGGTAGGCGCTTTGGAGGCCATCGAAGCCCTGGCCGGGGATCGTCTCCAGCCAGCTGGCGGTCCACTCGCAGAAGGGGTGCCAGGCCTCGGCGACGCGGCGATCGAGCTCGGCTGGGCCCCAATCGGCGGAGCGCTTCTCGACCCGGGCTGGGGCGAAGAAGAAGGCCGGGGCCGGGCCGGGAAGGTCTCCCTCGCCCGAGCCGAGGTCCTCCCAGTGGGTGACTCCCACGGTCATGCTGTAGGCGAGCTGGTCGCCGAAGTGCGTGTGGACGGCCTGGCGCACGGCACCGTCGCCGGCGATGTCGACGTAGGTGGCGGGACCGTCGCCGAGCGAGCCGATCTCGTCGTATGTGACCGTACGTCCGTAGATGCCGAGGCCCTCGACGAAGTCCTTGTTCCGCGCCGAGGTCAGGCCGACCAGATCGACCCCCTCGCGGCGCGCCAACAGGAAGGCGGCGGCGAGCGCGGTCTTGCTCGAGGCGCTGGAGATCACGATCGGGCCGCGCGCGGTGAGGCCCTCGTCGTCGAGCTGGTCGTCGATCAGGAAGGAGGTGTAGAAGAGCGGCCGCAGCAGCATCTGGACGTCCTCGGTGTCCGCTTTGTAGAACGAGTCCTCGCTCGTCACCAGAAGGCGGTGGTACGCGGACGGAAGCACCGCGCGGTGTGGAGACCCGTCGGTGAAGCCCTTCTCGTTGACGCTGGTGGGGGTGATCAGCAGGTGGGAAGAGGGAGGCAGGTAGCCGTAGACGCGCGCGCCCACCTCGACGCCATCGGCCCCGCTTTGCGCGACCTCGGCGAACCCCCACATCGGCACCCGCCCCCAGCCGTCCTCGGCGGGGAAGAAATCCCAGTAGGACATCGCCTCGCCCATCACCGCGTAGGTCACGTTGTTGGCGGTCAGCCCAAAGCGGTCGACTCGCAGCAGCGCCTCACCCGGACCGACCGCGGGTGGCTCGGACTCGGCGACACGGCACTCGCGCAGATCGTCGCGCTTGACCAGGAAGTCGCTCATTGCCTTCATGTTCTCAGCTGAAGGGAGACTGAGCAAAGTGACTGGTTCTGTCTAGCTACGGGGTGAGCGCCCGCACCAGCTCGGCCGCCGGCCTCACCGCATCGATCCGGGCAACGGTCTCACCGGCGTAGAGGGCGCCGGCGTCGAGCAGGTTGATCGGGCCGTCGTCGGTTGGGCCGAGCGGCGTCAGCAGGCGGCTGTCGGGGGTCTGGGCGCGGGCCATGCGGCCCTGCAAGCTTGCCGGGACGTAGCGGGCGCCCGGTGCCAGCAGCCGGTTCAGCACGCGGTTCAAACGCGGGCCGCGCGGGTCATCGCCGAGCCAGTGTTCGGTGGCGGCGTTGGCGATGACGCGATGGCGGGCCGGCCAGCTGGCGCCGAAAAGCTCGGTGAGGAGTGTGCGCTCGGCGGCGAGCAGGCGCTTGAGGTACTCAGGATGGCCGCGGCTCTCCTCCGAGAGCAGGAACCGCGTGCCGGCCACCGCGGCGACGGCGCCGGCATCAAGCGCCTGGGCAACGTCCTCCCGCGTGGCGACCCCGCCCGCGAGCAGGAGCGGGTAGTCGCTGGGGAGGGTGCTGGCCACCCGCTCGAACACCTCCAGCGCCGGCGTCGTGCCGCGCACGTGGCCGCCGGCCTCGACCCCCTGGACGATGAGCGCGTCGGCGCCGGCGGCGTGCGCCGCCTGCGCCTCGGCGAGCGAGCCGCACTGGTGCAGCCAGACACCCGGGGTGCGGCGGCGCGGCTTGCCCCAGAAGGTGACCACCGCATCCGCCTCCGCCGCTGCCTCGAACCAGTCGCGACGGGCGAACGGCAACAGGATGTTGACCGCCAGCGGCCGCGCGGTCAGCTGCCGGGCCGCGGCCAGCTCATGGCGGATCGCCGCGCCGCTGCCGACGGCGATCGTCCCCAGGCCGCCGGCCTCCGAGACGGCCGCGGCGAGCTCGTGCCGGCTCAGCCCGCCGCCCATTCCCGCCTGCACGAGGGGAACGTCGAAGTTGAGCCGTCCGAACACTGCTTAGCCGGCTTGGTGGTAGCTGAAGGTTCCCTCGCCGCTGGACACCGACAGGTCCATGGAGGCAGCTTTACACAGGCCGAAGTCTCACCGCGGCGGCTGCTGTGGATGGAAGAATCGCCGGCGTGCTCGCCCCCGTCACACCCGAGGTCAGGTAAACGTGGCCGCCGCGTTGGGCTGGGGAGCGCTGGCGGCGTCGTCCCTGGTCATCGGCGCCCTGCTGGCCCTCTACCGGCGCTGGCCGGCACGACAGGTCGGGCTGGTTCTCGCCTTCGGCGCCGGCGCCCTGATCAGCGCGGTCAGCTTCGAGCTGGCGGCGGAGGGATTGCGGGTCGGCAGCCTCGGCGCCACCGCGCTCGGCCTCGGCGCCGGCGCGCTCACCTATTTCAGCCTCGACGGGCTGATCGCCGCCCGTTCCTCCTCCGGCCGCGGCCGGGCGGGGCGCAAGAGCGGCTCCGACCCGGGAACGGCGCTGGCGCTCGGCGCCTTCCTCGACGGGATCCCCGAGCAGCTCGTGCTCGGGATCGGCCTGGCCGCGGGAGAGGGGGTCGGGATCGGCCTGCTGATCGCGATCTTCGTCTCCAACCTGCCGGAGGCGATCGGCTCGGCCAGCGAGATGCGCGAGGCCGGCACCGATCGCGCCAAGATCCTCCGCCTCTGGGCTGGGGTGGCGGCGATCTGCACGGTCGCCACCGTCGCCGGTTACGCGATCGCCGACGCCGCCTCGGGTGAGCTGCGCGCCGGCATCGACGGCTTCGCCGCCGGGGCACTGCTGGTGATGCTGATCGACTCGATGATCCCGGAGGCGAGCAAGGAGTCCGGCCGCGTCGCCGGCCTCGTCACCACGCTCGGCTTCGCCGTCGCTACGGCGCTGTCGAGCCTCTCCTAGCCAGGGCGATCAATCCCCAGGCCGAGACGACCGCCCAAGCGAACTCGAGCATCAGGAACCCCCACTGCGAGCCGCTTGCCGCGAGCACGGCAAGGATGACGGAGCCGACCAGGTTGAGCACGAGGTAGAGGCGGGACTGGGGATCGAGTCGCTCCATCTGGGCGGCGACGTAGGCGACGAGAATCAGCGCTGCGCCGACGATCTGGATGACCTGATCCACGCCCCAAGGCTAGTGCGGGTGCGCCGGCCTCGACTAGATGACGGGCGGTGGCGTCCCGTCCATGCTTGCCGCCAGCTCCGGGTCCCACTCGCAGACCGTGCAGGCGTGGGCGAAGACCGAGCGGGCGAACTCGAGCGCGGTGGCGTGCGGGTCGGCGCTTGCCCGCAGGTCTTCCCAGTCGAGGATGTAGAGGCCGAGTTCAGAGTCCCAGCGAGCGGCGGCCGGCGAGACCTTGCCGTCGGAGAAAGAGTCGGGAGCGGGGTGGGCGTAGGCGTAGAAGGCGGCCTTGCCGTATTTGGCGTCGCCCGGCCACCAGCCGACGGCGACGTCCTGCGCGTCCATCGAGTTGCGCATGATGAAGTCGTCCGATGGCGGCTCGGCGGGTTGGCCCGAGAAGAGGCTGACCGCGAGGTCGAAGGAGCCCCACCAGGCGTTGACCGGGGTGTTGCGGCCGCGGTAGGGCGCGCGGAAGTCGGCGAGGACCAGGGCGGCCCGTGTCGCGGCGTCGAAGTAAGAGGCGACTCGGTCGGGGTCGTAGCGAGCGTGCTCCTCGTCCTGGTCGAGCGGCGTCTCCCAGGCCACCTCTTGCGGAGTGAGGTCGACCACGACGGGGCCGGAGAGCTCGGCGATCGCGGTGAGCACGTCGCGGGCCACGGCTCCCACCGATCTGTCCGGGGTGAGGGTGACGCGACGCGCCTCTCCGCCACTGTGCTCGGCAACCGCCTCGTGGGCGTGCAGGTCAAGCGCCACCACCAGCGCCCCCGAGCCGTCCGGCGCCGGCAGCGGCGGTGTCTCCCAGCCCCGCGCGGTCAGTCGCAGCGCCGCATGCTGAAGCTGCGGCTCGGGCGGGGCCAGCTGCGCCGCCAGCTTGCCCAGCAGCTGAGTGTGCGCGTGCAGGGTGTCGCAGGTCTCGCGCCAGTCTTCATAGGAGACGGATGGCCACGACGAGGTCACCTGCTCAGCTTAGGATGGTGGTGATGAAGATGCGAGCCGCAGTGCTCGAGCAGTTCGGTGAGCCGCTGAGCGTGCAGGGGGTCGAGCTGGCCGAGCCGCGCGCCGGCGAGGTGCTGGTTCGCCTCGCCGCCTGCGGCGTCTGCCACACCGACCTCTACACCGCCTCCGGCGCGGACCCCTCCGGCTACGCGCCGACCGTGCTCGGGCACGAGGGCGCCGGCGTGGTCGAGCGGGTCGGCCCCGACGTCACCCTGCTCGCCCCGGGCGATCACGTCGTCACTCTCTTCTCGCCCCAGTGCGGCGAGTGCGTCCACTGCCTCGACCCGCGCACCAACCTCTGCCTGGCGATCCGCGAGCAGCAGAACAAGGGCTTCCTGCCCGACGGCAGCACCCGCATCTCCCGCGACGGCGATCCGATCCGCCACTTCATGGGCTGCTCGACCTTCGCCGAGTACACGGTGATGCCGGAGATCGCCCTGGCCAAGGTCAGCCCCGAGGCGCCGTTCGAGCACGCCTGCCTCTTCGCCTGCGGCCTCTCGACCGGGCTCGGCGCGGCGATCAACACCGCCGCCGTGCAGCCCGGCAGCACCTGCGTCGTCTTCGGCGCCGGCATGGTCGGGCTCGGCGCGGTCGCCGGCTGCCGCCTGCAGGGCGCCGAGCGGATCGCCTGCGTCGACCTCTCGCCCGAGCGGCTCGAGCTGGCCCGCGGCCAGGGCGCCACCGACCTGCTGCTGGGCGGTGAGAACACGGTCGAGGAGATCCTCGCGATGACCGACGGCTTCGGCGCCGACTACACCTTCGAGGCGACCGGCAGCGTCGCGGTGATGCGCCAGGCGGTCGAAGCGGCGCGCATGGGCTGGGGCCTCTGCACCGTCGCCGGGGTGGCCGGCAAGGGGGAGACCCTGGATGTGGTCCCCCGCTTCCTGATCACCGGGCGCCGCATCGCCGGCTCGTCTTTCGGCGGGGTCAAGGGCCGCGAGCAGGTGCCGCTGCTGATCGATCGCTACCTCGCCGGCGAGATCGACCTGACGCCCTTCGTCTCCCACCGCATCGGCCTCGACGAGGTCAACCGCGGCTTCGAGTTGATGGAGGCCCAGGACGGGATCCGCAGCGTGATCGAGCTCGCCTAGAGGTTAGGTTGAGCCGGTGAGTTACCGCCTGCTCCCAGCCGCCGATGCGTTCTGGCGGCCCTCGAACCAGATGGGGATCGACAACACCGATCTCGGCAGCCAGCTCGGGGCGGAGAAGCTCGGTGCCAGGCTCTGGCGGCTGAAGCCCGGACAGGCCTCGACCCGGCACCGGCACTTCGAGCAGGAGGAGCTCTACCTGCTGCTGGAGGGTTCGGGACGGATGCGGGTCGACGATGACCTGCTGACGCTGGAGCCGCTGGACACCGTCCTGGTCAAGCCCGACTCGGCGCGCCAGCTCTTCAACGACACCGCCGCGGACCAGCTCTGGTTCGTCGCCGGCGCCCCGCCCGAGCTCGCGAACACACTGGAGATGTCGGCCGAGCAGCTCGCCTCGCTCTACCCGGACGGACCGAAAGCGCTGCCTCCAGAGCTGAGTTGATTCAAGGATGGAAGCGACCGGCTCACCGCGTTGTCGTCGTGCTCTGCTCGTTGGCGGGATGGTCGCGACAATGTTTTTGACGGTCAGCGGTTGCGGTCGTGTCGGCGAGACAACGGATTCCGGCTCCGAAGCTCGGGTGATCGAACGCCCGACGGCCGACGGCCGGCACGAGTCACCGGCGCAGAAGGTCACCCCGTCTACTTGTCCAGCCGACCTGCCCAGCTGTCGCAGCACCGAAGGCCGAATCGCCTACGTGGAGAGGGTCGACCCGGACGGCGACGGCGACGCTCACTTCGTCATCGTCGACCCCCAGAGCATCACCCTGCCGGAGCTGACCGCGATCGACGTGCGCAAGGGGCTGCGGCCCGATCCGCTCCCTGGGCCCGGCGATCTGATCAGCGCTGCCGGGCCGGTGCAGAAGGGTTCTTACGGGCAGAGCCAGATCCACGCATTGGAGCTGCACGTAGCCGGTCGCTAGCTGTCTCTCGCCAACTCGAGCGAGATTGCGGATGCCAGCTTGGGGTAGCTCGATGGAATGAATCTCAAAACGATGTTCGCCCCTGCCCTGATCGCCTTGGCCTTCGGCCTCTCGGCCTGCGGGGGTGGGGACGACGGCGACACGTCGACCGTCACCGAGTCCGAGTCCGAGTCGAGTGAATCGAGTGGCAGCGCTCCCGCTCCCAGTGGTGAGGCAGCGCGGGCGGAAAAGGTCGAGATCGTCGACTTTGCCTACGACCCCGACCCGATCACGGTCCAGGTCGGCGGCAAGGTGACCTGGCTCAACCAGGACTCGGCGCCGCACACGGCAACCGCCGAGGACGGCAGCTTCGACACCGGCACGCTGGAGGAAGGCAAGCTCAAGTCGGAGACCTTCAAGCAGGCCGGCACCTACGCCTACATCTGTGAGATCCACCCTGACATGCACGGCACGGTTGAAGTTGTAGAGAAGGATTAGGCAGGCAAATTGCGGGAAACAGGTAGCCCTGGCCCCCGGTCGGGGCACTGCCTGAAAGAGGAGGGAAAGATGGCCCAGACGAAAACAAAAAGAGCGAAACCTGCCAAAAAAGCGAAAGCTTCAAGCAGCGCGAAAACGAGCAAAGCGAAAGCGAAAACCGCTCGCAAAGCGAACGCGAGGAAATCGAGTTCGCGACCGAAAAGCGCGAGCAGCACAGCCAAACCGGCCCACAGCAACGGCAACGGCAGTTCACACGTTGTCGGCGACGGCGCCAAGGCTGTCCGCGACGCTGTGGGCAATGCCGGAAAAGGCGCGGGCCACGCGGTCAGCAAAGCCGGCAAAGATGCGGGCCATGCGGTCGGCAAGGCCAAGATTCCGCTGCTTGCCGGCGGCGCGGCCGTAGTAGGCACGGTTGGCGGAATTGCCCTCGGTGCCAGCCGCTCCGGCGACAAGGTGCTCGGCGTCAAGCTGCCCAAACCCAAGCGGGTCAAGCTCAGGTCCAAAGACCTGTCCAAGGTGGCAAAGGAAGTCGGCCGCTTTGGCGAGAACGTCGGCGAGCTGACGACCGAGTTGAAGCATGCGCGCGAGGGCCTCGCCAATGGCGAGGGTAAACAGAGTTCGCCAATCGAGGTCCTGCTCAGCGGCCTGACCTCGCGGCGTTAAGGACCACTAGAGAGAGGACTCATATGACTGACGAGATCAGGAACAAGGACGACGCCAAGGGGCGTGTCAAGGAGGCTGCCGGCAGCCTCACCGGTGACGATGACCTCAAGCGCGAGGGCAAGGTCGACAAGGCGACCGGCGCGGCGAAGGACGGGGTCGAGAAGGTGGCCGACAAGATCAAAGGCGTGCTGGGGCGCGACTAGCGTCCCGGCTGCATCAGGCACGAATGCCCTTCTGGATCGCCAGCCGCGCAATGCCCGCCGTTTGGAAGCGGATCCCCTGGCGGATGGTCTGGGCCGTCGTGTTGTGGCTCGGCGCGAAAGGGCGCGAGCGCGTCGAGCACAACCTGACGCAGAAAGAACAGCGCGAGTTCTGGCGCCTGGTCAAGAAGTCGAAGGGGCGCCCCGGCAACCTGCCGCAGCGCGACCGCACCCGGTTGAAGAACATCGCCGGAAAGGCAGTTCGCGGCTGACGCTGCGTCCGAGCCTGGAGTGACTGATGGCGGACCTCGTTCTCGGCCCCCTGCTGCGCTACGTCGGCGAGACCGAGGCGACGGTCTGGGTTGAGACCGACGGCCCCTGCGAGGTCGAGGTGCTCGGCCACCGCGAGCCGACCTTCGCGGTCGAGGAGCACTTCTACGCCCTGGTCCGGATCGAGGACCTCGAGCCGGGCAGCTTCAACGAGTACGAGGTCAAGCTCGACGGCGAGCGCCGCTGGCCGGAGCCCGGCTCCGACCTGCCGCCGAGCGCGATCCGCACCCTCGGCCGCGATCGCCCGCTCGACATCTGCTTCGGCTCCTGCCGGGTCGCCCTGCCGCACACCGAGCCCTACGTGCACAGCGCCGACCGCCACGAAGACGGCAAGGAGTACGACGCCCTGCGCGTGCTGGCGCTGGAAATGAGCCGCACCGAGCGCGACAAGTGGCCCGAGCTGCTCTTCCTGCTCGGCGACCAGGTCTACGTCGACGAGGGCTCACCGCAAACCCGCGAGCGGATCCGCGAACGGCGTAGCACCGGCACGCCGCCCGGTGACGAGGTCACCGACTTCGAGGAGTACTCCTGGCTCTACGTCGAGTCCTGGAGCGATCCGATGATCCGCTGGCTGTTCTCGACCGTCTCCGTCTCGATGCTCTGGGACGACCACGACATGAGCGACGACTGGAACATCTCCCGCTCCTGGCTCGAGGAGATGGAAGAGAAGTCCTGGTGGCACGGCCGCGCCGCCTCGGGGATCATGAGCTACTGGGTCTACCAGCACCTCGGCAACCTCTCGCCGCGGGAGCTGGATCAGAACGACCTCTACCGCCGGGTCCGCGGCAACGTGCACGCGACCAGTGCGCTGCGCGAGTTTGCCTGCGAGATCGACTCGACCGGGGCCGGCAGCCGCTGGAGCTACTGCCACGACCTCGGCAACACGCGGGCGATCTTCATGGATTCGCGAGCCGGTCGAGTGTTGAAGGAGGGGGAGCGTTCGATCTTCGACGAGGACGAGTGGGACTGGATCGTCGAGCACGCCACTGGTGACTTCGACCACCTCTTGATCTCAACCACGGTCCCCTTTCTGCTCTCACCCGGCTTCCACCATCTCGAGGCCTGGAGCGAGCGGGTCGGCGACGGTGCCTGGGGTGGGCTGGCGGCGCGCGGGGCCGAGAAGATCCGGCGCGCGGTCGACTTCGACCACTGGGCCTCCTTCGACAAGTCCTTCCAGCTGCTGCGCGGCCTGCTCGAAGAGGTCGGTGCCGGCAAGCGGGGCAAGGCGCCCGCCTCGATCGTCGTCCTCTCCGGCGACGTCCACCACGCCTATCTCGCTGAGATGGCCTTCCGGCCCGAGGCCGAGATGCAGAGCGCCGTCTACCAGGCGGTCTGCTCGCCCTACCGCAACCCGCTCGACGCCCACGAGCGGCGGGCGATCAAAGCCGGCTTCACCCGCCCCTTCGTCGCCGCGATGAAAACGCTCGCCGGCTGGGCCGGAGCGCCGGACCCCGGCCTGCGTTGGCGGCTCGCCGAGGGCCCCTATTTCGACAACCAGGTCGCGACCCTGCGCCTGGACGGGCGCGAGGCGCTGATGCAGCTCGACAAGACGGTTCCCGGCGAGGAGGAAGAGCGCCGCCTCGACTGCGTCTTCGAGCGCCGCCTGGCCTGAGCTTGACCATTCAGGGCGCCCTGCGGGAGGATGGGTTGCATGGCGACCGTTCTCTGTGTTCTCTATGACGACCCAGCGGACGCTTACCCACCCGCTTACGCGCGCGACGAGGTGCCGAAGGTCGAGCGCTACCACGACGGCCAGAGCACGCCGACACCCGAGGCGCTCGGCTTCAGGCCCGGCGAGCTGGTCGGCAGCGTCTCCGGTGAGCTGGGCCTGCGCGAGTTCCTCGAGGCGCGCGGCCACCGACTGATCGTCACCTCGGACAAGGACGGCCCGGACTCGGTCTTCGAGCGCGAGCTGCCGGAGGCGGAGGTCGTGATCTCCCAGCCGTTCTGGCCCGCCTACCTGACCGCCGAGCGCATCGCCAAGGCGCCGAAGCTGAAGCTGGCGCTGACCGCCGGCATCGGCTCAGACCACGTCGACCTGCAGGCGGCGATCGAGCACGGGCTGACGGTGGCCGAGGTGACCTACTCCAACAGCATCAGCGTCGCCGAGCACGTGGTGATGATGATCCTCGCCCTGGTTCGCAACTACATCCCCTCCTACCAAGTCGTCGTCGACGGCGGTTGGAACATCGCCGACTGCATTTCGCGCTCCTATGACCTGGAGGGCATGCAGGTCGGCACGGTCGCCGCCGGGCGCATCGGCTCGGCCGTCCTGCGCCGGCTTGCGCCCTTCGAGGTCGGCCTGCACTACACCGATCGCCACCGCCTCCCGGCCGAGGTCGAGCGGGAGCTGAACGTCACCTTCCACCCAACCGTGGAGTCGATGGTGGAGGTGTGCGACGTGGTCACGATCAACGCGCCGCTGCATCCGGAGACCGAGAACCTCTTCGACGCGGAGATGCTGGCCAGGATGAAGCGGGGCTCCTACCTGATCAACACCGCCCGCGGCAAGATCTGCGATCGCGACGCGGTTGCGCAGGCGTGCGAGAGCGGCCAGCTCGCCGGCTACGCCGGCGATGTCTGGTTCCCGCAGCCGGCGCCGCGGGATCACCCCTGGCGCTCGATGCCCCACCATGGGATGACCCCGCACACCTCCGGCACCAGCCTCTCGGCCCAGGCGCGCTACGCGGCCGGGACGCGCGAGATCCTCGAGTGTTGGCTCGAGGGGCGGCCGATCCGCGAGGAGTACCTGATCGTCGACGGCGGCACGCTCGCCGGCGCCGGCGCGCACTCCTACAGCGAGGGAAACGCCACGGGCGGCTCCGAGGAAGCCGCCCGTTTCAAGGGCAGCTGACGCGGTCTAGTCGCGCTGCTCCAGCTCGCGCTCGCGCTCCTCGGCCTGGCGCTCGTTGAGCTCGGCCTCGGCTGCGGTCCTGCGGGCCCGCTCCTCTGCCAGCTCGGCCTCGTGACGGGCGCTGTCGGCCTGCTCGCGGCGATTCTCGGCCTGCTCGCGATGGTGCCCAACGTCATCGCGCAGGGCCTGGTTTTGCACCCGGCCGAGCTGCTGCTCGCGTTTGCGCCGCGAGGCGGCGGCGACCAGAGCGGCGACCACGACCAGTGCAACGACGATGATTACAACGATCAGAACGGTGGACATCGAATTCCCTCCTCGGGCTTGGATCAATTCCTCTAACCGGCTCCGAGGTACCCGCAGGCCAGTGGCGGAAACGCCGGGCCGAAACGCCTGATGCGTTCGGCAAGGCGCCAAACGGGTACGGATGGCCCTATGCCGGAGAGCGAAGAGAGACTTGACGAGGCCGAGGCGATAAAGCGCCTGAACAAGGCGCTGAGCTGCCAGTACCGCTCCGCCCTGCAGTACTCGATCGTCGCCTCAAGTCTGGTCGGCCTCGAGGCCCAGGGCCTCGCCGGGGTGCTGACCGGCTACGGCGACGAGGAGCTGAGCGATGCCCGTGAGCTGGTCGAGAAGATCGTCTCCTTCGACGGCGAGCCGACCACCGAGGTCGCCGAGTTGCGCTACACGCGCGGCAGCGAAGACGCGCTCGGCTGGCTGCTGCGCTGCGAGGAAGAGGCGATCGAGTCCTTGCAGGAGGCAATCGAGCCGACCGGCCGCGAGGGCCGTTCCGAGGCGCTGGAGCACATGCTCGAGCACCAGATCATGCGCAAGCAGCGCCAGGCGGATTTCTTGAAGCGGGCCCTCAGCTCTTAGCCGCCGAGGGTTCGGAGCTCGGTCGTCGGGTAGCTGTAGTCCGTAGCGCGAATTGCCTCAAGGGAAGCGTCGGCCGTCAGCCGGACCTTCACGGGCTCCAACTGACGACGAGAGGATTTGCATGGCTGATTTGACGACGCTGGAGGAGAAGCTGGCCGAGGTGACGGGGCTGGCCGCTGCCGCCCAGGAGGCAACGGAGAAAGTCGAGTCGCTGCTGGACGGCGGCTCGCTGGCCGAGAAGCTGCGCGAGATGCGCGAGGAGGCGGAGGAGACGGAAAGCCGCTGCCTGCAGCTGGCCGGTGAGCGCAACGGCAAGAAGACCGCGATCGAGGAGAAGGCCCGCGAAACCAAGAGCGAGGCCTCGGAGATGATGCGGACCTACCTCGGCGAGGACGCCGATGAGCTCGATGGCTTCGAGTTCCTGACCATGGCCGAGGCTGGCGAGGTTGGCCACTGGGCGATCCTCGGCAAGCTGAACGAGACTGCTAGGGAGGACGCCGTCCAGGAGCTGGTCGACTGGGCGCTGCCGATCCAGGAGCGCCACCTGGTCACGGTCCGCGACGGCTCGCTGGAGCTGGCGGCCGAGGAGGACCCGAACGCCTAAAGCGTTCCGGGTGGGACGCGCATGAGTGGCACGGTCCGATCGCGGCGACTGCGGCGATCGGACTGTGCCGGCGAGGGCATCGGCCGCCGCCGCCGTGGCCGTAGCTTCTCCTACCTGGACGCCGACGGTGAGAGTGTCGAAGACGCCGAGACCCTGGAGCGGATCGCCGAGCTGGCGATCCCGCCCGCCTGGCAGGAGGTGTGGGTTTGCCCCGATCCGTACGGGCACATCCAGGCGACCGGGATCGACGCCGCCGGACGCAAGCAGTACCTCTACCACTCGCGTTGGCAGCAGCGCCGGGCCGAGCGCAAGTTCGAGACCGTGCGCGAGTTCGCCGCCGCCCTGCCGCGCCTGCGGCGCGCCGTCACCGCCGATCTGAAGCGCCAGGGGATGCCGCGCGAGCGGGCCCTGGCCTGCGCCGTGCGCCTGCTCGACCTCGGCTTCTTCCGCATTGGCGGTGAGACCTACGCCGAGGAAAACGAGAGCTACGGGCTGGCGACGATCCGGCGCGAGCACGTCACCGTCAGTGACGGTGAGGCGGTCTTCGACTTCCCCGCCAAGAGCGGCCAGCGCCGCGTGCAGTCGATCCGCGACCCGGCCGCGATTCGTGCAATCGAAGCGATGCGCCGTCGCCGCGGTGGTCCCGAGGACCTGCTCGCCTGGCGCGAGGGCAAGGAGTGGCGCGACGTCCACTCCGATGATGTCAACGCCTACATCCAGGCGAAGATCGGCGAGCGATTCTCGGCCAAGGACTTCCGTACCTGGCACGGCACCGTGCTCGCCGCGGTCGAGCTTGCCGGTGAGCCGGTGCCCGATTCCGAAGCCGCTGCCAAGCGCTCGGTCTCCGCCGCGGTCGGCCGTGTGGCCGAGGCGCTCGGCAACACGCCGGCGGTATGCCGCCGCTCCTACGTCGATCCGCGGGTGCTCGACCGCTTCCGCGACGGCGAGCAGATCCGACCGACGGCAAACGCCAACAGCAAGCTCAGCGCCAAGCGCCGGGCGAAGATCGAGCGCGAAGTCCTGCGCCTGGTCTCCTGAGGGCCGACGGCGCAGGCGGGCGTGCCGCCGGGCAGGCGGTGACGGTTGTCGGCGACCAGCCGGTAGGTGGATGCGGCAATTGGCGAGAGGCCGGGGGAGAGCAGCGCCCGGCCGGCAAGCGCCCAGATCCCGCCGGCTGTACTCAGCGCCGCCGCGATTGCCTCGTGGCCAGAGCGAACCGTGCCGTCGATCTCGACCCACTGCACGGCTGCGGACGCCCGCTCCTCGGTCAGTCCCAACCCGGCCAGGTCGGTCAGTTGCCAGGCGACGATCTCCGCCTCCGGGCCGATCCTTTCCAGGAGGCGGACGCACGTGGTGCAGAAGGCGCAGTCGCCGTCGTAGACGAGCACCGGATGCGCTCGGGCGACCATCTCAGTCCCACGACTCGCTGAGCAGGCGGTCGATCGCCAGTTGCAGGACTTCGGCCCGCGACTTGTCGCCGTGCTTGGCGGTGATGAAGTAACTGCCGATGAAGAGCGAGAAGGCCAGCATGCTGCGGGCCTCGACCTCGTTCTCCTCAGCGCAGAACCCACCGAACAGCGAGCGCAGGTACTCCATCCGCCGGCTGTCGATCCGGCGCAGGCGTTTGGCCACCTCGCGGTCGCGGCGGGCCCAGTCCCGCAGCGCCAGCTCGACGGCGAAGTCGACCTGCGGCGCCAGTTCAAAGAGCTGCTGCAGCTTTGCCCTCGGCTCCGCCGGCGTGCTCTCGAGGTTGGCGATGACGTCCCCGACGACGGTCCTCTCCCAGCTGTCGAGCATCTCGTCGAGCAGCGCCTGGCGGTCTTTGAAGTGCCAGTAGAAGCCACCCTTGGAGACCCCGAGGGAGGCGGCCAGTGCCTCGACCCGAACAGCCTCCGGACCGCCGGCGCCAAGCGCCTGCTGGGCTGCCTCGATCCAGGCGCTGCGTGGGGTTCTGACGTGGGCCACGGCCTATCTATACGGCACCGTATTGACAGATGCAAGCGGCGGTGTTAAAGATCCATACGACATCGTATGGATCGAAAGGAGACCGACATGAGGCTTCCGAACGAGGCGCACGAATCTCGCCCCTGGCGCATCCGCGAGATCGTCCCGGACTTCAAGCTGGAGGACGTCTGGGCACTGCCCGTACGCGGCGGTGCGGAGGACTTCCCGGCATTGCTCGAGCTGATGGCTTCCGCCGATCCCGCCAACGCGGACTCGCTGCCGACCCGCTTCCTCTGGCGCCTCCGCGATCGCCTCGGCAAGTGGTTTGACCTCGGTGAGATCTCGGCCCCGGCCGAGGAGGGCAACGGCTCGGACAGGTTGCCGATCCCGGGAACGGAGGAGACCTCACTGCGCGCCCGGCTGCCGGAGGACCTGCGCGGGACAGTGTCGGACGTGGACTTTGGCTCCCTCCCGTTCGTGCCGCTCTACCTGACCGATGACGAGTTTGCCGCGGAGGTGTCGAACCGGACCATGCACGGCGTGATGCACGCTGCCTGGGCCGAGCAGGGCGAAGGTCGCTATCAGGCGCAGATGGCGGTCTACGTCAAGACACACGGCCGCTTCGGGGAGGCGTACATGCTGCTGATCAAGCCGTTCCGCCACCTGATCGTCTATCCGGCGCTGATGAAGCAGACCGAACGGATGTGGAATGAACGCTGGCGGGCTACGCCCGCCTAGGGCTTCTCGGCCGCGGGCTCGCTGAGCGGCGTCGCGCCCGGCTCGCCGAAGGCGCGGGCGAGGACGATGCTGAGCTCATAGAGGGCGATCAGCGGCGCGGTCTCGAGCAGCATCGAGACCGGGTCGACTCCCGGCAGGGCAGCGGCGACGACCGCGCAGCCGAGGTAGGCGTAGCGGCGGTTCTGCTGCAGCTGGCGCACCTTGACGATGCCCAGGCGGGTCACGGCGAGGACGCCGACCGGCACCTGGAAGACGATGCCGCAGGCGAGCAGGGTGGTGCCGAAGAAGCTGTAGTACTCGCGGGCGCGGACCTGGATGTTGAACTGCGAGTCGTTGAAGTTGAGCAGGAACTGGGTCGCCGCCGGCAGCACGACGAAGTAGCCGAAGGCGATCCCGGCGATGAAGAGGACCGGGACCAGGAGCAGCAGCGGCCCGACGCTGCGCCGCTGCTGGCGGCTGAATGCCGGCAGAACGTAGGCATAGACCTGGTAGAGGATGATCGGCAGCGAGAGCACGAAGGCGCCGTAGGCGGCGACCGTCATCGTCGTCGTGAAGGGCTCGCTGACCCCCAGCGTCAGCAGCTGGCTGTGACCCGGGGGCAGCGGCGCGTTGGCCAGTTCGATCAGCAGCTCGTTCTGCCAGAAGCAGAGCGCCAGGGCAACGCCGAAAACGGTGAGCGAGACGACGACGCGCGCGCGCAGCTCGTCGAGGTGCTCGACCAGGCTCACCTCGTCCTCGTATGAGATCGCTTTCACGCGGCGCATCGTCTCTGGCTCAGGCTTGTGAGTTGGCGGCGGCGTCGGCTTTCGTTGCCGGGCCCTGGGCGACCACGACGGGCGGTTGGTCGACGGCGATCGGGGTCTCCTCATCCGAGTGATCGCCGCTCACCGAGCCACGGAACTCGCGGATCCCTTTGCCGACCGACTTGCCCAGCTCGGGCAGGCGTTTGGGCCCGAAGACGACGAGGGCGATGACGAGGACGATGATGATCTCCATTGGTCCGATGTTTGGCACGGTGTGCCTCCAGTCCTGGTTGCGAGGGGTTACTTGAGGAAGCCTGTCTTTTCGACGGCCTTGAGCACTTCGCCTGCGGTGAACGGCGTGTCGAAGGGGCCGTCGGGCGTGATCCCGGAGGGCTTTCCGCTCAGCAGCAGGCCGGCCACTGAGGCGTGACGAGCCTCGATCGACCAGATCGAGAGCGCCGCGGCGATGTAGGCCGGGCTGGCGATGTTGAGCGCCTGACCGGAGTAGGCGTGGACACCGGTGTTCTCCAGGGCGACGGCGGTCTTTATGAACGACGCCTCGCTGGATGTGGTGCTGCCGAAATCGACTTTCGGCGCGGCGATCGCCTTCGAGCCGAGGGCCTTCTTGAGGAAGGCGACGTGGGCGTTCTCGTCGACCGTCACCGTCTTCAGGAAGACCTGGGTCTGCTTGTCCTTGATGAATTTGCTCTTCGCCTGGTTGGCGGTCGCCTCGTTGTAGAAGGCGGCCTCGAGGTACTCCAGGGTGAGGGCGAAGTTGAGGATGCCGACGTCGCCTTTGCCGAACGAGGCGGGCGGGCGACCCTTGCCACCCTTGGCCAGGGCGGCGGCGGGAGTGAGGGCACCGAGCAGGGCGCCGCTGCCGACGACCGCACCGCCGGCCAGGCCGGCCTTCTTCAGGAAGCCGAGCCGGGTATCACCGTCGCTGAGAGATTCGGAAGCGTCGTCGGCCGCTTGGCGGACGACATCGTCGACGTTGGTCTGTTTGAGGGTTGCATCCGGTTCCATAGCGCGCTCCTTTGAAGGGGTTTGGTCCCAGTAACGGGGTGCCCCACCGTCCGGATCACTCGGCGGGCGATCTTTATCTGGAGGGAGCCGGCGCGCCGGCGCTGAGGTGCTCGTGGACGAAGCGGACGACGGTGGCGCCCTCGCCGACCGCCGTTGCGCAGCGCTTGATCGAGCCGGCGCGCACGTCGCCGGCGGCGTAGACGCCGGGCACGCTGGTTTCGAGCAGCCCCTCGGCGCCGGCATCGGCGCCGGTGAGGACGAACCCCCTGGCGTCGCGGGCGATCGCCTCGCCGAGCCAATCGGTGCAGGGCGTCGCCCCGAGAAAGAGGAAGAGGAAGGAGAAGGGCAGCTGCTCGCCATCGGTCAGCGTCACCGCCTTGAGCTGCCCGCCCTCGCCGTGCAGGGCGCTGACTTCGCTGCGGTCGCGGACGGCGACGCCGTAGCGGTCGATCTCCTCGATCAGGTACTGCGACATCGTCTCGCCGAGGTCGGCGCGGCGGTGCAGGAGGGTGACCAGGGCGCCGCCGCGGGCGAGCCAGATCGCCGCCTGCGCCGCCGAGTTGCCGCCGCCGATCACGCCCACCCGCTGGCCGCCGCAGAGCTGCCCCTCGGGCGGGCCGGCGGCGTAGAAGACGCTGAGCCCCTCGTAGTCGTCGAGGTCGTCGACCGGCAGGCGCCGGTATTCGGCCCCGGTCGAGAGCAGCACGGTGCGGGCGAGGATCTCGTTGCCTTCCTCAAGCCGGACCAGGTGGCGCTCGCCGCCGGGCTCCAGCGCCTGGGCGCGGTAGGGCGTCGCCGTGCGGGCGCCGAACTTGCGCGCCTGGCTGACCGCGCGGCTGGTCAGTTCGCTGCCGCTGATGCCGGCCGGGAAGCCGAGGTAGTTCTCGATCCGGCGCGAGGTGCCGGCCTGGCCGCCGAGCACGGTGCTCTCGATCACCAGCGTGTCGAGGCCCTCGGAGGCGCCGTAGACAGCGGCGCCGAGCCCAGCCGGGCCGCCGCCGAGGATCAGCAGGTCGACCTCTTCGCGCTCGGCCAGTTCCAGGCCGATGCCGAGGGCGCGGGAGAGCTGGCCGTTGCTCGGGTTGCGCAGGTCGGTGCCCCCCGGCAGTCGAACCAGTGGGACCTCCTCCGGGCCGAGTGGCTCGAGCAGCGCCGCCGCCTCGGCGTTCTCATCCGGCGAGAGCCAGAAGTGGGGGAGACGCTGGCGCCTGGCGAACTCGAGCAGCCGCCGGGTCTCGCTCGACTCGTGCGGTCCGACGATCTCGATCCCGACTCCCTGCTCGCGCTGCAGCAGCTCGCGGCGCTCGATGAAGGCGGAGAGCAAGAGGTCGGAGAGCGAGCCGTCCTCGAAGAGCAGCTTGCGCAGCACTTCGCGATCGACCGCGATGTAGCGCAGCGGCTGGGTGACGACGGCGGTGAGGAAGACGGTCTGGCCTGAGAGCAGGTTCATCTCGCCGAGAAAGCCGGAGGCGCAGTGGCGGACGATCTCCCGCCCGGAGGCGTCGGTGATCGCGACTTCGCCCTCTTGGATGGCGATGAAGGGGTAGCTCGCGTCGCCAACCTCGAAGAGCTTCTCGCCGACCTCCGCGCTGCGCTCCTCGCCGAGCGCGGCGAGGGTGGCGAGCTGGGAGTGGGAGAGAACCCGGCCGGTGGCCATCTGCGCTCAGCCTAGATGGTCGCCATCGCGGGAAGCGTGGGAACATCAGACGATGGATCGCCAGAGTGACCCGCAGCCCGATCACGAGGTTGTGGTCATCGGCGCCGGCTTCTCCGGCATCGGCACCGCGATCAAGCTCGACCGGGCCGGGATGCGGGACTGGGTCCTGCTCGAGGCCGGCGACGGGGTGGGCGGTGCCTGGCACTGGAACACCTATCCCGGCATCGGGGTCGACATCCCCTCCTTCAGCTACCAGTTCTCCTTCGAGCAGCGGGCCGACTGGTCGCGCGTCTACGCGCCGGGGAACGAGCTCAAGGCCTACGCCGAGCACTGCGTCGACAGCTACGGCCTGCGCTCGCGGATCCGCTTCAAGGCCAAAGTCACTTCAGCGACGTTTGATTCCGAGCAGCACCTCTGGCGCCTGGGTATGGAAGACGGTCCCGAGCTGACGGCGCGTTTCCTGGTCGGCGCGACCGGGGTCTTCACCCAGCCCAAGCCGCCTGCGATTGCCGGGCTCGACTCGTTTGAGGGCACGGTGATGCACACCGCCCGCTGGGACCACTCGCAGGACCTGCGCGGTCGCCGCGTGGCGATCATCGGCACCGGCGCCTCGGCGGTCCAGGTGATTCCCTCGATCGCTCCCGCGGTCGAGAAGCTCGTCGTGCTGCAGCGGACGCCGATCTGGTGCCTGCCCAAGCCCGACGCGCGGCTCGGCCCGGGGATGCGGCGGACGCTCGAACGGGTCCCCGGCGCCCAGGCCGCCGCCCGTGCGCTCAGCCAGGCCTACGTCGAGGTCAACTTTCCGCTGCCGGCGCACTTCCACGGCGTCCTGCCGCTCGCCAGCGGTGCCGAACGGCTCGGGCACAGGCACCTGCGCCGCCAGGTCCGCGACCCGGCGGTGCGCGACAAGCTGACCCCGCGCTACGGGCTCGGCTGCAAGCGGCCGAGCTTCTCCAACCAGTACCTGCCGACCTTCAACCGCCCCAACGTCGAGCTCGAGACCGCCTCGATCGAGACGATCACGCCGAACTCGATCCGCACCGTGGATGGGAGCGAGCACGAGATCGACGCCCTCATCCTCGCCACCGGATTCCAGGTCTTCGAGAGCGGCAACCTGCCGCCGTTCCCGGTCCACGGCGGCGACGGGGTAGAACTCGCGCAGTGGTGGGACGCCAACCGCTTCCAGGCCTACGAGGGGGTCAGCGTCCCCGGCTTCCCCAACATGTTCCTGATCCTCGGCCCCTACGGCTTCAACGGCGCCAGCTACTTCACCCTGATCGAGAACCAGGCGCGCCACATCGTCCGCTGCCTGCGCCGTGCGCGTCAGAGCGGCGCGACCGCGGTCGAGGTCAGCCGCGAGGCGAACCAGCGCTATTTCGAGACGATGCTCTCGCGCCGCGGCCGCCAGGTCTTCTTCACCAACAACTGCGCCGGGGCGAACAGCTATTACTTCGACTCACGCGGCGACGCACCGTTTCGCTCGGCGACCACGCTCGAGGTGGCCTGGCACAGCGCCCACTTCGACCTCGACGACTACCGCTTCAGCCCGCTGCCCGCCTGAGCCGGCGCTACTCGCCGCGCGTGCCGGCGAGTGCTGCCTGCGAGAGCTCCGGTACGGCGGCGGGGGCGCGGTCGGCGGCGATCTCCTCGAGCAGCTCGCGCAGCAGCTCGAAGCGCTGCTCGCCGAAGTGCTCGGCCCAGCGCTGCTCAATCTTGGTGAAGAGGTTGAAGCCGACCCGCTGCGCCTCCTGGCCGCGCCCGGTGAGGCAGATCAGCTTGGCCCGTTTGTCGTCGGGGTCGGCGATGCGTTCGACGTAGCCGAGTCCGACCAGGTCGTCGACCAGCTCGCCGGCCGACTGCTTGGTGATGCCGGCGTGGCTTGCCAGCTCGGTCAGGCGCATGCCGTCCTCGCGGACGAAGCGGAAGACGCAGCCGTGGGTGGGACGGAGGTCCTCGTAGCCGCTCTTGGTCAGCTCTTCCCGGAACTCGGCCAGCATCGCCTCGCCGGCGATCTCGAGCAGGCCGGGAAGCGGGATCGTTCCCGGGGCAATTGGGGCTGTGTGGTTGGCGTCACGCATATCGTCAGGTCGCCTGATAAGGTCATCTGGTCAGGCCACCTTACAAGGACTCCTGACGAAATTGTACACGGCACTTAGGAGACTCAAATGGAACGCAAGTGGTGGACCCTCGGCGCCGTCTGCGTGGCGACGTTCATGCTGTTGCTCGACATCACCGTGGTCAACACGGCGCTACCGGCAATCCAGAAGGACCTCGGCGGCAGCTTCTCCGATCTTCAGTGGGTGATCGATGCCTACGCGCTCTCGCTCGCTGCCCTCGTCCTCACCGCCGGCTCGCTGGCCGACCGCCTCGGCCGCCGCCGCGTCTTCGCAATCGGCCTCGCCGTCTTCTCGGTTGCCTCGCTGCTTTGCGCGCTGTCACCGGATCCGACCTTCCTCAACCTTTCGCGCGCATTGCAGGGCGTCGGCGGCGCGATCATGTTCGCCGTCTCACTCGCCCTGGTCGCCCAGGAGTTCCCGGCGGGGCCCGAACGCGGCATGGCGATGGGCATCTACGGCGCCACGATCGGCGTCGCCGTGGCGATTGGGCCACTGGTCGGCGGCCTGCTCACCGACGGTCTCGGTTGGGAGTGGGTCTTCCTGATCAACGTGCCGATCGGGATCGCGGCAATCGGCGTCACCTACTGGAAGCTGGCCGAGTCGCGTGACCCTTCCGCGACCCGGATCGACTGGGGCGGCCTGCTCACCTTCTCGAGCGCGCTCTTCCTGCTCGTCCTGGGATTGGTGCGCGGCAACGACGCGGGCTGGGGGAGCCCGGCGATCGTCTCGCTCCTGGTTGGCGCCGTTGTGCTGCTTGCCGCTTTCGCCGTGATCGAGCAGCGGGTTCGCGAGCCGATGCTGCCGCTCTCGCTCTTCCGTCGCCGCGCCTTCACCGGCGTGCAGCTGGCTGCGTTTGCGGTCTCCGGCTCGATGTTCGCGCTCTTCCTCTACTTGACGCTCTATCTGCAGAGCTTTCTCGGCTACTCGCCGATCGACGCCGGCCTGCGCTACCTGCCGATCACGATCGCCTCCTTCATCGTCGCGCCGCTGGCCGGCTTGGCGCTGGCCAAGGTGCAGGCCCGCTGGCTGATGAGCGCCGGCTTGGCGCTGACCGGCCTCGGCCTGCTGCTGATGGGCGGCCTCGGCGTCGACTCCGAGTGGACGGCGCTGCTGGCCGGCTTCGTGATCAGCGGCATCGGCGTCGGCCTGCTCAACCCGGTGATCGCCGACGTCGCGCTCAGCGTCGTCCCCAAAGAGCGCAGCGGCATGGCGGCCGGGATCAACGACACCTTTCGCCAGGTCGGGATCGCGGTCGGGATCGCCGCCTGGGGCGCGATCTTCCTCGGCGCCGGTGCCTCGAAGACCGAGGAGCTGGCCGGCAACGCGGTCAGCGGCGAGGAAGCGCGCGGGCTGGTCGAAGCGACTTCCTCGGGAGCCCTGCCGCAGGCGATCGCCAACGTGCCCCAGCAGGCGCAGGCCAAGGTCCAGGCAGCGGCCGAACAGGGTTTCCTGCACGGCCTCAACGAGATCCTCCTGCTCGGCGCCCTGCTCTCCTTTGCCGGCGCGGTCGCGGCGCTGTGGATGGTCCGCGAGGGCGACATCGAGCGCGAGGAGGTCGTCGAAGGCGCCCCGCTCGAGGCCGAGCCGGAGCCGGCGGGGGCTTAGCGGCCTCACTCCGGGAAGGGCGTTAGGCTTCCGCGATCATTCTGAGCAGTACCAAGAAATTAATCAGTGCGTTTCTCATCGTGCTGACGGCGATCGCGCTGCCCGCCAGCGCGGCGCGCGCGGCGTCGATTGACATCACGAGCTTCAGCGAGCAGCCGGGCGTGTCGATGACCGCCGGGATCAACTACTCGTGGGACTCATGCAGCGGCAGCTGCTTCGGCGAATTCCTGCACGCCTACCTGACGACTCCGGGGAGCTCGTGCGTACAGGGGGGTGAACCCCTCGTCGCCTTCGAATCGCTGTCGAGCTCCGGTGGGACGGGCGCTCGCACGATCACGTTTTTGCCGCACGGACCCGAAGCTGATGTACAGCTCTGCGCTCAGATCGAGCGATGGGATTTGGTGTCCGGGCAGTTCCTCGTCGCCGCGGACACGGCGATTACGCACACCCAGGGGGAAATCCCGGGCAATATCTACAACTGCGCCAACTTCACCTACCAGGATGATGCCCAGGCCTATCTGCAGAAGTGGCCCACTGACCCGTCGAGGCTTGACGGAGACAACGACGGGATCGCCTGCGAGGAACTGCCCCGACGGCCCCTGTTGACGAGCCCGGCGCCGGCGCCCCCTGTGCCGACCTTTCGCACCTACTTGGCCTGCTCAGTGAGCGCCCGCGCCGCGCCGGCAAGCAGTTGTGCTCGGCGTCAAAAGAAGGGTGCGTTCTTCCGCGCTTCCCAAGCGGTTCGCTACTCGCTCTGCGTGCGCTACCCCACCGGCAAAGAAATCTGCGCGCGCAACCAGCAGGCCGAAGCGGGCGTCACCTATGTCAACAAGATCACCAGTGGCGTGCTGGGATCGCACAGGGTGAGGTGGCGAGTGGGAGGGCGGATCGTGGCGACGCGCTACCTCTCGGTGCGCGGCTCCAGAGGCTGAGCTCGTCGGCTGCTGCTCTCGGTAGGGACTCAGAAATCGGGGTACTCGTTCCTGCAGTGGTCAGCGAGCACTCACACGAGTCCGACGGAAGCGCGCAAGCGCCAGGTGCCTGGGCGACGCTGAAGCGGACCGCCAGCGAGTTCCGCGAGGACAACCTGACCGACTGGGCGGCGGCCCTCACCTATTACGGGCTGCTCTCGCTGTTTCCGGCGCTGATCGCGCTCGTCTCGCTGCTGGGCCTGTTCGGCGACCCGCGGACGACGACTTCGAGCTTGACCGAGATCATCACCTCGATCGGTCCGGAATCGGCGGCGCAGACCTTCGAAGGGCCGATCGACTCGGTCGCCTCCAACCAGGGCGCCGCCGGCTTTGCCTTCGTTTTCGGCCTCGCGGTGGCGCTGTGGTCGGCCTCCGGCTACATCGGCGCCTTCATCCGTGCCTCCAACGTGATCTACGAGACCGCCGAGGGCCGGCCGTTCTGGAAGCTGCGCCCGCTGCAGCTCGCGGTGACGCTGGCGATGGTCGTGGCGATGGCCCTGCTCGCGCTCGGCCTCGTGCTCACCGGGCCGATCGTCGAAGCGGTAGCCGACCCGGTCGGCCTCAGCGGCACCGCGGTCGACGTCTGGAGCATCGCCAAGTGGCCGGTGATGGTGGCGGTTTTTGTGCTCATGGTTGACCTCCTCTACTACGCCGCGCCGAACGCGAAGCTGCGCGGCTTCCGCTGGGTGACGCCGGGCTGCCTGGTGGCGATGGTCGCCTGGGCCGTCGCCTCGGCCGCCTTCGCCACCTACGTCGCCAACTTCGGCTCCTACGACAAGACCTACGGCACCCTCGGCGGCCTGGTCGCGCTGCTGGTCTGGCTCTGGATCAGCAACCTGGCGATCCTCTTCGGCCACCAGCTCGAATGCCGAGCGCGAGCGCAGCGCCGAGATCGAGGAGGGCACGCCGCGGGCCGAGCAGGAGATTCAGCTCGAGCCGCGGGCGGCGCCGTAGCGGCTATTTGGTCGCGGTCAGCGTCGCGGGGGTGTAGGCGGTGCCTTCCTGGGCCGCCGCGGTGATCGTTTCAGTGAAGCTGCCAGAGGATTTGGAGGTGAAGGTGAAGCTGGTCGCCGATTCGGCGGCGCCGGTGGCGGGGATCGCCAGCGGGCTGCCGCTGATCGTGCCGCTGCCGGAGGTGACGGTGACTTTCGCCGAGTGGCCGGAGCCGACGGCGCTGACCGTGTTGCCGTAAGTGTCGGTGACGGCGACCCTGGCTTTCACCGTGCCGCTGTTGCCGAGGCTGGTCACGGTGCAGGTGAAGAGGCAGGTCGAGCCCAGCGAGCCGGCGCTGATGTTGATGTTGGTCAGGCCCCACCTCGAGGCGGTGGTGGGGGTGACCGTGAAGACGATCGGGGCGGCGCTCGAGATCGTGCCGTCGCTGACCGAGACGCTCGCCGTTTCGGCTCGGTAGAGCTTCAGCTGCCCGTTTTTCGAGGAGGAAACCGAGGCCACGCCAGAGGTGAAGGTGGTTGCGGTCGCGGTTCCGAAGGCGGTTGCGACCCCGCTCCCGGAGTTGTTGGTGACCGTCGGCGCGGTTGCGTTCGGGCTCGCCGAGGCGCCCGAGTAGGTGAGGTTCTTGGAGCCGGTGTAGGTCGTCACCGTGTTGCCGTAGCTGTCCTGGGCGGTGGTGGTGAGGTTGGAGGAGCCGCCGGCGACGAGGCTGGTCGCCGAGGCGGAGAAGGCGAATTTGACCGCCGTCCCGGGGGCGACCGTCACCACCAGGGCGGTGGGGGTGAGCAGGGTGCCGTCGGTGGCCTGAAGGTTGGTCGCGCCGGTCTTGTAGAGCTTCATCACGCCGTTTTTGCTGCCGCTGACCGTGGCCACGCCGGCGCTGAAGTTGGTCGCGGTGGCGCTGCCGAAGGCGACGTCGGCACCGGAGGAGTCCGAGACGGTCGGGCTGACCCCGCTCGGGCTGGCCGCGGCGGTGGAGTAGGTGAGGCTCTTGGCGCCGGTGTAGCTGGTGGCGACGTTGCCGTAGGTATCCCGGGCCGTGGTCGTGATGCTGTCGGCTTCGCCGGTGGTGGGCGTGGTGCTGGTCGCGGTGAGAACGAATTTGTTCGCGGCGAGCGGGGACACGGTCACCTCCAGTGGCGCTTCGGCCGAGATCGTCCCATCGCTGACTTCGACATCGGCTTCGCCAGCGGCGTAGATCTTCATCTGGCCGTTTTTGGCGGAGCTGACCGTGGCCACGCCGGCCGTGAAGGTGATCGCGGTCGCGCTGCCGAAAGCGGTTGCGACTCCGCTGCCGGAGTTGTTGGTGACGGTGGGTTTGTAGGTGCTGACGGTCGCGGCGCCGGAGAAGATGAGGCTCTTGGAGCCGGCATAGGCGGTCGCCGTGTTGCCGTAGGTGTCCCGTGCGGTGATCGTGAGGTTGTCCGCTTCGCCCGCGGCGAGCGTGGTCGTGACCGCGGTGAGGACAAATTTCGCTGCGGTTGCCGCCGCCACCGTCACCGACAGGCTGGCTTCGGGGAGCGTGCCATCGCTGACTTTGAGGCTGACGGCGCCGCTCCTGTAGAGGGTCATCACGCCGTTTTTGCTGCCGCTGACCGTGGCCACGCCGGCATTGAAGTCGATCGCCGTGGCGCTGCCGACGGGAATGTCGGTGCCGGCGGAGTTCGAGACCGTGGCGACTGTTCCGTTGGGGCTGGCCGCAGGTCCGGAGAAGGTGAGGCTATGGGAGCCGGCGTAGCTCGTGGCGGTGTTGCCGTAGCCGTCCTGGGCGGTGGTGGTGAGGTTGTCGGCGGCGCCGGCCGTGGGCGCGGTGGTGGTCGCGGCGAGAACGAGCTTGGTCGCCGCCGCTGGGGCCACCGTCACTGCCAGCGGTGTCGCGGTGGTGACGGTGCCGTCGGTGACCGAGATGCTCGGCGACTCCGCCTTGTAGAGCGTCATCACGCCGTTTTTGGACGATGAGACCGTGGCGACGCCGGCGCTGAAGGTGATCGCGGTCGCGGTGCCGAAGGCGGTCGCGGTTCCGGAGCTGTTGACGACGGTCGGTTTGAAGACGCCGATCGTCGTCGCTCCCGAGAAGGTCAGGCTCTTGGAGCCGGTGTAGGAGGTCGCCAGGTTGCCATAGGCGTCGATGGCGGTGATCGTCAGGTTGTCGGTTTCACCCGCCGTCGGCGTGGTGTCGGCGGCTGTTGGGACGAACTTGGAGGCCGTGGCGGCAGTCACGGTCAGCGCCAGCGGCGTCGTGGTCGAAATTGAGCCCTCACTTGCTTCGATCGAGGTTGCGCCGCTCTTGTAGAGCCTCATCACGCCGTTGGTGGTGGAGGAGACCGAGGCAACGCCCGCGGTGAAGTTGAGCGACGTGGCGCTGCCGAAGGCGATTGCCGCCCCGGAGCTGTCGGCGACGGTGGGCGCGGTTCCGTTGGGACCGGCCGGGGCACCGCTGAAGGTGATTTCGTGTGAGCCGATGTAGGTCGTGACCGTGCCTCCTTTTGCGTCCTTGGCGGTCAGGGTCAGGTTGTCGGCGGCGCCTGCTGTTGGCGTCGTCGAGGAGGCGCCGAGCACGAAGCGGTCGATCGGGCCGACGGCGACGGTTGCCGCTTTGCCCGAGCTGCTCGTGCTCCAGGTGCGCCACTTGGCGGTGACGACGTAGGTGTAGGTGCCCGGTTCGAGCCCGCTGTCGGCGCAGGTGACGACGGACAGCGTCGGCGCGCAGGTTCCGGCTGCTTTTTCGCCATTGCGGCTGACCGTGTAGGTGACGGTTCCCGGTCCCGGAGCGGTGACGGCACCCCAGGTCAGGGCGACGGTCCCTCCGGTCGCCGCCGTGGCCGCGGAGATCACGGGTTTGGCGATCGCCGAGACGACCGCCGGGGTGCTTTGGCCGGTGCCGCTTGTGGTGAAGTAGGCGACGGCGATACCGGTGGCGCTGATCGCCAGCACGGCAAAGGTCGCGATACCGGCGACGGTGCTTGGCAGCAGCCGTCTCATCCCCGGGCCGTTCCGGAGAACGTCAGCGGGAATTGGGCCCGCTGGCAGGCGTCCTGACTCACTGGCAGGTCACGCAGCTGGATCGAGGGAGCTGAGGCGCCCGGTGCCGGCAGGCTCACCGAGCCGCTCGCGGGCACTTTGATCGGGGTTGCGCTCGAGGCGCTGGCGCCGGAGAGGATGAGGTTGTCGGCGCTGGTGCAGCCAGCCGGATCGGCAGTTGCCCTGACCTGCAGGCTGGTGACGAGAATCGGCACCGGGTTCGGGTTCGTGATCACCAACGGCAGCGCCTGAGCCGGGGCGCCGGGAAACAGTGGTCCGAGGCTGGCAAGCTGCGGCGTGATCGAGAAGTCCTTTGGCTCCAGCACCTGCCAGCGAAAGCGAGTGGTCTTGCTGCGCTTCCCCCGGGCGCCGACGCTGCGCACCGAGAAGCTGTGGCTGCCGCTCGCCAGCTTGCTGAAGGTCACCGGAGCCTGGCAAGCGCTCCAGGAACGGCCGTCGAGGCGGCACTGGAAGCGCGGTTTACTGCCGCGAACGGCGAAAGCGAACTTTGCACTGGTGGATGTGGACAGCTTGTCAGGGTGCATGGTGATCTTCGGTTTGGGCAGGGAGGCGACGCCCTGGCTCCGCTCAGCTTTGGGAGCGGAGCCAGGGTTGGGGCCCTTGGGGGTAGCCGCGTAGGCGACGGCGCCGAGGCCGGCGATCCCGACCAGCACGGCCAGTACGCCGTGCGTGGTGCGCATGACCCCGTCAGCCCCGCGTGGTCTAGTTGTTGGTCAGGTGCAGCGTCAACGTCGCGCCCTGGCAGGCATCCTGGTTGGTGCCCGTTTCGTTCATCGTCAGCGTTCCGGTGGCGGCGACGCTCTGGCCGTTGCCCGGGTTGATCACCTGGTTGACCGGAACGGCCGCCATCGAAAAGTCAGGGTTGCCGCCGCCGAGCGTGGTGCTGCAGCTCGAGTGCGCGCCGTCGACGGAGATGCTGGCGAGGCTGACGGTGCCGACCCGCTGAACGCCCGATGACGGGTTGTCAACGGTGAAGGAGACCGGTGAGGACGAGCCCGGGTAGAGGCTCGAGGAGATCGTCGCGTGCAGCGTCACTGCGGAACTGGAACCGACGGTTGCGGTGCCGGTGCCCGACCCGCTTGACGTGAAGTACGCAATCGCGGCGCCGGTCACCGCAAGAGCGCAGGCACAGCCGAGTGCGACAAGCGCCCTCTTCTTGGTGGTCCAGCGCATTTCTTTTCCCCCTTGATTAATTGGATGAGCCGGGTCTTGAGCACCCGACTTGAGGGCCATCGGCGAATGTACGAGCGAGCTTTAGTGGTGGAGCGGAGACGCTTCTTGCCCTTTTTGTCCTCTCCGTACAAAGAAGATTTTTCCTGCACTCAGGCAGAAAAAAGCATTTAGTTAGCTTTTCTGCACCGCAAGGGGGAAATAGGTGCCAAATAGAGGCCCTGCTAGCCCGCTGGGGGTGCTGTGGAGGCTAAGCTCCGCCGGTTGAGTCCACTCGCAGGGGAGAGCAAATAGCCAGGGCAGTCGCCGTGCTCGCGGCGCTGACATCGATTCTCGTCTTCGCGCCCGTGGCGGCGGCGAGCACGTCTGTCTCCGTGGCGGGCACGACGCTCACCGTCCTCGGTGACGGCGGCGACAACGTCATCGTCGTGACCGATCCGGGCGGCGGCAACTACGGCGTTACCGATACGGGCAGCGGCGCGACGGTGTCCATCGGCGCGGGATGCGCCTCTGACGGAAGCGGCGGCGCCTTGTGCCCGACGGTCGACCTCACCGCAATCTCGATCAGCGACCCGTCCGGCACCAACACGATCACGGTCGCGCCCCCGATCGTCCTGCCCGCGGCGCTCAGCGGCGGTTCCGGCGCCGACACCATCCACGGCGGCGGTGGCAACGACCTCCTCAGCGGCGGCAACGGCAATGACACGCTCATTGGTGAAGGCGGCGGCGACGAACTTCGCGGTCAGGGCGACAGCGACCCGCTGCTCTCCGGCGGCGAGGGGGACGACGTGCTGCGGCCGGACGAGTGCGGCGCTGCTCACCCCGGGCTGGTCGACGTGATCGACGGCGGGCCGGGCGCCAACACCGTCTACTTCGACGCGTTCGGCTGCTACCCGTATCCGTTTGGCGGTGTCACCGTCAGCCTCGACGGAGTCGCTAACGACCTCGAGGCGGGGGGCGGAGCGCCGGGCAATCCCGACTACCCGATGAACGTCCTCAATGTGACCACGGTGGTCGGCGGTGGCGGCGGCGCCGACACGATCGTCGGCAGTGCCGCGAACGAGACCATCATCGGTAACGGCGATCGCCCCGACGTCACCGGCGACATCGGCGATCAGATCGACGCCGGGGGTGGCGACGACACGATCAGGCAGACCGGTTCCGGCGATGACCTGCTCGACGGGGGGTCCGGCGAAGACACGCTCGACTTCTCGAACGGTGGCACCTGCAGCGTCAGCTTCGACGGCGTCGAGAACGACGGCCCCGGCGTCGGTAGCGGCAGGCCCTCAAACGTGCTCGGCTTCGAGAACGCGATCTCCTGCGGCGGTGCCGGCAGCGTCCTCAGCGGCGACGACGGCCCGAACATCCTCAGCAACGTCAACGACAACGCGGTGACGATCAACGGCATGGGCTCTGCTGACCTGCTGACCGGGGCCAATGCCGTCGACAACCTCAACGGCGGTGGCGGCGACGACGTGCTCGAAGGCCGCGGCGGCAACGATGCGATCCACGGTGACGACGGCGACGACACCATGCGCGGTGGCGGCGGCGAAGACGCGATCGTCGGCGACGCGGGCACCGACCTCGCCGACTACGCCGATGCCACCGGCGCCCTGACCGTCACCCTCGACGGCGTTGCCAACGACGGTCAGGTGGGCGAGAAAGACAACGTCGACAGCGACGTCGTGCGCGGCGGCAACGCGGCCGACTCGCTGATCGGCGGCGCTGCTGATGAGACCTTGGTCGGTGGGCCCGGAGCCGACCAGCTGCACGGCGGCGAAGGGGCTGACGAGCTCGTCGGTGGCCCCGGGGCGGATCTGCTCGACGGGCAGGGGGGCACCGACCTCGCCGACTACTCGTCCGCGGGCGCACCGGTGGCGGTCACCCTCGACGGCATTGCCAACGACGGCTACGCGGGAGAGGGCGACAACGCCCAGACGGAGGGTGTTCTGGGTGGAGAGTTCGGTGACACGCTGAGCGGAGACGGCGGCGCCAACCGCCTGCTCGGTGGCGAAGGGGACGATCAGATCGACGGCCTCGGCGGGGATGACTTCATCGTCGGCGGAGAAGGCGAAGACGCTCTGAAAAGCGGCACCGGCGCCGACTCAATTCTGGCCCGCGACGGTGAAAAAGACGCGCTCACCTGCGACGTCGCAGCCGGCAAGACGATCGAGGCAGATCCAGTCGATACGGCGACCGTCTGCGATCTCTCGGCCGCCGGTGGGCCGGAGCCGACGCCAGTCACGCCGGTCGATCCGGGACCGATCCCAGCGCCTCCGGGAGTGGCCGTTGACGCCCGTGGAAAGCTGACGCCGGCGACGCTGCTTGCCTCGCTTAGCGGCGTGCCGCACCGCAACGCGCGGCTGCTGCTGTCGCCTGGCGTGCTGATCGACCTCGGCGAGCTCAACTGCCCCGGCTGCAAGGCGAAGGCGGTCGTCCGCAGCGGCAAGAGCGTGGTCGCCACCGGCTCGGCCAAGGGCGGCTCGGGCCCGACCACGCTGACTGCCGCCCTGACGGCCAGCGGGCGCAAGATGCTGGACACGGCCTCACTTGGCGCCGTGGCGACGATCTCGATCGCCAAGGGCAAGGTGAGCGCCAAGCTGACCTTGCCGCTGCGGCTCAAAGGAGGAAAACGATGACTCGGCGCTTCCTGCTCTTGGGCGCAGTCGCGATGGCTGCCCTCGCCGGGCCGTCGAGCGCCGCGGCTGTCACCCAGCTGGGCACTCCCCCGTGGAAGGAGTGCGGCGGCCTCTTCCAGGGCGGTGTAAGCGGCTGCGTTGCCAGCGAGCCGCAGGCGATGGACGACACCTCGGTCGGCAACGTCAACATCAGCCCGCACGTGATCCGCGTCGGCGAAACGCTGACGATCAGCGCCGAGTGGCTGCCGGGCTGGGCGATAACCGGCTTTGGCAGCCTGCCCGGCACGGTGATCAGCGGTTGTGGGCTCGGCGAGCACAGCTGTACGGTGAAAATCGACGGCCCGACCGGCGGCTATGTGCGCAAGCAGCTCGACTTCTGCTGTTTCAACGCTCGCGAGCAGGACTACTACGCCGTGATCGGCGGCGACGAATACATCATCGAGGGCACGGTGATGGACCGCTTTGGGCCGCGCCAGGAACTGCGACCCGCGGCTTTCACTGAGGTGACGGCGACGATCGGCGGCGATAGCTACTCGGTGACGACGAACAAGATGGGCCAGTACGAGATGCTGGTCGAAGCGGGCTCGGGCAGCATCCGCACCGCCGGGAAACAGTGCGTCAAGGCGGATCTGCCGAAATGCAACACGAGCAAACAGCTCACCGTCGGCCCCAACCAGCACGTCGATTTTGAGGCGCCGCCGCCGGGCAAGATCAAGGGCACGGTTAAAGACGAAGAAGGCAATCCGGAAGCCGGTGTGACGATCCGCGCCGACGACCCCGAAGGTGGTCGCCTCGACACCTCGGTCAGTGACGAGAGCGGTCACTACGAGCTAACCGCCCGCGCCGGTGACGTCCACCTCTCGGCCGACGACCCGCAGGCCTGCGCCGTTGGCGCCGGCGAGGAATGTCCGAAGACGAAGGACATCGAGCTGGCTTCGGATCAGACGGCCACCCTCGACTGGAAAGTCGAGGGCTGCGTGAAGAAGGTCGACTTCGGCAGCTCGATGGTCGCCGTGCGCGGCTGCTTCACCAAAGTCGAGGACGAAAAGTGGGAGACCGACGAGAAGTTCACGATGAACGGCCTCGACCTCTACCCGAGCGGCAAAGTCACGCTCGACAAGCAGGCGCGCCGAGTCAGCTTTGGCGGCGGCGAAGCCAAACTCGGCAACGACGCCAAAGTCAGAATTCCCTCCTTCGACCTTGATTTCCCGAGCGCGGAAACGAAGTACGAACTGACTGCGCTCGACAGCAAAGGCAAGACGGTCCAGGGCTTCGACGTCGCCGACAAGTTGGACCTCAAATTCGAAGCCGGCAAAACGACGGTGGTGATGAACACCAAGACCGACACCGGTTTCGGCAAGGAATACCCGGAACAGAAATGCAAGGGCAAGGCGGCGACCGTGCTCTCGCTGACCCAGACGAACGACGACGGCTTCCGCTCCGCGTCCTTTGAAGCGAAGGATCTGCAGCAGGTCTTCTGCCTGCCGGGAATGGGCCGCGCCGCCGGCGTTCTGACCGTCGACTCGGTCAAAGGCAGCTTCGACTTCAAGACCCACTGGTGGTCCGTGGGGGGCAGCTTCGCCGGTCTGAAACCGTTTTCCGCCAAGTTCTCCGGCTCCAAACTGAGCGCCGAGTTCTTCGTCAACAACAGGCTGCAGCTGAAGGGGGGTTCGCTCTCCATCAACGGCCTCAACGTGCTGCTCGAGCCGCCGCTGCTGCACCTGCAGCGGCTCGGGATCAAATTTGGCCAGACGAACGAGGGCGAACCGTTCAAATCGGAGGCCTCGTTGGGGGTCAGCGTCGGGCCCAAATTCCCCGGCGGCGCAAAGGAACTCAACATTCCGCTGCTGGGCAAATTCGTCGTCTACCCGGAGGAATTGACCGCGCTCGACCTCACCTTCGGCGGCAGCATCAGCGAAGGCGATCATCCGGCCTCGCTGGAAGACCTGACTCTGAGCGGCAACGGCAAAGTCAAATTCTGGGACCAGCAGATCCTCGACGGCACCGCGAAGCTGATCATCCCCTCCGCCTCGTTCGCGTTCAGCGGCGCTCTGGATTTCAAAGCCGGCAACGTGTTCGCCTTGCACGGCGACGGCAAATCGTGGGTCGACACGGTCAACGGCGTCTTCTTCGCCGAAGGCTTTGGCCAGATGAACGTGCTGGGCTGGCGCGCGATGCAGGGCAACTTCCTGCTCAACTCATCGACTCCGATCGCGGTCGGCTGCGTGCGCAGCTCCAGCGGCCGCGAGTTCGGCGTCACCTACAACTTCAAAGCCGAGGCGCCGAAGATTGCTGGCTGTGACCTCGGCCCCTACCGGGCGACGCCGCCAAAGGGCGCCCGCATCGCCAGCGTCTCGAAGGCGGGCGGCGCGAAGAGCTTCACCGTGCCCAAGGGAACCTCGATGCTGGCGCTCGAGGTCAAGGGCAACGGGCCTTCCGGGGCACCGGTGGTGAAGCTCAGCGGTCCGTCGGGGGCTTTTCTCACCGAGCCGGTCAAGCCGAGCGAAGGCAAGTTCGTTCGGGCCCTGCCCAACGGCGCCGAGGGCGCTACCTACCTGCTGCTATCGAGTCCCAAGGCTGGCCGCTGGAAGGTGGCCGCGCAAGCCGGTAGCAGCGTCAGCGGGCTGGGCTTCGCCCGGCCCGCGCCCGAACCGGTCGTCAGCGGCTCGAGTAGCGGCGACACCTGCGCACCGACGCTGCGCTGGTCGCTGAAGCGCCAGCCGGGGCAGGCCGTGATGCTGGTCGACGAAGGCGCCGCGGGCGACACCCGGATCCTCAGCAAGGCCGCCAAGGCGAAGGGGAGCCTGAAGCTGGTGCCCCCGGCGCCGGGCATCCGTCGTGTGCGAGCACTCGTCTTCCAGGGCGGCGGGCTGCGGGAGTCGATCCCGCTGTCGTCCTACGGCGGTCCCGGCGCCCCGTCCGGCCTCAAGGTGAAGCGCGCGAAGAAGGGGTTGATCCTGAGCTGGCGCGCCTCGTGCGGCGTTTCGTCCTATTCGGTCAAGATTGGAAAGGGCAAGCCGAAGCTGATCAAGGGCAACTCGGTGACGATCGACTCGGTGCCGAAAAAGGCGATGGTCAGCATTACCTCGCTGGTCGATGGCAATGCCGTCGGCACCGCCACCCGGCCGCTCGCTCCGGGTACTCCCTAGCCGCTCTCGCGAGCCCGCTAGCTGTGGGCGAGCTCGCGGTCGATGATCGCACCCAGGGCGTCGGCTACGCCGTCGGCCGGGGTCCCCGAGATCCGGGCGCCCGAAGCCGCGCCACGCACGTTTTCGGCGGCTCTCAGGGCGTGCCAGTGCGAATCGAACGACTCGCCCGCAGTCGCGACCGTACGGCCGTCAGCGCCGAGCAGGCGCCAGCGCCACTTCCCAACCAGGTCTTCGTATGCGTCGAATTGCGGCATTGCTGCTCCTCTGATCGAATGGGAACGTATGTTCGCATAGCGATCGGCGGCAAAAAGAGTCAGCCGAGTGAGCACTTTCGATAGCGTGACGCGCTTACCCGGCGTAAGTGCCTCGCCCGAGCAGGAGATCGCATGACCTCGTCCCCCCAGGACCGGACGCATCCCAATCTGACCCTGGCAGTGCTCGCCCTCGGCGGGCTCGCTTACGCGCTGCTCAGCTCCGCCGTGGTGCCGGCGTTGCCGACGATGCAGGAGGACCTCGGCACCAGCGAGACCGGGATCACCTGGCTGCTCACCGGCTACCTGCTGGCCGCCTCGGTCGGCACCTCGATCCTTGGCCGCCTTGGCGACATGTACGGCAAGGAGCGACTGTTGCTCTGGACCCTGGTCATCCTTGCTGCCGGCACCCTGCTGGCGGCGGTCTCCAACTCGCTGCCGCTGCTGATCGCCGCTCGCTTCATCCAGGGGGCTGGCGGTGGCATCTTCCCGCTCGCCTACGGCATCGTCCGCGACGAGTTCCCGGCCGAGAAGGTGGCGGGTGGCATCGGCATGCTCTCGGCGATCCTCGGCATCGGCGGCGGGCTTGGCATCGTCCTCTCCGGGGTGATCCTCGAGCGGCTCGACTATCACTGGCTCTTCTGGATCCCACTGGTCGCGGTTGTTCTCGCCGCTGTCGCCACCTGGCGCTTCGTGCCGGAATCGCCGGTGCGGACGCCCGGCAAGGTCAACTGGCTCGCCGCGGCCCTGATGACCGTCGGCCTCTCGGCGGTGCTGCTGGCGATCAGCCAGACGAGCACCTGGGGCTGGGTCTCCGCCAAGACGATCGGCCTCGTCCTGTTCGGGGTGCTCGTCTCCTGCGCCTGGATCGCAGTCGAGGTGCGCAGTCGCGAACCGCTGATTGACATGACGATGATGCGGGTGCGCGGCGTCTGGACCACCAACGCGGCTGCCTTCCTGCTCGGCGCCGGCCTCTACGCCTCCTTCGTCGTCTTCCCCCAGTTCGCCCAGCTGCCGACCAGCACCGGTTTCGGCTTCGGTGCCTCGGTCGTCGTCTCCGGGCTGTACCTGCTGCCGGCGACGATCGGGATGACGGTCCTCGGCCTCAACGCGGGGGCGATCTCCGCCCGCTTCGGCTCGCGCAACGCGCTGCTCGCCGGGACACTTTTCGCCACCGCCTCCTTCACGATGCTGGCGTTGGCCCACGAACATCCCTACGACCTGCTGATCGCTGCCACCTTGCTCGGCATCGGTATCGGCCTCGCCTTCGCTGCCCTCGGCAACCTCATCGTGCAGGCGGTCCCGGCTGAGCAGACCGGCGTTGCCAGCGGCATGAACAACGTGATGCGGACGCTTGGCGGCGCCCTCGGCGGCCAGCTCTCGGCAACCTTCATCGCCGATCACATGCTCCGCGACCTGCCTACGGTCACCGGCTTCACCGACACCTTCCTGATGGCAACCGGTTTCCTCATCCTCTGCTTCGGCGCCGGCCTGCTGGTGCCGCGCACACTCGGTTCGCCAGACGGTGGGCCCGGGCGTGGTGGGGAGTCAGCGCTGGCCCCCAAGGCCGCGAGCGCCTGAGCGCTTGGCCCTTCCGGTGCGCCTTTTGCACTCAGGAGGTGCATAAGGCGCACCGGAAGCCGGGACGGGACCATCTAGGGTGCCGCCGTGCGCATCCAACGCCTTGCCGCGAGCGTTACCGGCCCTCGCGGCCGCTGGATCACCGTCGCTGTCTGGGTCGCGCTCGGCCTCGCCGGGTTGCTCGCGCGGGCACACATCAATGACGTGACGGCGGCGGGGCAGAGCAGTTACCTGCCCGCACATGCCGAGTCGACCCAGGTGGTCAACCTCCTGCAGCGCGATTTCAAGGGCGGCAACGACGTGCCGGTGCTGGTCGTCTTCGAGCGCAACGGCGGGCTCAGCGCCGCCGACCTCGACACGATCGGCAAGCTCGGCGAAGGGCTCGAACGGCTTGGCCTTTCCGGGGCGACGCCGGTCTTCGCTCCCTTCTCCGAGCAGACCAAGCAGCCGCTGGGCGAAGTGGCGCGGATTGCGCGCGGAGTCGGGCCGATCTCGCGCGACGGCGAAGCGGCCCTGGTGGCGCTGGCGATCGATTCCGAAGATCGCGGCGCGATCGTCCACGGCGTCAAGAAGATCCGCGCCTACCTCGCCGCCCATCGCCATCCGGGCCTGCACTCCTACGTGACCGGACCGGGTGGGCTCGCCGCCGACCTCGAGCAGGTCGCCGAAGACGCCGGGCAGACGCTGCTGATCGCGACGCTCAGCCTCGTCCTGCTCCTGCTCCTGCTCGTCTACCGGGCGCCGCCACTGGCGCTGCTGCCGCTGCTGGTTGTCGGCACCGCCTACCTGATCGCGATCGGGGTCACCTACCTGCTGATCGATGCCGGCGCGATCACGGTCAACACCGAGGGCACCTTCCTGCTGCTGGTCTTGATCTTCGGCGCCGGCACCGACTACTCGCTGCTCTTGATCCACCGCTATCGCGAGGAGCTGGCAGCCGGCGCCGAGCCCTTGATGGCGCTGCGCGCGGCGCTTGCCGAGAGCCTGCGGCCGATTGCCGCCTCAGCGGCAACGGTGATCGCGGCGATGCTGGTGCTGCTGCTCGCCGAGCTCGAGTCGACCCACTGGCTGGGTCCGGTACTGGCGATCGGGATCGCCGTGATGCTCGCCGCGGCGCTGACGCTGCTGCCCGCCCTGCTCGCGATTCTCGGCCCCCGCGCGTTCTGGCCCGGGGACGCTGTTGGCAAGGCCGCGGACTCCCAGCGCTGGGAGCGGATCGCCGGCTTTGTGCGGCGGCGACCGCGGGCGATCGTCGCCACCGTCTTCGCCGCGCTGGCGGTCCTCGCCCTCGGCAACTTCGTCCAGCACGGCACGATCGGCTTTGGCGAAGGCGAAACCCGCTCGACCGAATCGGGCCGCGGCAGCGAAGTCCTCGACGAACACTTCCCGCCCGGGCTCGGCTCACCGCTGACGGCGGTGCTGGGGATCGGCGAAGTCGAGGCGGCGCTGCACGGGCTCGAGCACCTCGGGTCGGTCAAGCTCGCCGTGCCGGTGCCGCCGTCCTCGCTCTCCGACGAGGCGGCACTGGCGATCGTGCTGCGCGGCAATCCCTACTCGAGCGAGGCGGCGGACCTGGTCGAGGGCGTCCGCGAGCGGCTGGCGCAGGTCGCCCCGGGCGCCCTCGTCGGCGGCATCCCGGCCGAGAACTACGACGTCGAGCAGACCAACGAGCGCGACACGCGGTTGATCGTGCCGATCGTCCTGCTCGTGGTCGGCCTGATCCTGGTCGCGGTCCTGCGCGCCCTGGTCGCGCCCGGCTACCTGATCTTCACCGTCGTCGCCTCGTTCGCGGCGACGCTGGGGCTCGTCACCTTCGCCTTTACCGAGCTGCTCGGCTCCGACGGGATCAGCTTCAACCTCGTCCTGCTGGCCTTCATCTTCCTCGTCGCCCTCGGCGTCGACTACAACATCTTCCTGATGACCCGTGCCCGCGAGGAGGCGGTCGCGCACGGCACCCGCGAGGGGATGTTGATCGCCCTGCAGAGCACCGGGACCGTGGTCACCGGCGCCGGCCTGATCCTCGCCGGCACCTTCGCCACGCTGATCCTGCTGCCGCTCGAGCAGCTGGTCCAGATTGGCGCCACGGTCGCGATCGGCGTCCTGCTCGACACCTTCGTCGTCCGTTCGCTGCTGATTCCGGCGATCACCTACCTATGCGGGGAGCGCGCCTGGTGGCCGGGCCGCGTCGGCTGAGGCCCGAGCGATCGCCCGCGGATCAGGTCTGCCTTCGACTGCTGCGGGTATAGGTGCCACATGGCTAATTCATCATTGAAAAGCACCGTCGCCCGCAAGGCCGCCAAGGTCACCGCCAAGCACACAGCCCGCGGCGCCACCTCGAAGCTGAAGCGCCGCCCGATTCGGGCCACCACTTTGCTTGCCCTCGGTGGCGCGATCGGCGCCGTGGCGGGGTGGCTGGCAGCTCGCAGCACCACAGCGGCGCCCTCGCCGGGCTAAGTCCTGTACAGATTCCGGGATGGGCGCCTTCCGCTACGAGGGACACCGGATCTCTTACGACTCCTACGGGGAGGGCGAGCGGGTGCTGGTGCTCGTCCACGGGCTGCTGATGAACCGGCGCATGTTCGAGCGCCTCGGCCCGGAGTTGGCAGCGGCCGGCAACCGGGTGATCTGCGTCGACCTGCTCGGCCACGGCCGCTCGGACCGGCCCGAGGACCTGCGGCTCTACTCGATGCCGCTCTTCGCTCGCCAGGTGGTGGGCCTGCTCGACCATCTCGAGCTCGACTCGGCGGTGGTGGGCGGGACCTCGCTCGGCGCCAACGTCGGCCTCGAGCTGGCGGTGCGCTACCCCGAGCGCGCCCGTGGCCTCTTCGTCGAGATGCCGGTGCTCGACAACGCCCTGCCCGCCGTCGCCGGCGCCTTCACGCCGGTGCTGCTCGGCCTCCGCTACGGCAAGCCCGCCTTCGAGCTGACCTCGCGCGTTACCTCCCTGCTGCCACGCACCAATTTCATGCTTGACATCGGGCTCGACTGGGTGCGCCAGCGACCCGGGCCCTCCGGCGCGGTGCTCGAGGGCCTGCTGCTCGGCGAGACAGCGCCCCACCGCGAAAAACGACTCGGGATCGAGCAGCCGACCCTGATCGTCGGCCACCCTCGCGATCCGCTGCACCCCTTCAGCGACGCCGGCATGCTGGCCGAAGAGCTCGCCAACGCCCGCCTGGTCGAGGCCAACTCAATTTTTGAGTGGCGCTTCAGGCCGCAGCGCCTCACCGCCGAGTTGGCGGCGTTCCTCGCTGAGCTCTCAGATCTTCAGCGAGGTCCAGAGCGGTCGGTGGTCGGATAGGTAGTACTTGACGTAGGAGCGGAATCGGCTCTGCTCCTTTTTGGTTTCACCCCAGAGCTCGCGGAAGAGGGCGCCGTCGAAATCGAAGACGCCGCTGCGCTCGATCGCTTCCTCGATCGGGCCGGGGAAGACGGCCATCTGGTCGTACTGGGCGTCGTCGTTGAGGTTTGAGCCGCCGACCTTGGTCGAGTGCGGCGGCAGGTGCAGGCCTTTGCTGGTCAGCGCCCGGTAGATCGGGTCGCTTTCGTCGCGCACCGGCAGGTTGAAGTCACCGAGGGCGATCACGTTCGGCGTGTAGGCACTTTTGCTGCGCCGGCGCAGGTCGGCCCAGCGCCCGATCGCGTAGGCCTCGAGGCAGCGCCGGTCGATCGATTTCTTGTCCTCCTTGCCGAAGTAGAGGTGGACGTCGGCGACGACGAACTCGAGTTTGCCGACCCGCAGTGAGACCAGGTACGGGTTGCGGTCAAAGCCTTCGAATTTCTGTTTGACGTCCGGCAGTTTGACGCTGGCGAGGTCCTTCGGCGGCACGGTGATGCGGCCGATCTCGTCCAGCAGCGTCGCCTTCTCGCTGTCGAAGATGACGGCGTAGCGCTCGCGGTTGCCGCCCGGGTCGGAGAAGATCGCCCGGTAGCGCTTGGGCAACTGGGCCATGATCCCGTTGAGGCCGCTGAGGTCGTCGTTGGTCTCCTGGACCGCGATCACGTCGAACCAGCCGATGATCTCGGCGATCAGCCTGTAGTCCTTCTCGCGTCGTTGCTGAACGCCCAGGTTGGCGATGTTCCAGGTCGCCAAGCGCAGGCGGTTGCGAGTGGCCGGCGGGATCGCCCGGTCCTCCTTGCCTTCCTGCTTGGGGTAGTCGCGCAGCGCTTTCAGCTGCGCGTCGAGGTCGTAGTCGTAGCTGGTGCGGGGCTTCGGAAAGGCCGGCATCGGGGCGAATCTATGCATAAAACCCTGCTGATCGATCAAAAAATATCTGAGCGTCTGAAAAGAAGTCCCAATGTCCGTCCTTTGGTACGCATGGGGTGCTAGGATGCCCGAGAAATCTGGAGCGATCAGAGAGATTGAGGGGGACCCCGGGAGAGGGACCTCAGGGAGCTTCAAAGGGAGGAGCCCCACCCATAGCGCACCAGTGCCTTAATCGGTCAAAGGGCCGGCCTTAAAAGCCGGAGATCCGGGTTCGAGCCCCGGCTGGTGCATCGGAACCAATCAAACCGGTGACCGGCTATGGCGAACAACCTCTTTGACCAACTAGACGAGATCTCAACTGGCGGCGAGCAGCAGCGCCCGCTCTGGGCGGCACGCGCGCCTTACCAGCCGCAGGACGGCTTTGACCTGATGCTGGTGCCGCGGGTGAAGGGCTGGCAGGAGGATGCCGAAGCGATCGCAGCGCTGGAGCGGATCGAACACCAGCCTTGGGTCGAGAGCATCGATCGCAGCGGCCGACAGGTCCACGCTTGTCTCTCCAGCGACTGGATCGGCGCCACGGGCCAGGCACTCACTGCGGGCGAGGCCCCGTCGCACTCCGATCTCGCCACTGGTCGCCGCTTCGCACTCAACTTCTGGGACGCCAACTCGACCAAGGCGCTGCACGTCGGTCACCTGCGCAACCTGGCGCTCGGCAATGCGCTTGGCTCGGCGCTGGGCGAGGCCGGTGGCAAGGTCGAGCGGCGCAGCATCATCTGTGACGTCGGCCGCAGCATGGGCGAGGCGATGGCCGGCGTGGTCAAGAGCGGTCGCCACACCCAATCCTCGCCGGGTGGCGGCGAGAAGAGCGACCACTTCGTCGGCGCCTGCTACGCCGAGTACGTCAAGTCCGGACCGTCGCTGAACAGGGGCGGGGAGGAGCCGGGGGATTCCTTGACCCGCGAGCTCGACGTCCACAACGACAGCGCCGACGAGCTGCTGCAGAGCGTCCTCAACGGGGACCAGGCCGCAATCGAGCTCTGGTCGAAGACGCGGGCCTGGGTGATCTCGGGCCAGCGCAAGACGCTCGCCCGGCTCGGCATCTCATTCGATTCAGTTTTCTTCGAGTCCGACTTCCTGCAGGAAATCGCCGAGCTCTCCAACCTCGGCCTCGAGCACGGCATGCTGCAGCGCCGCGCCGACGGCGCCGTGGTCTACCTGACCGACCACGAGGAGCTGGAGGAAATGCCGTTGCTGCGTGCCGACGGCCTGCCCACCCAGCACATGCGGGCGCTCGCCTACTGGATGGCCGCACCCGGCCTGGAAGGCACCACCTCGATTCAGATCTGCGGGGCGGAGTGGGCGGCTCACGTCACCTGCCGCCGCAAGCTGATGGACGAGATGATGGCCAAGGGGGCCGGTGCGGACGTCAACCATCCCGAGCACGACGTCTTCCACGGGATGGTCTCCAAAGAGCGCCAGTCGGTCTCCTCGAGCAAGAAGGACGCGCTGCTGATCGACGATCTCGCCGAGTGGATCGACGGGGCGATCGACGAGGGGGAGGAGAGCGCCGGGGTGCGCCGGCGCCATCCCGCCGCCGAGGCGATCGTGCCGCAGGTCGCGCTCGGTTTCTTCCTCATGCACGACAACACCAAACCGCTCGACTTCGATTCCGCGAAGCTGCTGCGCGCCGAGCACAACCTCGGCTGGGACCTGGCTCGGGCCAGGGCACACAACGGCAACGGCTCAGGCGCCGCGAGCGCTGAGCCCACTCAGGACCCCGACTATCGCTTCGCCGTGGTGCAGTCGGAGATGTACCGCCGCCACCTGCAGCAGGCGGTCGAGCGACTCGACGTCAATCCGCTGGCCAAATACGTCGCTCACCTCTCGCGCTGGTACTTGGAGAGCGACCGTGAGCCGCACGTTCAGGCGGTCAGTCAAGCGGCGCTGGCCCAAGGCGCCCGCGGGCTCGGGCTGGAGGCGGTGCGATGAGGACGCTGCTGGTCGACAACCACGACTCCTACACCTACAACGTCTTCCACCTCCTGGCCGGCGTCTCCGGCGAGGAGCCGATCGTGGTCGACAACGACGCCGTCTCCTGGCGGGCGCTGGAACGTTGGGATTTCGATGCGATCGTGCTTTCACCCGGGCCGGGGACGCCGGGGCGCTGGCACGACTTCTGCGTCTGCGACGACATCCTGCGCTTCAGCGAGATTCCGGTGCTCGGCATCTGCCTCGGTCACCAGGGCCTGGGCAAAATGCTCGACGGCGAGGTGCGCAGCGCCCCCGAGGCGATGCACGGGCGCCTCAGCAAGATCTTCCACGAAGGCGACGGCCTCTTCGACGGCATCCCGCAGGGCTTCCCGGTCGTCCGCTACCACTCGCTGGCGATCACCGGCATGGGCCCCGACGGCAACGTCTGCGCCTGGGCCGACGACGGCGTCGTGATGGGGATCGAACATCGCAAACGGCCGCTGTGGGGCGTCCAGTTCCACCCCGAGTCGATCGCCACCGACCACGGCGCCCGGCTGGTCGAGAACTTCTACAGGCTGGCCCGCCAGCGCAAAGAGACGCCGGTGCGAGCGACGAAGAGGCCCGACGGAGCGCGTCCGCGTAATGCCCCGGGTGCCTCTGGGGCCAAGCCAAGCTCCGATACTCGCCTGCTGCTGCGCTCGATTCCCGGCGAGGCCTCGACCGAGGCGCTCTTCGGACGGCTCTTCGCCGCCGAGGAGCACGCCTTCTGGCTCGACAGCACCGACGCGCCGACTCGGCTGGCGCAGAGCTCCTACCTCGGCACCAGCGCCGGCCGCGACCGCTGCGTGTTCGAATACGACGTCGACGAGGGCGCTGTTCGGACCCGGCGCGGCGAGGACACCGCGATCGAGCGCGGCTCGATCTTCGACCTGCTCGACCGCGAGGTCGCCGAGCGCGCGATCGAGCGGCCCGGGGAGGCGGCGCCGAACCTGCTCGGCGGCTTCGTCGGCTACCTCGGCTACGAGTGCAAGGCGGATACAGGTGCCACCAACGTGCACAGCTCCGATGTGCCCGACGCGGTGATGATGCTCGCCAACCGGGTCGTCGCCGTCGACCACGTCCACCACCGCACCCACGTGCTGGCTGTCTGCGCCACCGACGAGGTGGGAGAGGCAACGACTTGGCTGGACGAGGCCGAGTCCGTCGTCCGCGACCTGCTCGCCGACCCGCCGCCGCAAGCCAGTCCGGCCGACTCACCTTTCGGCGAGCCCAGCGATGACCACGTGCGCTTCGACTGCGGCCGCGGCCGCGAGCAGTACCTTGCCGACATTGCTCGCTCGCAGGCCGAAATGGCCGCCGGCGAGTCCTACGAGGTCTGCCTCACCGATCAGATCTCAACCAGCGCCAGCCCCGCGCCCTTCGACCTCTACCGCAACCTGCGCCGCAGCAACCCAGCGCCCTTTGCCGCCTTCCTCAAGCTCGGCGACGTCGCCGTGGTCAGCTCCTCACCGGAGCGCTTCCTCTCGGTCGATCGCGAGCGCCGGGTCGAGGCGCGGCCGATCAAGGGGACGACGTCGCGCTCCGCGGACCCGGCCGAGGACGCGGCGCTGAAGGCGGAGCTGACCAACGACGAAAAGACCTACGCCGAGCACCTGATGATCGTCGACCTGCTGCGCAACGACCTCGGCATCGTCTGCGAGGTCGGCAGCGTCGCCGTCCCCGAGCTGATGGTGGTCGAGGACTACGCCACGGTCCACCAGCTGATCTCGACCGTCGAGGGCAGGCTGCCGGCCGGCCGCAGCGCCGTCGAGTGCGCCCGCGCCTGCTTCCCCGGCGGCTCGATGACCGGCGCGCCGAAGCTGCGCACGATGGAGATCATCGACGACATCGAGGCCGAGGCGCGCGGCGTCTACTCGGGCGCGATCGGCTACTTCGGGCTCGACGGGGTGATGGACCTCAGCATCGTCATTCGCACCGTGGTCATGCGCGAGGGGCGGACGACGATCGGCGCCGGCGGCGCGATCGTGATGCAGTCCGACCCGGTCGATGAGTTCGACGAGATCCTGCTCAAGGCGAAAGCGCCGATGGCGGCGATCGCCCGCACGGTCACCGGCAGCGATTCGTCCGATTCCTGGAGCGTCGAGCTCGAGCCGGCGCGGGCGCGGGCGACCGAGGCAGCCTGATGGAGGCCGCGGCCGAACCGAAGTGCCGGGTGCGCGAGGCGACCGAGGCCGACGCGCCGGCGGTGGCCGCCGCGGTCGGGCAGCTGCTGGTCGAGCTGAGCGGCGGCGGGCCGCCCGCGAACGAGCTTGAGCAAGCGACCGTGGACCTGGTCAGGGATAGGGGGATGGGTGCCCTGCTGGTGGCGGAGGCAGGGGGCGAGGATGGGCTAGTGGGTGTCCTCGCCGCCAGCTGGCAGCACGCGATCCACGTTCCCGGCCGCTACGGCACGATCCAGGACCTCTGGGTACACCCCGATTGGCGCAGTCGCGCGGTCGGCCACGAGCTGGTCGAGGCCTATTGCGAGATTGCTCGCAGGGAGGGCGCCAAGCGGATCGAAGTTGGCCTGCCGCGCGAGGACTTCGAGCAGATCGCCGCTACCGAGGCCTTCTACCGCGCCAACGGTTTCGAGCACTTGGGACCACGGATGCGGAGGAAGCTGTGAGCAGCGAGCTGTTGCTGGTCGAGCAGCGGGTGGGCAGCGACGGCGAGGACGACGGCGCCCACTGGATCCTCGAAGGCGGCCGCATCCTGCCGGGCGTCGACGACAACCGGCGCATGGAGGAGCTGCGGCGCGGCCTGTTGCGTCACGCGGGTGTCCATGCTGTAACCGCCGACGCCGACAGCGAAGACGTCGAGCAGACGCTCAGCGTCCTGCACGAGCCCACCTACCTGGAAGCGTTGGCCGAGGTCTCGGCCGAGCCGGTGGTGATCCCGGAGCTGACCCCGCCCGGCCTGCCGCCTGACATCCCCGTCTGCTCCGGTTTGGTCGAGGCGGCGCGGGAGGGTGTGCGCACGGCGATGACCGCGGCTGAGCGCCTGGTCGGCGGCGAGCGCTTCACCTACGCGCTCTGCCGGCCCCCCGGCCACCACGCCGGCCCGGCCTGGTTCGCCGGCTACTGCTACCTCAACACGGCGGCGGCGGCGGTGCAGGTGCTGCGCCAGGCCGGCATGAGCCCGGTCGGCATCCTCGACATCGACCTGCACTACCCCAACGGCACCGCGGCGATCGTGGCGACGATGGGGGACACGAGCCTGCACTCGCTGCACGCCGCACCGGTGACCAACGTCGCCAACGGCGCGGTCGAACCGGCCACCGACCGCGAGGTGGCGGTTGAGTTTCCGGTCGTTCCCGATGCCGAGCGCTACCTGCACGTCGTCGCCGAGTCCCTGCTCGAGCTCGCTCCGGATTCCGCCGCCCTCGTCGTCTCGCTCGGCTACGACATCGTCGCCGGCGACCCGCACGGCTCCTGGGCCTTCGAGCCCGAGATCTTCACTGAGATCGGTGCCCTGCTGGCCACCTGCGGCAAGCCCGTCTGCGTGATCCAGGAGGGCGGCTACGCCCTCGACTCCCTGGCCGAATGCAGCGAGGCCTTCGCGACGGGCCTCCTGGGCGAAGTACCAACCGCTTCCGGTGCGCCTTTTGCACCCCCTGAGTACATAAAGCGCACCGACACGGGGGTTGGCGATGAGTGAGAACGGGCTGACGGGGTTTCGCGACCGGCTCGACCCGATCGATGAGGAGATCGCGCGCTTGCTCGGCGAGCGCTTTCAGATCTGCCGGGAAGTCGCCGCCTACAAGAGCGAGCACGGGATCCCGATGATGCAGCCCGAGCGCGTCGCCGAGGTGCGCGCCCGCTACCTCGCCCGCGGCGCTGCCGTCAGCCTGCCGGAAGATTTCACCGCGGCGCTCTTCGAGCTGCTGATCGGCGCCACCTGCAAGCTCGAGGACGAGTTGATGGAGGGAGTGGCCGCAAGCGAGGGACAGGAACAGTGAGCGCAGAGCTGCCGCCCGGGCCCCCGATCTCAGTCGACGAGCAATCGGCGCGCTGGTCGAGCGAGCCGCTGCCCTTCCTTGAGGAGTGCAGGGAGCGCTACGGCGACACCTTCACCCTGCGCCTGCGCCACCTCGGCGCCTGGGTCGTGCTCTCCGACCCTGAGGACGTCAAACGGGTCTTCTCGACCGACAGCAATGACCTCGGCGTCGGTGTGCCCAACCTGGCCCTGCGGCCGGTGCTCGGCGCCCACTCGGTGATGCTGAGTGAGGAGCCCGAGCACATGATCCGCCGCAAGCTGATGCTGCCGCGCTTCCACGGTGAGCGGATGCGCGAGGACGCCGAGATGATGACCGCGCTGGCGCGGCGCGAAGTGCGGGCCTGGCCGGCCGGCGAGCCGTTCGCGCTCTGGCCCCGGATGCAGGCGCTGACCCAGGAGGTCGTGATGCGAGCGGTCTTCGGCGATGACGGTGGGCGCTTGGATCGGCTGCGGACCCTGCTCACCAATCTCACCGACGCGGTCAACGACGAAGATCGCTTGCGCCAACTCGCCGAGCATGGCCCGGACTGGCTCGAAGAGAGCGCCGGCTGGCGCGAAGCGATGGCGCCGGTGGAAGAGGAGGTCCTGGCCGAGGTCCAACGCCGGCGCGAGGAAGGGGAGAACGGTCGCCGCGACGCCGTCTCGATCCTGATCGAGGCGCGCAACGAGGACGGCTCGCCGCTGAGCGAGAAAGAGCTGCGCGACGAACTGCTGACCCTGCTCACCGACGGCCCGACCTCGAGCTCGCTGGCCTGGGTCTTCGAGCGCCTGCTGCGCCACCCCGAGAAGCTGGCGAGGCTGCAGGAGGAACTGCTGGCGGGGGAGGGGGACGCCTACCTCGACGCGGTGATCAAGGAGACCCTGCGCCTGCGGCCGCCGGTATCGGTCGTCGTCCGCCGCCTGCTCAAGCCGGCAACGCTCGGCGGCTACAACCTGCCCGCCGAGACCCTGATCGCGCCCTGCGTCTACCTGATCCACCACCGCGCCGACGTCTACGAGAATCCCGGGGAGTTCATCCCCGAGCGCTTCCTCACGCAGCGCGCGGCGGTGCCGACCTGGATCCCCTTCGGTGGCGGCGCCCGCCGCTGCCTCGCCGCCAGCTACGCCGAACAGGAGATGAAGCGCGTGCTGCGCACCGTGCTCGAGGAGGTCGAGCTGGAGCCGGTCGAGTCGCGCTCGGAGCGGGTCACCCGAGGCGCGATCGCCTTCAGCCCCGCCCAGCACGGCCTCGTCGTCGCCAAACCCCGAGCGCACGCTTTCGCATGAGCACGGCCAGCTACGACCTGATCATCGTCGGCGCCGGCGCCAAGGCGGCCGGGATCTCGGCCAAGGTCCACATCCTCAACAGCCTCGGCCTCGCCGAGCTCTCGATCCTGGTGATCGAGGGCACCGAGGTCGCTGCCTCCTGGAAGGGGCGCAACGGCATGACCTCGGGCGAGGAGCCGCTGGCGGTGACGCCGATCAAGGACATTGGCTTCCCCTACCGCAGCCACGTCGAGTTCGGCGAGGCGGGAGAGGCAATCGACGCCGCCCTCGCCCAGTTCACCTGGCAGCAGTACATGATCAGCACCCGCCGCTACGCTCGCTGGGTCGATGCCGGCTCGCCGCAGGTGCGCCACCGCGACTACGGCGAGTACCTGACCTGGGTGCTCTCGCGGGCGACGGAGGGGGTCGAGCACCTCGCGGCTCGCGTCACCGAGGTGACGCTCGACGAGGACCGCGAGCGCTGGCTGGTCGAAGCCGAAGCGGACGGCGGCCAGTCGCGCCACGCCGGCGGCGCCCTGGTGCTGACCGGCCCCGGCATCCATCGCTCCTTCCCGCACGAGCCGGCGGTGGCCGACCGCGTCTTCCACTGCGATAGCCGGCGCGACGAGTTCGCTCGCATCCCCGATGGGCGCCAGTGCGACGTGGCGATCGTCGGCGGTGGCGAGAGCGCCCTCAGCGCGACGATGTTCCTGCGCGGGATGCGACCCGAGTGCCGCTTCACGATCTACACCCCGATGCTGCCGATGAGCCGCGGCGAGAGCTTCCTCGAGAACCGCGTCTTCTCCAACCCCGACACGGTCGAATGGGAGTCGCTCGACCAGCAGACCAGGCGCGACTTCGTCAAGCACTCCGATCGCGGCGTCTTCGACCCACCCAGCCTCTCGGCAATCGCCTACGACGAGCGCTGCCGCTTCGTCACCGGCCGCGTCACCGATGTCGGCGTCGCAATGGCGGGGGAGGGGGTGCGGCTCGAGTTTGAGTCCCCGGAGGGCCCCGGCAACAGGGACCATGACTTCGTCGCCAACTGCACCGGCTTTGACCTGCTGGCGCAACTGCGCACGCTCTTCCCGGCGACGGTGCGGGAGGAGATCGAGCGCCGCAGCGGCCCAATCTGGGACCAGCCGGCCGGCAGCGAGGTGCCGATCGGCCGCAATCTCGAGTTGAAGGGGATGCAGCCTCGACTTCAGATCCCCGGCTTGGCCGGGCTCAGCCAGGGCCCGGGCTTCGCCAACCTCGGGGCTCTGGGCCTGCTCTCCAACCGGGTTCTGCAGCCTCTAGTGATCGCAAATACCGAACTACTTGACACTTATAAACCGGTCGCATAGGGTCGCGCCGACGACGAAGGAGGCAGGGGTGCAGATGGAGCAGTTGAGCAGGGCGTCGAATGCTGTGCGTGTGGCGATTGGGCTGTTGGCGGTCGCTCTCTTTGCCGTGCTCCTGGCCGGCTGCGGCGGCTCCTCCTCCGGCGACAGTGGCGAAGAGGCCAGTCTCACCGGCTCGGGTTATCCCGGCGTGGATGCAGCGAACACGCGCAATCCGCAGAGCACGATCGACAGCTCCAACGTCTCCGATCTCTCCGTCGCCTGGAAAGCACCGATCCGCGGTGTCAGCAACTTCGGCAGCTACGCCTCGACGCCGGTGATCGACAAGGGCGTGATCTACTCGCAGGATCTCGCCTCGAACGTGCAGGCCCTGAGCCTCGACTCCGGCGAAGTCCTCTGGACGGCGAGTTTCGAACAGCCCAGCTACGGCCCCAACGGCATCGCCGTCGCCGACGGGCGGGTCTACGGCGGGACCGCGACCAAAGCCTTTGCGCTGGACCAAAAAACAGGCGAAGAACTGTGGTCTGTCCCCCTCATCCGCAATCAGCACGAGGGCGTCAACATGGCGCCCGGCTACAGCGAAGGCATGGTCTTCATCTCCACCGTGCCAGTCAACGCAGTTGAGTCCTATAAAGGCGGCGGCGCCGGAGTCCTCTGGGCGCTCGACGCCAAGACTGGCAAGAAACGCTGGCACTTCGACACGGTGCCGACCAGTCTCTGGGGCAACCCCAAGGTCAACTCCGGCGGTGGCCTCTGGTACCCGCCGGCCTTCGACGGCAAGGGCTCGATGTACTTCGGCGTCGGCAATCCGGCGCCTTTCCCTGGCGATGGCAAGTACCCGTTCGGCTCCAGTCGCCCCGGGCCCAACCTCTACACCGACTCTCTGGTCAAGCTCGACACCAAGACCGGCAAGCTCGACTGGTACCACCAGGTGACGCCGCACGACCTCTACGACTGGGACTTCCAAGGCCCGCCGATCCTGATGAAAGCCGGCGGCAAGCAGGTCGTCGTAGCTGCGGGCAAGTCGGGCATCGTTCTTGCCGCCGACCCGAAGACCGGCAAGGTGCTCTGGCAGACGGCGGTCGGCAAGCACAATGGCCATGACGACGACGGCCTGCTGGCGATGCGGGGCGAAGAGTCAAAGATTGACGTTCCCACCACGGTCTACCCGGGCACCCTGGGTGGCGTGATCGCGCCGATGTCGACCGACGGCTCCAGCGTCTTCGTGCCTGTTGTAAACAGCCCGCAGGTGCTGATCTCAGGCGCAGAAAAGGAAGAACCAGGACCGTCAACCGGCGAAGTCGTCGCCCTCGACGCGGTGAGCGGCAAGGTCAAGTGGAAAGAAGAACTGGCCAGCCCCGCCTTTGGCGCCACGACCGCGGTCAACGACCTCGTCTTCGCCACCAACTACGAAGGCTCAGTAACCGCTTTCGACGCCAACTCGGGCCAAGTGCTTTGGCGCGAAAAGCTGCCGGCCGGCACCAACTCCGGCGTGATGGCCAACGGCGACACCCTGATTGCCCCGGCTGGCATTGCCTCGGCGGCAGGACAGACAGCGCAGCTCGTCGCCTATCGGGCCGGCGGGTAGCGGAGGTAATGGCGATGGGCAGCGTTTCGAAAGTTGCGCGAGCTTTGGGGGGATTGTTCGTCATCGTCACCGTGGTTGCCGCGCTTGTCGGCTGCGCCGGTTCCTCGGGGAACGGTGGCGAAGAGGACGGTTTCACCGGTTCTGGCTTCCCCGGCGTGGATGCAGCGAACACGCGCAACCCGGAGAGCACGATCGACAGCTCCAACGTCAGCGACCTCTCCGTGGCGTGGACAGCTGGCATTCCCGGGATCGGAGTCTTCGGGAGGCACGCTTCGACCCCAGTGATCGTCGACGGAGTGGTCTACTCACAAGACCTATCCTCCAGCGTGCAGGCACTTGATCTCGAGTCCGGCGATGTGCTCTGGACGAGGCGCCATGACGAAGCTGTCTACGGACCCAACGGTGTCGCCGTCACCGAGGATCTGGTCTTTGGTGCGACACGGAATGAAGCCTTTGCGCTTGACCGGGAATCCGGCAAAGAGGTCTGGGCGACATCGCTCAGCCCCAACAAGCACGCGGGCATCAACATGGCTCCCAGTTTCGGCGAAGGCAAGGTTTTCATCTCAACCTCTCCGATCAACAGCCTCGACGACTTCAACAAAGGCGGTGGCGCCGGCGTGTTTTGGGCACTCGATGCGAAGAGCGGCAAGAAGCTGTGGCACTTCGACACCGTGCCCAAAAACCTTTGGGGCAACTCGACAGTCAACGCCGGAGGCGGCGTTTGGTACTCGCCCGCTCTGGACGGAGAGGGCGGGATCTACTTCGGTGTTGGCAACCCAGTGCCTTTCCCCGGCACGGCCAAATACCCATTCGGCTCCAGTCGTCCCGGCCCCAACCTCTACACCGACTCCCTGGTCAAGCTCGACGCCAAGACCGGCAAGCTCGACTGGTACCACCAGGTGACGCCGCACGACATCTACGACTGGGACTTCCAGGGGCCGCCGATCCTGATGAAAGCCGGCGACGAGGAAATTGTCGTTGCTGCCGGCAAGTCGGGGATTGTGCTCGCCGCTGATGCGGAGAGCGGCAGGGTTCTCTGGGAGGTCAAGGTCGGCAAGCACAACGGACACGACGACGACGGCTTGCTGGCGATGCGGGGAGAAGAGTCGAAGATCGGCGTGCCGGCGACTGTCTACCCAGGCTCGGTGGGTGGCGTGATCGCGCCGATGTCCACCGATGGCAAGTTGGTCTTTGCCCCCGTCGTTAATGCCCCACAGAGACTCACATCCGGGGGAGAAGAAATCTCGGGTGAAAAGCAAGAACCGGGTCTTGCTCGGGGAGAAGTCGTCGCCCTAGACGCGGCGACGGGCAAAGTTGAATGGAAAAAAGATCTGTCAGACCTGGCATTTGGCGGCACCACCGTGGTCAACGATCTCGTCTTTACCACCGATGAGGCGGGCAAGCTCTGGGCCTTCGAGACAGAGACTGGTGACGTCGCCTGGAGGCGGCAGCTATCGGCCGGGACCAACACCGGGGTGATGATCGCAGGCGACACCTTGATCGCGCCCGCGGGCCTCGCAGCGGAAGTGGGGCAGAAATCGGAGATCGCCGCTTACCGCCTCGGCGGCTAGCGCCGGGCCCTCCTAGGCGAACCGGCTACGCCGCGACCTCACGCAGGCGGTGGGTGTCGACGTCGTAGACGAAGCCGCGCACCGAGTCGCGCTCGGGGAGGAAGACGGACTGGCGCACGCGCAGGATCGACTGGCGTACGTCGGCATCGACGTCGGCGAACGACTCGATCGCGAAAGCGGGGGCGACGCCGGTCTGCTCTTGCAGCTCGGCGCGAAAACTGTCGTCGCCGATCTTTTCCATGCCGCAGTCGGTGTGGTGGATCAGCATCACCTCGCGCGTTCCCAGTAGCCGCTGCGAGATCGCCAGCGAGCGAATCACGTCGTCGGTGATCACGCCGCCGGCGTTGCGCAGCACGTGCGCCTCGCCGTCGCCCAGTCCGAGCGCGGCAAAGACGTCGAGGCGCGAGTCCATGCAGGTGACGATCGCCAGACCCCGGCTCGGCCGCACGTCCAGATGCTTGGCTGAGAGCGAGGCGGCGAAGCTCTCGTTGCTTGCCAGCAGCTTGTCGATCGCGCTCATTGCCGCCACCCTAGACGGAAGATCGGCCGGGCGAGTTGACACCTTTGGAGACGGCGTACTAGCTTGTCTACAGGGAGAGGGGGATGCGGTTGGAGGTGCTGGACGAGATTCGGGCCGAGCTGGTCCAAAAGCTTCGCGCCCGTTCGGGCGAGATTGAAGACGCCCTCGTTGCTCACGTCCAGGCGCTCTCCGAAGACGCCGAAGGCGATGATCCGGACTACCGCGCGGGTCTTCGCGCCACGGTTGCCGAGTCCCTCGACTACGCGCTGCAGGGAATCGAGCGTGGCGACGCGTGGGAGGGACCGATGCCGCCGGCGGCTGCTGCGCAGGCGCGGCGGGCGGCGCGCAGCGGCGTTCCGCTGGAGACTGTCTTGCGCCGTTATGCGGCGGGCGACCGCCTGGTCGGCGAGTTCATCATCGACGAGGCGGCGGGGATGTCCCACGAGCAGACCAGGCAGATCCTGCGCAGCCAGGGCCCGCACGTCGATCGATTGATGGCCTCAGTCGCGGCCGAGTACGTCGAGGAGCTGGAGCTGTTGCGACGCTCGCCCTCGCAGCGCCGAGCCGAACGCGTGCAGAGGCTCCTGGCCGGCAACGCCCCGGCCGAGATCGGCTGGCTGGACTACGAGCTCGAGGCCTGGCACCTGGGCCTGATCGTCACCGGCCCCCGGCCTGATGTCGCCGCGCGCACCCTGGCCGCTGGTCTCGGTCGTCGACCACTGGTGGTTGCCCGCGGCGACGAAACGGCCTGGGGGTGGCTGGGTGGCAGGGAGCCGCTGGCCGTTGCCGACCTGGAGCGCTACCTGGCGGCGGGAGTGCTGGGCCAGGTCTCGCTCGCGGTCGGCGAGCCCCGTCAGGGGCTGGAGGGCTGGCGCCTCACCCACCATGAAGCGAAGGCTGCCCAGCAGGTGATGCTGCGTCGGCCGCAGCCTCTGATTCAGGCAAGCGACGTCGTCCTGCTGGCGGCGGTGCTGCGTGACGAGCTGCTGGCGCGATCTCTGCGCGAGACCTATCTGGCGCCACTCGACGAGATGGGCGACCCGGGTGGAATTCTGCGCGGGACGCTGCGCGCCTATTTCGAGGCCGGCTTCAACGCCGCCACCGCCGCCGCGGCGCTGCAGGTCGACCGGCACACCGTGCAGCGGCGCCTGCGCAAGGTCGAGGAGGCCCTTGGCCGGATGTTGCAGGCGAGCCATGCTGAGATCGAGGTTGCCCTCCTGCTCGAGGAGCTAGACGAGGAGCCAAATAGTTTGTCGTTGGGACAATTTGGCGAACTTGGCTCCTAGTCACGCGCCACATTGGTGCAGCGGAAGTGGGGGAGCCACGATAGACATTGCCGCCCATGCCGCGGTCTCCAGAAGTCGTGCAGTCGGTCACCTCGTCAGGCGGGGCGGATCTCGCAGCTCGAACGCGCTGAGCGGGCGCAATCGGCCCGTCGCGCCGCCAACGCGGTCTCCGGTGTTGCCTGGATCCCGCAGGGAGCCCTCGGCGAGGAGGAGTGGCTTGCGACCGGGCGCCGGCTGGGCGCGATCGGCCGCGGCAGCCAGTGGTGGATCGGTGATTGGGTCCGCCACGGCGCCTCCCAGTGGGGCGACCGCTACAGCGAGGCGGCACGGGCAACCGGCTATGACCGGGCGACCCTGCGCAACATGGCCTGGATCGCGGAACGCGTCGACAGGTCGGTGCGCAACGAGAAGCTCAGCTGGGACCACCACGTGATCGTCTCCTCGTTGGCGCCCGAGGAGCAGAAGCATTGGCTCGAGCGCGCCGAGCAGGAGAAGCTCACGGTGGCGGACTTGAAACTAGAGCTGCGCGCCCATCGCCAGGGCGATCGAGGGAGGCCGGACGCCGAAGTAGGCGCGGAGGACGCGCAGGGCGGCGACGGGGCCGTTTGTCCCCATTGCGGACACCGCGGGTCTGCGGGCTAGCGACTCCGTCGTCGCCAAGGCTCGCATTCGCGCGAGCGCCCGCCGTGTGGTTCCAGGTCGCAGCGGTCGATGCCGTCGCCGCCGTAGAGCTGATCCGCGCCGGGTCCGCCGTAGAGGCGATCGTTGCCGCCTTCGCCGTGGCAGCCATCCTGGCCGTCGCCCATCAGGCAGATGTCCTCGCCGGGCCCGCCCCAGCAACCGTCGCTGCCGGCGCTGGTTTTGCAGTAGTCGTCACCCGGGCCGCCCACGCAGTCGGTGTTGATCGGGGCCGAGATGCAGATGTCGTTGCCGCCTTCGCCGATGCAGCGGTTGCGCGGCGTCCCCTGCGGATAGCAGGTGTCCGGCTCACCGCTGCCGATCAGTTTGTCTGAGCCGTATCCCAGGTAGGCGGTGAGGGGGACGGGGAGGCGGTCGAGAACCGTGACCCTGTCATTGGCCGGCCCGGTGTCGATTTCGATCGAGCCCACGTCCGCCAGTGGGCAGCTTGCTTCGTTGTGGCCGCGGATGAAGCGACAGCCTTCGGTGGCGTCACCCATCGGCCCGCTGACGATCAGGCTGGAGCCGCTGAGGCTGAGCTGTAGGTGCGTTCCCGACTCGGCGCCGCGGATCACGATCCGCTCCTCGGGCGTGGCGGAACTCGCGACGATCAAAAGGAGCAGGGCCGCGGCGGCGAGGCTTGCCAGAGCTCGGCGCAAGTTCAGGAGCGCAGCCGGTCGAGCGCCTGCTCGCGGCTTGGGTGGCTTGGGATTGTCTCCTCGAGGCCGGTGATGTCGAGCACGCGCTTGACTTGATGTCCGATCCCGCAGAGGGCAAACCGGCCGTCACCGTCACCGTCGAGTGCCTGCCAGGAGCGCACGATCAGGGCGATGCCGGTGGAGTCGATGAACTCGCAGCGGCTGAGGTCGATCAACAGCGGCGACTGAGCAGCGCTGAGCGGTCCCTCGAGCTCTCGCTCCAGATCCGTGGCGGTGTTCATGTCCAGCTCGCCCTCGACTGCGATCACGAACACCCCGTCTTGCTGCTCGCTGCGTACTTTGAACGGCGCGGGGCTCAACTTCGCAGCGATGCTACTGAACTACTCGCCCAGCAGTTCGTCGAAGCGAATTGCCGCGCGGCTGGGCAGCACGAGCGCCTCGTTGCGATGCAGGAGACCGCAGCCGGCGAGCTGGTGCGTGGCGCGCTCGATTGCGTCGCGCTGGGCAAAGCCACAGCCTTTGCCGGCGATTTCGTCAACCAGCTCGATCAGCGTGACCGGGGTGGGATGGATCGCGAGAACCTGCTGCAGCACCGCCGCTTCGAAGACCTTGTCTTCCTCGCGCGTCGTGCGGATCTGCTCCTGGCTTTTCACGATTGCCCCCATAAGGCGGGCACTCAGCCCTTCTCTTCCCCCCGCGGGCGACCTCCGCCCGGTGGCTCATCTCCTGCTTCCAACGCCGAAAGCGCCCAGTCTGCTTTGACAATCGCGCGGTAGAAATGCTGGGTCGAGCCGCGGATCTGCTCGGTGCTCACGAGCTCAACCGCGTTGCATTCGGCCAGCACTCTGACGTGGTAGCTGAGTGCGCTGAGTTGCTCGTCGAGCGTCTCGGCGAGCTCCCGCGGGCTGGCTTCCTCGCCGGTGTCGAGCATCTCGCGCAGGATCTTGCGCCGCATCGGGTGCCCGAGGGCATTGAAGAGGTCGTTCCCTTTCCGCTTGCTCCCCGCCATCTGCGGAGAATACCGAACAAACGAAATCTATTGTCTGACGACCTTTTGTCTTAGTTCTTCGAGCAGGGGCCGGGGGTCGATTGGTTTGCCGTGAACGTGGATCTCGAAATGAAGATGGCAGCCGATGCTCACTGCGTTGCCGGTATCCCCGACCGCGCCGACGCGCTCGCCCGTGTAGACGCGCTCGCCGCGCTGGACGCGGGCGGGGCGGGGCATGTGGGCGTAGAAGTAAGAGCGATTCTCGCCCTCGCCGTGGATCAGCAGGTAGTTGCCGTAGAGGACCGGGTCGTAGCCACTGCGCAGGACTTTGCCGCCCCGAACGGCGACGAGGGGGGTGTTGCAGGCGGCGACGATGTCGAAGCCCTCGTGGGTGCGGCCGCCGCTGCGCGGGGCGCCGAACTCACCGATGTAGCCGCGGGTGCCGTGCGGGCCCTGGACCGGGAAGACGTGGTCGTAGTAGCTGACTCCGCCGTTCGATAAGGCGATGCGGGCGGAGGCCGGTGCGGCAAGGGCCGCGAGAAGGAGAAGCGCTAGAGCGAGTGGGCGCTTCAGTGGTGTTCGATGACGCGGTCGACGAGGTTGTACTCCTTGGCCTCCTCGGCGCTCATGAAGTAGTCGCGATCGGTGTCGTTGGTGACCTTCTCGAAGGGCTGGCCGGTGTGTTTGGCGAGGATCTCGTCGAGACGGCGGCGGACGTCGATGATCTCCTTGGCGTGGATCTCGATGTCGGTCGCCTGGCCTTCGAAGCCTGAAGAAACCTGGTGGATGAGGATCTTGGAGTTGGGCAGCGACATCCGCTTGCCGGCTGCGCCTCCGGCGAGGAGGAGCGCGCCCATGCTCATCGCGATGCCGACGCAGATCGTCTGCACGTCGGGCTTGATGAACTGCATCGTGTCGTAGATCGCCAGACCGGCATATACCGAGCCGCCGGGCGAGTTCACGTAAAGGCTGATGTCCTTGTCAGGGTCCTCGCTCTCAAGGTGCAGGAGCTGGGCCACGATCAGATTGGCGATGTCCTCGGTGACCGGCGTGCCGAGGAAGACGATCCGCTCGCCAAGCAGGCGTGAGTAGATGTCAAAGGCGCGCTCGCCGCGCGAGGTCTGCTCGACAACCATTGGAACCAGTGGGCTCATGGCCCGCACTCTATAGAACAGACAGCGTCGACTTAGGCGTCCTCGCGGACGCCGCCCATCTCGGTGAAGACCGCGGTGGGGCCGCCGTCCTCGCGCTGCTCGTCGGCGATCACGTGCGAGACGGCGTTGATCAATGCCAGGTGGGTGAAGGCCTGGGGGAAGTTGCCGAGGTGGCGGCCGCTCTGGGGCTCCAGCTCCTCGGCGAAGAGGTCGAGCCAGCCCGCCGCCTCGAGCAGCCGCTCGCAGAGCGTCCGTGCCCGCGCCGCCTCGCCGATCTCCGAGAGCGCCGAGACGAGCCAGAAGGAGCAGATCAGGAACGTGCCCTCCTCGCCACTGAGCCCGTCGTCGGTCTCCTCGACCTTGTAGCGGAGCACGAGGCCGTGTTCGGTCAGGTCGTCGGCGATCGCCTCGACCGTGGCCCGCACGCGCGGGTCGTCGGCGGGGAGGAAGCGCAGCAGCGGGATCAGCAGGGTGGAGGCGTCGAGCGCGTCGGTCTCATAGTGCTGGCGGAAGACGCCGTCGCGGCAGCCGCGCTCGAGGATCTCCGCCTTCATCTCGTCCGCCTTCTGCCGCCATTCGCCGGCCAGGTCGTCGATGCCGATCTCGCCGGCGAGACGGGCGCCGCGGTCGACCGCGACCCAGATCATCAGCTTCGAGGAGACGTAGTGCTTGGGCTCGCCACGCGACTCCCAGATTCCCTGGTCGGGGTTCGGCCAAGCCTCGATCGCCGCTTCGACCTGGTGGCGAATCAGCTGCCGGTCCGCCTGTGTGCCACTGCCCCGCAGCGCCTTGAAGTGCAGGTAGATCGAGTCGAGCAGGGCGCCCCAGACGTCGTTTTGGCGCTGGTCGTAGGCGCCGTTGCCGATCCGCACCGGCCGGGCGCCGCCGTAGCCGCTGAGGTGGTCGAGCGTGCTCTCGGTGAGGTCACGCTCGCCGCCGATCCCGTACATGATCTGCAGGTTCGGGTTCGTCTTGCAGACACTGAGGATGAAGCGCATGAAGTCGCGCGCCTCCTGGTCGAAGCCGAGCGTGTGCAGGGCCCAGAGGGTGAAGGTGGAGTCGCGGATCCAGCTGTAGCGGTAGTCCCAGTTGCGTTCGCCGCCGGGGGTCTCCGGCAGCGAGGTGGTGGGGGCGGCGACGATCGCGCCGCTCGGGGTGTAGGTGAGGCCCTTCAGCACCAGGGCGGAGCGCTGCAGGTGGACCCGCCATGGATGGTCGGGAAAGTCGCCCGCGCGCAGCCACTCGCGCCAGAACTCTTCGGTCGAGTCGAGTCGCTCCAGCGCCTCCGGCGCGCTGCGCGGGCCGCCGAGGTCGCCGTCGCCCCAGGTAACAGCGCAGAAGCCGCTCTCGTCCTCGCGCAGGCGCAGCCTGCCGCGGGCGGCACCGTCGTTGTCGAGAGTCAGCTCCATGTCGCTGGTCAGGCAGAGCTCGGTGCCGTCGCTGCCGCGGGCCATCGCTTCGCCCAGCTCGCCACCGCTCCAGACAGCGGTCTCGGCGCCGTAGCCAAAGCGCGGCAGGCACTCCATCTCAACCTCAACCTCGCCGTCGATGCAGGTGAAGAGGCGCAGCAGCGAGCGGTCGGACTCGTGCCCGGTCTGGGGGCGGCCGTCCGAACCATCGCCGCCCGGCACCCACTCGGCGATCGAGAGCATGTCGTGGGTGACGAGCCAGCCCGTGTCGGTCACCCAGGTCGTCTCGATCACCAGCGTGCCGGGCTCGTAGCGGCGGCTGATCGGCACGATCACGCCCTTCGGGGCGAGCTTGAAGTGGCCGGCGCCGCGGTCGAGCAGGGCGCCGAAGGCGCTGGGGGAGTCGAAGCGGGGCAGGCAGAGCCACTCGATCGCCCCGTCATAGGAGACCAGGGCGCTGGTGTGGCAGTCGGAGAGGAAGCCGTAGCCGCCGATCGGTGGGAAGCGCTCGTCTGCGGGGCTCACGGAGGTGCCAAGCTACCACCGTGAGCAGCGTTCTCTTTGCCCACGTGGCTGGGGCTTTCGCCCCGGTCGAGGTCTTCCCGATCACGATCGGCGCGGTCGCCTACTGGGCCCGGGCGCGGACCCTCTCCTGGGACGGCCGCCCGGTGCCGCTCTGGCGCCAGCTCTGCTTCGGCAGCGGCCTGCTCTTGATCTCAGTCGCCCTGTTCAGCCCGATCGGCCACATCGCCGAGGAGCTGGTCATCGCTCACATGGCTGAGCACCTCTTGATCGGGGACTTGGCGACGCTGCTGATTGTCCTTGGCCTGACCAAAGGGCTCCTGCAGCCAATCCTCTCGATCCGGCTCTTCAACCGCCTCCAGATTCTCGCCCACCCGCTCGTCGCCCTGCCGCTTTGGGCTCTCAACTTCTACCTCTGGCACATCCCGGGGCTCTATGGCGCCGCCTACGGCGCCGCCCCGATGCACGCGCTCGAGCACAGCTGCTTCCTCTTCTTCGGCTGCCTGATGTGGATGCCGATCTTCGGCCCGCTGCCGAAGCCGGAGTGGTTCACCGCCGGCTGGAAGGTCGCTTACGTGATCGCGGTTCGCTTCGCCGGGGCCGTGCTCGGCAACGTGCTGATGTGGTCGGGCTCCGTTCTCTACGACGTCTACGGCAAAGGCGAGCAGTTTTGGGGGATCTCGCCGATCGGCGACCAGAGCACGGCCGGCGCGATCATGATGGTCGAGGGCACCTTTCTCGCCCTCGGCGTGCTCGCCTGGATCTTCTTCGAGGTGGCGCGCGAAGGCAGCGAGCGCCAGCGCCTGCTCGAGCTGGCCGAGGAGCGGGGGTTCGCCCTCGACGAGCGGCGGGCGCAGCGCGCAGTTGCGGCGGGCCACGCCGACCTGCTCGAACAGCGGATAGTCGCCGCTTCCGATGAGCCCGAGCGCGAGCCCGTCTGAGCCCGGCCAGCGGCGCCTGCTGGCGCTGCTCGTCTTCGTCGTCGGCGCCGCCAGCCTCGGCGCCGAGATCGCTGCGGCGCGCTTGCTGGCGCCCTACTTCGGCGCCTCGACCGTGGTCTGGGCGAACACCATCGGTGTCGTACTCGTCGCCCTCTCGGTCGGCTACTGGTTCGGTGGCCGCTTCGCTGATCGCCATCCGCATATGCGCGGCCTCTGCCTTCTGGTTCTTGCGGCGGCGCTGCTGATCGCCGTCGTGCCGTTTGCCGCCCGCCCCTTCCTCAGCTTCTCGGTAGACGCTTTCGACAGCGTCTCGGTCGGTGGTTTCGCCGGTTCGCTCTTTGGCGTGCTGGTTCTGGTCGCGGTGCCGGTGACTTTGCTCGGCGCGGCGGCGCCCTGGGCGGTGCGACTGGCGGTTGCCGATGTCGACCGTTCGGGCGAGGTGGTGGGGAGGCTGTACGCGACCTCGACTGCCGGCTCGCTGCTCGGCACGATGCTGGCGGCGCTGCTGCTGATCCCGCTGCTCGGCACCCAGCGCACCTTCCTCGTCTTCGCCCTGGCCCTCGCGCTCGTAGCGGTGGCCGGGCTGGGCTGGCGCTTTCTCGCCGTCCCCGCTCTGCTCGTCCTGGTCTTCTCCTTGCCCGTGGGCACGATCAAGGCCGCGGACACCGGTCGCGTTCTCTACGAGGCGGAGACGACGCAGGAGTACGCGCGAGTGGTCGAACGGCCCGACGGCAGCCGGGTGCTGGAGCTGAACGAGGGGCAGGCCGTGCACTCGCTCTACCGGCCGGGGAGCTACCTGACCGGTGACTACTGGGACGGGCAGCTGGTCCTGCCGTTTGCTGCAAGTAGCCGAGCGCCCCAGCGGATTGCCATCCTCGGCAACGGCGCCGGAACGGTGGCGCGGGCCTACGGTCACTTCTTTCCGGGCACCGCGGTCGACGCGGTTGAGATCGACGGCGAGCTGACCGAGCTCGGGCGCCGCTTCTTCGACCTGCGCAACCCGCGCATGCGGACTTACACCGAGGACGCCCGGCCCTGGTTGCGCCGTTCTGACGGCGGCTACGGCGCGATCATGGTCGATGCCTATCGCCAGCCGTACATTCCCTTCTACCTGGCGACGCGCGAGTTTTTCGAGCTCGCCCGCGACCGTCTGGCGCCGGGCGGCGTGGTGATCGTCAACGTCGGTCACCCGGAGGGGAGCGATGAGCTGGAGCGGGTGCTGGGGCAGACGATGGCGGCGGCCTTCCCGGTCGTTGCGCGCTACCCGATCGAGTCGACCAACACCTTGCTGCTGGCCAGCGAGGCGCCGCTCTCCGCCGCGAACCTTGTTCGCAGCGCGGCCGAGCTACCACTGGCGCTGCGTCCGCTTGCCCGCGAGGCGGCGGTCGCGCTGGAGCCACGGCTCGCCGGCGGCGAGGTCTATACGGACGATCGCGCCCCGGTCGAGTGGCTCGTCGACTCCTCCCTGCTGGAATACGCGAATGAGGAGTAGCCGCTGATGAGAAGCAGTCGAGGAGCCCGGCCTTTGGTTCGGGCGCGAGCCTGGCTCGTCACCGGCCCGCCGGGCCGCGGCCTGGCCTTCGCGATCGACTTTGCGATTGCCGTCCGCACCGGTCTCGCCGAGCGCCGCCGCCGGGTGTAACGCTTTGTCCCCCCGTAGCGGGGATAAAACGTTGCACCACCGGTCATCGTCTAGGGTCTCGCGTTCGTGAAGACCGAGGTCACAGAGCTGCCCGACTCGCGTGTGCGGGTCGAGGTGGAGGTTCCCGCCGACCTGGTTGGTCGCGGCCTGCAGCGTTCTGCCCGCAGCTTGGCGCGGGAGATGAAAATGCCCGGCTTCCGCAAGGGCAAAGCGCCGCCCTCGCTGGTGATCCAGCGGCTTGGCCTCGGCACGGTGTTGCAGGAGGCGATCCGCGAGTCACTCCCTGAGTGGTACGAGCAGGGGTTGCTCAGCTCGGGCATCAGCCCGGTTGGCGATCCCAACATCGAGATCGTCTCCGCGCCCGAGGCCGAGGACGAGCCGCTCAGCTTCAAATTCGAGATCGGCGTGCGGCCGCCGGCGAAGCTCGGGGAGTACAAGGGGCTTGAGGTCGGCAAGGCCGAGGCGGAGCCGACCGACGAGATCGTCGACCGCGAGGTCGAGCGCATTCGCACTGGCTTCACCAAGTTGGAGCCGGTTGAGCGCGCCGCTGCTGAGGGTGACGTGCTGCTGGTCGATTTCGAGGGCTTGCGCGACGGCAAAGCCTTCGAGGGCGGCAAGGCGTCGGACTACTTGTTGGAGTTGGGTGGCGGCCAGCTGATCGAGGGCTTCGAGGAGCAGCTGACCGGAGCCGAAGCCGGCGAAGAGCGCAAGATCGAGGTCACCTTCCCCGAGGACTACCAGGCCGAGGAACTGGCGGGCGAGGACGCCGTCTTCATGGTTGATGTCAAGGAGGTCCGGGAGAAGATCCTTCCCGACCTCGATGACGACTTCGCTTCGGAGGCTTCTGAGTTCGAGACGATGGACGAGCTCCGCGCCGACATCGCCAAACGGGTCAGCGAGGCGGTCGACGAGCGGGCCGAGCAGGACTTCCGCGTCGCCGCGGTCGATGCCGCCGTTGATGCCGCCAGCGTCGAGATGCCCGACGCCCTGGTCGAGGCCCGCGCGCAGGAGCGCTGGGACCGGGTTGAGCGCCAGCTGGCTTCCAGGGGCATGGACCCCAACACGTACCTTCAGATGCAGGGCAAAACCCGCGAGGAGCTGCTCGAAGAATCAAAACCCGATGCCCTGCGTGAGCTCAAGCGCGAGTCGGTCCTAGCGGCGATCGCCGAGGCCGAGGCGATCGAGGTCTCCGAGGAGGAGATGGTCGAGGCCTTGGCCCACACCGCCGAGCACGAGCGCACCACGCCGGAGAAGCTGCTGGAGCGCCTGCGCGAGAACGGCCGCGACAAGATGGTCCGCGAGGACATCGCCGTGCGCAAGGCGATCGACTTGGTCGCCGAGTCGTCCAAACCGATCCCGCTCGAGCAGGCCGAGGCCCGTGAGAAAATCTGGACACCGGAGAAAGAGGAGGGCGAAGAGAAGCCTTCCGAGCTCTGGACACCTGACGCCGACTAAGTTCCGTCGTACGCGAAAGCGATCACCCAAATATTTTCTATCAGTCGGAGATCTTCCTTGTGCTCTGGCGCGTAGGGGCGGCCGATTTACGGGCGGGCGGAAAACCCCGCCCCGAGCGCCCTTGATCTAGCTGGCATCGGTGGGAGAAGTAGCGAGGCAGGCGTGCATTTCCGTTTGCGCCCTGTCAAACCCATCGAAAGTTGGAGGCAGCATGCAAGCTAGACGTGTCAAGATTTTGGGCCTGTCCCTACTCGCCCTCGGTGCTTTTTTGGCGGTAAGTGCCTCCGTGGCACAGGCAAAATACCTAGTTTTAGTGAATAAAACCGCCAAAAGCTCGGTGAAATTTAAAGGATCTTTGGAAGGGGGCAGATTCTTAGTTCCGGGGCTCAATCTGAAAATCAAATGCACAAAAGGTGCAGTTGCAGGTTCCGCTGCGCTGAGTGAAGAAAATAAAAAACTCGACGGATCGGTGACAGCCACGTTTACAGGCTGTGTCGTGCTTGAATTCGAAAAAACCTGTTTCCCAATGAGCAAAGCTGGTGGCGTCGCACAAGCAAACGGCACTATTGTCGCGGCGGCCACCATTAAAGCGTTCATGGGAGGACCGGCCGGTTACTTTGTCAGAGCGGAATCAAAAGCAGGATCCCCCTTCACAAGTATCGAAATTTTAGGTGCGTCATGTCCGCTGGAAGAGGTTAACGGTGAAGCGTTAGGATCAGTTGCTTTCAAAATCGAAAGCCCGTTAGAAGACGTGCTAACGCACGGCATAGAACTCTTCGAACAATCACTGGACTACAGTGGAAATAGCGCGACACTGGAGAATGACGCCGGCAGCACCGCGCTGAAAGGCTCGGTGCAAGAGGAAACTGGCGCAACAACGGGTCTTCACTTAGAAAATTTACCCGGTTGTGAACCTGGCCCCTGCTAAGACAGGCGGCCGGTGGGTTGTGTAGCAATGTAATGTATTGAGAACCAGAGCGACCGGCAGGCCCAGGGTGTTCCTGGGGCCTTGCCGGTTAAGTTAGAGCGGCCGGTGGGCGCCAGGGCGCATCTGGAGCCCATCGGCAGGCTACTGATGGAGGATTGGACACCGGAGAAAGAGGAGGGCGAAGAGAAGCCTTCCGAGCTCTGGACACCTGACGCCGACTAAGTTCCGTCGTACGCGAAAGCGATCACCCAAATATTTTCTATCAGTCGGAGATCTTCCTTGTGCTCTGGCGCGTAGGGGCGGCCGATTTACGGGCGGGCGGAAAACCCCGCCCCGAGCGCCCTTGATCTAGCTGGCATCGGTGGGAGAAGTAGCGAGGCAGGCGTGCATTTCCGTTTGCGCCCTGTCAAACCCATCGAAAGTTGGAGGCAGCATGCAAGCTAGACGTGTCAAGATTTTGGGCCTGTCCCTACTCGCCCTCGGTGCTTTTTTGGCGGTAAGTGCCTCCGTGGCACAGGCAAAATACCTAGTTTTAGTGAATAAAACCGCCAAAAGCTCGGTGAAATTTAAAGGATCTTTGGAAGGGGGCAGATTCTTAGTTCCGGGGCTCAATCTGAAAATCAAATGCACAAAAGGTGCAGTTGCAGGTTCCGCTGCGCTGAGTGAAGAAAATAAAAAACTCGACGGATCGGTGACAGCCACGTTTACAGGCTGTGTCGTGCTTGAATTCGAAAAAACCTGTTTCCCAATGAGCAAAGCTGGTGGCGTCGCACAAGCAAACGGCACTATTGTCGCGGCGGCCACCATTAAAGCGTTCATGGGAGGACCGGCCGGTTACTTTGTCAGAGCGGAATCAAAAGCAGGATCCCCCTTCACAAGTATCGAAATTTTAGGTGCGTCATGTCCGCTGGAAGAGGTTAACGGTGAAGCGTTAGGATCAGTTGCTTTCAAAATCGAAAGCCCGTTAGAAGACGTGCTAACGCACGGCATAGAACTCTTCGAACAATCACTGGACTACAGTGGAAATAGCGCGACACTGGAGAATGACGCCGGCAGCACCGCGCTGAAAGGCTCGGTGCAAGAGGAAACTGGCGCAACAACGGGTCTTCACTTAGAAAATTTACCCGGTTGTGAACCTGGCCCCTGCTAAGACAGGCGGCCGGTGGGTTGTGTAGCAATGTAATGTATTGAGAACCAGAGCGACCGGCAGGCCCAGGGTGTTCCTGGGGCCTTGCCGGTTAAGTTAGAGCGGCCGGTGGGCGCCAGGGCGCATCTGGAGCCCATCGGCAGGCTACTGATGGAGGATTGGACACCGGAGAAAGAGGAGGGCGAAGAGAAGCCTTCCGAGCTCTGGACACCTGACGCCGACTAAGTTCCGTCGTACGCGAAAGCGATCACCCAAATATTTTCTATCAGTCGGAGATCTTCCTTGTGCTCTGGCGCGTAGGGGCGGCCGATTTACGGGCGGGCGGAAAACCCCGCCCCGAGCGCCCTTGATCTAGCTGGCATCGGTGGGAGAAGTAGCGAGGCAGGCGTGCATTTCCGTTTGCGCCCTGTCAAACCCATCGAAAGTTGGAGGTTGGAGGCAGCATGCAAGCTAGACGCGTCAAGATTTTGGGCCTGTCCCTACTCGCCCTCGGTGCTTTTTTGGCGGTAAGTGCCTCCGTGGCACAGGCAAAATGGTTAGTCTTAGTGAATAAAGTGTCCAAAACCTCGGTTAACCTGAAAGCCACTGTCGAAGCGGGTAGGCTCTTAGTGCCGGGACTTAACCTGAAAATCAAATGCTCTGAAGGCAAAGCCGCTGGTTCTGCCTCGTTGAGTGAAGAAAACAAAAAACTGGCCGGCAGTGCAACAGTCACCTTCACCGGCTGTGTCGTGCTTGAATTCGAAAAAACCTGCTTCCCGATGAGTAAAGAAGGCGCAACCGCGCAGCCCAATGGCACGATCATTGCGAAAAGTAATGCCAAAGCCTTCATGGAAGGCACGAAAGTGCTCGTCGAAGCCAAATCAGAAGGCGCAGCTTTTACTTCGCTCGAAATTTTAGGGGCCTCTTGTCCGCTGGAAGAAGTTGACTATGCCGTCAATGGAAGCATCACCCTTGAAGTGGAAAATCCGTTAACAGACGCGGTGAAACATGGAGTGGTGCTCGTCAAACAGGCGCTGACGTATGGCGGCCAGACCGCGACGCTAGAGAATGACGCCAGCACCGCGCTGAAAGGCTCGGTCGAAGAGGAAAGCGGCCTTACAACGAGTATTCATTTAGTCAATTTACCCGGTTGTGAACCAATCTGTTGAGCGTAGTAACGATCGTTGCTGAGAAGTTAGACGCGATGATGTAACGAAGTAGGGCGTTCAACTCAGAGCAAGTGGCAGGCTCAGGGTGCGCTTTGAGCATGCGATGCTTGAGCCAAGTTACGGCGCCAACGTACGGATCCGAGGGCACCATTTTAAGGAGTCCTCCGGTCCATTCGGGGGCGGGGAGAGTGAACGGCAGGAGGGTCTCCAAGGAGACCCAGCGCCGCTGGCGCTACCGGGGGAAGAAGGCCGCCAGTCTCATGCAGTTGAAGGAGCCGAGGCGCGAGAGCGATCACCTCGGACCCGGATGGATCGGGCCTAGCCTTGGCGGTCCATCTATTCATGCCCGCAAGTTTTTTAACTTTTCTGGCTTCCTGCCAGGTGGCGCGCCCGGCGTTTTCGCTCTACAGGGCACAATCCCGTACCAAAGAAAAACTTTAGAAAATCCCAATGCTCCTATCGCTTGAAGCTTGCGCGCGGGCTGCGAGAGTTGACCATGGCCCCAGGGAGGCTTGGCAAGATCGGGCCTCGCTGTGGCTGGAACCACAAGAACCGAACTCAATTCTGGAGAGGATAGGTACACATGAAGCATTGGAAGATCATGGGTATGTCGCTTCTCGCTCTTGCTGCATTCATGGCAGTGAGCGCCTCGGCGGCACAAGCCAAATGGTTAGTCTTAGTGAATAAAGTGTCCAAAACCTCGGTTAACCTGAAAGGCACTGTCGAAGCGGGCAGGCTCTTAGTGCCGGGACTTAACCTGAAAATTAAATGCACGAAAGGCGAAGCGGCCGGTTCTGCCTCGCTGAGCGAAGAAAACAAAAAACTGGCCGGCAGTGCAACGGTCACCTTCACCGGCTGTGTGGTACTGGAATTCGAAAAAACCTGCTTCCCAATGAGTAAAGAAGGCGCAACCGCGCAGCCCAATGGAACGATCATTGCCAAAGGGAACGCTAAAGCCTTCATGGAAGGCACGAAAACGTTCGTCGAAGCCAAATCAGAAGGCACGCCGTTCACTTCGATTGAAATCTTAGGTGCCTCTTGTCCACTGGAAGAAGTGGATGGTACCGTCAATGGAAGCATCACCGTCGAAATAGAAAAACCGTTAGAAGACCTGGTGCCACACGGGATTGTGCTTGTCAAACAGGCGCTGACCTATGGCGGCCAGACCGCAACGCTGGAGAATGATTCCGGTAGCACCGCGCTGAAAGGCTCAGTCGAAGAGTCCGCTGGCCTTACAACGGGTATTCATTTAGTTAATTTACCCGGATGTGAACCCGGACCCTGCTAAATCAGTTAGGCAGTACGTTCTGGTGTAGATCGTAGATGTAAGTATTAAGAAGCAGAGTGACCGGCAGGCCAAGGGGTGTATCCCGGGGGCCTGCCGGTTAGCTACAAATGCAACTGGGGCTACCAACAGGGAAAAGGCAAGGGAGATCAGGGTGAGATCGAAACCGCAGTTCGCTCGGAAGGTTAAGCGGCCCATATTGATTACGATGGCCGTTCTCTTGACGGTGAGTATTGCTGCGACGGCAGCCAATGCCGCAACCCCCTTCCACCCGCCCCGGCCCGACCTCCAGAAGCTAGGTAACACCGCGCCGTGTGGCGTCGCCACCGACTCGGCTGGCAACTACTACGTGGTCGACTCGAGTAATAGCGGCTCGACGCCCAGGAAAGTCATCATCTACAGCCCAAGCGGGCAGGAAATCGTCTCCTTCTCGACGACACCTCTGCTCACCGGCCTTTCCCTTCCGGGGCTCTGCAAGCTGGCGGTCGATTCGGCCGGTCGCATATACGCCGTCAACACGGGACGCAACCGGGTGGTCCGGCTGAAGCCCGAAGGCGCAGGTTTCCCGCCGACGCCAGCCACCACTTACGTGCGGGACGCCTCCTTGAACGGCAACGGCATTCTCATCGAAGGCAATGCCGGGGCGGCCAGCGCGGTGGCGGTCGATCCCAGCACCCAGGATGCCTATGTCAGCTCGATCGCGGGCAACGAGATCCAGGATTTCACCAGGCCGAGTGAAAGCTATGCGCTTCGGTTCAACGGTGAAGAAACAACGACGCCCGCTCTCGAAGCATCTTCCACCTGCGAAGACGTGCAGGGCGCGCTGCAGGACAAGTTCGGCGCCGGCAACATCACGGCCACAGCGGGCTTTCCATCGACGAGGTGCAAGATCACCTTTGCGGGCGTCTACGAAAACACCGATGTCGACGCTGTCGAAGTGATCAAGGCGGGCGGCAACGAAAGTGCCAACGAGGTCTTCAAGGGATCGGCCTCACCGCACGTCTCATCGTTCACCTCTGCCGGAGCTCCGATCTCGAACACGATTGGGTCGACCGTGGCGGGCGCCGAATTCATCGGTGTCGATGTCTATGGCAAAAACGGCAGCATCTACGTAGCCGACAAGGCCCACGGCAAAGCACTGGTGCTGAATCACGCCGGCGACAACGTTCTGGCCGAATTCGACGGTGCCGACTCCCCGACCGGCGCCTTCAACTGGGGGGAAGCGGCGGCGTTGCCGGCTGTCGCCGTCGACCAATCCAACGGCCATGTCTATATTTCGGACCTGCAGGCCCATCACGTTGTCGATGAGTTCGATGCCGCCGGCAACTTCGTCAGCGCTCTGTCGCAGGAACCCTTCTTCGAAGAAGAATTTCCCGGCAACGGCATAGCCGTCGACAACGGTGCTTCCAGCCCCAATAAAGGCACCATCTTCTTCACCGCCCGCACGGCGTCGGGCGCCAACAGGGGGGTCTTTGCCTTTGGGCCGTCGAGCCCCCCCTTCCACCCGCCCCGGCCCGACCTCCAGAAGCTAGGTAACACCGCGCCGTGTGGCGTCGCCACCGACTCGGCTGGCAACTACTACGTGGTCGACTCGAGTAATAGCGGCTCGACGCCCAGGAAAGTCATCATCTACAGCCCAAGCGGGCAGGAAATCGTCTCCTTCTCGACGACACCTCTGCTCACCGGCCTTTCCCTTCCGGGGCTCTGCAAGCTGGCGGTCGATTCGGCCGGTCGCATATACGCCGTCAACACGGGACGCAACCGGGTGGTCCGGCTGAAGCCCGAAGGCGCAGGTTTCCCGCCGACGCCAGCCACCACTTACGTGCGGGACGCCTCCTTGAACGGCAACGGCATTCTCATCGAAGGCAATGCCGGGGCGGCCAGCGCGGTGGCGGTCGATCCCAGCACCCAGGATGCCTATGTCAGCTCGATCGCGGGCAACGAGATCCAGGATTTCACCAGGCCGAGTGAAAGCTATGCGCTTCGGTTCAACGGTGAAGAAACAACGACGCCCGCTCTCGAAGCATCTTCCACCTGCGAAGACGTGCAGGGCGCGCTGCAGGACAAGTTCGGCGCCGGCAACATCACGGCCACAGCGGGCTTTCCATCGACGAGGTGCAAGATCACCTTTGCGGGCGTCTACGAAAACACCGATGTCGACGCTGTCGAAGTGATCAAGGCGGGCGGCAACGAAAGTGCCAACGAGGTCTTCAAGGGATCGGCCTCACCGCACGTCTCATCGTTCACCTCTGCCGGAGCTCCGATCTCGAACACGATTGGGTCGACCGTGGCGGGCGCCGAATTCATCGGTGTCGATGTCTATGGCAAAAACGGCAGCATCTACGTAGCCGACAAGGCCCACGGCAAAGCACTGGTGCTGAATCACGCCGGCGACAACGTTCTGGCCGAATTCGACGGTGCCGACTCCCCGACCGGCGCCTTCAACTGGGGGGAAGCGGCGGCGTTGCCGGCTGTCGCCGTCGACCAATCCAACGGCCATGTCTATATTTCGGACCTGCAGGCCCATCACGTTGTCGATGAGTTCGATGCCGCCGGCAACTTCGTCAGCGCTCTGTCGCAGGAACCCTTCTTCGAAGAAGAATTTCCCGGCAACGGCATAGCCGTCGACAACGGTGCTTCCAGCCCCAATAAAGGCACCATCTTCTTCACCGCCCGCACGGCGTCGGGCGCCAACAGGGGGGTCTTTGCCTTTGGGCCGTCCGTATATGGCTTCCCTCTCAAAGTCTCGAAGACCGGACAGGGATCAGGGGTCGTGACCAGCGAGCCAGTAGGAATCAATTGTGGAGCGGCTTGTGACGCCGAATTCGAAGCCAACACCACAGTGGCGCTGAGTGTCGAGCCAGGTTTCGGGTCCAGATTGGGAGAATGGAGTGGCTGTAACGCGATTAACGTCGATGACGAATGTGAAGTGACAATGAGCGGCGCCCACGATATCAGTGTACGGTTGGATTCTCAGCCGCTTGTTACCGAAGAGTCCGCGGGTGCGATTACCGACACTACAGTCGAACTCTCGTCAAAGGTCAACCCCAAGGGCCTCGCTACCAGCTACTACTTCGAGTATCTCACCGCTGAAGCGGCCGAAGAAAACGATGATCGCTCTGAACCCGCCTTTACCGGGGCGACGAAAGTCCCGCCATCGCCGGTTGCGATCGGGGACGGCATTACCGCGATCCTCGTCGCCGCGAAAGTCCAAGGCCTCAAACCGTCGACGGCCTACCGGTTCCGGGCGGTGGCCAGCAACGACGTCGGTACCGTCGAAGGGGAACTCGACTCCGGTCATGAGGAAATCGCGCATTCATTCACCACATATTCCCCGCCACAAATCTTCACCGGGGAATGCCCTGGGAACGAAGCGCTCCGTACCGGCCTCTCCGCTCGGCTGCCGGATTGTCGCGCCTATGAGCAGGCAAGCCCGGTTGACAAGAACGGCGGCAGCCTCCAGGCCACCGCCCCGTTCACCCGCACTGCCGAAGACGGCTCGACCATCACCTTCGAAAGCACCACGGGGGTGCCCGGCGGGGCTGGCTCGCAGAACTTCCCGACCTACATGGCAAAGCGAGGGGCGACGGGCTGGGCGACGACCGGCCTCCTGCCCAACCCCAGCAGTGGCCAGCGCGCGCGTGTGCTTGGCTGGACCCCGAGCTTCGACACGGTGTTTGATTTCGCCGAGCTCTTTGGCGGCGGCGCGACGATGCTGTCACGCTCGACCGCGAGCGGCGGTCAGACCGAGATAGTTCCGCACACCTCGCCCAGTCCAACCTTTTCCTACGTTGACACCTCCGCAAATGGGGTGACGGTATTCGAAGCGGGTCCGGCCGAACCAGGCGTTCCGGTGCAGCTAACCGCTAATGCTGCAGCTGGGAAGCCCAACGTCTACGCCTGGACTCAGGGTCCGCCAAGCAGGTTGAATCTAGTTGGCGTCCTGCCTAACGGGACTACGCCCACTGGGGGAAGCCGGGCCGCTGGTGGATCTGACGCAAGCGAATACTATCGGGACGGGCACCTCGTCGGCAGCGGTGATTCAGTTGTTTTTAACGACAACACCGATGGCCAGCTCTACCTGCGCCTGAATCCGATGGCCGCAGAAACGACCGAGAAAGACTCAGAAGGGAATTGTGTGCCCGACGAGGAGCTCGCTTGTACCGTTCACATCTCGGCCTCGCACAAGACGGACGGCAACGGATCGGGCGGCACGGACCCGGTCGGCCCGCAGCCCGCCTTTTTCAAGGCGGCGAGCCGCGACGGCTCAGTCGTTACCTTCACAAGCTCGGAGAAGCTGACCAACGACGCGAACACCGGCCCGGAACCAGAAGCGCCGGTCATCGCTAGGGCCAAGGCAAGTGATGGAAGCGAAAAGAACCTCAGCTTTATCCCCGCTTTCGCGAATGAGATAGCGGTGGATGGAGCAGAAGGGTACGTCTACTGGTCCGACCCGGCCCACAGCCGAATTGGCCGCGCGAAACTCGATGGCACTGGTATAGAGGAAGAATACAAATCTATTTCGGGTAAACCTCTAGGAATTGCCGTGGTCGACACGGGATCCTCCAAATACATCTACTGGAGTGACCAGGGTGAGCTGGATGAAAATAACGAACCGCAATCGGGCCTCGGCACGATCGGTCGGATGGACCTCGACGGGAGCAATGTCAATCCGTCATGTTTCACGGGACTAACCAACCCGCGTAGCATCGCCTCGAACGGCACAGATATCTATTGGACGGAACCGGTTGCGTCGAGTGTTGTGGGGAACGGAGGCGTTGGAAAAGCAACCTTGGCCTGCGAAGGAGTCGAAGGTGGAGCCAAGGGTATCGCGGTTAAAGCACACGGCAACGGTGACATTGCGGTGGATGCGATCTACATATACATATCCGAGTACGATCCATCCGCCCAGCAGAGCTTCATTACCAGGCATCCGATAGATAGTGGGGTGACAGATTGCGTCGGCCCCGTATTCGAGGATGAGACCTCCCCCGTCGGCATTGCTATCAGTAGCGAAAAGCTCTACTGGGTCGATCCTCGCGCGGAAAAGGTAGGCAGGGCTGACCTGAATTGCGTAAATACGGAATTTGAAAAAGTTGAAGCTGACTTCATCGCCGGGGCAAGTCGCGCGGAAGATCCTGCCATAGCTGGCGAATACGTTTTGTGGACCGCGAATCAAGGTATTCCGGCCAACCCCGGCAACGACCTTTATCAGTTCAGGCTTAGCGGGACGAGTGGCACTTTGGAAGACCTGGCACCTGACAGCAGCGGCGTCGATGGAACCGATGTAGTTGGAGTGCTGGGATCGTCGGACGATGGCTCCTATGTGTACTTTGCGGCCAACGGCGTACCTGATGGGATTGGCAATTCACCAAACGCAAATGGGGAAAGTGCAGCACCCGGCAACTGCAAAGGAATCGGTTCTGATGCGACTGGGTCTTGCAATCTCTTGGTGGCCCACGATGGGCAGATCGATTTCATCGCACGTCTGAACGCCCACGCGCCGAGCGCGGAACGCATTGAACCTGACGAAGGGGACTGGGCCAACTGGCACACAGGCAGACAGGGCTTGTTTTTCAGCTGGTCGGACAAGGCAGCCCGCGTCAGTACGGATGGAAAGGCGCTTGTCTTCAGGTCGAGTCGTCGGCTTACTGCATATGACAACGAAGGGCTGGGGTGCTTGCACGAGGAAGGCCATGCAGTGGTGGGGCAGTGTCTCGAGTTCTACCGCTTCGATTTCGAAAATATGGACCTGGCATGCTTGACGTGCAATCCGAGGGACGGCTCACCGAGTGCCCCCGCGACCCTCGCGAGCGTACGATCGCCGAACATCGACGCCCCCGACGCGGCGGCGACGCTTGGGCGCAATCTGTCCCGCAGCGGGGACCGATTCTTCTTCGAGACCGATGAAGCTCTGGTCGCGGAGGACACCAACGGTCGCGGTGGCTGCGTTCATTGGGGTAGTCCACTGCAGGCCGGGAATACCTGTCAGGACGTCTATGAGTGGGAGGCGTCGGGCACCGGTTCGTGCAAGGAAAGCTCCCCGGCCTATTCGTCGCTCAACCAAGGTTGCATTTACCTGATCTCAGGCGCTACGAGCGAAGGGCCGGCGTTCTTCGGCGACGCCGATCCTCAGGGCAATAACGTCTTCATCTTCACCTACGCGAAGCTGGTGCCCCAGGACACCGACGCTCTCTTCGACGCCTATGACGTCAGGGTCGGCGGAGGTCTCGTCTCGCAGCATGAAGTCACAGCCCCCCCGTGCGTAGGCGAAGTCTGTAGGCCGGAACCGGGTGCCCCGCCGCTCGTGCAGTCGCCGGGCAGTTCGGGCGTCGCAGGTCCCTCGGATCCAAAGCCGAAACGAGTCCACCACAAGAAGAAGCACAAGAAGCACAAGAAGCACAAGAGAAAGCACGGGGCGAAAACCAAGAAGAGCAGGGGGGCGGGTCGATGAGGGTGAGAAGGAATATCGCGGCAGGCCTCGTGGCTTTGGGCGCTTGGCTTCTGCCTGTCGGTGCAGTCCAAGCTGCTCCCGGTCCAGCCTGGGATCTACAGCTGACGGTGCTACCAACCAACCTCGCGCCTGGCTCTATCGGTACGCCGGTGCAGGCCCCGCTCTACATGCTCGTAGCGACGAACGTCGGTGCTGGCCAAGCGGGCGGACCGATCACACTCAAGGCGACGCTTCCGCCCGGGGTTACCCCGGTCTTCAACACGAAAGCACCGACCGGCATGAGGAGCGACTCGGTCACGCCCGAACCGATCTGCTCAAAAACGCCGTCGCAGACGGTTACCTGTACGACCGTTGGGCCCGTGTTGCCCTCTCGGTGGATTGGGGCAAGGATACCGGTCGAAGTATCGGGATCTCTCAACTCCGGGGAATCGCTTGCCGGTGCGACTGGCAGGGTCGAAAGCCCAGCCGCGACGACGGCAGCCGCCACCGCCCAGACAACAATAAATACCGAGCCCCCGACCTTCGGATTCCTCGGAGGACCTTCAGGGCTCCGCACCCTCTTCACGAACGAAGACGGCGCACCGTCGCTGGCAGCTGGCTCACGCCCCGACCAGCTGACGATCGATATCGGCTTCCCGGTCGAACAGCCCAGCGGATCCCCCCTCACGACCGGTGCCGGCCATCCGCGCGATGTCGTCACCGAGCTCCCGCCCGGCTTCATAGTGAACCCCAACGCCACGGAAACGCGCTGTACGGAGGTGCAGTTCCAGGGTGCCGGGGGCTGTCCCGACGAGTCGGTAATCGGGATCGCCACGGTAACTACAGAGGTCGCTGGTCCAGTGCCGGTCTCGTCTCCCATCTACAACCTGGTGCCACCCCCTGGTTCTGCCGCACAAGTTGGCTTCGATGCGGCGCGCGTTGGCATATTTGTGCACCTGTCAGGGGGTGTTAGGAGCGATTCGGACTACGGCCTCTACGCAGAATCAAACGATACCTTGGCTCGTGGCACCAGTCCGATCGAGAGCGTTCAGGTTCAGCTCTGGGGTGATCCGACGAGCCCGAGTCACGATCACGCCCGCGGCGCCTGCGTCGGCGATCCGAAAAATTCGCCGTGTGAAGCCGCCTCCCGTGACATCCCACTCTTGACGATGCCGAGCGCATGCTCGAAACGCCTAACCACCAACGCACATGCACGCAGCTGGGAGGAGGCAGAGAAAGGGATTACAAGCCTGGGCCATCACGCGAGCGCCGATGCGGAATCGGTGGGCGGCATCTCGACCGAAGTAACGCAGTGCTCGACACTCGAATTCGATCCCACCTTCACGGTCAAACCCTCGACCAAGGCGGCGGAGAGCCCAGCGGGTGTCGAGATGGAACTGCAGGTTCCCCAGAACGAAAGCCGATTGGATCAATTCGGCAACCCGCAATCGGCGACCTCCACCGTCAAGGACGTCACCGTGAACTTTCCGCAAGGCATGGCGCTTAATCCAGCGGCTGCGGCTGGCCTTCAGGCCTGCAGCTCCTCCCAGATCGGGATGCTGACCGCGGTCGGGCAGACGCCGCCTCACTTCAGCCGCGCCCGCCCAAACTGCCCGGACGCCGCGAAGATCGGCGCGGTCGAGGTCAACACTCCGCTGCTCGATCACCCGCTCCCAGGGGCCGTCTACGTCGCCAAGCCCTACGACAACCCCTTTGGCACCCTGTTCGGCGCCTACGTGGTGATCGACGACCCCGCCGATGGGGTTGAGGCCAAGCTCGCGGGCCGCACCGAGTTGGACCCAGATACCGGACAGCTGAGCGTCAGCTTTACCGAAAACCCCCAGCTCCCGGTCGCCTCCTTCAAAGTTAGCCTCTTTGGCGGCCCAAGGGCGGCCCTCAGGACCCCCTCGACCTGCGGCACCTACACCACCGCCTCGGTGCTGACTCCGTGGTCGGGCAACCCGCCAGTCCCTTATGAGGACTCCTTTGAAGTCACGAAGGGGCCCAACGGCAAGCCCTGCGCGAGAAGCGAAGCCGAGATGCCCAACGATCCGGACTTCGAAGCGGGCACCAAGACCCCGATCGCGGCTGGCTACTCACCCTTCCTCGCAAGGTTGATCCGCGAAGACGGCGAGCAGCAGCTGAAGTCCTTCAACGCCACTCTCCCCGCGGGCCTGACCGGCAAGTTGGCCGGGGTCAGCACCTGTTCCGACGATACGATCAAAGCGGCGGAGGTGAAGACCGGCCAAGAAGAGCTCGAAAGCCCCTCCTGCCCGGCCGACTCCCTGATCGGCAAAGTGAACGTCGGCGCAGGTGCGGGCCCCTCCCCCTACTACACCGAAGGCAAGATCTACATGGCCGGCCCATTCAAGGGTGCGCCACTCTCCGCGGTAGCGATAACGCCCGCCGTCGCAGGCCCCTTTGACCTGGGCACGGTTGCGATACACGTCCCCGCCTACGTCGACCCGGTCACCTCGGTGCTCTCGATCAAAGGCGGGGAAGAATTTCCCCACATCCTCGAAGGCGTGCCGCTGGAGCTGAGGGACGCCAGGATCGCCCTCGATCGCAAGGAATTCACGCTCAACCCAACGAGCTGTTCAGAAAAGGCGCTCACCGGCGAGTCGATCTCCCTGCTCGACCAAAGCGCGCCTCTTTTCCAAAGGTTTCAAGTGGTGGGCTGTCGGGGCCTCGACTACGCCCCCGAGCTCTCGATCCGCCTCTTCGGCAAGACGAACCGAGGCGCCCACCCCCGGGTGCGGGCGATCCTGACAGCAAAGCCAGGCGAGGAAGCGAACACCAAGCGCGCCTCCGTTGCCCTGCCGCGCTCGGAGTTTCTCGAGAATGCCCACATCCAGACAGTCTGTACCCGTGTGCAGTTTACGGCCGAACGGTGCCCGGCGGGATCGATTTACGGCCACGCCACGGCGATCACGCCGCTCTTGGACGAGCCGCTGGAAGGCCCGATCTACCTACGTTCCTCGAGCCACGAACTGCCTGACATGGTCGCGGCCCTGAAAGGGCCGCCTGCTCGTCCGATCAAGGTCGAGCTCGCAGGCAGGATCGACTCGGTCAACGGAGGGATTAGGACCACCTTCGATCTCGTCCCCGACCAGCCGGTGAGTAAGGCGATCTTCTCCTTCAAGGGTGGCAACAAGGGCTTGATCGTCAACAGCCGCGACATCTGCGCCAATACCTATAAGGCGACGGCGAAGTTCGACGGCCAAAACGGAAAGGCCCACGACTTCAAGACAAAGCTGAAGGCCTCCTGTGGCAAAGGCAAGGAGAAAGCCAAAAAGAGTCATCGCCGCGGCTAAAGCCGAGACGGCCGGTGAGCTGTCCCCACGAAAAATCTTCATCGAGCAAGCATCGAGCAATCAATCGACCCCAAATCAAATAAGGAGTAGCCAGTTATGCGAAATCGACGCATCCGGGCCGTGCCCTTGGCACTGCTCACAACGGCGCTGGCCCTAGCAGCGCTCGCCGGCACCGCGCAGGCGAAACTCGCAGGGGAATTCACCAAATTCCAGTACTGCCCTTGGACCAACGCCGAAGTCAAAAAGTGCATGTGGGCCAACACCGAAGGCGGCGAAGTTAAGCTCGGCAAAAAGACCGTGACGATTGAACACCCGGTATTGCTTCAGGGTGGAATCGGCGCGGTCAACAAAGAAACCAAAATCGCCAAATTCTTCGCCCCAACCAGCAGTAAACCGGCGCTGGCACCGGTGGCGCAGAACGTACCCGGTGGCCTGCTCGGCATCGTGCCCAGCGCGGAATCGCCGTGGCTGGTTAAACGACTGATCAGCTTCTTCACCGAAAACGCGATCACGGGACTCAACTCAACCCTTGAACTGGCGGGCTCCGCGAGCGCGATCGAAGTGAGCGAGTCGTTCATTGCCCGTAAAGAACAGACTGGTTTGAAAATGCCGGTCAAGGTGCATCTGGAAAATCCGTTCCTGGGATCTAAATGCTACGTCGGATCCGACTCGAGCCCAATCACCTGGAAACTGACCTCGGGCAAAACCTCGCCACCCGCACCGAACACGTCGATCGAAGGCTCATCGGGCCTAATCGAAGGCAAGGAAGAAGGCCAGGTTCTGCAGCTGAATGGCAACGTCCTGGTCGACAACGCCTGGTCGGCGCCGAAAGCCACCGGCTGCGGTGGCCTGATCGCATTCCTGGTCAACCCGATTGTCAACACCCAGCTGGGCACGACGACGGCCGGCAACAACACGGCCAAACTCAAAAATACGATCGACACTGCGACGGCGTTCGCGGTGAAAACCTACGATGAAACGCACCCCTAGAAGGAATGCGCGAAAGGAGAAATGAGATGAATCCCAAATCGATACGCATTTTCTTTGGGGCGTTCCTCGCCACAATGGCACTCTGCGCCGCCTTCGCGGGGGCGGCTCTCGCCGGTCCCCAGTGGAAGTTCAACGAAACCACCCTCGCGGGGGAAGAGACGATCATCGGGGCGGCTGAAAAAAGCTCCATGGAAATCACAGGCATCAAAACGACCTGTGACAACTTCCTCTACGAAATCGCAATTAAAAACAGCGGAGGAACCGGCGCGGGCGAAGTGACTGACCTGCCCCTGTTCAATTGCTACACCAACGGTGTTTGCACAGTTGAAGCGATCGAACCGTGGGGCTTTCCTTGGAAAGCAAACCTCGAAGCGATCAGCTCCCAGAACTACATCAAAATCAGCGGCGTGCACGTAAACATCGTTTACGGCAACGAAGCATGTGCGCTTTATGAAACCGAAGTCGAAGTCACCGGCACCGCCGGCGGCCTCATAACCAACTCGACCGAAAGCGCGACCTTCAATACGTCGAGCTTCACGGCGACCAAAACCGCGCTGAACACCTTCGGCACGCCTGTCAAATGGGAAGGCTTCTTCCCAGCGGAAGGATTCGAAACGCACCGTCTACAGAAAATGACGGTTTCGTGACGAGATGCCTTAAGGCGAAGAGGACCGGGAGCATTGCGCTCCCGGTCCTCCCGCTGCTTGCGATTCTTGTCCTCTCAGGCTGTGGAGGGAGCGACGATTCCGCCAGCACTGCGAGCAGCCAAACATCTCCTGCGAGCGCCGAAGCCGGTAATGGCTCTGGAGAAGGGCAGGGCAAGACGCCAAACGCCCAGGGCAACAAGTCTTCGAGCACCAAACAGAACTCCAACGTGCCCCAGTCCCGAGGTGAAGAGGAGCCTGGGATCACTCCCGAACAGAAGCGCACGTCCACCACCGCAAATATTACGCTGGAAAGCCCCTCGTTCAAAGCGGGTGCGTCCTTGCCTGTCAAATATACCTGCGATGGCGAGAACAGCTGGCCCCCTTTTCGTTGGAGCGGCGTACCACGGGAAGCCGAGGAACTGGTGCTGTTGGTGCTTAGCAACGACCCAGCAGAACAGGAGCTCCTCTTCGACTGGGCTGTCGGCGGCCTCGACCCGAGCCTGACTTCGATTGAAGAAGGCCAGCTACCCGAGGGTGCCGTTATCGGCGAAAACAGTTTTGGTAAGAGCGCCTACCACGTCTGTCCTCCTCAAGGGGAGTCTGAAAGCTACGTTTTCATGCTTTTCGCGATTCCGAAAGCCTTGAATCCCGAGCCAGGTTTTGATGCGGCGAAACTGCGCGCAGAAGTACTCGCCGAGCATGGCAGCGTAGGTTTGCTCATCGCTCCCTACCAGCGCTGAACGATTCGGATTTTCATCTAACAACATCCATCCAAAGCAAGCAAACCGACCATAAGAGAGGGACACAAGATGAACCTGCACCTCAGAACGAGGACGCTGCTGACGGCGCTTGTCGTTGTGGCTGTCGCCTCGCTCGGCCTCGCCGGTTCCGCTTCGGCGAAACTGACGGGCGAATTCACCAAATTCCAGAACTGCCCTTGGACCAACGCTGAAGTCAGAAAGTGCATGTGGGCGAACACCGAAGGCGGAGCGGTCAAGCTGGGCTCTAAGACCGTGCCGATTGTCAATGACGTCCTCGTGCAGGGTGGCTTGGGCGTGGTCAACAAAGAAACCAAATTTGCCAAACTCTTTGCACCGACCGGAGGTAAACCGGTTCTCGCCCCCGTCGCTCAGCCCGTCCCGGGCGGCCTCGCGGGTCTGGTCAATTGCAAAGAAATCAGCAACTTCATCCTCAGGACCTCTTGTGAATGGACTTTCGAAAACGGCGTCACTGGCCTCAACTCGATTCTTGAACTTGCCGGTACTGCCGCCAACGTTGAAATCAGCGAGTCCAACATCGCCCGCCGCGAAGGTACCGGGCTGAAGCTGCCGGTCAAGATCCGTCTCGAAAACCCCTTCTTGGGCTCCAACTGCTACGTGGGGTCCAACGGGAGCCCGGTCATCTGGAACCTGAAGAGCGGCACAACCACCCCGCCCGTCGGGTTCACTCCGATGGAAGGCGCGTCGGGTGAAATCGAAGGGCTCGAAGAAGGCCGGATCCTGCAGCTAAACGGCAACATCCTGGTCGAAAACAACTGGTCCTCGCCCGGAGCCTCCGGCTGCGGCGGCCTATTCTCGTTCATCCTCGACCCGATCATCAATGCGGCCGCTGGTCTTCCGGCGGGGGCAGGGGTCAACACGGCCAAACTCGAAAATACAATCAACACCGCAACTGCGGCAGCGGTGAAAATCAATGACGAAGAAAATCCGTAGCGAGCAGACAGTTAGTTAGATGACGGCAGTCAGGCAAGTGCCGGGGCGAGGGCCCCGGCACTTGCCTTGGCTTGCAACCCAGGGCCTGGTTTGCTACGACTTGGAGCGAGGTTCAGGAGGTTCATGATGGCCGAGGAGACATCGTCGCTGCAAGCGGAAAGGCTGAGCGGAGGGGGTACCTCCGTGGAGAAGCTTTCCCCTGGTCCCGGACTGGCGCCGGAGCAGGTTGCGGCTCATCAGCTCGCTCGGATCCGCAGGGCGACGATTGAGATCGTTGGAGAGCGGGGCTATGGAGCCTTGAAGGTGCGCGATCTCGTGCGATTGGCCAGCGTATCGTCGCGTGCCTTCTATGAGCACTTCGACAGCAAGGAGGATTGTTTCCTCAGGACCTACGAGCTGATCGCGGGGCGCGCGTCGCGAAGGATCATTGCCGCCCAGGCAGACGAGCGTGATTGGCGGGAGCGTCCGCGCTTGGTCGTCGAAGAGCTTGTGAGCCAGCTGGAGACCGAGCCCAATGGGGCGCGCATGGCACTGGTTGAGGCATACGCAGCGGGCTCGGATTCCCTGGAGCAGGCTTGGCGCGCCGAGAGGACCTTCGAGGGCATGTTCGCCGAGTGCTTCGCTCGTGCCCCCGGTGTCGTCGTGCCGCCGATGGTCATCGAGGGGATGGTGGCCGGTGTAGCCCGTGTTGCACGGGCCCGCCTCCTTGCCAAGCGCGTCGCCAAGCTGGAGGAGATCAGTGATGACCTAGTCGGATGGCTGCTGACCTACCCCAATGAGGCGGCTGGGAGCTTGGCGGAACTTGACGGCCAATCCGTGTGGCGCAACACGATGCTCGAGCCGCTGCCCGGGTCATCGAACTCTGGGGACGGGGGGAGTTGGCCGTCGACCGGGGATCGCGCTCTGATTCTCGACGCCGTTGCCAAGCTGGCGATCTCTGATGGATACGCCAATCTCACGCCCTCACGCATTCGTGCCGAGGCGAGCGTTCCGCGCAGTAAATTCAACGCCCATTTTGACGGTGTCGAAGACTGCTTCCTCGCAGCGCTTGAGCAGAAAGCGTCTGAAGCCTTCGCCCAGGCAGCGCGCGCGCAGACCGCTGGCCGCAGCTGGGCCGGCGGGGTCTACCGGGCCATCGCCGCTCTCTGCGAGTACATCGCGGGAGACCAGTTCTTGGCCAGTGTCTGCCTCGCCGATGACTTCCCGCCCGGCTCAAAGGGTGCCCGTACCCGCCAGCGACTCATTGCTGCCGTCGCCGAACAGCTTGTCGATAGCGCTCCTCGCGAAGCACGGCTGAGCCCTGTTGTCACCGAAGCAACGGCTGGCGCAGTCTGGGCTGTCTTCCATCATCACGCAGTCAGGGACTGGGCCCAGCGCCGCGAAATCGCTGCGACGCTTTCCTATCTTGCGTTGGCGCCGGCGGTTGGTGCTGGAGCCGCAGTGGCTGCGATTCGCAGCGAGCAGTCTGCTTAGCGGATCAGCTGGGAGGCAAACTGGCCCAGGCAAGGCGCCTGGGCCCCCGGCTTGACTTGCACCCCGCAGTCGTACGCACGAGCTGCGGGGTGGGGCCGATTCCTACTTGCAGGCCGCGCTCCCGTCTGTTATTACTTAGATAGAAAACCGTTGATGAACCTTTTGATACGGTTGCGGTCTCAAAAGAGGGAGACAGGGTTTGTTTGGGGGGAAGGTCACGCTTGAAAGCACGAGTTCCTGTGCGGTCTAGGGCTGCTCTCGGGTTTACCTCGGAGAGCCCTGATGGGCTGTTCAAGAAGCTCAAACCCGGGCCGGGACGCGCAGCGCAGGAGGTCGCTGACCACCAACGCGTGCGGCTCAATCGAGCGCTGATCGAACTGGTTGCCGAGCACGGTTATCGATCCGTAACGGTTCGTGAGCTATCGGAGCGTGCAGGGGTCTCGACCCGGGCCTTCTACGAAAACCATGCCAGTAAGGACGCTTGCTTTCTGAGCTGTCATCGGCAGATACTGGGGAGTCTGCTCGGCAGTCTCGACCGGGCCGCACCATCTAGCACGGACGATTGGCGAATGTGCGTGCGAGATGTCTTTGCTGTTTTCATCGAACAGCTGGGGCGTGACCCGCAGGCAGCCCGCTTCGTGTTTGTCGGAGCGTATGCGGCTGGATCGCTCGCCCAGGAGCAGGCTAGACAAGCCAATGAGCTTCTACTGCTGCGGATGGGGGAGGGCTTTGGTGCTGGGGGTGCTGGGTTTTCCCACCATGTCATTGATGGCATCGCGGCTGGAGCAATGAGCATTGCCCGCTCTTTGCTGGTCAGCGATCAAGAGGAGCAGCTGAGATCAGCCCGCCTAATCGACCGCTTGACCGAATGGGCAATCTCCAGTCTTGAGGCTTCTCCAAGTGAGATCGATGAATTGGACCACATCGAGAGGTCGAGAAATCACGAAGTGAGTTTTCTCCCACCGATTCCATCGAGCGATGTAGGGGGAAGGGGGGAGACCGATGCAGAGGCACCTTCAGCAGAGCTCACCCTGCTCTTGTCTGCGACAACGAAACTGGTCATTGCCGACGGCTACGAGGGTCTGAGCCTGCGCAAGATTCTTGCTACGGCTGGAGTTTCTCGCCGAAGCTTCTTCAAGCATTTTTCGGGAGTCGAGAACTGCTACATCGCGACCCAGGAGCTGCAGATGCAAAAGGCAATACTGCAAGCTCGACAAGCGAGTGCGAAAAGTCGGACTTCGGCGGGTGGCATGTATCGAGCGGTTGCAAGTCTCTGTGACACGGTGGCTCAAGACAGTGCATTTGCCTGCCTTTGCTTTGGCGATGCAGTCCTGGCGACACGAATCGGGCACTGTAAAGAGCCCTCGATTGAGCGCATTGAACGCTTGGTCGAAGACGACGTAGCTTTTGGAGCTGACCAAAGTTTTGCTCGGGAAGCGTCCGTGGGCGCGCTCTGGGGTCTTCTCCATAAAGAGGTCTCGGCGGGTCGTGCCCGCCAGGCGCCAAGTATCGCCGCAACGCTCAGCTATCTGCTGCTCGCTCCTACTGTCGGCGCATCGGCCGCCATAGGGGCGATGCGCGAGGAGCACATGCTGACCGCGGAAGCGTAGAGCGGCATGCGATGCCTTCGGAATCGTGGCTGTGACCACGACTTGAAGAACAAGACAACCAGGGAGGAGAAGTAATCAATATGAGAGAAGACAATGTATTTGGGAGGTTGAGGAAGCGACTTAGCGCCAACGGCCCAGGAATGACCCTTGGCGTCATCGCGGTCTTGCTTGCCCTTACGGGTGGCGCTTTTGCTGCGGGCGGGGCGCTGACGGCCAAACAGAAGAAAGAAGTAAAAGCCATCGCCAAGGCGGAAGCAAAAAAAACCCAGGGCGCCGGCCCAGCGGGCCCCCAGGGTCCCACAGGAGCGGCAGGGTCAAAGGGGGATAAGGGCGATCAAGGTATCCAAGGAGTACAAGGTGCCCCTGGAGATCAGGGCGATCCAGGTGTCGCTGGTGAGAGTCCCGAAGGATTCCCCTTCGAAGGCACAAGCGAACCCGCCGGCAATCCCTGCAGCGGCAACGGAGGCATCGAATATGAAGTCGAAGGCTCCGGTGATCCGCATTACGTCTGCAATGGCAAAGAAGGCTCGCCTTGGACCCTGACCGGCAACCTGCCAACCGGCAAGACCGAGACCGGCACCTGGGCGTTCACAGGAACGACGGCGGACACTAGCGGCATTCGCGTACCGCTTTCATTTGCCATTCCAACCGCTACCGCCTTTGCGGCGGGAAACGTGCACTGGCAAGAAGAAGCAAACTTCACGGATTTTGATGGAGTTGGAGACGGCACGGTCGGCTGCGCGGGCGGCACAGCGGCTCCGTCTGCACCGTCCGGTCACCTCTGTGTCTACATAAACACAGGTGAAAATCCGATTCCAAATGCCACATTCGATGGCATATACAAGCCAGGCTCCACGGGCAACGGGACAAACAGGAGCGGTGCTTCGTTGCAGTTCAATGCGCCTACGGGTGCATCGTTCGCCCGGGGAACCTTTGCCGTAACTGCCCCTTAGAACCTCGGATCCATCACTAATACTAGCTTCATTTCACTCAACCGAGCGGTCCGTAGGCCGTTCGGTTGAGTGCATGCGTTCTCGTCACTAGAAACATGTCAACCATCGAGCAAGGTCAGGAGTAGAAGTATGAAACTCAAAGCCAAAGCAACATGTACGGCACTTTTGGTGGTCGCGCTGGCGGTACTGGGACTCAGTGCCAGTGCACAAGCAGAACTAACTGGTAACTACACTAAATTCGCCCAGTGCCCCTATCCCAATTTGGAAGTCAAAAAATGTCTTCTCTCGGTAACAGAATCCGGCGAAGTTGTTCTTGGCAGCAAGGCTGTGCCGATAGTCAACCCGGTTACCCTGCAGGGAGGCACTGGCAAAGGCGTGGAAGGCAATGCTCCATTCTTTGCCGCTGCGAATGGCGTCACTCTCTCCAAAACGTCGCAGCCGGTGCCCGGCGGCCTGGCGGGGCTCGTCAACTGCAAAGAAATCAAAGACGCGCTCTTGCGCGCGACCTGCGAACTGACCTTTGAAAATGGGCTAACGGGAGCCAGCTCGACGCTTGAATTGGCCAGGCCCGCTTCTGAGATCGTAGTGAGCGAAAACAACCTGGCCGGCGAAATCGGTACGGCGCTTAAAATGCCGATCAAGATCCATCTGGAAAATCCTCTCCTGGGTTCCAGCTGCTATGTCGGATCCTCCGGTACGCCGATCATCTGGGAGCTGACCACGGGCGAAACCAGCCCGCCGGCCCCCAATGAATCGATCGATGGGGGCGCCGGAGAAATCGAGTTTCTCGAGGAAGGTCGCGTCCTCGTCACCAAAGGTGCAACCTTGGTCGATAACGCTTGGTCTGCGCCGGGCGTTAGTGGCTGCGGAGGCTTCCTCGTTGAACTTCTCCTCAACCCGGTGGTCAACACGTCTGCTGGCCTTCCGGCCGCGGCGGGGAAAAACAGCGCCGTCCTAGTCAACACGATCAACGTCGCCTCGGGGGCAGCAGTGCGCAAAAACAACGAAGAAAACCCCTAATGGGCCAGTGCCAGCACAAGCGTTTGTGGCCTCAAGCGCTTGTGCTGGTCTTACGCAACAACGGTCAGTTTCGGGCCGTAATTCAGCATGAAGCAAGAGAAGCTTTGCTCAAACAACTGATCGAAGCGAGTCCGGAATAGGCGGAAAAGTCTTTGCGGGCAGCGACACCCGGGAACATCAGGCGGGGGTTGACGGCGAAGCGAGTCTCGAACTCGTGGGCGGGCAAAATCGGAACGGGTTACTGCCATAGGGGTAGGGCCGCTGCGAAGGTCTTCCAGGCGGTTTCAAGATAGAAAACGCTCAACGCCAAAACTTGACTTCAAGGCCCACGATGAGGACACTCGCGAACGCGGGCGTATAGCTCGCACTCGTGAAAGCGAAACCGTAATTCAATGAGAGGAAAGAGATGATTCGCTCAAAAAGTGGACTCCGGGTCCTCGGCATCTGTGCCGTGGCTTTGGGTCTGATGGCGTTTAGCGCGAGCGCCCAGGCCGCAACATGGATGGTCAAAACCGCCAACCTCACTAGCGGCAGCAAAAAAGTAGTGGCTAAAATTGTTGGTACCTCGGCGAGCCTGTTAACTACTCTCGCCGGAGTCAAAGTGAAATTCTTATGCACCGGTGCTGCATTGACCAACGCAAGCCTCGAATCCGGCGGAAAAGTTTCCGCAGGTGGGAAAGTCCGGTTCTCGGGCTGCGTGACGTACCTCAATGAAAAACTCAGTCCGCCTTGTGAACCCCTTGTCGGCGCCGAAAAAGGCATCGTTCAGACCAATGAAGGCAAAGGTCAACTGGGGCAGCACACCAGCGGCGAAGGCGTCACCGTCATCGAAGCCCTTGCTGGCGGGTTAACCGGCAAACTCGGCACGGTTCAGATGGGCGAAGAATGCTCGATTGGCGAAGAAGTGCCGATCTTCGGCAAACTGGCGATTGTGGACTCGGGTGGAATGACTGGTCTCTTAACAGAAACCAAATTACACGCCATTAAAGAAGAAGCGAGCTTAACTCACCTCTACGCAATTAGTGACACCGCTGAACACAAAGCAATTATCGACGGTGAAGCTAGCGTCGAACTTGAAAGCGGCGAAGTCTGGAATGGGTTAGTACCTTAAGTCAAAGCACGGTATTTGATGGAAAACGATCGCCGTCAGGCGATAACTCGCACGGGGGCCCGAGCCGTTTCATCGGCTCGGGCCCCGGCGAGAGTCCAGGGGGAAGGGAAGTAGATGAAGTCGATCAGCGTGGCGCGGTGGGGGGTCTGGCAAGGGATCGGTCGGGGGATGCTCGGGCTTGTGGTGGTAGCGGTGATAGGAGCCGGCACGGGAGTCGACGCGATGGCAGCTGCTCCTCAGGTCACTGGAGTGTCGGTCTCGAACGTGGGTACAGAGTCGGCGACTTTCAAAGCGATGATCAACCCGCAGGGTGAGGACACCAAATTTCACTTTGAGTACGGTCTCACCGACTGCTCAAAAACTGCCTGTACGAAGGCCCCCGTTCCGGATGCTGACGCCGGTACGGGCACGGTCTCCACTTTGTTCGAAACAACTGTGGCAGGACTTGCACCAGGGACTCGCTACCACTTCCGGTTGGTGGCTCAGAATTCGACGACGGTGAAAAGCGCCGATCGTGTCTTTGCCACCCAGTCACCGACGTTGGCCGAGCTACCAGACCTACGTGCTTATGAGCAGGCCTCGCCGGTCGACAAGGATGGCGGTGATGTGACCGGCGCGCCGACGCAGGTCAAGGCTGCGGCTGACGGCGGCGGCATCACCTTCGGATCGACTTTTGGCATTCCCGGTGGTCAGGGTGCCCAGGCTCTTCCTATGTATCTGGCCCAGCGCGACGGAGACTGGCTTACGCGCGGTCTGTTGCCTCCGGCCGACACGGGGGAGCGCGCTCAAGTGCTTGGTTGGCTGCCAGACTTCTCCCAGGTCTTCTCGAGGGGGGTGAGGCTCGGTAGTCCGACCACTGAAGCCCTGCTGGTGCAACCGGGGGCAGGAGGGGGGATCAAGCAAATTACGCCTTACGTTTCCGGGGCGGAATTTGCATACGCAGGTGCGTCGCAGGATGGATCGACGGTTCTCTTTGAATCGAAAGCAGTTCTGTCACCGCAGGCAAAAGCTGGATCTTCAAATGTCTACGCGTGGGATGTTGAGAGCGAAGAGCTGAGCTTGGCCAGCGTGCTGAATACTGAAGTGGAAACCAAAGTCTCGCTGCCTAAGGGGGGTTTCGCCGGCCCTTACAGCTGGGGCGTCGGCATTAACGCCAGCAGCCTCCGAAGAGGCGGGGCTATTAGTAACTACTACCTGCAGGATGGAAACGCGATTTCAGCGCAGGGCGCTGTTTTCTTTACGGCCGCCACGTCTGGTCAGCTCTATCTGCGCAAGCATCCGACCCGGCCGCAAAGTCCACTAGATGGCGACGGTGAGTGCACCAACTCTTTGCTTGCCTGCACCGTCCACGTTTCCATCTCTGAGAAGACTGACGGCAACGGACCCGATGGCGCCGACCCGGCTGGTCCCCAGCCCGCAGCTTTCCAACTTGCTAGCGCTGACGGCTCAAAGGTCTTCTTCACCTCTCCCGAGAAGTTGACAAACGATGCTAATACGGGTCCTGAACAGCCCTTGGCATCAATTGCACGCGACACCATTGACGGAGAACCGGAGAACCTTGAGGACGAATTTATTCCTAATCGGCACGCAGTTGGAGTTGCCATCAGCGGGTCCCATATCTACTGGGCCGATCCTGCGGCCGGGACTATCGGGCGAGCCGATATAAATGGTGATCCAGCCAGCGTAGAACCGGCCTTCATCGACCCCGGATCGACCGAATACGAAGTCGAGCCGGGCGTTATAGAGGAGGTTGCCAGTACTCCTCGCTATGTTGCCGTCGACGCCGGGAGCGTCTACTGGACGAATACAGGCCCGTTGGACGAGAACGAACGGCCGATCAATGGCGGAGGGACGATCGGGCGCGCGGCTATAAACCCGATTAGCGAAGAAGCAGAGGACGTAAATCCGGAATTTATCACCGGCGCTTTTAACCCCCAAGGAATCGCGGTCGACGCCACTCATATCTACTGGGCGAATGCAGCGACCGGGCTTCAACCGGTGTTCGGAGGAATCGGACGTGCGGCAATCGATGGCAGCTCTGTCGTGCAGCAGTTTTTTGCGATTGTCAGCTTTACGCCTTACGGCGTGGCGCTCGACTCGACGCACCTCTACTTTAGCTTCGACAACGTTGCAAACGGATCGAGCTTTGTCGGGCGGGTGCCGCTGGCTGGTGGGGATGAAGAACGTCTTTGGTTCGGCGACGCGGGTACGGCGGGCGTGCGCGGAATAGCGCTTGAGGGATCTGACATCTATTGGGCCGCGCAGGAGGAAGAAGCAATTGGCCGTGCCCCTGTCAGCGTCATAGAACCGGGCGAATGCGACACGATCGAGGGGTGCGAAAGGGAATTCATACAGGTCGAGGGTGCACCGACCGGACTAGCCGTCGACTCCACCCATCTCTACTGGTCGATCAATGGCGAGGCGCCCACCAACCCCGGTAACGACCTCTATCAGTTCGAAGGGGGAGCGCCTAATGGGGACCGCCTTACCGATTTGACCCCTGACGTGGGTGGGATCAACGGAGCCGAAGTTCATGGTGTGCTTGGGGCCTCGAAAAGCGGATCCCATGTGTACTTCGCTGCCAACGGCGTGCTCGCCCCCGGGGCCCCAACGGGCAACTGTCATGCGCCCGCGGCACACGGAGCGCTCTCCGCCCTCAAAGGCAAATGCAACCTTTACCTTTGGCATGAAGGAACGATTAGTTATCTAACGCAACTCAATACTTCGGGGACCAAAAACACATCCGATTCTCTCAATTGGGCACCGACTCCGCAGGATTTGTTTGCCAGCAGCGTGCCAAAGACCTCGCTGGTCAGCGATAGCGGCGAAACTTTGCTCTTCCGATCTCAGGAGAAGCTCACCTCGTATGAAAACGAAGGGGTGCCCGAGCTTTACCGCTACCGAGTGGGTGCTCCCGCGATTAGTTGCGCGAGTTGTAATCCCGGTGGGGAACCGGCGGAATCGGGGCCGAGTATGGGTTCCATGACCTTCCCAGGACTCTCACCCAGGCAAGGGACGGCCGCCGTGATGTCTCGCAATATGAGCGCGGATGGCAACAGGGTCTTTTTCGAGACGACTGAAGCACTCAGTGCCACGGATACCAATGGGGCCGTGGACTGTTCGCCAACGGGCTTCCCTAGCCAGAGCTTCCCCTCTTGTCTCGATGTGTACATGTGGGAGGCTCCGGAGACCGGCAGCTGCAAAGCGGGTGGATCGTCTTATGCCGTTCTCAATGATGGTTGCATCTACCTCATCTCCACCGGTAAAGACGCGTACCCGTCTCTCTTCGCCGATGCTTCGAAGAGTGGCGCCGATGTCTTCTTCTTTACCCGCGAGCAGCTGGTCGGTCAGGACAAGGACGAGCTGCAGGATGTCTATGACGCTCGGGTCGAAGGCGGTCTTTCCTCTCAGAACCCCCAGGCCAATGTTCCCTGCGAAGGCGCTGACGCTTGCCACGGACCCGCCCAGGTGCCACCTGCCGAAACGGCACCCGCCACCCCAGCCTTCGTTGGCCCCGGTAATCCGGTGCCAAAACATAAAAAGCCGAAGGCAAGGAAGAACAAAAAGCATAAGAAACACAAGGCAAAGGCAACGAAGCAAAAGAAAGGCCATGCCAAGAAGGGGGCAGGACGATGATCGCCCGCAAGGCAGTTCTCAGTTTTGTCGGGCTAATGCTCGCCTTGATGGCGCTCTCAGTGGCTGGCGCCCAGGCGGCGGCAAAACCGGCGTGGACGCTCACTTTGACTCCGCTGCCGGCCAACTTTGCACCGGGTGGAGAAGGCGAACTATTGGCGATCGCGACCAACGTTGGCGGTGCGGCGACCACGAGCGAAACGTCGACAATTGAAATTGCGCTGCCACCGGGCGTCACACCGATTAAAGCTGTCGGTAAGGACAGCGATTTCGGAGCACCTGAGCCTTCATGTGGATTCGATGCCGTCCTGCGTACGGCGGAATGTAAAACCAACGCGGCAGTTGCCCCAGGCCGGCGACTCATCGCCGAAGTTACGGTTGATGTAACGGCCCCCGATGGCACATTGGACATGCTGGCCAAGGTCGACGGAGGCGGTGCCGACCAAGAGGCCAGCGTGACGATGCCGACCGCAATACAGGCCTTGCCGATCCCCTTTGACTTTTTGCCTCGCTTCTCCGCACCGGCCAATAACGTTGACGGATCCGCGGCGGTGCTCGCCGGCTCCCATCCTTATCAGCAGACGGTTAACTTCGGTTTTCCTACTAAGAAAGTTGGCAACGCACTGACAAATGACGGTCATGTGCGGAACTTTTCGGTGAAGCTGCCGCGAGGCCTACTTGGCAGTCCCGCGGCAAGCCCGGTGCTCTGTACCGAGGCGGAGCTAACTAGCGCCGAAGGCTGTCCTAATGAGTCGCAGGTTGGCATTACGGATGTGACTAGCCTGTTCGGTGAAGCAGGAGTCAATGCCGTCTACACCTCCAACCTCTACAATATGGTGCCTCCATCCGGCTCGCCGGCGGAGATCGCCACCGACGTGGCGAATGCCGGCATCTTCGTTCACATCCTCGCTGCCGTGCGCCCGGAGGATGGCTACCGGGTCGTGACCGAAGTGCGCGACACGATTGCTTTTGGCCTGCAGCCGATATTCAACGTGCAAGCGCAGATTTGGGGCGACCCGTTGGCTGAAGAACACGATGCGGTTCGGGGTAAATGCACCGACCCCGACGAAGCAGCCAGCCTTTGCCCGGTAACCCCCCGCGGAGATACTCCCCTTCTAACCACACCGCGCGAGTGTCCTGGTAACCCACTCAAATTCGAAGCACGCGCCGATAGCTGGGAGGAGCCCAGCCCACCAAACGAGGAACACGAAACCACCTACCAGAGCGCCGACCTGGCTGGCAGCCCGATTTCACTCGATGATTGTGAGGCGCTGGACTTCAAACCCACGATCCAAGTTAGTCCGACGACCAGTCCGACGACAAACCTCACCGATAGCCCGTCCGGCCTTGATTTCACCCTGCACCAGCCCCAAGAAGAGGAGCCACTCTCGGGTCGTGCTACGGCGATCCTCAAAAATGCCGCGGTTCGCTTCCCGGTGGGCCTCGCGGTTAACGCCTCCCAGGCGGCGGGCCTCGAGGCGTGCAGTGAGGGGGCGATGGGATTTTTGGGTGAGGACGATGAAGGGCTCTTGCGTTTCTCCAATGGTGCCCAGAGCTGTCCCGGCGCGGCTAAGATCGGCACGCTGCAGGCCACTTCGCCGGCGCTGGTGCGCAGAACACCAGAACACAAAATCGAAAAAGATCTCGAAGGTGACCCCGTACTCGAACCGGTGGAAGGTTCGATCTATGTCGCCAAGCCTTTCGACAATCCCTTCGACTCGTTTATCGCCGTTTATCTGGTGGTCGAAGACGAAAAGACGGGTATCGTCGCCAAGCTTGCCGGCGAAGGCGAACTGGATTCCTCTACGGGACAAATCACGACCTATTTTGAGGAAAATCCCGAGCTGCCGATCGAGGACATCAAAGTCCACCTTTTCGGCGGCGCCCGCGGGGCGCTTGTTACCCCGCCCGTATGCGGGACCCACACCACCAAAACCAATCTCGTGCCCTGGAGCGCCCCCGAAGGCGAGGACGCCTCCCCCGAAGGCAGCTTCCAGTTGAGAGAGACTCCCCTCGGCGGGGCCTGTCCGACCATCGAATCCCAGCTGCCAAACGCCCCCAAGTTGAGCGCCGGCACTCTTAGCCCCAGCGCCGGTAAATACAGCCCACTCCTCTTTAAGATCTCTCGCGAAGACGGCACCCAGCGGCTGGGCAAAATCGAAGCCACGCTGCCGATGGGACTCTCGGCCAAGTTGGCCGGAGTAACCAGCTGTCCAGAGGCCGCAATTGCCAAGGCTCGCTCGCGCGAAGGTCCCGAGAAGGGCGCGTTCGAGCAGGCCGATCCCAGCTGTCCGCCCGCTTCGCAGATCGGCGTGGTAAATGCCGCTGCAGGCGCCGGCCCTACTCCTTACTACACGCAAGGGCACGCTTACCTGGCCGGCCCCTACAAGGGGGCTCCACTCAGCGTTGTGGCGGTCGCCGCCGCGGTTGCCGGCCCCTTCGATCTCGGCACGGTGGTAGTTAGAAGCGCCCTCTATCTCGATCCGAGCACGGCCCAGGCTCGCATTGTGTCCGACCCCTTGCCGACGATCTTGCAGGGGGTGCCGATCAACGTGCGTTCGGTTGCGGTGCGCGCTGAGCGACCGGGCTTTTCCCTCAACCCGACCTCTTGTGCGGAGAAGTCCTTCGGCGGGCAAGCGCTCTCGACCTTGGGGTCGATTGCGCCGCTCTCAGAGCGCTTCCAGGTTGGCGGCTGCAAAGCGCTCTCCTACAAACCGAAGTTCTCTGCTCGCCTCTTCGGCCCGATCCACCGCGGCGGGCATCCGCGCTTTCGTGCCGTGCTGACTGCCAAGCCTGGAGAAGCGAACACCGCGGCCTTCTCGATTGTCTTGCCGCGCTCGGAGTTCATCGACCAGGCCCACTTCCGCACGATCTGCACTCGCGTGCAATATGCCGCTAATCAGTGTCCGGCCGGTTCCATCTATGGCTATGTCAAAGCGCAGAGCCCACTGGTCGACTACATGCTGGAAGGCCCGGTCTACCTACGCTCCTCCTCTCACAAGCTGCCCGACGCTGTGGCGGCGCTGCACGGGCCGCCATCTCAGCCGATCGCGATTGATGCAGTCGCCCGTATCGACTCGGTCAATGGAGGACTGCGCAGCAGGGTGGAAACCGTTCCTGATGCGCCGATCAGCAAGGTCATTGTCACCCTGCAAGGCGGCAAGAAGGGGCTCTTTCAGAACTCAACCAACATCTGCAAGGGCATCTTTCGCATCAAGGCTTCTTTTGACGGCCAAAACGGCAAGGCCTACGACACGCAGCCTCAGCTGAAGGCCCAGTGCGGAAAAGGTAAGGGCAAAGGCAAAAAAGGCGGCAAAGACAAAGGCGGCCGCTAGCACCAGCTCTCCCTGGCAAAGCTTCCTCAGCAGCAGTTATCCCAGTCCATCGAGCAAATGAAGACAGGAGACAAGAGTCATGCAAAAGCACAGAACGAGGGTGGTGGCGACGGCGCTGCTCGCCGTCGCGCTCGCCGCACTCGGCCTGGCCGGCAGCGTCCAGGCGAAACTAGTCGGTAACTACACAAAATTTGCCCAGTGCCCCTTCTCCAACCTAGAAGTCAAAAAATGCATCTACTCGGTGACGGAATCCGGGGAAGTGAAACTGGGCAAAAAGGCAGTGCCGATTGAAAAACAGGTCATCCTGCAGGGCGGTTTCGGCAAAGGGGTTGAAGGCTACTCACCCTTCTTTGCAGCCTCCAACGGCATCACACTCTCTAAAGCACCACAGAACGTACCCGGAGGGCTGCTCGGGATTGTGCCCGACGCCTCCTCGCCATTCCTGGTCAAAGCGCTGATCAAATTCTTCCTTGAAAACAGCCTGACCGGGGTCAACTCGACACTCGAACTGGCAAAACCGGCGACAAGCATCGTGGTCAGCGAAAACAACCTGGCCGGCGAAACCGGCGTCGCGTTGAAAATGCCCGTCATGGTCCACCTGGAAAATCCTTTCCTGGGCAAAAACTGCTACGTGGGCTCCACCACGTCGCCGATCACCTGGAACCTGACCACCGGCGAAACCAGCCCACCGGCGCCCAACAGCAAAATCAAAGGCACCGCCGGATCAATTGAATTCCTCGAGGAAGGCCGCATCCTGCTTTCCAAAGGGGCCAAACTGGTTGACAATGCCTGGTCGGCGCCCAAAGCCACCGGCTGCGGAGGGATTCTTTCCTTCCTCGTCGCCCCGATCATCAACGCGCAGCTCGGGACCACTACGGCGGGCAACAACACGGCGATCTTGAACAACACAATCAACGTCGCTTCTGCTGCCGCGGTGAGAAAAAACAATGAAGAAAACCCGTAGGGCAAACACTGCGCAAGGAGATGAGACGATGAGAAGAAAGGCTAAAGCTATCGGCGTCGTGTTGGCGGCGCTGGCGGTGCTTTGCGCGATGTTCGCCACCTCGGCGAGCGCGGCACCGGCATGGAAGTTCGAAAATAAATCGCTGGAAGGAACCGAAACGATTCTGGGTGGAGCATTGGAAAGCTCGATGACCGTTCCAGGGCTGACCACGAAATGTGAAAATTTCCTCTACAAGTTGACGATTGAAAACGCGAGCGGTACCGGTAAAGGCTCTCTTACCGAAATGCCTCTTTTCAACTGCAGTACGAACAGCAGCGCCTGCATCGTTGAAACAATTGGCGCTGAAAAATTGCCGTGGGCGACGAAACTGACTACGGTTTCGTCCACTCCATACATCATTATTGAAGGTGTCAAAGTCGGCATCTTTTATGAAGGTGAAGAATGCGTGCTGGGCGAAACACTGGTGACGGTGACTGGCTCGGCCGGCGGTTCGATCGACAACACGAAAGAAACCGCAACGTTCAATTCCTCGACGTTGAGTGCTTCCAAAACCGAACTGAAAGCACTCAGTCAGAAAATCGAATGGAACGGGCTCTTCCCGACTGAAGCATTCCAGTGGCACAGAGAACAGGCGCTGAGCGTTTCCTAGCGCCGTCCGCTAAGAGCGTGAGCGTCAGGGCGGTCCTGGCGCTCACGCTCGCGGCATTCTTGCTCTCCGGCTGCGGGGGGGGATCCTCCGAGGAGGACTCGACCAGCGCCGCGGTGGGGGCTGCCGATGGGCGGAACGAGTCAGTCGACCCAAGCGAGCAAGAGGCTGAACACGCCTCTGGCTCCGGCGTGCCAGGAGCGGGAGATTCCGCTTCGGACGCCAAGCACTCGCAGTCGGCCACCGTTGGCCCCTCGGGAGAGGAGGGAGGAAGTGGCCAAAAGCACGGCCAACGCATCGCTCAACCTAAGGGCCCACGCGAGCAGGCGCCCAGCCCTGCCCAGATCGCCAGCGCCACCGTGGCTGACATGGTCTTGCAAAGCCCCGCGGTCGTCGCACAGGGAGGAACTCCTGGTGTTCTTCCGGCTGCCTATACCTGCGACGGCAAAAACAGCTGGCCCGAGCTGAGATGGGCGGGGGTACCACCAGACACCGCCGAACTGGCTCTCTTCGCAATGAGTGTGCAGCCAGTCAACGAAAAACTCTTCGTTGACTGGGCCGTGGCCGGTCTTGACCCGGACCTGGAAAGCATAGAGACGGGGAAACTGCCCAAGGGAGCGATCGTCGGCACTAACGGCTTCGGCAATCGGGACTATGAGATCTGTCCCTCCGGCAGCGGCGAAATCTACATGTTCGCCGTCTACGCGCTGCCCCGCCGCCTTGCGCTGTCAAAGGGCTTTGACGCGCGCGAGGCGCGCCAAGAAGTCCTCGACGTCTCGGGCAACGTAGGTCTCCTACCCGCCGTCTACGCGCGCGGCTGAGCGCGCCAAGCAAAAGCTTCTACCAGCAACCAAACACAATCAGGAATGAGGGAGATATGAGAACGCAGCTGAGCAGGAGGGTCTTTACGGCACTCCTCATCACAGCCCTTGCCGCGCTCGGTCTCGCCGGCGGTGCGCAGGCGAAATTGACCGGCAACTACACTAAATTCGCGCAGTGCCCTTACCCGAATCTCGAAGTCAAAAAATGCCTCTACTCCACGACTACTTCCGGGGAAGTGGTGCTTGGCTCCAAGAAAGTGCCGATCGTCAACCCGGTTGTTCTGCAAGGCGGTACCGGTAAAGGGGTGGAAGGCTTTGCTCCGTTCTTTGCCGCGACCAATGGGATCACGCTCTCCAAAACACCCCAGCCTGTTCCCGGTGGACTGGCAGGGCTAGTCAACTGCAAAGAAATCAGCGGCTTCATTCTGCGGACTTCCTGCGAATGGACTTTCGAAAACGGCCTTACCGGTCTCAACTCGACCCTCGAATTGGCCAAACCCGCGACTGACATCGTGGTCAGCGAAAACAACCTGGCCGGTGAAACCGGTGTAGCGCTGAAAATGCCGGTCAAGGTGCACCTGGAAAACCCCTTCCTGGGCTCCAGCTGCTACGTCGGCTCATCCAGCTCACCGCTGACCTGGAACCTGACTACGGGTACAACTAGTCCGCCTGGGCCCAATACACCGATCACGGGCTCGGCCGGTGAAATTGAATTCCTCGAGGAAGGTCGAATCCTGGAAACCAAAAACGCCAAATTGGTCGACAACGCCTGGTCTGCGCCCGGTGCTTCGGGCTGTGGCGGTTTCCTGGTCGAACTGGCTCTCAACCCGATCATCAACGCCGCTGCGGGCGTACCAGCCGCTGCGGGCAAAAACACCGCCATTCTCAACAACACGATCTTCGTTGGCGCGGCAGCTGCCGTGCGCAAAAACAACGAAGAAAATCCCTAGGCGAGCCTAGAGACACGCATGCGGACCGCAGCGCCGGGGGCCCCGGCGCTGCGGTCTTATAAGCCACGCGTCTAACGCGTGGCCGCCAGCCGTATATTCGGGGTCGAATGCCAACCTCGGTTGTCCTAGCCCATAGCTGATGGCCCAGCGGATCCCCCGCGACGAATCGCTGAGTCGCGTTCACGGCGTTGGCGCGCTGTTTGCCGCCGCCTACGGCAACGTCGGCTCCTCGATCTACTACGCGCTCGGCGTCACGGCGGCCTTTGCGCTTGGCCTGACGCCGATCGCCTTCGTCATCTCGGGGCTGATCTTCGCCGCCACGGCGGCGACCTACGCCGAGGCGACCGTGATGTTCCCCGAGGCCGGCGGATCCTCGAGCTTTGCCCGGCACGCCTTCAACGAGCTGGTCAGCTTCATCGCCGCCTGGGGGCAGATGCTGAACTACACGATCACGGTCGCTATCTCGGCCTTCTTCGTGCCCCACTATCTGGCCGTGTTCTGGCCCTGGCTCGGCAGCAGTCCGGGCGACATCATCGGCGGCGCGGTCCTGATTCTCGCCCTCGCCCTGATCAACATCCGCGGCACCGAGGAGTCGGCCAAGCTCAATCTGATCCTCGCGGTCGCCGACCTTGCGACTCAGGTCGTCCTGGTCGGGATCGGCATGGTCCTTGTCTTCAGCCCGCGGGTCCTGGTCGACAACATCCACCTTGGCGTCGCCCCGACCTGGAGCGACTTCGCGCTCGGTATCGCGGTCGGGATGATCGCCTACACCGGCATCGAGACGATCTCCAATATGGCCGAGGAGGCCAAGGACGCGGCCAAGACGATCCCGCGCAGCGTCGGTTTGGTGGTGATCGCGGTCCTTGCTCTCTACCTGCTGATCCCGATCGTCGCGCTCTCGGCGATGCCGGTGGTCCAGGACTCGGCCGGGCACTATGCGACCGAGCTCGGCTCGACCTTCGCCGACGACCCGATCCTCGGCATCGTCGAGAACCTCGGTCTGTCGTCTGGTCCCACGGAAATCCTGCGCTACTACGTCGGCGTGCTGGCGGCGGTGATCCTGCTGATCGCCACCAACGCCGGGCTGATCGGCGTCTCCCGCCTCACCTACTCGATGGGCCAGCACCGCCAGCTCCCCGAGAGCCTGCGTCAGGTCCATCCCAAGTACCGCACGCCCTACATCGCGATCCTGATCTTCGCCGCGATCGCGATCGTCACCCTGATCCCGGGCCAGACCGACTTCCTGGCGACGATGTACTCGTTCGGCGCGATGCTCTCCTTCACGATCGCCCACATCGCGGTGATCCAGCTGCGCCGCGGCCAGTCCGGCGTCGAGCGGCCCTGGAAGCCGCCGCTCAACTTCCGCGCCTTCGGCACCGAGGTGCCCCTCACCGCGGTCCTTGGCGGGCTCGGCACCTTCGCCGCCTGGATCGTGGTCATGGCGCTCAACCCGCGCACGCTTGCCGTCGGCATTGGCTGGATGGCGCTGGGGATCCTCGTCTACGTCCTCTATCGCCGCAACCAGCGCCTGCCGCTGACCGAGACGGTCAAGGTGCTGACCCCCGAGCCGCTTGGGGTGGAAGAGATCGAGTACCGCTCCGTCCTGGTCGCCTTCGAGGACGACCAGCCGTTCTCCGAGGAGATGGTGGCGACCGCGGTCAAGCTCGCCTCCAAGCGCCGCCGCGGCATCCACGTGCACTCAATGCTGACCGTGCCCACCCACCTGCCACTTGACGCCGAGCTGCCCGAGCAGGAAGGCGAGGCGCAGAGCAAGATCGAGCAGGCGAAGTTGATCGGCGGTCAGCGGGTGACCGGCCACGTCGAGCGGGTCCGGCCGGGGCAGGCGGGCTACGAGATAGCCGACGAGGCGAAGCTGATCAACGCCGCCGCCGTGGTCGTCGGCCTGCGCTACCGCAACGGTCGCCCCCTCTACGACAAGACCCTGCAGACCGTGCTCGGCGAGCGCCCCTGCCGCGTCATCGTCGTCTCCGAACAGGGCGCCCAGCGGGGCGGCGAACTTACACCCACGCTCGCCTAGAATCGCCTGCGTGGCCTCTCCCGAGCGGATCTATCAGGGCTCCGTCCGCGCCTTCTCGCTCGTCTTCCTCCTCCTCGGCCTGGCGCTCCTCGTCAGCACCCTGGCCAACGGCGGCGGACCGCTCTCGGTCGGCACCCTGCTTGGCATTGCCTTCCTCGCCGTCGGCGCCGGGCGGCTCTGGATAGCGTCTCGTACGTGAGCGAGCCCGAGCAGGCCGAGCAGCCTTCGAAACCGCGGCTGGAGCCGCTTCTGCAGCGCGCCACCGGCGTGCCGGGGCTCTTCGTCGCCGTCTACTCGGCGGTCGGCTTCTCGATCTACTTCTCGCTCGGCGTCGTCGCCGACCGCGGCCTCGGCCTCACGCCGCTGATCTTCCTCGCCGCCGGCCTGCTCTTCGTCGTCACCACGCTCAGCTACGTCGAGGGCGGGGCGATGCTGCGTGAGCGCGGCGGCTCCTCCAGCTTCGCCCGCCACGCCTTCAACGAGCTGATCGCCTTCATCGCCGGCTGGGCGATCCTGATCGATTACCTGATCGTCGCCGCCCTGGCGGCGATCTCGGTCCCGCACTACCTGGAGCCGATCTCCTCCGACCTCTCCAAGGCGGGTTGGGAGATCGGCATCGCCGGCGCCGTGATCGTCGCGGCCTGCGTGCTCAACACGCTCAACATCACCGGCCGCAGCCGCGAGCGCCCGCTGGCGATCCTCGCCCTCGCCGATATCGCCCTGCAGCTGGCCGTGATCGTCGTCGGGGTCCTCGCCGTCCTGCACCCCGATCGCCTCACCGAACAGCTCGACCTCTTCACCAGCCCCGACTTCCACGACATCGTCTACGCGGCCGTCGTGGCGATGTTGGCCTACGCGGGTATCGAGGCGGCCTCCGACCTGGCGCCCGACATCAACGTCTCCCGCCGCGACCTCAAGCGCATCGTCTCGGTCGGCGCCCTCGCGGTCCCGCTCGTCTACGCCGGCATGGCGGCGATCGCACTGATGGCCGTACCAGTGGTCGCCGGGCCGAACGGGCCGGAAACCGCACTCGGCCACGAATTCGTCGAGGCACCCGTGCTCGGCGTCGTCTCCGCCTATCACCCGCTCTGGGTCTCTGACGCGATGCGCTGGCTGGTCGCCATCGTCGCCACGCCGGTGCTCTTCTGGGCAGTGACCACGGCGCTGCTCGGCGTCTCGCGCCACATCTACACGCTGGCGATCAACCGCCAGATCCCCAGCTGGCTGGGCAAGCTCAACAGCCGCCACGCGACGCCCCACGTGGCGATCGCGATCTCGGGCGTGATCGCGATCGGCCTCGTGCTGCCGACCAACGTCAAGCTGCTCGCCGGCCTCTACGCCTTCGGCGCGATGCTGGCGATCACGATCGCCCAGCTCTCGATCCTGCGCCTGCGCGTCACCCAGCCCGAGCGCCCGCGGCCATTCCGCGTCCCCCTCGACGTCGAGTGGCGCGGCGCCCAGCTGCCGCTGCCGGCCCTCCTCGCCGCCGTGGTCAGCGCCCTCGCCTTCCTCAGCGTGCTCGCCTACCACGACACCGCCCGCTGGGTCGGCCTCGGCTGGATGACCTTCGGCCTGCTCTTCTACGTCGTCTACCGCAAGGTCTTCGAGGGGACGACGCTGACCAAGCGCGTCTCGGTCAGCGAGAAGGCGCTGACCAAGCAGGTCGCCGAGGTCGCCTTCCGCAACATCCTCGTGCCCGTATTCGGCACCAAGCTCGACGACGACATCGTCGCCACCGCCGGCCGCCTCGCCGCGGCCGAGCAGGAGGAGGCCAAGCGTGGGGAGGACCCGACCCGGGTCGACCTCGTCTACGTAATAGAGGTGCCGCTCACCCTGCCGCTCGACGCCGATCTGCCGACGGAGATCGAGGAGGGGGCGCAGCGGGCCCTGATGCGCGCCAGCGACGTTGCCGAGGAGTACGAGGACGTCAAGGTGACCGCCGAGGTGGTGCGCGCCCGCGGTGTCGGCGCCGGCATCGTCGAAGCCGCCCGCCGCTACGACTCCGAGGCGATAGTGATCGGCGGCGAGCCTCCCACCAAGATCAAGGGTGGCGCCAGGCTGGGCGGCATCGGCGCCGCCAAGCCCGCCGAGATCGGCGCCGCAACCGAGTACGTGCTGAAGAAGGCGCCCTGCCGGGTGCTGCTCACCGCGCCCCCCGAGGCGGCGCCGGAGCCAGCCGTCGCGGACTAGACTCACGCCCGTGTTCATCTTGATCGTCGGATGCGGCCGCGTCGGCTCTTCTGTCGCTCGCTCGATGCTGAGCGAGGGGCACGAAGTCTCCTGCCTCGACGAGGACCCCGAGTCGCACGCGCGGCTGGAGGTCGGGCTCGACAAGGGCTGGGAGGACCTCGGCGGCCAGTTCACGGTCGGTGCTGGCCTTGAGACCGACGCGCTGGTCGCCGCCGGGATCGAGCGGGCCGACGCCTTCATCGCCTCCACCGACGGCGACAACACCAACATCATCATCGCCCAGATCGCCCAACAGCGCTACAGCGTGCCGACGGTGATCGCCCGCATCCTCGACCCGCTGCGGGCCGAATGGTATGAGCGCCAAGGCATGCACACCGTTTGCCCGACCCGGGTCGCGATCGACATGCTGGAGGGCGCCGTCCGCGAAGGCGCGCCCCGCGAGGCTTCCTGATGTACATCATCGTCGTCGGCGCGGGCAAGGTGGGCTGGAACCTCGCCCGCGAGCTGCTCGAAAAGGAACACGAGGTGACGGTGATCGAGAACAACCGGCGCCGCTATTTGACCGTCGAGCAGGAGCTCGAGCACAACGTCTCCTACGGCGACGCCTCCGAGCTCTGGGTGCTGGAGCGGGCCGGGATCGAACGGGCCGACATGGTGATCGCGGTCACCGGCGACGACGAGGACAACATGCTGATCTGCCAGGTTGCTCGCCAGAAGTACGAGGTTGAGCGGATCATCGCCCGCGTCAACAACCCGCGCAACAAGCCCCACTTCGACCTGCTCGGGATCAAGCCCTCGGTCTCGGCCACCGACCTGATCCTGCGCCTGCTCGAGCACGAGGTCCCCGAGTATGGCCTCGTCCACCTGCTCGACCTGCAGGAGGAGCAGCTGGAGATCATCGAGATGTTGCTGGGCAAGGATTCCGGGGTAACCGGCAAGCGTGTCGGTGACCTCGAAATGCCCGAAGGCAGCCTCTTGATTTCGGTGCTGCGCAATGGCAAGGGCTTCGTCCCCGTCGCCGACACGGTGCTCGAGGTCGGCGATGAGGTGCTGGCGGTGCTTGACCCGGGCCACGAGGAGTTGCTGAAGGACATGTTCGGCCCCTCGGGTGGCAGCGGCCCGGGCAATGGCAGTGGCTGAGCGCGAGGTCGACTTCCTGCTCATCGGTGGCGGCCTGGCTGCCGCCAGCTGTGCCGCCGAGCTGCGCAAGCGCGGCGCCGACGGCTCCGTTCTGCTGATCGGCCGCGAGCCCGAACCGCCCTACGAACGCCCGCCGCTCTCCAAGGAGTACCTGCGCGGCGAGGCCGAGCGCAGCGACGCCTACGTCAACCCACCCTCCTGGTATGAAGAGAACGACGTCGAGCTGCTCAGCGGCACCAACGTGATGTCGCTCGATCCCGAGGCGCGTACGGTGAAGCTCCAAGGTGGCGACGAGGTCCGTTTCGGCAAGGCGCTGATCGCCACCGGGGCGATGGTCAACATCCTCCGCGTCGAGGGCGCCGAGAACGAGGGCATCCACTACTTGCGCGCCTTCGGCAACTCTGACGCGATCCGCGCCGACGCCGAGAAGGCGGAGCACGTCGTCCTCATCGGCGGCAGCTACATCGGCGCCGAGGTCGCGGCATCCCTGACCGCCAAGGGCACCAAGTGCACGATCGTGACGATGGAGGACGTGGCCCTTTCCCGAACCTTTGGTGAAGACGCGGGCCGCTGGTTCCATCGGCTGCTCGAGTCCAAGGGGGTGACCATTCACGGCGGCGAGGAGCTCGAGGCTTACGAGGGCGATGGCCGGGTCAAGGGTGTCGTCACCAAGAGTGGCCTGGCGGTCGAGTGCGACGCGGTAGTCGTCGGCGCCGGCGTCCGTCCCGACGCAATGCTCGCCCAGCGCGCTGGTCTCGAGGTCGACGACGGGATCGTCTGCGACTCGAAGCTGCAGTCCTCCGTGGAGGGCATCTACGCCGCCGGTGACTGCTGCTCCTACGACAGCGTCATCCATGGCCGCCGCCTCCGGGTCGAGCACTGGGACGTGGCGATGCAGCAAGGCATCCACGTCGCCCGCAACATGCTCGGCGAGGACGCCGACTACGAAGTCGTCCCCTACTTCTTCAGCGACCTCGCCGACTGGGTGGGCCTCGAGTACGTCGGTCCGGCCGTGGATTGGGACGAGGAGATCTGGCGAGGCGATCGCGACAAGGGCGAGTTTTCCGTCTGGTACTTGAAGGACGGCAAGGTCGCCGGTGCCCTCAGCGTCGAGCGCTCCGAAGACCTGGCCGAGGCGCGTCGCATGCTCGCCGACGGGGTCGACGTCTTCGGCGCCAAGGCCCAGATCGCCGACCCCGACAGCGATCTTTCGGCAATCGGCGCCTGATCCGCGGCTGAGCTGCCCGTCGGTATTCTTAGTCGTTCGCGTTGCGCCCTGGTGTAATTGGCAACACGCCAGCCTCTGGAGCTGGATTTCGGGGTTCGAGTCCCTGGGGCGCAGTGAAGTCCGCTTGGATGCCGCAAATCCCTGCAGGGGCGTCTAATCGCTCTGCTAGTTTCGCCCTGATCTTGAGCCTTCGCCGCACATCGATCGTCCTGCTGCCACTGGCTGCGCTGTTGATCGCCGGCTGCGGTGGTGGCGGAGACGACGATTCGACCGAATCGACCGCGGTGACGACGGCAGCGCCGGTGGCGCTGACCAAGGCGGAGTTGATCGAACAGGGTGACGCGATCTGCGCCGAGGTCAACGCTGCGGTTGGCACGGTCGGCGCGAGCAGCGCCGAAACCGGCAGCCCCGCCGCGCAGGCGGCCGACCTCTACAGCGGCATGGTCGCCAGCCTGCAGAACCTCGGCACGCCCCAGGAAACCGACGGCTACGACGAATTCTCCACCGCCGCCGACGAACTTGCCACGGCCGAGGACGAAATCAAACTGGCCTCAGAGCGCGGTGATACACCCGGCCTCGAAACCGCCGAATCGAATGCCTCCTCGGCACTCACCTCCTTCCAGAACGCCGCCAGCGAATACGGCTTCGAGGAGTGCAGCGAAGGCCCGAGCGCACCGGTGACCACCGCTCCAGGCGAAACCGGTGAAGCCGAAGCCGGCGAAGAAGCTGAATCGCTCGAACCGGAAGCGGTCGAACCTGAAGTCGAAGAAGAAGTGGCGCCGGAAGTCGCCCCCGAAACGGGCGGCGCCGGTGGCACGGTCGAAGGCGGCGGGACCGGCGGCGGCAGTGAAGGTGGCGGTGGCACAACGGGTGGCAGCTCCGGCGGTATCGGCCCCGGCTAGCGCTACGCGCCCTCCCTTAACCCCCTAAGAGGTGGTCAAGGGAGGGTGATTGATCACGGGTGCCCAGTTAGGCGGCCGAGGACTCTTCCCACGCCCCGTACAGACGCGAGTAAGGCCCGCCCGCCTCGATCAGCTCGTCGTGTGTGCCCGCCTCGGCAATGCCGCCGTGGTCCAGAACGACGATCTTGCCGGCGCGGCGGATCGTTGAGAGGCGGTGGGCGATCACGATCGCGGTGCGGCCGGCGAGCAGGCGCTCGAGGCCTTTCTCGATCGTTTTCTCGGTGCGCACATCCACGTTTGAGGTCGCCTCGTCAAGGATCAGGATGCGTGGCTCGGCGAGCAGCGCGCGGGCGAAGGCGACGAGCTGGCGCTGGCCGGCCGAGAGCTGCACGCCGCGCTCGCCGACCTCGGTCTCGATGCCTTCCGGCAGGGCGGTGATGAACTCGGTCGCGCCAACCGCCGCCGCCGCGTCCTCGATCTCCTCCAGCGTCGCCTCGGGCCGGCCGAAGGCGATGTTCTCGCGCACGCTGCCGGAGAAGAGGAAGCCCTCCTGCGGCACGATCCCGAGCTGGCGCCGCAGTGCCAGTTGCTGCACGCCGGTCAGGTTGTGGCCGTCAACCAGTACCCGGCCCCGTTGCGGGTCATAGAAGCGCGCGACCAGCTTGGCAAAGGTCGACTTGCCGGCTCCCGTGGTGCCGACGAGCGCCAGCGTCTGCCCCGCCGGAACGTGCAGCGAGACGTCCCGCATCGCCCACTCAGCCCCGGCCTGCCGGGGCTGACTTCCTATTTCTTCGTGCATACCGCGAGGAACCTCGAAGTCAGCGTCGTCGGCGTAGGAGAACCAGACACCGTCCATCTCGATCTCCCCGCGCAGGGTCCCCGGATCGATCGCGGCCGGCGCGTCGACCATGTCCGGCGCCGTGTCGAGCAGGTCGAAAATCTTGTCCAGCGCCGCCATCCCCTGCTGGTAGGTCGTATACAGCTGCGAGAGCTGCTGGATCGGTTCGAAGAAGATGGTCAGATAACCGACGAAGGCGATGATCGTGCCGATCTGGATCGCGCCCTCGATCGTCTGGGTGCCGCCATAGAGCAGGATCGCGGCGGTGCCGACCGCGGCCAGCAGTTCGACCCCCGGGAAGTAGGAGGCATTGAGAAAGACCGTGCGCATGTTCGCCGCCCGGTTGGCCTCGTTCAGCTCGGTCATCGCCGCCGTGTGCCGCGGCTCCTGGCCGAAGCTGCGCACCACCCGCACGCCGCTCAGGGTCTCCTGCAGGTAGCCGGTGATCGCGCCGATCCGCTCGCGCGTTTCGCGGTAGGCGCCGTGGGAGACGATGCGGAAGACGATGCTCGCCGCCGCGACCAGGGGGAAAGTGATGAAGGTGACCAGGGCAAGGTCGGCATCGAGCACGAGCAGGATCACGACCACGCCGACCAGCGTCAGCACGCTGGAGAACATCGTCACCACGCCATCGGTGACAAGCTGATTGAGCGCCTCGATGTCATTGGTCATGCGGCTGATCAGCACGCCGGGGCTGCGCCGGGTGAAGAAGCCGATCGACATCGTCTGCAGGTGCGAGAAGACCCGCTCGCGCAGGTCCTGCAGGGCGCGGGTGCCGACCCAGCCGACCAGGTAGGTCTGCAGGTACGTCGCGGCCGCGTAGAGCGTGGCGACGACGACGAAGGCGGCGACGATTCGGTCGAGGGCGGAGACGTCGCCGGTGATGATGCCGTTGTCTACCGCTTGCTTGGCGAGGTAGGGGGGAGCCAGCGCGGCCCCGGTCGCGACCAGCAGCGCCGCGAACATCAGCGCCACCTTGCCGCGGTAGGGCCGCAGCAACCCGATCATCCAGCGCACCTTGCGCGCCCGCTGGTCCTGACCGCGGAGCAGCTTCCAAACGTCCCGGAAGAGCAACCAAATGTCTCGGAGCCGACTCATGCCCGATAACCCCCATCGTTCCGGTGCGCTTTATGCACCCACACGGAGTAAAAGGCGCACCGGAAGCTCACAGTCGCGCCACCTCCTCGCGCTGCTCGAGGTCGCGCTGAAGGAAAACCGAGTCGGCGAGGCCGTGCTCGGCGATCTCGCGGTAGAAGCTGCAGCCGTCGAGCAGCTCGGCGTGGGTGCCGCGGTCGACGATGCGACCGCCATCCATCACGATCACCTCGTCGGCCAGCGAGACAGTCGAGAGGCGGTGGGCGATGATGAACGTTGTCCGCCCGTCCATCACCTCTCGCAGCCCGCCCTTGATTGCCGCCTCGGTGGTCGCGTCGACCGAGGAGGTGGCGTCGTCGAGGATCAGGATGCGGGGATCGGCCAGCAGCGCCCGCGCGATCGCCACCCGCTGGCGCTGTCCGCCGGAGAGGGTCAGGCCGCGCTCGCCGACCACTGTGTCGTAACCACCGGGCAGATCCTCGATGAAATCGGCCGCCTGGGCCCGCCGTGCCGCCGCTTCGATCTCCTCGCGACTCGCGTCGGAGCGCGGGTAGGCGATGTTCTCGGCAACGCTGGCGCTGAAGAGGAAGCTCTCGTCGCCGACAAAAGCGATCTCTGCGCGCAGCGACTCGACTTCGACCGAGCGCACGTCGACGCCATCGACCAGCACCGACCCCTCGCTCGGGTCATAGAGCCGAGCGATCAGGGCGACGAGGCTGGTCTTACCCGACCCCGACGGCCCGACCAGCGCCACGGTACTCCCCGCCGCGACCTCGAAGTCGACGTCGCTCAGCGCCGAAGCGAGAGTTGACCCCTCTATAGGTGGGTCAACTCTCGCTTCGCTTGGGGTGGTCCCGTCGTAGCGAAGGGTCACATCGCTCATCCGCACGCTGCCTCCACCGGCGGGCAGCGGCGGCGCCTCCGGCGGACTCTCGATCTCCGGCTCGCGGTCGAGGATCTCGAAGAGGCGGTTGCCGGAGGCGATCGCCCGCTGCGCCATCCCCATCGCCACGCCGAGCATCCGCATCGGACCGGCGAGGATCACCAGGTAGGTGTAGAAGGCGGTGAAATCGCCGAGACTGAGGCTGCCGTTGATCACCTGGCGGCCGCCGACCAGCAGCACGAGGGCGATCCCGATCTGCGGCAGCAGCCCGATCAGCGGTGAGAAGAAGGCCTGCAGCTTGGTCGAGTAGATGCTCTGGTCGAAGACCCGGCCGACCGCGCGCTGGAAGCGGTGCAGCTGGTATTCCTCCCGCGCGAAGGCCTTGACGATGCGGATCCCGGAGATGTTCTCCTCGGCCTCCGCGGTCAACTCGGCGATCCGCTGCTGCACCTCCTGCTGGGCCGGCCGCGAGACCCGGTTGTAGCGGGAGGCGGTGAAGACGATCAACGGCGCCGGCGCCAGGGCGATCAGCGCCAGCAATGGGTTAATCGCGACCATCACCACGGTGACGAGGGTGATCGTCAGCAGGTTCTGGGTGATGAAGATCAGGCCGTAGCCGAGGAAGAAGCGGATCGCCTGCAGGTCGACCGTCGCCCGCGACATCAGCTGCCCGGTCTGCTGGCCGTCGAAGAAGCCGAGCTCGAGCCGCTGCAGGTGGGCGTAGAAGAGCTGGCGCAGATCGAATTCGACCGCCAGCGAGACCCGACCGGCGACCAGGCGCCGCACCACGGTCAGCCCCAGGCGCAGAATCCCGGCGCCGACGATCGCCAGCGCCAGCGGCAGCAGGTCTGGCTTGTCGCCATCCTGGATCGCATTGACGGCCCGCCCGATCAACCACGGGATCAGCACCGTCATCCCCATCGCCGCCCAGGCAAACGCCAGGGATCCCCAGAGCTGGCGGCGGTAGGGCCGCAAAAAGCCCATCAAACGACGATAAGTGGCCACGGCACTCCACTATACAAAGTGAAGTATTGGCGGCCCGGCAGGCGGTGCCTTGGTCAGGGCATGAGAGCCAGGTAGTCGGGTGCCACTCCCGCGGAGACCGTCGCGCAGCAGGTCCGCTGCATCACTTCACCTGTAAGACCGGGAGCCTCCGCGGGAGTGGCACCCGACTATCTTCCGCTGAAGCTCTAGACGGCGGCGGCGCTTGGCGGGGGCGCCTAGAGGTAGAGGCACTCTCTCCCGGAGGCTCCCGGTTCAACGTTCCGGACCCCGACCAGCGACCTGCTGCGCGACGGTCTCCGGGAGAGAGTGCCTCTACCTCTACTCCGTATCAGTCGAAAGCCGCTGCCTTCGCGCTCGGCACCTTGCCGTTGACGCACTTCGGGCCGTGGCCGGGCTTGGGCAGGATCTGGAAGTTGGTTACGGCGTGGAACGGGGTGGTCGAGCCGTCGTTCTGGGCGAGGGTGATGACGAGGCGGTAGAAGCCGGGGGGGAGGTCGTGGTAGTAGATCTCCGGGCGGGTCGCGGGCGAGTAGCTGCCCTCGGAGCCGATGCGTTCGGCGAGGACCCCGTTGGGGCCGGAATATTCCGGGAAGTCGAAGGAGCGCCCGACCAGGCGGCCCTTGCCAAAAGGGCTGTCGATCGCTCGTTGCAGCTTGACCGGGTCGACGCAGTCGGGCACGCGGTTGAGGCCGAAGCGGATGAAACCCTCGTGCAGCTGCGGTTCGCCGCCAAAGTGGTGCGGCGCGAGCTGGAAATTTTCCACCTCGACCTTGACGACGACGGCGTGGCTGGTCTGGCGGGCGCCGCTGCGGGGTGAGATCACGCTTACCGTCGGCCTCCCCGGCACGGCGGGCTGTGCCGCCTGCGCCCGCGTGCTGTCCTTGCCGCCTTCCAGCGCCAGCACCGCCGCAACCACGAGCGCGGCGAGGGCGACAACGATGAGAATGGCGTTTCGCATCTTCACGACTGGCGGGAACCTTAAGCGAGCGCCGTAACGTAGAGGGCTTGCTCGCACGTGCAGGGATCACCATCGTCGCAGCGCTCGCCTCGCTCGCGCCGTTGGCTCAGACCGCCACCGGCGCCGGTCTGGCCGACCGCGTGCAGGTCTTTGCCGGCACCAGGCCGGGCCATGACACCTTCGGCGGTGGCCACAACTTCCCCGGCGCGACCACGCCCTTCGGCATGGTCCAGTGGAGCCCTGACACCACGCCGGCCGACCGCAACGGCCGCGGCGGCTACGACTATCGCGACTCCCATCTCAAGGGCTTCAGCCTCACCCATCTCTCCGGGGCCGGCTGCTCCCTCTACGGGGACTTTCCCTTCCTGCCGACGACGGAACCGCTCGACGCCTCGCCCGCCGCGGGCGACTCGACGCTGAAGGGCCAGTTCCAACCCGGTTTCTCGCACCAGCGCGAGAGCGGTCGCCCCGGCTACTACTCGGTCCGCCTCAATCCCGTCCACGGCGGTGCGATCGACACCGAGCTGACCGCGACCACCCGCACCGGGATGGCGCGCTTCAGTTTTCCCCGCAGCCCACGCGCCAGCGTCTTGATCAACGCCGGAGGCAGCGCCCAACCCGACGACTTTGCCGCCGTGAACGTCGACCCAGCACGGCAGGAGATCGATGGCACCGCCTCGAGCGGCCTCTTCTGCGGCCAGCGGCCGCGTTACCGCGTCTACATCGCCGCGGTCTTCGACCGGCCCTTCGATGCCTACGGGACCTGGGAAGGCGGTAGGGCGCTCGCCGGGGCGACCACCGCGAGCGACAGCCAGGCGCCGCCGGCGAACCCGAAGACCAGCGCCGACGCGGGTGCCTACGCGAGCTTCGACACCCGTCGCAATCGCACCGTCACCGCCCGCGTCGGCGTCTCCTTCGTCAGCGTCGAGGCCGCCCGCGCCAACCTCGCCGCCGAAAACCCGGGCCGTGGCTTCGACGAGATCGCCAGCCAGGCCGAGCAGCGCTGGAACAGCTGGCTCGGCCGCATTCGCCTGCGTGGTGGGGCGCCGCGCCTGCTCGACACCTTCTACACGGCGCTCTACCACGTCGGCTTGGCCCCGCGCACCTTCAGCGATGTCGGCGGCGCCTACATCGGCATGGACGGACTGCTGCACGGGGCCGAGGGTCGCACCCAGTACGCCGACTTCTCCGCCTGGGACACCTACCGCACGCAGATGCAGCTGCTTGCGATCCTCGCACCCAAGCGAGCCAGTGAGATGGTGCGCTCGTTGCTCGCCGATGCGGCCGAGAGCGGTTGCCTGCCGCGTTGGTCCTACGCCAACGGCCAGAGCATGACCATGGTTGGCGACTCGGCCGATCCCCTGATCGCCTCCGCCGCGGCCTTTGGCGCTCGCGCCTTCGACCGCCGGGCCGCGCTCGCCACGATGCTGCGCGGTGCCGATGGGGAGTGCCGCAGCGCCAACGGCGAATACCTCGAGCGCCAGGGCTTGGTGCCGTACCTCGCTCACGGCTACGTCCCCTTCGATCTCAATACCAACGTCCGCAACAGCAACTCGATCTACGGCAGCCCGGATGACGTCTGGGGCTCGGCGGCGACGTCGCTCGAGTACACGGTCGACGACTTCGCGATCGCCCAGTTCGCCGCCCGCGAGCTTGGCGACCGCGCCACCTACCAGCGCTTCATGCAGCGTTCGGGCAACTGGCGCAAGCTCTTCAACGAGCGCAGCCGCATGGTCGAGCCGCGCTATGAAAACGGTGCCTTCCCAGGCGACTACGACAACCTGCGCGGCGGCGGCTTCGTCGAGGGCAACTCGGTCCAGTACACCTGGATGGTGCCCCACGATCCGGCTGGCCTCTTCCGTGCGATGGGCGGCCGGGCAAAGGCGACTGGGCGGTTGGAGCACTTCCTGCGCAAGCTCAACGCCGGCGCCGGCGGCACCCATGCCGACCACGCCCTGCTCGGCAACGAGCCGACCCTGCACACACCCTGGCTCTACAACTGGCTGCGCCAGCCCTACCGCACCCAGGCGGCCCTACGCCGCGCCCTGCGCCTCTACGGCCCCGCACCCGCCGGCTACCCCGGCAATGATGACCTCGGCACGCTCTCGTCCTGGTACGTCTTCGCTGCCCTCGGCCTCTACCCGGAGGTTCCCGGTGTCGGCCTGCTCGCGATCGGCAGTCCACTTTTCCCGCACGCGTCGGTGGCGCTTGCCCACCGCCGCCATCTGACCATCTCCGCCAGCGGAAATGGTCCTTATATAGAGGGGCTCAAGCTCGACGGCCGTCCATACGGTCAGCCCTGGGCCGCCTGGTGTGCGCTCTCGAAAGGCGCCCGCCTGGGCTTCCAGCTCGGGCCCCGCCCAAACCGCAGTTGGGGCAGCTCCGCAGCCGCGGCGCCGCCCTCCTTCGCCCCCGGCCGGCCGATGCCGCAGGACGCCTGCACGCCTTGACCCTCACTCCGACCCGCACCGGCGCCCTCTGGGTGCTCGCGTTCCTCACCGCCCTCGGCGCCGCGATGCGCTTCGCCAGCCTCGACGTGCAGAGCTTTCACCACGACGAGGTGATCACGGCGATGCGGGTGCTCCCGGGCAGCCTCGGGGACGTGATGCACGCGGTCAAGAGCAGCGAGTCGAACCCGCCGCTCTATTACGTGCTGGCCTGGAGCTGGGTGAAGGCATTCGGCAGCGATGAGGTCGGCCTGCGCTCGCTGACGGCACTCTTCGGCACCGCCACGGTGCCGCTCGCCTACTGCATCGGCACCGAGCTGGCCCATCGGCGCGCCGGCTTGATCGCCGCCGCCCTGGTCGCGGTCAGCCCAATGCTGATCTGGTACTCGCAGGAGGCGCGTTCCTACGCGCTGCTCGTCTTCTTCTGCGCCGCATCGCTGCTCTTCTTCGTTCGCGCGCTGCGCACGCGCAGCGGCCGCGACCTCGCCCTCTGGGCGCTCGCCTCGGCGCTGGCGCTCGGCAGCCACTACTTCGCCGCCTTCGCCGTCGCCATCGAGGCGCTCTGGCTGCTGGTCGCCCTGCGCGCCCGCTGGCAAGTGGTCCTGCCGGCGGTCCTCGCCGTTGCCGCGGCCGGCCTCGCCCTGGTGCCGCTGATCTCCGCCCAGGTCAACCCGACCCACATCGGCTGGATCGAAGAAAGCCTGCTCTCGACCCGCTTCCTCGAGACCGGGGTCAGTTTCCTCGTCGGTGAGACCGGTCACGTGATCGCCGAGCCACCACGCGAGCGCTACGCCCTGCTGCCGGGGATCCTCCTCGCTATCGCCCTGCTGCTGGTCGCCGTCCGCGGCACGCGGCGCGAGCGCCGTGGAGCCCTGCTCGGCGTGGTTTTGGGCTCCGGGGTCGCCGTCCTCACCCTGCTCGCCGCGCTGGCGGGCAAGGACTACGTGGTCGAGCGCAACCTGCTGCCGGCACTGCTGCCGCTCGCTCTTGCCGCCGCGATCGGCTTTGGCGCTGATCGTGCTCGCCGCCTTGGCTTGCTGCTTGCCGTAGCCCTCTGCGCCTACTGGACCGCCTTCGGCGTGTACGTCACCCAGACGCCCAACCTCCAACGCCCCGACTTCCGCGGCATCACCGAAGAGCTCGGCCCCGCGCGAGGCCCGCGTGCGATCATCACCTGGAAGCTCGCTGCCGACCCGGTGCGCCTCTATCTGCGCGATCGATCGCAGCGTATTTACAGTGGCGATTGGGGTCTGCGCACGATCGACGTAATCAGCAAGTCGCTCGAAGGCCGCAACGTCACGGGGGTGCCGCGTGTTTTCCACCCAGTGGCGCGGGTAAGGTTCGAGCGCCTCACGCTGACCAGGTACATGGCCAACCGCACCCACAAGATCCCCTTCTACGTGCTCAAGCGCGTCCACACCGGCTTCGGCTTCAACGCCGTGGTCGTCGACGGTGGGGCGCGAAAACAGCGATGAGCGCCGCCGAGTTCGCCGATCGCCTGAGTGCCGCCGCCCGCCGCCCGGCGAGTTGGTGGCAGCTGCTCAAGTTCGGTCTGGTCGGCGGCTCCGGCTACCTGATCAACCTCGGCGTCTTCGCCTTCCTCAGCGCCAACCTCGGCATCCATCACCTGGTCGCCGCGGTCGGTGCCTTCGTCGTCGCCGTCTCCAGCAACTTCTTCTGGAACCGGCACTGGACCTTCGCCGCCGGTCACGGCCACGCCGGTTTCCAGGCTGCGCGCTTCTTTGCCGTCAGCGTCGCCGCCCTGCTGATCAACCTCATCGTGCTCGAGGCCCTGATAGGGGGGACGTCGATGGGTGAGCTCGCTGCCCAGGCGATCGCCGTCGCCGTAGCGATGCCGTTCAACTTCCTCGGCAACAAGCTCTGGACCTTCGCTTAGCCCCTACCAGTCGCCCTCCAGCCAGCGGATCAGCTCGGGCATCCGCGCCCGCAGGTCAGGCTGTTCCGATGCCAGCTCGGAGCTGGCAAGTTGGATTGCGCCGCCGAGTGCCAGCGTTGCCTTGGGCTGGGCGAGGGGCAAGCCGTTCTCCAACCCTTCCAGCGCCCCCGTATCCCCGCGTAGCGCCCAGAGTGCTTCCCGGGTTGCCGCTGGGTCCTGCTCTGCGATCTCGATGACCCTCATCACCGCGTTATGTACCGCGTCACCGGCCGGCGCATCGGTGGCTGCATCGACCACCTCGCCCACGAGTCGGTGATCCAATCCACCGTCGAGGACTGCGGCGAGTTCTCTACCCTCTGTCACTGGGACCTCCCTCTTCGGGTCTGCCTGCCCCCAGTTCTCGTGTCAGCGACCGAGAACAAGCGTTACAGATATCAGTGTAGACGTTCGATGAGACCATAATCCCCAGCTCTTCATTGGTCAAATAATTCCGTGCGAGGCGTGGGTAGGCTCAATCAGCCAGGGATGAGGCAAGTCAGATGAGCGCGACAAGAGCGAAATACGAGGCGGCCCAAATCGAGGCTGCGCGGCAGGCAGCCTGGGCCGAGCGTGATGCCTTTGCGACCCCGGAGGCGACCCCCGGAGCGCGGTCGATCTACATCAAGCCCTCGAGTCCCTTTACCTCGGGCAAACTGCACATGGGCCACGTTCGCGATTACTCGATTGGCGACGCCTACGCGCGCTTCCGTCGTGCCCGCGGCGATGACGTCCTCTTCGGGTTCGGCTTCGATGCCTTCGGACTGCCGGCCGAGATGGCGGCGATCGAGCGCAAGATCCCGCCGGCGGACTGGGTTGAGAGCTGCGGTGAGCGGATGCTCGAGCAGATGCGGCAACTCGGCTTCTCCTTCGACTACGAGCGGGTCTTCTACAGCTCCGACGAGGCCCAGTACCGCTGGTCGCAGTGGCTTTTCGTGACCCTGCTCGAGGCTGGGCTGATCTACCGCGACGACACCACGGTCGACTGGTGCGACCACTGCCGCACGACCCTTGCCGCGCTGCAGGTCGAGGACGGGCGCTGCTGGCGCTGTCACAACGAGGTGCGGCTGATCCGTCGCCCGACCTGGTTCCTCCGCATCACGCCCTACCTGGAGGAGAACGACGCTCGCCTGCCCGAGCTGGAGCCCGACTGGGATGAGATCTCGCTCTCCACGCAGCGCTACATCCTCGGCCGCAGCGACGGGGTGGAGGCGGACCTCGAGGGCCCGGACGGGAAGACGTTGACGGTCTTTACGCCTTACGGGGACCTGGTGACGGCGTCGACCTTTGTCCTGCTGTCCCCGCGAGTTCCGGATCTCGAGGGGTGGCCGATCGAGGCCGATGTCGCCAAGCAGCTCGACGAGCTCCGCTCTGGCGGCTGGGAGCGCAGTGCCCGCGACGCCAAGTCGGTTCCGCTGGTCGATACCGGCTTGACGGCGAGCGCTCCCTGGACCACTGAGCGTCTGCCCCTAGTCGTCTCCCCGCTGGTGGATGCTCGTTTTGGGCCCATCGCGGCGCTTGGAATTCCAGCGGTGGATGAGGCCGACCTTGCTCTCGCCGGGCGCTTGGAGCGCGTGCCGGACGTCGATGCCGACCGAGCGGGCGCTGGGCCGTGGCCCGAGGCGCGCGAGGCCGTCCGCTACCGCGCCGCCGACTTCTCGATCTCGCGGCAGCGCTTCTGGGGAACGCCGATCCCGGTCATCAACTGCGAGAGCTGCGGCCCGGTGCCGGTCCCCGAGCAGGATCTGCCGGTCGTGCTCCCGCGTGACATCGAGCCGACGGGGGAGGGCAACCCGCTGGCGGAGCGGGCCGAGTTCGTCGACGTCGCCTGTCCCCGCTGCGGCGAGCCGGCCAAGCGCGAGACCGACACGCTCGACTGCCATTTCGACGCGCTCTGGCTCTGGGTGCCCTCGGCGGTGCCACCCGAGGCGCGCGCCGAGGAGATGTTCACCCACGCCGACCTGCAGCGCTGGCTGCCGTCGGAGCGACTCGTCGCCGGCGCCGACTCCGGCGGCTTTGTCTTTGACCAGCGCGTGGTCACCAAGGCGCTGCGCGACATTGGGCCCTTCTCGTTCATGGAGCACGGCGAGCCCTTCAGCGGCTGCCTCTTCCACGAGATGGTGATCGCCGACGGCCGCAAGATGAGCAAGCACCTGGGCAACGTGGTTGATCCCGATGCGCTGGTCGAGCAGTACGGCGCTGACACCGTCCGCCTCGCTGTCCTCTACGCCGCCGGCCCGGCCAAGACGCTCAACTGGAACGACGGCGCCTTGCGCTTTGCCTCGCGCTTCCTCCACAACGTCTGGGTCTATACCCAGGATCGCCTTGCCCGCCTCGAGGCAGCCGCTGAGGATCCCGAGGCCGCCGCCGACACGGCGTTCATGCGCGAGCGCCTCTGCAAGTGGTGCGACAACGGCCTCAGCCGCATCACCGCAGATCTGGAGGACTTGCAGATGCACAAGGCGGTGCGCAACGTGACCCGGCTCTTCGAGCGCATTCAGGACTTCGAGAAGCGCGTGATCCAGCGCCGCGGCCAGCTCTCCCGTGCTGATGCCGAGGCCCAGGTGGCAGCCTTGAGGCTGCTCGCGCAGACACTGGCTCCGTTCGCCCCGCACGCGGCCGAGGCGCTGCTGCTGGCGAGCGGGAGTGAGGACGGCGAGGGTCTGCTGGGCCCCTGGCCCGAGCGGCTGATTCTCGCCGAGGCGCCTGCCGAGGCGCCGACCAGCGGCTGACCTTCCTGGATACTCAAAATTATCCAGGAAAACTTGACTGTTCCAGTCTAGGACCCATATAGTTTCGATGTGTCAGTCGAAGGGAGCTTGCCGTTTGACGCGGTCGCCCTCGACGAGGCCGAGAAGCAGTTCTGGAGGGGACTTTGGGACACGGCCTGCGAGGATGCCGTAGTCGATCTGGGGATCGACATGGTGCGATTCGGTCCAGTTGCCGCTGCCGTCGTTGCCGAGGAAGCGGCCGAGCCGGCGCTCAACTTCGTCCTCGGCGCGGGTGGCCCTGGCGCAATGGAGGACGGCTATCTGCCGGCCGCGGTGAGGTGGATGGAGCGCCACGATGTTGACTTTCGGGTCTCGTTGACCCCCGGCCTGCCGGAGTACGAGGCCGCCGAAAAGTGGTTGCAGCGTCATCGCTACCGCCCTCTCGACGGGCCGATGAAGCTATTGCGAGATGGCTCGCCACCGCGCTTCGAGGCGCCCCCCGGGATAGACATCTACGAGCGGGTTGATCCCTGGGAAGACGAAGGCTTCGGTGATCCGCTGGCCGAGAGCCTGGGCTTTGCCAGTTGGGCTGCGACCTTCTTCCTCGACCTTCCCGGGACGCCCGATTGGCGCTGCTACTGCGCCGTTGATGGCGACGAGCCCTTGGCCTACGTCGCGATGTACGTGCACGGCGGTGTCGCCGTGCTGGCGCTTGCCTCGCGCTTGGTGGCGGAGCACGACGGCCTCGGCCAGCGCGCCGCCCTGCACCGCTGCATCAGCGATGCCGCGGCCGCCGGGTGTCAGACGATGGCGGTCGCCGAGGCGGGCTGTGCACCCGCCGTAGGGGATCGCGAGAGCCTTGCTCGGGCCGGTTTCGAGGACGCCGCTCGAACCTTCGTCTGGCAGCCCCGCGCCCGCGTGCCGATGTAAATGCAGGGACTTTGCATCGTTATTGGACTTTTGCACCAAAAAGACTTGACCAGTGCATAGTAAATCTGTTATACGTATTTCCGCTGACGACCAAAGCGCCAAGTGGAGAGGTGGGGACCCAGTCGGGCGACTCGCCTTGCGATGGCTAAAGGAGTGACCAGTCATGAGTCGAGTTGTTGGCCGTTCAAGGAGCATCAGGGAGGCGACGGTGTCGTGGGCATTGCCCCACCTCCAGCTCGCGACGCTGCCCGGTGCCACGGCCACATCGCCCTCCCACCTCTGGCAGCCTGGCCCCCGGAGAGGGGGGGCGGCCATGTAATGGGCCATGGCGCTCGTGAGGCGTGACGTTGGGAAACCGGTCACGCCGGACAGTCGCGCCGGGGAGCGCAGTCAAAGGCCCCGACGCAGCCGTAGCTCAGGCCAGAGCCCAGAACAGCGCTGGTCGGAGGTTGGGCCCGCCCCGCGGAAGCTGACACCGCCGGGGCGGGCCCACTCTTTTTTGCACAAAGAAAGCTTGATCGATGCTCCTCCGCCTGCTATACCCACCTGCTTATGGGAGACGTGGTGGGAGGAGGGTCGAGCGACGGGGGCGTAAGGCGCCCAGTACCCTGCTCGGAGGAGATTCGATGCTGAACGCCGAGGACCGCACCCGCTCCTGCGCGACCGAACTGGTCTGCCGCGACTGTGGTCGCACCTACCCGCTGCTCGACACGGCCTTCAGGTGCCATGGCTGCGGCAACGGGCTCGACATCGACTACGACTACGAGCTGGCGAAAAAGCGCCTTGGCGAGATCCCGCCGGCCGAGCGCGAGATCAACATCTGGCGCTTCGAGGAGCTGCTGCCGATCACGGATGCCCGCGCCCAGGCCCGGGTCGGCCGCTACAGCGGTCGCACGCCGCTGATCCACGCCGATCGGCTCGGCGCCGAACTCGGCCTCAAGAAGCTCTACCTCAAGGACGACAGCACTCAGCGGCCCAGCCTCTCCTACAAGGACCGGGTCGTCTCGATGGCCGTCGCCCGCCTGCTTGAGCTGGGCAAGGACGAGATCGGCTGTGTCTCGACCGGCAACGTCGGCACCTCTGTCTCCTCGCTCGCCGCCAAGGCGGGCGTTGCCGCCTACGTCTTCTACCCATCGAACATGGAGCGCGGCAAGGCCCGCGCCTGCCGGGCGTTGGGCGCCGCCGTGATCCAGCTTGACGGCAACTACGACCAGGCCAACCGCGCCTGCCGTGAGCTGGCCCTGGCCAGCGGCATGCAGTTCACCAACATCACCCTGCGGCCGTTCTATGCCGAGGGGGCGAAGACCGAGGCCTACGAGGTGGTTGAGCAGCTCGAGTGGGTCTCACCTGACCACTTCGTCATCCCGGCTGCCGGTGGCACGCTCTCCTCACGCGTGCACAAGGGCCTCAACGAGCTCGAGCTGGTCGGCCTGGCCGAGACCTCGGCTACCAAGATCAACGTCGCCCAGGCAGGGGGCTGTGACCCGATCGCGACCGCGATCCTCGAGAACGCGGACGAGATCGAGCCACAGACGCCAAGCACCGCCGCTCACTCGATCGCAATCGGTGCGCCCGGGGATGGGGCGCTGGTCGTCGATGCGGTGAAATCGCGTGGCGGTTCGGCCGCCTCGGTGACGGATCAGGAGATCTTCGAGGGGATCGACCTGCTCGGCGCCACGGAGGGCATCCTCACCGAGCCCGCCGGTGGCACCACGGTCGCCTGCACGGCAAAGCTCGCCAACGAAGGCAAGCTCGGCCCCGACGACACCGTCGTCGCAATCATCAGCGGCAATGGCTACAAGACACTCGACGAGCACCCCGAGAAGTCCTGGCCCGAAATGGTGGCTCCCGAGGTCGAGGCGATGAGCGAGGTTCTCAACGAGCTTCGCCAGCACGGCGTCGGCGCCACGCTCAGCTGAGCGTGCTTTTCGTCACTGATTGACTAGTCAGTCAACGGCTATAGTGGCCGCGATGGCAGGCGCCAACGGCAAGGTTGTTCCGGCGGATTTCCCGCCCCCGGTCGACGCGACCAAGGAGTTCGTCAAGCGCGGTCTCGACGCCGAGGACGAGCGGATCGAGATCGGCGTCGCGATCGTCGGCGGCGGTACTGCCGGGCTGGCCTGCGCCAACCGCCTGCTGCAGCTGCTCGGCGAGGACCCCGAGACGATGGAGAAGCTCGGCGAGGTTCCGGTCGCGGTGATCGAGAAGGCGAAGACCTGCGGCGGCCACAATCTTTCCGGCGCCGTGATGCGTCCCGGCCCCCTGGGGGAGCTCTTCCCCGACCTCAGTCGCGAGCAGTGGCGCCAGGAGGGCTTCGCCTTCGGCGAGGTGAAGAAGGAGGCGATCTACGCGCTGCCCAACGGCAAGTCGAAGATCCGCATCCCGCCGCCGCCACCGCAACGCAACCACGGCAACGAGGTGATCTCCGTCGCCGCCCTTTGCCGCTACATGCAGACCCAGGCCGAGGAGGCCGGTGCCTACCTGCTGACCGAGACCGCGGCGACGCAGCTGATCGTCGAGGACGGCGCCGTGCTCGGCGTGCGCTCGGGCGACAAGGGCCGCGGCAAAGAGGGCGAGGAGCTCGGCAACTTCGAGCCGGGCACCGACATTGCCGCCAAGGCCACGGTGCTGGCCGAGGGCTGCTGGGGCCACCTCACCGACGCCGCCGTGCGCGAGTTTGACCTCGACGAGGGGCGCGAGCCGCAGGTCTGGGAGCTCGGCGTCAAGGAGGTCTGGAAGGTCAAGGAGCCGCTCGACCGCGTGATCCACACGATCGCCGGTTGGCCGCTGAAGATCTCCGCCAAGTACCACCAGATCGGCGGCACCTGGATCTACCCGATGGTCGACGAGAAGACCGGCGAGGACCTGGTCTCGATCGGCCTCGTACTCGACCTCGACTACGCCGACGCGACCAGCTCGGCCCATGACTTCCTGCAGCAGTTCAAGACCCACCCGATGGTGCGCAAGATCCTCGCCGGCGGCGAGCGGGTCAGCTGGGGCGCCAAGGCGATCCCGGCCGGCGGCTACTGGGCGATGCCGAAGCTCTCGATGCCGGGCGCCGTGCTCGCTGGCGATGCGGCCGGGATGGTCAATCTGGCGGCGCTGAAGGGTGTCCACTACGCGATCAAGGCGGGGATGCTGGCGGCGGAGCAGATCTACGCCGCACTCAAGGAGGGCAGCAACGACTTCAGCGGCTACGAGGCCGCGGTCGAGGACTCGATCATCAAGAAGGACCTCTACGAACAGCGCAACACCCGCCAGCCCTTCCAGAAGGGCCTCCTCAAAGGCGGCCCTGCGGTCACCTCGATGGTCTTCACCAAGGGTCGTTTCCCGGGCGGTCGCTGGAAGCTGCACCGCAACGACGCCCAACCGATGTTCATCGGCGACAGCAAGGACGACTACCCCCAGCCCGACGGCGAGCTCACCTTCGACAAGCTCTCCAGCGTCTTCATCAGCGGCAACGCCACCCGCGACGACGCCCCCAACCACATCCGCGTGCAGAAGCGCGTCCCCCGCGAGGTCGCCGAGACCTGGCAGTGGATGTGCCCCGCCGGCGTCTACGAGATCCCCGACGACGCCCCCGAGAGTGGCGACATCGACGTGATCGTCAACTACACCAACTGCGTCCAATGCGGCGCAATCACCGCCAAGGGCGGCCGCCTAACGACGCCCGAGGGCGGCGACGGCCCGCTTTACCAGAACACTTAGCCTGGTTTGTTTTCTATTTTTTAGCCGGGAAAACCCAGTTCGACCAGGGCTAATTAGATTTATAGAAAACATGATCTGAGCAAACTCATGTGGGCAATCGGCCAAAGGTCCATTGGTCGATATCTTTAACTTGACTACTCCGATAACTCGGTGTATTAATTCAGGCGCGGAAGATCAACGCAGTGGTGGGGGCGGGAACCTCCAGCAGGGGGACCGTCTTAGCAGCGTCATAGGAACCCGCGGTCCGAGTGATGGACGGCAACTCCCTACGGGGACTCGTTTCTGTGGCCAGCTCAAGCACCCTGCGTGCAGTCGCGCCGTGGTTGGCACGGCCTGCGATCTGACGCACACCGTAACCAGACATGCCGGCGGTAAACCCGCCGGCCACCAAAAAGGAGAGTCAATTGAGACTCATCAAGATGCTGGGCCTGGCAATGGTCGCTGCGTGCGCCGTAACGGCGTTCGTCGGTGCGTCCACCGCTAGCGCCGTCGCTCACAGTGAAATTGGGTTCTGCAAAGTAAACGAACCATTATTATGTGCCGCGGGCAACCTGCTGGGAGCGGGCACATTAAAAGCCCACTCCGCGAAAGCCGAACTCAAAAACAATGCGTTCTTCAGCACTGCGGAGACCTGCGAATCGGACGTCTCCGTGACCGCTGCTGCAGTCGACAAAAATCCAATTAAAGGCACGATCCCCGTAGGCGGACTGACCTTTAGCAAATGCACAGGTCCGTGCACCACGGCCACGGCCACCAACCTTCCCTGGGAAGGCGAATTGAAAATGGCGACGGTCGGTGGTACCACCTATGAACTGTTCACCAAAAAAGGTGGCGCATTGCTTTCCGGTTGCACCTTCGGAACCAGCTGCGAATATGGTGTGCCGGCAGCCGGCGTCACGCTCACCGGCGAAAACAGCGCCGAAGGCGGCGTATTCAAAGCTGCAGGCGTTACGCTGGAATACAAAAGCGGGAGCGGATCCTTCGTTTGTGGATCCACCGGCACCTGGACTGCAACCTACACTGCCAGTCCTGCCAAATCCTGGTACCTCACGTTATTAGGTACTGCTTGAGCAGCTGAAGGATCAGTTGATTAAGGGTTGAGCATGGGGGGCCGGACACCGTCTGGCCCCCCATGACTTGTGGCACAGGCCATGGGCAGCCGGCCGGCGCGTGCCGTCTGCTATAAAAACTTCTTGGGATCTTGACAAGTACGACGAAGTATCTTACTTTGGGCGACCGGCCTGCTCGAGGGACGGCAGGACTGGAAGCAGGGGAATTACAAGTACAGCTGAGGTGATCCTAAATGGGCAGGGACAGACGATCCAACTCTCTTTTATGGGTCCAGATTTTTTGGGCCCTTACGGCAGCTTTTGTTTTTTTCACGCTGGTGGTATCCAGCCAGGCAGCCGGTGCGCCCGTTCGTGTCTACGACGCTGGCCTTTCCCTGCGCGGTAATTGCTCGGCTTCGGTGGCGGACCCAGTGCCGGATCCAGGCTGTCCTGGCGGGCCACATCCGCCCAAGCCCTTCTTCAATGTATGTGGAACAGCCATAGATTCCTATGGCGATATCTACGTGGCCAGCTCGACCCTCGGCAGTGGGGAAGCCGGGCGTAAAGGAAGGATAGACGTATTCAACTCCAAAGGTGAATACCTGGCGGAGATCCTGGAGGATTTTAGGCCGTGCGACTTGGCGGTCGACTCCAAAGGCAACCTATACGTGCTTGAGCACATGCCGCACGAACCTGAACCCGGTGTCGTAAGCGAGAGGGTTCTATTGTTTACGCCAGCATCCTTCCCGCCACAGCCCGGCACCTCCTATCCGTCTCAGGCGGACGCGGTAGTTGTTTATGAGAATCCTCAGTCGCGGCCCGTCGCAATTGCTTTGGATCCATCAAACGACCACCTTTACCTCCGCACGTCCTTCAATGGGATCCTGGAGTACGACTCGGCGGATGCCAACCCCCCCGGTGGCGATTGGGAGCCACTGAAAGAAGGATTGGGAAGCAGCCTCGATGGCGTTGTCCTGCAAGGCGGTCTCGACATCTCCGGCGCGACCCAAGAGCTGTACAGCCCAGGGATTAAAGAACTGGGCGGGCCAGAAGAAATCTACGTCTTTGACAGCGCCACCGACGAGGTGGTGTGCAGCACGGATGGCAGTGAAACTCCGGCCGGCGAGTTCAGCTTCATAAACGGCAACGCTGCCATCGCGGTCGATCAATCCGATGGCAGTTTCTATGTCGACGACACGCACGTCAACAAGGTGATCGACCACTTTGATGAGGAATGCAAATTCATTGACCAGCTTCCGAATCATCCACCAGAGCTTCAGCAGCCAGACTTTCGCGCTGGCCTCGCTGTCAATGCTCCATGCATAGCAACCGGAGGATCTTGTGATGTGGGGGGATACCACAGCCCAATCGATGCTCAGGGCAGCATCTATGTGGGCTCTGGCGAATCGGAAGGGGACTCGCATCTTTTCGCCTTTCCCTTGAAGGAACCTGGGCCGCCTGAAATCCAAGGACAGGTGATCAGCGACATCAGCGATACCGAAGCCATTTTCCGAGCCTCGGTGAATCCCCATGCCCTGGAAACTCACTATCACTTTGACTTCATCTCTGAGGTGGACTTCGAAGCGAATGGCGGTGAATTCGGAACTGGGACTCGAAGCACCCCAGCGCCCGATGCACGGGCCGGCAACGGCGCCTCTTTTGTTGCGGTTGCCGCCGCCGTAGCGGGTTTGACGCCTGGGACCACCTACCACGTTCGCTTGGTCGCAAGCAATTGTGAGGATCCCAACGCGATCGCGGGCGATTGCTTGACCGAGGGCAGCGGCGATCCGGGCGGAGAAGGCACCGATGCGGTCTTCACCACCTATCTACCGGCCTCCGGTGGATTGCCGGACCAACGCGGCTACGAGCTGGTGACCCCGCCCGAAACCGGCGGCTATGTCCCAACGATGAACGAATTGGGGTTCTCTAATATCGGGTCTGCCGCGGCATTCCCCACCGATTTCGCGGCCCCCGGGGGGGAACGACTGCTTTTTGGCATCGAGGGTGGCTCCCTGCCGAGTCTTCCGGGTGGAGGATTCCACGACACCTACGAAGCGCACCGGGAATCTGTTGGAGGGCATGGTCGTTGGCAGACCACGTTCAACGGCATCAGCGGGGACGAGGTACGTGAACCGACTCCGAATGGCTTCTCAGCGGACCACGACTTCTCTTTCTGGGCCGTTGTCGAAGGTGCGGTCGCCGAACAGGGAAATTACATCCTTCGCTCTGGGGGGATTCTGGATCCTGTCTGCGCGCCGGAGTCGGCTGGGAGGCTGGAACTGATTGGCTGTGGCAGCCTCGGGACCGACCCCTATGCAAGCGGGGGATGGATCTCACTTGGCGCGGGGCACGTGATCTTCTCGACCGTGAATCAGGTTGCCAGGGATGCTCAAAGGCTGGAGCCACAGGCACCGCCAACGAGCACTGGAGCGGTCTACGATCGCACCCCGGATGGGGTTACCCACGTGGTATCCCTGAAACCCGATGGTGGATCCTTCGCAGCCGGGGAAGGGGCGAGGTATCTCGGGGCTTCCACCGACGGTACGGCCGTTGCATTTGAAGTGGGAGACACCCTGTACGTGCGGCTTGACAATGAGCAAACCGTCAAGGTGGCTGAAGGCGGCCAGGAATTCGGCGGTCTTTCACAGGATGGCAGCGAGGTCTTCTACCTGAGGCCCAATCTGGCCGAACCGACGCTCAACGGATCGATCATCCCGCAGGGCGAAATCTTCACCTGCAAGGTGCGGGAGGGCTCGTGCGGCTCCCCCGGTACCCAAGTGGGATCGGGCACTGAATCGGTCCTGGTGAACGTCTCGCCGGACGGCTCCCGCGTCTACTTCGCTGAAGAGGGTGATCTTTTCGTCTGGGATGAATCCGGCACGCAGTTCATCGCCGATCTTGATTTGGGCGACATCATCGGACATCAGGGGCATGGAGAAAGGCTCGCCGGGGGCCTGGGTTTGTGGGTGCCATACGTAGTTGCGCCTGGTCCGGAACCGTGGCAAGGACCGGCGAGCGATCCGTCGCGGGCCACTGTCGATGGCTCCGTCTTTGTCTTCGAGTCTCGTAGCAATTTGACCGACTACAACAGCGATGGACACTCCGAGGTCTATCGCTATGACGTGGCCGCGGATGCCTTGTCCTGCCTGTCATGCAATCCGACCGGGACAACGGCGAGCTCCGATGCCCAGCTCGAGTCAGACCCACCGGCGCAGTTCGTCTCGCTGCCCCCGGTGAACACGCTTTCGCTTATCACCAATCTGACCTCGAACGGCAAGCGCGTGTTCTTTCAAAGTGCCGAACGGCTTGTTCTCGGTGACGTAGACGGAAAACTCGATGTCTATGAATGGCAGGCGGGGGGAGAGGGTGGCTGCGCTCGCCAGGATGGCTGCATTCACCTTGTCTCCTCTGGCCAGAGCGCCTCCGATGACTACCTGTACGCCATGACCCCTGACGGCCGGGACGTATTTTTCGAGACCGGAGACCAGCTGACTCCCCGCGATCGCGAAGCCGCACCTTCGATTTACGACGCTCGCGAAGGCGGAGGCGAAGCACCAGATGCGACTCCTTCCCTTCCCTGCGAAGGCGAGGCGTGCCAGTCGCCAGCCGGTGTCCCCGCGGAGAATGAGCCGGCAAGCTCGAACTTTGAAGGGGCGGGCAATCAACCTGGACGCCGATGTCGCGGGCAGAAGCACGGGCCGCGGGGGAGGGGCGGGGCACGCTGTGCGAGCAAGAAGCCCAAGCACGGCAAGAAAGCCGGCCATCGTCACAAGCACAAGCGAGCTCACTCGAAGCAGGGGGCAAAGCGATGAAGCGTTTCACGGTGGCGCTGCTTGTGGCTGTTGCGGTTGTGGTCGGTGCCGCTGTCGCGCAGGCCGACCCCGCCAATTACGGCATCGATTCGGTTGGTGCCTCTCTGAGCACGAGCCAGGCGGGTGCACACGCCGACTTCACGAGCAGCATCGTCCTCAAAACAGAAAACTTCGAGCTGCCTGCATTGACTCGCAATGTCTCGGTCGAATTGCCGCAGGGCCTGCTTGCCAATCCCACGGCCACCCCAAAGTGCAGTGCATCGCAGTTCGTAGGAACGAACGTCGAAGACAAATCTAACGCCACGGGCTGTCCGCAGAATTCACAAGTGGGCGTTACCCACATCATCTTTTCGAACGAACATGAAGGAACCGCGGATTTCATCGAGCCGGTCTTCAACCTTGAGCCTCGGGTAGGAGAGCCCGCGCGCCTCGGTTTCATCGCCCTGCAGTATCCAATCCTCATCGATACCGAATTGCGCTCGGACTATGGCGTTACGGCGATGGTCAAGGGTGCGGATACCTTGGCGACGCTCTATACGACGGAAACAACCCTTTGGGGCGTTCCGGCTGACGAAAGTCACGACAGCGAACGAATGACGCCGTACGAGTCGGCGCACAATCGCGGTGGCGTCGAAACGCCAACCGGTACGCGGCAGAGCGGGTTGACGCCGACTCCGTTCATGTTCAATCCGACTCGCTGTGACGGATCCCTGCCAATTCGCGCTACTGCGGACAGCTACCAGCTACCCGAAATCCTTACGGAAGGGGTTGGTCTGCTGTCCCCCGTAACGGGATGCTCGCTGCTTAATTTCAAACCAGATCTCACCACCACGCCTTCAACGAAAAGGGCAAGTAGCGGTACCGGCCTCAATGTGAAGTTGACCATGCCGACCAAGGGCCTCGAAGTCTCCACGCTCCCCGGTGAGGCAGAGATGCGGAAGGCGGAGGTCACCCTGCCGGAGGGGTTGACGATCAACCCCTCGCAGGCGGATGGGCTCGGCGCTTGCTCGGAAGCTGACTTTAGGCGTGAGGCAGCGAGTTCCCTGCCAGGGGAGGGCTGTCCCGAGAGCTCAAAGATCGGGACTGCGGTCGCGAGCAGCCCCCTGTTGGAAGAGGAGGCCGAAGGGGCTCTCTATGTAGCCACCCCCCACGCAAACCCATTCGGAAGCCTTATCGCGCTCTATTTGGTCCTGCGCGTTCCCGAGCGAGGAGTCATCGTGAAGCTCGCTGGCAGGGTCGAGCCGGACGCCAAAACGGGACAGCTCGTCTCGACTTTTGGAGAGGCTCCGTACGAGATCCCGCAGATCCCAGTCTCCTCTTTCGAACTGCGCTTTCGCGAAGGGGCGAGAGCCCCCCTGGTGACGCCTCGCAGTTGCGGGGTCTACGCCGGCACCGCCCTCTTTACGTCGTGGGCGGGCCAAACTTCTGAATCGCATCCCGGCTTTGAGGTCACCAGCGGGCCCAATGGGGGAAGTTGCCCTAATGGAGGGCCCCCCGCCTTTCATCCGCGTTTCTCAGGCGGAACGCTGAACAACAATGCAGCCTCCTACTCCCCCCTGGCGATGCGCTTGACCAGGGAAGACGGAGACCAGGAGCTCACCCGGTTCTCCTCCAAGCTGCCACCCGGCTTGGTGGCCAAGCTGTCTGGCACCTCCGAGTGCCCTGCACTCGCGATCGAAGGGGCGCGAACGAAAACTGGATTCGAGGAGCTTGCTTCGCCGTCGTGCCCCGGGTCTTCCAAGGTCGGGAGCCTGGTTTCGGGGGCGGGCGTGGGGGGCGCACTGACCTACGTTCGGGGCTCGCTCTACCTCTCAGGCCCCTACCGGGGTGCACCGCTGTCGGTTGTGGCGATTGTGCCCGCGGTTGCGGGCCCGTTCGACTTGGGCACTGTTGTCATCCGCGAGCCGCTGCGAATCAACCCCGAGACGACGGAAGTCGAAGTGGACGGCTCGGCTGACCCGATTCCCCGCATGCTCGAGGGAATCCCTTTGAACGTGCGCGATGTGCGTGTCGACGTGGACAGGCCAAGCTTCACCATCAACCCGACGAATTGCGATCCCTTTGCGCTCCGCGCCACGCTTTGGGGGTCGGGGAATGACGTGTTCAGCCTCGCCGATGACCTGCCGGTCTCGTTGCGCGATCGCTTTCAGGCCGCAAACTGCAGCCGATTGTCGTTCAAACCAAAGCTGACGCTGAAAATGTCCGGGGGTACACGACGGGGAGGGCACCCGAGCTTGCGGGCAGTGTTGAAAATGCCGAAGGGCGGCGCCAACATTGGAGATGCGTCCGTGGCGTTGCCGCATAGCGAGTTCCTCGACCAAAGCAATATCCGCACGATCTGCACGCGGGTTCAGTTCGCAGCGAACAGTTGCCCCGCCGCTGCGGTCTATGGGCACGCGGTTGCCAAGACGCCGCTGCTCGACAAGCCGCTCAGCGGCCCGGTCTATCTACGTTCTTCCAATCACAAGCTGCCCGATCTCGTAGCTGACTTGCGAGGTCAGATCAACGTTGTTCTCGATGGCCGGATCGACTCGGTCAAGGGAGGCATCAGGACGACCTTTGCTTCGGTGCCGGACGCACCGGTCACGAGCTTTGTCCTGACGATGCGTGGGGGCAATAAGGGCTTGCTCGAAAACAGCACCAACATTTGCAGCAGACAGCATCGGGCGAAAGCGCACTTTGGCGGACAGAACGACAGGGTGAGTGATTTTGCGCCAGTCCTGCAAGCCGGCTGTGGCAAAGAAAAGCAGTCTAAACGCGGCGGATAAGCCGTATTCATTCAACAGGGAGGAAGAAACTTATGTTCTCTGCTATTCAAAAGCAGTTCGGCACTGCCGGTCTGGTGGTCGCCATTGTGGCGCTTGTAGCGGCGCTCGGTGGTGGAGCGTACGCCGCCGCGGGAGGTGCCAACTCTTCCAAAAGCAAAGGGTTGACCAAAGCGCAGGTACTGGCCCTGATCAAGAAAAACACAGTGCCGGGGCCAGCCGGTCCCGCGGGACAGCAGGGACCAACTGGGGCCCAGGGAGCAAAGGGCGATAAGGGCGATGCTGGTTCAACGGGCCCGGCAGGGCCACTGCTTGAAACCCTGCCCAAAGGCCAGACCTTGAAGGGCAACTGGGGCGCGGGTGGCGGCTTCAACGTGACCGAAACTTGGGCGTCGGCCACGATCTCGTTCCCGTTTCCCCTGGCAAGTGCACCGACGCTTGTATACGTCTTCCAGACGTCCCCGGGGGGCGGAATTGGCGGAGCTTCGTCGAGCGCCGGCTTTTTGAGCGAAGCCGCAACAGACGCACTTTGCCCCGGTACTGCGGCTGACCCCAAAGCGACGGCGGGGAATCTCTGCATGTACACCAGCCAGGAAACCTTGCAGGGCGGGAGTAGTGAACCCCCGTTCAGCACAGGTCAGCTTGGCTCGGTTGACGTGCCGACGAAATTCGGCGCAAACGTCATGTTTGTCTTCAAAGAACAGGGCACGGCTGTTGGTTCTTGGGCTGTAACCGCAGGATAGGCACGAAGGTGGGACCGCACTCTAGGGGGTGCGGTCCCGTCTGCCTTTGAAGAGTGAACAATTGATATAATTTCTCAAAATGTTTTTACTCTTTACTTGCAAACAGAGGCGCGCGGTAGCGATCCTCGTGTCGTTCGGAGCGCTCCTGCTTGCGGTGGGGTGTGGCGATGACTCTGCCTCTCAGGCCGGCTCGGAGACGACACCCGAGCTCTCGAAGGCTGAATTCGCCAGTAGGGCGTCGACTATCTGCCGGGCTGCCCAGGAACGAACAACCGAAGAATTCGGCAAATACATCAGTGAAAACCGAATTCCGACCTCTGGCCCGGGGGTCGCTACGAAAGCCGCTGACGCCTTTCGCGTCGTCTTCCGCCCTGCCATCGAAAAGGAGATCGACGCTCTTGGCGAACTGGGCCCCCCGCAGGCGGACGAGCAAAAAGTCGACGAGATCCTTGCTGCCATGCAGCAGGGGCTGAAAGAAGCAGAAGAGGACCCTCTTGAGTTCATACGGACCAGCTCGACGCTCGAAGACGCTTCGAAGCTGGCGATCGCCTACGGGATCCCCGCTTGCAGTGTCAATTCCAAATGAGCGGAAGCAATGCCGGAGGAGGGACTCGAACCCCCGACACGCGGATTATGATTCCGCTGCTCTAACCAGCTGAGCTACTCCGGCGGGGAGTCGAGATCGTAGCGATGGTGGGGCTCTGCTCGTCTTGGCGCGATAGGGCTTAGCCTTGTTGTGGTGACGCAGGAACTGGACAGGGCGGTGCGCACGGTGCTTCGGGATTGCCTGCGGGTTGAACCGGCTGAAGAGGTGCTGGTGATCTGCAACCCGGTGACCGAGGACATCGGTGCGCTGATGCGGATCGAGGCCGAGGGCGATGGCGCCTACGCGACCCTGGCGGTGATCTCCGAGCTCGATTCCAACGGGGCCGAGCCGCCGACGCCGGTGGCCGCAGCGATGATCGCCGCGCACGTCGTGCTGGCGCCGACGATCCAGTCGCTCTCCCATACCTACGCGCGGCGTGCCGCCAACCAGGCTGGGGCTCGGATCGCGACTCTGCCCGGCGTCACCTCGGACATGCTGGCGCGACTGATGAACGCCGACATGGGCGAGCTGAGGCGGCGCGGCGCAGCGCTCGCTGCCGCCTTGCACCGCGGAGCGGAGGCGCGGATCACCTGCCCACACGGCAGCGACTTGCGGCTCGGGCTCGAGGAGCGCATCCCGATTGCCGACGCCGGTGTGCTCGACGCGCCCGGCGCCTTCGGCAACCTGCCCTGCGGCGAGGCCTTCGTCGCGCCCAGCAGCGGTGAGGGCACGCTTGTGGTCGACGGCTCGATCGCCGGCGTGGGGAAAGTCGAGACGCCGGTCGAGCTGACCGTGCGCGACGGCCACCTGACCGATGCGACCGGGCCCGAGGGCGCGACGCTGATGGAACTGCTGACCGCGCACGGGGAGGACGGCACCAATATCGCCGAGCTCGGTATCGGCACCAACGAAGAGGCAACTCTTACCGGCAACATCCTCGAGGACGAGAAGATTCTCGGCACCGCCCACGTCGCCTTCGGCGCCTCGGCGGCGATCGGCGGCAAAGTCCAGGTCCCGATCCACCTCGACGTCGTCGTGCTCGAACCAACTGTGGAAATCGACGGCAAGGAGATCGTCCGCTCCGGCGAGCTGCTCGTTTGACGGTGCCGCCGCCGCTGCTCGCCGTTCCCAACGTCTCCGAGGGTCGCGACGCGTCGCGCATCGAGGCTTTGCAGCACGCGTTCACCCACGGCGCGGGTCTGCTCGACCGCCACTCCGACGCCGATCACGACCGCACCGTCTTCACCCTCGTCGGCACCGGAGCACCCCTGCGCGACGCCCTGCTGACCGGAGCTGAGCAGGCGATCGAGATGATCGAGATGACCGCCTACGACGGCCTGCACCCGGCGATCGGGGCGCTTGACGTCTGCCCGCTGGTTTGGCTTGGCTCTGACCAGCGTGAGGCGGCCCGCAGTGAGGCGGTTGAGCTCGCGGCCCAGGTTGGCGGCCTCGGCGTCCCGGTCTTCCTCTACGGCGAGCTTGCCACCCGGCCCGAGCATGTCGAGCGCGCCTACTTTCGCAATGGCGGCTTGGCCGAGCTCTGGTTGCGCATGGAGGGAGGAGGCTTGCGTCCCGACTTTGGTCCGGCGCTGCCCCACCGCACCGCTGGCGCGACGCTGATCACGGCCCGACCGCCCCTCGCCGCCTTCAACGTTGATTTGGACAGTGAGGACGTCGAGCTTGCTCGCGCTGTCGCCGCCGGCCTGCGCGAGTCCGGTGGTGGGCTGCCCGGGGTGCGGGCGATGGGGCTGTCGCTCTCGAGCGGGCGCACCCAGGTTTCGACCAACGTCCACGACCCGTTTGCGGTGCCGCTGGGGGAGGTGGTCGAGCGGGTCCGCGCCCTCGCCCAGCCGCTGGGGGCGCGTCCGCTGGAGGCCGAGGTCGTCGGCCTCGTGCCGGAGGCCTCCCTGGTCGGCTATCCGGGCGATCTGCCGATCCGCGACTTCGACCGAGCCAAGCAGACGATCGAGGCCCGTCTCTCGACCCTCTCCTGACGCCGCTCGCTAGATTCACTCCATGGCCCAGACCAAGAAGAAGCGCCAACGCAAGCACCGCGGCACCCAGGGTGGCCGCGTCGATGCCAACCGCAAGCCGTCCCGCCCGCGCAGCCGCGCCGAGGCGAAATCCCGCGCTCGCTCCACCGCCAAACGCGCCCCGCGCGGCGACCAGCCGCCGACCTGGCGCAGCTCGATCGTCCGTGGCCTCGTCGCCGCCGCGATCTTCACCGTCCTTCTCCTGCTGATCTTCAAACGCTCGCCGGGCGCGGCGCTGGGCCTCGGCGCCTTCATGCTGGTCTTCTACATCCCCGCCGGCTACTACATCGACCTGATGATGTGGCGAAAGCGGGAGCGCTCGAAGATGCGGTCGTCGGACGGCAAGTGACGGGCTCACCGTGAGCCTCGAGGTACGCCTGCTCACCGTCGGTCCGATTGCTGAGAACTGCTTCATCGTCCGCCGGGAGGGCGCGGACAAGGCCCTCCTCATCGACCCCGGCGAGGAGCCGGATCGAATCGTCGCCGAGATCGAGCAGACCGGTGCCACGGTCGAGGCGATCCTGATCACCCACTGTCACTTCGATCATGTCGGTGCCGTCGCCCCGCTCGCCCGCGCCACCGGTGCGCCGGTCTACGTCCCTGAGATCGAGGCCCCGATCCTGGCCGACCTCATGTCCTTCACCATGCCCGGCTTCGGTCCTTATGAGAGTTACGAGGCCGACGAGGTCGTCAAGGGGGGCGAGACGCTCGAGCTCGCCGGGCTCAGCCTCGACGTGCTCTTCACTCCCGGCCACAGCCCCGGGCACGTCACCTACGCGGTCCGTGACGAGGAGGCGATCTTCTCCGGCGACGTGCTCTTTCAGGGCTCGGTTGGCCGGGTCGACCTGCCCGGTGGCGACGGCCCGACCCTGATCCAGTCAATCAAGACCCTGCTTGATTCACAATCGGCGGAGACGACGGTCTACCCGGGGCACATGGGCGCGACCACGCTGGGTGCCGAGCGCGCGACCAATCCCTTCCTCGCCGAGCTCGCGCGCTAGGCGCTGGGGCAGCCGGCGTAGGTAAGGTCGCGGCACTGTGGCGGGACACAAGTACCAAGCTCCACGTGGGACCTTCGACGTGCTCCCGGAGGCGGCGCGACTGCGCGGCCGGGTCGAGCGCACCGCGGCGGCGATCTTCGCCCGCGCCGGCTACGAGCCGATCGCCACGCCGAGCTTCGAGGACACCGAGCTGTTCGAGCGCGGCGTCGGCCACTCGACCGACATCGTCCGCAAGGAGATGTTCACCTTCGAGGACAAGGGTGGCCGCAGCCTCACCCTGCGCCCTGAGGGCACGGCGCCGATCTGCCGCGCCTACGTCGAGCACGGCATGCAGGCCTTGGCACAGCCGGTCAAGCTCTCCTACCTCGGCCCCTTCTTCCGCCACGAGCGCCCGCAGGCCGGCCGTTACCGCCAGTTCCACCAGCTCGGCGCCGAGGCGATCGGCACCGACTCGCCGCTTGCCGACGCCGAGCTGATCGGGCTGCTGGCGGAGCTGCTGGGCGAGCTTGGGGTGCCGGGGGTCGAGCTGCGGCTTGGCAGCCTCGGCTCGCTTGATACGCGCCAGGCTTACCTCGAGGAGCTGAAGGCGCATTTGCGAGCACACGAGGCCGAGCTCGCCAAAGAGGTGCGTGAGCGCATCGACGCCAACCCGCTGCGCGCCTTCGACTCCGACGACGAGGGCACGCGGGCGGTGATGGCGACGGCGCCGAAGCTGGTCGAGCGCCTCGAGGGCGAGGACGCCGAGCACTTTGAGGCGGTGCGCTCGCTGCTCGACGCCGCCGGCGTCGCCTACACGATCGACCCGACCCTGGTCCGCGGCCTCGATTACTACACGCGCACGATCTTCTCCTTCGTCTGCGATCGCCTCGGTGCCCAGTCGGAGATCGGCGGCGGCGGCCGCTACGACGGCCTGGTCGAGCAGCTCGGCGGCCGGCCGACGCCGGCCGTGGGTTGGGCGGCGGGGATCGAGCGGATCATGCTGGCGCTTGACGAAGAGGAGGCACCCGCGGGACGTGACGTCTTCATTGCTGTGGCCGCGGAGGAGCACGAGCAACGGGCGCGGGCGATGGTCTTGGCCGGCGAGCTGCGCAAGGCTGGGCTCTCGGCCGAGCTCGACCTCGGCGGTCGCGGGCTCAAGGGTCAGCTCAAGCACGCCGACCGGATCGGCGCCCGCCGGGTTCTGATCCTCGAGGCCGATGGCGCCCAATTGCGTGACATGTCGAGCGGTGAGCAGCGCCCGGTCGAGGCCGGCAACCTGATCACCGAGATAACAGGGGGAGAGGCGTGAGCGCAGGAGCAGAGAGCACGAGCGAGTTTCCGGCTCTGAAGGCAAACGGCTTCCGCGACACCTGGTGCGGCCAGGTGCTCGCTGACCGCGTTGGCAGCGAGGCGCGCGTCGCCGGCTGGGTCCACCGCCGCCGCGACCACGGCGGGCTGATCTTCATCGACCTGCGCGACCGCACCGGCATCGTCCAGCTCGTCTTCCACCCGGAGGACGCGGGTGGGGCTTTCGAGCTCGGTCACAAGCTCCGCGCCGAGGACGTGCTCAGCGTCGGTGGCAGCGTCGTCGAGCGCTCGCCGGAGACGGTCAATCCCGATCTGCCCACGGGCGCGGTGGAGCTGAAGGTGGGCAGCGCCGAGCTGCTCGCCGACGCCGAGACGCCGCCGTTCCAGATCGAGGGCTTCGCCGGCGAGGTCGGCGAGGACGCGCGCTTGCGCCACCGCTACCTTGACCTGCGCCGCGAGCAGATGCGCGAGGCGCTCGTCCTTCGTCACCGCGTTACCGGGGCGATGCGCGAGTTCCTCGACGCCGAGGGCTTCCTCGACATCGAGACGCCGGTGCTGACCCGCTCCACACCTGAGGGCGCTCGCGACTTCCTCGTCCCCAGCCGCATGCAGCAGGGTTCCTTCTACGCGCTGCCCCAGTCCCCGCAGCTGTTCAAGCAGCTGCTGATGGTCGCCGGCTTCGAGCGCTACTACCAGGTGGCTCGCTGCTTCCGCGATGAGGACCTGCGCGCCGATCGTCAGCCCGACTTCACCCAGCTCGACATCGAGATGTCCTTCGTCGAGATCGACGACGTGATCGAGGTCAACGAGCGGCTGTTGACGCATATCTTTGGACGCGTTGGTGGTCCCTCGTTGCAGCTGCCGCTGCGGCGCCTCTCCTACGACGAGGCGATCTCGCGTTACGGCACCGACCGGCCCGACACCCGCTTCGGCATCGAGCTGACCGACCTCGACGACATTCTCGCCAGCACGGAGTTCAAGGTCTTCGCCTCGGTGATCGGTGGCGGCGGCACGGTGCGTGGCATCAACGCCGGTCGGCGCGAGATGCCGCGCTCGGCACTCGACGGCCTGATCTCGCGCGCCCAGGAGCTTGGTGCGAAGGGCCTGGTCTGGGCTTTCCGTGAGGGCGACGGCTGGCGTTCGCCGACGGCGAAGTTCCTCTCCGCCGCGGAGTTGAGCGCGCTCAACGAGCGGCTCGGCGCCGAGGAGGGCGACCTGCTGCTCGTCGTCGCTGACAAGCCCGAGGTCGCCAACGCAGTGCTCGCCCAGCTCCGCCTCGACCTAGCTGCTGAGTTCGATCTCATCCCCGAGGGCAGCGATGACCTGCTTTGGATCGTCGACTGGCCGCTGATGGAGGCAAATGAGGAGGGCGGCTGGGACCCGCTGCACCATCCCTTTACCGCTCCTGCCGCCGGCTTCGACCCCGCTGATCCCGGTGCCGCACGAGCCCAGGCGTACGACCTGGTCTGGAATGGCCAGGAGATGGGCGGCGGCTCGATCCGCATCAGCGACGCCTCTCTGCAGGGCGAGGTCTTCGCCGCGCTGGGGATCGACGAAGCCGAAGCGGAGGCCCGCTTCGGCTTCCTGCTCGAGGCGCTGCGCTACGGCGCGCCCCCGCACGGCGGCATCGCCTACGGCCTCGATCGACTCGTCCAGCGCCTCGCCGACGCCGACTCGATCCGCGATGTGATCGCCTTCCCCAAGACCGCCTCCGGCGCCGACGCTCTCACCGGCGCCCCGGCGCCGGTCGACGAGCCGCAGCTGCGCGAGGTCGGGCTCCAGCTTCGCGCCAAACTGCCGCCCGCCGCTGGATGAGTTTCTTCGGGCGGATCCGCGCGCTGTTCGGGCCTCGCTCGCCCGGCCCCGGAGTGACCCCCGTCCACGTCGACGACCCCCGCTTCGACAGCTGGGAGGTGGTGCGGGACTTCGCCGACGTGAAGACGGCACGCGCCTGGCACCAGGCGCTCGAAGACGCCGAGATCGAGGCGGTGCTGACGGTCGACTGGCCTCTCGACCGCTTTGGCCGCGGCGACATCGCCCTGCGGGTTCGGCCGGAAGACTGGAGCGAGGCCGAGCTGCTGCTCTCCAATCTGGACGATTAACCCTCGCCAGCGCGCCTGCGCGGTGCTACGGTTCGCCCAGAGGCTCGAGCCCGTGCGAGAGCCGCCTCACCGTTTGACCCAACACAAACGGCGCGGGAGCTGATCTCTCTCGGTCCTGTGGGACTGTGAGGAGGCGCCCACCCTTTACTTCAAGGGATCAAAGCCAGAGGCGGTACCGGCGGGCTGGAGCCTCTTTTGCGTGCGCCTTTCGCGATGTTCTGCGTGCCACACGTGTACCCGGCGCCGCCAGTATCGCCCGCATGTCGCAAGCGCCCTCCCTTGACGCCCTCACAGGTAGTCAAGGGAGGGCGCTTGATCGCCAGGCGCAGGGCGATGCTTCGGAGACAAGGGACGAGCCTGCTGATCGGCTGATCGCTCGCCTGGCAGGAGAACAGCACGGTGTTGTCGGGCGGAGGCAGCTGAAGGCGCTCGGACTAACAGAGCGGTCAGTTGACGGGAGATTGCAACGAGGCCAATTGCAACTAGTTCACCGAGGTGTCTATGCGGTTGGCCATCGGCTGTTGGGTAAGAGAGGGCGGTGGATGGCGGCCGTGATGGCTTGTGGCGAGGAGGCGGTATTGAGCCACCGTGCAGCGGGTCGCCTATGGGGAATCGTCCCGCCTGGGGATGGCCTGCCGGAGGTGACACGACCCACCGGCTGGAAGTCGCAGCCGGGGATCGTCCAACATCGCTCGCTGCTCCCGGTGGATGAGGTCGATGTACTTGGCGGGATTCCCGTGACGGGACTCTCACGAACGCTTCTCGATCTCGCGGCCGTGCTCTCTCGAGCGCAGCTGGGACGGGCGCTGAACGAGGCGGAAGTGCTTGGGCTCACAGATCGCATCTCGATTCGAACCCTCCTGGAGCGTTATCCAAGGCGGCGCGGAACGGCATTGCTGCGACGTCTATTGAGGGATGAGGACTCACTGCGGGGAATTACACGCCGCGAGCTCGAGGCGCGGTTCGCCGCCATCCTTGCCACCACCGATCTGCCGCGGCCTCAGCGCAACGTCGATCTCGCGGTTGGCGGCCGCTTCTTCGAGATCGACTGTCTTTGGCGCGAGCAGCGGTTGGCTGTTGAGCTTGATGGACGGGCCACTCACGGAACAGGAATGGCCTTCGAGAAGGACCGCGAACGAGATCGGTTGCTGCAGGTCGACGGATGGCGTGCGGTCCGGATCACCTGGCGCCAGTTGCGCGACGATGCGCCGGCCGTTGTGGCTGATCTGCGCAGGCTGCTGCGGCGATAGGCGCGGGCTCCTACCCTGTAGCGATGGATCGGGAGCTCTTCGACGCCTACCTTCATGACCGCAGCCGCCTCGGCCCGGTCGAGGACGGCGCTTTCACCGGCGCCGCTGGCGGTACGGCCTGTGGCGATCTCTCGCGTGTCTCGCTCGTGATCGAGGAGGGCTCGATCGTCCGGGTCAGCTTTGACGCAGAGGGCTGTGGCGCGACCCGGGCGGCCACCGCCGCGGTTGCGGAGATGGTCGAGGGTTCACCCGTATTGGACGCGGCCCGGATCGGCACCGACGAGGTTGACGAGGCGATAGGGAGCTTGACCCCGGCAAAGCGCCACGCGGCGCAACTCGCGGCGGATGCTCTGCATCGTGCCCTGGCCCAAGCGGCCGCCTCAGCGCAGACCCTGGTGCCCGCTGCCGCTGATGACCCGTCATCGGTGACCCGGGTTGATGGAACGGCAGATGCGCGCGGTGGGGCCGGCGAGCGAGTCCTGGTCGCGATGTCCGGCGGCGTCGACAGTGCCGTGGCGGCGCTGCTGGAGCAGGAGCGCGGGGCGGAGGTCGTCGGCGTGACCCTGAAGCTCTGGGCCGACCCGCAGACTGACGGCGCCAAGGCCTGCTGCTCACCCGAGGCGGTGCTCGGCGCGCGCTCGCTTGCCCACTCGCTCGGCATTCCCCACCTGACCCTCGACCTCGAGGAGGAGTTCCGCCGCCGCGTCGTTGCCGAGTTTGTCTCCGGCTACGCGGAGGGGAGCACGCCCAATCCCTGCATCGCCTGCAATGGCGAGGTGCGAATTGCGGCGATGGTCGATCTCGCCGGGCGCCTCGGCGCCTCCTACCTCGTCACCGGCCATTACGCGCGCATCGTCGAGGACGCCGAGGGGCCGCTGCTCGCTGCCGCTTCGGACTCCAACAAGGACCAGAGCTACATGCTCGCCGCCCTGCCGCCCGCCCTGCTCGAGCGGGTCCGCTTCCCACTCGTCGAGCTGACCAAGCCCGAGGTGCGCGAGATCGCCGCCCGCCACGATCTGGCGGTGGCGAAGAAGCCCGAGAGCCAGGACCTCTGCTTCCTCTCCGGGCAGGGCAAGGCTGACTTTTTGCGCCGCCACGGCGGCTTGCGCGAGCGCGAGGGAGACCTGCTCGATCGTTCCGGCCGCGCCATCGGGCGCCACCGCGGTCACCACAACTTCACCGTCGGGCAGCGACGCGGCATCCGCGTCTCCGCCGAGGAGCCGCTCTACGTTCTCGCCACCGATGCTGCTGCCAACACGGTCACCGTCGGACCGCGGCGCGAGCTGATGGCGCGCACCGTGAAGCTTCACAACGCCGTTCTGCATCGAGCGGGCGACAGCGTCGATGCGGTCCGCCTGCGCTATCGCTCCCAGCCCGTGCCGGCCGCTCTCTCGGCGAGCGATGCCGGCTCTCACGCCCGGCTCGATATCGCCTTGGGCGAGGACTTTGCCGGTGCCTCGCCGGGACAGACCGCCGTGCTGCTGGCCGGCGAGGCGATCGTTGGCCACGGCACCATCGTCGCGGCGTCCTGACGGCGCCCGTAGACCTTAGGCTCTCGATCATGAAGGCCAGCGACATCCGCCAGACCTACCTCTCCTTCTTCGAGGAGCGCGGGCACAGAATCGTGCCGTCGGCATCGCTGGTGCCCTCGGCCCACGACCCCTCGGTGCTGCTGACCACGGCCGGCATGCAGCCCTTCAAGCCCTACTTCCTCGGCCGTGAAAAGCCGCCGGCGCCGCGCCTCGCCGACGTGCAGAAGTGCTTCCGCACCACGGACATCGAGGAGGTCGGCAACACCGCCCGCCACCTCACCTTCTTCGAGATGCTCGGCAACTGGAGCTTCGGCGACTACTTCAAGGAGGAGTCGATCCCCTGGGGCTGGGAGCTCTCCACCGAGGGCTTCGGCATGGACCCGGAGCAGATCTGGGTCACCGTCTTCGGCGGCGACGAGGAGCTGGGACTCGGGCCCGATGAGGAGGCAATCGAGATCTGGCGGGGGGTCGGCGTGCCAGACGAGCGCATCGTCCGCCTCGGCCGCGAGGACAACTTCTGGCAAGGGGGGCCGACCGGCCCCTGCGGCCCCTGCTCCGAGCTCTACCTCGATCGCGGTCCCGAGTTCGGCGCCGATGGCGAGCGGCCGGGCGACGACACCGACCGCTTCCTCGAGTTCTGGAACCACGTCTTCATGAGCTATGACCTCGGCGCTGACGGCTCGTTGACGCCGCTGCCGATGCGCAACATCGACACAGGAATGGGACTCGACCGGATGGCGGCGGTCCTTCAGGACGTGCCCTCGGTCTACGAGACAGATCTCGTCAGGCCCCTGATCGACCTCGCCGAGGAGATGTCGGGACAGGCCTACGCTGATGGCGGCGCGGTGACGCGGGCTATGCGGATCGTCGCCGACCACTCGCGCGGCGCAACCTTCCTGATTGCCGACGGCGTCGTGCCCTCCAATGAGGACCGCGGCTACATCCTGCGCCGGATCATGCGGCGGGCGATCCAGCAGGGCCGCACCCTGGGTCTCGAGGCGCCCTGGCTGGGCCGCTTCGCCGAGCGCACGATCGAGGTGATGGGGGAGGCCTACCCGGAACTGGCAGCCGAGCGGGAGACGATCGCCCGCTGGGTTGGCGACGAGGAGGAGAGCTTCGGCCGCACCCTGGAGCGGGGCACGGAGCTGCTCGAGCGGCTGGTCGCCGAGGCGAAGGAGTCGGAGACCTCCTGGATCGAGGCCGCCGCCGCCTTTGAGCTCCATGACACCTACGGCTTCCCTTACGACCTGACCAAGGAGCTGCTCGCCGAGCAGGGCCTCTCGGTCGATGACGGCGGTTTCGAGGAGCTGATGGAGGAGCAGCGCCAGCGCTCGCGGGTGGGCTCGGCGACCGCGCACGGGTCCGAGGATCGCCACGAGCGGGTGATCGCCTTCGCCGGCTCGGCCGCGCCGACCCGCTTCGTCGGCTACGAGATGCTGCGCTCGACCACCGGCCTCGCTGCGGTCGAGCGCGAGGACGGTCGGGCGCTGGTCAAGCTAGAGGAGAGCCCCTTTTACGCCGAGGGCGGCGGCCAGGTCGCCGACTCGGGCCTGCTGCGCTGGCCTGGCGGCGAGGCTCGTGTCGTCGACGTCTACCGAGTCGGCGATGACCAAGCACTCGAGGTCGAGCTGTCGGCCGAGATCGACGAGAGCGCCGCGGTCGAGGCCGAGGTCGATCACGAGGCCCGGCACGCGACGATGCGCAACCACACCGCCACGCACCTGCTGCACGCGGCACTGCGCGAGCAGCTCGGCACCCACGTGCGCCAGGCCGGCTCGGCCGTGCGTCCCGACAAGCTGCGCTTCGACTTCACCCATGGCCAGGGCCTCGGCGGCGAGGAGCTGCGCTGGGCCGAGGACCGCGTCAACGAGTGGATCAAGGCGAGTCGGCCGGTGCGCTGGATCGAAATGGAGCGTGCAGAGGCGGAACGCCTCGGCGCAATGGCGCTTTTCGGCGAGAAGTACGGCGAGTGGGTCCGGGTGGTCGAGGTCGACGGCGTCTCGCGCGAGCTCTGCGGCGGCACCCACGTCGCCAACACCGCCGAGGTCGGCATCTTCAAGATCTCCTCGGAGGGCTCCAGCGCCGCCAACGTGCGGCGGATCGAGGCGCTCAGCGGCCCGGCGGCGATCGATTGGTTCCGCCAACGCGAGCAGCGGCTGGACGAGGTCGGGGAGTTGCTCGGCTCGCCCCAGGACCCGATCGCCGGTGCCCGCCGCGCCGCGGAGCGCCTGCGCGAGGCCGGCAAGGGTGCCGAGCAGGCGCAGAAGCAGCTACTGGGCGAGGAGGCCGAGCGCCTCGTTGCCGAGGCCGTCGATGCAGACGGCGTCAAGCTGGCTGTCGCCCGGGTGCCGCTCGCCGACCAGAAGCAGATGCTCGAGCTCGCCAATCGGGTCCAGTCGAAGCTCGGCGGCGGTGCCGCCGTCGCCCTCGGTGGGGCCGAGGGCGGCAAGGTCGCACTCGTCGTCCTCGTCTCCAAGGGCGCGGTCGAGCGCGGTCTCTCCGCGGCCGCGGTCGTGCGCGAGGCGGCGCCGATCGTCGGCGGCGGCGGTGGCGGTCGCGACGACATGGCCCAGGCCGGCGGCAAGGACGCCGGCAAGCTCGACGAGGCCCTGGCGGTCGCCCGTGCCGCGCTTGAACGGGCGGCCGGCTAAGCGATGCGGATCCTCGCCCTCGACTACGGCACTGCCCGCACCGGCTGTGCGATCTCCGACCCGAGCGGCACCCTGGCGACGCCGCTGCCGGTGATCGAGCCGTCCGAGGCGCGCTCGGTAGCCGACCTCGTCGGCAAGTACGAGGTCGAGCGGGTGGTCGTTGGCCTGCCCCTGCATCTCAGCGGCGAGGAAGGCAGCCAGGCGGCCCTGACGCGGACGTTCTGCACCGAACTTGAAGCCATCCTCGACATCCCCGTGGAGACCTACGACGAGCGGCTGACCACCCGCATGGCCGAGGTGAGCAAGCGTGAAGGCGCTGCTGCGGCCCCCGACTCGCTGGCGGCCGCACACCTCCTACAGGCTTATCTCGCCGGCCGCGCGGCGATCGAAGAAGGCGACGATGAGTGACGACTTCTTCGCCGACGACGATGACCCCCAGGCGCTGGAACGCGAGCAGCGCCGGCGCGAACGCGAGCAGCGCCGCCTCAAGCGAGAGCAGAAGCGCGGTGGCAAGGAGGCCGCCACGGAGCCGGCGGCGGCTGCGGCAGCTCCAGTAGCTCCACCACCCGCGGCTGCAGCCTCACCACCCGCGGCGCGGCCTCCGGCTCCGGCTCCGAAGACCCCGAAGGGCCCGAAGCCGCCCAAGCGGCCAGCCTCGAATCGGCGCCGCCTCGGCATTGCCGGCGCGCTGGCCGCGGTCCTGCTCGGCGTCGTCGTGATCGCGGCGCTCGCCTACAAGCACTTCCACCACAGCGACCCGCCGCCACCCGTCGTGGTGCGGACGATCACGGTGACGATTCCCGAGGGATACAACCGCGCTCAAACCGCTGAACTCGCCAAGCAGGAAGGCCTGCGTGGCAGCTACGAGCAGGCCAGCGTGAGCTCCAAGTACCTCGACCCGGCCAAGTACGGCGGCAAGAACGCCGTGGACCTCGAGGGCTTTCTCTTTCCCGACACCTTCGAACTCGTCAAACACGCCAGCGCCGCCAATCTGGTGCAGCTGCAGCTCGAAGACTTCAAGCGACGGATCGCCACCGTCAACATGAGCTACGCCCGCTCGAAGAACCTGACGGTCTACGACGTGCTGACGATCGCCTCGATGATCGAGGACGAGGCCGGCCTGGAAAGCCAGCGCAAACTCGTCGCGGCGGTGATCTACAACCGCCTGCACGAAGGGATGCCGCTCGGCATCGACGCGACCACCCGCTTCGCCACCGGCAACTACACCGAGCCGCTGACCGAATCGGAACTGGCGGTCGACTCCCCGTACAACACGCGTACGCACACGGGCCTGCCGCCGGGCCCGATCAACAGCCCCGGCCTCGCCTCGATCGAGGCCGCCGCCCACCCGGCCAAGGTCGACTACCTCTTCTATGTAGCCGAGCCCGGCGCCTGCAACAAGCTCGCCTTCTCCACGACCGAAGCCGAGTTCAACGCCGACGTCGAACGCTACAACTCTGCCCGCGAAGCAGCCGGCGGCAACTCGCCCGACAGCTGCGGGGAATAGCGGATGCCGCGACTCGCCGTCCTCGGCTATCCGGTTGGCCACTCGCGTTCGCCGGCGATGCAGAGCGCGGCTCTGGCCGAGTTGGGACTGGGCGACGAGTGGAGCTACGAGGCGATCGAGGTCGCGCCCGACGGCTTCGAGGCGCGGGTACGGGCGATGCCGGGCGAAGGTTTCGCCGGGGCCAACGTCACCGTGCCGCACAAGGGCGCGGCCCTCTCGCTGGCCGACGAGCTCTCCGAGACCGCCCGCGAGATCGGCGCCGCCAACACGCTCGTCTTTGCCGACGACGAGGTGCGGGCCGAGAACACGGACGCCGAGGGGTTCTTGCGTTCCCTGCCCGGCTCCCCAGCTGAGAAGCGCGCACTGGTGCTCGGCGCGGGGGGCGCCGCCCGCGCGGTCGTCTGGGCTCTGCTGCGCGAGGGCGCGGAGGTGGATGTCTGGAACCGCACCGAGCTGCGCTCCCAGCACCTCTGCGAGGAACTTGGTGGGCGGACCGTTGGCGCGCCCGACCAGGAGGCCTACGAGCTGATCGTCAACACGACGGCGGTGGGCCTCGGCGGCGAGGACCCGTTTGCCGAGCTGCCGCTCCTCGCCGCCGCCTTCACGACCGATCAAACCGTGGTCGACATGGTCTACGGCGGTGAGCCCACGGCTTTGCTTCGCGCCGCCGATGCGGCTGGGGCGGTCACGGTTGACGGCATCGAGATCCTCGTCCAGCAGGGCGCTCTCTCGCTGGAAACCTGGACCACGCGCCCCGCTCCCCTCGACACGATGCGCGCCGCCGCTCGCGCCTGAGCGGTCCGCCGATAGCCTTGCGGGCCGATGAGCGGGTTTAGGTTCACCACAGCGGGCGAGTCGCACGGGCCGGGTCTCGTCGCGATCGTCGAGGGTATGCCGGCAGGACTCGAGCTCGACCGCGAGGCGCTCGACGCCGATATGGCGCGGCGCCAGCTCGGCCACGGGCGCGGCGGGCGGATGAAAATCGAGACCGACACGGTGGAGATCCGCTCCGGGCTGCGCCACGGCCGCACGCTGGGCAGTCCAATCGCGGTTCTCGTCGCCAACCGCGACTACGCCAACTGGGAGGAGCGGATGAACCCGTGGCCGGTCGACGCGACCGTCGACGAAGTCCACCTGCCGCGCCCCGGTCATGCCGACCTCGTCGGCGCCCAGAAGTACGGCCACGACGACATCCGCAACGTGCTCGAGCGGGCCAGTGCGCGTGAGACCGCCGCTCGCGTCGCCGCCGGCTCGATCGCTCGCGGCTTCCTCAGCACGCTCGGTGTCAGCGTGCACAGCCACGTCACCCAGATCGCCTCCGTGGTCGCTCCGGAGCGCGAGGACCTCGGCCCCGGCGATTTCGCCGCCGTCGATGACGACCCGGTGCGCTGCCTCGACGCCGAGGCGAGCGCCGCGATGGTTGCCGAGATCAACCGTCTGCGCAAGGCGAACGAGAGCCTCGGCGGCACCTTCGAGGTGCGCGCCTTTGGGCTCGTTCCCGGTCTCGGCTCACACATCTCCTGGGAAGACCGCCTCGATGGTCGGCTGGCCGGGGCCGTCGCCTCGATCCAGTCGGTCAAGGGTGTCGCGATCGGCGAAGCCTGGGACGTCGCCGGCCGGCCGGGCTCGGAGGCCCACGACGAGATCTTCTGGTCGCAGGAGCGGGGCTACTTCCGCGAGACCAACCACGCCGGTGGCCTGGAGGGGGGCATGACCAACGGCCTGCCACTCTCGGTCCGCGCCGCGATCAAGCCGATCTCGACCCTGACCAAGCCACTGCGCTCGGTCGACACCGAGACCAAGGAACCGGCGCAGGCGTTGCGCGAGCGCACCGACTCGACTGTCGTGCCTGCCGCAGCCGTGGTCGCCGAGGCGATGGTCTGCCTCGTCCTCGCCCGCACCTACCGCGAGAAGTTCGGCGGCGACCACATCGATGACGTGCTCGCCGCGGTCGAGGCTTACAAGAAGCGCATCGACTTCCGCGGATGAACCCTCCCTTCACCCCCTCAGAGGTGGTCAAGGGAGGGCAATGAAGCCGGCCCTCGTCTTTATCGGCTTCATGGGCGCCGGTAAGTCAACGGCGCTGGCGGCTGCTCGTGACGCCGGCCTGCCGACGGTCGAGATCGATGCGCTGATGGAAGAGGCGTTCGGCAAGCCGATCCGGCAGGCCTTCGAAGAGGACGGCGAGGACGCCTTCCGGGCGCGCGAGGCCGAGGTGGTTGGCTCGCTGCTCGAGGGGGCCGACGGCGGCGCGATCGCGCTTGGCGGCGGCAGCGTTCTCTCCGACCGGGTGCGCGAGGCGCTCGGCCGTCACTTTGTCGTCTGGCTCCAGGTCGATGCGCGCGAGGCCTGGCGTCGCATCGCCCGCAGCGACCGGCCGCTGGCCAGCAGCGCCGAGGACGTCGAGCGCTTGCTGCAGGAGCGCCTCCCCTTTTACGAGTCGCTGGCCGACGCGATCCTGCCCAGCGGCGATCGCGGCCTTGTCTCCCGCGCGATGCCCTCGCTCGTTGCGCTCACGCAGCTGCCCAGCAGCACGAAGATGCTCTGGGCGAGCAGCGCCTCCGGCGAGTACCCGGTGTTCGTCGGCCCGGGGCTTCTCGGCGCTGGCCCGTGGCCATTGTCGGGGGAGCGTTTCTGCGTCACCGACTCCGCCGTCGGCCCGCTCTACGCCAAGCATCTCGGACCACTCGCCGGCCGGGTCGAGGTGCACCCAGGCGAGCAGGCCAAGACGATGGCGGAGGCCGAGCGGGTACTGCGCGAGCTGGCCCGGCTGGGGATGACGCGGGAGGATCACGTGGTTGCTCTCGGCGGCGGGGTTGTCGGCGACCTCGCCGGTTTCTGCGCCCATCTCTACCAGCGCGGAGTCCCGGTCGTGCAAGTTCCGACCACCCTCGTTGCCCAGGTCGACTCCGCCTACGGCGGCAAGACCGGGGTCGATTTGCCGGAGGGCAAGAACTACGCCGGGGCTTACCAGCTGCCGGCCGCGGTTCTCGCCGATACGGCGACGCTGGCCAGCTTGCCTGCGGAGGAGCTGGCGGCGGGGTTCGTCGAGCTGCTGAAGACCGGCCTGCTTGCCGGTGGCGATCTATGGGAGCGAGCCCGTGCGCTCGAGGCGCTCGTCCCCGAGCAGCTCGCTGACCTGGTCTTCGCCTGCGCCCTCTACAAGTGCGAGGTGGTCGCCGCCGACGAGCGGGACGCCGGCCTGCGCGCCGTGCTCAACCTTGGCCACACGGTCGGGCACGCGATCGAGGCGGCAAGCGACTACTCGCGCTATCGCCACGGCGAGGCGGTCGGGCTTGGTCTGCTGGCGGCGCTGCGCCTCTCCGATGCGCCGGAGCTGCGTGACGAGGTCGAGGTGATCCTCGCGCGACACGGGCTGCCGACCAGCCTTGACCCCTCGGTCGATTTGAACGAGACGCTGGCAGCGCTGCAACGCGACAAGAAGCGCACCGCCGAGGGCGTCGGCTTCGTCCTGCTCTCCGAGCCTGGCGAGCCCCGAATCGGTCAGCTGGTCGATCCGGCTAAGGTCGAGGCCGCCGTGAAGGAGCTCTACGCATGACCACCTCGCACAATCGCGTCGCCGTCCTGCACGGGGTCAACTTCAACATCCTCGACCGCCGTGACCCGGCCGTCTACGGCGGCCTCTCGCTGCGCGAGCTGGAGACCAAGATCGAACGCTGGGCTCATGAGTTCGGCCTCGAAGCGATCTTCTTCCAGACCAACTCCGAGGGCGAGTTCTGCGAATACCTGCACCGCGTGCCCGAGCTGGCCGATGCGGCATTGGTCAACGCCGGCGCTTGGTCGCACTACAGCCGCGCGATCGCCGACGCGCTCGACGTCACCGGCGTCCCCGCGGTCGAGGTCCACCTCTCTGATGTTGAGGCGCGCGATGAGTGGCGCAAGCTCTCGGTCTTCGACGGCCTGGTTCTGGCCAAGATCTTCGGCAAGGGGCCCGACGGCTATCGCGAGGCGCTGCAGCTGCTCGCCGGTGAGCTCGGCGCCGGGCCGAGTTGATGTCGAGCCGCGCCGATCGCCTCGCGGCGCTGGTCGCCGCCCGTGAGCTCGACTGCCTGCTCGTCACCGACCTGGTCAACGTCGGCTACCTGACCGGCTTCGGCGGCACCAACGGCGCCTGCATCTGCGGCGCCGAGAAACGCGTCTTCCTCACCGACTTTCGCTACACCGAGCGCGCTGAAGCCGAGGTCGAGGGCTGGGACATCGTCACCGTCGCCGACGACTGGCTGGGGGGGATCGCCAGTCGCCTCAGTGGCAAGACCGGCTTCGAGGATCACCACATGGCAGTGCGGACCCTGAAGCGGCTGGAGGAGAAACTCCCGGACGGGGTCGCGCTCGAGGGAGCGGCCGGAACGGTGGAGAAGTTGCGCCGGGTCAAGGACGAAGCCGAGCTCGCGGCGATCGCCGCCGCCGCCGAGCTCGCTGACGAGATCTGGCGCTGGTCGTTGGAGCGCGGTCTCGCCGGGCGCAGCGAGCTCGACGTCGCCCGCGCTGCCGAGGCGCGGATGCGCGAGCAGGGCGCCGAGCCTTCCTTCCCGACCATCGTCGCCGCCGGTCCCAACGGGGCCTTGCCGCACGCCGAGCCGGGCGAGCGCGAGATCGGGCGCGGTGAGCTGGTCGTCTTCGACATGGGCGCGAAGCTCGACGGCTATTGCTCGGACGGCACCCGCACCTTCGCCACCGGCGAGCCCGGCGAGGCCGCCCGTGCGGTCTACGAGACCGTGCGCGAAGCGCAGGAAGCAGCGCTGGCCGCCGTCAAAGCTGGCGTCAAGGCCGAGGACGTCGACGGCGTCGCCCGCAAACTGATTGCGACCGCGGGGCACGGCGAGCGCTTCGGCCACGGGCTCGGGCACGGCGTCGGCCTCGAGGTGCACGAGGAGCCGCGGGTCTCGCCGCGCTCGGAGGACGTTCTGGAGCCGGGCGAAGTGGTGACGATCGAGCCAGGGATCTACCTGCCTGGCGAATTGGGTGTACGGATCGAGGACCTGGTCGTCGTCACCGCCGAGGGCTACCGCAATCTCAGCGGCCTGCCCAAGCAGATGCAGCTCGTCGAATAGCAACGGCAGGTCTGCTGCAACGCTCATTGCGCCGGCCGCGACGGTCGATCAGCGCAAGGTGAACGCGATCGCGATGCCAAGACCGGAGTCGCTGGCGGCCGCCCGCAAGGACGCCCGCCGGGAGCGGCTGCTCGACATGGAGCAGCGGGTGCGCCGCTACCGCGCCGCCTGCTTCGCGATCCTCGCCCTGGCGCTCGCCTCCGCGGGGCCGGAGATCGGTTGGCTCTGGATGGTGCCGCTGATGGCGGGCTTCGCCGGCTTCGCGATCGCCGATCGCTTCATGCAGGCCAGCGAGCGGCCCTGGCTTTGGGTCGCGGCAGCCTGGGGCGCACTGCCGCTCCTGTTGGGCGGTGCCGTGATCGCCTCTGGCGGCCCCACCAGCCCGATCCTGATGTGGTTCGCGCTCCCCGCCGTCACCCTGGGCGCTCGCTTCGACCCCTGGGGCATGGTCGTCGGCACGGTCTACCTCGTCGCCGTCTTCCTGGCCAGCACGGTCGCCGTTGACCCGGCCAGCGCCTCCGCCCACAGCCAGGCCTTGGTCGCCACCGTCGCCCTGGTCCTCAGCACTGTGATCCTCTCCGGGGCCCTGGTCGAGTCCGACCGCGCTCACCGCCGGCGCTCGACCCTCGACCCGCTCACCGGCCTCTTCAACCGCAACGCGCTCGAGCAGCGCCTTGCCGAGCTCGACGGTGCCCCCTGCGACGACAGGAAAGGTGGCCAGTCGCACGCGCTGCTGCTCTGCGACCTAGACCACTTCAAGCGCGTCAATGACCAGCTTGGTCACGCTGCCGGCGACGCCGTGCTGCAGGACGTCGCCAGCACGATGCGCTCGGTGCTGCGCGCCGGCGACTCGATCTACCGGATCGGCGGTGAGGAGATCCTCGTCGTCCTGCCGGGAGCGAGTGAGGTGGATGCCGTGGCGATCGCCGAGCGCCTGCGCCGGGCGGTGCGCGAGCGCCGACCGGTTGGAGTGGGGGTGACGATCAGCATCGGTGCCGCCGTGACCAAGCCCAGCACGGTCAACACCGACGACCTCGTCGCCCGCGCCGATGCCGCGCTCTACATGGCGAAGGCCAACGGCCGCGACGCGGTCTTCGTGGCTAACTAAGGCTCAGCGGCTGAGATCGACTTTGTCGTCGAGGCGCTCGGCGAAGGCGGCGATCAGGGCGACGGTGGCCTCGACGTCGGCGAGGTCGACCATCTCGACCGGTGAGTGCATGTAGCGCAGGGGAATCGAGACCAGGCCGGTGGGGATGCCGGAACGGGCGAACTGGACCCCGTCGGCATCGGTGCTGGTCGAGTTGCCGGTGGCGCCGACCGTGTGCTCGATCCCGGCCTCCTCGGCGGTCTCGACCAGCAGCTCGAAGAGCTTGGGTGAGAGGGTCGCGCCGCGGTAGATCACCGGGCCCGAGCCGAGAGCGTGGCTGCCGAGCTCCTTCTCGTCGATGCCGGGAGCATCGGTGGCGTGGGTCACGTCGACGACGATTGCCAGGTCCGGCTGCACGGCAAAGGCAGAGGTGCGGGCGCCGAAGAGGCCGATCTCCTCCTGCACCGCGGCGATCGCGGCCAAGCTTGATTTGAGCGCGTCCTTCTCATTGCAGCGCCGCAGGGCCTCGAGCGCGACGTAGGCGCCGAGCCGGTTGTCCATCGAGCGCGAGACCATGCGATCGCCGGCCAGGCCCAGGGGCTCGCTGGCGATCACAACAGGGTCACCGACCCGCACCAGCTGCTCGGCCTCCTCGCGATCGGTGGCACCGACGTCGATGTGGAGCGACTTCATTTCGACGACCTTCTTGCGCTGGTCGGCGTCGAGCAGGTGGAGGGGCTTGCGGCCGACCACGCCGAGCACCGGCCCGCCCGGGCCCTGCACCTCGACCCGCTGTCCAACCAGGATCTGCGGGTCCCATCCCCCGATCGGCGCGAACCAGAGGAAGCCCTTCTCGTCGATGTGACGGACCACCAGGCCGATCTCGTCGATGTGCCCGACGACCGCCAGCAGTGGCGCCGCGTCGCCGATGCGGGCGATCGAGGAGCCGATCCCATCGGTGGACAGAGAGGCGAAGGAAGCTGCCTCGCGCCAGACCGCCGCCGCCTGCGCCTCGTAGCCGGAGGGGCCCGGAGCACGGAGGAGCTTGTCGAGTAGTCCGGGGGTTTTGCTGCTCACAGGAGCGGCAGTATGTCGATTCATAGGAGCGTCCGCATTTCGGCAAACCGAATAGCGTTGTGAGCGTGACTTCCAGGCCAATCACCGCGTTGATCACCGGAGCATCGAGCGGCATCGGCGAGGCGACGGCGCGCCGGCTTGCGCGCGAGCCCGGCGCCGAGTTGATCCTCGTCGCGCGCCGCGAGGACCGCTTGCGGGCCCTGGTCGAGGAACTGCCTTGCACCGCGACCTACGTCGCCGTCGACCTGACGGATGACGATGCGCCCGAGCGGGTTCGCGCCCATGTTGCCGAGCACGGTGACCGGCTGACGCTGCTGGTCAACAACGCGGGCGGAGCCTGGCGGGGCGGCTTTGCCGAGGTCGGCTACGCCAACGTCCAGCGCCACATGCAGCTCAACTTCGACGCCGTCGTCCGCCTCACCGAGGCCTTGCTGCCGACCCTGCGGGCCTCGACGCCGAGCGCGATCGTCAACGTGGCGAGCACCGCGGGCCGCGTTGCCCGGGCCCGCACCGGCTCCTACTCGGCCAGCAAGTTTGCCCTGATCGGCTGGACCGACGCGCTCTACGCGGAGGAGCGCGCCCACGGCGTTCACGTCGGCATGGTCCTGCCGGGGTTCATCGTCACCGAGGGCTTCCCGGCAACCGAGCTGCGCGAGAGAGCGCTGACCCGCTGGGTCGTCTCGAAGCCGGAGAAGGTCGCCGAGGCGATCGTCGAGGCCGGGCCGGGGGGCAAGGCGGAGCGCTACGTGCCGCGCCCCTACGCGCTCGCCGCCGTGGCGCGGATCCTGATGCCGAGCTTGACGCGCCGCGTCCTTTCCGGCGGCCCAGCGGGTGCGCTGACGACCAGCACGGCCACCGAAGACGAGTAGTCCGCTCAGGTGAAGCGCGACGGGGTCAGGTGGCAGTAGTGGAAGCCGAAGACGAAGCTGAAGTTGTTGGCGGCGTTGCTGGCCCGTTCGACCCGGATCTGTTCGTGCGCGGCCTTGATTTCTTCGTTTGCCTTGAGGGCTACGCCCAGCGCGCGCAGCTTGGCCTGCACGACTTCGAGCTGCGTGAACCACTTGAGCAGTCGCGCGTCATCGGCAGTTGGGCGTGGCACCGCACTGAGCTTCCCCACCGTCTTGCCGAAGACGGCCGAGGCGTGGATGAACTGGGCGCCGGCCTCCTTCAGCTTCGCCGGCACTTTGCTCTTCGCCTTCGTTTTGACGTTCTTGAGGATGCGCTTGTTGGCTTCGGTGTTCGCCTGGCAGATCGGCTCGACCTGTTCAACGTACTGGGCGCGCGTCGGCCCTTCTTCGGCCGCGGTCGCGGCGGCAGGCACCAGCGCCAGCGCGGCGACGGATATGGCAGCTGTGAGGACCCCCTTCATTCCCTGCCGTCACGTTAGACGATCGCTCCCCCGCCGCCGTGTTGTGTTCCGGAGAAATCGCACCAAGCCGCCGCTTCTCTAGGATTCGCCGCCGTGATCAGCACCAACGAATTTCGCAACGGCTCGCATATCGAGATCGACGGGAAGATCTTCCGGATCATCGAGTTCCAGCACGTCAAGCCGGGCAAGGGCGGGGCCTTCGTGCGCACCAAGCTGCGCCGGATCGAGGACGGCTCGGTCCAGGACAAGACTTTCCGCGCCGGCGAGAAGTTCCGCCCGGTGCGCACCGAGTCGCGCAAGATGCAGTACCTCTACGACTCCGGCGATGCTGCTGTCTTCATGGACACGCGCGACTACGAGCAGATCGAGATCCCGCGGGAGCTGGCCGGGGAGGCGATGCAGTGGGTCCTGCCCAACGCCGAGGTCGACGTCCTCTTCGTCGACGAGAAGGCCAGCGACGTGCAGGTCGCCAGTGCAATCGACATGAAGGTCACGCAGACCGAGCCCGGCGTGAAGGGCGACACCGCCTCCGGCGGCGGCAGCAAGCCGGCGACCCTCGAGTCCGGCGTGATCGTGCAGGTGCCGCTCTTCATCGAGGAGGGCGAGACGATCCGCGTCGACACCCGCAGCGCCGAGTACGTCTCCCGCGCCTGAGCCGCTTGCCGCAGCGGGGGTGTCGGGTGGTTAGGGGTGGCGAGTCGCGCCTGGATGTGGTACTTGTAGGAGGGTTTCAGGGTACGCTTGGATCCATCGAGGAGGACGACTTGCGGGCGGTAGGGGTAGGAGTGGGATGTGGCGATAGCCGTGGCCGGGAGGGATGACCGCGGCGCTGGCCCCTTTCTCAAAAGCTTTATCAGCAGTATCTGTTTCCAGTCCATCGAGCAAATAGACAGGAGATACCAGTCATGCAAAAGCAGAAGCGCACAGCGCTCCTTGCGAAAACACGGGTCGCCTTGGGGGGGCTGCTTGCGGCGCTGATGCTCAGTGCCGTCTTCGCCGCGCCGGCTATGGCCGGCCCCGCCTGGAAGTTCAACGGCGAAGAACTGAAAGGCACGGAAACGATCCTCGGCGGGGCCCAAAAAAGCGGCCTCACCGCGTGGGGGTTTACGACCACCTGCGACAACTTCCTCTACGAAGTTGAAATCTGGAACAGCAGCGGGACGGGCAAAGGGAACGTCACCGACCTGCCCCTGTTCAACTGCTACACGGATAGCTTCTGCACGGTGGAAGCGATCGAAGCCGAATCGTTCCCCTGGCCCGCCGAACTGATGACGACCGGCGGCAACAACTACATGAAGGTCAAAGGGGTAGACGTCTGGATCCTCTACGGCGGCTGGTTCTGCCCGCTGTGGGGCGTCTGGGCCCACGTCACCGGATCCGCCGGCGGCCTGCTCAGCAACGCGACCGAAAGCGCGACGTTCGGCCCGTCGAGCTTCACGGCGACCGGCAGCAAACTGGAAGCGCTCGGCGCAGGAGTCGAATGGAACGGCTTCTTCCCCGCCGAAGCATTCGAGACGCGCAGGGAACAGTCGATAAGCGTTTCGTGACGAAGCCCGTGAGCGTTTGATGACGAAGTCCGCGAGAGCGGCGAGCGCCAGGATCTTCCTGGCGCTCGCCGTAGCGGCGCTCGTCCTCGCCGGTTGCGGGGGCGGGTCGTCGGACGACTCGAGCTCGGTCAGCTCGAGCACTTCGAGCACGCCGAATGCCCAGGGCGACGCGAAGGTGGCTGACTCGAGTGGCGCCCCTGGCGGCACCGATGAAGGTGATGCTTCTGCCGCCAAGAAGGCGAGCGGGGGCGGCGCGGCTACCGGAGGCCCGGGCCAGCAGCCGGCCCCAGGTGCCAAGCAGGGTTCCTCTGTTCCGCAGCCCACGGGCGAACCGGAGCCGGGGATAACTCCCGAGCAGCGCCGGGAGGCGACGGTGGCCAGCATGACCTTGCAGAGCCCGTCGAGCCAACCGCCCAGCGGTGGCCCGCAGGCGCTGTCGGCCGAGTACACCTGCGACGGCAAGAACACTTCGCCGGCGCTGCGCTGGCAGGGGGTCCCGCAGGGCACCGCCGAACTGGCGCTCCTCGCGATGAACATCCAGCCGGTGAAAGGGAAACTGTTCTTCGACTGGGCGGTGGCAGGGCTGAGCCCCGAGCTGGAAGAGATCGAAGCCGGAAAGCTGCCCAAAGGCGCCATCGTCGGCCGCAACAGCTTCGGCAAGGCGGATTATGAAATCTGCCCCGAAGGCAGCAGCGAAACGTACATATTTGCCCTCTTCGCGTTGCCGCAGAAGCTCTCGCCCAACCCGGGCTTCGAACCGTTCGCCTTTCGCAAAGCCGTGCTCGACATCTCCGGCAACGCCGGCATTCTGGCTCTCGGCTACTCGCGCGGCTGACGCCGCTCGAATCGTCCAGCCGCCCAAAGCGCGAGAATGGCCGCATGCGCAGATCCGACCAGCGTCGCGACGCCGTTTTCGCCTGCTACCAGCGCGACGTCACCGGCCGGCCGCTCGAGGAGCTGGTCGCCGAGTCACGCCCTTTCACGCGTGAGCTTGCCGCCGGCGTCGAGGCCCATCGCGATGAACTTGATGTGGCGATCGCCAACCACGCCAAGGGTTGGGAGTTGGAGCGGATCGCGCCGCTGGAGCGCAACGTGATGCGCGTCGCTCTCTACGAGATCGAGCACAGCGACGACGTACCGACCGAGGTCGCGATCGACGAGGCGATCGAGATCGCCAAGGAGTACTGCGGCGCCGACGCGCCGGGCTTTGTCAACGGCGTCCTCGGCGCGATCGCCCGCGAGCGCGAGGGGGTGCGGTGAACCGGCTGCGCGAGATCTCCGAGCGGCTCAACGCGATCGCCCGTGAGCTCGAAGGTGAAGAGGCTGATGACGCCCGCGCCGCAGCGCTCGCACAGGAGGCTGCCGAGCTCTCGGCCGAGGCGGTCGAGGAGGCAAACCGCCGTATCCGCGAGGGCGAGGCCGCCTCGCAGTGAAGACTTGAGCTACCCGGAGGAGCTGCGCGAGCTCGTCGATGCCGAGCTGGAGCGGTTGCGCTTTCCTGCGCCCGAGCCGACCGCAGGCCTGCAGGAGGCGATGCGCTACTCGTTGCTGGCGGGGGGCAAGCGGGTGCGCCCGGTGCTTGCCCTGGCGACGGCCCGCGCTCTCGGTGCCGAGCCCGAGCACTTTCTTCCGGTCGCCTGCGCGATCGAGCTGATCCATACCTACTCGCTGATCCACGATGACCTGCCGGCGATGGACGACGACGAGCTGCGCCGCGGCCAGCCAACGTCCCACGTCAAGTACGGCGAGGACGTGGCGATCCTCGCCGGCGATGGCCTCTTCGCCGAGGCGGTGCGGCTCGCCTGTGAGCAGCCGGGCGAGCCGGCCCGCGTGCTCGCGGCGCTGCGCGAGCTGAGCGCGGCGACCGGGGTCGACGGCATGGTCGGCGGCCAGTACGTCGACGTTGCTGTCTCCGAGCGTGATGCCGAGGGGCTGCGCTCGCTGCACACGCTGAAGACCGGCCGCCTGATTGCCGCCAGCGTCGGCGTCGTGCTGACGCTCGAAGGACTGCCCGAACCTGAGACAATGCCCTTTCGCCGATTTGCCAGCGAGCTGGGCGTGCTCTTCCAGATCGTCGACGACATCCTCGACGTGACCGGAAGCGCCGAGCGGCTCGGTAAGCCCCATGGAAGCGACGAGCGACATGGAAAACTCACCTACGTCAGCCTCTTCGGGCTCGAGCGCGCCCGCGAGCTTGCGGCGGAGTCGCACGCAAATGCGGTCGCGGCGCTTGGCGAGGCGGCGGGCGAAACGGGTGACCTGAGCCGAGTGGCCGACTACATCTTCACCAGAGACGAATGAGCGAGAACGGACACGGAGCGAAACCGGCGGGGGAGACCCCCCTGCTCGACGGCATCCACGAACCGGCCGACCTGCACGACCTGGGTGACGAGCAGCTGCAGCAGGTTGCGCAGGAGATGCGCACCTACATCATCGACACGATCGGCGAGATCGGTGGCCACTTCGGTGCCAACCTCGGCACCTGCGAGCTTGCCGTCGCCCTGCACAGTCTGCTCGACTCGCCGCGCGACAAGGTTCTCTGGGACGTCGGCCATCAGGCCTACCCGCACAAGATCCTCACCGGGCGCCGCGAGGGCTTGCCGACAATCCGCCAGTACGACGGGCTCGCGCCCTTCTGCTCGGTCTTCGAGTCCGAGCACGACATCATGGGCGCCGGCCACGCCTCGACCTCGATTGGCTACGGGGTCGGACTGAAGGAGGCGATGCGCCACGGGATCGGCGAGGACGGTCGCGTCGCTGCCGTGATCGGCGACGGCGCGCTGACGGGTGGCGTCGCCTATGAGGCACTGCACGCCGCGGGCGGCCTGCAGACGCCGATGGTGATCGTGCTCAACGACAACGGCATGTCGATCTCACCGAACGTCGGCGCGCTCTCGCGCTACTTCAACCGGGTGCGGCTCAATCCGCGGCTCTTCCACGCCCGCGAGGGAGTCGAGGACCGGCTGACCAAGCTGCCGCTTGGGCTCGGCAAGCGGATCGAACGACTGGGTCCTGAGATCAAGTCGGCAATCAAGGCCTACTGGGCGCCGGGGCTCTTCTTCGAGGAGCTCGATCTCGCCTACATGGGTGTGATCGACGGCCACGACGTGCATGCCCTGCGCGAGGCCCTGCGCGAGGCCTTTGAGGCCGAACGTCCGGTGATCGTCCACATTCACACGGTTAAGGGCAAGGGCTTTTCCCCGGCTGAGGAGGGCGGCCTCGAGGGGATGGAGAAATGGCACGCCGCCAAGCCGAACTCGATCGTCAACGGGGAACCGGCGGCGAAGAAGCCGGTCGCGGTGCAGGAGTCCGACTCGCCGGCGGCGATCGCTCCGGAGCGACTGGAGAAGCCGCCCGCGGCGGGGGCGCCGCCGCAGTACACCCAGGTCTTCGCCGACGCGATCGTCGCCGAGGCGCGCCGCGACAAGCGCGTGGTCGGGATCACCGCGGCGATGGCGGGGGGGACCGGCCTGCAAAAGCTCGCCGACGAGGTGCCCGGGCAGTACTACGACGTCGGCATCGCCGAGCAGAACGCTGTCCTGCTCGCCTCCGGCCTGGCGATCCAGGGGGCGAAGCCGGTCTGCGCGATCTACTCGACCTTCCTCCAGCGCGCCTTCGACCAGATCGTCCACGACGTCTGCCTGCAGGAGCTCGACGTCACCTTCGCGATGGATCGGGCCGGCCTGGTCGGCGACGACGGGCCGACCCATCACGGCGCCTTCGACGTCTCCTACTTTCGCCCGATCCCCAACGTGGTCCTGATGGCGCCCCGCGACGAGGCAATGCTGGCGCACATGTTGCGCACCGCGATTGCCCACGACGGCCCGGCGGCGCTGCGCTACCCGCGCGGCGCGGCAGAGGGGGTGGACCTGCCGGCCGAGCCGCAAGAGCTGCCGATCGGCAGCGGCGAGCTGCTTGCGAGCGGCGAACGCGTGGCGTTGCTCGGCTACGGCTACGGCGTCCCGGTGGCGCTCGACGCGGCCAAGGTCCTTGCCGGTCACGACCTAACTGCCACGGTCGCCGACGCTCGCTTCGCAAAGCCACTCGACAGCGAGCTGCTGGAGCGGCTGGCGCTCAGCCACGACCTGGTGGTGACGATCGAGGAGAACGTTCTTCCCGGTGGCTTTGGCTCGGCCGTACTCGAGCACCTCGAGGATGCCTTTGCCGAGCGTTCTGGTGAGCGGGCCCGCGTCTTGCGGGTCGGCCTGCCCGACCGCTACGTGACCCACGGCAAGCCGGCGCTGCTGCACGAGGAGGTCGGTCTTACCGGCGACGCGGTCGCCGAACGGGTCCTTGCCACGCTGCGCTCCGGCGAGAAATTGGGGCTTGCGTCAAATCGCTCAATCGGTTAGCCTGCCGTCGTCTCTTCTGGGGTTACTTGAGGGAGGAGGGACATCTCTATGTATGTGGATCTGCAGGTAGGGAGCCTCGTGGATCTGCAACGTTGACCGCGCCGGTGCCAAGGGCACCGCGCCGCGGTGCCCTTTGTGAATGGAAAATAGGGTGGTAATATTTGGAAAACAGCGAGTTTTAAAACGCTGTAAGCCAAGCCGCACGTAGTTAACGCGGTGGAAAGGGAGCCATAGACCGACGCGCGCCGCAGCCTCGGCAGCCATTCGAATCGGAGTCCGATCAGTCCTCCTCGAACGCCGATCAGTCCTCCTCGAACGCCGATCAGTCCTCCTCGAACGCCGATCAGTCCTCCTCGAACGCCGATCAGTCCTCCTCGAACGCCGATCAGCGAGCCTCGGATCGCGAGCAGGACGCGGCGGATCGCGAGCTTGCCGCCCTCTCATCTCCGACTGCGGGTCAGCTGCGCGCTCACGAACAGGCGACAGCGGCTCGACTGGACGCAACGATGGGCCGGGTGGCGAGCGCTGCGCTCCGCTCCCAATCCGCGTTGGGGCGTGACGGGCAGGGGCAGAACCGCGATGCATCGGCACGGCAGCGAGACCAGGCCGCCACCCGTCGTGATCAAGCGGATGAGGCTGCGAGAGATGTCGAGCTGACCGGCGAGCCCAGCGAGGAGACTCCTGCTGCTGCCGCGATCAGGCTCAGCTCCGCTGTCGCTCGTGATCGTGCTGCTGTAGCGCGCGACCGAGCCGGGGTTACCCGAGATCGAGCCGCTGTCGACCGTGAGTTCGCGGCGCGCGATCGCGAACTGAGCACCGCTGAGATCGAGCAGGCCCTGATCGATGAGCGGTCTGGCGCCTACGGGCGGCAGCTCGGCGAGGTCATCTTGAGCCATGAGATTGCGCGCACCCAGGGAGCCAGGGGCACGCTCGTGCTCGGCATCGTCAGGATCGACGAGAGCGAAGACCTAGGCGGCGGCAGTCCGGCTCACCCTGGACCGGATCGGCACCTCTTCCTTGCCCTGCAGGCGAGACTGCGGCCATTCGACGCGATCGTTCGCTGGGGAGATCAGGAGTTCCTCTGCACCCTTTTCGACGAGGCCGAAGTTGACGTCCGGCAGCGGCTCGAGCAGGCATGCGCCGACCTCGCCAAACAACACCCCGGTGTCTTGACCGGCGTTGGCCTGGCATCTCTCGGAAGCGAGGACACATTGCAGCGCCTGGTCGACCGCGCTCAGCGCGACTTCTAAGCGTTACCCGAGGCTACGACGCCTGCTCGGCCGGGCTGCGGTTGAATAGCCGCATCGTCAGGCCGGCGACCCAGATAGGCGATCGCCACTGCGAGGAGGATGAACTTGCAGGAGGCAAAGATCGTCGCCAGCAGGGGGAGCGCCGCACCGGCGCCGCCGAGGGTCAGCAGCAGGCAGATGTTCTCGAGTGCGTCGAAGCCGGCCACAAGGGCGCCGAAGTAGGCGACGACCCCGCCGATCGCGGCGAGGCGGAGCCAGCCCCGGTTTCTGGCGAGATCGCGGATCGCCGCCAGCGCGAAGGTGAGGAAGGACCCGTAGGCGAGCAGGAAGCCGAAGTCGATCCAGAGCGACTCACGAGCGGCGTCCTGTCCGTCCTCACCCCATTCGGCAAGGATCTCGTCGGCCCGGTCCTGGCCACCGGTCAACTCGAATGTCACCATTCCCGGCCCGTGCTCCTGCATCCGGTCCTCGGCCGGCGACATCGCCAAGAGCAGGATCACCATCGCAATCCCCGATGCGATCAGTCCCTGCCGGCGCGTCATGCGAGCAATCTATTAGAGCCCGTGATGGCGATCAGTCTCCACAACAGAAAACGCCCCGGCGGGGAGCCGAGGCGAGTTCTGGGGTTACTACAGGGAGGAGAGATATGTATCTCTATATATGTGGATCCGTGGGAGGTAGGTGGGCCCTTTGATGTGTCGCGGGCTGACATCGTGGGAAGCGATGAAGCCGTATGGGCGACGCTGAACCCAGCCAAAAAGTCTTTTCTATCTGCCCCTTATCGGTTGTCCTCTGCGAATCCTTGAACAGCATACGAACGTATGTGCGGTATGTGTGTGAGTGCGATCACAGACTTCCGCTACGCCTGCCGAGCGCCTCGGTGACTCGCTCTTACCCGGCTTCCAGGCATGGAATCAGGCCCAGGCAAAGCGTGGTTAAAAACCTGTGCTCGGCCTGATCGGCGCCGGGGCGGACGGGCCGGCGCTACGGTTGCGGCGATGAAGAAGGTGCGGATAGACGCGGTGCTGGCCGAACAGGGCCTGTTCCCCTCGCGCACGGCCGCTGCCGGCGCGGTGCGGGCGGGATCGGTGCGCGTCGGCCGCGACGGCCCGATCGCACTGCGTCCCAGTCAGCTGGTCGAGCCCGAAGCGGCATTGATCGTCGACGAGGGTCCGCGCTACGTCTCCCGCGGCGGGAGCAAGCTCGAAAACGCCCTGGACACGCTGGGGATCGACGTCTCCGGCCGCGACTGCCTTGACGTTGGCGCATCCACCGGCGGCTTCAGCGACTGCATGCTGCAGCGCGGCGCCGCCCGCGTGGCGGCGGTTGACGTTGCCTACGGGCAGCTCGACCTCAGGCTGCGCGAGGACCCGCGGGTGAGCGTGATCGAGCGCCTCAACGCCCGCGAGCTCGAACTGGCCGATCTGCCCTTCGTGCCCGAGCTGGCGACGGTCGACGTCTCCTTCATCTCCCTGACCAAGATCCTGCCGGCGGTGGCCGGTTGTCTTGCCGTGCAGGGAGAGGTGCTGGCGATGGTCAAGCCGCAGTTCGAGTTGGGCCGCGAGCGGGTCGGCAGGGGTGTGGTTCGTGACGCCGCCGACCGACGCGAGGCGATCCTCGTTGTCGCTCAGGCTGCCGGCGAACTGGGCCTGCCGGTTCGTGGCTTTGCCTCCTCTGGACTGCCAGGCCCGAAGGGCAACCGCGAGACTTTTGTCTGGTGCGGGGGAGAGGGCGACGAGATCTCAGACCTCGAGGCCGCCATCTCCGCGGCGGTGGAGTCGGACGCGTGAAGACGGCAGCGCTGATCACCCACTCCCACCCGCCCGCGGCGACGGAAGCGGTCGCGGTGGCCACGGCTGTCGCCCGCGAGGCAGGCTGGCGCCTCGTCGCCACTGCGACCGAGATCGAGAAGCACAGCCACGCTGCGGACGGCGTCGAGCAGGTCGACTCACTGCCCGCCGACCCCGACCTCTGCCTCGTGCTCGGGGGCGATGGCTCGATCCTGCACGCGCTGCGCAGCTTCGCCGGCACCAAAGTGCCGGTCTTCGGCGTCAACTTCGGCACCGTCGGCTTCCTCGCCGCGGTCGAGCGCGACGATGCCGCCGAGGGCATTCGCCGGGCTCTGGCCGGGGAGACCGAGACGATCGACCTGCCCGCCCTGGCGATCGAGATCGAGGGCGAGCAGCGCTTTGCCCTCAATGACGTCAGCTTCAGCCGCCGGCCGCGCGACCGCGTCGCCGAGCTGAGCTACCGGATCGGCGCCGAGGAGGTCGGCAACGTGCGCTGCGACGGCCTCGTCGCCGCCACCCCCGCAGGCTCGACCGGCTACAACCTCGCCAACCAGGGCCCGATCCTGGCCTGGGGCGTGAAGGGCTACGTGGTCAGCTACATCGCCCCGCACTCACTCACCGCCCGCGCCCTGGTCGTCGCTCCCCAAGACGTGCTCACGGTGGGCAACGCCGCCGGCCGCGAGCCGGTCGACGTCGCGATCGACGGCGCCCAGGCAACCACCTTGGCGCCGGGTGCCGCCCTCGACGTTCGCTTTGCCGATTCCGTCGCCTGCCTGGCCCAGCTCCCGGGCACGAGCTTCTACCACCGTATACGCGAGAAGTTCGGCCACCTGGCCGTCTAAGCCGACGAAGTCGGTTCTCTAGGGTTTCGCCGATGGAGCGCAAGTGGTGGACCCTCCTGCTCGTCTCGGTCGCGACGTTCATGTTGCTGCTCGACGTGACGGTCGTAAACGTCGCCCTGCCGGACATCCAGCGCGAACTCCACGCCAGCCTCTCCAGCCTGCAGTGGGTGGTCGATGCCTACTCGCTGATGCTTGCCGCCTTCCTGCTCACGGCTGGCTCGCTGGGCGACCGGCTGGGGCGGCGGCGGGTCTTCACGATCGGCTTCGGGATCTTCACCTTCGCCTCGTTCCTCTGCGGCATCGCCGAGGATCCGACCCTGCTCAACCTGGCGCGCGGCCTGCAGGGCATCGGCGGGGCGGGAATGTTCGCCACCTCGCTGGCCCTGATCGGCCAGGAGTTCCACGGCAAGGACCGGGCGACGGCGTTCGGCGTCTGGGGGGCGACGGTGGGCGGCGCGGTCGCGGTCGGGCCGCTGGTCGGCGGGCTGGTCACCGAAACCCTCGGTTGGGAGTGGATCTTCTTCCTCAACGTGCCGATCGGGATCACGGCGATGGTCCTGACCGAGCGCCGGATCGTCAACGTCTTCGCCAAGGACCCCGAACCGGTTGACGTGCCCGGCCTCGTCACCTTCTCGCTCGCCCTCTTCCTGCTGATCTTCGGCTTGATTCGGGGCAATCCGGAGGGTTGGGGCAGTCCCCTGATCCTCTTCTGCCTGCTCGGCGCCGCGGCCCTGCTCGCCGCCTTCGTCGCGATCGAGCTCCGCACCAAACACCCGATGCTCGACCTCTCGCTCTTCCGCAAGGGGGCCTTCAACGGCGTCTCCGCCGTCGCCTTCGGCCTCTCGGCCGGGATGTTCGCGATGTTCCTCTACCTGACCATCTACATGCAGGGGGTGCTCGACTTCTCGCCCCTGGAGGCCGGTTTGCGCTTTCTGCCGCTGACCGTGCTCGGCTTCATCGTCGCGCCGATCTCCGGCGCGCTCTCGAACAGGGTCCCGATCCGCGTCCTGCTCGGCGTCGGGCTCGCCACGGTCGGGGTTGGTCTGCTGCTGATGCACGGGGTCTCGCCGAACTCAACTTGGACCACGCTGCTCGCCGGCTTCATAGTCGCCGGCATCGGCATCGGCATCACCAATCCCAGCATCGGCCAGGTGGCGATCGCGGTCGTCCCGGTCGAGAAGTCGGGCATGGGGTCGGGGATCAACACCACCTTCCGCCAGGTCGGGATAGCGACCGGAGTGGCGGGGCTGGGGGCGGTCTTCCAGTCGAGCGTCAACTCGAGGATCTCCGAATTGCTGCCGCACGCGCCGAACGGCCTCGGCGAAATCATCGCCTCGGGCGGCTCGCGAGCGGCCGGCGCGGTGACTCCGGCCCGGATTCGCCCCGAGGTCGTCCACGCCTCCGACGTCGCCTTCGTCGGCGCCTTCAACGAGATCATCATGATCGCCGCCATCCTCTCCTTCGCCGGCGCGGTGCTTGGCTTCGTCCTGGTCAGGTCCAGGGACTTCGTGCAGCACGCTGAGCCTGAGGACGAGGCTGCGGCCGAGCCCGTCGCCGCGTAGCGGCGCCACCCGCCGCGCTGGGTGGTACACAGGGGCCGTGCTGCGCGAGCTCCGTATCGAGAACTTGCTGCTGATTGAGCGGGCCGAACTGCGGCTCGGCGAAGGACTGAACGCGATAACGGGGGAGACCGGGGCGGGGAAGACGGTCCTGGCCCACTCGCTCGACCTCTTGATGGGCGGCAAGGCGCGACCGCAGATCGTTCGCCCCGGGGCCGGGGAGGCTTGGGTCGAGGGGGTCTTCGACCTGCCCACCGGCCTGCTCGATGAGCCCGAGATGGCGGAGATCGCCGAGCGGCTGCCGGAGGGTGCGGACGAAGTCGTGCTCGGCCGACGGGTCTCGGCGAGTGGCCGGACCAGTGCCTTTCTCGCCGGCCGCGCCGCATCGGCCTCGGACCTGAAGGCCCTCGGCGGCCGGCTGCTGGCTTTCTACGGCCAGCACGAGCACCGCAAGCTGACGATCTCCTCGGCGCAGATGGACGTGCTCGACGGTTTTGCCGGGGCGGCGCAGCTGGAGCTGCGCGAGCGCTACCGCGAGACCCACCGCGAGTGCTTGCGACTTGCCGCTGAGCTGGCCGAGCTGCGCGAGCTCGACGGCTCGCGCGAGCGCGATCTGGACCTCTACCGCTACGAGCTTGCCGAGATCGAGGAGGTTGCTCCCGACCCGGCCGAGGAAGCTGACCTGGGCGGCGAGCGCGAGCGCCTCGGCCACGCCGAGGGCTTGCGCGAAGCGGCGGCGGGCGCTCACGCGGCTGCGCTTGGCGCAGAGGAGGACGGCGGTGCCGCGGCTGCCCTGGCCCAGGCCGAGGCTCTGCTGCAAGGCGTCGCCGGGGTCGATTCGAACCTCGACGCGCTCGCCGCTCGGGTCAGCTCACTGGCGATTGAGCTCGGCGACGTTGCGGCCGAGCTGCGCGACTACGTTGATGGACTCGCGGCCGACCCTGGCCGTCTCGCTGCGGTCGAGGAACGGCTGGACGCGCTCGACCGGTTGCAGCGCAAGCACGGCGGCAGCGTCGAATCGGTCCTTGCCCACGCCGAGCACTGCCGGGGCGAGATCGCCCGTCTGGAGGGCGCCGAGGAGCGCGGGGCGGAGGCCGAGGCGACACTGGCCGAGGCGGAAGCGCGCCGGGCCAAGCTGGGCGAGAAGCTCGGCAAGGCCCGTGCCAAGGCCGCCGCGCCGCTGCAGAGCGAGGTCGCCGCAGAGCTGGAGCGCTTGGCGATGTCCGGTGCCCGCCTCGAGGTGGTCCTGGAGCCGCACCCGGACGGGTTTGGGGCAAGCGGCATGGAGACGGTCGAGTTCCGCCTGGCGCCCAACCCGGGTATCGAGCCGGCGCCGCTGCGCGATGCGGCTTCGGGGGGCGAGCTCTCGCGGGTGATGCTGGCGCTGAGCAGCCTCGCCGGCGCGGTCGGCGCCGGGACGCTGGTCTTCGACGAGATCGATGCCGGCGTCGGCGGCAAGACTGCGCGCGCCGTCGGCGAGCAGCTGCGCGCTCTGGGTGGGGATCGCCAGGTGCTCTGCATCACCCACCTGCCCCAGGTCGCCTCGCTGGCCGATACGCACTTCACTCTGGAGAAGGACGTCTCCGGCGAGCGCGCCAGCGCCACCGTGCGCTGCCTGGACGGCGATGGCGTGGTCGAGGAGATTCGACGCATGCTCGGCGGCGAGCACAGCGACGAGGCGGCGACGCGGCACGCCCGCGAGCTGCTCGCTGCCGCCTAGTTTTCGTAACCGCCCCTGAGCGCTTGCGCGGCCGGATAACCTGACTCGGTGGCAACCGCCAGTCGCCGTCGCTTTCCCGCCCTGCTCTCGCGTCGCAACGGGGCTGCGCCGGTTGAGGCGATCGAAGGCCGCGTGCGGCTGGGTCGCCGCACCAAGCACCTGGTCAAAAAACTCGTTCCCGGTGACGTCGCCGTGATCGACCACGTCAACATCGACCGCATCGCGGCGGAGGAGCTGATCGCTACCGGCGTCGGAGTCGTGATCAATGCCTCCCCCTCCTCCAACGGCCGTTATCCCAACGCCGGGCCGCTCTTGCTGGCCCAGGCGGGGGTGCGGCTGATCGACGTCGACGACGCCGACCCATTTGAGCTGCTCACCGACGGGAGCCGCGTCACGGTCTCCGGCGGGGTGGTGCTGAGCGGTGGGGCCGAGCTGCTGCAGGGGAAGGTCCTCGGTGTCGAGGAACTCGAGCGCCAGCGCAGCGAGCAGCTCGAGCGGGTCGACGAGGCGCTGGCCGAATTCGCCGAGAACACCGTGGCGCACGTGCGCCAGGAGACCGACCTGCTCACCGGCAGCGTCGAGTTCCCGCCGACGCGGGCCTCCTTCCGCGATCGCCACGTGCTGATCGTCGTCCGCGGCGACCGCCACCGGCGCGACCTCAAGGCCCTGCGCGCCTACATTCGCGACGTGCGCCCGCTGGTCGTCGCCGTCGACGGCGGTGCCGACGGCGTGCTCGAGGCCGGGCTCAAGCCCGACCTGATCCTCGGCGACATGGACTCGGCCGGCGACGAGGCGTTGCGCTGCGGCGCCGAGCTGATCGTCCACGCCTATCCCGACGGCCGCGCCCCCGGCCGCCAGCGCCTGCTCGACCTGGGCCTTGACCACACGCTCTTGCCGGCCGCCGGGACCAGCGAGGACGTGGCGATGCTGATGGCCTATGAGAAGGGGGCGACGCTGATCGTCAGCGTCGGCGCCCACTTCAACCTGATCGAGTTCCTCGACCGCAAGCGCGGCGGTATGTCGTCGACCTTCCTCACCCGCCTGCGGATCGGCGAGAAGCTGGTCGACGCCAAGGGAGTGAGCCGGCTCTACAACCCGAGCTCGCCCTTCGGTCCGATGGCGCTCTTCCTCGCCGCCTTCATGGTCCTGCTGGCGATCGTCGTGATCACCTCGCCGGCGCTCAACGACCTGGTCCAGCTGGTCTGGCTGAAGATCAAGATCTGGCTCGGCCTGTAGGGCCAGCATCTAGCCTGTCCGCTCTTCATGGGTTACAGCGCCCGATACCACGCGGTCTCACTGATCGCCGTCTTCCTCGCCCTCGCGATCGGGATCCTGATCGGCGCCGAGTTCGGCGGCGACGCGCTGACCAACACCCGCAAGAACCTTGAGCAGAGCCTCACCGGCAACCTCCAGGACGCTCAGGAAAGGGCCGATGAGCTGAACGGGAAACTGGCCCGCTCCGACGAATTTGCCAGCCGCGTCTACCCGGCGCTGGTGCGGGACCGGCTCGAGGGGCGGAGGATCGGCGTGGTCGCGCTTGGCGATCTGCCCGGCGACACGATCACGGCGATCGAGGAGGCGCTCGGTCCGACCGGCGCCCGCCTGGTCGGGATCGGCGTGGTGCGTGAGCCGGTCGACCTCAGCGGCCTTGGTGGCGAGCTGGCGAAAACCCGCTTCGCCAACATCCGCCGCAACGAAGAAGCGCTGGCGGAATTTGGCACCGGAGTTGGCCGCCAGCTGGTTCGCGGCGGCACCCTGCTCGACCGCGTGCGCAGCCACCTCTTCTCCCGCGCCAGCGGCAACTTCGGTGCGCTCGACGGGGTCATCGTCGTTCGTCAGACGCCGGAAGAGATGGGCGCGGTGCAGCGAGCGAAGGCCTCGACGCTCGAATCGGCGCTGATGGCGGGGATAACCGGAACCCACACCCCCGCGGTCGGGGTTGAGACCTCGACCGCCGAACCGTCGGCGGTCTCCTTCTTCGCCGGTAACGACCTCTCAAGCGTCGATGACGTCGAGACCGCGGCGGGGAGGGTGGCGACCGTCTTCGCCCTGCTCGGCGCCGAGGGCAGCTTCGGCGTCAAGGGCTCGGCCGACCGCCTGCTGCCCGACCTCTTGCCACCGGCGGAATGACCTGGCTCGGCTTCCCGGTCGCGATCGCCATTGCCCTGCTGGTCGTACCTGCGGGGGTGCGCGGGCTGCTCGATGCCGGCTTGGTGCGGACCAACTACCGGGGCACCAGCCTCGCCTTCCCACTTGGCGCGGTACTGGCGACGGCGGCCCTGGTCGCGCTGGCACCGCTGGCCTTCCTCAACGACCGTGCCGACCTCGACCTGCTCAGCCCGGGCCTGCGCCAGTGGATGCCCTATCTGCTCGGGGTCGCGTTTCTCGGCTTTCTCGATGACTCGCTGGGGCAGGGCGAGGCCGCCGGTGCGCCCCGCGGCTGGCGCGGGCACGCCCGGGCGCTGCGCTCGGGCAGCCTCTCGACCGGCGCAGTGAAGGCGTTGGGGGCGCTGGCGCTCGCCGCCTACGTGGTCTCCGGCCGCGGGCTCGAATCCTGGCGCTACGTCGCCGACGTGGCGCTGCTGATCCTTGCCACCAACCTCTTCAACCTGCTCGACCTGCGGCCGGGTCGGGCTGAGAAGGCGCTGGCGCTGCTCGCGGTCGGGCTCTGCCTCGGTGCCTGGACCTTCGCCCCCTTGGAGCTGCTCGGCATCTTCGCCGGCCCGGCCCTGGTCGGCGCCGCCTTCACCCTGCGCGAGCGGGCGATGCTGGGGGACACCGGCTCCAACCTGCTCGGCGCCGTCGGTGGGGTCTGGTTGCTGACCACATTGGGCCCCGATGCGCGCTTGATCGCCCTCGCCGTCGTCGCCGGACTTACCATTTACGGAGAGTTGCGTTCGATCTCGGCGACGATCGAATCGGTTCCGCCATTGCGATGGCTAGACTCGCTCGGCAGAGCATGAGCAGGCCTTCCCAAGGAGATACACGCTTCATCTTCGTCACTGGCGGCGTGGTCTCGGCTCTCGGCAAGGGAATCGCTGCGGCCTCGATCGGCCGCCTGCTGCGCTCCCGCGGCTACCGGGTCCAGCTGCAGAAGTTTGACCCCTACATCAACGTCGACCCGGGGACGATGAGCCCGTTCCAGCACGGTGAGGTCTTCGTCACCGAGGATGGCGCCGAGACCGACCTCGACCTCGGTCACTACGAGCGCTTCACCGACGAGAACACCTCGCGTGCCTCCAACGTCACCGCTGGCGCTGTCTACAACTCTGTGATCAACCGCGAGCGCCGCGGCGACTACCTCGGCGCCACGGTGCAGGTGATTCCCCACATCACCAACGAGATCAAGAACCGGATTCGCATCGTCGCCGAGTCGCAGGCGGTCGATTTCGTCATCACCGAGATTGGCGGCACGGTCGGCGACATCGAGTCGCTGCCCTTCCTCGAGTCGATCCGCCAGCTTTACACCGACCTCGGGCCGAAGCGCTCGATGTTCGTGCACCTGACCCTGGTGCCCTACGTCGGCCACGCCGGTGAGCTGAAGACGAAGCCGACCCAGCACTCGGTCAACGAGCTGCGCCGGATCGGGATCCAGCCCCACGCCTTGGTCTGTCGCTCCGAGGGTCGCCTCGACCGTGAGATCCGCGAGAAGATCGCCCTCTTCGCCAGCCTTCCCGTTGACGCGGTGATCTCCGCCAACGACGTCGACAACATCTACAAGGTGCCGCTGGTCTTCCGCGCCGAGGGCGTTGATGACCTGGTGCTCGACCACTTCGAGATGGAGGCGCCCTCCTCCGACCTCTCCGAATGGGAGGCGATGGTCAAACGCGCTGATGAGGCCGAGGGCAAGGTGCGGATCGCCCTGGTCGGCAAGTACATCCAGCTCGCCGACGCCTACAAGTCGGTGATCGAGGCGCTCGAGCACGGCGGCATCCACCACGGCGTCAACGTCGAGGTCGAGCTGGTCGACTCCGAGAACTTCGATCCCGAGCGGCTGGAGGGCGTCGACGGCATCCTGATTCCCGGCGGCTTCGGCGAGCGCGGCATCGAGGGCAAGGTCTCGGCGGCGCGGATCGCCCGCGAGCGCCAGATCCCCTATCTGGGGATCTGCCTCGGCATGCAGATCGCCGTGGTCGAGTTCGCCCGCACGGTGGCCGGCATGGACGGGGCCAACTCGGCCGAGTTCGATCCCGAGACGCCGTTCCCGGTGGTCGACCTGCTGCCCGAGCAGAAGGAGGTCTCCGAGATGGGAGGCACGATGCGGCTCGGCGCCGACCCGGTGAAGCTGCACGAGGGCACCAAGGCGCGCGAGATTTTCGGCGAGGCCGTGATCTACAAGCGCCACCGCCACCGCTTCGAGGTCAACAACCAGCTCCGGCGCCGGCTCGAGGACGAGGGCCTGGTCTGCGGCGGCACCTCGCCCGACGAGCGCCTGGTCGAGATGGTCGAGCTGCCCGATCACCCCTTCTTCGTCGCCTCCCAGTTCCACCCCGAGTTCAACTCGCGGCCCAACCGGCCCGAGCCACTCTTCCGCGACTTCGTCGGCGCCGCGGCCCACCACGCGGGCGAGCAGCCCGCCGGCGGTGCTGAGCTTCCCGCTGCTGAAGAAGCCCAGGGCAGCGAAGCAAGCGTTCGCCAGTCGCACTGACGCCGCTCTAGTTCCCGGTTAGCCTGTCCGCCGTGGACCGACTGCACGAGACGTTCGTTCGTTTGTGTGAGATCCGCAGCCCCACGGGTGAGGAGCGCGAGGTGGCCGACACGATCGCCGCCGAGCTGCGCGCGCTCGGGCTCGAGGTGAGCGAGGACGACGCTGCCGGACCGGCCGGCGCCGGCGCCGGCAACCTGCTGGCCCGCTTGCCCGGCGAGAGCGATGAGTGGGTGATGTTCTGCGCCCACATCGACACGGTCCCGCACAAGGGGCAGATCGAGGTGGTCGAATCCGATGGCGTCTTCCGCAGCGCCGGCGAGACGATCCTCGGCGCCGACAACAAGGCCGCGGTGGCGGTCTTCATGGAGCTGGTCGCGCGCCAAGCGGCCAATCCCGGGCCGGTCGGGATCGAGCTGGTGCTGACCGTGGCCGAGGAGCAGGGACTGCGCGGGGCCAAGGCATTCGACGCCGGCGTGCTGCGCTCGCGCTGCGGCTTCGTCCTCGACCACGCCAGCGCGATCGGCGAGGTGATCGTCACTTCGCCGACCCAGCAGAGCGTGCGTGCGGACTTCGTCGGGGTCGAGGCACACGCCGGCATCCGCCCCGAGGACGGCAACAGCGCGATTGCCGCGGCCGCCGAGGCGATCTCCCGCATGGAGCTGGGGCGGCTCGACGAGGAGACGACCGCGAACGTTGGCGTGATCGCCGGCGGCACCTCGGGCAATGTCGTCGCCGGGCATTGCGAGATCGTGGCCGAGGCGCGCAGCCTCGATTCGGAGCGGGCCGCCGAGGTCGCCGGCTTGCTCAGCGACGCCTGTGCCTGGGGGGCAAGCGAGCACGGCTGCGACGCCGATGTGCGGGTCGAAGAGCTCTTCCGCGGCTACCGGATCCCGCCCGCTTCGCCGGCGCTGGCACTTGCCGAGGCCGGGCTGCGGCGGGCCGGCTTCGAGCCCGAGCGCACCGCCACGGGCGGAGGCAGCGATGCCAACGCGCTGATCGTCGATGGCTTCGATTGCATCCTGCTCGCCAACGGCACCGAGGCGAACCACACGCCCGACGAGGCGGTCAGCGCCCGCAACCTCGACGCCATGCTCGAGGTCTGCGAGGGGATCGTCGCCGAGGTCGCCGCGGCTCCGGGCGCGGAGTGAGCGGGCGCCTCAAGCTGCGCCGCGGCGTCGTCGTCGCCGAGGAGCCGCTGACGGTCGAGGTCGACGGCGAGTGGCGCTCGGCCTGGGCCGACACCGCCCTGCTCGGCGAGATGCGCGAGGGCGACGAGGTCGTCGTCAACGTCGCGGCGTTGGACCTGAAGCTCGGCTCGGGCGGCTTCGACGTCGTCCACGTCAACCTCACGCGAGGACTGGAGGGTGGCGGGGCTGCGGGCGACGACCACGTAATCAAGCTCAACTACACCTCGATCCAGCACCCGGTCGCCCCGGTCGAGCTTCCGGTGCGCCCTGTCCCCGAAGAGCAGGGCAAAGGCACAGCGGAAGAAGGTAACCAACCGGCGGGGGATCGAATGCCGGTTCTGGTCTTGCCGCTGCACGGTCACCTGGCTCCAGCTGCCTGGGCGGTGGCGCAGGGTTCGCCTGAGTTGAAGGTGGGATATGTGCAGACGGGGGGCGGTGCCCTGCCCGGCTCGCTCAGCCGTGACGTCGTCGAGCTGCGCAAGCGTGGTCTGCTCTGCGGCCACGCCACCGCCGCACCCGCCTACGGTGGTGAGCACGAGGCGATCTCGGTCGCCGGGGCCCTCGACGCCGCCGCGAACGGGCTCGGCTGGGACCTGGCGATCGCCGGACCGGGACCGGGGATCATCGGCTCCGAGACCCGCCTCGGCCACGGCGGCATCGCCGCCCTCGACACAGCCCACGCCTCGCTGGCCCTCGGTCTCCCGACCCTGCTCTCGCCCCGTCTCTCCAGCGCCGACCCGCGCGAGCGCCACAAACCGGTCAGCCATCACACCCTCACCGTCCTACAGCTCCTCCTCGGAGCTGTCGAGATCCCGGTGCCGAGCAACGAGCCGGTGCCGATCGCGATCCTCGCCACTGCCGCCGGTTGGCGCCACCATCTGCGCGAAGCCCCGGTCGACCTCGCCGGCTACGCGGCGACCGGCCTGCCGGCGAAGACGATGGGGCGCAGCCTCGAGCAGGACCCGCTCTTCTTTGCCGCCGCCCTCGCCGCGGGCGTCGCCTTGCGCCGCAAGGGTTGAGGGGCGGCGGGGAGAACACCCCCGCCATGGTCGTTGCCGATCCACCGCGCACCGAGTCCCGCTTCGAGGGGCTGGTGCTCGATTTCCTCTCCTACCTGGAGCTGGAGCGCGGCCTCTCGCGCAACACCCTCGACGCCTACCGCACCGACCTGCACCAGTACGGCGAGTACCTCACCGCCCATCACATCGACGCCCTGACCGCCGGCCCGGCCGAGATCGGCGAGTTCCTTGCCGAGCTGGCGACCGGCGAGAACCGGCCGGCCTGCTCCTCGGCGACGGTGCACCGCAAGGCCGCCTGCCTGCGCTCCTTCTACAAGCAGTTGCGCCGCGACGAGCTGATCGGCGATGACCCCACCGCAGCCCTGAGCGCACCGCGCCGGGCAAAAAAGCTGCCCCAGGTACTCAACTACGCCGAGGTCCAGAAGCTGCTGGCTGCACCGAGCGGTGACGAGCCGACCGCGTTGCGGGACCGGGCCCTGCTCGAGGTGATGTACGCCTGCGGGCTGCGCGCCTCGGAGACGATCGGGCTCGAGCTGGCCGATGTCGACCTGCACGAGGGTTTCCTGCGAGCCCGCGGCAAGGGCAGCAAGGAACGACTGGTGCCGCTCGGCCGCAAGGCGATCGCGGCGATTTCCTCCTACCTGCGCGGCGGCCGGCCGAAGCTGATCGGTGAGCGCCACGAGGTGAGGCTCTTCGTCAACTTCCGCGGCGGTCCGCTGAGCCGTCAGGGCCTCTACAAGATCGTCCAGCGCAACGCCCGGGCTGCCGGCCTCGCCGGCCAGATGAGCCCGCACACCCTGCGCCACAGCTTCGCCACCCACCTTCTCGCCGGCGGATGTGACCTGCGCGCGGTGCAGGAGATGCTCGGCCACGCCGACATCTCGACCACCCAGATGTACACCCACCTCTCCGGCGAACAGCTCAAGGACGTCTACTTCAAGAGTCACCCGCGCGCCACCGGTTGATAGAACCGGGCGATGCCCGAGCTGCCCGAGGTCGAGACCGTCTGTCGCCAGCTCGAGCCGGAGTTGGAAGGTCGGCGGATCGAGCGGTTGGAGGTGCTGGATGCGCGCTGGTGCCGGCCGATGGCGCCGAAGGCGCTCGAACGCACCGTCAAAGGGGCAACGATCGAGGGGCTCGGTCGGCGTGGCAAGTACCTGCTGCTGGCCCTGGAGGGCGAGCGCACCCTGGTCATGCACCTGCGGATGACCGGCAACCTGGTCCTGGTCGAGGGCGAGAGCAAGCTCGATCCCTCTGAGGGACGGCGGCTGTACGAGGCCGAGCGCTCGACTTCCGAACGGCATCTGCGCGCGCGCTTCACGCTCGACGATGGCCGCGAGGTCTGGTTCACCGACCCGCGCCGTTTCGGCGAGGCCTTCCTGATCGACAACGCGAAACTCGACGAGCGTTTCGCCAAGCTCGGGGTCGAGCCGTTCTCAGCGGATTTCACCCCGGAGGCGTTGGGGGAGATGGCGGCCAGCCGCACGGCGCCGTTGAAGTCCTTCCTGCTTGACCAGTCGGGCGTCGCCGGCGTCGGCAACATCTACGCCGACGAGGCGCTCTTCCGCGCCCGTCTGCACCCGCTTTCGCCAGCCGGCTCGATGAAGCCCGAGCACCTGGAGGCGCTGCGTGACGCCGTGGTCGCGGCGCTGGAAGCCGGGATCGACGGCGGCGGGGCATCGATCGACGACTACCGCGACGGCCGCGGTGAGAAGGGCACGATGCAGGACGAGTTCCTCGTTCACACGCGCGAGGGCGAGCCCTGTCCTCGCTGCGAGACCGAGATCGTCCGCATCGTCGTCTCCGGCCGCTCGACCTACTACTGCCCAAGCTGCCAGGTGCGCTTGCGGCGCCGTCCCAAACGGCGCCGTCCGGTTCGTCGTTCACCGTAGATCGGCTATGGCCGGAAAGACGCTGAAGACCGAGGCGGTGGTGCTGCGCAGCATCCGCTACGGCGAGGCCGATCGCATCCTTCACCTCTACTCGAAGACGAAGGGGAGGATCGGCGCGATCGCCAAGGGCGCGCGCAAACCGAAGTCGCGCTTCGGCGGCCGCCTCGAGCCCTTCTTCCGCCTCGACCTGCTCCTGCACGAAGGCCGCGGCGAGCTGCTCACGGTCACCAACGCCTCCACCGTCGATGGCTATCCACGCTTGCGTTCCTCCGGTCCGGCGCTGAACGCCGCTGCCCGCGCCTGCGACGCAGTGCTGCGGCTGCTCGACTCGGCTGAGCCCAACCCGCCCGCCTACAACCTGCTCTGCCGCTATCTGGCGATGCTCGACGGTCCCGAGGAGGAAGGAGCGGCGAGCCTGGAGACGGCACTCTCCTTCCGGCTCAAGCTGGCTCTGGCCGCCGGTTTCGCCCCCGAGCTCGCCTCCTGCGCCCACTGCGGCGAGGCCGAGCACCTGAGCGGCTTCTCCGGCGCTGCCGGCGGCGTCGTCTGCGTCAGCTGCGAAGGCGGCGGCTTCCCGCTCTCCGAGGACGCGCACCGCTTCATGGTCGGCGCGATCGGCAGCCCGCTCGCCGAGGCGCCCGCGGCCGAGGAGCAGGCGCTGCGACAGGTCGAGCGGGCCGTGCGGGAGACGCTGGAGCATCATGCGCACGTCCAGCTCCGCGCCGCGGCCTAGTCAGGCTTGGCGCGCCTTATGATCGAACCGTGCCTGCCACTCTCACTCTCGAGGACCGAGTACGCGCTTGGGAGGATGAGTTCCTCGCCGAGGAGGCTACGCGCTCTTACCCGGCGCATCGCGAGGCCGAGGAGCCCGACAGCCCGGTGCGCACGCCCTTCCAGCGCGATCGCGATCGGATCGTGCACAGCAAGGCGTTTCGCCGGCTCAAGCACAAGACGCAGGTCTTCGTCGCTCCCGAGGGCGACCACTACCGGACGCGGCTCACGCATACGCTGGAGGCCTGTGGGATCGCTCGCACCGTCGCCCGCGCGCTTGGTCTCAACGAGGATCTGACCGAGGCGATCGGGCTCGGGCACGATCTTGGCCACCCACCCTTCGGCCACGCCGGTGAGGAGGCCCTGGACGGAGCCCTGCGCGAGCGCTGCGACAGCGGCTTCAAGCACAACGAGCACTCATTGCGCGTGGTCGAGGTCCTGGAGCGCGACGGACGCGGGCTCAACCTGACCGAGCAGGTGCGCGACGGCATCCTCAACCACACCGGCTCGCGCAAGCCGGCAACCCTGGAGGGGCGGATTGTCAAGCTGGTCGACCGCGTCGCCTACATCAACCACGACATCGACGACGCCCTGCGGGCCGGCGTCCTGCAGCCAGACGACCTGCCGGTGGCCGAGATCGAGCTGCTCGGCGCGACCGGCTCGGCCCGCATCGACACCTTGGTGCGCGACATCGTCGAGCGCTCTCGGGCTGAGGGCGACATCGTCCAGAGCGATGAGATCGGCGGCGCGATGCTGCGCCTGCGCAAGTTCATGTTCGACCGCGTCTACCTGGGCCCGCTTGCGCGCAGCGAGCACGAGCGCGTCCACCGCGCGATGCGGGCACTCTTCGATCACTACATGGCCAATCCCGGTGAGGTCCCCGAGGTCGAACCCGGGGCAAGCGACTGGCAGCGCGCCACCGACTACCTGGCCGGGATGACCGATCGCTACTGCATCGCCAAGTACGCCGAGCTGACGATTCCCGAGGAAGCGCCGTGGCACTGATCTCAAGCGAGAGCCTGGAGCGGGTCAAGCAGGCCGTCGACATCGTCGAGGTGATCTCGGCCCACACGGACCTTCGCCGCCAGGGCGCCCGCTGGGTCGGCCTCTGCCCCTTCCACGAGGAGCGCACGCCCTCGTTCTCGGTCGACGCCGGGGAAAAGCTCTACCACTGCTTCGGCTGCGGGGTCGGCGGCGACACGATCAAGTTCATCGAGGAGAAGGAGGGCCTCGGCTTCGCCGAGGCGGTTGAGCTGCTTGCCGACCGCTACGGGGTCGAGCTGGAGCGCGAGAAGGAGGACCCGCGGGCGGAGGCGAAGCGACAGCAGCGCCGCCGCCTGGGCGAGCTTCTTGACCGCACCGCGAGCTTCTACGCCGCCTACCTCTGGGACTCCGACGAGGCGGGCAAGGCGCGCGAGTATTTGGCCGAGCGCGGTCTTGGCGAGGAGGTGCTGAAAGCGTTCGCGGTTGGCTACGCCCCCAGCGCCTGGGACAAAGTGCTGCTGCGCGGCCAGCGCGCCGGTTTCAAGGTCGACGAGCTGCGCGGCGTCGGCCTGGTCCAGAAGGGGCGGGGTGGGGGCGAGTACGACCGCTTCCGCTCCCGGATCATGTTCCCGATCCGCGACCGCCGCGGCCGCACGCTCGGCTACGGCGGGCGGGCGATGCGCTCCGACCAGGGCGCGAAGTACGTCAACACGGCGGAGACCGACTTCTTCCACAAGAGCCACATGCTCTACGGCATCGACCTGGCCAAGAGCGCGATCGCCAAGGAGGGCAGGGCGGTCGTGGTCGAGGGCTACACCGACGTGCTCGCCCTGCACCAGGCCGGGATCGAGGAGGCGGTGGGGGTGATGGGCACCGCGATCACCGACGAGCAGGTGGCCGCGCTCTCGGGCATGGTCGACGAGGTGATCCTCGCCCTCGACGCCGACTCCGCCGGGCAGGAGGCGATGCTGCGGGCGCAGCGCGTCGCCGCCGGGCGCAAGATGCGCCTGCGGGTGGCGGCGATGCCGGCGGGGGAAGATCCCGCCGAGATGATGGCCGCCGAGGGCGGCGCCGACCGCTTCCGCGCCCTGCTCGACGGCGCCGTCGAGCTGACCGCCTTCCAGGTCGACCTCGTCCTCGCTCGCACCGATGTCTCCTCGCCGGCCGAGCGCGATCGCGCCCTGGCCGAGGTGGCGCCGATCATGGCCGGGCTGGGGGAGAGCGCCAGCCGCGACGACCTGGTGCGCCGGGTGGCCGAGCGGCTCGACCTGGAGCCGGCGATGGTGATGGGGCGGGTGGTCGCGGCGCAGCCGCTCAGCGGCGGTTCGGCCGAGCCCGATTCACCGCGCAGCGGCAGTCCGGCGCCGGCCCCGCGCCGGACGGCGGAGCTGACCTCGCGCGAGCGCCGCGAGCGTGCTCTGCTGGCGATGTGCATCGCCCTGCCGGATGAGGGCAAGGGCTACCTCGAGCGGTTGACCGACGCCCATCTCTCCCAGCTCGGCCGCCGCGCCGTGGTCTGGCTGCGCGAGAACCCGCAAGACCCCGCCTCCAATCTGCCCCGCGAGGATGCCGAGCTCTCCGGCCTGGTCGCCGAACTGATCATCACCGCCCACGACGAGCCCGCCTCGCCGGAGGCGATGGAGCTCAACTTCCTGCTGCTCGAGCAGCGCCGCATCGAGGCCGAGATCGCCGCTGCCGGCGAAGCCGAAGACCCCCAGCGCCGTGCTGCGCTGAGCATGGAGCGCGCCGCCCTGGTTCAGCGCATCGCCCACACCGAGCGTGTGGGCGGCTAATCGGTACATTCCTCACCGGTTATTCCGGGGTAGCTCAATTGGTAGAGCACGCGACTGTTAATCGCGGGGTTGTGGGTTCGAGTCCCACCCCCGGAGCTAGGAGGCCCTCCTAGGCAGGTGTGCGGGTGCGGGCCAGCTGCTCGACCAGCTCGGCGCCGCGCTCGGCGCCGTCGTGCTCGCCGGCCCACTGCGCCAGCTCCTGCGCGTGATTGGCAAACGAGTCGTCCTCGAGCAGTTGGCGGGCGGCCCAGCGCAGCGGGGTCGGTTGGCAGAGGCGCCAGGGGAGTGAGAGGCCGCATTTGGCCCAGGCGACGCGCATCGCGGTCTCGCTCATGTCGCCGATGATCGGGCAGATCAGCACCGGCGTGCCGGCGCTGAGGGCCCGCGCGACGGTGCCGTGGCCGCCGTGCGAGATCACCAGCGAGGCCAGCGGCATCAGCTGGCTGTAGCTGAGCCAATCGACCAGGACCGCGTTGGCGGGCACCTCGATCGGGCTCTGCGGGACGACGCGGTTGGTGGTCGCGACCACGCGCACCGGCTCGTCCGCGAGCGCCGCCAGGGCGGTGCGGACCAGGTGGTTGTCCGAGTCATGCGCCGTGCTCGGGGCGACGAGGACGAGGGGCTCCTCGCCGGGCGGCAGCTCGATGTCCGGGTGCGGCACCTCGAAGGTCAGCGGGCCGGTGATCTCGACCCCTGCCGGCCACTGGCGCGGGTACTCCAGCTGCGGGAAAGTTCCGACCAGCGCCAGCTCGGAGCTGATGCCGCCGTGGAAGCGCTCCACCGGCGGCAGGTCGAGGCGCTGTCGCTGGCGGTTGAGGTCACGCCGGCCGTGCTCGAGCCCGATGTCGAGGGCGCGCTGCCCGGTGCGCCATACCGCCCGCCCGAGCGGCGTTCGCGGCGGCTGCAGGCCGACCGCGAAGAAGGGCAGGCCGGGCTCGACCACGGGATAGATGTGGGGAATCAGCGTCGCCAGTGGCACCCCGGCCTTCTCGGCCGCCAGTGACGGGGCGAGGGTGAGGATGTCGCTGACGACCACGTGCGGCTGCATCTCTTCGAGCAGCGGCAACAGCGCCCGCGCTGCCTCCGCCGCATGCTCTCCATCGGCTGAGTCCGGATCCGGTGGCGGGAACATGCGGTATTCCTCGGCCGCGGCAAAGCCAAGTCCGGCGCCCTCGACCGCGGACCGGCGCTCCTCCCAGGTCTCGATCGTGACCTCGTGCCCACGCGCGCGCAGCGCTCGCCCCAGCGAGATCGCCGGGAAGACGTGCCCGGGATCGCCAAAGGCAGCGACTAGAAAGCGGAGGCTCCGGTCTCCGCCCGTGGTGCTCCTGGTCCCGTTAGGGGGTATCGAGTCCCTCGCCGGGGCGCGTGAAGACGATCTCGGGCACGTGGCAGTTGCGCGAGGTGCGGAGCAGGAAACGGACTGCCTCGCCGAGATCCTCGGGGCGGATCATCTCCTCGCCGGGCACCTGTCCCTTGGCGAACTCGGTCATCGGCGTGTCGACGAAGCCGGGGGCCAGCGCCGTGCACTGGATGCCGGCGGCGCCGACCTCGCGATGGGTCGACTGGGTGAAGTTGATCACCGCGGCCTTGGTCGCGGCGTAGATCGAGAGCCAGGCCTGGCCGCCCTTGCCGGCGATCGAGGCGGTGTTGACGAGCAGCGCCTTGCCGTGCTCGGCGCCGGCCTCTTTCAGCATCGGCAGGCCCTCACGGGTGCCGATGATCAGGGCCCTCAGGTTGACGCCGAGCTGCATGTCGAGGTGCTTGGTCTGGATCTCCTCCATCGGCGCGCCGATACCGACGCCGGCGTTGTTCATCAGCATGTCGAGGCGGCCGTAGGTCTCGCGGTGCTTGGCGAAGACCCCGACCACGTCCTCCTCGTCGGTCATGTTGGCGGCGACGCTCTGCACCTCCAGCCCGTCGGCGCGGAGGCTCTCGGCGGCGCTCTCAAGCTTGTCGGGGCGCCGCGCCGAGACCGTCAGGGCGTAGCCCTCCTCGCCGAGCACGCGGGCGACCGCCAGCCCGATGCCGCTCGATGCTCCGGTGATCAACGCCGCTCGCTCCGCCAAGACCCTCTCCTTTTGCTCGACCGCTTTCGTCGCGGACCCTATCTCGCCTCGCGCGGCGCGTGGGATCGCGCTACGGCCGCGGCATCGCCGTGAATAACATGCCGCCGATGCTCTCTCGCCGAGCCTTCGCTGTCCTCGCCTGCCTGCTCTCGCTCGCCGCGATTGTGCTGGCCGGCTGCGGCAGCGACTCTGACGATACGACCGGGTCCTCGTCGACCTTGGCGGAGAGTCGCCCGGCTCCGCCGAAGAGCGACTTTCCCAGCGCCGATGGCAAGACGCTCGCCGAGGTGCTGGAAGCGGCCGACAATCCGTCCACCCTCGTCGTCTCGCCGGCGGCGCGGGTCTTCTACAAGGGCGAGAACCGCTACCCATTTGGCGTCTTCGAACGCGACCGCAGCCAGGTCAGCGACGCCGAGGTGGCGCTCTACTTCGCGCGAGTGCCGGGTCAGGAGCCGAGGAGCGGGGACAAATTCAGCTCCGCGACTGATCCGAGCAGCGCCAAAAAGGAACAGGAACGGGCCCTCGACCAGCCTGCGGTGGGCCCCTTCCCGGCCGCGGTCGAATCGCTGCAGACCCAACCGGCCTTCCGGGCGCAGACCACGACCAGCGATCCCGATGCCGCCAACGTCGTCTACGTAACTCACGTCAACTTTCCCAAGGACGGTGAGTGGCGCATCGCCGCCCTGATCAAGCAGGACGGAGAACTCACGGCCACGCTGCTGCCAAGCGCGGTGGTCGGCACCTTCGCCAAGATCCCGCAGCCGGGCCAGAAGGCGCCCATGATTCACACGCCGACCCCCGACGACGTGGGTGGGGACCTCTCGAAGATCACCACCCGCATCCCGCCGGACACGCAGAACCAGGTCGACTACGCGGATGCGCTGGGCAAGGAACCGATCGTGCTGCTGTTCGCCACGCCCCAGTTCTGCGAGAGTCGCGTGTGCGGACCCGTCGTCGATGTGGCTGAGCAGGTCAAGCAGATCGACGGCGACAAGGCCGCGTTCATCCACATGGAGATTTACAAGGACAACGATCCGAGCAACCCGGTGCGGTCGCAAGTCAGCGCTTTCCACCTGCCGACCGAGCCATGGTTGTTCGCAATCGACCGAAATGGAAGGATCTCGACGACGATCGAGGGCGCCTTCGGCGTCGAAGAACTGACCCGCGTGGTGAAGGGACTGACCGCAGAATGAGTGAGAAGACGAGCCCCGATGCCGAGTTGCTGAACTCCTTCGCCGAGGAGGCAAAGCGCCGCTGCGACGTGATCGCCGCTGGCCTGGCGACCGAGACCACCGACTTCGAGACGATGCGGATCGAGGCGCACGCCCTGCGTGGTGCCGCCGGCGTAGTCGGCCTGCGCCGCCTCGCCGAGCTGGCCGGCCTGATGGAATCCGACCTCGCCGAAGCAAAGAAAACCGGCTCGATCCGCGGCGGCCGCACCCACCAGATCGCCGACGCCGCCAAAGCCATCTCCGAGGGCGCCGCAGCCGCCGCCAAGGGCGAGGAAGAGCCCCCCGACGTCGGCCGCTCCCTGGCGCAGCTCTTCAGCGCCTAGCGCTACCCTCCCGGACCAACGGGGCGGTAGCTCAGTTGGTTAGAGCAGCGGACTCATAATCCGTCGGTCGAAGGTTCGAGTCCTTCCCGCCCCATTCGGTACGTATAGGGTTTCCCAAGTGAAGCAAAGTTCACTGAACGTGGTGGGGGCGATCCTGGTTCTGGTGCTGGCCCTGCTGCTGCCGGGTATTGCCCAGGGAGAGGAAGAACAGGGTCCGTCGCTCAGCTCATTTTGGTTGCGCGCGAGCAACGGCTATTTGCTCTTCGCGTTGGCGGTGCACGAAAAGGACGCAGGAGTCGCCCCGGACGAAGAAGACGAACAAGGGATCTTCCTCTACCTGATAAATACGAGGCAGCACACATTGGTCCTCTACTCGACGCCGGCGACTGTGACGGACACGACTATCGACGCGGATCTTGACGAGCTGGGAAGGATCTCGGTCACTCGGGTACCGACCGGGCGGACGAAGTCGGTGCGGATCTGCCACCGGGGACCAAAGACGCAGGTCGAAGTCGAACGCTACGAGGGGACGATCGAGTTCCATGGCGAGGAGGGGTTCACCGATGTGAGCGCCACCAGCGCGCCACTTGAGAGAACACCCCTATGTTTCAGTCACGACGGGAACGAAGGGGACGGAAAGCATCCCGACAAGAGCTTGCCGGGGGCGCGCCTCGACGTCGAGAAGCACCGCGGCCACCAGTACCGGCTTGAGTTCGACGCGGTGAAAGAGAGGCCCGGTGCCAGGACCAGGGTGAGCGTCGAAGTCGAGGAACAGCGAGGGGAGATTGGGATCCACCGCGCAACCTCCCTTTTGGTCGCTCCGGGGGCACTGCATTTCAGCCGCGACTTGCGCACTGCAACGGCCAAGCCGCCGGCTCCCTTCGCCGGTCACGGACGTTTTGACGGTGACGCCCGCGGCGCCGGCCGGTGGACGGGAAACTTGACCGTCGACCTGCCCGGTCACTCCGACGTGCCCGTGACCGGTCCGGGCTTCACGGCCAGCCTGGAACACCCCAGCCCTCAGCAGCCGCCGACAGGAACCCTCGAGCGCGTCGCTCAGCGCGCATCGTTGGTGCGGTAACGCGGGCCCCAGTTGGGGTACTTGCAGCTGGCGAGCTGGTGGGTGGCGGCGACACCGTCGCAGCCGTCGAGGTCACCCATGCCGTGGAGGGCGTCGTCCCTGCCGCCGCCTTCGAGGCTGTCGGGCGATTGATCGTGGTCCTGCCCGCCCCATAGGAGGACGAACCGATGTCGCTTTTCGCGCGGAACGGGTGCGAGCGCCATGTCGCCGAAGCCCCAGAGACGAATCCGGGTGGAGAGGGGAGATAATCCGCGCATGGCAAACGCATACCAGCCGGACTTCGATGCGGATCAGGACCGTGAGGGCTTCACCTACCGGCGCGCCAAACTGGGCCAGCAGGCCAAGTCCGAGAAACTCGGAGCAAGTCTCTATGAGATCCCGCCTGGCCAGGCGACCTTTCCGTACCACGCCCACAGCGCCAACGAGGAGATGCTCATCGTGCTCAGCGGCCAGCCGCACCTGCGCACGCCGGATGGGTGGCGCGAGCTGGCCGAGGGGGAGGTCGTAGCGTTTCGGGTCGGCGAAGACGGCGCGCACCAGCTCCAGAATCGAGGCGCTCAACACGCCCGCGTGCTGGTGGTCAGCACGATGATCGCTCCCGAGGTGAATCTCTATCCGGATACTGGCAAGTTGGTGGCGGCGACTCGGGCTCCCGGAGCCTCAGACGAGGGATTCCAGGAGGCCTACCGGCGAGAGCAGGCGACGGACTATTGGACCGATGAGGAGCCGCCAGATTCGTAGCCGTCGAACTGCTCCTCTCGCGTGAAGATGACAGCGTGGGATGTCGTGATTTTGGCCTCCGAACACTTGGTCCGTCGGTCGAAGGTTCGAGTCCTTCCCGCCCCATAGCGCGACCTGTTTCCGCCACAAAGTTACGCAACAACCGCGTGACTTCGCGCGCCATGGGCGCGCTCGATCTGCCTAGCGTCGCGCTGATGGCCAGTTCGCCACTTGTCTCACTGCTTCCACGAGTCGAAGACCCATTCCCCGACACGATCGGCGTGGGCATCATCTTCAGCATGGCTGGGGCCGGAGGCGTCGTCATGCTCGCCTTTGGATCGATGCTGGGGCTGTCCGCAACCGAGCTCGACACATGGGCCCGCCGCGGTGTCAGCATGGGTTTGTAGCGGGGACGCTCTTTTACGCTGCGGCGCTGGTGGGGCAAATACAATGAAGACAATGAGTCGCACCTCGACTTCCGGCCTTGTAGTCGGCTCTGCCGTCGTAGCTGTCTGTGCGATAGGGCTAACGGCCTTGACCGGGGCAGGCGCCAGCGGCGCATACGCCTTCCTCTTTGCCAGCATGATGGTATTCAGCGTTTTCCTCATCTGGCCTGAGCGCACACGTCCGTTTCGTAGCAATAGCAATCACAGAAGCGTGCGGCGTCAGCCGCGGTAAGCCAGCCATTCCGGCCCGCCCGCTCACCTGAGAACCGTTCAGCGGGTCCAGCAGAAAACCTCGACTCGGATTCCATCGGGATCGAAGACGAAGAACGCGTAGTAGCCGGGCTCGTCGCGATCTTCCTCCGGCGGGAAGTGAATATTTGCGCCGCTCGCTAGACAGCGTGCGTGCGCCTCATCGACCTCCTCCCGTCGGTCAACCTCGAAGGCGAAGTGCTCGATTCCAACCCCGTAGTAGCGATGCGCGGCGCCATCTGCCTGGCGGATCCCGAACATTGAGGAGTCCGTCCCGGGCTCTTGGGACCCTGTCGCGGCATCCTTGAGGTACACGACCTCCTCGGTTCCTCGGTAGCTCGGATACCGAACGCTTTCTTCCCAGCCGAGCGGGCCGAGCAGGTCGAGATAGAAGGCGAGGGACCGTGCAACGTCGGCAACTGCCAGATCGAGGTGATGGATTCCTCGTGATGGCATCGCCCACCGAGTCTAAATCAGCGTGGGGTGAGCTGGAAGGGGGAGGCCTCCCACCATCGCCCGCGTGCTCATCAGGCGCAGCATCGCTCGGCGAAGCGGCTTCTGGGGTGTCGCGGGGTCGACGTGGGGAAGAGTGCGTTCGGTTGTCATCTAGGCCTCCGGCGTTATGTGGTCGATGGGCTAGGCTCGTCGCAGGCGCAGCGTCGTTGTGCCTAAACAATTGAGAGGCGGTCCCTTGGATCCTGTCGGATATGAGCTTTGTACTCCCGAAGGCGGCAAGGGCGGTGGTGTTCGCGCGACTCGTGGTTTCGAGGCCGGTGAGACGGTGATGATCGGCTTCCTCGAAGGCGAGGTCGCCCGCAACGATTCGCACGCGACTCAGGTGAGCCGCACCAAGTGGGCTCGGCACGGTGGCCTGGGGCCCAAGGTCAACCATTCCTGCAGCCCCAACTGCGGGGTCGAGCTGAACGAGACGGGCGCCTGTGATTTCGTCGCCCGGCAGCCGATTGCCAGTGGCGAAGAGATCACCTTCGACTACGCGATGCGCAACTACTCGGTCGAGCATTTTCCCGGCGGCTGTCTTTGCGGGGCGGACATCTGCCGCGGCTCGGTGACCGGCTGGAAGGACCTCTCCGCCGAGCGCAAAGCCGACTACGAGGGCCTGGTCGCGCCCTACCTGCTCGAGATCGATCAGGAGCTGGCGGGCGCGGTGGCCTAGCGTTTCGGGGGTGCCCGATACCCCCGAGTCAGAGGAGTTCGAGTCGTTGGTCGCCGATGCGATCGACGGGCTGCCGGAGCAATTCCAGAAAGTGCTGGAGAAGGTCGCCGTGGTGATCTCCGACCTGGGGACCGAGGTCCACGCCTACGGCCAGTACTTCGGCGATGGCCTGGCACATGAACGCTACGAGGATCGGATCGTCATCTACCGCGACACGCTGGAACGCGACTTCGGACACGACAGGGGTCTGCTTGCCCGTCAGGTCGAGCAGACCCTGCGCCATGAGCTGGCCCATCACCTCGGCTGGGACGAGGAGGGCGTTGGGGGCCTAGGGCTCTGAGTCCGAGCGCCGTTTCCTGATCTCGCGGCTGCGCTCCTTCGCCTCGCCGTAGGAGGACTCGACCAGTTGCTTGCCGCCGGACCAGCCAAAGACCCAGGAGACGAGAATGATCGCGAAGATCACGTCCCAGGCGGAGATGATCAGCTGCTGGCCGATCGAGTAGGCGGTGGCGGTCTTGGCCGAGGTCGAGCCGGAGAGCGCGGCGGAGTTCATCGCCTGGGTGACGCCGACCCCACCCGGTGTGGCGGAGACGCTGTTGGAGACCGAGTTCGATGCAGTCACGGTGGCGACGTTCTCGAAGGTGACCGGGATCGAGTAGGCGCCGAGGAAGACGGCGACGATGGCGAGCCGGGCCGCGTAGCTGCCGAGCACCGGCAGGAAGAGGCGGGTGACGGTGCGACGCGGGGAGCGCAGGATCGCCCCGCCGCTGATCAGCTGCCGGCGCAGTTTCTCCAGGCGCTCCCAGAAGACGCGGGCAAGCAGGACGAGGAGGACGATCGCGCCGATCAGGAGCATGACCACCAGCCCGGTGTGATCTGCGAGGAAGCCGAGCTTGATCGAGAACGAGCCGCTGACGGTGAGGAAGAGGTAGAGGTAGAGGGCGACGTTGAGGACCGAGAAGGGGATCTTCTCGACGATCAGGCCGGAGAAGACGAGGGGGAAAGTCGCCCCGGCGATCAGGGTGGTGAACATCACCAACATCACGAAGGTGCCGAGGTTGGCCGGCAGGAAGCCGTTGAGCGCTACGGCCGCTGCGTAGCAGGCAAGGATGAGCCGGAACGGCATAACCGCGGACGGAAGCGCGGCGCGCAGGATGCCGTACCAGGCGAGCGCGGCGAGGCTCGTCTGGGCGCTCTCCAGTGCAACGCCGGCGACGATCGCCCAGGGCGGCACCTCAGCGACCTTGTCGAGGAGATCGTCGATCCACTCGAAGGCCGGCACGCCGAGCAGCTCGAGCAGGCCAAGCAGGAGCGCAACCGCGCCAAGCCAGAGTGCGATGCGCGCGAGTCGGCTCCTCACCGGCGGCACCCTAGTCAAACCATGCCGGCTGGCCGAGCGCCGCCGACGATGCAAAGATCGCCGCATTCACACGACTGAGAGGAGCTGATGTGTCAGCAGAGAGCTTGAGCCGGAAGGGCGCGCGAATCGCGCGCTTGCTGCCGATTGTGTTGGTGCTGGGTATCGCCGCGGCCTTCGCCGGCGGCTGCGGTAGCGACAGCGACGCCGACAGCGCTTCCTCCGAAGCACAGGAGCGGATCGAACAGGGCACCGAAGAAGCGAAGAAGGGCATCGAAAAGGCCAAGGATGAAGTGAAGAAGGGCTTCGACGAAGCCGAAGACGCCGCCAAGCAGGGCGTCGAAAACGGCAAGGGGCAGGCCAACAAGACGATCGAAAAGGCCAAGAAGGAAGCCGAAGAAGGCATCGAAAAGGGCAAGGAAGAAGCCGAAGGCGCGATCAAGGAAGCCGAACAGCGGGTGAACGAATACGGCAACTAACCCTTGTGGGCGGGTCGGGCGACTAGCGGACCTTGCAGTCGCCCGGCAGCCTGCTGGTCAGCTGCTTGCCGCCGGCAAAGGAGAAGGTTGCCTTGGCCAGTTCGAAGAACGCGCCGGTAAAACCAGCCGGTGCGGCGCAGCTGGCGCTGATGAAGCTGCGCTGCTTCCCCTGGTAGCGGTAGTTGCGTCCGATCGTCAGGTCGATGTCGGTCACGTAGCCCCGGTCCGAGGCGAGCCGGGGAATGCGGGTGGAGAAGACGGTGCCGAACTTCCCCTTGCTGTTGCGGGTGATCTTGAAGGGGAGAACGAAGGCGGCGCGCACGGGGCTGGAGCCATAGAGGTGCAGCAGCAGCCCGGTCCGCTTCTTGCTCGAGCTGTTGAAGACGAGCACGGTGCCGCGGGCCGGGAACACGGGTGAGCCGTCGAAATTGACGTTGGCGGCAAAGTGGCCGTGGCCTACCAGGGCATTGCGGCATTGCGCCAGGGCGGCTTCAGAGCTCGTCTGCTGCAGCTCCGCGGCCGGACAGGTGGGCAGGCCGGCGACCGAGACGATGCCGGCCCGGTTCATCGCGATCGAGATTCGTCGCAGCTGCGGCGGTGTGCTGCCATCTGTCGTGCGTATGGCGCCGGCCAGTTGCACGGTTACCGGCGCATCGCGTTCGCGGGGAAGGGCGTTGGGAAGGAGCTGCGCATCGAAAGCAACCCGCAGGTTGCCCTCCTGCACGAACTGGCGCGCCGCCGCGACCCCGGCAGGAAGGCAGGCGAGTAGAACGGCGACAACGGCGAGGCGACGCATGATCGACCTCCAAGTTTAGGTCCGTCAAGATTGCGTCCGGGTTAACCGGCCCAGCAGGCGAAGGCGGGCTAGGGTTCGCCAATGGCTGAGCCGGACCACGGAATCGAGCTCTCCGACGGCGATCAGTTCGCTGGCTACCGCATAGAGCGACGCCTCGGCCGCGGCGGCATGGGGATTCTCTACCTCGCGGTCGAGCCGGGCCTGGAGCGCCGGGTGGCGCTGAAGTTGATCGCACCCGAGGCCGCCGTCGACGAGGTCTTCACCCGTCGTTTCGCCGAGGAGTCGAGGATCGCGGCCTCGATCGAGCACCCGAACGTGGTGCCGATCTACGCCGCCGGTGAAGAGGCCGGCGTGCCCTATATCGCGATGCGCTACGTCGCCGGCGCCGACCTGGCCCGCCGGCTCGCCCGCGAGGGGCGCCTCTCGCCGCAGGTCGCGGTTGAGCTGATCGCCCAGATCGGCAACGGGCTGGACGCGATCCACGCCGCCGGCCTGGTCCACCGCGACGTCAAGCCGGCCAACGTCCTGCTCAGCGGCGGCGACGGCCCCGACCACGCCTACATCACCGATTTCGGCGTCGCCCGCAACGTCGCCACCGAGTCGGGGCTGACCCAGACCGGCCGCTTCGTCGGCACCCTCGACTACGTCGCACCCGAGCAGATCTCCGGCGGCACCGTTGACGCGCGCGTTGACGTCTACGCCCTCGGCTGCCTGCTCTTCAAGCTGCTCACCGGCGAGGTGCCCTTCCCCAAGGACGGTGAGGCGGCCCGGCTCTACGCGCACCTGAACGACCCACCCCCGGCGCCCTCGCTCTACGTGCCGGAGGTCTCGATGGCGCTCGACGACGTCGTGATCCGGGCGATGTCAAAGGACCCAGACGATCGCTACCCGTCCGCGGGCGACCTCGGCCGTGCTGCGCAGGCGGCCCTGCGGGGCGAGGCGCCGGTGGTGCCGGAGCGCACCGTCGCCACCGGCGCCGCGGCGACGCGGACCGCGGAAACGATCCCTGCGAAGACCGCCGGGACACAGGCCCCGGCCCGAGCGACGGAGCCGACGCGCCGGCTCGCCGACGACTCGTCCGCCTCATCCAGATCCGCCTCGGAGCCCAACCGGCGCCGTTGGGCCCTGGCCGGCGGTGTCGCCGCGCTCGCCGCAGCACTGGTCATCGTGATCGTCCTGATCAGCGGAGGCGGGGGGCCGAGCTCGGGGGACTCCGGGCAGACAGACGCCAACGCGACGATTTCGACGACGGCGAAAAACAAGCCGGCGCCGAAGCCCAAGCCAGAAACTCTGACCCGGTTCGAGTTGATCAAAAAGGCCGACGCGATCTGTGAAGACAGCCAGAGCACCTATAAGAGCGTCAGGTCCCAAGCCATGAAAGAAGACCCGGAGGTCGGCTTGGAAGAAATCCCAAATGAGGCCTATGCCGCCACTCTGGTTGGGATCTCAGAACGCGCGCTCCGTCGGCTTCGGGCGCTCGACCCGCCACCGAACCTCGCGGATGAGTTCAAAAGCTACGTCGAAGCTCAGAGGTTGGTGGCGCTCAACGATCGCCAGGCGTTGGCGGCTGCCCAAGGAAACGACACCGAGAACTACGTGGCGGCTCGCGAACGCCGCGACTCCGAAGCCGACGAGCGCTACCGCGCGGCACGCGCCGTCGGTCTTCAAGTGTGCAGCGCTAATCCCAGCTAGTGATTAGGAGCGTATGAAATCCCACACCGCCTACATGACCTTCGACACCACGCAGCGGCGTGAGTTGATCCGCATTACCGAGAAGGTGCAGGCGGCGGTCGACGAGGCCGGGATCGAGGAGGGCATGGTGTTGGTCTCGGCGATGCACATCACGGCCGGGGTCTGGATCAACGACGACGAGCCGGGCTTGCACGAGGACGTGCTCGAATGGCTCGACAAGGTCGCGCCGCCGAGCTGGAAGCCGGCCGCAAACGGGGTCGCGGCGGAGCTCTCGCCTGACGATGGCGACTACCGGCACCACCGCGGCGGCGAGGACAACGGCGACGCCCACCTGAAGAACCTGCTGGTCCACCACCAGGCGATCGTGCCGGTGACCGCCGGCCGCCTCGACCTCGGACCCTGGCAGCAGGTCTTCTACTGCGAGTTCGACGGCGGCCGGCCGAAGCGCCTCGTGATCAAGGCGATGGGCGAGTAGACCCGAGCTACGGCAGCGGCTTCGAGTGCAACTTGGCGCCGCCGCCCTTTTCGCGGATCAGGTCGACCGTGAGCAGCACCGCCGCCACCGCGTAGAACGGCGTGAAGGCGATGTTGGAGAGGACGTCGGCGAGCCACTCGCAGATGAACTCGCTGCCGAAGAGGTTGTGGGTCAGCTCGGTGGCAAGGTTGGTCAGCGCGTCGCCGGCGAGCTCGATCGGGATCAGGACCAGGGCGACGGTCCAGAACTTGCCCCGCACCAGGCGCACGCTGCGGGCGAAGGCGGCGCGGATGCCCTGGTGCTCGATCTCGACCACGGGAGCGGCGAGGCCGAACCAGACGAAGGCGAGCATCCCGGGCACGAAGAGGAAGACGAGGCCAACGGCAACCAGCGCCCCGTAGATCAGGTCGATCGCGATCAGCCGGCGGAAGTTGACCATGCCGGCGATTTCGCGCAGCGACGGCGGTTTGCCATCGCGTGGATGGGTCAGCGAGATCGCCACCGATCCGGTGTAGAAGACCTCGCCCATGAGGCCGGTAACTGCCAGCACGAAGACCGCGCCGAGGATTGCGACGAAGCGCAGCGCGCCGTCGAAATCGAGCGAGTGGAGTTCGGCGCTGAGCGTCAGCGCGTGGACCAGGCCCAGCGGCACGAACACGACCACCGCCAGCAGCAGCAGCGAAGGAGCCCAGCGCCAGTAGGTGCGCCCGATCCGCGCGTAGACCGCGATCAATTCTCTGAACCTGCTCACGTCAACGATGGCGGCGGCGGCCTGAGGGGTACTTCCCGCGCCGTTCGAGCTTGGACTGCGCCGATTCCGAGGTGGGCACCCGCCGCACGTCGCTGAGCTCGCCGATCAGCAGCTCTTCGGCGCAGCGGCGGTGCCAGTGGTGGTGTTCGGTGCCACCGAGCCGGAAGACGTACTGGACGACGACGTGCTCGCTGCCGATCTCGATCTCACCGTGGCAGGCCGGGCAGCGGTAGAGCTTGCGGGAGATGCCGCGGATCAGCCAGGCCTCGTCACCCTCTTCGGTGATGCCGCGCAGGCTCCAGCGTTTGTCTGGCAGCCCGGACAGGTCGGCCAAGGCTTACCGCCTCGATAGCCAGGCGAAGCCGGCGGCCATCGCCACATTGGCGACGCCCGCGAGACGAAGACCGAGCTTGGCTCCTGGCCGGCTGACAGCGGGGGACTCGGCCCAAACTGCATCGGTGGCGATCTCGGTGCCGCGCAACCAGGCCAGTGCCCACCAGTCGCGCTGCTCGCCACGGACCTCGGCGATCGCGTGGGCGGCGGCGAAGGTGAGCCAGATCGGCGCGCAGCGACGAAAGAGGTGTTCCGCATCGGGCGAGGGGTGCTCGTGACCGAGCACCTTGAGGGTCGCGGCGGGGGCGAAGAGGGCGCCGCTGCCGAGCGCGAGGTCGAAGGCGATCATGTTGCGGTTGGTGAGGCGCAGCGCCTGCTCGAGGGTCATCGCAGTACCCATCCAACCAGATTGCCGGAAGGGAAAGCACGGGGTCCGACGAATTGGACGCCGTGACCAAGACTGCGACCAAGACCCCCGCCAGCACTGTCCCCAGCCTCAAGAGCCTCTCCGAGTACATCCAGGAGCGCTTCGAAGAGTTCTCGCGCTCACAGAAAGACGTCGCCCGCTACATCGTCGATCACCTCGACGAGGCAGCCTTCCTCACCGCCGAGGAGTTGGCCAGGAGAGCGAGCACCTCGTCATCGACGGTGGTGCGCTTCTCCCAGGCCCTCGGCTTCGAGGGATACCCCGAGCTTCAGCAGGCGGCAATCGAGGAGTACCGCACGGCGGGTGCGGCGGCCGCCAGCGCGGCCAGCTCCGGCGCCCTCTTCTCCTTCGACCACTCCGAGCTCGAGGGTTCCCTCGGGGCCGACTACGCGAACCTGGAGGAAACCGCACGCAAGCTGACCCGGGAGCAGGTCGACGGTGCCGTCGCCGCGCTCGCCGAAGCCCAGCGCGTGGTCATCGTCGGCGTCGACCAGATGGCCTTCTTCGCCAGCTACCTGCGTCATACCCTCAGCCTGCTCGACATCCGCGCCGAGATCGTCGCCAGCACCGGCGGCGAGTCGCTGCAGCGACTGGGCCGGATCGACGAGGAAACGCTCGTCATCGTCCTTTCCTCCGGTCGCGCTCATCCACTCTTGCTGCGGGCGATGAAGCTCGCCCTGCACCGCGGCGCCCGCACGCTTGCCGTCTCCGACGCCTCGATGTCGGAGGTCGGCGAGCACGCCGAGCTGACGCTCTACTACTCGTCGAACAGCCCATCGTTCGCGCGATCGAACACCGCGCTGATGGCTCTCGTCCAGGCATTGGCCCACGGCCTTTACGCCCGCGACGAAGACACCCACAAAGATCGCATTCGCGCTTACAAGCTGAAGTAGCGCCAGGCGCAGCGGTCCGGTCGCGCCTCCCCGTAATATGCGGCTCGTGAGCGAGCGAGCGACCTTCAGAGTCAAGACCGGCCTGGCCGAGATGCTCAAGGGCGGCGTGATCATGGACGTGGTCACGCCCGAGCAGGCGCGGATCGCCGAGGATGCCGGTGCCTGCGCGGTGATGGCGCTGGAGCGGGTCCCTTCGGACATCCGCAAGGACGGCGGCGTTGCGCGGATGTCGGATCCGGCGATGATCAAGGGGATCCAGGAAGAGGTGACGATCCCGGTGATGGCCAAGGCCCGCATCGGCCACTTCGCCGAGGCCCAGATCCTGCAGGCGCTCGAGGTCGACTACATCGACGAGTCCGAGGTCCTTACTCCGGCCGACGAGCGCCACCACATCGACAAGCTCGCCTTCGAGGTTCCCTTCGTCTGTGGCGCAACCAACCTCGGTGAGGCATTGCGGCGGGTCGGCGAGGGGGCGGCGATGATCCGCTCCAAGGGCGAGGCCGGCACCGGCAACGTGGTCGAGGCGGTCCGTCACATGCGTGAAATCACTTCCGGCATCAAGCGGCTGGCCCAGCTCGGGCCCGAGGAGCTTGCCGGCGCCGCCAAGGAGCACCAGGCGCCGCTCGAAGTCGTCCACGAGGTGGCCGAGCGCGGCCGCCTGCCGGTGCCGCTCTTCTGCGCTGGCGGTATTGCCACGCCCGCGGACGCGGCGCTGATGATGCAGCTTGGCGCCGAGGGCAACTTCGTCGGTTCGGGCATCTTCAAGAGCGGTGACCCGGAGCGGCGGGCCAAGGCGATCGTTGAGGCGACCACTCATTTCAACGATCCCGAGCGGGTCGCGGCGGCGTCGATCGGGCTCGGCGAGGCGATGCCGGGGCTCGAGATCGCCGACCTCGCCGCCGCCGATGCGCTCCTACAAGACCGCGGTGCCTGAGCTGCGCCTCGGCGTGCTCGCCATCCAGGGAGGCTTCGAAGCGCACTGCGAAGTGCTGCGCGAGTTGGGCGCCGAGGTCAGTGAAGTGCGCCTGCCGGCCGATTTGGAGGGGCTTGACGGCCTGGTCATTCCCGGCGGCGAGAGCACGACGATCACGATGGGAATCGAGTCGGCTGAGCTGGAAGAGCCGATTCGAGCCCTGCACGACTCGGGCGCGACGGTCTTCGGTACCTGCGCCGGGATGATCGTCTGCGACCGCGATCATCTGGACTTGATCGACGCCGGCACCGCCCGCAATGCCTTCGGACGGCAGCTGCAGAGCTTCGAGGCGGACGTCGAGATCGACGGGATCGGCGACGAGCCCCTGCGCGCCGTCTTCATTCGCGCCCCCAGGGTCGAGGCCCACGGCGCCGGCGTCGAGGTGCTCGCCTCATACGAAGGGCATCCGGTGGCGATCCGGGAAGGCGGCGTGCTGGCCTGCGCTTTTCACCCCGAGCTGACCGATGACCCGAGACTGCATGCACTGTTCATGGCGATGACTACGAGCGCACAAGAGAGTCGCGCTCAGGAGGAGGCGGAGACTTGAGAGACCCCAGAGTGGAGAACCTGGCGAAGATCCTGGTCGGCTACTCGACCAAGGTGAAAGCGGGCGAGGTGGTCTCGATCGACGGTGAGGTCGGCGCCGAGCCGCTGCTGCGCGCGGTCTACGAGGAGGTGCTGAAGGCGGGCGCCCACCCGATCCTCAACGTCGGCCTCGACGGCCTGGCGGCGATCTACTACGAACACGCCAGCGACGAGCAGCTGGAGTGGATCTCGCCCTTGATGGAGTGGACGGTCGACAACGCCGACGTGCGGATCGGCATCGGCGCCAGCGCCAACACCCGGGAGCTCTCGAAAATCCCGCCGGAGCGCCAGACCCGCCGCCAGACCGCCACCGGCCCGGTGCTCAACCGGATGATGGAGCGCAGCGCAGCCGGCGATTTCCGCTGGTGCTACACGCTCTTCCCGACCAACGCCTACGCCTCCGAGGCGGAGATGAGCCTCGCCGGCTACGAGGACTTCTACTTCGGCGCTTGCCTGGCCGATGACCCGGACCCGCTCACTGCCTGGAAGCGGGCATCGAGCGAGTGCGAACGCCTCGCCGACTGGATCCAGGGCCACGAGGAGGTGCGGATCACCGCGCCGGGCACCGACATCAAGCTCGGCATCGCCGGTCGCACATTCATTCCCTGCGTCGGTGACCACAACATGCCCGACGGCGAGTTCTTCACCGGCCCGGTCGAGGACTCGGTCGAGGGCGAGGTGACCTTCCACCTGCCGGCGGTGATCGCCGGCCGCGAGGTCTCCGGCGTGCGGCTGCGCTTCGAGGCCGGCAAGGTCGTCGATGCCAGCGCCGAGCGCGGCGAGGAGTTCCTGATCCAATTGCTCGACACCGACGAGGGCGCCCGCCGCCTCGGCGAGCTCGGCATCGGCACCAACTACGCGATCGACCGCGGCACGCTCGAGGTTTTGCTCGACGAGAAGATTGGCGGCACCGTCCATATGGCCGTGGGCAAGTCGTATCCGGAGTCCGGCGGCATCAACGACTCGGCGGTCCACACCGATCTTGTCTGCGACCTGCGGCTTGGGGGCAAGCTCGAAGTGGATGGGGTCGTGATGCAGGAAGACGGCAAGTTCGTCGTGTAGGGCGGAGGTGGGAGGGGTCTGGTCGGTCTCCAGGCGAATTGATGTCGCACGCGCCGCTCTGCGGCGCTTAGCTCCAAGGAAGGAGCGCGGCTACGCCGCGCATTTATCGGATTGCATTTCCGCTGCCTTCGGCAACATTCGCCTGGAGACCGACCAGACCCCTCTCTCGACACGCCCGACAGCTCCAAGCTGCGGGCCGCTGTCATCGGCGCCTGCACTGCAGAAGCTCCTGCAACCTGGGTCTCGGGTTGTGGAGCTTCAAGCCAAGGCGCCCACCTTTCAGAAGCTTCGAAGCAGTGTCGTTCCCGGCTCGAAGCTGGGCGCGCTTCGCCACATGGACCCGCCCGGACTACTGGTTCGGGATCGGCGACCCAGCCAGCAGGAAGAACCAGAAGGTGAGGGTCAGGGTGGCGAGGATCACTGAGCCCATGAGGACGGCCTCGACCACGGTGGTGGTGCCGGCCTGGGAGGAGGTGTCGCGCATGCTCTTCAGCCAGGTGGGGCGCATCGGCTCGAGGCGGTTGGTGCCCGTGACCTGGATGTAGAGGCGGTTGAGGCGGCCGATCAGCCAGGCCACGATCAGCACCGTGATCAGGATGCCGGCGGCGACCACGAAGTAGGGCCCGCTGCTGGGAAATTGGGTGTGGGAGACCTTTGAGCCGATGTAGATCCAGCCCAGCGGGATCGCGGTCCAGATCGAGAGCGCGGTCAGCAGCATCGCGACGAAAATCAGGCTGGCGGCCAGTCCCCTGGCCACGCCACCCCTCTGCGGCTCGTTGACCATTTCCACATTCATAGAATGCCAGCTATGTCTGGACACTCGAAGTGGTCTTCTATTAAGCATAAGAAGGGTGCCGCCGACGCCAAGCGCGGCAAGCTCTTCACCAAGTTGGCCCGCGCTATCACCGTCGCCGCCCGCGACGGCGGCCCCGATCCCGAGGCCAACGCGCCGCTTGCGACCGCGGTGCAAAAGGCCCGCGATGCCTCGATGCCGAAGGAAAACATCCAGCGGGCGATCGACCGTGGCGGCGGCGTGGGCACCGATGCCGCCGCGATCGAGCAGATCCTCTTCGAGGGCTACGGGCCCGGCGGGGCGGCGATCCTGGTCGATGCGCTGACCGACAATCGCAACCGCACCAGCGCCGACGTGCGCCACGCCTTCAGCAAGCACCACGGCAACCTCGGTGAGCCGGGTTCGGTCGCCTGGATCTTCGAGAAACGCGGCGTCATCGTCGTCGACGGCGACCGCTACGGCGAGGACGACCTGATTGTCGCGATCGACGCCGGTGCCGAGGACGTGCGCGAGGACGGCGAGCAGCTGCGCGTGATCTGCGAGCCGAGCGACCTCAGCGCGGTGCGCGAGGCGCTCGAGGGGGCCGGGGTGGAGCTGCAATCGGCCGAGTTGACGATGGAGCCGAAGAACACCGTGATGGTCAAGGGCACCGACGCCGAGTGGCTGCTCAAGCTGGTCGACACGCTCGAGGAGCACGACGACGTCAACGAGGTCCACGCCAACTTCGACGTCCCCGCCGAGATCATCGAGAAGCTCGCCGCCGAAGCCGCATAACGAAGGCATCCGGGGCTACTCCCAGAATCACCTCCCATGCAAGTCGTGATGGGAATCGATCCCGGCGCGGCCAATCTCGGCTTCGGTGTGGTCAGGATCGAGGGCAGCCGCATGGTCGCCCTCGACGGCGGTGTGGTCGAAACCACGCCTGAGGTGCCGATGGAGCAGCGCCTCGAGCGGATCCACAGCGCCCTCGCCGAGCTGATCGAGTGGCACCAGCCGGCGGCGATGGCGCTCGAGGATCTCTACTTCGGCAAGAACGTGCACTCGGCGATGGCCGTCGGCCGCGCCAGCGGTGCGGCGATGCTGGCCGCCGCCCAGCGCGGAGTCAGCTGCTTCACCTACACGCCGCAGGCGATCAAGAAGGCCGTCTGCGGCTCCGGCGGCGCCGGCAAGGAGCAGGTGCAGCGGATGGTGGGGACGCTGCTCGGCCTGCCCGAGCCGCCGACGCCCGACCACGCTGCCGACGCGCTCGCGGTGGCGATCTGCCACGGCGGTGCGACCGGGCGGGAAGCGGCGACGCTGGCGGCGGAAGAAGCCGTCTCGCAGAGGTTGGCCGGATGATCGCCGCGGTGCGAGGTGAGGTGATGGTGCGGCGCCCCGACCACGTGGTCGTCGATGCCGGCGGGGTCGGCTACCGGCTCGCCGTCTCGGCCGAGACGCTGAAGGCGGTGCCGGCGACGGGCCGCGAGGTCTTCCTCCACGCTGAGCTGATCTCCCGCGAGGACTCGCTGGCGCTCTTCGGCTTCGCCTCCGAGGAGGAGCGCGACCTCTTCGGCGAGTTGATCTCGGTCAGCGGCGTCGGTCCGAAGGTGGCGATGGCAGCGCTCTCGGGCGGTCCCACGCGCGAACTGCTGCGGGCGATTGCCGCCGGCGACGCCAAACGCTTTCAAGCTGTGCCGGGTATCGGCAAACGGACCTCGGAGCGGATCATCGTCGAGCTGCGCGAGAAGGTCGCCGGCTCACTCGAGCAAGAGGTCGCCGCGCTGGGGGCCGACGGGGCCGACCCCCGCGCGCTCGCCCGCGACGGCCTGGTCAACCTCGGCTACGCGCCGCTGGAGGCGGAGCAGCTGCTGGAAGGTATCGATGGCGAGGATGCCGAGCAACTGCTTGCCGCCGCCCTGCGCAAAGCCGGTACCTCGCGGAGCAGCGCGTGAGCGAGAAGCGGATCCGCACACCCGGGATCGACGGACCGCAGCCCCCCGGGAGCGACCCCGGTCCTGACAACCGTTTCGCGGTCGACCTGGAGGGTGATGAGGTTCGCGTCCACGACGCGCGGGCCGACGCCCCAGATGAGGACCTCGATCGCTCGTTGCGGCCGCGCACGCTGGCCGACTTCGTCAACCAGGAGCAGGTCACCGATCAGCTGGCGATCTTCATCGAGGCGGCGCGGGGGCGCAACGAGCCGCTGGACCACGTGCTGCTCGCCGGTCCGCCCGGCCTCGGCAAGACCTCGCTCGCCCACATCGTCGCCGAGGAGATGGGCGTGCCGCTGGTGCAGACCGCCGGCCCGGCGCTCGAGCGCAAGGCCGACGTCGCCTCCTTCCTCACCGCCTTGGAGCCCGGCAGCGTCTTCTTCGTCGACGAGATCCACCGCCTGGGACGCGCGGTCGAGGAGACCCTTTACCCGGCGATGGAGGACGGCGAGCTGCCGGTCGTGCTCGGGCAGGGGGCAGGCGCCCGCACCGTCACCCTGCCGCTGCCCGCCTTCACCCTGATCGGCGCCACCACCCGCGCCGGGTTGCTGACGACGCCGCTGCGCGATCGCTTCGGCCTCTCGCATCGCCTCGAGCACTACCGGCCCGAGCACCTGGCCCAGATCATCGTGCGCTCGGCCGGCATCCTCGGGGTCGAGATCGACGCCGCGGGGGCGCAGACGATTGCCGAGCGCTCGCGCGGCACGCCCCGCGTCGCCAACCGGCTGCTCAAGCGGGTGCGGGACTTCGCCCAGGTCAAGGAGCGCGGCACGATCGACGCCGAGGTCGCCGACGCGGCGTTGGCGATGCTCGAGGTCGACGCCGGTGGCCTCGATCGCAGCGATCGCGCCCTGCTCGACGTCGTCGCGAGCAAGTTCGCCGGCGGCCCGGTCGGCCTCTCGACCCTCGCCGTTGCGATCGGTGAGGAGGCCGACACGATCGAGGACGTGCTGGAGCCCTACCTGCTCCAGCAAGGCTTGCTGAAGCGCACTCCGCGGGGTCGTGTGATCACTCAGCGGGCCTATGAGCACCTCGGGCTGCCCGTGCCCGAAAGAGCGAACAGCCTCTTCTGAGTAACCTGCCGGTGGGATGCCGTTCTTCATCTGCCCCAACTGCGGCCACAGGGAGGTCAGCGCGGAGCGAACCGCGGGTTTCAGCGCGCGCCCGAAGGGCTGCTCCAAATGCGGCTTCGGCTTCGTCTTCGAGCTCCTCGACGACTACTACCCGGCGCCCAACGCGGCCTTTTTCGTCTGCGACCAGCAAGCCCGCGTGATCGACGCCGGGCGGGGAAGCTTCGAGCTCACCGGGCTGACGGACGAGGACGTGATCGGTCGGCCGGTGCAAGAGGTCCTCGGCCTCGAATGGCGTGCCGAGGGCAGTGGCGGCGAACAGCGCGAAGGGAACGGCGGCACCACCACCGACCCGATCGCGACTTCGCTGGAGTGGGGAGTCCGCTCGCTCGGCAAGCGCGTCTCGGTCAACGCCGAGGGCGACCTGCCGGCGGAGGCCGTCGCCGATGTCTTCCCCGCCTATGACGACGATGGGGGACTGCTGATAGTCCTCACCCCGGAGAGCTGAAGAAGACATGGGCAAAAAGCGTAGAAATTTCTTCGTCCTGCTCTTCGTCTTCGGCCTGATCCTCGTCTCCGGCGTCGTCATCGTCAACAAGGAAACGAAGCTCGGCCTTGATCTCAAGGGCGGCGTCCAGCTCGTCCTCCAGGGTCGCCCGACGCCGCAGCAGCCGACGCTCGACAACGGCTCGATGGAACGGGCCGTCGACATCATCCGCTCCGGCTGCGACGAACTCGGTGTCGCCGAGATCGAGGTCTCCCGGGTCGGCAGCGACCAGATCCAGGTCGGCATCCCCGGCGCGACCAGCGTCGGCAAGGCAACCGAATGCGCGACCAAGCCGGCCCGCCTCTTCTTCTTCGACTGGGAACCCAACCTGATCGGCCGCGAGTTCCTGATCGGCGGTCGTCCGGGCAGGGAACCGCCGCCGGGCCCCGTGCGGGAAGCGACCAAGGAATGGCAGAAAGCCGGTCGCCTGCCGACCAAGCGCGAAAACCAGCAGCTGATCGCCGCCGGCGCCTACCCGACCGAGTACGCCGCCGCCAAGCTGGCCTCAGAACAGAAGCCGCGCCCCGACTGCGAAAAATGCAGTCAGCCGACCACCTACTACCTGTTCGAGAAGAAAGACCCGCACAAGCTGATCGACGGGCCCGAGTTCACCGAAGAAGACCTCTTCATCTCGCCCAGCGGCACGAAACGCTCCGCCGACTCGGGCACCGTTATCAAGGTGCCGCAGGGCACGATCGTCGTCTCCGAAAAGCCCAGTGACACCAAGGGGCAGGTGATCGAAGAGGCCGACCCCGGTTGGTTCGCGCTGAAGGACAACCCGGCTCTCTCGGGGACCGAAATCACCAGCCCGAAGCAGGAAGTCGACGAATTTGGCGCCCCCAACGTCACCTTCAAATTCACCGACAGCGGTCGCCAGGCGTTCCAGGACGTCACCCGCCAGATCGCCCAGCGCGGTGCCGCTTCAGCGATCGGCCCGAGCAGCGAAGAAACGGCCGAAGCGACCTCGGGTCACTTCGCGGTCGTGCTCGACAACGAAGTCAAGACGCGGCCGATCATCAACTACGCGCAGAACCCGGACGGGATCGACGGTCGCACCGGCGCCCAGATCTCCGGTGGCTTCAACGGCATCGAAGACGCGCAGAACCTGGCCAGCTTCCTGCAGCGTGGTGCGCTGCCGATCAACCTCAACCTGATCAGCCAGTCGCAGGTCTCGGCGACGCTGGGCTCAGAAGCGCTGGACGCCGGCATCAAGGCCGGCCTGATCGGCCTCATCCTCACCGTTCTCTTCCTGCTGGTCTTCTACCGCTTCCTCGGCCTGGTCGCGGTTATGGCGCTCGCTTCCTACGGGGTGATCTTCTTTGCCCTGATCAAACTGATCCCGATCACCCTGACCCTGCCGGGGATCGCGGGTCTGGTGCTGACGATCGGCGTCACCGCCGACTCCAACATCGTCATCTTCGAGCGAATAAAGGAGGAGGTGCGGGCAGGGCGCTCGATGTCGAGCGCGATCTCGGCTGGCTACAGACGCGGCATCGCCACGATCATCGACGCCAACGTCGTCACCCTGCTCACCGCCTTCGTCCTCTTCGTGCTCGCCACGGCGGGGGTCAAGGGCTTCGCCTTCGTCCTCGGCGTCGGCACGATCGTCTCGCTGCTGACCGCGGTCGTCTTCACCCAGGCGCTGCTGGGCACGATGAGTCGCTCGCGCTTGCTGCGTTCGCCCAGTGCCCTCGGTGGCGCCAAAGAGGGAATCCGCTGGCACTTCGACTTCATGGGCGCGAGCCGCTGGTTCTTCTCGATCTCTGGCGTGATCCTGCTGGTCGGGGCGCTCGCCCTGGCGACCAAGCAGCTCAATCTCGGCATCGACTTCGAGTCGGGCACCAGGGTCGAGGTCGCGCTGGTCAAGTCGACCGATGAGGAAGGTGTGCGCGAAGCTCTGGAGGCAGCGGACATCTCCGCCGCCGAGGTGCAGCGCGAGAGCAACCCCGGCCTCGGCGACAACGCCTTCCTGATCCAGTCCAACACGCTGGAACCGAGGCAGATCAACGACATGCAGAAGGAACTCGAGCGCGAGTACGGGATCGAGGCCAACGGCTTCGACAGCACCAGCGTCGGGCCGACCTTCGGCGCCACCGTCGCCAACAGCGCTCGCAACGCGCTGATCTTCTCGCTGCTGATCATCTGCGCCTACATCGCCTTCCGCTTCGATCCGAAATTCGCGGTCCCGGTCCTGATCGCGATCTTCCACGACATCCTGATCACCGCGGGTATCTACTCGCTCACCGGCCGGGAGGTGAGTAGCGGAACGGTCGCCGCTTTCCTGACCATCCTTGGTTACTCCCTCTACGACACGATCATCGTCTTCGACCGAATACGCGAGAACATGCCGCGTATGCCGCGAGCTGCGTTCTCGCAGATCGTCAACCGCTCGATGAGCGAGGTGCTGACCCGTTCGCTGGCGACCAGCTTCACCACCCTGCTCTCGGTGATCTCGCTGCTGATCTTCGGCGGCGCCACGCTGCAGGACTTCGCCTTCGCGATGATGGTCGGGATCCTTTCCGGAACCTATTCCTCGATCTTCATCGCCTCGCCGGTGCTGACGGCTTGGAAGGAACGCGAGCCGGGCTTCATCCGCCGTCGCGAGCGCATCACCGCGATCGACGGCAGCGTGCCGGCCTTTGCCGAAGACGGTGATCTGGCGATGCTCAGCGACGATGGCGAGACCGACGTCGAGCTGGAGGAAGAGGTTGCGGAGCAGCGCGAGGCGCAACCGAAGGCCAGCGCAGTGGCGACCGTCGAGCCGCCGGCCGAGGGCGACGGTGGGGAGCCGTCGAGCAATGGCGAGCCCCCCTCGACCGATCCGGCGGAGAAGGCGCGGCACGAGCGCGACGAGAAGCGCCGCGCTCGCCGCCAGCAACGCCGCAAACACGGGAGGAAGCGCTGATGGCTCTGCTCGTCTGGTTCACCACCGGCATCGCCCTCTGGCACTTCACCGTCTTCCTGCCCGACCGCTTCTGGCAGGGCATCGTCGGCGCCTTTCTCGGCGCAACGATCGGCGCGGTCCTCTTCGGCGGGGCCATCGAGATCGCCAGCGGTAAAGGCCTCGGTGAGACGGACCTGGGTACGGTCCTCACCGCCATCCCCGGGGTTGCGATCGGCCTCGCGATTGTTTGGGCAATCGGCGTTCGCGCCGAGCAGGCGACTGCAGACTAGATAATCAGAGATATTTGCGCATAGGCTGTTCCCGACATCGAGCGACGAATCGGGAGGTAGTGCTATGGGCACCATGTTCGACACGGTGGACGATCCGCAGCGGACCTTTGCGGGTCTGAAAGTGGAAGCGGTGGCGGCGTACGGCAACGGCAAGTTCGACAACTTCAAAGCCGCCAGGAGGCAATTCCCCGATGCTCACGTGATCGAGGTCGACGTGAGTGGCGAGGGGATCGGCAACTGCGGCGACTTCGAGCCCGGTGACATGGCGCACTCGAGTGCGGGGAGATGGGCCAAGGAGCGCATCGAGGCAGGCGTCCACCGGCCGATCATCTACTTCTCCGCCTCACACTGGGGGGAGATCATGCAGTCGCTGAAAGCCGCGGGGCTTTCGCGCAAGGACGTGCGGATCTGGACCGCCCACTACACCGGCAAAGAGCACCTCTGCTCTCCGGCCTGCAAAAACCTCGGCGTCACCGGAAAGGCGGATGCCACTCAGTGGGGCTCGCCACAGGCCGCCGGTACGCTTCCCGCTCCCTACGCTGGCCGCAACATCGACGTCTCGAAGACCGCCCCCGGCTTCTTCGCCGGCAAGGCGGGCGCCAAGCCCAAGGTGGCAAAAGCCAAAGTCACGGCGAAAGGCAAGGCCGCGAAAGAGCGCGTCGCCGCTGCCGGGAGTGAGAAGCCTGTTCATCGCCCGCTGGCATTGTCAACCCCCTTCATGAAAGGCGACGACGTCCTCGCTCTCCAGGAGGCGGTCAAGGGCGGGCTGAACCACTGCAAAGTCGATTGGCTGCCGCTTGAAACCGACGGCGAATTCGGGTCGCAGACGATTCACGCGGCGGCGTTCTACGGCTGGATCCTCGGCATGACCGAAGCGAGCAGGCGCAAGCTGAGGAAAGGAGGAATGCTGGCTGAGCCGATCCAGGAGGTCCTGCGTAATCCGGAGAAGCGTGGCGACGATTACCGCAAGCGAGCCGAGGAACGCAAAGACAGGTTGAAGGAGATGCGCAAAGCCCACAAACAGGGCCCGAAGGCCGCCGTCGCCTACGCCAAATCGATGATCGGCGTCACTGAGGATACCGGCGCCGAAAACGTCGGCGACGATGTCGTGCGCAAGGGCAAGAAGGGGGGTGTCACTTTCTGGGAGGCCGCCTGGGGCTTTGGTGCCTGCTTCTGGTGCCTGTGCTTCGCGAGCTACTGCGTGAAGTTAATCGGTGGCGCTCAGATCTCTGGCAACTGCTGCCACGCGGGTGAAATCGAACGCATGGCGAAGGCGCGCACGAACGGTTGGGTCGCAGTTCCACCCTCTGAGGCGAAAGCGGGGGATATCGCCCTCTACCAGTTTGAGGGGAGCGCCGAACCGGATCATGGCGAGCTCGTCGTGGGGCCGTTAAAGGACGGCAAGTTCAACGACGTCGGCGGCAATACCAGCCCCGACTCGGGTGGCTCGCAGAACAACGGCGGCGGGGTCTACGCGAAGCTGCGCGACCCCGGCATCCTGACCTGCGTCGCCCGGCCGCTCTACTAGCGGTTGCCGCAGTTTGCGGGGGTGCCCGGGGCGAGAATCCGTCCCGGGCGCTTCCTAGCCTGCTTGCGTGGCGGAGACCCTGCACGCATACAAGGCCGAGGCCTACTCCTACGAGGAGGCGCGGGCGCTTTCGGCAGAGCTTGAGCTGAGCGAGCCGGTGGCGATCGCCCTTGTTCGGCGGGGCTATCGCACGCCGGAGGAAGCGCGGGTTTTCCTCGCTGCCGATGAGTGGCACGAGCCGGAGGAGTTTGCGGCGATGGGGGCGGTCGTCGAGCGGGTCCTCGCGGCTGTGAAAGATCGGCGGCGGATCACCGTGCACGGTGATTTCGACGTCGACGGGGTCTGCGCGACGACGATCCTGGTCAGCACGCTGCGTGGGCTTGGTGCCGACTGCGATTGGCTGATCCCGGATCGGCTGACTGACGGCTATGGGCTGAGCGCGGACAACGTGCGCAAGTTGGCCGAGCGGGGGTCGTCGTTGATCCTGACGGCGGATTGCGGGATTACGGCGGTAGCTGAGGTGGCGCTGGCGGTTGAGTTGGACATGGAGGTCGTCGTTACCGATCACCATCAGGCGGGAGAGGTGTTGCCGGACTGTCCGATTCTTCATCCGGGGCTGGATGAGAGCTACCCATTCGCCGAGTTGTGCGGGACGGCGGTGGCTTGGAAGCTTGCGATGGCGTTGCGGGGGGCCGCCGGGACGGGGTCCCCAAAACACTCCAGCGAGGCTCCTGCCGAGCGTTTTGGGGACCCCGTCCCGGCGGCCTCTCACGACGGCGATCTCGATCTTGTTGCGCTGGCGACGGTGGCTGACCTCGTCCCCTTGGTTGGGGAGAACCGAACACTGGTCAAGCGGGGGCTCGAAGAGGTGCGGCGGGCTCGGCGGGTGGGGCTGAGGGCGCTGATCGAGGCGGCGAAAGTCGAGCCGACTCAGCTCGATGAGGGGGACTTGGCTTTCAAGCTGGCGCCGCGGATCAATGCGGCGGGTCGGCTCTATCGCGCCGATGCTGGGGTTGAGCTGTTCCTGACGGAGGACGAGGCGCGGGCGGCTGAGATCGCCAATGAGTTGAGTCGGGCGAATGGGGAGCGGCGGGCTACTGAGCGGGAGGTGACGACGGCGGCGGAGGCGGCGGTGCGTGAACTGCCTGAGCACCTGCGCGAAGCATCGGGACTGGTCGTCGCCGGGCAAGGTTGGCATCCCGGTGTGATTGGGATCGTCGCTTCGCGGTTGGTTGAGCGCTATCACCGGCCAGTGGTGGTGGTCTCGCTGGATGGCGAGGGTGCCGGGCGGGGCTCCGGGCGGAGCATTCCGGGATTTGACCTACTGGCGGGGCTCGAGGCCAGCTCGGCCCACCTCGTTAGCTTCGGTGGTCACAAGGCCGCTGCCGGCCTGGAGCTGAAGGAAGAGGACTTGGAGGCATTCCGCGAGGCGTTTGCCGCTCATGCCGCGAGCGTTTTGGGACCTGAGGATCTGAAGCGGACGGAGCGGATCGATGCGATTGTCGGTGGGGCTTCGCTGGGGCTTGATCTGGCCGAGGAGCTGAAGCAGCTGGCCCCCTTTGGGATGGGGAATCCTGGCGTGCGATTGTTGGTGCCGTCGGCGCGGGTGCGGGACGTGCGGGCGATCGGCGAAGGCAAGCACGCTCGCTTCAGCCTGCACAGCGGCTCGCACAAGGCGCTCGGCGTGGCCTTCGGCCGTCCTTCGCTCGGGGTGGGCGAGGACGATCCGGTCGACGTGGCGGTGCGGCTCGAGGTCAACCAGTGGAACGGCGCGGTCGAGCCGCAGGTGGTGCTGCGCGAGGTCTACCCCTGGGTTGTGGGCGAGGGTGCCCCTGAGTCGGCGCAGTGGTGGCAACGCTTCGAGGCGGAGCTGGCGCGCGATCCTGGCGAGTGGGAGGCGCTGGATCCATCGGCGGCCGGCGAGTACGGGCGCCATGTCTGCGTAAGTGCCAACGCGCCCGCCGCCGTCATCAGCGAGCTCGTTTCCTGCGGTGGCGAGGTCCTCGCTCTGACCGCGGATGCGGCCTTGCGAGTCGCGATGGCTCGCGACGGCGCCAGGCTCGCCGACTACGCCGAGCTGGAACGCGACCCCGGTCTCGCCGGTGAGTTCGATCACGTCGTCCTCGTCGACCCTCCGCCGCGGGCAGATCTGCTCGCGCTCGCCTCACGCTGTGAGGTGGAGGGCGGCTACCTGCACCGCGTCTGGGGTGAGGCGGAGTGGCGCTTTGCGCTCAGCGCGGCGGCGGCGCAGTTGGCTCAGCGCCAGACCTTGATTGCGGCCTTCCGCGACCTGCGCGACGCGGGTGAGGCCAGTGGCGAGGAATTGCGCGGAGCCCTGGTCGGCAGCGCGCCGCAAGCGCGCAGCCCGGAGACGGCCGCCCGCTGCTTCCGCGTTCTCGCCGAGCTTGGCTTGGCCCAGGGTGAGCCCGCTGCTGGCGGCGGGTCGGTGGGGGTCGTATCCTCAGAAGGGACAGACCTTGAGCGCTCGGCGTCGTTTCGCGCCTACAGCGCTCGCCACGAGGAGGCCCGCCAATACCTCGAAGCACACCGACAGCCGTAGCCAGCCAGGAGCTCCTGGCTGATCTCTTTGCCGTCGTTGAGGAGTTCGACTCCTCGCCCGGCGGAAACGGTGCTGCCAATGGCGACGGCGGCAACGTCGCCGTCTCGGTTGCCGCGATCGATCGCATCGCGATCAAGCACGCGTTCGACTTCGCCTGCGACCGCCACGCTGACCAGCTGCGGCACTCCGGCGATGAGTTCATCACCCACCCGGTGGGCGTGGCCCAGATCTGCGCCGGCATGCGGCTTGACACCGAGACGCTCTGCGCCGCCCTCTTGCATGACACGGTCGAGGACACCAGCGCCAGCCTGGAGGAGATCCGGGCCGAGTTCGGCGAGGAGATCGCCCAGCTCGTCGACGGCGTCACCAAGCTGACCGGGATCGCCTTCGAGAGCCGCGATGAGAGGCAGGCCGAGAACTACCGCAAGATGATGGTGGCGATGGCCACTGACGTCAGGGTGATCCTGATCAAGCTGGCCGATCGCCTGCACAACATGCGCACGCTTGGCGCCCTGCCCAAGCAGAAGCAGATGTCGAAGTCGCGCGAGACGCTGGAAATCTACGCGCCGCTCGCGCACCGGCTGGGAATTCACGCGATCAAGTGGGAGCTGGAGGACCTCGCCTTCGCCACCCTGCACCCGCGCAAGTACGCCGAGATCAAGCAGCTCGTCTCCCAGCAGCGCAACGAGCGCGAGGTCTACGTCACCGAGGCGGGCAAGTTCCTCTCCGGTGAGCTGCGCCAGGTCGGCATCGAGGCCGATATCTCCGGCCGCGCCAAGCACTTCTACTCGATCTACACGAAGATGACCAAGAAGGGCCGCGAGTTCAACGAGATCTTCGACCTGACGGCGATGCGGGTGATCGTCGGCTCGGTCAAGGACTGCTACGGCGCGATCGGCGTCATCCACTCGCTCTGGAAGCCCCTGCCCGGCCGCTTCAAGGACTTCGTCGCGATGCCGAAGGCGAACATGTACCAGGCATTGCACACCACGGTGATCGGGCCCGAAGGCAAGCCGCTGGAGATCCAGATCCGCACCGAGGAGATGCACAACCTCGCCGAGTACGGGATCGCCGCCCACGTCGCCTACAAGGAGGGCGACGTCACCGACCCGCGCAAAGAGAAGATGACCTGGCTGCGCCAGCTGGTCGAGGCCGAGGGCGAGCAGGACCCGGCCGAGTTCCTCGAGTCGCTGAAGGTCGATCTCTTCGAGGACGAAGTTTTCGTCTTCACCCCCAAGGGGGAAGTAAAGAACCTCTCGGCGGGCTCGACCCCGCTCGATTTCGCCTACGCCGTCCACACCGACGTTGGTCACGCTTGCGTCGGCGCCAAGGTCAACGGCTCGATCGTGCCGCTGCACTACCAGCTGCGCTCGGGCGACATCGTCGAGGTGCTGACCGCGAAGCAGAAGCGCGGGCCCTCACGCGACTGGCTGAAGTTGGTGCGGACGAGCCGCGCCCGCAACAAGATCCGCGCCTTCTTCAAGGAGGAGAGCCGCGAGGACGCCGAGCGCAAGGGCCGCGAAGGACTCGAGGAAGCGCTGCGCACGCGCGGGCTGCCGATGCAAAAAGTCGCCTCCTCGCCGCTGCTCGTCGACGTAATCCGCGAGATGGGCTTCCGCAAGGCGACCGAGTTCTACATCGCCCTCGGTCAGGGCAAAGTCTCGACCAAGGCTGTCGCCAACAAGCTGATGCAGCGGCTGAAGGCGGGGGAGGCGGTCGAGGACACCGACCCGCTCGGTCTCGCTGGCGGCCATCGCGAGGACAAGGCGCGCCGCACCAAGGACGCATCCAACTACGGCATCAGCGTCAAGGGCGCCGCCAACATCGCCGTGCGGCTGGCCAAGTGCTGCCGGCCCGTGCCCGGTGACGAGATCGCGGGCTACGTCTCACTCGGGCGCGGCATCACCATCCACCGCACCGACTGCAAGAACATGAAGGCGCTGAAGCGGGCGCCGGAAAGGTTCGTCGACGTCAGCTGGGATGGCGAGAACGAGTCTTCCTACCGGGTCGAGCTGCAGATCGACGCCTACGACCGCACCCGCCTGCTGGAGGATCTCTCGCGCACCTTCTCCGAGGCCGGGATCAACATCATCGGCGCCAGCTGCACGACCAACCACCCGATGGTCAAAAACACGTTCGTGATCGAGGTCGGCGACACCGAGCAGCTGAAGCAGTGCATCGCCCGCCTGCGCAACGTCGAGTCGGTCTTCGACGCCTACCGGATTACGCCCGCAGCCTAAGCGAACCACGGTGGTTGGCCAAACTGGCCAGCAACCTGATTATGGATCGGCGTTCTTGTCTAAAGCTTGTCGATCCGGGGTAGCGAGAGGATAGGATTGGCCAGCGGGCCAAGTCCAGGCATGGCAATGCGGAGGGAAGGGATCGTGGTGACGACGGTCAGGGTCAAGTTGGGCGCGTTCGCTGGCGGCATGCTCGCCTGGAAGCACCAGCGCAGCGCCGGCTCGGGTGAGAACGGCGCCGAGCCGAGCTCCGACGACATCCTCAGGGTGATCCGCTTCTATCTGAAGGAAAAAGGGAGTGGAGGGACGGGCTGGTTCTACCCGGACCTGCTTCGCCAGGGGAGTCCCGAGGAGGAGATAGAGGTCGAGCTCGATATCGAGGACTCGCTCTGGCGTGAGATGAGGGCAGAGGCGGCGAGGCAGCAGGTCAGCGTCACGCAGTTGCTCGAGCACGCAGCCCTCTACTACGCGGCCGAGCTTGACGCGGGGCGCCTCACCGAGCGCATTCTCGGCGAGGGCTGAGCGAGGGGCTAGGCGCTCGCCACCACCGGCGCGGCGCCCAACTCGGTGAGCTTGGCTTGCAAGGTGCGGCGGCCGCGGTGATGCAGGCCGTGCACCGAGCTCTCCGACTTCTTCAGGGTCGAGGCGATTTCAACCGGCGAGAGACCGGCGATGTGCCTGAGAATGAGCACCTCGCGCTGGTCCTCGGGCAGCTCTTCGAGTGCGTGCCGTAGGTCGCGACTGCGCTCCTGGCCCATCTGGGCCTGACCGCTGTCGGTGAGCCGCACCTCCTCGGTCGGCACGGCTCGCCGTGCACGCAGGTGGTCCAGCGCCGCGTTTCGCGCGACCCGCATGATCCAGGCAGCAAAGGGGACCTCGCGGGGCTCGTACTTCTTGATCGCCTTCATCAGCTTGGCGAAGATGTTCTGGGTGATGTCTTCAGCCTCGTGCTGGTCCTTGACCAGGCTGTTGACGAAGCGCTGCACGTCGGCGGCGTAGCGGACGTAGAGGAAGTGAAGCCCCTCCGTGTCGCCTGCTTGGGCGTGCTCGATCGCCTGCCGAACCAGACGGCTGTTGCCGGGATCCGACGAGGTACTGGCGAAGCGCATGAGGTTATTGGGGCGCAACTCCGTATCGCTACTGGTCACAGCGTCCTCCCGACGCGTTGATTTATCTTTTGTCTGCATTTCTTGGGTCTTCAGCTTCTGTTTTGGGGGAATGGGAATTTCTCCCAATTAGCAAAGTTTTCTTTCGCGATTTACTCGCAACTACCGAAAAATAAGAAGAACCTTCGTAAATGCGCGGCCCGAAGAAATAGTGGCCCTTCGTCCGAAAGTCAATGCCCAATATTCGTCTAAATTTCAGCCTTGGGACTCAAGTCGCTGCAAATGCACAGGTATGAGGGGCTGAAGTTAGGAGGATTCGCGGGTTCGGAGTGAAAATCTTGGGCATCCCCCGGGAGTTGTTATAGGTGGTGCGCACCGTGAAAGTCGATCTCGGCACATTCGCTTGCAACGGAATCGAGGCTTATCTCGATTCCGACATCGCTGCCGGCGTGCGCGCAGCGCTCAACGACTTCACCGAGCGACTCGAATCCGGGCACTCACCCCTGAGCCTGCCTGAGCCCCCTCTGGACGCCGTTCCGGCTGAACCGGCGGTGGCGGTTGATCTGCCACTGGATGAGCGCACCTGGCATCTCCTGCGGCGTGAGGCGCGCAGGCAGGGCACGACGGTCAAACAGCTGGCAGCCCACTCGGTCCTGGTCTACCTGGCCGAACTGGACCGCCTAACGCCCCCCGACGCCGCAACGGCTTAGAGCCTGCCTGCGCGCGACGGGTTTAGACCCATCTGCGCGGGAGATCAAGAGCCTGTCCCGAGAGGGGTGGAACGTCTTGCACTTTTTTGCGTGCTTCAGGCGCGGCCGCCAGGCCGCGACATCGCAAAAAAGTTAAGTGGAACCCCTCTCGGGACAGGCTCTTAGGCAGTCGCGACTTCGCCGCGGGCGCTGCTCAGCACGCTGTCGACAGAGGCGACCGGGACCGGTTCGCCCTGGGCGTGCAGCGACTGCTCGAGCGCTTCCAGGCCGAGCACGATCTCAACCCCGAGGCGGCCGTTGGAGACCGGCGTGGTGCCCTCGCGGATCGCGGAGGCAAAGTCGCTCAGCTCCTGGCCGAGCGGCTCCAGCGCTTGCAGACGGGGGGCGATCATGTCGCCGGTGCGGTAGGTGAGCCTGTACTCGCCGAAGTTGGCCGGCGGGGCGTCGAAATCGAGCCCGCGGTCATAGATGCGGACCGAGTCGTCGGCGGCGGTGTCCTCGTACTGGACCATGCGCTTGCTGCCGACCACGTTCATCTGGCGCAGCTTGCGCGGCGCCAGCCAGGAAAGCTGCACGTTGGCCTGCGTCCCACCCTCGAAGCGCAGGGTGAGGAAGGCGGTCTCGTGGATGCTCTCGCGGAAGACGCTGCGGCCGTTGGCCGAGACCTCGACCAGTGGCTTGCCGAGCCAGTGCAGGAGGATCGAGAGATCGTGCGGGGCGAGGTCGAGGACGACGCCATCGGGCTGGTAGAGCCCGAGGTTCATGCGCGAAGAGGTGACGAAGTAGATCTCGCCGAGCTCGTCTTCCTGGATCAGGTCGCGGACCTTGTTGACGGCGGGGCTGTAGAGGAAGGTGTGGCCGGGCATCAGCACCAGGTCGCGCTCCTCGGCCATCGCGACCAGCTGCGCCGCCTCCTCGGAGCGCCGCGCCAGCGGCTTCTCGACGAGGACGTGCTTGCCGGCTTCCAGGGCGCGGCTGACGAGCGGGAAGTGAGTGTGGGGCGGGGTCGCGATCGCAACCGCCTCGACCCGTGGATCGGCCAGCGCGGTGTCGAGGTCGCGCTCGATCCAGACGCCGGGGTGGCGGCGGCGGAAGTCGTTGATGCGGCTCTCGTCGAGCTCGCAGAGGCCCATCAGGCGGAACTCCGGTCGCTCGACCACGTTGCGGACGATGTTTGGGCCCCAGTAGCCGTAGCCGACGACCATGGTTCCGATTGCACCTGCTGGATTCATGCTGCCCCCCTTCTGGCCAGCACGGTGTGGGGAGTGCGGGCGAGGATTGAAAGATCGAGGCGCAATGAGCGGCGCTCCGCGTATTCGATGTCGAGGCGGACCATTTCCTCGTAGGTGCGCTCGTTGCGGCCGCTGACCTGCCAAAGCCCGGTCAGGCCCGGCTTGACCGCGAAGCGGTCCATGTACCAGTTGGGGTACTCGGCGACCTCGTATGGAATTGCCGGTCGCGGTCCAACCAGGGACATATCGCCGGCAACGACGTTGAAGAGTTGGGGCAGCTCGTCGAGGCTCCAGCGCCTGATCCAGCGGCCGACCGGGGTGATCCGGTCGTCGACCGCAAGCTTGTAGAGATCCTTGCGGCCGCCGTTGGTGGCCCGGCCTTTGATCAGTGCGGTTACGTAGTCGCGATGACCGCCGGGGTCGGCGTTGGTGCGCATGCTGCGGAACTTGAAGATCGTGAACTCGCGTTGGCGGTAGCCGACCCGGCGCTGGCGGAAAAGGGCAGTTCCGGGGCTGTCGAGGCGGATCGCGATCATCAGGGCGAGCAGCAGCGGCGAGAGCAAGACGATGACCGTGCCCGCGAGGACGAGGTCGAGCAGGCGGCGGGTAATGGCCTGCCAGAGCGGTTCGCCGGCGGTGCGGTCGAGCGGCTGCTTGCGTGTTAGTCCGTGTGCCTCCATCCTCGTACAGGACAAACGGTGCCGCCCGGGAAACACTTGCGCCGGGTCAGGGAGTCGAGGCTGAAAAAAGGGCTGACCGCTCTGCAGCAGGAATTCCAATTGCCGCGAAAAGAGCGGCGGGTTCCATGCGTTGACTAGGCAGTGACTCCGAAGATCGTCTCAATCATCGGTTCCCGGCCCGAGATCGTGCAGGCGGCTCCGCTTTCGCTCGCCTACACGAGCTGCGTCGAGGAGATCCTGGTCCACACCGGCCAGCACTACGACCCGACGCTGTCGGATCTGCAGATCGCCGACCTCAAACTGCCGCTGCCGGAGTACAACCTCGGCGTCGGCTCCCTGCCCAACGCCGAGAGCGTTGCGGTGGCGCAGGAGCGCATCGGCCGCGTGATCGAAAGCGAGCGCCCCGATGCGGTGCTGGTTCGCGGTGATACCAACGCGACGATCGCCGGTGCGCGGGCGGCCGTTGCCGCCGGGGTACCGCTGCTCCATGTAGAGGCGGGCCTGCGCAGCTACCGCGACGACATGCCGGAGGAGCACAACCGGATTGAGACCGACCGGCTCTCGGAGCTTCTCTTTGCACCTTGCGAGCACGCCCGCGAGACACTCCTCAAAGAGGGAGTGCCCGGGACCGTGCAGGTCACCGGCGACGTGCTTGCCGACGTCCTGCTCTCGACCCGCGATCGCCTTCCCGAGGGTGGCGAGCAGGGCGAGTACGTGCTCGCGACCGCCCACCGCAACTACAACACCGACTCGCCCGAGCGCCTCGGCGCCGTCCTCGCCTGCTTGGAGGCGACCGAGATGCGCGTGATCTTTCCGCTGCACCCACGTACCCGCAAGAGCCTCGAGACCTGGGGTCTGACGATTCCGGCCAACGTCGAGGTGCGCGACGCCGTCACCTACACCGAGATGCTGATGCTCGAGCGCGACGCGGTCGCGATCGCGACCGACTCCGGTGGCGTCCAGCGGGAGGCCTACCTCTGGGGGGTCCCCTGCATCACGATGCGCGAGGAGACCGAGTGGATCGAGACGGTCTCAACCGGCTGGAACACCCTGGTCGGCGCCGACGTCGAGCAGTTCCGGGCCGCCCTGGCCAAGTCGAAGCCCGGGAATCGCCCGCCGATCTTCGGCACCGGCAATGCGGCGAAGCGCATAGCCGAGCTGACCGTCACCCACCTCGAGCACGCACTGGAGGCTTCCCGTGTCTGAGCAGCTCGAGAATCGGCGTCGTCGGCTGTGGGCGCATGGGCGCCTTCCACGTCCGCAACTACGCGCAGCTCGACTGCGCCGAGCTGGTCGCCGTCGCTGACCCCAGCGAAGAGGCACGCCGCCGGGCACTCGGTGGCAACCAGCAGGTTCTCGAGTTCTCCGACTGGCGCGACCTGATCGAGTTCGGCGTCGACGAGCTGGACGCGATCTCCGTCGCCTCTCCCTCCGAGCACCACGCCGAGGTGACGCTGGAAGCTCTCGCCGCCGGTCTGCACGTGCTGGTCGAGAAGCCGATCGCGACCACCTTGCCCGACGCATTGCGGATGCGCAGCGCCGCCTATGAGGCCGATCGCAAGCTGATGATCGGCCACGTCGAGCGCTTCAACCCGGCGGTCGCGAAGCTGCGCGAGCTGGTCGCCGACGGCCGCCTCGGCAAGGTCTACCGGGCGCACGCGACCCGGGTAGGGCCGCTGCCGACGCGGATCCAGGACACCGGCGTCGCGATCGACCTCGCCACCCACGACCTCGACATCATGCAGCACGTCCTCGGCCTCTCGATCCATGAGATCTACGCCGACGGCGGCCGCTTCCAACACAGCTCCCAAGAGGATCTGCTGACCTGCCTGGCCCGCTTCGGCGGCGAGGGCGAGGCGGCGACGCTGGGCCTGCTCGACGTCAACTGGCTGACCCCGGAGAAGAAGCGGGAGATCATGCTGATCGGCGAGAACGGGCTGCTGCGCGCGAGCTACATCACCCAGGACGTCTGGTTCGTCGAATCGGCGACGGCGCCGCTGCAGTGGGACGGCCTCTCGATGCTGCGCGGCGACGGCGAGGGAGCAGCGGTGCGGTTCTCGCTGGCCAAGGCCGAGCCGCTGCAGGCCGAGCTCGAGGCCTTCTGTCGCTGCGTGCTCGACGACACGCCGGAGCCGGTCAGCGCCCATGACGGCGTCAAGGCCCTGGCCGCGGCACTCGCCGTGCGCGAGTCCGCCGCCGTCCGCCGCCCGGTCGAGCTGCTCGACATTCCCGCTCCCCGACCGATGGAGGTCCTGGCGTGATCCGCTTCGTCATCCCCGCCTACAACGAGGCGGAAAACATCCCCAAGCTGCTCGCTGATCTGGCACCCGTTGCCCGCGAGCTTGGCGCGCGCGTGATCATCGTCGACGACGGCTCCACCGACGGCACCGCCGACGTGATCCGCGAGCACGCCCGCGACATGCACCTGGCGATCGTCACGCATACGGTCAACCGCGGCCTCGGCACGGCGATCAACACCGGCTTGCGGGCGGCGCTGGGCGAGTCCTCCGACGACGACGCGATCGTCACCCTCGAGGCCGACAGCACCTCCGACCTCTCCGACCTGCCGCGAATGCTGGAGCTGTTCGAGCAGGGGACCGACATCGTCCTCGCCTCGGTCTACGCGCCGGGCGGCAAGATCGTCGGCGTCTCCGGCTGGCGCCTGCTGGCCAGCCGCTCGGTCTCCAACACCTTCCGCTACCTCGGCGGGCTGCGCGAAATGCACACCCTCTCTTCGCTCTACCGCGTCTACCGCGCCGGCACCCTGCGCCGGGCGGCGGACACCTACGGCTACCTGCTCGTGCGCGAGCCGGGCTTCGCCGCCAACGTGGAGCTGCTGCTGAAGCTCTACAACGCCGGCGCCACCGTCGCCGAGGTGCCGACGGTCAACGACTGGACGACGCGGATGGGCGAATCGAAGATGCAGCTCAAACCGACCGTGCTCGCCTACCTGCGTTTGATGGCGGCCCACCTGGCCGGCCGCATCCAGCCGCCGCCACTTTCGCCGCTGGCGGAGGTGATTGAGCCGCAGCGGTCCCAGGCGCCCGCCGCCGAGCCGCAGCCAGCGATCGATTCCCCCCTTACCCAGGTGGGATGACGGCCTCCCCGCCACGGGTCGGCGTCGTCGGCGCCGGCATCCTTGGCGTCACATTGGCGTTGCGCCTCGCTCAGCGAGGTTTCAAGGTGACGCTGCTGGAGCGCGGCCCGGAGCTCGGTGGCCTCGCCGGCACGATCGACCTCGGTGGCCACAGGGTCGACCGCTTTTACCACGTGATCACGCCGGCCGACGCGAAGATGATCGCGATGGCCAAGGAGCTGGGCCTTGGGGACCAGATCCGCTTTCGCCCGGTCGGCGCGGGCTTCTTCGCCGATGGCGAGATGCACGACTTCAACGGTGTCGCGGACCTGCTGCGGTTCTCCCCGCTCGACCCGGTCTCGCGCCTGCGCTTCGGCTGGTTCGTCGCCCAGTGTCAGCTGCGCGGCTCCTACGCCGGCCTCGAGGACCTGCCGCTGGAGACCTGGCTGCGACGGCACTGCGGTCGACGCGGCTACGAGCGGGTCTGGAAGCCGCTGCTCGACTCCCGCTTCGACGGCGATCCTTCGGGCTTGCCCGCCACCTACCTGTGGGCGCGGACCCGCCGCATGTCCGGGGCTCGCAACAAGGGCGAGGGCGGCGGCGAGCAGATGGGGCACGTGGTCGGCGGCCACCAGCGCCTGGTCGAGGCAATGGTCGCTCGCGCCGCGGAGCTGGGGGTGGAGGCGCGCACCGGCGCCGCCGTCAGTGGCCTCGCCCTCGATGCGGACGGCGCGGTGAAGGGGGTGGAGGTGGACGGTGAGACGCTCGAGTTCGACCTGACGATCCCCACCCTGCAGCCACCCGCGCTCAAATTCCTCCTGCCCGAGCGCCACCAGGGGCTGCTCGCGCCCTACCCCGGTCGCTGGCAGGGCGTGGTCTGCGTGATCCTCAAGGTGCGGCGCTCGCTGATTCCCTATTACGCAGTCAACATCGTCGACGAGACGCCGATCACGAGCGCGGTCGAGACCTCGCACGCCCTCGGCACCGACCACACCGACGGCATGCGCCTGCTCTACCTGCCGAAGTACTGCGCCCCTGACGCGCCGGAGCAATCCGAGGACGACGAGTCGGTCTACCGGCGCTTCACCGACTTCCTGGCCCGGATGTCACCCGGCTTCAGCCGCGAGGAGGTCGTCGAGTGGACGGTCCAGCGCGCCAAGCTGGTCGAGCCCGTCCACCAGGTCCTCGCCGGCGGGGAGCGCGAGATCGCGCCGGTCTGGCCCGGGGTCGAGGGGCTGGCGCTTGCCTCCAACGCCCAGATCTATCCGGAGCTGCTCAACGGCGAGTCGGTGATGGGCTTCGCCGAAACCGTCGCCGCCGAGGTCTCCGAGCGCCTCGCTCTCAATCACACCCCCGCCGTCCCGGTCGCCTAGCGATGTACCAAGTCGAAGCATCCAAGGCGCTGCTGAGGCCAAAGCTTTGGGCCCGCCGCCCGGCGACCCTGCGGGTCCCCCGCAACGTGGTCATGTTGGGCATGGTCAGCATGCTCACCGACGTCTCCTCGGAGATGGTCGCGACGGTCCTGCCCCTCTACCTGGTCTTCACCCTGGGCGCCAGCCCGCTGGCGCTGGGCGCGATCGACGGCACCTACCGCGGCGCCGCCGCGCTCGTGCAGGTGGCGAGCGGTTTCGCCGCCGATCGCTGGCGCCGGCCCAAGGAGGTGGCGGGTGTGGGCTACGGGCTCTCCGCGCTCGGCAAGATCGCCCTGGTGGGTGCCGGCAGCACGATCGGCGGGATCGGTGCGATCGTCGCCTTCGACCGGGTCGGCAAGGGGATCCGCACGGCGCCGCGCGACGCGCTGATCTCGCTCTCGAGCAGCAAGGCCGGCCTCGCGACCGCCTTTGGCGTGCACCGGGCGATGGACTCGGCCGGCGCCATGCTCGGTCCCTTGATCGCCTTCGGCATCCTGCTCGCCGCCCCGGCCCGCTTCGACGCCGTCTTCGTGATCAGCACGCTCTTTGCCTTCCTCGGTCTCGCGGTTTTGGTGCTGACAGTGCAGGGCAAGCCGAAACGAGCCGTGCGCGAGGGCAGTGCGCCCTCGCTGCGCGCCGCCGTCGGCCTCGTGCGCGACCCGCGCCTTGCCCCACTGCTGCTCGCCGCCGCGGTGCTCTCGCTGACCAGCGTCTCCGACGCCCTGATCTACGTCGGCCTGCAGCGCAAGATCGAGTTCGAGCCGGCCGTCTTCCCGCTGCTCTACGTGATCACCGCGGTCGCCTTCATGGGGTTGGCCATCCCCGTCGGGCAGCTCGCCGATCGCGTCGGCCGGGTGCCGGTCCTGCTCGCCGGCTACGCCCTCCTCTTCGTCGTCTACGGTGCGCTGCTGGTGGGATCGCTCGGATACGGACTGCTCGTCATCTGCCTTATCGGCCTCGGCGGCTACTTCGCCGCCAGCGAAGGCGTCTTCGCGGCGCTTGCCGGGGCGATCCTGCCGGAGGACCTGCAGGCGAGCGGGCTTGGCATGCTGACCACCGTGGTCAGCATCGGCAACCTGCTCTCCTCGTTGGCCTTCGGCGCCCTCTGGCTGGTGCTCGGCCTGAGCGGCGCGGTGCTTGTCTTCGGCGGCGGACTGGTCCTTGCGATTGCCCTGGCCGTGCCGCTGCTGCTTCGCTCGCAGCGGACGCCGCTGCATGGGTAGCCGTAACGGCAAGATCCTCGCCGGCCTCGTAGTCCTCTGCCTGCTCGTCGGCGGCGGCTACCTGGTGGTGGCGGTCCTCGGCCCCAGCGAGACGACGACCGACGCCCGCCCGCAAGCGGGGCCGGTCTTCTCGCGCGGCTCGGTGATGGTGCGGGCCGTCGACCCCGAGAACCCCCAGCTCAACGGCCGGGTCTTCATCGCCGACCGTGACGGCGTTCGCCGCCCCGCCGGCGATCAGCTCGCCTGCGAGCGGGTGTACTTCGCCGCCGGCCGCGGCATCTGCATGGGGGTCGCCGCTTCCGGGGTCGACTACACGGCGACGATCTTCGACGCGAGGATGCGGCCCGTGCAGACGATGGCCCTGACCGGTCTGCCCTCCCGCGCGCGGGTCTCGAGCGACGGCCGCTACGGCGCGATGACGGTCTTCGTCAGCGGCGACTCCTACCTCGGCTCGAGCGCCGCCTTCTCCACCCGCACGACGATCGTCGAGATGGCCAGCGGCGAGCAACTGGGGCAGCTGGAGCAGTTCGCCGTGAGCAAGGACGGTGAGCCGTTTGACGCCGTTGACTTCAACTTCTGGGGCGTCACCTTCGATCCCGGCGACTCGAACCGCTTCTACGCGACCCTGGCCACGGGAGGGCACCATTACCTGGTTGAAGGCAATCTGCGCTCGCGCAGCATGCGGGTGCTGCGCGACGGCGTCGAGTGCCCGTCGCTCTCGCCCGACGGGACGCGGATCGTGTACAAGAGCCGCATCGGCGATTCGAACCGCTGGCACCTGCGGGTGCTGGACGTGGCGACGCTGGCCGACCACGCGGTCGCCGAGCGCCGCTCGATCGACGACCAGGCCGAGTGGCTGGACGAGCGCACGCTGGTCTACTCCGACGGCGTCGACGTCTTCACCGTCGCCGCCGACGGCAGGGGGGCGCCACACCGCGTACTGCGCGACGCCACCTCGCCGGTTGCCCTGCGGGCTCCGATCGAATCGAACTAGGAGGGATTGGCGAAACCCCCGCACACGTCTGGCGGCGGCGGACACTGCGCGGTACGGCGTCCTCGGTTGGCCAAATAGCGCCGCTATTCGGCCTCCCTGCGTCCTTGTCCCGCTTGGTCCGGCGCTCGCCAGCCGTCCACGCGGGTTTCGCCAACCCCTCCTAGGCGAGCGCGTCGGTGAGCCGGCGCGCGTAGTAGGCACCGGCCCTGCCGGAGAGGGCCGCCAGCTCTTGCCCGGAAAAGCGAGCCGGGACGTTCCCGGCTTCGAGTTCGGTGGCCAGCGGCTCTGCCAGGACCGGCCATTCGAACTGGCTGGCCAGTTGCCTGGCACGCTGGCGAGCGTCATCGAGCCAGGCCGTGTCGCCGACCGTGGCTTGCAGTGCCTCCGCTGCGGCGACCGGCTCGTTGGGTGCCACGAGCTTGGCGCAGCCCTCGCGCTCGAAGCGCTCCGCTGTCTCGTCGCCGCGGGCGAGGACACAGGGCAGCCCGGCCCAGAGGTAGTCCATGTAGCGGGCCCGGGCGGCGAGCTTCGCCTCCGGGGTATCGCGGTGGAGGACCAGGCCAAGGTCCGCCTCCTGCAGGTACTCGTGGCGCTCGTCGTAGGGAATCCAGTCGTCGATGAAGAAGACGCTGCGGTCGAGCAGGCCGCGCTCAGCGGCCAGCTGCAGGGCCGACTCGTGGGCGCTGAGGCGGTCGCCACGCGCATCGGCTCGCCGCCCGGCGGCGAATACCAGCTTGACGTCGGGGCGGGCTCGGGCGAGCGGCTCGAATGCCTTGATCGCACCCTCGGCATCGAGCCAGGGCCAGATCGACCCCCACCAGAGCAGGATCTTGTCGTCGGCACCGATCGCCGCAAAGCGTTCTCGCAGCGGCTTGCGCCCGCTGGGCCGGGGCGCGGGGGGGAGGCCAAAGGGCAGCTCCAGCACGGGCTTCGGTCCCGTGCCGATCTCCGCCAGCTCGCCTTCGAGCCGCTCGCGCTGGCGGCTTCCCGCGCAGAGGATCAGGTCGGCAAAGCGCAGTTGGATCCGCTGGGCCGCGCGCGCGGCCCGCGCCTCGCGATCGAAGCCGTCCATCGTCGCCATCTCGATCTCGACCGGGTCGTAGAGGTCGGAGATGAACTGGAGCTGGCGAGCCGTCTTCAGGGCAAAGAGAAAGGGGGGGACGCAGGGCGCGAGGACGACGTCGTGCCGCAAGGCCTCGCGCATCACCCGACGCCGGGTGAAGGGAATGACCGCCACGCCGTCGAGCTCGGTGACGTCGGCGCCCCGAACCGCGACCGTCACCCGGTGGCGAGCGGAAAGAGCCTTGGCGATTTCGACCCCGCGAATTTCCGGGCCGCTCATCGTTGCGCTGAGCTTGCCCTGAACCAAGGCCAGGACTCGCTTTCCATGGCCGCGATCTGGCATCTACCTAAAGAAACTCGCGCCGCCAAGCCATTCTTTCGCCCTCTAAGGAAGAGGAATCCGTTGCATTTTCCGAAAAATGGGTACGGACGAACGTACGAGACCTTGCATGCTTCGCGAGACGTCGCAGCGGGTCGATACCTTCACCAATGCAGAGGGAGAGCGAGATGCCAGTCAAAGGGAAGAGGGAGGGCCTCGCCGGCAGGGTGATGCGCCGGGGAGGCTGGATGCCATTTCTGCTGTTTGTCCTCGTGCCGGTTGCCGGCGCTGCGGTCGTCCAGTCGCACCTCAGCAACCACTGGAACCCGCTCGGCTCGACCAAACTCGCACAAAATCTTCACGCCCCGCGGGCGAGCAAGTTCGACCGCGATCACGATGGTCTGCGCAATCGCTACGAGCGACGGCACTCGCAGACCAGTCCCCGAAATCGCGATAGCGATGGCGATGGCTTCAGCGACGGATTCGAGATCCACGTCCTGCACACGAATCCGCTCCGGCCCAACGGCATCGGCGTCGTCCCCGCTGCTCCGGTTGTCACCGGCCCCTCATCACCGGGTGGCGTCAAGCTGCCTCCGCTGAGCGCCCCGTCTTCGCCCGGTGCTTCCGGCGGGCCGGAAAGAGAAATTCCTTCGCCTGAACCTGTTCCCCCGGTGGAAGAACCGACTCCTCCGGTGGAAGAACCGACTCCTCCGGTGGAAGAACCGACTCCTCCGGTGGAAGAACCGACTCCTCCGGTGGAAGAACCCACTCCTCCCGTGGAAGAACCTGTGCCGCCGGTCGAAGAACCGACCCCTCCGGTCGAAGAACCAACTCCGCCCGTGGAAGAACCGACCCCTCCGGTCGAAGAACCAACTCCGCCCGTGGAAGAACCGACGCCACCGGCGACCGCTGACGGAGAAGTGGCCACCGCCGCCGACCTGCTGGCGACGGCAGGCTCGTCGAACTCGGACGGCAAGACCTTCTACATGCGCGGCGGCAACTACGGCAACGTCAATCTGAGCAACGTGCGACGCGGCTCGCTGGTCACCTTCGTGGCCTACCCGGGCGAGACGCCGAGCTTCAGCGCCCTCACCTTCGGTCACTCGCAGGACCTGCGCTTCGACGGTTTCAAGGCGCGGACCGTGAGCATCGAACAGGGCAGCTCCTCGGCGCCCAACCGGCAGCTCCAGTTCGCCAACTGCACGCTCGGCGGCACCGCCTCCGAACGGATCAACCCGCTCGCGGTCGTCGGCATCCTCGCCTACAGCGAAGACATCCTGTTCGATGGTTGCAGCATCGGCTGGACCCGCATGAACGGTGCCGAGGACAACGGCAACGGCATTCGTGCGGTCAACGGGGACGCGGGCCCGATCGCGCGGCTGACGATTCGCAACTCCCGCATCCACCACACCTCCTGCGACGCGATCCAGGTCGCCGGCGTCTCTGACTTCACCCTGGACCGGACCGAGATCGGCTACGTCGCGCCCGAGCCCGGCTACACCTGCCACGCCGACTCGCTGCAGAACCTCGGTTTCAGCGGCGACGGGGCGCGGATCACCAACAACTACATCCACCACATCGGCTACTACACCGAGGGAGAAACGCCGGACGCCGGCGCCCCCGCCGGGCAGCTGATCTACCACAACAACGGCGGCGGGGCGCTGATCGAAAACAACCTCTTCGTCGACAGCCGCAACTACGCGCTCAACCTCGGCAGCGGCTGCGGCGGCTGTCCGTCGAGCCTGCGCAACGTGATCCTCAGGCGCAACACGATCATTCGCGGCGGCACCGCGTTCGGCGGCGAATCGTCGCCCGATATGCGCTGGGCACCGGCGGGTGGCACGGGCAACCGCTTCGAACGCAACGTGATCGGCTCGATCGCCGCCGACGGCAGCCTCTCCTCGAGCGTCGTCGCCTTCAGCGGCAACGTCTTCACCGACCAATCGCCGATTGGCAGCGGTGACGTCGGGCCGATCAAACTGAGCTTCGACGCCAACATGAACTGCACCTCGGCGGCCTGCAAAGAAGCGGGCTACCGCAAGCCCTCCGGCGTCAGCTGGTAGGCCGCAAGCCCCGGTAGCGCACCCTCGTTTTTATTGGAGTGGTGCGCGCCGGGACGATCCTGACCTTGAGCTTGATTGCAATCGCCGTTGGCGTGGCGATCGCCCTTTCCGCCGAACAGCCTGTCGCCGTCGAGTTTCGCCCTGCCAAAGCCGATGCGCTCTGGGTCGATGGCGCCTCAGCTCGCTGCTCGGACTCCCGAAAGCCGGCTCGCGTGGGCAGGGAGAGCCCTTGGTGCACGCTCGAAGCCGCGGCGGCGGGGGCGCCCGACGGCGCGGTCGTGGAGGTTGCGCCCGGAAGCTACGGCGACATCACCTTCTCCGGGATCTCGCACCGGCACCGGCCCGTTACCTTGCGTGCTGCGGCGGGAGGGCGACCCCGTCTCGGCTACACGGTCTTCGATGGCGCGGCGGGTATCCGCCTCGCCGGTTTCTCCTTCGCCGAGCCGGTTGACATCTTCCCGGGTCAGAACCGGCGGATCGCGATCCTCGACAGTGTCTTCGCCGGCTTCCGCAACGTCGGCGTCAACGTCGGCCCGGGAGCGCGCGACGTCCTGATCGCCGAAAACCGCTTTGCCGACCTGCGCGAGAGCGGCGAAGGGGCACCCGGCAAGGGCGTCAACGCCAGCGGCTACGGCCCCGAAATCACCAACCTGCGCATCGTCGACAACAGGTTCGTCCGCACCCACGGCGGCGGAATCGCGATCGCCGGGGTCCGGAATGGCCTGATCGAAGGCAACGAGATCTCCGCGGTGGCGCCGGCGCCGGGCTCGCCGATCCACGCCGATCCGCTGCTGATCCAGGGCGCAGATCGCCTCACCGTCCGCCGCAATCTCTTCTACGGCAACGAACAGGCGGTCGTCGTCTTCGACGGCGTCAGCGGGCTCCACTTCGAGAACAACACCCTCGTCGGTGGGCAGAACTACGCGGTCAATTTCCAGGGCAGCGCTCCCGGCCTGCGCTTCCTCGCCAACACGCTGTGGGACAACGCCTTCGGCGGCATTCTCGTCCAGGGGGCGCTGGGACCCGGGGCACAGATCCGCAACAACATCCTGCAGTCGATCGATGGCGACGGCACGGTTGGGGGCGGGGAGGACTTCAACCTGATCGCGCGCGGACCGCGCGCCGGCCGCCACGACTTCGGCGGTTCGCCCCGCTTCGAGGCGCCGGCGACCCTCGACTACTCCCTCGCCCGGGGAAGCCGTGGCATCGACGCCGGGACCAGCGAAGGCGCCCCGCGCAGGGACCGCCTCGGCCGTTCCCGGGTTGACGATCCCGACGTGCGCGACCTCGGCGCCGGCGCCCGGCCCTACTACGACCTCGGCGCCGAGGAGTACCAGCTAACCGACTGAGCCCCCGGGGCGCTTGCGAGCGGAGAGCACGGGGCGCAGGCGATCCCTGCTCTCGGCGGCGATGCGGCGGCCGACCGCCCAGGGTCGTCTCCGAGCCCGCGGGGCTGCATGGGGATCGAGTGGGTCGCAGGGGGCGATCTTCAGCTGATGGCGCCCGCGGTCGACTTCCACCGGTTGGTCAAAGGGTGCCGGCACGCCGTCGATCGTCAGGCTCGCCTCTTTTGCCATCCGCTCCACGGCGATCGCCTCGGTTCCGGCCGGGACGTCGAGCGAGAGGAGGAGGGCGTGGGGCCGGACCTGAAGGACGCCTTCCCGTCGCCGTGTGGAAAAGCTCGCGCGGGAGATATCGGCGAGCGATCCCCAGCTCATCCCGTCGATGCGGTTGAGGCTGGCGGCGATCTCCGCCAGCGGCTCGAGGCCATCCGGCAGGTCGTCGTGGTGCCCCGAGACGATCACCGGCTGATTGAGGAAGGCGCGCAGCACCAGGTCGTCCTCGCCGTGCTGGAGGGTGGTTCGCAGCAGTACAGGCAGGCCCCCGGCGACCGTCTCGGTCGGTCGCATGCCGACCAGCGGCCCGCTGCCGGCGGGCGCCGCGAGCCAGTGGGCAGGGGGCCGGGCGAGCCACGGATAGGGCCGCGAGATCGTCACCGCCTCGAACTCGAAGGCCAGCATCGCCCGCGCCATCTCCTCCGAGCAGACACCGTGCGGCGCCGCCATCACCCTGGATACCGGTACGCCCGAGCGCCGTTCCAGCGCCTCGATGCGACGCAGGGCCTGGCCGACGAGCGCGTGGCGGTCGCGGGTGGAGAGCGGCCGTGCAAGCTCGCGAGCAAGGTGGTCGTTGCCGTGGACCAGCAACGAGAGCCGGGCGGGGTTTTGGCGGAAGCTCCGCGCCGCCGCTGAGCGAGTGAACCAGGCGTCGATCGGGACGGTGGCGAAGGCGGCGTGGTAGTCGTGCCTGTGGGCCGCCGCGGCGATCTCGTCGAAGCGCAGGTAGCCGTAGCTGGTCCAGTGCAGGTTGGGGTCGTCGAAGAGGAAGGCCGCGCGAGGGGCGGGGGGCTCCCAGGCAATCTCGGCCGTGATCCGGCGCAGGAACTGGACCAGCGGCACCAGGGCGAACCAGCGGCCGGGGTGGAGTCGATCGCGCAACGGCTCCTCCGGCTCGAGCTCGAGCGGGGCGAGGGCGGAGCGTTCGCGCTCTCCCTGCCTCTCCCAGAGGACGGCGTCGCCGGCGCGGGCGAGGATCTCGCTGCCGCCCTCGCCGCCAAGGTCGGCGGCGCCGACCCGGTCGTCGAGGAGCGCGCGGCCGCGCAGGCAAGGGTCGACGCCGGTGCCCGCCAGCTCGACCGTCGCGCCGTGCCCGCCAGCCGGCTCGTCTGCGGCAAGCCCGAGCGACGGCAGTCGATCGGGGAGCTCGACCCCGTCGAAGCCGATGCAGGCGACCGCGTCGCCGTCATCCAGGGCAACGAAGCGCACCGGCAGGAGCCCTTCCAACGCTGCAAGAAGGCTTGCACGATTTTGCAGCTCGCCACGGGGCGCGACGCCGATCTGAATCCGCTCCATAGGTGAAAAACGCCTCAGTGGGGTGCTTGCTTACGGGCACGAACGGCGACATCGGGCTTCAGCTGCGCAGTCCGCCATGCGTCCAGTGGGATATCTCACGCTACAGGCGGTCGGCTCTGTGCCCGAACCCGACCGCATGAACTTCTCTGCGCAACGCCTCCCTCGCCTGGCAGTTCTCCTCCTCGCCATTCTCTCCACGGCAGTCGTCGTTCCCGCCGCCCTCGGAAGCCCCCTCTTCGGGATCGTGCACAAGCACTCCTCCCAGGGCAAGGGCAAGCCCCGCAAGGGCCCCGGTCGCCTGCTCGGCGGCGTCGCCGTCACCCAGGGCAAGGTCCGGGTCCTGCGCGACAGCGATCGCGACGGTCTCAGCGATGAGTACGAGATCAGGGTCTCGAAGACCAACCCGAAGCGCAGCGACACTGACGGCGACGGCCTCAGTGACGGCGAGGAGGTCCTGCGAGGGTCCAACCCGCTTGACCCTCGCAGCCCCGGCAAGGTGACGAGCTCAACGCCGACGCCCACGCCGGCACCGGCGCCACAGCCGACCCCGGCGCCCCAGCCTGCTCCGACCCCGACGCCGACGCCCGCTCCGACGCCGGAGCCCACTCCTACTCCTACTCCTGAACCAACCCCGACACCCACCCCAACCCCAACCCCAACCCCAACCCCGACGCCCACGCCTGAACCGACGCCAGAGACCAATCTGTACGTCGACGTCAACTCGCTCGGCGGCGCCTGCAGCGACTCCCGCACCGCCGCCCAGGTGACAGCGGCAAAACCGTGGTGCTCATTGCTGAAGGCCGCGCAGGCGGCGCCCGATGGCAGCACCGTGATCGTTCGCGGCGGCACCTATCCCGCCGCTACGTTCGATTCCACCGTCAACCACGCGACCAAGGTGACGCTCAAGGCCAAGGCCGGAGAGAAGCCGGTCACCGGCTACACAGTCGTCAAGCAGAGCGCCCGCGGCCTGCGCCTCGACGGCTTCAAGTTCACCGGGCCGGTCGATATCTGGCCGGGCACGGTGAGCAGGTTCGAGGTCGCCAACAGCGAGTTCGGCAACTTCACCAACGTCGGCGTCTCGGTTGGCCCCGGCGCTACCGACGTCACCCTCGAAAACGACTACTTCCACGACCTGCAGGAGACCGGCACCGGCAACCCCAACGGCGTCGGTGTCAGGGCAAGCGGCTACAGCGCCCCGATCACCCGCCTGCGCATCCTCGGCAGCACCTTCGACCGCACCAAGGGGGGCGCCCTGGAGATCGACGGAGTCGTCGACTCGCAGATCGTCGGCAACGAGATCAAGAACGTGCGCGCCGACTCCGAACGGCACGCCGATCCGATCGAGCTTGGCGGCGGCAGCGGCATCCTGGTCAAGGACAACTTCATCCATCACAACCAGCAGGCGGTCATGGTCTTCCCCGGGGTGCAGAGCGTCAGCTTCGAAAACAACGTGATCGCTCACTCCGACAACTACGCGATGAACTTCCAGGGCAACGTGCCGGGCGGCGTGACGCTGCGCGGCAACACGCTCTGGGACAACGGCTTCGGCGGCATCTACGTGCAGAAGACCTTCGCCTCCGGAACGATCCAGAACAACGTCCTGCAGGCGCTGAACATGGTCCCGTCGGCAATCGGCGCCAGCGAGAACTGGAACCTGATCGCGAGCGGGCCTAAATACGGTGCCCAGGACGTCTCCGGGCCGGCGAAATTCGTCGACCAGGCGAACCTGGACTACAGGCTCTCGTCGGGGGCGATCTCGTTCGCCGCCGGAACCACGCTCGCCTCTCCGTAAGCGGCGATTCGCTCGCCCAGCTCGCTCTCGAGCAGGCGCAGGCCACGGTCCCGGTCGAGGCGGGTGGAGCACATGCTCCGCCCGCGCTCGGCCAGGGCACGGGCCATTTCAGGATCTGAGGCCAGGGCGGCGACCGCGTCAGCGATGGCGCCGGCGTCTTCGGGTGGGACCAGCGTCCCGGTCTCGCCGTCGACCACGACCTCGTCGACGCTGCCGACCCGGGTGGCCACCACGGGCCGGCGGCGGGTCAGCGCCTCCATCAGCACCAACGGCGTCACATCGGCTCCCTGGCGCGAGCAGAAGAGCAGCATGTCGGCCGCGCGCAGGGTCGCGTCGACCCCGTCCACCGGACCCACGACTCGCACCTGCCCGGCCAGGCCCAGTCGCCCTGCCTCCTCCTCGAGGAAGTCGGCAAAGGCCTGGTCGTTGATCGGCCCGACGATGTCGAGGGTGGCCTCGATGCCGCGCTCGCGCAGCTGGGCGAGCGCGGCGAGCGCCAGGTCCTGGCCCTTGCCGCGGTTGGCGTTGACGCTGCCGATGACGCAGAGCCTCAGCGGCCGGCCGAAAGCGGCCGGCGCCGGCGGCGAGGGCTCGGCGACGATCCCGTCGGCGATCCGCACGACGCGCGCGCGCGAGCCGTCGAAGCGTCGCTCGAGCCCGGCCGAGATCGCGACGATCGTGTCCGCGAGCGCCCCCTGAATTCCGAAGAGCAGGGAGTGGGCACGAAGCGCCGGCCACTCGCGCACGTGCACCAGCGCCGGCACCCGGACCAGCTTGGCGGCCAGGACCGGGGCGACGAGGACGGTGCTGCTGGTGAGCACGGCGGAGACGCCGCGGCGCCTGATCAAGAAGGCGAGCCGCATCGCGTCGAAGCCGGTGCGGACGGATTGGATTGCCCAGCGGGCGGGGGAGGCGCGCCAGCCCGGCAGCCAGGGCGTGGTGCGCACCAGCTCGCCGTGCTGGGCGAAGCGAGCCCGCAGCGGCCCGCGCGGCACGGCGATCAGCAGGTCGAAGCGCTGCGCGAGGTGCTCGGCCTCGGCCAGCGCCATTGCCTGGGCGCCGCCGGCGATGGCGCTGTGAACGCAGAGCAGTACCTTCGGGCGCTTGCCGCTCATCGTCCAAATGGGGGAGGGGTGAGGCCGAGCGTGACCGCAAGCGCCGCCCGTTCTGCGTCGAAGCGACGGCGAAGCCGGGGGCGCAGGGTGGAGGCGACGCCGAGGCAGGCGGCCCGCAGCGCATAGCCGAGCGCCAGCGCCGCGTGGATTCCGAGCCGCCTTCCCCAGCCGAAGTGCTTGCGGGCGAAGAGCAGCTTCGACCAGGCCAGCTGGGCGGCGAGGGTGGGGCGCTCGTAGTCGCCGGTGTAGTGGGTGATCTCCATCGTCGGCAGGTGGCGGACCTCGTAGCCGGCGCGGCCGATCCGCATGCACCAGTCCTTCTCCTCGGAGTAGAGGAAGAAGCGCTCGTCGAGTGGGCCGGCGGCCTCGAGCGCCTCGCGCCGCACGATCAGGAAGGCGCCGACGAGCCAGTCGGCCTCGATCTCGCCGCAGTAGGCGGCATCGTCGAGCCGGGATTCCCCCGCCCAGCGGCCGCTGAAGAGCGCCTCGCCGAGCTGTCGTGTGGCGGTTGGGAAGCGGCGCACCGAGGGTTGCAGGGCACCGTCGGGATCGCGCTGGACCACGCTCGCGACGCCGATCGCGGGGCGCTCGTCGAGCTCGCGCACGAGCGTCGCAAAGTCGCCACGGCGAACCAGCACGTCGGGGTTGAGCAGCAGCGAGTAGCGACCGCGAACGTGCTCGAGCGCGACGTTGTTGCCGGCGGCGAAGCCGACGTTGCCCTGGCGGAAGATGCGCACGTCCGGCATCTCGGCGGCGATCGCGTCCGCGGTGCCGTCGCTGGAGCCGTTGTCGACGACCAGCCACTCGACGGCGATTCCAGCGCTGGCCGCCCGGGCCGAGCGCAACGTCTCCAGGGCCCGCTCACGGCCGTTGTAGGTGACGACGACGACGCTGAGGTCGATCTCGCTCACGATGCGGCTGCCTTTGCCGGGCGCAGGGCGGGGAAGGGCTGGCGCTGCAACGCGGGTACGGCGCAGACCGCCGCCACCCCGGCGACGAAGAAGAACATGTACGGGGCCTGGGCAAAGGAGAGGCTGTCGAACATCACGGTGACGACGGCAAAGGCCACCGTCGCGCCGACGGCCGCCAGCGCGGGCGGGCCGCGCACCGGGTCGTGGTCGCGGATCGGCCGGTGGGCGGCGAAGAGGACCGTTCCCAGCATGCCGAAGAAGGCGAGCAGGCCGAGGGCGCCGATCTCGATCATCATCCCCAGGTAGTCGTTGTCGAGGATGCGGTATTTGCCCGGGTCATAGCTGCCGTAGCCGCGCCCGATCAGCGGGTGGGTTCTCACGTCGGGCTGGATCGCGTCGTAGTCGCGGGTGCGGCCGAGGGTCGAGGCATCGGTTTCCTCCGCGCCGGAAACGCGGGACTTGATCGTGCCCAGCGCCCCCGGAGTCACTGCCAGCATCGCCAGCACCGCGACCAGCGCCAGCGGCGCCAGGCGGGCGATCTCCCGCGGTCGGTAGAGCGCCATCGCCAGGATCGCAAAGGGCGGCACCGCCATCGCCGCCTTCTTCTGGGTCGCTGCGGTGGCAATCAGGATCACCCCGGTCGCCAGCATCCACCTGACGCGTTTGCCTTTCTCCGCGCTGAGGATGTTGGTCAGGGCGAAGGGAATCGACATCGCCAGCAGGGCCGTTACGGCGAGGCCGTGCTGGGTCGGCCCGACGATGGTCGAGGCGCCTACTTCGGGGTCCGGAGGCTCGGGCAGGACGGTGAATCCCGGCAGCAGCTTTTCGCTCCATTCGTAGAAGAGGTTGACGCCGCTGCGGTACTCGTAGATCACCCCGACCGAGGTGATGCAGGCAAGGATCACCACGTACTTCGTGAACGCCCTCAGCTCGGCGGGGCGCAGCGTCGTCGCCACGACGAAGAAGAAGGCGACGTAGGAGAAGAGCAGGACGAGCTTCTTGACCGCGAGGCTGAGCTCGCCAAGGCTGCCGAGGATGCCGACGTTGGCGACGACGCTGAGCAGGGCGATGGTGAAGAAGAGGGAGACGCCCGCGTAGACGCCGTTGGGGCGCAGCCGCGCTCCGCTGGAGCGGCCCGCCGCGAAGGTCGCCAGCCAACAGGCGACGATGAGGAAGATTGCCGCCCGATCGAGCTTGGCGTCGACGCCGATCGAGAACGGGGCTTCGATCGAGTCGAAGGGGACGAGGAAGACCATCGCCAGGAACCCGGCCAGCATCCAGGGCAGCACTCGACTGGTCCGCGGCCAGTCATCGCTGGGCTGGGCATGCTGCGACATGGCGGCGCCCGCCTAGTGTTCCGTGGTCGCGTGGTGTCGCTGCCGGACGTCGTCGTCCCAGGGGATCTCGTCGGCAGCTTGGTGGCCCGTCGGGCCCGCCAGGGTGACGGGGGGATGCTCGGGTGCCGGTGGATGGTTGGAGACATGGTTGAGGTCGACGCGAGCGGCATCGGCTTCGTCGCTTTCGCGCCAGGCGTCGCCGACGTTGCGGCTGACGAGGATCAGGATGCAGGCGGCGCCGAAGACGCCGAGGAAGACGAGGAAGCCGAGTACGTAGCTGGCGCTTTCGCTGACCACGCCGGCCTGGGCGGTGCCGAGCTGGCGGATCTTGACGCTGTCGACGTTGGTCAGGCCACTGTCGCTCTGGTCCTGGATGTTGCTGACGACCGAGCGCAGCGCGGTGGCCATGCCGTTGGCGAGGCGACGGGCGCCCTCCACGGTCGGCGCCTGCGTGTATATAGAGAGCACGGGCAGTTCGCCGCTGAAGTTGACCTGGACCCGGTAGGGCTCGCTGTCCTGGCGCAGATCGTTGGCGCGCTGCTCGGAAGTCGGGTCGGCGGCCTCGCTGGCGTTGGCGACCGGGCCGTGCACGGCGATCTGCTCGGCCGGGATCTTGCTCGCGCGGGAGAGGGCGTTGACCATCGCCTCGCTCTCGACGAAGTGCGCGTAGGCGCCGGCCCGCAGGGTCAGCGGTTCGATTTCCCGGTGAAGGTCGCCGAGGAAGGTCTCTTCCGAGTCGACCAGGACCTCGGTGGTCGCGGCGGCGATCTGGCTCGAGCGCGGCGTCATCTCGAAGGAGAGCGGCGAGATCTTGAACATCGAGATCAGCGCTGCGACCAGCGCAACGGCGGCGCCGATGGCGACCCAACGGCGGTCGTTCCAGAGAGCTCGGAGGACGTGAACTAGATCCATCTGGGGGACAAACGCGGGCTCGGCGAGTCTTCTTCCACGCAAGCAACAAGTTCTCGGCGGCGTTTCATTCAGCGATGGCCGACCACCGCCTGCTCGTCATATCGCCCGTGCGCAACGAGGCCGCTCACCTGGAGTGCACGGCGCGCTCACTGGTTGCCCAGGAGCGTTCGCCCGACGCCTGGGTCGTGGTCGACGACGGTTCCGACGACGGCACGCTCGCGCTCCTGCGCCGGCTCGAGCGGGAGATCGACTTCCTCAAGGTGGTGGCGGTGCCGCCGCAGCCGCCGGTTCCCGACCGCCTCGCCCGGGCGGCCGCGCCGCGTGCCTTCCTCACCGGCCTCGCCAGCGCGCCCTTTAACGACTTCACCCACATCGCCAAGCTCGACGGCGATATCGAGCTGCCGCCCGAGTGGTACGCGGAGCTGCTGGCGCGGATGGACGCCGACCCCTCGCTCGGGATCGCCGGCGGTGACCTGATCGAGCCCAGCGGCGAGGAGTGGGGGGTGCTGCCGATTCCGCGCCACCACGTCCACGGTGCCGTCAAGCTCTACCGCCGCGATTGCTATGAGGCAATCGGCGGTGTGCGCGAGTGCCTGGGCTGGGACACGATCGACGAGACCTGCGCCCGCATGCGCGGCTACCGCACCCACAGCCCGACCGAGCTGGTCGCCCGCCACCACCGGCCACATGCCAGCGCCGACGGCACCCTGCGGGGGCGCCGCCGACACGGTGCCTGCGCCTACATCGCCCACTTCCCCCTCTGGTGGGTGGCGCTGCGCTCGCTCAAGGTGGCGACGTCGCGTCCCTATGGGGTCTCCGGCATCAACTTCCTCGCCGGCTACGTCAACGCCGCGCTGCGGCGCACGCCGCGGGTCGAAGACCCCGGCTTCCGCCAGCAGGTGCGGCGCGAGCTTCGCGCCCGCGTCGCCGCCGGCCTGCACCTCGAGCGGCGGCTGGCGACCTGATGTGCGGCATCGCCGGAATCGCCGCTGCCGATCCGCGCCGGCTGCCGCTGAGCGAGGAGTCGCTGCTGGCTATGACCGACGCGATCGTCCATCGCGGGCCCGATGACGCCGGGGCCCTGCTCGAGCCGGGGGTCGCCCTCGGCATGCGCCGGCTCTCGATCATCGACGTCGCCGGCAGCCCCCAGCCGATCGTCAACGAGAGCGGCGACGTGCAGGCGGTCTTCAACGGCGAGATCTACAACTTCGCCGCGCTGCGCGAGGAGCTGAGCGCTCGCGGCCACCGACTGGCAACCGGCGGCGACGGCGAGACGATCGTCCATCTGTATGAGGAGCTGGGGCCGCGCTTCGTCGAGCGCCTGCGCGGGATGTTCGCGATCGCGCTCTGGGACCGCTCGCGCCGCCGTCTGGTGCTCGCCCGTGATCGGATGGGGGTCAAGCCCCTCTACGTCGCCGAGCTGCCCGACGGGCTGGCGTTTGCCTCCGAGGTCAAGTCGCTGATCGCGGCGGGCCTGGTCGAGCCCGCGCTTGATCCGATCGGGGCGGAGCAGTTCATGGCCTGGGGCTTCGTCCCCGGCCCGGCGACCCTTTTCGCCGGCGTGCACAAGCTGCCCCCGGCGACGACGCTTGTCTTCGAGGACGGCCGCATCGTCGACCAGCATCAGTACTGGGACCCGTGGTCGGGCGGCGCCACCGCCGGCGGCAGCCTCAGGGAGAACCGCGACCGCCTGCTCGAGCTGCTGCGGGAGTCCGTCAGCGCCGAGATGGTCAGCGACGTGCCGCTCGGTGTGATGTTGAGTGGCGGTCTCGATTCGAGCCTGCTGGCGGCGCTGATGACGGAGAGCGGCGAGGGTCGGATCAAGACCTTCTCGATCGGCTTCGCCGAGGACGCCGACGCCAACGAGCTGGGCGAGGCGAGGCAGGTGGCGACGCGCCTGGGGACCGAGCATCACGAGCTGGAAACGAGCGCCCTCGACCATCCCGACCTGCTCGACCGCACCCTGGAACACGTCGAGGAGCCGATTGCCGACCTCTCCGGGGTCGGCTTCATGCTGCTCAGCCGCCTCGCCCGCGAGTCGGTGACCGTGGCCCTCTCGGGCCAGGGCGCCGACGAGCTGCTCGGCGGCTACCGCAAGCACCAGATCGCCTGGGCCGCGGGAATTGCCGCCCGCACGCCCGGCGCCCGGGGCCTGCTCGCGGCGGCGGGCCGGACGCGCCCGCCGGAGTCGACCGCGGCGCGCGGCTTGGCTGCGCTCAGCACCGCGGACCCGGCCGAGCGGATGCTGGCGATGAGCCGCGTCGTGCAGGCAAGCGAGCGCGAGATCACCTTCACCCCTGAATTCCTCCAGGCCGGTGCCGAGGAGGAGATAGCCGCCGTCGTCCGCCGGGCGCTGCCCGAGCGGGAGATGACCCCGCTGGCCGAGACGCTGCAGCTCGACAGTCGCCTGGCCCTGGTCGACAACATGCTGCTCTATTTCGACAAGGCCTCGATGGCCGCGTCGCTCGAGGTCCGCGTTCCCTTCCTCGACCAGGACGTGGTCAGCTTCTGCAGCTCGCTGCCGGACTCCCACCGGGTGCGGCTTGGCAACCGCAAGGCGCTGCTGAAGCTGGCCGCGCGCGGCCTCGTCGACGACGCGATCATCGACCGGCCCAAGCGCGGCTTCTTTCACTCGGCGCTCGGCACCTGGCTCGAAGTCCAGCGCGAGGACCTGCTCAGCGAGACCCTGCGCGACGAGCGCACGCGCGAACGGGGGCTTTTCCGCAGTGACGAGCTCGATCGACTGCTCGCCGGCGCCGGCGGCGAGGGCAAGAAGGCTTCCCAGCGCCTCTTCTGCCTCTTCCTGCTCGAGCGCTGGCTGCGCCAGTGGGTAGACGCGGATGCACCGGGGCGTGCAAGGACTGCAAGGAGCGCGACGTTCATCTCGTGACGATGAAATCGAGGACAGCCCTTGCCGTGGGTCTCGCGGTCGCGTTTGCCTTCGCCCTTCCGGGCTACGCCGCGGCTGAAGTGACGTGCCCGAACCCGATCCCGGTGGTCGAGGAGAACCAGTGCGCGGGGGGCTCGACCTCGGACGCCTGGCGCCTCACCGACCCCAATCCCGACATCGCGGGCTTCGCCACCCGTACCAGCGTCGACCGTGGCGAAGACGTCGAGCTGAAGATCGGCCGCGCTGAGGAGGAACCGAGCACGACCAAAGTCGACGTCCACGTCTTTCGCATCGGCTATTACGGCGGCGCCGGCGGCCTCTACGTCCCCGCTGCCTCCAAAGACGAAGTCGTCGTCAACAACGACCAGGATTGCGGCGTGCCAGACGAAGCGACCGGGCTGCTCAGCTGCGCCGGTTGGGAAACCACCTACACGATTCCGGGCGAAGACCTGCGCGCCTCGGGCATCTACGTGGCCCACCTGACCGCCACCGACACCGGCTGGGACAACCAGATCGTTTTCGTCGTCCGTGACGATGAGCGCACCCCGGCCGCTGAAGTCGTCTTCCAGGTCCCGATGACGACCTACGAGGCCTACAACAACTGGGGCGGCAAGTCCCTCTATGACTTCAACTCGGCCGGCGCGACGACCGTCTCGGGCAGCCCGCGGGCGGTCGAGGTCTCCTTTGACCGGCCCTTCGCCAACACGGCCGGCTACTTCAACGACTGGTTCCTCAACGGCGACTTCGCCCTCGCCTACTGGCTCGAGCGGCAGGGCTACGACGTCGCCTACAGCGATGACCTGCACGCCCACTCCACCCCCGAATCCCTGCTCGGGCACCGCGCGATCGTGCTCGGCGCCCACGACGAGTACTGGTCGGGAGGGCAGTTCGAGGCAACCAAGGCGGCGCGCGACGAAGGTGTCAGCGTCGCCTCTTTCGGCGCCGACGCGGCTTTCTGGAAGGTGCGCTACCAGGACAGCGGCAGGACGCTGGTCTGCTTCAAGACCGTGCAGGGGGCTGGCGGCGACGGCAGCGCCGGAGCCAACGACTGGGGCCCCGACGGCAAAGTCGGCACCGCCGACGACGCCTTGGGCAAAGACGGCCTCGCCGGGACCGAAGACGACAACCCCGAGAACGCGACGACGACCTTCCGCGACGACGGGACGCTGCCGGAAGACCCGAACGCCCCCGAAGGCGGCCGCGTCGGGCCCGACTCCCCCGAGAACTCGCTCTTCGGCTCGATGTACTTCGGCGACCGCGACGGTGCCTCTTTCTCACTTGAGGTCCCGCCGGGCGAAGGCAAAGGCGGCGAGTTCGCTGCTGATCCGCTTTGGCGGCACACCGGGGTCGAAACGGAAACGGGCGCCACGATCGGCTCCAAATTCGTCGGCTGGGAGTGGGACGCGGTGCCGACCCAGGCCCAGTACCTCGAACAGCAGCCCGCGGGCGTCGTGCGCCTGACCGAATCCTTCCCCGAAGGCGGCAACTGGCTTCAGGACGAGGGCAGGACTTACTCGTCCTCCGCGCCTCCCGGCCAGTCGGACGTTGCCAGCGCGGTCAAGTACACGGCCGAAAGCGGCGCCATGGTCTTCGCCGCGGGAACCGACCAGTGGTCCTGGGGGCTGGGCCCGCACAACCCCGCCGGCGCCTTCGGCAGCGAACCGGTGGACATCAGCGACCCGCGCATCGAACAGGTGACGGCAAACGTCTTCGCCGACATGGAAGTCGACCCGAACACCCCGCACGGGATCATCCTCGACGGCTCCAACACACCCCCGAGCGCCGCCTTCAAAGCCTCGCCCTCACCGGCGTCCGTGGGTGAAAAAGTCAGCTTCGACGCCTCGGCCTCCAACGATCCCGACGGCGAAATCGTCAGCTACAAATGGGACCTCGACGGCGACGGCGAATACGAGACCGAAACGGGCAAAACCGCCAGCTCAAGTCACACCTACGAAAAAGCCGGCACCTACTCGGTCAAGCTGCGCGTCACCGATGAGGACGGCGGCACCGACACGGTCACCCACTCGTTGACCGTCGCCGCACCGCCCAAAGGCCCCTACGCCGAAGCGGTCCTCGGCACCGAAGGACTCGCCCACTACTGGCGCCTCGGTGAGAGCTCGGGCACGACCCTCGCCGACATCGCCGGCGGTGCCACCGCGACCAACTCCGGCGCCACCCTCGGCGCCACCGGCGCCCTGGTCGAAGACGAAGACACCGCCGCCAGCTTCGACGGCACCAACGACTCCGCGGTCGCCTCACTCGACCTCTCCGGCACCGAACAGCTGACGCTCGAGTTCTGGCTCAAGTGGGACGAATACGCCAACGACGACGACCTCGCCCTGGAGCTGACCAACAACTTCAACGCCAACGACGGCGGCTTCCTGGTCGACCCCAACGCCCCCGAAGAAGGCGGCAAGTTCGGCGTCGGCATCGGCCGCGGCGAATCGCGCAACACCACCTTCTTCGCCCGCCCCAGCGCCGGCAAATACCACCACTACGCCTTCCTGCTGGACACCAGTGCCACCGGCTCCGAAGAGATCATTCCCTACGTCGACGGCGTCCCCGTCTCCTACACGAAGACGGTCAGCGGCTCCGGCGGCGGCGCCTTCGCCAAAGCCCTGCTGCACTTCATGTCACGCAACGGCGCCGCCCTCTTCGGCGCCGGTGACCTCGACGACCTGGCGATCTATGACCGCAAGCTGAGCGCGAAAGAGATCGAAGCGCACTACGAAGCCGGGGTCGGACCGGAACCCAACACACCCCCGAGCGCCGCCTTCAAAGCCTCGCCCTCACCGGCGTCCGTGGGTGAAAAAGTCAGCTTCGACGCCTCGGCCTCCAACGATCCCGACGGCGAAATCGTCAGCTACAAATGGGACCTCGACGGCGACGGCGAATACGAGACCGAAACGGGCAAAACCGCCAGCTCAAGTCACACCTACGAAAAAGCCGGCACCTACTCGGTCAAGCTGCGCGTCACCGATGAGGACGGCGGCACCGACACGGTCACCCACTCGTTGACCGTCGCCGCACCGCCCAAAGGCCCCTACGCCGAAGCGGTCCTCGGCACCGAAGGACTCGCCCACTACTGGCGCCTCGGTGAGAGCTCGGGCACGACCCTCGCCGACATCGCCGGCGGTGCCACCGCGACCAACTCCGGCGCCACCCTCGGCGCCACCGGCGCCCTGGTCGAAGACGAAGACACCGCCGCCAGCTTCGACGGCACCAACGACTCCGCGGTCGCCTCACTCGACCTCTCCGGCACCGAACAGCTGACGCTCGAGTTCTGGCTCAAGTGGGACGAATACGCCAACGACGACGACCTCGCCCTGGAGCTGACCAACAACTTCAACGCCAACGACGGCGGCTTCCTGGTCGACCCCAACGCCCCCGAAGAAGGCGGCAAGTTCGGCGTCGGCATCGGCCGCGGCGAATCGCGCAACACCACCTTCTTCGCCCGCCCCAGCGCCGGCAAATACCACCACTACGCCTTCCTGCTGGACACCAGCGCCAGCGGCTCCGAAGAGATCATTCCCTACGTCGACGGCGTCCCCGTCTCCTACACGAAGACGGTCAGCGGCTCCGGCGGCGGCAAATTCGCCAAAGCCCTGCTGCACTTCATGTCACGCAACGGCGCCGCCCTCTTCGGCGCCGGCGACCTCGACGACCTGGCGATCTATGACCGCAAGCTGAGCGCGAAAGAGATCGCCGATCACTTCGAGGCGGGCTCGGGGAGCAAAAAAGCCCAGGAAGAAAAAGAAGCCAAAGAAAAAGCTGAAAAAGAAGCGAAAGAACTAGAAGAAAAAGAACAGAAAGAAAAAGAAGAAAAAGAAGCCGAAGAAGAAGAACCGCCCGTTCCGGGTCCCTACGCCGAAGCGGTCCTCGGCACCGAAGGACTCGCCCACTACTGGCGCCTCGGTGAGAGCTCGGGCACGACCCTCGCCGACATCGCCGGCGGTGCCACCGCGACCAACTCCGGCGCCACCCTCGGCGCCACCGGCGCCCTGGTCGAAGACGAAGACACCGCCGCCAGCTTCGACGGCACCAACGACTCCGCGGTCGCCTCACTCGACCTCTCCGGCACCGAACAGCTGACGCTCGAGTTCTGGCTCAAGTGGGACGAATACGCCAACGACGACGACCTCGCCCTGGAGCTGACCAACAACTTCAACGCCAACGACGGCGGCTTCCTGGTCGACCCCAACGCCCCCGAAGAAGGCGGCAAGTTCGGCGTCGGCATCGGCCGCGGCGAATCGCGCAACACCACCTTCTTCGCCCGCCCCAGCGCCGGCAAATACCACCACTACGCCTTCCTGCTGGACACCAGTGCCACCGGCTCCGAAGAGATCATTCCCTACGTCGACGGCGTCCCCGTCTCCTACACGAAGACGGTCAGCGGCTCCGGCGGCGGCGCCTTCGCCAAAGCCCTGCTGCACTTCATGTCACGCAACGGCGCCGCCCTCTTCGGCGCCGGTGACCTCGACGACCTGGCGATCTATGACCGCAAGCTGAGCGCGAAAGAGATCGAAGCGCACTACGAAGCCGGGGTCGGACCCTGATGAAGGGCGCGGCTGCCGACACCCCCGCCGCGCCGACGTCCGCCGCCAGCGCGGGTCTCGCGATGTCGCTGGCGACGTTCGCGATGGCCGCCGCCTCGGGGATCCAGGCGATCCTCTACCTCGACTCCTTCGGCGTCGGCGGCCGCACCGACGGGTTCTTCATCGCCTTCGGCCTCTACGCGACCTTCGGCGTATTCAGTCAGAGCATCCGGGTCACCTCGGTGCCCCTGCTGGTCGGTTATCGCGCCCGCCTTGGCCCCCGCGAGTTCGCCGTCGTGATGGCGGCGATCGGCCTGCCCGTGGCGATCGCGACGATCCCGCTGGCGGGGCCGCTCGCGGCGCTGCTTGCCCCCGGCCTCTCGGACGCCAACCGGGCGGTCACCGAGAGCGCCCTGCCGCTGCTCGGAGGGGCGATGGTGCTGCAGCTCTGGGCGGCGGGAGCGGCGACGCTGCTCGCCGTGCGCAACCGCTTCGGCGCGGTCGCCTTCGCCTATGCGCTCGGCTCAGCCGCCGGCCTGGTCGTCTTCCTGATCGCCCGCGGGCCCGCCGCCGAGCTCTCGCTCGCCTGGTCGATGCTGGCGATGGCGGTGGTCACCTGCGCCTGTTCGCTCTTCTCCGCCGCCCGCTCCCGTCCCGCCGGGCCCGAGCGGGCCCCGGGGCAGCTGCGGATCGGCGAGGCGGTCGCCAAGGCACCGCTGGTGCTCGGCCGCACGGCGATCTACCTCGCCTTCAACGGCCTCTACGTGATCACGATCGCCTTCGTCAGCCGCTCCCAGGCGGGCGACGCCACGGTGCTCTCCTACACCTACCTCTTCGCCAGCTACCTCGTCTCGGGAACGGCCTTCGCGCTGGGAATGGGGCGGATCGCCGAGATGCGGCGGGCGACGATCGCCGATCGCGCCCAGGCCCTGGCCGAGACGGTTGTCCCGGGCTTCCGCTACTCGATGCTCGTCGTGGCGCCGGCGCTGATGGTCCTGGTGCTCTGCGTGCCCACCTTGGCCGGCAACCTGCTGCCGTCCAGCCTGGAAGCGACCGACGTCGAGCAACTGCGCCTTTTCGGGGCCTTGCTGGTCCCCTGGACCATCGCTGCGGTGGCCGTGAACCTCCTCCTGCCGGCGCTGCTGGCGCTGGGCAAGGCACGCTTCGTCAACGCCCTGGCGATCCCCCTGGTCGTCCTCCAGGTGGCCGCCACGGCGATCGGCTCGGCCCTCTTCGGCGCGGGTGGCGCCGTCGGCGCCTTCTTCATCGCACCGGCGTGCCTGGCGACGGCCCTGGCCTTCTCCGGCGCCAGGGGAGCCGCGGGCTCCCTGGCCGCCGCCCTCGGCCGCGAGACGCTCCGCTTCGGCGGCCTCGCCACCGCCAGCTTCGGCCTCGCCGGCCTGATCGGCTTTACCGTGACCAGCGGCACCGCCGCCGCCCTGATCGCCGGCATCGGCGGCTCGATCGCCTACTTGGCCCTGCTGCCACTGGTCGCCCCCCACGAGAGCTCAGTGGCGATCGCCGCCCTGCGGCGCAAAAAAGCCGCCGCCTCAACGCAGGCGTCTGCGTCGCGCGCACCCCAAGTCGCCTAGCTCAGATCTACTGGGTCAACGCGTTATACTGGGTCGGTATGACTCAGCGAATGGGCGCAAAGGGCCAGGTAGTGATTCCTAAGGATCTGCGGGAGCAGGCCGGCTTGGGACCGGGAACGGGGGTGTCGTTTGAGCCTGTTGAGAACGGCATCGTGGTCAGACGGACGGGAGATCGGTCGTCTTTGAGGGGGAGATTTGCCAGTAGCGGGATGGCCGAGCGATTGGTGGAAGACCGCCGTCGCGAGCGGCCGTAGCGCGTGGGGGCATGCCTGGACTCTTGGGCGGTGCTGGCTTGGCTGGACGGGGACGAACCGGCGGCGGCCGCTGTCGACGAGGTGATGCGACGGGAACGCCCTGTGATGAGTTGGATCAACCTGGTCGAGGTCAGCTACCGCTTGACTCGCGATCACGGTAAGCAGGAAGCCGATCGGGTCATCTCCGAGCTGCGCTCTCAGGTCAGCGAGGACCTACCAGGCGTTTCCACGATGCGTGCTGTGGCGGCGCTCAAGGCTGAGAATCCGATTGCGCTGGCGGACTGCTTCGCGATTGCGCTCGCAGTCGAGGAGGGTGCCGTGCTCTTGACGGGAGACCCCGAGATCGTCGGCAGGACCGGTGGTCTGCCCTGTGCGGTGCGGGACCTTACGTAGTGCCCGACGGTTGGTCGGCCGTGAAGGCACCGCCTTCGGGTGGTGGCGCCTGGATTCCTCGGCAGTAGGGTTGCGGAAGCATGAACGTGACTCCGTCGCAATTCGACCAAGAGTGTTTTTTCATTACCCCGATCGGTGAGGAGGGCTCGCTGGAGCGGAAGCGTGCGGATGGCGTCATGCGGGCAGTGGTCGAACCGGCTGCCGCGGCGCACGGCCTGCGGGTGATCAGGGCTGATGAGATGGCTGAGCCGGGCACGATCACCACGCAGATCGTCGAGCACGTCGTCGGCGCGAAGGCGGTGGTTGCCGACCTGACCGGGGAGAACGCCAACGTCTTCTACGAGCTGGCCGTCCGCGATGCGGCGAACCTGCCTGCCGTGATGATCGCGGAGGTGGGGACGAGCCTTCCCTTCGACAAGGCGCAGGACCGGACCATTTTCTTCGAGGCCACGGACCTGGCGAGCGTCTGCGACGCGAAGGACCTGCTGACCGACTTTCTACGTGCATCGCTCGAAGGCAAGATGGGCAACCCGATCTCCAGCGCGATGGTCTGGAAGCAGTATTCGGCGAGTGGCAAGCCGGTTGAGGAGGCGGTCGCCCAGCTTGCGGAGCAGATCTCCCAGGTGGCTGCCGATGTGCAGCGTCTATCGAAGCGGCAGGTTCTGGGGGAAGGCATCGACTCCACGCCCACGGTCAAGGTCAGGGTCCCCGCCGAGGCTGTTCGTCGCACTTATCTGAAGGAATTGCACCCCGACGGCCCCCAGGAACCGGAGCGCTTCACCTTCATCAAGGGCCTAGACGGGAACAGCAAACCGGTCGATCCCGATCCGCGGAATCCCGCCTAGTCCCGCAGTTCGTACACCCGGTACGCCGTCGAGAAGATCTGGCCTTCGGGGGCGTCGGCGAAGTCGCCCAGTTCGGCGACCTGGGTGTAGTTGCCGCGGACGTAGTCGACCAGCAGGCGGTTGTAGTCGGTGCCGATCACCGGGTAGCCCCAGGCGTCGAAGCGGGTGTTGCCGAGCACGACGATGCGGACGTCGCGGCGCTTCAGGGTCTCGATCGCTTCGCGTTCGTCGGCGCGGGAGTCGACCACGCCGGGCAGGAGCTGCAGCTCGCGCAGTGCCGGCGGGCGGTCGGTGGCGAAGGGCAGCCCGCCCTCGAGGGGAAGGGCGAGGATCGGATCGCCGGGTGCGCTGCGCTGGCGGACGATCTCCAGCGCCTGGCCGTAAGCCGCGCCGGAGTTGGCCGGGGCCATGTAACAGCCGCGCGGGGTGCAGAGCGTGTATTCGTCGCTTGCCGCCGAGCCCTTGGTCAGCGCGCTCCAGGAGAGCCCGACGAAGACGGCGCCGAGGGCGAGCAGCACGCCCGCCCGGGCGCCGGGCCAGCGGGTCGCGATCTTCTGGTGCAGGATCACCGCCAGCAGCACCAGCAGGGGGGCGTAGTAGGCGGCGTAGGTGTCGGTGGTGAAGCGGTTGTAGGCGCGCCCGGCGAGGATCAGCGAGCCGCCGATCAGGGCGAGGTCGAGCGGCCAGGAACCGGTGATTGGGGCGAGGCGGGCCTGGCGCGCCCGCACCAGCACCCAGATCCCCACCCCGACGACGACGAAGGGCAGCCAGCTCATTCCCAGCAGCATGCGCTTCGCCTCGGTCTGGACGAGGCCCGTGGTGCCGGAGAAGGCGCCGAGGACGTGGGCGGCCGCGTCGAGCGCGAGCAGGCCGGCGGCGCCGGCGAGTAGCGGCACCAGCGCCCAGGCGCCGTGGCGCTTGTGCCAGCGCCAGGAGGCGGCGGCGAGGGCGGCGAGGAGGACGACGTAGACGAGCCCGCGCATGCCGAGGGCGAAGACGCTGGTCAGGTCGAAGGGCGCCCAATCGGCCTGGAAGCGGAGGCCGGAGATCCGCGTCATGTCGAGCGGGATCAGCTGGTCGAAGACGAGGTCTCCGGGGCCCCTGTCGATGAGAAACGGGGCGAAGACGAGCAGCGGCACGAGCGCCGCCGGGACGAAGAGCCGGGCGAGGTCAGCGAGGGCGGCGCGCCGGCCGCTTTCCATCGCGCGGCCGAGGACGAAGCCGGCGCCGATCGCGAAGGCGACGGCGGCGAGCTCGGGCCGCGTCAGCACCACGGCGCCCGCCGCCACCCCGGCGAGGACGGTCCGGCCGCGGGTCAGCGCCAGCAGCTGCAGCAGGATCGCCAGGATGCCGAAGGTCGCCGAGGTCGTGTGCGGGGCGACGTAGTTGAAGAGCGTGCCCGAGAACCCGATCGCCATCGCGATCGCCGTTGCCGCGGTGGCGAAGAGCGGCGTCAGCCAGGTACGGGCGAGCGCGTAGAAGGTGGCGAAAATCGCCAGCGCCGTTGCCAGGCCGAAGGCGAAGGCGACGGTGAAGCTCGAGCCGAAGAGCGCGAACGCCCCGGCCAGCGGATAGACGCCGAGCGGCCCGTAGAAGTAGCGGATGTCGTCGTAGAGGACGGCGCCGTGGGCGAGCCGGTCGGCCGTCGTCAGCTCGACGCCGAAGTCGGCCTGCGGATTGCCCCAGGTCTTCCAGCTCAGCGCCGCGAAGGCGACGAAGAGGACCGCGAGCCCGACCATGGCCAGGCGATCGCCGCCTCCCAGGCGGGCGAGGACGGAGGGCTGGGCGTCCCCCTCGCTTGCCTTGTCCTTGGTGGACGTGGCGCGCAGCGAGGCGATGCGGGCGGCGGCGGCCATCGGCTAGGCGACGGACCAGCGTCCGCGATAGCGCTGCTCCAGCTCGCACAGCCGGTCTGACCCCGGCAGCTTGAGGGCGAGGACTGCCAGCACTGCTTTGGCGGAGAGGCGGTAGCGCAGCGAGGCGCGATAGGCGCGCTGCGCCTCCTCGAGGCGGCCGCTGTCGAGGTAGTAGCGGCCGACCTGGCGCATGTCGCCGGAGAGCACCCGGCGGGCGAACCGCTTGTCGACGTCGCCGGCGTATTCCCGGTGCACCGGGTGGTCGACGCGCAGGCGCATGTCGAGCAGCTGCGAGGAGAGGTTGTCGCCGTGGCGGCGGTAGTCGACGAGCAGGTGGGGGTCGTAGAAGAAGGTCGCGCCGTCGCGCAGGGCGCGCATCCAGAACTCGTAGTCCTCGACCAGCATGTCCTCGCGAAAGCGCCCCAGCCGCTCGAAGAGCGAGCGGCGGATCAGCGAGGTCGGTGCCGGGATCAGGTTCTCGACGTACATCGCGTGCAGCAGCGCCTCGCGGTCAAGAACGCCCTCGCCGGGCGGGCGCTTGTACTCGCTGGTGTCGGCGCCGAAATGGCGGGCGTGGCCGAAGATCACGTCGACCTCGGGATGGGCGGTGAGCGCGGCGGCCTGGCGCTCGAGCTTGTCGGGTCGCCAGACGTCGTCGGCGGGGCACATCGCGACGTAGTCGCCGCTGGCCTCGATGAAGCCGCGGTTGTAGGCGGCGGCGGCGCCCCGCGGTTGCATCTGCACGACCTTGATCCGGCCGGCGTAGCGCTCCAGCACTTTGTCGGTGCCGTCGGTCGAGCCGTTCTCGACCACGACCACCTCGTCGGGTGGGCGGGTCTGACCAAGGACCGAGTCGAGCGTCTCGCCGATCCACGGTGCGGCGTTGCGGGCCGGGATCGCGACGCTGATCCGCAGCTGTTGCGGTTGCGGTGAGGGCACCGCCGCAACAGTTGCGGCCGGCGTTGCTTGGCGGCCGCGCTGGAAGCGGTCAGGGATCAGGTGCGAAGCGACCAGGCGCACATCGGACCAGGCGCCGGGGAAGAGCTGGCGAAGGACCAGCAGATAGGCGACCCCGCCGGCAAGCCCGGCCAGCGCCAGCGCCGCAACAGCGGGGACCCCGGCGTTGTCGAGCGCGTTTATCGCCGGTGCCGAGACAGCAAGGAGGACGGCGCTGGAGACCAGGGCGGGGCCGAGGTCATGGGTCAGCTGCCGCAACCCGACGCCGACCAGCGGCCCGAGCACGAGACCGTAGGCGATCAGCAGGGCGACGACCTGGAAGCAGGCGACCGCGACGCAGACCGTGGTCAGGCCGAGCGAGGCGGTGGCGAGGATCGTCCCCGCGTAGCTGGCGAAGAGGGCGACGTTGAAGATCGCCAGCGTGCGCGGCCGGCCGGCGGCGAGCAGCAACGGCCCGGTGCCGTTGTTGATCGTCATCGCCATGCCGGCGAAGGCGAGGATCTGCGCCGGCACGACGGCCGGCTCCCAGCGCGCCCCGAAGAGCCAGGGCACGAGGACAGGCGCCAGCGCGGCGAAGAGCGCCAGGGCCGGGAAGACCGCGGTGGCGTTGACGCGGATCACCCGGGCGCGCACGGCGCGCATGTGGTCGTGGTCGTCGGTCCGCGAGTAGACCGGGAAGGCGATGCGGGAGACGATGCCGCTGATCCGCTGCTCGCTTTCGACGCCGAGGGTGTAGGCGCGGTAGTAGAACCCGACCTGGCGCGGGCTCATCACCGCGCCGAGGATCGCGTAGTCGATGTTGCGAAAGCCGACCCAGGCGGCGCCCGCGAGGCCGGCGGGGGCGCCGAAGGAGAGCACCTCGCGCAGCTCGCGCGGGTGCCAGCGGGGCAGGGTCAGCGAGGTTGCCGCGGTCAGCAGGACGAGCGCCAAGACCGCGCCGACGAGCATGCCGACGATGTAGGCCGAGGCGTCGAGCCCAAACACGGCCGCGGCGACGACGGAGACGGCGGAGGCCGTCAGCACGCTGGCGATCTCGATCACGCCGAGGCGGCGGAAGTCGAGCTCGCGCTGCAGGGCGGCCTGGGGGACGATGCGCAAGCCGGCGAGGATCCAGATCGGCGAGAGCAGCTGGAAGAGACTGGCGGCGTCGGCGCCGAAGAGGGCGCCGCCGACCGGCACGGCGAGGAAGAAGGTGAGCAGCGTCAGGGCCGCACCGAGGACGAGGCCGATCAGGGTGGCGCTCTCGAAGTGGGCGCGGCTGACGTTCTCGCGCTGGACCAGCGGGCTGCCGATGCTCTCGGCGGCGAGCGAGAGCGCGAGCTCGCTGACGATCACGGTCACCGCCAGCGTGCCGAAGGCAGCGGGGGGGACGAGGTGGGCAAGGACCACCCCGCAGCCGAAGGCGGCGATCTCGGCGGCAACACGGGCGACGGCGAACCAGCGCACGCCCTCGAAGGCCGCCTCTCTCAGGGAGCTACGCGACACCTGCTACCTCGGCGCTCGGCCGGCGGCTGCCGACCAGCTCGTCGATCAAGGCCAGGTAGCGCTGTCGCTGGCAGCGCCACTCCATCGTCGAAAGCTGTTGCGAGGCCCGCTTGGCCCGTTCGCGCGCGGCCTCGGGATTGGCCCGCACCCCTTCGATTGCCGCCGCGATCGAAGCCGGGTCGCCGGGCTCGGCGAAGAGCAGGTCGTCGGGGCCGAAGTAGCGCTCGATCACCGGCAGCCGCGAGGCGATCGCCGGCAGCCCCATGTGGACGTACTCGAGCAGCTTGACCGGCAGCAGCATCTCGGTGAAGCCGTCGCGCAGCGTTGGCACCACACCGAGGTGGGCCTGTTCAAGACGAGCGGGGATCTCCTCCACCGGCGTCGGCTGGGGTGCGATCCGCACATTGGCGGGCGCCAGCGTCGCCGCCTTCCCGGCAAGCACCCTGGCCGCCTCGGCGTCGGAGCCGTAGACGTCAAGCGTGACCGGGGCACCGCGACTTTCCAATGTGCCAACCGCACGCACGAGCGTCTCGACGCCGAAGCGATCGGCGAGGCCGCCGTGGTAGACCACGCGCAGCTCATCCTCGGCGGGCGGCGTGAGCGGTGGGCGCCGCTCGCCGAAGACGCTCTCGTCGGGCGTGTTCATCACGACCTCCGAGCGCGACGCTTCGATCCCGCGCTCGCGCAAGAGGTCGCGGGCCTCGTCGGTGACGAATATGTGCGCGTCGGCGAGCGAGGCGCTGAGTTTCTCCTCGGCGCGAATCAGACGTACGAGCGGGTGGCCGGCCTGTCGTTCGAAGAGAGTGGCGAACAGCTCCGGGAAGGTGTCGTGGAAGTTGAGCACGATCGGCGTTCCGCGCAGCTTCGGCCGCCAGGCCGCGAAGACCAGGGCGTCGGGCATGTTGTGGATCTCGATGATGTCGAAGCGGTCCTCGCGGTCGAGGGTGCTGACCTTGCGCGCGGCACCGGCGAAGAAGCGCGCGTTGCCTTCGAGGTAGGCGCGGGCTCCGCCGCGGGGCTTGGCCGCGGCAGCGCGGTGAGTGCGGATGACCCCCGCGCCGACCTGCTCGCTGCCCTCGTCGGTGAGGCAGATGCAGTCGACTTCGTCGCCGCGTTCTGCCAGCGCTCGCGCCTGGCGTTGGATCCGGGAATCGACCGAGTAGTCGGAGTAGTGGACCATGCAGATCCGCAGGCTCCGCCGGCCCTCGCTTGTCCCGGGCTCAGGACTAGGTTGCGGGGCCAAAGGTCTCAACGGCGCTCGCGATCTCGGCTATTTGCCAGTCCTCGATGGCCGGGAAGATCGGCAGCGAGCAGTTTTCCGCGGCGAGTCGCTCGGCCACCGGGAGGGCGCCGCGGCCAAGACCAAGGTGCTCGTATGCCGGCTGCAGGTGGATCGGCGTGGGGTAGTGGATCGCGCTCGCCACCCCGTGGGCGTCGAGGTGCTGGCGCAGCTCCTCGCGGCGCGACGAGCGGATGACGAAGAGGTGGTAGACGTGGTCGCTGTGCTCGGCAGCGGGCGTCGGCAGCACCAGCTCGGACTCCTCGAGCAGCGAGCGCAGCCTTGCCGCGACATCGCGCCGCCTCTGATTCCAGTCAAGAAGGTGCCTGAGCTTGACGTCGAGGATCGCCGCCTGCAGCCCGTCGAGGCGATGGGTGCCGGAGACCAGCTGGTGGTTGTGCCGCGGCGACTCGCCGTGGGAGCGCAGCAGCCCGATCCGCTTCGCCAGCTCGCTGTCGTTGGTGGTGACGGCGCCGCCGTCGCCCCAGCCGCCGAGGTTCTTGGTGGGGTAGAAGCTGAAGCAGCCGGCGTCGCCGAGCGAGCCGACGGGCTGGCCGCGGTAGAGCGCCCCGTGGGCCTGGCAGGCGTCCTCGACGACCGCGATCCCGCGCTCGCGGCAGAGCGCCAGCAGCGGGTCCATCTCGACCGGGCGGCCGAAGAGGTGGACCGGGATGACGCAGCGGGTGCGTGGCGTGATCGCCTGCTCGACGATCTCGGCGGTGAGCAGCGCCGTCTCGGGATCGACGTCGACGAGTCGCACGTCGGCGCCGACCTCGGTCACCGCCTCGGCGCTGGCGAAGAAGCTGTAGGTGGGGACGATGACCTCATCGCCCGGGCCGATGCCGAGGCCACGCAGCGCCAGTTCCAGCGCCGCCGTCCCGGAGGAGATGCCGATCGCGTGCTCGGTCGCGCAGAACTCGGCGAAGTTGCGCTCGAAGTCCTCGACCACGCTGCCAAGCGTGAAGGCGCCCTCGCGAGCGACCTTCTCGACCACCCCGAGCAACTCGGCGAGCAGCTCCGGGTTGGCGTCGTCGAGGCGAACGAAGGGCACGCGGGAGGCGGAGGTCGCCGCGGCGGGCAGCGTCGCGCTGGGGCCGTTGGCGCTCATGCCGTCGCCCCCTCGGCTGCTGCGCCACCGTTGATGGTGTCACCGGTGGCGCGCTCGAGCTCGCGGAACAGTGCCGCGGCCTCGCGCCGCGAACGCACGCTGAGCTTGGTGAAGACGGAGGAGAGGTGGCTCTTGATCGTGCTCTCGGAAAGGAAGAGCTGCTCGGCGATCTCGGCGTTGGTCATGCCGACGGAGACGAAGGAGAGCACCTGGCGCTCGCGGTGTGAGAGCGCCGGCCGCTCGACGCTGGCGCGCACCTTGCGCGGGACGACCGATTGGCCGCTGGCGACGGCGCTGACCGCGACCGCGAGCGTCGACTCCAGCTCGGACTCGAAGACGACCGCGTCGGCCCCCGCTTCCAGTGCCCGCCGGACACCGGCGCCGGTGGTCTGGGGCGAGACCGCGACGATCGACGGGCCTGGCAGCTCGCGCTGCAGGCGGCGCAGCAGCGCCATCTCGCTGGGAGCGTCGAGGTCGCAGGTGAGCACGACGATCACCGCCGGGCCGGCCTCGAGGCCGAAGAGGTCTTCGGTGGCGACGTCTGAGGGCTCGACCCCGATTACGCCGAGCGCGGCGGCGATCCTGGCGCGGATCGTCGTGTCTTCGGCGCTGACCACGACGCGCAATGAATCGAGGAAAGCAGGGGCGTCCGAGGTTGGCTGGCTCACGACCGTCATGTGCAAGAAACGGCGCAGGGGCACGGCAGCTTGCGCGGGCCGCTTCGAAAATAACCTCGCCCGCGGTCCGTTTATCGGTGGCATGGGGGTTTGCGTCCATATAGATCGGCATCTCGGTCATGGCTGAGCCGTCGCCTGCATCCGCCCCGGCGGCGCCGCTTCGGATCGCCCTCGATCCGGGCCTGAGGGCTGCCTACGGCCCGGAGCTGGCCTGGACCTGGCGGCTCCTGCTCACCACCTTGGGCCGCACCTGGGTCGAGGTCTCGGCAGGCGAGGAGTGCGACATCGCCCACCTGGCGCCGGGCGCCGCCACGCTGCCGCAGGCGGCGATCGAGGTGCGCGCCGATCCAGAGCTCTGGCGCCGGCGCGACCAGCTCACCCTGCGCGGCGTTGAGGAGCGCGAGGACTGGAGCATGCTCAGCTTCGCCGACGTGGCGGGCTCGGGTGGGGGAGTGACCAGGAGCGACGGTGGCCTCGTCATCGACCATGACCTTGCCTTCGATGTCTTCTGGCTTGGCACCGCCTGCGCCGAGCGGGGCTGGCCACGCAACGAGCATGGTCATCCTCAACCGCAGGGCGCTTTGCTCGAGCAGGGCCTCTTTCCCCAGGCGCTCGCTTCGCGCATCGCAGCCCACCTCGAGCGCGAGCTGCTCGGAGTGGGACTGGCCGCGGGTATTCCGCGCTGGCCCGGCGGAAAGCAGGCCGCGGCGTGCTTCACCCACGACGTCGACTACCCCGAGGTGGTGCGCTGGCTGGAGCCGGCCCGCGTGCTCGCGCGCCGGGGGCTGGGCGGTGTGAGGCCGGCCCTCCAGGTGCTGGCGGGACGGCGCTCGACCTGGCACTTCGAGTCCTGGACCCAACTGGAGCAGCGCTGGGGCGGCAACTCCGCCTTCTACTTCGTTCCCCGCAAGGGCTCGCTGCGCGAGTACGCAACGGGAACGCCCGACCCCTTCTACGACATAACCACACCGCGCTTCCGCGAGCTCTTCCAACGCCTCGACGGCGACGGCACGGAGATCGGCCTGCACGCGAGCTATCACGCCCACGCCAGTGCCGAGCGCTTCCAGCGCGAGAAGGAGCGGCTCGAGCGCGCGGCCGGGGTCGAGGTTGTGGGCAACAGGCACCACTACCTCCACCTCGATCCAAGCCACCCTGAGGAGACGCTGCTGCTGCACGAGCAGCTGGGCTTCGAGTACGACACGACCCTCGGCCACGATCAGCAGCTCGGCTGGCGCAACGGCCTCTCCCACCCGTTCTTTCCCTTCCACGCCCGGCTGCGCCGGCAGCTGGACACGCTGCAACTGCCCTTTGCCTGGATGGACCAGCAGCTGCTGCTCTACGGCTCCGCCGATCCCGGCGAGGCCGAGGACCGCCTCCGCGACCTGGTCTCGACGGCGGCGGGGCAGGGTGGCTGCCTCGTCGCCAACATCCACGAGTACACCTTCGACCGCGAGCTCTTCCCGGGCTGGAGCGATACCTACGAGGCGCTGCTGCGCCAGATCGCCCAACACGGCGACTTCTGGATCGAGACGCCGCGCCGGGTCGCCGAGCACTGGCGCGCCCGGGCGAGCGCGATAGCCGCGGCGAGCCGTGGGCTGCAGGGCGGCCCGGCGACGCCGCTGCCGGTGAGGGCATGAGCACCGCCGCGATCGAGCTCGTCTGTCCGTGTTGCGGCGGCTCGCTTGTCGCCGGGGAGAGCGCCCTGGACTGCGAGTCCTGCGCCGAGCGCTACCCCGTCCGCGCGGGGGTGCCGCGGCTGCTGCCCGGCACCAGTGGCAGCGAGGAGGTCCGCACGGCCGAGGCCTTCGCCTGGCACGGGCGCGAGTTCACCGACCTCTCGGCCGAGCACGAGCAGCATTTCCGCGACGTGATCGCGCCCCGCGGGCCGGACTTCTTCGCCGGCAAGGCCGTGCTCGATGCCGGTTGCGGCCCCGGGCGCCACGCCCTCTTCGCCGCTCGCTACGGGGCGCGCGAGGTCTGGGCGGTCGACCTTGGCGACGCGGTCGAGACCGCCCAGCAGATGGTTGCGGGGGAGCCGGCCGCGCGCGTTCTGCAGGCCGACTTGATGCAGCCGCCTTTCCGGCCCGGCTCGGCGGAGCGCGGCTTTGACTTCATCTTCTCGCTCGGCGTTATCCATCACCTCGATGACCCGGCCGCTGCCGTCGCCTCGCTGGCGCGCCTGCTGCGCCCCGGTGGCGAGCTCTTCGTCTGGGTCTACGCCGACGAGGGCAACGCGCTCGCCCGCTACGCGATCGAGCCCCTGCGCCGCCTCAGCACGCGCCTCTCGCCACGGGCGCTCGGCTTCCTCACGCTGCCGGCCGCCGCGGTTCTGCAGGCGCTCGTGGGCGGCGTGTACGGACCTGCTCGCGGAACGCGGCTGGAGCGGTGGCTGCCGGCGCGAGGGCACTTCATGCCGCTGGCTGATTTCTCCTTCCGGCGCAAGCGCGCGGTGATCGCCGATCAGCTGGTTGCTCCGCAGACGCGCTACGTCGGCGCCGGCGAGCTGCGCGGCTGGCTGCACTGGGCCGGTCTCGAGGCGATCGAGATCGAGGACCGCAACGGCAACTCCTGGCGGGGGCACGGACGGCGCCCCGCCGCCTGAGCCGACTCAGTCTTTCTCGACGAGGAAAGGGCCGATCGCGAGCGTGTCGACGGAGCCCTGCTCGTAGGCGGTGCAGGCGTCGCCCGGCGTGCAGACGATCGGTTGCTCGTGGATGTTGAAGCTGGTATTGACGAAGGCGCTGAGGCCGGTCCGCTTCTTGTACTCGGAGAGGATCGCGTGGTAGGAGGAATTGACCTCCTTGCGCACCAGCTGCGGGCGCGCGGTGCCGTCGACGTGGGTCACCGCCGGGATCCGGGCGCGTTGCTCAGCATCGACGTCGCAGGTGATCGTCATGTTCTCCGCCGTGCGGCTGCTGCCGTTGGAGATGCCGAAGTACTCCTCCGCGTCCTCGGCCAGCACGCTGGGTGCGAAGGGCATGAACTCGGTGCGGCTGAGCCGCTTGTTGAGCGTGTCGTTGACGCTGGGGTCGATCGGGCTGGCGAGGATGCTGCGGTTGCCCAATGCCCGCGGCCCGTACTCCATCCGCCCGTTGAAGCGCCCGACTATGCGGCTCTTGGCGAGGCGCTCGGCGATCTCGGCCTCGACGTCCTCGTGGTGTGAGAACGGCAGGCCGCGGCGGCGCAGCTCCGCCTCGATCTCGCGGTCGCTGAAGGAGGGGCCGAGGTAGACGTCGTCCATCGCCGCGGTCGAGCCGTTGCAGCCGAGCTGGTGGCTCAGCTGCAGGGCGCTGCCGACCGCGTTGCCGCCGTCGCCCATGTTCGGGTGGACGTAGATCTCGTCGACCTCGTCGAGTTCGTAGAGGCGCTGGTTCAGCTTCACGTTGGCGAAGACACCGCCGGCCAGGGCCAGCTTGCGGGTGCCCGTCTCACGCAGGATCGGCTGCAGGTACTCGGTCATCAAGCGCTCGAGTCGCGCCTGGACGCCGGCGGCGACGTCCTCGCGCGAGTAGTCCGCGAGGTTGCGCCGGTAGTGCTCTTCGTAGGCGTTGAGCACGGGCTTGCGGTAGTAGCGGCGGCCGGGAAGCTTGGTCAGGTAGCGGACGTTGTCGGTCCAGCTGGTCTCGGCCAGCGCCGAGACGAAGGAGCGCCCGTCGGAGCTGATCTCCAGGCAGGAGCGGAAATGCTCGTCGCAGGCCTCGGGGTCGCCGAAGGCCGCCAGGCCGGTGATCTTGCCCTCGTGCCGGTGGGCACGGAAACCGAGGAAGGAGGTGACGCTGGAGTAGAGGAAGCCCGGCGAGTGGTCCTCCTCGCTGCCGGCCAGCCGCGTGATCTCACCGTCGCGGCCGAGGCTGACCGTGGCGCTGTGCCCGTCGCCGCAGCCATCGGCGGTGACGACGAGGCAGTCGTCGAAGCGCGAGGTGTAAAAGGCGCTGGCGGCGTGCGAGAGGTGGTGGTCGACCGGGGTCAGCTCATCGACCTGAATGCCGAGCTCGGCGAGGACGCGCAGGTAGGTGGCCGAGTTCTGCTCGACGAAGCGGTTTGAGGCCTTGCCGAAGCCGGAGGTGACGACGCCGGGCTCGCCGACGACGCTGAGCAGCGAGCGCAGCACCTTCCCCGGTTCGAGCTGGTTCTCGGGGTCGAAGGGGAAGCCGGTATCGCGCAGCAGGAGCTGGGTGATCGCCGGGTGCGCCGCCAGGTAGTCGACGAAGGAGAAGGCCACCTGGTCGACGTCGGCGGGGTCGACGCCGGCGATGCGCAGGACCTCGGGGATCGCGCGGCGCGGGAAGCCGAGGTGCATCTTGACCCGGCTCAGCCGCTCCTCCTCGACCGCGGCGACGATCCTGCCGTCGACGGCAAGGGCGGCCGTGGAATCCCAGCCGGGATTGATGCCTAGAACGATCACACCCAGGAAACGAAACAGGGGCGCGAGAGCTTGCGCGGTGGCTCAGCGCCAGTGCTCGAGCAGATCCTCGTCCGGCACCTGCCGCACGGCCCGCCCCGGTACACCCATGACGACGCTGCGCGGGGCGACGTCGGCGACGACCACCGCGCCCGCCGCGACGAAGGCCTCCTCGCCGATCTCGATCGCGGGGCAGACGACGACTCCGGCGCCGACCCGGCAGGCCCGGCGCAGCAATGGGCCCTGCGGCTCCAGCTCCGGCCCATGGCGATCCATCGTGTTGTCGTTGGCGAGGGTCACTCCGGGGCCGATGAAGGCGTCGTCCTCGACCACCGTGCCCGCCGAGAGGTAGCAGCGCGCCTGCACGCTTGCCCGGGCGCCGATCACGACCCCGGGATCGACCGAGCTGAGGCTGCCGACGGTGGCGCCGGGCCCGACCTTCGCCCCGTCACGAATCTGGGCGTGATCGCCCACCCGCGCCCCGGCACCGATCTCCACACCGGCGTGGATGACGACGTTGCCGCCGATCAGGACGTCGGGGCCGATCTTGACGTCGGCGCCGAGCAGCAGTCCAGGCGCCAGATCAGAGGCTTGAAGGGCTGCGCCGCTCACCGTGTGGATGTCCGGAAATCTCTCGACCTGGCGATGATTGGCGGCATGCTAGCGCTCAGCGCAGGACGCGAGCTACGGCCTGGATCAACCGTTGTCGAGGTATGAATAACGCTCAAGGCGCGCCCCGGCCTGCCTACACTGGCGCAATGAAGATCGGCATCGTGGGACTGGGATACGTCGGCCTGCCGCTGGCCGTTGCCTTCGCTGAGGCGGGGCACGAGGTCGTCGGGCTCGACTCCGACCAGCGCAAGATCGAGGGCCTGAACGCGGGCCGCAGCCACATCGAGGACATCACCGATGAGGTGCTGGCGCCGCTTGGGGACCGCCTGCGGGCGACCTCGAACCAAGCCGACCTCGCCTCCTGCGAAGCGGTGATCATCTGCGTGCCAACGCCGCTGACCGGCTCGCGCGAGCCCGACCTCACCTACCTGCTGGACTCGGCGACGGCGCTCTCGCAGGTTCTGCAGCCCGGCCAGCTCGTCGTGCTCGAGTCGACCACCTACCCGGGGACGACTCGCGAGCGCCTGCAGCCGATCCTCGAGGAGTCCGGCCTCTCCGCCGGCACCGACTTCCACCTCGCCTTCTCGCCGGAGCGGATCGACCCCGGCCGCACCGACTACACGGTCAAGACCACCCCCAAGCTCGTCGGCGGCTTGACCCCCGCCTGCACCGAGCGCGCCAACGAGCTCTACTCGCTGATCTGCGACCAGGTCGTCGTCCTTTCCAGCCCCGAGACCGCCGAGCTCTCAAAGCTCCTCGAGAACATCTTCCGCTCGGTCAACATCGCCCTCGTCAACGAGATGGCGCAGCTCTGCGATCGCCTCGGGATCGACATCTGGGAGGTGGTCGACGCGGCCGCGACCAAGCCCTTCGGCTTCATGCGCTTCGATCCGGGCCCCGGGATGGGGGGGCACTGCCTCCCGGTCGACCCCTTCTACCTCGCCTTCAAGGCCCGCGAGCACGACTTCTACCCCGAGTTCATCGAGCTCGCCGGCAAGATCAACCAGACCCAGCCCGCCTTCTGCATCGAACGGGTCGAGCGCGCCCTCAACCAGGTCAGCAAGCCGGTCAACGGCTCCAAGATCCTGATCCTCGGGATCAGCTACAAGGCCGGTGTCGGCGACATTCGCGAGTCGCCGTCGTTGAAAATCACCAAGCGCCTGATCGAACTGGGCGGCGAGGTCAGCTACCACGACCCTCACGTACCGGCCCTTTCCGACCTTGGCCTCGAATCCGTCGACCTGGACGAGGCGCTGGCCTTGACCGACATCGTCGCGATCGTTACCGCCCACCCCGAGGTTGATTACAAAGAAGTGGTCGCCCGGGCGCCGCTCGTTGTCGACTTCCGCGGTGTCACCCGCGGCATCGAGGCGCAGAACCTGGTCCGGCTGTAGTCGCGGGCGCCTGGGCTCAGGCGATTACGGTCAGCGCACCGGGCTCGGCCCGCAGCTCGAGCCGGGTCTTCTCGCCGATGTAGTCGCCGTCGACCTGGACCGGGAAGGGGCGGAGGATCCCGTCCTTGGTCTCCGAGATCGAGGTCACAGTGGCCTCTGTGATGGGGCTGAACTGCTCGATCTGGCGATGGCGGCCAGCCGGCCGATCCTCGCTGAAGAGGCGCGACATCAGGGTCGGCATATCGCGCTGCGTGGCCCGCTTGAGCACGCCCAGCGCCAGCGAGCCATCGTCGATCTCGACTCCCTCGCAGACCCGTACGGGGCGACTGGCGAAGTAGGTGAAGGGGTCTGAGTTCTGGGCCAGCGCGGTGACGCCCTCCGCCGACTCGCCGCCGCCGGTCTCAGCATGGAGGCGGACCGGATTGATCAGGTAGGAGCGATAGAAGGCGGAGACCGCCGCCCAGCTGAAGTAGTAGGGGCCGGCGGCCGACTTCAGCCGCGGGTGGGCGTCGACCCGCTTCACCACCGTGGCGTCGATGCCGGCGCCGCAGGAGAAGACGAAATGACGGTGGTCGGCCTTGCCGAGGTCGATCCGCCGCGGCTGCCAGTCGTCGACCAGGGACAGCAGGTGCTCGGTGGCGTCGACGACGTCGTTGGGGATGCCGAGCGTGCGGCAGACGACGTTGGTCGAGCCCCCCGGCAGCACCGAGACCGGAACGTCGGTCCCGGCCAGCCCGTTGACGACCTCGTTCAGCGTCCCGTCGCCGCCGAAGGCGACGACCACGTCATAGCCGTGATCGCGCACCTCGCGCCCGATCTCAGTTGCGTGGTTCTGCGCCTCGGTCAGGATCGTTTCGACCTCGAAGCGCCCCTGCAGCGCGTAGACCACGAGGTTCTTGAGCCGATCCGAGACCGTCGTCGCGTAGGGGTTGACGATGATCAGCATCCGCTTCTTGGCGGACTTACGGAGCTTTCTAGAGCGGATTTTCGCTTGCATCTTGGATCTGGGTGGGCCCGGGCAGTGTGGGAGCGTATTGCGATTCAGGCCGGCGGACTTCCAAGCCGCCGATCCGGCGCCCGCCGACTGTCGAGCTGAGCCGCCGCTGGAAGCCCTGGGCTATTGCAAGGTTTTTCTTGATTGAACATATGCCGTGTGGTAGGCAAGCGCCCCAGTCAGGCTCGTCCCGATGGGCGGGCCGCGAACTCCGTGGCCTCCCGGCCACCGGAAGGGAGAGCAATGTTCAAGTCACTTGGGCTGGCGTCGCTGCTGGCGCTGTTCGTTCTTGTCTTGGGGGTCGCACCCGCGACCGCGACGGTCCACCGCTACCTCAGCTGCACCGAAAAAAAAGAATGCAAAACGGCGAGCGTGGGGACCACCTTTGAAGGCACCGAAGGCGAATTCATCATCAAAGGCGAAGAAGGTTCGGTCATCAATAAATGCGAACTCACGGTCAAAGGAAAAATAGTTGACCCGATAACCGAAAAAGAAAAAGACAAAATGGAAACGTCGGTCACCAGCGTCACGCTGACGAAATGCACCAAATCCGAAGTGGGAGCGGCCAGCCTGCCCTGGGTCGACTCGATCGACGCCACCGAATATGAAGGGGCCGGCGCCTGGGAGGTCACCCCGTGGGCATTCACGTTATTTGGCTGCAACTACAGCATCGGTGGAATTCTTCACACGATGTTAGAGACCAAAACCCTGATCAACAGGTCCATTTTCACCCAGGGGATCGGAAGTGTGTTAAAGGAAGGCGCTCCGAACCTCTTCTGCAAAGCGTTATTAGGTGACACCTACAGCTTATGGACGCATTTGATCAGCGATCCGGGCTTAGCTGACGCGAAATTCCTGGAAATCGAATAGTCAAGGACGCGTTTAAGAGGGGGATGGTGGGGTGGTCCGCGCTTCGTAGCGGATCACCTCGCCGTCCTCGGCTTCCCGCACGCGCCCCTCGTTGACCAGCAGGTCCGCGTGGCCGATCACCTCGGAAAGGGTTAGGAAGGCCTGGGTGACGGCGACGTTGCCCCAGATCGCTTGAGCGACCTCGTAGCCGCTACGGGGTTGCTCGGCGATCAGCCCGTAGATCTTCTCCTTGCGGCGTTCGTGCTTGGCGATGCGGTCGTCGATCAGGGCGACGTGGTCGGTTATCGGCTCGCCGTGGCCGGAGAGGACGATCTCGGCCGGCATCTCGCGCGTCTTGCGCATCGACTCGATGTAGGTGACGAGCGCCTGCGGCCGCCCGCTCGAGCCGTCGAGCGGGCGGCTGATCAGCGGATTGGAGGAGATGTGGGCGATCAGGTGGTCGGCGGCGATCAGGATCTTGCGCTCCTCGTCCCAGAAGACCGTGTCGGAGGGGCTGTGGCCGGGGCGGTGGATCGCCTGCAGGGTGCGGTCGCGGAAGGGCAGGTCCTGACCGTCCGCAAGGGGTTGGGTGACCTCGACGTGCGAGCCCCAGCCGCGGAAGCTGCGCGAGACGCTGCGCAGCGCCACCGTCACCTCCTCGGGGATGCCGTTGCGGATCATCAGCTCGACGGCAAAGCTGTCCTCGGCCTCGGCGTCCTCGTCGAAGTTGGCGAGCCGCTCGGTGGCGGCGCCGAGCGCCGCCACTTCGGCGCCGGAGCGCTGCACCACGATCTCGGCCAGGCCGAGGTGATCGATGTGCTGGTGGGTGATTACCAGCAGCTCGAGGTCGTCGATCGAGTAGCCGCGCGCGGCCAATTGCGATTGCAGCTCATCGAGCGCCTTGCCCGAGTTGGGCCCGGTGTCGACCAGGGTCAGCGGGTCGTCCTCGATCAGGTAGCAGTTGACCCGCCCGACGGCGAACGGGGTGGGGATGCGCAAACAGTGAATGCCGGCCAGCGCCGCCTGCTCCAGGGCCTGCTCTGGCGTCAGCGTCACGCGCGGATCAGCCCGAGCACCTCGTCGCGCTTGGCCTCCATGTCCTCGCGCGATACGAGCGACTCGAGGTTGAGCCGCAGCAGCGGCTCGGTGTTTGAGGGGCGCACGTTGAAGTGCCACTCGGGATAGTCGACCGAGATCCCGTCGAGGGTGGTCTGCTCGCCGTCGCTGTAGCGCTCGGTGATCTCGGCGATCTTCGCCGCCGGGTCGGCGACCTCGGAGTTGATCTCGCCGGAGATGAAGTAGCGCGAGCGGAACTCGGCCATCAGCTCGCCCAGCGAGCGGCCGTCGACCGAGAGCAGCTCCAGTACCAGCAGGGCCGGGATCGTGCCCGAGTCGGCGTTCCAGAAATCGCGGAAGTAGTAGTGGCCGGAGACCTCACCGCCGAAGGCGGCGCTCTCCTCGCGCATCCGCGCCTTGAAGAAGGCGTGGCCGACGCGCGATAGGTCGGAGCGGCCGCCCTCGGCGGCGACCAGGTCGGGCACGGCCCGGCTCGAGCGCGGGTCGTAGAGGATCGTCGCGCCGGGGTTCTTGGCCAGGGCGGCGCGGGCAAGCAGGGCGCAGATGAAGTCGCCGTCGCAGAACTCGCCGCTGCCGTCGATGAAGAAGCAGCGGTCGGCGTCGCCGTCCCAGGCGATGCCGAGGTCGGCGCCCGAGGCGCGCACGCGATCGATGATCATCCGCCGGTTCTCCTCCAGCAGCGGGTTGGGCTCGTGGTCTGGGAACTCGCCGTTGGGCTCGAAGTACATCTCCTCCAGATCCAGCCCGAGCTTGTGCAGGGTCGGGCCGACCATCGGCCCCGCCATGCCGTTGCCGCCGTCGACGACGACCTTCATCGGCTTCACCTTGGTGGAGTCGATGAAGGAGAGGACATAGGCACGGAACTCCTCCCAGATGTCGACCTCCTCGAAAGAGCCGCCGCCGGGCGCGTGTCCGAAACCGGCCTCGATTTCGGCCCTGACATCGCCGATCCCGGCGTCGCCGGAGAGGGGGAGGGCGCCCTCGCGGACGAGCTTCACCCCGGTGTAGGCCTTGGGGTTGTGCGAGGCGGTGACCATCGCGCCGCCGTCGAGCTCGCGCGAGCCGACCAGGTGGTAGAGCATCTCGGTCGCGACCATGCCGGCGTCGAGCACGGTGGCGCCCTCGAAGATCAGGCCGTCGCGCAGCTCCGCCGCCATCGCCGGCGCGGTCAGGCGCATGTCGCGGCCGAGCCCGATCCGCAGCTCGCTCGTCGGCTTACCGCGCAGCTTGCCGATCACTCGGGCGAAGGCGCGGCCGATCGCGTGCGCGGTGCTCTCGTCCATTTCCTCGCCGTAGAGACCTCTTATGTCGTAGGCCTTGAAGATTCCGGGGGGCGCCAGAATCGGCTGCTCGCTCAAAATGCTCCCTTCAGTGCTGCGTAGCTCTGCTCGAGGGTTTGCGGCATCACTTTGGTGTCGGCGATGACCGGCATGAAGTTGGTGTCGCCGCCCCAGCGGGGGACGACGTGCATATGTATGTGGTGCTCGACCCCGGCGCCGGCGACGCGGCCCTGGTTGAAGCCGACGTTGTAGCCGTGCGGCTCGTATACCCCTTCCAGGCGGCTCATCGCCCGCTGGGCCAGCTCCATCATCTCGGCGACGGTCGTCGCCGGCAGGTCCTGGATGCGGCCGATGTGCCCATAAGGGGCCACCATCAGGTGCCCGTTCGTGTAGGGGAAGAGGTTGAGGATCACGAAGCAGCTCTCGCCGCGGTGGACGATCAGGTTCTCCTCATCGGCATCCGCGGCCGGCTTGGCGCAGAAGATGCACTGCTCCTCGTTGTCCTTGGCTGCGTCCTTCACGTAGGCGAGGCGCCAGGGCGCCCAGATGCGGAAATTTGCCACTCGCGGCAGGCTATACGCAGGCGCGCCGACTCGATTAGAGCCAGCCGCGCTTGCGGAAGTAGCCGACCATCCCGAGCAGCAGAACCACCATCATCCCGACGACGATCCAGAAGGCGGTCATGTCCTCCTCGCCGGGGACGGCGACGTTCATTCCCCAGATGCTGGCCAGCAGCGTCAGCGGCAGGACGATGACGCTGATCGAGGTGAGCACGCGGAGGATGTCGTTGACGCGGTGGGAGATCACCGACTCGTTGGTCTCGGCCAGCGAGTCGACCACCTCCTTGTAGTTCTCGAGCATGTCCCAGATCCGCTCGTGGGCGTCGACGATGTCGTCGAAGTAGATCTCGAGGTCGAGGTCGGTGGCGAGGTAGCGCTGCTTGACCTTCTCCAGATCGCGCAGCACCGGTCGCTGCGGCCGGATCACCTTGCGGAAGTTGATGATCTCCTGCTTGACGTTGGAGATGTCGCGCACGACCTCCTCCGAGCGGCCCTCGAAGATGTCGTCCTCGAGCGCGTCGAGCTTGTTGCCGATCTTGCGCAGCATCGGGAAGCAGTAGTCGAAGCTGTCGTCGACCAGGCGGTAGAGCAGGTAGCCGGAGCCGCGCGAGAAGAGCTGCTCGCGCATCTCCTCCTTGGCCCGGCAGCGCTCGAAGAGGTACTCGACCGGCTGCAGCGGCTGATTGGGGATCGTCACCACGTAGCCGGGGCCGACGAAGAGGTCGAGCTCGCCCGTGCCCAGCCGCCCGGCGGCCGGGTCGAAGATCGGGAAGTGCAGGACGATGAAGAGGTACTCGTCGTAGACATCGATCTTCGGCCGCTGGTTGCGCGAGAGCACGTCCTCGAGGTCGAGGGCGTGGAAGTCGAAGTTCTGCTCGAGCCAGGTGCGCTCCAGTGCTCCCGGGCGCTCGATGTTGACCCAGCGCAGGCCGGCGGAGTCGATTTGCTCGACGTTGGGGGTCTGCGGCTCAGCCTGTGCTGCCGCGGAGATGAGCTCTTCGCGCCGGCCGACGCGTCGCAGCCTCGGCTTCGGAAGGTTCGGCATCGTTAACGCTCATCGTCTCGTCGGGCATGGGCGACAGGTTAGCCCGCCGATCCCCGCATTGGGTTAACAGGAAACCCCCTGGTAAGGTTCATGCCTACATAAGCGCCACATCTAGAGGGGTGGAGGGACTGGCCCGATGAAACCCCGGCAACCGGCTCGAGTCGTCAGATTCGAGGGAGGTGCCAACTCCAGCAGGTCAAGTCAAAGGCCTGGAAGATGTGGGGAAAGTCCGATCGGACCTCTGCCCCACAAAAGGCGGAGGTTTTTTTGTTGGCGGTAACGCAACGAGAGGGTTGATCGGATGTCCATCGAGAATCTGAAATGCAAGGAGTGCGGCGCGACCTATGACCTCGGCGCCCACTTCGCCTGTGAAAACTGCTTCGGGCCGCTGGAAGTGGCCTATGACTACTCGGCGCTCGACCCGGCGGAGACAAAGCGCAAGATCCAGGCTGGCTCGCAGGGCATCTGGCGCTACGCCGACTTCCTGCCGTTCGAGGGACGCCCCGGCGATCCGCTCGAGCCCGGCCTGACGCCGCTGCTGAAGGCAGACCGCTTGGCCGAACGGCTCGGCGTCGACGCTGAAATCTGGATCAAGAACGACGCCGCCAACCCGACCCACTCCTTCAAGGATCGGGTCGTCGCCGTCGCCGTGGCAAAGGCGCAGGAGCTTGGCTTCGACACCGTCGCCTGCGCCTCGACCGGCAACCTCGCCAACGCCGTCGCAGCGCACGCCGCTGCCGCTGGCCTGCGCTCCTACGTCTTCGTGCCCGCCAATCTCGAGGAGCAGAAGCTGCTCGCAACGGGCATCTACGGCACCAACCTGGTCGGCGTGCGCGGCAATTACGACGACGTCAACCGCCTCTGCACCCAGCTCGCTGAAACGCGGCCCTGGGCCTTCGTCAACGTCAACCTGCGCCCCTACTACGCCGAGGGCTCGAAGACGCTCGCTTATGAGACGGCCGAGCAGCTCGGCTGGAAACTGCCGGACCGCGTCGTCTGCCCGATCGCCTCGGGCTCGCTCTTCACCAAGGTCGGCCGCGGCTTCCAGGAGTGGCTCGACATTGGCCTGGTCGAGGGCTCCCAGCCGGTCTTCAACGGCGCCCAGGCCGAGGGCTGCAGCCCCGTCGCCACGGCCTTCTCCGAAGGCTGGGACGTCTGCAAGCCGCAGCGCCCGGACACGATCGCCAAGAGCCTGGCGATCGGTGATCCCGCCGACGGCCCCTACGCGGTCGAGCATGCCCGACGCACGGGCGGTGGGATCGACTCGGTCAGCGACGCCGAAATCCGCGATGGAATCAGCCTGCTGGCCGAGACCACGGGCATCTTCACCGAGACCGCCGGCGGCGTCACGATCGGCGTCTTGAAGAAGCTGGCCGACCGCGGTGAGCTCGGCGCCGGCGAGCGCGTCGTCGTCTACATCACCGGTGAGGGTTTGAAGACCCTCGACGCAACCCGCGATAGGTTCCGCATGCACGAAATCGACCCCCAGCTCGAGAGCTTCGAGTCCGAGTTCGCCCAGGAGGTAAGCGCCTGATGTCAGTCACCGTGAAGATCCCGACCCAGCTGCGCGCGGCGACCGGGGGAGAAGCCGAGCTCGAGGTTGCCGGATCCACCGTCGGCGAGGTGCTCGACGCGGTCTTCGAGGCGCACGGCACCCTGCGCGAGCGGATCACCCAGGACGGCGACCTGCGCCGCTTCGTCAACGTCTACGTCAGCGGCGAGGACATCCGCTTCCAGCAGGGCCTCGAGACCCAGATCGACGACGGCGCCGAGGTAACGATTCTGCCTGCCGTCGCAGGTGGCTAAGCCGCCCGTCGTCATCCTCTGCGGCGGCCGCGGCACGCGGCTGCGTGAGCGGACGGAGTCGGTGCCGAAGGCGCTGGTCGAGATCGGCGGCCGGCCGATCCTCTGGCACGTGATCGGGATCTACGCGGCGCAGGGGTTCGAGCGCTTCGTTCTGGCGACCGGCTATCTCGGCGAGATGGTGGAGAGCTTCGTCGCTTCCGAAAACTGGCCGGATTGCGTGGAGGTCGATTGCGTCGACACCGGGCTCGACACGCCGACCGGCGGGCGGATTTCACTTCTCGGCGAGCGGCTCGGCGGTGAGAGCTTCTGCGTCACCTACGCCGATGGTGTTGCCGACATCGATCTCGAGGCGCTGCTCGGGTTCCATCGAGTCCAGGGTGCGCTCGGCACGGTGACCGTCGTGCAGCCCCGGCTGCAATGGGGCGTGGCTGAGCTCGGAGCTGATCACAAGGTTGAGGGCTTTGTCGAGAAGCCGCGCAGCGAGCACTGGATCAATGGTGGGTTCTTCTGCTTCGAGCCGGATGCGCTCGACTACATCGAGGAGGACAGCGTGCTCGAGCGCGAACCACTGCAGCGCCTCGCCGCCGACGGTCAACTCAATGCCTACCGGCACGAGGGCTTCTGGGACTGCATGGACACCTACAAGGACGCGGTCGAGCTCAACGATCTCTGGGCCGGTGGCGCGCCTCCTTGGACCGTCTGGGCGGGAGCGGCGGCCCGATGACCTTCCGGTGCGCCTTTTATGGCCTGTGCCCACATAAAGCGCACCGGAAGGAGGCTTGGCGATGAGTCGCTCGCTGGTCACCGGGGCGCACGGATTCGTCGCGTCGCACCTCGTGGGGGCGCTGCTCGCCCGCGGTGACGAGGTTCGGGTGCTCGACCGTCCCGATCCCCGTCTTGCCGACGTCGGCGGACCGCGACGCTCCAGCCTCGACCTACTCGGCCTTCGAGATCAGGTGGAGCTGGCGGAGGGGGACCTGCGCGACGCCGAGTCCGTCGCGGGAGCTGTGGCCGGCTGTGACGCGGTCTTCCACCTCGCGGCGCAGACAATCGTCGGCGTTGCGCGCAAGTCGCCGCTGGAGACGCTGGAAGTCAACGTGCGCGGTGCCTGGAACGTCTTCGAGGCCTGCCGCGAGCACGACGCCTCACGGGTCGTTTTCGCTTCTTCCGACAAGGCCTACGGATCGAGTCCCGAGCTTCCCTACCGCGAGGACTTCCCGCTGCGCGCCGCCAACACCTACGACGCCAGCAAGGCCGCCGCCGACATCGTCGCCCGCAGCTACGCCAGCACCTACGGACTACCGCTGGCGGTGACCCGCTTCGCCAACATCTACGGCGGCGGCGACCTCAACTTCTCGCGGCTGATCCCGGAGACGACGATCGCCGTGCTCGACGGCCGTCCGCCGGTGATCCGCTCCGACGGCAGCCCTGAGCGCGATTTCCTCCACGTCGATGACGCCGTCGGCGCCTACCTTGCGATCGAGGCCGCACTTGGCCAAGGCGAGGCCAGGGGAGAGGCCTTCAACGCCGGCGGCGAGCGCCCGCACTCGGTGCGCGAGGTCGTCGACCTGATTGCCTCGGTGGCCGGTACCGGTGTCGAACCCGAATACCTGGGTTCGGGCACCCCCGACGGCGAGATCGACCGCCAGTACGTCGACTCGGCCAAGCTGCGCGAACTGACCAGCTGGCGTCCGCAGGTCGAGCTGGCCGATGGTCTCCAGCGCACGCTCGAGTGGTACCGAGAGCATCCCGAGGCCCGCCCTGCCACAGTTGTGGCCTAGTCATGTGCGGACGCTTCACGGTCACGGCCAAAAACGCCAAGCAGATCGCCGACAAGTTCCAGGTCGAGCTGGAGAAGGCGCTGGAGCGCAACTCCGAAGGCAACGCGCCGCCGCCGACGGCCGAGCGGCTGAAGAAGGTCGAAGGGGCACTCGGGCGCTTCAATGTCGCGCCCAGCCAGGAGGTGCTGACCGTGCGCTCCTCTCCCGATCCCGAGGAGGCCGCCGAGGGCGAGCGCGAGGCGCGGCTGATGCGCTGGGGCCTGGTGCCGCGCTGGGCCAAGGACCTCAAGGTCGGCTACCGGATGATCAACGCCAAGGCCGAGAACCTCGAATCAAGCCGCGCCTACTCGCCGCTGGTCGGCAAGTTCCGCCACCGCTGCCTGATCGTCGCCGACGGCTTCTACGAGTGGATGAAGGCGGAGGACCCCAAGCAGCCGCGCCAGCCCTGGCGCTTCACCGTCGACGGCGGCGAGACCTTCGCCTTCGCCGGCCTCTGCACGCGTAAGGAGTGGGAGGACCCCGAGGATCGCGGCTTCGACGACGGCTGGCTCTACAGCTGCACGATCGTCACCACGACGCCGAACGAGCTGGTCGCCAAGGTCCACGACCGCATGCCGGCGATCCTGCCCGGCCCCGAGGCCGAGGCGGCCTGGCTGCGCCCCGACCTCGAGCTCGAGGACGCGGTGGCGATGTGCGGGCCGCTGCCGGCGTCACGGATGGAAAGCGCCCCCGCCAACCCGAAGCTGAACAAGGTCGGCAAAGGCAGCGAGGAAGGCCCCGAGCTGCTGGTTGCGCCTTAGCTCTAAAGCGTGCCGGCGGTCTTCACAGTGGCCGCGCCGGCTGAGTTTTCGACCGTGCAGGCGATCGCCGCCGCCGGGGTGGCGGTCGTCCGCCAGATCGTGGCAAAGGGCAGGACCAGGTCCTGCTTCGGCTGGCCGGCGGGCAGTCCGTACTTCCAGACCTGTTGCCCGATCCGGTAGGGCGCCCATTCGACCACGATGCCTTTTTCTTTCGTGTAGCGCTCGCCGAGCAGGTCGCTCATTTCGACCAGGGCATAGTCGGTGCTGTGCGAGCTGAACTCGACCGCCGAGTTCTCCGGCGTTCCCTGTTCGGACAGCTCTTCGCTGGAGCGCGGATAGGAGGCGCGGCTCTCGTAGGTCTTGGCGATGATCGCCCGTTTAGCCCGGATCGAACAGCGCAGGCGCCCATGGCCGATCGCCGCGCCGGCGGAGATCGTCAGTACAGCGGAACTGCGATAGAGGGTGTATTCGCTGACGTTTGCTTCGGTCGAGCGGATCTCCGCGTCGGTCAGCTGCATCTCGCCACCGCCGGGGATCTGGGCCTTCTTGGAGTCCGGCATCGGTGCTTCTTCGACCCATTCCAGCGTCGCCGCGCCGATCAGCTTGTCGGTGCTCAGCAGGGCTGCGGCTACGGTCGCCAACAGACCGATCGCGATCACGATCAGGGCGCCGCGAGGCGGGCGGATCTTGCGTTCGTCGGCCACGGCTGGGCCGCAAGCTACCGTGTAGGCGTGGCCAAGCGCGCAACGCCGTCTCCTCCGGTTGAGGTCAGCTTCAAGACGGTGATGCTGCACGGTCGTGAGGTCGGCTACCTCGGCGCCGGCGAAGGACCGGTCTTGCTGCTGGTCCACGGCATGGCCGGCACCTGCGAGAACTGGCGCGAGGTGATCGCTCCCTTGGCCCGGCACTACACGGTGATCGCGCCCGACCTGCCCGGACACGGTCTCTCGGCCTGTGGCTCGGGTGACTACTCCCTGGGCAACCTCGCCTCCGGATTGCGTGATCTTCTGCTGGTCCTCGGCCACGAGCGGGCGACACTCGTTGGCCACTCCCTGGGCGGTGGCATCGCGATGCAGTTCGCCTACCAGTTCCCCGAGATGGTCGAGCGGCTGGCGCTTGTCTCCAGCGGCGGCCTTGGCCTCGAGGTGAGCCCGGTCCTGCGCGCCGCGGCGCTTCCCGGCGCCGAGCTCTTCATTTCCGCGACCGCCGGCACCGGCCAGAAGATCGGCAGCGCCGTCGCTCGCGGCCTCTCGCGGGCGGGGATGAGGCCCGCCGCCGATGTGGCCGAGGTTGCACGCGGCTACGGCTCGCTTGCTGAGCCGGGCCACCGCAAGGCTTTCCTTGCGACGCTGCGCTCGGTGGTCGGCACCAGGGGCCAGAGTGTCTCGGCGACGGACCGTTTCTACCTGGCTGAGGAAGTGCCGATGCTGATCCTCTGGGGCGCCCGCGATCCGATCATTCCCGTGCGCCATGGTGAAGAAGCTCACGGTGCCCTTCCCGGCAGCAGGCTGGAGATCTTCGAGGAGACTGGGCACATGCCCCAGCTCGAGCAGCCGGTGCGCTTCATCGGCGCGCTTGAACGCTTCCTCGAGGAGACCGAGCCGGCCCGTTTCGACCGCGAGCAGTGGCGGGCCCGCTTCAAGGCGGCCTGACCCGGAGCAGCTCGAAACGCGCCCGACAGGATTCGAACCTGTGGCCTCCGCCTCCGGAGGGCGGCGCTCTATCCAGCTGAGCTACGGGCGCTCAACGGCCAGTCTAGCTTCGGGTAACGGACCGGCTCCGTCGCGTAGGCTCGCAGGCTCGCATGGATCTCTCGGCGATCTTCCTCGGCACCGGTGGGTCGGTGCCCTCGGCGCGGCGCTCGACCGCGAGCGTGATGCTGGTTCGCGGCGGCCGGCGCTTGATGTTCGACTGCGGCGAAGGGACGCAGCGACAGCTGCAGCGCTCGCTGGGGCTGGCCCAGGTCGACGAGATCTTCCTCACCCACTTTCACGCCGACCACATCCTCGGCCTGCCGGGCCTGCTCAAGACCTATGACCTCACCGCCCGCGAGGAGCCGCTGACGATTTACGGCCCACGCGGCCTGCGCGACCTCTTCAAGACGCTCGGCCGCCTGATTGGCCGCACCGACTACAGCATCGACCTGATCGAAATCGACCCCGGCGAAGCGGTGCGCCACGACGGCGCCGAGGTCCAAGCCTTCGCGGTCGAGCACAGCGTGCGGGCCAACGGCTACGTGCTGATCGAGCAGGAGCGCCCGGGGCGCTTCGATCCCGAGCAGGCGAAGCGCCTTGGGGTGCCCGAAGGGCCCGCCTTTGCGGCGTTGCAGAGGGGGGAGGAGGTGGCGGGCGGCGAGGGACCGGTCCGGCCGCAGGACGTGATGGGTGAGGCACGCCAAGGTCGCATCGTCGCGATCACCGGCGACACGGCCCCTTGCCACTCAACCGTTGCGGCGGCCGCCGACGCCGACCTGCTGATCCATGACGCCAGCTTCTCCGAGGAGGAGGTCCAGCGCGCTGCCGACACCGGCCACTCGACCGTCGGCCAAGCCGCGGCGGTCGCCCGCGAGGCCCACGTCAAGATGCTCGCCCTCGTCCACATCTCCTCCCGCTACCACGTCGGCACCGTCCTCGACGAGGCCCGCGACGTCTTCGAGGACTGCGTCGCGCCCAAAGACTTCGACCTGATCGAGATCCCCTTTCCCGAGCGCGGAGAGCCAAAATTGGTGCCCAACGGAGCTCGCGAACGAACCGAGCCAGGCTCCGAAATAGCGGAATAGCCACAAAAGCAGTCGCCTGCCGCTGCTACGCTGCTGCCGTCCTTTAACCAGGCCCTGTGAGGCCAGGAAGGAAGCAAACGAAGTGAACGAGACGGTCGTGCTTGAGCGCGACGATTTGAGGCGAACGCTGCGGCGGATCGCCCACGAGATCGCCGAGAAGAACCCCGATCCGGACTCTCTGGCGATTGTCGGTATCCACACTCGTGGCGCCCTGCTGGCCCGTCGCCTGCACGCGTCGCTCGCCGAGCTGACCGGCGTCGAGGTGCCAATCGGCGACATCGACATCTCCTTCTACCGCGACGACGTCGGTGCCAAGTCGCCCGCCACGCAGCCGGTCGTCCACGCTTCCCACATCGACTTCGACCTCAGTGGTCGCACCGTCGTCCTGGTCGACGACGTCCTCTTTACCGGCCGCACGGTGCGGGCCGCGATCGATGCCCTCTTTGATTACGGCCGGCCGCAGCGCATCCAGCTCGCGGTGCTCTGCGATCGCGGCCACCGCGAGCTGCCGATCCGGCCCGACTACGTCGGCAAGAACCTGCCGACCGGCCGCGAGCAGCGCGTCAACGTCCACCTCGAGGAGCTCGACGGCAGCGACGAGGTCGCGATCGCCGATCCGCAACCTGCCGAGGTGGGCGGATGAGGCACCTGCTCTCGATAGAGCAGCTCTCCAAAGCCGAGATCGAGGCGATCCTCGATCGGGCCGAGAGCTTCGCCGAGGTCGGCCGCCGCGACATCAAGAAGGTGCCGACCCTGCGCGGCCGCACCATCGTCACCCTCTTCTACGAGTCGAGCACCCGCACCAGCTCCTCCTTCGAGCTGGCCGCCAAGCGCCTCTCCGCCGATCTCGTCTCGGTCAAAGCGGCGGGCTCCTCGGTCGACAAGGGCGAGTCGCTGAAGGACACGATCGCCACCCTCTCCGCCTACGACCCGGCGGCGATCGTCCTGCGCCATCCCTACGCCGGCGCCGCCCAGATGGTCGCCGAGTGGGCCGATGTCGCCGTCGTCAACGCCGGCGATGGCAAGCACGAGCACCCCAGCCAGGCGCTGCTCGACGTCTACACGCTGCGCCGCCGTCTCGGCTCGCTCGAGGGCAAGCGGATCTGGATCGTCGGCGACGTCCTGCACAGCCGCGTCGCCCGCTCCAACTTGATCGCTTTCAAGGCTATGGGTGCCGAGCTGACGGTTTGCGGCCCACCAGCCTTGATCCCGCGCGGCCTCGAGCAGCTCGGCTGCGCGGTCGAGCACTCGCTGGCCGGCGTCGGCGAGGCCGACGTGATCTACGCCTTGCGCCTGCAGCACGAGCGCATGGCGGAGAGTTTCGTGCCCTCGCTCCGCGAGTACGCGGCGCACTTCCAGATCGACTCCCGCCGCCTCGGCCCGCGCCAGCTGCTGATGCATCCCGGCCCGGTCAACCGCGGGGTTGAGCTCTCCGGCGAGGTGATCGACTCGCCGCAGTCGCTGATCAATGAGCAGGTGGCTTCGGGCCTGGTCGTCCGCATGGCGATCCTCTACGAGCTGCTCGCCGCGGGTCACGAAGAGCCGGCGCCCGTCACCGGCAACGGCCACGCCACACCGATCGGGCAACCGGCGTGAGCGCCCCCCAGCTCGAGATGCGCGCCGGCGAGAGCGCGGACCTGCTCCTGCGCCGTGCCACCGTGCTCGATCCCGTCGCCGGCATCGATGCCCCGCACGACGTCCTCGTTCGCGCTGGCAAGGTCGCCGAGCTGGCTGCGCCCGGTGAGGCTGACGCCGCCGGCCTCGAGGAGATCGACGCCGAGGGACTGCATGCCTTCCCCGCCTTCTTTGACCCTCACGTGCACCTGCGCACGCCGGGGCAAGAGCACAAGGAGGACATCGAGACGGGCTCTCGCTCGGCGGCCGCAGGCGGTTATTGCGGCGTGATCGCGATGGCCAATACCGAGCCGCCGGTCTCGACGCCCGCCGACGTCGAGGCGCTGCTGGGGGCTGCCCGCTCGTCTGCCTCGGTACGGGTTGGCTTTCTGGCCACGGTGACGCGCGGGATGGAGGGGGAGGAGTTGACCGAGATGGCCTCGTTGCGCGACGCCGGCGCCGCCGGTTTCAGCGACGACGGCCTGCCGATCCGCAGCGCTCGGATCCTGCGCCGGGCGCTGCAGTACCAGCGCCTCTGCGGCGGCACGATCGCCCTCCACGAGGAGGACCCGGAGCTCTCCGGCGCCGGCGTCATGCACGAGGGCCCGGTCTCGGCGACCCTCGGACTGGAGGGGGTCCCGTCAATCTCGGAGTCGACGATGATTGCCCGCGACGCGGCGATCGCCGGCTATGAGGGCGGGCAGATCCACGTCCAGCACCTCTCCGCGACCGAGTCGGTCGAGGCGGTGCGCGCCGCCAAGGCCGCCGGGGTGCAGATCAGCTGTGAGGCCTCGCCACACCACCTCTGCCTCACCGATGAAGAGGTGCGCAGCCTTGACCCGCAGCGCTTCAAGATGAACCCACCCCTGCGCAGCGAGGCCGACCGCCAGGCTCTGATCGAGGGGCTGCGCGACGGCACGATCGAGTGCATCGCGACCGACCACGCGCCGCACGCGGCCGAGGAAAAGGAAGTGCCTTTCGAGCAGGCAGCGATGGGGGTGACCGGTCTCGAGACCGCCTTTGCCGCTCTGCACACGGAGTTGGTCCTGCCGGGCACGATCGAGCTCGGCCTCTTGATCGAGCGCCTTGCCGGTGGGGCCGAGCTGTTCGAGGTCAAGCGCCCATCGCTGGCCCCCGGCAGCGAGGCCAACATCGCCCTCTGCGACCTCTCGGCCCGCTGGACGGTGGGCGAGGAGGGTTACGAGAGTCGCTCTTCCAATTCCTGGTGCGCCGGCAAGGAGCTGACCGGTCGAGTCCTGATGACCCTGGCCGGTGGCCAAGTCGCATACCGCCTCCGCAGCTTCTCGATGGGAGTCGCCACATGAACATGCTTCCGGTGCGCTTTATGCACTCCACGGGTTCAAAAGGCGCACCGCAATGAGCGAGGGCTTCCTGCTGCTCGAGGACGGGGCGCGCTTCGACGGGGTGCCCTGTGGGGCCGAAGGGCCCGTTACCGGCGAGGTCGTCTTCAACACGGCGATGACCGGCTACCAGGAGTCCGTCACCGACCCTTCCTACGCGGGCCAGATCATCGTCTTCACCTACCCCCTGATCGGCAACTACGGCGTCTCCGCCGCGGCGATGGAGTCCGACCGCGCCCACGCTCGCGGCGTCGTCATGCGCGACCCCAAGAACGGCGAGGACGTCGCCACCGCCGAGGGCGGCTGGCTCGACTGGCTCGCCGACTGCGGCGTGCCTGCGATCGGCGGCGTCGACACCCGCGCCGTCGTCCGCCACATCCGCGACCGCGGTGCGATGCGGGGCGGCATCTTCCCCGCCGGTACACCGGAGAACGAGGCGCGCGAACGCGTTGCCGCCGAGCCCTCGATGGATGGCGCCGACTTTGCCCGCACCGTCACTCCCGCCGAGCCGGTCCGCTTCGAGGGCGAGGGTGGCCCGCACGTGGTCGGCATCGACACCGGGATCAAGCTCAACATCGTCCGCCAGCTGCGCGAGCGCGGCTGCCAGCTCACCCTGCTGCCCTGCGACTCGACGCCCGAGCAGGTTCTCGCCGAGAACCCCGATGTCGTCTTCCTCGCCAACGGCCCCGGGGACCCGGCAGCGCTCGGATACGTCGTCGACACCGTGCGCGAGCTGGTCGGCCAAAAGCCCCTCTTCGGCATCTGCCTCGGCCATCAGCTGCTCTGCCGCGCGGTCGGCCTCGAGACCTTCAAGCTGCCCTTCGGCCACCGCGGCGCCAACCACCCGGTCAAGGAGTTGGCGACGGGCCGGATCGACATCACCTCCCAGAACCACGGCTTCGCCGTGCAGGGCCCCGGCGGCGAGCCGCGGATCGAGGCCGACGAGCCGGTGCGCTGGCAGACCGACTTCGGCGCCGCCGAGCTCTCCCACCTCAACCTCTACGACCGCACGGTTGAGGGCCTGGTCTTGAGGGAGGTCGGCGCGGCGACCGTCCAGTACCACCCGGAGGCCGGTCCCGGACCGCACGACGCCCGCCATCTCTTCGACTCGTTCCTGGAGCTTGCCAATGCCTAAGCGCACCGACATCGAGAAGATCCTGCTGATCGGCTCAGGGCCGATCGTGATCGGCCAGGCGGCCGAGTTCGACTACTCCGGCGTGCAGGCCTGCAAGGTCCTGCTCGAGGAGGGCTACGAGGTCGTCCTCGTCAACTCCAACCCGGCGACGATCATGACCGACCCCGAGTTCGCCAGCTCGACCTACATCGAGCCGCTGCTGCCCGGTCCGGTCACGCGAATCATCGAAAAGGAGCGACCCGACGCGCTGCTGCCGACCCTCGGCGGCCAGACCGCTCTCAACCTGGCGATGACGCTGCACGAGGACGGCACGCTTGAGAAGTTCGGGGTCGAGCTGATCGGCGCCGACCACGCGGCGATCCGCCGCGCCGAGGACCGCGAGGAGTTCCGCCGCACGATGAACGAGGCAGACGTCCGCATTCCCTGGTCGATGACCGTGGAGGGCCTCGGCGAGGTCGATGCAGCGCTGGCCGACGGCCGCATCACCCTGCCGGCGATCGTCCGCCCGGCCTTCACCATGGGCGGTCAGGGCGGCGGCGTGGGGGAGACCGAGACCGAGCTGCGCCAGGTCGTCTCCGAGGGCCTCGCCGCCAGCCCGATCAACCAGGTGCTGGTCGAGGAGTCGGTGATCGGCTGGGGCGAGTTCGAGCTCGAGGTGATGCGTGATCACAACGACAACGTGGTGATCATCTGCTCGATCGAGAACGTCGACCCGATGGGGGTCCACACCGGCGACTCGGTCACCGTCGCCCCCGCCCAGACCCTCACCGATGCGCTCTACCAGGACCTGCGCGACCAGGCGATCAAGGTGATCCGCGCCGTCGGGGTCGAGACCGGTGGCTCCAACGTGCAGTTCGCCGTCAACCCCGAGAACGGCGAGATTGCCGTGATCGAGATGAACCCGCGCGTCTCGCGCTCCTCGGCCCTGGCCTCGAAGGCGACCGGCTTCCCGATCGCCAAGATGGCGGCCAAGCTCGCCGTCGGCTACGCGCTGGAGGAGATCCCCAACGACATCACCCGCGCCACGCCGGCCAGCTTCGAGCCGACGATCGACTACGTGGTGACGAAGATCCCGCGCTTCGCCTTCGAGAAGTTCCCCGGCACCGAGGGCAAGCTCTCGACCTATATGCAGAGCGTCGGCGAGGTGATGGCGATCGGCCGCACCTTCCGCGAGTCCTTTGCCAAGGCGATGCGCTCGCGCGAGCTCGACGCCGACGCCGAGGTCCCCGCGACCGACGAGGAACTGCTCGCCCTGTTGGAGAAGCCCTGCGCCGAGCGCTTCGACCTGGTCCTCGCCGCCTTCCGTCGCGGCCTCTCCGTCGAGGCCGTGCACGAGCGCTGCCTTGTCGATCCCTGGTTCCTGCGCGAGCTGCAGGCGCTGGCGACTGAAGGTGACGGCACCGAGGGACTCACCCGCGTCTACAAGTCGGTCGACACCTGCGCCGCCGAGTTCGAGGCGGCGACGCCCTATTACTACTCCGCCCACGAGCGCCCCTCGGCCGGCATCGCCGCCTCGGAGGTTCGCCGCGGCGAGCGCGACTCAGTCGTCATCCTCGGCGCCGGCCCGAACCGGATCGGCCAGGGGATCGAGTTCGACTACTGCTGCGTGCACGCCGCGATGACCGCGCGCGAGCTCGACCGCGACGCGGTGATGATCAACTGCAACCCGGAGACGGTCTCGACCGACTACGACACCTCCGATCGCCTCTACTTCGAGCCGCTGACGGCCGAGGACGTGCTCGCCGTCTGCGAGCAGGAGCAACCCGAGGGCGTGATCGTCCAGTTCGGCGGCCAGACACCGCTGAAGCTGGCCCGCGCCTTGGAGGAGGCCGGCGTGCCGTTGCTCGGCACGCCGGTCGACGCGATCGACCTCGCCGAGGATCGCGGTCGTTTCGGCGCCCTGCTGCGCAAGCTCGACATCAAGCACCCGCCCTACGGCACCGCGCTCTCGGCCGAGGAGGCCACGGAGATCGCCGAGAAAGTCGGCTTTCCGCTCCTGGTCCGCCCGTCCTACGTGCTCGGCGGCCGGGCGATGGAGATCTGTTATTCGACCGACGACCTCAGCGCCTATCTCAAGGCTCACGTCAAGGCGGACCAGGAGCACCCGCTGCTGCTCGACCGCTTCCTCGAGAACGCGATCGAGGTCGACGTCGACGCGCTGGCCGACGGCAGCGACGCCCACGTCGCCGGGATCATGCAGCACGTCGAGGAGGCCGGCGTGCACTCGGGCGACTCGGCCTGTGTGATCCCACCGATGAGTCTCGGCGCCGAGATGCTGGCGGAGATCCGCGCGACGACGAAACGGATCGCGATCGAGCTCGGCGTGATCGGCTTGATCAACATCCAGTACGCCGTCGCCGGCGGTGAGCTCTACGTGATCGAGGCCAACCCCCGCGCCTCGCGCACGGTGCCCTTCGTCTCCAAGGCGACCGGGGTGCCGCTTGCCAAGCTGGCGGCGCGGCTGATGCTGGGCGAGAAGCTGGCCGATCAGGAGCTGCGCGATCCGCCCGCGGGCATGGTCAGCGTCAAGGAGGCCGTGCTGCCCTTTGCCCGCTTTGCCGGCGCCGACTCGGTCCTCGGGCCGGAGATGAAGAGCACCGGCGAGGTGATGGGCATCGCCGGTGACTTTCCGACCGCCTTCGGCAAGGCCCAGGCGGCAGCGGGTGTTTCGCTGCCGACCGAGGGCGCCGTCTTCATCACGGTGACCGACACCGACAAGCCGGCGGCGACCCAGATCGCCACCCAGCTCCACGACCTCGGCTTCGAGCTGATCGCCACCGGCGGCACCGCCCAGGCACTCTCGACGATGGGCGTCCCGGTGACGCCAATCAACAAGATCGCCGAGGGCTCGCCGAACGTCGTCGACTTGATCCGCGAGCGTCGCTGCGATCTCGTGATCAACACGCCGACTGGCTCCGGTGCTCGTGCTGACGGCTACGAGATCCGCACCGCCGCGGTACGCCACAACGTCCCCTGCGTGACGACGATGACCGGTGCCACCGCCGCGGTGCGCGCGATTGCGGCCAAGATCGAAGGCGACTCCGACGTCCGCTCCCTGCAGGAGATCCACGGCCTGGAGCGGGCCAAGCAGCCGCGATGACCGCCCCCTTCGGGCGTCGCCTCTGCAAGGTCTCCGAGAGCCGTGACTCCGGTGGCTACAGGCTCTTCTCCCTGATTGACCCGGAGGGTCCCGAGCCGTTGCCTGGCCAGTTCTACATGCTCGCCACCGAGTCTCACTGGGAGCAGAGCGGCCAGCGCCCCTTCCTGCCCAGGGCCCTCTCGGTCGCCGAGACCGGCCCGGCCGCCGACGGTGTCCGCCTCGACTTCCTGATCGAGGGCATCGGCCCCGGCACCGACCGCCTCTGCGAGCTCGAGCCCGGCGAGAACGTCTGGGTCAACGGCCCGCTCGGCAACTCGTTCTCGACCCCGCGCGAGCTCTCCGCCGAGGCGGCGGGGGCGATCCTTGTCGGCGGCGGCATCGGCATCGCCCCGCTGGCACTGCTGCGGCGTAAGTTCGCGGAGCGGAACATCCCCACTCGTGTCCTGCTCGGCTTCCGCAACAAGGCCCACTCGGGCGGTCTCGACGACCTCTTCGCCTGCTGCGAGATCCGCCTCGCCAGCGACGACGGCCACATCGGCCACCACGGCTACGTCACCGACCTGCTCGCCGCCATGCTGGAAGGCGACGATGCGGGTAGCGCCGCCGTCTACTCCTGCGGCCCGCCACAGATGCTCGAGGCGGCTGCCGCCCTCTGCACCGGGGCCGGCGTGCCCAGTGAGCTGGCGATGGAGTCACCGATGGCCTGCGGCTACGGGGCCTGCTTCGGCTGCGCCGTCCCGAAGCCCGGCGGCGGCTATCTCCGCCTCTGCGTCGACGGCCCGGTGGTGCGGCCCGATCAGGTTGAGCTGGCCCATGCTTGAGTTCTGCGGCATCGAGCTGAGGCACCCTGTGGTCAACGCCTCCGGCACCTTCGATGCGATTGCCGCGCAGCGCGTCTACGGCGACGCACTCTTCGAGGATTTCCCCTTCTCGGCCTTCGTCTCCAAGACGATCACCCCCGAGCCGCGGAGCGGCAACGAGCCGCAGCGGATCTGGGAGACGCCGGCGGGGATGATCAACTCGATCGGCCTGCCCAACAAGGGCTTGGACGGCTTCCTCGCCGAGGATCTGCCGCAGCTGGCACGGCTGCCGGTGCCGCTGATCGTTTCCGTCATGGCCACCGGCCACGAGGAGTTCGCGCGACTGGTGAAGGGCGTAGGGGGGAGGGACGAGGTGGCGGCGATTGAGCTCAACGTCTCCTGCCCCAACGTCCACTCCGGCCTGATCGTCGGTGAGCAGCCCGAAGAGACGGAGTCTTTGCTGGAGGCCCTGCGGCCACTGACCGAGAAGCCGCTGATCGTCAAGCTGACACCCAACGTCGCGGGCCCCGCCGACGTCGCCGCCGCGGCCGAGCAGGGTGGGGCGGACGCGGTCTCCCTGATCAACACGCTGAAGGCGAGCGCGATTGACCCGGCCACCGGTGAGCCCGGAATCGCAGCCGGTCACGGCGGCCTCTCCGGTCCAGCGGTGAGGCCGGTGGCGGTTGCCCAGGTGCGTGCCGTGGCTGCCGTCGTCGGCATCCCGATCGTCGGCATGGGCGGCGTCTCCAGCGGCGCCGACGCGGTCGAAATGCTTGCCGCGGGAGCAGCACTGGTGGCGGTTGGAACGGAGAACTTCCGCGATCCAAGGGCCGGCAACCGGATAGCGGGCGAGATCGCCGGAGCGCTCGAAACCGGTCGAAGCAGCACTCCAATCGGCAACGCCGCCTGAACCTCAACTGGAGGTTTAGGTGAATTTCGGCGTAATTGGCTCGCATGGCCTTGCACGCCCGCGACCCGCGGCTATACTCGCCGCCCACATGCCTGCCCCAGTCAAGACCTCCGCCGCCGCTCCCGAGCGATCGCTGGACCAGCGGATGGACGCTCTCAAACGCGCCAACGACATCCGCACTGCTCGCGCGAAGCTGAAGAAGGACCTCAAAGCCGGCAAGGCAAACATCCACACGCTGCTGCTCGACCCCCCCGATTACGTACTCACCGCAAAGGTCTTCGACATGCTCCTGGCAGTGCCGAAGTACGGCCGGGTGAAGACGAATCGGATCCTCAATCAGTGCCGGATCTCGCCGTCAAAGACGATCGGCGGACTGTCCGAGCGCCAACGCGCAGAGCTCGTCTCACAGCTCCGCCGATAGCCCAGTCAGTATTCCCGGCCGCATGGCCAAGGTCTTCGTCATCACCGGTCCCTCGGGGGTCGGCAAGGGAACTCTGATCTCGACGCTGCTCGAGCGCGTTCCCGACCTCGAGCTCTCGATTTCTGCCACGACTCGCGAGCCTCGCAAGGGCGAGGTGAACGGTCGCGATTACCACTTCCTCACGCCCGAGGAATTCGACCAGCGGATCAAGGCCGAAGACTTCATCGAGTTCGCCACCTACAGCGGCCACCGTTACGGAACCCTGCGCTCGGAGGTTCGGCGGCGCCTCGACGAGGGCCACTCGGTCGTGCTCGAGATCGAGGTCCAGGGTGCGCGCCAGGTACGCGCCGCGATGCGCGAGTCGGTCCAGGTCTTCATCGCTCCGCCGGACCCCGCATCGTTGCGCCGTCGGCTCGAGTCGCGCGGCACCGACAGCCTCGAGGCGATCGACGCCCGGCTTGAAGTCGCCGAGCAGGAGCTGGCCGCCCAGGGCGAGTTCGCCCACACCCTCGTCAACGATGATCTCGACCGCGCCGCCGCTGAGCTGGAGGGAATCGTGCGCGCCGAGTTGGGGATACCTCTAGACTCCGGAGCCGAATGATCAAACCACGCGTTGACAAGCTCCTTGACCACACTGACTCCCACTACGCGGCCGTAGTAGTCGCCGCCAAGCGGGCCCGTCAGATCAACAGCTACTACCACAGCCTCGGCGAGGGCAGCTTTGGTGAGTACCCGCCGCCGATGGTCGATATTCCCGGCGACAGGAACTACCTCTCGGTTGCGCTTGAAGAGGTCGCTGCGGGCAAGCTCAAATACGAGTACCGCTCCTAAGCGCGCTCCGGCACGGCCGGATCCAAGGAACAGCCATGGCCAGAATCCTGCTCGGCGTAAGCGGAGGGATTGCCGCCTACAAGGCGCTCGAGCTGGCGCGCCTGGCGACAACTGCTGGCCATGGCGTCCGCGTGCTGATGACCGAGGGGGCGACTCGCTTCGTCGGTTCCGCCTCCTTCGAGGGCATCGTCGGCGCGCCGGTGCTGCTCTCCGAGTTCGAACGCGATCCGCTGCGCGGGGCGTTCCCCGGAGACTCGGCGCCCACCCACGACCCGATCGGGCACCTCGAGCTGGCCACCAACTGCGATGCCTACCTCGTCGCTCCGGCCTCGGCCAACACGATCGCCAAGCTCGCCAGCGGCCAGGCGGACTCGATGGTCACCACCTCCTTCCTCGCCTGCACGGCACCGCGCCTGCTCGCGCCGGCAATGAACAACCGCATGTATGCCGACCCGGCGACGCAGGCCAACCTGACGACCCTGCGCGAGCGGGGCGTGGTTGTGATCGAGCCCGACGAGGGCGCTCTCGCTTCGCGCGGCGAGTACGGCAAGGGCCGGCTCCCCGATCCCGCCCAGCTGCTGGCCCGGATCGAAGCCGAGCTGCCCACCGGTGAGCGCCCCTGGGACGGCCTGCGCGTGCTCGTCACCGCCGGCGGCACCCGCGAGCCGATCGACTCGGTCCGCTTCCTCGGCAACCGCTCCAGCGGCCGCATGGGCATCGCCCTCGCCGCCGCCGCCGCCCGCCGCGGGGCAGACGTAACCCTGATCGCCGCCAACGTCAGCCTGCCCGAGCCCCCCGGCGTCCACCGCATCGACGTCGAGACGACGGCCCAGCTCGCCGAAGCGGCCCGTGCCGAGTTTCCGAAGGCCCGGGTCCTGCTCATGGCCGCCGCCCCCGCTGACTTCAAGGCAAGCGACGTTGCAAGCGGCAAGCTGACCCGCGACGCCTCGCTCGACCTCCACCTCGAGCCCACCGAGGACATCCTCGCCAGCCTCGCCGACACCCGCAACGACGACCAGACGGTGGTTGCCTTCGCCGCCGAAGCCGGCAACAACGTCGACCGCGCTCGCGAGAAGCTGACCCGCAAGAACGCCGACCTAATCGTCCTAAACGACATCTCAAACCCAGCGATCGGCTTCGAGAGCAGCGAAAACGCCATAACCCTGATCGACTCAGCGAGTGCAGACCCCGTCCCACGAGCTTCGAAGGACCAAATCGCGGAAGCGATCCTCGCGAGAGTCGACCAACTCAGAAGCAAGTCAGCTCAACCTAAGACGTAGCTCCAGCGGCGACAGGACCCGCTGGCCTACCGTCAACGCGAGCTATACTCGCCCCAAGCTTTTCGTCTCACCGCAGTACCGGAAGTGGGCCTGGCCCACTTTTTTTACGGCCTCAACCGATGGAAGACCTCCAGCAAGACATTCAGCAGCAGCTCCGCGAGCTCGACTCAGAGCTCGATCTCGTCGCGCTCGAGCAGCCGAGCAAGGAAGCCTTGCGGCTCTTCATCGACCATCCCGGTGGCGTTGACCTCGCCCTCTGCGAACGGGTCACCCATCACCTCAACCACCTGCGGGCCGAGTACGCGCTGGAGGTTTCCTCGCCCGGCCCCAAGTACAGCAATCAGAAGGAGATCCAGTGAGCAAGGAGATCGTCGAAGCAGTCAAGGCACTGGAGCAGGAGAAGGGGATCTCCGCCGACAAGCTGATGGACGCGCTCGCCGACGCGCTCCTCTCCGCCTACAAGAAGACGCCCGGGGCGGCCAAATACGCCCGCGTCGACCTCGATCACGAAACCGGCGACTTCCTCGTCTTCGAACTGATCCTGCCGCCCGAGCTGGAGGAGAAGCTGCTGGCCGAGGCTGCCGAGGCGCAGGAGGAGGAAGAGCGCGAAGTCGACCCCGAGACGGGCGAACTGCGCGAGCCCGAGGATCCCGAGCTCGACCCGGAGATGATCGCTCCCTACGAGGACCAGATCGAGACCCGCGACGTCACCCCCGAAGACTTCGGCCGCATCGCCGCGCAGACGGCCAAGCAGGTGATTCTGCAGCGGATTCGCGAGGCCGAACGGATGATGATGTTCGAGGAGTACCAGGACCGGGTTGGCGAGCTGATCACGGGGATCATCCAGCAGTCCGACAAGCGCTACACGCTGGTTCAGCTGCGTGAGCGAGTCGAGGCATTGCTGCCCAAGTCCGAGCAGGTCTACAACGAGCGCTACGACCACGGCATGCGGGTCAAGGCCGTGATCACCGACGTCTCCGACTCGACCAAAGGCCCGGCGATCGTCGTCTCCCGTCGCAGCTCCGAGCTGATCAAGAAGCTCTTCGAAATGGAGGTGCCGGAGATCGCCGACAAACTGGTCGAGATCGTCGGCGTCGCCCGCGAGCCCGGCTATCGCTCGAAGATCGCGGTGATCTCCCACGCCGACGGCGTCGACCCGGTCGGCGCCTGCGTCGGCCCGCGCGGCTCGCGCGTGCGGATGGTCGTCTCCGAGCTGCGCGGCGAGAAGATCGACATCATTCCCCACAACGACGAGCCCGCCCGCTTCGTCGCCAAGGCGCTCTCGCCGGCACGGGTGCGCGAGGTGATCGTCGACGACGACGAGCGCCAGGCGACCGTGATCGTGCCCGACGACCAGCTCTCGCTGGCGATCGGCCGCGACGGCCAGAACGCCCGCCTCGCCGCCCGCCTCACCGGCTGGCGGGTCGACATCAAGTCCGAGACCGAGTTCTCCCAGGAGGACCAGGACGTCGAGTACGAGGGTGAAGAAACCTTTGACGGGCGTTGCATGGCGGTGCTCTCCAACGGCCGCCGCTGCCCCAACGCGGCGATCGAGGGGTCGACTTACTGCGGCTTGCCGTCACATCAGGCCCTGAGCCGCTTCGACACCAATCAGATCGCCGTATTGGCGCCGATCCCCGAGGCCGAAGTCGAAATCCTCGCCGATCCCGACGCCGATCAAGGTCAGGTTGACGAGATCGTGGCCAAGGCTGAGTCCGAATTCGTCGAGGAGGTTGCGGAGGAAGAGGCTCCTGAGGATGAGGCGGAGTCGCCCGCGGGTCCTGTCGCCGCGGGAGGATCGCCTGAGGCTGAGCAGCCTCAGGACGAAGCTCCGGATGAACCCGGAGACGAGCCCGCCACTGAGCAGTCCGAAACTGAGCCAGTTGCCGAGGAGGCAGAGCAAGCGTAGTGGCAAAAAAACGGGTTCACGAGATCGCGAAAGCGCAGGGGCTGGAGAGCAAGGATGTTCTTGCCGCGCTCAAAAGCGCTGGTATCGAGGCCAAAGCGGCTGCGTCAAGCGTGGACGAGGCCGATGCGCTGAAGGCGATCCAGGCCGCCAAGGGAAACGGCGGAGCTGCTGCCGCCGAGGCCAAGAAACCCGCAGCCGCAGCTGCTCAAAAAGAGGCACCGGCAAAGCCCGCTCCAGCACAGCAGGCGCCGGCGAAACCGGCGGCAAAGCCCGCCGGGGCGTCGAAAGGTCCCGTTCGTCCCGCCGGCAAAACCGCCGCCGGCGGTGGAGGCGGCGCCAGCGGCAAAAAGCGGCGCGTCGTGATCGATTCCCAAGCTGCCCGCCGCGACCAGATGGGTGGCCCGCCGCCACAACGGCCGCCACGCCGCCGTGGTGGCCGCCGCCGCCGGCCGCTGCTGGAGGAGCCGCCGCCCAAAGTCGAGGCGGCAGAGCCCGAGGCGACCAAGGTCCCAGCCGGGGCAACGGTCCGCGAGGTCGCCGAGCTGCTCGGGCTGGGCAGCTCCGAGGTGATCAAGAAGCTGATGACGATGGGGGAGATGGCCACCCTCACCCAGACCCTGACCGACGAGTCGATCTCGGCGATTGCCGACGAGTACGACCGCAAAATCGAGATCGTTACCGCCGCCGACGAGGAGCCGGAGGAACCTGCCTTCGAGGACAGCGACGAGGAGCTCGCCGACCGGCCGCCCGTGGTCACGATCATGGGCCACGTCGATCACGGCAAGACCTCGCTGCTGGACGCGATCCGCGAGACCGAGGTCGCCGCCGGCGAGGCCGGTGGCATCACCCAGCACATCGGTGCCTACCAGGTCCACCACGAGGAGAAGACGATCACCTTCCTCGACACGCCCGGCCACGCCGCCTTCACCGCGATGCGCGCCCGCGGCGCCAAGGTCACCGACATCGCCGTCGTCGTCGTCGCTGCTGACGACGGCGTGATGCCGCAGACCAAAGAGGCGATCGACCACGCCCGTGCCGCCGACGTGCCGATCCTGATCGCGGTCAACAAGATCGACAAGGAGGGCGCCCAGCCCGACCGCGTCCGCAACGAGCTTGCCGCCGACGGCCTCACCCCCGAGGACTGGGGTGGCGACACGGTCTACGTTGACGTTTCCGCCAAGACCCGCGAAGGGCTCGACAAACTGCTCGAGATGATCCTGCTCGTCACCGAGCTGGAGGAACTGGGCGCCAACCCCGATGCCCCCGCTTCGGGCACGGTGGTCGAGTCCCAGCTCGATCCGGGGCGTGGCCCCGTGGTCACGATCCTGGTCCAGCGCGGCACGCTCAAGGTCGGCGACTCGCTCGTCGCCGGACCGCAGTGGGGCCGGGTGCGGGCAATGCACGATTTCACCGGTACCCGCGTGCAGAGCGCCGGCCCTGGTATGCCGGTCGAGGTTCTTGGCTTCGACGGCGTTGCCGACGCCGGCGAGTACGTGCACGCGGTCGAGAACGACCGCCGCGCCCGCCAGGAGGCCCAGGAGCGCGCCAACCGGCTCAAGACCGAGCAGCTGGCCCGTCGCCAGGCCCGCAAGGTCAGCCTCGAGGAGGTCTTCTCGCGGGTCCAGGAGGGCGAGATCAAGGAGCTCAACATCGTGCTCAAGGCCGACGTGGCCGGCTCGCTGGAGGCGCTGCAGGACGAGATCGCCAAGGTGCCCCAGGAGCAGGTCGGGATCAACATCATCCACTCCCAGACCGGCGGCATCAACGAGTCCGACGTGATGCTGGCGGCGGCCTCGGAAGCGATCATCATCGGCTTCAACGTGCGGCCGCTGGCCGATGCTCGCCGCGCCGCCGAGCGCGAGGGCGTCGACGTCCGCACCTACTCGGTGATTTACAAAATCACCGAAGACCTGCGCAACGCGATGGAGGGCATGCTGGAGGCGATCGAGGTCGAGGAGACGCTCGGCGAGGCCGAGGTCAAGCAGACCTTCAAGGCCTCCAAGGTCGGCCGCATCGCCGGTTGCATCGTCAACGAGGGCAAGGTCACGCGCACCGCCAGCGTCCGCCTGGTTCGCGAGGGGACCGTGATCTGGGACGGCAAACTCGGCTCCCTGCGCCGCTTCAAAGACAACGTGCAGGAAGTCGAGGAGGGCCAGGAGTGCGGCGTCGTTCTCGACGGCTACGCTGACGTCAAGGAGGGGGACATGCTCGAGTTCTACGAGACAAAGCAGGTCGAGCAGACGCTGGACTAAGATGGCCGCTCCTCGCATGCGCCGCATCAACGAGGTGCTTCGCGAGGTGATTGGTGCTGCCATCGCCGATTTGAGTGACCCGCGCATCGGCTTCGTAACCGTGACCTCTGTGGAGACAAGCCCGGACCTGCGCGCCGCCAAGGTGTACGTCAGCGTGCTCGGCTCCGAGGAGGAGAGAGAGGCGACGATGGTTGGCCTCGCCTCCTCGCACGGCGTCCTGCAGTCGAAGATCGCGGCCGAGACGCGGATGAAGCGCACCCCGACTTTGACCTTTCACTACGACGAGACCGTCGAGCAGGGGATGCGGATCTCCGAATTGCTCGAGGGGGAAGAGCCTTGAGCGAGGGCGGCGTGGCGACCACGGCCGGCATCGAGCAGGTTCTCACCGAGCTGCGCTCGCGCGACCGCTTCCTGCTCACCGCTCACGAGGGCCCCGACGGCGACGCCCTCGGCTCGCTGCTCGGTATGCACCACCTGCTCGGCCAGCTCGGCAAGGACTCGGTGATGTTCATGGCGGCGAAGGAGTTCCCGCTGCCGATCGAGTACCGCTTCCTGCCGCTCGAGGAGGTCTTCCACGAGCCGCCGGCCGACATGGCCGATCGCACCGTGATCTTCCTCGACTGCGGCAACATCGACCGCATGCCGGTCGACTTCCTCAGCGAGGGCGACAACTTCCGCATCAACATCGACCACCACCACGACAACACCCGCTTCGGCGACGTCAACCTGGTCGAAGTCGGTGCCTCCTCGACCGCGGAGATCGTCTACGAGCTTGCGATCGCGCTCGGGGCCGAGATCACCCCCGAGATCGCCGCGGCGCTTTACGTCGGGCTGATCACCGACACGGGCAAGTTCATGTACGAGAACACCAACGCCCACACGCACCGGATCGCCGCCGACCTGATCGATGCCGGTGTCGCCGTCGACGACACCTACCGCCGCCTCTATGAGCACGTGCCGATTGAGAAGCTGCGCCTGCTCTCGCGCGCCCTCGAGGGCATCCAGCGCTATTGCGGTGAGCGGCTGATCGTCTCCTACATCACCGCGGCCGACTACGAGGCGAGCGGGGGCGGCGAGGAGATGACCGAGGGGATCATCGACCACCTGCGCTCGATCGAGGGTTGCAAGGTGGCGGCGATGATCCGCGACAAGGGCGATCCTGACCGCGCCGCGCGCAAGGTCAGCCTGCGCTCCAGCGGCGGTGAGATCGACGTCTCGGCGATGGCGCGCGCGCACGGGGGAGGGGGTCACAAGCGAGCCGCCGGGTTCTCCACCGACCTCGAGCTCGACGACCTCGTCAGCTTCCTCTGCGGCGAAGTAAAAGCCCAGCTCGGGCCCTGAGCATGCCCGCGGCAGGCGCAGGCTCGGTGCTGCTTTGCGACAAGCCGGCCGGCAAGACCTCGCACGACATCGTCCTCGCCGTCCGCCGCGAGCACCGCGGCGCGAAAGTCGGCCACGCCGGCACCCTTGACCCCTTTGCAACCGGCCTTCTGCTGGTCTTGATCGGCCGGGCGACGCGGCTGCAGCGGTTTCTGGTTGAGCTGCCGAAGACCTACGTGGCGCGGGCCCGGCTCGGCTGGCGCTCTAGCACCGGGGATTCAGATGGTGAGCTACGCGAGACCGACCGCATCCCGAGCTCACTCGAGCTGCCGTCCGGCCGCGTGCTCCAGCGGGTGCCGATGACCTCGGCTGTGAGGGTCGGGGGAGAACGGCTCTATCGCAAGGCACACCGGGGAGAGACTGTCGAGACGCCCGAGCGGGAGGTCGAGGTCTACCGCGCCGAGCTGCTCGGCAACGACGCCAAAAGCGCCGAGTACGAGATCGAATGCTCCGCCGGCACCTACATCCGCACTCTGATCGAGACCCTCGACGACGCCTACTGTGAGCAGCTGCGCCGCACCGCGATCGGACCCTTCAAGGTCGACGACGCAGGGCGCGAGTTCACCCTGGACCAAGTCGCCGAGCTGGTCCCGGCCACGGCCGAGGCCCTACGATGAGCTTCCGGTGTTCCTTTTGCTCTCCTGAGGTACACAAAGCGCACCGGAAGGGCCTGCTCTGAGCATTCAAGTCACCTCACTTCCCGATGCCGAACCGCGGTCACGCCACGTCGCGATCGGCACTTTCGACGGCGTCCACCGCGGCCACCAGGCCGTGATCAAGGGCGCCGACACTGTCCTCACCTTCGATCCCCACCCGCTGGAGATCATCCACCCGTCGGCGCTGCCGAAGCTGATCATGCCCTTCGGGGTCAAGCGCGACGTGATCGAGGGCCTCGGCGTGCAAGAGCTCGTCGTGATCCCATTCGACAAGGAGTTCGCCCAGCGCAGCGCCGAGGAGTTCATCGAGGACGTGCTGATCGCCAAGCTCGGTGCCGAGCAGGTCTCGGTCGGCGAGAACTTTCGCTTCGGCGCCAAGGCGAAAGGTGACCCGGCGATGCTGGCCGCCCGCGAGGAGTTCGAGACGCGGGTCGTGCCGCTGGTCGAAACCGACGGCGAGACGATCTCCTCGACCCGGGTTCGGGCCCTGGTCGCTGCGGGTGATATGGAGGGCGCCCGACACTGCCTCGGCGCCCCCTTCATGGTCGAGGGCGAAGTAGTCAGCGGCGACCAGCGCGGCCGCGAGCTTGGCTTCCCGACTGCAAATATCGTCCCCGACGACCGCTTGGCGATTCCCGGTCACGGGGTCTACGCGGCCTTTGCCAACGGCGTTCCGGCCGCGGTCAACGTCGGCGTGCGGCCGACCTTCGAGAGCGGCCGCGGGGTGCTGATCGAGACCTACCTGATCGACTTCGAAGGGGACCTTTACGGCAGCGAGCTGCGGGTTGCCTTCGTCGAGCGCCTGCGCGGTGAGAAGCGCTTCGCCAGTGTCGAGGAGCTGATCGCCCAGATGCGGCTCGATGTCGAGGACGCGAAGCGCGTCTGTGCTAGCTTCACCGGCGCACCATGAGCCTGACCAAGGAGAAAAAAAGCGAGCTGATCGGCAAATTCGGTCACGCCGACGGCGACACCGGCTCTGCCGAGGTCCAGGTCGCCCTGCTCACTGAGCGGATCAACGAACTCACCGAGCATCTCCGCACGCATCCCAAGGATCACCACTCGCGTCGCGGCCTGCTGATGCTGGTCGGCAAGCGCCGCCGCATGCTGCGTTACCTAGAGCGTCACGACCTCGAGCGCTACCGCTCCCTGGTCGCTGAACTCGGCTTGCGGCGATGATCGCGGCCGGGGAACCGGCGCCCGATTTCACTCTCCGCAATCAGGACGGCGAGAAGGTCTCGCTCTCTGACTTCCGCGGCAAGAAGCTCCTGCTCGTCTTCTACCCGCTCGACTTCAGCCCGGTCTGCACCGACCAGCTCTCGATCTACCAGGAGGTCAAGCCCGAGATCGAGGCCAAGGGCGTGACCATGGTCGGGATCAGCGTCGACAGTGGCTTCGCCCACAAGGCCTTCCAGGAGAAGCTCGGCCTCGACACGACGCTGCTCGCCGACTTCGAGCCCAAGGGCGCGGTCGCGCGCGCTTACGGCGCCTATATCGAGAAGGTCGGCCATGCCAACCGCTCGCTCGTCCTCGTCGGCGAGCAGGGCACGGTGGAGTGGGTGCACGAGTCGCCGACGCCGCTCGAGATCCCCGGCGCCAACCTGATCTTCGACGCACTCTCCTGACGCCCGAGCTGACCAGCGCCGCGGTCCCGCCGGCCGGACCGGACGATCATCGTCGCGGCAGTGGACCGGAGCTGATCGTCTACGCCGACCTCGGCTGTCCGCACTGTGCCTCCGCCTGGCTGGAGATCGGCGAGCGCGAGGCGACGATCGTCTTCCGTCACTTCCCGGTTGCCAGCAAGCACCCGCGCTCTCCGGCCCTGCACGCCGCCGCCGAGGCCGCGGGCCTGCAAGGGCGCTTCTTCGAGATGGTCGACTCGCTCTACGACGACCGCGGCCACATCGATGATCCGCACCTTTGGCAACGCGCCGAGCGCCTCGCTCTCGACCTCGACCGCTTCGAGGCCGACCGCCGCTCCGACGCAGTCGCCATTCGCATCCGCCGCGACTTCGAGTCCGGCATCCGCGCCGGCGTCACCGGCACCCCGGCGATCTTCGAGTCGCGCATCCGACATTGACCACACCCAGGCGGGGTCAATGTCGGATGCGCGGAAGCCTCTGTACTCTCTTTCGGGAAAGAGAACGAGAGTTCTGAAAGCAGATGGCCACCATCCGGGTGGCCGGAGGTAGGACAACTAAATGAGCATGTTTGACGTAACCCGCGTTTCGGCGGACATCGGCGATAGCCAGATTTCCTTCGAGACCGGAAAACTCGCGAAGCAGGCGGGTGGCGCGGTCGTGGTTCAGGCCGGCGACACGATGGTGCTCTGCACCGCAACCGTCGGGAACCTTCGCGACGTGGACTTCCTTCCCCTCACCGTCGACGTCGAGGAGCGGATGTACGCCGCGGGCAAGATCCCCGGCTCGTTCTTCCGTCGCGAGGGTCGCTCCGGCGAGAAGGCGACGCTGACCGCGCGCATGATCGACCGGCCGATCCGGCCGCTCTTCCCCAAGGGCTGGCACTACGAGACGCAGCTGGTCGCGATCCCGATGTCGGTTGACCAGGTCAACCCCTACGACATCCTCGCCATGAACGGCGCCTCCGCGGCGCTGGCGATCTCGCCGGTTCCGGTCGCCGCCCACGTTGGCGCGGTGCGGATCGGCAAGCTCGACGGCGACTTCGTCGTCAATCCCTCTGAGGAGGATCTGGCTGAGCTCGACCTGGACCTGATCGTCGCCGGTACCGACGAGGCGATCCTGATGGTCGAGGCTGGCGCCAACGGCGTCACCGAGCAGGAGATCCTCGACGCGCTCGACATCGCCCACTCGGAGATCAAGAAGCTCACCGCCGCGATGGAGGAGCTGCAGCAGAAGGCCGGCAAGGACAAGATCGAGGTCGAGGCTCCCTCGATCGACGAGGGTCTGATCAGCGACATCCGCTCCTCGCACGGCCAGGCGCTGGTCGACGCGATCGCCACCGAGGGCAAGCTCGAGCGCTACGAGGCGATCGACAAGGTCAAGGACGAGGTGGTCGCCAAGTACGCACCCGAGTCCGCCGACGGCGAGGCCAACGAGAAGGCGGGCGAAGTCAAGGCAGCCTTCGCCGCGATCGAGAAGGACACGATCCGCAAGGCGATCGCCGTCGACAAGAAGCGCCCCGACGGTCGCGCCCAGGACGAGATCCGGCCGATCGAGTGCGAGGTCGACATATCCCCGCGCGTGCACGGCTCCGCGCTCTTCACCCGCGGCGAGACCCAGATTCTCTCCAACGCCGCCCTGGGCACGACGCGCATGGACATGCGCATCGACACGCTCGGGCTGGAGACCTCAAAGAAGTTCTGGCACCACTACAACTTCCCGCCCTTCTCGGTCGGGGAGGCCGGCTTCATGCGCGGCCCCAAGCGCCGCGACATCGGCCACGGTGCACTCGCCGAGCGCGCCCTGGTGGCGACGATTCCGAACGAAGAGGATTTCCCCTACGTGATCCGGGTTGTCTCCGAGACGCTCGAGTCCAACGGCTCATCCTCGATGGGCTCGGTCTGCGCCTCCTCGATGGCGCTGCAGGCCGCGGGCGTGCCGGTCACTGCCCCCGTCGCCGGTGTGGCGATGGGCCTGATCAAGGAGGGTGACGACTACATCGTCCTCACCGACATCGCCGGCGTCGAGGACCACCTCGGCGACATGGACTTCAAGGTCGCCGGAACTGCGGACGGAATCACCGCCCTGCAGATGGACATCAAGATCACCGGCGTCACCTTCGAGATCCTCACCGATGCGCTGGAGCAGGCCAACAAGGGTCGCCAGTTCATCCTCGGCAAGATGGCCGAGGCGATCGACGGGCCGCGCGAGCAGCTCTCCCAGCACGCACCGCGGATCGAGTCGATCAAGATCGACCAGGAGAAGATCGGCGCCGTGATCGGCAAGGGTGGCGAAACCATCCGCGCCCTCTGCGAGGAGTTCGAAGCTGAAATCGACGTCGAAGACGACGGCACGATCCGCATCTACGCTCCGACCGGCACCCTGGTCGAAGCCTGTGTCGCCCGGATTCAGTCGATGACCAAGGAGGCCGAAGTCGGCGATCGCTACGAGACCGCCAAGGTGGTCAAGACGACGACCTTCGGCGCCTTCGTCGAGCTGGTCAAGGGCACCGACGGCCTGCTGCACATCTCCAACGTCAAGCCGGGCGAGCGAGTCGACTCAGTCGACGACGTGCTCACCTCCGGCGAGGAAATCGACGTCACCGTGGTCGAGGTCGACCGCGAGCGTGGCCGCATCGGCCTGCGTCTCTCCGATGATCCATCGATCGCCGGCAAGAGCCCCGAGGAACTGGCCGCGGTCGGTTCCGGCGGTGGCGGCGGCAGTCGCAACGGGGGGGACCGCGGCGGTCGCGAGCGTCGTCCCCGGCGCGAGCGCGAGCGGCGCGACTAGACGTTGAGTGCTGTTCTGAGCACGCAGGACTCGGGCGTCCGGGTCGTTACCGAGGAGGTTCCCTCGGTGCGATCCGTGGCGCTCGGGCTCTGGGTGCGCACCGGCTCGCGCAACGAGACCCCGGCTCAGGCCGGCGTCTCGCACTTCCTCGAGCACCTGCTCTTCAAGGGCACCGCGCGCTTCTCGGCGATCGAGATTGCCGAGAAGCTCGACGGCCTCGGCGCTTCGGTCAACGCGGCAACGGGCAAGGAGACGACTCACCTGCACGCCCGCTTCCTCGACGAGCACACCGAGGAGGTCTTCGATCTGCTCGCCGAGATGCTGCTGGCGCCGACCTACCCGGAAGTCGACTCCGAGCGCGAGGTCGTGCTCGAGGAGATCGCGATGTACGAGGACGAGCCGCAGGACCGCGTCCACGACATCCTCGCCGAGGCCGTCTTCGGCCAGCACCCACTCGGTCGCCGCGTGCTCGGTGAGGCCGAGGTGATCAGCTCGGTACCGGTGCTCGATATCGAGGCTTACCGCAGTGCCCGCTACACCGGGGAGACGATCGTCGTCGGCGCTGCCGGCAACGTCGACCACCCCCACATTGCCGAGCTCTCACAGCGGCTGGTGAAGCCGTCGAGCGCCGCCCCCAAGGCGGAGCCGGCCGCAGAGGCCGATGAGCTCGCGCGCCTCTGCTTCTACGAGAAGGACACCGAGCAGTACCACATCTGCTTTGGCGCTCCCGGCATCAGCCGCGAGGACGAGCGTCGCTACGCGCTTGCCGTGCTCGACTCGATCTTCGGCGGTTCGAGCTCGTCCCGCCTCTTCCGCGAGGTGCGCGAGAAGCGTGGGCTCGCCTACGCGGTCGGCTCCTACAACGAGCAGTACACCGACTCCGGGCTGATCGCCAGCTACGTCGGCACCCGCGAGGACAACGTCGAGGAGGCCTGTTCGATCATCGGCGCCGAGATGGCGCGCTTGCGCAGCGAGCCGGTCTCGGCCGAGGAGCTCTCGCGCGGCAAGGAGAACGTCAAGGGCCGCCTCGTGCTCTCCTCGGAGTCAACCGCGGCGCGGATGTCGCGAATTTCGCGGGCGACGCTCTTCGGCCTGCCGATCGACAGCCTCGACGAGATGCTGGCCAAGGTTGATGCGGTCAGCGTCGATGACCTGACCGCGCTGGCCGAGGAGCTCTACGGCCCCGAGCGGCTTTCCGCGGCCTGCGTTGGTCGCGACGAGAACCGCTTCCGCGCAGCGCTGGGGCCGGTCAGCGAGACCCTGGTCGCGGCATGATCAAGGTCGCGGTCTCGGGCGCTGCGGGGCGAATGGGCGAGGCGGTCTGCGAGGCGGTCGAAGGTGCCGGCGACACCGAGTTGGTCGGCAAGGCCGACCCAACGCTCGGCACGGACCTGGCCGATGTTCTCTCCGACGCCGATGTCGTCGTTGACTTCACCAGGCCCGACACGGCTCTCGCCAATGCCGAAGCCTGCTTGGCCGCCGGTGTCCACGTCGTCGTCGGCACGACCGGCTTCGACCTCGAGGTGCTTCGCGCCGCTGCCGAGGCCTCGCGAGCAAATGCCTTCGTCGCACCCAACTTCGCGATCGGCGCGGTGCTGTTGATGGAGGTCGCGCAGACGATTGCCCGTCACATGCCCGAGTGCGAGATCGTCGAGTTGCACCACGACCGCAAGCTCGACGCTCCCTCCGGCACCGCCAAGCTCACCGCCGAGCTGATCGCCGGCGCCGGCGGCAACGTCCACCAGCCGATCCACTCGGTGCGCCTGCCCGGGCTGGTCGCCCATCAGGAAGTCATCTTCGGCGGCGAGGGGCAGACCCTCAGCCTGCGCCACGACTCGATCGACCGCCGCTCCTTCATGCCGGGTGTGCTGCTCGCGGTGCGCAAGGTCGGCGACCTGCCCGACCGCTTCACCGTTGGTCTGGAAAAGCTACTCTGAGCGCCATGAAGGAGATTCGCGGAATCCTGACTGCGATGGCCACGCCGTTCGACGAGAACGGTGCGGTCGACGAGGTCGCCGCGCTCAAGCTGGCGACCCACCTGCTCGAGCATGGCTCGCACGGCCTGGTCATCTCCGCCACCACCGGCGAGGCGCCGACGCTGACCGACGAGGAGGCCTTGGATCTGCTCAGCGCGGTTCGCCGCGAGGTCGGCGACGAGGTGCTGCTGGCCTGCGGCACCGGGACCAACTACACCGAGCACTCAATCGAGTTGACAAAGGGCGCGGCCGACGCGGGTGCCGACGCGGCTCTGATCGTCACCCCGTACTACAACAAGCCCAATCCGGCCGGCATCCAGGCCCACTTCGAAGCGATTGCCGCGGCGATCCCATCGATGCCGATCATCGCCTACAACATCCCTTCGCGAGTGGTGGTCAACGTGCCGCCCGAGGGTCTGGCCGAGCTCGCCAAGATCGACAACGTCGTCGCGGTCAAGCAGGCAAACAACGAGGAGATGCAGCCGATCGAAGGCATGGAGATCCTCGCGGGCAATGACGACGTCTTCCTCAAGACGCTCGAACTTGGCGGTGCTGGCGGCATCCTCGTCGCCTCGCACCTGGCCGGTCCACGGATGCGCGAGATGTGGGACGCGGCGCAGGCCGATGACATCGACGGCGCGCGGGACATAGACGTGGGACTTCGCCAGCTCTACGCGGCAATCGGCGTCACCACCAATCCGATCCCGGTAAAGGCGGGCCTGGCGATGATGAACTTGATTCCGACCGACACCCTGCGACTCCCCCTGGTGCCCGCCGATGCGGAGCAGCGGGCGACGATGCGGGCCGCGCTCGAAAGCGTTGGCCTCACCCCGGTGAATCCCTAGTGCCGGCCGGCAAGCTGCGCGTGCTGCCGCTCGGGGGACTGGGCGAGATCGGCAAGAACATGACCGTGGTCGAGTACGAAGACCGCATCGTCGTCGTCGACACGGGGCTGATGTTCCCGACCGCCGAGATGCTGGGCATCGACCTCGTCCTGCCCGACTTCTCCTACCTGCGTGATCGCGTCGACGACATCGAGGCGATCGTGCTCACCCACGGCCACGAGGACCACGTTGGCGCCCTGCCCTACGTTCTGCGCGAGCTCGGCTTGCCGCCGGTGATCTACAGCGGCCTGCTGACGGTCGGCATGGTTCGCGCCAAGCTCGATGAGCACAAGCTCGGCAATGCGCCGCTGCAGGAGCTGCCCGCGGGGGAGAAGGTCCAGGCCGGACCCTTCGAGCTGGAGATGATCCACCTCTCGCACTCGATCCCGGACGCCCGCGGCGTCCTGCTCACGACCGAGGTCGGCAACGTGTTGATGACCGGCGACTACAAGTTCGACCAGACCCCGGTCGATGGCCGGCCCGCCGACATCTCGCGGTTGGCAGAACTGGGGCGTGACGGGTTGACGCTGCTCTGCGGCGATTCGACCAATGCCGACCGGCCCGGGGTGGCGCCCTCGGAGTCGAGCGTGGGCCCGGCGCTGCTCGAGACCTTCGCCTCCTGCGAGGGGCGGATCATCGTCACCTCCTTCGCCTCCAACATCCACCGCGTCCAGCAGGTGATCGACGCCGCCGTGCAGCTCGATCGCCGGGTGGCGCTGGTCGGGCGCTCGATGCGGAAAAACTTCAATATCGCCTCCAACCTCGGCATCGCCAAGGCGCCCTCCGGCCTCTTCATCCAGCCGCGCGAGATCGAGAACTTTCCCGACGAGAAGGTGATCGTGATCTCGACCGGCAGCCAGGGCGAGCCGCTCTCGGCCCTGCGCCGGATGGCCAACAACGACCACCGCGACGTCGAGTTGCACTCCGGCGACACGGTTGTCTTCTCGGCCACGCCGGTGCCCGGCAACGAGCGCGCGGTCAACGAGACGATCGACCGCATCTACGAGATCGGCGCCAAAGTCGTCACCGCCAAGGACGCGCCGATCCACGCCTCCGGGCACGGCTGGCAGGAGGAGCTGAAACTGATGCTCAACCTGACCAAACCGCGCTACGTCCTGCCCGTGCACGGCGATCATCAGCGCCTGCGCCTGCATGCCGGGTTGGCGGAATCGGTCGGCATTGCGCCCGAGGACATTTTCCAAGGACGCAATGGCTTGCCGCTGGAAGTCGACCAGAATAGTGCGGCCTTCGGTGAGGAGATCCACGCCGGCGTGATCTACGTCGACGGCGTCAACGTCGGCGAGCCCGATGACGTCGCCCTGCGCGACCGCCGCGAGATCTCGGCCGACGGCCTCTTCATCGTCGTTGCCACGATCTCTTCCGAGGACGGCCACGTGGTCGCCGACCCCGAGGTGCTTTTCCGCGGCGTCGCCTTCCTCGAGGAGGCCGATGCCCTGGTCGAGGATTTGCGCGACCTGGTCGAGGACTCGCTCGAGGATGCGGCCAACGCCGGCACCCGCGAGCTGCATTTGGTCCAGGAAGACCTGCACGACGCGGTCGCCAAGCTGGTCTACGAGAAGCTGCGCCGCCGTCCGATGATCGTCCCGGTCGTCGTCGAGGTCTGAGCAGCACCCGGCAGTAAAAAGGACCCGCCGGAAGACGTTGGGGAGAGTTCCGGCGGGCCCTGTGTCTCGTCCACGAAGAAAGGTACGACCGCCCGCTAAAGCGGTCCTAAAAGATCGGCGCGGGCCGTTGGGCGCGCTGGAGGGGCAGCCGCACGCGAAAGAGCGCGCCGCCGCTCGCTGACTCTGCGACCTCGACCGTGCCGCCGTGCGAGGTCGCAACCGAGCGAACGATGGCCAGGCCGAGACCGCTGCCGGGACCGACGGCTGTGTCGGCCGGACCCTCACCGCGGACGAAGCGATCGAAGATCTGCCCGCGCAGCCCTGGCGAGATGCCAGGCCCGTCGTCGCCCACTTCGACCACGGCGTCGGCGTCACTCTCGCGCACGCTCAGCTCGATCCGCGCGCCCGCCTGCGTGTGGCGGGCGGCGTTGTCGAGCAGGTTCAAGACCATGCGGTGCAGCTCGTCCGGGCTGCCCTCGACCGGCAGGGCGCGCTCGTTGTCGATCTCGAGCAGACGATCGCCGAGGACGGGGGCCAGCTCGGCGGCGGCGTTGCCGGCGATCTCGGCGAGGTCGCAAGGCCGGTGCTTGCCCGCACGGCCGGCATCGGCGCGGGCCAGCAGAAGCAGGTCGGCGACCAGGCGACTCATTCGTTTCGAGGAGCGCAAGGCGGACTCGACCATCGCCCGGTCTTCGTCCTGGCTCGGTGCCTGCAGCGAGGCCTGCAACAGCTCGAGGTTGGCGAGCACGCTGGTCAGTGGCGTGCGCAGCTCGTGCGAGGCGTCGGCGACGAACTCGCGCTGCTTCTTCAGCGCCGCCTCGCGCTCGGTGCGGGCGGCGTCGAGTGAGCGCAGCATCTGCTCGAGCGTGCGGGCGAGCTCGCCGACCTCGTCGGTTACCTTCGGGTCCGGCATGTGGCCGGAGGGGTCGCCGGTGGCCGTGATCTGCCGTGCTGTCGCGGTCAGGGCCGAGATCGGTCGCATCGCTCGGGCGGCGATCGCCAGGCCGGCGAGGCTGGCGAGCAGGGTGCCGCCGAAGATGCCGGCGGCGATGAAGAGCCAGAGGCGGTCGATCGTCGAATCGACGTGGGCGATGCTGCGCCCGTACTGGACATAGCCGGTTATTTCGCCGGCTTCGTTCGTGATCAGGGCGCTGGCGACTCGCAGCTCGCCGTGACTGGAGAGGCCGCCGCTCGGCGGCCCCATCGGCGCGGCGCCTTCGCTTTCCTTGATCAGGTTGCCGTTGACATCGAGAACCCGCGCGGACGCATTGTCGGGGCGGACGAAGTCGTCGAGCTGTGGTCCCCGCTTGACCGAGATCGTGCCCAGCGGTGTGTAGACGATGCGGAATTCGCGCGCCAGCGTTTGGGCGGCGTCGCTCACCTCGCGGTTGAAGTCGTCGCGGATCCGGCTCGTCGCCACCTGGCCGATCACGGCGCCGAAGACGAGCAGGATGACGAGGGTCAGCCCAGCAGATACCCCCGCCAGCCGCCACCGAACTGGCCAGCTGCCAGGACGCAACTGCGCCGGCCAGCGCGCGGCCAGCTTGCTAGCCAGTCGCCTCATTACTCCTTGAGAACGTAGCCGGCGCCGCGTTTGGTGTGCAGGAGGCGGGTCTCGCCGCCTTCCTCCAGCTTGCGGCGCAGGTTGGAGATGAAGACGTCGATCGTGTTCGTCGCCGCGGTCGGGTCGTAGCCCCAGACGTCGTCGAGCAGGCGCTCACGGGAGACGACGAGGCGCTCGTTGCGCATCAGGTACTCGAGCAGCTCGAACTCGCGGTTGGTCAGCTCCAACTCGCGTTCGCCGCGCTTGACCTCGCGCGTGTCGGGATTGAGGGCGAGGTCGCCGACCTCGATCGAGGCGGCACCGCGGGGCGGACGGCGGCGCAGCAGGGCGCGGATCCGCGCCAGCAGCTCCTGGCGCTCAAAGGGCTTGACCAGGTAGTCATCGGCGCCGCTGTCGAGGCCGCTGACCCGGTCCTCGGTCTCTGCCCGCGCGGTCAGCATCAGGATCGGCACGTCGCCTTCGGCGCGCAGGCGCCGGCAGACCTCGACCCCGTCGAGGCGGGGGAGGCCGAGGTCGAGGACGACAAGATCGGGGACAAAGCCGGTGGCCACGTCGAGCGCGTCGACACCGTCGGCGCTGGTCTTCACCTCATAGCCCTCCTGCCTCAGCGAGCGGCGCAGGACGTCGGCAATCTCGGCATCGTCCTCGACGACGAGCACGCGGCCGGTGGTCACTTCTGGGTCGCTGGTCAGCATCTCGGTCGATGTTAGACGGGCAAAGCGCGAATGCCGCGGAGATTTACCTCTGGTTTAGGCCGTGTGCAGGGCAATCGGCGCGCAGGGGTAGGCGGCCGAGCGTCGAAGGGGCTGCCCATGTTCGTGCGTAACAAGAAGCGCGGTAAAGCCGCGCGCCGCAAGCCGAAAGCGAAATCCAAAGCTGCCGCCAAGGGGAGGCTGCATTTGCCGCAGGCCCTGGAGCAGCGGCATCTCGATCTCATCGGCTTGTTCCTGATCGCTGCCGGCGCCTACCTGAGCTTCGTTCTGTTCTTCGGCTGGGAGGGGGGCAAGGTCGGCTATGGGATCGAAACCGGGCTCGTCTACCTGTTCGGCACGGTTGGCGCGCGGATCGCGACGGTCCTGATGCTGATCGTTGGTGGGCTACTGGTCACCGGGACTTCGATCTCGACGCTCTTCCGCGGTATCGGTCGCGCCCTGCGCCGGATCTTCATGGGCAGCCGCGGGGTGGCGCAGACGGCGATCCAGACCCGGCGCGACCGCCAGGAGGAAAAGACCTTCTCCTTTGAGACCCAGGCTGGGCCCACGGATGTGATGAGCGCCTATCCGGAGGAGGACGACGTCGAGCCGACTGTCGCCCTGGTCGAGGAGCCTGAGGAGGAGGTTGAGGAGGCCGTCACCGAGAGCTTCGATGCCGAGCTGGCCGCGATCGAGGCCGAGGAAGAGGCGGCCGTCGTCGATGTGGTCCCCGAGCCGGAGCAAGTTGCGCTGACGCCGCAAGGCAACAAGCGGGGCGTCACGATCTCGGAGGGCATTGACTACAAGCCGCCGCCGGCCAAATCCCTGGAACGGGGTAAAGGCGACAAGGGTGTCGACCCGCGCGATCACGAGATCGTCGGCCGCAAGCTGGTCGAGACGCTCGCGCACTTCAAGGTCGAAGCGAAGATCGTCGGCATCGTCAGCGGGCCGCACGTCTCCCGCTACGAACTGCGCCTGGCGCCGGGCACCAAGGTGAAGAAGGTGACCGAGCTCTCCAACGACCTCGCTTACGCGCTGGCCTCGACCGATATCCGCATCCTCGCGCCGATCCCCGGCAAGCAGGCGGTCGGGGTCGAGGTGCCGAACGCGCGCCGCCGCATCGTCCGCCTCGGCGACATCTACTCCCCTCGCCCCGAGAAGACCTCGCCGCTGGTCGCCTGGCTTGGCAAGGGAATCGACGGCAACCCCGTCTGGACCGATCTGGCGAAGATGCCCCACGTGCTGGTCGCCGGCACCACCGGCTCGGGCAAGTCCGGCTGCGTCAACGCGATCCTCTCCTCGATCCTGATGCAGGCCTCGCCCAACGACGTGCGCCTGGTCCTGGTCGACCCCAAGCAGGTCGAGCTCAACCACTACGAGAACGTGCCGCACCTCTTGACCCCGGTGGTCACCTCGCCGCGCCTCGCCGCCAACGTGCTGGCCAACCTGATCGGCGAGATGGAGAGCCGCTACGGGATCATGGGCCAGGCCCGCTGCCGCAACTTGGCCGAGCTCAACCGCGCCCGCGCCAAGGCCGGCGAAGCGCCGCTGCCGCACATCCTCTGCGTGATCGACGAGCTCGCGGACCTGATGATGGTCTCCCCGGCCGAGGTCGAGGACTCGATCATTCGCCTGGCGCAGAAGTCGCGCGCCACCGGCATCCACCTGGTGCTGGCGACGCAGCGCCCCTCGACCGACATCATCACCGGCACGATCAAGGTCAACATCCCGGCCCGCATCGCCTTCGCCGTCTCCTCGCAGACCGACTCGCGCGTGATCCTCGACCAGGGCGGGGCCGAGGCCCTGCTCGGCCAGGGCGACATGCTCTTCCGCGGCGCCGGCACCTCGAAGCTGCAGCGGATCCAGGGCGCCTTCGTCACCGAGGAGGAGACCGCCCGCATCACCAACCACTGGGCAAAGCAGGGCGAACCGGAATTCGAGGCCGAGCTGCTCGAGGTGCACGAGGAGAAGGGCGTCGAAACCGAGGGTGACTTCGATCCCGACAGCGACGACCTGCTCGACGACGCGATCCGCGTCGTGGTCGAGACCGAAACCGCTTCCGTCTCGATGATCCAGCGGCGCCTGCGGGTCGGCTACACCCGCGCCGGCCGCCTGATCGACATGCTCGAGCGCCGCGGCGTGATCTCCGGTTACGAAGGCTCCAAGCCGCGTCAGGTGCTCGTCACCCAGGCTGACCTGGGCCGCCTCACAGGCGGTGGCGACGCTCAGGCGGCTGAGCCCGAGGCCTCACCGGTCGCACCGGAGTAGTTCCGGTAGGACAATGTCCGCATGGACAGCGGTGTCGGCACGATCCTGCGCCAAGCGCGGAATCGCCGCAAAGTCGAACTTTCCGAGGTTGAGGCGGCGACGAGGATTCGCCTGCGCTACCTGCGCGCGATCGAGGACGAAGAATGGGACGTCCTGCCGGGTGGCTTCTACACCCGGGGGTTCATTCGCACCTACGCCGCGTTTCTCGGCCTCGACGGCGAGCGCCTGGCTGACGACTACCGCGACAGCGTCGAACGCTGGCACCGCGCCCCAGGCGAGCAGACGCAGTCGGGCAGCGGGGGCGCTCCTCGCGAGCGCTCGGGTATTCCGCTTGCCGCCCTGGTCGTTGTCGCGGTGGTCGCGGTAGCGGTGATTGCGATCGTCGCCATTCCCAGCGGCGGCGGGGAGGAGGGTGAAGGCAGGAATAGGGCTCCCACGCCCGAGAACAGGGCCAACGCGGCGGCGGGGAAGGCCGAGTCGAGCCCACCGCCGGCGTCGCGGCCGGGCGTCTCGGTGGAGCTTGCGGCCAACGCAGAAGTCTGGATCTGCATGCTGAACGGAGGCGGCAGGGAGCTGGTCGACGGCTTGATACTCGAAGCGGGTGGTGAAGAGGGCCCCTTTCACTCCGGTAGCTTCACGGTCTCCTTCGGCAACGGCGAGGTCACGATGCTCATCGACGGCAGGGAAGCGGAAATACCGGAGACGTCCAGCCCGATCGGCTACGCGATCGACTCCTCGGGCAAGCTGACCGAGCTCGACGAAGCGGAACGGCCCACCTGCGCATGAGCGATGTAAGAGCGGGGATAGTCGTCACCGGGACCGAGGTGCTGACCGGGCGGATCAGCGACCGCAACGGGCCCTGGCTCTCGGAACAGCTGGCCGCGCTTGGCGTCGACGTCGCCCACATCCTCGTCGTCGGCGATCGGCCGGACGACCTCGAGGCGGCGCTGCGCTTCATGGCGGCCGAGGACATGGACCTGATCGTCACCTCGGGTGGCCTCGGTCCGACCGCGGATGACCTCACGGCGGAGGTGGTCGGCAAGTTCGCCGGGCGCGAGATGGTCCTCGACGAGGAGGTGGAGGAAAAGATCGAGACGATCCTGCGCAACTTCGCCCGCAGCTTCAAATTCGACCCCGAGGCGGTGCGCGAGGCCAATCGCAAGCAGGCGATCGTGCCAGAGGGGTCGATCGCGCTCGACCCGGTTGGCACGGCGCCGGGGCTGGTCGTGCCGGCGAACGGTCGCGTCGTCGTCGTCCTGCCCGGGCCGCCGCGCGAGCTGCAACCGATGTGGCCGGTGGCCATCGCGGCCGAGCCGGTGGCAGCAGTACTGGGGCGCGCCACGCCGCTGCACGGCTACACGCTGCGGATGTTCGGCGTTCCCGAGTCGGAGATCGCCAAGAGCCTGCGTGAGATCGAGGAGGGGGGCGTCGCCCTGCCGGAGGTTGAGATCACGACCTGCCTGCGCCGCGGCGAGATCGAGATCGACGTGCGTTACCGCGACGCGGCCCAGGCCACCGCCGAGGCGGTGAGGAGCGGCCTGCAGGAGCGTCATCCGCGCCATCTCTTCAGCCTCGAGGGAGAGACGATCGACTCCCAGGTCGCGACCTTGTTGGCGGGTCGCCGGCTCGGCCTGGCCGAGTCCTGCAGCGGTGGCCTGCTGGCAGCGCGGATCACCAACCTGCCCGGCGCCTCGGCCTACATGGCCGGCAGCGTCGTCTCCTACTCAAATCAGGCAAAGGTCGAGCTGCTCGGCGTCGATCCGGCGCTGATTGAGCAAAAGGGTGCGGTCTCACTCGAGGTGGCCGAGCAGATGGCGATCGGCGCCATCGGTCGCTTCGGGGCCGACGTCGCCGTCTCGATCACCGGGATCGCTGGTCCCGATGGCGGCACGGAGGAGAAGCCGGTCGGCTACGTCTGCTTCCACGCCCGCCTCGCCGACGGTACGGCCCTGGCCCGCGATCCGGTCATTCCCGGTGGTCGCGCCGACATCCGCGAACGCTCGGCCCTGGTCGGCATGCACCTGCTTCGCCTCCTGCTCAACGGCGAAGACGCGCCCCTGTAGGGCAGTCGGCACGCAATCGTGACACTGGCGCGTTGTCACGTGCGTCGGCGCGGCGTAGCGTGGCGGCGGTGACGAAGGAGAGACCGAAGAGCCCGAGGGCGCGCCTCTTTGTGGCCCTCGACCTGCCGGATGCCCTGCGTGAGGGGATCGTTGCCTGGGGGCGCGAGGAGCTGCGCGACCCGGCGCTGCGGGTGGTCGCGCCTGAGTCGCTGCACATCACGCTTGCCTTCCTCGGCTATCTGCCCGAGAAGGAGCTCGAGCCGCTGGCCGAGATTGTCCGGGGCCTTGCGGTGGCGGCGCCATCGATCGAGCTGGGCGGGCCGGTGGCAAAGCCATCGCTGATGCGGGCGCGCCTCTTCGCGCTCCCGGCCGCATCCTCGGACGCCGTGACCCTGCAATCAGAATTGGAGGACGCGCTCGTCGCCAAACGGCTCTACAGGCCGGAGAAGCGACCGTTTTGGCCACATGTGACCGTGGCCAGGGTCAAGTCCTCGGGGCGGGGAACGAGGCGTCCGGCGACGGTCGGGAAGCCTCCCGGCGCGCTGCCCAAAAGGCTCTTAGAACCCGCTCTTTGCGTCCGGGTGACGCTCTACCGTTCTGTACTCCAGCCGCAGGGTTCGCGATACGCCCCGCTGGCGCAAGTCGAGCTGTCCCGAGACGGGCGGCAGTGAGGTGAAAGAAGAGATGGCAGACAAAAAGGTGGCTTTGAACGATGTCTCGGCCAAGGAGGCCAAGGCAAAGGACGCGGCCCTCGAGGCGGCGGTGACCCAGATCGAGCGTGACTTCGGGGCGGGCTCCCTGATGCGGCTCGGCGCCGACAGCAAGCTGCCGGTCGAAGCGATTCCGACCGGCGCCGTGGCGCTCGACCTGGCGCTCGGCATCGGCGGCGTGCCGCGCGGGCGCATCGTCGAGATCTTCGGCCCGGAGTCCTCGGGCAAGACGACGCTGATCTACCACATCATCGCCGAGGCCCAGGCCAGGGGCGGGGTCTGCGTCTTCATTGACACCGAGCACGCGATGGATCCGATCTACGCGCGAGCGATCGGCGTCGACACCGACGAGCTGCTCGTCTCCCAGCCCGACTACGGCGAGCAGGCGCTGCAGATCGCCGACCGCCTGATCGCCTCCGCGGCGGTCGATGTCGTCGCGATCGACTCGGTCGCGGCATTGACGCCAAAGGCCGAGTTGGACGGCCAGATTGGCGACACCACCGTCGGCCTGCAGGCGCGGCTGATGTCGCAGGCGATGCGCAAGCTGGCCGGCAACCTCAACCGCACCAACACGGTCTGCGTCTTCACCAACCAGATCCGCGAAAAGGTCGGCGTCCAGTTCGGCTCGCCGGAGACCCAGCCGGGCGGCCGGGCGCTGAAGTTCTACTCATCGCAGCGGCTCGACATCCGCCGCATCGAGACGCTCAAGGACGGCACCGAGGCGGTCGGCAACCGGGTGCGGGTCAAAGTCGTCAAGAACAAGTGTGCCGCGCCCTTCCGCCAGGCCGAGTTCGAGATCGAGTACGGCCAGGGCATTTCGCGCGAAGGCGAGCTGCTTGATTTCGGCATCGAGCACGACATCGTCCGCAAGTCGGGGGCCTTCTTCTCCTACGGCGAGACGCGGCTCGGCCAGGGGCGTAACAACGCCAAGCAGTTCCTCGCCGAGAACCCCGAGATCGCCAGCGAGATCGAGGCCAAGGTTCGCACCGCGCTCGGCATCGGCGACGAGGTTGCACCCGCTGAGGCCGCGGCGGAGGTACCACCGGTTGCGGAGGCGCAGGCTGCCTGACGGCGCCTGCGCTTCAGTGGATAGGATGCCCGCCGCATGAGCAACGGCGACCTCTTCTACGTCTGCGGGATCGCGCTCGCGGTTTCCGCGGTCGTATTCAGCTTCATCGGCCTGCGGGTCAAGAGCTTCCCGGGCAAAGCCGCGCCGCTGGTCGTGCTCTGGTTCGCGGTCCTCGTCGGCGCCAGCGCGACTTTCTCCGTGCTGCACGCCCAGGACGAGGAGACGGCAAAGGCGGCGGAGTTCGAGAGCGCGAACGAGGAGATCATCAAAGAGGAGGCGTCTCCGGAGCCCGAAAGTGAGAAGGCGCCGGCGACGAAGCCCGAGCCGGCCACCGAAGGCCCTGGTGGAACCCTGCAGCTTGCCGCCTCGCCCAGTGATCTCGCCTTCGACACGACGAGCTTGACCAGCAAGCCGGGCAAAGTGACGATCGACTTCGACAACCCGGCGGCGCTTGAACACAACGTCGCGATCGATCAGGACGGCAAAGAGATCGCCAGCTCCGCAACCATCACCGAAGGCAAAACCTCGGTAACTGCCGACCTCGCTCCCGGCGCCTACACCTTCCTCTGCACTGTGCCCGGCCATGCCGAAGCAGGCATGGAAGGAACTCTGACCGTCAAGTAGCCTCGCTGGGGCGCTAACCTCGCTGACCATGGAGGAGGCGAGGAAGTACCACGTCACGACGTTCGGCTGCCAGATGAACGTGCATGACTCCGAGCGGATGCGGGGGATGCTCGAGTCGCTCGGTTATGAAGAGGCCGAGAGCCACGATGACGCCGACCTCATTCTTTTCAACACCTGCTCGATCCGCGAGTCGGCCGATAACCGCTTCGTCGCCCGCCTGGGCGAGGCGAAGCGGCTCAAGTCCGAACATCCGGACCGGATCGTCGGGGTGGGGGGCTGCTGGGCGCAGTCGGTCAAGGACGAGGTCTTCCAGCGCTTTCCCTTCGTCGACGTTGCCTTCGGCCCGGGCCAGATCCACAAGCTCGCCGAGTTCCTCAACTCGGACTCGCTCAGCGCCCAGGGCTACTTCGAGTTCGAGGACTTCTCCGGCCACCTGCCGACCCGCCGCGTGCGGGAGTTCCAGGGTTGGCTGCAGGTCTCCCAGGGTTGCAACTGCAAGTGCGCCTACTGCATCGTCCCCTCGACCCGGGGGCGGGAGGTCAGCCGCGATCCGGCCGAGCTCGTGATCGAGGCCCAGGCGCTGGCCGCCGACGGCGTCAAAGAGGTGACGCTGCTCGGACAGAACGTCAACAGCTACGGCCGCGACCTGCCCGCGGATTCGCGGATTGGATTCGCCGAGCTGCTTGGCCTGGTCGACGCGATCGATGGGATCGAGCGCATCCGCTACACCAGCCCGCACCCCAAGGACATGAAGGAGGACGTGATCCGCGCCCACGCCGATCTGCCCTCGGTCTGCGAGCACATCCACCTGCCGCTGCAGTCGGGCTCGAGCACGATCTTGAAGCGGATGCGCCGCACCTACGATCGCCAGCGCTACATGGATCGCGTCTCGCTGATCCGCGAGCACGTCCCCGATTGCGCGATCACCACCGACATCATCGTCGGCTTCCCAGGCGAGAGCGAGGCCGACTTCGAGCAGACGCTGGAAGTGGCTGAGGAGGTCGGTTACGACAGCGCCTTCACCTTCATCTTCTCGCCACGGCGGGAAACGGAGGCAGCGGAGCTTGGGGATCAAATTCCGCATCCGGTCAAGGTCGAGCGGATGGAACGGCTGGTGGAGGTGGTGCAACGGCGGGCCGCGGAGCGAGCGCAGCGGTTCGTCGGGCGGGAAATCGAGGTCCTGGTCGAAGGGACCAGTCGCACCGATGAGACGCGGCTGCGCGGGCGGTCTCGCCACAACAAGGCGGTCAACTTCGACGGGACGGCGCAGCCCGGGGAGTTCGTGATGGTCGAGGTTGAGTCGGCCACCTCGCAGACTTTGATGGGGACCGAGAGGCTGCTTAGCCGGGTCGGTTAAGAGGGTGGTAGGGCAACCCTCCAAGGAACCACCCAGTTGCTCTCGGCATGGACGTAGTTGCGATATTCGGACCGACTGGCGTCGGCAAGACCGGGGTGGCGATCGCGCTCGCCGAGCACCTGCGAAAGCGCGGCGAGGGCCCGGTAGCGATCTCCTGCGATGCGCTGCAGGTCTACGAGGGGCTGTCAGTGCTCACGGGGGCCGCCACGGCCGAGGAGCAGGCGCGCCTGGAGCACAGGCTGGTCGGTTTCGTCCCCGTCACCCAGCCGTTCTCGGTCGGGAACTACATGCCGCTGGCGCACGCGGAGATCGATCGGGCCCTGGACGCGGGGCAAAGGCCGATCGTGGTTGGGGGGACCGGCCTCTACCTCCGGGCTGCGTTGGGGGAGCTGTCGCTGGTCAAGGCGCCGCCGGAATCCGAGGACTCGGAGCTGTGGTCGCCGCAGACGCGGCACCCGACGCTGATCTTCGGGCTCGATATGGAGCGGGAGAAGCTCTACGAGCGAATCGATGCACGGACCGAGGCGATCGTCGCCGCTGGAGCGCTGGAAGAGGTTGTGAGGGCCGAGGCGGCGGGTCCCTCGCGCACAGCACGCAAGGCCCTCGGCTTCGACGAGGTACTCAGCGGGGACCTCGAGCGAATGCAGCAGCGCTCGCGCAATTACGCGCGACGGCAGCTGACCTGGATGCGCAAGGTTCCGAACCTGCGCTGGATCGATCGCGCTGGTCGCGACGACGCAACCGTTGCCGCCGAGATCGCCGACGCGCTGCCCGAATAGTCTGCGCCTGTGAGATTCGAGAAGTGGCAGGCGCTGGGCAACGACTACCTGATCGTCGAGGCCGATGGGCTCCCCTGGGAGCTGACGCCCGCACGGGTGAGGCGGATCTGCGACCCGCACTTCGGGCTTGGCTCGGACGGAGTGCTGCTGCTTTCGCGCAGCGAGGATCCCGAGTACGTCGCCTCGCTGCGGATCTTCAACCCGGATGGCTCAGAGGCCGAGCTCTCGGGAAATGGTGCCCGCGAGGCGATCCTCTACCTGCGGCGGCATGGCTGGACAGAGGAGGACACCTTCTCGATCCTCACGGTCGCCGGGCCGGTGACGCCGACGATCAGCTCGGAGCGCACCTGCTCGGTCGCGATGGGTCGGGCGGCGACGAGCTCTAAGGACTTTCCCTCCGGCGGACCGGATGGCCGCGGCACGGTGAGCAGTGCCGGGCGCGAGTGGGACTTCCAGCACGTCTCGATCGGCAACCCGCAGTGCGCGATCGTGGCTGGCGATGAGCTTGACCAACTCGATTTGTCCGCAATTGGTCCCGGGATCGAAGGCAACGAGCTCTTCCCCAACCGCACCAATGTCTCCTTTCTGCAAATCGACGGCAGCCGGGTGCGGGCGCGGATCTTCGAGCGCGGTGTGGGGGAGACGCTCTCCTCGGGCACCGGCGCCAGCGGCGCCGCGGTCACGGCCTTTCTGGGCGGCGCTCCGAGTCCGATCACGGTCGAGCTCGAAGGCGGTGAGCTCGAGGTCGAGATCTCGCCAGAGCTCGACGTCACCTTGAGCGGCTGGGCCGAGCCGATCTGCTCGGGGGAGCTCTCGCCGGAGCTGCTCACCGCGTTGTCCGAGCTGGACGGCTAGATTTCCGCGCCCATGGCGATCTCGGACCCGTCCAAGCGGCTGGAGGCGATGCCTCCCTACATGTTCCAGGAGCTGGAGCGGCGCATCGCCGACAAGCGCGCCGCCGGCATCGACGTGATCAGCCTCGGCATCGGCGACCCCGACCAGCCGACCTACCCGCACGTTGTCTCGGCGATGCAGGAGGCGGTGGCCGACCCCGGCAACCAGCAGTACCCGAGCAACCGCGGTCGCGAGGAGTTCCGGAGGGCCTTCGCCGATTTCTACGACCGGCGTTTCGGGGTCGAGATCGATCCCGAGAGCGAGGTGATCCCGGCGATCGGCGCCAAGGAGTGCATCTACAACCTCTGCTTCGCCTTCCTCGACCCGGGCGGAGTGGCGCTTGCCTCCGACCCCGGCTACCCGGTCTACACCGGTGGCCCGATCCTCGCCGGCGCCACCCCCGAGCTCTTGCCGTTGGTGCCCGAGCTGGGCTTTGCTCCGGACCTCAGCGCCGTTCCCGCCGAGGTCGCCGCCAAGGCGCGCCTGATGTTCATCAACTTCCCCAACAATCCGACCGGGGCGGTCGTTCCCGAGGGCTTCTTCGAGATGGTCGTCTCCTTCGCCCGCGAGCACGAGATCCTCGTCGTCCACGACAACGCCTACTCGGAGACCACCTACGACGGCTACGTCGCCCCAAGCTTCCTCGCCACGCCCGGCGCCAAGGAGGTCGGGGTCGAGGTCTTCTCGCTCTCCAAGGGCTTCAACATGACCGGCTGGCGCTGCGCCGCGATCCTCGGCAACGCCGAGGCGGTGCAGACCTACTGGCGACTGAAGACCAACGTCGACTCAGGCCTCTTCGAGGCGGTCCAGATGGCCGGCGTTGCCGCCCTGCAGGGCCCCAGCGGCCCGCTCGAGCGGATGAACGAAACCTACGTCCGCCGCCGTGACCTGGTGGTCAGCGCCCTGCGCGAGATCGGTGTCGAGGTGAACGCGCCGAAGGGCACGATCTACGTCTGGGCCCCGGTACCGGAGGGCCACACTTCGACTTCCTTCTGCGAGCTGGTACTCGAAGAGGCCGCGGTGGTGATCTCGCCCGGCTCGATGTACGGGCCCAGTGGCGAGGGCTTCTTCCGCATCTCGCTGACCACGCCCGACGACCGCATCACTGAGGCCGTCGAGCGCATGCGTCAGTACCTCTCCTAAGCGCTACTTGACCTCGATTTCGTCGACCATCCCCTTGAGGGCATGCGGCGGGCCGCCCTGGCGATCGGTGACGAAGCAGAAGAACACGTAGCGACCTGGTTTGAGGTCGAGCGTGACCAGTTGATCTTCGCCGCCTTCGAGCACGGCAGTCGACTGGAAGTCTTTTTCATCGTATGGCGGTTTGCCCTTGCTGCTCTTGAAGGCCTGTTCAACATCCTTGGCAGTGCTGTTTCCCAGCAGCGGCGCGGCCAGCATGTGGTGGGGCTGCGCGCCGGTGTTGTCAAAGGCGACCTCGGTCTTGCCCGATGAAAGCTGCTGGCTTTTGAAGCCGTAGTCGAAGGCATCGACCGTCTCATCCGCTTCTACCGTTTCGTCGGAAGGCTCGCCGCTGACTTCCACGACGGGGATCGTCTTGGGTTCCGGTTCTTCGGGACCGCCTTCGGTGTTGAAGGCATAGTAGGTGCCGGGCTCGAGCACCTGGGTCACGGCAGCGCTCTTCCCGGCTTCCGTGCCGCCGACGCCACCCGCGGCAAAAAACCAACTGGGGAAGGGCTTGCCTTCGGTCGCCGTAGTCAGTCCTTCGGCGGCTTCCTTGGCGGAGTGTTTGCCCTCGACGCGCACCAACTGCAGTTCGCCATCGGCTTTTGAGTCGTTCTTGAGGGTGATTTCGGCCAGCCCCGCGTCGGCGCTGTCCGGCCCGCTGAGCTTTGTGGCGGTGCCGTCGTCGCTGATCGTGAAGGTCAGCGATTGTGTCTCCTCGCTGCTGCCGCAGGCAGCGATACCGAACACAGCTAGAGCGACAAGGGCAAAGCAGGCTGCTGCACGGAACAAAAACCGACTGGTGCGCGGTCTCGGTCTCACTTTCGACTCCCTTTGATTGCCAACGAGACAGTCCGTACCCAAACGGACCCGGACCCGGACCCGGACACGCTACCGCTGCCTACGCTCTCGCGCTCTCGTCGCGCTTTTCCCAGTAGCGATTGAGGCCGCGCCACTGGTACTGGGGCGGGACGCACTGGATCAGCTCCTCGGCCGTCTCGGGCCCGACGCTCTCGGTCACCAGAGCGCGATGGTGGGCCTCGTAATCGGCCTCTGAGAATTCGCGGGCGAGGTCGGCCTCTTCCCGCAGGCGGCTCCTGACTACCTGGAGGTGTTCGAGCGGATCGTCGACCTGGCCGAAGTGGGTGAGGGCGAGGCGCTCGGGGCGCCACGATTCGACCGTGGCGATCGAGTCGAGCCAGGTCTCGATGTCGATGTCGGGCGGAGGCGTGGGGGGGACGACGAGGTTCGAGGGCGGGATGCGAACCGCCGCCACATCGCCGACGAAGGCCGTGCCAGAGTCTTGGTGGAAGTAACAGACGTGGTGGGAGGCGTGGCCGGGTGTGTAGGCGACGCGCATGCCGAGCACGTCCTCGCCGCCGGCCAGCGGCTTCACGTTGGCCTCGGGGACGGGCACGATCTCACCCCAGAGGTACTCCATCTGGTCGCCGTAGAGCCGCTCGGCGCTGGCCAGCAGCTTCGAGGGATCGATCAGGTGGCGGGCGCCGCGCTCGTGCACGTAGACCTCGAGCTCGGGCCAACGCCGCACAAGGGCGCCGGTTGCCGCGGCGTGGTCGAGGTGGATGTGGGTGAGCAGGATCGCCCGCGGCCGCTCGTCGCCGAGCGCCTCAAGCAGAGTCTCCATCGATGACTGCGGCCCCGGATCGACGAGCGCACCATCTACCTCCCAGCAACCGATCACATGCGGTCGCCCCAAGTGTTTGACGTCGATGACGCGCATTCAGCGGCGGTACTTCAGACGACCGGGTCGGGAAAGCGCTCATCCGCTTCGAGCGTCTGCCGGATGCCCTCTTCCATGCCACGCGGGGTGTAGCCGAGCTCTCGACCGGCCTTCTCGTAGCTGGCCCAGAAGGTGACGCCGTCGGCGGTGGAGATCAGCTCGCGCATGTTCGGCGGCTGGCCGATCATCTTGCCGACCAAGGGACCGATCGGGGTCAGTGCCTTCATCAGGCCCGTCGGCAGGTTGCGCTTGGGGGACTTGCGGCCACTGACCTTGGCGATCGTGTCGATTGCCTCCCGCATCGTCGTCGCCGGCCCGCTGATCACGTAGGTCTCGCCCGCCGCGCCCTTGTCGAGGCCGAGGAGGATGCCGCCGGCGATGTCTTCGACGTGGCTGAGGCAGATGCCGAGCTCGGGGAAGGGCAGCAGGAAGAGGCGCCCGGCGAAGAATTCCTTCAGCAGGTCGGCGACCTGCGATTCGTCGCCGGGGCCATAGACGCCGCCAGGTTGGACGATCACGCAGGGCAGGCCCTCCTCGGCGATCATCCGCTCGGCGATCCGCTGTCCCTCGAGCTTGGTCTCCTCGTAGTAGGAGGTGAATTCTTTGCCCGGGTGCTCGTAGCCCTCGTCGACGACCTCGCCGTGCGTGTTGCCGAAGGTGCCGACCGTGGAGACGTAGACGATCTTGCCGACCTTCGCCTCCTGCGCCGCCTTCAGCACGCGCTCGCTGCCGGTGACGTTGGCCTCGTACATCGCCGGGTGCTGCTTGGCCGGGATGCCGACCTCGTACATGGCGGCGGCGTGGACGAGCGCGTCGCAGCCCTGCATTGCGCTGCGCAGGGCCTCGGCGTCGCTGAGGTCACCGCTGGCGAGCGTGCAGCCGAGCTCGGTCAGCTTCGCCGCTTTCTCGGGAGTGCGGACGAGGCAGGTCACGTCATCGCCGCGAGCGCGCAGCTGCCGCACGACCTCGCCGCCGATGAAGCCCGTTCCTCCCGTTACGAAGACCTTCACGACGCCGAAGCCTACCCACCTACAATCAGGAGAAGTGCAGCGGTCGAGAAATGGACGCAACAGCGAGACGCGCAACGGCATGGGGGGCGCCGGCGTCTCCAATCCGCGTGCCCGCCAGCGGGCACTGGCGATCGGCATCACCAGCGGTGATGAGGATGGCGATCCGCTCGCCGAGCTGAAGGAACTGCTGCGCACCGCGGGCGTCGCGACCGCGGGCGAGGCGGTGCAGCAGCGCGAGAAGCCCGATCCAGACCGCTACGTCGGGCGCGGCAAGCTCGACGAGCTGAAGCTCGAAGTCAAGGCGTGCGACGCCAACCTGGTTGCTTGCGACGACGAGCTGGCGCCGCGCCAGGAGCGCAACCTGGAGGAGGCGCTCGGGGTGCCGGTGATCGATCGAACCGCGGTCATCCTCGACATCTTCGCCGACCATGCCCACTCCGCCGAGGGCAAGCTTCAGGTCGAGCTGGCCCAGCTCGAGTACAACCTGGCGCGAATGCGCGGTCTCTGGACCCACCTCGAGCGACTGGGTGGCGGGATCGGCACCAGGGGCCCGGGCGAGAGCCAGATCGAGACCGACCGCCGCCTCGCCCGCGACCGTATCGCCGCCCTGCGCCGCCGCCTGGTCAGGCTCGAGCGCAACCGCGGTGTGATGCGCGCTCGCCGCGAAGGCTCCTCGCTACCTCGCGTTGCCCTCGCCGGCTACACCAACGCCGGCAAGTCGACACTGCTCAACGCGCTGACCGGTGCCGAGGTCGGCGTTGGCGACCGCCTCTTTCACACCCTCGACCCAACCACACGCAGCCTCGAGCTTTCCGGCCGCGACTACCTCCTGACCGACACCGTCGGCTTCATCGAGAAGCTGCCCCACCAGTTGGTCGAGGCGTTCAAGGCGACCCTCGAGGAGACCGTGCTCGCCGATCTGATTCTCCACGTCGTCGATGCAGCGGCGTCCGAGGAGCGGCGCCTGGTCGACATCAAGGCAGTCGATGAGGTGCTGGAGGAGATCGGTGCCGGCGAGAAGCCGCGCCTGCTGGTCCTCAACAAGGCCGACCTGCTGGACGAGGACCAGCGAGCCGAGGTGCTGCTGCAGCATCCCGGAGCCGCGCTCGTCTCTGCTCTTGCCGACATTGGCCTGGACGACCTGCGCCAGCGAGTCGAGCTTGCCTTCGAGGACACCCTTGCCGAGGTCGAGTTGCTGATCCCGTATTCCCAGGGTGGGCGCCTGCACGAGTTGCACGAGCTCGCCGGCGATCTCGAGCGCACCGAGCGCGAGGACGGGGTTCTGGTCCGCGCCAAGGTGCCGGTTGCCGAGCTGCACCGCTTCGACGATCTCGCCGTGGTCTAGGGTTCCGCTCCGTGAAGCTGCCGATCGCGCGATTGAACGAGGGGGCCGTGTTGCCCAGCCGCGCCCACGAGGGCGATGCCGGCCTCGATCTCTATGCCTGCGAGGCGGCGCACATCGGGCCGGGGGAGCGCTGGAGCATCGGCACCGGGGTCGCGGTCGAGATCCCGGTCGGTCACGCCGGCTTGGTCCTGCCGCGATCCGGGCTGGCAAAGCGGCACGGGATCACCCTGGTCAACAGTCCCGGCCTGATCGACTCCGGCTACCGCGGTGAGATCCTCGTGCTGCTGCTCAACACGGACCCGGCCGAGGTCTTCCGCGTCGCGCCGGGCGACCGCATCGCCCAGCTGGTGATCACCCCGATCGCCCTCGCCGAGCCGGTCGAGGCGGAGGCACTCGCCGATTCCGCCCGCGGTGACGGCGGCTTCGGCTCCAGCGGCCGTTAGGCCAGCGCCGCCCGCCGGGCGGACTCGTGCGCGGCCCGCTCGAGGCTGTCGTCAAGCGGCTCCAGCTGGGGTCGATCGCCGTAGCGCCGCTCGAGCGCGAGCGCGATCAGGTGGTCGGCAAGCCAGGCGTTCTTCGGCAACAGCGGGCCGTGCAGGTAGGTGCCGATCAGGTTGTTGTGATGGACGCCCTCGAAGCCGTCCTCGCCGTTGTTGCCAAAACCCTTGATCACCTTGCCCAGGGGTGTTGCACGGGGACCGAGGTGAGTGCGTCCGCCGTGGTTCTCGAAGCCGGCCAAGGTCTGCGGGCCGCTGCCGAGGTCGACCTCGATCGCCACGTTGCCGATCAGGCGCGGCCCCGCGCTGCGCACGGTCTCGAGATCGACGAGACCGAGGCCGGGCAGGCTCTCGCTGTCTAGCTGGTAGCTGCTGCCAAGCAGTTGGTAGCCGCCGCAGACGGCGAGCATCACGGCGCCGTCAGCGGTTGCGCTGGCGAGCGCCTCGCGCTTGCTCTCGACCATGTCGGCGGCGACGGCGCGCTGGTCGCGGTCCTGGCCGCCGCCGAGATAGATGAAGTCGTGCGCAGCGGGGTCGAAGGCCTCGCCGGGGCCGGCGCTGGCCTGGGCGAAACCGATCCCGCGCCACTCGCAGCGCCGCTGCAGGAAGAGGATGTTGCCGCGATCGGCGTAGATGTTCATCTGCTCCGGGTAGAGCGCGAGAAAGCGAAGCTCCATCAATCCTCCTTCTCGAAGAGGACGACGGTGGAGCCGACGTGGGCTTCGGTCGCCGGGATCTCGCGCCGCCCGGCCGGGCGCAGGCCGACGGCCCGGCCCTCCTTTTCGAGCGTCTCGGCGGTGAGCGTCGAGAGCTCGATCTCGTTCAGCTCCTCGCTCATGTTGCCGTCGGGGTCGACCGTCTGTCGCAGGCGGCGCAGCAGGATCGAATCGGGCTGGGCGATCGGCTCGAGCGGCAGGCTCGAGTAGATCCACCCTTCGATCTGGCGGACGTCGGGCAGTGGTGGCGCGCTCGTGCCGGGGGGGAGCACCGGCAGGTCCTCGACGATCGCAAAGGCGGCGCGGCCGCCGGGCAGCATGTTGTCGACGGCGCAGCTGAGGCAGGCGATCCGCTCGTGGCTGTCGCCGAGCAGCTGAATCAGCTGCATCGGGGCGATCACGAGGCTGAACTTGGTCGCGAACTCAAAGCAGCGCACGTCGCCGACCTCGGCATCGCCGGGGAGCTTGCCGGAGCGTTCCCAGACCGCGGCGACCAGGTCGTAGTCCCAGTCGACGCCCATGACCAGGTACGGCTGGCGGCTTGCGAGATGCAGGGTGACGCGGCCGGCGCCGCAGCCCAGCTCCATGATCGGCTTGTCGGTCTGGTCGGCTAGCTCCTCCCAAAGCGCCAGGTCAGCGGTGTAGCTGCCGCACTCGACTTCGTGCCAGACGAGGTTGTTCATCGCCAGAACTCCTCGGCGAGGCCGCGTGCGGCGAGCAGCTTGCGCAGTTCCAGCAGGGCCGTGTAGGTGGGAAGCGCGAAGAGGCGCCCGGGTGCGCCGGCGAGGGCCCGGTCCAGTGAGCCCTCGATCGCGGGCACGACCTCGATCGCCTGCTCGGGCCAGCCGGCGTACTTGAGGCGCAGGGCCATCTCCGCCGCCCGCGTGCCGGCGCAGGTGACGCGCCGGACGCCCCCGGCGAGCAGCTCGAAGTCGGCGTCCCAAACCCAGGAGACGTCGCGGCCGTCGGCGATCTTGTCGTTGAGGCCGATCCAGAGGTCGAGTTTCTCGCTGCCCGCCTCGAGCAGCAGCGTGCGCAGGACCTCGTTGGCGCCGGCGGGATTCTTGATCAACAGAATCGAGAGCTGGGTGGAGTCGATGCTGAGCGTCTCGACCCGGCCGAAGGCGGCCCGCAACGTCGCCAGGGCGGTGGAGATCGTCGCCGCTGGCACCCCGAGCTCGAGCGCCGCGGTAACTGCTGCGAGCGCGTTGTAGACGTTGTAGAGCCCGGGCAGGGGAAGTTGCAGGTGCATTTCACCCTGCGGCGTACGCAGGGTGACGTCAGAGCCCGACATCCCGTGCAGCTTGATCGCCGTCGCGGCGACCTGCGGCTGTGGTCGGGTGGCACCGCAGTTGGGGCAGGAGTAATGGCCCAGATGGCCGACGAAGGCGCGCTCGTAGGAGTAGGGGCGGCCGCAGCGACGGCAGTGCTTGGCGTCGAAGGCGTGCTGGAGCTCGGGCAGTGCCTGCGAGGCGTCCTCGATGCCGAAGTAGATGACTCCCTCACGCGGTTCGCCGTGGGCGTCTCGGCCGAGGTCGGCGATCGCCGGGTCATCGGCGTTGAGGGCGAAGCGCGTGCGCCCAGCTCGCGCGGCGACGGTTTCACTCCAACCGGTGGCGAGCGCCTCCATCTCGCCGTAGCGGTCGAGCTGGTCGCGGAAGAGGTTGCCGAGCACCAGCAAGCTGGGGTTGAGCTGGGCCGCGACCTTGGGCAACCAGGCCTCGTCGACCTCGAAGAGTCCTTCCTCGCCGCGCTGCTCGAGCAGCGCGGTGGCAACACCCCAGGTCATGTTCGATCCAGCCCGGTTGTGGACGGGATGGCGCCCAGCGGCTTCGAGCGCGGCGGCGATCATTCCCGCCGTCGTCGTCTTGCCGTTGGTCGCGCTGACGATCGTGGTCGGGTCAAGGCGGTCGCCGAGGCGGCCGAGGGCATCGGGGGCAAGCCGCAGCAGCATGCGACCCGGCAGCGTCGTGCCGCCCCCACGGCCACTTGCCCTGCTGGCCGCGCCGACTGCACGCGCCGCGGTTAGCTTCGCCCCGAAGAGCACTAGGCCTCGGTGACAGCGGGCGGTGCGAGCACGCTGAGCGCACGAGGCAGGATGCGAACCGACACCGGAAGCTCGGTCAGGTGCTCGCCGTCGGCGTAGACCGGGAAGGGCCGGCTCGCCGTGATTTCCACCCGGGAGGCGCGGAAGGTGCTCACCTGCTCGTCGTCGATGTGGGTGCCGTTGAACACCTTGCGCAGGTTAGCCACGAAGCGCAGCTTGCCGACCTCGCCAACCGTGATCACGTCGAGAAGCCCATCTTCCAGCTCCGCATCCGGCGCGATCCGCATGCCACCGCCAAAAGTGCTGTTGTTGGCGACGGAGATCGAGTAGCCGCTGGTTCGAATCCGCTGGCTCTCACTGCGGATCGTGAACCGCGCGGGCTTCCAGCTGAGCAGGGTCCGAAAAAGTGAATACACGTAAACCAGGTTGCTGCGAACGATCGTGACTTCGTTCGCCAAGCGGTTGCATTCGGAGTCAAAGCCGACGCTGACGATGCCGAGGAAGCGTTTGCCGTTGGCCTCGCCGACGTCAATGCGACGGCTCTGACCGGCCGCGAGAACCGCCACGGCGGCGACTGGATCATCGGGAATGCCGAGCACGCGGGCGAGGTCGTTGCCGCGGCCGCCGGGAACGATCCCGAGTGGCGTCTCCGAGCCCGCCATCGCACCGCCGATCGCGCCGACCAGGCCATCGCCGCTGATCACGACCGGTACCTCGCCGGCCTCGATTGCACCCAGAGCCCGCTCAACTCCGTCTTCGAGCCCGCGCGTGCGGGCCACGCGGAAGGGGATCCGCCGCGCGTCGAGCTCCTGCTCGATCGCCGGCAGCAGCTTCAGCGTCCGCCCGTGCGCGGAGGCGGGATTGACCAGCAGAGTCAGTGGCATTCCCTCTATGCCCATCGTTGCGCCAGCCTAAATGGCCGGCTGCGCTCAGCGGGCTTCCTCGGCGCGGGCGACGAAGAACTTGCCGTCGCCGGCCGCTTCGGCGCGTTCGATCAGGATTTGGTGTCGCGAGAGACGCGCCTGAAGCAACTTCTCGCGCGCACCAGCGGCGAGCTTGTGCGGCCGGGGCGGCGCCAGCAGGAAGTGCCCCCCCGGCCGCAGCACGCGGGCGACCTCAGCCGCAACCACGCGATCACCGATCTGGGCAACGAGATCGAAGAAGTGATCCGGGTAGGGGAGAGCGGCCGGTTTGGCCTGCTTGAAGACGATCCTGCCCTCGGGGTCGAGCCCGACCCTGGCTTGGGCGGCTCGCACGGCAGCGGCAGAGGAGTCGACCGCGCGTACGCGCGCCGCGGGGAACTCGCGTGCCAGAAAGAGCGCTGCCTCGCCGTCGCCAAAGCCGATCAGCAGGGCGCGCTCGGGGACCGGCACGTGGAGAACGGCAGCGGCAAGCGGTGTCAGTGGTGGCGCGCGCACGCGGCGATGATCGCAACTCCGCAAGCGCTCGCAGATGTTCTAGGCTTCGCGACCGATGCAGGAGGGGCCCGACCGCCGTTTGATCATCCTCGCCGTCTTCGCCTTGATTGCGGTCGGCGTCGTGGCGGCGATCCTGATCAGCCGCAGCGGTGGCAGCGACGACTCTTCGACTACGGCGAGCGCTGAGGGTTGTAAGGAAGTCGAAGCGCCGGCGCCGAAGAAAGTCAGCCTCAAGGCACCGCCGCAGACGGTGAAGCAGGGTGAAGAACTGACCGCGGTGGTTGAAACCAGCTGCGGAACCTTTGAGATCGCACTCGATTCGAGCCGGGCGCCGAAGACCGTCAACTCCTTCGTCTACCTCAGTGACGAAGGCTTCTACGACGGCCTCGGCTTCCATCGCATCGCCCCCGGCTTCGTGATTCAGGGCGGTGACCCGCTCGGTACCGGCACCGGCGGTCCCGGCTACAGCGTCACCGAGAAGCCGCCGGCGAACCTCGCCTACACCAAAGGCACGGTGGCGATGGCGAAGAGCTCCGCTGACCCCCCGGGGCGCTCCGGCAGCCAGTTCTACGTGGTCACCGCGGCCGACGCCGGCTTGCCGCCCGAATACGCCCTGGTCGGCAAGGTCGACGACGGTTACGACGTGGTCGAACGGATCGACAAGCTCGGCACCCCGGCAGAAAAACCCAAACAGCCGGTGCTGATCGAAAAGATCACCATCGAAAAAGGCTAACTGCACTAGGCTCACGTCGATGGCCAAGGTCGACGTAGGAGACGCAGCGCCCGACTTTGAGTTGCCGGGCAGCGACGGCAAGAACTTCAAGCTCTCCGAGCACCGCGGTCGCAACGTCGTGCTGGCGTTCTACCCAGGCGATGCCACCACTGTCTGCACGGCCCAGTTCTGCTCCTACCGCGACAACGCCGACAAGCTCGACGCGCTCGACGCCGAAGTGATCGGCATCTCCCCGCAATCGGTCGACTCGCACGAGCGCTGGGTCGAAGAGCAGGAACTGAACGTGCCACTGCTCGCCGACGAGGACCTCGCGGTGAGCAAGAGCTACGGCGTCACCGCCTGGCTCGGGCCGTTGGCTCGTCTTACGGAGCTCAAGGACACGCCCGGAGGGCGCTACATCATGCGGGCCATCTTCATCATCGACGGTGAGGGCACCATCCGCTACCGGCACGTCTCCCGTACGGGCGCTCGCTTTCAGTCGGTCTCGGACATCGAACGGGCACTCGCCGGCTTGGCTTGATGTCGAGCGGCGCCGAGTTGCGCCAGTTCGCCACCGAGGGCGAGGTGGTGATCCGCGGTGAGACGGTGGGGGAGGGCCCGCCGATCGTGCTCTGTCACGGGATCACCGCCACGCGCCAGTCGGTGATTCACGGCTCGCGGCGGCTCGAGCGCGGTGGCTACACGGTGATCGGCTACGACGCGCGCGGCCACGGCGAGTCCGACCCCGCTCCGCCGGGCGGTGGTTATGAATACCCGCAGCTGAGGGGAGACCTGGCCAGCGTGATCGATGGTCAAGTGGGCGGGGGGCGTGTGGTGCTGGCGGGCCACTCGATGGGCGCTCACACGGCCGTGGGCCTTGCCCTGGAGAATCCGGATCGTGTGGCGGGCCTCGTCCTGATCGGGCCGACCTATCTGGGCACGATCGAGGCCGAATCGCTGCGCTACTGGGACGGGCTCGCCGCTGCTCTCGATGACGGTGGTATCGACGGGTTCGTCTCCTACATCGACCGCTTCCAGGACACCGATTCCGCCTGGCGGGACTCCGTGCTCCGCTTCACCCGCGAACGGATGGAGCGCCACCGTCATCTCGAGGCGCTGGTCACCGCGCTGCATCAGGTGCCGCGATCGAGGCCGTTCGAAACGATGACCGAGCTCGAGACCCTCGCCGTGCCGACCCTGGTCGTCGCCAGCCACGATGCCGCCGACCCCGGCCACCCCTATGCGGTCGCCGAGGAGTACGCGGAGCGAATCCCTGGCGCTCGCCTGGTCAGCGAGGCCGAGGGACAGTCGCCGCTTGCCTGGCAGGGCGGACGGCTATCGCGCGAGATCGAGAGCTTTTGCGCTGAGCCGGAGGTAGTGGAGCAACTGCAGGCGGCTTCTTAGCCTCTCCCTAAGGTCCTTCCAATAGCGTGCCGGTCATGAAGGCACCGGCGGAGGGAACGCTGCGGGGGGTTGCCACCTTTCTGGCCACCTTTGGCATCGGCGTGGCGACCTACATCGCGATTGCCGACTCCGGCGGCGGCTCGCCGGTTTGCATCGCCGGCGGCCATGGTTGCCAGACGGTCGCCGAAAGCTCCTACTCGCACCTCTTCGGCGTCAACATCGCGATCTTCGGCGTCCTCGGCTACGTCGTGCTCCTGGCCAGCGCACTGCTGCGCGGTGACGGGGCCCGCATGGCCGGCTTCCTCGTCGCCCTGGTCGGTTTCGGCTACAGCCTCTACCTGACCCACCTGGAGCTCTTCACGATCGACGCGATCTGTCAGTGGTGCGTCGCCAGCGCGGTGCTGATGACCTTGCTCTTTGTTACCAATTCAGCCCGCATGCTGGCCTACGTTGGGACCGAGCCGTGAGCGGGCGCCGCGACCGCGAGGCGCGACGCGAAGAGCGCCTGCAGTCCGAACAGCAGGCCGGCGCCTCGGAGCGCCGCCAGCGCTTGATCAAGCTCGCCAGCGCCGCCGCCTTTCTTGTCCTGGTGGTGGTCGCGGTGCTGATCGTGATCAGCCAGAGCGAGAGCGACGGTGGCGATGCCGGCAACATCGTCGACGCCAAGGTCGTTGACCAGGAACTCGCGGGAATACCGCAGAACGGGATGGTCCTCGGCAAGCCCGGCGCCAAGGTGCGCCTGCTCGAGTTTGCCGACCTGCAGTGCCCGGTCTGCAAGGGCTACTCCGAAGAAGTGCTGCCACAGGTGATCGAGAACCAGGTCCGGAGCGGGGAAGCAAAGATCGACTTCCGTAACTTCACGATCATCGACGCCCAGTCGACGCCCGCTGGAGCCGCGGCGATCGCAGCCGGTGAACAAGGCCGGGGCTGGAACTTCGTCGAGATCTTCTACCGCAACCAGGGCGCCGAGCGCTCGGGCTATGTAACCGATCAATTCCTCACCGCTATCGCCAGGGCCGCCGGCGTGCCTGATCTCGCCAAGTGGAACCGCGACCGTAAGGGCCAGCGCGTCGTTTCCAAGGTTGAAGCGACAACCGCGGAAGCCCAGGAACTGGGATTCACCGGCACGCCGTCTTTCGCGCTTGAGGGCCCAGCAACCTCCGGGGTCGAAGCGATCGGCACTCCAGGCTCCGCTGATGAGCTGGAATCAGCAATAGACGGTGCCCGCCGGTAACTAGGCGAGCGAACCGTTGCCGGGCAAATCCATGCTCAGGTTGACATAACCACCATTATCGTGCGTTAGCTCGATTTGGCAGGGTCCCGCTTCCCTCATAGACTGCCGCCCGCATGCGACTCCCCGTCTATGAGCCGGTCACCAAGGGCGTGCTGCTGGCGCTTTTCTCGGTGGCGGTGGCAAGCATCGGCGCCGCGTTCTTCCTCGGCGCGGTTCCACCGGCGTCGCCGGACCTGCTGCAAAACCTGGCCCTGATCGGCGCGATTCTCCTGCCGGCCTACGTCGTCGAGGTGATCTGGCTCGTCCCGCGCATGGGTCGAAGCGAAGAACTCGAAGAATGGCTCGGCTTCATCGTCGGCGCGGCGATCGCTGACCTACTCGCGATCGCCGTCGCCCTGCTCGGCGTCCAGCACCGCCTGGCGGGCCATTCCAACTCGCTCGATGATCTCGGCCTCGCTTTCGTCATCGTCTCGCTCGTGGTGCTGGCGGGCACGCTTGTCGCCCAACCGCTGCTGGCACGCCGCTTCAGTGAGCCTGAGCCCGACGCGGCTCCGGTGCCACCCGCCGCGTCCCGTTAAACGGCAACGGCGCTGCCGGAAACCAGCGGGCGCACGATCGGCGGTGCCTTCGGCAGCCGTCCTTGCTCCACCTGCTCGAGCCTCAGCGACGACGACTCGATCGTCGCCACGGTGTCACGGTTGCAGTGGCAGCCGTCGGCGAGGAAGCGCCAGGGCTTCTCGAATCGATCCTGCCACGCGGCCAGGCCTGCCTCACCGGCGCGCACGTGCTCGATGAAGAGCAGCTTGCCTCCCGGCTTGAGGACCCGCGCCGCCTCGCGCAGCGCCGCGTCTGGGTCCGGGACCGTACAGAGGACCAAGGCGAAGACGGCGGTGTCAAAGCTGTTGTCGGCAAAGGGAAGCTCCTCTGCGGAGGCCTGCACGACCTCTGCCCCTCCCCGGTCCGTGACCTTTGCTCGAAGCTGTTTGAGCATATGTGGATCGGGCTCGACCATGACCAGCTCGCTCACCGCCGCGGGAAAGAGGTCGAGGTTGACGCCGGTCCCGGCCCCCAGGTCGATCGTCCTGCCGTGTGCCCGGGAGAGCAACTGGCGCCGCATCTCCCGCAGCCCTCCCTCCTCGGTTGCCTTCAGGCCGCGGTCGTAGAGCGCTGCGAAGGCGCGTCCCCAGGTGGCGTCATAGAGCGCTCCCATCGTCAGGTGTACGGCGGAGTCGTGACTTGGGTTCAGGCGGCGTCGCGCTGCGCGGGCACGGCGTCTGACTCAGAGTCAACGCCGGGCTCACTGGCCGCGGCCCGCTGCTCGTAGGCGTGACGGGCGCCGTGATCGACTTCGGTCATCAGCTTGTCGACCTTCATCAAGCGCCCGAGCCCCTCGCGCATGCCGCGCGGCAGGTTGGAGACGATCTTGAAGAAGGCGCCGTTGATGCGCGGTACCCAGACGTCGAAGCGCGGCACTTCAAGCGCGTCGACGATCTCGTTGGCGACGTCGGAGGCCTCAACCGGGCGAATCAGCCTCTGCCCCACACCCGCCGTGAGCTCGGTGTTGACCACGGTCGGCATCACGCAGGCGATCTCCACACCGCTGCCGCGCAGCTCGGCCCGCGCCGCCTCGCTGATTCCGACCACGGCGTGCTTGGTGCCCGAGTAGGTGGCGATACCCGGGAAGCCGCCCTTGCCGGCCTGCGAGGCGAGGTTGACGATGTGGCCGTGGCCGCGCGGCTGGAAGCGCTTGATCGCCAGCTGCATGCCGACGATGACGCCGTAAATATTGATGTCGAGCTGGCGCTTGAGCGAGTCGTCGGACTCCTCGGCGAAGGGCGTCACCGGCATGATCCCGGCGTTGTTGACGACCACGTCGAGCGGGCCGAGCTCGCGCTCGGCGGCGTCGAGGAAGGCGGCGAAGGAGCTGCGGTCGGTGACGTCAAGTGGCAGCGCGACCGTGCCACCACCCAATTCACCCGCCGTCTTCTCCGCCAGCTCGAGGTCGAGGTCGCCGATCGCAACGCGGCAGCCCTTCCGCACCAGCGCCGTGGCCGTTGCCTTGCCGATCCCCCGTGCACCACCGGTAATCGCCACGACCTTGCCGCTGAGTGACTGCCGCTCTTTTGCCATCGGGTCCTCCTTCTCGGCGGCGCTAGGCCGCCGGCTTGTAGACGGTGACCACGGCGGCACCGCCGAGGCCGATGTTGTGCTGCAGGGCCAGCTTGGCGCCCTCGACCTGCCGCTTTTCCGCGTCGCCGCGCAGCTGCCAGGTCAGTTCCGAGCACTGCGCCAGCCCGGTCGCGCCCAGCGGGTGGCCCTTGGAGATCAGCCCACCGGAGGGGTTGACGACGACCTGGCCGCCGAAGGTGGTCGCTTCTTCCTCGACCAGCTTGTGGGCCTCGCCCTCGGCGGCGAAGCCGAGCGCTTCATAGGTGATGAGCTCGTTGGCGCTGAAGCAGTCGTGCAGCTCGCAGACGTCGACTTCAGCGGCGGCGACGCCGGCCTCGGCGTAGGCCTCGTCGGCCGCCTGCTTCGACATGTCGGAGCCGACGATCTTCATGCAGTCGGTGTCCTCGGCGAAGGTCGAGGAGAGGTCGGTGACCATCGACTGGCCGGCGATCTCGATCGCCCGGTCACCGAGGCCGTGCTCTTCGACGTAGCGCTCGGAGGCGACGATCGCACAGGCCGAGCCGTCGGAGGTCGGCGAGCACTGCAGCTTGGTCAGCGGGTCGTGGATCATCCGCGCGCCCTTGATGTCCTCCAGCGAGTACTCGTCCTGGAACTGGGCGTAGGGGTTGTTGACCGAGTGCTTGTGGTTCTTCCAGCCGATCCAGGCGTAGTGGTCGGGGTTGGAGCCGTACTTCTGCATGTGGTCGCGGCCGGCGTTGCCGAACATCTGCGGTGCCGGCGGCGACTGCTCGGGGTCGCGGATCTCGAACATCCGCATCGCGTGCTTGTCGAGCGCGTTGGTGCGGTCGGTGTACTTGACCCCGAGGCTGCCCGGCTCCATCTTCTCGAAGCCCAGCGCCATCGCGCAATCGACGAGGCCGCCCTTGACCGCCTGGCGGGCGAGGAACAGCGCCGAGGAGCCGGTCGAGCAGTTGTTGTTGACGTTGACCACCGGGATCCCGGTGAGGCCGAGCTGGTAGAGCGCCCGCTGGCCGTAGGTCGAGTCGCCGTAGCAGTAGCCCGCAAAGGCCTGCTCGACGTCGGTGTAGGGAATACCGGCGTCGGCGAGCGCCTTCTCCCCCGCCTCCTTGGCCCAGTCCGGGTAGTCGCCCTCCTTGGTGCCGGGCTTCTCGAACCTGGTCATCCCGACCCCGATCACGAACGTGCGGTTGCTCAAAGTCTGCTCCTGTGTCGCCGCGAGCGCTTGCCGCGGTTTGGCTGGTCAGCCAGGAAATCTACCGGGATCGGGCCAGCGGCACAGGCTCTTGCTGGTTTCGGTTCGGCCAGAGCAGGAAGGCGAGGCCGGCGATGAGGATGCCGAGCGCGGTGCCGAGCGCGCGCTCGCCGGCGGCGTGGAAGGCGGTCTCGCCGATCGAGTCGGCGAGCAGCACGGCGTAGGTGGTGATCGCCGCGGTGAAGAGCGCGTACTGCACGGTGAGCAGGCCGTAGGCGAAGCCGGTCGCGATCGTCAGGCAGATGGCGATTGCGATCTCGTCGCCGCGCAGCCCCTCGGCGAGCGCGGTGGCGACGACGAGCCCGAGCGCGGTTCCGATTGCCCGCAGGGCGAGGCGGCGAAAGGTCTCGTCCTCCTCCGGGCGGAGGACGAAGAGGATCGTCAGCGGGATCCAGAAGCCGTGTTCGTGGATGCCCAGCAGCCAATAGAGGGCGACGCCGACACCGAGCGCGGCGCCGAAACGCAAGCCATGGCGGAAGCTGGCCGAGCGCAGGGTGGGGTTGTCGCGCAGGGCGCGACGCGCAGCCGGCCAGTTCCATCCGCTCTCCCCTTCCTCCTCCTCGCGGTCCCCGGCCGCCCAGACGCAGAGCGAGAAAGCAGCCTGTAGAAGGCCACCCGCGGTGGCGAGCAGCAGCGCCGGCAGCGCGTCGCCGAGGTCGAGCGGCAGGTCCTGCGCGATCAGCAGCGAGAGCGCGATCGAGAGCCCAAAGATCGCGAACCGCAGCGAGACCGAGAAGCAATAGCCGGCCAAGGCGCCGACCGCGGCCATCGTGGCGACGGCGAGGAAAGCATTGGAGCCGGTGAGCACGCCGAGGACGGCGGCAATTCCGATCAGCGGCGCGACCGCCGCCTGCCAGGCCGCCCGCGGCCGCGCCGGCGCATCCATCGCGGGGAAGCCGGCGAGCAAGGCCCCCAAGCCAATCGCGCCCTTGGTCGGGCTGTTCAGTCCCAGCTCGAGGATCAGCGCCAGCCCGACCGGCAGGGCGACCAGGAAGCCGCGACGCAACGCCGGACCCGGCTCGCTGGGTCCGATCGCGAACAGTGGTGCGGCGCGCAAGCTCTGCCTGGCGCCGCTGGCGTTGAACAGTTCCACGGCCGTGCAGTCTCGCCCTGCTCGCGGCGGCAGCGCCAGCCTGTCAGTGCCAAGCCTCGAGAGGCCACCGCCCAAGTACCCTGGAAGATCGTGATCCTCGCCGAGCTGAGCTCCGACCCGGCCGCGGGTGTCGGCATCTTCGCCGCCCTGGCGGCGGGGGTCGTCTCCTTCCTCTCACCCTGCGTGCTGCCGCTCGTTCCGGGTTACCTATCCGCGGTCAGCGGTGTCTCCGCCAACGAGCTCGAGACCGCGGGCTGGCGTCGCATTCTCGGCCCCAGCCTCCTCTTCGTCGCCAGCTTCTCGGCGATCTTCGTTGCCGAGGGGCTGACGGCGACGGCGCTTGGTTCCGCCTTCCAGGATCACGAAGAGCTGCTCAGCAAGATCGCCGCGGCGCTGATCATCGCCATGGGCGTCCTCTTCGTCTCTTCGCTCTTCATCACTCGCCTCAACCGCGAGTGGCACGTCGATGCGCTGCTGGAGCGTGCCGGTAAGGGGGGGCCGATCGTCGCCGGCGCCGCCTTCGCGATCGCCTGGACGCCCTGCATCGGCCCCACCCTCGGGGCGATCCTCACCGCCGCCTCGCTCTCCGGCTCAGCCGCCCACGGCGCCCTGCTGCTGGTCGTCTATTCCGCCGGACTGGCGATCCCGTTCCTGCTGACGGCGATCGCCTTCTCGCGAATGACAACCGCCTTCACCGTGGTCAAGCGCCACTACCAGGCGATCGTCGCCACCGGTGGCGTGATCCTGATCGCGATGGGTGTGCTGATCTGGACCAACGAGCTGACCCAGCTCAACGCCGACGCCCAGAGCTGGCTCAGCGGCCTCGGCCTCGACTTCTGGAACAGCGTTTGAGCGTAAGGCTCAGACGACGCCTGCCGCAGCGTTCGAGGCTACTTCCTTTTTCTTTTCAATCGAGGTGATCATGTCGTGCAGGGGCTTGGTTCCGCCGGTGATGATCAGCGCGGTGATGAAGACGTCGAGGCCGCGGAGCAGCTTGTCCCCGGTGCTGTCAAAGACCCATTTGGCGCTCGCGCCGGTGCCCTCCATCGCTCCGAGTTTGATGCCCATCGTCTCCAGGAAGTAGAGGCCGAAGAGCGAGCTGACGAAAATTCCGGCGAGCACGGCGATCCCGAATGCGACCAGCACGCGATCCGCTTTTTCGCGCGCTTTCCTCTGCTCGGGGGTCTCCGCCTCGGAGTCACCCTCCTCTTTTTTTGCCGCCTCTTTCTTGGCGTAGGGCGGCAGGATGAGCATCACCGGCTCCATGAACCGCTCCAGCGCACCTGCGACGACGATGAAGGCGGCGAAGAGGGCGAAATCGACGCTCGATTGGAAGGGCGGGTTGTGTGACTTTTCGGCGAGGCCAGCGCCGAACAGGCACCAGAGCAGGCCGACGAGCATCGCCGACCCCGCAACTATCTTCGCCCAGGTGTCGGCCGCTTCTGCGCCGGTGAGGGGGATCAGCGCTTCGTCCGCGCCCGTCTCCTCCTCTTTCCCCGGACTGGCGGGCGCTTTCTGCGGCTCCCCGTCGTCAACTTTGGCCGGCACGTCGTTCACGTCGATGAACCTATGAGGCCGATATAGCTTTTGTCAAGCTTTCCTATTTAGTCGATGCAAATTCCGCCAACTGTTGGCGGGGCCACCGTCTCGATCTCCCGGCCGATCGCCTCGGTCTCCTCCAGGCCCTCGCCGTCGACGTCGCGTGAGCAGACGATGCGGAAGCGGCCGGTGCCGATCTCCGCGTCCGGCACGAGCGGCAGCCCGCGGATGTGATCCCAGCCCAGTCGTTCGACCTCAAACGGATTCATCCGCACCTCGGCCGCCGGAAAGGGGCAGTTCGAGTTGTGCTGGTCGATCGCCTTCGAGATCGTCTCGAGGTTCTTCGCCTCTGGGGAAGCCATTGACCGAAGTCTAAGAGGGCGGGATGGCTACAGGGTGCCGCCGCTGTCGTAGGCCTCGCCCGGCTTGGCCCCCAGAGCGAGCAAGCGAAGGCCGTCGGGGCCGGCGAGGATCTTGCGCGCGACGCCGGGGCCAACGCGAACGATGTGATCGGGGTCGATCGGGTACTCCTCGCCGTCCACCACCAAGGTGCCGGAGCCGCGCAAGGCGACGTAGACCTCCTCCTGGCCCAACTGCTCGGGGCGCTTGGCAAACATCTGGCCGCCAACGCCGTCCGCGTCGTGGTCATGCTCGGGGTATTCGTCGGCACCGGCCGCGAACTCCTCGATCGAGATTCCGAAAGAGCTGACGTCGAGCGCGGCGGCGACGCGGCGCATCGAGAGGCGGTCGAAGCCTTCGATTGCGTCGATGTCCTCGATCCTGAGGTGAGTCAGATCGGCCATGCCAGCAACCTACCCCGCCGCCGAGGCTCTAATCGCCGTCCCCCCTCCCTCCTACCATCGCAGCGTGGCCTTCGAGCGGACCGTCGCGCACCTCGATATGGACGCGTTCTACGCCTCGGTTGAGCTGCGGCGCCGGCCGGAGCTGAGGGGAAAGCCGGTGGTTGTGTGTGGCTCCGGGCCGCGGGCCGTGGTGACGACCGCCAGCTATGAGGCGCGCAAGCTGGCCGGCATCCACTCGGCGATGCCGGCTGCGGTGGCGCGGCGGCGGCTGCCGGACGCCGTCTATCTGCAGCCGGACTTCACCGCCTACCGCGAGGCCTCGGTCCAGGTGATGGCGGTGCTGCGCCGCAACGCCGAGACGGTCGAGGTTGTCGGGCTTGACGAGGCCTACATCGACCTCACCGGGATCTTTTCGCCGAAGACCACAATGCGAAGAATCGCCAGCCAAATTTGTGATCAGACAGGGTTGACCTGCTCTGTCGGCATCTCAGAGAGCCGCATGCTGGCCAAGATCACCAGCGAGCTCGGCAAGCCGGCGGGTCTGGTCGTGCTCTCGCGGGAGGAAGCGCTGGAGCGGTTCGCGACCGAATCCCCTGGCCTGATTCCGGGCATCGGGCCGAAGACCGTGAGCAAGCTCGAGGCGATGGGCATTCGCACGCTGGCCGACCTGCGCGCGCAGGACCCGGCGGCGCTCGAGCAGTCCTTCGGCCCGCGCCAGGGCCGCTGGCTGCATCGCCGCGCCCACCTCGAAGACGAGACGCCGGTCACGGTTGAGCGCGAGACCAAGTCGCAGTCGGCGGAGACGACCTTCGACGTCGACGTCAGCGACCGCGCCGAGATCGAGGCCCACCTGGTCCAGCTCTCCGAGGAGCTCTGCCGGCGCCTGCGCAAACGCGAGCTGCGGGGCCGCACGATCGGGATCAAGGTGCGGCTCGATGACTGGACCAACGTCACCCGTTCGCACACGGTCGAGGCGCCGACCAACGATCCCGCCGTGGTTCGTCCCGTCGCCCTCGACCTCCTGCGCGCCTACGACCCACCGCGGCCGGTGCGCCTGCTCGGCGTCCGGGTCGCCGCCTTCGACAGTGGCGAGGCTGCCGAGGCCGAGGTCACCGAGGAGCGCGACCAGCTCCAGCTCGGTCTGACCGCCTAAGTCATTCACCGCTGCTTCGCAGGAGCCCTTATGTCGTGTGCGAAGATTCCCCGATGAGCAGCGACCGGCTGACTGGACTCGATTCGTCTTTTCTGCACATGGAGCGTGCCGGCGCTCACATGCACGTTGCCTCGACCAGCATCTTCGAGGGGTCGGCACCGAGCATTGGCGAGTTCCGCGATCACATCTCCTCGCGGCTGCACCTGGTGCCGCGCTTCCGCCAGAAGCTGCGCTTCGTCCCCTTCGGCCAGGGCCGGCCGGTCTGGGTCGATGACCCCCACCTGAACCTCGAGTACCACGTGCGCCAGACCGCGCTGCCGGCGCCGGGCTCCGAGGAGCAGCTGCGCAACCTCGCCGCGCGGATCTTCTCCCAGCAGCTCGACCGCAGCAAGCCGCTCTGGGAGCTGTGGTTGGTCGAGGGGCTCGATGGCGACCGCTTCGCGATCGTCGGCAAGAGCCATCACGCGCTCGTCGACGGCGTCTCCGGCGTCGACATCACCACCGTGCTCTTCGACGTCGAGAAGGAACCGGCCAACCCACCGGCGCTGCCGCCGAAGTGGGCGCCCCGGCCGGAGCCGACCGATTTCAAGCTGCTCAGTGATTCCCTGCGCGAGCGCGCCACCAGCCCGCAGGAGTTCGTCCGCGGGGTGCGCGCTGCCCTGCGCGGGCCGCGCCAGGTCCTGCGCGGGGTCGGCGCGACCAGCAAGGTGATCAGCGCCGGCATGGCGGCGCCCCCTACCCCGTTCAACGTCGAGATCGGCCCGCACCGCCGCGTCGCCTTCGTGCGCAGTGACCTCGGCGCCCTCAAGCAGATCAAGGACCAGCACGGGGGGACGGTCAACGACGTGATCCTCTCGGTCGTCGCCGGCGCGATCGGCAACTACCTGCGCGCCCGTGGCCACGACACCGAGGACCTGGAGATGCGGGCGCTGGTACCGGTCAGCGTGCGCGCCGAGGAGGAGCGGGGCGCGCTCGGCAACCGCATCTCGGCGATGATGGCGCCGCTGCCGATCTGGTGCGAGGACCCGGTCGAGCGCCTGCACCTGGTGACCGAGATCATGGGTGATCTCAAGGGCTCCGGCCAGGCGGTCGGGGCGGAGATCCTCACCCGCATCGTCGACTTCGCACCGACCACGATCGCCTCGCAGGCCGCTCGCCTGCAGCCGGCGCAGCGCTTCTTCAACCTGGTCGTCACCAATGTGCCCGGCCCCCAGTTCCCGCTCTTCGTGCTGGGACGGCAGATGGAGTCGATCTTCCCGATGGTGCCGCTGGCCCGCCGCCAGGCGCTCTGCGTCGGGATCATGTCCTACAACGGCCAGGTCGACTTCGGCTTGATCGGCGACTACGACGCGATGGCGGACCTGGAGAGCTTTGGCCTCGACCTCGAGGGAGCAATTGCCGAGATCGCCGGCGCCGCGGCCACCGGAACTCATGGCAGTAGCCGCGCTGAGACGCGGAACGGCGCGCTGTCGGTCAAGTAGGCCCAGTCGAGCCGGCGGGCGCTGAAGCCCGAGGCGCTGGTGTCGGCGTTGACCAGCACCGCCGTCAGGCGCTTGAAGCGACCGGGGTCGGCGAGGTGGACGACCAGCGGGCCGCCGTTCTGGTTGAAGTCAAGTCTGCTGACCACCTCCCCCTGGCGCTCGCTGCCGCTGCGACCGACCAGGGCGAGGCCGGCCGCGACCCCGAGGGGCGCGCTCACCTTGACGACGATCGCGCGACCGCTGCCAGCGTGCACGTGCAGCAGCTGGAAGGTGGTGTGGTTGAGACTGCGGTCGAGCACGCGGCCGCTCAGCGGCAGGCTGCCCTGGCGGGCGACGTCGGGGTAGCTGTCGGCCTCGCCGAAGACGGAGTCGGTTCGCCACTCGGGCAGGTCGCCGGCGAAGCGGGCGAAGTCGCGGCTGAAATTCGAGCCGCCGGCCGCCTCGATCGCTGAGCTGTAAGCGGAGACCGAGAACCCGCCGGGCTTTGTCTGCACGGCCCGCGCCCAGGCCCGTCGCACGATCGCGCGCCCGTAGCGGTGCGCCAGCCACTCGTTCCAGACCGCCGAGCCGTACTCCTTGATCGAGTTCGCGGTCAGCGGCGTCTCGAAGCGCTTCACCCAGCGCCGTACGTAGCGCCGGTAGTCGTTGATGTCGTCGTAGACCTCGTCCTCCATCCAGACCGCGCTCGACTCGGCGAACCAGGCGTCCTGGTAGGCGTCGTAGCCGAACTGGAGGATGTGGTTGTACTCGTGGGCGAGCGTCACCTCGAGGTCGTTCTCCGGCGTGGTGCCGGGAAACTCGCGCGGGTCGTAGTCGTTGTCGAGCACCAGGTAGCCGTGCAGGTGACGGGGGAGCCGATGCGCCTTCGTGCCCTGGCCGCGGTCCGGCGCCGCGTAGCCGAAGAGGGCGCCGCCGATCTGGTCCAGGTAGATATCGGTCTTGCCGCGTCCCCCGCCCTTGCGGCCATCGGACTTCGGCTCGCGCCAGCCGAGCTCCTCGTTCTCGACCGAGTGGACCTGTTCTGCAACCTCCTGCACGCGGGTGACGTAGTCAGGGATTCCGTCACCGTCGGTGTCGGCCAAGGAGGGAGCGTCGATGCCCTCCGCCACCCAGTGGACGCAGAAGTGGCGCCTGCAGGAAGGTGAGCGCGGCGCCTCCGGCACCGTGTAGGCGTTGCGGTTGGGGTCCGGGCGGTCGGTGGGCCGCGCGGCCGGGGCGCGAAAGATCCACTGATCGCCGGCGTTGGCGCTCGCGGGTACGACGGCAAGAACGGCCACAAACGCCAGCGATACGCCTATCGACCGCCAGCGCGTGCGCACTCCGAGCAATTTACATCGAGCCCAGGCGCCCGTGACGGTGCCCGGCGGCGATACTTCAGCCGTGACCTCCCCAAGGATGTCGGCTTGCGCGTAGCCCTGGCCCAGATCGACCCGACCGTCGGCGACATCGACGGCAACGCGGCGAAGGTCGCCGAGTGGATCGCGCGTGCCGAAGGCGAGGGCGCCGCGCTGACGATCTTCCCCGAGCTCTGCATCCCCGGCTACCCGGCCGAGGACCTCTACTTGAAGCGGCATTTCGTCACGGCGAACCAGCGTGCGGTCGAGGAGCTTGCTGCCGATGTCCGGGGAACGACGGCGCTCGTCGGCTTCGCCGAGCCGGTCGCCGGGGGCGGTGACTTCCGCCACGCTCACAACTCGCTCGCCGTGCTCGCCGACGGCGCCGTGCAGGCGGTCTACCGCAAGAACCGCCTGCCCAACTACTCCGTCTTCGATGAGCAGCGCTATTTCGTCCCTGGCGATCAGCCGGCGACGATCGAGCTCGCCGGCACCCGGGTTGGCCTGACGATCTGCGAGGACGTCTGGGCGCCGGGACCGCCGGCGTCGAGCGAGGCGGCCGCGGGAGCGACCCTGATCGCCAACCCGTCGGGCTCGCCGTACCACCGCGGCAAGGGACGCGAGCGCGAGGCGATGTTCGCCGAGCGCGCCCGCGCTTACGGTGCCGCTTTTGCCTTTTGCAATCTCGTCGGCGGCCAAGACGAGCTGGTCTTCGACGGGCACAGCCTCATCGTCGACGCGGAGGGCAACATCCTCGCCCGCGCCGCGCAGTTCGAGGAGGAGCTGCTGGTCTGCGAGCTGCCCTCCCCCGCGCCGGCCGATCTGCGTGCGCCGCTCTCCGATATCGCCGAGGTCTACGCCGCGCTGACGCTCGGCCTGCGCGACTACGTCGGCAAGAACGGCTTTCGCCACGTCGGGGTCGCTCTCTCCGGTGGAATCGACTCCGCCCTGGTCGCCCTGCTCGCTGTCGATGCGCTCGGGCCCGAGAACGTCAGCTGTGTGGTCATGCCCTCGCCGCATTCGAGTCCTGAAACACAGCAGGACGCGCGGAATATCGGCTCCAACCTCGGGGTCAAGCTGTTCGAGATCCCGATCGAGGCGGCGATGGCGGAGTACGAGAGCGCCCTGGCGGGTTCGTTCGACAACGCCAACGGTGGCGCTGACGCCGAAGAGCCCCTGCCGCGCGACCCGACGCGGCCCTCGGAGCCCGACCTGGCTGCCGAGAACATCCAGGCGCGGATCCGCGGCAACATGATGATGGCGCTCTCCAACAAGCACGGCTGGCTGATCCTCACCACCGGCAACAAGAGCGAGATGTCGGTCGGCTACGCGACGCTCTACGGCGACATGGCCGGCGGCTTCGCGGCGATCAAGGACGTGCCGAAGACGCTCGTCTACGACCTGGTGCGCCACCGCAACCAGAGCGCCGGCCGCGAGTTGATCCCCGCCTCGGTGCTCGAGCGGGCTCCCTCGGCCGAGCTGCGCCCCGACCAGCTCGACAGCGACTCGCTGCCACCCTACGAGCTGCTCGACCGCATCCTCGAGTCCTACGTCGAGCGCGACCAGGGCCGCGAGGAGATGATCGCCGCCGGCATGCCCGCCGAGGTGGTCGACGAGGTCGTGCGCATGGTCGATCGCTCCGAGTACAAGCGCCGCCAGGCGGCCCCTGGGATCCGGATCACGCCGAAGGCCTTCGGCCGCGACCGCCGGCTGCCGATCACCAACCGCTTCAGCGGTTAGTCACGCTGCGGGATCGGCCGCACCGCGATCGTCATCTGGGCGAGAGCGCAGAGGCGATCCTCGGCATCGCGAACCTCGGCATCCCAGACCCAGGTAGTGCGGCCGCGGTGGCGCGCCTTGGCTTGCACTTCGGCGTGGCCCTCGGTGACCGGCCGGATGAAGCTGACGCTGATCGACTGGCCCATCGCCATCATCCCGTCACCCATGACCGCCAGGGCGGTAGCGCGCGAGCAGACACTCTCGACCAGGGTCGACATCACGCCGCCGTGCAGGAGGCCGACCGGCTGGCGCAGCTCGTCGCGCATCGGCACCCGCACCCGGGCATGGCCCGGATCGTCGTCCAGCCATTCGGTGCCCAGGAGGGCGTCGAAGTGCGAAAGCAGCCCGCGTGGATCGTCGGCCATCGGCGCCAGCTTAACCTCAGCCACGCCTCTCCGGGGGGTGGCTCGCGTAGGCTTCCCGCGGTGGGGTTGACGGACGACCAGAAGGCGATGCTTCGCCTCCTTGCGCAGCGCGAGGAAGGCTACGACGACATGGCGGCGCTGATGGGCATCAGCGTCGAGGAAGTGCGCGAGCGGGTCAAAGAGGCGCTCTCCGAGGTTGACGAGCCGCCAGCCGCCGAGGAGGAGCCAGCGCCGGCACCTCCGGTTCCCGAGCCCCCGGCAGCGGTCGAGGCGCCCCAGCCCGTCGCCGAGCCCCCCGTCGCGCCGGACCCGGCTCCCCCGGTGCCAGCGAAGCCGGCCAGCGAGCCTGCACCGCAACGACCCGCTGGCAAGCGCTCGGGTCAAATTCCCAGCCTTAAAGTCCCCAGGGACCGCGGCGCCCTGATCGGTCTCGGCGCCGGCGCCCTCGTCGTTCTCGCACTGCTGATCGTGCTGGTCGTCGGTGGCGACGGTGGCGGCTCTGACTCGACCGCCACTTCAGGCGAACAAAGCTTGGCTGAAAACGCCAGCGCCCCAGCCGAAAACAAGAACCTGACCCAGGCCGTGCTCAGCGCCGACGACGGCAGCGACGCCAGCGGCCAGGCGATCTTTGGCCGCTTCAAGAAAAAGGTCCTGCTGCAGGTCACCGGCGAAGGGCTTGATCCCTCGGCCGACGGCGAGTCCTACGCGGTCTGGCTCTCGCACTCAGGCGACGCCATGGTGCCGGTCGGCACCGCCAAGGTCGATGACTCCGGCCAGCTTGCCGCCCGCTTCGAAGTGCCGGCCGCAGTGCTGGTCCTCGTCGCCCGTGCCGCCTTTGACGAGATCGAAGTCACCCGCACCTCCGACAGTCGCCTCAACGTCGCAATCGCCAAAGCGCGCAAGACCGAAAGCGAATCGACCTACAAGGGCACCCCGGTGCTCAGCGGCAAGATCACCGGCCCCCTGGTCGGCGCCGGCGGCAAATAGAGACTCGGCCTTAGCCGAGCAGCTTGCCGGGGTTCATGATTCCGGCCGGATCCAGTTGGTTCTTGATCGCGCGCAGCACGTCCAGGCCCGTCGCCCCTACCTCGGCCTCCATGTATGGCGCGTGGTCGCGGCCGACGGCGTGATGGTGGGTAATCGTGCCGCCGCTGGCGACGATCGCCTCGCAGGCGGCGCGCTTGACCCCACGCCAGTGCTCGACTTCAGCACCCTGGCGCGAACGGGAGATGAAGGTGAAGTACAGCGACGCCCCGTCGGGGTAAGCGTGTGAGAGGTGGCAGAAGACGAGGCCCGGGGTCCCCTGTTTGGCAAGCGAGTCGCGGATCGCGCCGCCGACCGCCGTGTGCAGCTTGGCCAGTTCGGTCCAGGTGTGTGAGGTCTCCAGCGTCTCGACCATCGCCCCCATGCTCATCAGCGTGTCGCGCAGGTAGGGCCCCTGGTAGCGGCCGTGCTCCCAGGAGTTGCCGGCCGACTGCCCGAGGTAGACGGCGCTGCCGCGACGCAGCTCGCGCACGCTGAGCGCCCGGCGCCGGGCAACTGACTCTTCCTCCCCCTCGAGGCCGACGATGAGCAGGCAGCCACCGCGCCGTTTGCGCAATCCGAGGTAGCCGCCAAAAAGAGTGCCGGCAACGCCGCGCGGCCCGGACAGTGCCAACGAGACCTCGGTCTCCTCCTCGTCAGAGACCCGGATCACGTCCGGCAGGCCGGGCCCCTGGGCGAGCGCGCGGACGATCTCCGCCCCCGCCTCGAAGCTCTCGGCCATCCACGCCTCGTAGCGGCGCTGCTTGGGAGCGGGCCGCACCCTCACGGTCACGTCCGGGATCACCCCGAAGGTGCCCTCGGAGCCAATCACGAGCTCGCGCAGGGCGGGGCCGGCTGCCGTGTGAGGCGTCTCCAGCGTGCGCAGGTCGCCGGCAGGCGCGATCAGGCGTACGGAGCTGACCAGCGAGTCGAATCGCCCGTAGCCGCTGGAAGCCTGCCCAGCCGAGCGGGTTGCGGCGAAGCCGCCGATCGTCGCGTACTCAAAGGACTGCGGATAGTGGCCGAGGACCAAGCCGTGCTTGCCGAGCTCGGCTTCGGCCTCGGGACCGCGCAGGCCGGCACCTAGGCGGGCGGTCAGCGATTGGGAATCGACCTCGACGCCTCGCAGGCGGGCCAGGTCGAGGCTGATCACCCGATCGCATGATCCCCGCAGCGGCTCAACCCCACCGACGACGCTTGTCCCGCCACCAAACGGGACAACTGCAACGCCTTCCGTCGCGCAGAGATCCAGAACGCGTTTCACCTCGGCGGCATTGGCCGGAAGCACAACCGCGTCGGGGGCGGTATCGAGCTTTCCGGAGCGCAGACGGGCGAGATCGACGTAACCGCAGCCGGTGGCGTGGCGCAGCCGGTCCTCAGCGCCCGTGAAGACGCTCTCTTCGCCGACTGCCTCAATCAGGGCCGGCGGCAGGGGCTGGGCCGGCGGCAGGGTGAAGTCGCCGAGCTCGGGAAGCGTGGGCGCCGACTGCAGCTCCCCGATCCGCTCGCGCAGGGTCGAGAGCGCCGGGCCGTCGAGCTCGGGCGCGATCGAGGGGTCACCCCACCCCCACCACTTCGAGTCGCGGCGCGGGCTGTTCACGTCAACGCCCGCTCGAGTCCGTCCAGCGCTTCGTCGAGCAATGCCCCCTGGCCGCGCCGCATCATCGGCGAGCCCAGCCGCGAGAGCCCGCGAAGCGACTGCACGGCGCTGATCGCCACCTCGGTTCCAGGCTCATCGTCGCTCAGGGCCACGTTGATCGCGTAGCGCCGCAGGTGCCGCTCAAACGGCGTACCGGCGAGCTGCTGCTCCCAGCCAAAGCGCTCACCGCTGACCGACTCGCTGCAGCGGAAGTCGGCGCGCACCCCACGACCCTCGGCCGTCCCCAGCACCTTTGTCCACTGCAACCCGACTCCCTCTCCCTCGACGCTCTCAACCCTCATCGTTCGCGGCCACCAGCGAGGCAGGCTGTAGGGGTCGCAGACCAGCTCCCACACCTCTGGGCGCGGTGCGGCGATCGTGCGGCGACGAGTGAGGCGGGGCACCGGAAAGAGCCGTCAGTCGCCGGCGAGACGACGGAGGTCCCTGACGAGCAGGAGGTGCTTGAGGTGGCTGACGGTCGCGGCCAGGCTCTCCAGGCTCTCCAGCGCCTCTTTACGGCGATCGGGATTACGCGAGCGCAGCGAGGGGCCGAGCAGGGCTTCAAGCAGGTTTGCCTCGCGGTCGGCCGAGGAGCGGAAGACGCGCAGGTTGCGAGCGCCGACCCCAAAGCGCGAGAGCTCATTGGCGGCGCGCACGACTTCGCGATCGGTCTCGTCGTAGACGATCTTGCCCTCGCGTTTCTCGGGCGCGACGATGCCGAAGTTCTCCAGCTCGGAGATCAGCTCCTCGCGGGCGCCGGTCTCCTCGATCACCTCGTCCAGCGTCAGGTATGCGCGCGAGGTGTTGACCAGGATCGCGCGCCGCACGGCTCCACTCGAGGGTCGCTTGTCCGAGTTGCCGCCGGCCGGCGCGAAATCGCCGCCGGCCGCCAGCTCCTGGCGGATCACCCGCAGCGGCAGGAACTCGTCGCGCTGCAACCGCAGGATCGTGCGCAGCCGTTCGACGTCGGACTGGCTGTAGAGGCGGTAGCCGCCGGCCGTGCGCCGCGGCGTCAAGAGCTTTTGGTCCTCGAGGTAGCGGATCTTCGAGATCGAGACGTCGTCGAACTCGCTCTGCAGGATCTTGCAGACGGCGCCGATCGTCAGCGCCTTGCGCGGGCGCGAGTCGCGCTGGCGGGTCTGTGCTTGCTCGGAGACCGCCATCCCTACTTCTCCAAGTAGCTCAGCTTGTACTTGCCGACCTGGATCTCGTCGCCGTCGGCAAGGCGGTGCGACTCGATCCGGCGGCGATTGACGTAGGTGCCGTTGAGCGAGCCGAGGTCATCGATGTAGAGGCCGTCTCGGCGCCGTACCAGCAGGGCGTGGTTGCGCGAGACGGTGACGTCGTCAAGAAAAACGCCGGCGTCGGGACTGCGGCCGATGCTGACCCGGTCCTCGCTGAGCGGGAAACTCTCCCCCGCCCGACCGCCGCCGGCGCGAATCACCAGGGCGGCACCGCTGCGCTCGACCGTCTCGTCGATGTCGACCGGCTGCATCTCACCGCCCTCGTCGACGGTGTAGGTCATCGTCGTCGGTTCATCGCCGCCCTCGCCCTCCGCGGGGCCACCGACGAAGGCGCCGCACTTTTGGCAGTAGTTGGCGCCCTCGGGGTTGACGAACCCGCATTCGGGACAGTGGACGGCCATCGTGCTCGCTCCGCTCAGGCGGCGGGCTCGTCCTCTGAGGACGGCTGTTTGCCGGCCAGAATCTCGGTCAACTGCGCGACGTCATCACCGGAGAAGAGCGACTCGCCCTGCTCGCGCTTCTGTCGCAGCCGATTGACCAGCTCCGCCCGAAGGATGTCGATCTTGCCGTGCAGGACGCGCCGCTTGTAGGAGATCTCATTCTCCTCCTCGGTGAGCTTGTCGATCAGGTCCTTCAGTTCCTCATCGCTGAGGGAACCCAGATCAGGAAAAGTGTCCTCCATCTCGCTCCTTCTTACGGGTATGGCCCCTGCTGAGGCCGGTCCGAACGGATTATAGGTCCGCCAGCCCAAGGTTCAACTGAAGGTTGAAGGTTTACTTCCCTTGGCTGCCGTCTTGCAAACCTCTGAGGCGCACTTCGCGCACTCCGGTCTGGGCGTAGAGCACGGTGGCGACGATCGCCAGGGCGAGGCCGATGATCAGCAGGGCGGCCGGTACCCAGCCGGCGAAGACCATGGCGAAGAAGATCCCGCCCATGATCGGGAAGACCGAGATCCGGCCCGGCCAGTTGACCCGGATCTCGACCCCGTGGCGCAGGCCGTACTGGGCGAGGAAGAGCATCGCCACCTCGCGCGCGGCGAGCAGGGCCAACGCCCAGCGGGGCAGCAGCTCGAAGTGCCAGCAGACGACGGCGCCGGAGAGGATCGTCAGGCGGTCGACCAGCGGGTCGAGGATCGAGCCGAGGCGGCTGTACTGGCCGGTGACGCGGGCGAGGAAGCCGTCGAGGTAGTCACCGGCGGCGATCAGCCAGAAGACGATCGCGGCCGCAGCGCTGCGGCCGTCGCCGGATTCGAAGGCAAGCCAGAGGAAGAGCGGCAGGGCGGCAAGCCGCAGGTAGCCGACCGCGTTGGGGATGGTCCAGGGGTTGAGCGGTTCGCCCTTTTGCACCTGGCGCGGCGGCGGGCCGCTGCGGTCGAGGCCGAAGAGCCGGCGGACCCGGCCGCGACCGAAGGGCGCCTTGCTAGCCATCGCTGGCCCGGAGGAGCGCTTGGGCCTGTGCGGTCGCCTCCTCCACGGGCAGCTTGTGCTCGGCGCCGGAGCCGCGCTCGCTGGCCTCGACCACGCCTTCGGCCAGGCCGCGGCGGCCAACCACGATTCGCAGCGGGCAGCCAATCAGCTCGGCGTCGGTCAGCTTCTCCCCCGTCCCGGCTTCGCGCTCGTCGTAGAGCACCTCGAGGCCGGCGGATCGCAGCTCGTCGTAGAGCTGATCGGCCTTCAACCTCTCCTCGTCGCCGGCCTTCTTGGCCAGGGAGACGAGGTGGACCTGCCAGGGGGCGATCGACGCAGGCCAGACGATGCCGCGCTCATCGGCGCGTTGCTCGATCGCCGCAGCGAGGATTCGGGCCGGGCCGATGCCGTAACAACCCATCACGATCGGCCTCTCGACGCCGGCGTCGTCGAGGAAGGTGGCGCCGAGCGGCTCCGAGTAACGGGTGCCGAGCTTGAAGATGTTGCCGACCTCGATCGCCGGCTCGATCTCGATCGTGCCGCCGCCGGGAGCGGTGTCGCCGGCCTCGACCATGCGCACGTCGAGCTCCTCGAACTCGAAGTCGCGGCCGGGCCTGATGCCCCGCAGGTGGGTGTCGGGACGGTTGGCACCGCTGACGTAGGAGTCACCGTCGATCGCGGCGTCCTTGATGATCGGCTGGGCGACGCCGACCGGACCGATGTAGCCGACCGGGCCCAGCTCGCTCTCGATCTCCTCCGGGCGCGCCTGGCGAAAGTCGGCGCCGAGTGCGTTGCGCAGCTTGATCTCGTTGAGGCGGTGATCGCCGCGGAGCAGGACGACGACCATTCCCCGCCCCTCGACGATTACGGGCAGCGTCTTGATGAAGGCGCCGGCGGGAAGACCGAGGTGGGGGGCCACCTCCTCGACCCTGCCGAGACCCGGGGTCGGGACCTCCTCCGGAGCGCCGAGCGGCGCCGGCAGCTCGACCGGCTGGGCCTGCGCCGAGGCGACCTCGACATTGGCGGCGTAGCCGGGCGCCAGTGCGACCTCGTTCTCACCGGCCGGGCAAGGTGCCATGTACTCGTGAGCGCCCGAGCCGCCCATCATCCCGACGTCGGACTCGACCTTGTACCAGCGCAGCCCGCAGCGGTCGAGGATGCGCTCGTAGGCGCCGGCCTGCGCCTCGTAGGCACGCGCCAGGCCCTCCTCGTCGCGGTCGAACGAGTAGGCGTCCTTCATCGTGAACTCGCGCGTGCGCAGGATGCCCGCGCGCGGTCGCGGCTCGTCGCGCTCCTTGGTCTGAATGTGGAACAGCATCAGCGGCAGGTCGCGGTAGGAGCGGACATCGCGCGCCACGTGCTGGGTGACGCACTCCTCGTGAGTCATCGCCAGCACCATCGGGGCGCCCTTGCGGTCCTCCAACTTGAAAAGCTCGTCGATCGCGTAGCGGCCGGTCTTTTCCCACGGCTCCGCCGGCATCAGGACGGGCATCAGCATCTCCTGGCAGCCGATTGCCTCCATCTCCTCGCGGATCACGGCCTCGACCTTGCGCTCTGCCCGCCACCCTGCGGGCAGATAGGACCAGAGCCCGGCGCCGACCTGGCGGATGAGCCCGGCTCTGACCATCAATTTGTGAGACAAGGCCTCCGCATCGGCGGGCGGATCCTTGAGCGTTGGCAGGAACGCCTGGCTGAAGCGGGTCACGCGGGAAACCTACTGGCCGCTCAGGCGCGGGTGAAGCGGCGACCGGCGGTGGGCGATGCCTCCTCGTCGAGCAGGACCTTGTCCGACTCGCCCTTTTCGGCCGCTTCGTGCTCCATCCGGGCGATCTTCTCGGGGGTCAGTTCGCCGGCGTTTTCAGCCTCGATCTTGGCCAGCCAGGTGGCGCCCTCGCGCGACTCGTTCTCATCGAACTCGACCGTGCCGCGGTCGAGCGACTTGTCGATCTCTTCGAACAGAGCGTCGACCAGCGAGGCCTGGGGAACCTTGCGCAGCGGCTTGCCGTGGGCGTAGATCAGACCCTCGTTCTTGGCCCCGGCGATGCCGAAGTCGGCGTGGCTGGCCTCGCCGATGCCGTTGACGGCGCAGCCGAGCACCGCGACCTCGATCGGCTCGGCGTAGCTTTCCAGCCGCTGCTCGATTTCGGCCACGACCGAGTCCATGTCGAACTGCAGGCGGCCGCAGGTCGGGCAGGCGATCAGCACCGGCCCGCGCTCGCGCAGCTGCAACGCCTTGAGGATCTCCCAGGCGACCTTGACCTCCTCCTCGGCGTGGAAGGTCGAGAGGCTGATCCGGATCGTGTCGCCAATTCCGTCGGCGAGCAGGGTGCCGAGCCCGACCGAGGACTTGAGCGAGCCCGACCACTTGGTGCCGGCCTCGGTGATCCCGAGGTGCAGCGGGTAGGGGATCTTCTCGGAGAGCAGTCGGTTGGCGGCGATCGTGTTGGGCACGTTGGTCGACTTGATCGAGACCTTGAAGTTCTCGAAGTCGAGGGCCTCCATGAGCTCGACGAACTCGACCGCGGCGGCAACCAGGGCCTCGACCGGGCTCTCGCGCTCGAGCGCGTGCAGGTGCTTGGGCAGCGAGCCCGAGTTGACCCCGATCCGCATCGGCACGTTCGCCGCGTTGGCCCGCTCGGCGACCTCGGCGACCTTGTCGCGGCCACCGATGTTGCCCGGGTTGAGCCTGATGCAGTGGGCGCCGGCGTCGATCGCCTTCAGCGCCAGGGTGTGGTTGAAGTGGATGTCGGCGATCACCGGGATCGGCGAGTCGACGACGATCGTCTTCAGCGCCTCGACGTCCTCATCGCGCGGCACCGCCACGCGCACGATGTCGGCCCCCGCGTCGGCGACCGTGCGGATCTGCTCCATCGTCGCCGCAAGGTTGGCGGTCTCGGTCTTGGTCATCGTCTGCACGGCGACCGGCGCACCGCCGCCAACCGGCACGCCGCCGACGAAGATCTGTCGCTTCGAAGCCATGGGTCAAGCCTAGCGAGAGGGCTTCCGCAAGCGGATTGAAGCCCTAGCGGACGTTGAAGCCTTCGCCTGTAAGGCGGCCGATGTCGTTGCTGAGGCCGAGGAAGAAGAGCATGATCACCAGCACGAAGCCGAGCGCGCCGGCGCGCTCCATCACCCGGTAGGGAACCGGTTTGCCACGCGCCTTCTCGACCAGGCTCCAGAAGATGTGGCCGCCGTCGAGCGGCAGGAAGGGAAAGAGGTTGATCAGGCCGAGCGAGAGGCTGACGATCGCCAGCAGGGTCAGCGACTCGCGGGTGCCGACGTCGATCGTCTGGTTGGCGACGTCGCTGACGCCGACCACGCCGGAGACTTCCTTGCGCTGTTCGGAGTCGAAGATGTTGGCGAATACGGTGACGGTCTTGCTGGTGACCAGCCAGATCGCATCGCCGGCCCGGCTGATCGCGCCGCCGACGCCGAGGTTTGCCGGTTCGGTGCCGTAGGAGAAGCCAATCCGGGTGCGGCCGGCGCTCTTTTCGTATTCGGGCTTGACGCTGATCGTCTGCATCTGGCCGTTGCGTTCAACCTTGAGCACGACCGGGGTGGCGGCCCGGCAGCCGTCTTGCGGCTTGCCGGCGCATTTGTGCGAGCCAACGTCTTCGTAGAACTTTTCCAGTCGCCCTTCGGTGCTGAGGCCGGTGTAGCTCCTGCCGTCGATCGCGACGATGCGATCGCCGGGCTTGAGCACGCTGGCGGCCGGTGAGCCCGGCACCACTTCGTCGACGCTCTGGGTCGGATCGCTGGCACCGAGCGCCAGGACGAAGAGGATGGCGAAGGCAAGCACGATGTTGACCGCGGGCCCGGCCCCGATCACGACGATTCGCTTCCAGACCGGCTGGTGGTAATAGCCGCGGTGCTCTTCGCCCTCGGGCAGAACCTCGTCGGGGTTCATGCCGCTGATCTTCACGAAACCGCCCGCCGGGATCGCGCCGATCCCGTACTCGGTCTCGCCGCGTTTGATCGAGACCAGCTTCGGCGGGAAGAAGAGGAAGAAGCGCTCGACCCGCATTCCCGTTGCCTTGGCGGCGAAGAAATGCCCGGCCTCGTGCAGGATCACCAGCGCCGAGAAGCCGAGGAAGATGAAGAGCCAGTTCATACCCTCGCCAACCCCGCTACTTCCTCTTCGGTGCGGCGCCGCGCCTCGGCGTCAACCGCGAAGAGGTCGTCGAAGTGGGTCGGCTGAGTTGGCGGCATCGCGGCGAGGACCCGCTCGATCAGCGCCGCGATCGCGGTGAAGCCGATCTTCCCCGCGAGGAAGGCGGCGACGGCGATCTCATCGGCGGCGTTGAGCACGCACGGCGCGGTCCCCCCCGCCTTGCCGGCATCGAGGGCGAGCTGGAGACAGGCGAAGGTCTCGAGGTCGGGCGCCTCAAAGTCAAGCTGGCCGACGCTCGCCAGGTCGAGCCGCGGCACGTCGACGTCGGCGCGCTCGGGGTAGTGCAGTGCGTAGGAAATCGGCACGCGCATGTCCGGGTGGCCGAGGTGGGCCATGGTCGCGCCGTCGTTGAGGTCGATCAGCGAGTGCACGATCGACTGCGGGTGGACGACGACCTCGATCGCGTCGAAGGGGACCCCAAAGAGGTGGTGCGCCTCGATCGCCTCGAAGCCCTTGTTCATCAAGGTCGCAGAGTCGATCGTGATCCGCCCACCCATCGCCCAGGTCGGGTGCGCAAGCGCCTCTTCCACGCTGACTCCCTCGAGATCGGTGCGGCCGCGGAACGGCCCGCCGGAAGCCGTGAGGATGAGGCGGTCGATCGTGCCCGGTGAGCGCTCCGCGCCGATCAGCTGGAAGAGCGCCGAGTGCTCGGAGTCGACCGGCAGCAGGCGGGCGCCGGTCGCCTCGGCCAGCGCCATCGTCAGCTCGCCGCCGATCACGAGGCTCTCCTTGTTGGCGAGAGCGACGTCGATGCCCTCGCCGAGGGCAACGATCGTCGGCGCAAGGCCGGCGGCGCCGACGATGCCGTTGAGAACCAGGTCGGGCTCGGAGGAGATGATCAGCTCGCGGATGCCGTCCTCGCCGGCGAGCACCTGGCCGTCCCAGGCACCCCGGGCCGCGCGAGCGGAATCCGCATCAGCGAAGGCGACCGATCGCGCCCCGCACGCGTTCGCCTGCGCCAGTACCCGCTCCCAGCTGGAGCCAGCAGCGAGCCCGACCACCTGGAGCTCCTCCGAGGCCGCCACGATTTCGAGCGCCTGCGTGCCGATCGACCCGGTCGAGCCGAGAATCACAACCTTCTTCATCTGAAGAGAGGATACGGAGGCCATCCGGCGACCCGCGAGTCCGTTTCAACCCGCCTGTATCGCGGGCTGAGACGGACTCGTCAGTAGACGAGTTGGACGGCGAGGTAGTAGCCCACTACCACGGTGAAGAAGACGGCATCGAGGCGGTCGAGGATGCCGCCGTGGGGGCCGAAGAGGGTGCCGGTGTCCTTGGTGCCGAGGTCGCGCTTCAGCATCGACTCGAAGAGGTCGCCGACTGGGGCGATTGCGGCGACCGCGGCGCCGATGATCAGTGCGTCCACTCCGGAGAGCCAGTCTTGGTAGAGGCCGGCGAACCAGAAGGCCATCGTGCCGATCAGGAAGCCGCCGAGCAGGCCCTCGAGGGTCTTGTTGGGCGAGAGGCTCGGGGCGATCTTGTGCGAGCCGAACATGCGCCCGGTCGCGTAGGCGCCGGTATCGGCGGCGAAGGTGCCGACCAAGACGTCGATCAGCAGGGCGGCGCCGTGGTCCGGCAGATCGCGCAGCAGCACGGCGTGGACGAGCGGGATGCCGATCCAGACGATGCCGAGCAGGGTGACCCCCATCGACATCGTGATCCCGTCGCGGTGGTGGCGATCGGCGCCGAAGAAGAAGAGCACCGGGAACGAGGCGGCGAGGATCAGCAGGACGTTGAAGGCGGTGCCGAAGTGGGCGGCGAGGATCAGGGCCGGGACGGCGACGTAGGCGGCGCGCTGGATCGGCCGCACCTCGCCCGTCATCGCCAGGTACTCGCGCAGGCAGAGCACGCCGACGGCGATCATCGCGAGCGTGAAGACCAGCCCGCCGGCAACCGTGATCGCGATCGCGAAGACGATCGCCGGAATCGCGAAGAGGATCCGCTTTGCCGTCTCCCCGCTCCTCTTCCCACTCCGCCGCTTGCGCGGCGGGCGCGGCTGCCGTTTGGGTTTCGGCGCTTCGTCGAGCAGGTCGTCGTCGAAGAGGTCCTGCATCAGGTCCTCGCTCCAAAGCGCCGCTGCCGCGCCTCGAACTCACGCAGACAGCCTTCGAGCGCGGCGCGGTCGAAGTCGGGCCAGAGCTCGTCGCGGAAGATCATCTCCGAGTAGGCGCACTGCCAGAGCAGGTAGTTGGAGGTCCGCTGCTCACCGCTGGTGCGGATCAAGAGGTCCGGGTCGTGCATCTCGGGCGCGTAGAGGTGGCGGCGGAACTCCTCCTCGGAGCCCCCGTCGAAGCGCTGTGCGGCATCGATGATCTCCGCCCGGCCGCCGTAGTTGAAGGCGACGAAGAGGGTGATCCGCTCGTTGTCCGCGGTCGTCTCTTCGGCCCAGTCCATGCGGCGGACGAGCTCCTCTGAGACACCCTCGCGGCGGCCGATGAAACGCATCCGCACGCCCTCCTCGTCGAGCTCGGGCGTCTCGGACTCAATCCGTTCGCCGAACATCGCCATCAGGCCCTCGACCTCCGCTGCCGGCCGCGACCAGTTCTCGGTCGAGAACGAGTAGACGGTCAGCTCCTCGATCCCCAGCTCGACCGCGTCACGCAGCCGCGCCTTCACCGTGTCGGCTCCAGCCCGATGCCCCTCTACGACGGGCAGGCCCTGGTTCTGGGCCCAGCGCCCGTTGCCGTCGGTGATGATCGCCACGTACCGCGCGGAGGCACTCACACCTCCAGGATCTCCTCTTCCTTCCCCTTGAGGAGTGAGTCGATCTCGGCGATCGAGTCGTCGGTCTGCTTCTGCAGGGCGGCCTCGGCGCGGCGCTCGTCGTCCTCGCCGACTTCGCCCTCGTTTTTCAGCTCGCGCAGGTCTTGCATCACGTCGCGGCGGATGTTGCGGATCGCGATCCGGCCCTCCTCGGCGACGCCGTGCACCACCTTGACCATCTCGCGGCGGCGCTCCTCGGTCAGCTCGGGGATCTGCAGGCGGACGACGTTGCCGTCGTTGCTCGGCGTCAGTCCGACGTCGGACTCCTGGATCGCTTTCTCGATCGCCCCGATCGAGCCCTTGTCGAAGGGCGTCACGGTGAGCAGGCGGGCGTCGGAGGTGGCGATGTTGGCCAGCTGCTTGAGCGGTGTCTGCGCCCCGTAGTAGTCGACGCTGATGCGGTCGAGCAGATGCGGCGAGGCGCGGCCGGTGCGCACGGTTGCCAGCTCGCCGCGGCTGGATTCGACCGACTTGGCCATGCGGCCTTCGGCGTCCTTGAGCAGTTCGTCGATCAGCTCCACTGGGCCCCCGTTGTCGTCACTCGGCGGGCCTGCTGGAGACCAGCGTGCCCACCCTCTCGCCGCTGACGATCCTATCTATGTTGCTGGCGTCCCCCATGTTGAAGACGTAAATCGGCAGATCGTTGTCCATGCAGAGCGAGAGCGCGGTCGAGTCCATCACTTTGAGCCCGCGCTCGATCGCCTCGCGGTGGCCGATCGCGGCGATGAACTTGGCGTCCGGATTGGTCGCCGGATCGGAGTCGTAGACGCCCTCGACCCCGTTCTTTGCCATCAGGATCGCCTGGGCATGGATCTCCAGGGCGCGCAGCGCGGCCGCGGTATCGGTGGTGAAGAACGGGTTGCCGGTGCCGGCGGCGAAGATCACCACGCGGCCCTTCTCCAGGTGTCGCATGGCGCGGCGGCGGATGTAGGGCTCCGCCACCTCCTTGACGTCGATCGCCGAGAGCACCCGGGTGTGCTCTCCCGTCTTCTCCAGCGCGTCCTGCAGGGTCAGCGCGTTGAGCACCGTCGCCAGCATGCCCATGTAGTCGCCGGTTGCACGGTCCATGCCCTCGGCCGCCGCGGCAAGGCCGCGGTAGATGTTGCCGGCGCCGACCACGATCGCGACCTCGACGCCGCGCGCACGGATCGCCGCGATCTGCTCGGCGATGCGCTGCACCTCCACCGCATCGGTGCCGTGGGGAAGGTCCCCCATCAGCGCCTCGCCGGAGAGCTTGAGCAGGATCCGTTTGAACTTGGGGTCGTTGGCCATCTAGGCCCGCGAGCCTATTCGTCGCCGACGCGGAAGTAGGCGAAGCGCGCGATGCGGATGTTCTCGCCGGTCTTGGCGGCGAGCTCCTGACGCAGCTCCTCGATCGACTTCGAGTCGTGCTTCTCGGCGTTGACGTGCGCCTGGTCGAGCAGGGCCACTTCCTGGCCCCACTTGGCCAGCTGGCCCGCGACGATCTTCTCGACCACGTTGTCGGGCTTGCCTTCATCGCGCGCCTTCTCCTCGAAGACCCGCTTTTCGGCCTCGCGCTCCTCCTCGGAGATCTCATCCGTGGTCACGTACTGGGGCGAGGTAGCGGCGACGTGCAGGGCGACCTCGTAGGCGAACGCCTTGAAATCCTCGTTGCGAGCGACGAAGTCGGTCTCACACTGGACTTCGACCATCGCCCCGACCTTGTCGTTGGCGTGGATGTAGGAGGCGACGACCCCCTCGTTGGTGCCGCGCCCCTCCCGCTTGGCGGCAGAGGCCTGCCCCTTCACCCGCAGGATCTCGATCGCGCGGTCAACGTCACCGTCGGACTCGGTCAGCGCCGACTTGCAGTCCATCATCGCCGCCCCGGTCCGATCCCGCAGCGCCTTCACATCAGCAGCCGTAACGCTCACGACTCCCCTCCCTCTTTCGCAGCCTCGTCTTTCTCAGCGGGCTCACTCGGTGCTTTCTCCTCGGCAGCGGCTTTGGCTGGAGCTTTCTCCTCAGCAGCTGGCTGCTCCGCTGCTTTCTCAGTCTCTGCCGGCTTGGCAGGAGCTTTCTCCGCGGCAGCGGGCTCAGCCTGCTTGGCCACGGGCACAGGTGCTTTAGACGCCCCTCCCGCGGGTGGTGTGGGGCTGGGTGCCTCGCCCGCAGCTTGCGAGGACGAGGCGCCCTGCCCCGCGACAGGACCCGCGGGCTGGGTGGCCTGACCCTGAGCCGGTGAGCTTTGTCCCTGACCCTGAGGCGCCTTGGCCTGAGCCTGGGCCGCCTGAGCCTGCTTCGCAGCCTCCGCTTCGGCAGCAGCCTTCTTAGCCGCTTCCTCCGCGGCAACCCGCACTTTCTCTTCCTCCTCGCGCTTCTTGCGCTCTTCCTCTTCCTTCTTGCGCCGTTCCATTTCGACCGCGATGCGCTTCTCCTCCTGGACCCGCCAGGCGCCGGCGCCCTGCTCGACCGCGCCGCCGATCGTGCCGATCACCAGCTGGCAGGAGCGGATCGCGTCGTCGTTGCCGGGGATCACGAAATCGATCGGCTTCGGGTCGCAGTTGGTATCGACCAGGCCGATGATCGGGATCCGCAGGCGGGCCGCCTCGCGCACCGCGATCTCCTCGGTTTTGAGGTCGGTGACGAAGACGGCGTCCGGCAGGCGGTCCATGTCGCGGACGCCGCCGAGGTTGAACTCGAGCTTGGCGAGTTCGGCCAGCATGCCCATCCGCTCCTTCGTCGGCAGCAGCTCGAGCTTGCCCTCATCGCGCCAGCCGGTCAGCTCGTGCAGGCGCGCAATCCGCGCCGACATCGTGTTGAAGTTGGTCAGCAGGCCGCCGAGCCAGCGTTGGTTGACGTAGGGCATCTTGCAGCGATCAGCCCATTCTTCGACCGGGCCGCGCGCCTGCTTCTTGGTGCCGACGAAGAGCACCGTGCCGCCGCCGCTGGCCAGCTCGCCGGCGAAGCGGCGGGCGTTCTCCAGCAGCGCCTCGGTTTGGACGAGGTCGATGATGTGGATCCCGTCCAGCTCGCCGAAGATGTAGCGGCGCATGTTCGGGTTCCAGCGACGGGTCTGGTGGCCGAAGTGGACTCCGGCCTCCAGCAACTCTTTGAGGCCTGCCTCTGGCATAGGTGAAGCTCCTTGGTTTTGACTGTGTGTCCCGCCGCCCTAGCCGGGTTCCGGCGCAATGCCGGTCAGGATCCGGGTCGGTACGTACGGGGGTAGGTTTCCGAGCCGACGGATTGTAGAGCGGACGCAGCCTTCAGGCGCCGCGGGCCGCAGCCAGGACGGCGGCCAGATCAGCCGGCAACTCCGAGCTGAAGCTGAGTCGCTCGCCGCTCTGGGGATGATTGAAGGCAAGCCGGTGGGCGTGGAGGAATTGACGCTGCAAGCCGTACTTCTTGCCACCGCCGTAGGTCGCGTCGCCAACCAGTGGGTGTCCAATCGCGGCGAAGTGGGCGCGGATCTGGTGCGTGCGACCGGTCTCCAGGCGGGCCTCGAGGTAGGTCTCGGCGGTCAAGAGCTCGAGCACTTCGAAGTGTGTGCGGGCCTGCCGCGAGGCAGCACCGGAGACCGCCATGCGGTGGCGTTGGCGCGAGGCGCGGCCAATCGGGGCATCGATCGTGCCCGTTCGCGAAGCGAGGTGACCCTTGGCCAGGGCAAGGTAGATCCGCTCGACCTCGCGGCGCTGGACCTGTGCTTGCAAAGCGCTGTGGGTGGCATCGTTGCGAGCGACGACCAGAAGACCGCTGGTGTCCTTGTCGAGGCGGTGGACGATCCCCGGCCGCTCAGCTTCCTCCCCCCGCCGAGCATGTCACCGAGCTCGCTGACCAGGGTCGCGCCCGTGTGCGAGGGCGCCGGATGGACCACCAGGCCGGCGGGCTTGTCGACCACCGCCAAGTCGTCGTCCACATGAACGATCCGCAGATTCATCCTCATCCACCTCCGTTCCGGTGCGCTTTATGCGCCCGTGGGGTGCAAAAGGCGCACCGGAAGGTCAACGTGCTCCGTCCTCGCGCATGTAGGAGAGAGCGAGCAGGAGTACCCCCGCCGTTACGGCGACATCGGCCAGGTTGAAGGCGGGCCAGTTGCCAATCGCGATGTAGTCGGTGACGGCGTCGGCGCGGATCCGGTCGGCGAGGTTGCCGATCGCCCCGCCGGCAAGCAGGCCGGCCGCCACCCACATGCCGGGCCGCGTCGGATCGCGCGAGAAGAGGTAGGCGACGACCCCGAGCGCAAGCGCGGTCACCAGCACCAGCCGCGTGCCGCCCCCTGCCGCGAGACCGAAGGCGACGCCGCTGTTGTGGGAGAGCGTCAGGCCGATCGGGCCGAGGACGTCGACGTCCTCCCCCGCGGTCAGGTTCGCCTCGATCAGCGACTTGGCCGCCTGGTCGAGGACAACGACGATCCCGGCCAGGGCGCCGGCGAGGCGCCAGGCGCGGGCGCGGGCGGCGCTCACCCTTCGATCAGGCCGACGACGACGACCCGCACGATGAAGAGCAGGATCACGCCGAGGATCGGGCTGAGGTCGAGGGCGAAGCCGCCGCCACCGATCGGCGGCAGGAAGCGCCGGAAGAAGTTGAGGTAGGGATCGGTGGTCTCTTTGATGAAGTCGAGCGTCGCTCGCAGCGCCCGGTTGTAGGGCATGCGGGGAATCCAGGAGCTGAGCACGTTGAGGAAGATGAGGATGATGTAGACGAGGAAGAGGGCGCTGACGTAGTCGGCCACGTCGAAGCGGGTCAGGGCGAGCGCGATCATCCCCGCATCCTCTCCAGCGAGGCCCGCACCGCGGCTTCAAATGCCTCGCGGGCACCCTCGCGCTCCAGCGCCTCCAACCCCGCCTCGGTGCTGCCGCCCGGCGATGCCACCGCCTTGCGCACATCAGCTGGGTGGCGGCGGCGCAGCAGCTCGGCGGTGCCGGCGGTCGTCTCAACGACCAGGTCGCGGGCGAGCTCCTGATCCAGCCCGCTGGCCGCGCCGGCATCGGCGATCGCCTCAACCGCGAGGGCGACGTAAGCCGGTGCGCAGCCCATCACCGCCGTCGCCGCATCGAATTCAGCGTCGTCCAGATCGACCACGTGCCCGAGGCTCTCGAGCAGGACTCTCACTCCCGCGTGACGCGAGCCCGCCACGCAGAGCACGCCCCTGCGCACTTCGACCCCAACGTTCGGCATCAACCGCACGACCTCGGCGTCGGGGAAAGCGCCCTCGACGCGCTCGAGCGAGGTGGCACCGAGCAGCGAGACGAGCACCTTCGCGGCGGCAAGTTCAGCGGCGACTTGGTCGAGCTTCGCCGGCTTGACCGCGAGCACAACGACATCCGACCGCTCCGCCAGCTCGGCGTTGGAGGCGAGGGCCTCGCCTTTGAGCTCGGCGGCGAGCTCGGCGGCGCGTCCGGAGCCGCTATCGGTAAAGAGCATGCCATCGGCCTGGCCGCGCAGCCCCCGGGCCATCGCCGCCGCCATATTTCCGGACCCGCAGAAGCCGATGACCATCGCCCGGGGAGACTAGTCCCCCGGGCCAGCGCCAGGGGCGCCAGGGCTAGGACTGGTTGAAGAAGCCTTTGTCGAGCAGCCGCGCCTTCTCCTCGGCGGAGACCTCGACGTTGCGCGGCGTCAGCAGGAAGATCTTCTCGGCGATCCGCTGCATGCCGCCGTCCAGCGAGTAGGTCAAACCGGAGCAGAAGTCGATCATCCGCTTCGAGAGCTCGTGATCGGTCGTCTGCAGGTTGAGGATGACCGGGACCTGGCGCTTGAACTGGTCGGCCACCTGCTGGGCGTCGTTGAAGTTGCGTGGGATGACCAGGTGGACCTGGACATCGGAGTCGCCGTTGCCGACCGGGCGCAGCGTGCGGGTGCGCGAGGCCGCGATCGGCTCGTCGTCGGCGAAGATGTCGTCGATCTCGTCGCGCCGCGAACGGCGGGCGCTCGGCAGGCGACGGACCTGAGCCGACTCGCGCCGGCCTTCGTGAGCGTCTTCGGAGCTCGTTTCGGGCTCGAAGTCTTCTTCGTACTCGGGGCCGTAGTCGTGGTCCTCGGCAAGTCCGAAGTAGACCAGCGCTCTATGCCATGTATCGCGTAGGGCCATGATTAATCGCGTGATTCGGCCTTCGGAGGCCGACTCCTTTACGGAATTATGACTATGCGCGTGCCGATTTACACATAGAGGGCGGTGCCGAGCCGGACAATCGTTGCTCCCTCCTCGACCGCGACCCGCCAATCCTGAGACGTGCCCATCGAGAGACGGGCCAAACCGTGCTCCGCGGCGAGCTCTGCGAGGCGGGCAAAGTGGCGGCGCGAGTCCTCTGGGTTCTGGCTGAACGGCGGCATCGCCATCAGGCCCCCGACCCGGACCGGGGAGCGCTCCAGGAACGAGGCGAGATCGGCGGGGGCAACTCCCCCCTTGCCCTCCTCACCGGCGACGTTGACCTCGACCAGGACCTCCGTCTCGGGGCTGCCGTGGCGACCAAGCTGCTCCAGCGCCGACTCGCTGGCAACCGAGTGGATCAAGCGGCAGAGCGGCAGCAGCTGCTTGACCTTGCGGCTCTGCAGGTTGCCGATGAAGTCCCACTCGAAGTCATCGCCCCAGCGCTCGTGCTTGGCAACCAGGTCCTGTTGGCGGTTCTCGCCCACGAGGCGAACGCCGCCCTCCGCCAAGGCGCCCATCTCCTCCAGCGGCACGTACTTGCTGGCGGCGAGGATCTCGACCCGGGGGCCGGCGAGCTCGCGCGCCTCCGCCAGGTTGGCGGCGATCTTGCTCGGGTCGAGCCCGTGAATCAAGCCGGGCACGGTCAGCCTTCCTCGGCCTCGCGCCAGACAAGCCCCGCCTGGCGGCCGGTGCGGCCGCGATCGCGCCGGTGCGAGAAGAAGAGCTCGGACTCGCAGCTCGTGCAGAGACCGCTCACTTCGACGCGCTCGACCCCGGCCTCGCTCAGCAACCGCCGGGCCACCTCGGGCAGATCCAGCCTGCGGCCCCGGGCGATGCCCTCGCCGAGCTGGTCGAAGGCGGCAAGCACCTCCGCACCGACTTCGTAGCAACAGGGGCCGATCGAGGGGCCGACCGCGGCGTCGGTGGCGCCGACCGCGCCCACGCCCTTGCCAATGATCCCCGCCGCCAGGCCGCGCCAGCCACAGTGCAGCATCGCTACCCCGCCGGGACCGGAGAGCGCGACCGGGACGCAGTCGGCGACGAAGACGAGCGCCGCGGCGCCCTCCGCGGTAATGACGTGCCCATCGGCCTCCGGGATCTCACCCTCCCCCGGCCCGCGCCGTTCGTCGTCCGGCTCATAGGAGGCAAAGGAACAGCGGAGCGATGTTGGGTCGGGGTGACTGATCAGCTCCGCGCCGTGCACCTGGTGGGCGACCGCGATGCGACTGGGGGCGAAGCCAAGTGCAGCGGCCAGCCGCTTGCGGTTGGTGATCACCGCCTCGCCAGCGTCATCGGTGAGGATGCCGAGGTTGAGTGCGTCGAAAGGCGCCTCACTCACACCCCCGGGGCGGGTGGTGAAGGCCGCGGTTGCTCCCGGCATCGCCGCCTCGAGCCAGCGCAAGCCGTTCCCCTCACGCCACTCCATCGTCGCTCCTCGCCACCTCGAGGGCGATCGCCAGCTCCTCGTCCCTGCCGGCGACTTCGCCGTCGAGCTTGCGGCGCAGGGCCTCTTCGAGCCCCCGACCCAACGCCGGGCCCTCGCTGAGGCCGGCCCGAATCAGGTCGGAGCCGTCGATCTCCAGCGCGATATCGCGCCACTCGCTCAGATAGCGGTCGAGCCACGCGGCACCGAGGGATCGGGCGAGGACGAGTTCGATGCCATCGCACGGGGCAGCCAGGACGGTGGCCTCCGACGGGCGTCCGGGCCGCATCCGGGCCAGCGCCTCCTCTCCCCGCGCGGGTCCGATCGCCGCGGCGAGCAGCGTGCGATCGCGGGGCGCCAGCTCTCGCCAGGGCTCGTCGGCGAGCAGCTCGGCTACCCGTTCCACCAGCTCGGCGCCCCCTGGGCGCAACTCGAGCAAGGCCCACTCGGCGAGCAGGGAAATTCCCTGAGCAGCCGCGGCTTCGCCGGCGAGGCGCAGCAGCTCCGCTTCGCGGCGATCGGCGGAGACCGCGCTCAGGTCGGTTTTGCGCAAGAGCTCAGCGGTGCGTTGCTCAAGCGTGAAACCAAAGCGGGCGGCGTAGCGAGCGGCACGGATCGCCCGGGTCGGGTCGTCGACGAACGAGCCCTCGTGCAGGACGCGCAACTGCCCCGCCGCCAGGTCGGCCTGACCGCCGTGCGGATCGATCAACCGCGGCTCGTCCTGCAGCGGGATCGCCATCGCGTTGATCGTGAAGTCGCGCCGCCGCAGGTCGGCGGCGAGATCAGCGCCTGACTCGACCACGGGCAGCGCACCGGGATGCGGGTAGCTCTCCGAGCGGGCGCCGGCGATATCCACCTCGTGGCCGTCGAGCTTCACCTTCGCGGTACCGAAGCGCTCGTGGGAGGTGACCTCGACCCCCAGTCGCCGGCCGAGCGCAGCCGCATCGCCCTCGACGACCAGGTCGATGTCGGCACGGTCGCGCCCAAGCAGCAGGTCGCGCACCGCGCCGCCGACCAGGTAGACGGGATCGCCATCCAGGGAGCGCACCCGGGCGAGCTCCGGGTACATCCGCTCCAGGGCCTCGGCGAGTCCCTCCGTGTGATCTTGAGAAGCCTGCATAACTGCCTTGCCTACCATGATCGCGTGCGTTGGAGACGAGCAGCGGCCCTGGGCACCGTGGTGGTGGCCGCAATTACGATCGGCGTGGTGCTGGGATCGAGCCTGAGCGGCTCATCCCGTTCGCCGGCAAAGCGAACTGCAGGCGGTCGCAGGAAAGCGACAGCGGACGATGAGTCGGGTCTCGTCCGCAACGCCAGGCCCCAGCCGGACTGGGCGGCGTACACCGGCCCGGTCCCGATCCTCGAGTACCACGTGCTTGGCGCAGCACCCGCCGATGCCCCCTATCCAGAGCTCTACGTGACCCGCCCGGATTTTCACCAGGAGGTGGACTGGCTCGACGAACACGGCTACCAAGCCGTGACCCTGGAAGAGGTCGAGCGAGCCTGGTACCACGGTGACACCCTGCCGGACAAGCCCGTGGTGCTCTCCTTCGACGACGGTTACCGGCCCCAGTTCACCTACGCGCTGCCGGAGCTGAGACAGCATGGCTGGCCCGGGGTGCTCAACCTGAAGGCGGAAGGCTCGGACCTCTACGACAGCAACGTCGAAGCGATGATCGCCGCCGGCTGGGAGCTCGCCGCGCACACGATTAACCACCAAGACCTAACGATGCTGGATCCAGCGGTACTGGAAGAAGAAGTAGCCGGCTCGCGCGAGATCCTGCGTCGCAAGTACGGGGTCCCGGTGGCTGACTTCTGTTATCCCGCGGGTCGCTTCGACGAAGCGGTGATTGACGCCGTCAAATCCGCTGGCTACACCGCGGCCACGACGGAGATCTCCGGCTTTGCCAATCGCGAGGATCCCTATCAGCTCGCCCGATTCGAGATCCTCGGCTCGACCGGCATCGACGGGCTGACGGAAGACCTCGGGGGTTGAAGCTCAGCGCCTTACCGGGATGCCCGCGGTCGCCATCTGGTCCTTGGCTTCCTGGACGGTGAAGGTGCCGTAGTGGAAGATCGAGGCGCAGAGGACGGCGTCCGCTCCGCCGTCGGCGATGGCCTCGCTGAGGTGCTCTAGCTTGCCGGCGCCACCCGAGGCGATCACGGGCACCGAAACGGCCTCGGCAACGGCTCGGGTGAGCTCGATGTCGTAGCCGTCGTTGGTGCCATCGCGGTCCATGCTGGTCAGCAGCACCTCCCCCGCGCCACGCGCGACAGCTTCACGGGCCCAGCTGACTGCGTCACGGCCCTCGACCTTCTTGCGGCCGCCGTTGACGTAGACGCCCCAACCGTCGTCCTCGCGTTTGGCGTCGATTGCAATCACGACGCACTGGGCGCCGAAGTGGTCGGCCAGCTCGGTCAATAGCTCCGGCCGTGCCAGCGCTGACGAGTTGACCGAAACCTTGTCAGCCCCTGCATCGAGTACCGCTTGGGCGTCCTCCACCGAGCGGATGCCGCCACCGATCGTGAAGGGAATGAAGACGTTGTCGGCCGTGCGCCTGGCCAGCTCAACGATCGTGTCGCGCTTTTCGTGCGAGGCGGTGATGTCGAGGAAGACCAGCTCGTCAGCACCCTCGGCGTCGTAGCGCTCGGCCAGCTCAACCGGGTCACCGGCGTCACGCAAGCCAACGAAGTTCGTGCCCTTGACAACTCGCCCCGAGTCAACGTCGAGGCAGGGAATTACGCGCTTGAGCACCATCGGATCAGCCTAGGGCAGCGATGCCCTCGGCAACTGTGAAGCGGCGCTCGTAGAGGGCGCGGCCGACGATGGCGCCCTCGACGTTAGGGGCTTCCATCCGGGCGAGGGCTTCCAGGTCGGCGAGGTCGCCAACCCCTCCCGAGGCGATTACCTGGGCCCCAGTTGCCGCCGCGATGCGACTGAGCTCTGAAATCGCAGGTCCCTCCATCGTGCCATCGACGTCTATCTCGGTGCAGAGGAACCGCTCCACCCCGCGTTCGCTCAGCTCGGCCACCGTCGCGGCGACGTCTCGTCCCGTTGCCTCGGTCCAACCCGAGAGGGACACACTGCCGCCGCGGGCATCGACCGAAACCACCACGCGATAGCTGTACTGCTCCAGCATTCCGGTGAGGAACTCCGGATCGCGCAGCGCCGCGGTGCCGATCACGACGCGCTCCGCACCGGCATCCAGCATCAATCCAACGGACCCTGGGTCCCGCAACCCTCCGCCGACCTGGATCGGGCAGTCGACGGCCGCGGCGATGCGCCGCACGGACTCGAGGTTCTGCGGCTCGCCCGCCTTGGCTCCGTCGAGATCGACCACGTGCAGGAACTCGGCCCCCTCATCGGCCCAGCGCTTTGCCGCATCGACGGGGTCGGCGTCGTAGGCCGTCTCGCGCTCGTAGTCGCCTTGCAGCAGGCGCACCGCCTTGCCGCCGCGAATGTCGATCGCCGGATAGAGGATCACGCCGGGACGGAGGCGCAGATGCCGGCGAAGTTCGAGAGCAGGCGCAGGCCCGCGGCGCTCGACTTCTCGGGGTGGAACTGGACGCCGAAGACGTTGTCGCGCTCGGCCGCACAGGCGAAGCGGCTGCCGTACGCGGCGCTGCCGAGCAGATCCTCACCCTCGGCCCGGGGCGCGAAAGAGTGGACAAGGTAGAACGGGGTCTCGGAGTCGATGCCCTCGGTGAGTCGCGACTGGCGCTCCCAGCGGACCGGCGACCAGCCGATGTGGGGGATCTTCAGGCCGGGCGCGTCGAGCTCGGCCACCTCGCCCGGGAGCAGGCCCAGCCCAGCCGCCCCACCGAGCTCGGTGCTGGAGTCGAAGAGCAGCTGCAGGCCGAGGCAGATACCGAGGATCGGCACGCCGGCCTCGCGGCGCTCCTCGATCAATTGGTCGAGGCCCAACTCGCGGATCCCCTCCATCGCCTTCGGAAAAGCGCCGACGCCGGGCAGGATCAGCCCGTCGGCGGCACGGATCGTCTCGGCGTCGTTGGCAATCGTCGCGGTGGCGCCGACGTGCTCGAGCGCCTTCTCGACCGAGCGCAGGTTGCCCATCCCGTAATCGAGGATGCAGATACGCACGGTCACTCGTTCAGCGTCCCCTTGGTCGAGGGCACGCCACTCTCGTCCGGGTCGATCGAGACCGCGACCCGCAGGGCGCGGGCGAAAGCCTTGAAGCAGCCCTCGATCATGTGGTGGGCGTTGGTGCCGTAGCGCACGTTGACGTGCAGGGTCAGCTTGGCGCTGTTGGCGACGGCGCGGAAGAACTCCTCGGCCAGCTCGGTGTCGAAGCCGGCGATGGTGGTCGGCGGCAGGTCGGCGTCGAAAACGCAGAGCGGCCGGCCCGAGATGTCGATCGCGCACTCCGCAAGCGACTCATCCATCGGCACCAGCGCGGAGCCGTAGCGCCGAATCCCGGCGCGGTCGCCAAGCGCCTCGTCGAGGGCCTGCCCGAGCACGATGCCGACGTCCTCGACCGTGTGGTGCGCCCCGGTCTCGAGATCGCCTTTGGCCTCAACCTGCAGGCCGAGTCGCCCGTGGCGGGCGAGCAGGTCAAGCATGTGATCAAGGAAGCCGACGCCCGTACTGGCGCTGGCCTCACCCCCGTCAAGGTCGAGCGAGAGCCGGATCTGCGTCTCCGCGGTGCTGCGCTCTCTGTTGGCCGTGCGGCTCATGATTCGCTCCTAATCATCGCGGACTCGCCGTGGACGGGGAATCCCTCCGCGCGGGCGATACGGTCGACGTGTGGCGCAAGCTTCGCCGCCGCCTCGGCAGGAACCTGCACGGCGGCGATGTGGCGGCGGAATACACCGGGACCGAGCGGTCCTGAGAAGCGCCCGGCGCCGCCGGTCGGCAGCACGTGGTTGGAGCCCGCCACGTAGTCGCCAAAAGCGGTCGCTCCGTAGCGCCCGACAAATACACATCCTGCCGTTCGCACACCGTTGGCCAGCTGAGCGGCATCCTCCTCAAAGAGCTCGAGGTGCTCCGGGGCAAAGGCATTGGCGAGGTCAATCCCATCGCTGAGATCAGGTACCTGGACCAGGGCCAGCGGCGCCTCGCCGATTCCCTCACGCTCCGCCGCGGCCCTCTCGGTCGCCGCAGCCACGTCCTCGAGCACCGCCTCCTCGACCGCGACCGCGACCAGCGGCCCCTCGCCCCCGTGCTCTGCCTGTGCGCAGAGGTCAAGCGCCGCCCACTCGGGATTGGTGCCATCGCCGGCGACCAGCATCAGCTCGGAAGGACCGGCCAGAGAATCGATACCGACAGTTCCCGAAACGGCGCGCTTTGCCTCGCGCACCCAGGCGTTGCCGGGGCCGGCAATCACGTCGACCGCTGCGATCGTCTCGGTGCCGTGGGCCAAGGCGAAGATCGCCTGGGCACCGCCCATTGCGTAGATCTCCTCCACACCGCAGAGCTCAGCGGCAGCAAGGACAAGTGGATTGACCCTGCCGTCTGGACTTGGCGGCGAGGCAAGCGCAATCCGCTCGACCCCGGCGACCCTCGCCGGGATTGCGCACATCAGCACGCTCGACGGGTAGGCAGCGCGACCGCCGGGCGCGTAGAGCCCGGCGGCGGAGACGGGCACTTCACGCAGGGTCACGGCTTGCCCTTGAGGAAGTTCGATCGCCTTTGCCTCGTCGGCGATCTGGGCCTCTGCCACGGTGCGAACGTTGGCGGCTGCCAACTCCAGCGATTCGCGCAGCCCCGGATCAAGTGTCGCCAGTGCCTCGGCACCGGCGCCGGCATCCACACGCAGCGCGGTTGTCGCTTTCTCGGTGGCATCAAAGCGCGCCGTCATGCAGAGAACCGCCCCGTCACCGCCCTCGCGCACCTCGCGCTCGATCGCGCTGACGTCCACGTTGGGTGCCGACGCAGCCGTCCACGACCGGATCGCCGCCGCGGTCTCCTCGGCGCCCTCCCAGTGAAACCGGCGGCGCCTCATCGGCCCAGGGTCTGGCGCAGTTTTGCCGTCAGCCCGTCGACCTCGCGGGCGCGCAGCTTGTGGGAGACGCGGTTGGCGACGAAGCGGGCGGTGCACTCGACGATCTCCTCGCGTACCTCGAGGTCGTTCTCCTCCAGGGTGCGGCCGGTAGCGACCAGGTCGACGATGCCGTCGGCGAGGCCGATCAGCGGTGCGAGCTCGACCGAGCCCTTGACCTCGATCGCCTCGATCTGTCGTCCGGTGCGCTCGAAGTAGCGCTCGGCGATGCGCGGGTACTTGGTCGCGATCCTCATCATGCCCAGGCGCCGCTGAGCCTCGCCCAGGCGCTCGTCGCCCTTGCGCCCGGCGAGGACCATGCGGCAGCGGCCGAAGCCGAGGTCGAGCAGCTCGTAGACGACCCGATCGGCCTGCTCGAGCAGCACGTCCTTGCCGGTGATGCCGACGTCGGCGGCGCCGGCCTCGACGTAGGTCGGCACATCGGAGGGACGCATGGTGACGAGGGTGATGCTCTCGCCGGGGAAGATCAACGAGCGTGACTCGCCGCGCACCTCGCTGGTGTCGATGCCGACCGCGTCGAGCACGTCGAGGGTCTCGCCGAGCAGGGCGCCGCGGGGCACCGCGATCTTCAGCGGCCCGTCAGGCTTGGCTCGCCCCATGCCGGCGACCCCGGCGCTCATGAGCCACCACCCTCGCGCGGCTCCTCCTCCATCTGGGCGACGTGGACACGCTCCATGTAGAGAGCGAACCCGGCGGCAGGCAGATCGATGCCGAAGCGCTTGAGCAGGCCGTCGTAGCGGCCACCGCCACCCAGGACGTGACCGAGTGCCGGGTCGTAGACCTCGAGGATCGCGCCGCTGTAGTAGCCGAGGTCGCGCAGCAGACCGAGGTCGATCTGAACGCGCTGGGCTGCGCCGCGGGCCTCCAGCGCCTGCACGGTCTCGCCAAGCCGTGCCGTCGCCCGCTCGACCGCGGTGCCACCAAGCGCACGGGCTTCCTCCAGAACCTCTTTGCCGCCGCGCAGCTGGGAAAGGGCAACGCAGGTCGCGATCTGCCGGTCGTCGATCCCCTCCAGCTCGGAGAGCTCCACCTCGAGGCCGACGAGGTCATGGGCAGCGAGCCGGGCGAGGATCGAGTCGCGCGCCTCGCCCTCGATGCCGAACTCGGCCAGCAGCTGGCGGTAGAGATCGGCGTCGCCGAGCCCGATGACCGCCCGCTCGAGGCCGGCAGCGTCGAGCGCCGCCTCGAGCACCTCGACCACCTCGGCGGTTCCCTCGGGTGCCGGGGCGCCGATCAGCTCGACTCCGGCCTGGGCAAACTCGCGCATCTGGCCACGCTGAGGCCTGACGGCGCGGTAAGCGTTGGCCAGATAGCAGAGCCGCAAGGGCATCTCGGCGCTGGCGTAGCGACTGGCGACGAGCCGTGCGATCGGCACCGTCATGTCGGAGCGCAGCGCCAAGAGATCGCCGCTGCCGTCGAAGAAGCGATAGGCGGTGTCGGCGGTCCGCCCGTCGCCGCGAGCGAGCACCTCGTCGTACTCGATCGCCGGCGTCGCGACCTCGCCGTAGCCACGCGCTTCGAAGACCTCGATCAGGGCCAGGTGCAGGCGCCGCAGCTCCTGCATCTCATCGGGCAGCACGTCGCGCGTTCCAGGTGGAATCGGATGAATCATCCGCCGGACCTTACGAGAGTGGACCCGAAAGCCCTGCTAGGCAGGGACCTCTGAGGAGACCCGTTCAATCTGGGCGCCGAGCCCGCGCAGGCGCTCGTCGATCTGCTCGTAGCCGCGATCGATCTGGCGGATGTTGCCGATCTCCGAAGTGCCGTCGGCGGCCAGGGCGGCGATGAGCATCGCCATGCCGGCGCGGATGTCGGGGCTCTCGACGCGTTCGCCATGAAGCCGGCTCGGACCGCTGACGATCGCCCGGTGGGGATCGCAGAGCGTGATCCGAGCGCCCATCGCGACGAGCTTGTCGACGAAGAAGAGGCGGTTCTCGAACATCTTCTCGAAGATCAGGATCTCCCCATCCGCCTGGGTGGCCAGCGCCAGCGCGATCGAGGTCAGATCCGCCGGGAAGGCCGGCCAAGGGCCGTCCTCGATCTTCGGGATCGCATCGCCGAGGTCGGCCTGGATCCGCAGCTGCTGACCGGGCGGAACGAGCATGTCCTTGCCTTCGATCTCCGAGTGCAGGCCAAGGCGACGAAACTGGCGTCGCACCATCAGCAGATCCTGTGGCTCGACGTCGCGGATGCGCAGGTCCCCCCCGGTCGCCGCCGCGAGCGCCATGAAGCTGCCGACCTCGATGTGATCGGCCGAGATCGTGTGTTCGGCCCCGGCCAGGCGGTCGCGCCCGTGCACGGTCATCACGTTGGAGCCGATCCCGTCGACCTGGGCGCCCATCGCGCTGAGCAGACGAGCAAGGTCCTGGACGTGCGGCTCGGAGGCGGCGTTGGAGATCGTCGTCGGCCCGCTGGTCAACGCCGCCGCCATCAGCGCGTTCTCGGTGCCCATCACCGAGGGCTCGTCCATGAAGATGTGACAGGGGCAGAGCCCGTCGGCGGGGGCGCTGAGCTCGATCCAGCGATCGCCGTCGACGCGGGCGCCGAGGTCCTTGAACGCGTCGAGGTGGGCGTCGAGGCGCCGCCGGCCGATGAAATCGCCGCCCGGAGGCGGCATCCGCGCCTCGCCGAAGCGCGCCAACAACGGGCCCGCAAGCAGGAAAGAGGCGCGAATCTGTTTGGAGAGCTCCTCGTCGACGGAGACCTCGGAGACCGCTCGGGCACAGAGCCGCACGCTGTTGTCGGCCACCCAGGCGACCTCGACCCCGAGGCGCTCGAGGATGGCGAGCTGGGCTTCGGTGTCGCGGATCCGCGGCACGCGGTGCAGCACCAGCTCCTCCTCGGTCAGCAGGCAGGCAGCCAGGATCGGCAGTGCCGCGTTCTTGTTGCCGGCGACGGTGAGTTCTCCAGAGAGCGGCACGCCGCCGCGGATGACGAATTTCTCCATAAGTAGCGGCTAGGGTAACGCTCGATGCGGAGAGGCTGGAAGATCCTGATCGGGGCGGCGATTGTGCTCGTCGTGCTGCTCTTTCTCAACGCCCTGACCATCGACCACGAAACCAAGTCCGCGTCGGTGACGGAAGCGGGCGGCAGGATCATCGACGTCGGTGGCAAGCAGCTCGAGGTCGTTGAACGCGGGCCGAAGGGCGGCGCGCCGATCGTCCTGATCCACTGCTTCACCTGCGCGATCAACTACTGGGACGGGATGATCCCTCGTCTTGCCCGCGACCACCGGGTAGTCGCCGTCGATCTGCTTGGCCACGGCGGCTCCGAAAAGCCCAGCTCGGGCTACTCCGTCCCCGGCCAGGCCACTGCAGTCGCCGAAGTCCTCGCCAAGCTCGGCGTGCGCGACGCCGAGGTCGTCGGCCACTCGCTTGGCGGGCCGGTGGCAATCGCCCTGGCGGAACAATCGCCCCAGCTCGTCAACCGGCTGGTCGCCATCGACAGCATTCCCGACACCTCCTATGGAGACGTCGGTTTCATCGGCGAACTGCCCTTCAAGCCGCTGATCGGCCAGGCGCTCTGGCGGATCAAGCCCGACTTCACCATCCGCGATGGCCTCAAGGTGGCCTTTGCGCCTGGCTTCCCGGTTCCCGATGCCTTCGTCGAGGACGTCAAGCGGATGACCTACAGCGCCTACTCAGGCTCGCACGATGGATTTGACGACTACACCGGCGAAAAGTCCCTCCCCGAGCGCGCCGCGACGATCGGCAAGCCACTGCTGGCGATCATGGGCGCCGAGGAGCAGATAGCCAGCGATCCAGCCGAATCGCTGGCGGCCTACCGCAAGGCGTACCCTGAAGCGGAGACCAAGCTGATCGCGGGCGCTGGCCACTCGCCCAATGTCGAGAAGCCGGCGCAGACCGCGGCCCTTGTGCTCGGCTTCGCCGCCCCTCCGAAAGAGCGCCGAAAGGCCACTTCCAGGCACGAAATGCAAGACCAACTGCAAAATCGAGATGCCGTCCGTGGGGGAACGTAGAGTCGAACCTATGTTCGATTCGAAGACAAACCTTGCAGCGCGGCTGAGCGACGCCGTCGACCTGCTGATCGACTTCGCCACGCTCGGCGAGTACGGGCTGGAGCCGGCCGGGAGGCCGGCTTCCGCTTGTGAGTCTCGCCAGCGGCAGCATCCGGCCCGTCCGGCTGTGCGGCGCACCGTCGACCGCAGTTTCGCGACGCGCCCCTAGGCCGTGGCGGCTCTGGACTGGCTGCACCGGCACACCCGTGTCGTTGTGGCCAGCCTGGTGCTGCTGCTCATAGGGCTCGCCCTGGCGGTTGCGATCAGCTGGCATTTCTCATCTTTTGCCCTCGCGCCCGATATGTCGCCTTACTCCGACAAGGTTGATATCTCGGCGGTGGGCCAGAACCGGATCACCCTGTCTCGCACCGAGGCCAGCGAACGGCCTGGCTACTACGGCTTGGCCTGGCAGGCCGGACACGCCATCGTCGGACCGATCGAGGCGGAAGACGCTGAGACCGTGACCCGCGAGCTCAGCCTCGTCCGTGGCTACCTCGTCCCCGCCACCGAGGCGGGGCTTGAAACCAACGTCTACGCGGGCAACCCGAGTGAAACCCGCGGCCTGCCCTACAGAGCAATCGACGTTCCCGATCAACTCGGCCCGATGCCCGCCTGGCTCATTCCCGCTGTGCGGAACTCCGCCGGCTCTCGTCCTCCCCACGCCTGGGCAATCGTCGTACATGGGCATACCGACAACCGCCAGAACGGCCTGCGCATCGCCCCCACCCTCCGCGATTCGGGACTTACCTCCCTGCTGATCTCCTACCGCAAGGACCTCGGCGCACCCGACAGCCCGGATGGCCTCTACCACCTGGGCGAAACCGAGTGGGAGGACCTGGACGCAGCAGCCCGCTACGCCGTCGGCCACGGAGCCCGCAGCCTGGTCCTGATCGGCTACTCGATGGGCGGCGCGCTGATCGCCCAATTCATGCAGCGTTCGCCACTCAAGGACCGCGTCAGCGGCGTCGTGCTCGATGCGCCGGCGCTGGACTGGAAATCGATCTTTGCCTTCAACTCCGAACAGATGGGGTTGCCCGGCTTCCTCTCCCTGCCGGTCGAGTGGGCAATCGATGCCCGCATCGATCCCGACTGGGACAGCCTCGACGCTCTACAGCACGCCGATGCCTTCCAGGTGCCAGTACTGCTCTTCCACGGCATCGACGACAGCGTTGTGCCGATCAATGACAGTGACGAGTTCGCCGAAGAGCTGGGAAAGCGGGTCACCTATTACCGCGTGCCCCAGGCAGACCACACCCAGGAGTGGAACGTCAACCCGGCGCTGTACGAGCGGCGCCTGAGCAGCTTTCTCCTGCAAATCGGCGCAAAAGAAGCCGCGAAGAACCAGGCGTTGAGCCCACAAACAGAACGAGCCCGACCGGCGGGGTCGGGCTCGAACTAAATAAAAACCGGCGGCGACCTACTCTCCCAGGGGGTTGCCCCCCAAGTACCATCGGCGCTGAAAGGCTTAACTGCTCTGTTCGGAATGGGAAGAGGTGTTTCCCTTTCGCTATGCACCACCGGAAATTTGCGAGACAACCGCCCCGGTGGAGCTTGAAAACCGTACAAGACCAGGGTAAGTAATAAAACATCCGTCAAGCCCTCGACCCATTAGTACCAGTCGGCTGAGCACATCACTGCGCTTGCACCGCTGGCCTATCAACCTGGTGGTCTACCAGGGGTCTTACTCCCTTAAAGGGATGGGAGAGCTCATCTCGAGGACGGCTTCCCGCTTAGATGCCTTCAGCGGTTATCCGTTCCGTGCGTAGCTAACCTGCAATGCCCTTGGCAGGACAACAGATACACCAGCGGCACGTTCATCCCGGTCCTCTCGTACTAGGGATGACTCCTCTCAACTCTCCAACGCCCACAGCAGATAGGGACCGAACTGTCTCACGACGTTCTGAACCCAGCTCGCGTACCGCTTTAATGGGCGAACAGCCCAACCCTTGGGACCTACTCCAGCCCCAGGATGCGACGAGCCGACATCGAGGTGCCAAACCGTTTCGTCGATGTGGACTCTTGGAAACGATAAGCCTGTTATCCCCGGAGTACCTTTTATCCGTTGAGCGACGGCGCTTCCACTTGCTACCGCCGGATCACTAAGCCCAACTTTCGTTCCTGCTCGACCCGTCGGTCTCGCAGTCAAGCTCCCTTGTTGCCTTTACACTCTACGCACGATTTCCAACCGTGCTGAGGGAACCTTTGGGCGCCTCCGTTACATTTTAGGAGGCGACCGCCCCAGTCAAACTGCCCACCTGACACTGTTCACCACCCGGATCACGGCATGGTGTTAGAAGCCCAGAGCACCAAGGGTGGTATCTCAAGGGTGACTCCCCAGCGGCCAAAGCCACTGGTTCACAGTCTCCCACCTATCCTGAGCGAGATACCCCAGACTCCAATATCAAGTTGCAGTAAAGGTTCACGGGGTCTTTCCGTCTAGCTGCGGGTACTCGGCATCTTCACCGAGACTTTAATTTCACCGAGCCTCTCGTTGAGACAGCGTCCAACTCGTTACGCCATTCGTGCAGGTCGGAACTTACCCGACAAGGAATTTCGCTACCTTAGGACCGTTATAGTTACGGCCGCCGTTTACCGGGGCTTAGCTTCATTGCTTCGCACCGAAGTGCTAACAAGTCCGCGTAACCTTCCGGCACCGGGCAGGCGTCAGCCCCTATACGTCGTCTTGCGACTTAGCAGAGGCCTGTGTTTTTGGTAAACAGTCGGTTGGACCAATTCACTGCGGCCCCCTCAGGCTCCCTCCGTATGGAGTTCACCCTAACGGGGCGTCCCTTCTCCCGAAGTTACGGGACGATTTTGCCGAGTTCCTTAACGAGAGTTAGCTCGCTCACCTTAGTATGTTCTACTTGTCCACCTGTGTCGGTTATCGGTACGGGCACGCGAATCCTGCCTAGAGGATTTTCTCGGAGGCATGGGATCGGGGACTTGCCGGCGGTCAAGCCAGCTGGCATCGCACCTCGCGTCAAAACGCCGCTGCGGATTTTCCTACAGCGACTAGCTACGTACTTGCCCCAGGACAACCATCGCCTGGGTTCCCTTACCCTTCCCCGTCCCCCCATCGGTCATAACGGAATCGACGTGGTACAGGAATATCAACCTGTTGGCCATCGGCTACGCCTTTCGGCCTCGCCTTAGGTCCCGACTAACCCTGAGCAGACGAACTTTACTCAGGAAACCTTGGACAAACGGTGGAGGGGAGTCTCACCCCTCTTTCGTTACTCATGCCGGCATTCTCACTTCCAGCCGCTCCACGGAGGCTTACGCATCCGCTTCTCGCAACTGGAACGCTCTCCTACCGCGTGCAGCGCCCGCAGGCCTGCACACCCATAGCTTCGGTGACTAGCTTGAGCCCCGTTGAATTCTCCGCGCCCGAACACTTGACCAGTGAGCTGTTACGCACTCTTTCAAGGATGGCTGCTTCTAAGCCAACCTCTTGGTTGTCTATGCACTCGGACATCGTTCACCACTTAGCTAGTACTTGGGGACCTTAGCTGATGGTCTGGGTTGTTTCCCTTTTGCGTACGAAGTTTATCCCCCGCACACTGACTGCCGAGTTAACCGTAACGGTCTTCGGAGTTTGCCTGAAGTCGGTAACCTGGTAGGGCCCCTAGTCCAAACAGTGCTCTACGGCCGAAACGCAAATACTCGACGCTATACCTAAATATATTTCGGAGAGAACCAGATATCTCTGAGCTTGATTAGCCTTTCACTCCGATCCACAGGTCATCCGCCCAGTTTTCAACCTAGGTCGGTTCGGCCCTCCACGAGGTCTTACCCCCGCTTCAGCCTGCCCATGGATAGCTCGCTCAGTTTCGGGTCTACCGCCTATGACTGTGTCGCCCTATTCAGACTCGCTTTCGCTACGGCTCCGCTCATCGCTTAACCTTGCCACAGACGAGTAACTCGCCGGCTCGTGATGCAAAAAGCACGCCGTCACACCCGAAGGTGCTCCGACCACTTGTAAGCTTACGGTTTCAGGTACTATTTCACTCCCCTTCAGGGGTGCTTTTCACCTTTCCCTCACGGTACTAGTTCACTATCGGTCACCAGGTAGTACTTAGCCTTGGAGGGTGGTCCCCCCAGGTTCAGACCACGTTTCACGGGTGTGGTCTTACTCAGGAACATCAATCAACAGATCAGTGTGCTTTCACCTACGGGACGATTGCCCTCTATGGTGCGAGGTTCCACTCGCTTCGGCTAACACCTGATTTTGTAACTGTTGCCAAGCCAGGCACGGCTTGGGCATGACGTCCTACAACCCCTGACAGACAACGCGTGCCCGCTTACATCTGTCAGGTTTGGGCTGATCCCTTTTCGCTCGCCACTACTAAGGGAGTCTCGGTTGATTTCTTTTCCTCGGGGTACTTAGATGTTTCAGTTCCCCCGGTTCCCTTCTCGCGACTATGTATTCACCGCGAGATAACACCGCATTACCGGTGCTGGGTTTTCCCATTCGGAGATCCGCGGGTCAAAGGCTGTTCAGCGCCTCACCGCGGCTTATCGCAGCCGTCCACGTCCTTCATCGACTCCTGGTGCCAAGGCATCCACCGTAAGCTCTTACTATCTTGACGGTGAGCAACCCGCACACACAAGTGTGTACGGGTCATAATTAAATTACCCAGAGAACCCACTACAAGTGGATTCTCTTTATTGGCCTTGTACAGTTTTCAAGGTCCACCGAGGCGCACACAACGGCTGACTGCCGTTGGCGGTCTCTCAAAACTGAGCAGCGTACCCAGTGTCATAGAGACACTGGGGAGCCCGGTCGACGTTCTAGAGAAATCTCCCTAGAAAGGAGGTGATCCAGCCGCAGCTTCCGCTACGGCTACCTTGTTACGACTTCACCCCAATCACAAGTCCCACCTTCGACGGCTCCCTCCAAAAGGTTAGGCCACCGGCTTCGGGTGTTACCTGCTTTCGTGGTGTGACGGGCGGTGTGTACAAGGCCCGGGAACGTATTCACCGCGGCATTGCTGATCCGCGATTACTAGCAACTCCACCTTCATGGAGGCGAATTTCAGCCTCCAATCCGAACCGAGACGCACTTTATGGGATTCGCTCCACCTCGCGGTATTGCTGCCCTTTGTATGCGCCAATGTAGCACGTGTGTAGCCCTGGACATAAGGGGCATGATGACTTGACGTCATCCCCACCTTCCTCCGGTTTGTCACCGGCAGTCTCCTATGAGTCCCCAACTTAATGATGGCAACATAGGACAGGGGTTGCGCTCGTTGCGGGACTTAACCCAACATCTCACGACACGAGCTGACGACAGCCATGCACCACCTGTGATGGTGTCCCGAAGGAAAACCGTGTTTCCACGGTGGTCACCAACATGTCAAGCCCAGGTAAGGTTCTTCGCGTTGCGTCGAATTAAACCACATGCTCCGCTGCTTGTGCGGGCCCCCGTCAATTCCTTTGAGTTTTAGCCTTGCGGCCGTACTCCCCAGGCGGGGCACTTAGTGCGTTAGCGACGGCACGGGAGGAGTCGACACCTCCCACACCTAGTGCCCATCGTTTACGGCGTGGACTACCAGGGTATCTAATCCTGTTCGCTCCCCACGCTTTCGCGCCTTAGCGTCAGTACCGTCCCAGCGAGCTGCCTTCGCTATTGGTGTTCCTCCTGATATCTGCGCATTCCACCGCTACACCAGGAATTCCACTCGCCTCTTCCGGACTCTAGCCCTGCAGTATCCATCGGCTTTCAAAGGTTGAGCCTTTGACTTTCACAACGGACTTACAGGGCCGCCTACGCGCGCTTTACGCCCAATGATTCCGGACAACGCTTGCTCCCTACGTATTACCGCGGCTGCTGGCACGTAGTTAGCCGGAGCTTCTTCTGGAGGTACCGTCAATCCACACGGCTATTCACCGGTGAACCTTCGTCCCTCCTGAAAGGGGTTTACAACCCGAAGGCCGTCTTCCCCCACGCGGCGTTGCTGCGTCACGCTTTCGCGCATTGCGCAAGATTCCCCACTGCTGCCTCCCGTAGGAGTCTGGGCCGTGTCTCAGTCCCAGTGTGGCTGATCGTCCTCTCAGACCAGCTACCCATCGTTGCCTTGGTAGGCCGTTACCCCACCAACAAGCTAATGGGCCGCGAGCCCCTCCCAATGCGGAGGCCGAAGCTTCCTTTAGTGCACAGACTTAAATCCGTACACCACATCCGGTATTAGCCCGAGTTTCCTCGGGTTGTCCCGGTCATCGGGGCAGGTTACTCACGTGTTACTCACCCGTTCGCGGCTTTGCCCCAGGGCAAGCCCTGGTTCGTCGCACCACTTGCATGTGTTAAGCACGCCGCCAGCGTTCGTCCTGAGCCAGGATCAAACTCTCCGTGAAAGGTACTTCTTACAGAGAGCTGTCATGCCTGGCAAATTGCAAATCGCCGGGTACACATACTCGGCGACCGGCATGACGGGTAAATCAGACCACCCGGCGCGCTGGCGCACCGAGTGGATCGGGCTCAAACATCCCACGAACACGAATGTCCGCGGGGTGCACGCTGCTCAGTTTTCAAAGACCGCTGCGCTTTTGCGACGGGACTCGCCGCTCATTACGCACGGGCCAGGCACAGGGCCTTGCCCAGAGGGACGAGCAGTATAGCGCCGCGGCGACGCTTTGCATAGCGCCTAGCGCAGCCGGCGGAAACGGCGCTTGCCTGCCTGCAGAACCCGGCCCTCGAGTTCGCCGGCGGCCAGGTCCAGTGTATCGGCTGGAATCGGCTCTCCGTCCAGTTTTGCGCCACCCTGGCCAATCAGGCGGCGGGCCTCGCTGGAGCTGATCTCGAAGGCCGCGGCCATCAGGGCGGGCAGGTGCACGTCGCCTCCGTTGTCGCCGACATAGGGAGCGAGATCGAGCTCCTCGACGACGTCGGGCGCGCCGCGCTCGACGAAGAGGCGGTTGAAGTGCTGCTCGGCTGCCTCACCGGCCGCCGCGTCGTGGAAGCGCTCGACGATGCCGCGGGCAAGGGCGCGCTTGGCCTCGTTCGGTGGCAGGTCAGCCGGTTGCTCGGCGCCGAGCACCAGCCGGAAGTACTCAGGCATCGCCGCGTCGGGAACCCGCATCGTCTTGCCGAACATCTCCTCCGGCGCCTCGGTGACGCCGATGTAGTTGCCCAGCGACTTGCTCATCTTGCGCTCGCCGTCGGTGCCGACCAGGATCGGCATGGTCAGGATCGACTGCGGCTTCTGGCCGTAGGCGGTCTGGATGTCGCGGCCGAAGAGCAGGTTGAACTTCTGGTCGGTCCCCCCCAGCTCGACATCGGCCTCGACCGCCACCGAGTCGTAGCCCTGCAGCAGCGGGTAGAGCAGCTCGAGTGCGGCGATCGGCGCTCCGGCGGCGAGGCGCTTCTGGAAGTCATCGCGCTCGATCAGGCGCGCAACCGTGGTCTGGGCGAGCAGCCCAAGCAGCTCCTCGGGCGCCATCCGCAGCCACTCGCTGTTGAAGCGGACCTCGGTGCGCTCGCGGTCGAGCAGCTTGAAGGCCTGCTCCTGGTAAGTGGCGGCGTTGGTTTCGATCTCCTCCGGGGACGGCATCGGCCGCTGCGCCGAGCGGCCGCTGGGATCGCCGACCCGGGCGGTGAAGTCACCGACGATCAGCACGACCTGGTGGCCGGCCTCCTGGAACTCGCGCAGCTTCTCGAGCACGACGGTGTGGCCGAGGTGGATGTCGGGCGTGGTCGGGTCGATCCCCAGCTTCACGCGCAGTGGCTTGCCGGCGGCCAGCTGCTCCTGCAGCATCCCCGCCGGCAGCACGTCGACCGCGTTACGCGTCAAGTCCGCCATGGGCGCAATGCTAGACTGCCGCACTCTCTTGGCGGGCGAACGCAGCAAGCCGCGCCTCAAGAAGCTACGCATCCTCTTCGTCGTACTGGGGCTAGGCGTGCTGGGGCTTGTCTCGATGGTATTCGGGATGATGGCCGCTGTCTCACGAGACCTCCCGGCGATTTACGACTTCGCCCAGTACAAGGCCGCGAAGAACAGTGAGGTCTTCGATGCCTCCGGCGAACCGATCGGGACGCTGACCAGCGACCAGAACAAGATCCTGCTCACCTCGGGACAGATCTCGCCGAACATCAAGAACGCCGTGGTCTCAATCGAGGACTCGCGCTTCTACGAGCACAGCGGCGTCGACTTCCAGGGCATCGGCAGGGCCCTGGTCAAGGACATCCTCAGTCAGAGCGCCGCCCAGGGCGCCTCGACGATCACCGAGCAGTTCGTCAAGAACGCGTTGGAAGCCCAGAGTCAGCGCACCCTCTTCGTCAAGTTTCGCGAGGCGGCGCTCGCCTACCGGCTCGAGCGCCACTGGTCCAAGGACAAGATCCTCACCGAGTACCTCAACACGATCTACTTCGGCGAGGGCGCCTACGGGATCGAGGCGGCCGCCCGCACCTACTTCGGCAAGGCCCACCCCGGCTGCGGCACCCCGAACGAGCCCTGCGCCTCGGTGCTGGAGCCCTGGGAGGCGGCGACCCTGGCGGCGATCATCGCCTCCCCCTCGGCCTACGACCCCAAGGTCTATCCCGAAAACTCGCTCTCGCGGCGCAACCTCGTGCTCGAAAAGATGTACGAACAGGACTACATCACCCGCGAACAGCTCGAAGAAGGAAGCCAGCAGGCGCTTCCCTCACCCGACGACATCGAACCCCCCACGCTCGACTCGAGGGCGCCTTACTTCACCGCCTGGCTGCGCCAGCAGCTGGTCGAACGCTACGGCGCGGCCAAGGCCTTCTTCGGCGGCCTGAAAGTCAAGTCAACGCTCGACCTGCGCCTGCAGGGCGCCGCCGAAGAAGCGGTCAACTCCTACCTCGGCTACTCGCCGGCAACCGCCTCGGTGGTGGTGATCGACAACAAGAACGCGGGCGTCAAGGCAATGGTCGGCGGCCCCAACTTCGCGACCAAGCCGTTCAACCTCGCCACCCAGGGCCAGCGCCAGCCCGGTTCCTCGATCAAGCCCTTCATCCTGCTGACGGCGCTGGAAGAGGGAATCTCGCCGTACACGACCTACGAATCGGCGGAACAGGAATTCAGCTACGGCAAGAACGGCCAGGAAACCTTCGTCGTCACCAACGACGAGGGGGCCTACGCCGGCACCACTGACATAGCGTCGGCGACGACCTACTCCGACAACTCGGTCTACGCGCAGCTGGCACTCGAAGGGCTGAAAGGCAACACGGTCCAGGACAGGACTCAATCAATCGCGGCAACCATCCACAAGATGGGCTACGCCGACCCGATCTCGACCAACCCGGCGATGGTCCTGGGCGGGATCGACCCCGGCGTGACGCCGTTGGGATGGACCTACGCCTACACGACGCTCGCCAACGATGGCGATCGGGTCAGCGGCACCCTGGCGGCGCGGCCCGGCGACAGCCCGGTCGCCTATACCCAGGTCACCGACCAGGACGACCACACGATCAAGGACGGCGACAACGACTCGACCCACAAACAGGTCATCTCCGAAGGCGTCGCCCAGGAAGCCAAGGGCATCCTCGAAACCGTGGTCAGCAACGGCACCGGCACGAACGCCAACATCGGCGCCTCGGGCCAGTGGGGAAAGACCGGGACCACCGAGAACAACGGCGACGCCTGGTTCTGCGGCGCCACCGAAGAAGTCACCGCCTGCGTCTGGGTCGGCTACGCCGACACCGTGACCTCGATGAGCACCCTCTACAACGGCGGCCCCGTTATGGGCGGCACCTTCCCCGCCCTGATCTGGGCCAGCGTGATCTCGGCCTGGGAAGAGATCAAGGCCGAACGGGCGGCGGAAGCAAAAGAAGACAAGGACAAGAGGGCCGACGAGGGCGACTCCGGCTCGTCGTCATCTTCCCCCTCCTACACGGCACCCGAATCGTCCACCGAAACGGAAACCGAAGCAGCGCCCGAAGAAAGCGAAGCGAGCGAACCGGCCGCCCCGGAAGAAACCCCGGAAGCCGCCGAACCTGCCGAACCGGCAGAACCCACTCCCAGCGAACCGGCGGCGCCCTCGAGCGGCGGCGGCGTTACCGCCGGATAAGCGGCCGCGACGCGTAGGGGTTGTCGGCGGCGCAGAAGCGCCAGGGCCGCTCGACGGCTTTGGTGATGCCGATCCGAGGGCCCGTGAGGACCTCCAGCTCGGATCCGGGCTTGGGCGGCAGCAAGAGGAACGGATCGCGGCTCAGGTCGGCCTCATTCTGCTCGAGGCCGATTCCCAGCGCCTCGGTCAGCTTGCCCGGCCCGGAGCAGAGCTCGCGCTCGGGTCGCTCGCCGCGGCGCGTCCGCATCTGCTCGAGGCCGGCCGTCGGCTGCAGTGCCCGGATCAGCACCGCCGCCGCCTCGCCCTCCGGCTCGGCGACGAAGTTGAGCAGGCTGTGGATGCCGTAGGAGAGGTAGACGTATGCCCGCCCCGGCGGACCGAATAGAACCTCGGTTCGATCGGTCAGGCCGACGTAGGCATGACAGGCGGGGTCGTCGCGCTCGTAGCTCTCGGTCTCGACGATCGTGCCGCCGCAGCCGGCGAAGAAGAGGCGGCAGCCGATCAGCTCGCGGGCTACCAGGTGAACCGAGCGGTTGAAGAAATCGACCCCGAGCCGTTGCTCGGCCAACTTCGAGGAACCCTTTGCCCCAGCGCTCACTGACGCTCTTCGAGCACCCGTGCCTTGACCGCCGCAAGCGTCTCGCCGGCCTCGCCGAGCTGCGCGGCAAGCGGGACCGAGCCGGTGCCGCCGGCGATCTTCTTCGACTCCAGCCAGCTGCTGCGCTTCAGCACCTCGTAGTAGGAGCCATTGAGGTGCTCGGAGCGCCGGCGCAGATCGTCCTCGCTCAGCTCGGAGAGCGACTTGCCCTGCTCGACCGCGTCGCGCACGAGGCCGCCGACGATCCCGTGGGCCTCGCGGAAGGGCACGCCGCGCCGGACCAAGAGGTCGGCGACCTCGGTTGCCGCCAGCATCTCGTCGCCCGAGGCCTCCTCCATGCGGGCGCGGTCGAAGGAGATCCCGGCGAGCATCCCCGCAGCCGCGTCGAGGCAGGCCTCGACTGTGTCGATCGCGTCGAAGAGCGGCTCCTTGTCCTCCTGCATGTCCTTGCCGTAGGTCAGCGGCAATGCGTGCATGACGCCGAGCAGGGTCGCGTGGGCGGCGGCGACCCGCGGGCTCTTCGCCCGCAAGAGCTCGGCCGAATCCGGGTTGACCTTCTGCGGCATGATCGAGGAGCCCGAGGAAAACGACTCGTCGAGCTCGCAGAAGCCGAACTCGCTGCTCGACCAGATGACGATTTCCGAGCCCAGCCGCGAGAGGTGCATCGAGCAGGCCGCGGCGGCGGCGAGGTAGTCGAGCACGAAGTCGCGATTGGAGGCCCCATCGATCGAGTTGTGGCTGACGTGCTCGAAGCCGAGGTCATCGGCAACCGCCTCGCGGTCGATCTCCCAGTTGACCCCGGCGAGGGCACCGGAGCCGAGTGGCATCACCGAGGCGCTGTCGAGGGCGAACTGGAAGCGCAGCACGTCGCGGGCGAGCATCCAGAAGTAAGCAAGCAGGTGGTGGCCGAGGTAGACCGGCTGGGCGCGCTGCAGGTGGGTGTAGCCGGGCATCGCCCAGTCCTTGTGCGCCTCGGCGAGGGCGAGCAGCTGCTCCATCGTCGCGCCGCAGAGCTCGATCGCCCGCAGCGAGTGCGCCTGGACCACCAGGGCTACGTCGGTTGCGACCTGATCGTTGCGCGAGCGGCCGGTATGGAGCTTGCCGGCGAGCGGCCCGATCTCCTCGCCGAGCAGGCGCTCGATCGCCATGTGGATGTCCTCGTCGGCCTGCTCGAACTCGAAGCCGTGCTCGGCCATCCGCGCCTGCACCCGGTCGAGGCCCGCCTCCATCTGCGCCAGCTCATCGGCATCGAGGACCCCGAGCCGCTCCAGCCCCCGGGCGTGCGCCCGCGACTGGTCGAGGTCGTAGGCCGCCAACTGCCAGTCGAAGGGCAGGGAGCGATTGAGGCGCCAGAAGCGCGGATCTGGGTCTTTGCGGAAACGAGCCATGGAGCGGGCGATTATTCCTTGATCGCGCTCTGGCCGAGTGCGCTGGCGAGCTCCTGACAGACGCGGTCCACCTGATCCTCACCCAGGGTCGGGAAGAAGGGCAGCGCCAGCGAGTGCGCCGAGGCCGCTTCGGCAACCGGGAACTGGCCCTCCCGCCAGCCCAATTCACGCAGGTGGGGAAAGAGGTGGATGCAGGGCAGATAGGCCTTGCTGGCGATGCCGTGTTCGGCCAGGCGGGCGATCGTCGCGTCACGATCTATCTCCTCACCAAGGCGAACGACGTAGACGAACCAGCTGCGCCGCTCCTGACCGCGGGCGACGACAGGAGTCTCCACACCCTCAACCGCGGCCAGCCGTTCGGCGTACATCGCCGCCACCCGGTCGCGGGCGGACAGCATCTCGGCGAGCTTCTCAACCTGGGCGACGCCGAGCGCGGCGGCGATGTCGGAGAGGCGGTAGTTGAAGCCGAGCCCACCGTGGTCGAGCCAGCCCATGTCGGCGGCGCGGCCCTGATTGCGCTCGCTGCGCAGACGGGCCGCGAGGGCCGCGTCGCCGGGTACGACCATGCCCCCCTCCCCCGTGGTCATCTGCTTGTTGGCGTAGAAGGCAAAGGTGGCGAGGTTGCCACGGGCCCCGACCTTGCGGCCCTCGGAATCGACCGCGCCAAGGGCCTCGCAGGCGTCCTCAAGCAGGCCGAGGTCGTGCTTCGCGGCCAGCTCCTCCAGCTCCGGCATCGCCGCCGGGTAGCCGAAGATGTGGATCGGCAGGATCCCGGCGGTGCGCTCGCCGACCGCCGCAGCGGCTGCCGCCGGGTCGAGGTTGAGCGTGAGCGGATCGACGTCGCAGAAGATCGACTTCGCCCCCTCGTAGAGCAGGCAGTTGGCCGAGGCGACGAAGCTGAAGGGGCTGGTCAGGACCTCGTCGCCGGCGCCCCAGCCGAGCGCCCGCACGCCGAGGTGGAGTCCGCTCGTGCCGCTGGAGACCGCGACCGCGTCCTCGACCCCGAGCCACTCGGCGAAAGCGCGCTCGAAGCGCTCGCCCATCGGCCCCAGCGAGAGCTGCCCGGAGCGCAGCACCTCGAGCACGAGCTCCTCCTCGCGCGCGCCGATTTCCGGCTTTGCAAGCGGGATCATCGCGGCTGGAAGGCGTAGGCCAGCGAGTCGACCAGGGCCTCCCAGGAGGCCTCGATGATGTTCTCCGAGACGCCGATCGTGCCCCACTCGCGCTGGCCGTCGGTCGAGTCGAGAAGCACGCGGGTGACCGCGCCGGTGCCGTGCGCCTCGTCAAGGATCCGCACCTTGTAGTTGGTCAGCTCGACGTCGGCAAGGTGCGGGTGGCGGGCGCCGATCGCGGCGCGCAGCGCCTTGTCCAGGGCGTTGACCGGCCCGTTGCCCTCGGCCACCTCGACGTAGCGCTCGCCGTCGACGACGACCTTGATCGTGGCCTCGGTTTCGACCCGGCTGCCCTCGCGCTTCTCCGTCGTGACGCGGAAGCTCTCGAGCTCGAAGAGCGGCTCGTAGACGTCCGCCTCGCGGCGCAGCAGCAACTCGAAGGAGGCCTGGGCGGCCTCGTAGTGGTAGCCGCGGTGCTCGCGCTGCTTGAGCTGCTCGACCGCGCCGCTGGCGGCGGAGTCGTCGAGTTCCAGCCCGGCCCGCTCGGCGGCGCTGCGGATCGTCGCCTTGCCGGAGAGCTCGGAGGCGAGGATGTCGCGCTCGTTGCCGACCACGGCAGGCTCGAGGTGCTCGAAGGTGCTCGCGTCAGTAGCGACGCCAGCCGCGTGCATGCCGGCCTTGTGGGCGAAGGCGTTGCGGCCGACGTAAGCGCGGTCGGGATTCGGCGTCATGTTGCAGAGGTCGTCGAGGTAGTGCGAGGTCGGCGTCAGGCTCGCCAACTGCTCGCCACTGACCACCTCGAAACCCATCTTCAGCTGCAACGCCGGCAGGATCGAGGCGAGGTTGGCGTTGCCGCAGCGCTCGCCGTAGCCGTTGACGCATCCCTGCACCAGTCGGGCGCCGGCTTCGACCGCCGCCAGGGAGTTGGCCACCGCGCACTCGGCGTCGTTGTGGGTGTGGATGCCGAGCTCGACCGTGCCGCCGATCTCAGCGGCGACTGCCGCGGTCGTCTCGGCGACGAAGGCCGGCAGGCTGCCGCCGTTGGTGTCACAGAGGGTGACGTTCTCGGCACCCGCCTCAGCTGCCGCGCGCACGCATTCCAGCGCGTAGGCGGCGTCGTCGCGGTAGCCGTCGAAGAAGTGCTCGGCATCGAACAGCGGCCACTTGCCCTCGGCACGGAGGAAGGCGATCGAGTCGGCGATCATCGCCAGGTTCTCCTCGGGGGAGACCTTGATCACCTTGTCGACGTGCAGGCGCCAGCTCTTGCCGACCAGGCAGACGACCGGCGCAAAGCAGGTGGCGAGAATGCCGAGGGCGGCGTCGTCGGAGGCGGCAACGTCGCGGCGGCGGGTCATGCCGAAGGCGGCGATCGTCGACTGCCTCAACTCGAGCTCGGCGAGCAGCTCGAAGAGCTCCGCCTCCTTTGGGTTGGAGCTGGGGAAGCCCGCCTCGATGAAGTGGACGCCGAGGGCGTCGAGGGCGTGGACGACCTTGAGCTTCTCGCCCACCGAGAGCGACATGCCCTGCCCCCCCATGCCGTCCCGCAAGGTGGTGTCGTAGAGCTTTACCTGTTCCATCTGATGCCTTTCGAATCGAAAATCGGGGACGCCCACAAGGAGGCGCGTAGCGCGCGAGTGGTGTGAACCGCGCCAGCCGCTAGGCGGCTGCGGTAATTCGCCCGATCGAGTCGAAACGCAGGTGCATCAGGAACTGACCTTACTCGGCTCGTCCGCTCCAGTCGAGACCTCGACGAAATCGAGCCACTCCAGGTACTCCTCGGCGCGACCGTAGAGGGCATCGACGAACTTCGCCTGCACATGGCGGGTTATCTCGCCCGGCTCGCCGATCGGGTGGTCGTCAATCTCGCGCACCGGCACCAGCTCGGCCGCGGTCCCGGTGAGGAAGATCTCCTCGGCCAGGTAGAGCTCGGCGCGGGCGACGTCGCGTTCGACCACGGTGTAGCCGAGGTCGCGGGCGATCTGGATCACCGACTTGCGGTTGATCCCGTCGAGGATCGAGGCGACGTGCGGCGGGGTGACGATCTGGCCGTCGCGAACGAGGAAGATGTTCTCGCCCGAGCCCTCGCAGACGAAGCCGCGCTCGTCGAGCAGGATCGCCTCCTCGTAGCCGGCGTTGGTCGACTCGGTCTTGGCCAGGATCGAGTTGAGGTACTGGCCCGATGCCTTGGCGTGCGGGATCAGCCCGCCGGGGCCGATCCGGCGCCAGCTCGAGACCTTGGCGCGGATGCCGTGCTTCTGGCCCTCCTCGCCGAGATAGGCACCCCAGGGAAAGGCGGCGATGATCAGGTCGACCGGGGCATCGGTCGCGTAGAGGCCGAGACTGCCGTAACCGCGGAAGGCGAGCGGGCGGATGTAGCAGGAGCTGAGACCGTTGCGGCGGATCAGCTCGCGCGTTGCCTCGCCAATCTGCTCGGTCGAGTAGGGCATCTCGAGGTAGTAGAGCTCGGCCGACTTGGCGAGGCGGTCGAGGTGGTCGGCGTGCCTGAACACGGCCGGGCCGCGCTCGGTCTCGTAGCAGCGAACGCCCTCGAAGACGCCGGTCCCGTAGTGCAGCGCGTGCGTGAGGACGTGCACTTTGGCGTCCTCCCAGGGCACGAACTCGCCGTTATGCCAAATCAACTCAGCCGTATCCATGTTCGGGGAAGTATGCCCGATAGCGCAAGGTCATTCGAGTCAAGCCAAGAAGAGAACCGGGTCAACCGCAAAGGAGACTCCACCATGCTCACCGCAGCTCGCCAGAGACTTAGCTATTCGAACGTGATCGCCACGATGGCGCTCTTCATCGCCCTCGGCGGCGTCGCCGTCGCCGCCGGCCTACCCAAGAACAGCGTCGGCCCCAAGCAAATCAAGCGCGGCGCTGTCACTGCAGCCAAGATCCGCAAGCAGGCCGTGACCGCAGCCAAGTTGGCGCCGCAGTCGGTGATCAACGGCAAGCTCGCCGCCAACTCGGTCGGCCCCGGCAACATCGGCAACGGCGCCGTGACCACCGCGAAGCTGGCCAAAGGCTCGGTGATCGCGGAAACGATCAAGAACAGCGTCGTCACCACCAACAAGCTCAACAGCGAAGCGGTAACTGCGCCGAAGCTCGGCAAAGAAGCGGTCACGAGCGCCAAGCTCGACAACGAAGCGGTGACCAGCGCCAAGCTCGGCAAAGGCTCGGTGACGACGGCGAAGCTGAGCGACGAAGTCGGGCCGCTACTGGGGACGCTGAAGAGCGGTCAGACGCTGCGGGGCGTGTTCGATATGGGCGCCGTAAGCGAAGAGGTGCGAGGAGGGGCGAACAGCTTCCAATTCCCCTTGTCGAAAGCACCAGTCGCGAACATCCTCAAAGTGGGCCAGACCACGGCGGCCTGTCCGGGACTTGGCGGCGGTAACGAAACCCCGCAAGCGGCGACCGGTCAGCTCTGCATCTATCCGATCGTCGAATCGTCCAACCTAAGCACCCTCACCATCGACACCTACAACCGCCTCGGGTTTGGCCTCGCTGCCTTCTTTGGAACAGCGGCTGCCGGCAACGAAGTCAGCGGTATGTGGGCGGTAACAGCGCCCTAAGCGTTTAGCTCGGCCAGCACGGCCTCGGTTACCTCGTCGGTGCCGACCGCGGTCTCCCCCTCGCCCGCCAGGTCCGGGGTGCGGAGGCCGCGGTCGAGCACCGCATCGACGGCCGACTCGATCCGCGCCGCGTCATCCGCGCGGCCGAGGCCGTGGCGCAGCATCATCGCCGCCGAGAGGAAGGTGGCCAGCGGGTTGGCGACGCCCTGCCCGGCGATGTCGGGTGCCGAGCCGTGGACCGGCTCGAAGAGGCCGGGCTCGCCGTCGGCGCCCAGGCTGGCCGAAGGCAGCATGCCCAGCGAGCCGGTGAGCATCGCCGACTCGTCGCTGAGGATGTCGCCGAAGAGGTTCTCGGTGACGATCACGTCGAAGTCGGCCGGGCGCGAGACAAGCTGCATCGCCGCGTTGTCGACCAGCAGGTGATCAAGCGTTACGTCGGGATAGTCCGGGGCGACGCGGCCGACCACCTCGCGCCAGAGACGCGAGGTCTCGAGCACGTTGGCCTTGTCGACTGAGGTGACGCGGGGCTTGCGCTGGGAGCCGGCGGCGCGGCGCTGGGCGGCCTCGAAGCCGACCCGGGCGATGCGCTCGATTTCGCTCGCCGAGTACTCGCAGGTGTCGTGCGCCGTATCGCCGTCGCGACCGCTGTCGCCGAAGTAGATGCCGCCGGTGAGCTCGCGGACGACGAGCAGGTCGGTGCCGGCAATGCGGTCCTCGCGCAGCGGGCTGGCGGAGACCAAGGCCGGGCTCGGGCGGACCGGCCGCAGGTTTGCGTAGAGGCCCATGCCCTTGCGCAGGCCGAGCAGACCCTGCTCGGGGCGCGGCGCGTTGGGATCGGTCGTGTCCCATTTGGGACCGCCAACGGCGCCGAGCAGGACAGCGTCGGCGCTGCGGCAGGTGGCGAGGACCTCCTCCGTGAGCGCCTTGCCATGGGCGTCGATCGAACAGCCGCCCATCAGGCGCTCGTCGAACTCGAACTCGCCGAGCGTCTCCAAGAGGCGACGAGCGGCGCCGACGATCTCGGGACCGATCCCGTCACCGGGCAACATGACTATGCGGGGCGCGCTCATCGAGACGGCACTCTAGCCTCGATGTTGAGGCGCACGTAGTCGAGCGTCAGCGGCTCGGGCGACAGTGCCAGCACCGCTTCGGCGAAGGGCTGACGCTTCTCCTCGGGCAGGCGGGCGAGATGTGGGCCGAGCGTCACGGTCATCGTGAAGCGCAGCGGATCGGCTGGGGTGACCGGCTTGGGCTCAAGCCAACAGCGCGCCTCGACAAAGCCGGCCACGCGCAGGCGTTCTTCGGTCTCCTCCGGACCGGCGAAGTTCCACATCATCGTCATCCCTCCGAAGTGGGGGAAATACTCCGAGCGCGTTGCCACCGCGGCGATCGCTTGGGCGTGCTCGGCGACGTTGCCGCGCCCGCCGCACTGGGCGACCAAGCGCCCGCCCGGCTTCAGCGCATCGCGCAGGTGGGCGAAAAGTGCCTCGTGATCGAGGACCCAGTGGAAGGTCGCGGTCGAGAAGATCAGGTCAACGGGCTCCTTTACCTTCAGCTCGGCAAGATCGGCGACGAGATAACCGGCGCGATCGCCGAGGCGCTCGCGGGCCTTCTCGACCATCGCCGCCGAGGCGTCGACGGCGAGCATGCTTCCCGCAGGCAGTCGCTTCAGCAGCTCTTCGGTCACGCGCCCGGAACCGCAACCGGCGTCGATCGCGTCCTCATCGCCGCGCAACTCGAGCCGCTCGAGCACCTCCATTCCCCAGCTGAACTGGGGATCGGAGATCGCGTCGTAAGTCTCGGCGTCCCACTCGCGCGGACCGGTGTTCATCGCGCCGGACATGCCTTCCTCCTCAGAGTGCGGTCGTGACCGGCCCGCGCTCGGCTCCCCCGGCCTGCTCGAAGCCGTCAATCGCGCCGGCGTTCTCCAGCGTGATGCCGATGTCATCGAGGCCGTTGAGCAGGCGGTGCTTGACATCCGGCTCGACCTCGAATTTGAAGACGCCAGCGGCGCAGGTGACGGTCTCGTCGTCGACGTCGATGCGAGCCTCGCCCGCCTCGGCGACGGCGCGGCAGTGCTCCTCGTCGAGGATCGCCGGCAGCAGCCCGACCTTGGTGCAGTTGGAATAGAAGATGTCGGCGAAGGACGGCGCGACGATCGCCTGGAAGCCGAAGTCCTCCAGCGCCCAGGGAGCGTGCTCGCGTGAGGAGCCGCAGCCGAAGTTCGCCCCGGTGACCAGGATCGGATTTGGCTCCAGCTCGATCTCGCCGTCGCGGATCCAGTCGTAGAAGAGAAACTCGCCGAAGCCGGTCCGCTCGACCCGCTTGAGAAACTGCTTGGGGATGATCTGGTCGGTATCGACGTCGGCGCGGTCCAGCACCGAGACCTTGCCCTCGATCACGTCTATCGGTCGCATGCTCAGCTCCAATCCCTGATGTCGACGAAATGTCCCTCGACGGCAGCCGCGGCTGCCATCTTCGGGCTGACCAAGTGGGTGCGGCCACCCTTGCCCTGACGCCCCTCGAAGTTGCGGTTCGAGGTTGAGGCGCAGCGCTCACCCTCGATCAGGGTGTCCGGGTTCATGCCCAGGCACATCGAACAGCCGGCCTCGCGCCATTCGAAGCCGGCGGAGCGAAAGACGTCGTGCAGCCCCTCGGCTTCAGCGGCCGTCTTTACCTGCTGGGAGCCGGGCACGACCATCGCCCGTATCGAGCTGGCGACCTTGCGACCGTCGACGATCTCGGCAGCCTCGCGCAGATCCTCGATCCGCGAGTTCGTGCAGGAGCCGATGAAGACGCGTTCGGGTGCCACCTCGGTCATCGGCGTGCCGGCGCTCAAGCCCATATAGGCGAGGGCGCGTTCAGCCGACTCGCGATCGGCCGCGGATTCCATCGCGGCCGGATCGGGGACGCTGTCGGTGACCTCGCAGACCATGCCGGGGTTTGTTCCCCAGGTGACCATCGGCGAGATCGCAGAGGCATCGACATCCACCTCGGTGTCGAAAGAGGCGCCAGCGTCGCTCGGGAGCTGGCGCCAGCGCTCGGCTGCGGCGTCGAAGTCGGTGGGAGCGGCCGGGCGGCCGCGGACCCACTCGATCGTCTTCTCGTCGGGGGCGATCATGCCGGCCCGGCCGCCACCCTCGATCGTCATGTTGCAGATCGTCATCCGGCCCGGCATCTCCAGGGCCTCAATCGCCGGCCCGGCGTACTCGACCGCGTAGCCGGTCATGCCCCCGGTGCCCAGGCGCCCGATCGTCGCCAGGATCAGGTCCTTGGGGGTAACCCCTGAGCCGAGCCCGCCGGAGTAGGAGATCCGCATCGTCTTCGGTCGCTTCTGGACCAGGCACTGAGTCGCCAGCACGTGCTCGACCTCGGAGGTGCCGATGCCGAAGGCCAACGAGCCGAAGGCGCCGTGGGTGGAGGTGTGGCTGTCGCCGCAGACGATCGTCATCCCCGGCTGCGTGACACCCAGCTCCGGACCGATCACGTGGACGATTCCCTGCCGCTCGGAGCCCAGCGAGTAAATGGGGATGCCGAACTCCTCGCAATTGCGCTCCAGCGTTTCGACCTGAACCCGGGAGAGCTGATCGGCGATCAGCCGCGCCGCCATAGTGCCGTCGGTGGGGGTGTTGTGATCGGCGGTGGCCAGGGTCTTGTCGACGCGGCGCACCGGCCGGTTGGCCAAGCGCAGGCCGTCAAAGGCCTGCGGCGAGGTGACCTCGTGGACCAGGTGCAGGTCGATGTAGATCAGACCGTCGGAGACCTCGTGCGCCTCCCAGAGCTTGTCGAACATTGTCTGTGGCATAGCTAGCCCCTCCTCAGGCCTGCGGCGATTACGGCGAAGAAGCGCGTCGGCCCCTCGCCTTCGTTCTCAAAATGATGGGGCAGATCGGCATCGAAGGTGACGCTGTCGCCCTCGTTCAGCTCGTGGCGGGTGCCGTCGACTACAAGCACCAGGGTGCCGGCGAGGACGACGGCGGTCTCGCGGCTGCCGGGCTCGTGCATCGGTGGGTCGTCGCGACCGCCGGTCGTCGCGCCGGCCTCGAGCGTGTGCAGCGAGACGTCGGCGCGCTGTCCGGGCAGCGGCGGGGTCAGCTCCTCGAAGCGGTGCCCGCCGCGCTCCAGCAAGCGCCTCTCACCGGCGCGGCTGACCGCAACGTGCTCGCCCTCGTCGAGGCGCAGCAGCTGCGAGAGCTTCAGCTCCAGGCCGGCGGCAATCTTCGCCGCCACAGCCAGAGTTGGACTGGTCTCCCCCCGCTCGACCTGCGAGAGCATCGGCGCGCTCACCCCGGAGCGGTCGCCAAGATCGCGCAGCGACAGGCCCATGGCCTCGCGCAGGGCATGAACACGGCCGCCTATTGCGGGCCCGCTGCCAGCGGCAGCTGCGCTTTGACCGGGACGCTTGTCGGTGGTGGCGACGATTTGCGTACGTTATCACATACAGTTGTACTCGAATCGGTGCAAGCTCAAGAGGGAGACGGGCCGCCGGTCCTCGCACGATTCAGCAACGTCCGCAGGTCCGCCGCGACAGCCTCCGGTTCGTCGTCGAGCTGGGCCCAAGAGATGCGAGTCACGTCGTAGCCCGCGGTGCGCAGAACCCGATCACGAGCGCGGTCTTCCCTGAAGGCAGATTTGGTGCCGTGCGCTTCCCAGCTATCGAGCTCGACTACCTGCCCGGTGCCGGCCCAATGGCAGTCGACTTGAAATCGCTCCTCGCCCACCATGATCCAGTCGTTGAGACGCGGTCGCGGTAGATCGTGGCGCCGAAGGAACGGCAGGAACCGTTCCTCGAGTCGGCTTCGGATACGGCCGGCGGGCAGTGCTTCCACGCGAGCCAGGGCGACCTGGACCCTTCGCAGCCCCCGTCGACCCGGGTAACGCTTGATCAAATCGAGAAGAGACAGTCGGTCGTAGAGCCGCAGGAATTCGAGCTGGCGGATGTCGTGCTCGACGCGATCGACCGACGACCTGGCCGCCAAGTCGAAAATCGTGCGCGGGGAAGTCGTGACGGCAATGCCTTCGCACACCGTGATCTCGTCGGCGGGCAGCACCGAAAGATGGCGACGAATCCGAGCCGAGGACGTACTTCTGTGTGAAACCGTCACGTCCACGGCCCCACCGACCGGGCCACGAATACCCCACAGCGCTGCTGCGGATTGGTGGCTTAGCACGGCACCTGATCCACCGGCCAGGACGGCTGCTGTCCATCTCCCCAGCTGGGAGATTCGACCGTGCCCTACGGCGTAGACCCCACGTCCGACAGAATGTAGTCGCCCTGTTGCGAGACGATGATCAATGGCGTCTTCGCCAAGCCCCAGCTCCAGCAGCTGCCTCCGCGCCACCACCCCATACTGCGCCTCAGCCAGCTGCGCCAGAGTGGCGTCTGGGTGCATGCGAGTCCGTCTCAACCCGCCTATTTCGCGGGATGAAACGGACTCGGCGGGCATGAGGCGATGGTCTCGCCCCTGGCGCTACGGGTGATGCGCAGCGCCGCATGGATGTGTGACGTCTTAGGGGCCGGGGGTGCGTTCGACCGCTGCCTCGGCGGTGGCCGCCTCGGCCTCACGGATCGCGGCGCCCTCCAGGGCATTCGACAGCGCTCGCACGTAGGCGCGGGCCGACGCCTCGAGGATGTCGGTGGCGACGCCTTGGCCGGTGGCCAGGCGGCCGGCGGCGCGCAGCATCACGGTCACTTGGCCGAGGGCGTCCTCTCCCCCGGTCACGGCCTCGACCGTGTACTGGCGCAGCTCGCACTCGGTGTCGGCGGCCTTCTGGATCGCCTGGAATATCGCGTCGACCGGGCCATCGCCGCCGGACTCGCCGACCGACTCCTGGCCGGAGGGCATTTTCACCGCGACGCGGGCAACCGGATCGCGGCGGGAGCCGGCCTCGACCTCGAACCAGGCCAACTCGTGAGCGTCGGTCTTCTCGCGCATCTCATCGGAGACGATCGCCTCCAGGTCCAGCGCGGTCACCTGCTTCTTGCGGTCGGCGACCTCCTTGAAGCGCTTGAAGGCAGCGTTTAGGGCGTTGCCCTCGACCTTGAAGCCCAGCTGGTCCAGGGCGTCGCGCAGGGCGTGGCGGCCCGAGTGCTTGCCCAGCACGATCGAGTTCGACTCCAGGCCGACCTCAGTTGCGTCCATGATCTCGTAGGTGGTGCGCTCCTTCAGCACGCCGTCCTGGTGGATGCCGGACTCGTGGGCGAAGGCGTTGCGGCCGACGATCGCCTTGTTGGGCTGGATCGCGTAGCCGGTCAGGCGCGAGACCATGCGGCTGGTGCGGGCCAGCTCGCGGGTGTTGATGGCGGTGGTCAAGCCGTGCACGTCCTCGCGAACCTTGACCAGCATCGCGATCTCCTCCAGCGAGCAGTTGCCCGCGCGCTCGCCGATGCCGTTGACGGCGCACTCGACCTGCCGGGCCCCGGCCAGCACGCCGGCGTAGGAGTTGGCGACGGCCAGACCCAGGTCATCGTGGCAATGCACCGAGGTCTCGACCTCGCGCAGCCCCGGCACCAGCTCGTACAGGCGCCGCCAGTACTCGGCGTACTCCTCCGGCGTCGTGTAGCCGACCGTGTCGGGAATGTTGACCACGGTCGCGCCCTCTTCGACCGCGATCGCGCAGACCTCGGCGGTGAACTCGATGTCGGCGCGGGTCGCGTCCATCGGTGAGAACTCGACGTCCTCACAGTAGGACTTGGCCAGGGTCACGGCCGCCCGTGCCTGGCCCTTGACGTCCTCGCGGTCGGTCTGCAGCTGGTGCTCGATGTGGATGTCGGAGGTCGAGATGAAGGTGTGGATGCGGGGTCGCGCCGCGTCCTTGATCGCTCCCCAGGCGGCGTCGATGTCGGCCTTGTGGGTGCGGGCCAGGCCGCAGATCACCGGTCCCTCGACGCCGCGGGCGATTGCCTCGACCGCCTCGAAATCACCGGGCGAGGTGATCGGGAAGCCGGCCTCGATCACGTCAACTCCCAGGCGAGCCAGCTGCTGGGCGATCTCGACCTTCTCCGCCTTGTTCAGCGAAATTCCGGGCGACTGCTCGCCGTCGCGCAGTGTCGTGTCAAAGATGTGGACGCGGTTTGCGTCGTCTACTGGTGCCACTGGGTCCTCCTCCTTCTCTGCTTCTCTCGAATGACCTTGTCTCTCGCGGCTATCGCGCCGCCCAGCGCTATTCCCCCCGGAGGGGGAGGAGAAGGAGAAGCGCGAGGCTGTCGGGCCGGTGCGTCATTCGGTCGCCCCAGCTTAGCGTAGGCTGCGCGCATCGCAAGCGAGGTTTCCTCAAGCACGATCCCCCGCTCGACCTGGTTTGCCCTCTTCGCGATGGGCATCGCCGTGGTCGTGATCGCCAACGACTTCTCCGCGATCAACGTCGCCCTGCCGACGATGGAGAAGGACTTCGACACCAGCATCAACACGATCCAGTGGGTGGTCAACGCCTACGCGCTGACCTTTGGCGTGATGATCGTCACCGGCGGGCGGCTGGCAGACATGTTCGGGCGGCGCAACGCCTTCTTCCTCGGCACCGCGATCTTCGCCTCGATGTCGGCGCTGGGCGGCGCGGCACAGACGGAGACCTGGCTGATTGCGACGCGGACCTTGATGGGGATCGGTGGGGCGTTGATGTGGCCGGCGATCCTCGGCATGACCTACGCCCTGCTGCCCGAAGACAAGGCGGGACTGGCGGGCGGGATCATCATCGGTGCCGCGGGGCTCGGCAACGCGGTTGGCCCGCTGATCGGCGGCGTGCTCACCGACGCGCTCAGCTGGCGCTGGATCTTCTTCCTCAACGTGCCGATCTCGATCTTTGCCGTGCTCGTCACCTACCGCCTGGTCAAAGTCGCGGAGCCGGACGAGGGCAGGCAGCAGATCGACTACCCCGGGATCGCGGCGATCTCGGTCGGGCTGGTCTCACTGCTCGTCGCCCTCGACCAGATCGACGACTGGGGCATCGGCGACCCGCGGGTCTTCGGCCTGCTGATTCTCTCGGCGGTCCTGTTGATCGCCTTTGTCCCGATTGAGCGCCGCGCCGGCAAGAGCGCACTGATTCCACGCGAGGTGATGGCCAACGAGAGCTTCCGCGCCTCCTGCCTGGCGATCCTGCTGATGTCGGCGACCTTCTTCGCCGCCCTGCTCTACCTGCCGCAGTTCATGCAACACCAGCTCGGTTACTCGCCGCTGGAGGCGGGAGTCGGCCTACTGCCCTTCCTCGCCACCTTCGCCGCGGTCTCCTTCGTCGCCGGACCGCTCTATGAGCGGCTGGGAGCGAAGCTGCTGGCGACGGTGGGGGCAGCTTGCATCACCATCTCCCCCTTCATCTTCTCGCTCGTCGCCTCGCGCTCGAGCTACGCGTCCTTGATCCCCGGCATGGTCGTGCTCGGGATCGGGATCGGCAGCTTCTACCCGACGGCGACGACTGCCGGGGTCACCTCGGTCGACGAATCGCAGACCAGCCTCGCCGGCGGCATCGTCTACATGTTCCAGATCGCCGGCGGCTCGATCGGTCTGGGGCTGACCACCACGGTCTTCTCGGCGCAGTCCTCCTTCACCGATGGCATCGAGGCGGCCTTCAGGCTCGACGCTGCGCTCTCGCTGGTCGGCTTTCTGGTCGCGCTCTTCTTCGTCGGTGGCCGGCTATTCGGCCGACGCTCAGCTGCTGCGCCTTCGCCTTAGAGCAGTGGACGCAGCGACGAGCGGATGACGTTTTCGCCGCTGCCGCCGACCAGCGTGTCCTGACCGCTGCCGCCGCGCATGAGGTCGTTACCGCTGCCACCAAAAAGTTCGTCGTTACCGCTGCCGCCGAAGAGGAGATCGTCGCCACCGCGGCCGGCCAGCTTGTCGTTGCCGTCGCCACCGATCAACTTGTCGGGCCCGCCGCCGCCGATCAGGACGTCACGGCCCGGTCCGCCGCGCATCGTCACCGGCACTTCGACCACGCTGGCAACGGAGACGGTGTCGTCGCCTTCGCCGGCGTTGACTTCGAAGCCGGCGACGAGGGGCGCCTTGCAGACCAGCTCATTCGGCATGCCGGGAGTGTTTTCACAAATCGTGCCGCCGACTTCGAGCGGGGCGACCGAGTCGATCACGTAGCTGCGCCCATCGGGGGTCAGCCAGATGTGAATCATGCTCTGCGTGGTCCCTCCTGCGAGGACCACCGTGTAGGTCGTTTCGGCGTTCGCGACCGGAGCGGCCTGCGCCGCCAGGATCGCCAGCATGATCAGAATCGCCCTCTTCATCAGGAATACCCCGCGCCGCGCCGCAGGCCTAACTAGGAAACAGCACAACCTTGCCGACGTTGCGGCGCTGGGCGATGAATTCGTGTGCCTCGCCGGCGCGCTCGAAGGGGAATGCCTCGGCGACGACAGGTTCGAGACGCCCGGCTTCGAGGTCCGCCATCAGCGGCTCGGTGACCCGGTCGAGGCCGCCCTCTCGTTCCCACCACTTGAGCATGTTGAGGCCGAAGACCCCCTTGTTCTCGTTCATCAGCGCCAGGCTCTTCCACCAGGGGATCGTCGCCATGGGCATCTTGGCCAGGCTCTTCAGCGCCGCCGGAATGTCACGACCGCTTTCCTTCGTCACCTCGGAGAGGCCGTACATGACGACGCGACCACCGGAGCGAAGCAGGCGGTAGTCCTTGCGGAAGGAGGTCGGGCCAAGGGCGTCGATGACCAGGTCAACGCCCTCACCACCGGTGATCCGCATGACCTCGGCCTCGAAGTCCTGGTTGCGGTAGTCGATCGCGTGGGTGACCCCCTGCGCCCGAATTGCGTCGTGCTTGGCGGGCGAGGCGGTACCGAAGATCTCAGCGCCGACGTTGCGGGCAATCTGGGTGGCGGCGATGCCGACACCGCCGGCGGCAGCGTGGATCAGGACGCGGTCGCCCTCGCGCAGGCTGCCCATGATGATCAGGGCGGCGTAGGCGGTGCCGTAGTTGACCGGGAAGGCGGCCCCCTGCTCGAAGCTGAGCGACTCGGGCAGGGGCAGCGCCTGGTCGGCGGGCACGGTGACCAGCTCGGCCTGACCGCCGAAGCGAGTGCCGGCCATGACTCGGTCGCCGACGGCGAAATCGGTCACTCCCGCGCCGACGGTCTCGATCGTTCCCGCGACCTCGTAACCCATCACGCAAGGGGTCTTGGGCGCATCCGGATAGAGGCCGAGCCGGGCCATCGTGTCGGCGAAGTTGATTCCGGCGGCCTTGACCGCGATCCGAACCTCTCCGGGGCCGACCGGCGGATCAGGGCGCTCGAGGACCTGCAGCACCTGCGGCCCACCGTTCCCCGTCTGCACCAGCGCCTTCACCGGGCAAGCCTACTTGACTGGTCTTGTCCTAAAGATCGACCGAGCGGCCGATGGAGAAGCCGTCGAGCTCAAGGATCCTGCCGATCGTCTGCTCGTTGACGGCGGCGTCGGTGGTGAGTGCCATAACTGCCCGCTCGCCGTCCTCCTCGGCGCCGACGGCGGCCGAGACGATGTTGACCCCCTCCTCGCCGAAGATCGAGCCGACCCGGCCGATCATGCCGGGACGGTCCGCGTAGCGGAAGACCGCGATGTGCTCGGCGAAGGGCAGGTAGAAGCTCTCGCCCCAGACCGAGACCAGGTAGGGCTCGTTGCGCGGCCCGACGCCGGTGCCGGCGACCTCGACTTCGTCCTCGCCGGAGCGCAGCCGCACGGTGACCAGCTCGGTGAAGTCCTCCGAGCTCGACTCCTTGGTCTCAACCAGGTCGACGCCGCGTTCTTCGGCCATCTGCGGCGCGTTGACCAGGTTCACGGGCTCCTCGGTGTGGCCGGAGAGGATCCCAACCAGGACGGCGATGCCGAGCAGCCGGGTGTCGTGCTGGGCGAGTTTGCCGCGGAACTCGACCGCGACCCGATCGACGGGAGCCTCGCCGAGGCCCTCGGCGAGGCGACCCAGCTTTTCGCAGAGCGGCACGAAGGGCGAGAGGGCTTCCATCTCCTCGGGGCGCACCGCGGCGATGTTGACCGCGTTGGTGACCACTGCTCCGGTCAGCGCGGCGGTCACCTGTTCGGCGGTGACGACGCCGGCGCGGTCCTGGGCCTCGGCGGTCGAGGCACCCAGGTGCGGCGTGACGACGACGTCCCCGCGGGCGAAGATCGCGTGCTCGGTGAAGGGCTCGGCGGGAAAGACGTCGAGCGCGGCGCCGCCGACCTTGCCCGACTCCAGGCCGGCCAGGAGCGCGTCGAGGTCGACCAGCTCGCCGCGGGCGCAGTTGACGATCCGCACCCCCTCCTTCATCGCGGCGATCGCCTCGGCGTCGATCAGGTTGATCGTGTCGGGAGTCTTGGGCACGTGGACGGTGACCACGTCGGCTTGGCCGAAGAGCTCCTCGATGCTCTCGGCACCCTCAACGCCCAGTTCGCGGAAGCGCTCGGCGGAGACGAACTTGTCGAAGGCGACGACGTCCATCTCGAAGGCCTGGGCTCGTTTGGCGACGAGCTGGCCGATGCGGCCGAAGCCGACGATGCCGATCGTCTTGCCGTAGAGCTCGGCGCCCTTGAACTTGGCCCGGTCCCAGCGACCGTCGACGAGCGCGCCGTGGGCCTGGGGAACGTTGCGGAAGAGGGCGAGAGCCAGCGCAAGGGTGTGCTCGGCGGCGGCGACGGAGTTCGATTCGGGCGCGTTGGCGACGACGATGCCGCGGCGGGTGGCGGCGGGGATGTCAACGTTGTCGACGCCGGTGCCGGCGCGGCCGATCACCTTGAGGTTGGTCGCCTTCTCGATCAGCTCCGGCGTCAGCTTCGTCGCCGAGCGGATCAGGATCGCGTCGTAGCCGCCGATCGCCTCGCCCAGCTCCTCGTCGGACATCTCGAGGCCAAGGTCGACGTCGAAGTTCTGGCGCAGCAGATCGACGCCCGAGTCGGCGATCTTCTCCTTGACGAGTACTTTCACCGGCGGGCCTCCCCCACGTTCTCGACCACCCAATCGACGCAGGCGGTCAGGGCTTCTACGTCAGCCGGCTCGACCGCCGGGAACATGCCGATGCGCAGCTGGTTGCGCCCCAGCTTGCGGTAGGGCTCGGTGTCGACGATGCCGTTGGCGCGCAGCGTGGCAGCGATCACGGCGGCGTCGACCGAGTCGGCGAAATCGATCGTGCCGACGACCAGCGAGCGCTTGGCCGGGTCGGCGACAAAGGGGGTGGCGAACTCGCTGGCCTCGGCCCAGCCGTAGAGATGGCCGGAGGAAGCGGAGGTGCGCTCGACGCACCCGTCCAGCCCGCCCTGCGCCAGCATCCACTCGACCTGATCGGCGAGCAAGAGCAGCGTGGCCAGGGCCGGGGTGTTGTAGGTCTGCTCCTTGCGCGAGCTATCCAGCGCGGTCTGCAGGGAAAGGAAGCCCGGCTGCCAACGATCAGCAGCCCCGTCGAGCTCCTCGATGCGGGCGATCGCGGCTGGGCTGAGCGCTGCCAGCCAAAGGCCCCCGTCGGCGCCGAATGCCTTCTGAGGAGCGAAGTAGTAGACGTCGGCCTGGCTCGCGTCGAGCGGCAGGCCGCCGGCACCCGAGGTGGCGTCGATCAGGACAAGGGCATCGCCAGCGCCGTCAGGTCGCTGCACCGGCACCATCACGCCGGTCGAGGTCTCGTTGTGGGCCCAGGCAATCACGTCGGCGGCTGGGTCGGCGACAGGCGCAGGCGCATCTCCCGGCTCGGCCTCGATCACGATCGAATCGGCAAGGAAGGGTGCTCCGGCAGTGGCCTTGGCGAACTTCTGCGAGAACTCGCCGTAAGTGAGGTGCAGCGCGCGCTCGCGCACGAGCCAGGCGCAGGCGGCATCCCAGAAGGCGGTGGTACCGCCATTGCCGAGCGCAATCTCGTAGCCGTCGGGCAGGTTGAAGAGATCGGCGAGACCGGAACGAACACGACCAACCAGATCGCGCACCGGCGCCTGGCGATGCGAGGTCCCCATCAGCTTCGACTGCCCGGCGAGCTTCTCGAGCGCCTCTGGCCGCACCTTCGAGGGCCCACAGCCGAAGCGGCCGTCGGCCGGCTTGAGCTCGCTGGGGATCTGGGCGGAGGTCTCGGTCGTCACGGCGGAGGCGACAGGTTAGTGACCGCGACGGGTGGACCCCGGCCAGCCATCGGCATAGGCTGCAGGCCATGAGCGAGACCAATGAGCAGGCCATCAGCAAGGGTGACGGTTACGCCGTCGCCAACCTCAGCGACCTCGGCGAGGGGCCGGGATTTCGCAAGATCCGCAAAGAGCTGGGCGTAACCGCCTTCGGTGTCAACGCGATCGTGCTGCCCCCCTCCTACGCCACCGGCAGCCACTACCACGACGAGCAGGAGGAGCTCTACTTCCTCCATAGCGGCCACGTCGCGATCGAGTTCGGCGACGGCAGCAGCCACGAGCTGGAGCCGGGCGGCCTGGCCTGGGTCGACGCCTCGACTGAGCGCCGATTGAGGAACCTGAGCGATTCCGAGGACGCCGTCTACGTCATCGTCGGTGGTAAGGACGGCTACGTCGGCCGCGACGGCAAACTCGCCGAGGGCGAGACGCACCGTTAAGCGGGGAGGGGATCGGGTTCCCCTTTCCCGGAGACCGTCGCGCAGCTGGTCCGGTCGTCACTTCCTACGTGCTCACCTGGAGCCTCCGGGAAAGGGGAACCCGATCCCCAAACGCGCTCAAGGGACGATCTCGGAGCTGAGAGAGGCACGGCAGCCCCTCTCCATGAAGCTCCCGGTATGACGCCACGAACCCAGGCCACGGCTCCAGCTGCGCGACGGCTTCAGGGAGAGGGGCTGCCGTGCCTCTCCCGCCCTTGGAGTCGCCCCTAGAACTCCTGGTCGATCCAGGGCATCGTGTCGCGAAGATCCTTGCCGACCTTCTCGACTTCGTGGCTCGCCCCCTCCTCGCGCATACGAGAAAGATTCTCGCCGCCGGCCCGGTTCTCGGCGATCCACTCGCGGGCGAACTCGCCGGACTGGATCTCGCCGAGGATCTCCTTCATCGCCGCGCGGGACTCCTCGCCGATGACGCGCTTGCCGCGGGTCATGTCGCCGTACTCGGCGGTGTTGGAGATCGAGTAGCGCATGCCCTGGATCCCCTTCTCGTACATCAGGTCGGCGATCAGCTTGAGCTCGTGCAGGCACTCGAAGTAAGCGAGGCGCGGGTCGTAGCCGGCCTCGACCAGGGTCTCGAAACCGGCGCGGACCAGCTCCGAGGCGCCGCCGCAGAGGACGGCCTGCTCGCCGAAGAGGTCGGTCTCGCACTCGTCCTTGAAGGTCGTCTCGATCACCGCGGCGCGGCCACCGCCGATGCCGGAGGCGTAGGCGAGGACGAGGTCGTGGGCGTTGCCGGTGGCGTCCTGCTGGACCGCCATCAGGCAGGGGACGCCGCGGCCTTCCTCGTACTGGCGGCGGACCAGGTGGCCCGGGCCCTTGGGCGCGACCATGCCGACGTCGACGCCGGCCGGCGGCGCGATCTGCTCGAAGTGGATGGCGAAGCCGTGGGCGAAGAGCAGCAGGTTGCCGGGCGCGATGCCGTCGGCGATCTCGGACTCCCAGATCTCGGCCTGCTTCTCGTCGGGCAGCAGGATCATCACCGCGTCGCCGCGACTGGCGGCTTCGGCGATGTCGAGCACCTCGAGGCCGGCCTCTTCGGCTTTCGCTCGACTGGAGGAGTCGGGGCGCAGGCCGACGACGACGTCGACTCCCGAGTCCTTCAGGTTGAGGGCGTGCGCATGCCCCTGGGAGCCGTAACCGAGGATGGCAACGGTCTTCCCTTGAAGCAGCGATAGGTCGGCGTCTGAGTCGTAAAAGATGTCCTTGGGCATGGGCGGCAGGCTAGCGGAGGGCGCGCCTCATCAGCTTGCCCGAGGGCGTGCGCGGCAATGCCGCCGCCAGCTCGACCCGCTTCGGCACCTTGAAGCCGGCCAACGACTCGGCGCAGTGGCGGCGCAGCTCGTCCGGACTCACCTCGGAGCCGTCCTCGAGCACGACGATCGCGGTGACCGCCTGCTGCCACTCGGGATCGTCGCGGCCGACGACGGCGGCGTCGGCAACCTCGGGGTGGCGCAGCAGGACTTTCTCGACTTCCGCCGGCACGACGTTCTCGCCGCCGGTGACGATCATGTCGTCGATGCGGTCCTCGACGTAGAGGAAGCCTTCCTCGTCGATGCGGCCGAGGTCACCGGTGTGCAACCAGCCGTCGGCGTCGGCGCGGCCGGGGGCAACGGTTGGGCCCTGGACGAGAATCTCGCCGTCCTGGATCCGCAGGTGGGTGGTGAGCAAGGGCCGGCCGGCGGAGCCGAGCTTGCGGCGGGCATCAGCGGGGGCGAGGGTCGTCACCTGCGAGCAGGTCTCGGTCAGGCCATAGGTCTGGACGACCGTGGCGCCGCGCCCGAGCGCCTCCTCAAGCGGGTCCTCCGGCACGGGCCCGCCGCCGACCAGGACCGCGCGCGGGCCCGAGAGGTCGGCGCCGGCCTCCAGCAGCCGGGTCAGCATCGTCGTCACCAGCGAGACCACGGTGATCTCGTCGCGCTCCAACGCCTCGGCGACCCGGTCGACGTCGAAGCCGTCGTGGATCACCGCCGTGGTTCCGTAGATCACCGAGCGCATCACGATCCCGAGCCCGGAGATGTGACTGAGCGGCAGGCAGCAGAGCCAGCGGTCCTCGGGCTCGACACCGATGTTGAAGGCCGAGGCGACCGCGCTCCAGAGAAAGTTGCCGTAGGTGAGGCCAACCGGGTCGGGCGCGCCGGTGCTGCCGCTGGTCATCACGTGGCTGGCGATGTCTTCCATGTCGTGCTCGCCAAGCAGCGGCAGATCGGCCTCGGTCTGGGTCAGCTCGCCGGCATCGTCGAGATCGACCGCCGGTTCCTCGGCCGCGACCACTGCGGCCCGCTCCTCGGAGGAGAGTCGGGGCCCGAGTGGCAGCAGCACCGCCCCTACCTTCATCAGGGCGTGCACCATCACCACCTGCTCGCGCTGCGGGTGCATCGTCATCGCCACGGTCGAGCCGCGGCGCACGCCGTGGGCGATCAGGCGGCGAGCAACCCAGGTCGCCTCCGCCTCCAGCTCGGCGTAGGTGACTTCGCTGCCGTCAGCGACCAGCGCGGTTCGCTCGGGGCAGCTCTGCGATCTCTGGGCCAGCCAGTCGTCGAGTTTCATCGGCGGGATATCGTGCCCATCATGCCCAAACGTCACAAGGAAGCCCTGCCCGAGGAGACCCTCTACGCGCCGATCGAGTGGCAGAGCGCCGGCGAGTACGACGACATCCACTACGAGGTCGCCGAGGGAATCGCCAAGATCAGCATCGACCGGCCCGAGACCCTCAACGCCTTCCGGCCGCAGACTTTGATCGAGGTCTCCGCCGCGCTGGAGCTGGCCCGCGAGGACCCCGAGGTCGGCGTCGTGGTGCTCACCGGCAAGGGCACGAAGGCGTTCTGCTCGGGCGGCGACCAGCAGGTTCGCGGCGACACCGGCTACGTCGCCGAGGGCGCTTCCGTCGGCCGCTTCCACGTCACCGACCTGCAGGTGCAGATGCGGCGGCTGCCGAAGCCGGTGGTGGCGATGGTGGCGGGCTACGCGATTGGCGGCGGCCACATCCTTCACCTCTGCTGCGACCTCACGATCGCCGCCGACAACGCCGTCTTCGGCCAAACCGGACCGCGGGTCGGCTCCTGGGACGGCGGCTTCGGCGCCTCCCTCCTGCGCGACCTCGTCGGCACCAAGAAGGCGAAGGAGTTCTGGTTGCTCTGTCGCCAGTACGACGCTGCCGAGGCCCTGGAGATGGGGTTGGTCAACACGGTCGTCCCGCTCGACCGCCTCGAGGCGGAGACGGTTGCCTGGTGCCGCGAGATGCTGGCGCTCTCGCCCTTCGCCCTGCGCCTGGTCAAGGCCAGCTTCAACGCCCATGAGGACGGCTACGCCGGGATCCAGCAGCTGGCCCACGACACCAACTTGCTCTTCTACGGCAACGAGGAGGCGCGCGAGGGCCGCGAGGCCTTCAAGGAAAAGCGGCAGCCCGACTTCTCGAAGTACCCTCGGCGAGCATGAGCGCTATCGCTACACGGGGCCGGCGATGAGGATCTGGCTGATGGCGGCGCGCCCGCGCACGCTGCCGGCGGCGATCGCGCCGGTGCTGGTCGGCACCGCAGCAGCGGTTGAACTGGCCGGCAAGTTGCCCCGGGCCGGGGCCTTCCTCGCCGCCCTGGTCGGCTCGATCTTCATCCAGATCGGCACCAACCTCGCCAACGACTACTCAGACGCCAGGCGCGGTGCCGACACCGCCGACCGGCTGGGGCCGGTGCGGGTCACCTCGGCAGGGCTGGTGACGCCGCAACGGGTGTTGAACGCGACCTGGATCGCCTTCGGCGTGGCGATCGCCTGCGGCATCTACCTGGCGGTGGTCGCGGGGCCGGTGATCCTGGTGATCGGTGTCTTCTCGATCGCCGCGGGGGTCCTCTACACCGGCGGCCCGCGCCCTTACGGCTACGCCGGCCTGGGCGAGGTCTTCGTCTTCCTCTTCTTCGGCCTGGTCGCGGTCAACGGCTCCTACTACGTGCAGCTGGAGAAGCTCGACGCCCTGCCGCTGGGCCTCTCGATCGCGGTTGGCTTCATCGCCACGGCGATCCTCGTCGTCAACAACGTGCGCGACCTGGAGACGGACCGGCGGGCGGGCAAGATGACCCTGGCGGTGCGGATGGGACGGCACAACGCCGTCGTCCTCTACCGCGGGCTCGTGCTCGGCGCCTTCGTCGTGCTGCCCCTGGCCCTGCTCGCCGGCGGCGGCAGCTGGTTGCCGCTGATCGGGCTGCTGGCCTTGCCGATGGCCGTGGGACCGATGCGGGCGATGACCAACCGCACCGACGGCCCGGCGCTGAACGGCGCCCTCGCCGCAACCGGCGCCCTGCTGGCGGTCTTCAGCCTGCTGGTCTCGGCCGGGCTGCTGCTGGCGAGCTGATGCGCCTCGCCTCGGTCGAGGTCATCCCCTACGCGCTGCCGTTCCGCCAACCATACGTCACCGCGCGCGGGCGGCTTGACCGCCGCGAGATGGTGCTGCTGCGACTGCACAGTGAGGACGACTTGATCGGCCTCGGCGAAGCGGTGCCGCTTTCGCTGCGTGGTGGAACGGGGCTTGCCGATGTGGTCACCGAGCTGGAGCGGCTGGGCGAGAGAGAATCGCTCGATGAGGCGACACTGCGCGGCGATCCGCTGGACCTCTCCGCTCCCGCTCGCTGTGCGGCGCTGACAGCGCTGCTCGACCTGCGCGGGCGGAGGGCAGCAGCGGAGGGCACGACCGGCCCGGCCGAAGACGACGGAGTCGAGTGCAACGCGACCCTGGTCGCCGGCGAGCCGACGGCCGTCGCCGCAGAGGCGGAGCGCTGGGCAGAGGATGGCTTCACCACCTTCAAGCTGAAGCTCGGCGCGGGCGACGATTTCGCCCAGGTTCTCGCCGTGCGCGAGGCGGTCGGCCCGCGGGCGCGGATTCGCGTGGATGCAAATGCAGCATGGGACGTGGAGACCGCAAAGCGGATTCTGCGATCGCTGGAGCCGCTCGAGATCGAGCTCGCCGAGCAGCCGGTGGCGACGCTCGAGGAGGCCGCGGAGGTGGCGGCTTCGACCTCGATTCCGATCGCAGGGGATGAGAGTGTCGAGACCAAGGCCGACGCCGAGCGGGCGCGGGAGATGCACGCCTGTGCATTCACCGGAATCAAGCTCTCCAAGGTTGGCGGTCCCGAGGCGGCGATTGAGATTGCGGAGGTGCTTCCTGCCTACGTTTCCAGCGCCCTCGACGGCCCGGTCGGGATCGCGGCGGCTGCTCAAGTCGCACGGACCTTGCACAACGTTGCCGGGGCTGACAGCCCGGGCCTGGCCCATGGACTCGCCACGCAGCGCCTTTTCTCCTCAACGATTGCCTCGGTGGGGTGCGAGATTCGCGATGGCCTCCTCCACCCCCCCACTGGTCCTGGCCTAGGCGTCGAGATCGACGAGGCGGCGCTGCAGGCACACCGACTCTAGCCTGACGACTTTGTTCCGCTATCGGAACAAAGTCGTCAATAGGCTCCCCAGCATGGACCCGACCAACGCCAACACCGCGCTCGCCTCGGCCTTCGTCGAGGAGCTGGCGCGGGGCGGGCTGCGCCACGCCGTGGTCTCCCCCGGTTCGCGCTCGACGCCTCTCGCCATCGCGTTCTGGCGGCAGGAGGAGATCGAGGTCAGCGTGATCGTCGACGAGCGCTCGGCCGCCTTCTTTGCGCTCGGCGCCGCGCAGGCGAGCCAGGTACCGGTGGCGCTGCTCTGCACCTCAGGCACAGCCGCCGCCAACTACCACCCGGCGATCTGTGAGGCCGATGAGTCGGCGGTGCCGCTGATCGTCCTAACCGCCGACCGACCTCCCGAGCTGCGTGGAATCGGTGCCGGGCAGACGATCGATCAGGTCAAGCTCTACGGCTCGGCGGTGCGCTGGTTCTGCGAAGTCGGCACCCACGAGGCCAACGACGACGGACTGCTGCATTACCGCTCGGTCGCCTGCCGGGCACTGGCAGCCTCGCGCAACGCTTCGCGTCCGGGCCCCGTACACCTCAACTTGCCCTGGCGTGAGCCGCTGGCGCCGCTGCCCGTTGAGGGCGCCGTTACGGCGACGGACCCACTGGCGCTGGAGGGACGCGAGGGCCGCCCACTGACGGCGGCCACCTCGATCGACCTCGAGCCCTCGCCCTTCCTGCTCGACGAGGTGGCCGGACACATCGGCGACGCGATCGCCGGCGTGATCATCGCCGGCCGCCAGCTCGATCCAGAGTTGCGCGAGCCGCTCGCGCACCTGGCGCGTGCCTCGGGCTTCCCGATCCTGGCTGAGCCGACCTCACAGCTGCGCTGCGGGCCGCACGACCGCTCCAACGTGATCGGCAGCTACGACCTCTTGCTGCGCGACGAGCACTTCGCCCGCTCGGTCGTACCCGACCTGGTGCTCCGCTTCGGTGAGATGCCAACCAGCAAGCCGCTGCGCAGCTGGCTGGCCGCGAGCGATGCCGACCAAATCGTGATTGACCCCTACGGCGGCTGGAACGAGCCGACCAACCGGGCGGCGGCGATCCTGCGCGCCGACCCGAGCGAGCTGGCAGCGGGTTGGGCAGTGCGGGTCGAGAAGGAGGCACGTCCGGCCCCGCAGCGGTGGATCGATGCCGATCGCAGCGCCCGCGACGCGATCGAGGCGGGCCTCACCGGCGCCGAGATTTCCGAGCCCGCGCTGCATCTCGCCCTCGGCAATGCCCACCAGGACGGGGACCTCGTCTACACCGCCTCGAGCATGCCGATCCGCGACCAGGAGGCCTTCCTCGCCGCGAGCGACGTGGACGTCAGCTTCCTCTGCAACCGGGGCGCCAACGGCATCGACGGCCTGATCTCCTCGGGCATCGGCGCGGCCCACGCCAGCGGCCGCCCGACCACGATCGTCAGCGGCGACCTCGGGCTGCTGCACGACCTCGGCGGCCTGGCTGCCCTGCGCGACGTCTCGACGCCGGTCCGGATCGTCGTCATCGACAACGACGGTGGCGGCATCTTCGGCTTCCTGCCGCAAGCGGAGGCGCTAGAGGGCGGTGAGTTCGAGGCGCTCCTCGGTACTCCGCAGGGCGTCTCGGTCGCCCGTGCCGCCGAGCTCTTCGACCTGCCGCATCGCAAGTTGGAGAGGCTGACCGAGCTGCCCGAAGCCCTGGCCGCCGGGACCGGCTTGATCGCGGTGGAGACCGACCGCGCGAGCAACGTCGCCATGCACCGCCAGCTCAGCGTCGCAGTGTCTGAAGCGATCAGCGGATGATCCCTGAGAGGCTCCATCACCTCGATGCCCTGCGCGCCCTGACGATGGTCTTGATCCTGCCGTTCCACGCGATTGTGATCATCGGCCTGCGCGGCGGGCTGGACCAGGTCGAGGACTCGGTTCTATGGATGATCCACGTCTTTCGCCTGCCCCTTTTCTTCCTCATCGCCGGCTTCTTCGCCGCCCTGCTGGTCAGGGCCAAGGGCATCAAGGCGCTGCTGCGCAATCGCGCCATTCGCATCGGGATCCCGCTGGCGATCGGTGTCCTCGCAGTCGTTCCGGTGATCACCCTGGAGATTCAGGCGCTGTCGGACAAACCGCACCGGCCGGATGCGCAGGGTCTAGCCGCTTTTGCCGATCCCCACCCTTCATTCCTCTGGTTCCTCTGGTACCTGGCGCTGATCTACGTTGGCGCTCTGCTGATTCGCCGCATCCTCGCCAGACTGCCACGGGCGCGACAGATCCTGCTCGCAGGTGGCGGGCAATTGCTGCGGCGCTGGTTCGCCCCTTTGCTGCTCGCAATCCCGGTTGCCCTGCTCCTCTACCGACAACCGACCTGGCTGCCAGATGCCCCTCCGGAAAGCTTCATCCCCCACCTCGATCTGCTCGGCTACTACGCGGTCTTCTTCGCGGCGGGCTGGTTGCTTTTCACCGCTCCCGGCCTGCGTGAGGCAATTGAGCGCCGACCGAAGCGATACCTGGCCCTGGCCGCCCTGACGCTGCCGCCGGCCCTGGTGCTGTACCTGGCCCAAGACCAGCCGGAGATCGGGGCAAGTCGTGCCTTCCACCTGCTCGCGCTCCTACTGCTTTCGGTAGCCAGCTGGTCGTTGATCTTCGGCATGCTCGGAGTCTCCAGGCACTTCGGCAACCGGCCGAACCCCACCCTGCGCTACTGGACCGACGCCTCCTACTGGATTTACCTCAGCCACTTCCCGGTAATGGCGGCGATCGCGCTGCTGATTTCCGGCCTCGCGATGCCGGAGGCGCTGCGCATCGTCGTCCTCACCACCTTGACCCTGGCCCTGATCTTCCCTGCCTACGCCGCCTTCGTCCGCCACGGCGCCGTCGGACGCGTATTGCACGGACCCCGACCCCGGGACACGGTCCAATTCACCCGCTGGGGCCTCACTCGGCCAGCAGCGGCAGCAGAGCACCGAGCTTGATCTTGGTCTCGGCCTAGCAGTCGATTGGCCCTGCTTCCCGTCCCGGGCCAGGCTGCCACACAGCGCCGTAAACGGTGTCCTGTGGGCGCGAGAAGACTCGGGAGAGGCACGATCCATCGGCGTTTATCGCCATCAGCTTGTCGCCCCTTTCGAGGGACGTATAACCGTTTTCGACGACTCGGGAGAGGATGAAAGTCAGTCGACTCCCAGACGGATCCCAGCTAGGCGATTCGAGGAGCTTGCGCCGCCGCAACAAGAGGCGTGATTTGCCCGTGACACCGACGCGAGCGACGCGAAGCTCGTCAATTGGAGGCGAGCCGTCGTCCACGCCGTTCGAGCGCCAGTTCCTCCAGCGAATGAAAGCCACTTCCGAGCCGTCCGGAGAGTAGGTCGGCTCCGATGCTTCCCTGGCCAGCAGTGATGTGCGGCCGGTGCGCAGGTCGACGGCAACCGCACTGCTCGGCCCCCAGCCGACCGTCCCGGCGAGCTTCGAACCATCCGGAGAAAACGAACTCGGCTCGAACGCCGCATACGACCGCGATGGGAGCGCTCGCCGAACCGAGCCCGACGTGACGTTGAGAAGCCTGACGGAGCTCTTGTAGACATAAGCGACCACACGTCCGTCCGGAGACATCACCGTGTCGCCGGCTTCGAGCGGGGCACGCCTGTAAAAACGCAGCCCAGAACCATTGACCTCCGCAACCGCAGCTACCTCCCCGCTCCACTCACCATAGGCCCCGAGCGTCAACAGGTTCCCATCAGCCGACCACGATGGCCGGTCCCAACCAGCTTCCTCGATCACGGTCTGAGGGGATTCGCCGTCAGGGCCCATAGTGACGATGTCCCGCCCGCCCTCAGCGTTGAAAGCGTCGGTCAAGACCGTGATCTGCGGGCCATCCGGGACGGCTGCCCGCGCAGGCAAGGCCCCACCCGCGGGGACAACCATGCATATCGCTACGAGTAGAGCGAGAGCGCGACTCAGACTCATGCAGCGACCCTACTCAGCCAACAACGGCAACAGCGCCCCCAGCTTGATCTCAGTCTCGGCCAGCTCAGCAGCCGGATCCGAACCGGCGACCACCCCAACCCCGGCGTAGAGATGCGCCTCGCGGTCGCGCAACAGCGCGCTGCGCAGGGCGACGCAGAACTCACCGTCTTCGGTCGCGTCCATCCAGCCGACGGGCCCCGCGTACCAGCCGCGATCCATCTGCTCGAGCTCGGTGATCGCCGCCGCGGTGCCGGGCCAGGGCTCGCCGCCGACCGCTGGAGTCGGGTGCAGCATGCCGGCGAGCTCAACCGCCGAGCGCGGCTCGGCGAGCTGGGCGACGATCGGGGTCGCCAGATGCTGGATGTTGGCCACCTTGACCAGCTTCGGCTCGGGCTCGGTCTCGACCCAGACGGCGTGCTGGCGCAGCGAACGGGCGATCCGCTCGGCGACGATCGCGTGCTCGCGCCGGTCCTTGTCGCTGCGCAGCAGCTGCTCGCCAAGGTGATCGTCGACCGCGGGGTCGGAGCTGCGCCGGGTCGAGCCGGCGAGGGCCACGGTCGAGACGCTGGCGCCTGAGCGGCGCAGCAGCAGCTCGGGACTGGCGCCGATGAACGCCGCCTCCGGGGTGCCGCAGCAGAAGCAGAAGCAGGACGGGAACTGCTCGCGCATCGCGCCGAAGACTGCGGCCGGGTCGTGAGCGGCGCCGGCCGCGACGAGCACCTCGCGGGCAAGCACGATCTTCGACATCTCGCCGCCGTCGATCCGCCCGGTCGCGCTGGCGATCATCCGCTCGAAGTCGCCGGGCGGTCGGACGCTGCTGATCTCGATCCGCGAGGTCTGGTGCGGATCGAGCAGCGGCAGCGGGGCCTCTCGTAGACCGCTCAAGCGGGCGGATAGAGCCGCCGACTTCTCGCCCGGATCATCGCCGGGATGGATGATCGCGTTGACGGTGAGGAAGGTCTCCCCGCCGCTGCGACAGAGCGAGAGCTCGGGCAGCACGAGCGAGGCGGGCGGCAGTGAGGACCACGCCGAGGAGGCGCCGCCCTCGGGGTCGAAGGCGAAGCCGCCCGCCCATACCCCGCCCGCACCGGCGGGCAGGCCGCGCGGCTCGTCGGTGATCGCCTCGCCGCCCAGGCACTCGCCAGCGACGTCGCGGAAGCGATTGGCCCCGCGCGAAGTTGCGGCCTGGGCTACGCCCAGCGTGGCGAGGGCGAAGCCACGGTCTGCCTCCTCCCAGCAGAACCAGCGGTCCGAGGCGAGGCGCGAGCCGAAGGCCACGGCGCACGGATCGATCCCGTCGATCGGTCGGGTGACGCTGACCTTGGTGCGACGGCCGCGCGTGGCGGCCCGCTCCAGGGCTTCGTTCAGGCCGCTGAGGAGGGGCTCAGTCGCCGCCGCGAGCAATGGCGATCTCGCCGGTGCGGACCATCTCTATGAGGCCGTGCGGGCGGATCATCCGCTCGAAGGCCTCGATCTTGTCGGCGGAGCCGGTGACCTCGATCGTCATCGTGCGGCGGGCGACGTCGACGATCTTGGCGCGGAAGATCTCGGCGAACTGGATGATCTCGGCCCGGTTCTCGACCGCGGCCGAGACTTTGAACATCGCCATCTCGCGGGCGACCGTCTCTTCCGGCTCCATGTCGCGGATCTTCAGCACGTTGACCAGCTTGTGCAGCTGCTTGGTCACCTGGTCGATCGGGTGTACGGCACCGTCGAGGGTGAGGGTGATGCGGGAGATGCTCGGGTCGTCGGTCGGCCCAACGGCGAGCGTGTCGATGTTGAAGCCGCGCCGCGAGAAGAGCCCGGCGACGCGTGCCAGCACGCCCGGCTTGTTCTCAACCAGAATCGAGAGGATGTGTTTGCGGCCGCTGAGCTGACCGGGGACGCGCAGCTCCTCCAACTTCACTACTTGCGGGGTACCGGCCTCCATCAGCCCACCATGTCCCGGGCGGCGGCGCCGGCCGGGATCATCGGGAAGCAGTTCTCCTCGGGCGAGACGCGCACGTCGAGCAGCACCGGGCCGTCGGTTTCAAGCGCAGTCGCCATCGTCTGCTCCAGGTCGGCGGAGTTCTCGCAGCGCAAGCCTGTGGCGCCGAAGGCCTCGGCCAGCTTGACCCAATCCGGGCTTGGGCCCATCTCGACCGAGCTGTAGCGGCGGTCCCAGAAGAGCTCCTGCCACTGGCGGACCATGCCCATGTAGCCGTTGTTCATCAGGAAGACCTTGACCGGGATCTCTTCAGCCACGCAGGTGGCCAGCTCCTGGCAGTTCATGATCAGGCTGCCGTCGCCGGCAAGGCAGACGACGGTGTCATCCGGGCAGGCGATCTTGGCTCCGACCGCAGCCGGCAACCCGAAGCCCATCGTGCCCAGCCCACCCGAGTTGATCCAACGGCGCGGCTTGTCGAAGCCGTAGTACTGCGCCGCCCACATCTGGTGCTGGCCGACGTCGGAGGTGATGATCGCGTCGCCACCGGTGGCCCGGTGCAGCGCCTCGATCATGAACTGCGGCTTGATCTCGCCGTCCTTGCCCTCGTCGTAGCGCAGCGGATACTCGTCCTGCCAGGCCTTGATCTGGCTCCACCAGGCATCGAGGCGCGAGGCATCGGTCTGCAGCGCCTTGTACTCGCGGGTCAGCGCCGGCAGGACCAGCTTGGCGTCGCCGACGATCGGGATGTGGGCGGGGACGTTCTTGGAGATCTCCGCCGGATCGACGTCGATGTGGATGAACTTGGCGTGCGGGGCGAACTCGGCCAGCTTGCCGGTGATGCGATCGTCGAAGCGGGAGCCGATCGCGACGATCAGGTCGGCCTCGTCCATCGCGTAGTTGGCAGCGCGGGTGCCGTGCATGCCGAGCATCCCCAGCCACTGCTCGCCCGAGGCCGGGTAGGCGCCAAGTCCCATAAGAGTTGAGGTGATCGGGAAGCGGTCGGCGGCGGCAAGCTCACGCAGCTCCTCGGAGGCGTTTGCGTTGACCACGCCGCCTCCCGTGTAGAGGATCGGCCGGCGTGCGTTCGCCATCGCCTTGGCGGCGATGCGGACCTGCTTGACGTTGGGCGCGGTCGGCGGTTTGTAGCCGGCCAACTCGACCGGCTCGGTCCGCGGCGCGTAGTCGATATCGGCGCGCGAGAGATCCTGCGGGATATCGAGCAGGACAGGGCCCGGGCGGCCGGTCGAGGCGACGTGGAAGGCCTCGTGGACGTACTCGGGGATCTGACGCGGATCGGTGACGGCGAAGGAGTGCTTGACGAAGGGCAGCGTCGCCCCAAGGATGTCGGCCTCCTGGAAGCCGTCGGTGCCGATCAGCTCGGTGCGCACCTGGCCGGTGATGAAGACGGTCGGCACCGAGTCGAGCATCGCGTCGGCGATCGCGGTGACGAGGTTGGTCGCCCCGGGGCCGGAGGTGGCGAAGGCGACGCCGACTTTGCCGGACGCCTTGGCGTACCCCTCCGCGGCGTGACCTCCCCCCTGCTCGTGGCGCACCTGGATGTGGCGGAACTCGGCATCGACCAGCGCGTCGTAGGTGGGCAGGTTCGCCCCACCGGGAATCCCGAAGACGTGCTCGACGCCCTCGGCCTTCAACGACTGCATCAGTGCGTCAGCGGCTCTCATCGGAATCGCGATGGTACCAGCGGTCTCTCGGCTGCCATGCAGGTGATTTAGAGCTGAACGGGCTCGCCGGGATTCCAGCGAGTCCTGGGGTCGATCGAGGACTCGATCACGTGCCCCTTGTAGCGCTCGATCACGTGGATCATCGACTCGACCAGCTCCTCGCCGAGCAGGGTCGGCTCGAGGCCGAGGTCGAGCAGCTTGGTGTGGATCGCGTTGTAGTAGTGCTCTTCCTTCTCCACCCGCGGATTCTCGTAGTGCTGAATCTCGACCGAGTAACCGAGGTGCTCGCCCGCGTGCTTGACCAGCCCCGCCAGCTCGATCACCGAGAACTGCTCGGTGAACTGGTTGAAGACGCGGAACTCGCCGGCGTCGGCGGGATTGAGCGCCGCCAGTTCGACGCAGGCGAGCGTGTCGCGGATATTGAGGAATCCGCGGGTCTGCGTGCCGGCGCCGTAGACCGTGAGCGGATGGCCGATCACCGCCTGCAGGCAGAAGCGGTTGAGCACGGTGCCGAAGATCTCGTCGTAGTCGAAGCGGGTGATCAAGCGCTCGTCGCCGCTGCCCTCCTCGGTCTCGATCCCGTAGACCACGCCTTGATTGAGGTCGGTGGCGCGCAGGCCCCAGGTGCGGCAGGCGAAGTGGATGTTGGTCGAGTCGTGGACCTTGGAGCAGTGATACAGGGAGGCGGGCAGCTTGGGGAAGGGCAGGGTGTCGCGGCGGCCCTTGTGCTCGATCTCGATGTAGCCCTCCTCGATGTCGATATCGGGCTGGCCGTACTCGCCCATCGTGCCGAGCTTGACCAAGTGGCAGTCGGGCACGTGGTCGCGAATCGCGAAGAGGAGGTTGAGGTTGCCGATCACGTTCGCGTACTGGGTCTCGACCGCCTTCTCGCGCGAGGCCATCGAGTAGGGCGCCGAAGCCTGCTGGCCGTAGTGGACCACCACCTCGGGGCGAGTCTCGGCGACGACGCCGTCGAGGAAGTCGCCGTCCTGGACCGAGCCGACGAAGCTGCGGATCTCATCGCCGGAGAGCTCCTTCCAGGCGGCGATGCGCCGGTCAAGGTCGGTGATCGGCGTCAGCGAGCCGGTGCCGGCCTCCTCGTGCCAGCGGCGGCGAGAAAAGTCGTCGACGACTGAGACCTCGTGACCGCGGGCCGAAAACCTCATAGCCGTCGGCCAGCCCAGGTAGCCGTCGCCCCCAAGAATGAGAACGCGCATAAGTCGCGGCAGCGTAGCGAACCGGTGGGATATTGCCGAGTGTCCGACGATCGTCGTGCGGCCGACGATCGTCGACCGGTCAGCGACAGCCATACGATCCGGCGATGACACGGGGCTTGGTGGAGCGAAACGGCGGCAGAGCGGGGATTGCCGTCCTCAGCCTCGTCCTCCTTATCGCCCTCGGCCTCCGGGTCAACGAGGCCTGGGGTGGCCGGGCGCCGGTCTTCGACGCGGCCGCCTACGCCACGATCGCGAAGAACCTGGACCGCGGCGAGGGCTTCACTCTCGGGACCGGGGCAACGCAGCCGGCGAGCAATTACTCCCCCGGCCTGCCGCTGCTCACAGCCGGGGCCTACGAGCTCAGCGGTGGCGTCCATGAACGCAGCGCCCGGCTCCTGCTCGCCCTGCTCGGCACGCTGGCGGTGCTCTTCACCTACTTGATCGGCCGACGGCTATCCGGTCCGCCGGCGGGGCTGATCGGCGCTGCAGCCATAGCCATCTATCCGGCCCTGGTCGAGTACCAGGGCATGTTGATGGGTGAGCCGCTGGCGGCGACGCTGCTCTCGGGAGCGGTGCTGGCGACGCTCTGGGCCGCCGACTCGATGAGCCAGCCACGTTGGCTGTTGCCAGGGGCCTTGTTCGGATGCCTGGCGCTGGTCCGGCCGGAGTACCTCGGCGTCGCCGTCGTGGTGGGCTTGGTCGTGTTGCTCAGGAACGGGAGGCGCGACTGGTCTCGAACGCTGGTTCAAACGCTGTTGGTGCTCGCCGGAGTCGCGGTGATAGTGGTGCCCTGGACCGTGCGCAACGCGATCGCGCTCGATCGGTTTGTGCCGATCTCCACCGGCGGCGGCCAGGTGCTCTTTGCGGGTACCTACCTGCCCTCGGATGGTGATCCCGAAAAGGTCGGGGCCGAGGTGGTCGAGCGGCATCCCGAACTGTTCGGACCTGGCGCCGTGCAGCGCCTGCGGCTCGAGCAGATCCTGGCGCGGCTGGCCGAGCAGCGCTACCCGGGAATTGAAACCGACAAGGCGCTCTCGAAGATGGGCAAGGAACAGCTCTGGAACGACCTCAGCGAAGAGCCGCTCGAGTACGCGGGTTTCGTCGCGACCAAGATCGGGCGGATCTGGTCGCACGGGCCGCGAGGCGTGATGCGCGAGCCCGGCTGGGAGCTGCTGCACTGGGCGCTGGTGGGATTCGGCCTGATCGGCCTCGCCGTCCTGGCTGCCCAGCGCCGCTGGGAGGCATTGCTGATCGCGACGATCTTGCTGGCGATCACCGCGATCAGCGCCCTGCTCGTCGCCTCGCCCCGGCGGGTGCTGGTGATGATGCCGCTGGTCGCGGCCCTCGCCGGGGTTGGAGCAACCGCCTCCTGGCGGCAGTTGCGCGTCAGTCTTGGTCGTACGTGACTTTGAAGGTGACCTTGACGAACATCGGCGTGTCGGCGCCGCGGAACAGGCACTTGTAGGAAACGACGTCCGGGCTGGTCGAGTGCACGGTCGGGGTGCAGTAGTAGCCGGCGACGCTCTTTGGCTCCTCGATACGCAGGGCCAGGAGCTGGTTCATCGCCTTCTTGGCCTGGGCGCAAGTCGCGTACTGGGCTTGGATCGAGTTGACATTGCTGGCGATGAGTGTCGCCTTGACCGGATTGGCGATGACGTTTTTCGAGTTCGTGGTGCAAGTCTTCGGTTTGACCTTGGCGGACGCGCCAGGAGCGGCGGCCAGGGCAACCACCGCAATCGCGGCGAGGAGAAGGGGGATGCGACGCATATGAAGTGCTCCTTCGTGTGGGTAAGTGTCGGAGCGAGATTCGGCGCACGGCCCGGATAGCCTGCCGCCATGGGCTCCCTGAAGAAGTGGCTGCGCGGGCTGCCCGAGCGCCACGGGCGCAAGACGCTGATCCTGCTGGTGGCGATCCTCCTGCTCGGCTTCGGCCTGCGCGCCTACCGCGTGGTCGAGCCGCTGCCCGTTCCCGGCGACGACGCCCACGCCTACTACGCCCTCTCCAAGGCGCTCTACACCGAAGGCAGCTTCGGCGGGGCCAACTTCGAAGACTCGAGCGATTGGTCGCCGGGGGCGCCGCTGCTCTACGCCGCCGGTTTCTACGCCACGGGGGGCGCCCGTGAAGGGACGGCGCGGATCGTCGAGCTGCTGCTCGGGCTGGCGACGATCTTGGTCGTCTACCTGCTCGGCAAGCGCATCGCCTGCCGCCCGGCGGGCCTGCTCGCCGCCTTCGGCGTCGCCGTCTATCCACCGTTCATCCACTCGGTAGGAGCGCTCTACAGCGAGCCCCCGGCCATGTTCACGCTTCCCGCCGCGGTTCTGGCGTTCCTCTGGGCTGCGGACGGGCTCGGCGACCCCGCGCGCAATCGAACCTGGGCCAGGTGGCTCCTCCCCGGCCTGCTCTTCGGCCTGACGGCGATGTTCCGGCCCGAGTACCTCCTCGTCGGCATCGCCTTCGCCCTCTTTGCCCTGATCCGGGTCTGGCGGGCCCGTGGCTGGCAACCGAGCCTTGCCGCGACGGCGGCGTTGCTCGCCGCCCTGCTGCTGCCGATCGTCCCCTGGGCGGTGCGCAACCAGGTCGTCCTCGACCGCACGGTGCCGATCTCGACCGGCGGTGGCAAGGCGCTCTACGTCGGCACCTTTCTGCCGGCCGACGGCGAATATCAGCGGGTCAAGGCGCTCCTTGCGAAGCGCTACCTGGATCGGGATCTCGACCCCCACTCGCGAGCGCTGGAAGAGGTGGACCCGACGCCGCTCTTCGACCGGGTCGCGGCCCGCTACCCGAACTTGCCGCGCGACTCGGCGCTGGGCAAGATCGGCAAGCAGAACTTCTCCCACTACTTCAGCGAAGACCCGGTCGAATACCTGGCGATGACGGTGCGTAAGGCCTGGCGGATGTGGAGCGCCGGGATCGGCGAAGCGATGGAAAGCACGGCCGGGAGGATCGCCCAGACGCTGATCGTCGTCCTCGCGCTCGCCGGGCTGGCGGTGCTCGCCTGGCGACGCTGGTGGTGGGAGCTGGTCGCGATGGTGACGCCGCTTGCCCTCGTTACCGCGGTCGGCGTCGTCTCGCTCGCCGCTCCGCGCCGCAATGAGGTGCTGATGACGCTGATCTTTCCGCTCGCCGCGGCGGCGCTCTCACGGGGGACGGCCACCCTATTGTCCAAGCGGTAATGGCTCCCTATGCAGGCATCTTTCCGGCCGAACTGACGGCGCTGCGCAGCGCCGGGCTGATCGGCGGGATCCTCCTCGTCGTCTACGCCGTCGCTCGGCGCCGCTCGTTGCGCAACGCCGACGTGCTGATTCTGCTTGCCGCCGGTCTTGGCCTGGCGCTGGTCTCGGGGACCGAAATCACCGACAAGCTGCTCTCGGCCTTCTCCTTCGAGAAGGGCAACGGTGGTCGCATCCTAGGCCTCGCCGTCTTCGCGATCTTCATCCTCTTCCTGCTGATCCTGCGGGCTCTCTCGCAGGGCGCGCGCAACGCGCGTCAGCTCTCGGCGGCGCTCGAGGGCCTCGCCTGGGAGGAGTTCCGCCAGGCGAAGTTGCCGGAACGCTTTCGGGGCAAGATCGCGATCCTCGTCCCCGCCTACAACGAGGCCGAGAACATCGGCCATGTCCTCGACCTGATGCCGAGCGAGGTCTGCGGCACGTCAACCTCGGTGCTCGTCGTCGATGACGGCTCTCGCGACGGCACCGGCGACGTCGCCGCCGAGCACGGTGCCGCCGTTGCCCGCCACGTGACCAACCGCGGCGGTGGCGCGGCGCTGCGCACCGGCTACCGATTGATGGTCGAATCGGGAGCCGAGATCGTCGTCACCCTCGACGCCGACGGCCAGCACCTGCCCTCCGAGATGGAGCGCCTGGTCAAGCCGGTGCTCGACGGCGAAGTCGACGTCGCCCACGGCTCGCGCGTGCTCGGCCATGCCGACCGCAACCACTTCGCCCGCGAGCTCGGCATCGTCTTCTTCAACCGCCTCGTCTCGGCGATCACCCGCACCCACGTCACCGACTGCTCCAACGGCTACCGGGCGGTGCGCACCACGGTGCTGCCCCAGCTGGTCCTGCGCCAGGAGCAGTTCCACACCTCCGAGTTCATGATCGAGGCGATCAAGCGCGGGATCCCCGCCCGCGAGGTGCCGATCACGGTCGAGCAGCGCCTGCACGGCCACTCGAAGAAGCCCGCCGTCTTCCGCTACGGGATGGGCTTCGCCAACGCGATCGTCCGCACCTGGCTGCGCTAGCGACGCCCCGGCACCGCAAGCCGTCGCGACCTGATCTCCATTTCATCGGGCAGGAGCGCCCTGAAGGTCGCGCCACCCGGAAGCCGCAGGGCGAAGCGGGCCCGGCAGTCCCCGTCGAGGCGCTTCGTCATCAGCTGCTTGCCACCGCGGTTCAGCTGCAGCGCCGTGCCGGCCCGCTCGCCGCACGGCGAGACGCGAGCCGTCAGCTTGACCCACGCCCCTTTCCTCTTGCCATGAAGTCGAAGGTGGGTTTGAGTGGGGTTGCGAACGGAGGGTGCGACCCCGCCCGGCTCCTCCCCGATCGCCGCCGGGCGTGGGCAGATGGCAGGGGCCGCGCCTTCGAGCCGGTAGACGGTCCCCGCGCTGGCGGCGACGTAGACCCGCCCGCAGGAGTCCTCTCCAAACGAGGTGGGGTTTGCCACGGAGAGTCCCTCGGAGCGATCGTCACTGGCGCGACCGGAGGCGCTCGATGGCAGCACGAGCGAGCGGATCTCGCCCTGGCAGTAGTCGGCGTACAGGTAGCGCCCGTAGAGGTCATCGAGGCTGCGGTCCCGGACCACATAGCCGCCGATGAGTGAGCAGCCGTGCGCGGCGCCTCCACCCGGATCGTCGTGGGGGTAGTCGAAGACCGGGTCGGTGAAGCCCACGGTGGCACATCCGCTGGGGGCACCGGGGTAGGCGATGAAGCCCTCGCGGCAGTTCCAGCCGTAATTTGCGCCGGCGCCGGAGACCGTCCCCGCCGCGGCGCTGGGAGCCAGGTTGATCTCCTCGCGTTTTTCCTGGCCGACGTCGGCGATGACCATGTCGCCGCTTGCCCGGTCGAAGGAGAAGCGCCACGGATTGCGCAGCCCGAAGGCCCAGATCTCGTCGCGCCCGGAGCCGGCGATAAACGGATTTCCGGACGGAATCGTGTAGCTGGGAGTTTGTCCGGGGCGGGGATCGATGCGGATGATCTTGCCGAGCAGCGTCTCGATGTTCTGGCCGTTGCCGTCCGGATCACCGGCGCCGCCGCCGTCACCGAGCGCGATATAGAGATGCCCGTCGGGCCCGAACTGGAGCTGCCCACCGTTGTGGTTGGGCCTCAGTGCATGGTCCAGACTGAGGATCGGCTCGCGGATCGTCGCTCCTTCTGGCCCGGGTCGAAACGAGTCGATGTGGACATCGCCTTCAGCGCCGCCCGCCGCCGGCGTGCCCGTGTAGGCGGCGTAGACCCGGCCCGAGGCGGCGAAGTCCGGCGCGGGAGCAATTGAGCCCAGTCCGCGCTCGGATTCGCAACAGGTCACCAGGGTGCTGAAATCGAGCAGCTGGCTGGTCCCCACCGGGCCGCTCTCGATCACCCGGCCTTGCCGCTCGCCGACCAGCAGCCGGTCGGGATCAAGCGGGTCGGAGGTGACGTAGACCGGCAGCGAAAAGGTGCCGATCGGCTCCAGGGTCGCGGCCGCGGACGTACCACCGCACGAGACGATGCCGACAAGCAGAACCGCTATCCATACCGAGTGCCGCACCCAACCCCTTTGTCGCTGACTTCTGGTCAATACCCGTACCCCGGCTAATCAACGCCCGGATGCCGCACCGCAGCGGGATCGGGCAGGTAGAGGTCGGCGCCGCAGCGCGGGCAGACCTGGACGTAGAGCTTCAGCGCCTTGTGGCAGGTCGGGCACTGGCGTTCGGGTTCGTCCTTCTCGCGACGGTAGAGGATCACCGCGATCAGACCCAGCGGTGGCAACACGGTGCCGATCACGAGCCAGAGCCAGAAGGAGCTGCCCTTGGCCCTGCCGATGATCGCCGTCGCTAGTCCGAAGGAGAAGGCAATGAAGAGGTACTCGAATCCCATGGCCCTATTGTCGCCTCCAGCGGCTTCGGGTGCCCGATCGAGCCGACCTCGGAGATGTCGCGCCGGAAGGGCAGGCTCGCGGTCCAATCGATCACCGCGCGGGCCTTGCGAGCCGCACCGGGAATCTGGCTCATGTGGTAGGTCCGGGCCATCCACCAGGCCGGGAAGCCGCGGAAGGTGCGGCCGCCGACCTTGCCCACCGCCTTGTAGCGACCGAGGTTGACGAAGGCGGCGCTGCCCTTGTAGTCGAAGGGACGGGCGCTGCCGATGCCCAGCTCGGCAGCAATGTTGCGGGCAGCGACCGGGCCCTGGCGGACCGCGTGCTGAGCGGTCGGCGGGCAGAGACCACCGCGCGGGTCGGGCGCCGCGGCACAGTCGCCGATCGACCAGACCGAGTCGAGGCCCTTGACACGCAGGTACTCGTCGACCGGCACCCGCCCACGCTCATCCAGCGGCAGCGAGAGCTGGCGCAGGCTTGGGTGCGGAGCGACGCCGGCGGTCCAGACGACGGTGCGGGTGGGCAGCGTCTCGCCAGTGGCGATGCGGGCACTGTCGGCCCGCACCTCCTCCAGGGTCGTGCCGAGGCGGACGTCGATGCCGCGGCCGCGCAGCTCGCGCAGGGCGTAGTCGGCGAGCTCGGCGTCGATCTCGGGCAGCACCCGGTTGGAGGCCTCGACCAGGACCCAGCGCATCCCGTGCAACCGTGCCCGCGGGTAGCTCTCGATCGCGTCGGCGGCGAAGTCCTGCAGCTCGGCGAGTGCCTCGAGCCCGGCGTAGCCGCCACCGACGAAGACATAGGTGAGCAGCTCCTCGCGCCGGGCCGCATCCTCGGTCGCGTTGGCGGCCTCGAGCGTCTCGATCACGTGGTTGCGCAGCCAGATCGCATCGGCCAGGCTCTTGAACCCGATCGCGTGCTCGGAGAGACCCGGCACCGGCAGCACGCGCGAGACCGAGCCGAGCGAGATCAGCAGCTGGTCGTAGGGCAGCTGCTCGACGTCGCCCTCGCGGGTGCGCAGCTCAACCGTCTTGGCGACCGGATCGTGGCCGGAGATCGAGCCGAGGCGCAGATAGGTCCGACTGAGGATCTCGCGCAGCGGCGTGACCACGTGGCGCGGCTCCAGCGTGCCCGCCGCGGCCTCCGGCAGGAACGGCGTGTAGAGCATGAAGTTGGCGTCGTTGACCAAGACCAGCCGAGTCGACTGCTGCGGCATGATCCGCTCCAGCTCCCGCGCAGCCATCGCTCCGCCAAATCCTCCACCGGCGATGACTACGTTCCAGGCCATACGGTCAACTTAGCACTTTGTAACAACATGTTACAAAGTGCTGGATCGCACGATTGTGTACTTGACGCAGGGTAGGAATCCGTCGCCGTTTGCCCCTACCTTCGCCTGACCTACAAAGCGGCCGGGGCGGCGCGCTAACGCCCCCCGGCCTGGCACCGAAAGGTCAGGCCTTCCGATGCAGGAAAAGAGTTCTCCGCAGGACGCCGAGCGCCTGCAACGAGCCGTACTCGCGCTTGCGCTTGATCGGCACCCCAAGCGCGTTCACCGCAAGGAGTTCAAGGCCGAGCTAGGCGATACCCCTGAGGTTGGGGCGGCCATCGGCCATCTCGTTCGTGCTCGACTGCTGCGTTGGGAGGACGAAGAGCTTTCGCTGACCGTTCCCGCCCTCGTCTTCGAGAGGTTGGGGCTGTGAGCGTCGCAGAGCAGTTCGGCGCGAATCTGGCCCGTATCCGCAAGCGGGCCGACATGTCGCAGGAGACCTTGGCCTGGGGCGCGTCTCTTCATCGCACTGAGATCAGTCACCTGGAGCGGGGCCTACGCGTGGCGCGTGTGGACACGGTGGCCAAGCTCGCAGGGGCGCTCGAAGTCGATCCGGGCGACTTCTTCAAAGGGATCGTCTGGGAGCCCGGTGACATACGACTCGGGGGGTTTCGAGAAAGCCGCTAGAGCTTGAGAATCCATGGAGGTGCAGCCCCAATGGGTCATTCAATAGTTAGTCTCGACCCGTGCGGAGAATCATCGCGGGGAGCATTCCTTTGATTGCGAGCGTCGTCATCCCGGCGACCTTCCAGGGAACCGTCTATCTGATCGTTCTTTGGCTACTCATGGGGCTGGCGGGTCTCGCTCTGATCATCACCTCCGAGCCTGTCAAGCAACCGCTGATCGCCGCATTGAAACGTCAGCTTGAAATTCCCAACGCGCTACCACCGCTCACCACAAACGGCGATACAGGAGATCCGGACCCTGACACCTTGCGTCGGTTGGCTCTATCTGAAATTGGCGAGGAGTTGGAGGCTGCAAAAGGCGTCCTGAATGGCCCGCAGATGAGTCGATTCTTCGTGACGCACGAGTTGGCGACCTTCAAGTGGGAGAGATATGGGCCTGTCCTGGCTGCGGCCGATACCAGCCTTCATAAAGAAGTCCGTCCCGCCTACCGGGCAATGGATGCAGTGAACAATCGCGGAATACAGCGAGGCTTGGTCGCGGGAGGCGAACAGACGACGCTGCTGGACTCAACGCTCATAGACGAAGCACGAGAGGCTGTTGAGGCCGCCCTCTCGGCACTAGATTCCGGCATCGCTAACTAGCCCTTCTCTGCTGCCACCAACTCCGCATAGGGCAGCGTGTCGCCCGCGATCATCCGCAGGAGCGTGTCGCGGAATAGGAATGCGTTGTTGCGGTTGTTGAACCGGAAGGCCATCTCGTCTAGGTAGGCCGGCAGGTGCTTTGCCGACAGCTGGTGGTAGCTGCCAACGACCCCGCGCTTGAACAGGCTCCAGACGCCCTCAATGGTGTTCGTGTGAACGATGCCGCGAACCCATTCTTCGCGGCGGTGATCGACTTTCTCGTGAGCCGTGTTGGAATCGGTCATATCTCCCCACGAGCTATCGGAGTCCGTGAAGATCATTTCCGCCCTGCCGTCCACATGGGTTTTGACGAAGCTTTGGTAGGAGGCTTTGGACTCTTGACCCGGCCCCTCGCGGACTTCGAGCCGGACCTCGCCGCCACGGGCGACAGCGCCCAGGATCATCTTCTTGTGGTCCCGCCATTTACCACCGGACCCCCTGCGACGACCGCCGAGCCAGGTCTCGTCAACCTCCACGATCCCCTTGAGCGGGACCGGCGAGTCGTCCTCCATCGCGGAGCGCACTCGGTGGCCGAGATACCAGGCGGTCTTGTAGCTGACACCCAACGTGCGCTGAAGCTGCTTGGCGCTGATGCCCTTCTTGGACTCGCCGATCAGATAGATCGCGAGGAACCACTTCCAGAGAGGAAGATGGGAGTCGTGAAACACCGTCCCCGCCGTAACCGAGAATTGGTAGCGGCATGAAGGCTCGTTGCACTCCCACTGGTTGCGCTTCTGGATTTTCGAGATCGAGTTCCCGCCGCAGCGCGGACAGCGCACGCCGTTGGGCCAGCGCAGGTCTTCGAGGTATTCCCGGCACTTATCCTCAGAGTGGAACTGCTCGATCAGATCAGGGAGGTTCATAGTGCCCCGCCGCAAGAAGAAAGCTCGCGAGCTGACCGACGAGGACGTGATGAAGAAATTGTTCCCGAAAAAGGTCCGCGAGGCTGCGAAGAAAACCGCGCTAGAAAGCCGAAATCCATCCTCTAAATAGTATCTAGAGGGTCGGACACCCTGTAAGAACTAGATAGATTTTCGCGCTAAAGCAAGTCCCTCGAGCCAGGCTTCGACTTCTCGTCTCGGCCCGCTCCGTTCGAAGTTGGCCAAGGCGAGCGTCTTTTCCGCATCGGAGCGAGTGTCGGCTTTGGCTTCGCGCTCACGCTTCTCCTTGGCTTCCCGCTCCATCTCAAAGTGCTTTTTGACTCCATCGCGAAGGTCAGTGGCCAGCGCCGGGTGGCGAGCCTCAAGCAAGTCCATAGAGCGCTGTCTGAAGGCGTCGGCCTTTTCTTGCCACTCGGCCGGTGGGCCGCCGCCCTTGATCTTTGACACCCAGTTCAACCTCTCGGGCTGAACTGGGGTCGAAAGTTCGGCCACAAGCTCTTTGCCCTCACGGATAAGCGAGTCGAGCTGCCCGGCTAGGTTCGCAGGAGGCGGGGCACCAGGAGCGCGGAAGTGATCGTAATCAAGGAATTTGGTCGCCAGGCTGCGACGCCGTATCTCTCGCGCCGCCAGAAACTCCTCCTCGTTAACTCGGATCGAGCTAGGCGTGAGGTTCCGTGCGAGGTCGGCGAGGAACTTCTCCTCGGCTTCCAGGCGAATCATCGCGTCGCTACCTACGCTCGCCGCCCTAAAGGCGGCCCGCTGCCCAGAGCCGAGAGTCTTGCCGACGAAGTCGGTGGTCTTCTCCCGCCAATCGGGGATTGCCTCTTCTAGCTCCGGGGTCAGATAAGGCCACTCGTCCCAAAGCTGCCTCTTTAGCTCCACCGTCTCTTCGAGGGCAAGGGCTACCTCACCTTCAGCGGCGACGAAGACAGCGTTCGCTTCTTTCTGTGTGGCATGCCGCCTCACGGCTGCCCCTATCGCTGCGCCGCCGTAGATGCGATTTCCCTGATTGGCCCTGGGGGGATCGTTGTCCTGAGACTTCCCCCGAGGGGTGGTCGCCAAGTTTTCCTGGTCAGCGCCTTCCTTACGCCGGTGAATCTCAACCCAAAAGACAACGCCGGCAGCTAGCAGCAGTGCAGCGAGTACGTACCAACCGACGTAAGTCACCACTTTGTGACCTCCGCCATAGGACAGGGCGATGCCGTTACCAAGTGCTAGGCCACCCCCGCCAAGCAAGGCACCCCGAAAGATCTGGAGAAGCAACAGCACGAGCCCAGTCTAGAAACGCCACCGGAGCTAGCCCTGTGTCAAGTACACAATCGTGCTGGATCGCACTTGCGAGAGGGCGAACCACGCTTCGACCAATGCATCGCTAACATTTCGGTCCTCTGGATGTCCACGATGTGAAGACGGCCCCGGGCGCATACCCGGGGCCGTTTCATTTGGCGGTACCTTCTTAGCGATCCGCGAGCTTCGATGCGAGTGCAATCAGCGCTCGCATGACGCCCACAAATCCAAGAAGAACCGCCGTTTCTGGGATATCCACCTAGGCCTAAGTCCTCCTCAGGCTCGATGCGCCCCAGCTACTGGTCGAGATTCTTCCGGATCAGCCGGTTGACCTCACCGCCGTCCGCCCGCCCCTTGGCCTCCTTCATCACCGCGCCGACGATGGCGCCGATCGCCTTGCCGTTGCCGGCGCGGATCTGCTCGGCGGCCTCCGGATTGGCCTCGACCGCAGCGGCCACTATCGCCTCCAGCTCTCCGCTGTCGGAGATCTGGGCGAGGCCCTCGCGCTCGACGATTGCGGCTGGGTCGCCGCCCTCGGCAACGAGGGTGGCCAGAACCCTCTTGCCGCTGCTGTGCGAAATTTTCTTCTCATGGACCATCGCCACTAGGCTCGCCAGGGCGCCGGGGTCGACCTTCGACTCGCTCGCATTGGTCTCCCCCTCCTCCTGGCGCAGCGCCGCCGCCAGCTCGCCGGTGACCCAGTTGGCGACTACGCGCGCCTCGACACTGTTGGCTTGCCTGGCGGTCTGCTCGAAGTAGCTTGCGGTCTCGGGGTCGGCCGCCAACAGCGCCGCCGTGTCCTCGGCGAGACCCATCTGCTCGCGATAGCGCTCGGCACGGGCGGCGGGCAACTCGGGCAGCGACTCGCGGGCCTCGCGCAGCATCGCCTCGGTCGGCACGATCGGGACCAGGTCGGGCTCGGGGAAGTAGCGGTAATCGTGCGCTTCCTCCTTCGAACGCAGCGGGTGCAGGCTGCCGTCCTCGGGGTGGAAGTGGAGCGTCTCCTGCTCGACCGTCCCCCCCGCTTCGATCAGCTCGCGCTGGCGGGCGAGCTCGGCTTCGATCCCGCGCTCGAGGAAGCGGAAGCTGTTCATGTTCTTCAGCTCGGTCTTGGTGCCGAGCTGATCGCTGCCGGCGGGCCGCACGGAGATGTTGCCGTCGACGCGCAGGCTGCCCTCCTCCATGTTGACGTCGGAGACGCCGAGCTGGCGCACCGTCTCGCGCAGCAGACGCGCCCAGGCAGCCGCCTCGGCGGCGCTGCGCAGGTCGGGTTCGGTGACGATCTCGACCAACGGCGTGCCGCCGCGGTTGAAGTCGACCAGCGAGGCGCCGGAGCCGTGGATTCGCCCCGACTCGCCGACGTGGACCATCTTCGCCGCGTCCTCCTCGAGGTGGGCGCGGTGGATGCGGATATCGCCGAGCTTGCCGGCGCCGGCGATCGGGATGTCGTACTGGCTGATCTGGTAGGCCTTGGGGCTGTCGGGATAGAAGTAGTTCTTGCGGTGGAAGATCGAGCGCTCGGCGACCTCGCACTCCAGCGCCGCGGCGATCTTGAGGGCGTAGTGGATGGCCTGCTCGTTGACCACCGGCAGTACACCCGGATGAGCGAGGCAGACCGGGCAGGTGTGGACGTTGGGCTCATCACCGAAGGAGAGCTCGCAGCCGCAGAACATCTTCGTCCTGGTCGCCAGCTGGACGTGGATCTCCAGTCCGATCACCGCCTCCAACTCAGCCATTCGGCACTCCCTCCGGCCGCGCATCGAAGCCGATCCCCTGCTCCAGCGCGTAGGCAGCGCCGAGCAGCTTCTGCTCGGCGAAGGCGGGGGCGGCGATCTGGAAGCCGACCGGCAGCTGCGGCCCACCCCCCGCCGGTTCGGCCAGACCGGCCGGAATCGAGATCGCCGGGATGCCGGCCAGGCTCATCGGCACGGTGAAGAAGTCGTTGAGGTACATCGCCAGTGGGTCGTCGGTCTTCTCGCCGAGCTTGAAGGCAACTGAGGGCGAGGTCGGCGTGACGACGAAGTCGACGTCGGCGAAGGCAACGGTGAAGTCGCCGGCGATCTTGGTCCGCACCTTCTGCGCCTGCCCGTAGTAGGCCTCGTAGTAGCCGGAGGAGAGCGCGTAGGTGCCGAGCATGATCCGCCGCTTGACCTCGGCGCCGAACCCCTTTGCCCGCGTCTGCTCGTACATTTCGATCACGTCACCGCTCGACTCGGCCCGCATCCCGTAGCGGACGCCGTCGTAGCGGGCCAGGTTCGAGGAGGCCTCGGCCGGGGCGATCACGTAGTAGGCGGAGATCCCGTGTTCGGCGTGCGGCAGGGCGATCTCGGCGACCTCGCCGCCGAGCCGCTCGATCTTCGCCAGGGTCGCCTCGAAGACCTCGCGCACGCCGGGCTCGATCGCATCGCTGGCGAGTTCACCCGGGACGCCAAAACGCAGGCCGGTGAGGTCCTCGCGATCCGGCAGGCCGGGAGTGGCAGGCAGCCCGACCGAGGTCGAGTCGCAGGGGTCGCCGCCCTGCAGCATCGCCAGCATCAGAGCGGCGTCGCTGACGTCGCGAGTGAGCGGTCCACACTGGTCCAGCGAGGAGGCGAAGGCGATCATCCCGTAGCGCGAGATCGCGCCGTAGGTGGGCTTGAGCCCGACGATGCCGCAGAGCGCGGCGGGCTGGCGGATCGAGCCACCGGTGTCGGTGCCGATCGCCCAGGGGGCGAGACCGCCGGCAACCACCGCGGCCGAGCCGCCCGAGGAGCCGCCGGGGACGCGTCCGCGATCCCAGGGGTTGAGCACCGGGCCATAAGCCGAGTTCTCGTTCGAGGAGCCCATCGCGAATTCGTCCATGTTCGTCTTGCCGAGGACCGGTGCTCCGGCCTCGAGCAGCCGACGCACCGCGGTCGAGGTGTAGGGCGGCCGGTAGCCCTCGAGGATGCGAGAGCCGGCAGTCGTCGGCACCCCCTCGGTGCAGAAGATGTCCTTGACCGCGACCGGGGCGATGCTGGGCCGCTCGACCGCGATCGCACCGCCATCGCCGTCTCCCTCGCGCCAGAGGTAAGCGTTGAGCTCGTCGCCCGCCGCTGCCTGCCGCCAAGCGTCGGCGTACTCGCCCGCGTCGAGCTCTCCCGCGACCATCGCCTGATGGGCCTCGAGGGCCGTCAGCGCCAGCAGCTCGGTCATCTATTCCTCGGCCTGCGGCGAGGGGACGCGGAAGGCGTCATCAACCGGGTCCGGGGCCTGGGCCAGGGCAACCTCGGGCGCCAGGCTCTGGTGCGGCACGTCGGCCCGCAGCACGTTCTCCAGCTCGACCACGTGCGTGGTCGGCTCGACGTCGTCGAGATCGAGCTCGGCGATCCGATCGACGTGCTCGAGGATCCCCGAAAGCTCCCCGGCCATCGTCGCGACCTCCTCCTCGGAAAGGCCAAGACGGGCCAGCTTCGCCACATGCAGTACCTGCTCGCGCTCGATCACGGCGGCCGATTCTAGGCGCCCCGCCAGTTAGAGTCCGCGACGGGATGAGAGGCGAGCGCGCAGAGGAGTTCGTGGTGGCGAACCTGCGCCTGCTCGCGGTCAGCTTCGCCGTCGTCGGCATCCTCTTCATCGCGGTCCCCAGCGGGGTACTCGATGTGATCTCCGACGTCGGCGAATGGTTCGGCAACGAGACCCGAGCGCCGCACACGCAGGAGTACCTCTGGCTGGCCCTTTCCTTCGCCTACATGGTGGTTATCACCGGCATCTGCCTGGTGGTGCAGACGGACGTCGTCCGCTACCGCCCGCTGCTGCTCGTTCTCGCGGCCGGCAAGACCGCGTCTTCACTCGGCTCGCTCCTCTTCTTCGTAGTCCAGGACCAGGTCTTCATCTACCTGCTCAACTTCCTCGTCGACGGCTTCCTCGCCCTGTTCGCGCTCCTCCTATGGACGCTCGCCGGCCGCATCGGCCGCCCCGCCGCGCCTGGCTGACAGCCCCCGCCGGGGCTCTCGACCGCCGAGCAACGCACCCTGAGCGCGATCTGCGCGGCGATGGCACCCGGCCTCGACGGCCTGCCCGCAGCCGAGCGCGATATCGATGTCTCCGGCCCAGTCGCTGAGTTCCTCCGCTCGGTCTCGCCGCGGGCGCTGGCGCGGATCAAGCTGGGCCTACGCGCCTTCGAGTGGCTGCCCTTCCCCTGGCGCTTCAGCCGCCTTGGCCCGGCGGCGCGCGAGGACTTCTTGCGCGGAATGGAGGCATCGCGCTTCGGCCTCCATCACGAGCTGCTGCTGATGGCCAAGGTCTTCGCCACGCTGGGCAGCGCGATCGCGCCGGAGGTCGAGCGGCGGGTGGGCTTCACGACGAGCTGCCGGCTCGACGACGGGTCGTTGCCCGACCCCTCCGGCGCGCTCGGCGAGACCGAGCCGGCGGGCGAAGGTGAGGAATGCGACGTGGTCATCGTCGGCTCCGGGGCCGGCGGCGCCGTCGCCGCGGCGACCCTGGCCGAGGCCGGGCTCGACGTGATCGTGCTCGAGGCCGGTGAGAGCTTCAACCGCGACAGCTACCCGGCGGAGCCGCTGGACGCGATCGCCCGCCTCTACCGCGACGGCGGCCTGACGATCGCCGAGGGGCGGCCCCCAATCCCGGTGCCGGTCGCGCGCACCGTCGGCGGCACCACCGTGGTCAACTCCGGCACCTGCTTCCGCGCGCCCGATCCGGTGCTCGAGGATTGGAACCGGCGCTTTGGCATCGAGTGGGCCACCGATCTCGGACAGGAGTTCTCCGTGGCCGAGCAGTTTCTGCACGTAACGCCGGTCGACCCCGAGCGGATGGGACGCAACGGGCAGCTGGCGATGGAGGGCGCGGCCGCGATCGGCGCCAGCGGCGGCCCGATCGCCCGCAACGCCGGCAACTGCGTGCAGTGCAGCTCCTGTCCCTTCGGCTGCGAGATCGACGCCAAGCGCGGCATGCACGTCAGCTACCTGCCGCGAGCGGTAGCCGCGGGAGCCCGCTTGCGAACCGGCGTCGAGGCGCAGCGGATTCTGGTCGAGGACGGCCGAGCCGTCGGGGTGGGTTGCACAAGCACCCGCCCCTACACCGTGCGGGCGCGACTGGCCACCATCGTCGCCGGCGGCGCCCTGGGCACTCCCGAGCTGCTGCTGCGCTCCGGCCTCGGTGGCCCTCAGGTCGGCCGCAACCTCCACATCCACCCCGCCTGCTGGGTCGGCGCCCGCTACGCAGAGGAGGTGCGCGGCTGGGACGGCGTGATGCAGAGCTATTACATCGACCAGTGGGAGCCGCAGCGCCTCCTGCTCGAGGCCACCTTCACCCCGCTCGCCTTCGGCGGCGCCTGGCTCCCCGGCGCCGGCCGCGAGCACCAGCGCTCAATCCTCGAATTCGGCCACGTAGCCTCAATCGGAGTCCACCTCTCCGACACCTCCAGCGGCCGCGTCGACCTCACGGGCAAAGGCGCCCTCCGAGCCCGCTACAAGCTCACCCAAGCCGACGCGGACCGCCTGGTCTACGGGATCGCCCGAGCGGCCGAGATCCACTTCGCCGCTGGCGCGATTGAGGTCTATCCCAACATCGCCCGCGTCGGCAAGCTCACCCCGGAGAAGCTCGCGACCTTCGAATCGACCCGCTTCAAGCCCTCCGCGCTGCGTCTAGAGGCCTTTCACCCAATGGGGACCGCCCGGATCTCAGCTTCGGGCGATGGTGTGTGCGGGCCCGACGGCTCGGTACACGGCGTCAGCGACCTCTACGTCGCCGACGCCTCGATCTTCCCCACCTCCGTCGGCGTCAATCCAATGATGACGGTCATCGCTTTCGCCGCTCGAATAGCGGCCGAACTCGCGAAGAGGGGCGGGTAGCCCTCTCCAAAACACTCAAGAGCGGCCTCCTGGCCGCTCGTTTTGGGGAGGGCTACCCGCCCCTCCCCCGAAGTCTCAGCCGCTAGGCGGAGGAGGTGGCGGCGGCGGACCCTGAGAGCTCGGCGGCGCCGGAGGCGTCGAAGACGGAGGGGGTGGCGGAGGCGGCGTTGAAGCCGAGTGCTGATGCGGCAGTGAACCATCCGACCCCCCACTCGAGAGCCGATCGGCCGCGTCACCGAAGGTGATCCCTTCTTCTTTCATCGTGCTGTAGCCACCAAAGGCAATCCCCCCAGCCGCGATCAGGCCGAGAAAGATTCCGAGGCTGAGGGTTGCGTCAACGGATACGCCGCCGAAGTCGCCGAAGCTCGGTGGAAAGATGATGCGGAAGAGAATCAGCACGACTGAGATCACGCCCAGCACCGTGACGATCGTGCTCATCGGCACGGGCGGCTCATAGGTGGAATCAGTCAAACGCAGTCCGACCAGCACGAGCGCGGCAATGATCGTGATCAAGAGGATGATCGGGATGAAGTCGAGAGCGTCCCAGGCGCTGCCGCCCCCACCCGGCACGCTGCCGGAGAAGCCGCCGACCCCGGTCACTTCAACGCCGAACCAATCGAAGAACATGAAGATGAAGAGCAGGATCGCCGAGCCGCCGGCGATCTTCTCTCCGGGGCTGAGCTTGTCTAGGTGCTCCATCTATCCATCCTCCGGTCGAACTTAGGGGTCGAGGGGCGACATTACACCCGCGCCCTGGCCGCGGCCAACGTATTTACGAGCAGCATCGCGATTGTCATCGGGCCGACCCCACCGGGCACTGGCGTGATCGCGGCGGCGACCTCTGAGGCCGCATCGAAGTCGACGTCACCGACAAGGCCGTCGTCGGTGCGGTTGACCCCGACGTCAATCACGACCGCACCGGGCTTGACCGCCTCACCACCAAGCAAACGGGGGCTGCCGACCGCGGCGACGAGAACGTCGGCGCGCCTGCAGGTTGCGGCCAGATCCCGCGTGCGGGAGTGGCAGACGGTTACCGTCGCGTTGGCCGCCAGCAGCAGGCGAGCCACCGGCACGCCGACCAGCTTCGAGCGCCCGACCACGACGGCCTCGGCCCCCTCAAGCTCCACGCCCTCATGGCGGAGCAGCTCCATCACCCCGGATGGCGTGCAGGGCACGAGCCCCGGCATGCCGTGGGCGAGCAGGCCGGCATTGACCGGGGTCAGGCCGTCGACGTCCTTGGCCGGGTCGATCGCTGCGACGATGCGATCGGGATCGATCTGATCGGGGACCGGCAGCTGGACGAGGATGCCGTCGACATCATCGTCCTCGCCAAGCTCGGTGACCAACCGAAGCAGCTCGGCCTCGCTCGTCTCGGCGGGAAGCCCGTGGTGGGCCGAGCGCATGCCGGCCTCCTCGCAGGCGCGGTGCTTGTTGCGCACGTAGACCTCCGAGGCGGGGTCATCGCCGACGATCACGGTGGTCAGCAGCGGTGTGCGACCCCGCTCCGCGGCGAAGCTGGCGACCTCCGTCGCAACCTGCCCGCGGACGGCCGCCGCCACCGCCTTGCCATCGATTACCCGCGCCGCCACTAACGCCTCCGGATCGGCGCGTAGTCGGCCATCAGCTTGCGCTCGCCGCCGTCACCGGCGAAGCGTACGACGACGACGCCTCCCGCCTCGACCGCCGTCACCACGCCATCGCCAAAGCTGGCGTGGACGACGTCGTCGCCGACCTGCAGCTCCAGGGTCGGGCCGGGATCGATCGGCGCCGCGTCCTCACCGGAATCCCAGCCGATGCCGGCGGCCGAGCCAGGCGCGCTGGAGTGGCGCTCGGTCAGCTCGGCCGGCAGCTCGTCGACGAAGCGCGAGGGCAGGTTGCGCTCGGAGCGACCGAAGAGGCTGCGTTCGCGCGCCCAGGTCAGGTAGAGGCGCTGACGGGCACGGGTGATGCCGACGTAACAGAGCCGCCGCTCCTCCTCCTCGCCCCCCTCTTCCAGTGCCCGCATGTGGGGGAAGGCGCCGTCCTCGCAGCCGATGATGAATACGGTGTCGTACTCGAGGCCCTTGGCGTTGTGCAGGGTCATCAGCGTCACCAGCGACTCCTGCTCGCCGTCGACCAGGTCGTCCTGCTGGGTGTAAAGCGAGATCTGCTGCAGGTACTCCTCCAGGGGAGGTATCTCGCTCTCCCCCTCCTGCTCGCGCTCGATGTCGAACTCGGCGGCGCCCGCGATCAGCGCTTCCAGATTCTCCGCCCGCCCCTCGGCCTCGATCGTACGCTCGGCCGAGAGCGCTTCCAGGTAGCCGCTCTCGTTCAGCACCGCCTCGAGCAGGCCGGCAACGGGGCCTTCCTCCTGCGCCCGTTCGCGCAGCGCGGCCATCGTCTCGTAGAAGCGGGAGACCGCCTTGATCGCGCCGCTGTTCAGCGCCGGCACCTCTCCGACGCTCTCGATCACCTCCCAGATCGTCTTGCCGGTGGTGTTGGCATGGGACGCGATCCGGCCCTGGGTGGTGTTGCCGATGCCGCGGCGGGGCGAGTTGACGATGCGGGCGAAGGAGACCTGGTCGGCGGGATTGGCGAGCAGGCTGAGGTAGGCGACCGCGTCCTTGATCTCGGCGCGTTCGTAGAACTTGGTGCCGCCGATCACCTGGTAGGGCAGGTCGAAGCGGTTGAGCGTGTCCTCGAGCACCCGGCTCATCGCGTTGGTCCGGTAGAAGACCGCGACGTCCTCGCGCTTGACCCCGTCCTCCTCGGCGAGGCGTCCGATCTCCCCAGCCACCCAGCGCGCCTCCTCGTGCTCGTCGGAGAGCTCGGAGAGCCGCACCGGCTCACCGCCAACGGTTTCGGTCCAAAGCTGCTTTGGCCGCCGTTCGCGATTGCGCTCGACCACCGCGTTGGCGGCCGAAAGGATGGTTTGAGTCGAGCGGTAATTCTGCTCCAGCTTGACTTCCTCGGCGTCGGGGAAGTCCTTCTCGAAGTCGAGGATGTTGCTGATGTCCGCGTGACGGAACCCGTAGACAGACTGATCGTCGTCGCCGACCACCATCAGGTTGCCGTGCTCTTCGGTGAGCAGTTGCAGCAGCCGGTACTGGGCATGGTTGGTGTCCTGGTACTCATCGACGAGGACGTGGCGGAAGGTGCGGCGCCAGCGTTCGCGTGCCTCGTTGGAGACTTCCAGCACGTTGACGGTGCGGACCAGGAGGTCGTCGAAGTCCATCGCGTTGGCCGCCAGCATGCGCTTCTCATACAGCGGGTAGAGGTCCGCGACCGTTTCCTCAAACGGGTTGTTTTCGGCAGGCACATAGCTGTCCGAATCGACCAGCTTGTTCTTGGCGCCCGAGATCTGCGAGCGGATCGAGCGCGGCGGGTAGCGTTTGGGGTCGACACCGAGCTCGGTCATGCAGCGCTTGAGCATGCGCAGCGAATCCGACTCGTCGTAGATCGTGAAGGTGCGGGCGTAGCCGAGCTTCTCGGCATCGGCACGCAGCATTCGCGCGCAAGCGGAGTGGAAGGTGGTCACCCACATCGCCCTCACTGAGCGCCCGATCAGCGCCCCGACCCGCTCGCGCATCTCGCTCGCTGCCTTGTTGGTGAAGGTGATCGCGAGGATCTCTCCCGGCCGCGCCGCTCCCGTTGCCAGCAGATAAGCGATGCGGTGGGTCAGCACCCGGGTCTTGCCCGAGCCAGCGCCGGCGAGGACCAGCAGCGGTCCCTCGCCGTGGATTACGGCCTGGCGCTGCGGCTCATTGAGCCCAGCGAGAAGGCGCTCGGCGCGGTCCGCGCCGGCTTCGATCGGGGCCCCGCCCTCCTCGGGCGGGCTCTCGAAGTCCATCTGCAGCATCGCTCCGAGAATAGCCCCGGCCGCGGCCGGCCCGGTGTCTATGCGGAGGACTTAGAGGCGCAGGATTCGAACAGGTCTTCGAGCGCCTGCGGGGAATCGCCGAAGAGCAGTTCTTCGACTTCCGATTGGGAGCCCTGCTTGAAGCCTTCGACCATGCAGCTGGCGAACTTGGGGTCGACTTCGGACGAGGGTTCGGTGAGCCCGTCTTCGAGAATCTCGACCAGCTTCGCCTGGTCGAACTCGGTGAACTTGACGACTTCGTTCAGCTTCCACCCCTCGCCGTCCTTGACCAGCGCCACTTCCAGCGCCTGCCCATCGAGGTTGCCGCCGCTCATCGCCACCTCGGCGGTCGCATCCGAACCGTCGACCTCGACTGCCGAGACGCTGACCGACTCGGCGCCTTCTTCTTCCTTGGCTTCCGCTTCGCACCGCTTGACGGCGTCAGCGCCGCTTTCCTGCGTGGTCTGCTCGATGAACTGCTGGGTGTTCAGCTTCTTGCAGTCAGCCGGATCCGTGCTCGTCGCCGAGGTCTCGACCACCTCTTCGATTTCACCCTCGTCGCCACCGCTGCTGCCGCAGGCCGCGAGTGCGAGAGCCGAGAGAATCAGGAGAACGGGAAGCAGGAGAAGGCGCTTACTCAAGACAGATCCTTTCGAGGAGCGTGGGCGAGGCGGCTCAGGCTACTTCAGCCACCGGCCGACGAACGGCCAGTGCGCTCGCGCAGCTCGGCGGCTGCTCCCTCGCCGGAGGTCTTACCGCCATCGAGCTCGGCCAGCCGCTGCTCCAGCTCACCGATCCGCTGCGAGAGTGATTTGATCGCCTCGGCGATCGGATCGGGCAGGTGGATCCAATCGGCGTCCGGCCCCTCGACCCGTTTGCCGTCGACTTTGACCGGGTGGCCAGGGTTGCCGACCACGGTCGCGCCCGGCGGCACGTCCTCGATCACCACCGTGTTGGCACCGATCTTGGCGCCATCGCCGACCGCGATCGGACCGAGCAGCTTGGCGCCGGAGCCGACCGTGACGTTGTCGCCCAGGGTCGGGTGGCGCTTGCCGCGCTGAAAGCCGGTGCCACCGAGCGTCACCCCCTGGTAGAGGGTGACCCGCTCGCCGATCTCGGCCGTCTCGCCAACCACGACACCGGAGCCGTGGTCGATGAAGAACTCGCGGCCGATCTTCGCCGCGGGATGGATCTCAACCCCCGTCACCGAACGGGTCAGGTAGGAGAGCACCCGCGGCGCGATCGGCACCCCGGCCTCGAGCAGCGCGTGGGCGAGGCGGTGGGCAAGCAGCGCCTGCACCCCGCCCCAACTGAGCAGGATCTCCAGGCTGGAGACTTGCTGCGCGGCCGGGTCACGATCGCGCGCCGCGGCGACGTCCGCGCGCACCTCGATCACCAGCCTCTTCCAGCGGTTCATGGTGAGAAGAAGGGTAGGGACACGTAGCGCTCGCCCGAGTCACAGACGATCGTCACCACGCGTTTGCCCTTCATCGCCGACCGCGCCGCCACCTCCAATGCCGCCTTGACATTGGCGCCGGCCGAGATCCCAGCGAGAACGCCCTCGCGCTGGGCGACCAGGCGGGCGGTCTCCAGGGCATCCTCGTCACCAACCGAGATCACCTCGTCGATCACACTGCGGTCGAGCACCGAGGGCACGAAGCCCGCGCCGATCCCCTGGATCTTGTGGGGACCGGGTACCCCGCCGGAGAGGACGGGTGAGGCGGCGGGCTCGACGGCGACGATCAGGGTCTCCGGGCTGCGCTCGCGCAGCACCTGGCCGACACCGGTGATCGTCCCCCCCGTGCCGACGCCGGCGACGAAGGCCCCGATCTCGCCCTCGGTGTCACGCCAGATCTCCTCTGCGGTGGTGCGCCGGTGGGCCTCCGGGTTGGCCGGGTTGGAGAACTGCTGCGGCATGAAGCCCTTGCGCTGCTTGCAGATTTCCTCGGCCAGCTCGACCGCCTCGGTCATGCCGCCGAGCGAAGGGGTCTCGCGAACTTCGGCGCCGTAGGCGCGCAGCAGCTTGCTGCGCTCGCGGCTCATCCCCTCCGGCAGGGTGAGGATCAGCTCGTACCCACGCGCCGCGCAGACCATTGCCAGGGCAATTCCGGTGTTACCACTGGTCGGCTCGACGATCACCGACTTGCCCGGCTCGATCAGCCCCTCCGCCTCGGCCGCATCGATCATCGCCACACCGATCCGGTCCTTGACCGAGCCACCGGGATTGAGCTGCTCGAGCTTGACGCAGACCTCGCCGGGAAGACCCTCTGCAAGTCGCGAGAGCGAGACCAGGGGCGTCTCGCCAACTACCGCAGCTGCAGTTGGCCCGATCCGCAAGTTTTCTAGGCGGCCGAAAACGGCTGGTCGGTCAGCGTCGCCGTCGCAACGTGCAGCGGCCCGCCCTGGTCGTTCTCATCGGCCAGATGGAGGGCAACGCCCTCTTGCAAAGACTCGAACAACTCGTCCAGAGTGTCGCCGGAGGCAAAGCAGCCAGGTAGCTCTGGCACGTCAGCCCAGTAGCTGCCTTCCTCGATATGGATGCGAGCGGTCAACTCCATAGGTGAAGTCCTCTCATTGTAGGCCCGCCTGCTTGAGAATCGCCCTAGCCAGTCCTTCCTGGTAGTCGCGTCCCCTGTGCTGCGGAAGCGTGATCGGGCGACACCCTGGCTTTGTCATCTTGACCTGATGCTTACCGCCACGAACTTGCATCCAGCCGTTTTCCTTCAACAACTTGATCGCCTTCTTCTGGCTGAGCGTCCCCTTCATCAGAGAACGCCCTAAGCAACGGGAGGTCGGGCTTCTCCCCCTGTCGCCTTGGAGTGCGGCCTGATCTAGATGAAGTACATGCCGCTGCCGGCGGCCTCGGCCTCGCGGCGGGCGATTTCGGCGATCGTGGTCTGGCTGAAGACCTTGCGCAGGGCGGTGACGCCCTCGGACCAGATGCCGCCCGCCTCGTCGGCCTCCTGGCCGACCTTGCCGTCGAGTGCCTGCACGACCTCGAGCACGGAGATCTCCTCGGCCGGGCGCGAGAGCGTGTAGCCGCCGCGCATGCCGCGATGGCTGGTCAGCAGGCCGGCGCGGCGCAGGGTCGAGAAGAGCTGCTCGAGGAACTGCTCGGGGATGTCGCGGCGCTCGGCCAGCTCCTTGATCGGGACGGGTCGCTCGCCCGATCGCGCCAGCTCCGCCATCGCGACCACGGCGTAGCGCGACTTCGAGGTGATCGAGATCACAAGGACTTTCTACCGCACCGCCCGGACTGGGTTAGGATCGGTCGCACCGGGCTCCAGGGCTGACGATGGAGCCATCGCCGAACCCCCAGATATCGGAAGCAGTCCTGAGCGAGCGACCACAGTGCCTTGTCGTCGACGGTCACCCGATCGTCCGGATCGGCGTGCGCCGAGCCCTGCAAGACCGTTTCGAGTGCCAGGAGGCGGCGAGCCGCGAGGAGGCGGTCGACCTGGTCCGCGACATCGGCAGCATCGACGTCGCGATCATCGACATGCGCCGCCATCCCGACCGCATCACCCCAAGTCCGCTCGGCGCCACCGAGACGATTCGGATGATGCTCAAATCCGAACCCGGACTGGGCATCGTCGCCCACGGCGAGCGCGCCGAGCGCCATCTGGCCAGCGCTGCGCTGCAGGCCGGCGCCAACGCCTACATCTCGCGCACCGCCAGCACCGAGTTGCTGCTGCACGCTGCCCAGGCGGCGCTCGCCCAGGAACGCTTTGTCGATCCGGCCGTGCCGCCGCGCGGCAGCCGCGGCAAGCTGACCAAGCGCCAGCGCGAAATCCTCCAGCTCCTTGCCAACGGCGAATCGACCACGGTCGCCGCCCGTGAGCTCGACCTCAGCGAAGAAACGATCAAGACCCACACCAAGAACGCCCTGGCGCGGCTTGGCGCCCGCAACAGGACTCACGCCGTGGCGATCGCCCTGCGCGAGTCGCTGATCGAGTAACGAGGGTCCGCTAGATCCAGCCGCGGTCGCGCGCGGTGAGAACTGCCTGGGCGCGATCGACGGCGCCGATCTTGCCGTAGACGTTGTGCAGGTGGGTGCGAATGGTCGAGACGGAGAGCTGCATCTCGCTGGCGATCTGCTTGTAGACCATGCCCTCGGAGAGGTGGCGCAGGACGTCGAGCTCGCGGGCCGAGAGCGGACAGGGCTCGGATACACGCGATACGTCGCTGCGGGCGTAGGGAAGCTGGTAGAGCAGGTCGCGCAGGGCGTCAGGGCTGAGACCACAGCGTTTGGCCGAGGCGTGCAGGCGCTCGGGAGAGACCGCCTCGCCCTGGCTGTAGTGGGCGACCATGTCAGCGGTCGCGACCAAAGCCGCCAGACCGTCAGCGTCGTCGGCGTGATGGCGCTCGATCGAGACGGCGATCCGCTGCGGCAGGCTCCAGCGTCGCGCCAGGACGCCGCCGACCAGGGCGTGATCAATGCCAAGCCGATCGCGTTCCTCGCGCAAGCGCTGCTCGGGAGTCTTCGCGAGCGCATCAAAGTGACCGCGGTCGCCGGGGTGAAGGTTGGCGATGACGAGGCGACCGACGTCGTGAAGAAGTGACGCGACAGCAAGTTCGTCGCGGTCCTCCCAGCCGATCGCGCGGCCGATCTCATCGGCTGCCTGCTGGGTGGCAAGGGCGTGAACGCGGAAACGCTCGGGGCGCATCTCGCGGCCGCCGTTGGTCTCGAAGAAGTCAAATACCGGCGCGGTGCCGGCGATGGCGAGAACTCCGGAGGGCTTGAGGACATCGATCGCCGCCGGAACCGAGCCGATGCTCCCCGCCGGCGAGCTGGAGCGGTTGGCGAAGCGCAAGACCGCGATCGCCAGGCCGACATCCGACTCGACTGCCTCGACCAGCTCACCCAGCCGCCCGTTTTCGGCCGTAGCCGCGTGCATCACCCGGGCCCGTGACTCCAGGAGGACCGGGAATTTCTCCACCGCCTCGAAGGCAGCGGCCAGGCGCGCGCCTGGGGCGGGCCTATCGCCGGCGCCTTTGCCGGTGGCACCCGTCTTGGTCTTGGCGTTGATCTGGGGCTTGGTGGTCTGCATTGCGCGAAAACTCCTCGACTGCCTCATCGGCAGCAAAGGACGCACGGTTTAGCCCCTCCATCCACAAAATTAAGGTGCATAAAGCCGCCATGTGTCCAATTAGGTGGATTTCAGCGCTCGCGATTGTCCGTTAGGACTGCAAACGCTTGACTGCTGCGTCGATCCGGAGCAGCGAGTCCTCGCGCCCAAGGGCAGCCAGTGACTCGAAGATTCCCGGCGAGACCGTGGTGCCGGTGATCGCGACCCGGATCGGCTGGTAGACCTTGCCCGGCTTGGTGTCGAGCTGCTCAGGAAGCGGACCGAGAGCGGCCTCGACGGCATTGGCATCGAAGCCAGGCGCGTCACCGAGGGCGCTGCGGACCGCTTCCAGCGCTGGCAGCGCACCGTCTTTCATCACCTTCGCCCAAGCCTTCTCGTCTTCAACGGGCGGCTCGAAGAGGAAGTGAATCAGGCCCCAGACCTCCGCCAGCGTCTGGGCTTTCTCCTGAGCGATCGCGCAAGCTCCACGCAGGCGCTCGTCGGGCTCGCGTCCGAGGTGCTTGGCCACCGCGGCGGTGTAGTCGTCCAGCGGCATCTCCCGCATGAAGCGACCGTTTAGCCAGCGCAGCTTCTTCTCGTCGAAGATCGCCGCCGACCTGCCGACGTCCTCGACCCGGAAGCGCGCAACCAGCTCCTCGGTCGGCATCACCGTGGTGTCGTCGTCGGTTCCCCAACCGAGCAGCGCCAGGTAGTTGCGCACAGCCGCCGGCAGATAACCGGCGTCGCGCAGCTCCTGCACCGAGGCGGCGCCGTGGCGCTTGGAGAGCTTCTTGCCGTCCGGGCCGTGCAGCAGGGGCAGGTGGGCATAGCGCGGTGCCTCGTGGCCGAGCGCGGTGAGGACGAGCAACTGCTTCGGCGTGTTGGAGAGGTGATCGTCGCCGCGCACGACCTCGGTGATCCCCATCTCGGCGTCGTCGACCGCGACGGCAAAGTTGTAGAGGACAGAGCCGTCGCCCCGGGCGATGACGAAGTCGTCGTAGCTGCGGTTGGGAAAGCTGACCTGGCCACGAATCAGGTCGTGGACCACCGTCTCGCCGTCGTCGGGCACCCGCAGCCGCACCGCACCATTGCCGTCGTCGGCGGGCTCGCCACGGTAGCCACGATCCGCACCGTGCTCGGCCTTCCAGGCCTCAACGTCCTTGGCTGTGGCCGCGTCGCGATATGCGGCGCCGGAGTCGAGCAGCTGCTGAAGGGCCTCCGCGTGACGCTCGGCCCGTGAGACCTGCGAGACCGGCCCCACGTCCCAGTCAAGCTCGAGCCACTCCATCGCGTCGAGGATCTGCGCCACGTTCTCCTCGGTCGAGCGCTCCTTATCGGTGTCCTCTATCCGCAACACCAGCTCACCACCACCGTGACGGGCAGCAAGCCAGTTGTAGAGAGCGGTGCGGGCCCCGCCTATATGCAGGGCGCCGGTCGGCGAAGGGGCGAAGCGGAAGCGAGTTGGAGAGTCTGCTGACACGGGGGGAATCTAGATGAACGACGCCTACGACCAAGCCCTACACAGACATAGGATGCGAATCGATGCTGATCGGCGCGCATGTCTCCACCTCTGGCGGTCTCGAGAAGGCGATCGAGCGCGGGACCGAGCGCGGTTGCGAATCGATTCAGATCTTCAACCAGAGCCCGCGGATGTGGCGGCCGACCAAGTACGGCCCGGATGATTTCGCCGCCTTCAAAGAGGCGATGGCGAGCTCCCCGATCGAAGCGGTGGTGATCCACGCCGTCTACTTGATCAACTGCGCCAGCAAGGACAAGGAGCTGCGTAAGAAGTCCCAGGCCTCGCTGACCCACGCCCTGCGGATCGGCGACGAAATCGGCGCCGCCGGCGTTGTCCTGCACCCGGGGGCGCAGGTGAAAGAGCCGCTCGGGCCCTCGATGAAACGCGCCGGGAAGACAATCGCCGCCGCCCTCAAAGACAGCGACCGCTGCCCCCTCCTGCTCGAGCAGACCGCCGGCCACAAGGGCCTGCTCGGCCGCGACTTCGACCAGACCGCAGAGCTGATCGAGCTCGCCGGCAGCGGCAAGCGGCTCGGCCTCTGCCTCGACTCCTGCCACCTCTTCGTCCAGGGCTACGACATCACCGACGAGGAACACCTGAGCGCCGTCGTCGACGAAGCCGACGCCAAGGTCGGCATCGAGCGCCTGCAGTGCCTGCACGTCAACGACGCCGCCGCCCCCCTCGGCTCCTGCCGCGACCGCCACGCCAACCTCGGCAAAGGCGAGATGGGCAAACAGGGCCTGGCCGCCTTCCTCTCAGAGCCCCGCTTCGAGGGCCTGCCGGCGACGCTCGAGACACCGGGACCTGACAAGAAAGGCGCGGACCGCAAGGAAGTCCTGGCGGCGAAGCGCCTGCGCAAAGCGGGGCTCAGGAAGCGCAATCGGTAGGGACGGCGGTTGGCTCTCGCGGGAATTGATGTCGCACGCGCCCGCTTCGCGAGCGCTTAGCTCCGAGGAAGGAGCGCGGCTTCGCCGCGCAGACACCGGATTGCATTTCCGCTGCCTTCGGCAACATTCCCGCGAGAGCCAACCGCCGTCCCTCTCCAATCCGCTCCGAATCACCAAGCTCAACCGATACGAGCACGGCGCTCCTCAGCCCAGTGGCTCGCTTGAGTGCTTTCGGCTCAGGGCCCGTGCTCCAAGCTCGCTGTCGAGAGGGAGCCCGGTGGGTCTCTGGGCGAATGTGGCCGAAGGCCGCCGCTGCACTCGTGCCTCTAGGCGCGGCAAAGCCGCGCTCTTCAATTGTCGCTAAGCGCCGCAGGCGCGTGCGACATCAATTCGCCCAGAGACCCGCCGGGCTCCCTTACCTCAGACGCTTGGACCCGGGCTATTTGACGTGAACGCCCGAGATCGAGCGCGAGATGACGAGGCGCTGGATCTCTGAGGTCCCCTCGAAGATCGTGTAAATCTTCGCGTCGCGGTGCATCCGCTCAACCGGGAACTCGCGGGTGTAGCCATTGCCGCCGAGGATCTGGATCGCCCGCTCGGTCGCCCAGACGGCGACCTCGCCGGCCTTCAGCTTCGACATCGAGCCCTCGGCGTTTTCGAATTTCTGCCCGGTGCGGCCCATCCAGGCGGCGCGCCAGACGAGCAGGCGGGCGGCGTCGATCTCCAGCTTCATGTCGGCGAGGGTGAAGGCGATCGACTGGTTCTCGATGATCGCGCGGCCGAACTGGGAGCGCTCTTTGGCGTACTCGAGCGCGTATTCGTAGGCCGCGCGGGCGATGCCGACAGCCTGGGCACCGACCGTGGGGCGGCTTGCCTCGAAGGTCTGCATTGCTGCCTGCGACTTGCCCTTCTTGCCTTCGCGCACCCGCGCCAGGCGCTCATCAAGCTTTTCTTTGCCGCCGAGCAGGCAGGAGCCCGGAACGCGGCAGTCGTCGAGATGGACGTCAGCGGTGTGCGACGCACGCAGGCCGTGCTTCTTGACCTTGGCACCCTGCTCGCAGCCCTTCGTCCCCGGCGGAATCACGAAGGCGGCGTGGCCGCGTGAGCCGAGCTCGCGGTCGACCGTGGCGATGACGACGTGGACGTCGGCGATGCCGCCGTTGGTCGCCCAGGCCTTCTGGCCGTTGATCACCCACTCGTCGCTTGCCTCGTCGTACTTGGCGGTGGTGCGGATCGCAGAGACGTCGGAGCCGGCGTCCGGCTCAGAGGCGCAGAAAGCGGCGACTTTGGGGTCCTCGGGACTGCCGAAACACTGCGGGATCCACTCGCCGATCTGCTCCCCGGTTCCCTGGCCGAAGATCGCAGCGACCGCGAGCGAGGTGCCCATGATCGCCATGCCGATGCCGGCGTCGCCCCAGAAGAGCTCCTCGTTGGCGATCGGCAGCGTCAGGCCGGTGGGGTCGGCGAAGAACTGGCCCAGCGCTTCAAAGCTGTAAAGGCCGATCTTGGCGGCCTCCTGGATCACCGGCCAGGGGGTCTCCTCGCGCTCGTCCCATTCCTCCGCAGCGGGACGGACGACGCCCTCGGCGAAGCCGTGCACCCACTCGCGGATGTCCTTCTGGTCCTGGTTCAGCTCGAGGGTGAACTGGGGCCCCTCGCTGGGATTGCCGTCACCGCCCGCTGCCTCAGTCATCAAGCTCTCTTTCTCTGCCTCTGCCACTGCCGCTGTATCGCTCATGGCGCGGGATCGTACACGGAACGGTGTCGGATCCGCGCCGCTCAGACGTCGCGCAGATCGAAGGCCTTGATCGCCTCCGGACTGCTGTCGGAGCAGTCGAAGAAGCGGCGATTGACGCAGTCGTAGGAGTCGCCCTCGCCCTCATAGGCCTGCTCCACCGAGAACTGGCAGTGCGGCAGCGCCTCCCCGGTCATCTTCACCCCGCCGAAGCCACCCGGCTGCAGGACCGCATCGAGCTCGACCTTGGCGGCGAAGACGTCCTGCATGCAGCCGACGTACTGGCTGCCGCTCAACATATCGACGAAGGAGTAGAGGAAGCGGCAACGCATTTCGACGCAACCGCGCGGCTCGACCATCTTGTCGCAGAAGGAGCGGCACTGGCGGCACTCACCCGTCTTCTCACGAGTTGCTGGCATGAATGAAGTCTACGGAGGCGGGGACCCGAAAACCAAGGCCTGCCCTGGCTAAGCAGCCAGGGCAGCTGAGCCCAGCAGGTGGTCGAGCTCGCTGCGCAGGCGGCCCGAGGGGCGCACTCGGTATCCCTCGCCGAGCAGGAAACGCCTCGGCTCGGCAGTGCTGCTGCTGCGGATAGCGAGGTGGACCTCTGCCTCTCCCTTGTGGTGTTCGAGCACGGCCTTCAGTTCATCGACCATGGCGAGGGTGAGCATGGCCGCCTCGATCTCGACCTCGAAGGGACCGGAAGGCGCACTGGCCACTGCCGGCGCGGCGGCGATTTCGGCCGCGTCCGGTTCGAAGCGCTCGGCCTCCTGCACCACCAGCTTGGTCTCGCCGCGGTCCTTGTGGTCGAGGCGGCCGCGGACGACGACGATCGCGTCGGGTTCGATCACGGCGGCGCTCTGGGACTCATCGGCCTTGAAGACCAGCATCTCGACCTGCCCCTCGACGTCGTCGAGGGTGGCGAACATCATCTGATTGCCGCTCTTGGTGCGGATCTTCTTGCACTCGGTGACGATGCCGCCGACGGTCACCCAGGAACCGTCCTGCTTGTTGGTCAGGTCGGCGATGCTGCAATCGACCCTGGCCCGCAGCGCCCCGCGCACCTCGGTCAACGGGTGCTCGGAGAGGTACGTCCCCAGCGTCTCCTTCTCCATCGCCAGCAGCTCGGCGCGCTCGAACTCGGCGGCGGAGATCGGCGGGCGGTGGTGGGCCTGGGTGGCGTGGGCGCCGGCGCCCGTCTCCTCGCCGAAGTCGAAGATCGAGCCCTGGCCAAGCTGCGCATCCTCCTGCGCCTTCTGACCGGCGGACTGAGCGGCCGGCAGGGCCTCGAGCATGCCCCTGCGCGTGGCCTCGGTGGAATCGAGGGCACCGCACTTGACCAGGCATTCGATCGCGCGTTTGTTCACCGCGCGTGAATCGACGCGCTCGCAAAAGTCCCAAATCGAGGCGATCGGGGCATCCTCGCGCGCGCGCAGGATCGCCTCGACCGCGGCGTGACCGACGTTCTTGACCGCGTCGAGCCCGAAGCGGATCGCCTTCTCGGAGACGACGAAGCTGTGGTCGGAGGAGTTGACGTCGGGCGGCAGCACGTCAATTCCCATCTCCTCGCAGCGGTTGACGAAGAACGGCACCTTGTCCTTGGTGTTCATCACCGAGGAGATCACCGCGGCCATGTACTCGGCCGGGTAGTTGGCCTTGAGATAGGCGGTGCGGTAGGAGATCAGCCCGTAGCAGGCGGCGTGGGACTTGTTGAAGGAGTAGTCGGCGGCGGCTTCGTTCAGTTTCCAGAGGTCTTTGGCGACGTTGGGGGCGGTGTTCGATTCCGCCAGCCCCTGCATGAATTTGTCCTTCATCGTCGCCATCAGCTCGCGCTTCTTCTTGCCGATCGCCTTGCGCAGGTCATCCGCCTCGGCACCGGAGAAGCCGGCCATCTCGCGGGCGATCGCCATCAACTGCTCCTGGTAGACGACGCAGCCGTGGGTCTCCTCGGTGATCGCGCGCAGGCGCGGGTCCGGGTAGCGCACCGTCGAGGGGTCCTTCTTGCCCTTGGCGTAGGCGGGGATGTAGGCCATCGCGCCGGGCCGGTAGAGGGCGCCGAGCGCGACCAGGTCGGCGAACTCGGTCGGCCCGACCTTGCGCAGGGCGTCGCGCATCCCCTCCGACTCGAACTGGAAGACACCGGTCGAGTCGCCGCGGGCGAGCATTTCGTAGGTCTTGGCGTCGTCGATCGGGATCGCTTCCATGTCGACCTCCTCGCCGCGCGAGCGGCGGATGATGTCGATCGCGTCCTCGATCACGTCGAGGTTGCGGAGGCCGAGGAAGTCCATCTTCAGCAGGCCGATTTCCTCGATCGGCCCCATCGAGTACTGGGTCACGATCTTGTACTGGCGCTCGGCCTTGCCGCTGCCGTTGGCGGGCGCCGGAGCGGTCTTGTCCTCGGCCAGCTGCAGCGGCACCACTTCCTGCAGCGGGCGGTCGGCGATCACCACCGCGGCGGCGTGGATCGAGTTGTTGCGGATGATCCCCTCGAGGCCCTGGGCGACGTCGATGATCCGTTTCGCGTCGGGCTCGGCGTCGTAGGTCTTCTTCAGCTCCTGGCCCGCCTTGAGGCATTCCTCGAAGGATGGGCTGCGGCCCATGATCGGCTCCGGAATCTGCTTTGCCAGGCGGTCGCCGGTGCCGTAATCGAAGCCGAGCACACGGGCGGCGTCGCGGGTGGCGGCGCGCGGCGCCATCTTGCCGAAGGTGATGATCTGGGCGACCGATTCGCGGCCGTACTTGTCGGCGACGTAGCGGATCATCCGCTCGCGGCCGCGGACCGAGAAGTCGATGTCGATATCGGGCATCGACTTGCGCCCGGGGTTGAGGAAGCGCTCGAAGAGCAGGTCTTCGGCGAGCGGGTCGATGTCGGTGATCGTCAGCGCGTAGGCGACGATCGAGCCCGCCGCCGAGCCGCGACCCGGGCCAACCGCGATGCCGTTGTCCTTCGCGTATCGCACGAAGTCCCAGACGATCAGGAAGTAGGACGGGAAGCCCATCTCTTCGATCACCCCGAGCTCGAACTCCATCCGCTCGACCGCCTCGGCCGGCAGCGGGTCGCCGTAGCGCGCCCGCAGTCCCTCTTCGGCGACGCGGCGCAGCATTGCCTCCGGCTCCTCGCCGTCGGCCGTCGGGTAGCGCGGCAGCAGCAGCTTGCCGAGCTCGATGTCGATGTTGCAGCGCTCGGCGATCTCCAGCGTGGTCGGCACCGCCTCCGGCCACTCGGCGAAGGAGGCCGCCATTTCCTCGGAGTCCTTGAGGTAGAACTCGTTGGTGTCGAAGCTCATCTTCGGCGCTTCCAGGGTCGACTTGGTCTGCACGCAGAGCAGCGCCGCGTGGTCTTCAAAGTCCTCGCGCCGCAGGTAGTGGACGTCGGCGGTGCCGACCAGCGGCCGGCCGAGCTCGCGGGCGTAGCGGACGATGCCCTCATTGGCCTTGTCCTGCTCGGGGATACCGTTCTTCTGCACCTCGAAGTAGACCTGCTCGGGACCGAAGGCCTGGATCAGGTCGTCGAGGTGGGCGCGGGCGTCGTCGGGGCGCTCCTCGATCAGGCGGCGGCAGAAGCGCGACTGCAGGCAGCCGGTGAGCACGATCACGCCCTCCGCATGCGCGGCCAGCATCTCCATGTCGACGTTGGCCTTGCCGCGCGAGAAGCCTTCGAGGAAGCCGGCCGAGGTGAGCTTGACCAGGTTGGCCAGGCCGGTGTCATTTTCGGCCAGCAGCGTCAGGTGGTTGCGCTCGTACTTCGGCTTCTCCTTGATCGTCTTGACGTCATCGACGAAGTAGGCCTCGAAACCGGCGATCGGCTTGATCCCGTGCTTCTTGCAGGCCTTGTAGAGATCGACGGCGCCGTTCATCACACCGTGGTCGGTCAAGCCGAGAGCGGGCTGGCCCATTTCGGCAGCCCGAGCCGCCATCGCGTCGATCTTGCAGGCGCCATCGAGCAGCGAGTACTCGCTGTGGGCATGCAGGTGGACGGCGGGTGGACTACTCACGATCGGTGGCCGATCATGCCAATCACTTCAGATGGAGCGGGGCGCCTTTGGGCGTCTTCCGCGCACCTTCCGCGACTATTTGCCCCGGGCTCTGCGCTTAGCCGCAGACCCAGGCGCTGGAGCCCGAGTCGGCCCAGATTTCCGCGGCGATCTTGTCCTGTTCTGCCTTCGGGGCATTCTGGGGCTCACCACTGCCACCGTAGAGCTCCCAGGTCGAGGGAAGAATCTGGTAAGCGCCGCCGGCTCCGCTGGACGGATTGAGAGCGCTGTAATTGCCGCCCGACTCGCACATCACGATGTAGGCCGGGATCGAGTAGGGGCCGCCCAGCCAGCGTTCGACTTCGGTTTCGGCTTCTGCGGAGCTGATCCGTTCCGCTTCGGCGGCCTTGGCTGCCTCGATGTCGTTGACCCAGCTGCCGATCTTGGTCTTCAGGCTCGCCAACGCGGCGGAGCGGGCAGCGGCAACGGCGTCCAAGTGTGATGCGGCCGCCTCGGCGGACTCACGCACGCCCGCCACTTCAGTGCGTGCCGCAGCTAGGCGTTCGTTGTAGGAGTCGACGCGGGCTTTGAGCGCGGCGACCCGGTCGAGGGCGGCGGCGACGGTGCGACGGACCTGGGCCACACGGGCGGCCAGATCGGAGTCGGACTGCTGGATCCGCTCCAGGTATTCGCTGCGGGTCGCCAGTTCATCGATGCTGTCGGCGGCGAGGATGATGCTGGCAGTGCTGGGCGAGCCGCTCTCGTAGATCGCTACGAGCCGAGTGGCAAGGGCGGCCCGAGCTCGGTGCAGGCGTCGTTTTTCGGCCAGCAGTCGGCGCTTGGTCTGCTGCACTTCGCCGGCCAGCCTGGATGCCTTTTCTTCGCCCGTTGCCAGCAGCGTGGTGAGCTTCTTCTCGCGGGCACTGGCCGCAGCGGCTTCCTGTTCCGCCGAGGCAAGTTCTCCCTGGGCAGCCTGTAGCTGACCGGCGAGCGAGCCGGCTTCGTCGCGACCGGCGGCAACCTTCTGCTGCAGGGCCGAGATATCGGTCGCCGGGGCAGGCGCAGCCGCGAGCGCGGTCGGCGCCAGCAGTACGGAGAGGAAGGCAGCTAGAAGCGCATGGCTTCCCGCCTTTGTCGCGAGCGATCGCGCCACGAAGCTATCGAGGCTAGCTAGCCCTCGGGCACGTTGCGGCTCGCGGCATAGGCCGCAATCGCCAATGCAAGCGCGGAGACTCCGATGCCAATGCGGATCTGACGCCGGTAGCGGCGCCGCACGTACTTGACCGCGAAGCGGATTGCCGCCTTGCCGAGCTTGTCGTAGGCCATCGCTACTCCTTCTCTCCGCGCTGGCGAATCCGGTGCGCCATCCGCGACTGCAGCGACCAGAGCTCGATGAAGCCCGGTGAAGCTGTCTGCGAGAAAAGGCCGCCGGATTGGTCGAAGGAAGCCAGGTCAGCGTCGTAGACGGCGTTGGGCGAGGAGCGCGTTACCACCCGGACGCTGCCCTTGAAGAGCTTGAGCCCGATCGTGCCGGTGACCTGGGCGTTGACCGCGTCCATGTAGGCGTCGAGGTCGCTGCGCAGCGGCTCCCACCAGAGCCCGGCGTAGACAAGGTAGGCCCACTTTTGATCCAAGCTCGGCTTGAACTGGTTCTGGTGGATCGTGCCAACCAGCTTCTCCAGCTCCTGATGGGCGGGCAGCAGGATCGCCGCGGCCGGCACCTCGTAGATGTCGCGCACCTTGAGCCCGACGATGCGGTCCTCGATGTGGTCGACGATGCCGACGCCGTGACGGCAACCGACCTCGGCAACGCGTTCGAGCAGCGCCACCGGCTCCAGACGCTCGCCGTTGAAGGCGACCGGGATGCCGGCCTCGAACTCGACCGTCACCGTCTCGGCCTCCTCGGGCGCCTCCTCGGGCCGGGTGACCAGCTGAAAGACATCGTCCTCGGGCGCGTGGTCGAGGTCCTCGATCCAACGCCCCTCCGAGGAGCGGCCCCAGAGGTTGTCGTCGATCGAGTAGGGCGCCACCTCGGTACCGCCCTTGACCGGGATGCCGTGCTCGCGGGCATAGGCGATCTCCTCCTCGCGACCCATCTGCCAGGAGCGCACCGGGGCGATCGTCTTCAGCTCCGGCGCCAGCGTCGCCACCGTGGCCTCGATCCGCACCTGGTCGTTGCCCTTGCCGGTGCAACCGTGGGCGATCGTGTCGCAGCCGCTGCGCCGCGCGTAGTCGACCGCCAGCTTGGCGATCAGCGGCCGGCCGAGGGCGGTGAAGAGCGGGTAGCCGCCGCCGTAGAGCGCGTTGGCCTTGATCGCCGGCAGGATGTACTCAGCAGCGAACTCCTCGCGGGCGTCGACGACGTGGCACTCCAGCGCGCCGAGCCGCTTCGCCTTGTCCTCGATCACGGCGTAGTCCTCACCCGGCTGACCGAGGTTGACGGTCAGGCAGACGACCTCCGCCTCGTAGGAGTCCTGGATCCACTTCAGCATCACGCTGGTGTCCAGTCCGCCCGAGTAGAGCAGTAGGACGCGGCGCACCTCGGCGGGATCGGCCTCGTAGGAGGCCGTGCGAACGTCTGCGGGCGATTCGGGTGCCACTAGGGAGCGCCGATGCCGCCGCTGCCGTTTTCTTCTTCGGGCGGCGTCGTGGTCGTGGTTGTTTCTTCCGGCGTGGTCGTCGTTTCCGACGTCGTCGTTTCGGTCGGAGTCGAAGTCGTGGTCTCGGTGGTCGAGCCCGTCGTCGTCTCGGTGGCCGAGCTCGTTTCACTGGGCAGCGTCGTCACCGTCGAGGTCGAGGTGCCACTGTCGCCGCTGCTGGCGATCACCACGACGGCGACGATCAAGCCGACGATAACGGCGATCAGGCCGGCGATCAGCAGGCGCGTGTTGCCGTGTGGCCGGTGGCCGTCATCGTCGGGCTGGCGCATCATCCGGGTTGGGTCCTCGTGCATGGATTACTCCTCCGGTCCGAGTATCGCGTCGAGTATCTCGCTGGTGTCCTCGATCTCGAAGCCGCTGCGCAGCCGCTCGGCGATCTCCTCACGGCTGCTGCCGGAAACCGCCATCTGGGTGGCCAGCAGGCGGGCGCCGGCTGAGCCCGAGCGGGGGCCGACCGCGGGGGCGTCGGGCCGGGGCTCGGCGGAAACCGACTTCAAGTGCGGCTCACGTGGCGACGCAGTCTGAGGGTCGAGCTCGTCGGCGAGGGCGCGCAGGCGTTCGGCGACGATGCGATCGGCGCGGGCACCGGCTTCGGAGAGCTGCCGGCGTGCCTGCTCCTCGGCATCGTCAATCACCTTCGCCGCGGCCTGCTCGGCCGCCTCGACGATCGCGGCCAGGCGCTCAGCGGTGCCGCTGGTCAGCGCGCGGGGCTCGGGTGGACGTTTCCGAGAGCTCATTGAGGCGCGTAGCTTAGGAGCGCGGCCTCGATCGTGGCGACGGCCCGCTCGACCTGGTCCGAATCGACCGTCAGCGGCGGCAGCAGACGCAGGGTTCCGGGCTCCGGCACGTTGACGATCAACCCCCGCTCGAGCAGGTCGGCCCCGACGCTTGCCGCGTCGATGCCCTCTGCCAGGCCGACGCCGAGCATCAGGCCGCGACCGCGAACCTGATCGACAGCGTCAAGAGCAAGCAGTGCCTCGCGCAACCTGGTCCCTTGCTCGCGCACCCCGCGCAGCAAGCCGGCGTCATCGACGATCTCGAGCACGGCCAACGCCGCCACCGAGGCGAGCGGGCCACCGGCGAAGGTCGAGCCATGGTCGCCGGGCTCCAGCACCTCGCCAGCCTCGGCGCTGGTCACGCAGGCGCCGATCGGCATGCCGCCGCCAAGCGCCTTGGCGCTGGTCAGCAGATCGGGGCGAACCGGGGTCTGCTCATAAGCCCAGAGCGAGCCGGTGCGACCGATCCCGGTCTGGATCTCGTCGAAGATCAGCAGCGCCCCGGCCTTGTCGCAGGCCTCGCGGGCTGCAAGCAGCGTCTCTTCACCGAGGGGGTAGATGCCGGCCTCACCCTGGATCGGCTCGATCAGCACCGCCGCCGTGCTCTCCCCCACCGCCGCCCGCAATGCGTCCGGGTCATCAAAGGGGACAGAGCGGAAGCCAGCCAGCATCGGCCCCAGGGCCGGGTTGGTGGCAAGCGCGGGCGTGGCCGCGAGGGAGCCGTAGGTGCGGCCATGAAAGTCACGCTCGAAGCTGACGATCTCAGGAGCCGAGACCCCGCGCCGGTGGGCGTGCTTGCGGGCGATCTTGATCGCGCACTCGTTCGCCTCGGTCCCCGAGTTGGAGAAGAAGACGCGGCCACCGAGGCTCGACTGCGAGAGCCGCTCGGCGAGCCGCACCATCGGCTCGGTGTAGAAGAGGTTCGAGGTGTGCATCAAACGGCCGGCCTGCTCGCGCACGGCCTCAACCACCTCCGGGTTGCAGTGGCCGACCGAGCAGACCGAGATGCCGCCGAGGAAATCGAGGTACTCCTTGCCCTCGGCGTCCCAGAGCAACGCCCCCTCGCCGCGCACGAACTCGACCGGCGCCCGCTTGTAGGTGCGCATCAGGTAGCGCTCCTCCAGCGCCTGCAGGTCGGTCAGGTTCATGGCGTCACCATGGTGCCGATGCCGGCGTCGGTAAAGAGCTCGAGCAGCAGCGAGTGCGGCACGCGGCCGTCGATGATGTGGGCCGACTGGGCACCACCGCGGATTGCGTCGAGGCAGGCCTGCAGCTTGGGACGCATACCGCCCTCGATCGTCTCGAGCTGCGCTGCGACCTCGTCAACGCTGGCGCGGCTTACCAGCGAGTCCGGCTCGGAGGCATCGGCTCGCCAGCCCTCGACATCGGTGAGAAAGATCGCCTTGGAGGCACCGAGGGCGGCGGCTACCTTGCCGGCCGCCTCGTCAGCGTTGACGTTGTAGGACTGGCCCGCCCGATCGGAGGCAGCCGAGGCGATCACCGGGATGTAGTCAACGGCGATGTGGTTGAGCACATCGACGTCAACCCGCTCGATCGAGCCGACAAAGCCGACCTCCTCGGCGTTTGCCACCGGCGCGACCTCGAAGAGCGAGCCGTCCTCGCCGGAGAGCCCGACCGCGGGCTGGCCATGCCGGTTGAGCCGCTGCACGATGTCGGAGTTGAGCTTGCCGAGCAGGACCATCTTCGCCACCTCGACCGTCTCGGCGTCGGAGACGCGCAGGCCGTGGTGGAAACGCACCTCCATCCCGAGCCGCTTCATGTGCTCGCTGATCTCCGGCCCGCCACCGTGCACGACAATCGGATTGAGCCCTACGTACTTGAGCAGGACGACGTCGGTGGCGAAAGCCTCGCGCAGCGCCTCCTCGCGCATCGCCGCGCCGCCGTACTTGATCACCACGGTGCGACCGTGGAACTCCTTGATGTAGGGCAGTGCCTCGAGCAGGGTGTCGACGTTGGCGGTCATCGCTTCTTTCCTAGGTTGTGTACTCAGCGTTGATGCGGACGTACTCGTAGCCGAGGTCGGAGAACCAGACGTGGGCGCTGTGCTCGCCGCGGTCGAGGCGCAGACCGATCTCGGCCTCGGCGACATCAGCCGCGAGCTCGGCGTTATCGATCGAGTCGCCGCCGATCTCTTCCAGGTCCTCGCCAGCCAGCGCCATTCCCGCGGCTTGGGCGATCCGCCCCCAGTTCTGATCCCGGCCGAAGAGGGCCGTCTTGACCAATGGCGAGTTGGCAATCGCCCGGGCGACGCGCTCGGCCTCGGCCTGCGACGCGGCGCCATCCACCTGGATCCGCCCGACCCGCGACGACCCCTCGCCGTCAGCGACGACCTCCAGCGCCAGTTGCGTGAGCACCGCCTCGAGCAAACCTTCCGGCAGCGGCGCGCCGGCGGCCCCGGTCGCCTGCAGCAGCAGGGTGTCGTTGGTGCTCATCTGGCCGTCGACAGTAATCCGCTCGAAGGAGGCATCGCAGGCGGCGCGCAGGGCGCCGTCGGGGTCCCCGACCACGGCATCGGTCTGGACGAAGCAGAGCATCGTCGCCATGTTGGGCTGGATCATGCCGCCGCCCTTGGCCTGGGCGGAGAGCGTGACCCCGCCGGCGCGCACGGTGCAGCGCTTGGGCCAGCGGTCGGTGGTGAGGATCGCGTCGGAGAAGGCCGCGGCGCCCTGCGGCGAGAGCTGGCTCGCCGCATCGCCGATGCCACCGAGCACAGCCTCGACCGGCAGCGGCACGCCGATCACGCCGGTCTCGGCGACGGCGACGGCCTCCGGCGCCAGGTCCAGATGCTCCGCGGCTGTGTCGCACATCGCGACCGCATCGGCGTAGCCCTGCTCGCCGGTCTCGGCGTTGGCGTTACCGGCGTTGACCACCGCGGCGCGGATCCCCGCCTGGTCACAGCGTTTGCGGCAAACCCGGACGGGCGCGGCAGCCGAGGCGTTCCGCGTCAGCAGGATCGCCGAGCTGACCTGCTCGGCGTCGCAGACGAGCAGGCCGATGTCGGTCTTGCCGCCGCCCTTGAGCCCGCAGTGGGCACCGCCGGCGCGAAATCCCGGCGCGAGCTGGGCTGGGTCGAGCTCCTCGACCCCGGCGGGCGGCTCGACCCAGCGCGACTTGAAGAAGCCCGCGCTCACAGCAGCCCCATGGTCTCGTCGAGGCCCAGCATCAGGTTGAGGTTCTGAACGCCCTGGCCGGATGCGCCCTTCCAGAGGTTGTCGATCGCCGAGAAGGCCAAGACCCTCCCCCGCTCCTCGACGGTGACGTAGACGTGGCACTCGTTGGTGTCGCGCACGTCGCGCAGCCCCGGCGGGCCGTCGACGACGCGGACGAAGGGCTCGCCGGCGTAACGCTCGCGGTAGAGCGCCTGCACCTCGTCCTTGGAGATCGGCTGGCTCGTCTGCGCGTAGCAACTGGTCAGCTCGCCCTGGTCGAGCGGCAGCAGGTGCGGTACGAAGGTGACCGGCGCCGGCGACCCCAGCGCGGTCAGCTCCTGCTCGATCTCGGGCCTGTGTCTGTGCCCCTCGGTCTTGTAGGCAAAGGCGTTCTCGTCCATCGCGACGTAGTGCATCGCGTCGCCCCCACCGCGCCCGGCACCGGAGACGCCCTGCTTGGCGTCGATCACGACGTCGGCGAGCAGACCGCGCTCGGCGAGGGGGGCAAGCGCCAGCACGCTGGCGGTCGGGTAGCAACCCGGCGTCGCGACCAGTTCGGCATCGCGCAGCTGCTCGCGGTAGAGCTCGGTAAGGCCGTAGACAGCCCCCTCGAGCAGCTCCGGTGCACCGTGCTCGCCGTACCAAAGCTCGTAGGTAGGCAGGTCTCTCAGGCGAAAGTCTGCGGAGAGGTCGACAACAAGGGCGCCGAGCCCGCGCAGCGCTGCGACCGCGGGCGCCGAGGCACCGTGCGGATAGGCGACGATCGCCGCGTCGATCTCCTCGATCTCGTCGAGGTCGAGCTCGGTCAGCTCGAGCGGCACCCGGTAGCGCGGGTAGAGGCTGTCGAGGCGCTTGCCGGCATCGCTGCGCGAGGTGACCGCAACCAGCTCCAGCTTCGGGTGGCGCCAGACGATCTGGGCCGCCAGCGCCCCGGTGAAGCCGGAGGCACCGGCAACCAAAACCCTCGCCGTGGGGTCGCCATCAAGCGGTTGTGCAAGTCGATCAGGCACGAAGCGATCCTCCGACCTTCTCCAGCGCCGACTCGATCGCGGCGCGCTGCGTGCTGACCTCCTCGTCGGTGAGCGTGCGGTCGGCGGCGCGGAACTCCAACCGCAGCGCCAGGCTCTTACGGCCCTCACCGACCTGCTCGCCTTCGAAGAGGTCGAAGACATCAGCAGCTTGCAGCAGCTCGCCGCCGCTCGTCAGGACCGCCTCGCGCAGCTCGGCCGCCGGCAGCGCGGTGGGCACGACAACGGCGATGTCCTGGTAGCTGGCGGGGAATGTCGTCACGTCCTCATAGGCCTCCTCGCCGGCGCCTGCCACAGCGACAAGCGCTGCCAGGTCGAGTTCGAAGCCGACCGCGGCGTCGATGTCCCAGGCCCGGCAGACCAGGGGGTGGAGCTCACCGATCCAGCCGGCCACGACCCCTGCGGCGTTGACCGTTGCCGAACGACCGGGGTGCAGGAAAGGCTGCACTCCCGACTCGCAAGCGATTGTGGTTCCGAGCTGCCCGGCCAGGGCCTCGACGACCCCCTTGAGGGCGAAGAAGTCAGCCGGCTCGCCGCCGCCACGCCAGGACTTGGCCGTCAGCGACCCGACCGCCAAGCAGCCAATCCGGTGCGGCTCGCGATACGGGGCGCGCTGCTCGCCCGGGAAGTGACCGTCCAATGATCCGCTGCCGTCGCCGGGGGCAGCACGCAGGTAAACGCGCCCCGACTCGAAGAGCCCGAGGGCGTCGGCGCCGCGCGCCAGGTTGCGCTGGGCGACGTCGAGCAGCGAGCCGAGCACGGTCGTCCGCATCACCGACTGGTCCTCGGAGAGCGGGTTGGCGAGCACCACTCCATCTGCGCGCTCGTCGTTGGGGGGAATCCGCAAGCGCCCAGGCTGCTCCGAGTCAGTGAAGCTCCAGCCGACGACCTCGTCGAAACCGAGGTCCCGCATCGCGTCCTCGGCCCGGCGGCGCAGGCGCTGTTCACGGCTGAGCCCGCCAACCCGGCCTGCCACCGCGGGCAGGGTGCTGGGCAGGTGCTCGTCGAGGCCGTGGATGCGGCCGACCTCCTCGATCAGGTCGACCTCGCGGGTGACGTCACCATGGCGGTCGGGCGGCACGGCGACCTCGAGATCCTCACCACTCACCTCGACTCCAAAGCCGAGGCGCTCCAGGTAGGCGACCTGGTCGGCCTGCTCGATCGCCATCCCGAGCAGGCCCTCGACCCGCTCCGCCCGCAGGGTCAGCTGCCTCGGTGCGGGAACCTCTGCGGCCACGTCGATCGTGCCGGGCACCAGCTTGGCGCCGCAGAGCTCGACCATCAACCGCGAGGCGATCCGCTGCGCCCGCAAGCAGAGCTCCGGGTGCAGCTGCTTCTCGAAGCGGGAGGAGGCCTCGGAGCGCAGCGAGAGCATCCGCGAGCTGCGCAGGATGTTGGTGCCGTTCCAGTTAGCGACCTCAAGCAGGACGCGCGTCGTCTCCTCAGACACCTCGGAGGACTGGCCGCCCATGATCCCCGCTATCCCGGAAGGACCGTTCTCATCGCAGACCAGGACGGTTTCGGCGTCGAGGACGCGCTCTACATCATCGAGCGTCGTCATCTTCTCGCCGTCGGCAGCGGTGCGGATTGTCAGCGCTCCGCCCGGCACCTTGTCGAGGTCGAATGCGTGCAACGGCTGCGCCGTAAGCAGCATCACGTAGTTGGTGATGTCGACGACGTTGTTGATCGGCCGCTGTCCGGCCGCCGTCAGCCGCGCCTGCAGCCAAGCCGGCGAGGGCGCGATCGTCACGTCGGTAAAAACGCGCGCGGTGAAGCGCGGGCAGAGGTCGGGGACCTCGACCGTGACCGAGGCGTAGTCGCTCACCTCTCCCTCGCCCTCGGTGGGTGCGTCGTCAGCCCACGGCTCGACGGCCAGCGGCGCAGCGCTGATCGCGTGCACCTCGCGGGCGACGCCGTAGACGCCGAAGCAATCGACCCGGTTCGGCGTCACCTCCAGCTCCAGCACCGGCTCCGCGATCGGCAGCACTTCCGCCAGCGGTGTCCCAGCCACGAGATGGTCGTCCTCGAGCACGAGGATGCCCGGCGGGCCCTCCCCCAGCTCGAGCTCGGAGCTGGCGCAGATCATTCCCGCCGACTCAACGCCGCGCAGCTTTGCCTTGCCGATCTTGTGGCCTCCCGGCAGCGTCGCCCCGGGAAGGGCGACGGGGACGGTCTGCCCCGCCGCGACGTTGGGTGCGCCGCAGACGATCGTGCGCTCGCCGTCACCGGTATCGACGGTGCAGACGCGCAGCCGGTCCGCATTGGGGTGAGGATCGGCGCTCAGAACCTTGCCGACGACAAAACCGTCAGCCGCGGGCGGCCCGAGGGTGCCGACCCGCTCGACCTCGGTACCGGTCATCGCCAACCGCTCGGCGAGCTGCCCTGGCTCAACGCCGGGGTCGCAGTACTCGCGCAGCCAGGAGTAGGGCACCCTCATGAGAACTGCTCCAGGACCCGCACGTCGTTGTCGAAGAAGCGGCGCAGGTCGGGCACGCCGTGACGCAGCATCGCGATCCGCTCGACCCCCATGCCGAAGGCGAAACCCTGCACCCGCTCGGGGTCATAGCCGTTGGACTCGACGAAGCCGAGCACGTTGGGGTCGACCATGCCGGCGCCGCCGACCTCGATCCAGCCGATCCCCTTGCAGAGGTTGCAGCGCTCGCCGCTCGCCAGCGTACCCGTGCCCTCGCACTGGAAGCAGGAGACGTCGAACTCGACGCTGGGCTCGGTGAAGGGGAAGAAGTGCGGCCGCATCCGCGCCTCGCGGCTTCCCCCGAAGATCGAGCTGAGCATCTCGGTCAGCGTGCCCTGCAGGTCGGCGAGGGTGATCCCCTCGCCAATCGCCAGACCCTCGACCTGGTGGAACATCGGGCTGTGGGTGGCGTCGGAGTCGCGCCGGTAGACCTTGCCGGGGGCGATCATGAAAATCGGCGGTGGCTGGGTCTCCATGCTGCGCACCTGTACCGGCGAGGTGTGCGTGCGCAAGAGCACCTCGGGGTCGGACTGCACGTAGAAGGTGTCCTGGAGCATCCGCGCCGGGTGTCCCGGCGGGTGGTTCAGGGCGGTGAAGTTGTAGTAGTCGTGCTCGACCTCGGGCCCCTCCATCACCCGGTAGCCAAGGCCGACCATCACGTCCTCGATCTGCCGCGTGGTGCGGGTAATCAGATGGGGGTGGCCGACTGGCCGCGACGGTGCGCCGGGCAAGGTCACGTCGATGCGGTCGCCGGCGAGCCGGGACTCGAGCTCGCCGGCATCGAGGGTCTCCCCCCGCGCCTCGATCAGCGCTTCGAGCTGCTTGCGCGCCTTGTTGGCGCCGGCTCCGATCGCGCCCCGTTCCTCTGCCGGCAGCTCCGCGATCCCACGCAGGATCGTGGTCAACTCGGCCTTGCGACCCAGGTACTGGACCCGCAACTCCTCCAACTCGGCCGTGCCAGGCGCAGCTTCAATCGCGACGGCAGCCTCAGACCTGATCTCCTCGATCCGATCGATTCCCTCAGGCATCGTCAGCGTCCTTCGGCATGGCGGGCGACGATATCCGCTCGGCGCAAATTGCGGCAACCGCGGCAACGTTGAGTGACTCAGCGCCACCCGGCCGCAGCGGAATAGTCACCTGCGAGTCACAGGCTGCCAGCACCTCCTCGGGCAGTCCCTCACGCTCGGCGCCGAGACAGAGCGTCCCGGCGCGATCGAGCGAGGCAAAGCTCCCGCCGCCATGAGCGACCAGGGCAGCCCGCGGCGCCGGCGTCTCGGCGACTGTTCCCTTGGCAACCGGCTGAGCGAAGATCGAGCCCATGCTCGCCCGCACCGCCTTCGGTGAGAAGGGGTCGGCGCAGTCCGGACCCAACACGACCACGCCATCGAGCAACGCGTGCGCCGTGCGGATGATCGTGCCGACGTTGCCGGGGTCGCCGACGCCGTGCAGATAAAGACAGGGTGAGCCGCCGACCTCGGCCCAGCGCTGTGGCCAGACCGCGATCGCGCGCGTCCCCGAGCCAAGGCCCGAGACCGATGCCAGCAGCTCGGCCTCGACCTCCTCGCCGCCGAGGTCACTGCCGGCAGCAGTGAGCACAAAGCGCGGCTCGACCCCAGCAGCCCGAGCGGCCTCAACCAGATCCTCGCCCTCACTGACGAAAGCGCCCTCGCGCTCGCGATGCTTGCGCTCGCGCAGCTTGCGAACCAGCTTCAGCTTCTCGTTGTGGGGGCTTTCGATCATCCGGGTTGACTTTCTGGTCGTGCGTTTCTTCTCCTGGAACAAAAAAGCGGGCCGTAAAGACGGCCCGCCCGGGAAAGTGGAGTGACTGGCTGCGACTAGGCGGCCGCACCCTCCCGGGCTAGCTCCACAAATCGGCGGAAGGCCTCGCGGTCGTTTACCGCGATATCGGCCAGCATCTTGCGGTTCACCTCGACTTCGGCCTTTCCAAGGCCGTGGATAAGTTCGGAGTAGCTCATGCCCTCCAACCGCGCCGCGGCGTTGATCCGGGTGATCCAGAGCCGGCGAAACTCGCGCTTGCGGTTGCGCCGGTCGCGGTAGGCGTACATCCCCGAGCGCTGCACCTGCTCTTTGGCGAAGCGGTAAGAAGAGTGCTTGCGGCCGAAATAGCCTTTCGCTTCCTTCAGTACTTTGCGGCGCTTCTTGCGCGCGTGGACTGAGCGCTTGACCCGGCTCACTTGCCGCCTCCCAACAGGTGCCGCACCGTCTTCGTGTCAGAGGGAGCGATCTCCACCGGCCGCGCCATCCGCCGCTTGCGCTTCGGCGACTTCTTCTCGAGGATGTGGCTCGAGTAGGCCCGCCGACCGCGCAGCTTGCCCGTCGCGGTCTTGCGGAAGCGCTTCTTGGCGCCGGAATGAGTTTTCATCTTGGGCATCGGGTCCGCTATTGAAGCAGACGAGCGCGACCGAGCGCTCGCTCTATTGCAGGTGGAAGGCGATGCGCAGGGTACTGTGGCGCCCGATGCGCATCGTCTATGTAGTCGGAACTCGGCCCAACTTCGTCAAGACCGCCCCGGTGATCGCCGCTCTGCAGGCGCGGATTCCCGCCGGGCGCCACACGCTCGTCCACACCGGCCAGCACTACGACCGGCTGATGTCGGAGGTCTTTCTCGAGCAGCTGGGCGTGCCCGCACCCGATCACATGCTCGAGGTCGGCTCGGGCAGTCACGCCCAGCAGACGGCACGGGTGATGGAGCGGCTGGAGCCGGTACTGCTCGACGAGCGTCCCGATCTGGTCATGGTCCCCGGCGACGTCAACTCAACCGTGGCGGCGGCGCTGACCGCGGCCAAGCTGCAGATCCCGGTCGCCCACATCGAGGCCGGCCTGCGCAGCTTCGATCGCACGATGCCCGAGGAGCTCAACCGGATCGTCACCGATCAGCTCTCCGACCGGCTCTTCATCCACAGCCCCGAGGCCAACGACAACCTGCACGCCGAGGGCGTCCCAGCCGCACGGATCCACCTCGTCGGCAACACGATGATCGACACGCTGGTGGCGCTCGAGCCGCGCTTCCGCACTGCGGGCGCCGCGGCCAAGCTCGGGGTCGAGCCCGGTGAGTTCGTCCTCGTCACCCTGCACCGCCCCGCCCTCGTTGACGGGCCGCTCCTTGAAGAGACGATTCGACAGTTGGCCGCCCTGGCCCGCGAGCTACCGGTCGTCTTCCCGGTCCACCCCCGCACCCGGGCGATGATGGAGACGATCGCTGCCGAGCACCCAGGCCTGCTGCTCTGCGAGCCGCTCGGCTACCTCGACTTCCTCTCCCTGCTCGCCGACTCCCGCGCCGTCCTCACAGATTCCGGCGGCATCCAGGAGGAGACGACCTACCTCGGCATCCCCTGCTTCACCCTGCGCGACAACACCGAGCGCCCGATCACGATCAGCGCCGGCACCAACACCCTGCTCGGCCTGGACCCCGCCGCGATCACACAGATCCCGCTGGCCCTAGCGCAGCGTCCCGCGAAGCCACCCGTACCACCGCCCCTCTGGGACGGCCACGCAGCTGAGCGGATCGCAGCGGTGGTCGCGGGGAGCTAGGCCGCGGCCGCGTCGTCGCCGGGGGTCTCCTCGGCGACTTTCTCGTCAGCGTCAGCGTCCTCTACCGCGGGCTCATCCGCCGCGACAGGTGTCTCTTCTGCTGCAGGAGCCTCCTCTGCCGCGGGCGTCTCCTCTGCGGCAGCCGGCTTCTCCTCAACCGCGGGTGCCTCGGTATCGGCCGAAGCCTCGCCAGACTCCGTCGGCGCCTCGGTCTCCGCATCCGCTTTCGCCGCCTCTTTGCCCGGCGCCAGCAGCATGCTCATGTTGCGGCCTTCCTGCAGCGGCTGGGACTCGATCACGGCGAGCTCGCCAAGATCCTCGAAGAGGCGCTGCAGAAGTGCCCGGCCGCGCTCAGGATGAGCCTGCTCACGGCCGCGGAACATGATCGTGACCTTGACCTTGTCCTGGTGGCGCAGGAAGCGCTCGACGTGGCCCTTCTTGGTCTCGTAGTCGTGCTGGGCGATCTTCGGCCGCAGCTTGATCTCGCGGATGTTGACCTGCTGCTGGTGCTTGCGCGCCTGCTTCTGCTTCTGCTCCTGCTCGTACTTGTACTTCGAGTAGTCGAGCAGGCGGGTGACCGGCGGCTTCGAGTTTGGCGCCACCTCGACCAGGTCAAGGTCGGCGTCCTGGGCGCGTTTGAGCGCCTCGTTGATCTCAACCACCCCAAGCTGCTCCCCGTCCGCCCCGATCAGGCGCACTTTCGGCACGCGGATCCGCTCGTTGATCCGAGTTGTGTCGCGCTCTGGTGGGCGCCGATCGAACCTACGCGGGACCGGCACTATCTAAGAGAGGGGTGGAGCTTCAAGCGGACGAGAGGTTGGGTGGCTGGCACGGGACGCTCAGCGGCGCGGGGTGTTTGGCGTGCCTGCAATCAAGTGTCCGGAGTATAGACAGAGGTAGCCGATCGGCAAGGCGCGCTCAGGCGGGCGCGCTCTCAGCGCTCACTCTGGCGGCGAACTCCGCCGCCGGCATCGCGCCCAGCTCGCCGTCCTCGTGCGAGCGCACGGCGACCGCCCCAGCCTCTTCCTCACGATCACCGACGACCAGCATGTAGGGGTAGCGACCGAGCTCGGCGTCACGGATCTTCTTGCCAACCGACTCCGAGCGATCGTCGGCCTCGACCCGCACGCCGGCCTCGCGCAGCTCGGCCAGGACCCGGTCGGCGTACTCGTTGTGACGGTCGGAGACGGGCAGGATGATTGCCTGCACCGGCGCCAGCCAGACCGGGAAGCGGCCGGCGTAGTGCTCGATCAGGATTCCGGCGAAACGCTCCATCGAGCCGAGCAGGGCACGGTGGATCATCACCGGGCGGTGCGTGTCGTCGTCGGCGCCGACGTAGCTGAGGTCGAAGCGCTCGGGCATCTGGAAGTCGAGCTGACAGGTGCCGCACTGCCAGGAGCGGCCGAGCGCGTCAGTGACGTGGAAGTCGATCTTGGGCCCGTAGAAGGCGCCGTCGCCGGGATTGAGCTCGTACTCGCGGCCCTGGCGGTCGAGCGCCTCGGTCAGTGCCGCCTCCGCCTTTGCCCACTGCTCCTCGGAGCCCATCGACTTCTCCGGCCGGGTCGAGAGCTCGACCCGCACGTCCTCGAAGCCGAAGCGGGCGTAGAGCTCGTCGATCGCGGCGCAGATGTCGGCGACCTCGTCGGCGATCTGCTCCTCGGTGCAGTAGACGTGGGCGTCGTCCTGGGTGAAGGCGCGCACCCGCAGCAACCCGTGCAGGACGCCCTCGCGCTCGTTGCGGGAGACGCGGCCGAACTCGGCCAGGCGCAGCGGCAGCTCACGGTAGGAGTGGCGCTCGGAGTCGAAGACGAGGCAGGCGCCGGGGCAGTTCATCGGTCGCAGCGCCAGGCGCTTCTCGTCGGACTGCATGAAGTACATGTCGTCGCGGTAGTTGTCCCAGTGGCCGGAGCGGTGCCAGAGCTCCTCGTCGAGCACCTGCGGCGTGGCGATCTCCTTGTAGCCGCGCTTGCGCAGCTGGGCCTGCACCTCCCCCTCGATCAGGCGCAGCAAGGTCGTCCCGTTGGGCAGCCAGAAGGGCATTCCCGGCGCCTCCTCGCGCAGCATGAAGATGCCGAGCTGGGGGCCGAGGCGGCGGTGGTCGCGCTTCTTCGCCTCCTCGATCCGCTCCAGGTGCTGGGCGAGATCCTTCTTGGAGAAGAAGGCGGTGCCGTAGATCCGGGTCAGCATCTGGCGCTTCTCGTCGCCACGCCAGTAGGCGCCAGCCAGCGAGCTGAGCTTGATCGCCTTGATCCGGCCGGTCGAGGGTCCGTGCGGACCGCGGCAGAGGTCCTCGAAGGGGCCGTTGCGGTAGAGCGAGACGGTCTCGACCCCTTCGTTGGAGACCAGGTCGCGGATCAGCTCGACCTTGTAGTCCTCGCCCTGCCCCTCGAAGATCTCGATCGCCTCCGCGACCGGGACGTCGCGGCGCTCGAAGGCCTCGTCGGCCTTGATGTGGGCGCGCATCGCCGCCTCGATCTTCTCCAGGTCGGCGTCGCTGACCTTCACGTCGGGCGGAAAGTCGAAGTCGTAGTAGAAGCCGTTCTCGATCGCCGGCCCGATCGTCACCTTGGTACCGGGGTAGAGCTCCTGCACCGCCTCGGCCATCACGTGGGCGGCGTCGTGGCGGATCAGCTCGAGCGCCTCGGGGTCGCGGTCGGTGAGGATGCCGATCTCGGCGCCGTCGGGCAGCGGCGCGGAGAGGTCACGCAGCTCACCATCAACGCGGATCGCCAGCGCAGCCTTGGCCAGCCCCGGGCCGATCGCGGCCGCGGCATCAGCCCCGCTGGCACCGTCGCTGAGCTCCAGCGCTTTACCGTCGGGGAGCCTTACGGTGATCTTTTGGGTCGCCGCCTCGATCCGGCCATGCTACCCAGGGTGACGCCGGCGACCGCGCTCAGCGCGGAGCGCCCTGGCGCGCCTGGCGGACGGCGATCAGGGGACACGGGCTGTGACCCCCGCTGGGCAGCGCGCTTTCCCAAAGGACGTAGGGCGGCGCGATCAGCTCGGGGCGCAGTCCCGTGAACGGGGGGCCGGCTGACAGCGAGCTGACAACGAAGCGAACCCCTGCGGGCACCCGTCCGCTCGCCTCTTCTTCGGCGGCGATGCAGACCCGGCCGCCGCGCAGCTCCCAGGCGATGTACGGGGTGCCGTGTTCGTCGGCGAGCAGCTGTCGGGGCGCGAGTACCAGGGTCGGGCCGGCGCCAACGTCGTCGCGCAGGCCAGTCAACACGGGCGAGTAGGAGCTCGGACCAACCGGCGCGTTGGCCAGCGCCAGCAGCGAACAGCCAGCCGCCGCGAGCAGGTACAGCCAGGCCACCGGGCGCCGCAGCAGCGGCAGCACGATGACGAGCGCCGCCAGTGGCGCACCGACCTCGATCGCCTTGGCGGCGGTGTAGGGCGTGCCGCCGAGGCGGGCGGCGGCGTAGGCAAGCGCGGCGGCGGCGAGGCCGGCGATCAATGCCGACTCGCGTCGGCGCCAGCAGAGCACCAACCCGTAGAGCAGCAGGATCGAGGCGAAGGCGGCGCCCGCGTAGTAGCCGAGGGCCGGCACGGCGCCGGCGCCGGGGGTGAGGCGGAAGTCACCGGAGGGCCAGATGCCGAAGCCCTCGAAAGGCGAGATCTGCCCGAAGAGATTGCCGAGGCCGGGACCGTTGGGGTCGAAGGTCTCGAAGCTGTGGAAATCGATCATGCGGCCGATCTCGGGGGCAACGAGAACCGCGAACACGCCTAGTCCCAAGAGCGCCGGGCGCACCGGCAACGCTCGCTCAAGCACTAGCCAAATGACGAGTGCCCCGACCAGCCAGATCAGGCCCGGAAAGCTGTACGTGTAGACGGAACCCACGGCGAGCAGTGCTGCCGGGACGAGGCGCAGCGACAGGTCACGCCAATCGGGGTTGCGGGACGACTCGCGTAGGGCGAGGACGAAAGCGAGGAAGAAGAGGGCCTGCATGGTCTCCTTGAAGGAGCCCTGGGCGAAGTAGGAGGCGACCATGTAGGTGAGGCCGACTACCAGGGCGGCGGGGACGCGCAGCGGCCAGGGTTGATCTCTGAACGCCGTCAGGGCCGTCAGCGAGGCGAGGATCGCGACGGCGACCATCAGGCCGCTGAAGCCTTGGACCAGGCCGATGCCGAGGCCGTGGTTGAGGGCGGCGACCATTGCGTGCGGTCCCAGCGGATAACCCTGATGCAGAAGCTGCGAGGACTCACCGTGGGTGAGCCGGTCGGTCGCCAGCAGGTGCTGCGACATGTCCGGGTTGAAGCTGGTGCCGAGGATGCCGAAGTGGCCTTCGGCGATGAAGGGCAGCGCAGTCGCCAGCAGCGCCAGCAGCGCGACGGGCGCCCCTTGTCGCAGTGTCTCCCCCCCGTTCTCCAGGCGCCCCCACAGATACGCCGCCGAGCCCAGGACCAGGAGAACGACAACGACGGCCGAGACCACTCCGTCGCCGCCCAGCCGCACCGTCCCCCAGCAAACGGCGCAGAGCAGGGCAAGCCCGACTGCCGGCGCCAACCAGGACCAGTGCCGCACCCCACAGAGCGCGATCGCGGCCTGACCGATCGTCAGCGAGGCGACGCAAATGCTGAGCACGGCTGCGTAGGTCCCGACCACGAGGCCCGCGAGCCTAGACTGCTGACATGGCGTTCGTTCCGCCGGCCCGTCACCTGCTGCGCGCGAGGGACCTCGCCGACGCCCGCTACTTCGAGCCGCTCGGGGTCGATGACATGGCCGCGGCCGCCGGGCTCTCGCGGGCGCACTTCAGCCGCGAGTTCAAGCGCGCCTTCGGCGAGTCGCCGCATGCCTACCTGCTGACCCGCAGGCTGGAGCGGGCGGCGGCCATGCTGCGCACGACCGACCGCTCGGTCGCCGACATCTGCCTCTCGGTCGGCCTGCAGAGCGTCGGCTCCTTCACCACCAGCTTCACGCGCACCTACGGGCGCTCACCGACGGCCTACCGGGCGGCGCACCCGCCCGCTGCCCAAGGGGCGCTGATCCCCGGCTGCGTGGTCCGCGCCTACGCCCGCCCCCAACACCGCACGTTTCGAGAAGACAGCCAGCCCGTGGCGACCTAGCATCGCCGTCGACCTTTCCGCCCAACCAAGGAGACGATGATGATCAGGATTGCCAACGCACAGCTCTGGGTCCACGACCAAGATGAGGCTCTCGCCTTCTACACCGAGAAGGTCGGCATGGAGGTCCGCGCCGACGTGACCCTGGCCGAGATGGGTGACTTCCGCTGGCTCACGGTCGGCCCGGTCGGACAGGAGGACGTCTCGATCGTGCTGATGGCGATCCCCGGACCGCCGGTGACGGACGACCAGACCGAGGGGCAGATCCGCGAGCTGATGGCGAAGGGTTTCGCCGGCACGGTCTTCCTCACCACCGACGACTGCCGGGCCTCCTACGAAGAGCTGAAGGGGCGCGGCGTCGAGTTCACCGAAGCCCCGGAGGAGCGGCCCTACGGGATCGACTCCGGCTTCCGCGACCCTTCCGGCAACAGCATCCGCCTGGCCGAGGTGACGATGGCCGGGGTCTGAGACCGCGGACCTGGATGGGCACAGCTGGGCTCGAACCAGCGACCTCCGCCTTGTCGAGGCGGCGCTCTCCCAACTGAGCTATGCGCCCGGGATGCCTGAATCTAGCAGCGGCGCGTGGGCCGATGCAGGAGTGCGCGCCGCTACCTCAAGTCCGTCGCTGCAAGTGCCGATGCAAGCTGTGCAACTTTTCAGCTAACTCGGTGTTTATGACAGCAGCGACCGATTAAGGCTTGAGGACCGACGAGCCAGGGAAACAAAGTCTCGCTGGTGGCACGTCCTTCGGAAAGAAAGGGCCCCGAAAGGGGCCCTTTTCCGTTCTGTCACCCCGTTGGCCGAATGTTGGACGACGCGGCGCGCAAAGGGTTCGACCATTGGCACGTTTCCCTACTGTGAGCGCAATGAGCGAACACGGGCAGCCTCTCGTCGGCTTCCGCTCCACCCCGCCCGCCGAACCGGCTCGCGAGGCGGCGGACAAAACCGACGCCCCGGACAAGCGGAAGCTCTTCCGCCTGCCATTGCTCCGCGGTCGCACCGCGGAGGGCACTCTCCCGCGAGACGAGCGAGCGGAGCTGAAGCAGCGCGAAAAGCAGTTGAGATCTGCCGAGGCGGCGAAGGAGGCCTTCTTCCAGACTCCGGCAGGCCGCGCGCGCCTCGCCTACAAACGAGGCCATCGCCTCTTCCAGTACGAACTTGCGATCAACGAACTCAGCCCCACGCTGATCCCCGGTCCGATCGGCGGTCCCGCTCGCGAGACCACCGATCCGGTCGACATCCTCAACGCGGTCACCGTCGAGGGCTGGAAGCTGGTCACCGGCAAGTTCCTCCATTCCGAGATCCGCGGCGGTGCGGTTGGCTGCTACCTCTTCAAGCGCTCGCAAAAACGCCGCCTCTCGATGAACAACCCCTGGCAGGCCCCGGAAGTATCTGACTCCTAACGGAGCCAATCGCCGCGCCTAGGGATGGTCGTTGGGCAGGTGCCAGCGGTGCGGAGCAAGCAGCGCATCGGTTGCTCGCGGCCCCCAGGTACCCGGCTCATACAGCTCGACCGGCGGCGGTTCGCGCACAATCGGGTCAGCCACTTCCCAGAGACGCTCGATCGCAGCCGAGGTCGTAAACAAGGTGCGGTCGCCGATCATCACATCGTGGATCAGCCGCTCGTAGGCATCGAGCGCCCGCTCGGGACCGCCGAAGCTGTCGGCGTAGCTGAACCGCATGTGGGCCTGTCCGAGCTGCATCTTCGGACCGGGCACCTTGGCCAGGAATGAGGCGGAGATGCTGCCGGGGTCGCCGAGCTCGAAAGTCAGGTGGTCGTGGCCGAACTCCTCGGCGACCTGGCTGCAGTCGAGCGGGAACATGCGCCGCGGCGGCTCCGAGAAGGCGACGGTGAGCAGGTGATGGTTGTCGGCCAGCCGCTTTCCCGAGCGCAGGAAGAAGGGAACCCCCTCCCAGCGCCAGTTGTCGACGAATGCGCGCAGAGCGACGAAGGTCTCGGTATCCGAGTCGGAAGCGACGCCATCCTCCTCGCGGTAGCCGGCGTACTGGCCGCGGACCACGTCCCCCGGCTCGAGCGTCTTCATCGCTTCGAAGACCTTCTCCCGCTCGACCATCAGTGATTTGGCGCTGAGCGAGACCGGCGGCTCCATCGCGACGAAGCTGAGCAGCTGAAAGAGGTGGGTGACGATCATGTCGCGGAAGGCCCCGGTTTCCTCGTAGAAACCCCCGCGCATCTCGATCGAGAGAGTCTCCGGCACGTCGATTTGGACGTGGTCGATGTGATTGCGGTTCCAGACCGGCTCGAACATGCCGTTGGCGAAGCGCAGCGCCAGCAGGTTCTGCACCGCCTCGCGGCCGATGTAGTGGTCGATGCGGAATACCTGCTCCTCCTCGAAGACCGAGTGGACGAGCCGGTCGAGCTCCCTGGCCGAAGCGAGATCGCGGCCGAAGGGCTTCTCCATGATCACCCGCGCGCCCTCACCCAACCCGGCCTGCCCCAACTGCTCGATCACGCCGTTGGTCGCGGCCGGTGGCAGCGAGAGGTAGTGCAGGAGCTCGGCGTCGCGGAGAGCCTGCCGAGCGCCATCGATGGCGCCGCCGAGTCGATTGAAGCCATCGCCGGTCGAGGCGAAGTCGAGCATCGCGGCAAAGCGTTGCCACGAATCGCCCGCAACCGGCCTGCGGCCAGAGCTGCAGACCGCCTCGTGGGCGAGCTCGACGAAGTCCTCCTGCGAGAGCGCGCTCCGTGCGGTGCCGATCAGGGCAAACCGCTCCGGCATCAACCCCGCCTCGAAGAGGTGGAAGATCCCGGGCAGCAGCTTGCGCCGCGCCAGATCGCCAGTCGCACCGAAGAGCACGATCACCTGGTCGTGCGGAGTCGGTGACGCCGCGGTGGTTGGTGCCTCCAGCACTTCGACTGCCATCACTTCAGCCTTGCAGAACCGCTTCGCCCGCTAGGCGCCGGCGCCTAGAAACCCGCTTCGAGCGTCACCTTGAACTCTTCACCGCTCAGCGGCAGGCGCGGTGCGCCGGGAAGGGAGACCGAGAGCGGGCCCGACCAGCTCGTCGTCCCGTCGGGAGCGGCGCGATAGATGCCCTTGCCGTGGAAAGGCAGGGGTGGCTCGATTGAGGCCGAAGTCAGCGCGTCGTTCATGGCGATCGCCTTTTTCGAGCGCTCGGTGACCAACGCGTAGCGAATCCTCGCCATCGATCCCAGGCCTTCTTCGGTCACGGCGAGGAAAAGCGTCATCTTGCCGACCCCGAGCGTGATCAGCTCGGTCGCGGAGACCCCGTGGCGATTGCTAGCGCTGAGGAAGGTCGGGGTGAAATTGGGGTGCGGGCGCACCGGCCGGGCCCGCCGGCTCGACGCCGGACGGAAGGGGAATCGAGATGAGGCGCAGCGCAGGCGCAGGGGATTGCGAACCCGCCCCTTGGCCCGGTGGGAGCGGAAGGCCACGTAGTTCTTCTCGCCGCTGAAACGGAGGCTGCCGACGAATACCCCGAGCTGGCTGGTGAAGTGGTCGACCCCGCGACAACGCTTGCGCGGAGGAGATTCCAGCACTCGGCCGGAAGGGCGAAAGCGCACGTCGACCTTGCCGAACTTTCCGAACGATGCCGCAATCCGCCGCGGGGTCACCGTCCCGCGGGCAACGTAGGCGGTGACTGCCTGCGGCGCACCGAGCAGCCTTTCGAGAAGGTTCTCCTTGCCGCGTGGTGCCGGCTTGGTCACTTCGACGGCGACGATTCCCCCCTCGCCGATCACAGTCACTTCATAGCCGTGCTGAGCCTTCAGATCGAAGCGGGATTCGAATCCGTGATGCGGCGGCGGCATGTGCAACCGGGCCCGCACCAGGGCCCGGAACTGAGCCGGGACCGCAGTCGGGATATCGAGGACGTTTGCCGCCGCGCCGCCGGGCAGCGCGAGGATGCCGACCGCGGCGATTACGGCGCAGGCCCCCGCGCGGCGAATCACTTGACCCGCCCAGCGCGGTGGAAGAGGCGCCCCACTTCGTCGCCGAAGTAGGCGCCGAAGTCCGTGTCGGGATCGTCGCCGTAGCCGTAGTTGGTGACGCTGTTGAGGATCCGCCCGCCGGAAATGGTCCAGCCGCCGCCCGAAGCGCCGCCCGTCACATCGCACTCGACCGCAAGGTTGAGCGGCCCCGGCATCAGGAACGATCGCGCGTCGTGACCAAGGAAGGGCGTCTGGGTGCAGACCCGCTGGGTTTCGCCATCGAACGGCTCCGCCGCCGGGTAGCCGTGAACGTCGAAGACCTGTCGCGCTTTCAACCCCCAGGCGATGCCGGTGCCGCCAACCGCTTTGGCCAGGAGTTCGCCGTCTTGGTTGCGGCCGACGACCGCGGCGCCGATGTCGTAGTTCTCACTGCCGCTGACGCGCCACTGCCGGGTCGTGTCAACCCACTTGGCAGGAAAGACGCCAAAGGGGCGTTGGCCGTAGCGGTAGCCGGGCACGAAGGCCCAGCGAAAGTCCATCCAGCGCCCCCGGCGCCCGCCGCTGTGAATGCAGTGAGCGGCGGTGAAGACAACGCTGAAGTTCGGCGCGTTGACCGAGGTCCCAGAGCAGCGACCGAGCCCGAAGGGGGTCTCGATGAAGATCGCGCCGTTTTGGCGGGTGGTTTCGGTGGTCGGGTCCGGCACCGTTTCGAAGCTGGAGCTGGCCTTTGCATCGACATCGTCGTAGGGCGGGTGCAAGTGCGGGACTTCACCGGCGGCGCTCGACGGACCGCTGAGCGCGAGCTGGCCTCGATCCGGTCGGCTTAGGTCGAGCGGTCGCGCCTCTTTCATCCGCGCCGCTGTCCAAAACTGAGCCGCCTGCTGATTAGCGTCCGCCGAGCCCACCACATGGGCGCCGGCGATTGGCGCATCTGGCACCCCCATAGCGAGCAATGCCGCCAGCAAGGCAACAGCGAGAAGGGAAGCCCTCCCTTTCTCCAGCGCGCAGTGCGCCCCCCGGCCACATGCGTTCATTCCGATCAGTCTACTTACGAGCAATCAAACGCCCTCTGCATGCAGCTTCGCGGCCCGGGCGAAAAGAGGCGCCTACCAGAATCGAACTGGTGTAAACGGCTTTGCAGGCCGCTGCGTAGCCACTCCGCCAAGGCGCCGAAGCGGGATGAAGCGTAGCGGCGTTTCAATCGGGGCGGAGAGCTACGCGGCGCGCTGCTCGGGGCCCGGATCATCGTCGATGTCGAGGATCAAGTTGTCGTCGGCGCTGCGGCGCACCTTGAACTCGAGCGGCGAGCGCTCCTCGAGCTCGCGCAGCAGCTCAACCGGTTCGTTGAGTCGCATCGAGAGGGTTGCCCGACCCTCGGAGAAACGCTCGACCGAGATATCGGTGGTGGCGTCGATCTGGCCGGCAGCGTCCTCGAAACCAACCAGCTGGGAGAAGTCGTCAAGGGGACCGATCTCGACTTTGACCAGACCTTCGAAGAGATTCTGCGCGGCCTGCTCAATCGGACCGACAGAGCTCGAAGCTGCCGGCGCGGCACCGATGTCAGCCTCTGCCTCGTTCAGCTCCTGGGCGCGACGACCGACCTCGACCGCCTCGCGCAGCGCCTTCATCCTGATCCGCGTTGCCTGACCGCGGGCCTGTGCCTGGATCTCCCCCAGCTTCGAGGAGACCGTCTCCAGCGAGGCGATGCTGCGGTCGTGGCGTTCGTTGGCCTCGATCAAGCGCTCGTGCAGGCCGCGAATCTCACGTTCGCGCTCGATCACCATCGCCGAGAGCGAGGAGAGCTCCTCCTCGGCGCAGGCAGCCGTATCGGCGGCCTCGCGCCAGCGGTTAAGCGCCTCCTCCGCGTCGCGCTCCAGTGCCCAGCTGCGAGCGTCACGCACCGCAAGCGCCGCCTCCACATCGGATCGGCGGTAGCCGAAGAGCGCCCTCTTGAAGCTACCCATGCGCGGCACCGTAAAGGTGCCCCCGGACGCCATCCTGCGGCGCCTGCAGCTCGAGCCGCGGCGCCTCGCGCCAGAGGTCCTCGAGCGCGTAGCGCTGCCGCGCCTCCTCAGTAAACACGTGCAGGACGCAGTCGAGGTAGTCGAGCACGATCCAGCCCGCTGTCTCGGCCACCTCCGAGCCAGCGGGCAGGAGCCCCTGCTCCTGCTTGAGGCGCAGCTTCACCTCATCGGCGATCGCCCGCGCCTGGCGCTCGTTGCGCGCCGTGCAGATCGTCAGGAAGTCCGTATAGGAGACCAGCTCGCGCATCTTGAGCACGACGATCTCGCTTGCGGCTTTCGAATCGGCGAGCTCGGCCAGCCGCTGGGCCAGCGCCTCGCTGCGTACAGCTTTCTCACTCTCACTCATCGGTAGATCCCCTTCTCTTCAATGAAGCGTGCCACCGGCTCGGGCACCAGATAACGCAGGGGTCGCTCCTGGGCGGCCCGCTCGCGTACAGCCGAGGAAGAGACCCCGAACTGAGGCATCTCCAACATCGTCGCCCGGCCGTCGGCACCGAGACTGCGCAATACAGCCGCGACGTCAGCATCGGATATGCCCGCCCGACGGGCCACCGCGAGGCGCGCCAGCTCGGTTACCCGCTGCGGCTCGCGCCAGCTCTCCAGACCCACCGCCGCGTCGGCCCCCATCACGAAGACGAGCTCTCTATCGCCGCTGTCCTTTGCAAGTAGCTCCAAGGTCTCATACGTGTAGGACGGCCCCTCACGCTCGACCTCCAGGGTCGAGACCGAGAAGCGCGAGTCATCAGCAGCGGCGAGCCGCGTCATCGCCAGCCGCTGCTCGCGCCCCGGATCGTCGGCGATCCGCTTGTGCGGAGCGCTGCCGGTCGGCATCAGGATCACTTCCTCGAGGCCGAGCTGCCAGAGCGCCTCCTGAGCAAGCGCGAGGTGACCGAGGTGCGGCGGATTGAAGGCCGAACCGAGGACACCGATGCCGGCCGGCGCGGCGCTACTCACGCACTTGGCCGTCGCCGCGGACGACGTACTTGTAGGTCGTCAACTCGCGCAGCCCGATCGGCCCGCGGGCGTGGAGCTTCTGAGTCGAGTTGCCGATCTCGGCCCCCATGCCGAACTCAAAGCCGTCGGTGAAGCGGGTCGAGGCATTCGTGTAGACGACGGCCGCATCGACGCCTGCAGTGAAGCGCTCCGAGGCCTCCTGGGACGAGGTGACAATCGCCTCCGAGTGCGTGGTGCCGTGGTGATTGACGTGGTCGACCGCATCCTCGAGGGAGTCAACGACGCCCACCGCCATCTTCAGGTCGAGGTACTCGGTACTCCAGTCCGCCTCGGTGGCCGCGCCAACCTCGACACCATCGGCCAGTTCGCGCACGCGCTCGTCACCGACCAGCTCCACGCCCGCTGCATGGAGGTCAGCGAGCACTCCGGGCAGGAAGTCGGACGCCACGACGGCATCGACCAGGAGTGTCTCCGCCGCATTACAGACCCCCGGCCTCTGCACCTTGGCGTTGTAGGCGATCTTCCTCGCCATCTCGAGGTCGGCCTCGGCGTGCACATACACGTGGCAGTTGCCAGCCGCCGCGTAGATCACGGGCACCTTTGCCACATCCTTGAGGGCGTTCTTCAAGCCTTCGCCGCCGCGGGGTATCAGCAGGTCCACGTTCCCCTCCTGCGTGGCGAGCTCCGCCAAGTCCTCGCGGCCACCGCCAACGAGGAGGACCGCGTCCTCCGGAAGCCCTGCCTCGACCAGCGCCTCGCGAACAACGGCGGCCAGCGCTCCGTTGGAGCGTTCCGCGTAGCTCGAGCCGCGCAGGACGATCGCGTTACCGCTCTTGATCGTCAGCGCGGCGCAGTCGATGGTTACGTTGGGCCGCGCCTCGTAGATGACGGCAACGACCCCCAACGGCACCCTGACCTTGCGCAGATCGAGGCCCCCGGAGAGCGTTTTGCGCTCCAGCTCCTCGCCGATCGGGTCGTCAAGCGAAGCCACGGCCCGCACCCCCTCGGCCATCCCCGCAACGCGATCCGCGGTCAGCGTCAACCGGTCCCGAAGCGCCTCGGTCAGCCCCGCCGCACGCTCATCGGCCAGATCGGCGGCGTTAGCCTCGAGGACCTCCTCCACCCGCTCCCCGAGAAGCCGCACAACAGCAGCGAGTGCTGCGTCCTTCACCGCACTCGAAGCTCCCGCAAGCTCCCGCGAAGCCCGCTTGGCCGCGACGCAGCTTTCTTCAACGCTTCTGGTCGTAGTCGCCATCGACAGCTAAGGGTAGCCGCAGGAGACGGGTGCCCCTACCCCGGAGGCTCCCGGTAAACGGCGTGAACCCTCCCAGACGATCTGCTGCGCAACGGTCTCCGGGGTAGGGGCACCCGTCTCCTACACCAACACGAACCTGTCCCGATGAATCACCTCATCAGCCACATGCGGCAACCGCTCGCGCACCTCGGCGCTCTTCAACCCCATCACCCGCGCGAGCTCCACTGCCGAGTAGTCGACGATCCCCTTGCCAACCACGGCCCCATCCGCGGCCACCTCGACCGCATCACCGGCGTCGAAGTCACCTTCAACCGCGGTGATCCCGACCGGCAGCAGGCTGGAGCCGCTCTCGCGCAGGACCCGCGCCGCGCCGGCGTCGACACTGAGGCGGCCGTGCACCGGCTTGGCGTACTTGAGCCAGAGCTTGAAACTCGATGCCTTGCCGGCTTGCGCCGCAAAGCGCGTGCCGACGGAGTCGCCAGCCACAGCGCCAGCCAACGAGCCAGAACTCGTGCCGTTGCAGATCGTCGCCGGGATCCCGGCCTCGCTCGCCATCTCCGCCGCGGCGACCTTGCTGCGCATCCCGCCCGAGCCAAAGGCAGAGGTGCGATCGCCGATCGCGAGCTCGGCGAGCTCGGAGAAGTCCGAGACCTGCTCGATCCGCTTCGCCTCTTGGTCGAGCGTGGGGTCAGCGGTGTAGAGGCCGTCGGTGTTGGTCAGCAGCACAAGCAAACGCGCCTCGAGCAGGATCGCCACCTGAGCGGCGAGGAAGTCGTTGTCGCCGAAGGTGATCTCGTCGGTGGCCGTGGTGTCGTTCTCGTTGACCACCGGCACCACCCCCCACTCGATCAGCCGCCGCAGGGTCTGGCGGGCGTTGAGGTAATTGGTGCGGGCGGCGATGTCGGCCGCGGTAAGCAGGACCTGGGCAGCGCGGGTGCCGTGCTCGGCGAGGCGGCTCTCGTAGGCGCGGAAGAGGTCTCCCTGGCCAACCGCGGAGGCGGCCTGCAGCTCGTCCATGGCGCGCGGGCGCACGGGCAGGTCCATCAGGCGCATGCCGCGGGCAATCGCTCCCGATGTGACCATCGCGACTCGCTCGCCATCCTGCTCCAAGGCGGCAACCTGCGCGCAAACCGAGTCGAGCACATCCGTGCGCAGCGAGCCGTCATCGGCGGCGACGATCGAGGATCCAAGCTTGACGATGAGGGTCATGGAGCTAGCCAGTGTATGAACAGCAGCGGAGCCGGCTCCGCGCATGGGCTGTTCAAAAGGACGTCGCTACACAGTCCAGAAAAACTCGCGATCGGAAAGGCTGGCAAGCAAAAGGGCGACTGCGATGAATACGGCTTCGCCAAAGACACCAGCGACATCCTGGAGACCCAACGCCCGCTGAATCCAGCCCACGGCCGCAGCAGCAGCGAAGAATCCAACAGCAATGCGGACAAAACGTATCATCAGCCAAATAGTACCCGACCGACGAGACCCATCGCTACGCCTCCAGCGATCCACTTCGCCTCAACCTGCCGCACTCGCATCGCGGACCATTCCTTGCCAAGGCGCCGCTCGGAGCGGTGCACGATCAAGCGTCCGGCTATGGAGCCGAGACCAGCGCCCACAAGGAGATCCTGAAACAACACTCCTGGCTAAGTGCTTAAGACCGAGAACTCTCCCCTACGCCTCTCAGGGATACAGCTCGAACTCGTGCTCGCCGACGCGGACGTCGTCGCCAGGCTCGAAGCCGGCGGCGCGCAGGGCGGCGATGACGCCGATCTCGTTCAGTCGCTGCTCCAAGTAGGCAAGCGCCTCTTCGTTGCGGACGTCGTGGCGCTCGAAGAGCAGCTCGACCCCGCGACCGGTGACGCGGTAGGCCCCATCGTCCTCGCGCTCGACCGCGTAGCCGCCCTCGCCGACTGGCCGGTAGACGCGGTGCTCGGCCTCGAATTCGCCGGGCTGCTCGGAGGCTCGCTCGGGGCGGGCGCTGGGCAGATCGGACAGTGCGGCGAGGATCCGCTCGCGCAGCTCGTCCAGGCCCTCACCGGTCGCTGAAGAAGCAGCCAGTACCGCCAACGCGGCCTCGCCGAGTCGCTGCCGCCATTGCTCAACCGCCTCCTCCACCTCTTCCGGGGGCAGCAGGTCCCGCTTGGAGAGCAAGATCAGCTCCGGCAGCCGGTCGAGCCCACCGCCATAAGACGAGAGCTCCGCTCGAACGGCGTCGTAGTTTGCCTCGGGCTCGCCCTCCAGGGGATCCAGCTCAACCAGGTGGACCAGCATCGCGCAGCGCTCGACGTGGGCGAGGAACTCGTGCCCCAGGCCGGCGCCCTCAGCCGCCCCTTCGATCAGCCCCGGGATATCGGCGACGATTGCCTGGCGGTCATCGCTCTCGATCGTGCCCAGGACCGGCGACAGCGTGGTGAACGGGTAGTCGGCGACTTTCGGCGCCGCCCGGGTCAGCCGCCCCAGCAGCGAGGACTTCCCCGCATTTGGCAGTCCGATCAACCCGACATCGGCCAACAACTTCAAGCGCAGCTCGATCCATCCCTCCTCGCCCTTGGTCCCGTTCTCGGCAAACCGCGGCGCCTGCCGAGTCGAGGTGGCAAACCGCTTGTTCCCATGCCCACCCCGCCCCGAATGAGCAACAACGGCCCGCTGGCCCGCCTCAATCAAATCCACCCGACTGCCATCCACGGTCTCAGCCTGCGTCCCCGCCGGAACCAAAATCTCCCGATCCTCACCGCGCCCGCCATGCCGGTTCGACCCTTCCCCATGCTTCCCCCGCCCACCCCTGAAGTGCTTACTCCCCTTCAGCGCAGCCAAGTCCCGCTTGGACGAATCACAAACGAGCACCACATCCCCACCATGCCCGCCATCCCCGCCATCGGGCCCACCCCGAGGCACATGAGCCTCGCGCCTGAAGCTGACGCAGCCATTGCCACCGGCCCCGCCCTCAACCCAGATCTTCGCCTTGTCGTACATGAGCTAGAGAGGTGTAACGCATAGAGACGCCCCGAGGACCACAAAGCGTTGCACCTCGAAAAGCTTCGGACGTGAGGTCCCGCAGGACACCCGGACCCGAGAGAGCGCCCGGTGCCCCTGCGCCGGAGGCTCCCGGTACAAGGCATGGGCCCTCACAAACGATCTGCTGCGCAACGGTCTCCGGCGCAGGGGCGCCGGGCGCTTCCCCGCTTGAGCTTCAGGAGTCCTGCAGGACTGAGATGGTCCGACCCTTGCGCGATGACTTGAACTCAACCGTCCCGGGCCTAGCAGCAAAGATCGTGTGATCGCGGCCGAGTCCGGTGCCATCGCCGGGCCAGAACCGCGTCCCGCGCTGCCGCACGATGATCTCCCCGCCGGTGACCTTCTGGCCGGCGAAAACCTTGACCCCAAGCATGTTGGGGTTGGATTCGCGTCCGTTGCGGCTTGAGCCGAGTCCCTTCTTATGAGCCATCGTCAGAATCCTTTTTAGCAGCTGATTTTGTTGATGATGCCGGTTTAGCTGGCGTTTTTTTGGCTTTGGCGGCCGGTTTTTTCTCAGCCGCTTTTTTGGCCGGAGCTTTTTTCGCCGCCGGTTTTTTGGCGGTCTCTTTTTTGGTGGCCGGTTTTTTGGCCTCGGCGGGTTTTTTGGCCTCGGCGGGTTTTTTCTCGGCCGCTTTCGCCGCTTTCGGAGCCGCCTCTTTCTTCTCGGCCGGCTCCTCTTTCTTCGGCGCGGCCGCTTTGCGGCTGCCGAGGCTGATCTCGGTCACCTCGAGCTTGGTCAGCTCGGAGCGGTGGCCGGCGCGGCGGCGGTAGCCCTTCTTCGGCTTGTATTTGAAGACCTTGATCTTGGGGCCGCGCAGGTGCTCGGAGACGGTCGCCTCGACCTTGACTTTCTCCAGCTCTTTACCGCCGGCGACGACTTCCTTGTCGCGAAACATCACCGGGCGCAGCGTGACCTTGTCGCCCTCTTTGGCGCTCAGTCGATCGACGAGCAGCGAAGTGCCCTTCTCGACCTTGTACTGCTTGCCACCGGTCTCTATGACTGCGTACGTGTTCATTCGTCCTTGCCGCTCTGTGTTGAGCGCGACCGACCGCGACCACCTCTGCGACCACGACGGCGACTGCGCGAGGCGGCGGATTCTAGCTGGGAGCCGTTTTCCTCGCCGCCAGCGCCCTCGCCCGCGCCGTTGCTCGCCTCGCCGGGCGGCAGCGAGGCCACCGCGGCGGCTCGCTCGACCCGCTCGATCCGCACCAGTTTGCGCTCGCCGACGAAGCGACCGCCACCGGTGACGCTGACGATGTAGGAGTCGACGCGGGCGATGGCGTCATCGGCGTTGTACATGTGCGGCTCGTCGATTTTGACCAGCACCTCCTCGCCGACCTTGAAGGGCAGCGCCCGCTCCTCGATCTCGGCCCGGCTGCCGGTTTCGACCACCTCGAAGGTGGCGATCGGCAGCGCGTCGCCGCCCTCGAAGTGGAACTGCTTGCCGGTCTCTTTCTCAAGCTCGGCGAGGCCGCTCTCCGGGTCGATCAGCTCGGCCGCGACCTTGGGATGGACCCGCAGCAACAGCGCCTCGGCCTCCTTGGCTCCGGCGGCAATGTCCGGCAGGCGGCGCATCGCGTCGAGCGCCACCGTCTCGCCGGAAAGCACGACGCCTTCGCCATCGCAGGTAGTGCAGGGCACGGTGAGGATCTCGCGCACCCCATCGGTGACGTTCTGGCGGGTCATCTCGACCAGGCCCAGCGGCGAGACCTCGACTACGTAGCTCTTCGACTTGTCGGCGTCGAGCGCTTTGCGCAGCGTTTTCAGCACTTTGTCCCGATTGCGGGCCCGCGCCATGTCGATGAAGTCGATCACGATGATGCCGCCGATGTCACGCAGGCGCAGTTGCCGCACCGCCTCCTCGGCCGCCTCCGTGTTGACCCGGGTGATCGTCTCCTCGAGGCCGCCTTTGCCGCGGCCGGTGAAGCTGCCGCTGTTGACGTCCATCACCGTCAGCGCCTCGGCGTAATCGATGATCAGGTAGCCACCGGAGGCGAGGTCCACCCGCTTGCCCAGTGTCGACTCGATCTCCTTGTCGATGCCCCACTTCTCGAACAGCGGCTTGCGCTCCTCGTAGAGTTCGACCCCGTCGACCAGCTCCGGCGCGGTGCGCTGGAAGAAGCTGGTCACCCGTTCGAACTGCTTGGGCGAGTCGATGATCGCTTTTTCGAAGTCGCTGAGGAAGACGTCGCGCAACACCCGCACCGGCAGGTCCGCCTCCTGGAAGACGAGGTCCGGGGCGACGATCTGCTCGGTGCGCCGCTGCAGCACGTCGTTGAGCTTGTGCAGGTAGCCGATCTCACGCACGAAGTCGGCCTTTTTGGCGCCGTGGGCGGCGGTGCGGACGATCAGCCCGCCCGGCCCTTTGTAGGTGCGGTCGACCATCTTGCGCAGGCGATCGCGCTCGGAGTCGGCCAAGCGCCGGCTGACGCCGACGCCGCTGCCCTGCGGCGCGTAGACCAGGTAACGACCGGCGATCGAGACGTTCATCGAGAGTCGGGCGCCCTTGGTCTTGAGCGGATCCTTGACTACCTGCACGACAATCTCCTGACCGGGTTTGATCAGCTCGTCGATGCGGCGGCCTTTGCCGGTGCCACGGCCGCGCTTGGGCGCCTGTTCACCGTTGGGCAGGACGATCTCGTCGACGTGGAGGAAGCCGTTGCGCTCGAGGCCGATGTCGACGAAGGCGGCCTCCATGCCGGGCAGGACGTTGTCGACCTTGCCCTTGTAGATGTTGCCGACGATCGAGCGCCGGCCGCGGCGCTCGATGTAGAGCTCCGCTACGTCGCGTTTGCCGCCTTTCGTTTTTGACTCGAGGACGGCGACGCGGGTCTCGCCACGATCGGCGGAAACCAGAATTGTCTTTTTCATTTTGAGTTAGCTCAGTTCAGAGTAGGTACGCACACCGGGCATCCCTTCGGGGGATCACCAGGTGAACCTGCCTTTCTGGCTGAGCCGCGCTTGCATGTGAATGCTCTGAAGGATGCCCACCGCCAGGAAGGTCGCCAATACAGACGACCCGCCGTAGCTCATCAGCGGCAGGGGGATCCCGGTGATCGGCATGATCCCCAGGTTCATCCCCACGTTGACGAAGACCTGGAACAGCAGCATGGCGGCGATGCCACCTGCGACCAGGGTTCCGTAGGAGTTCTTCGAGAGCGTCACAATCCGCAGCGCCCGCCAGATAAGCAGGGCGTATAGGGATAGGACCAACGCGGCTCCGATGAATCCGTAGCGCTCACCGATCACGGCGAAAATGAAATCGGTGTGCCGCTCAGGGACAAAGTCGAGCCGCGTTTGGGTGGCCCGATCGCCGCGTCCGGTCTTCTCCCCGGAACCGATGGCGATCTTGGCCTGGTTTTGCTGGTAGCCCGCGTCGCTGGGGTCCGCGCTGGGCTGCAGGAAAGAGGTGAGCCTCTGCTCCTGGTAGCCCTTGAGAACCGGCGCCCCAACTGTGGGCGCCAGCACGAGGACCGTTGCTGTCAACGCAACGAGGGCCGCGCCGATCACCGCGAAGTGCGTCCAACGGACGCCCCCCACGTACATCACGGCGAGGGTGATTGCCCCGTACACCAAGGAGGTGCCGAGGTCCGGCTGCAGGAAAACGAGCGCAGCCGGTGCCAGGCCAAGGCAGAGGTAGCGCACAGTGCGCTGCCACTCCGACCCTTTCCTGGCGCCATCAATGACGAAACCGGCGAGGGCCAAGACGAGCAGCACCTTGCCCAGCTCCGATGGCTGGAAGCTGAAAAAAGGAAGTTCGAAGGAGCGCCGCGAGCCGCGCGCGGCGAAACCGAAGACGAAGACGAGCGAGATGCTGACGCAGAGGAAGGTGTAGATGCCGACCCGCAGCTCGCGGAAGCGTGAGTAGTCGATGCGGGTCAAGAGGTACATGGCGACGATCCCGAGCACGCCGTAGATCGCCTGCCGGTCAACGAAGTAATACGGACTGCCGGGGACGTCTTGCTTCGTCGCCTCGGCCAGGGTGAAGATGCTGAAGGCGACGAGCGCCGCAGCGGAGAAGGCCAGAGTGCCATCCATATAGGGCAGGCCGAGGCGCTCGGCGATGCCGGGACGGACTGCAAAAGGCTCAGGTCGGGCCTGACGGGCGCGAGTGGCGTACATCAGCCCGGGCTGCCTCCATTGGGACCAGCGGAGCCGGTCGCGTGCTTGTCAAAATAGGCTTCGAGAATGTCGAGAGCGATGGGCGCGGCTGCTTCGGCGCCGAATCCTCCTTCCTCGATCGTAACGGCTGTGACGATTTTGGGGTTGGGATAGGGCGCCAGGACCACGTACCAGGACTGGTCCGCCTGGCCAATGCGCTGCGCCGTGCCGGTCTTGCCGGCGACCGGGATCGGGAAGTTGCCGAAGACTTCGTAGGAGGTTCCTTCCGGGCTCTGCGCCGCCTCGTGCAGTCCTTCCAGGATGATCCGCCGATTCTCGGGGTCGATCTTCACCTGACGGCGCGAGGGTGGCGCAAATTCCTGCAGCACGCGGCCGGCGGCATCGGTGACTTCCTTGCCCACGTGCGGGGTGACGACGGTTCCGTCGTTGCCGAGCGTGGCGTAGGCAACCGCCATCTGCAACGGGTTGGCCTGCAGGTCGCCCTGCCCCGTTGCCAGCTGGATGTTGTCGCCCGCCGACCAGGGCCGGTCCGTGCCGCCTTCCTTGTAGAGGTCGTTGCGCCATTTCTGCGTGGGAAGCAGGCCGTCCGCGGCGCCCGGCAGGTCGATCCCGGTGGGTCTCCCGATTCCCAGCCTGTGCGCCCAGCGCTGCAGGCCGCCGGTATTCCACATCTCGTTGCCGAGCAGGTAGAAGTAGACGTCCGAGGAGACGGCCAGGGCCCGGACCATGTCGACCGGGCCGAGGGCGGCGCCGCCGGCGTTCTGGAATTTCTGGCCGCCGACCGTGATCGAGCCGCCGTCTTCGACCGTGTCGGCCGGACTGATCTCGCCTTCTTCGAGGGCCGCCAGGGCGGTGATCAACTTGAAGGTCGAGCCGGTCGGGTAGAGGCCGGAGATCGCGCGGTCGGCCAGCGGCGCCGCCGGGTTGCGGTAGGTCTCGTTGACCTCGGCCTGGGTCAGCGGCGGGGTAAACGGTTCAAAGGTCGGCGAGGAACCAAGCCCGAGTATTTCGCCCGTGTGCACGTCCATCGTCACGAAGGCCCCCGACCCATACGCGGCCAACCCCCCCTCGCCGGCCTCCTGCACGTCCTGATCGATCGTCAGCTTGAGGCTCTCCCCGGGCACCGGCGGCTTGTCGACGAGGCGACCGTTTGGCGTCGGCTCGCCGAGAGCATCAACCTGGATCCGGGTCAGGCCGGGCTGGCCGCGCAGGAAGCGGTCGTAGGTGTCCTCGACCCCGTCCTGGCCGATCTCGTCGCCGGCAAGGAGCCCCTTGTAACGGGGGTCTTTCAGCTCTTCTTCGGAGATCTCGCCGACGTTGCCCAAGATGTGGGCAGCCAGGGTGCCATCGGGGTAGGCGCGCACGAAGACGCGCTGGACCTCGACCCCGGGGAAGCGCTCCTGGTTCTCCTGCAGGTAGTAGACGAGGTAGTGACCGACGTCGCGGCGCAGGGTGACCGGTGCCGCCGGCGCCAGCTTCAGCTCGTCGTGCATCGTCTTGCGCAGGCGCTTCAGGGTGCTGTGGGTGAGGTCGGCAAGGCGCGAGAGCTCGGCGCGGCGTTCGACCGGGTCGGCCGGCAGCTTGCGCGGGTTCACCTGCAGCGCCAGGCTGGTCCGGTTGGCGACCAGCACCTCGCCGTTGCGATCGAGGATTTTTCCCCGCGGCGCGCTGGTCCGGAAGGAGCGGGTGCGGTTGTTCTTCGCTTCGGCGAGATACGTTTCGCCGTCGACGACCTGCAGCAGCCAGAGGCGCAGGAAGAGGATCGCGAAGAGCGCCACGGCGATGCCGCCGAAGATCGCGAGGCGCAAGGCCAGTCGGTTGGTCACCGCCGGGCCGCGCTCGTCGGAGCGAAGGTACATCGCTCAGGCCCCCAGCACCCGCGGCTGGCGGCGGCGCTGCAGCTTCGGCTCCTCGACCAGGGCCGGGCGCAACAAGCGCCGTATGAGCAGGTAGATCGGCCAGCCGAGGAAGAAGGCGTAAACGCTCTTCAGCAGCATGTCGCGGATGATCAGAACACTGACCGGAGCATCGATCCCGAGCAGCAGCTGAATCGCGGCGAAGCCGAGCTCGGCGGCCAGGGTCAAGCCCATGCAGAGCAGGGCCGGCACAAGTGAGTTGTGGATCTCGAAGCGCTCGCGAAAGAGGCCGGCCAGGTAGCCGATGCTGAGCAGCACCAGCGAGGAGACGCCCAGCGCCTCGACCAGGAGGCAATCGAGGAAGAGGCCGATCGAGAAGCCGGCGACGGCGCCGGTGAGGCTGCCGCCGAGCAGGGCCAGGCAGACCACCAAGGCCGGCAGGATGTCGGGGCTGACGTGGAAAAGCTCGACCTGGGAGAAGAAGGAGAGCTGCAGGAGGACGCCGATCAGGCCGATCGCGGCGATGCGGGCGACGATCTTCGGGGTCAGGATCACCCGCGCGAGCCCCCGGTCAGAACCTGGACGAGGTCGAGGTTGCGGATGTCGGCGAAGGGCCGAATGTCGGCCTGTTCCTTTGCCTCCTGGTCGACGATCGAGGCCTTTGTCACTTCGCCCAACGGCAGGCCCGGAGGAAAGAGCGAGGCGAGGCCCTGGGCGCGCCAGCCGGCGGTGACGACGGTCTGGCCGCCGTGGACGAGTTTGGTCGAGTCGATGAAGTCGAGGATCAGGTGTTCAGGATCGCCGACTTCGGGCTTGACCACACCCTGCACGCCCGCGGGCAGCACCTTGGCCGAGATCGCGCTGGCGTGGTCGGTGAGCAGCATTACCTGTGAAGAACCCGGCTCCGCCGCGGCGATGCGGCCGACCACGCCGTCGCCGCTGATCACCGGATCGTCGACCTGGACGCCGTCACCACTGCCGACATCGATCGTCACACCGGCACGCCAGAGCGTCGGCGAGCGGGCGATCACACGCCCGGTGACCGGCTCGTAGGCCGAGGCGGCGAGCACCGGGCCCTGGTCCAGTTCGACCAGCTTGCGCAGCTGCGCGTTCTCCTGCATCGCCTCCTGTCCGGCAACAGCCTGTGCGCGCACCTTCACCAGGTCGCTCTTGAGGCGGCTGTTCTCTCCCTTGGCATCGAAGGTCTCGTCGAACCAGTCGACCAGGTCGCGAGCGGGCTTGAGCGCACGGTCGGCGACCCCCTGAACCGGGCTGAAGATCGTGCTGACCCCGCGCTGCAGGCCGTTTGAGCCCTGCCCATAGGTAATCGTCAGCAGCGCGAAGGAGCCGACGATCAGCAGGGCGAGCACCGCCCTACGGCGGCGTACTTGCTTTCGGTACACGGTGAAGACCTAAGTTCGGGGCTTGCGGTGAAGGGGGCCTAAGCAAAGTGCCTGGTCCCAGAATTCTGCTTGCTGGCGCGATGGATGGTCTCGAACTCCTCGAGGGAGATTCCCGATCCCACCGCCACGCACGTAAGTGGTGACTCTGCCAGTTGGCAGGGCATCTGGCACTCGTCGCGGAGGCGCTGTTCGAGTCCTTGCAGCAGCGCGCCGCCACCGGCAAGGGTAATGCCACGGTCCATGATGTCGCCGGCGAGCTCCGGCGGGGTGCGATCGAGCGTGTCCTTGACCGCCTCGACGATGTGCCCAACCGGTTCCTCCAGCGCCTCGCGGACCTCTTCGGAGCCGAGCGTGATCGTCTTCGGCAGGCCGGAGACGAGGTCGCGGCCGCGGATCTCCGAACGCACCTCTTCCGGCAGCGGCGAGGCCGAGCCCGCCTCCAGCTTCACTTCCTCGGCCGTCTGGGTGCCGATCGCCAGCTTGTACTCGTGCTTGCAGTGGTTGACGATCGCCTCGTCGAGCTCGTCGCCGCCGACCCGGATCGACTGCGAGACGACGATCCCGCCGAGCGAGATCACCGCCACCTCGGTGGTGCCGCCACCGACGTCGACGACCATCGAGCCGGTCGGCTCGGCCACCGGCAGGCCGGCGCCGATTGCCGCCGCCATCGGCTCCTCGATCAGGTAGGCCTGGCGCGCGCCGGCCGAGAGACAAGCCTCCTCGACCGCCCGCTTCTCGACCCCGGTGACGCCGGAGGGAACGCAGACGACGACGCGCGGGTGGGCGAAGCGGTTGGAGTGCACCTGTTTGATGAAGTGGCGCAGCATCTGCTCGGTGACGTCGAAGTCGGCGATCACCCCGTCCTTGAGCGGCCGGATCGCGGTGATGTTCCCAGGCGTGCGACCGAGCATCCGCTTGGCTTCGGCGCCGACCGCGTGGACCTGGCCACTCTGCACGTCGATCGCCACGACCGACGGCTCGGAGAGGACGATGCCGCGGCCGCGCACGTAGACCAGCGTGTTGGCCGTACCGAGGTCGACAGCCATGTCGCGGCCGCCCAATCCTCTGAGGTAGCTGAATACGCCCATGCGTGGATTTGGAGTACTTCCAGGCGGAATGATCCCAAACCCGCAAAGCGGGGTACCAAAATCGGCTCAGACCTGGGTGAAAAGTTCCGGTGCCAGCTCGATCAACAGGCCCACGGGCAGGCCGACCACATTGGAGACACTGCCCTCGATCCGCTCGACCAGGGTCGAGCCAAGGGTCTGGATCGCGTAGCCCCCCGAGCGTCCCTCCCACTCGCCAAACGCCACGTAGCGCTCCTTCTCGGCCTCGCCCAGCTCCTTGAAGGTGACGGCGGTGCTTTCGAGCCCGGCCCGCTCCTCGCCGTCGACGACGACCACGAGCCCGCTCAAGACCTGATGCGTCCTGCCCGACATCCGCTCCAGGTAGCGACGTGACTCCGCGGCATCAGCTGGCTTGCCCAGCGCCTTGCCATCGAGGACGACGTCGGTATCGCAGGCAATCACGACACCGTCCCGACCAACGGCACGGGCCTTCAGACGGGCGTTCTCCAATACCTCGAACTCGGGGTCTCCCCCGCTCAGCTCATCGACGCCGGAGACGACGACCTCGAACTCAACCCCAAGCTTCTGCAGGATCTCGCGCCGCTGTGGAGAGCCGGAAGCGAGGGTGACGCTCAAGACAGCTCTGGGAACCAGATCCCGATCTCGCGCTCGGCCGACTCGTCCGAGTCGGAGCCGTGGACCATGTTGAAGGTCACCTCGAGCGCGAAGTCGCCGCGGATCGAGCCGGGCGCGGCCTCGACCGGGTTGGTGGCGCCGATCAACTGGCGAGCCGCCGCGACGGCTTCATGGCCCTCGAGCACCATCGCCACCAGCGTGCCGCCGGTGATGAAGGAGACCAGCTCGCCGAAGAAGGGCTTCTCGGTGTGCTCTTCGTAGTGCTTGTTGGCGATTGGCTCGTCGGCGCGCATCGTCTTCAGCGCGGCGATGCGCAGGCCCTTGCGCTCGAAGCGGGCGATCACCTCACCGGTCAGGGCGCGCTGGAAGGCGTCAGGCTTTACGAGGATCAGCGTCCGGCTCACGGGCGGGGCTCCTTTGGGTTTGTGTGGGTCGTGCGGCCTCGGCGTCCGTCTCGGGCGTTGGCGCGTCTTTCTTGGCTTTGGCTGCGGGGCGGCGCTTGGGCTGCTCCTCACGCTTGCTGCGTTTCGGGCGCTCCTCGCCCGCTGGGGCCGCCCGCTCACGCGGTTTGCGACGGCCCTCGCCCTCGGCGCGTTGGCGGCGAGGGCGCTCGGCGATCGGGTTCTCGCAGTAGGGACAGAGGGCCCAGCGCGGATCGACCGGCTTGCCGCAGCTCTTGCAGGGGTCCTTGAGGCGGCGCTGGCACTGGGGGCAGCGCAGGAAGTTCTTCTCGACCGGGTAGTCGCAGTTGGGACAGGAGGCCTCGGTCAGCTGGCGCACCCGCAACTCGGCGGCGCGGATCTCGAGCTCGCGTTCGTGGGCGTCCTCGAGGAACTCGGGCGGCCGCACGATCGCGTAGACGGCGGTGCCGATGTAGGGGAAGAAGGAGCCGACCGTGGCGCAGGCGACCAGGAACGGATCCGAGATGCGGCGCCTGGCGTCGAGGTAGGTGTAGACGATCAGGGCAAGCCAGACCACGACGATCATCAGAACGAAGAGGGTGACGGCCAGATTGAGGCCGCTGTTGGTGATGCCGAAGATCGCTAGTGCCATGGCTGGGAGCCCGCCGGAAAGGGGAGCGGCAGTCTACTTCGCCGCCGAGCTCTTGAACCCTCGCTAGAGGAAAAGGCTCCCGAAGAGGTAGCCGAGGCCAAAGAAAACGAGGATCACGGCGGCGACGACGGCCGCCACCAGGGCCATCATCGAGAGCAGTTCCGAGCTGGCGCTTTTGGACTCAGAAGCCATTGTCCGCATCCTCGCACAGGCCCAGAGCGGCGCGGGCCGGCGCCAGCACGTAGTGAGAGCCAGTTATCAGCAGCACCCCACCGGGAAGGCTCGCCGCCAGCTCGCGGCCGCGCAGCACGGCTGTACTGAAGTTTGGGACCTGCTCGGCGCCCAAGCCCACTTCCTCGCAGGCGGCGGCCAGTTTGGCGGCACTGTGCGAGGCGGCGCCTGGCAAACCTCTGGACTTCATCGCCGCCGAGTCGAGCTCGGTGCAGACCACCCGCGAGAGCGCCGGTGCCAGCGCCCGGATCATCGCGCCGGCGTCCTTGTCGCTGAGGGCGGCGATGCAGGCGACAACCGGGCGCTCGGCGGCGACCTCCGCCAGCCCCTCGGCGAGGGCGGCGGCCCCATCGGGGTTGTGGGCAACGTCAATGAAGACCGGTGGCTCCTCGCCAACGCGCTCGAGCCGGCCGGGAACGGTCAGCGAGGCGGCGACCGCTGCGACCGCCTCGGCTTCAAGCGAGCCGAGAAATGCCTCCGCGGCGACACAAGCCAGAGTGAAGTTGCGACGCTGGAAGCGGCCTGGGGCGCGTAGTTCGACCCCGTCACCGAGGTGATCGGGCGCAACGATCAGCCTTGCCCCGCGCTCGCTCGCGGTGCGCTCGGCAAGCTCCCCCACCTCGGCGCTTACCTGGCCCAGGACGAGGGTCGTGTGATCGCGCAGCACGGCGAGCTTCTCGGCGGCGATCTCGAGCTCGCTCTCCCCCAGCCAGGCGGTGTGGTCAAGGCCGATCGAGGTCAGCACCGTCACCCGCGAGGGGATCGTGTTGGTCGCATCGAGCCTCCCTCCCAGCCCGGCCTCCACTACCGCGGTCTTGACCCGGGCGCCGGCAAAGGCGACAAACGCGGCCGCCGTGGCGACCTCGAACTGGGTAACCGCCTCACCGGGCTCGAGACTGCGCTCAACCGTTGCCGCAGCCTGCGCGGTGCGCTCAACGGCCGCGGCAAACGCTGCTTCGTCGATTGCCTCGCCGCCAATCAGCACCCGTTCAGACCAACGCTCGGCGTGCGGCGAGACGCAGGCGCCGGTCCGCATCCCGTGCGCCTCGAGCAGCGCGGCGATCATCCGGGTCACCGAGGACTTGCCGTTGGTGCCAACGACGTGGATCGAGGCAAAGCGGTGCTGGGGCATTCCCAGCGCCGTGCTGAGCTTGTGCATCCGCTCCAGGCCGAGCTTCCAGCCAACCGGCTCCAGCGAATCGAGGTAGGCCTGCGGATCTAGTGGTCCGTCCGCCAAGTCAAGGCACCGATTGGGCGGCTGCAAACCTTCGCGGGCCTTTGTCCTCGGTCGGCCAAATAGTCACAACTATTCGGCCTCCCTGCGTCCGCGGCCCGCTCGGTTTTCGCTCGCCAAATCGGCACCTGACTTGGCGGACGGACCACTCTCGGCGAGCTCCTCCAGCTCGGCGCGGTGGCGCTCCAGCTTGGCTCGCTCCTCCTCGACCAGCTCGGCCGGCGCCCGAGCGACGAACTTCTCGTTGGCGAGCTTGCCTTCGGCTCGGGCGACCTCGGAGCGCAGCTCCTCACGCCGCTGCTCGAGCCGAGCGGTGACGGCCCCGGCGTCGATCTCCGGCGAGGCGAGGATCTGCACCGCCCCAACCGACGCGATCGGATCGACCGCCGCGGAGTCGAATGTAGCCTCGACCCGCGCCAGGCGCGAGACGAACTCAGGCAGGGGGTCGGCGGTGCGCACCGGCAACGTCGCCTTGGCGGCGAGGTCAACCAGGTCGCGCCACGCCCGCAAGCTGCGCGTCAGGTCGACCGCCTCGCCCATCTCGGCTTCCGCCTCGGGGTCGAAGAGGGAGGCGTCCGCTTGGGGAAAGGAGTGGACTGCGAGGTGGCCCTTGCGACTCGGGTGGTAGGACCAGACCTCCTCGCTGACGAAGGGCATGATCGGGTGCAACAGGGCGAGCGTTCGCTCCAGCACCCAGAGCAGGTTGGCCGAGACCTCCGCCTCACCCTCGTAGAGCCGGGGCTTGGCGATCTCCAGGTACCAGTCGCAGAGCTCCGACCAGAAGAAGGCATAGGCCTCCTGCACCGCGTGGGCGAAGTCGTAGCTCTCGAGCTTCTCGCTGACCGAGGCGATCGTGTGCTCCAGGCGGGAGAGGATCCAGCGGTCCTCAATGCGCTCGGCGACCGGCCTGGCCTCGACCTCGGCGGCGTTGAGCAGGATCAGGCGGCTCGCGTTCCAGAGCTTGTTGGAGAGGTCGCGGCCCTGCTGGACCTTGGCGTCGGAGTAACGCACGTCCTGGGTCGAGGACATCGCCAGCAGGCCGAAGCGCAGGGCGTCGGCGCCGTGCACGTCGATCTCCTCCAGCGGGTCGATCCCGGTGCCGAGGCTCTTCGACATCCGCCGTCCGTCGCGGGCCTGGATCACCGAGTGCACGTAGACATCTTTGAAGGGCACGTCGCCGGCGAACTCGAGCCCGGTCATGATCATCCGCGCCACCCAGAGGAAGAGGATCTCGCGGGCGGTGGTGAGGAAGCTGGTCGGGTAGAAGGCGCGCAGCTCGGGGGTGTCGTCGGGCCAGCCGAGCGTGGCAAAGGGCCAGATTGCCGAGCTGAACCAGGTGTCGAGCACGTCCTCCTCCTGGCGCAGCTCGCCACCGCAGGCACCGCAGCGCTCGGGCGCCGCTGCCGGGTCCTCAGCAACGAAGACCTCCTCGCAGGCGTCGCAGTACCAGACCGGGATCCGGTGACCCCACCAGAGCTGACGCGAGATGCACCAGGGGCGGATCTCGCGCATCCAGTCGAGGTAGACCCGCTTCCACTGGCCCGGGGCGATCCGCACCCGGTCTCTCTCCACCGCCTCGATCGCCGGCGCCGCCAGCTCGTCCATACGACAGAACCACTGCAGCGAGATCAACGGCTCGATCCGCTCCCCCGAGCGGTGCGAGAAGGGAACAGAGTGCGTGTAGGGCTCCTCGGCGCTGAGCGCGCCCTCCTCGCGCAGGGCGAGGATCACCATCTCCTGTGCCTCCGCCGCGGTGAGGCCGGCGAAGCGCTCTCCGGCCTCGTCGGTGAGGCGACCGTCGGGGCCGATGACGACGATCTCCTCGAGGCCGTGCTTGCGGCCGATCTCGAAGTCGTTGGGGTCATGGCCGGGCGTGATCTTCAGCGCCCCGGTGCCGAACTCGGGGTCGACGTGCTCGTCGGCGATGATCGGCAGGCGGCGGCCGACCAGGGGCAGGACGCAGAACTGACCGACCAGGTCGCCGTAGCGCTCGTCGTCAGGGTTCACCGCCACCGCCGTGTCCGCCAGCATCGTCTCGGGCCGCACCGTGGCCACGGTCAGCACTCGGTCCGAGCCCTCGAGTGGGTAGTCGATCGAGTAGAGCGTGTCCTCGACCTCGCGGTTCTCGACCTCGAGGTCGGAGATCGCCGAGTGCGAGCCGGGGTCCCAGTTGACCATGTAGTTGTCGCGGTAGATGTAGCCCTTGTCGTAGAGCTGCTTGAAGACGCGGTAGACGGCCTTCACGTAGCCCTCGTCGAGGGTGAAGCGCTCGCGCTCGTAATCGCAGGAGGCGCCGAGCCGCTTGTACTGCTCGACGATCCGCGAGCCGTACTCCTCGCGCCACTCCCAGACCCGCTTGACGAACTCCTCGCGACCGAGGTCGTGGCGCGACACCCCTTCGCCGAGCAGCATTTTCTCGACCACCGACTGCGTCGCAATCCCGGCGTGGTCGGTCCCCAGAATCCAGAGCGCATTGCGCCCTCGCATCCGGTTCATCCGCACCAGCGCATCCTGCATCGACCCATTCAGCGCATGCCCCATATGCAACGCCCCGGTCACATTCGGCGGCGGAATCGCCACCGAGAAATTCTCCTCCGGCGCTCCCTCTGCTGAGGGATGGAAGTAGCGCGCATCCATCCACTCGGCGAACAACCGCGCCTCAACCTCAGTCGGGTCGTAGCGGGTCACCCCCTCAAGCTTCTCGCGCCTCTCAGCGTCCACGCGGCGAGTCTAGATAGCTGGGGTCACAGGCGTGGTGGTGCCCAGCTCCTAGCGGGAAGCCGCGTGTCGGGCAAGGGGCCGGATGCCCCTCCACCGCTACGCCGATTCTTCGCTTAGTTCGTCGCTGACGCCGCCGATGTCCTGCGGAGCGGCCTCGGTGACAAGCGTTGGGCGACGATTCTGCTCAATCGTCTCCTTGGTGACCACGCACTTGGTCACGTCGCGACGCGAGGGAAGTTCAAACTGGACGTCGAGCAACGTCTCCTCGAGGATCGAACGCAGGCCGCGGGCGCCGGTCTCGCGTTCCAGCGCCTTGTTGGCGATCGCCTCGAGGCTGTCCTCGGCGAAGACGAGCTCGATCTCATCGAACTCGAAGAAGCGCTGGAACTGCTTGGTCAGCGCGTGCTTGGGCTCGGTCAGGATCGTGATCAGGTCATCGCGGCTGAGCTGGTGGATCGCGGCGACGACCGGCAGGCGGCCGATGAACTCGGGGATCAGGCCGTATTCCATCAAGTCCTCGGGCAGCACCTGCTCGAACCACTCGCCCTTGTCCTCCTTGTCTTCGCGCGAGGAGATCGCGGCGCCGAAGCCGACTCCGCGGTCGCCGACGCGGTTCTCGATCACCTTGTCGAGTTCGGCGAAGGAGCCACCGCAGATGAAGAGGATGTTGGTGGTGTCGATCGTGAGGAACTCCTGGTGGGGGTGCTTGCGCCCGCCCTGCGGCGGCACCGAGGCCGTGGTTCCCTCGAGGATCTTCAGCAGCGCCTGCTGCACGCCTTCGCCGGAGACGTCACGGGTGATCGACGGGTTGTCGGCCTTACGCGCGATCTTGTCGATCTCGTCGATGTAGATGATCCCGGTTTCGGCCTTTTTGACGTCGTAGTCGGAGGCCTGGATCAGCTTCAAAAGGATGTTCTCGACGTCCTCGCCGACGTAGCCGGCCTCGGTCAGCGCCGTCGCATCGGCAATCGCGAAGGGGACGTTGAGGATGCGGGCCAGGGTCTGGGCGAGCAGCGTCTTACCGCAGCCGGTCGGGCCCAGCAGCATGATGTTCGACTTCTGCAGCTCGACCTCGACGTCCTCGGCCTGGCTCATCTGGACGCGCTTGTAGTGGTTGTAGACGGCAACCGAGAGGGCGCGCTTGGCGGCGTCCTGGCCGACCACGTACTCCTGCAGGACATCGTGGATCTCACGCGGCTTGGGCAGGTTCTCCAACTCGACGGCGCTCGCCTGGGGCGTCAGCTCCTCGTCGATGATCTCGTTGCAGAGGTCAATGCACTCATCGCAGATGTAGACACCGGGACCTGCGATCAGCTTCTTGACCTGTCGCTGCGACTTGCCGCAGAAGCTGCAGAGGAGTTGCTCGTTGGAGTCTGTCGGCCGTGCCAGCGGAATCCCCTCCTTAGGGGCAGTGGGTTTTGCCTCCGGCCTGCCTCCCAAAGCTTAAAGGGAGCATCAAGCCGGCCCTGTCAGTGCGGTCGTTTACTGCGTGGGCACGCCTGTCCCTCCCCGTGATTGCAAACGACCAGGCGTGCGGCCAGCTTCTTGGGCTGCGAGAGCAGGCTTGGGCAGCTTCTCTAGATGGACGTTGCCCCGCGGAGCTTCTGGCGGGATCTGCCTGGCGACGGAGGGGTCGGGTGCCCCTCTCCCAGAGGCTCCCGGTAAGACGTTCCGAAGCCCGGCAAGCGACCTGCTGCGCGACGGTCTCTGGGAGAGGGGCACCCGACCCCTTTGCCGCTACGCAGTTCGCAGAAAGCAAAACGGGGAGGGGCCCATCAGCTGGCCCCTCCCCGGTGCTTGCCTACCCAGCCGAGGCTAGAAGTGAACGATCGGGATAATCAGGATCGCGACGATGTTGGCGACCTTGATCATTGGGTTGATCGCCGGGCCGGCGGTGTCCTTGTAGGGATCGCCGACGGTGTCGCCGGTTACCGAGGCTTCGTGGGCAAGAGTGCCCTTGCCGCCGTGGGCCCCGTCCTCGATCAGCTTCTTGGCGTTGTCCCAGGCGCCGCCGCCGGCGGTCATCGAGATTGCGGCGAAGAGGCCGACGACGATGACGCCGATCAGCAGGCCGCCGAGCGCGTCGACGCTGAGCAGGCCGACGACCACGGGCACGACGATTGGGATCAGCGAGGGAAGGATCATCTCCTTCTGCGCCGCCAGGGTGACGATCGAGACCGTCTTGGCGTAGTCGGGCTTTTCGGTGCCCTCCATGATTCCGGGGTGCTCGCGGAACTGCTCGCGCACCTGTTCGACCACCTCACCACCGGCACGGCCAACGGCCTCGATCGCGAAGGCAGCGAAGAGGTAGACCATCATGCCGCCGATGATCAGCCCGATCAGCACGTCCGGACTGGACAGGTTGAAGAGGCTGTTGAGATCGAAGCCAGCCGGCGCCTCCTCGGCCAATTCGCTCTTGAACGCCGCGAACAGCACGAGGGCGGCGAGAGCGGCGGAGCCGATCGCGTAGCCCTTGGTCACGGCCTTGGTCGTGTTGCCGACCGCGTCGAGCGGATCAGTAACGGCGCGCACCTCCTCGGGCAGCTCCGCCATCTCGGCGATGCCGCCGGCGTTGTCGGTGATCGGCCCGAAGGCGTCGAGGGCGACGATCAGGCCGCAGAGCGAGAGCTGTCCCATCACGGCGATGCCGATGCCGTAGATGCCGGCAAGGTCGTTGGCGGCGAGGATTGCCAGGGCGAGGACCAGCGCCGGAGCAGCGGTCGACTGGAAGCCCTGGGCGAGCCCCTGGATGATGTTCGTCGCGTGACCGGTCTCCGATGCCTGGGCGATCGTCTTTACCGGGCGGAAACGGGTCGACGTATAAAATTCGGTGATCACGAAGAGCAGTGCGGTAACCGCCACGCCGATCACTGAGCAGAGCCAGAGGTCGGTGGTGCTGACCGCGTCGGCACCGGCGCTGAGGCCGAGTCGAACCGCGTCGCTCATCAGCCAGTCGGTGATCGGGTAGAAAGCCGCAATCGAGAGGACCCCGGCGGCAATCACACCGGTGTAGAGCGCTCCCTCGACCCGGTCGGTTTTGGTCCGAACCAGGAGCGCCCCGATGATCGAGGCGATGATCGCTACGGCGCCGATGATCAGCGGGTAGATCGCCACCTCGCGGGAGAATTCGCCGCCTGAGCCGGTGAAGGTGAGGACGCCGAGCAGCATCACGGCAACCGAGGTGACCGCGTAGGTCTCGAAGAGATCCGCGGCCATGCCGGCGCAATCGCCGACGTTGTCGCCGACGTTGTCGGCAATCACAGCCGGGTTGCGCGGGTCGTCCTCGGGGATGCCCGCCTCGACCTTGCCGACCAGGTCGGCGCCGACGTCGGCGGCCTTGGTGAAGATGCCACCGCCCAGCCGGGCGAAGACGGAGATCAGCGAGCCACCGAAGCCGAGGCCGACGAGCGCGTCGACCGCCTCCTTGTCGGAGCTGCCGGTGATCACGAGGATGCCGTAGTAGCCGGCGACACCGAGCAGCGCCAGGCCGACGACCAGCATGCCGGTGACCGAGCCGCCCTTGAAGGCGACGTCGAGCGCCGGCGGAACTCCGCCGCGCGCCGCCTCAGCGACGCGCGAGTTGGCGCGCACGGAGAGGTTCATGCCGATGAACCCGGCCGCACCGGAGAGGACGCCGCCGAAGACGAATCCGATCGCGGTCTTGTAGTCCTGCAGGAGCCAAAGCACGATCGCGATCGGGATCGCGACCGCAGCGATGATCGTGTACTGGCGGTTGAGGTAGGCCTGGGCCCCCTCCTGCACCGCTCCCGAGATCTCCTGCATGCGCTCGTTGCCTGGCGACTTCGCCAGTAGGCGCTGAGTAATGATTAGTCCGTAGACAACAGCCGCGGCGGCGCATACGAGCGCTACAACGACTCCGTAGTCGGTCAAAAAGCTGGTCAAGTTAGGTCCTCCGGCTGGTTTCTAAGCGGCGCGGGAGTCTATATATGCGAGCGGCGAACGCGCTCCCAGAGCGGCCTAGGCCTGTTCCGCACCTTGCGGGGCGGCGCTGTAGGTCCGCTTGGTCTCGGCTACGGCATCGCGGTAGATGTCCTCGATCGAGACCCCCGCGTCGAGCGCCTCCCGGGCGCGCTGGGCGCCGTTACGCTCGGGCAGGTCGACCTCAATGCCAAGCTGAGTGCGCGCCGGCTCGGTCCAAGCGAGCAGCTGCTCGAGCGCCGCTGCCGCCTCGATCTCCTCACCCCGGCGGAAGTCGATCAGGCGACCGCTCATGCCGTGGCGGATCGCCCGCCAGAGGTTCTCCTCGATCTCACGATCACGCAGGGGAGTACCGCTGCCTTCGTAGCCGTACTCGTCGTAGGCCAGCGCCGCCTGCGCGATACAGGCGGCGATCAGACCCGCCAGGGCAAAGGACTCCTCGCCGCGTGTCTGGGCGTCGCAGATCCGCACCTCGACCGTGCCGAAGGAGTGATGCGGGCGCACGCTCCACCACAGTTGCGTCGACTCAACCGCTGAGCCGGTCTGCTGCAGCATGCCGACGAACTCGGCGTAGCTGGCCCAGTCGACAAAAGGGCTCGGGACACCGCAGCGGGGAAAAGTGCGGGTGAAGATCTCGGTGCGGACGGTGTGCAGGCCGCTGTCGCGACGGTCGAGGAAGGGCGAGTTGGCCGAGACCGCGAGCAGCAGCGGCAACAGCTCGCGCAGCCAGTCGCAGACCGCGATCGCGCGGTCGGCCCCGCGCACGCCCATGTGTACGTGCATGCTCCAGGTGTTGTTGCGCTGGGCGACGTAGCCGAGTTCATGGCGCAGGCGGTTGTAGTGCGGAGTGTCGATGATCCGCTGGTCGAGGTAGTTGGCCCAGGGATGGGTCCCCATCGCCCCCAGGGCCAGGCCCATGTCATCGACCAAGCCAAAGAGCCGGCTGCGGCGCTGGCGTTGCAGCGAAACCGCCTCGGCGAAGCTCTCCGCCCGGCCTGAGCGGATCTCGATCTCCGAAGCAATCAGCTCGCCCGCCGCCGACTCCGCCAGGACGTCGTCGGCCTGACAGGCGGCGTAGACGTCCTCGAAGCGATGCTCGAGCTCGAGCGTCGCCGGATCGAGGATCGCGAACTCCTCCTCGAGGCCGATCGTGAAGTCGGTCGAGGACTCGAACGTCTCCCGAGCGCGGTCGAGGTCCAGGGACAAGGTTCAGCTCTTAGGTCAGGTAGAAGTAGAGCGCGTAGAGCAGGTCGACGGCCGGGCTCGAGGTATGGACCGTCACCTCCGGCGGCACCTGCAGCAGTTGCTCGGAGTAGTTGAAGATGATCTTGACGCCGGCCTCGACCAGCCGGTCGGCGACCGCCTGGGCGGCGGCGGCGGGCACCGCCAGAACCCCAACGACGATCTCCTGCTCGGTGACGATCGCCTCCAACTCGCCGAAATCGCGCACGCGCAGGCTGCCGACCTCGCTGCCGACAACCTCGCTGTCGACGTCGAACATGGCGACGATCTGGAAGCCGTGGTCGGCGAAGATGTCGGAGCTGGCGATCGCCTGGCCGAGGTTGCCGGCACCAAAGAGGGCGATGTTGTGCTGGCCCGAGGTGCGCAGGATCTTGCGGATCTCCGCCACCAGCGACTCGACGTTGTAGCCGACACCGCGCTTGCCGAACTTGCCGAAGCCGGAGAGGTCGCGGCGGATCTGGGTCGGGTTGATGTGGGTGTACTCGGAAAGTTCCTGCGAGGAGATCGTCTCGCGCCCCATCTTGCGCGCCTGCGTAAGCACCTGGAGGTAGCGCGAAAGCCGCGCCGCGACGCCAAGCGAAAGCCGCTCACCGTCGACGATCAGCCCGTTGGCCGCGTCCTGCTCTTCGATCAAGGCGCCCACGCCCCCACAGTATCGAGCCTCGCCCGCACCGCTGTCTCGTCAAGGATCAGCTCGGAGACGACCACGCCGTCGATCTCGACCACCGGAATCTTCTCCAGCAGCCGCCGCAGCAGCAGATCCTCGCTCTCGATATCGACCTCGTGCAGCCGGAAGCGGTAGCCCTCGCCGTGGAGAGCGACCAGGGCCTCGATCGCCTCCTCGCAGAGATGGCAACCGGGGCGCGAGTAGACCGTCACCGAGCTCACGCGGCGGCCCGCTTGGGCGTGGGGAAAGCGTCGTAGGCGAGGTAGTCGGGATAGGGAATTGGGGCGGCGAAGCGAGCCGCAGAGCCGATCATCGCTGCGTTGTCGGTGCAGAGCTGGATCGGCACCAGCTTCAGCGGCAGGCCACGCCGCTCACAGAGCCCCGCCACGGCGTCACGCAGGGGTCCATTGGCAGCTACCCCGCCGCCCAGGGCAACCGCTTCCCACTCCCCCCGCTTGAGCGCTCGATCGAGCTTCGCGGTCAGCTGGCCAACGGCGGCGGCCTGGAAGCTGGCGGCGAGGTCGGCCCGGCGCTGCTCGACCCCCGCGGTGCCGAGATCGCGGCATAGGTAGACGAGTGCCGTCTTCAAGCCACTGAAGCTGAAGTCGAGGCCGGGGTCACGGCTCATCGCCACCGGCATCTCGAATGCCGTCGGGTCTCCCGCCTGCGCCAGCTTTTCCAAAGCCGGGCCACCGGGATAACCGAGGCCGAGTATGCGCGCCACCTTGTCGAAGGCCTCTCCGGCCGCGTCGTCGAGCGTCTGGCCAAGCAGCTCGTAACCGCCGTGCTCGCGCACACCGGCGAGCAGAGTATGACCACCGCTGGCGACCAGACAGACGAAGGGTGGCTCCAACGGTTCGGGCTCGAGGAAGTTGGCGGCAACGTGGCCTTGCAGGTGATCGACCGGAATCAGCGGCAGCCGGCGCGGTGCGGCGATCGCCTTGGCGGTGCTGACGCCGACCAGGAGGGCACCGATCAAGCCGGGCCCGGCGGTGACGGCAACTGCGTCGACCTGGTCGAGAGACGTGCCCGCCTCGGCCAGCGCCGCCTCGACCACCGGCGCGACCAGCTCGAGATGATGGCGCGAGGCGACCTCGGGGACGACCCCGCCGAACTGCGCGTGCGCGGCGGCCTGCGAGGAGATCACGTTGGAGAGCATGCGCGGGCCATCCAGCACCGCCGCGCAGGTGTCGTCGCAGGAAGTCTCGAGGGCAAGGATGCGCATAGCGCTTGTGCTGCTCAGTCGAGCCACATGATCAGCGCGTCCTCGCCGTTGTCCTGGTAGTAGCGAGGGCGCACGCCTGCCGAGCGGAAACCGAGGCGCTCGTACATCGTTATCGCCGGCCGGTTTGAGACCCGTACCTCAAGCGTGAAGGGCAACTTGCCGCCGCCTTCCTCGACCAGCTTGGCGATCAAACCCCTGGCGACGCCGCCGCGGCGGCGCTCCGGGGCGACGGCGACGTTCATCAGGTGCCAAACCTGGTCGTAGCGCGAGCAGACCAGGTAGCCGACCAGCTCGTCTTCGACCGTCGCTGCGAGGCAGATCCCGGAGGGCTTGGAGAGCTCGAGCACGAACATCGCCAAGGACCACGGCGTCGGAAAGGAACGCCGCTCGATCGCGATCACAGCGGGCAGGTCGCTGTAGGCAAGCCGCCGGATTCCGTCGGCGTCGGCCGTGCTACTCGGCTCTCTGGGAAGTGTCTCGCTCACGCCATCGCTGCGCATCGGGAGGTCTCAGGTAGATCGGGTCGAGGGGATCGCCGGCCCCGCCCGCAACGGTCTCCGCGAGAGCACAGACGTGCCGCGCGGCGACCCGGTGAACGGGGTCGGCGTCGTCGGGAATGTCGACGTCCCGACTCGCCAGCTCATGGCGAAATCGTATCGCCCCCGCACCCGCCGCCAGCGGCGGCGCGGACAGCTCGCCGAGGCGCTCGACCAAGACCTGGGGAGTTGCGACGAATGGCTCCCAGAGCCGATCTCCCGCGGCCGAGTAAAGGGCGGCGAAAACCTCGCCCCGTCGTGCGTCCAGGACCGCCAGGCTTCCGCTGTGCGATTGCCCCGCTGCGCGTCGGAAAGGAACAGCGGAAGGAGATGCTCGCTCAGTTAGGGCGCTGCCGAGTGCATCAAGGGTGCAGATGCCAGTAGTCGGCAGGCCGGTGCTGGCGCTCAAGCCGCGAGCGGTCGCCAGCCCGATGCGAATGCCGACGAAGGATCCTGGCCCACGCCCAACCGCGATTTGTCCCACCTGCTCCCAACCGCCAGAGGCCTGCGCAGCGCGCTCCACCTCGGCCAGCAAGGCGGTCGAGTGGCGCGGGCGGCCGTCGGCCGCGAGCCCGAGCAGCTCCTCGTGCAGCACCTCGCCGCCGCGCATTGCGCAGACGGCGGTGTCCGCGGTCGCCGTGTCGAAGCCGACGACCGCCTTCTCGGGGGAGCCCAGGTCAGTCAGTGACCCTGAAGGCGAAGGAGCCGACGCGTTTGCCTTCGACGAACCAGGTGACTCGATGCTTGCCAGGGATGTTCGAGGTGACCTTGTTGACGTAGAGCGTGCCCTGCACGGCCGGCTGGGCTTTGGCGCAGATGTTTTTGCCGGTCGGGAACTTGACGCAGACGCTGTAGTTGACATCGCCTTTGAGGCTCTTGAAGAAAGCGCCCTTTTTGGTTTTCTTCGGACACTTGTGCGCCGGTTTCGCGTTCTGGGAGACGCCACAGGCAACGTAGTGCTTGTAGGCAGCCGCACCCGCCGTCGCCGTCGCGGCGCCCGCCATCAGTGCGATCGCAAGCAGCATCGCGGTCAGCGTCTTCAATCCCTTCATCCAGCGTCCCTCCAATTTGCGTGTCGAAGTTCGTTCGATGCTACATGCACCGTCCCCTCTCGAACACGGTTATTTGCGGGCTGATGCGGCGGGCAGCTCAATCCGGCGCCGATCGCCGTCGAGATGATCGAGCCGCACCGAGAGCACCCGGCGCTCGCCGAGCCGTGGCTCGGCGGCGGCAGGCCACTCGATGAAGGCGACGCCGTCGGTTGCGAGGTAGTCGTCGAGCAGGGCCGGGTCCTCGGCCTCGAGATCCTCCAGGCGGTAGAGATCCAGATGTGCGATAGGCAGGCGACCATCCGCGTAGCGCTGCCCGATCGTGAAGGTGGGCGAGGTGACGGGCTGCTCGACGCCCAGAGCCCGACAGGCGCCCCGGATCAGAGTCGTCTTGCCGGCTCCAACCTCACCGCTGACGACCACGACGTCGCCGCCGAGGAGGATCGCGGCGAGCTCCGCACCGGCCGCTTCCGTCTCCTCAGCGGAGCTGGTGGTGAGCTCAGCCAAAGAAATCGAGCTGGTCGACGGGTGGCTCGGCGATCGACTCGGCCTCCTCCTTCGCCGGCTCCTCCTCGGGCTCTTCGGCGGCAACCGGCGGGCCCATCGCAAGCAGATCGGGGAGGGTCGCGAGATCCTGGCGCAGCGTCTCCTTGACAGCGGGGGTGCGCAACGCTGCTGCCGGGTGAAAGAGGGGCAAGAGGAAGACGGTGCGACCCCCAAGCTCATGTACCTGCGGCGCCCCCCGGACCTTGGTGATTCCGGCCGGATTGCCGCTGAGCAGCTTGGTCGCGAAGTTGCCGAGCGTGCAAATCACCGTTGGCTCGATCAGCCGAACCTGCTCGAAGAGGTAGGGACGGCAGGCCTCGATCTCCAGCGGCTGGGGGTCCCGATTTTCCGGCGGCCGGCTCTTCAGCACGTTGGCGATGAAGACCTCCTCGCGCGAGAGCCCGATCTCTTCCAGCATCTGGTTGAGCAGCTGCCCGGCGCGACCGACGAAGGGCAGGCCCTGCCGGTCCTCTTCGGCGCCCGGCGCCTCGCCGACGAACATCAGGTCGGCGTCGGCGTCGCCGGCGCCGAAGACGGCCTTGGTCCTGGTCTCGTACAGCGGGCACTTCTGACAGGCATGAACCTCTTTGTAGAGAGAGACCAGTTGCTCGCGCCGCTCCTCCGCGGTTAACGCCACTAGAGCTCGCCCTTCGCTCGCTTGCGCTTGCTCTCGGCGAGGCGCTCGCCCCGGGCCGCTTCCCGCTCCCCTCGGCGCGATTCATCGGACCTGACCCCTGCTCCACGAGGCTGCCTCCCTGCGGGCGAAACCGGCGAGAGCAGGCGCTGCGTTCGAGCCGACCCGCACCGCGGGCAGGCCAGGCTGCGCGTATCGCTCGAGGTCAGCTCCTCAAAGCGCTCGCCGCACTCCTCGCACTCGAACTCATAGACGGGCATCCGCCCGCCATCGTAAATCGGATCTCCGGCGCAAGCGGAGGAACGCCTAGGGCAGCGGCTCCCAGTCCCAGGCCTTGGCCGAGGTAAGGCTCTCCTGGTCGAGGTAATGCCGGAACTCCGACAGCTCGGCGGGCTCGATGGCGTAGACGTGGTCGGGTTCGGGGAAATGGGCGCTGCGGACCTCGGCTACGTACTGATTCATGCCGCTGACCATCTGGTTGTGGATGTCGGCGTACTGCTTGACGAATTTGGCCATGCGGCCGGTGGTGATTCCCAGGAGGTCGTGGAAGACGAGGACCTGGCCGGCGGTGGCGGGGCCGGCGCCGATGCCGATCACCGGGATCTCGAGCTTCTCCACGATCGCCTCGGTGACGGCGGCGGGAACGGCCTCGAAGACGATCGCGAAGCAGCCGACCGCCTGCAGGGCGAGGGCGTCCTCGCAGAGCTGGATCGCGCTCTGGGCGGTCTTGCCCTGGGCCTTGTAGCCGCCGAGGGCGGTCGCCGTCTGCGGGGTGAGGCCGACGTGGCCCATCACCGGGATGCCGGAGCGGACGATCGCGCGGGCGCGCTCGATCGAGATCCCCCCCGCCTCCAACTTCACCGTCTGGCAGCCGGTCTCCTTGACCAGGCGCTGGGCGTTCTGGATCGCCAGCTCGTTGCTCGACTCATAGCTGCCCATCGGCATGTCGCCGACCATCAGCGGCGTCTTCAGGCCGCGTCGCACGGCCTTGCCGAGGACGAGCATCTCCTCCAGCGTCACCGCCTCGGTGCCGGAGTGACCGAGCACAACGTTCGCCGCCGAGTCACCGACGAGGACGATGTCCGCGCCAGCCTCCTCCGCCACCTTGGCCGAGGGAAAGTCGTAGGCGGTCACCATCGCGATCGGTTCGCCCTTTTCCTTCATCTCGGCGAGCCGGGGCAGGCTCACCGGCGGCCGGTCGGCCGGCGGCGGCGCGGTGTGCGAGCGAGCGCCGGAGCTCATGAGAGCAGCACCTCGGGGTGGCTGTCGACGGCGACGATCTCGTTGCTCTCGCCGACGTGGACGACGACCGGCGAGTAGGTCTCGAGGTCACTCTCGTCGTAGGCGCCGAAGGTGCCGACGATGATCTTGTGACCGGGGCGGGTCAGGTGGGCGGCGGCGCCGTTGACCTGCATCGTGCCCGAGCCGGGCTCGCCGTCGATCACGTAGGTGACGAAGCGGGCGCCGTTGTCGATGTCCCAGACGTGGACCTGCTCGTTGGTGATCATGTCCGCGGCGGCCATCAGCTCGGTGTCGATTGTGATGCTGCCGACGTAGTCGACATCACAGTCGGTCACCGTCGCCCGGTGAATCTTGGACTTGAGCATCTGCCTCTGCATCAGTTCTCCTGTCAGCTCATGGGTTGAGGGTTCAAGGCTCGATGAGGACGTTGTCGATCAGGCGAGCACCGCCTACCGGGGCGGCGATCGCAATCAGCACCGGCCGGTCGCCCAGCTCGGTGACGGGGGAAAGGTCTTCGGCGTCGCGCGCCTCCAGGTACTCGGGCTCGATCCCCGCTGCCTGCAGCTCATCTCGAGCCTCCTCCAGGGCGGCGCCGAGCCCTTGACTGGACGCAATTGCCTCGGCGGCGCGCAGCGCCCGCGAGAGCGCGGTAGCGCGCTGGCGCTCGCTCGGATCGAGGTAGGCGTTGCGGGAGCTCATCGCCAGGCCGTCGGGCTCGCGCACCGTCGGCAGCACCTCGATGCGCAGCGGGAAGTCGAGGTCACTGACCATGCGACGGATAACGGCCACCTGCTGCGCGTCCTTCTGCCCAAAGTAGGCGACGTCCGGCCCGACCGAGTTGAAGAGCTTGGCGACGACCGTGGTGACGCCGCGAAAGTGCTCGGGCCCGCGCCGCGAGCGATCGCCGTCGAGGACCTCGGTCAGGTCACCCTCGACCGCGACGTAGGTGACGAAACCATCGGGATAGACAGCCTCGACCGGCGGGGCATAGACGAAGTCGGCGCCCGCCTCGGCGGCCAGCTGCAGGTCGCGCTCCTCGTTGCGCGGATAGCGATCGAGGTCCTCGCCTGGACCAAACTGGGTCGGGTTGACGAAGAGGCTCATCACGACCACGTCGCACTCGGCCCGCGCCGCCCGCAAGAGCGAGAGATGACCCTCGTGGAGATAGCCCATTGTCGGCACGAGGCCGATCGTGCGGCCCTGTCGGCGCACCGGCTCCAGGGCAGAGCGAAGCTCGTCCTTGTCGCGAAGGAGCGTCACGTCGCCTTGTGCGTGTGAAGAATCGACGAGTTCCAGGAGGCTCATGGGTCCATGCCCTTCGGGTCACGGCCGTCTGCGGATTATAGGCACTCCTAGGTGACGAATCGAGCGGATTTCGTCACAGAGTGCTGCCAACCGGCTTTGCAGGCGCGCCGGCCGCGATCGTGCCGTCGGGCAAGTCGCGGTTGACCACGGAATTTGCGCCAATAACGCAGCGATCGCCGATGGTGACGCCGCTGGCGACCACGCAGTTGACGCCGAACCAGCAATTGGAGCCGATCTTGACCGGGCCCTTCGTGGTGAATCCCTGCTGCGTGATCGGCGTATCCGGGTCATCGAAGCGATGCGCCGAGTCGCCGACGAAGCAGCCGTTGGCGAACATCGTGTGAGCGCCGATCTCGATTGACTCCAGCGCCGCCAGCATCGTGTTGCGGTTGAGGAAGCAGCCGGCGCCGATCTCGATTCGCGCCTCGGGAGCGAGCGTCAGCCAGCACCCAGGCTCGAGCAGCGTGCCTTCGCCGATGCGCAGGCGGCCCTCGTCGAGCGCCTCCAACGCCTCGCCCTCCAGCGGCTGGCGAATGAAGAAGCCGCCGCGGGCCGCGTGCCGGGCCAGGCGCCAGCGCCGCCCGGGTCGCCGGTTGCGCTCATACCAGCGCCGCTTCGCCCACCAGATCCGCCAACCCGTCTGCTCGCCGGCCACCCGCTTAGCTTTCCAGACTCGGCATAGACTGAGCGGGTGGCAGATCTGCGCGGCGGCATCGACCTTGGCGGGACGAAGATCCAGACGGCGATCGTCGACGCCGGCGGAGAAGTGCTCGGGGAAGCGCGCCATCCCACTCCCACTTCCGGCGGCCCCGAAGACGTTGCCAAGGCGATGGAGAGCGCTCTGCGCGAGGCCGCCTCAGCCGCAAGCGTCGAGCCCAGGGAGCTGGAGGGCATCGGCGTCGGCTCACCCGGCGACGCCAATGGCACGACCGGCGTCGTCAGTGGCGCCCGCAACCTTCCCGGCTGGGAGGGCAGCTTCCCACTCGGCGAGACGCTCTCGCAAGCGCTTGGCGCGCCGGTGCGGATCGGCAACGACGTCCAGGTCGCGACCGAAGCGGAGTTCCATCTCGGTGCGGGGCGCGAGTTCCAGAGCCTGATCGGCGTCTTCTGGGGCACCGGCGTCGGCGGCGGCATCGTCCTCGACGGCAAGCCCTGGCTTGGACGCGGTGCGGCCGGGGAGATCGGCCACATGGTCGTCAAGCGCGGCGGTGCCAAATGTCCCTGCGGGCGCAGGGGCTGCATGGAGGCCTACGCCGGGCGCTCGGCGATGGAAGCCGAGGCGCGCCGCGAGCACGAGGAAGGGACCAAGACCGACCTCTTCAAGCTGATGCACAAGCACGACAAAGACCGGCTTACCAGCGGCATCTGGCAGCGCGCCCTCGACCACGGCGATCACCTCGCCGAGAAGCTGATCGACCGGGCGATAGAGGCATTGGGCACCGGCGTCGCCTCAGCGATCAACCTGCTCGACCCCGAAGCCGTGATCATCGGCGGCGGGCTCGGCGTCCGCTTCGGCGAGCGCTACATGGACCCGCTCACCGCGGAGATGGACAAGCACCTCTTCGTCAACGAACGCCCACCGGCGATCCGCGTCGCCTCCCTCGGCGACCTCGGCGGCGCGATCGGCGCCTCGCTGCTCTTCGCGAAGTAGGCACGCCCTCCCTTAGCCACCTCTGCGGTAGTCAAGGGAGGGCGCTCGCTAGACCCGGCCTACCTGCTGGCGTTGCTGGCGGGCTATCGCGTCGACGATCACGGCTAGCAACAGGACGCCGCCGGTGACCATGAACTTGACCGCCGAGGAGAGGGCGAGCAGGTCCATGCCGTTGGCGATCGAGCCGATCACGAGGGCGCCGAGGAGGGCGGTCCAGACCGCGCCGCGGCCACCGAAGAGGCTCGTGCCGGCGATCACCGGACCGGCAATCGCCAACAGCAGCAGTTCGCTGCCGCCGGAGCTCTGGTTGACGGCGAGCAGGCGCGAGGCGGCGAGGATGCCGCCGATCGCGGCCATCGTGCCCGAGAGAGCAAAGACCGCGATACGGATCTTGTCGACTCCGATACCGGCTCTGCGCGCTGCCTCGGCGCTACCGCCAACGGCGAACACGTGGCGACCGAAGCGGGTGCGCTTGGCGACGTATTCAAAGCCGGCGACGAAGGCAAGCAGGATCAGCAGCGCCAGCGGCACACCGCGATCGGAGTTGAGGACTGCGACGGCGACGAGTGTGACTACGGCGACAAGCGTGATCCGCACCAGCAGCGGGGTCACGCTCTCCCCGGTAAGCCCATGGGCGATGCGGCTGCGATAGCCGGCAAGCAGGACCCCCGCATAGCCGGCGATCACGACCACCGCGATGACCCAACCGACGGCATCTGAGTAGAAGGTGTTGGCGAGGCCGGTGATCTTGGGATCGTTGATGTTGATCGAGCCGGTCGATCCCAGGACCTGCAGCAGGGCACCTTGCCAGGCCAGCAAGCCGGCCAGGGTGACCACGAACGAGGGCACCCCGAAGCGGCTGAACACCGACCCCTGCAGCAGGCCGATCGCCGTGCCAACGAGGACCGCGGCCAAGATCGCCAGATAGGGGCTCCAGCCGTGCTGGACGTTGAGCACGGCCATCACCGCCGCGGCGAGCCCGCTGACGGCACCGACCGAGAGATCGATCTCACCGAGCAGCAGCACGAAGACGATGCCGATCGAGATCAGGCCGACGGCGGTGATCTGCAGCATCAGGTTGGTCAGGTTCTCGGCCGAGAGGAAGCGGTCGTTCTCGAACTGGAAGATCGCCCAGATCACCGCCAGCCCGAGCACCACCCGCAGCGAGGCCAGGTCGCCCTGGACGAAGCGCCTCAGCGCACCGGCGCCGGCGCCTGCCTCATCCTGTGGCTGTCCCGCCGCAGGCGTCGCGCTTTCGGCAGCGCTCATTGCGGCTCCGTCCCGTCGCCCTCGTCACTTGCCCTCGCCGCGCTGTCGCCGCCGTTTCCCCCGGCGCCGGTGATCGCAGCAACGACGTGCTCCTCGGTGGTCCCTTCGGCCTGGAAGTCACCGGCCGCCCGCCCCAGCCGCAGGACGACGATACGGTCGGCGACCTCGAAGACGTTGGCCAGGTTGTGGCTGATCACCACCACCCCGAGCCCGCGCTCGCGCAGGCGCCCGATCAGCCCCAGGACCTGCTTGGTCTGCGGTACCCCGAGGGCAGCGGTTGGCTCGTCAAGCAAGACGACCTTGGGCTCGCCGAGCAGCGAGCGCGCCACCGCGACCTGCTGGCGCTGACCGCCTGAGAGCGTGCCGACCTCGGATCGCACGCTGGGAATCGTCACCGCCAGGCTGGAAAGCAGCTCCGCCGCCCGGTGCTCCATCTTGGCCTCGTCGAGCTGGCGCGTCAGCTGCGCCGGACCGCCGGAGATCGCCTCCTGCCCGAGGAAGATGTTGGCGACGACGTCGAGGTTGTCGCAGAGCGCAAGGTCCTGGTAGACGGTCGCGATGCCCAGCGCCGTCGCGTCCTGCGGGCGGGAGATCGTCACCGCTTCCCCGCCGAAGCGGATGCTTCCCGCGTCCGGCGAGTGGATGCCGGCAATCGTCTTCACCAGGGTCGACTTGCCGGCACCGTTGTCGCCGACGAGGGCGACCACTTCGCCTTCGCCGACGCCGAAGTCGACCCGGTCCAGTGCTTGGACCGGGCCGAACCTCTTGCTGACCCCGTCGATCTCAAGCAACGGGGCGTCGGCGTTCATCTGCCTGATCCGCCTTACCTAGGAGATCCCAGCTTCCTGACAGGCCTTCGCGTAGGGCCCGGTACAGAGTTCTTCCGGCGTGATGAATTCGTCTTTGATCACCGTCTGTTTGATGTTGTCTTTGGTGACGGCAACCGGTTCGAGCAGGATCGAAGGCACCTTGCCCGCTTCGTTGTCGAGTTCATCGGTGACTTTGTCCTGGGGGATTTCCTTGCCTTCGGCCAGGTCAATGGCGATTTCGGCGCTGATCGAGGCCTGCGGCTTGATCGCCTTGTAGACGGTCATGTACTGCTGGCCGACGAGGATCCGCTGCACACCAGCGACGGTCGCGTCCTGACCGGTCGTCGGTCGTTCTTCGGGGTCGATGCCAGCTGACTTCATCGCCGCGATCGCGCCGCCACCGGTGTCGTCGTTGGCCGCGTAGACGCCGGCGAAGCCGTCTTTGCCGATCGCCGTGATCGCCTGCTGCATCTCGTTCTGGGCGTTGGTTGCCGACCATTCCGGCGTGTCGTATTCCTTGGCGATCTGCACGCCGCTGGCTTCGAACCCCTTGCTCGAGCCTTCCTTGAAGAGAGCCGCGTTGCTGTCGGCGGGATCACCGTTGATCTTCACGATCGGACCTTTGGGGCTGCCGTCTTCTTTCAACTTTTCGGAGAGCGATTCGGCCTGTAGTTCTCCGACCCTTACGTTGTCGAAGGAGACGTAAACCGCTACTTCGGCACCAAGGATCAAGCGGTCGTAGCTGAGCACGGGAACGCCCTGCTGGTCGGCCTTTTGAACACTTGCCGCGGCCGAGGCCGCGTCGACCGGGTCAAGCACCAAAACATCGGCGCCCTGGGTCAGGGCAGCTTCGACCTGGCTCTGCTGCTTGGAGGCATCCTCGGTTGCGTTGCTGTAGAGGATTTCGCAATCCGGGCAGAGGTCTTCGACCTTTTCTTCAAAGTAAGGCCGATCTGCGGACTCATAACGCGGGGTTTGGTTCTCGGGCAAGAGCAGGGCGATCTTGGAACCGCCACCACCACCGTCGTCGTCACTACCCCCGCACCCGGCCGCAACCGCAACCACCGCGAATAGGACACCAGCCGCAAGAGCGAAACTCTTCAAAGCCGATCTGGACATAGGGCTCTCCTTTCAAAGGCCCCTGCCCTTAACCCCGCTGTACCCGCCCAACGGGAATTTCACTCCAACCGTAGCGCTCGATACCCCCAAGCGCTACAGGTTTCTTCTCAAAGTGTGCCGACTACGCGGCGACCGGCTCGCGCCGCTTGCGTGAAGCGCGCTTCGGCTTCGCGGGCTCGACCAGCTCGGCGAGGAAGCGACCGGTGTAGGAACCCTCAACCGCGGCGACCTCCTCGGGAGTGCCGACGGCGACGACTTCGCCCCCCTCTTCCCCACCCTCGGGGCCGAGGTCGATCAGGTGGTCAGCGGTCTTGATCACGTCGAGGTTGTGCTCGATCACCACTACGGTGTTGCCGGCGTCGACGAGGCGACCGAGCACCTCGAGCAGGCGTTGCACGTCGGCGAAGTGCAGGCCGGTAGTTGGCTCGTCGAGGATGTAGAGGGTGTTGCCGGTGGCAACCTTGGAGAGCTCGGTTGCGAGCTTGATCCGCTGTGCCTCGCCACCGGAGAGCGTCGTCGCCGCCTGGCCGAGGCGGATGTAGTCGAGGCCGACGTCGTGCAGGGTGCGCAGGCGGCGGGCGATCTTCGGCACGTTCTCGAAGAACTCGACCGCCTCTTCGACCGACATCTCGAGCACGTCGCCGATGTTCTTGCCCTTGAAGCGGACCTCGAGCGTCTCCCGGTTGTAGCGCTTGCCGTGGCACTGCTCGCAGGGGACGTAGACGTCGGGCAGGAAGTGCATCTCGATCTTGATCTGGCCGTCGCCGCGGCAGACCTCGCAACGGCCGCCCTTGACGTTGAAGCTGAAGCGGCCCGGTTTGTAGCCACGCGTCCGCGCCTCCTGGGTCTGGGTGAAGAGCTGGCGGATGTGGTCGAAGACGCCGGTGTAGGTGGCCGGGTTGGAGCGCGGCGTGCGCCCGATCGGCGACTGGTCGATATTGATGATCTTGTCGATCTGGCTGAGCCCGTCGACGCCGTCGTGGGCGCCGGGACGCAGCTTCGCCTGGTGCAGGCGGTTGGCAACCGAATGGTGCAGGGTCTCGTTGACCAGGGTCGACTTGCCCGAGCCAGAGACGCCGGTGACGCAGCAGAAGACGCCGAGCGGCACGGTGACGTCGACGTTCTTGAGGTTGTGTTCGCGGGCACCGCGGACCAGCAGCGCGCCGTTCGGGCTGCGCCTTTCCTCCGGCAGCTCGATCTTGCGCTTGCCGGAGAGGTACTGGCCGGTCAGCGAGGCCGGGTCCTTGGCCACTTCCGCCGGCGTGCCGGCCGCGATCACGTAGCCGCCGTGTTCGCCGGCGCCGGGCCCGAGGTCGACGAGGTGATCGGCGGCCATCATCGTGCCCGCGTCGTGCTCGACCACGATCACCGTGTTGCCGAGGTCACGCAGGCGGTCGAGGGTCGCGATCAGCTTCTCGTTGTCGCGCTGGTGCAGTCCGATCGAGGGCTCGTCGAGCACGTACATCACCCCGACCAGGCTGGAGCCGATCTGGGTCGCGAGGCGGATCCGCTGCGCCTCGCCGCCGGAGAGCGAGCGGGCCGAGCGGCCCAGCGAGAGGTAGCCGATGCCGACGTTCTCGAGGAAGGCGAGTCTTTCGGAGATCTCGCGCACGATCAGCCGTGCAATCGCCTGCTCGGTCTCGGTCATCTCCAGGGAACCGATCCACTCCGCGGCGACGCGCGCCGATTTGTCGCTGAACTCGGCGATGCTGATCCCGCCGATCTTGACCGCGAGGCTCTCCGGCCGCAGCCGCGCGCCTTTGCAGTCGGGACACGGCTGCTCGGCCATGTAGCTCTCGATCCGCTCGCGGTTGCTCTCGGAGTCGGTCTCTTCGTAGCGGCGCTCGAGGTTGTTGACGATCCCCTCGAAGCGGACTTTGTAGGAGCGGCGACGGCCGAAGCGGTTGGTGTAGCTGACCTGGTGGCGCTCAGAGCCGGTGCCGTAGAGGAAGACATCTTTGTCGAGTTTCTTCAGCTTTGCCCAGGGCTTGTCGAGGTCGATCTCGTAAGCCTCGGCGACCGAGGCGATCAACCGCTTCCAGTAGGCGGTGATGCCGCGATTCCACGGCTGCAGGGCGCCCTCGCCGAGCGAGAGGGTCGGGTCGGGAACGACCAGCTCGGGATCGATCACCCGCTGAAAGCCGAGCCCGTGACAGCGCTCGCAGGCGCCGTGGGGCGAGTTGAAGGAGAAGATCCGCGGCTCCAGCTCGGGGATCGAGGTGCCGCAGTTGAGGCAGGCGAACTGCTCGGAGAAGAGCAGTGGCTCGGCCTTGCCGTCGACCATCTCGACTTCGACCAGGCCGGCGGCGAGGCCGGCCGCGGCCTCGACCGACTCGGAGAGACGGCGGCGCAGGTCGGTCTTCATCACCAAGCGGTCGACCACGACGGCGACGTCGTGTTTGTATTTCTTGTCGAGGACGATGTCCTCGTCGAGCCGGCGCAGCTCGCCGTCGATTTTGACCCGCGAGTAGCCCTCGAGGCGCATCTGCTCGAAGAGCTTTCCGTACTCGCCTTTGCGCCCGCGCACGACGGGCGCCATCACCATGAATTTGGTGCCCTCCTCGAGCGTCATCAGCCGGTCGACGATCTGCTCCTGGGTCTGCCCGGTGATCTCGGCTCCACACTCGGGACAGTGCGGCACACCGATCCGAGCCCAGAGCAGCCGCAGGTAGTCGTGGATCTCGGTCACGGTGCCGACGGTCGAGCGCGGGTTGCGCGAGGTCGTCTTCTGGTCGATCGAGATCGCCGGCGAGAGCCCCTCGATCGAGTCGACGTCGGGCTTCTCCATCAGGCCGAGGAACTGGCGGGCGTAGGCGGAGAGCGACTCGACGTAGCGGCGCTGCCCCTCGGCGTAGATCGTGTCGAAGGCAAGGCTCGACTTGCCGGAGCCGGAAAGCCCGGTGATCACGATCAGCGCGTCGCGCGGCAGCTCAACGTCAACGTCCTTGAGGTTGTGCTCCCGCGCTCCCGAGATGACGATTCGCTCAGAAGCGGCCACTGCGACCGATTCTACGCAGACGAACAGATGTTCCCCTGGACTTCCCGCAAGCAGCGGCTTTTCTCAGTAGAGAACGGTGGCGAGGCGGCGACGGCAGGCGATCGCGGTGGGATCACCGGGGTCAAGGTCGGTGAGGATGCCGACGACGGTGCGGCGCAGCTGCTCGCGGCTGTCCTCGTCGGCGCCAGGCATTTGCTCGAGCAGCAAATCGAGCGCGGCTGAAGTCTCACCACGGTCGAGCGCATCGAAGGACGCGGCGGCGATCCCGCGCTTGGCCAGGTCGATCCGGGCGGCGATGCCGGCGGCGGCGAAATCTCCCTCGTGGCCCTCGACCGCGCTGAGGGCGTCGTCCTCCGCCCCGCGCTCGAGGCGCTTGCGGGCGAGCGCCACGGCGATATCGGCGCGGCGCGGCTCCAGCTCGGCGGCCTCACGCAGGGAGAGCTCGTCGCCGGCGGCGAGCAGCTCGTCGGCGCGTGACGGGAGCAGCGAGTCGAAGAGCTCGTCGACCTTCGCCTTCGGTACCGCGCCGACGAATTCGTTGACGACCCCTCCGTCGCGGAAGGCCTTGACGGCGGGGATGCCCTGGATGCCGAAGCGGGCCAAGAGTCCCTGGTTGGCGTCGACGTCGACCTTGGCCAGCAGCACCCGACCGCCGCGGCTCGCCTCCGCCGCCTCCAGTGCCGGCCCCAAGGTTCGGCAAGGCCCACACCACTCGGCCCAGAAGTCGACTACGACAGGGGTCTGCCGCGAGAGCTCGATCACATCGCGGTCGAAAGTCGCCTCGCTGACGTCGACGGCCATGGGCTCAGGATATTCAGCCTCGTCCGGGAGTCCGCCCCAAACTTGGTTAAGCCTTCTTGCGCATCGCGGCGGACGGGACTAGCGTCATCAGCAGGCGGGGTCAGCAACCGAGGAGGAAACATGTCCAATGTCGATGCCGCCCGCGCCAGCTATGAGGCCTTTGGCCGTGGTGACCTGGAAGCGCTGAAGGAGATGCTGGCCGAGGACAGCACCTGGCTCACATCTGACGAGCTGCCGCTCGGCGGTGAAACCCAGGGCCGGGACGCGATCCTGGGGAACTTCACCCAGATCCCCAACTACTGGTCCTCGTTCAGCGTCGAGCCGGAGGAGTTCATCGACGCCGGCGAGTGGGTGATCGTGAGGGGAACGCAGAAAGCTGGCCACGATGGCGACAGCTTCGAGGCGCCCTTCGCCCACCTGATGAAGTTCGCCGACGGCAAGATCGTGCGCGGCGAGTTCTACGCCGACAGCGCCAAGGCAGCAAAGGTCCTGGCCTGACTCGAGGCTCCGGCGGGGGTCGTCAGGCCCCCGCTCGCATCCCGTCGAGGTCGCGGCGCAGCTCCTTGAGCTCGTCGCGAAGTCGGCCCGCCTCCTCGAAGCGCAGATCATCGGCGGCGGCGAGCATCTCCTCCTCCAGGGTGACGATCGTGCGCTCAAGCTCATCCGGGTCGGCGAACTCGCCGGCGGGCTTGCCGCGGCGCTTGCGCGGCGCCCGGTCCTCCATCGCCAGGAACTCGCTCATCTCCGAGATGCCCTTGCGCACGGTCGCCGGCGTGATCCCGTGCTCCTCGTTGTAGGCGAGCTGGATCGCCCGGCGACGGTCGGTCTCGCGCATCGCCGCTTTCATCGCCTCGGTCTCCTTGTCGGCGTACATCAGCACCCGACCGTTGACGTTGCGCGCCGCCCGGCCGATCGTCTGCACGAGGCTGGTCTCGCCGCGCAGGAAGCCCTCCTTGTCGGCGTCGAGGATCGCCACCAGGGAAACCTCGGGCAGGTCGAGCCCCTCGCGCAGCAGGTTGACCCCGACCAGCACGTCGTACTCGCCGAGCCGCAGGTCGCGGATGATCTGGATCCGTTCCAAGGTGTCGATCTCGGAGTGCAGGTAGCGCACCCTGACGCCGTACTCGAGCAGGTAGTTGGTCAGGTCCTCCGCCATCTTCTTGGTCAGCGTCGTGACCAGGACCCGGTCGCCTTCCTCGGCGACGCCCTTGATCTCGTTCATCAGGTCATCGATCTGGTTGCGCGTCGCCCGCAGCTCGATCTCGGGGTCGATGATTCCGGTCGGCCGCACGATCTGCTCGACCGTCCGGGTCGATTCGGTCCGCTCGAACGGCCCTGGCGTCGCCGAGACCATGACCAGCTGCGGCACCCGTTCGAGGAACTCGCCGAATTTGAGCGGGCGGTTGTCGATCGCCGAGGGCAACCGGAAGCCGTAGTCGATCAGGGTCTGCTTGCGCGAACGATCCCCCTCGTACATGCCGCCGATCTGCGGCACCGTCTGGTGGGACTCGTCGACGAAGACGACGAAGTCGTCGGGGAAGTAGTCGATCAGCGTGTGCGGCGGGCTGCCCTCGGGGCGGCCATCGAGGATGCGCGAGTAGTTCTCGATCCCCGAGGTGAAGCCGATCTCCTTCAGCATCTCGATGTCGTAGGCGGTGCGCTGGCGCAGCCGGTGCGCCTCCAGCTGCTTGCCCTCGGCCTCGAGTTCGGCCGTACGCGCGTTCAGTTCGTTGCGAATTTCATCGACCGCCCGCTCCAGCGTCTCGTCCCGGGTCACGTAGTGCGAGGCCGGCCAGACCGAGACGTGGTCGATCGTGTCGAGGACCTCACCCGTCAGCGGGTCGAAATGCTGGATTCCCTCGATCTCGTCGCCGAAGAGGGCGATCCGGTAGGCCGACTCGGCGTAGGAGGGCATGATCTCCAATACCTCGCCGCGGACCCGGAAGGCGCCGCGGCCCAGGACCGAGTCGTTGCGCTGGTACTGCATCTTGACCAGCTTGCGCAGCACCTCGTCGCGGTTGATCTCCTCGCCGACTTTGAAGAGCTGCATTTTTTCGTTGTAGACCTGGGGTGAGCCGATCCCGTAGATGCAGGAGACCGAGGCGACGATGATCACGTCGCGGCGGGCGAAGAGTGCCGCCGTGGCCGCGTGGCGCAGGCGGTCGATCTCGTCGTTGATCGAGGAGTCCTTCTCGATGTAGAGATCCTGGGCCGGAACGTAGGCCTCGGGCTGGTAGTAGTCGTAGTAGGAGACGAAGTACTCGACCTGGTTCTCGGGGAAGAACTCGCGGAACTCGTTGCAGAGCTGCGCCGCAAGGGTCTTGTTGTGGGCGATCACCAGCGAGGGCCGCTGCACCGCGGCGATCGTCGCCGCCATCGTGAAGGTCTTGCCGGTGCCGGTGGCGCCGAGCAGGGTCTGGAAGCGATCCCCCTCGGCCAGGCCCTCGGCCAAGCCAGCGATCGCCTTGGGCTGGTCCGCGGTCGGCGTGTAGGCCGGGTTGAGCTCGAATTCGGGCACGCGCTGACGATAGCGAGCGCAATACACTGCCCCGCCGTGACCCGCTCGCAAAAGGCCCTTGCCGGTTTCTTCACCTTCACGGGGACGATGCACTTCGTCATCCCGCGCAGCTACGAAGCGATCATGCCGCCCTCGCTGCCCCGCCACAAAGAGGCGGTCGTGGTCAGCGGCATCGCCGAGATCGCCGGGGGCGTCGCGGTTCTGGTCCCCCCGACGCGCCGTTTTGCCCGCTGGTGGCTGCTCGCCCTGCTCGTGGCGGTCTTCCCCGCCAATGTGCATATGGCGGTCAACCCCGAGCAAGTGCAGGGGCTGGACCTGAAGAAAGTCCCGCGCTGGGCGCTCTGGGCCAGGCTGCCACTGCAGCCGCTGGCGATGCTCTGGGTCTGGCGAGCGACGCGCGACTAGAAGTTCCCCGGCGTCCGATCCGCTAGCCCGGCATAAACGGAAGGTTTTGTGGGTAGGTGTTTTGTCCGTCAGTCTTTTGGCTGTAGCGCTTCTGTCTTCACAGACAGAGAATTGCCGGAATGAAACCACGCGAACGTTTCGCAATTAATCTGCGTAAGGCGCGCAAGAAGAAGGCCATCTCGCAGGAGGAGTTGGGTTTCCGCTGCGACCTGCACCGGACCGAGATCTCGCTGCTCGAGCGCGGTGGCCGCGAGCCCCGCCTGGGCACGATCGTCAAGCTCGCCGGCTCGCTCGACACCACCCCGGAACAGCTCTGCGAAGGCGTCACCTGGCTGCCCGGCAAGAGCAAATTCCAGATCAAAAAGTAGCCCGCTAGGGCAGTAGCTGTTCGAGTAGCCCTTCTACGGGGCCAAGGAAGCCTTGGACATCGTCGAGCAGGGATTCGGCGTTGTTGATCAGTTCGATCGCCTGGTCGAGTGGGATGTTGCGCAGGGTTTCGCGCAGTGGCGCGGCGAGCAACGGGTTGAGGGCGCCTGCTTCTTCGGCATCGTCGACGGCGCGCAGCAGACCGGCCCGCACCGCCCGTGCCAGCTTGGCGTCGCTGATTTCGTAACGGTCGGTGAAGCGTTCGCGGGACTCAGGCGTGGCCAGGGCCCGGGCCAGCGCCTCGCGGCTGACGCCGAGCTGACAGGCGGCGCCGTCGAGGGCGGAGAGGGTGAACTGCTCGGCGATCTGCTGCAGGCCTTCGGGGTTGCGCCAGGGTCGATGCTCGCACGGGTCCTGGGTCTTTGCCGGCGTGTAGGAGGACCCACCGGCGGCGAGGTAGATACCGACCAGGGCGACCGCGGCGAGAATCGAGCCGACAACGAGGAGCTGCGCTCGGCGCTCGGCGTTCACAGCTCGACCCTGCGCGCCAGCGCGATCGGGATCAGCGAGAGCAGCCCGATCAGGGCGGCCAAGCCGAAGGAGGGACTGAAGGCGTGCGTTGCACCGCGGTTGAGCTGGTCCTGCAGTTCGTCCCGCAACTGCACCACCTCGTCGCGTTCGGCGGGATCGTCGGGCAGCGGCTCGAAGGCCGGGCCGATCGTCGGCACCTTGCCCTTCTCCTCGTCCAGGCGGCTCTCGATTTTCTGCGCCAGGTCGAGCTTGAGCAAGGGCGGCACGCGCGAATCCAGAATCACCGCCGTGCCGGCGTCAATCGCTTCACTGCGCTGCTCGGCGATGTCGTGGGTGAAGATCGGCGTCACCGCGAGAATCCCGATCACGACGCCGGCGTGACGGGCGGAGATCGTCCAGCCACCATGAATCGCCTGCGGCGCCCGCCCGCTCAACGCGGTCTCGGTCAGCGCCGAGAGCACCAGGGCGAGGCCGATCCCGATCATCACCTGCGGCGGCAGGGTGAGCGCGACCTCCGCCTTGGGCAGCAGCGCCAAGCCACCCAGCCCACCCGAGACGAGGATCGCGCCGGCCGCTGCACGCGCACGGTCGCTCGGCACCAACCCGTCGAGCCGGCTGCCGATCAGCGCCGCCACGGGCATCACGCTGACCACGATCGCTGCTCCGATCGGAGTCAGCCGCCAGCCCTCGATCAGGAGCAGCACAAGCAGGAACAAGGCGCCGGCGATCGCGGCGGAGACCAGGGCCAGGGCAAGATTCGCGAGCAGGTGCGGTCTGCCGGTCGGCCGCAGCTCCGTGGAGAGCACGCCGGTGGCAGCCTCGTGCCGGGCGACGGCGAGGATCGGCACCGCGGCCGCCAGTGCGATCGGCACCTGGATCAGGAAGATCGACTGCCAGGAGACCAGCTCGGTGAGCAGGCCGCCGATCGCCGGCCCCAGCGCCGCTCCGGTTGCTCCCGCCGTCGCCCAGAGAGCCGCCGCGCGGCGCTCGGAGCCGACCGTGGCCGGCAACAGCTCGAGCACCGCCGTCACCGCGAGAGCCCCGCCGAGCGCCTGCACGCAGCGGGCCGCGATCAGCGTGCTGAGCTGGTCGGCGATGCCGCAGGCAAGCCCGGCTCCGGCAAAGACGGCAAGCCCGACAGCGGCGCTGCGACCCGGACCGACTCGGCGCGCCAGGTGCGCGGCCGGCACGGCGGCAAGCGCCATCACCAAGTTGAAGGAGACGAGGACCCAACTGACGCCGGCAACGCTGGTGTCGAGCTCGCGGTAGATCTCCGGCAGCGCCAGGACGACGATCGAGGAGTCGGCCAGGACCAGGCCGACCGCGAGCGCCAGCGCTGCGACGCGGGGTCGCGGGGCCTCAGCGCCCATAGCCCAGCTCCTTGCCGTACTCGTCCCGGTAGGCGCCCTGCTTCTCCAGCACCTCTTCGACGTAGGCGCGGGTTTCGGGGAAGGGAATCCCTTTGACGTTCAGATCGCTGCCGCCCCACTCGTCGGCGTTCCCAGGGCCGGCGTTGTAGGCGGCGAGTGCGGCGGCGACATCACCGTCGTAGCGATCGAGCAGTTCGCGCAGCAGGTAGGTGCCGTAGCGAATGTTGATTTCGGGGTCGCCGAGGTCCTTGAGCTTGAAGGTCGTGCCGCCGCTATGGCGCTCGATTTCGTTGGCCGCATCCGGGGTGATCTGCATCAGGCCGCGGGCCCCAGCGCTCGAAGTACGGTCGCTGAACTTCGACTCCGAGTAGATGACCGCAGCGATCAGCGCCGCGTCGACTTCCTTTTCGCGCGATTGCTGACGGATTACATCCTCGTGCTTCAGCGGCAGCGTCAGCTCCTGGATCGCCTTGTCCACAGTCCCCGCCAGCAGCACCCCGGCGACGATAGCGGCGGCAACCAGGGCGGCGCCAATCGCCAGGCGGCGCCTTCTCCGTTTCCTAATGCGGCGGTTTCTCCCCGGGCTCATCCATCCAGCTTCGCGATCAGAGTGGACAGGCGCTGCTCGAGATCCTCGAGCGTGCCGTCGTTCTCGATCACGTGCTCGGCTCGAGCCGCCTTTTCCTCCTGGCCGAGCTGGCGCGCCTCGCGCTCGCCAACCAGCGCGTGACCACGCGCCTCGGCGCGGGCGCGGCGGACCTCGTCAGAGGTGACGACGGCAACAGTGGTGTCGAAGACGGGCTCCATCTCGGACTCGAAGAGCAGCGGCACCTCGACGACGGCGACTGCGACATCGTCCCCCAGCGAAGCGAGCCAGCTGCCGATCCGCTCCCCCACCAGCGGGTGGATCTGCGCCTCCAGCCACTTCAGCTGCTCTGGGTCCGCAAACACGATTTCGCCGATCTTGGTGCGGTTGACCCGGCCATCGGGCGCCACCTCCCCACCCCAGCGCTCGCTCAACCGTCCCAGCAGCGGTTCGGAGTCGAGCAGCTCGTGGACCACGGCGTCGCTGGAGATCGTCGCCGCTCCAAGCCGCTCAAAGGCCGCCAGAGACTCTGACTTCCCAGCCGCAATACCACCGGTCAAGCCGATAGTCAGCGGCACGGCGAGCTAAGACTCGGAGGGATCCTCGGCGGGCGACTCGGCATCGTCGGACTCGCCGGCAGCCGCGTCGGTGTCATCGGGCGAATCCGGCCGCTCCTGCACCGATTCCCCCTCCTGATGCTCGCCTTCCTCAGGCGCCTCAGCAACCGGCTCCGCTGCCTGCTCGGCCGCGGGCTCTTCAGCAACCTCGGCCGGCGTCTCCTCAGCGGGCGGAGCCTCCTCAACCTCAGGAGCTTGGGGCTCTTCGGCGGCCGGAGCTTCGGCCTCAACGGCCGGAGCCTCGTCAGCATCAGCCGAAGTCGCATCTCCAGCGGGTGGTGTGGAGGTCGGCTCTTCGCCCGCAGCTTGCGAGGACGAAGAGTCGTCCTCCGCGACAGGACCCGCTGGCGACGCGCCCTCGTCTGACTCCTCGCCGGTGGATCCCTCTGCTGCCTCCTGAATCTGCGCCCCGAGGTCACCCATCGGCATCTTCTGCTCCTCAACCTGCTTGATGCTGAGCGAGAGTCGGCGCCGCTCCTCGTCGATCTCGAGGATCTTGACGTCAAGCGCTGCACCGGGCTCAACCACCTCGCTGGGGCTCTCGACGTGATGGTCGGCAAGCTCGGAGATGTGGACCAGGCCCTCGACTCCGGGCAGGATCTCGACGAAGGCGCCGAAGGCGACGACCTTGGTCACCGTGCCGCCGAGCACGTCGCCGGGCCGGTGGGCGCTGATCACGCGCTGCCAGGGATCCTCCTGGGTCTGCTTCAGACCCAGCGAGATGCGCTGGCGGTCGCGGTCGATGTCAAGCACCTTGATCCGCACGGTGTCGCCGATCGCCACCACCTCTGAGGGATGGTTGACGTGGCTCCAGGAAAGCTCGGAAATGTGGATCAGGCCGTCGATGCCGTCGAGGTCGACGAAGGCGCCGAAGTCGACGATGTTGGAGATCTTGCCCTCGACCACCTGGCCGGGCTCGAGGCGACCGAGGATCTGCTCGCGCACCTCCTTGCGCTCTTCCTCGAGCACGGCGCGCCGCGAAAGCACCACGTTGTTGCGGCTGCGGTTGAGCTCGATCACTTTGCACTCAAGCGTCTGGCTCATGAACTCGTCGAGGTTGTGGACGCGGCGGATGTCGACCAGCGAAGCGGGCAGGAAGCCGCGCACCCCGAGGTCGAGGATGAGGCCACCCTTGACGACCTCGATCACGTTGCCTTCGACCGGTTCGCCGGACTCGGCGGCAGCCTCGATGCGGCGCCAGGCCTTCTCGAAGCGGGCGCGCTTCTTGGAGAGGATCAGGCGGCCGTCGGCGTCTTCCTTGGTGAGGACGAGCGCGTCGACCTCCTCGCCCTGCTCGACCTCGTCAGCCGGGTTGACCGACTTGCGGATCGAGAGCTCGTGCGAGGGGATGACCCCCTCCGACTTGTAGCCGATGTCGACCAGGACCTCGTCCTTGTCGATCCGCACGACCTTGCCTTTGACGACGTCGCCCTCCTCGAAGGAGACCATCGTCGCCGCGTAGTTGGGGACGATCTGGCCGTCGATTTCGAGCAGCAGGCCGCCCGAGCCCTCAACCGGCGAGCCGGCGGGAGCCTCAGGAGCAGGGGTCAAGGTCGTATCGGTCACGGACACAGCGGGGGATAATTGCAGGTGGATACTCTCTGCGTCGTGCCGATCCGAGCGACCAAACGCGGCGAGGAGCGTACGCCGCTCGAAGGCAGCCATGACGTGCTGATCTGCGGGGCCAGCTTCGCCGGTCTCGCGGTGGCCCGCGAGCTGGCCGGATCGGGGGCCGACGTGCTGATCATCGATCGCTACGAGATCGGCGAGCGCCAGACCTCGGCCTGCGGCATCCCGACCCTGTGGATGGAAGCGCTGGGGCTGATGGAGGCCGAGCGCCAGCGCTTCGACTCGCTGCTGATGCACACGCCGCACGGCGACGCCCGCTACCGGTTGCCCTTCACCTTCTCCACCTTCGACTACCGCGAGCTCTGCGCCCTGCTCTGGCGCGACTGCGACGCCCGCTTCGAGACCGCCAAGGTCAACGGACGCGCACCGGCCACCAACGGTGACGGCGCGATCGCGATCGACACCGACCGCGGCGTGATCTCGGCTCCGCTCGTCGTCGACGCGCTCGGTTGGCGCCGCATGCTGGCCAACGGGGACGGCTACCAGCCACCCGACGCGCCGCTCTCGCGCGGCCTCGAGGTTCACCCCGAGGGCAAAGGCGAGGACCTGGAGATCTGGATCGACCGCCGCTACGTGCCCGCCGGTTACGGCTGGAGCTTCCCCGCCCGCGACGAGCTGCGCATCGGCGTCGGCTCCTTCGACCCGCGCTTTCACGTGCGCGAGACGACCGAGCTGCTGGCCGAAGACCTCGACGCCGACCGCGTCCGCTACCAGGGCAACTGGATCCCCCACAAGCTGCGCAAGGGCACCGAGGGCGGCATCTTCTTCGCCGGCGATTCCGCCGGCCACTGCCTGCCGCTCAGCGCCGAGGGCATCCGCACCGCGCTCTACTTCGGGATCGCCCTCGGCCGTGAGCTGCGCGGCGTCCTCGACGGCTGGCAGGACCGCGAGGCGGCGGCAACCCGCTACGCCGAGTTCAACGACTCGCACGAGTGGAAGTTCAGCTGGATGCTGCGGGTGCAGAAGCTGGTGCCGAAGATCCCGCCGCGGCTGCTCGGGCCGCTGGTCCGCCTGCTCGGCAACAAGCGCTTCATCAAGTGGTCCTTCAACCACTACCTGCAGATCGCACCGCCGGAGTTCGCCTCAGCGAACGATCAGAACGGTGCCGGCCAGAAGCAGTACGACGCCGGCGACCCGCTCCGGGCTGAGCGCGACCTGGTCGAGGCCGAATAGCCCGAACCGGTCGATCGCGACCGAGGCCGTGAGCTGGCCGGTGATCGTCGCCGCCGCCACACCGCCAGCCCCGACCGCCGAGACGGCGATCAGCGCGTTGGTGACGTAGATCGCGCCGAGGAAGCCGCCGAGCAGGTAGTACCAGCTGACGTCGAAGGTCGAGCTCAATCCTCCGGCCTTGCCGCTGAGGACGACGATCGCCGCCAGCGCGACCGTGCCGATCGCGAAGGAGACGAGCGCGGCGGGCAAGCTGCCGGTCGAGCGCCCGAGGCCGGCGTTGATCGGCGCCTGCAGCGCGATCAGGCCACCGGCGATCGCGGTGAGGAAGACGGCGAGACCCTTATCCATCGGCGGGCTCGCGGGCTGGCGTGATCTTCGTCTCTAGCTCGGGTTGCATCGATACGGGCACGGCCGGTTGAACCGTCCTGCTGTCATATCAGTAAGCCGAAGGGAATATCGAACCGCAGATGCCACCACCAGCTGAGGGATTCGCCGCCCGCTTCGTCCTCGGGCCCGCTCTGCGCACGCAGCCGGATCGTCGTCTCGTGACGCTGGTGCGCGAGGGCTACGAGAACGCCTTCGAGGAGATCGTGCGCCGCTACGGCAAGACGCTGACCCGCTACGCCGCGGCGATCGTCGGCGGGCGGGCGGAGGACGTCACCCAGGATGCCTTCTCCAAGGCCCTGCTGGCACTGCGCCGCGACGGTGCCGAGATCGAGCTGCGGCCCTGGCTCTTCCGCATCGTCCGCAACACCGCCCTCAACGACCTCCGCGACAGCCCGCCCACCGCCGCCGCGCTGGCCGAGGTGATCGCCACGGGCGCAAGTCCCGCCGAGGAGATGGAGCGGCGCGAAGAGCTGAGCGACCTGATGCGCCGGCTGCAATCGCTGCCCGAGGCACAGCGCGCGGCGATCGTGATGCGTGAGCTGGAAGGCCTCAGTCACGAGGAGATCGCCAGCGCGCTGGGCCTCAGCGACGGTGGTGCCAGGCAGGCGATCTACCGCGCCCGGCGCTCGCTCCGCGACGCCGCCGGCATGCTGCTGCCATTGCCGCTGCTGAAAGCGCTGCTGGCCGGCGCCGCCGCCAGCCCCGCGGTTGAGGCCGCCGCAGGCGCCGCCGGAGTCGGTGGCGCCGCCGGCGCAGGGGTTGCACTCAAGGCGGCCGCGGCGACGGTCCTGGTCGCCGGTGCGGTGGGCGCCGGCGTAGCGGTCGATCACAACCGCCACCCGCAGCTCCCCACGCAACCGACAGCCGGTGAGGTCATCGCCGATGACTCAAGACAGGCGACGAGCCCGAGCGCGGGCAGTGGCGGAGGCGGTTCAGGCGGGCAAGGCTCCTCTTCGCAATCGGGACGCAGCGGCGAGCGCGAGTCCGGCGATGATCACGGTGGCCACGGTCACGGCTCAAGCGAGCCTGGTGACGATCGGGGCCACAGCGGCCCTGGCAGCGGCTCGAATGGCAGCGACGACGGAGGGCATGGATCGAGCGGATCGGGATCGAGCCGGCACGGCGGGGGTCGCGAGGCGGAGTCAGGCGACGATCACGGTGGCCGATCGGGAACCTCTGGACACAGTGGGAGCGACGATGGCGGTGGTGACCACTCCGGGCACGGCTCGAGCGGATCGTCTGGCTCAGGTGGCGGTGGCTCCCACGGCGGCAGTGGCTCGTCCGGCGATGACGGTGGATCCGGAAGCGGCTCGGGCTCCGGTTCTGGCTCATCTGGCGACAGCTCAGGCAGTAGTCCAAATTCAGGCAGCGGGTCCGGCTCCAGTGACGGATCCAGCTCGGGCAGCGGGTCCAGCTCAGGCAGCGGAGGCTCCGGCTCGGGCGACGAAAGCGAGGCAGGCGAACCAGATTTCGACGACTCGGGTGATTCTCACGGCGACGACGGGTTCTCGATGCAGACGGAACCCCAAATCCAGGAGGAACCATGAGACTCGCCCACCGAATCACGACCCTTGCCGCCGCCTTGATCGGTGCGCTTGCGATGCTCGCGCTGCCCGCAGTCGCCGCGGCCAAGGACGGCAACCACGACCGCATCCCGGATCGCTGGGAGAAGCGGCACCACCTCTCGACCACGGTCGACCAGGCCCTCCGCGACCAGGATCGCGACAACCTGCGCAACCGGGCCGAGTTCCTCGTCGGGGACAACCCGCGCGACCGTGACAGCGATGACGACGGCGTGATGGACGGCGAGGAGAACGCCGGCACGATCACCTCCTTCGACGCGACCACGGGGCGCCTCACGATCTCCCTCTTCGGCGGCGACACGGTAAGCGGGCTTGTCACCGACCGGACGAGAATCAAGTGCGAGGACGAGCACTCACCCGATCTCACCGTGCGCGCTCGCCACGGCGAGGAAGAGCCCGGGGATGATCGGGGCGGTCACGGCGAAGAGCCTGGGGATGACAACGGTGGCCATGGCGAAGAGCCGGGCGACGACAACGGCGGCGCAGCCGGCGATGACGACCACGACAACTCGGGGCCAGGCAACAATGGAGAGGACAACTCCGGTCCCGGTTCATCGCACTCCGGTCGCGGGCCGAGCGGTCACGACGACAACGGCACCGGCGCCAACTGCACCACGTCGGACCTGATCGTCGGCGCGACGGTCGAGGAGGCCGATCTGGAGCTCGAGCACGGCGTCGCGAGCTTCGACGAGGTCGAGCTGGCCGACTGAGGGATCGGCCTACTTGGCGTCGAGCCAGTCCGCGCCGACGCCGACGTCCACCTCGAGCGGTGGGTCGAGCTGGTAGGCGGCGCACATCTCGCGCCGCACCAGCTCGACCGCGCCGTCCATCTCCTCCGGCGGGCCCTCGAAGAGCAGCTCGTCGTGGATCTGCAGGACGAGGCGGGTCTCGGTGCCGGCCTCGCGCAACGCGCTCTGGCAGCGCACCATCGCGATCTTGATGATGTCGGCCGCCGTGCCCTGGATCACGGTGTTGACGGCGAGCCGCTCGCCGAGGCGGCGGGTGCTGGGGTTGCCGGAGCGCAGCTCGGGGATCGAGCGGCGGCGCCCCAGCAACGTGGTGACGAAGCCCTCCTCCTGCGCTCGCTCGACCACCTGCTCGCGAAAGGCGCGCACGGCGGGGAAGCGCTCCAGATAGCGGGAGACGAATTCCTCCCCCTCTTTACGCGGGATGTTGAGCCGGTCGGCGAGGCCGAAGCCGGTGAGGCCGTAGACGATGCCGAAGTTGACCATCTTCGCCTTCGAGCGCTGGCCGACGTCGACGTCATCGCGGGAGATGTCGAAGACCTCCGCCGCCGTCGCCGCGTGGACGTCGTCGCCGGCGCGGAAGATCTCTTTCAGCACCTCCTCGTCGGCGACGTGGGCAAGCACCCGCAGCTCGACCTGGCTGTAGTCGGCCGAGAGCAGCTGGGCACCTTCCTCGGCGACGAAGCAGGCCCGCACCGGACGGCCGATCTCGGTGCGGATCGGGATGTTCTGCAGGTTGGGGTTGGTGCTGGAGAGGCGGCCGGTGGTCGTCGCCGCCTGGTTGAAGGTCGTGTGGACGCGGCCGGTGTCGGGGTCGATCAGATCCGGCAGCGAGTCGAGGTAGGTGTTCTTCAGCTTGGTCAGCTCGCGCCAGGACTCGATCTTCTCGACGATCGGGTGCTCGTCGCGGATCTGGGCGAGGACGCGAGCATCAGTCGAGAAGCCGGTTTTGCCGCGACGCTTGCGGGTCAGTCCGAGCTTCTCGAAGAGCACGCGCCCGACCTGCTGCGGCGAGCCGATCGTGAACTCCTCCTCGGCCAGCTCGAAGATCTCCTTCTGCAGCGTCTCGATGCGCTCGCCGAAGCCGGCACCGACCTCGGCCAGGCGCTCGGCGTTCAGCTTCAGCCCCTCGCGTTCCATCGCGGCGAGGACGTGGACCAGCGGCAACTCGATCTCGCTCAGCAGGTGCCCCAGGCCGAGCTCCTCGATGCGGGGGCGCTGCACGTCGGCCAGGGCGGCGACCAGGCGCGCTTCCTCAGCCGGCTCGAGCCCGGCCTCGCCATCGCCGTCGAGCGAGAGCTGGCCGTCGTCCTCGTCCTTCGCCGGCACGGCGTCGGCGGCGAGACCGATGCCCGCGTCTGCGGCAAGCTCGGTGAGCTCATAGGTGCGTCGCTGTGGCTCGAGCAGGTAGGCGGCGAGCATCGTGTCGTGGTCGAGGCTCAGCTCAGCGCCCTCGCGAGCCGCCGCTGCGAGCAGGCCGTGGCGACCGCCGCCGAGCGACTTGAGATCGTGGGCGACCAGGCCACGCCCGGGAAGCGCAACGGCGAGCTCGTCCAGGGTCGAGGAGCCGGTCAGGGTGCGATCGTCCTCCGCGGCAGCCCAGCGATCGCCGTCGACCGCCAGCGCGACAGGCCCCTCCCCCGCGCTGAGATCGGCTGGCGTGCCCTCCTCCGCCTCGACCGCAAGCTCGGTTTCGACACTGCGGCCCGGCACCGCCTCGCCCTCGGGCAGCGCTTCTTCGAGGCGCTCGAGCACCGCCCGCAGCTCGAACTCGCGCATGAAGTCGCGCAGGGCGCCGCGGTCGGGCTCCGAAGCCATCGCCGCGCCCAGGTCGACACCGGTCTCGATGTCGTACTGCAGCGTCGCCAGCTGCTTCGACATGCGGGCGTCGTCCGCGTGCTCGACCAGGTTCTGCTTGCGCTTGGCACCGGAGATCTGATCGACGCTGGCCAGTACCTCCTCCAGCGTGCCGAACTGCTGCAGCAGCTGCGTCGCCGTCTTCTCGCCGATCCCGGGAACGCCGGGGATGTTGTCGGAGGTGTCGCCGCGCAGGCCCATCAGGTCGGTGATCAACTCCGGCGGCACGCCGTAGCGCTCAGTTACGGCGTCGCTATCGTAGATCTTGGTCTCGGTGATCCCACGGGAGGTGCTCATCACCCGGATTCCGTCGCCGACCATCTGGTAGGCGTCGCGGTCACCGGTGACGACCATCACCGCGATCCCCTCTTCGCGAGCCTGGCGGGCCAGCGAGGCGATCACATCGTCGGCCTCGTAGCCCTCGACCTTGACATTGGTATAGCCAAAGGCCTCGACCAGCGGCATCAGATGCGGCCACTGCTCGCGCAGCAGGTCGGGGCGCGGTTTGCGCTGGGCCTTGTAGAGGTCGTAGGTGACCTCACGGCCAGACATCCCCGCATCCCAGGCAACAACCACACCGGCGGGCGCGTGCTCGTCGATCACCTTGACCAGCATCGAGGCGAGCCCGTAGATCGCATTGGTCGGCCGCCCGTCGCTGGTCCCGATCGACTCCGGCAACGCAAAGAACGCCCGGTAGGCAAGCGAGTTGCCGTCGATCAGGAAGAGCTCGGGCTCAGCGGCTTCGTTCTTGGCTGCGGCCATCGCGCCCAACTCTATGGCGCGCGGAGGCGAGCACCTCGCGAAGGATCTGGGCGACCCACTCCGGTTCCTCGTCGATCTGATCTTCGCTCAGCCGCTGCACTTCGAAGCCAAGCGAGCGCAGCTCGAGATCGCGCCGCCGGTCATCGAGGAACGCCTGTTTGCCGCGGTGGTACCGATAGCCGTCGGTTTCGACCACGAATCCGAGATTCGACCAGACGAAATCCGCCTCGTACTGGCCAATTGGGACGTTGACCTCAGGCACGGGCAAGCGGTACCGCAGGCAGATCCGCAGGAAGTCGCGCTCGAGATCGCTGCGGGTGCGATCGTGGCGAACGTCCTCACCGAGCGGCAAGCCGAGAACATCCGCTTGCCGAATCGCCCGTCGCAGCTCCTTCCCCGAAACAACTCGGCGTAGATCGGCGATCGTCTGGGCCGGCCTGGTGACCGGAATCCCGTGACGCCGAGTGAGGGCCTCGGGCCGGAGCGACGCTCTGCGATGCAAACGGATGCCCTGCCGCCTCGCCCTGCCCCCACCACCGTCGACCGATACATCGACCACTGCCCCGATCGGCTTCAACATCTCCCAGAGTTCTGCCGCGGTCCGGTGACTTACAACTGCGCCCTCGCCGTAGGCGAGGGCGGCTGCCATCCATCTGCCATGTCGTGAGATCCCGGGATGGCCCACGGCATATACACCGCGGTGAACCCGGTGCAGGCGACCTGATTCCACCCATCGGCGGACCGCATTCCTAGTGACCCCAGCCGCGTAAAGCTGTCCAGTCGAGACCACCCCATGCTGACGAGCAGCAACTCTCGCAACTCGTCCATCGGGCCTGGCGACTTTTGCGTCCACATGACGCATAAGTCGCCAGGCACCTGAATCGCCCCCCCCGCTTCGGTCCGATCAGGGCCGCGAGACCGGCGTCGCGCGCCGCCTTCGTGCGTTAGGACTCAGTCTGGGACCGTGGCAGGCGGATGTTCTGAATGAGCGTTTCCGTGCGTCCGTCGGCGAAGGTGAGCGTGAAGGTGAGCTTGAGGCGCAGCGCGGCTTGATCAAGTCTCTTCAGCGCTGCCCTGGAGAGCCTGCAGCCAACCGCGAGCTCTCCTGCGGAACCGCCCTGGGTGCTGCTGGCGCAAACCCGCTTCGCGCCTTTTCTAGTTCTCATCGTCGCTCGCATGCCGATCGAACCAGGGCCTGAAAGGTGGAGGTGGGCCGTTACCCAACGACCCGTGCGGCCAGACTGCGCAAAAAGGAACAGGGGGCCAGACGAACTAGTACGCGATGCCTCCTTCTCCCTGAGCGGCGAAACCGGATCGACTGTCGGCGGCGGTTCATTTTCTTCAAGCCATGCTTCGGCCTCGGCCTGGCGGCCGGCGCTGAAGTCCAGTGTTTCCTCGACGCCCTCTTCGATCTCGTCGAGGTCGAATTCGGGGCGACCGTTGTCTTGTTCCTCTTCCTGCCAGGGGGCAAGAAGATCGGCGGTGTCCTCGGCCAGCGCGGTAGGGTCGAGGTCGGGAATCGTGTGCGTTGCCAGGTTCAGCCCGGCCCAGTAGGCGCGGAAGCATTCCCTGTCTTTGAGGCACTTGTTGAAGAAGACCCCGCCCGAGCCGTCGAAAGTGACCTCTCTCCCAGCCTTGTCGCTGGTTGGCTGCCAGGTCTGGTCGGTGCCCCAGGGGAGCATCTGAAAGCGCCCGGCGGGGTCGCTGTAGAGGTAGTAGTTGTTGGGGCGTTCCTGGCCAGGCTCGGCGTGGCCGGCGTAGCCGTCCCAGTGCTCGATGTACTTCTCGACCCCCCACATCCTCCCCATCTCGACCAGTTCGGCGTAGGGCGCGACGCGCTCGGACAATGGGGCGCCGCCTTCGTCGTTGACGGCGTCGATCAGGGCTTCAAGGTCACCCGTTTCGCCGGGTTCGTCTCCCCCCTCGTCGACTTCGAAATCACCGGCGCCGTTCGGCACGAGGTCGTCGCCGCGCTCTCCCTCATAGAGGTGCTGGGTGTTTTTATCGAAGGCGGAATCGAAGATCCTCGTCAGGCCGATGTCGTCGAGATTTTCAAGATTGAGGTAGACACCGATGTCCTCGCCGTTGAGGCGCACGTAGGCGAGACCGGTGCGCGAAGCTGGGACGCCGCTGGCACGAAACGCCGCATAGGCCAGCGTCTCGTGAACCATCGAGGGGTCCTGGACCATGTTGTTCAGGGTCATCTTGCGGAGACCGAGAAACGCGTTCGCCGCTTTGAATTTGAGCTTGAAGCCGGCCTTTTCGGTGAGGTCGCGGAAAGAGCCGCCAACGCTCCCCTTGAGCCGAACTTCGACCGGGCGCCCCGGCAGCACCGGTGAGCCTTCCTCACCCGCGGGCGTTCCATCCGAGGAGCGGGTCAGCGAGAACGTCCCCGGCACGTACTCCTCCGGTTCGTCTTCCAGTTCCGTTTTCGCCTGGTCCGAGAGCGTCAGGTCGATGATCGCGACCTCGCCCGGGTCATACATTTCGGCGGCGTCGTAGGCGGCGGCGCCCTGTGTGAAGACGGCAGCGAGGACGGAGACGAGCAGGATCGGGAAGCCGGTTCTCATTGTGCGCATGTCAAAACAACGCTAGCCAATGCGATTTCTAGCGCTCCGGCCGCAATTCGGCGGATGTCCATGCGCGGCAGCAACACGGCCGTGCCTAGGCAGGCGGCGCGAATCTGATTCGATAGCTGCCGATGGCAGTCAGCGCCCAATACAGCGTCACGATCCGGGTCGAGCTCGATGCGCGCCAGGAGCCCCTGGGCAAGCTGACCGCGGAGATCGCCGAGGCCGGTGGCCAGTTGCAAGGCGTCGACCTCGTGCCCGGCGCCGGCGGCGAGGGCAAGCGGGTGCGCGAGTTCACGATCGACGCCCAGGATCGCGAGCACTGGGAGAAGATCCTGCGCGGGATCGGCTCGACCCGCGGCGCCCGGGTGCTCGACTACGTCGACCGCACGATGCAGATGCACCGCGGCGGCAAGATCTCGGTCGAGAACAAGTACCCGCTGAAGACCCGCGACGACCTCTCGATGGCCTACACGCCGGGTGTTGCCCGCGTCTGCCAGGACATCCACGACGACCGCACCAAGGCCTTCGAGTACACGATCAAGAAGAACACGGTCGCCGTCGTCTCCGACGGCAGCGCCGTGCTCGGTCTCGGCAACATCGGCCCCGAGGCGGCGATGCCGGTGATGGAGGGCAAGGCGATGCTGTTCAAGGAGTTCGCCCAGGTCGACGCCTTCCCGATCTGCCTCGATACCCAGGACGCCGAGGAGATCATCAAGGCGGTCGAACTGATCGCGCCGACCTTCGGCGGCATCAACCTCGAGGACATCTCCGCCCCGCGCTGCTTCGAGATCGAGGACCGGCTCAAGGAGACACTCGACATCCCCGTCTTCCACGACGACCAGCACGGCACCGCGATCGTGACCATGGCGGCGCTCTTCAACGCGCTGAAGATCACCGGCAAGCCGATCGAGGAGCTGCGCGTGCTGATGGTAGGGCTCGGCGCCGCCGGGGTAGCGGTGACGAAGATGATGCTCGCCAGCGGCGTCACGCATATCGTCGGCTGCGACCGCCAGGGCGCCCTCTCGACCACCCGTGCCGACTACGAATCGGGCGAGATGAGCGGGATCAAGCGCTGGTACGCCGAGAACTCGAACCCCGAACAGCTGAGCGGTGGCCCCAACGAGGTGATCGAGGGCGCCGACCTCTTCATCGGCCTCTCCGGCCCCGGCCTGATCGAGGCCAAGTCGCTGGCCAAGATGAACGACGACGCGATCGTCTTCGCGATGGCCAACCCGACGCCCGAGGTGATGCCCGAGGACGCTGCCCCCTACGTGCGGATCATGGCTACCGGGCGCTCGGACTACCCGAACCAGATCAACAACGTGCTCGCCTTTCCCGGCATCTTCCGCGGCGCCCTCGACGCCGGCTCGCCCAGCATCACCGAGGAGATGAAGCTCGCCGCCGCCAAGGGCATCGCGATGGCCGTCAACGAGGAGGACCTCTCCGAGGACTACATCATCCCCAGCGTCTTCAATCGCGAAGTTGCGCCGAAGGTGGCCGAAGCCGTGGTCGAGGAGGCAAAGCGCGAGGGGATCGCCCGCTTCAACGAGGAGACCGGCACCTTCTCGACCGTGGAGGCCACATAGCCCAGTGAAGGTCCTCGTCACCGGAGCCAGCGGTTTCATCGGGTCGGCGCTCTGCGACTCGCTGCTGGTTCGAGGTGACACCGTCGTCGGCCTCACCCGCGACCCGGGCCGGGCGCGGAGCACCAACCCCAGCGTCACCTGGCACCCCTGGGAGCCAATGCTGGAACGGCCGCCGGAGGCGGCCTTCGAGGGCGTCGACGGCGTCATTCACCTGCTCGGCGAGAAGATCAACCAGCGCTGGACCGACGAGGCCAAAGAGCGGATCATGGAGAGTCGCCGCACCGGCACCCACAACCTGATCGGCACGATCTCGGCCCTACAGCACAAGCCGCGGGTGCTTGTCAGCCAGTCGGCGATCGGCTACTACGGTGACCGCGGCGCAAGTCTCGTCGACGAGTCAACCGAGCCGGGCAACGGCTTCGACGCCGAGGTGGTGCGCGAGTGGGAGCAGGCTGCGCACGAGGTCGACCCAACCGGTGTGCGCCTCGCAATCGTCCGCACGGGCCACGTGCTCGACCCCCGCGGCGGCTTCCTCGGCCCGCAGCTGACTCCCTTCAAGCTCGGCGTCGGCGGCCCGCTCGCCGGCGGCAGCCAGTACGTCTCCTGGATCCACGTCGCCGACGAGGTCGGCATCCTGCTCTGGGCCTTGGAGAACGACAAGGTGAGCGGTGTGGTCAACGCGACCGCTCCCAATCCGGTCACCAACAAGGTCTTCTCCAAGGCGCTCGGCAAAGCGCTCGGGCGGCCGGCGGTGGTTCCCGTTCCGGGGCTCACCGTGGACCTCATGTACGGCAAGGAGTTCGGCAAGGTGCTGCGGGGCGGGCAGCGGGTGATGCCCAGGCGAGCTCTTGATCTCGGGTACCGGTTCCGGCATCCGGATCTCGACGAGGCACTGGGAGACCTGTTCTAGCGTCGAGAGGGGCGTGTGACCCCCTCCCAAAACGCTCGGCAGGAGCCTCGCTGGAGTGTTTTGGGAGGGGGTCACACGCCCCTCTTCAAGGCTCGGTCAGGTCTCGTTCAGGGCTTCGCCGAGGGACTTGCGCAACGAACCCGAGTCGGCAGATTCGAGGAGCTTGAGTAGGTGCGACATCGCCGCGGCGCCGGAATCCTTTGAGATCCAGGGGACTTCGGCGGTTTCCAGGATCGGGTGCGTGAACCGGGCAGCCCTTGGGTCGGGAGCTTCCAGGTAGGCGACCGTGGTCGAGTCCTCCGTGGCCTGGCGAGCGTTGGCACCGAGGGTTGCGAGGCTGAGCTTCTTTGCTTCGTTGGGACTGGACAGGCAAACGGCTTGCACTCGAAGATCGCCTGCGCGGCCATCGTGCCTGACAAGCTCCTGCTTCGCCGCAGCGCACAACGGAGCTTCGACGTAAGCGGTCACGGTGGCGTCCTCGGAGACCCCCGTGCCCGATCCACAGCCAGCTACTGCCACGAGCAGAACGCAGGCCACGGCCAGTGCGGCTTTTCGCGAGACAGAAGAGGGCCGGGTGCCCCTATCCCGGAGGCTCCCGGTAAAAGGCATGAGCCCTGACAACCGACCTGCTGCGCAACGGTCTCCGGGATAGGGGCGCCCGGCCCTCCCCCGCCTTACGAAACCCACGGCCCCCGCCTCTGTTCAGCCAAAGAAGACCTCCGCCTCCGAGTACAGCGACTCCGGCACCGTCTTCAGCTCCGCCGTCGCCTCGCTCAAATCGACCAGCTCGATATCCGTCCCCCGCAGCGCCGTCATCTTGCCCCAGTCCCCAGCATCAGCAGCATCGATCGCATGCAGCCCGAACCTTGTGGCCAGCACTCGGTCAAACGCGGTCGGCGTCCCACCCCGCTGCACGTGCCCGAGCACCGTCGCCCGCGCCTCCTTGCCGGTCCGCTGCTCGATCTCACCCTCGAGCCAGTGCGCGATCCCACCCAGAGCCACGTGGCCAAACTGATCGAGCTTCTCGTTTTTGGTCTCGGGCATGCCACCGACCGGCTGCGCTCCCTCGGCGACGACGAGGATCGGCGCGTATTGGTGCTCGAATCGGCGGCCTACGAATTCGCAGACCCGGTCGAGGTCGAAGGGCAGCTCGGGGATCAAGATCACGTTGGCGCCGCCGGCGAGACCGGCATGGAAGGCGATCCAGCCGGCGTGGCGACCCATCACCTCGACGATCAGCACCCGGTGGTGACTGTCCGCCGTCGTGTGCAGGCGGTCGATCGCCTCCATTGCGATGTTGACCGCCGTGTCGAAGCCGAAGGTGTAGTCGGTGGCGCCGAGGTCGTTGTCGATCGTCTTGGGCACGCCGACGACGGGCAGGCCGTGCTCGGCGTGCAGGCGCGAGGCGGCGCCAAGCGTGTCCTCGCCGCCGATCGCGATCAGCCCGTCGACCCCTTCGGCCGCGAAGTTGGCGAGGAGCCGCTCGGGACCGCCCTCCTCCTTGAACGGGTTGGTCCGCGAAGCACCGAGGATCGTTCCCCCGCGCGGCAGGATCCCCCTCACCTCGGGCACACCAAGCGGGCGGCTGTCGCGCTCCAGCGGCCCGCGCCAGCCGTCGCGGTAGCCGACGAACTCGTGACCGCGGTGTTCGACCCCCTTGCGCACGATCGCCCTGATCACCGCATTGAGGCCCGGACAATCTCCACCGCCGGTGAGCACGCCGATCCGCATCGACCTCAGGTTAGCCGTGACGGAGGAGCGCCTACCCGTTAGGTTCGTTCAAGTCGATCGAGCGAGAGAAGGGACGGACGATGAGCGACCCGGTGGATATGCAAGCGCTGCGCGCGGCGGGACAGAAGACCTGGTCGGAAGGCGACTTCGCGGTGGTCGCCGCGATCGTGATGATGGCCTCCGAGGAACTGGTCGAAGCGCTCGCCGTCGTTCCTGGTGAGCGGGTGCTCGACGTTGCCTGCGGCAGCGGCAACGCGGCAATCGCCGCCGCGCGGCGCTCGTGGGGTGGAGTCACCGGCGTCGACTTCGTTCCCGCCCTGCTCGAGCGAGCCCGTGAGCGCGCCGCCGCCGAGCGCCTCGACATCGAGTTCGTCGAGGGCGACGCGGCCGACCTGCCCTTTGCCGACGGGGAGTTCGACGTCGTCTCCTCCGTCTTCGGCGCGATGTTCGCACCTGACCAAAAGCAGGCGGCCACCGAGCTGCTGCGAGTCTGCACGCCCGGCGGCCGCATCGGCATGGCGAACTGGGTCCCGGATGGCCCCGTCAGCCAGCTCTTCGCGCTGGTCGCCAAACACGCGCCGCCGCCGCCCGGTTTCACGCCACCCGTGCTCTGGGGAACCGAGGACCACGTGCGCGAGCTCTTCGGCGACGGGATAACCGATCTGCGCTTCGAGCGCAGGGTGTCACGCCAGGCGTTCAGGTCGATCGATCACTACCTGGAAATCTTCCGCACCTACTTCGGCCCGATCAAGCTGGCATTCGACCGGGTCGGACCAGACGGGGAAGCCGCCCTGGAGGCGGACCTGCGAGAGCAGCTGGAGAAGTGCAACACGGCCGGAGACCGAGCCTTCGTGATCGAACCCGAGTACCTGTTGGTGACCGCGACCCGCGCCCAGGGCCCTAGGCCTTCGCTTTCGGCACCTCGAAGAGGAGCATCGACCCCGAGGCCTTGAGCAGGTCCTCCCCGGACTCGGCGGCGCGGTTCATGCTTCGCGCCTGGATATCCAGAAGCTCGTCCGCCGCCCGCTGGATCAACTCAGAGGCTTCCTCCCAGCCCTGTCCATCAACGTCAAGCAACGTCCGCCCTAGATAGATATCTGGTTGGGCGACGAGAGTGCCGGCCTTCGCCGCCTCAACGAAGTCACCCAGGGTCTGTTGCATGACCTGACCGCAGTTGTCCTCCTGGAGGGGCCGGGGCAGCCGTTCCCAGGCGCGCTTGTCGATCAGCGTTCGGGTTGTTGCCCGGTAGAAGTGCTCCGTAGCGCCGCGCCGTGGCTTCTCGCGGACCAGTTCGATCAGCTTCCATTCTCGGAGCAGCTTGACGTGGTAGCTCAGGTAGCGAACGTCAAGCCCAAGCTCGTCTGCCAATTCCGAGGGACTTGCCGTTCGTTCAGTGAGGATGGTCAGGGCCTCACCCCGGGCCGGATGAGCGAAGGCCTTTCCCACGAGCTCGCTACTGGACTTCGTCTTGGTTCTCGGCATCGACAAGACCTCATTTCTAACCGGACTTCCTGAGTGTTCTACATCTTCAAATTAAAGCGGACCTGACGGAACCTTTTCTACAAGCAGTGGGGATAGCTCCACTACTGGAACTTCCTCCACCGGTTGCCGGGTCTAGGCATGGCTACTTCCTTTTCGCTGACGAAGGGAGGTGAAGCGCTATGAAGGTCTCGACGACCGAGGCTGTCGTGCCGCTGCTGAGCGTCACGAAGACCAACTAGTCGGCGCTGGTTGGCCTCCGCCGTCGACTCTGCGCGGAGGCCGACCTCGCCCACAAATCAGGCGGGCGCCTGCGAGAGGTCGCCTAAGACTTGGGCTGCAGGACGCGGATCGAGGCGCCGATGATCAGGATGCCGAAGAAGATCAGGCCGGCGACGCCGCCACCCTGGCCGAACACGGCGTAGCCGACGGTCGTGGTCGCGAGGGCGAGAAAAAGTGTGATCACCATTCCCATGCGGGCGGCATCCTATCCATTCAGGCGGCTGCGGTCTCAGCTCGTGAGGGCAGCGCGCGCCTCGCGCAGGAAGCTGCCAACCGACTCACCAGCGGCACCCGGCCCGCCCGCCTCGCCAGCAGCGCGGACCAATCGGCTGCCGACGATGACGCCGTCCGCAACTTCGCCGACCTGCGCAGCCTGCTCAGGCGTGCCGATGCCGAAGCCGACCGCAACGGGGACCTCGGCCTCGGCCTTCGTAGCCATAACCAGATCGCTCAGCTCCGCCGGCAGTTCGTCGCGCTCCCCGGTCGTCCCCACGGTCGAGACGACGTAGACGAACCCCTGCGCGACGGCGCAGATCCGCGCCCGCCGCTCCGCCGGCGTAGTCGGCGCGACCAACGGCACCAGGGCCAGGCCAGCAGCGGCAAAGGCCTCGCGCACAGGCTCCGCTTCCTCCAGCGGCAGATCGGGAACGATCGCCCCCGCCGCGCCCACGGCGAGCGCCCGTTCGGCAAACGCCTCGGCCCCACCCTGCGCCAGCACCATGTTGGTGTAGACCATGAAAACGACCGGCACCCGGGCCGAGATCGCCTCACAAATTTCCATCGCGGACTCCAGGGTCGCCCCGGCCTCAAGCGCAGCAGTTGCTGCAGCGTGAATAGTCGGTCCATCGGCCAGCGGATCGGAAAAGGGCACCCCAAGCTCAACCAAATCGGCCGACTCGGCATAAGCCTCAGCAACCGCCAGCGCTGTCTCTCGGTCGGGATACCCGGCCATCATGTAGGGCATCAAGGCTGCTCGACCTTCCTCGCGCGCCGCTCCGAAGGCCGCCGCTACTCGGGCGGCGCCGGTCACAATCACCTCAGCCACCGGTCCACTCCAGAACCTCGGCCAGATCCTTGTCTCCTCGCCCGCTGAGGCAGATCACGTCGTATCCATCCCCCGCGCCGGAGTTCTCCAGGAACCAGGCGATCGCGTGCGAGGACTCCAGCGCCGGGATGATCCCCTCCAACCGCGTCAACGTGGAGAAAGCGGCAAGCGCCTGCTTGTCGGTGACCGCGAAGTAGCTCGCCCGCCCCGTGTCGCGGAGATGGGCGTGCTGGGGACCGACCCCGGGATAGTCGAGCCCGGCTGAGATCGAGTGCGCCTCGATGATCTGCCCCTCCTCGTCGGCCAGGACGGAGGACAGCGAGCCGTGCAGGACGCCGGTGCTGCCTTTGCCCAGCGAAGCGCCGTGGCGGTCGGTATCGACCCCCTCCCCAGCCGCCTCGACGCCAATCAGCTCAACCTCTGAGTCATCGATGAAAGGGGTGAAGATCCCGATCGAGTTGGAGCCACCGCCGACGCAGGCGATCACGCGCGCCGGCAGGGCGTCCTCGGCGGCCAACGCCTGCTCGCGCGCCTCGTCGCCGATCACCCGTTGCAGGTCACGAACAAGTGCCGGATAGGGCGCCGGACCGACGGCGGAACCGATTATGTAGTGGGTCGTCTCGACCTCTGCCACCCAATCGCGGATCGCCGCGCTGCTGGCCTCCTTCAGTGTCCGCGCGCCCGCCTCGACCGGGACGACCTCGGCGCCAAGCAGACCCATCCGCTCGACGTTCGGTCGCTGGCGGCGAATGTCCTCCGAGCCCATGTAGACGACGCACTTGAGCCCGAGCAGGGCACAGGCGGTCGCGGTGGCGACGCCGTGCTGACCGGCGCCGGTCTCGGCGATCACCCGCGGCTTGCCCATGCGCTCGGCGAGCAGCGCCTGGCCGATCGCGTTGTTGATCTTGTGGGCGCCGGTGTGGGCGAGATCCTCGCGCTTGAGGTAGACACGGCGACCGGCCTTGGCCGAGAGACGATCGGCGAGGTAAAGCGGCGTCGGGCGACCGATGAAATCGCGATGCAGCAGGCGCAAGCGCTCGTTGAAGGCAGGATCGACCCGTGCCTCGCTCCAAGCGGCGCTCAGCTCGTCGAGCGCCGCGATCAAAGTCTCCGGCACGTAGCGCCCCCCGTAGGGGCCAAATCGCTCCTCGACCAGGCTCATGCCGGAGTGACGCTAGCGCCCTTGGCCGCCTCGAAGAAGGCAGCCATCGCGGCGTGATCCTTGCGCCCCGGCTCCGCCTCGACCCCGCTGGCCACATCGACGGCGTAGGGGTGCGTGACAGCAATCGCTTCGGCGACGTTCTCGGGCCGCAACCCGCCGGCGACGATCGCCGGAATCTCGGAACGATGCTGGCGCAACAGCCCCCAGTCAAAGCTTTCGCCGGTCCCGCCCCAGAGGCCCTTGCCGCGCCGGTCAAAGAGGTGGAAGTCAGTCCGGAAGGCCTCCGCCCCGTGCACCTCAGCGCCACTGGCAACGTGGATCGCCTTGATCACCTTCACCCCCGTGCGCCGCGCCACCTCGGCGCAGAACTGCGGCCCCTCGGCCCCATTCAGCTGCACCATCGTCAGCCCGGCACCCTCGACCGCCTTGGCGACTTCCTCCAACTCCGGATTGACAAAGACCCCGACAACCTCGCACTTGCGCCGGTAGGCAGCACAGATCGCCGCCGCTTCGTCCGCAGGACAAGCCCGCGGACTCTTCTCGTAATGAATCAACCCAATCGCCCAAGCCCCAAGCAATACCGCCTCCGCGGCGTCGTCGAGGTTGGTAATCCCACAAATCTTCACGCGCATACGCCTCAGGGTACGGGAGCTAACCCAGCGGCATCTCGCCCGGGTCCAGGAGAGCGCCGGATGGCTCTTCCCAAAACACTCCAGCGAGGCTCCCGCCGAGCGTTTTGGGAAGAGCCATCCGGCGCTCTGCCGGCCTGGGTACCTATTCCGCTGAACTCGGCCGTACGCCGAGCGTGACCGTGACCCGCTTGGTCTCGTTGTCGCCACGCAGCAGGGTCAAATCCATCTCATCGCCCGGCTGGGCACTGTTGACGGCGTCAATCACTTCTTCCATCGACTCAACCGGCTTGCCGTCGACTTCGGTGATGATGTCGCCACCGAGGGTGACTTTGGCACCTTCGATCGTCGCGTTGGTATCGCCGCCTTCGATGCCAGCCTTGTCAGCAGGGCTGTCCTTGACCACTTCGTTGACGAGGATGCCTTGGTCGACCGGCAGTTTCAAAGCCTTGGCCAGCGCCGGGGTGATGCTGCCGCCGCTGATGCCGATGTAGGCGTGCTTGACTTCGCCGTGCTCTTCGAGCTGTTCGACGACTTCGCGGGCGGTGTTGATCGGTACAGCGAAGCCGATGCCAACGTTGCCCTCACTGCCGCCGCCGGTCTGGATCTGGGAGTTGATCCCGATCACCCTTCCTTCGGCGTCGATCAGCGGGCCACCGGAGTTGCCGGGGTTGATCGCCGCGTCGGTCTGGATCACGTGCGAGATCGAGAAGCCGTTGGGGGCCTGGATCTGGCGCTGCAGGGCGGAGACGATGCCGGCGGTCACCGTTCGGTCGAGCCCGAAGGGGTTGCCGATCGCGACCACCGAGTCGCCGACCTGCACCTGGGCGGAGTTGCCGAGCTCGAGCGGGTGCTGCTGGTCGGCCGGGACGTCGATCTTGAGCAGGGCGACGTCGGTTGCCGGGTCGGTGCCGACCACTTCGGCCTCGTGCTCGGTATCCGATGAGCCGAGCCTGACCTCGACCTTGGTCGCCCCTTCGACCACGTGGTTGTTGGTGACGATGTGGCCTTCGTTGTCGATCAGGAAGCCCGAGCCGGTAGCGATTCCACCGCCCTGCGATTCTTCTTCTTCGCCGAACGGGTTGAACGGCGAAGACGATTCTTCGGCCGGCTCGGTCGATTCGATGAAGGCGACTCCCGGCCCGTCGTTGCGATAGATCTCGTTGACCGTGTTGGTGTCGCTGCTTTCGGTGTTGGCGACAGGAGCACTGCTGAGCGGCGCCGCGATAGTCGTCGTGGTGTGGTCACCGGTATCGAGCAAACCGGTGGCGATGGCAATCGCGCCCAAAACCGCAACCACGGCGCCGCCGAGCAGTGCCGAGCCAAACGATGTGCGAAAGAAGCGACGCATTGGGGGCACTGTAGGCAGCCTCTCTCAGCGCTGCCTAAACGAGCCGCAAACCGAGCTTAAATTTCGCGATCAGGGCAGCCGGTGCTCGCGCGTGGCGTCGTCGGCGCCGGTCAGCTCGCGGGCCTTTGCCTCGGGATCCGGGGCGCTCATCAGGGCGCCGCCGATCAGCACCGCATCGACCCCAACCCGGTCGAGCTCTTCCAGCTCCTCGCGCGAGGAGATGCCGCTCTCGGCGACGACCGTCTTGCCGGCGGGCACGTCGGTGATCAGCTCATAGGTGGTCGAGACGTCGACCGTGCCGGCGTCGAGGTCGCGGTTGTTGATCCCGATCACATCGGCGTCGAGCTCGAGGGCCCGCTGCAGCTCCCCGCCATCGTGGACCTCGACCAGACAGTCGAGGTCGAGCCCACGCGCCAGCTCGTACATCTCGCGCAGCTGGCGATCGTCGAGCGCGCGGACGATCAGCAGCACCGCGTCGGCGCCGTTCACCGCCGCCTCGTAGAGCTGGTAGGGGTCGACGATGAAGTCCTTGCGCAGGATCGGCAGGTCGCAGGCGGCCATCGCCGCCCGCAGATCGTCCAGGGAGCCGCCGAAATGCCGCTCGTCGGTAAGCACCGAGAGCGCCGCCGCACCGCCGCGCTCGTAAGCCTGCACCTGCTCGGTCACGTCAGCGGCAGCGGCGATGTCGCCGACGCTGGGCGAGCGCCGCTTGAACTCGGCGATCACCGAGAGGCCGGGGCGCACCAGCGCCTCGCTGAAGGGCCGGTCCTCACCGCGTGCGGACAGGCGTGACTCGAGGTCCGCCTGGGGGACCTGGTCGCGGCGCTTGTGCACCCCTTCCCGTGCTACCGAGATCAGCTGCTCGATCATTGCCACTTGACCGAGGAAGCCTAACTCTTCCGCTCGCCGAGCAACGATCCCCGCCGGTCGCGCTGCAACAGCCAAACCGGGTCGGTGCGCATCGCACAGACCCGGTCCAGCCCCTCTTCCTCGCCGTCAGCGCCATGGGGCGTGGCGAGGGTCCGTCTAGATTAAGTTCAGCCACCAGATTTCTGGCACCGACGTGACGTAGCTTGCGGTCCAGTTCGAAATCGGCCCGCAAGCTTCGCTTCCACTTACCTTTTCCAGCAATATTCCTTCGGCCCGCAGTTCATTGGCCATGTAGGTTTTGCTGACGAGGAATTTCAACTTTGCTTTACTGGCGCTGAATTTGCAGGTGATCCCCAGCGGGCAGCCCGATAAGGTCACACTTATCACGTTGCTCTGGAAGACGAAGTCGTTTTCGGCTTCACTGGGCATGGTGATGGCGCCTTTGGAGTACGGCAATCCCGTGGCTTCGACTTTGGCGCATGGTTTGCATTCGCCGACGAATGAGAGTTCGCTGACGTTCAGCGCTCCTTCTGTGCCTGCTTCTTTTCCTGCGGTGAAGTTCATACCCAGCGTGGATTTGCCGCACGTCTCAGCCAAGCCGCCGCTGAAAAGTGATTCGCTGGAACTCCCACTCACTTTCACAGTGCCACCAAGGTCATAGGTTCCAACACATTTCATGATTCCTTCGCTGGTTTCTAAGCTGCCTAAGCAGCCGACGACATTTTTGGCCAGGGCGGAGGCGGTACTGGCTCCGATCGCCATCACTGCAACCAGCGCGAGCGCTACAGTGAGGCCGAGGACTTTTGTTGACGTCAAGTGACTCACTCCCTTTCGATGTGTGAACTCGAAAGGAAAACACAAAACTATCTTTTGATCAAGAAAGCTTGAGCAAAGCGGGCTTCCTCGTCAACTCGACCAGTCGCTCCAGCAGCTCGCGGGCTTTTCCGCCATCGATTGCCTCGGCCGCCGCTTGTACTCCCTGGCCCAGACTCTCAGCCTTGTCACCAACGTAGATCGCGGCACCAGCGTTGAGCAGGACAAGGTCCCGGCGCGGACCCTGCTCACCCGCCAACACCCCGCGTACGGCGGTGGCGTTCTGCTCCGGCGTCCCACCGGCGACATCATCAAGCTCCGCCGTCGCCAGGCCGAAGTCGCCCGGCTCGACGTAGTGCTCCTCCGTACGCCCGTCACGGACCTCGATCACCCGGGTGCGAGCGGAGATCGAGAGCTCATCGACGCCGTCCTCGGCGGCGACGACCATCGCCCGCTCGCTGCCGAGGCCAACCAGCGCCTCAGCGATCGTCTCCTGGTAGTGGCGGTCGGAGACACCGAGCAGTTGGCGCCCCGCTCCAGCCGGGTTGGTCAGCGGTCCGAGGAAGTTGAAGATCGTGCGCACACCGAGCTGCTTGCGCACGGGCACAACGTGGGCCATCGCCTTGTGGTGGCGCGGGGCGAACATGAAGCCGAAGCCGATCTCGTCGATGCAGCGGCCGACCTGCTCGGGCTCGAGCTCGATGTTGACCCCGAGCGCCTCGAGCAGGTCGGCGGAGCCGCACTTGCTCGTACTCGAGCGGTTGCCGTGCTTGGCCACCGCACAGCCCGCAGCGGCGGCAATCAGGGCCGCGGTGGTCGAGACGTTGAAGGTGGACGGACCACCGCCGGTCCCGGCTGTGTCGACGAGGTCGGTGCGAGTGCTGGTGACCGGCGTAGCGAGCGAGCGCATTGTGCGGGCCAGGCCAACCAGCTCGGGCACGGTCTCGCCCTTGGCCCGCAGGGCGATCAGGAAGGCCGCGGTCTGCACCTCACTGCTGCGCCCCTCCATGATCTCGGCCAGCACGGTGGCGGCATGATCGGCCGTCAGGTGATCGCCGGCGCAGACAGCATCGATCGCCCGGGTGACGATCTCGTTGTTCATCGCCCGCCACCGAGGAAGTTGGCGAGCAGGTGCTTGCCCTGCGGTGTCAGCACCGACTCGGGATGGAACTGCACGCCCTCGGCGGGCAGCTCGCGGTGGCGGGCGCCCATCACCACGTCGCCGAGCCTGGCGCTCGTCTCGAGCACGTCGGGCAGGTCGGGATCGGCCACCAGCGAGTGGTAGCGACCGGCGACGAACGGGCTGGGCAGGCCGGCAAAGATCGTGCGTCCGTCGTGCTCGATCTCGGCGTCCTTGCCGTGGATCGGCTCACCCTGCACGGTGCGACCGCCGAAGGCCTCGACCAGCGATTGGTGACCGAGGCAGACGCCGAGCACGGGCGTGCCGGCCTCGGCGAAGCGGCGGATCGCCTCTTTGGAGATGCCGGCCTCGGCCGGGGTGCAGGGGCCCGGAGAGACGACGAGGCGCTCGGCGTCGCGCTCGAGCAGCTCGTCGACCGTCGCCTTGTCGTTGCGCACCACCTCGAGCTCGGCGCCGAGCTCGCCCAGGTACTGGACCAGGTTGTAGGTGAAGGAGTCGTAGTTGTCGATCACGAGCACGCGCACGGTCAGCTCCAGTCCGGCTGTTCGCAGGCCAGCTCGACGGCGCGGAAGACCGCCCTGGCCTTGTTGACCGACTCGTTGTACTCGTAGGCGGGCTTGGCGTCGGCGACGGTGCCGCCGCCCGCCTGTACGTGGATCTGGCCGTCCTTGACGACGACGGTGCGGATGTGGATCGCGGTGTCGAGATCGCCGTTCCAGGAGAGGTAGCCGATCGCGCCGCCGTAGGAGCAGCGCTTGACCTTCTCCAGCTCGTCGATGATCTGCATCGCCCGCACCTTGGGCGCGCCGGAGAGTGTGCCGGCAGGAAGGGCCGAGCGCAGCACGTCCATTGCCCCCACCTCCTCGCGCAGCGTCCCGGAGACCTGACTGACGATGTGCAGCACGTGCGAGTAGGTCTCGACCACCATCAGCTCGTCAACCGTGACCGAGCCGTACTCGCAGACGCGGCCGAGGTCGTTACGGCCGAGGTCGACCAGCATCACGTGCTCGGCCCGCTCCTTGGGGTCGTTGACGAGGCGCTCGGCGAGGCGGCGATCCTCCTCCTCGTCGGAGCCGCGCGGGTAGGTGCCGGCGATCGGCCGCGTCTCGACCCGGCGCCCGGAGACTTTGACCAGCGGCTCGGGCGAGGCGCCGGCGATCTGGAAGTCGCCGAACTCGAGGAAGTACATGTAGGGCGAGGGGTTGACCGCGCGCAGGCCGCGGTAAATCGAGAAGGCCTCGACCGGGGCGGGGGCCGAGAAGCGCTGTGAGGGGACGACCTGGAAGGCATCGCCGGCGTGGACGTACTCGACGATCCGCTCGACCGCGGCTTCGAACTCCTTTTGCTCCACGTTTGAGGTGAACTCTGGCGGTTCGGTAACGACGGGACGTTCAGGCGCCGGCACCGCGCCGCGCAGTCGCCGCCTGGCCTCGGCGATCTCGGCGGCGGCGCGCTCGTAGGCGACGTCGATGCCACCCTCGTCATCGGCGAAGGCGCAGGCCATGATCGTCAGCTCGTGGCGCAGGTGGTCGAAGACGAGCAGCAGATCGGTGACCATCAGCGCCATGTCGGGCAGGCCAAGCGGGTCCGGGTTGGGCTCGCCGAGCGGCTCCACCGTGCGCACCAGGTCGTAGCCGAAGAAGCCGACCGCGCCGCCACTGAAGGGCGGCAGCCCCTCAACCGGTGCCGGCTGGAACTTGGCGAGGTGCTCGGCGACCGCGGCGTAGGGATCGACAACCTCGCGCTCCCCCACTTCCGACTCCGAAAGCACGCCATCGCTCCAGCGCAACACCGAGCGCGGGCGGAAGCCAACGAAGGAGTAGCGGCCGACCTGGCCCTGCTCGGCCGACTCGAGCAGGAAGCAGGGCGCCCCCTCGGGCTCCCCGGCCCTCAGCTTGAGAAAGGCCGAGACCGGCGTCTCGCAGTCATCGAGGAAGCGGGCGCAGATCGGCACCACATTGCCCTGCTCGGCAAGCTCCCGCGCCCGCTCGAGGCTCGGCTCGAGCCGCAGCTCGGAGTCAGCGGCGACGGCCATTGAGCACTTCCATCGCGGCGGTCTGCGGGACCTTGCGTGAGGCCATCAGCACGGCCAGGTGGTAGAGCAGGTCGGCGGCCTCTTCGGCGACGCGCTCGTCACTCTCCTCGCGGGCCGCGCGGACGACCTCCTCGGCCTCCTCCTCGACCTTCTCGCCAATCAGCTTCGGGTTATCGAGCAGCTCCACCGTGTAGCTGCCCTCGGGCCGCTCGGCGGCACGGCTGCGCAGGGTGCGCTCCAGCGTCGCCAGCGCCTCGTGCACGACCGGCACCGGCTCGCCATCGCCATCGAGGTCACGGTAGAAGCAGCTTCGTTCTCCGGTGTGACAGGCAGGCCCGGTCGGCTCGACCAAGGCAACAAGCGCATCGCCATCACAGTCGTAGCGCAGCTGTCGCAGCTTCAGCACGTTGCCCGAGGTTTCCCCCTTGCGCCAGATCTCCTCCCGCGAACGGCTATAGAAGTGCAGCTCCCCGGTCTCGACCGTAAGCCGCAGCGACTCGGCATTGGCATAGGCGAGCGTGAGCACCTCACCTGTGGTCGAATCCTGCGCCACGACGGGAACAAGACCCCGCTCGTCAAATTTCACCTGCTCAAACATCAGGCAATCGTAGTTGGCTACTCGATGCCCAGCCGATCGAGCAGGTCCTCGTCGCGACGCCAGTGGCTACGCACACGAATCTTGAGGTCGAGGTGAACCTTGGCGCCGAGCTCCGCTTCAAGCGAACGCCGCGCGCCCGTGCCGATCTCCCCCACCTTCGCACCGCCCTTGCCGATCAGGATGCGCTTCTGCGACTCGGTCTCGGCCCAAACCTCGGCGTTGACCGTGACCAGGCCGTCCTCGCGCTCGTTGACCTCTTTGACCTTGACCTCGACCGAGTGCGGGATCTCCTCACGAGTGCGGTTGAGCACCTGCTCGCGGATCAGCTCGGCCAGCAGCAGCTCGCTCGACTGGTCGCTGTGGTCCTGCGGTGGATAGAGGTAAGGGCCCTCGGGCATCAGCTCGCACAGCCGCTCGATCAAGACCTCGAGCCCTTCGCCATCGCGGGCGCTGATCGGGAAAACCTCGTCGACGCCCTCGAGCTCCGCCGCAGCGGCCAGCACCGGCACCAGCTCGTTGGGTCCGAGCCGGTCGACCTTGTTGACGGCGCAGATCGTCGGCAGCTTGGTGCCGGCGCCGATCAGGGCGCGGGCGATGAAACGGTCGCCGGGCCCCACCCCCTCCTCGCCGTTGATCACGATCAGGGCCAGGTCGGAATCGGCAAGCTCGCGCTCGACCCGCTTCTGCATGCGCTCGGTCAGCACGTCGCGAGGACGCTGCACGCCGGGCAAATCAACGAGGACGAGCTGGCGCTCGGCGGCGACGTCGGTGTGGATGCCGCGGATTGCCCGCCGCGTCGTCTGCGGCCGCATCGAGACGATCGCCACGTGGCTGCCGACGATCGCGTTGACGAGTGTCGACTTGCCGACATTGGGGCGCCCGGCGAGCCCGATGAAGCCGGAGCGGCTCACGAGAGACCTGCCAAGACCCGGGCCTGCAGGGCGAGCATCTCGCCCTTGTCGGTCTCGTGGTCGTAGTCGCAGAGGTGGAGGACGCCATGCACAGCCGCCTCGGTCACGTCGCTGCAGTGCTCTGGGCAGATCGCGACGTCACCCAGCTCACGGGGGCCGGCCGTGGGCGCGATCCCGTCGACCGGAAAGGCGAGCACGTCGGTGGGCGCGTCCTTTTCGCGATGCTCGCGGTTGAGCTCCTGAATACGTGCGGCGTCGACCAGCTCGACCGCGAGGTGGCCGTCCTCCACGCCCGCCGCGGCGAGGGCAGCGGCAACCGGCTCCCACAGCTCCGCCGGCACGTCGTCAAGGTCGAGGCTCAAGAGCGCGGGGTCGGCCCGTGTTCCGCCCGCGCGGCGCGCTCGCGACTGCCGTGTTCGTCATAGGCGGCGACGATGCGCTGGACCAGCTTGTGGCGGACCACGTCCTCGCCGCCGAAGTTGATGAAGCCGATGTCCTTGACGTCGTCGAGGATCTCGCGCACGACGACCAGACCGGAGCGCTGGTCGGTCGGCAGGTCGATCTGGGTCACGTCCCCTGTCACCACCATGCGCGAGTTGAATCCAAGCCGGGTAAGGAACATCTTCATCTGCTCGGGGCTGGTGTTCTGCGCCTCGTCGAGGATCACGAATGAGTCGTTGAGGGTGCGTCCGCGCATGAAGGCCAGCGGTGCCACCTCGATCACGCCGCGCTCGAAGTAGCCGTTGACCCGGTCGGGGTCGAGCATGTCGAAGAGGGCGTCGAAGAGCGGCCGCAGGTAGGGATCGACCTTGGCCTGGATGTCGCCGGGCAGGAAGCCGAGGCGCTCGCCGGCCTCGACCGCAGGCCGGGTGAGGATGATCCGCTGCACCTGCCGTTCGGCCAGGGCGGCGGCAGCCATCGCCACGGCGAGGAAGGTCTTGCCGGTGCCGGCCGGGCCGACGCCGAAGGTGATCGTCTGGTCGCGGATCGCGTCGACGTAGCGCTTCTGGTTGAGCGTCTTCGGCGCCACCTTGGTGTTGCGGTGCCGCCAGACCACGTCCTCGAGGATTTCCGCCGGGCTCTCTTTGGCATCGAGCGCGCCGGTCACCGCTTCAATCGTGCCCGGCGCAACCTCATGGCCCTGCTCGATCAGGTCGACCAGCTCGTCGACCACCGTCGCCGCCATCTGCACGTCATCCGGTTCTCCGTCAAGCGTGAGTACGTTGCCGCGCAGGTGGAAGTCGCAGTCGAGGTGCCCGCGCAGCTCGCGCAGCACCGCGTCCTCGGAGCCCGCCAGTTCGGCGGCGACGGAGTTGTCGAGGGTCAGCTGCCTACGCGCCAAGCCGCTCACGCACCGCCGCGCTGACCCGCTTGCCGTCGGCGCGCCCGCCCAACTTCGGCATCAACGCCGACATCACCTGGCCCATCTGCTTCTGCTCGCTGGCGCCCGTCTCGCTGACCGCGGCATCGACCAGCCCGGCCAGCTCCTCGTCGGAGAGCTGCTGGGGTAGGTAGGCCTCGATCAGCTCCGCCTCAAAGCGCTCCGCACCCGCCTGTTCGTCGCGCCCCGCCTCGGCATAAGCATCGGCGGCCTCGGCCCGCTTCTTGCGCTCACGCTGCAGCACCGCGACCTCGTCGCCGTCGCCGAGCTTGGCCTCCTTCTGCAGGGCATCGACGATCATCCGCAGCGCACCGGTGCGCTCGCGGTCGCCCGCCTTCATCGCGGCCCGCACGTCTGCCTGCACCTGCTCGAGAACGCTCATCCGGATTAAGGGTAGTCGGCCGCGTCGGGCGCCACCGCAAGCCCCTTGGAGACGAGATCAGTGATGTCGGCGCTGACCAGGGTCCAGCCATAGCGACGCGCGGCGGCGACGTACGCAGCGTCGTAAGCGGTGAGTCCGTGCTCAGCTGCGATCTCGAGGGCGGACTCGATCAGGTCGGGGCCCACCCCGACGATGTCCTCACCGCAGCGCGTGACGAGCGTCCGCAGCAGATAACGGGCTTCCTCTTCCTCCTGCTGCTTCCTGCGGCTACCCATCACGTTCGCGACCTCATACAGCGTCAGGTCCAGCGCGGCAACCGGTTGCGAGAAGTCGAGAACGATCCTCCGCGCATCGAGATGGAAGGGATCTTCGGGATCGCGCGCCCCAACCCAGACGCTTGCATCGATCAGCAGCACGTCAGTGCGATTCCCGATCTTCCCTGATGAGTTTGGCCGCATCGCCACCCATGGGAGCTGTGGCAAGGTCCAGGAGGCGCTCCACCTCTTTGCGCCGACGCTCACTATCACTTTGCAGCTCGCGTTCAGCCAGCTGCTGCAGGAAGCCGCTGCGCGTCTCCTGTCGCTCGCGGGCGAGTGCATCGAGCCGCGTGAGCAGGTCGTCTGGGATCGAGATCATTACCTTCGCCACAGACTGAGTATATACGGTATTGCTGACGGTATTTGGCATCGCTTGGACACCCTTCCACGGTCGAGCGTACGCGGGGGTGACGGATGTAGCGAGAGTGAGAAGTCCGACGCGCAGAACTCAGCCGGCGCCGCGGATCTCGATCCGCTCGACGCCACCCAGCGGCATCTGGAGGAAACGCGTGCCCAACTCGTGGAAGGAGTCGACGTCACCGGTGCAGAGGAAGCGGTACTCGCCCTCCCCATCGGGCTCGCGGGCCAAGCCCTGGCGAACCAAGGTGCGCTGGACCGCTGCGGCCACCGCGTGGCCACCGCTGACCAGGCGCACGTCGCGGCCGAGGATGCGCTGCAGCATCGGCGCCACCAGCGGGTAGTGGGTGCAGCCGAGAATCAGGGTGTCGACCGCTGCCCGCCGCAGTGGCGCGCAGTACGCGCGGGCCATCTCGAGCACGCTCTCGTCGAAAGGCGAGCCGTCCTGGATGAACGGCGCCAGGTCCGGCGCCTCGACTTCGGTCACCTTCAGCGCCCGCCCCTGGCCTTCAAGCGCACGACGGTAAGAGCCACTGGCGACCGTGTTCGGCGTTGCCAGTACCCCGACCTGGCCGCTGTCGGTGATCGCGGCGGCAATCTCGGCCTGCGGCTCGACCACGGGCACGACCTCCACCCCGTACTCGCTTGCAACCTCTCGCGCCACGTCCTCGCCGATCGCAGTCGCCGTGTTGCAGGCGATCACGAGGAGCTTGGCGCGGCCGCCGAGGAGCATCTCGGCGATTGAGCGGATCCGCGCGCGCAGCTCGTCGGTGTCCTTCGTCCCGTAGGGAAACCAGGCCGTGTCACCGAGGTAGACGAAGTCCTCCTCGGGCAAGGAGACAAGGCACTCGTGCAGGACGGTTAGGCCACCGACCCCCGAGTCGAACATCGCGATCGGGAGCGAGGCGTTGAGTGGGCCGCCGGGTGCGGGCTGGTCCGTCAGGGCTCTACAGGAAGGGCTTGTAGACCATAAAGAAGATGGTCACGACGACGATTAGGCCGGCAAGCCCTCCCACCTTGCTAAGCCGTTCGCTCACCGCGTTGAACTCATCACTGAGCGTGTCGCCGGCCTTCAGGTCGCGTTCGGCCAACTCCCTCGCCTTGCGCGTCTGCGGCTTGAAGAAGGCACCCTGAAGGGCGAAGAGCGAGATGATCGCCAAGTACCCGACGCTGAGGAATGCCGCGCTGGCGTCCCAGTCGCCATCGGTCTGCAGGTATATACCCGCCACCAGCAGGACGATCATGCCGGGCGTGACCAGATAGCGATCGACCTTCTGCACGCCGGCGATGATCGCCGGCGTGGCGCGGGGGAACTGCGGCGCGACCGAGAAGAAGAACCCGTAGCCGAAGGTCGGACCGAACGCCAGCACAACCGCAAGGATGTGCAGGAAGAGCGCGATCTTGTAGCCGGGATCAATAATCGTCGCGAGCGTCATCGGCGGCAACATACCGTCAGGCGCGGAGCAATAGGGCGGCCCAGTCGCCTTGCAAGCGGCGATCCGCCTCCTTGAGCCCGACCGGCGCAAAGGCGGCGGCGATCTCGTCCAGCTCGGTTGGGAGCAGGCCGGAGCAGATTAGGGTCCGGAGAGTCCGGGGAGGGTCTCCCGGAGCAACAGCGGGGAGGCTCCGGGAGACCCTCCCCGGACTCTCTTCACCGCTCAGCTGCTCGGCAACGACCCTCAGAACTGGCGCGGTCATGTTGGCGACCGTGGTCGGGGCGAGCTCGGGTAGGCCTTCGCGGAGGTTGCGGCGCTCGAGCAGCAGCGAGATGCCGTTGATCTCGGCGTTCGTTGCAGCGGCCTCGATCGAAGGCTCCTCGTGGTCGTAGCCGCTCACGGGGTCCCAGCCGAGCTTCGCGGCCGCAATGGCAAGCACGCCGGAGCCGGTGCCGAGGTCTGTGAGCGGGCCCGTCGCCTCCCCCGCCTCAGCGAGCTCCAGCAGTAGTTCAAGGCAGAGCCGCGTCGTCGGGTGGGCGCCGGTGCCGAAGGCGCGGCCGGGGTCGACCACCAGGTCGATCGTGCCCTCGCGGGGCTCCTCCCAGGAGGGGCGCAGCCAGAGGCGCTCGCCGACCAGCAGCGGTTTGTGGAAGTCCTGCCAGCGGTCGGCCCAGTCGTCGGGGACCTCGGTCGAGATCACCTCGACCAGGCCATCTCCTGCTGCCACCTCGATTTCTCCCAACTCCGGCAGCTCGCCCTCGCCGCCGTAGATCGCGTACTCGACGTAGCCGGGCCCGGTCTCCTCCTCGACGCCGTTGGGCGCCAGCACGGTGAGCTCGGCGAGAACGATCTCGGCCTGCTCGGGTGAGCAGCGAACGGCGAGGCGGATCAACCGAAGGCTCGGCGCATGCGGGAGATGAAGCCCTCGTCGCCGTCGTCGGAGCGCAGGTTGCGCGGCTCGAGCGACGCCTCGAGCTTTTCGGCCAGCTCGCGCTGCTCCTCGGAAAGTTCGCTGGGAACGATCACGTGGATGACGATGCGCAGGTCACCCGGGGGTCCCCCGTTGGCACCCGGCAGCCCGTGACCACGCAGGGCGAACTGCGTGCCGTGCTGGACACCCGAGGGCAGCTCGATCTCGCGCTCACCCTCGTGGCTGGGGATCTTGACGCTGGCGCCGAGCATGGCTTGTATGGCGGTGATCTCGACTGCGTGCATCAGGTCCTGACCGCGCATCGGCCCGCGGCGCACCTCGAAGCCGAAGGCGCCGCCGAAAACGGCGCCAAGCAGATCCTCGATCGAGCCAAAGCCGGCGCCGCCACCTGGTGGGAAGCCGCCCTGACGCAAGCCCTCGGGGCCGTAGCGGTCGTAGACCTGGCGCTGCTCGGGGTCGGAGAGCACCTCGTAGGCCTCGGCCGCCGCCTTGAACTTCTCCTCCGCCTCGGGGTCGTGGGCGTTGACGTCAGGGTGCAGCTCGCGGGCCACCTTGCGGAAGGCGCGCTTCACTTCCGCGTCGGAGGCGCCGCGCTCGACACCGAGCAGCTCGTAGTAGTCGCCCGCCATCGATTAACCGTCGTAGACCGTCTCGCAGTAGCGCGAGAGCTCGCGAGCGGCACCGCGGACCGAGGCGATCGCGGTGGCGTAGTCCATGCGCAGGGGCCCGACCACGCCAACCGCGCCGAGGTTGCGATGGGCGAGCCCGTAGTTGGCGCCGACGACGCTGACAGAGCGCAGCTCCGGCCGCGGGTTCTCCGCGCCGATCCAGAGGAAGACCGAGCGCTGGCCGAGGGCGGAACGCAGCATGCCAAGCAGCGTCGCCCGCTCCTCCAAGGCGGTCATCAGCATGTCGGCGCGGGGCAGATCGGCGGAGTGGGCTTCGGAGAGCAGGCGCGAGGCGCCCTCGGTGTAAAGGGTGTCGGCCGACTCCTCCTGCTCGAGCTCGGTGAAGGCCGCGCTGAGGGTGGCGATGAACTCGGCCTCCGCCGGCCCCAGCTCCGGATCGGCGAGGCGGCCGGTGATCATGCGCGCGCCGAGGCCCATGCCGCTGAGCTGCTCGTTGAGATAGCTCGAAGCCCACTCGACCAAGCCGGAATCGACCGGCGCCGGGAAGTCGAAGACTCGCTTGGCCACCGCGCCATTGGAGGCGATCGCCACTACCATCACCCGGGTCGGCTGCAGGCGCAGCACCTCGACCCGGTGGATCGTCGCCGCCACCGTCTCCGGCGGCGCCGTCACCAGCGCCATCAAATCCGTCACCTGCGCCAGCGCCGCGGTCGTCTCCCGCATAGCCGCATCGATCTCCCGCCGCAGCTCCAACTCGACAGAACTCTCAGCCGGCGGCCCCCCAGTAGCCATCATCGCGTCGACGTGCCGCCGATACCCCATCTCCGTCGGCACCCGGCCGGCAGACGTATGCGGATGGGTGAGGTACCCCGCCGCCTCGAGCGCCGCCAACTCTGCCCGAACCGTCGACGGCCCCCACTCAACCTGCCGCCGCTCGGCAATCTCCTTAGAAGGCACCGGCTTCCCCGACGCCAAATAGGCATCAACCACAAGCTTCAGAATCAGCTCTTGCCGCGAAGAAAGCACGCTTGGAGTCTATGAGGAGGGCCGGGTGCGCCTCCCAAAACACTCAAGCGAGGCTCCCGCCGAGCGTTTTGGGAGGCGCACCCGGCCCTCCTTACCGCTTAAAGCTGAATTTCCGCCTCAGCATTGCGAATCGTCTGATTCTCACCCTGCGCAGCAACCGTGTCGATCACGACCGTGTCGCCGTCAGCTGACTTGACGGTGCCGCTGACCACGATCTCCGTCTCGGGAGCGCCCATCCCACGGAACTGGACCGAAAGCCTTTTCAGCGCCTTCGGATCGCCGTCGGCGACGTCCATCGCCGCCCGCGAGGTCAGGCCCATCATGTAGAGCCCGTGCAGGATCGTGTTCGGCAGGCCGACCGCCTTGGCGAACTCGGGATCGATGTGGATCGGGTTGAAGTCGCCGGAAGCGCCCGCGTAGCGGTGCGGCAGGTACTTGTCCGGTGTGACCTTCAGCTCCGCGATCGCGTCGCCTGGATTCAAGTCAGCCATCTCAGACCCCTCTCACGATCAGGGTCCAGGTCCCTCGTGCCACCTGGTCCCCGTTCTGGTTGACCGCATTCGTCTCGAAGATGTAGAAGCCCTTGCCGTCCTTCTCGGAGATGTCCAGGCACTTGGCCGTGGTCGTGATCTCGTCCCCCGAGCAGGCCGGCTCGCCCCACTCGAACTCCTGACCGCCGTGGACCATCGCCGCGAAGTTCATCCCCACATCGGGGTCGAACATCGCCGGTCCGACAGCGGGTGAGCTGTAGACGACGGCGAACATCGGCGGCGCAACGACGTCGCGGTAGCCGGCAGCCTTGGCCGCCTCGCGGTCGAAGTAGACCGGGTTGTCGAGCCCGACCACAGTCGCGTACTCCCCAATCTTCTCCTTACCCACCTCATAAGTCGTAGCGGGCCATTCCTTGCCTATTGCCTCAGTCTTGATAGCCATGGCGCGGCACCCTATCTGCTCAGCCAGCCAGGAGGTCCCTACTCGTCGATCTCCAGCACAGCCAGGAATGCCTCCTGCGGAACTTCCACCCGGCCGACCGACTTCATCCGCTTCTTGCCCGCCTTCTGCTTCTTCAGCAGCTTCTGCTTGCGGGTGACGTCACCGCCGTAGAGCTTCGCGGTGACGTCCTTGCGCAGCGCCTTGACCGTCTCGCGGGCGAGGATGTTGGAGCCGATCGCGGCCTGCACCGGCACGTCGAAGAGCTGGCGCGGGATCGTCTTGCGCAGCCGCTCGACCAGGCGCTTGCCCTGCTCGTAGGAGAATTCGCGGTGGACGATGATCGAGAGCGCGTCGACCTTGTCGCCGGCGAGCAGGATGTCGACCTTGACGAGGTCGGAGGCCTGGTTGCCGATCGGCTCGTAGTCGAGCGAGGCGTAGCCGCGGGTCGAGGACTTGAGCAGGTCGAAGAAGTCGAGCACGATCTCCGCCAGCGGCATGTCGTAGCGGATCTGCACCCGCACAGGGCTCAGGTAATGCATGTCGACGTGGGTCCCGCGGCGCCCCTGGCAGAGCTCCATCACGGCACCGACCTGCTCGGAAGGACAGATGATCGTGGCGCGGATGTAGGGCTCTTCGATCGTCTCGATCGTGCCCGGATCGGGCAGGTCGGTCGGGCTGTGGACCTCGAACTCCTCGCCGTTGGTGAGGTGCACTTGGTAGCGCACGTTCGGCGTCGTCGCCAGCAAGTCGAGGCCGTACTCGCGTTCCAGTCGCTCGCGCACGATCTCCATGTGCAGCAGACCGAGGAAGCCGCAGCGGAAGCCGAAGCCGAGCGCCTCCGAGGTCTCCGGCTCCCAGGAGAGCGCGGCGTCGTTGAGGGCCAGCTTCTCGAGCGCGTCGCGCAGGTCTTCGTAGCGGTCGGTGTCGATCGGAAAGAGGCCGCAGAAGACCATCGGCCTGACCTCGCGGTAACCCTCCAGCGGCTCGCTCGCGGGGCGCTCGAGGGCGGTCAGGGTGTCGCCGACGCGCAGCTTGGCGACGTCCTTGATGCCGGTGATCAGGTAGCCGACGTCGCCGGCGTCCATGCCCTGCACCGCCGTCATCGCCGGTCGGAAGAAGCCGATGTCGTCGATGTCGGCCTCGGTGCCGTTCTGCATCGCGACGATCCGCTCGTGCTTGCGGAAGGAGCCGTCGACGACCCGCACGTAGGCGATCACGCCGCGGTACTGGTCGAACTCGGAATCGAAGATCAGCGCTCGTGCCGGTGCCTCCGGCTCGCCCTTCGGCGCCGGGACCCGGGCGACGATCGCCTCCAGCACCTCGGCCACCCCCTCCCCGGTCTTGGCCGAGATCCAAAGTGCTTCCTCAGCGTCGCCCCCGGTGAGGTCGGCGATTTCAGTCGCGACCCGGTCCGGCTCGGCGCCCGGCAGGTCGACCTTGTTGATCACCGGGATCAGCTCCAGGCCGCTCTCGATCGCCAGGTAGGTGTTGGCGACGGTCTGCGCCTCGACCCCCTGGGCGGCGTCGACGACGAGCAGGGCGCCCTCACAGGCGGCGAGGCTGCGCGAAACCTCGTAGGAGAAGTCGACGTGCCCGGGCGTGTCGATCAGGTGCAGGTGGTAGGTCTCACCATTGCCGGCGGTGTACTCGACCCGCACCGCCTGCGCCTTGATCGTGATCCCGCGCTCGCGCTCGAGGTCCATCGAGTCGAGCATCTGAGCCTGCATTTTCTTCGGGTCGACAGCGCCGGTGACCTCGAGGATGCGGTCGGCCAGGGTCGACTTGCCGTGGTCGATGTGGGCGATGATCGAGAAGTTGCGGATGTGGTCCATGGGCGGGTCGCCAGTATGGCGATTGGCTGGCGGCTATCGGCGGCACGCCGATGGGTCCAGCGGGGTCCTCAGCTTGTAGACGACCGTGGGCGGCTTACGCAGGATCACGGTGGCACCGGGTCCCGCCGTCCAAAGCGTGGTGGCGGGGTAGGTGGGCTTGCCGGGTTCGATGCGGTCCTTGGAGGTGACGACGTAGTCGTAGTCGCCCTCGTTGAGGAGGTGGCGCCAGACGGTGCAGTTCGGGGGGGCGGTGAAGCCGCCGTGGGGTTGTTCTTCGCCGATGAAGTCGACTTCGTTGCTTAGGTCATGTCCGAAAAGCGGGTACTGGCGAGTGCTGGTGGTGGCTATACGGGCATCGGAGATGCCCTGGGCCCACTTAAAGGCGGCGTTGAGACCTGGGGTGGTGAAGCTGGGGTCGGCATAGCGGCCCTCCAGGTAGTGGCGCTGGATCGGGTAACCGAGCGCGATCGTGGCGAGGACGACGACGATGGCCAAGCCGGCGTGGGGAGCCCCTCGGCCGTCCAAGGGGCTCCCCGCACCGGCTCCGCGTAGCCGCCCCCGCAGGACGACCGGAAGCAGGGCGAAGCCCAGGATTAGAGCTGGGGCTAGATAGCGAAGGCCGGACTCGAAGCCCCGGGGCATGCCGTCGGGGCCGGAGGCTGAGGTTGGGGCGATCAGCCAGGCGAGAGCCGCTGCCAGACCGACGATTCCGGCGACGCGGAGCATCGAATCCGAGCGACGGCCGAGGCAGAGGACCAGGCCGCCGATGGCGAGAACGGCGATCAGCGGCCAGAAGACGGTGAGGCCGTGGTGCAGGCCGGGCAAGAACCAGTCCGACCAGACCGAGCCATCGGTCAGGTAGCTGAAGGCGCTGTGGTCTTCGCGCCCGCCCAACCCCTGTTCCGGCGCCGGCAGCGTGATCGGCCCAAGGTGCTTGACCCAGGGCAGCGGGTTACCGGTGTGGGCGAGGTTGCGCAGGTACCAGTAGCCCCCACCGGCAAGCGCGGCCAGTCCCGCGGCGAGCAAGGCACGCCACCTGCCCCCGCGCGGCGCGATCGCAACCAACCCCACGACGAGCACCCCGGCGGGCAGGAGAAAGTTGAGCTTGGTCCCGGCAGCCAACCCGGCAGCCAACCCAACGACCACAAGCGCCCCGGTACCCAACCCGCGCCCACCCTCAGCACGCGCACTCCACGCGTTGAGGGCGACCGCAATAGCGGCAAGCAGAAAGAAGATCCCGACGATGTCGTTACGTGCCTCCCCCGCCTGGTCGTGCAGCGCCGGCACGCTCAAAGCGATCGCGACCAGCGCCAGCGACCAAGGCGCGACCCGATACGGCCGCCCAATGCACCAGCCGGCAATCAGGCAGCCCACGAACCAACCGAGATTCAGCAGCGGCGACAGCAGATCCCGGTCGAAAGCCAACATCCCCACCCCATGCAGCACTTCCGAATTCGCCGGGTAAAACCAAGCCAGGAACTGCGGCGCAATGAAGTGCAACCCCCACGTATCGCCGCTCTGAAAAAACCCCGCCGCAAACGGCCCGTGGTACCAAGTCGAATCAAACCCGGTCATCCCAGTAGACAGCCGCAACTTCACCCCAGCAGCAAAATGAACAATCGCCACCGCGGCTATCGCCAGTGCCATCAGGGCGGCTGGTGAGAGAGGGCGGGGGCGTCCCTCCGGCGCAGCGGCGTCCTCTTTTTCGCCCGACTTCCGATCACGGACAGCGACATCCTCGCCAGGCGAAAAACCCAGCAAGACGGAGGGACGCCCCCGCCCTCTCCCCACCAACAGCCAAAGGGCCAACCCAGCAATGGTCACGACGACGAGATACGGCACCTCCTGAAACCAGCCGAACGCCCCAAGCAACTCGGCAATCCAGAGCAATCCGGCAATCGCCAGCAGAGCCGTGGCCAGTTGCGCCACCAAACCATCGAGCTCTGACACCAACCGCCTGCGCACCGCCGCAGCCCCAACCCACGCAAACCCGACGAGCACCAAGAGCTCGACCACCCCGAGCAGATACCGCCCCACCCCCAGCATCTAGCGCCGCCGCAGCAGCCGAGTCATCTGCTCCAACTCGGCGATCTTGAGCAACTTCGCCATCCCCAAATAGGCCAGCCCACCGAGCCCCAGGCCGACGCTGAGCGAGATGATCTGACCGGCAAGACCGCGCCCGAGCTGGCTGTCGAGAAGGTCCCAGACGCCAAAGGAGACGGCGGCCAGCGCCGCCGCCGCGATCGTGATCTTGGTCGCGGTGCCGAGCAGCCGGCCCAGCTCGAGGCCACCGAACTCGCGGCGCAGGATCACCGCCTGGGCGACGACCGCGACGGTCGTGCCGATGCCCGTGCCGGCAACGATCCCGGCGACGCCGAAGGGCTTGTAGAGGAAGAGGGCGCCGAGGGCGGAGACGACGAGATCGATCCCGGCAAGGCTGGTCGCCATCCAGGGCCGCTGCAGGCTGAAGAAGGTCCGCGTCTGCAGCAGGTAGAGCCCGTTGGTCGGCAGGGTGAAGGCGAACCAGAAGAGCGCGGTCGCGACCAGCGTGGTCTGCTCGGGGGTGAACTCCCCGCGCTGGTAGACGAGGCGGATCATCGGCTCGGAGAGGACGAGGACGGCGGCGGCGGCGGGAACGAGGACGAAGAGGATCTGGCGCATCCCGTTGGCCATCGTCGCCCTCAGGTTCCCGATCTCGCCACGGGCGGCGAAACGGGCAAGGGTTGGGAAGAGCACGGTGGCGACGGCGACCGAGAAGATCCCCTGCGGCAGCTGGTAGATCCGGAAGGCCTTGTCCATCGCCGCCGGCGCCTGCTCACTGACGAAGCTGCCAAAGAGGCTGTTGATCAGCAGGTTGAAGTTGATCAGGCCGAGGCTGATCGTCACCGGCAACATCAGCAGCAGCACCCGGCGCACGTCGCGGTTGCGCCAGTCGAAGCTCCATTCGAACTTGAACGGCGTGTTGCGCAGGTCGAAGGTGGGGATCATCAGCTGCACAAAGGTGCCGACGAGGATCGCGATCGCGTAGGCGTAGATCCGGTCCTGGCCGTGGAAGAGCGGCACCAGGGCGACGACGACGGCGATGATCGTCAGGTTCCAGAACAGCGAGGAGATCGCGAAGGCGCCGAAGCGGTCGTAGCTGTTGAGGATGCCGACGACGACGCCGCTGATCCCGAGCAGGATCAGGATCGGGAAGAGGATCTGGGAGAGGGTGATCGTCAGGTCGAGGATCTCCCCCTCGAAGCCGGGGGCGAAGATCGGCATGATCACCGGCGCCAGCAGCACGAAGAGCGCCGTGATCACGCCGAGCACGAGGGTGGCGAGCAGCAACATGGTCGAGGCGAGACGGAACGCCTCGCGGTAGTTCTTGCGCTCGAGCTGCTCGGTGAAGACCGGCACGAAGGCGGGCTGCAGGGCGGCGTCGGCGAAGAGCGTGCGAATCAGGTTGGGGACCTGGAAAGCGATCGTGAAGGCCGACATCGGGCCGTAGATGCCGTAGTAGCTGGCAGCGACGATCTCGCGCACCAGGCCGGCTATCCGCGAGGCCGCGGTGGCAATCGAGAAGAAGGCGGTGGAGCGCGCGATGCGGCCCGCCTGCCGCCCTGGAGCGGGGTTGCCGCTCAGTTCCTCCCCCGGCGCAAAGGCCTCCGCCTCGCGCACAGCGGTGTCTTCGGCAAGCGCCTCAGCGTCGCGGTCGGGACTGTCGGGTGCCTTGGGCGTCTCCAAGCTTGATCTCAGTCGCTATAGTCGGCGGCCGCCCGGAGGGGGCACGGCGCCCACTCAGGCACTTGACTACATGGCCAACATAGCCTCACAGAAGAAGCGGATCCTACGCAGCGAGCGCGAGCGCACGGAGAACCGCCTGCTCACGAGCACGGTGAAGACCTACTTCCGCCGGCTCGAGGCCGCCGTGGAGGCAGGCGATGCGGGCAAGATCGAGACCGAGCACAAGGCGCTCGTCTCGAAGATCGACAAGGCCGTCCAAAAGGGCGCCATGCACAAGAACACCGGCGCCCGCAAGAAGTCCAAAGCAGCGCGCATCGCCACTGCCGCCGCCGCGAAGTAACTAGGCCGCGGCCCCCGCGGCTTTTCTGACCGCGAGCGTCAGCGCCAGCTGATCGCCGTAGTCGGCGCCGCCGCGGCACCAGACCTCGAGGTCGGCGAGCGTTGCCGTCGCCCGCTGCAGCTGATCGAGATTGGTCTTGCCCAGGCGGGCCACCAGCTGCTTGGCGGCGTAAGGATGCATGCCGAGGCCTGACTCCACCTGCTTCGCCGGCACGCCCTGTTCGAGCTGCGCTGCCGCCGCGCAGGCCTTGCGCAGCCGCGACGAGAGGCCGTAGATCAGCCCGGTCACGTTCTCGCCCTGGGAGATCAGCCGCTCCGCCAGCGAGGTCGCCTTGGCGGGGTTGCGTTCGAGCATCGCGTCCGAGAGCGCCCAGACCGCGGCCTCCGAAGTGTCCGAGACCATCTGCTCGAGGTCGGCAGCCGAGACGGCGCCCCCCTCCCCGGCCCACAGCGCCAGCCGCTCAAGCTCGTTGCCGAGGCGCACCGGGCTGGCACCCATGCGATCGACAAGCAGGCGCGCCGCCGCCGGCTCCAAGCTGAAGTCGAGGCGCTTCGCGTCTCCGATCAGGATGCGCGGCATGTCGCGTGGCTTCGGCGCCTCGAACTCGTGGATCTCCCCCGCCGCTGCCTTGACTGCTTTCACCAGCTTTGCCGGCGCCTTGGCGCGCGCGATCAGCACCACGGTCAGGTCGGGTGGAAGCGTGGCGATCGCCTCGGTGACCGCTGCGAGCTGGCGATCGCGCCAGCGGTCCACCCCGTCGGCGAGCAGGTACCTGCGGCTCTCGGTCAGCGACATCGCCGGGATCGCTGTCAGCAGCGCCTCGTGATCAGGCGCGCCCTTCCCCTCGCTTGCCTCGAACACCTCCAGCGCTCCGGCCCCCCCATCGCCTTCGGCTCGGGAGCGCAGGCGCGCCCGGGTTGCATCGATCTTCGCCTGGTCAGTTCCAGCGATCAGATAGAGAGACGAGAGGGCAGCGGCCATCGGCGGCCGAGTCTAGTGACGGCCCTGGTCCTACCTTGCGGCGTCGGCTGCTTCCTTGGCGGCGGCAGGACTCTGGGCCGGAGCGGCACTTGGTGCAGGCGCTGCCGCGACCGGTGGCGCTTTGGCTTTGGCGCCACTTTCATCCCGCTTTGCCTTCGCACTCGCCGCTTCGCCCGCCTTGGACGACCCCGACGAAGTGCCTCGGTCGGTGGCCGACTTCTGGCCCTGCGACTTGGCGCCGGAGTTGGTCGACCCGGTGCTGTCGCTGACGGCCTTGGCTACTGCAGTTTCGCTCGTCCTGGGATTCGAGCTCGCCTTTTTCGCCTGATCGGCAGAGCTCGACTGAGGCGGGCTTTCGACCACGACGGTCGACGGTGCAGAGGTCGTTGGCGTCGTCGGTGCCGGTTCCGCTGCGGGGGTTGAAGCGGGCGGTTGAGCAGCTGGCTGATTGGAGCCCTGGCCCGGTTGTGCACCCGGAGCAGCCGCCAGCTTTTCAGCCCTGCTGAGTTGCGAGCTGCCCTGCCCTCCGGGGTTGTTAGTGCCGCCCGATCCGCGCTGGGAGGAATCCCGTGCAGGTCTGCCGTTGTCGACCGCCGCCGGGCCGATAGCCCCACCGGCTGTGGCGGGCGATTCGGCAAGGGCGACGGCGGTGTCAACGGTCCCCGCCCGCGTCGGCGGCCCGGGAAGCGGCCCGCTGACAACGCCGGGCCAGCCAAGCTGGGCGATGAAGACGATCAAGCCGAGACCCACTGCGCCAACGAGGGCGAAGAGGGCAAACGAAGCCCGGCGCATGCGCAGCAGCATGCTGCCGTCGGCCAGGCTCAGGCTGCCGAGCGACCGCGAGAAGGCTTGTCCGACCTTGGAGACCACCTTTACGTCCATCGGCCCCCGTCACTGAGAACACGAGGGCGACCGGCGGGAAACCCCAGTTTTGGGTCGGTGATTCGTTTAGGTGCCCCAGCCACCCGCCCGGACCACGAAAGAATTCTGATCCACATCCAGCACTATGGTGCCACGTCTGTCGGTGCGCAGGGTTTGGACCCCATGTTCTGCAAGCTCGGCGAGCGTGCCGGGCGTCGGGTGTCCGTAGGGGTTGCCGGCGCCGACCGAGATCACGGCAAGTCGAGGTGAGGTGCGATCGAGCAGCATCTCGAGGCCGGCGTCTTCGCTGCCGTGATGGGAGACCTTGAGGACATCCACCGGCCCCGGATCGATCGGCACCTCCCCCGCCTCGGCATCAGCCGTCAACAGCATTGAGAATCGCTGCCAACGAACGAGGACGACGAGGGCCTGCGCATTCGGATCCGCGCCCGCGATCGGATCCCCGAGCAGCTCCGGTGGTGGCCAGAGAACGCTGAGCCGCAGGCGACCGCTGCCCACGGCGTCCCCCGCCGCAACTCGTACGGGATCAACCCCCGCGGCTTCGGCGTCGCCGCGCAGCCCGCGGCTGAGCCGGGCGTAGAGGAGCTGGTCGATCGGCAGCTCGCCCAGCAGGTCTTCGATCCCGCCCGCGTGATCGGACTGTTCATGGGTGACGATCGCAATGCCGATCGAGTCGAGGCCGAAGTCGCGCAGCTTGGCGGCGAGATCGTCACCCGGTGGCCCTCCATCAACGAGAACGGCCGGCGCTCCGGCCGGCTGTAGGAGGATCGCGTCGCCCTGGCCGACGTCGAGGACGGCAACCCGCAGGCCGCTCGACGGAGCTCCAATCGTGCCACCGCCGCCACCGCCCACGAAGACGAGCACGCCAGCGGCGAGCGCGAGAGCCAGCGGCAAACGCGCCTTGCTCCATTCCGCTGGCCGCTGGCGATTCCTCAGCCCGGATAGCCGCCGGGCCCGCAGCAGGACCGGTCCAGCCAAAGCCACAAATGCCAGGGCAACGTAGGAAGCGACCAGGCCGAGCCAACCCAGATCGACCTCCAGATAGGCCCAGTGCGGTCGCCCGCACCAGCGCGCCACCAAGGCGATGTAGGCAAGCAGCGGCGCGGCAAGCGCGTTGGGGATCGCGGCCGGAAACCCGGGCACCTGAGCCCCGATTGAGACGAGCATCCCCAACCACATCGCCGGCGCGACCGCCGGCAGGGCCAGCAGATTGGCAACCAGCGTCACGGTCGAGAGCGCGCCGAAGTGGAACGCAATCAAGGGCGCGGTCGAGAGAGTCGCTGCAACCGTTACCGCCGCCCCGTCCGCCAAGGCACCGCGCAAGCCGCGTGAGCCGATCCGGGCAACGATCGTGCTCCGCAACGGCTGTGCGAACGCGAGGATGCCGAGCACGGCAGCAAAGCTGAGCTGCCAACCGACGTCGGCACCGACTCCCGGATCGATCGCCAGGGTGACGATCGCCGCGAGCGCGAGACCGTAGAGGCGCGAGCTGCGCCGCCCGGCCAGCGTCGCCAGCAAGCTGAGCGCACCCATGACGCCGGCTCGCACGATCGAGGGTCCGCCGCCGGCAAGCGGGACGTAGACCGCTATCGCGGCGATGATCCAGACCAGCCGAGCAGGCAGAGGCATACCGAGGGCGGCCAGCAACGGCATCACCAGCAGGGCGAGCAGTGCCACGTTCTGCCCGGAGACCGCGAGCAGGTGACTGAGACCTGCGCGGCGGAAGTCTTCGACCGTGGCGGCATCGATGCGGTCGTCCTCGCCGAGGACGAAGCCACGCGCCAGCTCTGCCTCGCGCGCCGGCATGCCACGTCCGAGCGCCGTCTCGGCGCGGCCACGAATCTCGTCTCGGTGGCCGATGGCCAAGACCACCACGGCAAGAACGCCGAGGACGAGCAGCCAGGGTGTTCGGCGGCTTGGCACCGACTAGGGCTGCAGCCGCGAGCGCAGCGAATCCATCGTCGCCGGCCCGATCCCGCTCACCTGGTCGAGCTGGTCAACCGATGAGAGGCCGCCATGTTCGTCGCGGAACTCGATGATGTCTCCGGCCGTCACCGGCCCGATCCCCTCGATCGTGTCGAGCTGCTCGACCGTGGCCGTGCCGAGGCTTATCGGGCCTTCTTCGGCGGCACCGGTGGCGCCCAGCGGCGCTCCCGCCGGTCCCCGTTTCGGCACTACAACCTGCTGGCCGTCGGCAAGGCGCGCGGCAAGGTTGATCGCTTCCAACAAAGCCCCGCCGCTGGCGCCACCCGCCCGCTCAACCGCGTCGGTCACCCGGGCCCCGGCCGGCAGCCGGTAGACGCCAGGGCGGGCAACCGCGCCGGTGACGTCAACGACGACGTCACCGCCCGAACCACTGCTGTCGACGCTGAACTCCTCGCTGCCGCCCGACGAAAACGACGCACCGGCGCTGCTGCTGTCTCCCTCCGCCCGAATCGCACGGACGCCAAGCAGGAGCAGCGCGACGGCGACCGCACCGTAAACAGCGACTTGGGACCTGCTGAGCTCGGGCATGACCCGAACCGTCCAGGACTGCGGCGCGCGCGTGGCGCGCACACTCACACGAGTGAGCTACAGATCTTCGTCGTCGTAGCCGGCGACCTCTGCCAATTGGTCGCTGTAAAGCTCCGCGGCCGCCACCGGTGGCGATTGCACCGAGATGCAAGCCAACTCGGCGTCGCCGTTGTTGGCGATCGCGTGCTCGGTTGCCGGCGGCACCAGGATCAGGTCTCCCTCGGTCACCTGCTGGGTGTCCCCCGCCACCGACATCGTGCCGGAACCGCGCACGACCACATATGCCTGCTCGGCCTGCTCGTCCGAGCGCAGCGTCTGCTCGGCGCCGGTAGGAAGCTCAATCCACGTAACCGAGAGATTGCGAGAGCCAAGTTCGCCTGCGTCCATCAGCACGCGGGTGCGCAAACGGTGCCATTCCTCGACCGAGGCCTCGGAGTGTCTCCTGACCAGCATCGGCGCTTTGTACCAGATAACTGGAGCGGAACCGTGACCGCTCAGCGAACCACCAGGTTGACCAGCTTGCCCGGGACGACGATCTCCTTGACCACCTCTTTGCCGTCGAGGAAGCGCCCGACCTTCTCGCTGGCGTGGGCGAGGCGCAGCAATTCCTCCTTGGGAGCGTCGGTGGCGGCCTCGATGCGATCGCGCAACTTGCCGTTGACCTGGACGACCAGCGTCACCGTCTCGCTGACGAGCAGCTCGGGGTCGGCCTCGGGCCAGGGCTGCTCCCAGACCCGGCCGCCCTGCAGTCGCTCCCAGATCTCGGCGCCGAGGTGTGGCGCGAAGGGGAAGATCAGCGACGCCGCGGTGGCCGCCGCGAAGCGCACTGCGGCGACGCCGGCGGGCTCGTCGTAGAGGCCGTCCTTGAGCCGGTAAGCGTCGTTGATCAACTCCATCACCGCGGCGATCGCGGTGTTGAACTGGAAGCCGCGCTGGAAGTCACGGGTGACCTTGTCGATCGCCCAGTGGGCCTTGGCGAGCAGGGCGCGGGCGTCACCGTCGGCACCGGCCGCGTCATCACCCTGTTTACCTTCGACCTCCTCGCAGAGGCGCCAGAGGCGGGAGAGGAAGCGGTTGACGCCCTCGACGCCCTCGTCGGCCCAGTCGGCGTCGCGCTCGGGCGGGCCCATGAAGCAGATGTAGGTGCGGGCGGTGTCGGCGCCATAGCGCTCGACGTAGTCGGCAGGGCTGACCGTGTTGCCGCGCGACTTCGACATCTTCGCCCCGTCGCGGGTGATCATCCCCTGCGCGAAGAGGTTGGCGAAGGGCTCCTGAACGTCGAGGTTGCCGGTGTCTGCGAGCGCCTTGGCGAAGAAGCGCGCGTACATCAGGTGCAGGATCGCGTGCTCGACCCCACCGATGTACTGATCGACCGGCAGCCAGTGCGCGGCGGCGGTGCGGTCCCACGCGGCCTCGGTGTTGCCTGGGTCGAGGTAGCGGATGAAGTACCAGGAGGAATCGACGAAGGTGTCCATCGTGTCGGTCTCGCGCCGGGCAGGCTTGCCGCAACGCGGGCACTCGGTGGCGACCCAGTCCTCGGCGGCCGCGAGCGGGCTCTTGCCCTGCGGGGCGTAGTCGTCGATCTCGGGAAGCTCGACCGGCAGTTGATCGTCGGGCACCGGCACGATCCCGCACTCCTCGCAGTAGACGATCGGGATCGGCGCGCCCCAGTAGCGTTGGCGCGAGACCAGCCAGTCGCGCAGACGGTAGTTGACCGCCGATTTCCCCCGGCCCTCCTCGGCCAGCCAGGCGACGATCTCGGCGTAGGCCTCGCGGTTGCCCTTTCCATCGAAGCGGCCGGAGCCGGTCATCGGCCCATCGCCCGGATAGGGCAGGCCCTCGTCGTCACGAGCGCCCTCGGGGTCCTCCCCCTCGATCACCCGCCGGATCGGCAGCTCGAAGGTCTTGGCGAAGGCGTAGTCGCGCTCGTCGTGTCCTGGCACCGCCATGATCGCGCCGGTGCCGTACTCCATCAGCACGTAATCGGCGACGAACATCGGGATCTCCTCGCCGTTGACCGGGTTGACGACGCTGCGGCCGAGCGGCACACCAGTCTTCTCGCGATCCTCGGCACCGCGATCCTCGCTCGACTCGCGGGCGGCGCGGTCGACGTACTCACGCACCGCCTCCTCGGCCGGCGTGCCGGCAACGAGCCGCTCCAGCTGCGGGTGCTCGGGGGCGAGGACGAAGAAGGTGGCACCGAAGAGCGTGTCGGGGCGGGTGGTGAAGACGGGGAAGTCAAGGCCGAGCTCCTGGCAGCGGAAGACGACCTCGGCCCCCTCAGAGCGACCGATCCAGTTGCGCTGCATCGTGATCACGTGCTCGGGCCAGGACTCGAGCAGGTCGAAATCGGCCAGCAGGCGCTCGGCGTAATCGGTGGTCTTGAAGAACCACTGCTCGAGCTTGCGCTGCACGACCTCGGTGCCGCAGCGCTCGCAGCGACCGTCGACGACCTGCTCGTTGGCGAGCACCGTGGCGTCCTTGGGACACCACTGCACCGGCGCCTCGGTCCGGTAGGCGAGGCCGTGCTCGAGCAGCTGCAGGAAGATCCACTGGGTCCAGCGGTAGTACTCGGGCGTGTGGGTCGCCAGTTCGCGCGACCAGTCGATCGAGATCCCCCACTCGCGGAACTGGCGCTGGAAGGACTCGATCGAGCGCTCGGTTGCGACCCGCGGCGGCTCGCCGGTTTTGATCGCGTTGTTCTCCGCCGGCAGGCCGAAGGAGTCGTAACCCATCGGGTGGATCACCTCGAAGCCGCGGCGACGGCGGAAGTGGGCGATCGCGTCGCCGACCGCGTAACACTTGAGGTGGCCGACGTGGGGTTCGCCCGATGGGTAGGGCAGCATCTCCAGCACGTATGACTTCGGCTTCGAGTCATCGAAGCCGGGCTGACCCGGGTTGGCAACCTCCCAGGTCTTCTCCTCAGCCCAGACCTGCTGCCACTTGCGCTCGGTTGCCTTGGGGTCGTAGCTGCCGCTCATCAGAGCGGCGATCTTCTCAGACGACCGGCGAGAGGGCTTCGAGGATGTGGGGCCAGACGTAGACCTCGATTGTCGCTGCAACGACGAGGCACGGGATCGCGATCAAGACGGTGACGATGGTTGCGGCAAGTAGCTGATTCCACTCGCCGCGGCGGCTGGCGATCAGCCAGGCGGCCAAGGGCAGGAAGAGCGCGGTCAGCTCGAGCAGGGCGTGCGGCAGCACGCTGAGCAGGAGCGTCGCGATCGAGATCTGCAGCTGGTAGGCGATCGTCGCCCCCTGGAAGCCCAGGTAGAGAGCCTGGGTGGCGAGTGAGAAGAGGGTGACGGCGCAGACGAAGAGAATCGCCAGCTCGCCCGCCTTGACGTGAACCCAGCGGGAGAAGCCGCTGCGCTGGGCGGCGGCGATCGGCATCGAGGCACCGGCGATGAAGCCGGCAACGCAGGCAGTCGCGTGCAGGGCCAGCACCAATGAGTTGCGCCAGAGGATTGGCAGCAGGTCGCCGGCCTGCGACGGTTCGGTCAAGCCGGGCAGGTGGATCGGCGTGAGGTCGGGCGTGAGCAGGCCGGCGACGACCCAAACCGCCGCCAGGAGCGCCAAGGCGATCGCCAGGCTGAGCGCCAGCCAGGCGCGCAGGACGACCCAGTTGCGCTCGCTCCAGCCTTGGAGCGCCGCCCGGGTGTCCTCCATCCCATGGGAAAAGACGTGCTCGTTGGCGGTGTTCATCGCAGCTGCATCGGCAGTAGAGAGCGATGAATTGAGCAGTGGAGCTGAGGGGGCTCGAACCCCTGACCTTCGCGCTGCCAGCGCGACGCTCTTCCAGCTGAGCTACAGCCCCGGGACCTTCGGTCGCCAGTTTAGCGGCGGCGAAGACCTAAGCCGGGGTCGGCTCGAGCAGGTGAAATCCGAGCCCCGCACCTTGCAGGCGCGACTGCAGGGCGTCGCCCATCGCCGCGGCGGTAGTGACCTGACCGGCGGTTTGCGGCAGATCGTCGAAGGCGAGGCAAAGGCCCGACTCGGCCAGCATCTTCGAGGTCTCGCTGTAGCCGGGATCTCCCCCGCTTACCTCGGTGACCACGCGCTCGCCGCCGCCCTCACCGACGAAGGTGACCTTGAACCAGCTCTTGGCGCGGACCTCCTCGCTCGGCCCCTCGCCCGGCGATCGCTGGGTCTTGAGCAGGAGCTTGCGCGTCGGCGGCAGCTGCGCCAGGACCAACGCGACCCCAACCCCGCCGGCGGTCGCGGCAACCGAGCTGAGGTGCTTGGCGACGACGTTGTGGCCGTAGCTGAAGTCGGGTCCGTAGCGCTCGAGCGCCGCGGCGGAGCGGCGCACGACCGGGCCGTCGATCGTCGGCATCGGCACCACCCAGCCACCGAGGTCGGCATCGCGGCGGGGTCGGACAGGCGCAGAGTGGATCTTCCTCCCCGCCGGCCGCTGCTCGGCCTGGCGGCGTTGTTTGGCGGCGCTGAGCGTCTGGCGCGCCCGGCCAAAACCGTTGATCGCCGAGGCAAATGTCCCGCCGGAGAACTCGGCACCCATCTGCACGTAGCCGTTGACGGTCAGCGGTACCCCCTCGGGCAGCTGCTTGACGGTGAAGTAGGCGCCGAGGTCGTGCGGGATCGAGTCGAACCCGCAGCAGTGGACCAAGCGGGCGCCGCTCTGCTCGGCCTTGCGGTGGTAGCCGAGCCACATCCGGTCGACGAACTCGGGCTCGCCGGTGAGGTCGACGTAGTCCGTGCCCGCCGCGGCGCAGGCCGCGACCAAGGGCTCGCCATAGAGCGCGTAGGGCCCGACCGTGGTCACCACTACTCGCGCCGCGCCGGCAACCCGGGCGAGCGCAGTTGGATCGGCAGCGTCGGCAAGCAGCAGCTCAGGCGCCGGAACGCCGTCTCCGGCGATCGCGCCGAGTGAGGACGCAACGGCGTCCAGCTTGTCCCGGTTGCGCCCGACCAGCGCCCAGCGAAGTCCCAAGGGACCGTGCTGTGCCAGGTAACGAGCCGTCAGCCCCCCGGTGAATCCGGTCGCGCCGAAGAGTGCGAGGTCGTACTGCCGCTCGGCCATCTCAGCATTCTGTCGTACATGCGCAGGCCGGCGCTGCCACAGGGCGCCTCCGCGATGAGCTTGACCAGTCGCTTTCCCCCGCCTTCTCGAGTTCCGTATTGCTTCAGAATTTTTTAATAATCAACAGGATTTCCCGAACATTTCCGTAGTCCGTCGCGCAACGCCGGGCTGCGACGAGCGAATGGAAAACTCCCTGACATGCTGACTTGCCATTCATGCTCAGGCTGAGATGGTCTGCATTGTCAAGAGCCTATGGCAGGTAGGCCTAGGTCACCGTCCCATGGAGGTCCCCCATGAACCAAAGGCTGCCAACAAAGCTTCTCGGCCTGTCGCTTCTCGTGCTTGCCGTTATGGCAGTAAGTGCGTCAGGGGCGCAAGCCGAATGGTTACTGTTACGCAATAAAGTGTCAGTCAAATCGCTTCAACTGCTAGGCAAAACCGAATCTGGAACACTTTTAGTTCCCTCTCTAGGCTTGGCCATTACCTGTGAAAAAGGTACTGGAGAAGCAAAAGTAGAACTGAGTGAAGGCAACAAAAAACTTTCAGGAACCGTGGCAGGCAAATTCACCGGTTGTGTCGATAAAGAATTCGGCGAAGTCTGTACGGTCAAAGGCGTGGGCGATCCAGTGGGCACTATCAGCGCGCAAGGATCAGGCGAAGCCACAATGAAAGGTGCGGCGGTACAGATCGTCGGCGGCACGACCGCCTTTGGCTCCTTCGCAAATGTAGTTTACGGAGGAGCGGAATGTCCCCTCGTGGAAATCGACGGCAAAGTTACCGGCAGTGGGACACTCGAAGTTTTGGATGCCTTAGAAGACCTCGCAGTGCACAGCAAAATTAAATTAGTATCGGCAAGCCTGTTCTTTGGAAAAAATCCGGCCTCTATACATAACGGCTCCGGTGGTGCGGTATCTGGTTCCGCCACGGAGGTAAGCGGCGCCACCTTTGCCGTTCACTTAGTGAACTTATAGGCGATCCAGGAAGCCAACACGAAGATCACGCCCCCTCCGGTGGGGGCATGATCTTCGTTTGCTTCAGGCCAGGCAGATGCGGGCGAGCTACTGACGCGAGCGTTTGGCCGCCTTGTATCGGCGCCGGGCACCGGGGATGCATGGGCCGAGTATCGTCCTGGGCCGCTCGTGGCCGTGCTGCTCTACGACAATCCGGTCTCCGGCAACTGCCACAAGGTCCGGCTTATCTTCAGCCTGCTCGGCATCGAGTTCGAGCGGCGGGAGCTGTCGGTCGTCGATCGCTCGGACCGAGCCGAGGTGCTCGGAGGGCTCAGTTCTTCGCTCAACGTGCCGACCGTGGTGCTCGAGGACGGCCGGCCGCTTGCCGAGTCGAACGCAATCCTCTGGTACTTCGCCGACGGCACCGACTACTTGCCCGACGATCCCTACCAGCGCGCCCAGGTACTGCAGTGGATGTTCTTCGAGCAGTACAAGCACGAGCCGGCGATCGCCGTCCTCCGCTTCTGGCTGACGATCGCCAAGGAGCCCAGGCCCGCGGCGGAGATCGAGGCCAAGCGCGCGGCCGGTCGCGCCGCGCTCGAGGCGATGGAGCGCCACCTCGATGAGCACGATTACTTCGTCGCCAAGCGCTTCACGATCGCCGACATCGCGCTCTACCCCTACACCCAGGTGGCGCCGGAGGCGGGCTTCGATCTCGAGCCGCACCCGGCGGTGCGCGGCTGGCTCGAGCGAGTCAGCCGGTCGAGCGGATTTCAAAAGTTCCAGCGGTCCTAATCGAACACTAGGATGCCCGCCGTGGCCGACCGGGCAGGGGACATCTTCAAGCGGCTGCGGGAAGTCCTCGACCGCTCGGTCTTCCTTCCCTCACCACCGGAGGCCACAAAGCTCAAAAGCTGGGAAGGGGGCCTGGTTCTCCTCTCCTTCTTGGCGCTTGCCGTCGTCCTGCAGCTCTTCCGGATCGGTCCGTCCGAGGGCTTGAACTCGCTCTGGGCGGAGGACGGGCCGGTCTTCTTCAGCGGCGCGCTGACGCACGGCTTCTTCGATTCCGTGACCTCGACCTACGCCGAATACCTCGTCGTCGCCCCCCGCCTGATCGGCGAGATCGGGACGCTCGTGCCCCTGCACGATGCGACGGTGGCGATGAATCTCACCGCTGCCCTTGTCGTCTCTCTCTGCGGGCTCGCCGTCTGGTTCGCCAGCGCCGGCCATATCCGCAGCCCCTACCTGCGTGCGCTCCTGGTGGCGCTGACGGTGCTCTGCCCGGTGAGCAGCATCGAGGCCGTCGTCACGCCGACGAACGTCGCCTGGTACATGACCTTCGCGGTCTTCTGGCTGCTGTTCTGGCGACCCGCGACGACCTGGGGTGCATGCCTCGGTGGCCTGCTGATTTTCGCCACCGGCGTCAGCACACCCGCCACGCTCTTCTTCCTCCCGATCGTCCTTCTGCGCGCGGTAGCGATCCGCGGGCGTCGCGACGCCGTGATCGTCGGGTCCTACGCGCTCGCGATGGTGATCCAGCTGCAAGCGATGCTGTTCAACAGCGAAGAAGTAATCGGTGACGTCTGGACGGGGAACATCCTCACCGCCTTCCTGCAGCGCGTCGTCGACAGCGCGGTCCTCGGGGTCGAACTGGGCGGCTCCACCTGGGCTGACTGGGGGTGGCCCTTCCTGATCGCGATCGTCGTCGCAGTCGCCGCTTACCTAATCGTGACGCCGTTGCGCGCCTCCTCCCACCGCCTCTTCGTCGGGATCGCCGTCATCACCTCAGTAGTGATGTTCCTGGCCTCCGGCTACACCCGCGCGCTTGGCGACGTAATGGTCTGGCGGGCCGATTCCTACAACTCCTTCGGCGGCCGCTACGCGATGGTCCCAACCCTGCTGCTGCTCAGCGCCGCCCTCGTCTTGATCGACTCCCGCTACCGCTCGTCGCGAGCCAACGCCGTCGCGGCATTCGGGGTTGCCGCAGTACTGCTGGTCTCGATCGTCACCTCGTTCGACGTCCGCGGCGAAATCGGCCGCGGCGGACCGAAGTGGGACAAGAGCCTGAGCGCTGCCACCGCGAGATGCGAAGCCAAGGACCTCGCCGAAGTCCAGGTCTTCACCGCGCCCCAGGGATGGTCAGTGCCTATCTCCTGCGACCGTTTGGTGTCCACGGGCGATTTGGAACAAGCGCCGTAACGCCGACGTTTGGCCGCTGGCCCCACGTGGTAGCGGCATGCACATGGATCGCGACATCGAGGCGTGCGTGCGCACGGTCTGGGAGGAGGCATTCAATCGGCGAGGGCTCGACGCGCTCGATGCGGTTACGGCGCCTGGGTTCGTCAACCGCAACGCGCTGCCGGGCACGCCGCCTGGGCCCGAGGGTCACCGTCAAGTGGTCGAACGGCTTTGGAAGGCTTTCCCCGACGCTCACTTCGAGATCAAGCACCTCGGCAGCGACGGCGACACAGTGATCTGCGTCGGCACGATGTCGGGAACCCATGAGGGCACGCTCCTCGGAGTTCCTCCAACCGGCAGGAGGATCAAATGGCGCCAATGCCACCTGTACCGTTTCGACGAGAGCGGCCGTGCGGTCGAACACGACGCGATCCGCGACGACGCGAGCCTGCTCCGCCAGTTCGGCGAGGATGGGAACTAGGCCATGGACGAAGGGGCGCGGAATTCCGAGCTGGCTGCGCTCGATCCTCTGGTTGGCGAGTGGACCAGCGAGGCGACCCATCCGATGTTCCCCTCGACCGTGGTCACGGGCCGCATGACCTACGAATGGCTCGAGGGAGAACGGTTCCTCATCCAGCGATCGAGCACGGACCACCCCGACTTCCCCGACTCGGTCAGCGTGATCGGCTTTGCCGAGGACGAGCTGACGGCGCACTACTTCGACTCGCGCGGTGTCTTCCGGATCTACCGCGTCGCCGTGGCCGGTGACACCCTACGGATGTGGCGCGATGCGCCCGGGTTCTCGCAGCGGCTGGAGGCGACGTTGAGCGACGACGGAGCGAAGCTCGCCGGTGTATGGCAGCTGTCGCGCGATGACGAGACCTGGGACGACGACCTCGCGATCACGTTCACTCGTCGGAGCGGAGACTCCTGATCTCTGGGCGTAGCTGGGTCAGGAGTTGCCCGGGATCGATGTACTCGCTGATCTCGGCTATGCGCCCGTCCTCGTCAAGGGCGATGAACAGGCCTCCCCGCAGCTCCAACCTCCTTCCCGTCGGCGCAAATCTCTCCCCACCCACGATCAAGTCGCCGCCGTGCGTTCCTCGCTCGAGGTTCTCAGCCGCGAGGGTCTGCGCTCCCTCGTCGACCAACAGTCGCTCGCACTCGATCGTGAGATCGGGAATGGCCGCCAGCTCGGAGTCGTAGCGCTCTCGAAGAGCGCCCACACCGTGCAGGACCTCGATGCCGTCCCGGAAGACCAGGTCCTCGCTGTAGAGGGAGTAGTAGCGCTCCATGTCCCGACGATTCCAGGCGGCGACGTATTCCCCGTAGAAGCCGCGTAGCTCGGCGGCGCTCAGAATGCCCACCGCAGGATCCTAGAAAAGCCTGACTCGACGGCGGCCGTCCTCCGACCGCGGGCGACCTTATTGTGGCCGCCCTTGTACGACGCCTCTCAGCACCCGATCGGCGGCGGCGCGCGTGCCCGATCGCTTCCGGTTTGGCCCGATACCCGACCCCTGCGCTCGTGGCAGCAGGAGGCGACCGAGGCCGTGCGGGCGCACTCGGCCACCAGCTTCCTGGCCTCAGCTACGCCGGCCGCGGGCAAGACCACCTTTGGCCTGCACATCGCCCACCGGATGCTGAGCGCCAAGTTCGTCTCGCGCGTTGTCGTGGCTGGCCCGACGACTCACATCTGCCGCCAGTGGGCCGCCGACGCGGGTCGCTATGGCATCGACCTCGAGCCGAACAGGCCAAACTCGGACGGGCCGGAGTCGGCCGACTTCCACGGCGTCGCCGTCACCTACCAGACGATCGCGGCCGGGCCGGATATGCACCGGCTAGCCGCCGAGCGCCGGCCAACCCTGCTGATCGCCGACGAGCCGCACCACATGGGCGATCAGGCCGCCTGGGGCCTGCAAACCCGCAAGGCCTTCGACGGCGCCCGCTTCCGGCTGCTGCTCTCGGGCACGCCCTTCCGCTCCGACAACTCGGCGATTCCCTGGGTCATCTACGACGAGGACGGGCTCAGCCGGGCCGACTACGCCTACGGCTATCCGCAGGCGTTGGTCGACCGGGTGTGCCGCCCGATCACCTTCCTCCCCTATGACGGCGAGATGGAATGGGTCTCGAACGGTCGGCTGCGCAGCGCCGACTTCGATCTTGCCCTGCCGGCGGCGGAGGCAGCCCGGCGCCTGCGGACGGCGCTCAGCCCGGAGGGCGAGTGGATGGGCGAGGTCCTGCGCGACGGCGACGCCAGGCTGAGCGAGGTGCGCGCCGACGGGCACCCCGAAGCGGGCGGATTGGTCATCGCCTCCGATCAGGATCACGCGCGGGCGATCGCGGCGCGGCTCGGCTCGATCTCGGGGGAGCAACCCGAGCTGGTGATGAGCGACGAGCCCGGCGCCAGCCGGCGCATCGCCGATTTCGCTTCCTCCGATCGACGCTGGCTGGTCTCGGTCCTGATGGTCTCAGAGGGCGTCGACATCCCCCGCCTGCGGGTCGGCGTCTACGCGACGGCGGCCCGGACCGAGCTCTTCTTCCGCCAGGTGGTCGGCCGCTTCATCCGCGCCACTCCGCGGCCACGCCGCCAGATGAGCTACCTGCTGATGCCGGCCGACCCGCGGCTGAAGGCACTCGCCCACGAGATTGAGCTGGAGCGCCGTCATGCACTCGACCTCTCGCCGGACGCGGAGGAGGAAGAGATCGAGCTGGACGACTTCGATCCGGAGCGACCCGATCCGGGCGGGGGCTTTGCCGCCCTGAGCTCGGGCGACGCCGAACTGGACGAGGCGATCATGAGCGAGACCGCGCTTCAGCTCTTCCCAACCGACGACCCCGAGCCGAGGGCGAAGAAAGTGGCCGTCCTCGCCACGCCCGAAGCCGCATCGGAGGAGCTCGAACCCGAGCGGGAGTCGGCCTATGCGACCCGAGAGCGGCTGCGTGACGAGCGCAGGCGCCTGGTCGCCGACGCCGCCCGCCGCACCAACAAGTCGCATCGGGAAGTCCAGGCCCGGATCAATCGCGAAACCCGGGTGCGCTCGGTCACCAGCGCCACCATCGAGCAGCTCGAGCGCGGCAATGCCCTGCTGCGCCGCGAGCTGCGGCGGTGAGTTCGGTCGCCCGCAGCGCAGCGGCGAACTTAGGAGTACGCTCCTCGCCGGTGAGCCGGGAAGACTGGTCGGCAAGGATCGCCCATGGGCCAGGCCACAACCACCATCCCGAAGAGCCGCATTAGCAGCGCCTCACCCGCGCCCCGACCGCGCTCGCGAAACGTCTTGGCGCTTGCCGCCCTCGGGGTTGTCTTCGGCGACATCGGGACGAGCCCGCTTTACGCAATGCAGGCGATCTTCACCGGCGATCACCCGGTGCGAGCCACCCCGGCAGATGTCTACGGGGTCATCTCCTTGGTGGCTTGGTCGCTGACGCTGATGGTCTCGATCAAGTTCGTCGTCTTCGTCATGCGGGCCGACAACGAGGGCGAGGGCGGCGTGATGGCCCTGTATGCGCTCGTGCGGCGGACCGCGGTCGAGCGGCCGGCGGTCAAGGGCGCCCTGCTTACCGCCGGGGTCATCGGCGTCGCCCTCTTCTTCGCCGACGCGATGATCACGCCGGCGATCTCGGTCCTCTCAGCCGTTGAAGGCGTCGAAGTCGCGGCGCCAAGCCTCTCCTCGATCATCCTGCCCGTGACGATCGGGGCCTTGGCGCTCCTGTTCGCGATCCAGCGACATGGGACCGCCGTGATCGGCCGACTCTTCGGGCCGATCATCCTGATCTGGTTCGCCGTGATCGCCGCCGCCGGAGTAGCGGAGATCCTCCGAAACCCGGCTGCCCTGAAGGGCCTCTCGCCTTCATATGCGGTCGAGTTCTTCGCCAGCCACCCGCTCACGGCGTTTCTGTCGCTCGGCGCCGTCGTTCTTGTCTTCACCGGAGCGGAGGCCCTCTACGCCGACATGGGTCACTTCGGGAGGACCGCGATCAGCAGAGCCTGGTTCTTCGTCGCATTCCCTGCCCTGATGCTCAACTACATCGGCCAGGCGTCGCTGATCCTCGAGACCCCAAGTGCGATCTCCAGCCCCTTCTATCTCCTCTTCCCCGAGTGGTCGCGAGTTCCAATGATCGCGCTGGCGACCTGCGCAACGTTGATCGCCTCGCAAGCCGTCATCTCCGGAGCGTTCTCGGTCACGCGACAGGTCGTCCAGCTCGGCTTCCTGCCGCGGATGACGATCAGGCACACGTCGGCGGAGACGATCGGCCAGGTCTATCTGCCGGCTGTGAACTGGACCCTGTTCGTCTTGGTGGTCGGGCTCTGCCTCGGCTTCGGATCCTCGGGGAAGCTGGCGACGGCCTACGGGATCGCTGTCATGGGCACCCTGCTGATCGACTCGATCCTCTTCCTGGTCGTGGCGCGAGCACTCTGGCGCAAGCCGCGATCCCTGATCGCTCTCGGGGTGATCGGGTTCGTCCTGCTCGATCTGCTGTTCCTGCTGGCCAACCTGCCGAAGATCGCCGAGGGCGGCTGGTTCCCGATGTTGGTCGGCATGGCGATACTCCTTCTCTTCACGACCTGGCACCGAGGGCGCGAGCTTCTCAGCGCCGCGAGGGCACGAGTCGAGGGCGCTCTGCCCGACTTCATCGATGAGATGCACAGGAAAGGGCTGCCGACACGGATCAAGGGGACCGCCGTCTTCCTCAATGCCTCGAAGGAGACGACGCCCTTGGCGCTCCGCGTCGCCCAGACACGACTCCGCGCGATCCCCGAGGAGGTCGTGATCCTGACGGTGGATATCGGCAACCTGCCGAGCGTCCCTGATCGGGAACGCGCGGAGCTCGATCACCTCGGCGACCCCGGAGACGGGTTCTCTCACCTGACCTTGCGCTACGGCTACCTGGACAACCCGGATGTGCCGAGGGGGATCAACGTGGCTCGGGACCAAGGTCTCGTCAGCTTCAACCCCTACCACGTGACCTACTACCTCTCGCAGATCGCCCCGGTTCCCTTCGGCGACCAGGGCATGTCGCGCCGACGCAAGGACCTCTTCGTTGCAATGAACCGCAACGCCGCCAGTCCCGTCGGCTACTTCAACCTCCCGGCCGAGCTCGTGGTTGGCCTCGGCGGCCAAGTCCGGTTCTAGGTCGAGCGCTGGCCCGGGCCTCAACGAACGGGTCTCTGTCCGGGCTTCTTGCGAAGCGGCTGATGGGATTCGAACCCACGACCTTCTGCATGGCAAACGGTCCACTCGGCAACTCTTCACCCATTCCAGAGCCAAAAGGTCGCGCTTGTGCCTTGCCTCAATTCGGCTGCTTCAGGCACAATTCGGCTCGGTTTGGGCAGCGAGCACGTCCCGCTGCCCAAAGCCTGTACCACAGGTAGCGAGATAGCGGCGCGGCCCCTCGGGGACTGGGCAAAGGCAGCCCCAGGACGGGCAGCCAGCGGCATGGCGCGGTCTTGCGCGCCCGGCCCGAAGACACACGCAACCAATGGCCGTTTCTCGGGGTACTTGGTACGCATGAGCCGGATCGCCTTTGTCGTGACCTACTTGGCTGGCGCAGCCGCCGCCGTCATCTTGCTCAACGCCAACAGCGGAGATGGTGAGTTGGCAATCGCGATCTGGGCGGTTGCTTCGGTGCTGCTCGGATGGGGAACCGGGCAGCTCGGCTTCGTGTTCCTCGCCCTCCTGGCGGTCCCCTTCGCGGTTCCCTTCGGCTATCCAGACCACTACCAGTACAGCGAGCCCTTGCCGATCTGGTGGTCAGCGATGTTCTGCGCCTTCGCCTCTGCCTTCTTGATCTTCGCCAGCGTGCTCATAAAGAAGGTCGTCGAAGCTCGTCGACACCAGCAGGCCCCCTCCTAGCCTGATTAGGGGCGAGGGAAGATCGCGTGAGTGCCCACGCGACGCCAGATGATGTGCGGCTGATCGGCGTGGACCTCGTCGCCGTACTGGAAGGTCGCGCGACCGTCATATGCCCAGGTCATCTCCCAAACGCCAGGGTGCCCTTGGACGCGCTTGACGCGGAGTCGGGGATGGAAGCCCTGATCGCCGCTGGCGAGGTCGGCGATGAACTGCGCCACGGCCTCGCGGAATGCTCGCTGCTGCTGAGGGGTGAGCTTGTCCCAATCGCGCCAGAACGACGCGAGAACGTCACGCGTCGGCATCGAGCGGCTTCGTGCGCTCGTCCAACCCCGCTAGGAAATCCTGGTCGCTCTCGAAGCGAGTGACCCGACCGGCGGCGAGGTTTTCATCGGCCTCGCGCTCGCGCTCCTGCCACTCGCGGGTCCAGAACCAAGCCTGCTCGGGGTCGATCCGGCCATCGGTCACCTCGCGGAGGAGGATCGCCGCACCGTCGACCGCCTGATCCGGCAGGCGGTCCACAAGCTGATGAAGATCGGCCTTCGTCATGGGTTCATTCTGACACGCCGTTAGGAACGGATCGTTCGGAACGCAAGAGGCAGCGATTAGACAGCGAAATCGGGAGTCAGAAGGTCATTGCGACTGCATACCTCCGAGCCAGAAAGCGAAAAGCCCCGCCAGAGCGGGGCTTTTCCCGAAAGCGGCTGAAGGGATTCGAACCCTCGACCTTCTGCATGGCAAGCAGACGCTCTAGCCAGCTGAGCTACAGCCGCACGAGGCGGCGAGTATAGCTGCGCGCAGCGAGGGGCTCGTGGCTCCGTCTGTTCGACTACTACCTAATACTTGGTATGCTGGTCCCGTTCGTGACGCCTTGGGTCCGCGGCGGTCTCTCCCTCCCCCGCCGCGGGCCGGGGCGCCTTTACGCCTTGAGCTCGGCGAGCAGGTTCTGCAGGTCGAGCGGCCGCGTGTACATCCCCACCTTGTCCCCGGGCGCCGGCTGCGGCCACTCGTCTTTGGGGCGGTCCCAGTAGAGCTCGACTCCGTTGCGGTCGGGATCGTCGAGGTAGAGCGCCTCGCTGACGCCGTGGTCGGAGGCGCCGGTGAGGCCGACGCCGTTGTCGATCAAGCGTTGCAGCGCTACCGCGAGGGCGCGCCGGGTCGGGTAGCGAATTGCGCTGTGAAAGAGGCCCGTGGTTCCGGGCGCGGGCGGCGCGCCGCCCTTCGACTGCCAGGTGTTGAGGCCGATGTGGTGGTGGTAGCCGCCGGCCGAGACGAAGGCTGCTTCGTCGCCCATGCGCGCCTGCAGCTCGAAGCCGAGCACGTCGCAGTAGAAGGCCAAGGCGCGATCGAGGTCGGCGACCTTGAGGTGGACGTGGCCGATCTCGGCGCCGGGGTCGATCGCCTCAGACATAGACGTCAACCATCTAGAGCCTCGTTGACGAGGCGGTCCGCCTCGGCGTTGTACTCGCGCCGCACGTGGCGGATCGACCAGCTCTCAAAGCCCCGCAGCGCTTTCTTCACCTCGGCGTGGAGTTCGCGCATCGTCGCATCCTTGACCTTGTATTCGCCCTTGACCTGCTTGACGACCAGCTCGGAATCGCCGACCAGCTCCAGCTCGTCGGCTCCCAGTGCGGCGGCGCGCTCGATCCCCAGCAGCAGCGCTTTGTACTCGGCCACGTTGTTGGTGGCCCGCCCGATCCGCTCGCCGTGCTCGTCAAGCACGGCACCGTCGGAGTCCTGAACGACAGCGGCGATCGCCGCCGGGCCGGGATTGCCGCGGGCGCCGCCGTCGACGTTGACGACGAGCTTCACCGCCGCCTCAGCCAAAAAGCGCGGCGAGCGGTCTGTCTGCCGGCGGCACCGAAGATGAGTTCTCCGCCCTTCCCCACGCTGGCGTTCCACTGACGGGCGGATCGATCGAGCTGCTCGACATCCTCGCCCTTGCCGATCTCGACCACGCGTCCCGCCTGGTCGACGGCCCACTGGTACCAGCAGAGCTCCCAGGCGACGGTGATCCGCACCTCGCTGGAGGATCCAGCAGCGGCGCCAACGGAGGCGGATGGACGCCCGAGACTGCGAGTCAGCCCCCCCACCGTGCGCCCGGCCAGGCTCTCGTTGAAGCAAACGGCGGCCTGCTCGAGCCGGCCGCCCGGCGCCTCCACCTGCCGCCGCCTGATGTTGGCTCCGGGAGCGGCTGGGTCGCGCTGGTAGATGCTCACGCCTGAAAGCTAGTTCACGCGAACCCGTTCGACCCACTTCAGCCGGCCGCTGAGACGACTTTTTCGGCCAGGTGACCGGGCACCTCCTCGTAGCGATCAAAATCGACCTCGAACTCGGCCCGGCCGCCGCTGATCGAACGCAGATCGGGGGCGTAGTCGAGTACCTCCGCCATCGGCACCTCCGCTCGCACCTCGGTAACGGTGCCCTTTGGTTCCATCCCCAGAGGATGGCCGCGGCGCGAGTTGAGGTCACCGATCACGTCGCCGACGACGTCCCCAGGGCAGCTGACGACAAGTCGGACGATCGGCTCCAGGAGGACCGGGTCAGCCGCTTCCATCGCCTCCTTGAAGGCCATCGCGCCGGCGATCTTGAAAGCCATCTCGGAGGAGTCGACGTCGTGGTGCTTGCCGTCGACGAGGCGGACCCGCACCCCTTTGACCGGGTAACCGGCCACGGTGCCGTGCGCCATCGCCTCCTCGATCCCCTTCTCCACCGCCGGGATGAAGCTGCCCGGGATCGCGGCGCCCTTGATCTTGTTGACGAACTCGAGACCGGAGCCGTTCTCGCTCGGCTCGATCTCGATCTGACAGTCGGCGAACTGACCACGACCGCCCGACTGCTTCTTGTAACGAGCGTGGGCACTGGCCGCCTGGCGAATCGACTCCTGGTAGGGCACCCGCGGCGGGTGCAGCTCGATCTCGACCCCGAAGCGACGCTTCATCCGCGCCACGATCACCTCGACGTGCACCTGCGTCAGGCCGGCGATGATCTGCTCACCTGTCTGCGCGTCGCGATGTACGTCAAGCGTCGGGTCTTCCTCGGTCAGCCGCCGCACCGCGGCAGCCGCCTTCTCCTCATCACCCTTCGACTTCGGCTCGTAGGCGAAAGCCATCACCGGGTTTGGCAAGTCGAGCGGCGCAAAACCGATCGCCTCAGATCCGGCGCAGAGCACGTCGCCGGCGCGGGTCTCCTTCAACTTGGCGACGGCGCCGATGTCGCCGGCGCCCAGCTCCGGGCTCGGGTTCAGCTCTTTGCCGAGCGGCTGGCTGAGCTGGCCGATGCGCTCCTTCTGCCCGCGGGTGACATTGACTGCCTGGGAGTCCGAGGCAAGGGTGCCGCGGTAGACGCGAAAGAGATTGACCCGCCCCGTGTAGGGATCGGCGAGCGTCTTGAAAACGTAGGCGACGAGCGGGCCTTCCTCATCGGGCTCGATCTCGATCTGCTCGCCATCCGCCCCCCTCGCCGCCAGTGCCCCGCGCATCGCCGGCGAGGGCAGGTCCTCGACCAGCGCCTCGAGCAGGCGACTGGTGCCGAGGTTGGCGCTGGCGACGCCGCAGGTGACGGGAAAGACCCTGCCGGCCGTCACGCCCTGCTTGAGCACGCGCACGATCTCGTCGTGATCGATCTCCTCGCCGTCGAGATAGCGCTCCATCAGCTCGTCGGAGTTCTCGGCCACCTCGTCCATCAAGCGCTCCCGGTATTCCTCGGCCCCGGCGCGCAGCTCCTCGGGTATCGGGACCTCTTCCGCCGCACCCGGCCCGAGGCCGTCGTAGAGGAACGCCTTCTGGTCGATCAGGTCGATCACCCCACGCACCTCGTGCTCTGAGCCGATCGGGATCTCGGTAGCGACGACGTGAGCACCGAAAGCCGCCTTGAGCGAGTCAAGGGCGCGGTAGAAGTCGGCGCGCTCGCGGTCGAGCATGTTGACGAAGACCAGCCGCGCCAGGCCCTCGGCATCGGCCCGGCGCCAGAGGCGCTCGGTGTGCACCTCGACCCCCATCACGCCGTTGACGACGACCACCGCGGCGTCGGCGACGCGCAGGGCGGCGATCGCGTCGGCGACGAAGCTCGGCTCGCCCGGAGTGTCGATCAGGTTGATCTCGCGACCGCCGTGCTCGAAGCAGGCCAGCGAGGCGTTGATCGAAAGCGAGCGCTCCTGCTCGTCGGGCTCGTGGTCGGAGACCGTGGTGCCGTCCGCAACCGAGCCCAGCCGGTTTACGGCGCCGGCCTCGAAGAGCATCGCCTCGTGCAGGCTCGTCTTGCCGCAGCCCCGGTGCCCTACCAGGGCGACATTGCGAATCCGGTCTGCGGCCTTATGAGGCACACGTCTGAAGGTACCCGTCGAGTCGCGAAACTCAACCGGGTTAAGTACGGGTCAGGCAGCCTGCAGGCCGGACTTGAGGCGCATCACGGCCTTGGTGTGCAGCTGCGAAACGCGCGACTCGGTGACGCCCAGCACCTCACCGATCTCGCGCAGGGTGAGGTTCTCGTAGTAGTAGAGCGCGACGACAAGCTGCTCGCGCTCCGGCAGCGAAGAGATTGCCTCGGTCAGGCGGTCCTTGACCTCGCTGCTGGCGAGGGACTCCTGCGGATCCTCGGCGCGCGGGTCGGAGATCGTGTCGAGCAGCGAGACCGAATCGCCGGAAGAGTCGGAGACGGTCCAGAGCTCATCGAGGGCGTAGACGGAGGAGTTGGCGATCTCCAGCAGCGAGGTCTGCAGTTCGTCCTCGCTGATTTCGAGCCGCTTGGCCAGCTCCGCCTCGCTGGGGGCGCGCTGCAGCTCGTGCTCGAGCTTGGCCTGCGCCGCCTCGATTTCGCGGGCGCGCGAGCGGACCGAGCGCGGCACCCAGTCGAGTGAGCGCAGCTCGTCGATGATCGCGCCGCGGATCCGGGTCATCGCGAAGGTCTCGAATTTGATCCCCCGCTCGGGCTCGAAGCGCTCGATCGCCCCGATCAGCCCCATCAGGCCGTAGGAGATCAGGTCAGCGTCATCGACGTGCGAGGGCAGGCCGGCGCCGAGACGGCCAGCGACGAACTTGACCATCGGCGAGTAGGCCACGACCAAACGCTCGCGCGCGGTGGCGTCCCCTTCCTCCTTGTAGCGGCGCCAAAGATCGCGCAGCTCCACCTCTTTTACGCCGGTTTCCATCTAATTCCCCTGCATCCTAAGGTCGCTGGCAAGTTCTTGCCGCTCATGCGCGCGGGTGGGTGGCCGCATACGCGTCGCGGAGGCGAGCCGCATCGACACGAGTGTAAACCTGCGTGGTCGATATCGAAGCGTGGCCGAGCAGCTCCTGGATCGTGCGCAGGTCCGCCCCACCTTCGAGCAGGTGGGTGGCAAAGCTGTGGCGCAGCGAGTGCGGCGAGACACCGGCGGCGAGCGCCGCCTCGCGCACCCAGAGTCCAAGTCGCCGGGTGACGTCGGAGTTGGAGAGCCGCCTGCCGCTCTTGGAGAGAAAGAGGGCCTGCTCACGCGGATCTGCACTTAGAGCGTGGCGACCGCGCTCGTTGTAGCGACGCAGGGCCTGCTGCGCCGGCTCGCCGACCGGCAGCAACCGTTCCTTTGAGCCCTTGCCCAGCACTCGCAACTGCTCGGTCTCGAAGTCGAGCGCACCGACGTCCAGGGTGACGATCTCCTCGCAGCGCAAACCACAGGAATAGGCGAGCTCGAGCATCGCCCGGTCGCGCAGCTCCAGCGGCGTGCGGGCGGGGATCCGCTCCAGCAGTTCGCGCACCTGTTCGACCGTGAGCACCCGCGGCAGCTTCTCCTCGCGCTTCGGACTGGAGACCAGGTCCGCCGGGTTCTGCCCGATCCGCTCTGTGCGGACGAGAAAGTCGAAGAGCCCACGAACCGCAGCCAGCTTGCGCGCCACCGTGGCGGGCGCCGCACCCTCCGACGAGAGCCCTGCCGCATAGCGACGGACATCACGGTGACGGAGATCAGCGGGTTCGCGCTCGCCAGCCCACTCGACGAACTGCCCAAGATCCACCCCGTAGGCCTTGCGAGTCCGCTCAGCCGCGCTCCGCGCTCTCAAGTCGCGGTCGTAAGCAGTAAGCGCATCAGCCCAATTCACAGAACTGGATTCGGGCTTGTTCAGCTACGTCCTGCGAACGGGGCTATCCAATGAAGATAGGAGTCCCGACTTCTACTTGGTCGTACAGCTCTTCGACGTCGGGGATCGCCATCCGCACGCAGCCGTGTGAGGCGGCTGAGCCAAGCGATTCGACCTCTTCGGTGCCGTGGATGCCGGCCCCTTCAAAGATTGCCATCCAGCGCGCCTTGATCGGGTTCGAGGGGCCCGGCGGGATGTCCTGTCCGGCGAGGCTCCCGGCCCAGTCCGATTCGGGCACGTGCCAAGTCGGATTTTCTTCCTTTTCCTCGATGTGGTAAAGCCCTTCCGGGGTTTCCAGGCCTTCCTGGCCGACGGCAACGGTGTAGGTCTTGGCCAGCTTCAGGTCCTTCCACAGGCGCAGGGTGAAGGAGGCGCGATCGAGGGTCAGGTAGGAGGGATAGGCGGCCGCCACTTCTTCCGTGGTCACATCCGGCTCCGTGTAGTGGGTGCGAGCGGCAATCGTGTGGTCGGCGTCGGCGTTCAGCACCGCTGCCTTCAACTCGCGGGTGAGCAAGTTGTCACGCAGCTTGCGCCCGTTCTCGGCGGCGACGACTTCGAGCGATTCGGCGGTTGGTTCGACCGTTGCGTCCTGCGCTTCGCGATCGACCTGACTGGCGACCTTGCGGACGAAGCGATTGATCGCCGGCTGGGAGTAGGTGACGTCGGCGGCGATCTGCTTGTCGACGCTGCCGCCGGTGACGTAGCGGACCAGGCGACCGGGAAAGCCTCCGTCGCGACTGTCGGCGACCGCCCGTTCGATCGCCGCGTCGAGATCGGCGTGGACCTTGAGGCTCTTGCCCGGCAGGGTCCAGCTCTCGCCGTCGTAGCCGACGCGCAGTGAGTGCTGCAGCGGCCCGAGCAGCTCGCGCGACACCGCCCGCTTGGCTTCCGCTTCGTTCATGCCGCCGACGTCGACACCGCCAACGGTGACGCCATCGGCGATCTCGTCCTTCGCCGAGGTGTCGTAGGCGTAGCCAACCGCGACCCCAAGGAGGAGCAGCGCCGCCACGGCGGCAATCGCGATTTGAGTCTTGCGGCCCATCACCTCTCCCCGTTAATCGGCATCAAGCGGGCGATACCTGACCTACGCAAAAGTTTAGGCATACGGATCATTCGGCCCGATCACTCAGATCACCTGCAAATCCGCATCCGGCAGGGTGACGGTCGCTGCGGATATCTTTCTCGTCATGCGCTCCAAGGATGAAATCCGCAAGGAGGTCTGGAAGGCGATGGACCGCGAGGGGGTTTCGCGGTTCCCCGGTGCCGAGGGTCGCATCCCGAACTTTGCCGGCGCCAAACTGGCAGCGGAGAAGCTGGCCGGGCAGCGCCTCTGGCGACGGGCGCGGGTGATCAAGGCAAATCCCGACTCGCCGCAGACCTACGCGCGCCGGATCGCCCTCGAGGAGGGCAAGACGGTGATCATGGCGGTGCCGCGGCTGCGCGATCCGCACCCATTTCGGGTGCTCGATCCGAAGAAGCTCTCCAAACGGGCGGTAAAAGAGGCGGCGACGATCAAGGGAGCGCTGAAACACGGTCGCGTGGTGGCACTCGACGAGCTGCCGGAGATCGACTTCGTCCTCTGCGGCTCGGTCGCGGTCAACCTCAGCGGCGCCCGGGTCGGCAAGGGCGGTGGCTACTCCGACCTCGAGTACGGGGTGCTGATCGACGCCGGCAAGATCGACAACCACACCACCGTGGCGACAACCGTGCACCCGACCCAGGTCCTGCGCCACCACCTGATGATGACCGCGCACGACTTGCCGGTCGACGTGATCGCGACGCCGCGCGCCGTGATCGAGGTCGAGCGCCAGTACGAGCGCCCTCGGGGAATTCTCTGGGACCACCTGCAGCCGCCGCAGATCCGCGAAATACCCATACTCGAACGTATGGGCTATGCGTGACGACTACGGCAATCCCGATCCCGACTGGCTGAAGCTCGACTGGCGGCCGCACGTGCACCGGCTCGAGCTGCCGGGGGCGACGGTCAACTACGCCGAGATCGGTGAGGGCGAGCCGATCGTCTTCGTCCACGGCATCACCAGCTCCTGGCAGGCCTGGCTCGAAAACCTGCCCCACTTCAGTCGCACCCACCGCGCGATCGCCCTCGATCTCCCCGGCTTCGGCGCCAGCCCAATGCCCTCCTGGCCGATCGACATGCCGGCTTACGGCCGCATGTTGCATGACTTCTGCGAAAAGCTGGACATCGGCCGTGATGCCACCCTGGTCGGCAACTCGATGGGTGGCCTGGTTGCCGCCGAGGCGGTGCTCGGCGATCCGAACCGGTTCAACAGCTTGGTCCTCGTCTCGGCCGCCGGCTTCATCAACACCTGGCTGCCCCACCAACGCGGCAAAGCGACGTCACGGGCGTGGGGCACCTTCGGCCGCCCCTTCGGCGCCGCCGCCCGCTTCTTCGTCACCCACCCCCGCGCCCGCTACGCGATGTTCCGTTTCGCCATGCGCTACCCCGGCCGCCTGGGCAAGGAGCTGCTCTGGGAGCAGATGGCTTCCGGCGTGCCCTGCCCGGGCTTCGCAGACGCCTTGGATGCCGTGCTCGAGTACGACGCACGCGACCGCCTCGAAGAGATCCAGATCCCGACGATGATCGTCTGGGGCACCGACGACTGGGTCATCCCCTCCGCCGCCGCACACAGCTACAACCGCCGCATTCCGAACTCAAAGCTCGCGATCTTCGAGCACACCGGTCACGTGCCGCAGATGGAGCGGCCCGCCCGCTTCAACGCCCTGCTCGACGAGTTTCTGACTGCTTAAGCGGTTACGGCGCCTTCGGAGGCCGAGGACACCGTGGCGGCGTACTTGGCCATCACGCCCTTGCCAAACGGAGATCCAGGCGACTCGTGTTCCGCAACGCGCTTGGCGATCTCCTCATCTGAGAGGGCTACGTCGAGGCGGCGGTTGTCGATGTCGACGGTGATCTCGTCGCCCTCGCGGACCGCCGCGATCGGGCCGCCCCTTGCTGCCTCCGGCGAGACGTGGCCGATCATCAACCCGCGGGTGGCACCGGAGAAGCGGCCGTCGGTGACCATCGCCACGCTCTGCCCCAGGCCCTCGCCGACGATCGCGGCCGTGACCTGGAGCATCTCGCGCATGCCGGGGCCGCCGACGGGACCCTCGTTGCGAATCACGACGACGTCGCCGGGGTTGATCTGCTGGGCCTTGACCGCGCGGAAGCAGTCCTCTTCGGACTCAAAGACCCGAGCCGGCCCGGTCTGCTGGGTCCGCTCGGTGCCGGCAAGCTTCACCACCGAGCCATCGGGGGCGAGGTTGCCGCCGAGGATCGCCAGGCCGCCTTCACTCTTGACCGGATCGCTGAGCGGGCGCACGACCTCCTGGCCGGGTGCCTCGCTGGCCTCACCCGCAACCTCACCGATCGTCTTTCCGGTGACGGTGAGCGCGTCCTCGTGCAGGCTGCCGGCTTCGGCCAGGCGTTTGAGGATCACCGGCACGCCGCCGGCGGCGTAGAGATCAGTGGCGACGAAGCGGCCACCCGGCTTGAGGTCGGCGAAGAGCGGTGTGGCACGGGAGATCCGCTCGAAGTCGGCCATCGTCAGCTCGATCTCGAGCTCCTTGGCGAGCGCAATCAGGTGCAGGACGGCGTTGGTCGATCCGCCCGAGGCGCAGACGCAGGCGATCGCGTTCTCCAGCGAGTCCCGCGTGATCACCTTGCTCGGTTTGATGTCTTCGACGAGAACGTTGAGGACCAGCTCGCCGATCCGCTCGGCAACGGTTCCCTTCTCGTCGTCTTCAGCGGGGACCATCGCCGAGCCTCCGGCGCTGACCCCGAGGGCCTCGAAAGCGCAGGCCATCGTGTTGGCGGTGAACTGGCCGCCGCAGGCGCCGGCGCCAGGGCTGGCAACGCCCTCGAGCTCGTTCAGTTCCTCGGCGCTCATGTCGCCGGCGTTGTGGGCGCCCATCGCCTCGAAGATGTCGAGGATCGTCACGTCGCGGCCGTGCCAGTGGCCGGGGGCGATCGAGCCGCCGTAGAGGACGACCGAGGGAACGTCGAGGCGGGCAAGCGCCATCGCACAGCCCGGAATCGTCTTGTCGCAGGCGCAGAGCGCCACGATCGCGTCGAACTGGTAGCCGCGGGCCATCAGCTCGATCGAGTCGGCGATCACCTCGCGGCTGACCAGCGAGGCCTTCATCCCCTGGGTTCCCATCGTGATCCCGTCCGAGATCGCGACGGTGTTGAACTCCAGCGGCGTGCCGCCGGCGGCGCGGACGCCCTCCTTGACGTGCTCGGCGAGCCCGCGCAGGTGGAAGTTGCAGGAGTTTGCCTCGGCCCAGGTGTTGGCGATGCCGATCGTCGGCCGGCTCAGCGCCTCATCGTCGTAGCCGACGCCCTTCATGTAGGCGCGCGAGTGGGCCCGGTCGGGGCCGTCGAAGAGGGCACTCGAGCGGGGACGGGGAAGCTGGGTCGTGGTTGCGCCGTTGGAGCTCATTGCCGAAATCTACCGAGGCGGTCCGGAGGTCAGGTCGAAGACGTCGACCGGGCCGGGGCCCTCGCCGATCTCACGCAGACCGCTCGCCACCGCGGCGGAGGCAACGGCCCGCGCCTTTCGCGCCGCCTCGAGCGGAGTCTCACCCAAGGCGAGGTGGGCGGCCAAGGCCGAGGAGTGGGTGCAGCCGGAGCCGTGGGCGGCGCCATCGGGGTGCCGCTCGCCGGGGATCTCGGCGGATTCACGGCCATCGAAGAAGAGATCGACCAGGCGCTCACTGTGCCCACCGGTGACGACGGCGGCGTGCGGCCCCAGCGCCCGCACCTCACGGGCCAGGTCCTCCTGGGAGTCCTGCTCTCCCGCGCCGCTGAGCACGCGCGCCTCGGGAATGTTCGGGGTGACCACCGTGGCCAAGGGCAGCAGGCGCTCGACCAATGCCGCCCGAGCCTCCTCGTCGAGCAGCACCGCGCCGCTCTCGGCAACCATCACCGGATCGATCACCACGGGCGCATCGCCGACGAAGCGCAGCGCCTCGACCACCGCGTCGACCGTCTCCGCCGTGCCGAGCATGCCGATCTTCACCGCGGCCACGCCGATGTCTTCGGCGACGGCACCGACCTGGGCGACGATCATCTCCGCCGAGACGGCTTCGATTGCCTCGACCCCGACCGTGTTCTGCGCCGTGATCGCCGTAATCGCCGTCATCCCGTGCACGCCGCAATGGGCAAACGCCTTCAGATCAGCCTGGACTCCGGCGCCACCACCGGAGTCCGACCCGGCGATCGAGAGCACAGCTGGAATCGAGGCGGAGGACACGAGCTCAGCCTAGATGGCGGGCGGCGAAAGCAGCGTTCGCGAGTAGACACCGAGCAGGGAACAGGAGACGTAACCGAGCGCCTCCAGCGTCGCCAGCGCCGCGGCCGCCTCGGCACCGTTGAGGTTGAGCGCTGCGGCGATCGCGTCGCTGGTCTCCGCCCCGTGCTCCAAAGCCGCAAGCACGCCGCGAAGGTGAGCGTCGAGACCGGCGCCAATGCGCTCGGCGCTGCGAACGCCGGGTCCAAGCATTGCGTCCAGAACATCCTGGCCGCCACGAATCAGGCAGGCGCCGCCGGCCAGCAGGTCGTTCGTACCGGCAGAGGCACGTGAGCTCACCGGCCCCGGCACGGCGCCAAGGTCACGGCCCAGATCGGCAGCGAGGTCGGCTGTGATCAACGACCCCGACCGCTGGGCGGCCTCGACGACGACGGTCATGCCCGCCAGCGCGGCCATGATCCGGTTACGGGCCGGAAAGGTCCAGCGCCACGCACCCGTTCCCGGCGGCAGCTCCGAGAGGACGAGGCCCTGCTCGCAGATACGCCGCCAAAGCGAGCGATGGGAGGCCGGGTAGGGGAAGTCGGGACCGCAGCCGAGCACGGCGACGGTCGTCCCCGCATCGAGTGCGCCGCGATGGGCGCAGGCATCGATGCCGAAAGCGAGGCCGCTGATCACCAGCAGGCCCGCGGCAGTCAGTTCGCGAGCGAGCTCCCGCGCCACCTCACGGCCGTAGGCACTGGCGCGCCTGGCGCCAACGATCGTCACCGCCTGCTGTGGCGCAAGTCGCCCGAGCAAGGCAGGATCGCCGCGCCCGATCAGCGCCCAGGGCGCGTCGGCGGCATCGTCCAGACCAGCTGGATACGCCGGATCGTGGCGACAGCAGGCCCAGCACTGCGCGGCGAGCAAATCAGCTCGCAGACGACGCTCCGGGTAGGCGCTCACCTGGGCAAGGATCTGAGCGGCAACCTTCGGCGCGGCGGTGGCCGCGAGGTCCTCGTTGGACAAGCGGAGCAATTCCGGCGAGCGAGACCCCACCGCCCCGCTGGAAGCCTTTTCGATGTACGGCGCCAGGTGAGCGAGCAAACGAGCGCGGCGCAGACAATCGGCGCAGGCATTGGGCTGATTCATTGGCTATCCCTCCGGCGCAGTTGCAGGGCCTGCGCCACCTGCTCGCGAGCGATCGCATCGTTGCCGGCGAGATCAGCGACGGTACGGGCAAGGCGCAGGACGCGGTCGTGGGCGCGGCCACTGAGACGACGGCGTGCGTAAGACTCAGCCAGCAGCGTGGCGGCGTCCTGCTCGAGGCCGCACTCGCGCGCCTCGGCGGGCGTCATCTCAGCATTGCAACGACCGCTGCCAAGTCGACCTTCCTGGCGCTCGCGGGCGTCGCACACCCGCTCCCGCACCGCAGCTGAGGACTCGCCGGGGGGACCGCCGATCTCCTCTGCGGTCGGCTGGCGAATCGCGGCGAGCACGTCGATGCGATCGGCGAGGGCGCCGCTCAACCGCGCTTGGTAGCGCTGCACAGCCAGCGGTGCACAGCTGCACTCGGGGTCGGTCTCACCGCGGCCGCAGGGACAGGGATTGGCGGCCGCGACCAGCATGAACCGACAGGGCAACCGCCGCCAGGTGCCAGCCCGGGCGACCGAGACCCAGCCGGTCTCCAGCGGCGCCCGCAACGCCTCCAGCGTGTCGCGGCGAAACTCGCAGAGCTCGTCCAAAAAAAGCACTCCGCGATGGGACAAAGTTGCCTCGCCCGGGCTCGGCGGGTTGCCACCGCCGATCAGCCCGGCCGGGCTGATCGTGTGATGAGGAGAACGAAACGGCCTCCCCCCAGGGCCACCATCGCCGAGCTTGCCGCAGGCGCTGGCGACCCGCGCTACCTCGAGCGCCTCGGGCGCTGCGAGCGGCGGCAGGATCGAGGGCAGCCGGCTTGCCGCCAGTGACTTGCCGGCCCCCGGCGGGCCGACCATCAGCATGCTGTGCCCGCCCGCGGCGGCGACCTCGAGTGCGTAGCGCAGGTGGCGCTGGCCGCGTAGATCGGCAAGGTCCGGCCCCGCACCCTGCGCTTGGAGCTGAAGTGGCAACGGCTGCGGCCGGGGCGGGCTCCACTCACCGGCGGCAAGCGCCGCGACCTGGGCAAGGCTCTCCAGGCCTATCACCTCGAGGTCTTCCACCAGAGCCGCCTCCGGCCCGTTCTCGGCCGGAACCACAATCGCTCTCAGCCCCCGCTCGCGCGCCGCCTCGGCGATCGCCAGCACCCCGGGCACCGGCCGCAGTGAGCCATCAAGGGCGAGCTCACCCACCATCGCCATCTCGGCACCGCGTTCGAGCTCGATCTGGCCCGATGCGGTGAGCAGGGCAACCGCGATCGCCAAGTCGAGCCCCGGGCCCGCCTTGCGCAAGCTCGCCGGCGCCAGGTTGGCGACGATTCGCCGCAAGGGGAACTCGAAGCCGCAGTTGACCAGTGCCGCCCGCACCCGCTCGCGCGCCTCGCGCACCGCCGTGTCCGGCAAACCGACGACGGAGAAAGCTGGCAGGCCACGATGGACGTCGACCTCGACCCGCACCGAGCGGGCGAAGATCCCATCGAGGGTGAACGTCTGCGCCGTGGCAAGCATCGGCGACGACGCTATGGAGCCGAATCCGACGCGTGGTGCGCAGATCGAGCCGCAGGTAGGCCAACTTTCGCGCGCAGGTCGCAACGGTGGCCAAGTACGCGTTAACGGCGCCTATGGTCGCCGCCGATGACCGTTCAACGACAGCGCATCGGCCGTGCCGCCGAGGACCTGGTCGCCACCCGACTTGCCAGCGCCAACTGGGAGATCCTCGAGCGCAACGCCCGCACCCGCTACGGCGAGCTCGACCTCATCGCCCTGGACGGCCGCACCCTGGTCTTCGTCGAGGTCAAGGCCGGCCGAGAGGACTCGATCTACGGCCCCGAGCGCCCGGTCCTAGCGGTCGACCGCCGCAAGCAGCAGCGCGTCCGTCGCCTGGCGGTCGCGTGGATGTCCGAGCGCCGGGATCTCCCCCGCTACGACGAGATCCGCTTCGACGCCGTCGGCGTCAGCTTCGACCGCGCCGGCCGCGTGGCCGACATCGAGCACATCAAAGCGGCGTTCTAGCCTGCCAACTCGAGCTGGCTATAGGCGACAGACTGAAATGAGCGCCGGTGCAATGGCGAGATGCCGATGCGCTCGATCGCCTCGCGGTGCTCGGGGGTCGAGTAGCCGACGTGCTCCTCGAAGCCCCAGCCGGGGTGCTGGGCGGCGGCGCGCTGCATGTAGCGGTCGCGGGTTACCTTGGCGATCACGGATGCGGCGGCAATCGCGGCGCTGGTGCCGTCGCCTTCGATCACCGCTCGGTGCGGCACCGTGCACTCGCGCAGGGAGAAGCCGTCGACCAGGCAGGTCGCACCGTCGCCGGGCCGCAGCCGTTCGAGCGCATTGGAGAGCGCTTCGATGTTGGTCACGTGCAGGCCGCGGTTGTCGATGCCGCGAGCACAGCGAATGACGACGCTGACCCGCTGGGCGGCGCGCAGCACGCAGGGAAAGAGCTCGGCCCGCTTCTCGGCGTGCATCTGCTTTGAGTCGTGCAGGCCGGCGAGGGCACGGCGGTCGGCATGGGAGAGCGTCTCGTAGTCGATCAATACCGCCGCGGCCACCAGGGGCCCGGCAAGGCAGCCGCGCCCGGCCTCGTCGGCGCCGGCAACCCAACGGCTGTCGAGGCCGCGGTCGAAAGCGAAGAGGCGGCGGGTGCGCGCCAGGCGCCGCTGATGCAGCTTGCCCTTCGAGGCGGGCTTAGAGGACGCCGATGCGATCTGGGGGCCAGTAGGTGGCAAAGGCCTTGCCGATGATCCACCCTCGCGGGACCGGTCCCCAGAAGCGGCTGTCGTCGCTTTCGCCACGGTTGTCGCCCATCATGAAGTAGTAGCCGGGTGGAATCTTGATCGGTTTGGGCAAATTGCAGGCAGGAGCAAGACCGCAGGGCCTGATGTAGGACTCTTCGCTCTTCACGACGCCGTTGACGACCGGGTGACCGTTGCGAACGGCGAGCGTGTCACCGGGGCCGGCGACGATCCGCTTGATGAAGTTCTGGTCGGACTCCGCAGGGGTCGGCTTCGGGCAGGCTTCGCGTTCGCTGTGCGGAGCGCCACACACGGTGCCCTGGTCAGCTCCCTTTGGCGGATGGAAGACGACGATGTCGCCGGGACTGGGGTCGGTGAAGTGGTAGAGGAAGCGGTTGACGAGCACCCGCTGACCGACATCCAGCGTCGGCTCCATCGACTGCGAGGGGATCTGGTAGGGCTTGATCAGCCAAGCCTGGATCGCCAGCGCCAGACCAAGCGCCAGGGCGACGATGACGACGAGCTCAACGAAACCGCCGCCACGGGACTTCGGCTTCGGAATCGCGAGTTTCAGGCCGAGTCCTCGCCGGAGTCGCCGGGTTTCTTTTCCGGCTCCTCATTACCGGCCTCGTCAGCCGCGGCGTTGTCCTCGGTCTCCCCCGCCTCAGGCGCCTCCGCGTCTGCCTCTGCCGCCGTCTCACTTGAAGTCTCTTGCTCAGCCTCCGCCGCCGGCTCCTCGACGACCTCAGCTACTGGCTCCTCGGTCGCCTCCGCCGCCGCCTCGGACTCCGGCTCCGCGGTCTCGGACTCGCTGGCCTCCGCCTCCGGCTCCGCGGTCTCCGTGTCCTCGGGCGCACCAGCATCAACCGCCTCGGCCTCGGGTGCCTCTGCCTCGGTGCCCTCGACCTGAGAATCTTCCTCGGCCTGGCTGACACCGTCGGCATCCACCGCTTCGGGCTCGGCCGCGGCCGTCGGCGCCGAGATCAGCTCCTCGTCGATGCCCCAACGGCGCTCGGCGACGCGTGCCGCCTTGCCGATGCGACCGCGCAGGTAATAGAGCTTTGCCCGGCGTACGTCGCCGCGCGCGGCGATCTCAAGTTTCTCGATCTTGGGCGAGTGCAGCGGGAAGGTTCGCTCGACACCGACGCCAAAGGACTGCTTGCGGACGGTGAAGGTCTCACGCACCCCGGAGCCTTGCCGGCGCAGGACGATCCCCTCGAACACCTGGGTGCGGCGGCGAGTGCCCTCGACCACCTGGAAGTGGACACGCACGCGATCGCCAGGATCAAAGGAAGGGAGACCCTTCCTCAGCTGACTGCGCTCGATGTCGTTGATGACGGTGCTCATGCGAAAAAAGACCGCCGGGCCCATGCCGGGCGCCGCGCGGTGGCGGAATGGTAGCTACTCAGGGCTTTTTTCGGACTGCTCGGCCCGGGCCCTGCTCTGCTCCAAGCGCCAGAGCCGAACTCGCTCGTGGTCGCCGGAGAGCAATACCTCCGGCACATCCCAGCCCCGGTACTGGGCCGGCCGGGTGTAATGCGGGTACTCCGGCATTCCCTCAAGGCGCTGGCTGAACGACTCCTCGACCGCGCTCTGCTCGTGCCCGAGCGCCCCCGGCAGCTTGCGCATCACCACGTCGGCGAGCACCATCGCCGGCAGCTCACCGCCGGCCAACACGTAGCGCCCGATCGAGACCTCGTCGTCGGCAAAGTGCTCGTGCACCCGATCGTCAAACCCCTCGTAGCGCCCACACAGCACCGCCACATGCGGCTCCTGAGTCAACTCGTCGGCAAGCTCGTCATCGAGCAAACGACCCGTGGGCGAGAGCAGGACCGTCCGCGGCTTTTCCCCGTGCGGATAGGCAGCCTGCAGCGCAGCGTCGACCACGTCGACCCGCAGGACCATCCCGGCCCCCCCGCCATAGGGCGCGTCATCGACCTGCCCGGCGCTGAGCGGCGTGGTGTCGCGGTAGTTGAAAAGCCTCAGCTCGTTGCCCCGGCCCAGCGCGTTCTGCACCGACCGCTGCGACTGAAACCAGTCGAACGCCTCGGGAAACAGCGTGAAGATGTCGAGCTTCAATCGAGGATGTCGACTATGACACGCCGGTCGAGCCGGACTGCAGCGGCTTTGGCGATCGTGCGGATCGCATTGGCGACGCGGCCGCCCTTGCCGATCACGCGGCCCAGATCGTCCTCGGCGACGCTGATCTCGTAGACGAGGTCGCCTTCCTCTTCCAGCTCCTCGACGACAACCGCACTTGGGTCCTCGACCAGCGAGCGGACCAGGAACTCCAGAAGCTCGGTCACGTCAGCTCAGCTGCCGGAGGCGGGGATGCCCTTGGTGCGCAGCAGCGTGGCGACGGTCTCTGACGGCTGGGCGCCGTGCTCGAGCCAGTGCCGGGCACGGGTCTCGTCGAGCTCGATCGTCGAAGGCTCGGTCTGCGGGTTGTACTGCCCGATCGTCTCGATCGTGCGCCCGTCACGCGGGGAGCGCTTGTCGGCGACGACGATCCGCCAGATCGGGTTCTTCTTGGACCCGACTCGTCTGAGTCTGATTCGTACTGCCATCGGCCGCGAGAGGTTAGCGCCTTCTGATCTTCGGGCGCGGGGCGCCACCGGACATCTGCGCCAATTGCTGCGGATCCAACGCCTTGCCGGAGGCGACGTGACGCATCATCTTGCGCATCTGATCGAACTGCTTGATCAGCTGGTTGACGTGCTGGGGCCTGGTTCCGGAGCCGTTGGCGATGCGTTTGCGGCGCGATCCCTTGATCAACGCCGGGTTCGCCCGCTCTTCCGGGGTCATCGAGAGGATGATCGCCTCGACCCGGTCGAGCTGGCCCTCGTCGATGTCAGCGTTCTTCAGCTGCTTCATCGCTCCCATGCCGGGCAGCATGCCGAGGATGCCGCTGAGCGGGCCCATTTTGCGCACCTGGCGCATCTGCTGCAGCATGTCCTCGAGCGTGAACTGGTTCTTCTTCAGTTTCTGCTCGAGATCGAGCGCCTGCTTCTCGTCGATCTGCTGCTCGGCTTTCTCGATCAGGCTGAGCACGTCGCCCATGCCGAGGATGCGCGAGGCCATGCGGTCGGGGTGGAAGCGGTCGAAGGCCTCGAGCTTCTCGCCGGTCGAGGCGAAGAGGATCGGCTTGCCGGTCACCGCCTTGACCGAGAGTGCGGCGCCGCCGCGGGCGTCGCCGTCGAGCTTCGACATCACCACGCCGTCGAACTCAGCCGCCTCGGCGAAGGACTCGGCGACGCCGACCGCGTCCTGGCCGGTCATCGCGTCGACGACCAGCAGCACGTCGTGCGGCTTGATCCGCTTGCGGATCCTGGCCAGCTCCTCCATCAGGTCCTTGTCGACGTGGAGGCGGCCAGCGGTGTCGACGATCAGCACGTCGCGGCGCTCGGTCTTGGCCTGCTCGAGCGCCCAGGCGGCGATCTCGACCGGGTCGGCGTCGGTGCCTTTCTCGTAGACGTGGGCGCCGACGCGGCCGCCGACGGTGACCAGCTGCTCGACCGCGGCCGGCCGGTAGACGTCGCAGGCGGCGAGGGCGACGTCCTTCTTGCCGTCCTCGCGCAGGAAGCGGGCGAGCTTGGCGCAAGCGGTCGTCTTGCCCGAGCCCTGCAGGCCGGCCATCAGGATCACGGTCGGGCCGCTGGAGGCGAAGGCGAGCTCGCTGCCGGTCCCGCCCATCAGCCCGGCCAGCTCCTCGTTGACGATCTTGATCACCTGCTGGCCGGGATCGAGGCTGCCGAGCACGTCGGCGCCGAGGCAGCGCTCCTTCAGCGTCTTGGTGAAGGTTTTGACGACTTTGAAGTTGACGTCGGCCTCGAGCAGGGCGAGGCGGATCTCGCGCATCGCCGCATCGACGTCGGACTCGCTCAGCTTGCCGCGCGAACGGACGTCGGAGAGGGTCGCCTGCAGCCGGTCTGAAAGCTGGTCGAACACTGCGCTGAGCTTAGGGGCTCAGAAGGGCGTTGGCGAAGTCGGTGGGGTCGAAGGGGCGGAGGTCCTCGAGCGTCTCGCCGGTGCCGATCAGCTTGACCGGGATGCCCAGCTCGTCGGCGATGGCCAGGACTATGCCGCCCTTGGCGGTGCCGTCGAGCTTGGTCAGGACGACGCCGTCGACCTCGGCCGCCTCGGCGAAGATCTTGGCCTGGCGCAGGCCGTTCTGGCCCGTGGTGGCGTCAATCGAGAGCAGCGTCTCGTGCGGCGCGCCGGGGAGCTGCTTGGCGATCACCCGCCGCACCTTGGCCAGCTCGTCCATCAGGTTGGTCTGCGTGTGCAGGCGCCCGGCGGTATCGACGATGACGACGTCGGCGCCGCGAGCCTGGGCGGCCTCGACCGCGTCGAAGGCGACGGCGCCGGGATCGGCGCCCTCCTCGGAGCGAACCAGTTCGGCCCCAGCGCGATCGGCCCACTCGGCCAGCTGCTCGGCAGCGGCGGCGCGGTATGTATCCCCCGCCCCAAGCACCACCGAGAGCCCGAACTCCTTGGAGAGGTGCCAGGCGATCTTGCCGATCGTCGTCGTCTTGCCGGTGCCGTTGACGCCGACCATCAGCAGAACGGCCGGTTCGCCGCTGAGGTCGATCGGCGCCCGCGCAGTGGCGGCGACCTCGGCGAGGATCTCGATCAGCCGCGCCTGCACGGCGTCGCCGTCGGCCGGGACCTTGCCCGCCTCGACCTCGTGCTCGAGCCGTTCGACCACTTTTGCCGTGGTCGGGGCGCCGGCGTCGGCGAGGATCAGCGCCTCCTCCAGGCGCTCCCAGGTCCCCTCGTCGATGCGGTCGAAGAAGCTGGCCGAGATCTCCTCGGTCAGCGCTTGGCGGCTCTTGGAGAGGCTCTGACGCAGGCGACGGAAGACGCCGCGACGCTGCGTCTCGGACTCAGCCTCGGACGAACCCGTCGGGGCCGCTCGCTGCCCCAGGTCGAGAATCTCCTGCCAACTCGTCGCCATCGTGCGGGGAGGCTATCCCGGCGGCGGTGCGGAGCTCCTCCACGCCCTCCTCGATGTAGGCACCGATTCGCTCGATATCGGCCATCGAGTCGCGGTCGCCGAGCAAGCCGAAGCCGATCGCGCCGTTGTAGCTGATGATCGCGATCGCCAGCGCGTGGCGGCGGGCGAGGAAGCCAACCGGGTAGACCTCGACCAGCTCGCGACCGCGCACGTAGAAGGGAATCTGCGGCCCCGGGAAGTTGGTTACCAGCAGGTTGAAGAGCCGGGTGGAGAAGTTGATCGCCGCGGTCGGGCCGAGCAGCAACGGCGGGGCAAAGTCGCGAAACCAGTCGTTGAGACCCCAGATCGCCTCCGCCCCGAGCGGTTGCTTGGAGGCCTTGAGATCGTCCATCGCCTTGGCGACGAAGTGCACGCGCTCGACCGGGTCGGCGATGCCGACGGGCAGCGGACCGCGCATCGCGGTCAGCTTGTTGCCGAGCTCACCGTGCTGGTCTTCGGTGCGGATCGAGACCGGCACCAGCGCCTGCAGCTCAATCCCCTCGGTGTCCAGCTCGCGGTCGAGCATCCAGCGGCGCAGGGCGCCGGCGGTCACCGCCAGGGTGACGTCGTTGACCGTGGCGCCGAGAACGTTCTTGAGCTCTTTGAACTCGTCGAGGTCGCAGCGGGCACCGTAGAAATTGCGGTGGGGGGAGATGTCGACGTTGAGCGGCACCTTCGGCGCCGGCTTGGTGAGGTTCCAAGTCACCTCCCAAAGGCCAGCGATTCCATCGGAGGCGCGTTTGCCGGCACGGCGCGGACTGCGGATAGCGGCGGCCAGCCAGCGCCCGGCGCGGACGAACATCTGGCCGAAGCCGCGCACCGCATATCCCAGCAGCCCGGTGGGCGAGGGGACCTGCTTCGGCTCCCAGGGCGCTGGCTCCGGCACCGCCTCTGTCGTCGGCTCGACGTCGAAGAGCAGGACGCCGATGTCGACCGCGGAGATGCCGTCGGCCATCGCGTGGTGGGTCTTGTAGACGATCGCGAAACGGTCGTTCTCCATGCCCTCGACGAGGCAGAGTTCCCAGAGTGGCCGCGAGCGGTCCAGCGGCGGCGCGAAGGTCTCGGCGACGGCGGTGCGGAATTGATCATCGTCGCCAGGTGCGGCGAGCTTGCGGCGGCTGACGTGCTCGTGGACGTCGAACTCGGCGTGGTCGACCCAGAAGGGGCGACCCAAGCCCAGTGGTGGATAGGAAAGCCGCTGGCGCAGGCGCGGCAGCAGATGCAAGCGGCTGCGGATGCTGGCGAGGAACTCCTCGTGGCTGGGCGGCACGCCCTCGCAGACCAGCACGGCGCCGATCGCCATGTGCCCGTTGGACTTCTCGTTGGCCAGAAACGACGTATCGAACGACGTCAGCCTGTCCATGTGACGCTGCGCCACGGTCCCTCCTTTCCTTCCCCGCGGACAGCCTAGCGTGGTCCCCAATTCGGGAACGTTCTGTTTCCTTTAAGCGCTGGGGGCGGGGTTCTAGGCGGCTTCGGCGGAGTCGCGCGGTGACGCTGGAGCCGCGGGCTGCTCGCCGAGCACGCCGGCGCGAGGTCCTGAATCCTCGACCTCTGCCCCGTCCCCGTCTTCCTCGGCGACGCCGGCGAAGGGCGGCGGCACTGCTACTTCCTCGGCCTTGACATCCTCGGCCTCTCCGCCGTCCTCAGCCACTTCACGCGGCAGGCGGCGGGAAACGACCTTGGTCACCCCATCGCCGCCCATGGTCACGCCGTAGAGCACGTCGGCGGCGTCCATCGTGCGCTTCTGATGGGTGACGATGACGAACTGGGCGCGGTCGGAGAAGCGCCTGATCAGCTGCAGGAAGCGATCGATGTTGGCGTCGTCGAGGGCGGCCTCGACCTCGTCGAGGATGTAGAAGGGGCACGGTCGAGCGAGGAAGACAGCGAAGACGAAGGCGATCGCGACCAGCGACTTCTCGCCGCCGGAGAGCAGTGAGAGCTTGCGGGTCGACTTGCCCGCAGGGGTGACCTCGATCTCGACCCCGAGCTCCTCGCGCTGTTCTTCGGCCTCCTCGTCGCCCTCGTCGCCGTCGGCGCTCGCCTCCGTGCTCGCCTCCTCGGCGTCGCTCACGGGCCGCAAGCTGACCCGGCGCAGGCGGCCGCGGCCACCGGGGAAGAGATGCTCGACCATCTCCTCGAAGTTCTTCGCCGTCGCCTCGAAGGTCTGCTCGAAGGCGCGCTCGATCTCGCGGTCGATATCGCGGATCAGCGCCTCCAGCTCGCGCATCCCCCGCTCGGTGTCCTCGCGCTGGGCCTGCAGCGACTCGACGTGCTCGCGGGCCTCCTCGTACTCCTGCTCGGCGAGCGGGTTTACCGGGCCGATCTGGGCGCGGCGGCGCTCCAGCCGCTCGAGCCGGCGATCGATCTCGGCCCGCTCCTCATCGCTCAGCGCCGCGGTCGCCGGCTCAATCTCCTCACCGAGCCGCTCCGCTATCGAGGCCAGCTCCTTGGCGGCCTCGGCTCGGCGGTCACCGAGGTGCGCCGCCTCGACCTCGACTTCGGTCAGCCGATCCGACGCGGTCTTCATCTCGGCCTGCAACTCGTACTCGCGCTGCGAACAGGCCCGCATCTCCTCCGCGATCTCGTCGCTGTCGCCCTCGCCGCCGACGACGAGCTGCTCGATTCGCTCGACCCGGGCCCGGATCGCGGCCTCGGCCGCGGTGGCGGCCGCGGCGGCAGCGCGAACGTCGTCAAGCAGTTCCTCGCCGCTGGCTAGACGCTTGCGCAACACCTCGCGGGCGCGCTCGCCGAGCAGGCCCTCGGCCCGGCGGGCGTGGCGTGTAGCGCGCTCGGCACCGCTCTGCACAGCGCCGAGAGCGGCCTCACGCGCCGCTTCGCTGGCATCGGCGGAACGGGCCCGGGCGAGCCCATCGGCCGCGCCGGCCAGGCCGGCGTCGATCTCGTCGAGCTCCTCCTCCAGCTTGCGTGCCCGTTCGCCCGGCGCCGCGCTGCCACCGACGTCAAGTGTCAGCGGCCCCAGCTCGGCGCGCAGAGCCTCCAGGCGACCGGAGATATCGCCCTCGCGGTCAGAGAGGCCGGTGGCCCGGATCGCGATCCGCTGCTGCTCGCCGCGCAGTTTGGTCAGCAGGCCCCAGGCCTGGGTGCGCTCGCGGTCGCGGGCGGCGAAGCGCTCCTCGGCGGCGCGGCGTTTCTCGCTCACCTCGGCGAGGTTCTTCTCCAGCACCGCCCGCTGCGCCCGTGCCTCGCTTGCGGCTTTTTCCGCCGCGGCAGCGCGATCGGCACCGAAGCGCAGTTCCTCCGCCACCAGCTGCCCGCGCAGGCCAAGTTCCTCACGCTCGATCCGCGCTCCCAGCTCAGCCGCCTGGGCTTGGCGCTTGAGCGGGCGCAGGCGAGCCCGCGCCTCGCGCTCGAGGTCGAGGGCACGGTCCAGGTTGTCGCGGGCGGCGCGCAGCTTCAGCTCGGAGCGGCGGCGGCGCTTGCGGTGCTTGCCAAGGCCGGCAGCCTCCTCGATCAACAGCCGCCGTTCGCGTGGTTTCGAGTGAATGATCGACTCGACCCGGCCCTGGCTGATCACCGAGTGCATCTCGCGACCGAGGTTGGTGTCGGAGAGCACCTCGGTGACGTCGACGAGACGGCAGCGGGCGCCGTTGAGGCGGTAACCACCGTCACCGGAGCGATCGAGCGTGCGCTTGACCGCGACTTCGGAGAGCTCGGTCGCAGCGCGGCCCTCCGAGTTGTCGATCACGACCTCGACTTCGGCGGCGCGGCGCTGGCCGATGCCCTTGCCGCCGGCCGAGATCACGTCCTGCATCGAGGCACCGCGGATCGCGCCCGGGCTCTGCTCGCCGAGCGCCCAGAGCACGGCGTCGGTGATGTTCGACTTGCCGGAGCCGTTGGGGCCGACGATCACGCTGACGCCGGGCGAGAACTCCAGCTTCGCCCGCTCGGGGAACGACTTGAACCCCTTCATCTCGATTGATCTCAGATACATGCGTTCTCTAGCTCCGACTCCGGTCCCTGGACCCTCGGCTGCCTAGCCTCGCGAGCGCATCGGACGCGATCAGCATCCCTAGTCCCCAAGCCGTTTCAGCGCCTGCTCGGCGGCGGCTTGCTCGGCCGCCTTCTTGCTCCGTCCCTCGCCTTCGCCGACTTGCTCGGCATCGACGATCGCCGCCACCTCGAACTTGCGCCGGTGCGGTGGCCCGGATTCCGCGGTCACCTCGTAGCTTACGCGCAGGTGTCGCCGCGCCAGTAACTCCTGCAGCGCCGACTTGAAGTCGATCCGCGTCTCGGCCGCATGCTCGATCCGTGGCTCGAAGGCCTGCGCCACGGCGGCGGCAACGCGGTCGAAGCCGAAGGCGAGGAAGCAGGCGCCGATCAAGGCCTCGGTCGCCTCCGGCAGCGGCCGCTCGCCGCTGAGCAGGACCTCGGCCGGGATGCCGACCGGCATGTCCTCCGGCTCGTTTGCGCGCAGCATCTCGGGCACTCCGAGGTCACGGCCGACCTCGGCACAGGAGACGCCGCTGACCGCCTGGTTGTGGATCTTGGTCAAACCGCCGGCATCGACCTCGGGAAAGCGCTCGACCAGCTCGCGAGCGACGGCAAGGGCGAGCACGCTGTCACCGAGGTAGGCGAAGCGCTCGTAGGACTCGACCCGCACCTCGCTCCACGACGAGTGGGTCAGCGCCTGGCGGCGCAGCTCCTCCGGAAGTTCGGCGATCAGCTCGGCGAGGGTCGCGTCGCTCACGCCGGCGCGTGCTCGAGCACAAAGTCGACGGCGTCGCCGACCGTCGCGATCTTGGCTGCCTGCTCCTCAGAGACGGAGATCCCGTAAGTGTCCTCCAGCTCCATCACCAGCTCGTAGAGATCGAGCGAGTCGGCGTCGAGGTCCTCCTTGAAGCGACTCCCCTCGCCGATCTTGGCGGCATCGATCTCGAGCTCCTCGGCAAGGTGGTTGCGGACCAGGGTGAGGACTTGCTCGCGACTCATTGCCGGGTTCCTATCACGCGCCGTCCACCTCGGCACGGCCAGCGAGCTCGCCGCGGCCGGCGCCCCCGGTCTGCAGCAACGTGGCCGTGCACCCGACCGCGTCGACCTCGACGCAGCGGGCGGCAAGGCGGATCGCGTTGGCGATTCCCTCGGCGCCGGAGCTGCCGTGGCCGACGACGGCGATGCCGCGCAGTCCGAGCAGGATCGCGCCGCCGGTCGTGTCCGGATGCAGCTCGCGCCGCAGGCCGCCCAAGGCGGGCCGCATCAGCAGACCGCCGAGCGAGGCCAGCGGGTTGGCGCGCGCCGCATCGCGGATCGCCCCGGTGACGGTCTTTGCCGTGCCCTCCATCAGCTTCAGCGAGACGTTGCCGGTAAAGCCGTCAGTGACGACCACGTCGGCGGCGCCGCCGGGCAGGTCACGGCCCTCGACGTTGCCGATGAAATCGATCCCGGTCGTGGTGGCAAGGACGTCATTGGCCGCGACCACCTCCTCGCGCCCCTTGCCCGCCTCCTCGCCGACCGAGAGCAGGCCGACCCGCGGCCGCGCGATCCCAAGCACCGCCTCGCTGAAAGCGGCGCCGAGGAAGGCGAACTGGACCAGGTGCTGAGCCCGCACCTCGACGTTGGCGCCGACGTCGAGGAAGAGCACCGGCTTGCCCGGAACCGGAAGCTGCACCGCCAGCGCCGGCCGCTGCACGCCCTTGAGGCGGCGCAGGCCAAAGGTGGCGGCAGCCATCGTCGCCCCGGTCGAGCCCGGGCTGACCATCGCCGCGGAGCGCCCCTCGGCGACATCGGCAGCAGCGCGCACGACAGAGGTCTCCTTCTTCGCTCGCACCGCAGCGACCGGGTCCTCCTCATTGCCAATCCACTCACTCGTCGGCACAACCTCGATGCCGGCGACCCCAGCAAGTCCCAATTCCTCCGGCGGCCCGAACACCCGCAAGCGAATTCCATCTGCAGCTGCGGCACGCGCACCCTGAGCCAGCACCTCGAAGCCCTGCTCCGCCCCAAAACCATCCAGGGCGACGGTGACGCCCTCAGGCATCGCTACTCAGCAGCGTCAGGCGAGGGCGCAGTCGGCTCGGCAATCGGGTGTTTGATCACCTCGCGCCCGGCGTAGGTCCCACAAGTGGGACACACCCGATGCGGCAAACGCGGGCTGTGACAGCGCGGGCACTGATTAAGCCGCGCCTTACCCGCCTTGTGATTGGCCCGCCGCTTGTCGCGCCGAGCACTAGAAGTTCTCTTCTTCGGGACAGCCATGAGCAGTGGCGCATGGTAGCGGGTTGCTGGCCCTCGCTGCCCTACTCCAGCTTTAGCTCCCTGAGCTTTGCCCAGCGGGGGTCGGGCCCCGCATCGTGGTCATGCTCGGCCGGGTCGGCATCGTTGAGCGACTCACCGCAGACCTGGCAGAGGCCGGCGCAGTCGGTGCGACAAAGGAACTGATTGGGAATCGCCAGCACCGCCGCGTCATGCGCCCAGCGACCGAGGTCGAGCTCGTCGTCGACGACGTAAGGGCTGAGCAGCTCCTCGTCCTCGGTGTTTTCCTGGGCCACCTCACGGGCGTCGACCTCCGCCTCCAGCACGGCCCCCTCCAGGCAGCGCATGCAGGGCCCCTCGATCCGAGCCGGGAAGCGCAGGCGAAAGGCGTAGCCGCCGCTGGGACGCGAGACGTCAAGGCGGACCGGAACGGAGTCCGGCGAGACGTAGGCCTGACCCGCCAGCTCGAGCGGCTCCAGGTCCACCGGCAACTCCAACCGCCGTCCCTCGCCGTGGGACAGCGAGAGCCGCGCGAGATCGATGATCGTTGACGATTGCGCCATGGAAATGCTCCCTCCGCTTCGGCCGGGCTTACGATGAGCCCTCCCGACGAGATTACGGAATAGGTCAATTGGACTGGACACCCGAGGTCTACCTGGAGCGGATCCGCACGCAGATCCCCCGCTATGACGAACTGCAGGAGCAGGCGATCGCCGCGATCCCCTTCCCACCCGAGCGCGTGCTCGAGCTCGGCATGGGCACCGGCGAGACCACCCGCCGCCTGATCGAGGCCCATCCCGACGCCTGGGTAGTCGGCCTCGACTCCAGCCCCGACATGGTCTTCCGCGCCCGCCAGGACTACGACGACGTGCAGTTGGCCCGCATGGAGGACCCCCTCCCCGACGGCCCCTGGGACCTGGTCATCTCCGTCCTAGCCACCGCCGAGCTGAACGACGACCAACTCCAAGCCCTCTGTCGCCGAGTGCGAGAGCAATCTCGCGCGTTCGTGATCGCCGACGCCTTCGACCCGGAGCAGCGCGAGAAGCTCATCGCTTGGACCAGCGGCCAAGTCACCTGGCAGGCCGACGGCCTTGCCGTGCTGGCAGCCACCTACTGATCGGGGAGGGAAGCTTCGGGTGAGAGGGAGGGCAAGCCCCTCCCAAAACACTCCAGCGAGGCTCCTGCCGAGCGTTTTGGGAGGGGCTTGCCCTCCCTCCCGCGCTACTGCTGCTCTTGCTCGTCGAGATCCGGCACCGGCTGCTGCTCCTCATCCCTGCCAGCCAGTCGATCTCGACCCCGCTGCACCGCAGCGAGGAACTTCTGAAGGTTGACCTCAAGCGTGTTGAGGATCTCGTCGGCGTAGTCCTCGGCGCCAAGACGAATCTCCCGCTCACGCGCCCGCGCGTCCTCGACGATCTCGTCGGCGGCGCGCTCGGCCTGCTTGGTGACCTCCTCGTCGGAGATCAGGCGGGCCTGCTGCTCGCGCGCCTCGCGCACGATGCGCTCGGCCTCACGCTTGGCCTCGGCCAGCATCTCCTGGCGCTCCTTGACGATCCAGCGCGCCTGCTTGATCTCCTCGGGGATCGTCGCCCGCATCTGGTCGAGCAGGTCGTAGATCTCCTCGCGATCGACACGAACCTGGTCGGTGAGTGGCACCGGCCGGGCGTTGTGCACGACATCGTCGAGCTTGTCTATTAGAACGAGAACGTCCATCAGGAGGTCGTAAGCCTACGTGTCAGAGCCATCTTCGGTGAAGAACGGGTTATTTCCTCGGCTTTTTGCAAGCTCTCGCCCACTCCACGCCGCATCGGAAAAGCCTACCTGTCGCCCAGGCGCTGCGTCATCGCGGCCGACACAGGGCCCGGAACGAGGTCGGAAACGTCGCCGCCGAAGGTCGCCATTTCCTTCACTCCGGTCGAGGAAAGGAAGCTGTACTGCGGCGAAGCGATCATGTAGATGCTCTCGATCCCGGGGTCGAGCTTGCGGTTGAGCTGGGCCATCTCGAACTCGTACTCGAAGTCGGAGATCGCGCGCAGGCCCTTGACGATCGCCCGCGCACCGGATTCGCGAGCGAACTCGACCAGCAGGTTGGAGAAGATCCGCGCCTCGACGTTGCCGAGGTCGGCGGTCGCTTCTTCGATCAGGCCTTTGCGCTCCTCGGCGGTGAAGAGTGTCTTGTCCTTGCGCATCGGGTTGTTGACGATGCCGACCACGACGCGCTCGAAGACCTCGGAGCTGCGGGTGATGATGTCGATGTGCCCGTTGGTGACCGGGTCGTAGCTGCCCGGGCAGACGACGGTGCCGTCGCGCTGCTCGGTCATCAGGCGGCGCTCCCGTAGATCGAGACGTCGGCGGCTCCGTAGCGGCGCTGGCGCAGGCGCGGCAGCGAGTCGATGCGGAGCGGCCGGCGGGCGCCGCTCTCAACTATCGCCCGTCCCTCCTCAGAAAGAAGGTCCGGCAGCCGGGTATCGAGTTCCTGCCCCACGCGGTCGGCGAGTCTATAAGGGGCGTCGATGAAGACGAGATCGAAGATGGGCTTCTCCTCCCCGCCTTCGCGATTCTCCAACCAGCGCGCGGCGTCGCTGCGGACCAGCTCGACCCGCTCGGAGAGACCAAGTCGCTCGATATTGCCGAGCGCCGCGCGGGTGTCGCGGTCGACCAGGGTGGCGCCAGCGGCGCCGCGCGATAGCGCCTCGATCGCCAGGGCGCCAGTGCCGCAATAGAGGTCCAGCACTCGGGCGCCGCTGACGCGATCGCCGAGCACCGAGAAGATCGCCTCGCGGGCGCGATCGGAGGTCGGCCGCACCTTCCAACCGCGCGGCGCGACCAGTTGCTGTCCACCGAGCTCTCCGGCAATCACTCTCATCGGGTCACAGTGGTATCGGGTCGGCGGCGCCGGCGCCGAAGCGGCGGCGGGCGGCCTCGAGCAGGGGCCCGAGCTCGGGTGCATCGAGTGAGCCGTGCTCGCGCAGCAGGGCGAGCACCTCTTCGCGGGCTGCTTCCAGGGCCGCTGCGTCCTCGGGCAGCTCGGCGACGGCGAAGCGAGGTAGTCCGTGCTGGCGTGTGCCCAGCACCTCGCCCTCGCCGCGCAGGCTGAGGTCGACCTCGGCCAGCTTGAAGCCGTCGCTCTCGCGCTCGACCGCCTTCAGCCGCTGGCGCGCCAGCGCCCCGGCGTCTTCGGGAAAGAGCAGGCAGCAGGAGGCGTGCTCGCCGCGGCCGACCCGGCCGCGCAGCTGATGCAGCTGCGAGATGCCGTAGCGCTCGGCACCCTCGATCACCATCACGGTTGCGTTCGGCACGTCGATGCCGACCTCGATCACCGTCGTCGCGACCAGCACGTCGGTTGCGCCCGCGGCAAACGTCTCCATTGCCGCGGCCTTGTCGACGGAGCGCATCTGGCCGTGGATCACGCCGACGCGGAAGTCGCGCAGCTCGCCGGCCGCCAGGCGCTCCGCCTCGACCTCGGCGGCGCGGCCCTGCATTTTCTCCGACTCCTCGACCAGCGGGCAGACGACGAAGGCCTGCCTGCCCTCGCGCAGCTGGGCGCGGATGAACTCGTAGGCGCCACCGCGCTCGTCCTCCTCGACGATCCGCGTCTGCACCGGCTTGCGCCCGGAGGGCAGCTCGTGCAGGGCGGTGGTGTCGAGGTCACCGTAGGCGGTCAACGAGAGCGTGCGCGGTATCGGCGTCGCGGTCATGTGCAGGATGTGCGGCGCCATGCCCTCGACGCCCTTGGCGTCCAGGGCCTTGCGCTGGGCGACGCCAAAGCGGTGCTGCTCGTCGACCACGCAGAGGCCGAGGCGGGCGAACTCGACGGTCGGCTCGATCAGCGCGTGGGTGCCGACGATCAGGCCGAGCTCACCGCTGGCGAGACGATCGAGCGCTTCCCGACGCCGCGCCGCCGGCGTGGCGCCGGTGAGCAGCGCGAATGGGGTCGCTGCTTCAGCCAGCAGCCTGCCGAGGGTGACGGCGTGCTGCTCGGCGAGCGTCTCGGTGGGCGCCATCAGCACGGCCTGGAAGCCCGCTTCCAGCGCCCGCAGCATCGAGTACAGCGCCACCACCGTCTTGCCCGAGCCGACCTCGCCCATCAACAGCCGCTGCATCGGCTCGCCGGAGTCGAGGTCGGCATCGATCTCATCGAAGGCCTCGAGCTGGTCGCGGGTCGGCTCGAACGGCAGCGACTCGAGCCAGCACCCGACGCTCTCCCCCGGCTTGCCCAGTCGCGGCGCCGGTCGGGCGACGCGGTGCGAGCGCTTGCGCGTCGCCAGGATCGCCTGGTAGAGGAAGAGCTCCTCGAAGCGCAGCCGCTCGCGCGCGATCTCGACTTCCTCGCCCGTCTCCGGGAAGTGCACGGCGTGGATCGCGTCCGCAGCGCCGGGAAGCGCGCGGCGGGCGCGCAGCTCGGCGGGCAGCGGCTCGAGCACGTTGCCGACCGAGCGAATCGCCTGCTCCATCCACTGGCGCAGGCGCTGCGCTTTGAGCTGCTCGGTGCCGGGGTGGACCGGGACGAGGCCTTCGCTGGCGTCGCCGCTGAACTCGTATTCGGAGACGCGGAAGCCGCGTTTATCGGCAGTGCCGGTGAGCAGCATCTGCGTGCCTTCGGTCAGCTTCGAGGCCAACCAGGGCTGGTTGAACCAGCTCGCCCTCGTCGTGCCGCTCTCGTCACCGACCTTGACGCTGAGGATCGAGAGACCACGGCGGCGGAAGGGACGACCGGCATTGGCGAGCACCTCGACGGCGATGCTTGCCTGCTGCTTCGGCTCGAGGCTCCCAACCGGGACGATCTGGCGATCGCGGTGGCGGTGCGGAAAGCGGGTGAGCAGATCACCGACGGTCGCGATGCCTGCATCGGCCGCGGTTTCGGCCAGCTTCGGCCCGACCCCCTCCAGCGCCTGCAGCGAGACGTCGAGGGCGCTCACCCGCGGCCAGTGGAGCGGGGCGTCGCGCAACTGCGCCTTGGTCAGCTCGGCGGTGGCAGCGAAGGCGCGCACTACTGGGCGGCGAGCAGCCACCACCAGCTCGGCTGTCCACCGTCATGGGTCTCGAACTCGACGCCGTCGGGCACGTGCGGGTCGAGCTCGTCGAGCGCGATCGGGGCCTCCTGCCCACCGATCACGGTGACGATCTCGGCCCCCTCGGCGAGCTTCTCGATCGTCGCCGCCAGGGTCGTGCCCGCCCCTCCCCAGGCGACGATCTCCTCGCCGACGAAACCGACAGCGTCGCCCTTGCGAAAGCGCCCCTGCGCATCATCGCGAGCGGCCGGGGCGACGCCACCATCGGCGATCGTGCCGAGCGCCTCCTCGAGGCGCTCGGCGTTCTCATCGACCGCCGCGTCCGGGTCGAGCTCGACCAGCGTCAGCAGGCTCTTCTGCAGCGAGGTCGCCGCGACCACCCGGGCCGGCTTCTCGGAGAGCTCGCAGGCGCGCTCGGCGGCCATGATCACGTTCGATGAGCTGGGAAAGACGAGTACTTCCTCGGCGGGCACCTGGTGGATGCCGGCGAGCAGCTCGTAGGTCGACGGGTTGAGCGTCTCGCCACCGGGAACGACGTGGGCCCCGAGCTCGGCGAAGAGCCGCTCGAGGCCCTCGCCGGCGGCCACCGCGACGGCGCCGCTGCGGCCGCCCTCGAGCCGGGCGCGGCGCTCGGCGATCTGCTCGCGCATGTCGGCGACGTCGAGGTTGGTCACCTTGCCGGCGTCCTCGAAGAGGGCGACCGCGGCCTCGGGGTCGTCGGTGTGGACGTGGACCTTGAGCGTCACCTCGTCACCGACCACGAGCACCGAGTCGCCAAGCCCCTCGAGCCGCGGCAGGAAGTCACGGCTGCTCAACCCGGTGCCCGAGACGATGAAGTTGGTGCAGTAGCGGAAACGGCTGTCCTCGTGATGGGGCTGACTCAGCCGCGGCGCCTCGTGGTGGGAGACCTCCGGCACGGCGTTCTCGTCTCCGCGCAGACCGGCGACGACGCCGGCGAGGATCAGGACCAGGCCGTAGCCACCGGCATCGACGACGCCGGATTCGCGCAGGACGTCGAGCTGCTCCGGCGTGCGCTCTACTGCCCGCTGCCCGTCTTCGATCGCCCGCTCCAGCACCTCGGCCAGGACCGCGTCCTGGAGCTCGTCGGGGACGCCCTGCTCGAGCCGCTGTTTGCCGGCGTCGAGGTGGGCGAGCTGGCGGGCGATCGAGTGGGCCATCTCGCGGAAGACGGTCAGCATCGTCCCCTCGGCCGGCTCGCGGACCGAGTCGTAGGCGGCGTCGGCGGCGCTGGCGAAGGCGGAGGCGACCAGCACCGGGTCGATCAGCTCTCCGGGCCGGCTCGCCAGCTCCTCGGCGGCGCCGCGGACGATCTGGCTGAGGATCACGCCGGAGTTGCCGCGGGCGCCCATCAGCGCCGCCCGGGCCAATGCCTGGACCAGCTGCGTGCGGCCGACCTCGTCGACCTCGAGCCCGTCGAGGCGGTCGAGCTCCTCCATCACGGCGCGCATCGTCATCGCCATGTTGTCGCCGGTGTCGCCGTCGGCGACAGGGAAGACGTTGAGGTCGTTGACCTCCTGGCGACGTGCCTCTAGATGAGCGTAGGCAGAGCTGACGACGCGCCGGAAGCGCACGATGCTGGGATCGGGCATCGCTCGAAATCTAACTGCCGGAGAGGCGATGCAATCCAACGGACGAGTTCGCTACGGTGCGACGCTCGATGAGACGCTTCGCAACATGGTGCACCGGGCACCGCAAGACGGTGATCATTGGCTGGATCGTGGCCCTGGTCGCGGCCATCGGGATCTCCGGCGCGGTCGGCTCCGCCTTCTCCGAAGACTTCAAGCTGCCGGCCTCCGACTCGACCGATGCCTTTGACCTGCTGGAAAGCAAGTTCCCGGCCCAGTCGGGCGACACCGCGACGATCGTCTTCAGGGCCGACGGCGGGGTCGAGTCTCCCGCCGTCCGCAGGACCATGGAGGGCCTCTTCGCCGAAGCGGAAGCCCTCCCGCACGTCAGCGAAGTAGCGAGTCCCTACGAGGGCGGCGGCGCGGCGGCGATCAGCGAGGACGGCGAGATCGCCTACGCGACGGTCCAGTACGACGTCTTCACCAGCGAACTCGAAAAAGACGACACCAAGAAGCTGATCGGCGACACCGAGGCGGCCAATGGCGGCGGGCTCCAGATCGAGTTGGGCGGGCAGCCGATCGAGGAAGCGCGGGCCGAAGAAGAAGGCGACGCCTCGTTCATGATCGGCCTGCTGGCCGCGGTCATCATCCTGCTGCTGACCTTCGGCTCGGTCGTGGCGATGGGCCTGCCGCTGATCACCGCCCTCTTCGCCCTCGGTGTCGGCCTCAGCCTGGTCACGCTCGGCACCCACGTCTTCGACACGGCCGAGTTCGCGCCCCAGCTGGCGGCGATGATCGGCCTCGGCGTCGGCATCGACTACGCCCTCTTCATCCTCACCCGCTTCCGCAACGGCCTCGACGAGGGGATGGAGTCGCGCGACGCGGCGATCGCCGCCGTCGACACCGCCGGCCGCGCCGTGCTCTTTGCCGGCGTGACGGTGATCATCGCCCTGATGGGGATGCTGCTGCTCGGCCTCTCCTTCCTCTACGGGGTGGCCGTCGCGGCGGCCCTCGCCGTGCTGATGACGATGATCGCGGCGCTCACCCTGCTGCCGGCGCTGCTGACGATCGCCGGGCGCCGGGTCGACAAGCTGCGCATCCCCGGGCTCAAGCGGGCACCATCAACTGCGGAAAACACCCGCTGGTTTCGCTGGAGCCGTGAGATCCAGAAGCGCCCGGTGCTCTCGGCGGTGCTCTCCGGCGGCCTGCTGCTGATCCTCTGCATCCCGACGCTCTCGCTGCGGCTCGGCTCCAACGACGCCGGCACCGACCCGGCCGGAACGACGACGCGCGAGGCCTATGACCTGCTCGCCGATGGCTTCGGGCCCGGCTTCAACGGCCCCTTCTCGATCGTCGCAGCGCTGCCAAGCGAAGGTGACGACGCCGCACTCACCGAGCTGCGCCAAGAGCTCGTCGGCGAAGAAGGCGTCGCCGAGACCACCCCGGTGATGCTCAACGAGGCCAAGAACACCGGGGTCTTCCAGGTCTACCCGGCCACCTCGCCGCAGAGCGAGAAGACAACCGAATTGCTCGATCACATCCGCGACGAGATGATCCCGCCGGTCGAGCAGCGCACCGGCGCCCAGGTCCACGTCGGCGGCATCACCGCAATCTTCGAGGACTTCGGCACCGCGATCGCCGACAAGCTGCCGCTCTTCATCGGCGTCGTCGTGCTGCTCTCGGCGCTGCTGCTGATGGCGGTCTTCCGCTCGATCCTGGTGCCACTGAAGGCGATCGTGATGAACCTGCTCAGCATCGGCGCCGCCTTTGGCCTGATCGTCGCCGTCTTCCAGTGGGGCTGGGGCGCCAGCCTGATCGGGGTCGACGGCACCGGGCCGATCATCTCCTTCTTCCCGATCTTCCTCTTCGCGATCATCTTCGGCCTCTCGATGGACTACGAGGTCTTCCTGATGTCGCGCATCCACGAGGAGTGGGAGAACAGCCACGACGCCACCCTCGCCGTCACCCGCGGCCTCGCCCTGACCGGCCGCGTGATCACCGCCGCGGCGGCGATCATGGTCACCGTCTTCCTCTCCTTCATGATCGGCGAAGACCGCATCATCAAACTCTTCGGCCTCGGCCTCGCGTCGGCCATCTTCATCGACGCCGTGATCATCCGCTCGGTCCTTGTACCCGCCCTGATGCAGCTCTTCGGCAAGAGCGCCTGGTGGCTCCCCGCATGGCTGGACCGGATCCTGCCCAGGCTGCACGTTGAGCCGGCAGAGGGCGATCCGGCGCCTACGGGTGAGCACCCCGTGGTCGCATCGGCTACTGAGTAGCTTCGGGAGGCTGGGTCAGGGTGTCGGTGGCCCTTCTCCGGAATTGATGTCGCACGCGCCAAAAGGCGCTTAGCGACGAATGGGGAGCGCGGCTCCGCCGCGCTTCGAAACACGAGTGCGGCGGCTGCCTTCGGCAACATTCCGGAGAAGGGCCACCGACACCCTCACGCGAGCGTCCGGGAAGGTCAGGCAGCCGATGGGAGGCAGACAAGCTTTCGAGGCATCGGGCACCACCGGAGCTTCCCGAGCCGCAGCAGGAGCTTGGGGCGAGACCGCACGCGGCGAGCTTTCGGCAGAGCTTGGTAGGGACGCTCGCGTGAGCGCGGGGCTCGTAGCTGAAGGGAGCCCGGTGGGTCTCTGGGCGAATGTCGCCGCAGGCGGCCGCTGCACTCGTGCTTCTAGGCGCGGCGCAGCCGCGCTCATCATTCGTCGCTAAGCGCCTTTGGCGCGTGCGACATCAATTCGCCCAGAGACCCACCGGGCTCCCCCCACCTTCAAGGCCTGCGAGCTACGCGGCCTTCGTAACCTTGTTGGCCTTGAGGCAGCGCGTGCAGACGTAGGTCCGCAGCTTGCGCCCGTTCTCGGTGATCCGCACCTTCTGCAGGTTCGGATCGAAGCGCCGCTTGGTCGCGACCATCGAGTGGCTGCGGGACTGGCCGAACGCCGGTCCCTTGCCGCAGCTATGACATACCTTGGCCATCGGGTCGGGGATGGTACAGACCAGCGGCGGTCCTTGCCGCCGCCGACCGCTAGGTGTCGCGGACACCCCAGTTGTACGGGTTGACGGCTTGTTTGAGCAGGGCCATGCGGGCGACGGTGAGGGCGGCGTTGCGACCCTGGTCGCGCTTGCCGCCACCGGCCCGGGCGAGGGCCTGCTCCATCGTGTCGCAGGTGATCACGCCGAACGCGCAGGGCACGCCAGTCTCCAGCTGCACGTCCTGGATCCCGCGGGCGGCCTCGGCGCAGACGAAGTCGTAGTGGTCGGTCTCACCGCGGATGACGACGCCGAGGCAGGCGACCCCGGCGTAGCGCCCGCTGGTCGCGTGCAGCTTGGCGGCGAAGGGCAGCTCGTAGGCGCCGGGCACCGAGACCTCACTGACCGCGGAGGCAGACACGCCGGCCATCTCGAAGCCTTCGCGGGCACCGGCCAGCAGCCGTTTGGCCAGGTCCTCGTAGAAGCGGCCGACGCAGACGGCGAACCCGCGCCCCGAGAGCGTCTCCTTCTCTTCCTCGCTGAAGGTCTCGAGGAAAACCCCTGACTCAGCCACCAACGGGGCCCTCCCCCATGTCGTCGCGTTCCTCCTCGTCGCGGATCATCTCCTCGTCGAAGGCGAGGCCCTGGTGGTGGAGCGAGTGGCCCATCTTGTCGCGCTTGGCCCGCAGGTAGGCCTCGTTGTGGGCGTTGGGCGAGGATTCGATCGGCACCTGCTCTGAGACCGAGAGGCCGTAGCCCTCGAGGCCGACGATCTTCTTCGGATTGTTGGTGAGGATGCGGATGCTGGTCAGGCCGAGGTCGCCGAGGATCTGGGCACCGATGCCGTAATCGCGCAGGTCGGCGGGCAGGCCGAGCTTGAGGTTGGCCTCGACCGTGTCGGCCCCCTCCTCCTGCAGCTTGTAGGCCTTGAGCTTGTTGAGCAGGCCGATCCCACGCCCCTCCTGGGAGAGGTAGAGCAGGACCCCCCTCCCCTCCTGCTCGATCTGGGTCAGCGCCGCGACCAGCTGCTCGCCGCAGTCGCAGCGCATGCTGTGGAAGACGTCGCCGGTGAGGCACTCGCTGTGCACGCGGACCAAGACGTCCTCGACCCCGTCGACGTCGCCCTTGACCATCGCCACGTGGTGCTTGTCGTCGACCAGCGAGCGGTAACCGACCGCGGTGAAGTCGCCGAACTCGGTCGGCAGGGCGGTCGAGACGACGCGCTCGACCAGCTTCTCCTCGGTGCGGCGCCGGTAGGCGATCAGGTCGGCGACGGTGATCATCTTCAGGCCGTGGCGCTGGCAGTAGGGGATCAAGTCCGGGACGCGGGCCATCGTGCCGTCGTCGTTCATCACCTCGCAGATCACGCCGGCGGGCGTGAGGCCGGCGAGGCGGGCGAGGTCGACGCTGGCCTCGGTGTGGCCGGTGCGCTCGAGCACGCCGCCCTCCTTGGCCCGCAGCGGGAACATGTGGCCGGGGACGACGATCTCGCTCGGCCCGGAGCCGGGGTCGATCGCGACCTGGATCGTGTGGGCGCGGTCGTGGGCGGAGATGCCGGTGCTGACCCCGCCCGCGGCCTCGATCGTGACCGTGAAGGCCGTCTGCAGCGGCGCCTCGTTCTTCGCCGCCATCAGCTTCAGGCCGAGCTTCTCGCAGCGCTCCGCGGTCAGCGCCAGGCAGATCAGGCCGCGCGCCTCCTTGGCCATGAAGTTGACCGCCTCCGGCGTGGCGAACTGGGCCGCCATCACCAGGTCGCCCTCGTTCTCGCGGTCCTCGCCGTCGCAGACGACGACCATGCGGCCCTCGCGGATCTCCTCGATCCCTTCCTCGATCGTCGAGAACGGGCTCGCGCCCGCCTCCCTGCCCGTCTCGTCTGTCCGCTGCGTCTCGGTCATCTGGCTCAAGCCTGCCCCTCTCCAACGAATGGTTTCATCAATCGCTCGACGTACTTCGCCACCACGTCACACTCGACGTTCAGTTTGTCGCCCACAGCGGCCTCGCCCAGGGTCGTTCGCTCCAGCGTCTCCGGGATCAGCGAGACCTCGGCCCAGTCCCCGCCCAGTCCCGAGACCGTGAGGCTGACGCCGTTGAGGGCGATCGAGCCCTTTGCGACCACGTAGCGGATCAGCTCGGGGCCGAGGCCGACACGGAGGCGACGAGCAAAGCCGTCCCCCTCGATCGAGGCGACCGTGCCGATGCCGTCGGCGTGGCCCTGGACGATGTGGCCGCCGAGCCGATCCGAGGCCTTCATCGCCAGCTCGAGGTTGACGCGGTCGCCCTCGCTCAAGCCGCCGAGCGCAGTGACGTTCAGGGTCTGGTTCATCGCCTCGGTCTCGAAGTCGGTAGCGCCTACGGCGGTGGCGGTGAGGCAGACGCCGTTGACGGCGACCGAGTCGCCCTCGCCGATTTCCGCGGCGAGCCGCGTCGCGATCCGCAGGCGCGCGCCCTCTTCACCGCTCTGCAGCGCCTCGACCGTCCCGATGTCCTCGATCAGCCCGGTGAACATCACCACTCCCTGAATCGGGTCTCGATCAAGGCGTCGGTGGCGCCTGGGTCGACGGCCTCGGTGCGCTTGTCGCCGGCGAGCAGCACTGGTGCGACGAATACTCGCGCCTCGTCGATCTCGCCGGCCTCGGCGAAGGCATCGACAAGCGTTTGCCCACCCTCGAGGAAGAGACTGGTGATGCCGCGGCGGCCGAACTCGCTGAGCGCTGCCGGAATGCCGTCGGCGACGAGGATCTCGGCGCCGGCCTCGCGCAAGGCCGCAGTATCCGCCCCGGCGACGGTGACAACGATCACCGGGGACTCATCAAGAGTGCGAAGCAGTTGCGAATCGAGCGGCAGCCGCGCCTGGCGGTCAAAAACAACGCGAACCGGCTGCCGCACATCGCTTCCGGTGGTCCTTTTGCTCGCGGTGGGTGCAAAAAGCGCACCGGAAGGACGGGCGGTTAGAAGAGGATCGTCGGTTAGGGCGGTGCCGATGCCGACGGCGATTGCGTCGGATTCGGCGCGCCAGCGGTGGACGAGCTCGCGGCTGTGCTCACTGGAGATCCAGGGGGAGTCGCCGGGGGCGGTTGCGGTGCGGCCGTCGAGCGACATCGCCAGCTTCAGCGTCACCAGCGGCAAGCCGGTGCGGGCGTGCTTGCGGAAAGGCTGGTTGAGCAGCCGCGCTGCGCTCGCCTCCTCGCCGGCGGCGAACTCGACCGCGACGCCGCCGTCGCACAGGATCCCCGGGCCACGCCCGGCGGCCTTCTCACTCGGATCGTCGGATGCGATCACGACCCGTGAGATCCCCGCCTCGAGGATCGCCTCGACGCAGGGCGGTTGCCTGCCCTGATGCGTACAGGGCTCCAGCGTCACGTACATCGTCGCCCCGTCGGGATCGTTGCCGCGCTCACGGCAATCCGCGAGCGCCGCCCGCTCCGCGTGCAGATCGCCAAGCTCCGCATGAAATCCCTCGCCGAGCACCGTCTCACCCCGCACAACCACAGCTCCGACGAGAGGATTGGGGCTGACTCGCCCCCGCCCGCGCTCCGCAAGCTCGAGCGCTCGCGCGAGAAATGAGCGATCCGTGCCTGTGAGCTGGGATTTCATGAGACCGATTGACTGGTCAATCAACTGATCGTACCGCGCCTAACCGGGGACTCTGTGACGTTCCTCGCCGAACGCGCGGATACCCTGACCGCTCGCCTATGAAGCTCATTGTCCAGATTCCGTGCCTGAACGAGGAATCCACCCTCCCAGCCACGATCGCCGACATTCCGCGCGAGATTCAGGGGATCGACTCGGTCGAGCTCCTGGTCGTCGACGACGGCTCGACCGACCGCACGGTCGAGGTCGCCCGCGAGCACGGGGTCGAGCACATCGTGCGGCTGACCAACAACAAGGGGCTCGCCGCCGGCTTTCAGGCGGGCTTGGACGCCTGCTTGAAGCTCGGCGCCGACGTGATCGTCAACACCGACGCCGACAACCAGTACAGCGGCGCCGACATCCCCAAGCTGCTGGCGCCGATCCTCGCCGGCAAGGCCGACATGGTCGTCGGCGATCGCCAGGTCGCCCAGATCGACCACTTCTCCGGCTCGAAGAAAGGGCTGCAGCGGCTCGGCAGCTGGGTGGTCAGCCGCCTCGCCGGGACCGAGATCGCCGACACGACCTCGGGCTTCCGCGCCTACAACCGCGAGGCGGCGCTCGGCCTGCTCGTCGTCGACAACTTCACCTACACCCTGGAGAGCCTGATCCAGGCCGGCAAGATGCTGGTCGCGGTCGACGGCGTCGAGATCTCAACCAACCCGCAGACGCGCGAGTCGCGGCTCTTCGACTCGACCGGCGCCTACGTGCGCCGCAACGCGCTCTCGATCCTGCGCATCTACGCCCGCTACGAGCCACTGCGCGTCTTTGCGACTGCCGGTCTGGTGGTGGCCCTGCTGGCGCTTGCCGCCTGGCTGCCCTTCCTGCTCGACTGGATCTTCAACGGCGACAGCACCGGCCACGTGCAGTCGCTGATCCTCGGCGCCGTCCTCTTCATCGCCGCGATCCAGCTGCTCGCCCTCGGCGTAATCGGCGACCTGCTGGCGGGACAGCGGGTGATGACCCAGCGCGTCTTCGAGCGCGTGCGGCGGGTCGAGCTCGCCCTCGACGTGCCGCCCTCGCATTACGAGCCCGGCGCGCCGGAGAGCTGATGCAGGCGCTGCGCAAACTCATGGGCGCTCGCGACGGCGCCCCGAGCGGCAACGGCTCGGCCACCGCCGACTACGGCAAAACCGCGAGCTTCCTCGCGATCGGGGTCGGGCTGACCGGGGTGATCACCTACGTCTACTTCTTCATCGCCTCACACGTGCTCTCCAAGCCCGACTACGGGCAGATCACGGTGCTCTGGTCGGCCGTCTTCATCACGATCTCGACCCTCTACCGCCCGGTCGAACAGCTGCTCTCCCGCCACATCTCCGAACACCTGGCCAAGGGCGAGGCGATCGCCGGCACGACCCGCAACGCGGCGACGATCCAGCTCGGCCTGGCGGCGCTCTTCGCGGTGCTGGCGCTGGCGCTGCGTGGGCCGCTGCAGAACGACCTGCTCGAGGGCAACGAAACGCTCTACTGGATCTTCTTCGGGGCGGTGCTCTTCTACGCCGCCAGCTACTTCGCCCGCGGCTTCCTCGCCGGCCAGAAGCGCTTCGGCCTCTTCACCGCGCTGATCCTCTCCGAGTCCTGCTTCCGCACCCTCTTCGCCGTGCTGGTCGCGGTCAGCCTGCTCAGCGGCCAGTCCTGGGTCGCCGTCGGGATCGTCGCCGCCCCCTCGCTGAGCCTGATGGTGGTGCCGCTGGCCTTCGCCCGCGGCGCCCGCAGCGCGCCCGCGCCGCCGCCCGAGTCGGCGGATGCGGCGGTCTCGATGGCGCACGGGACCGGCTTCGCCGCGGCGGTGCTGGTGATCATGTTCAGCGAACAGGCCTTCCTCAACGCCGGCCCGCTGGTCGCCCGCGGCCTCGAGGGCGCCGCGGCGGCGGGCTTCATCTTCAATGTGCTGATGCTGGCACGCGCTCCGCTGCAGCTCTTCCAGGCGGTCTCGACCAGCATCCTGCCCCACCTGACCGGCCTGCACACGAGCAAGGAGCCGGGCAGCGCGGACGAGTTCCACCGCTCGGTGCGGATGGTGCTGATCGGCATCGCCGGCTTTACCGCGGTGATGGCGCTGGCGATCCTCGTCGCCGGGCCGCAGTTGATGCAGCTCGCCTTCAGCAAGAAGTTCAGCTACGACCGCGCCGAACTGCTGGTTGTCGCCGCTGGCACCGGCCTCTACCTCGCCTCGGTCACCGTCAACCAGGCCTGCGTCGCGCAGGGACAGGTGCGGCGCGCGGCCTTCCGCTGGATCGCCTGCGCGCTGCTCTTCATCGGCTGGAACTTCGTGCCGCTGGTAAGCAATGAGTTTCACCGGATCGAGATCGGCTTCACCCTGATGGCCGGCGTGCTGTTCGGCCTGCTCTACCTGATCTACCGCCGCCCGCACGAGCGAGCCGAGGACGTGCCGGTGCCCGGGTCCCCCGAGGAGCTCGAGCTGCGCCTCGCCGCGGTCGACGAGAACACCTAGGCCGGGATGGGCGGACACGACGCCGAGCTGATCCTCGTCGCCGGTGCCCTGCTCGCTGCCGGGATCCTCGGTGCGCTGCTCGCTGACCGGATTCGCATTCCGGGCCTGCTGCTCTTTCTCGGGCTGGGCATGCTCGCCGGCTCGGAGGGCATCGGCGGGATCGAGTTCGACAACGTCGAGCTGGCCCGCACCCTGGGCACGATCGCCCTCGTCCTGATCCTCTTCGAGGGTGGCCTGACCGCCGGCTGGGGAGAGATCCGCCCGGTGCTCGGCACCGCCGCCTCGATGGCGACGATCGGGACCGCGGTGACCGCCTGCACGGCGGGGCTCGCCGCCCACTGGATCTTCGACATCAGCGTGCTCGAAGGGATGATCGTCGGCGCCGCGATCGCCGCCACCGACTCGGCCGCGATCTTCGCCGTACTGCGCCGCTCAACTCTGAAAAAGCGGCTGGCGCGCTCGCTCGAGGGCGAGTCGGGCATGAACGACCCGGTCGCGCTGCTGCTGGTGATCGGCTTCATCGAATGGATCCAGGTGCCGGGCTTCGGCCTCGCCGACATGGCCGGCCTGCTGGCGCTCAAACTGGCGATCGGCGCGGTGGTCGGCGTCGCTCTGGGCAAGCTCGCCACGATCGCCCTCGACCGGGCGCAGCTGCCGACCGACGGGATTTACCCGGTGGCGACGATCGCGATCGCCGCGCTCTCCTTCGGCTTGGCCGAGATCGCCCACGGCTCCGGATTCCTGGCGATCTACCTCACCGCCCTCGCCCTCGGCTCGGCCCGCATCCCGGCCCGACGCACGATCGTCGCCTTCCACGAGGGGGTCGGCTGGGTCGCCCAGATTGGCCTCTTCATCCTGCTCGGCCTGCTCGTCTTCCCCAGCACGCTCGGCGACGTCGCCTGGCAGAGCCTCGCGCTCTCGGCCGTGTTGATCCTGCTTGCCCGCCCGCTTGCCGCCTTCGTCGCGACCCCCTTCTCGCCGCTCGACCTGCGCGAGCGGGCAATGCTCGGCTGGGCCGGGCTGCGCGGCGCGACGCCGATCTGGCTCGCCACCTTTCCCGTCGTCGCCGGGGTCGGCAGCGGCGAAGAGCTCTTCGCGATCGTCTTCTTCGTCGTCGTCACCTCGACCCTGGTCCAGGGAGCGAGCTTCGAGCCGTTGGCGAGCCGCCTGGGACTGACCACCGACGAGCCGGCGCTGCCGCGACGACTGCTCGAGTCGGGCCGCATCCGCCGCCTGGGCGGTGACGTCATCTCCTACCGGCTGCGGCCGGGCGCGGCTGCCGCCGGGCACCTGGTGCGCGAACTGGGGCTGCCGCGCGAGGCGCTGGTCAACGTGATCGTCCGCGACGGGCACGCGATCCCGCCGCGCGGCTCAACCGAGGTGCGCGAGGGCGACGAGCTCCACATCCTCGTCCGCGGCGAGCTGCGCGAGGAGGTCGAGGAGATGACCAAGCGCTGGCACGACGGGCCGGTCGGCGCTCCGCCGGTGCCCAAGCTGCCGCCGCGCGGCGCACCGCAGATCTTCTCGGTCGGGCCGGGCGGCGAGATCGAGGATCCCTCGGCGCCGACGGAGGTCAAGGGAGTCACCGTCGTCTCTGTATTGCGCAGTCGCCGTGATCGCCCCAGCTCCCTCGTCGCCCTCGCAGACAGTCGCTACGCACTTGTCTCCGAGACAGCGGTGGCAGTTGGCGATCGCCGTGCAGTCGCGCGTTGGTGCGAGCGCCGCGCCGAACGGGTTGGACCCGATGAACCAGCCGAGCAGGCGTGGTGGCAGGAGACGATCGGCGCGCTAATCGCCCGAGGCTAGATAGCGCCAGCCGCAGCGGCGATGTCCGCGTAGGCAACGGCCGGGTCGTCGGCACCAAACACCGCCGAGCCAGCAACGAAGAGTGAGGCCCCAGCCTCGGCGACGGAGCCAGCAGTAGCCACATCGACGCCGCCGTCGACCTCGATCTTGGCTTTGCCGACCAGCGGCGCCAGGCGGGAGACCTTGTCGGGGGAGCCCTTGATGAAGGACTGGCCGCCCCAGCCGGGGTTGACCGTCATGCAGAGGACGATGTCGGCGAGGTCGCGCAGCTCGGCCACGGCCTCGACCGGGGTGCCGGGATTGATCGCGACGCCGGCCAGGCAGCCGAGCTCGCGGATCGCGGCGAGGGTGCGGTTGGCGTGCGCCGTGGCCTCGGCGTGGAAGGTGATCGAGTCGGCACCGGCCGCGGCGAAGGCCTCGACCTGGCGCTCGGGCTGCTCGATCATCAGGTGGACGTCGATCGCCCCGCCGGCGGCGTGGGCCTGGTCGGCGATCGAGCCTGCGACCAGCGGGCCGATCGTGATCGGCGGTACGAAGTGGCCATCCATCACGTCGACGTGAATCACCCGCGCGCCGGCATCGAGCACCTCGCCGACCTGCGAACCGAGCTTGGCGAAGTCGGCCGAGAGGATCGAGGGCGCGACCCGCGGCGAGGCGATCAGCTCGAGCATCCGCTCGCTCATACCGGCCTCATCATCGAGTCGCCACAGGTCTGGCAGGTCATGTCCTCGGTGGTGCTCATGCGGGCGATGGTCTGGTGTTCACCGCAGTTCGGGCACTGGGAAACGAGCTCAAAGCGGCGCAGACAGTACACGCAGCGGAAGCGGCCCGGGAGCTGCGTCGGCCGCAGCCAGGGCTCGCCGCAGCCGGGACAGGCCGCGCGGCGCAAGATGCTCTCCCCTTTGCTGGGCTCACTCATCCTCCACCATCATCGCGCTTCCTGCGGCCGATGAAGAAGCCGGTGGTGCGATCGCGGTCGGGGCGCAGCTGAATGCTGTACTCGGCGTCGATGCATTCCTCGTTCTCGCGCTTGGAGATCGTGCAGGTCGAGTAGACCAGCGTGCCGCCCGGTCGCAGCGCCTCGAGACCCCGCTGCAGCAGTTCGGCCTGCACCTCGACCAAACGCTCGATCGTCGCCGGCGACTTGCGCCAGCGGGCGTCGGGGCGGGAAGCGAGCGCGCCGAGGTCCGAGCATGGCGCGTCGAGCAGGACCCGGTCGAAGCCGGTCATCCCGGCTTGGGTCGCGTCGGCCTCGATCACGGTGACGCTGCGCAGGCCGAGGCGCGTGGCCTGCGCCGCCACTTCCGCCGCCCGCTCGGGGTCGTTCTCGACCGAGATCAGCTCGCCCCGGTCCCCCATCCGGGCCGCGATCTGCCCCGTCTTGATGCCGGGCCCGGCGCAGAGATCGAGGATCTGCTCGCCCGGCTGCGGGTCGAGCACCTCGACCACGGCCGCAGAGCCGCGGCTCTGCGGAGTGAGCTCACCGGCCGCAACCAGCTCGGGAACAAGCCCCCCGGTCTGCCCCTCAATCACGATCATCTCCGGCAGCCCCAGCAGATCCTCGCTTCCGGTGCGCTTTTTGCTCCCTAAGGGTGCAAAAGGCGCACCGGAAGCGGTTACGCCGGCGTCGCGGAGGCGGGCGAGCACGGTGTCGCGGTCGGTGCGGAGGGTGTTGACGCGGAAGGCGAGCTCCGCTGGCTCGTTGCAGGCGGCAAGCAGGGAGCGCGCGTCCTCGGGGCCCAGCTCGCGCCACCACATCTGCGCCAGCCAGAGCGGCGCCGAGTGGGCGACCGCGGCGGCCTCCGGGGTGGAGTCGTCGCTCAGAAGTGACTCCGCGAGCACCGTGCGCTCGCGGCCGGCTCGCCGCAGCACCGCGTTGACGAAACCGGAGGCGTGAGCCGCCCCCGCCCGCTTGACCAGCTCGACCGCCTGGTCGACGGCGGCGTGGTCGGGAGTCCCGTCGGCGAACAGCAGCTCGTACATGCCCAGGCGCAGTCCGGCCAGGACCGGCGGGTCGATCTCGCGCAGGGGCCGGTCGACGAGTCGTTCGAGCGCGGCGTCGAGCGTGCCACGGCGCTGCACCGTGCCGTAGCTGAGCCGCTGGGCCTGGGCGCGCTCGCGGCCGCCGACGTCGCCTTTGTCCGCCGCCTGGCGAAAGGCGCGCTCGGTGTGGGCGTCGCGCTCGAAGGTCGCCCGGATCGTCTCGAAGGCGAGTTGGCGCGCCGGAGCGATCACAGTTTCGGCAGCGAGTGACCGCGCAGGTAGGCGTCGGCTGCCATCGGCTTGCCACCGGGCGGCTGCACGACCTCGAGCCGCAGGGCACCGCGACCGCAGCCGAGCAGCAAGGCCCCCCACTCGGCCTTAACCGCGCCGGTTTTAACGCTGACATCGACGGCGCGGGCGCGCCGGACCCCGAGCCGCTCGCCGTCGCTCATCTCCAAATAGGTGCCGACGTGCGGTGTCAGCGCCCGCACCGTGCGAGCCAGCTCCGTCGCCGGCCGGGCTGGATCGAGGCGCCGCTCCTCGGCCGCGATCTTCTCCGCGTAGGTCGCCGCCTCGTCGTCCTGCTCGACGAACTCGAGTCGGGACTCGGCGAGAAGGTCCAGCGCCTGCACGAGCAATTCACCGCCGAGGCTGGCCAGCTTCGGCGAGAGCGCCTCGAAGTCTTCCTCGGGCCCGATCGAAATCTCCTCGCGCAGGGCGACCGGGCCGGAGTCGAGCCCGGCGGTCAGCTGCATCACGCAGACCCCGGTGCGCTGCTCACCGGCCATGATCGCCCGCTCGATCGGCGCCGCGCCGCGCCAGTGCGGCAAAAGCGATGGGTGGATGTTGAGCATCGGCCACTCGGAGAGCAGCGGCTCGCGGATCAACTGGCCGAAGGCGCAGACAACCACGGCCTCGGGTCGAACCGCGCGAATCCGCGCCAGCGGCTCGTCGTCATTGACGTCGGCCGCCTGCAGCAAGTCGATGTCGAGCTCGCCGGCGAGCTCTGCGGCGGGGGGCGCCTGCATACGGCGACCGCGACCCTTGGGGCGATCAGGCGGAGTGACGACCAACAACGGCCGGTGAGCCGACCCGGCGAGCGTGCTCAGGACGGTGGCGGCGAAATCCGATGTGCCGAGGTAGACGGTCCTCACGCGTCAGTACGAGGCTCGCGATGCTCGCCCTCGTCGCCGGCGTCCTGCTCGTCCAGCGGCGGGCTGTAGCTCTCGCCCTCGCGCAGCGCCCGCAAGGCGCCCTTGCGCTGTGCCCTTGGCGCCCGATCGAGGATCAGGACCCCATCGAGATGGTCGATCTCGTGCTGGAGCACGCGCGCCTCGAGGCCGGAGGCCTCGATCTCGATCGGCTCGCCGTCGACATCGAGCCCGCTGAAACGGGCGTGCAGGGGCCGCTCGACGTCCATCGAGACCCGGGGCAGGCTGAGGCATCCCTCCTCGGCGACGACGACCTCGTTGGAAAGCCACTCGACCTCGGGGTTGATCAGCGCGGTCGGCTCGCTGTCGGGGCCGGCCTGGAAGACGAGCAGGCGGCGCAGCACGCCGAGCTGGGTTGCGGCGAGGCCGACGCCCATGCCATCGCGCATGATCGCCACCATCCGCTCGACCTCGGCGCGCAGCTCGGGGCCGAAGTCCCGCACCGGCGAGGCCTTGCTCTTGAGCACCGGGTCGCCGAACTTGACCACGTGCGCAAGCGCCGCCTCGCGACGCTCCAGCAACTCCGCTTCGAGCTCGTTCTCGCCGCGCTCGTCGGTCTCCGTCTCGGCCGGTTCACTCATCGATTCCGAGTCTAAGGATTGATGCGGTGCTACTGCGGGTCGACGTCGACCGAGATCGCGACCTCGCGCAGGGTGCGATCGGCGGCGAGACGCTCGACCGTGGCGCGAACGGCGGCGATGGTGGCCTCGCGTTCGCTCGCCTTGAGCAATAGGCGGCGGCGATGGCGATTGCGCACGCGGAACATCGGCGCCGGGCCGAGCAGGTCGGTGTCGTCGGGCAGTGCTGCGATGAGGCCCTCGGCGAGCAGGCCGGCGGCGTGATCGAGGTGCTGCTCGGACTCGGCTTTGAGCACGATCCGGGTCAGGTGCGAGAAGGGCGGGTAACGCAACGCCTCTCGTCGTCCGATCTCCTCGGCGAGGAATGAGGTCGCGTCGTGCTCGGCAGCGTGGGCGATGCTGGGAGCCGTTGGGGCCAGGGTCTGCACGATCACCTCACCGCCAGCGGCGCCGCGACCACTGCGACCGGCGAGCTGGGCGACCATCGCGAAGGTCCGCTCAGCGGCGCGGAAATCGGGGAAGCGCAGGGTGGCGTCGGCGTCGAGGATCGCGCTCAGCGTGACCTCGGGAAAGTCGTGACCCTTGGCGACCATCTGGGTGCCAACCAGGACGGCGCTCTCGGCCTCGCCGAAGCCGGCGAGGATGCGGGCGTGGGCTCCACGGCCGGCGGCGGTGTCGGCGTCGAGCCGGAAGACCGGCATCGGCGCCAGCCGCTCGGCCAGCAGCGCCTCGATCTGCTCGGTGCCGACGCCGGCGCGCGAAAGCGTGGTTGAGTCGCAGACCCCGCAAGCAGTGGGCAGCGGTTCGCGGTGGGCGCAGTGGTGACAGACGAGGCGACCGCTGTGGCGGTGGACGATCAGTGAGACATCGCAGTTGGGGCAGTTCCAGTGCTGACCGCAGGAGCGGCAGGTGAGCCAGGGCGCGAAGCCGCGCCGGTTGACCATCACGATCGCCTTCATGCCCGCCGCGCGGACGCCCTCCAGCGCCGCCCAGGTCTCAGGGTGCAGGGCACCGGAGCGGGGATCGGCCTCGCGCATGTCGAGCACCCGCACCGGCGGCATCGATTGCCCGTCGACGCGACGCGGCAGCTCCAGCCGTGGCAGCTCCAGCCACGTCTCCGGTCGCGGCGTCGCCGTGCCGGCGACCAGCACCGCCCCGGCCTCATCCGCGCGGCGACGGGCGACCGCGCGGGCGTCGTAACAAGGGTCACCCTCCTGCTTGTAGGAGGCGTCGTGCTCCTCGTCGATGACGATCAGGCCGAGGTCGTGGAGCGGCGCGAAGACGGCGGAGCGGGGCCCGACGCAGACGCTTGCCTCGCCGCTGCGCAACCGCTGCCACTCGTCGTAGCGCTCGCCGTCGGAGAGGGCCGAGTGCAGGACGGCAAAGCGATCGCCGAGCCGGGCGCGGAAGCGCGCCACCGCCTGGGGCGCCAGGCCGATCTCCGGAACCAGCACGATCGCCCCTTTGCCCCGCGCCAGCGCCGCCTCGACCGCGGCGAGGTAGACCTCGGTCTTGCCCGAGCCGGTGACACCGTGCAGCAGCTGCTCGCGGGGAGCGCCGGCTTCTCCATCGAGCGCGGCGACGATGCTCTCGACCGCGGCCTGCTGCTCGGGCAACAGCTGTGGCCGGCCGCCACTGGCACCGACCTCGGGTTGGCTCGAGTGGCGCCGCACCAGCGAGCTTCGTGTTGCGATCAGGCCCCGCTGCTCGAGCCGCCGCAGCACGCCGCGATCCGAGCCGACCGCCGCTGCCAGCTCCGGCGCTGACATCTCACCCGTGCGCAGCGCCTCCAGCACGCCGCGCTGCTTGACACCAAGTCGCTCCTCCCCGCTGAGCGCCTCCTCCCCGGCCACCGTGATCTCCGCCCGCAGCTCGGTGCGCGAGCGCACCCGCTGGCCGGCGGCACCGGTCCCCGGCGGCAGCACCAGCTGCAGTCCACGGGAGGGGGTCGAGCAGTACTCCTCGGCAATCCAGAGACCGAGCCGGACGAGCTCGGGCGGCGTACCGGCCCCAAGCGCTTCGATCGGCTCGGCGAGCCGATCCGCCGACAGAGCCGAGGTATCCGCCAGGCCGACGACCACACCGAGCAGGCGCTGCCTGCCGAAGGGAACCTTGACCACGCTGCCGACCCCGAGGTCGGCCATCGCCTCTGGCAGGCGGTAGTCGAAGGGCCCGCGCAGGGCGCGGGCGGTGGTGAGCGGCTCAACCTTCGCTATCGACACTTGAGCACCGTATGGAGGGACACGGACGGCGTGGGTATGCTGCGCGGCGATGGCGCTCAACCTCAGTCCCGGGGAGCAGGTGATCTTCCAGGGCCACCCTTCCTGGCGGGCGATCCTTGGCTTCTACCTGAAGGGCATCCTGGTCGCGGCGATCATCGGCGTCCTCTTCAAGCTCTTCGGCTCGAGCAGCGCAACCGTCTTCCTCGTCGTCCTCGTGATCGTCGCCGCAACGGTGCTGATCGGCTTCATCAAGCGGGTGGCGACGACCTACACGATCACCGACCGCCGCCTCAACATCAAACGAGGAATCATCTCCCGCGAGGTCCAGGAGACCCGCCTCGAGCGGGTCCAGAACGTCAACTACAAGCAGTCCGTCTACCAGCGGGCGATGCAGATAGGCGACGTCGACTTCGACACCGCAGCAGGCGACGACTACAACTTCGTCTTCTTCGGGGTAGCTGACCCACAACAGGTCGTCCACAGCGTCGACCAAGCAACTGGAGCCACAGCAGCCGGCACTCACGGCTTGGGCGAGCCCCAGCCCCCGCAGTAGCGCCCCGCCCCAAGCCGTTGACTGGAGCGTCCTGTCGAGAAGCGTCTGGTTGCTCTCCAGACGAATGTTGCCGAAGGCAGCCGCTGCACTCGTGCTTCTAGGCGCGGCGAAGCCGCGCTCTCTAATTGTCGCTAAGCGCCGCAGGCGCGTGCGATATCAATTCGTCTGGAGAGCAACCAGACGCTTCCCCGCTTGATGCTTCAAGCGGGGGCAGCTTCGGCCGTACCGGCTGCAGCTTTCAGTGAATCCGCGCGATCAGTGCGCTCCCATGTAAACGCGTCGCCCTCGCGACCGAAATGGCCGTAGGCAGCGGTTTGGCTGAACACGGGACGATGCAAGTCGAGGTACTGGCGGAAGGCACCCGGGCGGAGGTCGAACTCCGCTTCGACCAGGCGGGATATCTGCGAGTCGGGAAGGGTGCCGGTGCCGAAGGTCTCGACCATCAGCGAGATCGGGCGGGCGACGCCGATCGCGTAGGCGACCTGGACCTCGCAACGCTGGGCGAGGCCGGCGGCGACGAGGTTCTTGGCGACGTGGCGGGTCGCGTATGCAGCGGAGCGGTCGACCTTGGAGGGGTCCTTGCCGGAGAAGGCGCCGCCGCCGTGGCGGGCCATGCCGCCGTAGGTATCGACGATGATCTTGCGGCCGGTGAGGCCGGCGTCGCCGACCGGGCCGCCGATCACGAACTTGCCGGTCGGGTTGACGAGGAAGTGCTGGCGCAGCTCGGCCTCGTCGAAGAGACCGGCTGCCTCGGCGTTCAGCACCGGCAGCACCACGTTCTCCCAGAGGTCGGGCTTGATCTTCGACTCCGACTCGACGCCCTCGGCGTGCTGGGTCGAGATCAAGAGCTTCTCGACCCGCACCGGGCGCCCGTCGGCGTAGCGGACGGTGACCTGGGTCTTGCCGTCGGGGCCGAGGTAGTCGAGCGAGCGGTCCTTGCGCACCGCGGCGAGGCGCTCGGCGAGCCGGTGCGCGAGGTGGATCGGCATCGGCATCAGCGCCTCGGTCTCGTCGGTGGCGTAGCCGAACATCATTCCCTGGTCGCCGGCGCCGGCGACGAGCAGCTCGTCCGAGGCCGATTCGGTCCGCGTCTCGTAAGCCTTGTCGACGCCCTGGGCGATGTCCGGAGACTGCTTGTCGAGCGAGACCAGGACCGAGATGTGGTCGCAGTGGTAGCCGTAGTCGCCGTGGTCGTAGCCGATCCCGCGGATCGTCTCGCGAACCAGATCGGGGACGTTGAGGTGGGCGCTGGTCGAGATCTCACCGGAGACCACCGCCATGCCGGTGTTGACCAGCGTCTCGCAGGCCACGCGGCCCTCGGGATCATCGGCCATCACCGCGTCGAGCACGGCGTCTGAGATCGCGTCGCAGACCTTGTCGGGGTGACCCTCGGTGACGGACTCGGAAGTGAAGAGGTACTCGCCCTCGGCGAGTGGCTGGATATCGCTCATGCGGAGAAGCCTAGCGGGGCGTACGTAGGCCGGTCACGTGCGTCGCGGCGGGATCATCGACCGCGGCGCGTGCCGGAGTGGGGCACGAAGTCGATCACCAGCGGCACGCCCTCGAGCCCGTAGGTCTCGCGCAAGCGGTTCTCCAGGTGGTAGGCCCATTCGCGGTTGATCAGTTTGCGGTCGTTGACCTGGATCGCGATCCGCGGCGGCCGCTCGCCGACCTGGGCGGCGTAGTAGAGGCGCAGGCGGCGACCGCGTCGCGACGGCGGCGGCGTCTTCGCGGTGACGTCGGCGACGAAGCGGTTGAGCTCGGGCGTGGGGATCCGCTCGGCGGCGCGATCGGCAAGCTCCAGCGCCTTCGGCAGCAGGTTGGCGACGTTGCGCCCGCGCGTTGCCGAGCAGGTGACGACGTCCGGCCGCAGGCGCAGCTTCTGCCTCACCCGGGCGCGGGCGTCGTCGATGTCGGTGCGCGTCTCGTCCCACTTGTTGAGCGCCAGCAGGGTCGCGCAGCCGGCTTTCATCGCCATCTCGGCGACGCGCAGGTCCTCGGCGGTGATGCCGTCGCCGGCATCGCAGACGACGAGGGCGACGTCGGCGCGCTCGACCGCGTGTTCGGAGCGCAGCTGGGCGTAGTAGTCGACCGACCCCGCAACCTTGGAGCGGCGGCGCAGGCCGGCGGTGTCAACCAGGACGACGGGACGGCCGTCAACCTCGACCGCGGTGTCGATCGAGTCGCGGGTGGTGCCGGCAAGGGAGGAGACGATCACCCGCTCGGAGCCGAGGAAGGCGTTGACCAGCGAGGACTTGCCGGCGTTCGGGCGGCCGATCACCGCGACCCGAACGGCGTCGGAGTCCTCAGCGGGTTGGGCGTGTTCGCCGAGCAGCTCGACCGCGCGATCGAGCAGATCGCCGCTGCCAAGGCCGTGGCTGGCCGAGACCGGCAGCGGCTCGCCGAGGCCGAGCTGGTTGAGCTCGGCGGTCAGGTGCTCGTCCTCGGGACGGTCGACCTTGTTGGCGACGACGATCACCGGCACCTCTGCCCCGCGTAGCGTCTTGGCCAGCTCGACGTCGCCGGCGCGGACACCGGCACGGGCGTCGACGATCAGCATCACCACGTCGGCCTCGGCGATCCCGAGCCGGGCCTGCTGCTGGATGTCACGGGCCAGCTCCGACTCGTCCTCGAGGTCGATGCCGCCGGTGTCGAGCAGCTCGAAGGCGACCCCGTTCCACTCGCAGCGCACCCGCTTGCGGTCGCGGGTCACCCCGGACTCGGCATGGGTCACCGCCTCGCGACCGCCGGCAAGGCGGTTGACCAAGGTGCTCTTGCCGACGTTGGGGAAACCGACGATGGCGACGGCCGGCAAACTCATGCGGCGACCAGCCCCCGCTCGGTGGCAAGCGCGGCGACGCGGGCCACGATCTCGTCTTCACTGAACCCCGTGGTGTCGATCTCCACCGCATCGGCGGCAGCCCGCAGGGCGCTGTGCTCACGGGTCTCGTCGCGCTGATCGCGCTCGCGCTGGGCGGCGAGGACAGCGGCGAGGTCCTCGCCGGTCTGGGCGGCGCGGCGGCGGGCGCGCTCCTCGGCGGAAGCGGTGAGGAAGACCTTCAGCGGCGAGTCGGGGCTGACGACGGTGCCGATGTCCCGGCCCTCGGCGACGTAGCGACCGGCGGCGATCAGCTCGCGCTGTCGATCCACCATCGCCTCGCGCACGCCGGGATGAACCGAGATCCGCGAGGAGGCCTCGGTCACCTCTGGTTCACGTATCTCCCTGGTCACGTCCTCGCCGTCGAGCTCGACCCGCGCGCCGTCGAGGGAGATCGAGATCGAGCGCGCCAGCTCGTCCATCGCCCCGGCGTCGTCGAGGTCAACCCCCCGCCTCAGCCCCGCCAACGCCACGCAGCGGTACATCGCCCCGGAGTCGAGGTAGGTGAAGCCAAGCTTGCCGGCAAGGCGGCGCGCCACGGTGGACTTGCCGGCCCCCGCGGGTCCGTCGATGGCGATGACCATGGGCGGCAGCGTAGAGACGGCGACCGCTTGCGGCTTTCCGCGCTCAGTTGCCGCGACGGGTGAAGGCCGCCAGATCGGCCTCGAAGCCCGGGTAGCTGACCGCGGCGGCCTCCATTCCCTCGACCGCGACACCCTCGCGCGAGGCCTGTCCGGCGATCGCACCCAGCATCGCGATCCGGTGGTCGCCGTGCGAGGAGATCGTGCCGCCGCGCAGCTCACCGCCACCCTCGATCCGCATCCCGTCCTCGTGCGCCTCGACCGTGGCACCGAGCGACTCCAGCGCCGCGCATGTCGTCGCCACCCGATCGGACTCCTTGCGGCGCAGCTCCGCCGCGTCGCGGATCGTCGTCGGGCCCTCGGCGAAACAGGCGGCAAGGGCCAGCAGCGGCAGCTCGTCGATCGCCAGCGGGATCTCCTCGCCGCCGACCTCGGTGCCCTGCAGCGAGGAAGCGCGGGCGCGGATCGTGCCGATCGGCTCGCCGCCGCGCTCGCCGACCGGCTCGAGCTCGAGATCGGCCCCCATCCGCTCCAGGATCGTCAGCAGCCCGGTCCGGGTCGGGTTGGTGCCGACCCCTTCCAGGGTCACTTCGCTACCCGGCACGAGCAGGGCGGCGACAAGGAAGAAGGCCGCTGAAGAGAAGTCTGCGGGAACTGCGAGCTCACCCGGTTCCAGGCGTTTGGAGGGTCGCACCGAGATGCCGCCGCGCAGCCAGGTGACGTCGGCACCGGCGGCGGCCAGCATGCGCTCGCTGTGGTCGCGGCTGCGCGACGGCTCGCGCAGCCAGGTCTCACCCTCGGCGAGCAGGCCGGCGAAGAGCAGGCAAGACTTGACCTGGGCGCTGGCGATCGGCAACTCGTACTCGATGCCCTGCAGCGGCGCCGCCTCGAGTTCGAGTGGCGGCAGTCGCTCCTCGCGACAGCGCAGCTGGGCACCCATCTGCCGCAGCGGCGCGGCGATCCGGTCAACCGGCCGGCGCCGGATCGAGTCATCGCCGTCAAGGGTCCACCTGCCGCTCGGCTGTCCCGCTAGCCAGCCCGGCAAGAGGCGCAGGAGAGTGCCGGCGTTGCCGACGTCGATCGCAGTGCTGCGGGCGCTGCGCAGGCCGACGCCGCGGATGCAGATCATCGGACCGATGCCGCCGGACTCGACGCCCTCGATCTCGGCGCCGAGCGCCCGCACCGCATCGAGGGTCGAGCGCGTGTCGGCGGAGTCGAGGTAGCCCTCGATTTCGGTCTCTCCCTCACCCATCGCCGCGATCAACGCGGCACGGTGGGAGATCGACTTGTCGGCCGGCGGGCGCAGGTTGCCGCGCAGCGGCCCGATCGGGTCGAAGCGGGTGGTCATCTACCTAGGCGCCGTCGCCGCCGACGGCGCTGACACTGTGGCCGAGCTCGCGCACCAAGGTGGCCGCGCGATCGGCCTGCTCGTCGCCGGAGACCCAGAGCGAGACCGCGCCCGAGGTCATGTCGGGCGCCGGATAGAGCGCCATGTCCTCGATGTTGACGCCGGCCTCGCCGAGCGCGAGGGCGAGCTCGGCGATCGTCCCGGGGCGGTTGGTGACGACGACGCGCAGCTCGCGCAGCGCCCCGCCCGCAAGTTCGGTCTCGAGCAGGCGGCGTCGGTCAGTCGCGGCCGCGGAATGCCACTCGGCGACGGCCTCGCGCTCGCCCTCGCGGATCAGCGCTGCCGCCTCGCGCAGGCGCGCGGCGACGGCCTCGACCGCCTCGGCCACCGCCTCGCTGTTGCTGGCAAAGATGTCGCCCCAGATCGCCGGGTTGGCGCCGGCGACGCGCGTGGTGTCGCGAAAGCTCGGGCCCACCTCCGGCATCCGCTCGGAGTCGCGGGTCAGCTCCTCCACCGCCTGGCCGACGAGGACGTTGGCGACGACGTGGGGCAGGTGGCTGATCGTCGCCATCAGGCGGTCGTGCGCCTCGGCGTCGATCGCCTGCACGCGGGCACCGAGACCGGCGAGGGTGCGCTGCAGCCGGTCGTAGAGCAGGCCGCTGGAGCGCGCCGATTTCGGCGTCAAGTACCAGCGGGCGCCCTCGAAGAGGTCGGCGCGGGCGTTTTCGACACCTGAGGTCTCGGCACCGGCGAGCGGATGGCCGCCGATGAAGCGCTCGTCGCTGCCGAGCGCGGCGACGATGTCGCGCTTGGTCGAGCCGACGTCGGTGATGACCGTGTCGGGGCCGCTGGCCGCGAGCGCAGAGCTGGCCAGATCGTTCAGGCCGGCAACCGGCGCCGCGCAGAAGACGACCTCGGCGCCCTCGCAGGCCTCCGCTACAGAGGCGGCACCACGATCGATCACGCCCGCCTCCTCGGCCTTGGTCAAGCTCGCCGGCTCGGGGTCGAAGCCCACCACCTCGGCGTCAAGTCGCCGCCGGGCGGCCAGCCCGATCGAGCCGCCGATCAGGCCGACACCGAGCACGGCGATTTTCATTCGCCGCGCCGCGCCCTTACCGCCGAGGCCAGCTGATCCAGCACCGAGACGGTCGCCTCCCAATCCAGACAAGGGTCGGTAATTGACTGTCCGTAGGTGAGCTCGCCGTCGCCGAGGTCCTGGCGCCCCTCGACCAGGAACGACTCGAGCATGACGCCGGCGATCGCCGCGTTGCCGTCGGCCACCTGGTCGGCGATCTCGCCGGCGGCGAGCAGCTGCCGGGCCGGGTCCTTGCCGCTGTTGTCGTGTGAGGCGTCGATCACCAGCCGCTCCGGCAGGCTGGCCGAGCGCAGCAGCTCGAGCGCCCCGGCGACGCCCTCGGCGCGGTGGTTGGGCGCGCCGCGGCCGCCGCGCAGGATCACGTGGCCGTCGGGGTTGCCGCTGGTGTAGAGGATCGCCGGCGCGCCGGCGTCGTCGATGCCGGCGAAGGCGTGTGATGCCGCGGCGGCACGGACAGCGTCAACCGCGACCTGGACGTCACCGTCGGTGCGGTTCTTGAAGCCGATCGGCATCGAGAGGCCGGAGCCGAGCTGGCGGTGGATCTGGCTCTCGGTCGTGCGGGCGCCGATCGCTCCCCAGGAGATCGCGTCGGCGATGTACTGGGGGGTGATCGGGTCGAGGAACTCGGTGCCCACGGGCAACCCGTAGTCGAGCACCTCGAGCAGCAGTTGGCGGGCCATGCGCAGGCCGGTGTTGACGTCGAGCGAGCCGTCGAGATGGGGGTCGTTGATCAGCCCCTTCCAGCCGGTCGTCGTCCGCGGCTTCTCGAAGTAGACCCGCATTGCGATCAGCAGGTCGCTGTTGAGCTTGCGCGCCTGCTCGGCGAGGCGGCCGGCGTAGTCCAGGGCCGCCTCCGGGTCATGGACGCTGCAGGGCCCGACCACCACCAGCATCCGGTCGTCACTGCCATCGAGCACGTTGCCGGCTTCGCCGCGACCGCGCACGACGGCGCTTTCGCGCTCATCGCCGAGCGGCAGGTCCGAGAGCAGCGATCCTGGCGAGACCAGCTCCTCGATGCGCTCGATCCGCTGGTCGCGGACCCGGTCTCGCGTCTCCCCCTTCATCCCAATCATCATCTTGCCTTCACCTTCCTCCACGTTCACAAGCCTACTTCCGGTTTCCCCGCCGCACGTAGCGGGTGAGTACGAGTAATTCCGGCGCCCGGGCCAGTTGCTTATTGCGGTGCGGCAGAGCCGCGAGGCCGGACGCCTAGCTAAATCGCCAGAAATAGGAGAAGCGCGCGGGGACGAGCGCGGCGCCGGAGGCGCGAGTGACGCTCGTCGTGTCGGCTGATTGCTTCACCTTCCCTGACTTTGTAGCAGGTGAAGGAGCGCTAGTCGAGCAATTCGCCGAGCGCGGCGAGGAAGCGACCGTTCTCCGCGGCGGTGCCGTAGGAGACGCGGATGTGGCCGGGGTCGCCAAGCGGTGTGCCGGGGCGGACGGCGATCTGGCGCTCGGCGAGGCCGGCGACGATCTCGGTCTCATCGGCTTCGCCGAGGTCGATCCAGGAGAAGTTGGCGTGTGTCTCAGCGGTGAGGAGGCCAAGATCGCGCAGGCCCTCCTCGACCCGGAGGCGCTCGGCGACCGTGCCCTCGACCCGCCTGCTGACGTCGTCCTGGTGCAGGATCGCCTCGGCTCCCGCCGCCTGGGCGAGGGCGTTGACGCTGAAGGGCTGGCGCACGGCGTCGATCGCGGCGCGGAACTTGGGCGAGCCGAGCGCGTAGCCGACCCGCAGCCCGGCCAGCCCGTAGCACTTGCTGAAGGTGCGCAGGACGACCAGGTTGGGCAGCTCAGCCAGCAGGTCGACGCTGGCGTCGACGTCGTCGTGGGTCTGGAACTCGACGTAGGCCTCGTCGAGGATCACGGTCACGTGCGCGGGCAGGCCGGCGCAGAACTCCGCCACCTCCGCCGCCGGAACGTGAGTGCCGGTCGGGTTGTTGGGGTTGCAGACGATCAGCAGCTGGGTCGCCGCCGTCACCTCGGCCGCCATTGCCCCGAGGTCGTGGACGTCGCCCTCGCCGAGCGGCACGCGGATCTCGCGGGCGCCGGTCAGCGCCGGCAGGTAAGGGTACATCGAGAAGGCGGGCCAGGCGTAGAGGATCTCGGCGCCGGGCTCGCAGAGCGCCTCGGCGGCGGCGAGCAGGATCTCGCAGGAGCCGTTGCCGACCGCGACCCGGGCGGGATCGGTGTCGTAGCGCTCGGCGATGCGGCGGCGCAGCAGGGTCGCGTCGGGGTCCGGGTAGCGGTTCATCGCGCCGGCGGCGGCGGTGATCGCCTCGACCACTTTCGGGTGCGGTGGCAGCGGCGACTCATTGGAGGCAAGCTGGGCGATGCCGCCCGCGGCGATCGCCTCCGGCGCCTGCCCGGTCGGCACGCCGGCCTGGTAGCCCGGCATGCGGGCAAGCTTCTCGGCAAAGGTGACGCTCATCGCGTCATTGTGCCAACCGCCCTACTGGGCGGCGTGAAGGTCCGCCCGCAACTCCTGGGTCGCCCCTAAGTAGACGTGCTCGGGCTTGTGGCCGACCGGGGCGTAGTAGTGGACCATCGTCCGGATCACCCGTGGCATCGCCCCCGGAACGTCGATCTCGCGGGCGCAGATCAAAGGCACCGTGTCGAGGCCGAGGCGGCGCGCGGCGACCGCCGGGAACTCGGCGTCGAGGTCCTCGGTGGTGGTGAAGAGGCAGCTGACCATCGCCTCGGCGCCAAGCGCGTTGCGGTCGAGCAGCTCGCGCATCAGATCCTCGGTCGCGCCGACGATCGCGTCCGCTTCGTTGGCCCCGGATTGCACGGCCCCTCGGACCGCGAACAGTCGCTCCTCGCTCATCGTTTTGAACTATCCCAGAGCCGGGCGATCTCATCCTCGCCGAGCCGCCGCGCCCCGCCACTGGCGAGCCGGCCGAGCTGGACCGGCCCGAACCGCACCCGCCGCAGCTTCACCACGCGATTGCCGATCGCCTCCGCCATCCGGCGCACCTGGTGGTTGCGACCCTCGCGCAGGACGATCTCGATCTCCCGCTCGCCGAGCCGCTGCACCTCGGCCGGGGCGGTCGGCCCGTCCTCCAGCTTCACCCCGCCCTCCAAACGCCGCAAGTCGGCATCCGACGGTGGCCGCCGCAGCTCCGCCCGGTAAGCCTTGCTCACCCCGTAGCGCGGATGCGTCAGCCGATTGGCCAGCTCCCCGTCATTTGTAAGCAACAGCAGCCCGGTCGAGTCGGCATCAAGGCGCCCCACCGGATAAAGCCGCGCCGCCGTATCGACCAGTTCGACCACGGCGGGTCGGCCCCCGGGTTCACGCGCCGTGGAGACCACCCCCGCCGGCTTGTTCACGGCCCAGACCTCCCGAGCCTCTGTCCCAACCAAGCTCCCATCAACTCGAACCTCGTCGGCATCGGTGACATCCCGCGCCGGATCCGTGACGACTTTGCCGCCAACCCTGACCCGGCCCTTGGCGATGATCAGCTCAGATTTACGCCTGGAAGCGACTCCGCCATGAGCGAGAAACTTGGCGAGCCTCAAGGCTCGCTGCGCTGCTCGCCGGCTTTGAGCAGTCGCTCCCGCAGCTCCCGCTCATCCTCCGGCGTCGGATCGAACTTCGAGGGATCCGGCAGCTGGTCCAATCCGGAAAGCCCGAAGAGCCGCTCGAAGAGCTCGGTCGTCTTGAAGATCGCTGCGCCGAACTGCGAGCGCCCCGACTCCTCGATCAGCCCCCGCTCGGCCAGGGTCTGCACCGCCGACTCGGATGTGACGCCGCGGATGCGCGCCACCTCGGGGCGGGTGACCGGCTGCAGGTAGGCGACGATCGCCAGGGTCTCGGCCTGGGCCTGGGTCAGCGGCGGCGTGCGCGGCTTGGCCAGCAGGCGGCGCGCCGCCTCCTCGCTGGCGGGGTCGCTGGCCAGGGAGAAGCCACCGGCGACCTCGCGCAGGACGACGCCGCGCTTGCCCTCGGCGAGGTCCTCGCGCAGCAGCTCGATCGCCTCGGAAACCTGGCCCACGGTCGCCTCGGTCGCCTCGGCCAGGTCGCGGGCGTTGACCGGCTGCGGCGAGAGGAAGAGCAGCGCCTCGATCGTCCGGGTCAAATCACTCACCTGCGGGAGCCTCCTGCTTGTGGATCTGGATCGGACCGAAGGGCTTGGACTGCTCCCAGGTCGCCTCGCCCTTGCGATACATCTCGAGCAGGGCGAAGAGGGTGACCGCCTGGGTCAGCCGGTCCTCGTCGCCGAACTGCTCGTCGAAGTCGATGCTGGCGTGCCCGCGCAGGGCGTCGCGCAGGGCTCGCAAGCGCTTTTCCAGCGAGACGGTCGGGCGGATGTGGTCGAGGTTCAGCTCCGGCGGGATCACCAGCAGGTCGCCGAGGGCGGCGCCGAGCCGTTCCGGGTCATAGACGGCGGTGGCGGCGTCGAGCGCGACCTTGCGCAGCTCCGGCGGCAGCGGCGCCGAGCGGTAGAGGTAACCCCGCGCCGCCTCGAAGCGCTGCTCCAGCACGGTGGCTGCGTCGCGGTAGCGGCGGTACTCGAGCAGGCGGGCAACCAGCTCCTCGACCGCCTCCTCGGGGGTGACGTCCTCCAGCCCCTCCTCTTCGCCCGGCAGCAGCAGGCGCGACTTCAGCTCCAGCAGCGAGGCGATCAGGACGAGGAACTCGGTCGCCACGTCGAGCTCCAGCTCTTCGGACTGCTCCAGGTGCTCGACGTAGGCGACGACGACCTCGGCCAGCTCGACCTCGAGCAGGCTGACCTCCTCGCGCAGGACGACCGCCATCAGCAGGTCGAAGGGACCGGCGAAGACGTCGAGGTCTAGGTCCAGCTCGGCGACGGTCACCCTGGCACCGTAACGCGCGGAAGCGACGGCGAGCTAGGCGGGGCCGAAGCCCATGCGCTCGCGAACGTCTGCCACGACCGGTGCGGCGATCGCGCGGGCCTTCTCGGCGCCGGCGGCGAGGATCGCCTCCAGCGCCGCCTCGTCGGGGCGCAGCTCGGCGTAGCGCTCGCGGACCGGGGCGAGGTAGTCGACGACCGCCTCTGCGACCGCCTTCTTGAAATCACCGTAGCCGGCACCCTCGAACTCGCGCTCGACCGCCTCCGGGTCGCTACCGCGGGCGACGGCGTAGATGTCGATCAGGTTGGTGATGCCGGCCTTGTCGGGCGCGCGGCGCACCTCACGGTCGGAGTCGGTGACGGCGCTGCCGAGCTTCTTGCGGATCGCCGCGGGCTCATCGAGGACGAGCACGGTGCCGGCCTCGGTGCCGCCGGTGGTGGACATCTTGCGCTCGGGCTCCTGCAGGTCCATGATCCGCGCCCCGACCTCGGGGATGAGCATGTCCGGCACGACCAGGGTCTCGCCGAAGCGCTCGTTGAAGCGGCGGGCGACCTCGCGCATCAGCTCGACGTGCTGGCGCTGGTCGTCGCCGACCGGCACCTCGGTCGCCCGGTAGGCGAGCACGTCGGCGGCCATCAGCACCGGATAGAAGAAGAGCGCCGCGGAGATCAGCTCCTGCTTCGCCGACTTGTCCTTGAACTGGGTCATGCGGTTGAGATCGCCGTGCGAGGTGACGGCGGAGAGCAGCCAGGTCAGCTCGCTGTGCTCGCGCACGTCGGATTGGCGGAAGAAGATGCAGCGCTCCGGGTCGAGGCCGGCGGCGAGCAGGATCGCGGCGGTGTCGTAGAGCCGCTCGCGCAGCTCGACCGGGTCGTAGGCGACCGAGATTGCGTGCAGGTCGACGATGCAGAAGATCGCCGGGTCGGCGCGGTCCTGGCCCTCGACGTACTGGCGGATTGCGCCGATGTAGTTGCCGAGATGCTTGCGGCCGGTGGGTTGGATCCCTGAGAAGACGATTGGGGCGCTCACGGGCGGGAGCCTAGTTCAGTGCCCACTCAAGCCGACTCAGCAACCGGCTCAGACGGTGCACAATCAGCTTCAGCCCCATGGCCACACTCGCCTGCCTGTGCAGAGCCACGGGAGGGGACTGCTTCTACTTTGCGCTTGGGGTTCTCGATGCCGAAGCCGGCGACGGTGCCGCCGATGATCATTAGGACGCCGGCTATGCCGATGCCGAGGTGGAAGGCGGAAGTCGAGGCGTCGGCTGATGCCGTGCTCACGCGCTCAGCTTGCGCGGGTGGCAGCTTGCCTGTCTTTGGCACGGCCAGGGGCTGGGCCTTGGCGTCGGTGACGGTGCGCTCGGCGCGGGGGCCCAGCGGGCGGTCGCCGAGGTTGTTGTCGAGGGCGGAGCCGAAGTAGGCGGAGATGACGGCGCCGAGCACGGCGATCGCCAGCAGGCCGGCGACCCGGGCGACGCCGTTGTTGACGCCGGAGGCGATGCCGACGTGGCGTTCCTCGACCGAGTCGAGCACGGTCGCGGTCAGCGGCGCCACCGTCGCCGAGAGGCCGAGGCCGAAGACGAGGATCGCGGGCAGCACGTCGACCAGGTAGTCGGCGTCGGCGCCCACGCGCAGGAGCAGGAGCAGGCCGATCCCGCCGACGATCGGGCCGATCGTCATCGGCAGGCGGGGGCCCGTGCCGGAGGCCAGCTTGCCCCAGCGCGGCGAGAGGAAGAAGAGGATCAGCGAGACCGGCGTCGTCGCCAGGCCGGCCTGGATCGGCGTGTAGCCGGAGACCTGCTGGAGGAAGAGGCCGACGAAGAAGAGGCCGCCGATCAGGCCCGCGTAGGCGGCCAGGGTGGTCGCGTTGGCGACCCAGAAGTTGCGGATCCGAAACAGCGAGAGCTCCAGCATCGGGTGGCGGGCTCGCGCCTCGTGGACGACGAAGAGGACGAAGCAGGCGATGCCGGCGACGAAGGGGATCAGCACCAGCGGGTCGCCCCAACCCCGGCTCGGCTGCTCGATCAGGGCGAAGACCGGGCCGCCGAGCCCAGCTGCTGAGAGTCCGATGCCGGCCCAGTCGATGCCGCGAAAGGCGTCGGGGTCGCGGCTCTCGCGCACCGAGTGCATCGTCAGCGCCACCGTCAGCACGATCAGCGGCAGGTTGACCCAGAAGACCGCGCGCCAGGAGATCGCCTCGACCAGGACCCCTCCCCCGGCCGGGCCGAGCACGGTCGCGATCCCGGTCCAGGCGGTCCAGGTGCCGACCGCCTTGCCCCGCGCCGGGCCCTCGAAGGTGGCGGCGACGATCGCCAGCGATCCCGGCACAAGCAGCGCTCCGGCCACCCCCTGCAGAGCGCGAGCCCCGATCAGGAACTCGACCGTGGGCGCGATCGCGCAGAGCAGCGAGGTAGCGCCGAAGGCGATCAGGCCGAAGACGAACATGCGCCGCCGGCCGAACTGGTCGCCGAGCGAGCCGCCAACCAGCAACAGCGAGACCAGGGTGAGCATGTAGGCCTCGACCACCCATTGCTGCCCCGCCAGGCCGGCGTCGAGGTTGTCGCTGATCGCCGGCAGGGCGACGTTGACCACGGTCGAGTCGAGGAAGACGACGGTCGAGCCGAGGATCGTCGCGACCAGGGTCAAACGCTGCTGGCGCGTCACCGGGCGAGTGTACGCAGCGAGCCCAGCCGGCCCGAGCGCTTGCGAGGGACCTCTGCCGTGCCCCCGGCCGTACTCATTGCGTGGACCGCAAAGGAGGAGAAATGGCGAAGAGGACGTTGCTGATCATGCTGCTGACCTTGCTGAGCGCCGGTGCGTCAGTGTCGAGCGCCGCGGCTAAGGGGCTGGAGATGGGCGCGCGGAACGGAGTGACGGTCGCCGGCTCCCCGTATCGCTACGTCACCGTCACCACCCACACAACGCCCAAGCTCACGGTGGTCGCGCGGACCGACCGGCGCGACGGCCGGGTCGATCGCTGGTGGCAGATCGCGGGCGACTACAACGTGCCGGCGGTCGACTACAACGGCAGCGGCGGCGGCCTCTCCGCCGACGGCAAGACGCTGGTCCTCAGCCGCTTCGCCTTCGACGGCGCCGCCTACCCACCCAAGACCACCCGGCTCGCCGTCCTCGACACCGATCTTCGCCCCCAGCGCCACCTGCAGGCCGGCCAGCAGCGCCCGCCCGGCGTGTTCAGCTCGATCTCGCTGCGCGGCCACTACGCCTTCGACGCGATCTCGCCGGACGGCTCGACGATCTACCTGATCCACCACTTCCCGAACCTCAGCGGGCCGTCCTACCTCACCCACTACGAGGTGAGGGCATACGACCTGAAGAGCGACAGCCTCCTGCCCGAACCGATCGTCGATCCCTCCGAGCCGCAGGAGCGGATGGAGGGTCTGCCGCTCTACCGCGCGATGAGCCCGGACGGGCGCTGGGCCTACACGCTCTACGACGGCAACGGTGAGGAGCCGTTCATCCACGCCCTCGACACCGTCGCCGGCCGGGCCGCCTGCGTCGACCTGCCGCAGCTCGCCAAGCTGCCGAGGCGCTTCTACTACCTATTGCAGTTGCAGGTGCGCGACGGAGGGCGCCAGATCGACGTGCTGCGTCGGGTGCCGGGCCCGAAACCAACGCTGGCGCTGCTGAGCGTCGACACGCAAGACTTCGCGGTCCAGCGACCCGCCGTGGCGACAGCGTCGAGCGGGGTCGGCCCCTGGCCGCCGATCGTTGCTCTCAGCGCGGTCGCGCTGCTGCTCCTGGGATGGATAGGAAGGCGGCACCGGCGGGCCGTTGGCGATGGGTCGGCGACGGGCCAATGAGGCGACGGGCCTTCGTCGCCGCTGCGATCGCCGCCAGCTGCGGGCTCGGCCTGATCGCCGTGGGCCGCTCCCTGTCAAGCGCGAGCGGAGGAACCAGCGACCCGAGACCCAGCGGCAAGTCGTCCACCAGCAGGGAGACCACGCATGGCTTCCTCGCTTTCACCAGAACTCCCCGGCGGCCAGGCAACCTGCTCGAGCGGGTCGGCGTCGTCGGTCGCTCAGCTGCCGGCCGCCCGATCGGCCTGCGCCAGCTGGGCGATCCAAGCGTCGCCGGCAAGGTGCTGATCGTCGGCTGCATCCACGGCGACGAGTGCGCCGGCAGCAGGGTCGTCCCGACCGTCAGCGGCTGCCCGGACCCGCGCTCCAACGTCTTCGTCGTGCCGAACCTCAACCCCGACGGCGCTGCGACCGGCACCCGCCTCAACGGCCGCGGCGTCGATCTGAACCGCAACTTCCCCTCGCAGTGGCGACCGATCGGCGCTCGCGGCGATGCCCAGTACTCCGGCCCGCGTCCCTTCTCGGAGCCGGAGACGCGCCTGGCCGCCCGGATCATCGAGGGCCTTGCGCCCGACCTGACGATCTGGTTCCACCAGCACCACGGTGCGCGACCGCTGGTCCGTGCCTGGGGATCCAGCGTCCCCGCGGGACAACGCCTAGCCACGCTCGCGCGGATCCCATTCCACCGCCTGCCCTGGCCCGCCGGGACGGCTCCCAACTGGCAGAACCATCGCTTTCCCGGCGCCAGCTCGTTTGTGGTCGAGCTGCCGCCCGGCTCGCTCGCGCCGGATCTCCATTCGCGGCTCAACGACGCGATCATCCGGATCGCGCGCCGACAGGCCCAGGTGGGCGAAGATTGAGATGTCCCGCGGAAGAGGTGAGGCTTGGCAGCTGAGGAGAGGAAGCTCATCAGGGAGGCGCAAGGCGGCTCCCGCGATGCGCTTGCCGAGCTATATGCCGTGCACTGGCCGCGCGCCCACCGCGCCGCCTACCTCGTCGTCCACGACGCCGGGGCGGCCGAGGACATCGCCCAGGACGCCTTCCTCGCCGCGGTCGACGCGCTCGACCGCTTCGACCGCCGGCGGCCGTTTGGCCCCTGGCTGCACCGGATCGTGATCAACCGGGCGATCGACTGGGGGCGGCGGGAAGCGCTGCGGCGCAACTCCGGCGACCCGAATGACGAGCCAGCGACAGCGCCGCCACCGGAACAGCTCGGGGGCGAGCTGATGCCCGCCCTCGCCCAGCTGGCCCCCGAGCAGCGCGCCGTCGTCGTCCTCCGCCACCTGCTCGAGTACACGCCGGGTGAGATCGCGCGGATGCTCGAGCTGCCGCGGGGGACCGTCAACTCGCGCCTGCGCCGCGGCCTCGACCAGTTGCGCGACCTGATCGAGGTGGAGCAATGAACGAGGGGCGGCTGCGAACGCTGCTGCGCGAGGAGCCGATCCCGGGCGCGGCGGGGGCCGAGCGCCGCGGCTTGGAGCTGATCGAGCGCGCTTACGCGGAGCGCCGGCCCGAGCGACGGGCGGTGCGCCCGCGGCGGCTCGCCATCGCGCTCGCGATCACCGCCCTGCTCGCGGCGCTGATCCTTTCCCCCGCCGGCGCCGCAGTGCGCGATTGGGTCGACGACGTCTTCACCGCGGGGGTTCGCCACGCCGAGCCGGCGTTGACCGAGGTCCCCGGCGGCGGCAAGCTGCTCATCCAGTCGCAACGCGGCCCCTGGGTGGTGCGGGCGGATGGCTCGCGACGACTGCTCGGCAACTACCGCGAAGCGACCTGGTCGCCGCACGGCCTCTTCGTCGCGGCGGCAAGCGGCCGCACCCTGAGTGCGATCGAGCCCGACGGGACGCCACGCTGGTCGATCTCGGCGAGCGATCGAATCGATGATCCGCGCTGGTCGCCCTCGGGCTTCCGCATCGCCTACAGAACGGGAGGTGCGCTGCGGGTGGTCAGGGCAGATGGGACGAAGGACGCACTTGTCGGCTCGGCGAGCGCCGCGGTAGCGCCGGCTTGGTTTCCTCCTGGCCTCCACGTACTCGCCTACGTCGACGGCAGGGGCCGCGTCGTGGTCGCCGAGACCGACACGAACTCGAAGATGGACGCTGTCCGCGCCTCACCCGGCATAGTCGGACTGGGCTGGAGCGCAGACGGCCACGCGCTCGTCGAATTCTCCCGGCGAGCCATCTGGATCCGCGACGTGCGGATGAACAAGCTCGCCAGCAGCCTCCGGCTCGGAGCGGCGCGGCGCGTTCCCCTCCCGGCCGGGGCCGTGGTCCGCGCCGCGACCTTCTCACCGCGTGGGCACGCGATCGCAGCCTTGCTGGACCGCCCGCCGGGCCCCGGCCCGCCGCGCAGCGAAGCCCTGCAGATCGATCCGGCCGGCGGCCCGAGCCGGCGCCTCTTCGGCGTCTCCGGCCACCTCACCGAACTCGCCTGGTCCCCTGACGGCCGCCGCCTCCTGCTCGCCTGGCCCGCCGCCGACCAGTGGCTGTTCGTACCGACCGAAGGCGGAGCCCGCCTGCGAGCGATCGGCGACGTCGCCGCCGTCTTCGCCCCCGGGAACTCGAGGCGAGCCGCCTACCCGCGAGTCGAGGGCTGGTGCTGCCCGCCCGCCCCCGGCGGCAGCTGAACGCTCTGCTGCATAACGAAACGTCGATTTCCCATGCATGACATGGAAAATCGACGTCTCGTCAACTTCAAGGCTCGCGTAGCTGCTGGGCTTGGGTGAAGAAGTTGCGGTAGGCCAGTGTGGTTGCGACCAGGCCAGCGATGGCGACGCTGCCGAGCAGGGCGTAGAGCAAGATCAGCTGCAGGCGGACGGCGTCGGTCGGGTCGGCGCCGGCGAGCAGCATGCCGACCATCGTGCCGGGAAAGAAGATCAGGCCGGTGGTCTTGGTCGAGTCGACCAGGGTGATCATTCCCGAGCGCAGGGCGCGGCGGACGAACGGCGCAGCGGCTTCCTGGGCGGTGGCGCCGAGCGCCAGGGTCGCCTCGATCTTTGCCCGCGAGTCCGCCATCTCATCGCCGAGCCGGTTCAGCGCCACCGCCGAGGCGGTCATCGCGTTGCCGATCACCATGCCGCCAACCGGGACGAGGTAGCGGGCAGTCGGTTCGAAGACGCCGAGGGCGACGACGAGGCCCAGCGTGGTGCCGCCGGCCAGCGCCAGCGCGATCAGCAGCGGCCAGAAGGCGTCCGGCACCTTCTTCGCCCGGTTGCGGGCAGTGAGCGCGCCGAAGACCACCATCACTGCCAGCAGGCCGAAGACCAGCCAGAGCGTGTCGGCTTCGAAGATCAGCTTGATCGCGTAGCCGATCGCGGTCAGCTGGACGAAGGAGCGCACGGTGGCGACGGCAATGTCGCGCTCGAGGTCGGCTTTCTGCCAGAAGGAGATCGCGGCGGCGAGCGCGACCAACGCCAGCGAAGCGGCGACCTGCCAGGGGTCGAGGTGAATCGAAGTGCTCAAGCCATCACCTCCTCGATCGGGCCGGCCTCGATCGCCCTGCCGCGCTCGAGCCGCACCACCCAGTCAGCCAGCCGGCGCGCCTGCCCGGGATCGTGGCTGACCAGGACGATCGAGATATCGAGCTCGCGGCGCAGCTGAGCAAGGGTGGCCTCGATCGCGTCGCGGGCGAGCTCATCGAGGGCCGAGGTCGGCTCGTCGAGCAACAGCACAGCGGGCTCCTGGGCGAGGGCGCGGGCCAGCATCACCCGCTGCTGCTCACCGACCGAGAGCTTGGCGACGTCGCGCGAGGCGAAGTCCGGATCGAGCCCGGCGAGGCGCAGGCAGCGATCGGGGTCCAGATCCTTGCCGGCGAGGCCAGCCGCATAGGCGAGGTTCGACCTCACCGTTCCCTCCAGCAGGGCCGGCAGCTGCGGCACGAGCGAGACCTCGCGTCGCAGGCTCAGCGGCTCGTACCCGGCGAGCGGCCGACCGCGGTAGGCGATCGTCCCGGCATCGGGATCGACGAGGCGATCGAGCAGGCGCAACAAGGTTGACTTGCCGGCGCCGGAAGGTCCGACGATCGCCGTCACGCCGACCGGAACAGCGGCGCTGACCGAGTCGAGGACGCGGCGATCGCCGCGGGTCAGGCTGACCTCGCTCAACTCGAACAGCACCGGGGGGATGATCCCACCGCGGCCGGGCGCAAGATGCCTCTCGCTACCGATCCCCGCTTTGCTGCCGGTGCGAACGACTGGAACAATCGGGTAGGTGAATCCCCATGGCTAGAGCGATCTGGAGCGGCTCGATCAGTTTCGGCCTGCTCAACGTGCCGGTGAAGCTGTACAGCGCGGTTGCTCGCCGCGGCATCGCCCTGCGCGAGATCCGCGAGTCCGACAGCGCCCGGATCAAACATCGCCGCGTGGCCGAGGGGACCGACGAAGAGGTCCCCTACGAGAAGATCATCAAGGCCTTCGAGATCACCAAAGACCGCTACGTGCCGATCACCAAGGATGAGATGGCCTCGCTCGACCCGGAGAAGTCACGGGCGATCGAGGTGCAGGACTTCGTCGACATCACCGAGATCGACCCGATCTACTTCGACAGCCCCTATTACCTCGGTCCCGCCGACGGCGCCGAGAAAGCGTATTCGCTGCTCGCCCAGGCGATGGAGCAATCCGGCAAGGTGGCGATCGCCCGTTTCGTCTTCCGCAGCAAGGAGCGCCTGGCGGCGATCCGGCCCGGCGACGGCGTGCTGACCCTGACCACGATGCGCTTTGCCGACGAGGTCGTGCCGCCGAGCGAGCTCGACGACGTGCTGCCCTCGGAGAAGCCGAAGATCGGCAAGCGCGAGGTCGAGATGGCCGAGCAGCTGATCGACTCGCTGACCCGCGACTTCGACCCGACGCTCTACCGCGACGAGTACCGCGAGGAGCTGCTGGCGATGATCGAACGCAAGGCGGCCGGTGAGGAGGTCGTGGCGGCACCGCAGGAGGAGCGCGAGCCGACCAAGGCGCCGGACCTGATGGCGGCCCTGGAGCAGAGCATCGCCGAGGTCAAGGGCAAGCGCGAGGACAAGCCGGCGAAGAAAGCGGCGGCGAAGAAGCGCCCAGCGAAGACCAAGGCCAAAGCAAAAAAACCCGCTGCGAAAAAACGCTCCGGCTCGCGCGCCAAGGCCAAGTCCTCCAAGTAGACGGTGGCCAGCAGCAGCCAGGTCGAGGTCGACGGGCGTGAGCTGAAGCTCACCAACCTCGACAAGGTCCTCTACCCCAAGGCCGGCTTCACAAAGGGCGAGGTCGTCGACTACTACGCCAAGGTGGCGCCGGCGATGGTTCCCCACCTGAGTGGGAGGGCGGTGACCTTGCGTCGCTTCCCGGAAGGGGTCGACGACACCGACGCCGCCTTCTTCGAGAAGCGCTGCCCCAAGCACCGGCCCGAGTGGGTGCAGACCACGCCGGTCGGGGCGAGCACCGGCAGGATTGACTTCTGCGTCTGCGAAGACCGGGCGACGCTGGTCTGGATGGCGCAGCTGGCGGCGATCGAGCTGCACCCCTCGCTCTCGCTGGCGCCCGAGCACGACCGGCCGACGGTACTCGCCTTCGACCTCGACCCCGGCCCGCCGGCCGAAGTCCTCTCCTGCTGCCGGGTGGCGTTGCGCCTGCGCGAGCTCTTCGCCCACTTCGGCCTCGAGTGCTTCCCCAAGACCTCGGGCTCAAAGGGGCTGCAGGTCTACGCGCCGCTCAACAACGACGAGGTCACCTACGAGGGCGACGACAACGGCGGCGGCACCAAACCGCTGGCCCGGGCGATCGCCCAGCTGCTCGAGAAGCAGACCCCCGACCTGGTCGTCTCGAAAATGAAGAAGGTCGAACGCAAAGGCAAGGTCTTCGTCGACTGGTCGCAGAACCACCGCCGCAAGACGACGATCGCGGTCTACTCCCTGCGCGCCCGCGAACAGCCCACCGTCTCGACGCCCATCAGCTGGGACGAGGTCGAGCACGCGGTCAAGAAGGAGGACGCCGGCTCACTCGTCTTCGAGGCCGGCGACGTGCTGAAGCGAATCGAGCAGCACGGGGACCTCTTCGCGCCGGTGCTGGAGCTGAAGCAGGAGCTGCCCGAGCTCTAGGCGCTTTTCAGACCGGAGCGGCTGGCTCGCGCCACATCTGGGTGACGCTCGGGCCATCTTCAGGCAGCTCGAACTCGCCGCAGACGGTGAAGCCGAGCCCTTCGTAGCGTGGGGTGTTGATCGGGTTGGACGACTCGAGGAAGGCCGGGGCGCCCTCGGCGTCGATTCGCTCCAGGGTGGCGGCCAGCAGCCCCATCCCGAGCCCCTGCCCGCGGCGATCGGGGTTGGTCCCGAGCAGGCTCAAGTAGTAGTGAGGATCACCGTCGGGATGGGCGGCTTCGAAGCGCTCGAACGTCTCCAGCACCCTGCCCGCCCCGTCCCCGAGCAGCTCCGCCAGCAGGCCCTCCAAGCTCGCCTCGTCCTCGGGCAGCAGCTCGGGCTTTCCCGGCGGAATCCAAAGGGCAACCGCCGCGCAGTCCCCGGTGAGCCAGGCCGACTCGTAGCCGAGGGCCGCTTTGGCCACCAGGCCCCAAACGACCCGGAGCTGCTCGAGCCGCCCTTCGGCATCCGGGAACGCCCAGCTCCAAACGGGGTCGGCGTAGAACGCTCGTGCCAGGGTCTCGACCGCGGTGGGGATCTCGGCGCGGGTCGCCACCCTCGCTTCCACGGGGGTGCGGCGATCCGGCGGCTCCGTCATCGCTGGAGCGGTTGACGCACGACCGGGCGCCGGGTCGCCTTGACCTCGTCGAGGCGGCGCACCGGGGTCGTGTAGGGGGCCTGCTTGGCACGCTCGGGGTCGGTCTCGGCCTCGGCGAGGATCTGCTCGATCGCCGCGGCGAAGCCGTCGAGGCTCTCCTTGGTCTCGGTCTCGGTCGGCTCGATCATCAATGCCTCCTCGACCAGCAGCGGGAAGTAGACCGTCGGCGGGTGGAAGCCGAAATCGAGCAGGCGCTTGGCGAGGTCGAGCGTGGCCAGGCCCAGCTCCCTCTTCATCGGCTTGCCGGAGAGGACGAACTCGTGCATGCAGTGGCGGTCGAAGGCGACCGGCAGCCGCTCCCCCGCCCGGCCCTCGGCGAGGCGCGCCTTGAGGTAGTTGGCGTTCAGCACCGCGGTCTCCGAGGCCTCGGAGAGACCATCGGCGCCGAGGCTGAGGATGTAGGCGTAGGAGCGGACGAAGACGCCGAAGTTGCCCTGGAAGCCGCGCAGGCGCCCGATCGACTTGGGCCGCTCGAGGTCGAGGTCGAAGCTCGGCCCGCCGCCGTTGTCGCTCTCGCGGCGCACCACCTGCGGCCGCGGCAGGAAGGGCTCAATCCGCTCGGAGACCGCGATCGGGCCGGCGCCAGGGCCGCCGCCGCCGTGCGGCTGGCTGAAGGACTTGTGCAGGTTGACGTGGACGATGTCGAAGCCCATGTCGCCGGGCCGCGAGTGGCCCATCACCGCGTTGAGGTTGGCACCGTCGTAGTAGAGCGTCCCCCCCGCCGCGTGGATCAGCGCCGCGATCTCGGCGATGTTCTCGTCGAAGAGGCCGAGCGTGTTGGGGTTGGTCAACATCAGGCAGGCGACCTGGCCGGGATCCGCGTCGATCTTCGCCCGCAGGTCGTCCATCTCGACCCCGCCGTGCTCGTTGGTGGCAACCTTGACCACCTCATAGCCCGCCATCGTCACCGAGGCCGGGTTGGTGCCGTGCGAGGTGTCGGGCGCCAGCACCTTGGTCCGCTCTTCGCCACGGTCGGCGTGAAAGGCGCGGGTCAGCAGCAGGCCGGCGAGCTCGCCGTGGGAGCCGGCCGAAGGCTGCAGGCTGACGTGGGGCAGGCCGCAGATCTCGCCGAGGCTCTGCTGCAGCAGCCACATCAGCTCCAGCGCCCCCTGGGCCCGCTTGGGGTCCTGCGCCGGGTGCAGGCGGGCGTGGCCGGGCAGTGCTGCCACCCGCTCGTTGAGCCGCGGGTTGTGCTTCATCGTGCAGGAGCCGAGCGGGTAGAAGCCGCTGTCGAGGTCGAAATTGCGGCGCGAGAGCTTGTTGTAGTGACGGACGATCTCGGGCTCGGCGATCTCCGGCAGGCGCGGTGGCTCGGCCCGCAGGAGGTCGACCGGGATCAGCTCCTCGAGCGGCGGCTCGGGAACTTCGGCCACGGGGAGCACTGCGGCGCGCCGTCCCACCTTCGACTTCTCATAGATCGTCTCGGCCCGTTCGCGCTGCATCGGCGTCTCGAGCTCTGACATCAGCTCACCTCCCCGGCCATTGGCGACTTTTGCGTCAAGTTGACGCTTAGGTCGCCAGCCCCGGCCGCGACCGCGGCACCGAGAGCCTCAGCCAAGTCGTCGATCTGGGCCTTGCTGCGGCGCTCGGTAATCGCCACCAGCAGGCCGTCCCCGTACTCGGGGTACTCGCGGCCGAGCGGGTAGCCGGCGGCGATGCCGCGCTCGGCACAGCGCTCGAGCACGCGGTCGACCGGAGCGCCGAGGCGGACGGCGAACTCGCGCGCGACCGGCGCCTCGTGCAGCAGCTCGACCCCCTCGACCGCGGCCAGCCGCTCGCGGGCGTAGGCGGTGCGACGGACCAGCAGCTCGCCCAGCTCGCGGAAGCCCTCGCGGCCGAGCCAGGCGAGGTGGACCATGGCGCCGAGCGCGTTGAGGGCCTGCGCGGTGCAGATGTTGTGGGTCGCCTTCTCGCGGCGGATGTGCTGCTCGCGCGTCTGCAGGGCCAAGACGAAGCCGCGGCGACCGTCGACGTCATCGGTTTCGCCGGCGATCCGACCCGGCATGCGGCGGATCTGCTCCTCGGTGGCGCAGAAGAAGCCGAAGGATGGACCGCCGAAGTCGAGCCGGTTGCCGAGCGGCTGCCCCTCGCCGAGGGCGATGTCGGCACCGCACTCGCCGGGCGGCTTGAGCACGCCGAGCGTCATCGGGTCGGTGGCAACGACCAGCAGCGCGCCGTGCTCCTTGGCCGCCGCGCCGAGCCCCTCGACCTGCTCGACCGCGCCGAGGAAGTTGGGGCTCTGCAGGAAGACTGCCGCGGTCTCGCCGTCCACCGCTGCGGCAAGCTCCTCCGCGTCGGTCTCGCCATCGCGCAGACCGACCTCGACCAGCTCGGCGCCGTAGCCGACCGCGTAGGTCGCCAGCGTCTCGCGACTGTGCGGGTGCAGGCCACGCGAGACGACGAAGCGCTTGCGCTTGGTTGCCGCCATCGCCAGGTAGCCGGCGGAGGCAACTGAGGAGGGACCCTCGTAAAGGCCGGCGTTGGAGACCGGCAGGCCGGTCAGCTCCGACATCGCGGTCTGGAACTCGAACATCACCTGCAGCCCGCCCTGGGAGATCTCCGGCTGGTAGGGGGTGTAGGGGGTGAGGAACTCGGAGCGCTGGGTGATCGCGTCGACGATCGCCGGCACGTAGTGGTCGTACATCCCCGCGCCGACGAAGCAGACCTGGCCTTCGGCGTCCTCGTTGCGCGCCGCCAGCGCCGCCAGCCGCTCGAAGACCTCGGCCTCGCTCATCCCCTCCGGCAGCGCCAGCGGGCGATCGAGGCGAAGCGGCTCGGGGATCTGGGCGAAGAGCTCGTCGACCGAATCGACGCCGATCGCGGCGAGCATCTCCGCCCGGTCGTCGGGCGTTGCTGAGGTGTAGCGGGTCACCCGCTGAAGGCTACGGAAGGCAGGGGGCGGGACCTTCTAGGAATTTTCCAGCAGCTTGCGGTATTCGTCGGCGCCGAGCAGCGCGCCGCGCTCCTCGGGCTGGGTCAGCTTGACCTTGACCAGCCAGCCCTCGCCGTAGGGGTCCTCATTGATCTTCTCCGGGGTGTCTTCGAGCGAGTCGTTGACCTCGACGATCTCGCCGGACATCGGCGCGATCACGTCGGAGACCGCCTTGACCGACTCGACCTCGGCGTAGGAGGCGTCTTTGGAGATCGTCGCGCCGACCTCGGGCGCGTCGTAGAAGACGACCTCGCCGAGGCTGTCCTGGGCGTACCAGGTGACCCCGAAGACCGCGTGCTCATCGCCCTCGAGCCGCGCCCAGTCGTGCTGGTCGTGGTAGAGCAGGTCGTCGGGATAGTGCGCGTCGGACAAGGTCATCCTTTCGGCAGGTAGAGGGGCTTGGAAGCTATCCGGGCAGGGCGATGCTTGCCGCGCACGTCGATCTCGACCTCCGTGCCGGGCTCGGTGAGGTCGGCCCGCAGGTAGGCCATGCCGATCCCGATCTCCAGCGAGGGTGAGAAGGTGCCCGAGGTGACGATGCCGACCGGCTCGCCGTCGGCGAGGACCGGGTTGCCTTCGCGCGGGATGCCGGCGCCCTCGATCGTGAACGGGGCCAGCTTCTCCGCCATGCCCTCGCGGCGCGCCCGGCCGACCGCCTCGGCGCCGATGAAGCCGGTTGCCTCAGCACAGCACCAGCCAAGGCCGGCCTCGATCGGGTTGCGCTCGGGCGTCAGGTCGTTGCCGTGCAGGTGGAAGCAGACCTCGAGCCGCAGCGTGTCGCGGGCACCGAGGCCGCAGGGGACGACGCCGGCGTCGAGCAGCTCGGCCCAGATCGCGGGAGCGATCTCGGGGTCGATCAGCAGCTCGACCCCGTCCTCGCCGGTGTAGCCGGTGCCGCAGACGAGCGCCGGCCGCTTGCCGATCCGCGCCGTCGCAACCCGCATCCGCGCGGGCAGCGCGATGCCGAGGGCGCCGGTGAGGATCGCGCGGGCGTGCGGGCCCTGCACGGCGAGCATCGCGTAGCGGTCGGCGACGTCGCGCACGGTGACGTCGAACTCGCGGCTCCAGCGACCGAGCCAGGCCAGGTCGGCGGCGTGGTTGGCCGAGTTGGTGACGATCAGGTAGCGATCGCCGCCGAGCCGGTAGGTGAAGAGGTCGTCGAGAACGCCGCCCTCCTCGTTGCAGAGACAGGAGTACTGGGCGCCGCCGATCTCGATCTTGGCGACGTCGTTGGAGAGCACCCGCTGGAGGAAGGCCAGCGCGCCGGGCCCCTCAACCTCGACCTCGCCCATGTGCGAGACGTCGAAGACGCCGGCGTGGGTGCGCACCGCCGAATGCTCCTCGCGGATCCCCTCGTAGGTGACCGGCATCTCCCAGCCGGCAAAGGGAACGAGCTTGGCGCCGAGCTCGGCGTGTCGCTCGTAGAGGGGAGTGCGCCTCAGCGCCGGGTCAGCCACGGCGGCAGCGTATTGAAGAGCTGTGGCAAGCTCACTCGCGGAGATGAACGAGCAGTCCCACAGCGAGATCCGCCGCGCCGGCGCCGGCGACGCCGCCAACGTCGCCCGCCTCCTGCACGACTTCAACAGCGAATACGAGGACTACACCCCGGGCGTCCCCGCCCTCACCGAGCGCCTCGGAGAGCTGCTCGGCAACAACGAGATCAGCGTCCTCCTGGCGGGCGACCCCCCGACGGGCTTCGCCCTCTTCCGCATCCGCCCCTCGCTCTGGGCCAAGGCCGGCGACGCCTACCTGGAAGAGCTCTACGTGATCCCGGCGCAGCGAAGGAAAGGCATCGGCCGCGCGCTGTTGGAGGCATCAATCGACGCCGCCCGCGAAGCCGGCGCCAACCACTTCGAGCTGACCACCGGCGAGACCGACACCGAAGCAAGGGGTCTGTACGAGAGCCGTGGCTTCACCAACCACGAAGGCGCCCCCGACGGCCCCCGCATGCTCTATTACGAGCTGGACCTCTAACTACTCTTTGAGGAAGCCCGGGACGTCGATGTCGTCGTCGCTCACCCGCAGTTTGCGGATGTCGGTGTCCTCGGCGGAGATTCGCGGACGGGACTCGTAGCGCCGACGGACCCGCTGCGGAGAGCGGGCCAGCAGCTCGAAGCCCTCGAAGCCGGTAGCGATGACGGTGACGCGGACCTCGTCTTTCATCGACTGATCGACGACCGAGCCGAAGATGATGTTGGCGTTGTCGTCGGCCTCGGCCTGGACCAGCTGAGCGGCCTCGTTGACCTCGAAGAGGCCGAGGTCCTCGGGGCCGGTGATGTTGAGCAGCATCCCGGTCGCGCCCTTGATCGACTCCTCGATCAGCGGCGAGGTGATCGCTGCCTTGGCGGCGTCGAGGGCGCGGGCCTCGCCGGAGGCGGAGCCGACGCCCATCAGGGCGGAGCCGGCGTCGCGCATGATCGTGCGCACGTCGGCGAAGTCGAGGTTGATCAGCCCCGGGATCGTGATCAGGTCAGTGATGCCCTGCACGCCCTGGCGCAGGATGTCATCGGCCTGGCGGAAGGCCTCGAGCACGCTGGTGCGCCGCTCGACCGCCTGCAGCAGCTTCTCGTTGGGGACGATGATCAGGGTGTCGACGTTGTTGCGCAGCTTCTCGATCCCCTCGAGCGCCTGCTGCATGCGTCGTTTGCCCTCGAACTCAAAAGGCTTGGTCACGGCGCCGACCGTCAGCGCGCCGATCTCTTCCTTGGCGATCTCGGCGATCACCGGCGCCGAGCCGGTGCCGGTGCCGCCACCCTCGCCGGCGGTGACAAAGACCATGTCGGCGCCCTTCAGCGCCTCCTTGATCTCGTCGCGACTCTCCGCCGCCGCGCCAGCCCCGACCTCCGGGTTGCCGCCGGCGCCGAGGCCGCGGGTCAGCTCCTGTCCAATCGAGAGCTTGATGTCAGCGTCACACGCCTGCAGCGCCTGAGCATCCGTGTTGACGGCGACAAACTCGACGCCGCGAATGCCGGCATCGACCATGCGACTGACGGCGTTCGTACCGCCGCCGCCGGCGCCGACCACCTTGATCACCGCTAGGTATGTGGATTCCATCTCCCGATTTCTCCAAGCCCAGTCCGGGGGGACTGGATATGTCCCAGTCTGCCAGGACTGGGTGTTGAGTTGAGCCTTTGTTCTGTCCGAAGCTACAGCAATGCTTGAGAGTTCAAGGGTACGCTGTAACCGCGGAAATTGCGCTCAACGTAGGGTATCGGGCGGTCTCTGTCAAACGGTCGGGCGCCATCCTGCAACGGCTATCTCTCAAGTCTTACTTGAGGGTTTCGCGTATCTAACCCTGTGGTTGAGGGTTCATTCAAGAGGCGGAAGCGTATGCCCAGAGCCGTACGTGGCGGGCCTGCCCGGGGCGTGCAGGTCTACATAATCGAGCGCGGTGATCGAGGGGTCCGCAAGCACCGCTGCTGCGGCTCGCCACTTACGCGCTGCCTCCACGGAGTTGCCGAAGCGCAGTTCGATCCCCGAGCTGAGGTCGACGTCCACCCCGCTTTCGCCGAAACGGCTGCTCTCTATATAGGGACGCAACGCCGCCGGCGCGGCCGCGAGGACACGAACCTGCTCGAGCACCGGGCCCTGCACCCGCGGTCCTTTCGGCGCTGAGCCGAGCGGCAGTTGCGGCAAATCGCTGTCTTCGGGCAGCGGAAACCAGGTGAGCACCGTGCCGTCACCGGCCACGGCGACGGCCTCTTCGCCGTTGCCGATCACGGCGACGGGCTGACTGGAGACTAGATGCGGGGCGACCGTCTCGCCGCCGAAGACCTTCTGCCAGACGAAGGCAACGGCAATCACCACGAGTATCGGGATTACCGCCCGGTACAGCCGCCTCATAGCTCCCAGCCCTCCGGCCACTCGACCTCGCCGAGGATCTGCACCTCGGGCTCGAGCACGACACCGGTGAGCTCGTGCACGCGGCGCCGCCCCTCGGCCATCAGTGCCAGCACATCAGCCGTCGTCGCATGTCCGGCGTTCTCGACGAAATTGGCGTGCTTCTCGGCGAAGCGGGCTTCCCCCCGACTGAGGCCACGGCAGCCGGCAGCCTCCAGCAGTTGCCCGGCACTGCGCCCATCCGCCCGCGGGTCCTCCGGGTTCTTGAAGGTCGAGCCGAAGGTCTTGATCCCGGAGGGCTGGGCTTCGCGCCGCTTGCCGCGCATCTCGTTCAGTCGGGCCCGGATCGCCGCGGGGTCATCCGGGCGCAGGCTGAAGGCGACGCGCGAGACCACCTCGCCGGGGGTCAGGTTGGAGCTGCGATAGGCAAAGCCCAGCGCCTCCGGCCCGCGGCGCTCACGACCCCTCGCCGTGAAGACGTCGACCCACTCCAGCACCTCGGCGAGCTGGCCGCCGTAGGCGTTGGCGTTCATCCTCACCGCGCCGCCGGCTGTGCCCGGGATGTTGACGCCGAATTCGATCCCGGCGAGGCCCCAGCCGGCGGCCTTCGCCGAGGCCGAGGGAAAGCGAGCGCCACCGCCGCAGACCAACCCCTCCTCCTCACGCTCGATCGTGGCGAGCTCGCGGTCGAGCTTGAGCGCGAGGCCGCGGAAGCCCGAATCGGCGATCAGCAAATTGGATCCCGAACCGATCACGCCGAGAGCGTGGCCCTCGTCCGCGGCCCAGGCCAGCACCGCAAGCAGCTCGCCCTCGTTGCCGGGCCGGGCAAAGAAGTCGGCGTCACCACCCGTGCGCACCGTGGTCAGCCGGGCGAGGGGGAAGTCGTTTTCCACTCCTGCCGGTTGCGGTCTCACCGTGGCGCCTTCCCGTCGTCCCGGACCAAGGCCTCACCGAGCTTGAAGACGTCGCCGGCGCCGATCGTGACCAGGACCTGGTCCGCGTAACCGAGCGTCTGGTTGCGGTCGAGGAGGTCGGCGAGGGCACGGTCCGCAGTCCCGGCGTCGGGCAGCCAGCGGACCCGGCGGCCGGCCATCCGCTCGGCCGCGGCCTGGGCGACCCGCAGCCCACTCACCCCGGCGAGCTCACCGACCGGCTGCTCGCGGGCCGGGTAGACGTCGAGCACGACGACTTCGTCGGCGAGGGCGAGGGCGGCGCCGAACTCCTCGCCGAAGGCCTTGGTGCGCGAGTAGAGATGGGGCTGGAAGACCGCGATCAGCCGATCGGGCTGCCGTTCGCGCAGGGCCGAGAGCGCCGCCCGCACCTCGGTCGGGTGATGGGCGTAATCGTCGTATATGCGCGCGCCGGCGCGGACCCCCTTGAGCTCGAGGCGGCGCTTGACTCCCGGGAAGTCGGCCAGAGCACCAGCGGCCGCTTCCAGCTCGAAGCCGGCCTCGCCCAGGGCGGCGAGAGCAGCGCGAGCGTTGAGCAGGTTGTGCTGCCCGGGGACGGCGAGGGCCAGTTGCTCCGGCCCGGGCCGGCCGAGATCGAAACCACTTACCCGCAACCCCGCGGTGACCTCGGCAAGGTCGCCGTCGGCGGGGGCAACCACGGCCCTGGCCGGCGCGGCGAATTCCCCGAAGGCCCTGCGCAGCTCGGCGACCGAGCCCCAGCGGCTGTGGTGGTCCATCTCGATGTTGGTGATCACGGCGATCTCCGGCTTCAGCTCGAGGAAGCTGGCGTCGCTCTCATCGGCCTCGGCGATCACCCACTCGCCACCGCCCCAGCCGGCGTTGGCGGCTGCCGTCGCCGTCCCCAGGCCGGGCACCTCGCCGCCGACGAAGAAGGCCGGGTCGGCGCCGAGCGCCCGCAGCGCCCAGACCAGCATCGCCGTCGTCGTCGTCTTGCCGTGGGTGCCGGCGACGGCGATCAGGCGCTTCTCGGCGCAGAGCTCGGCGAGCAGGGCGCCACGGTGGATCGGCTCGATGCCGCGCTCGCGGGCCAGCGCAAGCTCGGGGTTGTCCGCGCCGATCGCGGTCGAGACCACGACCTCGGCCCCCTCGGGCAGGTTCGCGGCGTCGTGGCCGACCGCGGGATCGAGGCCGGCCACACGCAGTCGCTCCATATAAGAGGAGTCGGCCCGGTCGCTGCCCGTCACGGTCGCGCCAAGTTCAGCGCAGACGAGTGCCAGCCCACTCATCCCAGCCCCACCGATGCCGATGAAGTGCAGCCGCCTGGAAGCCCAGTCGCTCATGTTCCGGTGCGCCTTTTGCTCTCCACAGGTGCATAAGGCGCACCGGAAGCCGCTGCTAGGACCTCGTCGGCGATTGTGCGGGCCGCGTGGGGGCGTGCGAGCGAGGTTGAGGCCTCGGCCATGGACGCGAGCCTCGATTGGTCCTCGAACAGCGAGGACACCTGGCCGGCGAGAAGCCCGGCGCTGAGGGCATCGTCGGCAATCGTCTCCGCCGCGCCCGCCTCGCTCATCCAGGCCGCGTTTGCCGCCTGGTGATCGGCCGTGGCGTACGGATAGGGGACGAGGATCGCCGGGCGGCTGGCCGCGACCAGCTCGAAGATCGAGCCGCCGGAGCGGGCCAGGACGAGGTCGCAGGCGGCGAGGACGGCGCCGAGATCGGGCTCGTAGGGAAGCAGTGTGTAGTCCTGGGCGTGCGGCGCGGCCGCCAGCCGCTGCGCCAGATCCTCGTGGTCGCGCCGGCCACTGAGGTGGATGACGTGGAAGTCGCGGCGAAACTCGGCATCGGGCCCGCCCGCTCCGGCCTCGGCGAAAGCCTCGATCGCCGCCTCGTTGATCGAGCGCGCGCCCTGGCTGCCCCCCATCACCAGCAGGCAACGCGCGTCGGGTGCGACCCCGAAGCGGCGCCGCGCCACGTCGCGGTCGGCCGCCAGGATTGCCGCCGGTACAGGCCGCCCGGTGACCAGGTAGGGCTCGCCCTCGCGTCCCTCGATCGGGAAGGAGAGGCAGACCCGGCGCGCCCGACCCGCCAGCAGCCGATTGGCCAGGCCAAGGTGACTGTCGGCCTCGGTCAGCACCAGCGGCGTGCGAGTGAGGACCGCCGCCATGCCGGCCGGCCCGGCGACGAAGCCGCCGCCGCCGAGGACGGCATCGGCGCCACGTCGGCGCAGGGCGCTGCGGGCAGCCCCAACCGCCGCGCCGGCCTCGGCCACGGCCACGGCTGCCCGCAACGGGTTGCGGCGGTCGATTCCACGCACCTTGAGGAAGTCGATCTCGTAGCCGGCGGCGGGCACCAGCTCGGCCTCGATCCGCTCCTCGGTGCCGAGGAACGAGACCTCGGCGCCGCTAGCCCGAAGCTCGTCGGCGACGGCCATCGCCGGCACGACGTGGCCGGCGGTTCCTCCCGCTGCCACTACGACTCTGGGCACTTTTTCCACGGCTAGATCCGCTCCTTTGGCTCCTTTTGCGAGCCCCATTAGTACGCCCGCCCTCAACGAGGCGCAGTTTGCCAGCGCCGGAGGCACGACCGGGCCGCGCCGCGGCGGTTGCCCTGCCCCCGCGGGCGACGTTGAGAACCAGGCCGACGGCGAAGAGCGTGACCAGGAGGCTGCTGTTGCCGTAGGAGACGAAGGGCAGGGGGACGCCGGTCAGCGGCGCCAGGCCCATCACGGCGAAGAGGTTGATCGTCGCCTGGACCAGAATCATCGAAGTGAGGCCGGCGACGAGCAGCTTGCTGTAGCGGTCCCTGGCTTTCTGCGCCACCCGCAGGCCGGCGTAGCCGAGCAGGCCGAAGAGGCCGACGACGCCGAGGATGCCGATCATGCCGAGCTCCTCGCCGATCACGGCGGAGATCATGTCGGTGTGTGCCTCGGGCAGGTAGAAGGCCTTCTGCACGCCGTTGCCGATGCCGACGCCGAAGAGGCCGCCGGAGCCGAGCGCGATCTTGGCCTGGGCCGCTTGGAAGCCGGCGCCGGCAGCCTCGGCGCCCGGGTTGAGGAAGCCGGTCAGGCGGGCCATCCGGTAGGGCTCGATCACGGTCAGCAGCAGGGCAAGGCCGCCGAGGCAGAGGGCGATCTTGCCGATGTCGACCGGGCGGGCGCCGGCGGCGATCAGGGTGGCGGCGACCGAGAAGGCGATGACCATCGTCGTCCCCATGTCGGGCTCGGCCATGATCAGCAGGCAGGCGGTGCCGACGACGAGCAGGAAGGGCATCAGCCCCTGCAGCGAGCGCACCCGTTTCGGTTCGCGCGCGAGCAGGTCGGCGCCGTAGAGGATCAGCGCCACCTTGGCTATCTCGGAAGGCTGGAACTGCAGTGAACCCGGGCCGAGCCAGCGGCTGGCGCCGTTGGCGCTGGTGCCGGCGACGAGAACAACCAAGAGCAGGAAGAGCGAGCCAACCAGCAGCGCCGGGGTGAGGCGGCGGATCGCGGTCAGGCCGTGGCGGGCGGTGAGGTGCATCACCAGCAGCCCCAGCGCCCCGCAGATCAGGGTCCGCTTCAGGTAGAAGGCGCTGTTGGCGAGGTTGCCGTCGCTCAGCACCTGGGTCGTCGAGCTGGCCGAGAAGACCATCACCGCGCCAAGCGCCAGTAGGCAGAGGGTGGCGGTGAGCAGCAGGCTGTACTCGGTCGAGGGTGCGGCGGCGCGGGTCCGCTTCTTCTTCGCCTTCGACCTCTTTTTCGTCTTGCCGACCTTGAGACCGGCGAGGGAGAGGGCCCGTGCGCTCACGCCAGCTCCCCGACGAGCTGGCCGAAGCGCTCGCCGCGCTGTTCGAAGTTCTCGAAGGCGTCGAAGCTGGCGCAGGCAGGCGAGAGCAGCACGACGTCACCTGGAACGGCCGCCGCGACCGCGTGGTGGAGCGCCTCTTCCAGGTCCTCGCAGAGGTGCAGCTCGATGCCGTCGGCAATCGCCGGCGCCAGCGCCTCGGCGAGGCGCCCGGCCGAGGCACCGGTCAGGTAGCAGGCGCTGCAGCGCTCGCGAACCGGGTCGAGCAGCGGCGCGTAGGACTCGCCCTTCTCGCTGCCACCGAGGATCGCGTGCACGCCGCCCTCGAAAGCGCGCAGGCCGACCGTGGCCGAGGCCACGTTGGTCGCCTTGGAGTCGTTGACGAAGCGCACGCCGTCGACCTCCGCCACCAGCTCGAGTCGGTGCGGCACGCCGGCGAAGCTGCGCAGGCCCTCGCGCACCGCTTCACGGTCGAGCCCCATCGAGAGCGCGGCCGCGGCGGCGGCCATCGCGTTCTCGACGTTGTGCGCGCCGAAGAGGCCGAGCTCGGAGACCGCCAGCAGCGGCTCACCGTCGTAGAAGATCGTGCCCTCGGCGACGGCGACTTCGCAGTCGGGCCCGGCGCCGTGGCAGAAGGCAATGCGTCGCGCGCAGCCGCCGAGGTCGACGCCGGCGAGCTCGGGGTCGTCGTCGTTGTAGACGGCGACGTCGTCGTTGCCCTGGTTGGCGAAGATCCGCAGCTTCGCCGCCAGGTAGGACTCGAGGTCGCCGTGGCGATCGAGGTGGTCGGGAGCAAGGTTGAGGAAGACGGCGCACTCGGGGGCGAAGGTGACGCTGTCTTCCAGCTCGAAAGCTCGATGCCTCGCAGATCACGGTCGCGTCCGGCTCGATCTCGCCGGCAAGCGAGGAGAGCGGCGTGCCGACGTTGCCGGCAACCGCGACCGACTCGCCCGCGGTCCGGTAGATGTGCCCGAGCAGCTCGACCGTGGTCGTCTTGCCGTTGGTCCCGGTCACCGCGACGAACCGATTCGGGATCGCCCGCCAAGCGAGCTCGAGCTCGCCAACCACGTCGATCCCGCGCTCCAGAGCGGCCGCGATCACCGGCGCCTCCCGCGGCACGCCCGGGCTCTTGACCACAGTCCGCGCCCCCTCGAGGAGCGCAATTCCATCTGCATCCAGGACGACTTCGACACCGACCTGCCGAAGCCCTGCTGCGCCGTCTGGATGTCCAGAATCGACCGCAACCACCGTCTCCCCTCGGTCCACCAACAACCGCGCCGCGGCCTGGCCCGAGCGAGCAAGTCCGACGACCAGAAACGGCCCCTGCGGCAGCGGCGGCCGAAGCTCCTTGGGTGGCGGTGCGCCCATCCGGGATATCTTCGTTCCAGCCGGGGACGACCCTGTAAGCGGCGGGCCTATTCGCCAGGGACCGCGATCCGATAGAGGACGTGCGGCCTCAAAGGGTGGCCCGGCGGCAGGCCAGGATGATCGAAGTCATCCCGCGGATCCCGCCTCATCCCAAGCCGCTCCATAACCGCCCGCGAGCGCCGATTCCCCGGCACCGTAAACGAGACGATCTCGTCCAAGCCAACCTCATCGAAGCCAAAGCGAAGCGCCGCCCCCGCCGCCTCGGTCGCATACCCATTCCCCCAAGCCGAACGCACCAGCCGCCACCCAACCTCCACCGCCGGCGTGAAATGCGCCTCGAACTCGGGCACCGCCAGCCCGGTGAACCCAATGAACTCGTCCGTCCCCCGCACCTCAAGCGCCCAAAGCCCAAACCCATTCGCCGCGAACCCAGCCTCGATCCGGTCAACCAACCCATCGCTCTGCCGCCGGCTAAGCAGCTCTGGGAAGTGCTCCATCACAGCCGGATCGGAATTCATCGCCGCGAACAGCTCGAGATCGGCCTCCCGCCAGTGCCGCAGCTCCAGCCGAGGAGTCGTTAGCGATGGCCACGGGCGTCGGGGGTCCTCTCCCAAAACACTCAAGCGCGGCTCCTGCCGCGCGTTTTGGGAGAGGGCACCCGACGCCCCTCCACCGTTACCGCCCGATGCTCTGCTGATAGAGCGTGAACCCGATCCCCGAACAAACCGCGGCGACGATCCAGAACCGCAGCATGATCTTGGTCTCCGACCAAGCCATCATCTCGAAGTGATGGTGCAACGGCGCCATCAGCAGCACCCGCCGCCGAAAGGTTTTGAAGGAGAAGACCTGGATCGCCACCGAGAGCGCCTCGATCACGAAGATGCCGCCGATGATGATCAGCAGCACCTCGGTCTGGGTCATCACCGCGAGGGCGCCGATGGCGCCCCCCAATCCGAGTGAGCCGGTGTCGCCCATGAAGATCGAGGCCGGGAAGGCGTTGTACCAGAGGAAACCGATGCAGGCGCCGACCAGGCAGGCGGAGAGCAGGGCGAGGTTCTGCTGCTCGTTGGTGACGAAGGCGATCGCCGTGTAGGCGAGCAGGACGATCGCGCAGGAGCCGGCGGCGAGGCCGTCGAGACCATCGGTGAGGTTGACGCCGTTGGAGGTGCCACCGATGACGAGGAAGACGAGGACGAAGTAGAGGACCGGGCCGAGGTCGACCGTGGCGTCGCCGATGCGGAAGAAGAGGATCGGCTCCAGCCCGACCTCGTGCCGCGCCACCCACCAGAGGGCCAGCGCGAGGAAGAGCTGGAAGAGCATCTTCCAGCGCGCCGAGAGGCCCAGCGAGCGGCGCTTGACGATCTTGATGAAGTCGTCGGCGAAGCCGATCGCGGCACAGCCCATCGCCACCCCGAAGACGGCGAGGCTCTGGGCGTCGCGGTCGGAGAGCACCAGATAGGGCACGCAGATCGAGGCGAAGATGATCAGCCCGCCCATCGTCGGCGTGCCCGCCTTGGCGTGGTGCTCCTGCGGCCCGTCCTCGCGGATGTGCTGACCGAACTCCTTGACCCGCAGGAACTCGATGAACTTGGGGCCGAGGAAGATGCAGATCAGCATCGCCGCCATGCCGGCGATCAGCACTTCACCCATCGAGCAACCCTTCGAGCGTCTCGGCGACGGCCTCGAGACCGGCCGAGCGCGAGCCCTTGACCAGGACCGTGTCGCCGGGCTCGAGCTGGGCGGCCAACCATTCGGCGGCCTCCTCCGGCGTGCCGACCAACTCGTCGGGCCCGTAGTCGCGCGCCGGCTCGCCGACCCCGACCAGCAGGTCCACCCCGCCGGCGCGGGCGCTCTCACCGATCTCGCGGTGATAGCCGGCGGCACCGGGCCCGAGCTCGGCCATCTCACCCAACACCGCGATCCGCCTTTCGCCCTGCAGCGAGCTGAGGTGGCTGAGCGCGGCGCGCATCGAGATTGGGTTGGCGTTGTAGCAGTCGTTCACCAGGACGATCCCGTCGCCCATCTCGAGGCGCTCGCCCCGAAAGCGTGAGAAGCCTATGTTCGCAGCGCGGTCGGCCATCCCTGCGAGGGGCGCGCCCAGCGCCACGCCGGCGGCGATCGCCGCCAGGGCGTTGTCCAAGTTGTGCGCCTCGGCGAAGGGGAACTGGAAGGCCTGGCGCCCGGCCGGCGTCTCGATCAGCGCCTCGGTGATGCCATCGCTGACCTTGCTCTCGACCGCGAAGACGTCACCGCCGGGGCCGAAGCGGAGCAGCCGCGGCGCCTCCCCGAGGTGCGACTCCAGCTCACCGGCATCGACCGGCGCAATCGCCGTTCCATCGGGCGGCAGCGCCGCCAGCACCTCGGCCTTTGCCGCCGCAATCGCCGCGACCGAGCCGAGCAGCTCGACGTGGACCGGGCCGACGTTGGTGATCACCGCCACCTCGGGCTCGGCGATCGCGGCCAGCTCGGCGATCTGGCCGGCGCCGCGCATCGCCATCTCGAGCACCAGGACGTCGGTGTGGTCGGGCGCTGCGAGCACTGTCAGCGGCAGGCCGATCTCGGTGTTGAGGTTCTCGCGGTTGGCGTGGACCTGGCCCGGCAGCAGCGCCCGCGCGATGTCCTTGACCGAGGTCTTGCCGACCGAGCCGGTGACACCGACGACGCGGGCGCCGAGCTCGCGCCGCCAGGCGCGGGCGAGCGCCTGCAGGGCCACGCGTGGATCGGCGGTGCTGAAGATCCAGGCGCCGCCGATCGCATCGGATTCGTCCCCGAGTGACGCCGACACCTTCGAGGCCATCTCCGCGTCGACGACGACGCCCCAGGCGCCGGCCTCGATTGCGGCGGGGGCGAACTCGCCGCCGTTGACGCGCTCGCCGGGCAGGCCGAAGAAGAGGTCTCCCGGTCCGGTCTCTCCGGAGGCGATCGTCGCCCGCGCCGGCGATCCCTCCTCACCCCTGGCGGCGATCTCCGCCCCGCAGGCCGCAGCAATCTGCTCAGGACCGAGCCTCAAAGCCGGCGCAGCTCCTCGCGGGCGACCTCGCGGTCGTCGAAGGGCAGCTTGCGGCCGTCCTCGAACTCCTGGCCCTGCTCGTGCCCCTTGCCCGCGATTACCACGGTGTCGCCGGGTCGGGCCTGCCCGAGCGCCAGCGCGATCGCGGCGCGGCGGTCGGGCTCGACCTCGACGTTGGCGCCGTTCTCGACCCCGCCGAGGACCTCGGCGATGATCGCCTCGGGATCCTCGGAGCGCGGGTTGTCGGAGGTGACGATCGCCAGGTCGGAGAGCGACGCCCCCGCCCGCCCCATCTTCGGCCGCTTGTCGCGATCGCGGTCGCCACCGGCACCAAAGACGGCAAGCACACGCCCTTCGCTCAGCCGCCGTGCCGCCCGCAGCACGTTCTCCAGCGAGTCGGGCGTGTGCGCGTAGTCGACCAGGACGGCAAACCCCTGCCCCTCATCGATCGGCTCGAACCGCCCCGGCACCCGATCCGCCCGCGCCAACCCCGCGGCGGCCGCGTCGGCGGCAATGCCCAGCTCGGCCGCGGCCGCAAACGCACCCAGGGCATTGGCGACGTTGAAGTGACCCGGCAGGCGAGTGCGAACCGCCGTCCCAGCAACCGAGAACTCGGCTCCGCTGGAGTCGAAGGAAACATCCGCCGCGGCGAAGTCCGCGTTGACCCCCTCGGCCGAGAAGGTCACGCAATCGAATTCCTCGGCCAGCCGCCGCCCGTACTCGTCATCGACGTTGACCACCGCAGCCCGCGGCCCCATCCCGAAGAGCAGCCGCTTGGCCTGAAAGTAGTCCTCCATGTCGGCATGGAAGTCGAGATGGTCCTGGGTCAAGTTCGTAAAGAGGGCGACCTCGAAGTGAATGGCGTCAGCCCGATGCAGCGCCAGCGCATGCGAGGAGACCTCCATCACACAGGCCTTGTCCCCCGCCTCCAGCATCCGCCGGAACGTCCCCTGCAAATCAATCGCCTCCGGCGTGGTCCGCTCAACCTCCTCCTCGACCCCACCAACCACCTGCCGCACCGTCCCCAGCAGCCCAGTCTGGATGCCCGCCGCCTCGAGGACCTCCCGAATCAAGAACGCAGTAGTCGTCTTCCCATTGGTCCCGGTGACTCCCACGACCCGCAGCTCACTCGTCGGATCCCCCCAAAACCGAGCCGCCAACGGCGCCATCGCCGCCCGCGCATCCGCCACCACCACCTGCGCCACCTCAAGCTCCAGCTCCCGCTCCACAACCAGCGCCACGGCCCCAGCCTTAACAGCGGCCGGAGCAAAATCATGCCCATCGACCTTCTCCCCCGGCACGCAAAAAAACAGCGTCCCGGGCTCCACTTTTCGGCTGTCGTAAGCCAAGGACGCAACATCAACGGAGCCCTCCCCGGCAATCCGGGCCCCCGGCACCTCCGCCGCTAGCTCCTCCAATCTCACCCGCCGGATTCTAGGTAGGGCGTCGGGTGCCCCTCTCGGAAAGGCTCCCGGTAAGACAAGCCGAATCGCCACCCCGGATCAGCTGCGCAACGGTCTTTCCGAGAGGGGCACCCGACGCCCCATCCCTCTATTCCGCCGGAACCCCGAGATAGGGCAACGCAAACGCCGCGATCCGACCAAAAGCCGGCGCCGCCACCGACCCGCCGTAGATGTCCCCCTGCGGCTGATCCACAATCACCGAAACGAGCAACTGCGGATCCTGAGCCGGCGCAAACCCAATGAACGAAGCCACGTACTTGGTCTCCGAATAAGTCCCGTTTTCCGCCACCTGCGCAGTACCGGTCTTCCCCGCCAGGCTGTACCCCGGCACGCTGACCTCGGACGCCGTACCGCCCGCGGCCAGCACCCCCTCGAGCATTTCCCGCACCTGCGCCGCCACCCCGGCGTCAATCACCCGCCGCCCCTTGGGCTCGTGCACGGTTTCGTCACCGACCCTCTCGATCAGCTGCGGCGGCCGCAGCATGCCGCCGTTGGCGATCGCCTGGTAGCCGGCCATCATCTGCATCGGCGTCACCGCCAGCCCCTGCCCGATCGGCAGGTTGCCCATGGTCGAGCCGGAGTATTCGTCCAGTTCGGGCACGATCCCCTGCTCCTCGGCCGGGAACTGCACGCCGGTGGGACGGCCGAAGCCGAAGCGGTTGATCCAGCGGCTGAAGCGCTCGCTGCCCAGCTTCAGCCCGATCGTCGCCGCACCGACGTTGGAGGACTCGGCGAGGATCTGGGCCACGGTCAGCGTCACCGGCGGCCGCGCCTCGGCGTCTTCGATGATGCGGTCGGCGACGTGGAGCTGGGAGGGCAGGTAGAAGGAGGTCTCCGGCGTCACTTCTTTTTCCTCCAGCGCCGCAGAGACGGTGAAGGCCTTGAAGGTCGAGCCCGGCTCGTAGGTGAAGCCGGTCGCGCGGTTGATCAGGTCTTCGGAGCTGGCGCTGGAGAGGTCGGAGGGATCGACCGGCGGCCAGTTCGCCATCGCCAGGATCTGCGAGTTGCGCGGATCCATCACGATCGCGGTCGCCCCCTTGGGCGCGTAGGTTTCGCCGACTTCGGCCAGAACTTCCTCGGCCTTGCCCTCGATCGCCGGATCGAGGGTCAGCTGGATGTCTTCGCCGTCCTCGGCCTGCTGGGCGGTTTCGAGCCGGATCGGTTCGCCGGTCGCGTCGGTGACGACCCGCCGTTCACCATCGCTGCCGCTGAGCACCGATTCCTCGCCGTCCTCGAGCCCGGTGAGGCCTTCGTTTTCGGTGCCGACCGCGCCGATCACCTGGGCGGCCAGCGTCCCCTGCGGGTAGATGCGGCGGCTGTCGGGGTCCTCGCCGATGCCCTGCAGCTCGAGCCGCTCGATCCGCTTCGCGGTCGGCAGGTCGACCTTTTTCGCCAGCACCGAGTAGGTCGATTCCGCGGTCACCGCGCCGAGCACCTTGCTCTCGCTGAGGTCGAGGATCGGCGCCAGTTTTTCCGCCGCCAGCGCCGGCTTGGTGACTTCGGGCGGCACGGCAAAGATCGTCGCCGCGTCTTCGGAGGCGGCGAGGGCGTTGCCGCGGCGATCGAGCAGGCTGCCGCGCAGGCTGGGCAGCGGGATCGCTTCAGTCTGCTGGCTTACCGCCTGGGAGGCGAGCTTGGAGCCCTGCACTCCCTGCAGCCAGAAGGCGCGGGCGCCGATGATGCAGAAGCAGAGGAGGAAACCGGCGAAAAGGAGGCCGATCCTGCGCTCGATCACCCGCATCGCGCCCGGCCTCTAATAACCCGAGCCGGCGGCGGCGAGCCGCTGCGCGGCGATCGCCACGTCTTGAGGGGAAGCCTGCACGGAGCCGATCTGGTCGGTCGCGGCGGGAGCAAGACCGTACGCAGCGGCATCGTGCCGCAGGCGGGCCGAGCCGGAGAGGCGTGCGTCGTGGCCACGCAGCAGCGAGTTCTCCTCTTCAAGCGCCGTGATGTTGCGATCGATGCCGCCGGCCGCGGCGGAAAGACTGAGGGTGGCCACGTTGATCGCGACGATCCCGGCCAACAACACGCCGAGCACGCCGATCCAGACTCGACCGCGGGTCATCCGCACCATCAAGTTCGAGTCGGGCAGCTGGCGGACCGCGATGGCGGCGCCGGCGGCGATCGGGATCAGCTGGCCGCCGGGGCGGCGGGTGGGGGCTTTGCGGCGCGCCGGGGGCTTGCGGGCGGGCGCCTTGCGCGCTGGCGCCGCGACCCTGAGTGGCTTTTTCCGCGCCGGCGCTTTGCGAGCTGGGGCCTGCGCCGGGGCCGCAGCCTGGCGAGCGGTCGCGGCGGCGGCCATCAGGCACCCACCTCGGCCGGCGCGGCGATCTTCAGCGAGACACGCAGATGGGCGGACTTGGCCCGTGGGTTGGCGGCAGTCTCCTCGGGGCCCGGCGCCACGGCGCGGCGGGTCAGCGGCTCGGCTTCGGGCTCGCGGCCACAAACACAGACCGGCAGCTCCGGCGGACAGAGGCAGCCCTTGGCGCGCTCGGCGAGGAACTGCTTGACGCGGCGGTCCTCCAGCGAGTGGAAGGAGATCGCGGCGAAGCGACCGCCGATCGGCAGCATTCCCCAGGCGGTCGGCAGCGCGTCCTCGATCGAGTCGAGCTCGCCGTTGACGGCGATGCGGATCGCCTGGAAGGTTCGCTTGGCGGGATGACCGCCGCCGAAGCGGGCGGAGGCCGGCATCCCGGCTTTGATCGCGTCGACCAGCTCGGAAGTCGTCGAGAGCGGCCGGCGGCGGGTGATCTCGCGGGCGATCCCTCCGGCGTAGCGCTCCTCGCCGAAGCGCCGCAGCGCCTGGGCCAGGCGCGACTCCGGCCACTCGTTGACGATGTCGGCGGCGCTCAGCTGCTGGCGGGTGTCCATGCGCATATCGAGGGGTGCGTCGTAGGAGTAGGAGAAGCCCCGCTCCCAGGCATCGACCTGCATCGAGGACATTCCGAGGTCCATATAGACCATCTCTGGACGCACTCCTTCGCCGCTCAACGCCCGCAGACCTGCTGCAAAGTCGCTGGAAATGAAGCGGGTCGAGCAGGGAGCCTCGGCCGCGAACGCTTCGTAGCGGCTCAGCGCATCGGGATCGCGATCGATGCAGATCAGGGTTCCATCCGGTCCCAGCGCCTCGGCGATGCGGCGGGCGTGGCCGCCGCCGCCGAAGGTGCAGTCGATCGCGGTCTGGCCCGGCTGCGGGGCCAGCAGGTCGGTCAGCTCGGTGGCGAGGACGGGTTGGTGCTCGGTTGGCATATAGACAAGGGTTGCGCGAGCTAAGTCTCGGCTCTGAAAGGACGGGGTTGAGTAGGCACGGATCGCCATCTCACTCAGGAGCTCCGTTCGCGGCCAGGCCCTCGGCGATCTCCGGCGCCGAGGCGTCGAGGTCTTCCTCCTGCTTGGCCCAGGCCTCGGCGTTCCAGATCTCCAGGTACTCCCCCGCCCCGATCACGACGCAGGGCCCATTGAGGCCGGCGTGCTCGATCAACGGCTTGGGCACGCGGATGCGCCCGGCGGAGTCGAGCTTCTCGTCGAAGGAGCCACCGTGGAAGCGCCGGCGCAGCTGGCGCGCGTCACGGCCGAAGGGGCTGTGCGGTGAGAGGAAGCGGTCGGAGAGCTGCTCGAACTCGTCGGTCGTGTGCACCCAGACGCAGGGGTCGAAGCCCTTGGACAGAACAATCCCGTCGGAGAGGGCAGCCCTGAACCTGGAAGGAACCGTGAGGCGATCCTTTGAATCGAGACTGTGCTCGTAGAGGCCCCGAAATGCCACCGCGGGTTCCTTTCTGTGCGAGCGCTGCGCGTGGACCAGGAAAAGAGTTAGGACCGGAGTGATGAGGTGGGAGGAACCTCACCACCCCGGTCCTGGGCTTCAACTCGATCGGCACAGTAACCCACTTTCCCCCACTTTGCAACACGACCCCACAATGCAAGCCCATTTGCAACCCTGCGCTAGGTTGCTCGCGTGAGCGAGGACCAGACCGCGCCGCCGCCCCAGGCCCCTACCAAGGCCTTGCCCGACGACGCCAACGACCTGCGCAGCGCCCACTTCCGGGAGTTGCTGGGCAGGCCCTCGACCTGGGTCGCGACGATGGTCTTCGTCATCGCCGCCGGCATCGCCGGTGCCAGCTTCCTCAGCGCGACGATCGGCGCGATCGCCTTCGTCGCGGCGCTGATCCTCTCCCTGCTGATCGTCTTCGCGATCGCCGACCAGCGCTCGGAAGCCGACTTCTTCGCCGTCTACGCCGGCCAGCACGGCATGTCCCTCTCCGGCCGCAGCCCGCTGCCACCGGCGACGCCGCTGCTGCGCAAAGGCGATGACCGCTACGCCGAGCACGCCTTCGCCGGCGCGCTGGCCGAGGGCGTCGACGGCGTTCTCGCCCTCTACACGTACGAGGACGAGAGCACCGACAGCGAGGGCAACCGCCAGACCAACTACTACCGCTACACGGTCGGCCTGGTCGAAGTGCCCGAGTGCGCCGCCCACGTCCCCGAGCTCTACTGCCGCCGCAAGTCCGGCCTGCGCTCGCTGGAGAAGCTCGAGGACGCCTTCCGCTCAACCGAACGGGTGGCCCTGGAGAGCGAGGCGCTGGCCGAGCGCTACGAGATCTTCGCCGGCAAGGAGCAGGACCAGGTCTGGCTGCGCCGCCTCTTCTCCCCCACCTTCATCGTCTGGCTCGGCGAGGAAGCGCCGAAGAAGTTCGCCTTCGAGCTGGTCGGCGGCACCCTCTGCTGCTACGTCAACGGCCACAAGAAGTCGGCCGAGGAGCTGGACGTCGTCCGCGCCGCCTCGGCGACGGTGGCGCGCCGCTTGCGCGAGGAGACGCTGGAAACGAGCTAGCCGCCGAGGCCGCTGAGCAGGACATCGGCGTTGGCGATCAAGGCTGCAGTGATCATCAGCAGCACCGAGGGCACGAGGACGAGGGCGACGACTAGCTGGATCTTCGGCGCCGCCCGCGCCGCGTGCTCCTCGACGGCACGGCGCTGATCACGGCGCAGCGCGCTCGACTGGCGGCGCAGCTGCTCAGCGAGGGGTGAGCCAAAGCGGCGCGAGCGCTCGATCGCCGCGCAGAGGGTGGCGATCTCGCTGCCGGGGACGCGGTGGCGCAGCGAGTGCAGAGCCCCTGTGAGTGGGCGACCGCAGGAAAGTTCGGCGACGGTCATCCGCAACTCTTCGGCGAGCGGGCCGTCGCTGCCGTGGGCCAACTCGGCGAAGCCGGCGGCCGAGCCGCGCCCAGCTGCAGCAGCAACAGCGAGCAGATCGCAGGCATCAGGCAAAGCTCCAATCAGGCGGCGGCGGCGAAGCCGGGCCCGGCGCTCGAGCAGCGCATCGGGGGCGAGGAAACCAGCGGCCGGTAGGCCAACCGCAACCAACAGTGACAAGCGCCCGGGTGCGACGGGTGCCGCTGCCAGCGCCACCAGGCCTCCGAGGGCGACACCAGCAAACTTGCCGAGCAGCACCGCGGCCAGCGGCAGGCGGGTCTCGAGACCCGACCTGGCGATGCGATCGGGCAAGCCGAGGCGAAGCGCGGTCGCCGCAACCCGGCCGCTGCCGCGCGCCAGGCGAGCACCGAGGATCGACGCGCCGGAGCCGAGGAGCTCGCGCAGTCCCGCCCAGGCAAGCAGGACGGCCAGGGCGACGAGAGCTCCGGCAGCGCTCATCCTGCAGTCGGCCTCGGGCTCACCCAACCACCTGCGCAAGGCGCCGGATCGCGAAGAACCCGCCAAGCTGGAGAAGCGCGGCGAAAGCGAGTAGCAGTGCCGAGGCGGGCGATCCCAAGACCTTGCCGAGGAACCCTGGCTGCAGCAGCTCGGCGAAGAGGGCACCGCCGCTCGGCATCGCAACCACGAGCAGGCCGGTGAAGCGCGCCTGTGACGTTGCCGCCTTGGCGTCTTCGGCGACCCGGTCCTGCTCCGCCGCTCCCTCGGCAAAGCGCCGCAGCAAGCCGGCCAGGTCGCCGCCCGCAAGCTGCTGGCTGAGCAGCGCCGCGGCGAGTGCGTCAACCCGTGCCGAGCGCAGCCGTTGGCGCCAGGCCGCAACCGCAGCGGCGGTCGGCGCACCGAGGCCCAGCTCTGCTCCAAGCCGCACGAGCTCAACCGCTGCCGGCCCATCAAGCGAGGAGGCAGCAGCGGGCAGCGAGGCCCGCAAGGAGCGCCCGGCCGAGAGCGAATCGGCGACGGCAAGAGCCACGTCTGGCAGTGCTCGCTCAACCGCACGGCGATAGCGCCGCCGCCGCAGCGCGAGCGCCCAGGCCGCGAGAGCCGGGCCGGCAACCGCGAGCGGCAGCGCCAACCACATACCGCCGACGAACCAACCGCCGGCCACCGCCGCGGCGCTGCCGAGGACGGCGAGACGGCGGCGCTCCGGAATCGAGGGCGAGTAGCCCTCGCGCCCGGCCCGCTGCAGCGGCTCCAGCGCCCGGCGCAGCCAGCTGGCCAGCGCGGGACTGGCGAGCACGGCCTCGCGCACGGCTACGGCAAGCAGGCCGCCCGCGGCCGCACCGGCCAAGGGCACCAGCGCTCCCGAGCTGCCGCTCACCGCCCGGCCCGGTCATCGAGGGCGCGAACGGCGGTGGACCCGGCGACCCGAACCACCTCGGCGATCTCAGCGACCCGGCGCCGTCCGTCGGCACGCCGCTCGACCTGAACGACGAGGTCGACCCCGCGCTGCACCTGCTCGGCGATCGCCTCATGGGGCAACCCGACTCCAGCCATCAGCGCCAACGTCTCCAAGCGGTTGAGGGCGTCGGCGGCCGAGTTGGCGTGAAGGGTCGAGAGCGCCCCCTCGTGACCGGTGTTGAGCGCGGTGAGCAGATCGAGCGCCTCGGGGCCGCGAACCTCGCCGATCACGATCCGGTCCGGGCGCATCCGCAATGCGTTGCGAAGTAGATCGCGCACGGTCACCTCGCCCTTCCCCTCGACGCTGGCCGGCCGGCTCTCCAGCCGCACCACGTGGTGCTGTTGCAAACGCAGCTCGGCCGCGTCCTCGATCGTCACGATCCGCTCGGCGGGATCGATGAAGCTGGAGAGCGCGTTGAGCAGGGTCGTCTTGCCAGCGCCGGTCCCACCGCTGACCAGGATGCTGCGCCGGCCGGCCACCGCTGCCTGGAGCAGCTCACGCTGACCAAGGCTGAGGCTGCCGCGTTCGACCAGCTCATCCGGCCCCGGCCGGGAGGCACCAAAGCGCCTGATCGAGAGCGCCGGCCCATCGACTGCAAGCGGTGGAATCACCACGTTGACGCGCGAGCCGTCGGCGAGCCTGGCATCGACCATCGGGCTCAGCTCGTCGATCCGGCGGCCCAGCGGGGCGAGGATGCGCTCGATCGCATTGCGCAGCTCCTCCTCATCCGGGAAGCGGACGTCGACCGCCTCGATCCGCCCCGCCCGCTCGACGTAGACCCCGTCAGCGCCGTTGACCATCACCTCCTCGACTGTGGGATCGGCAAGCAGATCCTCGAGCGGCCCGAGGCCGACGGTGTCGCGGATGATCCTGGTCGCTACCTCGTCCCGAACCGCCGGCCTCAGCAGCGCCGCCTCCTCGTCCACCAGGGCGCGCACCTCTTCGGGCAGGTCGACCACAGCCGAACCTCCGCTCGCAGCCTCGATACGCCGTCGCTCGATCAAGCGGAAGCGGAGCTCGTCAGCGAGATCGGCGAGGTGGCGCTCCCTAGCGGACATCCTCAACCTTCGAGCAGCAGCGTCAGCTTGCGGGCAAAGCTTTCGGCAGCGATCAGGCGCAATGCCTGGGGCTTGGTCAGCGCCAGGGTCGCCGCCGCGGTGCCGCCGGGGCCGGGCCCATCGGCCCCCGGGCCGAGCGCCAACAACGGCACGGCCGACGCCGCCACATAGGTGTGACCGGCACCGCTCGCGCTCGCTTCGGTGGTGACGACGACGTCGACCTTGACCCCGGGTTCAACCGCGCCAGCCGCAAGCAGAGCTTCGGCGCCGCTGACCGATATCTCCACCGGGCGCCGGCTCGCGCCGAGCGCACTGGTCGCTCCGCCCTCCTGCCGCGACGGTTGTAGCTGGCTGGCAACGAGGTAGGAGCCGGGGGCGAGCTCGACGGTCGGTGCGAGACCGAGCGCTTCCCGCGGGTCCCGCAGCGCCCCGGCGGGCACGAAGCGAATCGGGACCCGGCGTGACTCGAGATCCCCGGCGATGTTCTCGGGCTGGAGGATCTCGGCCCGATCCAGCGCCCGGGTTGCGACCACAACCCGGCGCAACGGCCCATAACCGCTCGCCACCCGGGAGCCATAGCTGTCGGCGATGCCGGCGGCGAGCGCCGCGGTCACCAGGGCCAGAGCTAGAAAGCAGATCGCGCGGGTGCGCCGGCTCACGCCGCCGGCCCGCCCTCGGCCTCGGCCTCACCCAGCGGCAGCTCGAGCACTGCCAGTGAGCCACGCTCCCCGTGACGGAGCGCAAACCGACCGCCGTGATCAGCCACGACTCGCCGCACCACGCTGAGACCGTGGCCGCGGTGATGCCGGCCGGAAAGCAGGGCGATCACCTGGGCCGGGGTGTTGCGGCGCGATCGCGGTCGCATCGCCCGTCCCGAATCGACCACGGCGATCCGCAGGCGCCCCTCACGCATGCGGCCGGCGACGACGATCGTCGGCCCACCGTGCTCGATCGCATTGACGATCAGGTTGTCGAGGGCCTGCCCCAAGGCGCTGCGATCACCCCTGACCAATGCCGGACCGGCGTTCCAGCGCAGCTCGAGCGACCCCTCGGCCAAGCGCACCCGGCCCTGCCAGCGAGCGACCGCCGAGCTGGCCAGCGCGGTGGCATCGATCGTGCCAATCGTCGGCGCCAGCGGACCGCCGTTGATCTCTCGGTCAAGACGTTCGAGCGCTACCGCGGCAAGCTCGATCGGCTCCTCGGCACCGCCCGAGCCCCTGGGCCGCGGCCCTACCGCCAGGGCCACCGCCTGCAACGGTCGCCGCAGCTCGTGCAGCGCCTCGTTGAGGGCACTGCGGCGCCTGCCGGCTCGCAGGCTCTGCGCCGCGACGGCGGCGGCCATCGAGAGGACCGCGGGCCAGACCGCAATCTGAACCAGCTCGGTCATCCGTCAAGGAGCCTGTATCCGTAGCCCCAGCAGTTGACCACGTAGCGCCCGCTCTCCGGGTCGAGTTTGCGCCGCAGGCGACTCGCGTGTGAATCAAGCGTCCTCGTGCGGGCCGGGCTCCGGTACCCCCACACCGCTTCAAGCAGCTCGCGCTTGGTGAAGACGCGTGAGGGCTCACCGGCCAGCACTCTCAGCAAACCGAACTCCTTGTTCGAGAGCGCCACCTCGCGCTCTCCGACCCAGGCCTTGCGCCGCGCTGGGTCAACGACGATTTCGCCAACCCGAATCGGCCCTTCGCGTCCGTCCACTCCACGGCGCAACACGGCGCCGATACGGGCGCGCAGCTCTGGGTAGAAGAGCGGCTTGACGAGAAAATCGTCGGCTCCGGTCTCAAGGCCGCGCACCCGGTCCTCATCAGAACCGTGGCCGGTGAGGACGATCACCGGCAGGCCGGGATCGAAGCGCGAGGTGACCCCGTCGGCGCCACGGATCTCGCGCAGCACGTCGAGCCCTGAGGCATCGGGCAGCGAGAGATCGAGCAGCAACAGGTCGGGGTGGTTGTAGCGGCAGAGCCGCAGCGCGTCGGAAGCGCTCGGCGCCGGCAGCACCCCGAAGCGGTCGGCGACGAGGTTGTCGCAGAGGAGCTCGAGGGTTGGGGCGTCGTCCTCGCAGACGACCAAGTTGGCGATCTCACGTCGCTGGGGAAGCATTGGCGGTCCTAAGGGCCGACTGGAGCGATCTCTCCCCCCTCACGCGCCGGCAGCTCCAAGACCGCCACGGATCGCCTGCAAAATGCGAAACGCCGCGGTGGCAGGGCGCGGCGGATCGAGACCACCTCCCCGCGCTCGCCGAGGAAATAGAGGTCGAGCTGGAAGCGCATGCTGAACGTGTGGACGCTCGAGCAGCGCGGGATCAGCAGGCCTGGGCCGGCCTGGGCGCGGTCGAGGTGGGCAAGGCCCAGCAGCCGCGAGCGCCGGTCGCCGGCGACGCGGACCTCGTGGCCCAGCACCGTCGCGATCGGCAGGCGGCGAAGACGTGAAGCGAGCGGCGCGTCGGGCATCTAGCCTCTGTCAATGCCAGCCGGCGGCAAAGTCACCGTCTTCGGACCGCACCCGATGCTCGCGATCACGGTCGAGGCGCTAACCAGCGAGGGCGGCGACGACATCCACCTGCACGCGGCCGGGCAAGGCGTTTGGGTGGCGCGCATGGCCGCCGAGCTCGGCGCCAGCCCGATCCTCTGCGGCTTCATCGGCGGCGAGAGCGGCGCCGTGCTGCGGCCGCTGCTGGAGCAGATGGAGGTCGAGATGCGCCTGGTCGAGACCACCGAGGGAAGCGGCGCCTACGTGCACGACCGCCGCAGCGGCGAGCGCGTGCCGGTCGCCCAGAGTGCCTCGATGCCGCCCTCCCGCCACGAGATCGACGAGCTCTTCTCGACCACCGTCGCCGCCGCGCTCGACTCGGAGGTGCTGGCACTTTGCGGCCCCTACCCCGGTGAGGCGCTGCCGCTGGAGATCTACGGCAACCTCGTCGCCGACGTCAAGGCGAACGGCACGCCGGTGATCGTCGACCTCTCGCGGCCGCGGCTCGACAGCGCCCTCGAGGGCGGGCCCGACCTGGTCAAGATCAACGACTGGGAGCTGGCCGGCTATATCGAGGGCCCGGTCGACACAAACGAGCGCATGCGGGCAGCCGTTCAGAAGCTGATCGAGGCCGGCGCGGGCGCCGTGATCATCACCCGCGCCGAGGAGCCGGCGATGGTCGTGCGCGGCGAGGAGGCCTGGGAGCTGGTCCCGCCCCGCTTCGAGCGCGGCTCACGCGAGGGCTGCGGTGACTCGATGATGGGCGGGCTCGCCGCCTGTATGGCGGGTGGGCTGGACTGGGAGGAGACGCTGCGCACCAGCGCCGCGGCGGGCGCCGCCAACTTCCTCCGGGCCGGCCTCGGCAGCGGCTCGCGCGCCGTGATCGAGGACCTCGCGGCCAAGGTCGAGCTGCGCCGGCTCTAGCGCCGAAAACAGGGCGCTTAGACCGTCGGACCGAAAGGAAGCTCGAGCTCCTCGCCCCCGACGATCGCTCGCGGCGCCACGTCGCGCATCCACTCCAGGTGGGGCGCGGTCGCCTCTATCTCGGCAAGAACGCCGAACGCCTCGCGCAGGTGCAGCGGGCGGCCCCCATGCGAGGAGTGGGCGTCGCTGCTGAGGACGTGAACCAGGCCCAGCTCGGCCAGCATCCGCATGCCGTCGGCGAAGCGCTCGCGCAGAAAGAAGTCGGCGGTTGCCTGGATCAGCGCACCCTCGGCGATCAGCACCGCGATCCGCTCGTACATGTCAGCGGAGAGGTGGCGCTCGGGGTGGGCGATCAGGGTGCGGTGGCCGCGCTCGGCGAGATAGGCGACGCGCGCGATCAGCGTGTCACTGAGCGGGCCCGGCGCCGGCTCGAGCAGGACCCAGCTGCCGCCGCCGAGGGCGACCCGACCCAGCTCCTCCTCACTAAGTCCCTCGACCGCGGTCTCCGCCACCTCGCCCCCCTGCAGGACCTCCAGCGGCAGGCCTTCGTCGCGGAGCGCCTCGTTGAGCTCCTCGACCCTTCCGGCGATCTGCTCGATCCGCACGTCGTGGTCGTGGCGGATGTGCGGCGTCGCGCAGACCCGCTCGATGCCGTCGCCCGCCGCCTGGCGCGCCAGCGCCAGGCTGTCGGCGAGGTCGAGCGAGCCGTCGTCGACTCCGGGCAGGATGTGGCAGTGCAGGTCGATCACGGTGCGACCCGCTCAGCGTAGTCGTCGCGGCCGTCGACCTCCCGGGGTGCAAACGCTCTTTCAGGGGCGGGCAGACGAGGGCATGGGACTACGATGATCGGCATGATCCAGCACCTGCTCCCGCTGGGCTGGCGCGAGCAGTTGGCTTCAACTCATGGATAAGAAAACGACCCGCCGAGGGAACTACGAGTCTGGCTCCGATTACGTACTCGAGTACGGGGAGCTCCGCTTCGCCTTCAACGAGGAGGACTTCGGCCAGCGGGTCGAGCAAGCCGCGGTCAAACTCGGTTTCGTCGATCAGGGGCTGAGCCAGGAGGAGCTGGACGACCTGCTCGACCTCGCCGTCAGCGGCGAGATCGCCGAGCCCAGCTCACGCCTCGGCGAACACATCAACGAGAACTGGGACGACCTCGTCGGCCCTGCCAACCGCAGCCTCGTGCACTGGCTGCGCCGTCTCGTCTTCCGCGGCGCCTGGCTCGACCAGCGGGTCAAGGAGGGTGAGCTCGACGTCGTCTTCGACGAGCGCAACCAGACCTTCGGCTACGTGCAGCCGGACCGCAGCTCCGAGCTGATCGAGCTCTCCAAAGAGCCGAGCTGGCGCCGCATCGCCTACCGGCGCTAGGACCCGCTGCTACTGCTGTCGCTCCAGGGCGGCTACTACGGTGAGTGAACCGTTGCCCGAAGCCAGGTTCAGGCCACCGTCGAAGATCTCCCTGGCTGCGTCGGCGTCATCGAGCCTTGTCAGCGAGTCGACCAGGAGGATGATGGCTTCGCCTCCCTCAGCGCGGCGGACGGCCTGGGCGAGGGCGTCACCGGCATGGCGCGCCTGGGCGGCGACGACCAGCTCGGCGTCGGGGGCCTCGCGCTTCCAGTCGGCGAGCTCCTCGGGGCTTGGGTCGATCAGCAGGGCGATCGGGTCGGGCCCCTCGGAGGCGCCGGCCAGCTCGCCGGCGATCTCGCGCAACAGCGATGTGCAGACCCCGCGGCTCTCTCCGTAGACAAGCGCCTGGCGACCGGGCGGTGGCAGCAGCAGGTCCTGAACACGCAGGCCCTTGCTCTTGCGGCCAAAGCGACGACGGCGCCGTTTGCGTTTGGGACGGGACGCACCCTCGGCGGCATCGGCAGTTTGCGGCGCCGGTGCAGCGGGCGCCTTCGCTGGCTCGGACGGTGCCTGAGGCTCGGCTGCGGGCTCGACCTGGGGGGAATCGGCTGCGGGCTCTTTCTTCGCCGGCCGCTCACGACCCCCAGAGCGCTCGCGGCGCTGTCGCGGCGGACGATCGCGTGGCGCGCGCTCGCGCGGCGGGCGCTCGCCACGGGGTTTCTCGCTCGTCGCCGGCTTGCCGTCGCCGAGCTTCTCGATCAGCTCCTCGCGGCGCAGCATGCGGTAGCCGGGCACGCCGGCATCGGCGGCGAGGGAGTGCAGCTCGGCGAGGTGCTTGGACTCAAGCTCTGTCTTATTCATCGAGGCGGCAGGTTATTGCAGCGACTCGACGGGTGAGCCGGCGGGGTCGTTGCCCGCGGCTGCCGCCGCGGCCGGCCAGGCCTCGGCGGCGCGCTTGACGTCGCGCCGTGACCAGCCCAGCTCGCCCCCCATCGCTGCCGCGACAGCACTGGCCGCGGCTCCGTCGCGCAGCTGCGGCGCGGCGAGCAGACCGAGGCGGGTGCGCCGCAACAGCACGTCGGCAACCGTGCGGGCCTGCTCGTGGCGGGCGGCGATCACGGCCTCGGCGAGTAGGTCGGGACGGCCGGGCACGATCGGCTCGGCCAGCTTCGCGTCTTCGCGCGCCAATGCGAGCACTTTGCGCGCCGCGTGCCCGTAGCGAAAGGCAAGCTGCTCGAGCGCCTCCTCCCCCACCCCGGCCGGCGCTTCGAGATCGTCTGGACGCGCCTCCATGCCGAGCGGGATCTCCGCCGTGTGGCAGGGCGCCTCGCGGCCCTCGCGCTCGACCAGGCGATCGACCGTCTGCTTGGCCATGCGGCGCCAGGTGGTCAGCTTGCCGCCGGTGATCGTCAGCATCCCCGAGGAGGTCTCATAGAGCTCGGCCTTGCGCGAGATATCGACCGACTTCTTCGGATCGCCGGTGGCGATCAGCGGCCGCACGCCGGCGTATGCGCCGACCAGGTCGCCCGCCCCGAGTGAGACGCCGAAGAACTCGTTGGCCGCATCGAGCAGGTAGGCGACGTCATCGCCGCCGGGCCGGGGATGGTCGATGTCGCCCTCGAAGTCGTTGTCGGTGGTGCCGATCAGGGTTCGCCCGTACCAGGGCAGCGCGAAGATCGCCCGGCCCTCGCCGGCGGGCACGATGCAGGCGGCGGAACCGGTCGAGAGCTTGTCGCGGTCGACCAGCACGTGGGTGCCGCGACTGGGTGAGATCCGCGGCACGTCCTCCTCCTCGATCGTCTCCTCGGGGCGAATGCGGTCGGCGAAGACGCCGGTGGCGTTGATCACGTTGTCGGCCCGGACCTCGATCCGCTCGCCCGAGCCGGCCTCGACGAAGGCGACCCCGGCGGCGCGGCCGTTGTCGGCGAGCACCTCGACCACCTCGGCGCCGTTCAGCATCACCGCGCCGAAGCGCTCGGCCTCGCCCAGCACGGTCAAAGTAAGGCGCACGTCGTCGGTCTGACAGTCGTAGAAGAGGTAGGCGCTCTTGGGATCGCGCGGCTCCAGTGCCGGGACCAGCTGCAGCACCTCGTCGCGGTCGATCGTGCGGTGGCGGTCGGGCGACCAGTAGTAGTCCTCGTCGGCTTCCTTCGAGGAGCGCATCTCGCGGCGGCTGCGACCGACCCGCGTCGTCGCCATCACGTCGTACATGTTGAGACCGATGCCGAGGCCGCGCTGGCGGCGCTCGTCGGGGAAGGAGGGGACGAGGAAGGGCGTCGGGTAGACCAGGTGCGGCGCCAGCTGCACCATCAGCTGGCGCTCGAGCAGAGCCTCTCGGACCAGGCCAAGGTCGAGGTTCTGCAGGTAGCGCAGGCCGCCGTGAATCATCTTCGAGGAGCGGCTGGAGGTGCCTTCAGCGTAGTCGCCCCGCTCCAGCAAGGCGACCGAGTAGCCGCGCGAGGCTGCGTCGAGGGCGACGCCGGCGCCGGTGATGCCGCCGCCGATGACGACGACCTCGAAGTGTTCGCCGGCTATCGCCTCGATCGCTGTCGCGCGCGCCAGCATCAGGCGAGGAACTCGGTGGCTTGCTCGACTGGGGGCCGCTCTGGCGGCTCCTTCTCCTGGCGCGGATGACCAAGGTGAAGCAGGCCGATGAAGCGCTCGCTGTCGAGGACCCCCACCGCGCGGCGCCCCTCGGGCGAGCGCAGCAGGCCGGGAGTGCGCCAGTAGCCCGCGTAGCCGCGGGCGTGAGCACTGAGCAGAACGATGTAGGAGGCGACGGCGGTGGTGTGCAGGTCCTCTTCGTTTTGGACGGGGTCATCGCTGAGGGCGCAGGAGACGACGATCAAGGTAGGAGCGCGTTCGAGCTTGGTCGCGCCCTCGGGCCCGGCCACTTCCTTCAGCTGCGCCAGCGTCTCGGCACCGATGACGCGAAAGCGCCAGGGCGCGGTCAGGTGGTGGTTGGGGGCCCAACGAGCGAGATCAAGCAACTCGAGAATCTCCTCGCGGCTGAGCGGCTCCGGCCCAAAGGCCTTGTGCGTGCGCCGGGTCCGGATCGCGGTCTCTACATCCACGCCTGGAACATAGCCGCCCGACCCACACGCCCTCCCTTGACCACCTCTGAGGGGGTCAAGGGAGGGCAATTGGAGCTACCAGGCGAAGCGACGGCCCAGCCACCAGGGCAGGCCGATGGCCAGGGCCGTGGCGCCGAGGCCGATGCCGATTGGGGCCCACGGAGAGGGGGATTGGTCCGAGACGCTGATCGGCTCCGAGGCCGATTCCGGCATTGGCTGCACGGCCTCGGGCTCGCTCCCCTCGGGCGTGGCGCCGGCTTCCGAGGGCAACGTTGGCACCGCTCCAGAAGCCGCCGGTGGCGCGGTGGGGGCGCCCGTACTACCCGAGTTCGGAACTTCGGAGGGCGTCGGCACTGCTTCGAAGCCGGGCGGCGAGCGCGTCCCTCCCGCCGGCGGCACCGGTGCGGCCTCTGACGGCGAGACCGTTGTCGGCGTCGGTTGGCGCGGCGGCGGCGCGATCGGCAGCGAGTCCCCGGCGACGGCGACCAGCACCTGGCCGGTCACCCAGACCGGTGTCTGGTCACTGGATTCCGAGTAGCGGTAGTGGCCATCGTCGGCCTGCCGGGCGGCGAGGTAGTCGAGCGCACTGCTGCCACCCGAGTTGATTGTCGCCGGGTCGGCGCCGACGGCGATCATCCCCTGCACGGCCCAGGCGGTCGACTGGGAGTTGACGCTGCCGCTGGCGCCGAGCGCAAAGCCCCCGTTCGCGCGCTGGTGCTTGCGCAGGTAGGAGAGCCCGCCCTGAGCAGCTTTCGTGTTGGGCAGTGCCTGCATCGCCGAGCCGGTGACGTCGGCGTTGCTCGGTTGACCCGGCACGTCGCCCCAGCCGCCGTCGTCGTTCTGCACCCCCGCCAGCCAGGAGATCGTGCCGTCGAGGCCGCCTTCGGCGCCGGCGGTTCGCAGGGCGATGACACTGAAGGAAGTGGTTCCAGGCCAGCCGGCGTAGGAGCCGTTGGCGGCGCGCCGCTTGAGCAGGGCGCTGACCAGGTCCTTGCCGCCGAAGGAGCGCGGGTCTGCGCCGGCACCCTCGAGCGCGATGATTGTACGGGCGAGATCGCCGGGGCTGCTCACTTCATCGAGGTGGCCGCGGAGGAAGTCGAGCGGGCTCTTGCCGGCCGGGTTGGTCACATCGAAGGGATTGCGCCCGGACGCCTCCAGGCCCAGCATCGCCCAGGTGGTCAGGGCAGCGCTGGAGTCGGAGGCGGGCGCTGAGCCGAAGCCGCCGTCGTCGTTCTGCGCCGATTCGAGCCAGTTGGCGCCCTGATCGGTGCCGGCGGCCCTGGCCGCACCCGGAATCAGACTGGGAAGCAGCAGGGCGACCAGGATCGCCGTCGCAACTGCCGGCGTGCGCCACTGAAAGCGCTGGCGGAAGCGGATCAGCATCCGCACCATTGCCGGCCCAGCAAGCAGGGCGAAGGCCACGTTGCCGGCCACGTGGGCTATTTCGAAGGGGATCGCACGCGCCTCCAGGGTGAGGAAGTACTGGATCGAGTGGTCTTGGCCATAGGTCGCCATCAGCGAGAAGTTCTGCAGCGCACCGTACGCGATGGCGGCAAAACCGCATAGGGCTGCAAGCCAGAGCCGGCCGGCGTCGCGGACGAAGAGCGCCAGCGTCGCGCCCATCACTCCACACATCCCCCACCCCACCATCTGCCACGGCGTCCACGGTCCCTGGCCGAACCAGAAATTCGAGACCAGGCCGGTCAGCGCGCCGACCGCGAAGCCCGGTGCGGGGCCGAGCGCGTAGCCGGCGAAGATGATGATGTCGGTCGTCGGCTTGACGTTGGGGAAGGCGGCAAAGGCGATGCGCCCGGCGATCGCCAGGGCGGCCAGGGCGGCGACCAGGGCGACGACCTGCGACGGCGGTCGCGAACGCTCATACCAGGCGAATCCGCCGAGCAGGACGGCCATCAGAACGAGGAAGCTGGCCAGCTGCCAGGACATCAGTGCTGCTCACTTGACCACTGGCGCAGCGCCTCGGCACCTTGCTCAGGAGTGATCACGCCGGGCTGGTCGAGCACGCGCGCGACCTCGGTGGCGAAGTACCAGCCGCCGGAGAGGATCTCGCGGGCGGGACCATCGGCGATGACCACGCCTTCGCCGAGCAGGACGACGCGTTCGGCGAAGGCGGCGGCGAACTCGACGTCGTGGGTGGCGACCAGCAGCCCGGCACCGCGTTCGGCCAGGTCCCCGATCAGACCGACGAGGTCATCCTTGCGGGCGCGGTCCATGCCGCGTGTGGGCTCGTCGAGGGCGACCAGTCCCGGCAGGGCGTCGCCGTCCATGCGGCCGGCGAGCGCGATCGCCAGGGCGAGGCGCTGGCGCTCGCCACCGGAGAGATCGCGAGGATCTGCATCGACCGCCTGCTCCAGGCCGACGACCCGCAGCACCGCAAGCCCGTCCTCACCCGGCAGCTCATCGCCGACCCGCTCGCGGACCAGGTAGTCGCTCGGGTTCTGGGTCAGCAGGGCGATTCCGTGCGCTGTCTCGAGCTTGCCACGGACCGGATCGAGCAGGCCGGCGGCGGTGCGCAACAGGGTGCTCTTGCCGGCGCCGTTGCGGCCCATCAGGGCTACGCGTTCGCCGCCGTTGACAGTTATGTCGATGCCGCGGAGGACGTCGCGGGGTGCGTCGTCCCGAACCAGCTCGATCCACAGGTCTCTTGCTTTGAGGGCTGCGGACGAGGGGAGTTGGACCTCTTCCTCTCGGAGGGGGGTCGTCCCCCCTCCCTCGGCAGGGCTTAGCGCTGCGAGGGTATGGCGGGCGGCGCGGACACCCACTGGTAGAGGTTCGATGCCAACCAGGGAGAAGAGGCGGGCGGCGGGGGTCTCCAGAGCTGTGTCAGCGTTCTGGGCCCAGGTGAGGAAGTCGGCGGGGTCGCCATCGAAGGCAACAGATCCAGCGCTCATCGCAATCACGCGGTCGGCGGCGGCGAGGCAGCGCTCGAGGCGGTGCTCGGCGAGGAGGATGGTCACCCCCCACTCCTCGTTGAGGCGACGCAGGAGCCAGATCAGCTCGTCGCCGGCGACGGGATCGAGCTGGGAGGTGGGCTCGTCGAGGAGGACCAGGCGGGGGCGGGTGACCAGCGCCGCCGCGAGGGCGACGCGTTGGAGCTCGCCGCCGGAGAGCGTGTCGACGGCGCGGTCCAGCAGATGCGGAATCGCGAGGGCGAGGGCGACCTCCTCGACGGCCCGGGCTCGGGAGGCGGGTGGGTCTCCGCGCATCTCCAGCGGCAGCTCGATCTCGGCGGAGACCGTGGTGGAGACGACCTGGGTCTCGGGATCCTGGGCGACGTAGCCGACGACCGCTGCCAGCTCGCCGGGACCGGCGGCGATCGCGTCGATACCGGCAACCTCGATCCGGCCCTCGATCTCGCCGCCGTGGAAGTGCGGGACCAGGCCGCAGGCGGCACGGAGCAGGGTCGACTTACCCGAGGCAGAGCGACCGGCGAGAAGGGCGAACTCGCCTGAGGCCAGGTTGAGCGAGACGTCGCGCAGGGCGGCGCCGCTCGCGGTGGGATAGGCGTAGGTGACGCCCGTCAGCGCCAGGGCGGGTGCGGTCCGGGTCGAGGTCGCGAACTGCATCAAATTCTCCCTCCAGCAGGTGGAGAGCTTGATGCAGTTCGGAGGTAGACCGAGACGGAAGGGGCTCGCCTGGGCCGGCGCCGTATGGGAGCAAGGCCACTTAGGGCAACCAGGGCCGCAACGGCCAGGGTCGAGCTGCCGGCGCCGATCTTGGTTGCCGGGTATTCACTGAAGGCGTCGGCACCGAGCACCTTGCCGGCGATCGCAACCGCGAGGACCGCCAGGCCGATTACGTAGAAGCGACGGTCGTAGCGCGATCCCCGGCCGCGCATGCCACCAGTGAAACGTTTTTTGGCCCCCGGAGGGACAGAAAACGTTGCACTTGAAGATGGGTGCGACGCGTCCAAGGAGTAGCCGCGCAGCTCCAGGGTTGCGGCGACGTCCACAGCGCGGTCGAGCGAACCCGCCAGTAGGCGACGCGCCAGCGGTGCCTTGCCGACCGGGGCAGCGCCGGGGCCGCGCAGGCGCGCCGCGTCGCGGAGCCGACCGGCATCCGCCGCGGCGACCGGGACCAAGCGCGAGACCAGCGTCGCGGTCAGCGCCGAGCGACCGGCGAGCGGTCGGAGGGCACGCAGCACACGGTCGGGATCGACGCAGGCCGAGTAGACGGCGAAGGCGACCATCACCATGGCGGCGCGCAGGCCCAGGACGAGGCCCGCCACGATCGCCTCGGCGGTGACGTTGACCTGGCCGAAGAGCGGCCACTCCCCCAGCCGCGCCCACACCGTCGCTCCGCGGCTGACGACCAGGGCGTTGACGACGACGATCAGCGCCGCCAGAGTCAGGCCCATCCAGAGGGCGGCCCGAACCGCCGCGTGCGCACCAGCCAGCCGGCCGGCAACGACGGCGGCGATGCCAACCGCGAGTAGGACGATCGGGTTCGAGTAGAGGAAGGCGACGACCACGAGCGAGCCGAGGTAGGTGACGGCTGCGCCCGGCGACGCCGCCTGCAGCGGCCTCGGTCGCGGGATGTAGGCGAACGGCGATCTCATCGCAGCGGCAACGCGGTCTCCTTTTCCCCTTCGACTGCTACCGCGTAATGGTCACGCAGGCTGTCCGCATCGAGAAGGCCGGCGGCAGCCCGCACGGCAGCCCCCGTTGCCCCCGTGACGACCCAAACCGGCGGCGCTTCGTAGCGACGGGTGGCCGCAACCAGGCCGGCATCCGGGCCGAACTCGATCGCGCCCTCGCCATCCTGGTCGAGCCCGGTGAGGCGGTAGCCGTCGCCCTCGCGGTTGAACTCGGCGAAGACCCCGCTCCTCTGCGGGCCGTCCTCAATCTGGGCCGCGGCCGGGTCCTGCCGCACCCGCGACCAGGGACCGACGAGCAGGCGGATCGCCTCGCCCGGTGTCCGCGAGGGAACGCTGATGCCGACCTCTTCCAGCCGCTCGTCGACCTCGGCACAGGCAGCGCCGCCGCCGAGGCATTCGACCCCCACCAGCCGCGCCTTGCCCTCGTAACCATCGAGGAAGGGCTGCGGCCAGGAGCCGACCACGGCCGGCACGCGCATCGCCGCGCTCCAGTCGCGGTAGTCCCACCAGATCGACTCGCCACCGTGCAGCGGGTAGTCGGCGGCGCCAACGGTCGACTCCACCCCGTTTACGAAGAAGAACCAGTCGAGCGAGCGGTCGCCGCTCTCTTCCGCTTCCAGCCCCTCGATCGACTGCACGAAGCCGCCGCCGTAACGGGTGGAGATATCGGCGCTGTCTTCCAGCGCCCGCATCACCGTGTCGGATTCGTTCAGCTCGCCGAGCTGGCGGTGCAGCACGGGCACGGTCCCGTAGTCCCGCGTCACCGTCAGCTCGGCGTCGCTCAGTCCCTCGCCGGGACCAAGGCCGCAGCCGGCGGCCGCGAGCGCCGCGAAGAGCAGCGCAAGCGCGACCGCCGTGCCGGGGCCCCTCATCGGATCAGCCCCCGGAGCAGGCCCCGTTGAGGCAGACCGCGACCTGGTTGGACGGGATGTCCGTGCCGTGGGTGGCGGTCAGCACACCCGGTGCCGAGAGCGTCACCTGGGTTGTGCCGTCAGTGCCGGTCGGCGCGGCAGCGCCGGTCACGGTGACGCCGGCGGCAGGGGTCTTCTTTCCTTTGTCGTCGTAGGAGAAGACACTGACCGTGAACGGCTTGTTCGGTTCCGCTTCGTGCGGCGCGACCAGCGCCAGCTCGGCGGGGTACGGGTAGGGCTCAAGCGCCCACAGCACTTCGTCCCCCTTGTGCAGCTTGACCAATTCGCCGCCCTTGTTGGGGTTCTTGTGGTTGACCTTGAGGTACCAGGAGAGCTTCTTGGTCGTCTGCGACTTGCCGATCCCGCACAGGCCGAGACCGAATTCGTCAAGGAAGTGATCAGTGACCGACAGCGGCCGCAGGGCCGGGGTCCGCTTCGAAGCCAGGCTCAGCGCGCTCAGCGCGGTCGCCCCTTTCAACTGCACCGACATGCCGCTGCCGCCGGTGCCGCCACCGAGGCAGGTTGCTTTCGGGCTGGTCTTGACCGAGGTCGTCTTGGCGCTGATGAACTGTTCACTCAGCGTTTTGCCGCCGCTGCCGACCACGCGCAGGCTGACGCGAGTGCCCTTGGCCGCGGCCAGAGCAGAAGTCGAGAGCAACAGGAGAAGAGCCAGTGCGCACGCAGCGACCAGCCGGAACGGAACGAGTCTTGGCATTGAAGCCACCCTTTCCTCGAGGGTTGTCATGGCTGGCCGGGGACAGGTCTCCTGGCTTCCGGGGTTCCTCCGCCGCACCTTCCCGGGGACTCTGTGTCCTCCCCAGTGGCTGGCGCCCGAAGCGCCCGCGACGTCCTTGACCCGGTCACAGTGGCGGGACCGCGCCGGTTTCGCACCGGACTTCCCTTGACCACCGACCGATTACGCGGGCGAGTCTATCCGCTGAACTTTCGTCCAGCGGTCTTGGTCCCGGCACCGGCCGCTGGCTAGGGTCGCGGCCGCATCGTTTCTCGGACCGACGGGAGGGAGATATGAGACGGGGAATGCGGCTGCCGTCACCGGCATTGGTTGTTGCGGGTTTAGCGTTGTTCGTGGCACTTGGTGGGACCGTTTACGCGGCCAAGAAGGCGCGGATTGACGGTAGGGCGGTGAAGGTGAAATCACTGCCGGGCAATCGCTTGAAGGTGAAATCGATTCCGGCCAACCGGCTCAAGCCCGGCGTGCTCAAGGGTGTGCTGGCCGGGCAATCGGGGCCGATCACCGGGGCTGAAATCGATGAGCTGACCCTGGGTCAGGTGCCCGAGGCCGCGCACGCGTTCAGCGCCGACACCGCCCAGAGCGCGGTCGATGCGCAGACCGCCGTCAATGCCGTCAACGCGGTTAATGCCCAGACCGTCAACGGGCACAGCGCCGGTTGCCTGCCGGGCACACAGTTCTTCGCCGGCGCCTGCTGGCAGAGCTTCAACAGCGAGACCGCGGTCAGCGCGCCGGCGGCGGCGACATCGTGTGCTGTGCAGGGTGGAGCGTTGCCGGAGGCGCTGCAGCTGGCGGCGTTCTCTCAGCAGCCCGGTGTGGTTTTGGATGGCGGCGCGGAGTGGGCAAGTGACATTACGAGCTACACCGCACCCGATCTATACAGCGTCAGCACAGTGTCATCGGCATCTGTAGTCGGATCAACCGCCTCCACCAACACACGTAAATACCGCTGCGTCATCCCGCTCGTCACCTGACGAGCGGGACCGTACCGGCGTGGTGCGCTACGCCGGCTAAGTTTCGACCAGGCCGTGCTCGAGCGCGTAGCGGACCAGCTCGGCGCGGCTGGAGAGGCTCAGCTTCTGCTGGATGTGGGCGCGGTGGCTCTCCACCGTGCGGATGCTGATGTAGAGCCGCTCGGCGACCTCGGCATTGGTGTGGCCCAGCGCGATCAGGCGCAGGACGTCGCGCTCGCGGTCGCTCAAATCGTCGCCGTCACCGCTGGCCTCACCCGCGGCCAGGCGCGCGCCCAGCGCCGGCTGCAGGTAGGTGTCACCGGCGGCGGCGCTGCGCACCGCCTGCACCAGCTCCGCGTCGGCGGCCTCCTTGAGCACGTAACCGCGCACGCCGGCCTGCAGGGCGCGGCGGGCAAAGGCGGGCTCGTTCTGCATCGTCAGCACGACGACCTCGGTATCGGGTGAAGCGGCACGGATGTCGGGTACCGCCTCGAGGCTGGCCCGTCCCGGCATGTTGAGGTCGAGGATCAGCACGGTCGGCTTGTGGCCGCGCGCGTAGCGAACCGCGGTGTCAGCATCGCCGGCCTCGGCAACCACCTCGAAGTCGGACTCCGCATCGAGCAGCAGCCGCAAGGCGTTGCGGACCACGGTGTGATCGTCGGCGAGGACGATCGTGGTCACCTTGGCCTCCCCTGTGCGTTCGGCTCCCTCACTCGGTTGCACGATGGCGAGGCTACCTGCGCCCGCGGCCCTGGAGGTGGAATCCATACATCCATGTAACCCGCCCCCAGGGATCGGGACATCAGGGTTTTCCCGCGAACATCGTGTACTCAGATGTGCTTTGAATATTGGACCGTTGTACGGATAGGATGAAGGGCATCCCATCGGGTCGAAGGGTTGGAGGGTTGGAGCAACGCTGAGATGGCACCCGGGTCTGACAGCGGCGCCCTGGATGAGCCCCGGCTGCGGGAGCTGATTGACGTTGGCCGCAGCCTCGTCGCCGAGCTCGACCCGGAGGTGGTGTTCCAGCAGGTGCTCGAGGTCGCCTGCGAGCTGACCGGCGCCCGCTACGCCGCGCTCGGCGTGCTCGACGAGGAGCGCCGCGAGCTGGAGCGTTTCATCACCTACGGCATCGACGAGGAGGCGCGCCGGGTAATCGGCAACCTGCCGCGCGGTCGGGGCGTGCTGGGCCTCCTGATCGAGCAGCCACGACCTTTGCGCCTGGCCGACGTCGGGCACCACCCCCGCTCCTACGGCTTCCCCCCCGGCCACCCGCCGATGTCGAACTTCCTCGGCGTGCCGGTGCTGATCCGCGGCCACGCCTGGGGCAACCTCTACCTGACCGAGAAGAGCGGCGGCGACTTCAACGAGGCCGACGAACAGTCGGCGATGATCCTCGCCGAGTGGACGGCGATCGCGGTCGAGAACGCCCGCCTCTATCGCAGCGTGCGGAGCCGCAACGACGAGATGGAGCGCGCCGTGCACCGGCTTGAAGCGACCACCGAGATCGCCCGCGCCGTCGGCGGCGAGACCGACCTCGATCGCATCCTCGAGATCGTCGTCAAGCGCGGCCGGGCACTTGTGGAGGCGCGCTCGCTCTTGATCCTGCTCTGCCGGGGCGAGGAGCTCGTCGCTGCCTCCGTCGCCGGCGAGCGCGAGGGTGGCATGGCCAAAGTCCGCATCCCGATCTCCGGCTCGATCCCGGGCAGGGTGCTGGAGGCGCGGGCACCGCAGCGGGTCCACAACCTCGATCCCAGCCTGATGGCCCGTCCCGGCAACCAGGACGTCGGCGTCACCGCCCTGCTCACCCCGCTGCTCTTCCGCGGGCAGGCGCTGGGCGTGCTCGTCGCGCTCGACCCGCTCGGCCGCGAAACCGGTTTCAGCGACGAAGACGAGCGGGTCCTGCTCTCCTTCGCCGCCAGCGCTGCGACCGCGGTCGCCACCGCGCAGTCGGTCGCCGAAGGGCGCACCCGCGAAAGCATCGCCGCGACCGAGCGCGAGCGCGGCCGCTGGGCCCGCGAGCTGCACGACGAGTCGTTGCAGAGCCTCGCCGGGCTGCGCGTGTTGCTTTCGGCGGCGCGCCGCAGCGATCCCGAGGAACTGGATCGCCTGCTGATCCAGGGCATCGAGCAGGTCGACATGACGATCGCCGAGATGCGCCGCCTGATCGCCGACCTGCGCCCCAGCACGCTCGACGAGCTCGGCCTCGGTGCCGCCCTGGAAGCGCTCGGCGAACGCACCGCCGGCGGTGACGCGATCGAGGTGAGGATCAACCTCGATCTCGACTGCGAGGCCGGGGGCAACCCGAACCGTCTCGTCGGCGAGATCGAGGACACCGCCTACCGGCTCGTCCAAGAGGCACTCAACAACGCGGTCCACCACGGCGAGGCGAGGCACGTGGAGGTGGACGTGAGAGAGAGCGACCAGACCCTTCGCGTACAGGTCCACGACGACGGGCGGGGATTCGACCCAAACGCGGCGACGGACGGCTTCGGCCTGATCGGCATGCGCGAAAGGGCCGAGCTGACCGGCGGGACCCTCGGGCTACACAGCATCATCGGCGAGGGCACCACCATCACCGCCTCGATCCCCGCAGTTCACCGCAAGAACAAAGCCGAAGAAGCGGCCTGAGGACTCAGGCTCCCAGCATTGCTCGGTAGAAGCTGTAATCGCTGCGATCCGGGCGCAGGTTGGAAGCAAGCGCCAAGTGGTGGCGGGCGCGCTCGGTCTCCCCCGTCTTTGCCAGCGCCCGACCGAGGCAGAAGTGGGCGTAGTCGTTGACCTGATGTCGTTCGACCACGGCCTTGAACTCGACCGCGGCGGCGGCGAAGCGACCGGAGCGGAAATAGGCGCGTCCGAGTGCCTCGCGAATCGAGGACTTCTCCGGGGCGCGCCGGGCGGCCTCCTCGAGCGGCATTGCCGCCTGCTCGAAGTCCGCCTCCTCGAGCAACTCGATCCCGCGACGGTAAAGAGTGAAGGTGGAGTCGGCTTTTGACTCAGCGGGCATTCGTAAAAGTGTAGGAGGCGGTCCGGCTCGGCTCGACTCCTCGCCGCCGCGATTAGTAGGCTCGCCGACGCGATGGGAAGGCGCGGGCAGTGAAACTAGTCATCGGCATCGTGCGGCCGGAGAAGGCCAACGACGTGCTGGAGGCGCTTTATCGCGCCCAGGTTCGCGGCGTCTCGATGAGCCGCGTGCAGGGTCACGGCGGTGAGCTCGAGCGGGTCGAGACCTACCGTGGCACCACGGTGAAGATGGGCCTCGCCGAGAAGGTCCGCTTCGAGATCGCCGTCTCCGATGACTTCGTCGAGGCCGCCGTCGAGGCGCTCTGCGAAGGGGCGCGAACCGGTGAGGTCGGCGACGGCAAGATCTTCGTCCTGCCCCTTGACCAGGCCGTGCGCATCCGCACCGGCGAGACCGACCACGGCGCCGTGACGCCGGTGGACAAGTGAGCCCCGTGTCGCTGCTTGCCGCGGTGCCGCAGGTCGACAGCGGCGACACAGCCTGGATGCTGGCCGCGACCGCGCTGGTGCTGATGATGACCCCGGCCCTGGGCCTCTTCTACGCCGGCCTGGTGCGCTCGAAGAACACGCTCAACACCTTCATGATGTGCGTCGCCGCGATCGCCGTTGCGATGGTCACCTGGGCCCTGGTCGGCTACTCGCTGGCGTTTGACGGCACCGGTGACCTGATCGGCGGCCTCGGCTACGTCGGCCTGCACGGCGTCGACTTCCTGCCGCGCAACGACGAATCGACCATCCCCCACCTGCTCTTCATGGCCTTCCAGGCCACCTTCTGCATCATCACCGTGGCCCTGATCTCCGGCGCCGTGGTCGAGCGCATGCGCTTCGGTGCCTTCCTCGTCTTTGCCGCGCTCTGGTCGGTGCTGGTCTACGCGGTGCTCGCCCACTGGGCCTTCGGCGGCGGCTGGCTTGCCGAGCGCGGCACGCTCGACTTCGCCGGCGGCGTGCCGGTCGAGATGGCCTCCGGTTTCTCCGCCTTGGCGGCGGCGCTGGTGGTCGGCACCCGCAAGGACTACGGCCGCCAGGCGCTGCTGCCGCACAACGCGATGTACGTGCTGCTCGGCGCCGGCCTGCTCTGGTTCGGCTGGTTCGGCTTCAACGGCGGCAGCGGCTTCAACACCGGCACCAACAGCGTGCTCGCCTTCACCAACACGCTGATCACGCCGGCCTGCGCGCTCGTCACCTGGTTCGTCCTCGACCTGATCCGCGGCCGCAAGGCGACCGCGATCGGCGCCGCCACGGCGATCATCGTCGGCTGCGTCCTGATCACGCCGGCGGGCGGCTACATCAGCCCCGGCTGGGCGATGGTGCTCGGCTTCCTCGGCGCCCTGCCCTGCTACGCGATGATCCAGTGGCGCCCCCGGACCCGGGTTGACGAGACCCTCGACGTGCTCGCCGCCCACGGCGTCGCCGGCTTCACCGGCATCCTCTTCATCGGCCTCGTCGCCCAGGTCGGCTGGAACGGCATCGCCGACGGCCTCTTCTACGGCAACGCCGACCAGCTAGTCGACCAGGTCCTGGCGGCGATCGCCGCCCCCGCCTACGCCTTCACGGTGACCTTCATCCTGCTCAAGCTGATCGGTGCGGTGATGCCACTGCGTGCCTCCGAGCACGACGAGGCAATCGGCATGGACGTCACCTACCACGGCGAGGAGGCCTACGTCACCGGCGAGGGCGCGATCCTCGTCTTCCCCGAGGACGGCGGCAAAGCCCCCGTCCCGGTTGCCGACCCGGGCTAAACGGCCCGCTTCGGCGCCTTAGACCTGCGCCGCGTCTGCTTCGGCCGCGACCGCTTTGCCGTGGCGGATCAGGTCGGCGGCGCGCTCGGCGATCGCGATCGTCGGCGCGTTGGTGTTGCCGCGGGGGACGGTCGGCATCACCGAGGCGTCGACCACCCGCAGCGACTCGGTGCCCTCGACCCGCAGCTCGGCATCGACCACCGAGCCGATCGCGCAGGTGCCGACCGGGTGGTAGATCTCGAACGTGGTCTGGGCGATCAGGGCGCGCAGGGCGTCCTCGGAGTCGTCGGCCGGGGCGGTGAACGGTTCCGCCGCGTAGGACTTGAAGGCCGGCTGGGCGCAGATCTCCTGGGCCAGCCGCATCGCGTCCATCATCCGCGCCATGTCGTTCTCGGCGGCGTAGAAGTTGTTGCGCACGATCGGCTTCGCGGTCGGATCGGCGGAGGCGAGCCGCACCGAGCCGCGGCTCTCAGCCGTGAGCAGGCAGGGCGAGACCCAGACCCCATGCGCCTGCGGGTCGGCCATCCCCTCGTCGACGATCTGGATCGGGGCGACGTGGATCTGCACGTCGGGTGCCTCGGCACCGGCGCCGACGCGGGCGAAACCGCCCGACTCGGCCAGGTTGGAGGCAAAGGGCCCGGTCTGCGAAGCCTCGAACTCGGCCATCGCCGCCGGCTCCAGCGCCTGCAGGAGGCTCTCGGGCTCGGGCGTGGTCCAGACCCCGTAGCTGGCGGGATGGTCGCCGAGGTTCTCCCCCACCGCCGGCTGATCCAGCAGCACCTCGATTTCGCGCATCGTCAGGTGTTCGGCCGGCCCGATGCCGGAGAGCATCAGCAGCTGCGGCGAGTTGTAGGTGCCGCCGCAGAGGATCACCTCGCGCTCGGCGCGCAGCTCCTGCGGCTGGCCGAGCTGGCTGGCCTCGACCCCAACCGCCCTCTTGCCCTCGAAGAGCACGCGGTTGACGTGCATGTAGGGCATCACGGTCAGGTTCGGCCGCTCGCTCGCCGGGTGCAGGTAGGAGACGGCGGCGCTGGCGCGCATGCCTCCGCGCTGGGTCACCTGGTACATGCCGACGCCGTCCTGCTCGGCACCGTTGAAGTCCTCGTTGCGGGCCAGACCAGCTTCGACCCCGGCCTCGACGAAGGCGGGTGAGATCGTGTTGCCCGAGCGCTGGTCGGAGACCGGCAGCGGCCCGCCGATCGCGTGCCACTCCGAGGCACCGCGCTCGTTGTCCTCGGCCTTGAGGAAGTAGGGGAAGAGGTCGTCCCAGGCCCAGCCCTCGACTCCCCAGCCGTCGTAGTCGCGCCGGTTGCCGCGGATGTAGATCATCGCGTTGACCGAGGAGGAGCCGCCGAGCACCTTGCCGCGGGGCAGCGAGATCTGGCGCCCGTTGCAGTTCGGCTCGGGGGCGGAGTGGTAGTCCCAGTCGACCTCGGTGCGGGCGAGCTGCAGGTAGCCGAGCGGCACGTGGATGTTCTGGTTGACGTCCGGAGGCCCGGCCTCGAGCAGCAGAACGTTGGTGTCCGGGTCCTCGGAGAGACGCGCTGCCAGGACACAACCGGCCGATCCGGCACCCACGATCACGTAGTCGTACATCAACCGCTCCTTCCGTTGGCTACCGCAACGCGCAGACCCGGGCAGGGACTGGGAAACGCGCTTCGCCGGCACCCGGTCCGGCTTTGACGAGTCTACGCCCGAAAGCCCAGAATGCGAGTGTTTTCTCGACCGGCTGCTACGGTGAAGGAGTCGGGTTCGGCGCAACCGCCACCCGAGAGGTTCCGTTTCCTCCGTTCGCTTCAGTGCGTTTTGGGGTCGCTGGATCTCCCCTAAACGCTCAAAAAGGAGCCACAAACATCGTGTCATTTGCCGATCTCGGCATCTCCAACGACGTGGTGCGCGCGCTTGCAAAGCGCGACATCACCCAGCCTTTCCCCGTCCAGCAGCTTGTCGTCCGCGACGCGCTGGCCGGCCATGACCTGCTCGTCCAGTCACCGACCGGATCGGGCAAGACCCTCGCCTTCGGCATTCCGATGATCGACCGGATCAAGCCCGGCAGCAAGGGCCTCTCCGCCCTGGTGCTGGCGCCGACCCGCGAGCTGGCGAGCCAGATCGTCGACGAGCTCAGCTCGATCGCCCGCGCCCGCAACCTGCAGATCGCCGCCGTCTACGGTGGCGTCGGCTTCGGCCCCCAGGTCAAGGCGGCGCAGCGCGCCGACATCATCGTCGCCACCCCGGGCCGGCTCGAGGACCTGATTGCGCGCCGCGCGATCAACCTGAAGAGCGTCCGCATCCTCGTCCTCGACGAGGCCGATCGCATGCTCGACATGGGCTTCAAGCCAGCGGTCAACCGGATCGTCGGCCACACCCCGGAGCAGCGCCAGACCCTCTTCTTCTCGGCGACGCTCGAGGGGGCGATCGGCAAACTCGCCTCCGACTACACCCGCGACCCGCGCCACCACACCCACGCGGCGCCGGAGCGCAGCAAGGCCGAGATCGAACACCGCTTCGTCCACGTCGACTCCCAGGCGGACAAGCTCGACCACCTCGCCGGTGCCCTGACCGGGCCCGACGGTGGCCGCACGCTGGTCTTCGTCCGCACCAAGCGCGGTGCCGACCGCCTGGTCAAGCGCCTGCGCAGTCGCGAACTCGAGGCCGTCGCGATGCATGGCGACAAGAGCCAGGGCCAGCGCGAACGGGCGCTCGCCCGCTTCGAGCGCGGTGACGTCGAAGTCCTCGTCGCCACCGACGTCGCCGCCCGCGGCATCGACGTCGCCGACATCACCCACGTGATCAATTTCGACGCTCCCGGCGACCGCGACGCCTACGTGCACCGGGTCGGCCGCACCGGCCGCGCCGGGCAGCGGGGCGCCGGCACCAGCTTCGTGCTCACCGACCAGGCGGCCGAGATGCGCCGGATCGCCCGTGAGCTCGACCTGACCCGCGAGTTCGACCAGAGCCTCGGCCACGTCAAGGCGGCCAAGTCCTCGCCCAACGGCAAGCCCGCCACGAACGGCAAGCCCGCCCAGCCGGGGCAACGACCTCGGCGCCGTCGTCGTCGACGCAAGGTGGCCGCATGAGCGCCACGCAGAGCATCGCCAAAAAATGGACCTGCGAGGGCTGCGGCGTCAGCGCCGGCCGCATCGACGGCGAGTCGGTGCCGATGCCGAGCAACTGGGCCGATACCTCCGATGGCGTCTTCTGCCTGATCTGCCGACGCGAAAGGGCCGCCGAGGCGGCGCTCGACGCCGCCCCCAGCGACAGTCCCGTTGCGGAACGGGCGAAGCTGCGCCGGGCGGCGCTGATCGAGTTCGAGGTCAGCCGCACGCCGGATCACACCGACGGGATCATCGCGCGGGCCTGCCGCACCTCGGTCTCCGCCGTCACCCGCGCCCGCCGTCGCCTCGAGCTTCCCGATCCTCCGCCCACCTCAGCTGAGTCACGGGCTAAGCGTCGGGCCGCCAGCAGCCGATAGGACAGCCATGGTGGCGTTAGCGTGCAGATAGGGATCGGGCTCGCCTTTGCCGCGGCGCTGCTGACCAACCTCGCCTCGCTGCTCAAGCACCGGGGCTGCCACCGCGCAGCGCCGGTGCGCCTGCAGGAACCACTGCGCAGCGCCCGCGGCCTGGCCTCATCCCCCTGGTTCGCAGCCGGCTGGGGACTGGCGGCTGTGGCCTGGCTGGTCCACGTCGCCGCCCTCTCGATGGCGCCGATCTCGATCGTCCAAGCCGTGCTCGCCGGCGGCGCCGTCACCCTCGCGGTGATGGCACAGCGCGTCTTCGGCGACGCGGTCGAGCCGCGCCAGTGGCTCGCCCTGCTGCTCGGCGGCGCCGGCCTGGCACTGCTCGTGCTCACCGTCCCCCACTTCAGCGGCGATCACTCCGGTTTCGCGATCGGCAGCATGCTCGGCTTCGAGGGTGGGCTCGCCCTGCTCGCGATCGGGCTGGCGCTCGGGCACCAGTCCGAGCGGCTGGCCGATCACAGCGAGATCCTGCTTGCCGCTGCCGCCGGCGTCCTCTTCGCCCTCGCCGGCGTTGCGATCAAGGGGCTGACCGGCGCCAGTGGCGTTTCCATTGCCGTGCTCGCACCCTGGATCGCGCTGACCGTGGTCGCCGGCATCGGCGCCCAGTACGCCGCCGCGGCGGCGCTTCAGCGCGGCGGCGCGATCGAGACGATCGGCCTGATCGGCCTGATCGCCAACGCCGCCCAGATCGCCGGCGGCGTGCTCGTCTTCGGCGACCCATTGGCGGGGAGCCCGCTGGGCTTGGTGCTGCAGGGAAGCGCCTTCGTCATGGTCTGCGCCTCGGCCCTGCTGATCCCCGGTCGGCGCACCGCCGCGGCGCCTGTCCCGGCCACGGCCTAGAACGAACCCGGCGCGACGGGCCCGATGGACCCGCCGCGCCGTGTTGAGGCGTCCTCTTACCGCCGCCCGTTCAGCAGCCGCTCACCTTGAGCGGCAGACGGTTGTTCTTGACCTTCTTGCCGTTCTGTCCCTTCAGGTTCATCACCGAGGACAGTGGGCCCTGACAGAGGTTCCTGGAGTTGACCAGGAGGCCCTTCTTCTTGCCGCCTTCCATGCGCAGGATGAACTTCTTCACCGGCACGTCGGGCGTGTTGTTGAACACGGTCTTGATCCCTCCGTTCTTGGAGCTGATCACGCCGTATATCTGGACGTTCACCTGGCCGCGAAGGTCGGCGACCAGATCGGGCAATTCGTGGCTGGAGGAGGTCAGGTAGACCGGCCCCTTCAGCTTCTTGTCGAGCAACGGGCTCTTTGCTTCCGCGTGCCCGTAGATCGCCTTCTTCGGGCATGTCCTGGAGGCCAGCTGCGGCCTCGTGCAGACGGTCCCGATGTTCCCCTGGTCGAGGAACAGTGCGCGGGGCAGCGCCAGGGCGCTGCGCAGCACGTTGGCATCACCGTTGCGGGTTTCGAGGATCGCCCGCAGCTTCGGGTGCTTGGCCCGGTTGGTGTTGCCCTTGGCGAACAGACGCGTGTGCAGCTTCGGCTTGAAGCCGAGCTTGTTGCACTGCGTCGCCTGGAACGGCGCCGAGACGGCGTAGCTGCTCCAAGCCGCCGGGCTGGTCGGGTCGCCGCCACCACCGTTGATCGTGCCGGCAGTTGCCTGGGCGGCACAGTTCGTCGGGTTGAGCATGAACTTGCTGCGGTCGACGTTGACGTCGATCGCCCGCAGGTCCAGCTTGACGCCGCCGAACACATCGGGGATTGCATCGGAGACCGCGTTCACCTGAGCGGTTCTCGGGTTGACGTTGAGCGCCACCCGGACGACCACGGTGCCGAGGTCGAACGGCCCCGAGAGTGCCGGGGTGATCGCCGCCATCGACAGCGGTGCGCCCTTGTACGGGCCGGCGAGGTAGGCGTTACCGGCAAGCGTCACCGGATGGTCACCGGTCCCGGCGGTGGTTGAGGTAGTCCCGATCTTGCTTGCGTCCGAACAGCTTGAGCTCGCCTTCTCGGCGGCTCCGGTACTTGCTGCTGCAGCGGACAGTGCGCCCTCCGAGCAGTACGGGATTCCGGAGAGATTGCCGGTCAGGCCTTTCGGCAAGGTCACGTTGACCAGCTTCACCTCTTGCTGCCCGTCGGGCCGGCCGATGTTTACCCGGAACGGGCTGTACTTGCCCGCCTTGGTGCTGTCGGACTTGGCCGTGTAGGGCGGTGTGAATTTCCGCTCCGCCATCGTGGCCGGGCAGGTTCCGCCGCCAGGCACGCTGGAGAGGGTGAATTTGCTGCTCACCGGCACCTGTTGCCCAGGCCGCGCCCACGGTTCCATCTGCCCCGTGGTCTCAGCCGTCGAGCAGGTCGGCGGGCTGGTCAGCACCTCTTTCGAGCCGTCGAAGTGCAGCGCGACCGATTTGAACGGCGCCTGGGGCAGGCCGTCTGGAACTTTGCCAGCAACGGTCCCAACCACTTCCCGGTCGTAGAACGTCGTGGTCAGCTGCCCTGTTTTCGCGTTGGCGGCGGTGTTGCCGATCAACCGGACGACAACTCCGTGGTTCACGTCCTTGGCTTCGGCCAGGATCCTGAACTCTTCACCTGATTCTGGATCGGAGCTCTTTTGTTGACCGACGTAGAGCTTCCCGGTTAGCGGGTTCGGCAAGGGCGGCGTGTCGATCGTGATTGTGCCGACCTCGGAACTGGCCGGGCATTCGTTGTCGTTGACCCGAACGCCCTTCTTGAACTGGGAGTCAGAACAGGCGACGAGCCCATTCGAGCCCGATGGGTTGAGGCCCATGCCGGCCGGCAGCGTCACTTTCGCCTGGCGCAGGTGCGATTGCGATTGTGTGCCTCCACCGGTTATGAAAGGAATGCTGGTTACGACGTCAGCCGCAGCTGGCGAGTCAACATTTGCAGTACCGGGAGCAACGTCGACCGTCGGCGTGAAGGGCACCGTCTCGCAATCTTCTTGTTCGAATTTGGTCCCGGTCGAACTTTCGATCCTTGCTTCAACCGGCGATGAACCGCTGGGGAAAAGCGGGTTGGGGTCTTCACGCGCTGAAGCGCGGAAGAAGGTCGAGTAGAGCTTTTCGTTGGGTGCCGCCGGAGGGAAGCAGGTAGTCGGGTTGGTGATGTAGGTGCCATCACCCGACTGGCCGAAGTTGACCAACCTGCTTCGCAGAGTTTTGAAGACTGGTGATTCGGGTGGCGTAACAATCGTGAAGTTCTCGTGGTAGTCGTTCTCCCAAGTGACATCGGTCGTCAGGAAGACCGCCGATTTCGCTGCTCCAACCTTGAATCCGAAGAGTGCCGGTTCACCCGGTTTCGGCTCGAGGTTGTAGAGCGTGACTTTGGTCGCCAGGGCTTCACTCGGTTGAAGCACGAAGTTTTTCGGCAGGGTCGCGGGGGGCGGCGCCGGGTTGGGTATTTCGGTCTTGAGGGCGACCGTCACTTCCTCGCGGCCCACTTTCGAACCGCCTGGACACAGCGTCTCATCCGCTTCGAAGGTTGCCAACGGACAACGTTCGGTGGCCAGCGGATTGACGGTCAGCCCCGGCGGGAGTTCGACCCGAAGAACGTTGATTTCTTTTTCGGGTTCTTCGAGCGTGTTGGGCACGATCACTTTGTGTTTGAGCGTGTACTGCGTAAAACCGATCGGCGGATGACCGGCGGCTTTGACGAAGTAGTCCGGGTTTGCAGGCGAACACTTCGGTTCGTCGAGAATGTTGTTGCACGTCCCAGCCTGCCAACCGTCTTCAGCACTCGCGGTTGGACTCTGGGGTGCGATGATTTCCGGGGTGTCGGTGGCAGCTTGTGCAACCGACACCATCGGTACAAGCCACAAGGCCATCACCGCACAAAAAAAGATCAAGCGCCTAGCCATTCGTCTCTCCTCTGGTCGCATCGACGTTCCCATTGCGTCCCTGCGTATGGCGCTAAATCTCTCCGCGCCTCTACGGTAGCTACCTCTACCCGCCGGCTTCAAGGGGGGAAACCCGCAGAGCCCCGTTTGCTTGCGTCAATTGGTGTAATCGACGGGCTTTGTTTGGCTCCAGAAAGCCAAATGCCGCGCGGGTTTACCCCTTAATAGGATCTTTGACGATGGTGCCCGAATCGCCCCTTCCTTACGTCGATGAGCTCGCTGTCGACGTCGCCGCCGATCGCGATGCGACCTGGGGGGCACTGCTGCACGTCGTCGAGCGCTCGTTCGCTTCGGCCCGCGGCCGCGGCCCCGCCCGCCTGCTCGCCTGCGAAGACACCACGCCCTCGGGCCCGCGCCCGCTGGCGCAGGGATCCGCCTTCCCCGGCTTCCACGTCGAGACCGCGGACCCGGAGAAGGAGCTGGCGCTTGCCGGGCGACACCGCTTCTCGACCTACCTGCTGACCTTCCGTCTCGACGACGGAGACGCGGGCCAGACGAAGATCACTGCCGAAACACGCGCCACCTTCCCCGGCCTCAAGGGCGGCGTCTACCGCGCCCTTGTGATCGGCACCCACATGCACGTCCTGGTGACCCGGCGGCTGCTGACCGCAGCCAGGCGCCGGGCCGAGCGCCCCTGACGGCCCCGCGCATCCGCCCGTTTGATCAGCCGTTGCGGCCGATGAGCATGATGCCGGCGATCGAGGCGGTGGCCAGCAGGGCCAGCGCGATATCGGTGCGGCGCTCGTTGTCTCTCATCCCACACTTAGAACACTCACGGGCGCGGGATGATGCTCTCGGGCCGGCCCTCAGCCGCCTTCCTCGACAAAAGCTCGGCGCAGCGCCTCGTCGAAGGTCTCGGGCGAGATCCCGAAGGGCTCGGCGCCGCTCGGGTCGGTGACCACCGTCGCACTGGTCAGTCCCTCGATCAACGGCCGCGCCACGTTGGTGTCGACCGGGGTCACCAAGCCCAGCCAAAGCGAGGAGAGCCAGGGCGTGATCAGGGGAACCGGAACCTGGCGCCGCGGCTCCTTGCCCATCGCGATCGCCATGCGGTCGAGCATGTCGGCGTAGGAAAGAACGTCGGGGCCGCCGATCTGGACCTCGCGCCCCTCGGACTCCGGGACCTCGGGAGCGCGCCGCAGGTACTCGACCGTGGCATCGATGCCGATCGGCTGGGTGTCGGTGCGCAACCAGCTCGGCGCGATCATCACCGGCAGTCGCCCCACCAGGTAGCGCAGGGTCTTGTAGGACTCGCTGCCGGCCCCGACCACCATCGCGGCGCGGAAGTAAGTCAGCGGCGGTCCCTCGGCGTCCAGGACCTGCGCAGTTTGATGGCGGCTCTGCAGGTGCTCGGAGGCATCGTCGCCGCCGAGGCCACCGAGGTAGATCACCCGTTTGACTCCTTCGCGCTTCGCCATGTGGGCGAAGTTGGTGGCGCCGGTGCGCTCGCGCTCGGCGTAGCCCCCTCCCCCACCCATCGCGTGAACGAGGTAGTAGGCGACATCGACATCCGCACCCGCGCCGGCGAGGCTCTCCGCGTCGGTGATGTCCCCCTCGTGCAGCTCCATCCCGGCCGCCTCCAGGTGCCGCCCCTTGGCGCGATCGCGGACAAGACAACGGACCGAGGCGTCAGAGTCCGCGAGCACCATCGCCAGCCTGCCGCCGACAAATCCGGTCGCTCCAGCGATGAGGATGCGTTGTGCGATCCATTCAAGCTACCCGGCCGGGCTGCGAAGCTAAGCCGATGCGTATCCATCTGCTCGAGCGCAGCCAGCGCGTGGAGGTGCCGATCGACCGGGCCTTCGCCTTCTATGGCGACGAGCGCAACCTCGAGCCGCTGACCCCGCCCTGGCTCCACTTCGAGGTGACGACCCCGCGCCCGATCTCGATGGCGGCCGGCACCCTGCTCGAGTACCGGCTGAAGCTGCATGGCATCCCAGTCCGCTGGCGCACCCGGATCGACAGCTGGGAGCCGCCGTCGCGCTTCACCGACTTCCAGGAGAAGGGCCCCTACTCGCTCTGGGAGCACACCCATACCTTTGAGGCCGACGGCGACGGCGCCACGGTCATCCACGACCAGGTTCGCTACTCGATCCCCTTCGGCCCGCTCGGCACGCTCGCCCACCGGCTCTTCGTCCGCCGTGACCTCGAGCGGATCTTCGACTTCAGACGGGACGCCATCGCTGAGCGCATCGGATCGGCCTAGCGGCGAAACGTCACTGCGGCGGTGCCTCGGGTCTCCGTGGCGCAGCGGTGGGATTTGGCGCTTTCTCCTCCTCCCAGACCGCGCGTATATAGAGAGTGAGGATGGTCGCAGCGGTAATCGTCTCCGCCAGTAGAAGCATGCGCATGGCCTGCGTTGCGGGCTTGACAGGCGAGTCGCCGCCGCCGAAGGCTCCGCTGACCGCCAGGTAGACGAAGTCGCCAAAGCGCACGGTGTGCTGACCCACTCCCCGCCAGGCGGTCGGCTCGATGATCCAAACGACCAGGTACACGCAGAGCCAGGCCAGGATGAACCCGAAGGCAAGGAGTGCGGGGCCGACGGTCCGGAACCTCGTTACCCGGCCCCTCAGCTTGACTATCGCCGGCTCGCTGCGGCGGAACTCGCTGAGCAGGTTCGCGATTTTGATCGCGGCGGCGAGGTAGATGGCGTAGCCGGCCAGGACTTCGTAGCCGCCAACCAGACGGCGGCGGAGCCGGCCGAAATCGAGTTCGGCGGGAACCTCGCCGGAGGGGTCTTCTCGCAGTCGCCGAACCGCCTCGGCGTGCGCCCGCAACCGCCTTCGCCCGGCAGGCAGCAGGGTCCAGCGCAGGCCCGATTCCATCACCCGCAACCGCTCCGAGGTGGAGGTCAGCTTCTCGCGTAGCGCCTCGGGGTCGTCGAACTCATCGGGCAGGTCGGTCGTACTCCCAAAACTGAGCCTGTCGAAGACCGCACCCAGTTCCCCGACCATGTAGACGTAGAAGGCGCTGAGGCCGAGCACGGTGAGTAGGTCGATGACGAACATCGCCGCGCCGCCGCGGGTGAGGGTGATCGGCAGGGCGCCGATCGCCAGCAGGGTCAAGAAACCGACCATCGCCGCGCGGCGACGGCGCGTAGCGATGCCGGCCGCATCCGGAAAGCTGGCCGCCACCAGACAGCCGCCGACCAGCCAGATCGCGAGCGCCATCGCCTTCGTGAATTCGGTAACGCCGAGGCCGGCGGGCAAGAGCAGGGCGAGGGCCAGCACCGCCAGCATCAAGGCGAGGACGGCGAAGGTCAGGTTGCGAACCCACCGCTCCATCCTCTGAGCCGACTCGACATAGGAGTCGATCGATGCCTTCAGGGCCTCCGGATCAACCCGCGTCTGGGTTCCGGGTCTCGGCTCGCCGCTGCGATCGCTCGGACCCCCCGCCATCGGCGCCAGCATCCCACATCGATGCCCATGGACCCGGGCTCTAGGATGGCCCGATGTCACCTCGCCGCTCCGCTGCCGCTGCCATTGCCCTCGTCGCCTGCCTGGCGGTCGCCGCATCGTCTGCGTCGGCGGCGCCGACCTCGGCCGACGTCCAGCGCGGCCTGGAGCGGCTGGTCGAAGCGCCGGGCGGCCCGCCGGGGGCAATCGCGACGGATGTACCGCAATGGACGGCTGACGGTGCTGCGCGCGGGCCAAGCCAACGTCAAGCACAAGCGCCCACCGCGGCCGGCCGACCACATGCGGATTGCCAGCGTCGCCAAGGCCTTCAGTGGCGCCGTCGCCCTCAACCTCGTCCGCGCCGGCGAGCTCGGCCTCAACGACACGATCGCCCAACGACTGACGGGGATGCCGGCCGCCTGGGGCGCGGTGACGGTGCGGCAGCTGCTCAACCACACCAGTGGCCTGCCCGACTACACGCAGTCGAAGGGCTTCGCCAAACAGGCGAACGAGGATCCCCGCGGCTACGTTTCGCCCCAGACCATCATCGGCTGGGTCCGCGCTGCCCCACTCGAGTTCAGCCCCGGTTCGAGCTATGAGTACTCGAACACCGACAACATCGTCATCGGCCTGATCGTCGAGGCGATCACCGGTGAAACCTACGCCAAGGCGCTCGAGCGGATCGTCTTCATCCCCGCCCATCTGCACCAAACCTCGCTGCCGATCAAGGCCGGCCTGCGCCAACCGTTCATCCATGGCTACTTCGTATCCCCGGGCGAGAGACCAGAGGACGTGTCCACCCTGCTCAGCCCCAGCGGCGCCTGGGCCTCCGGGGCGATCGTCTCGACACCGCGGGATCTCAACACCTTCATCCGCTCCTACCTCGGACTCAAGTTCTTCGACCGCGCCCAGCAGCACGAACAGATGACCTTCGTCGCGGGCGGCGAATCGAGCCCGCCCGGCCCTGGCAAGAACTCGGCCGGCCTGGCGCTCTTCCGCTACAAGACCAAGTGCGGCACCGTCTACGGCCACACCGGCAACTTCCCCGGCTACGTGCAGTTCGCCGCCGCAACCGCCGACGGCAGCCGCGCCGTAACCACCTCTCTCAGCATCCCGGCGCCGTCGGGCAAACTTCTCGCCCAGATGCGCAATCTGCAGACGACCGCGGTCTGCGCCCTGCTCACCAAGTAGAACGACCGCTACCCGACCAAGATGCCCGGTGTAGCCAGCGCTCAGCCCTTGCGTTTGGCCATGCGCTCGAGCTGCTTGCCGAAGGCCCTCTCGACTTCGTCGGACATCGTCATCCGGTAGACGGCAACCAGTGCCTGCATCGAGAGCGGGCGCAGCTGATCGAGGGCCGCCCGGACATCAGGCCAGCGCTCTTCCGGATAACCCTCCTCTTCAAAGGGCCTCCAGATGTCATCGAGGAAGAGCTTGACGAACTCGTGGGAGACGGACTTGCAGCGGCTCTGCACCTTGGCGATCACGGCGAGGGCGTGATCGAGCGGCACGCCCGTCGCGACGACGCCCTCGGCGGCGTCCAGCAGTGAGGGAAACGGCGCCTCGAAGCGGTCGTCATCGATCGGCACGAGGGCGCCGGCATCGATTGCTCGCTTCAGCGCGTCGTCGATCTCGGTCCCAAAGCGGTCGGCCAACTCCTGGCGGGTGAAGGTCTCGGGTTGCTCGCCATCGAACTCGTCGAGCGCCCGCTTGAAGGAGAGGAACTGCTCGGCGGGCCCCAGGTTCTGACTCAGCAGCCGCTCGATCCCCTTGAGGTTGAAGCCATCGGTCTGCAGCTCCTGGATCATCCGCAGCCGATCGAGGTGTTCGGGCCCGTAGTAGCCGACCCGGTCGCGCACCTCCGGGGCGGGCAGCAGTCCTCGTGCGCGATGCGAGCGAATGTTGCGCACGGTCATCCCCGTCTCCGCGGCGAGCTGTTCGATCGTCAGGTCGTTCTCGGGCGAGGCGGTCGCCATGTGTGAAACCTATCACTGAAAGACGGCGCACTGTTTGTCGTGACGGCATTTGGTGTTACGTTGTCCTCCGGCACGGGTATTGCCGCAAAACACCCAGGGAACAAGGAGGAGCATGAGTCCGACCGCCACAGCCCCAGCGCCATCTCGCCGCCGCGGAATCCCCGGCCGCCGCCTGCTTGAAACCATCGCCGGGCCGCACGGGATCGATCGCTACATCGAGCAGATCAGCCCGACCCTCGTTCTCGGCGAGTGCAGGGCCGAGGTGGTCGCGGCCAGGCACGGCACCGAGGACAGCGTCACCCTGAGCTTGCGCCCCAACCGCGCCTGGGAAGGCCTCCGCGCCGGCCAGTTCGTCCAGGTCTCGGTCGAGATCAACGGCGTTCGCCACACCCGCTGCTACTCGCCAGCCTCCCCCGCTGGCTCCGGCCGCGAGCTGGAGATCACGGTCAAGCGCCACCCCGGCGGGCTGGTCTCGAACTTCCTCGTCGACCACGCCCGGCCCGGCATGGTGATCGGCCTCTCGCAGGCCGACGGCGACTTCCACCTTCCTGATTCGCGCCCCGACTCGATCCTCCTGATTGGCGCCGGCAGCGGCATCACTCCCCTGATGGCGATCCTCCGCACCCTCTGCGCCGAGGAACACGCGGGACCGATCGCGCTGATCCAGTACGCGCCGGACCCCGAGCGCGCGATCTACCGCGAGCAGCTCGAGCGCCTGGCAGCCGAGAACCCGAACTTCAAGCTGATCCGCTCCTACACGCGAGCGCCCGGCGCCGGCGAGCTCGACGGCCACTTCAGCCCTGCTCACCTTCCCCAGTCCGATCCCAGCTTCGCCACCGCCGAGACCTTCGCCTGCGGTCCCCCTGCCCTGCTCGACGCCGTGCGCGGTACCTGGGCCAACGGCCTCGAGCAGCGGCTGCACGTCGAGAGCTTCGTCCCCCCCGCCCTGCTTCCCGTCGGCGAGCCCGGCACGGGCTCGATCCGCTTCGCCGGCTCGAACCTCGAGGTCGAGAACACCGGCGCCTCGATCCTCGAGCAGGCCGAGCAGGCCGGTGTCCCGGCGCAGTCGGGCTGCCGCATGGGGATCTGCCACACCTGCACCTGCCGCAAGCTGAGCGGCACCGTCAAGAACCTGCTCACGGACGAGGTCTCCGCCTCACCCGACGAGGAGATCCAGCTCTGCGTCTCCGCCCCGCTCAGCGACCTCGTAATCGACCTTTGAACCAACTTCAACGAAAGGCCTCAAAAATGAGCACGACAACCGAGAGCCAGATTCCCCTCACGCCGGAGCAGATCGAGAGCTTCGGCGAGGAGCTCGACGCGATCCGCCAGCGCGTCCTCGCCGATCGCGGCGAGCACGACGCCAACTACATTCGCAAGGTGATCCGCGCCCAGCGCGGGCTCGAGGTCGCCGGTCGCGGCCTGCTCTGGGCCGGTGTCTTCCCGCCGGCCTGGATCGCCGGCACGGCCGCCCTCTCGCTCTCCAAGATCCTCGACAACATGGAGATCGGCCACAACGTGATGCACGGTCAGTACGACTGGATGAACGATCCGGCGCTCTCCGGCAAGCAGTTCGAGTGGGACAACGCCTGCCCGGCCGACCAGTGGCGCCACTCCCACAACTACATGCACCACACCCACACCAACATCGTCGGCAAGGACCGCGACATCGGCTACGGCGTGCTGCGCATGTCAGAGGACCAGCGCTGGACTCCCTACTACCTCGGCAACCCCGTCTACGCGACCCTGCTGGCGCTGCTCTTCCAGTACGGAGTGGCCGTACACGACCTCGAAGTCGAGCAGCTCGACGACCGGCAAGGCGAAGCTCGCCGACAAGCGCAAGCTGATCGGTGGGATCTGGAAGAAGGTCCGCCGCCAGACCCTGAAGGACTACGTGATCTTCCCGGCCCTGTCCGGCCCCTTCTTCCTCTACCCGCTGGCCGGCAACGCGACCGCGAACCTGGTCCGCAACGTCTGGTCTTTCACCATCATCTTCTGTGGGCACTTCCCGGAAGGCACCCACGAGTTCACCGAGGAGGAGACCGAGAACGAGAGCCGTGGCGAGTGGTACTACCGCCAGCTCCTCGGCTCGGCCAACCTAAGCGGCAGTCGCCCCTTCCACATCCTCTCCGGCAACCTCAGCTTCCAGATCGAGCACCACCTGTTCCCGGACCTGCCGGCCAACCGCTACGCGGAAATCTCCACCGAGGTCCGCGAGATCTGCGAGCGCTACGGCATCCCATACAACGTCGGCCCGCTGGGCAAGCAGTTCGGCAGCGTGGTCAAGAAGATCTGCCGCCTCGCACTCCCGGACCGAAAAGGACGCGTCGATGAGCAGCTGCCCGCCGCGGCGCCCGCAGGCGAGGAGGCCCGGGTGCCGGTTGCCGCCTAGGCAGCGACATCGACACATTCAGGGAAACCGCCATACCGCTACAGCGTTTCGTCCCAAACGGAGAGATCGTCATCCCCGTAGAAGCGGCGCTGGATTTGGCTCCACAGGCGAGAAAGCAGCGTCCGTCCTACAAGCAGATCAGGGTGCCCCGAAGAGACATCTGAAAAAGTCGCCTTGACTTCGGTCCCAGCGGAGCTACCTTCGCCGACGCCAAAGACATAAGTGGCCCCGGCGGCGCGCTAACGCCCCGGGGCCTGGCACCGAAGCAGACGCCTTCGATGCGCGACCGATTCTCCCAGAGCCTTTCGTGCAATTGGGAGATTGACGGCCACTGAGAGGCGGCTTCGGTGCCCTACCGAGAGGAGGGCGCCATGCCCAGCACCACTTGCACGATCGACGGCGACCAGCGCGACGGGCTTTACGAGCTGGTGCGCAATCACCTGGGCGCTGTCGGCGATCTCTGGATCGCACTGGAGATCAACAGGGATTTCGCTACCGCCGAGCGTCTCGGTTTGGAGTTCGGCGAAGACTTCCGGCTACTGGAGGACATCGGCTGGAACGGGCGCGATGGTCGCAAGGCATTCGAGCTGACCATGCCGTCCGAGGATCTAATGGAACTGCTCCAGCGCCTTCACGGCGAAGCCGAGCGTGTCCTCCTCGAATCCGTCACCGAGCGCGAGTCGAGGGAGGAAGACGCCGCGACCAACGAGCTATTCCGGCTCGGCTACGACGCCTGCGAGGAACTGCTGGCCGACCTCGACCCACGGGAGGCGGCCTGACGATTCGCCGCGAACCGTGCGGCTTCTCGGGGGCCGAGGCGCAGGCCACAGGGAGGTTGCGGAGCTGCCCGCTCGGGGCGCCCCGCACCCTGCCTCGGCCTCCGAGAAGCCGCACGGCTAACACCGACGTGAAAGCGCCTCGAGCGAACCGGACCTCGGGGCGCCCCGCACCCTGCCTCGGCCTCCGAGAAGCCGCACGGCTAACACCGACGTGAAAGCGCCTCGAGCGAACCGGACACGAGAGGATCCGAACGCCGATCTGCTTAGGCTTGGCCCCTATGCGTCCTCGGCCTCGTCCTCCTTGGCCTGCTCGAGGCTGCGCTGAATGTGCTGGGCAATAATGTCCGGGCTCTGGAGAAGGCAGACGGTGTCGCCATCGCCGAGCTGAATCAACTTGCCGGACATCGTCTCCAAGGCGATGAGCTTCCGCGTGAAGTCCTGGTATTCGGGCAGGTCCTCGCGATAGTGGTCCTGCCATAGCGACCGGAAGGCGACGACATCTCCGCTCGCCTCCTTCTGCTGCCGCTCCCAAATCAGCTCGAGCAACGTCTTGTGGTCGAAGTGCTCGATTGGGTTAGCAAGCTCCTCGATGCGTTTGCGCTTCTCCTCAGGCGGCTCGATCTCTTCGAGGACTGGAAGGATCAGCTCCAGCGGATACGACCAGCGGTGGACAGCCTTATAGAGGGCCTCCAGCGTGGGGACGTCAACGATTGAAGCTTTGTTGTGACCCGTGGACGCCTCTCGGCAGTCGCGCAGAATGGCTGGATCCTCCCCTCGGACGAAGCCGGCGAACTCGCGTGCAACAACAATCGCCACAGAAGCCCCGTCGACGTCCGCGAGGTGACCGAGCGCGGGGCCGATCTCCGCATCGTCGTTCTTAAGTGGTTTTTTAGAGCTCTTGGCGTCCACGATGAACCGGGTCTCGGAAGGTCCAGTGGGACCGACTACAAGGACATCCTCCTCGCCAGACCCACCACGCCGGGTTGCGACGAACCCCATTAGCTGGAAGAGCTTCGCCAAGGCGATCTCGAACTTCATCTTGCCCTTGTGGGATTCGGTATAGACGGCCGCGATCACATCGTCCGGGCTGTTTCGGAACCGCACGGCAAGCTGCCTGAGCAGATCGTCACGCCAGGCGAGAACCGATTGCACCTGCTCTCTCGACATGCCTATGTCGTAGAGATGACCCTCCAAGAGGCGCTCGGAAACGGCCAAGAGCTCAAAGGCGCGAATGGCCCGCTCGGCCTTTGCACCCGTACCCATTTCGCCCCGGAGCGTCTTGAAGAACGGGTGCGCGGTGTTGATCTGAAACCCGCTGCCGTCCTGTGCAATGACCGAGAGCGGCTCCTCCTCTGGAAGCTCCTGACGATCCAGGGTCGGCGTGTCGAACGTGAACTCCTCTATTGAAGGCCCGTTGTCGATCTGCATGAGAAGAGCAGTGAGCGGCTCCCGAAATAGCCTGCGGTCCCGCGTGGGGAGCAGGTGATAGGCGGCCTCTGCCTCCTCCCGCCGCTCGTCCTGGCGCTCAATTTCCCCACGCGCCGCCCGGTACAGAGCCCGCTGCAGCACCGTCAGCTCGGCGACGCGGGCTGAATCCCGGAGCCGGCCGCGATCAGCCAGAAGATCGGCATCCAGGCCATCCGCCCTGATCACCGCCTGCATTCGGTAGAAGGTCCCGAAGGACGGTGGCGCCAAGTAAAGCTCGGCGTCCTCGGTATTGAGCAAACGGTCCCGAACCATGACGAAGAACCCGTAGGAGCGCTCATCCTTGGACTCGTTCTCCCGCTGCAACGACTCCGAGAAGAGGTTGAGGTCGGCACTGACAACACCAACCGCGGGAAGCGTCACGGCAGGCTGCTCCTCCCCATCGGCATCCTTTCTCACTGCTCCGAAGGTGATGTCCCCAGACACGTCGCCCTTCTCTTTTGCTTGCTTCCATGCGATCTCAAGGGCCTCTTTAACCTTGTCGTCCTTCAGAGTCCAACTTACGGTCGCGCCCTTTCCGAGGCGAGGAGCAACTTCTTCGTCGTCGACCTCGACCTGAAAATCCGGCCGAAGGGGCATGGCGTTGCCAAGGACCCAGCGGAGACGGCCCGGGGGTAGTTTCACATCGTCGCGGAGCCGATCGATCACCGCGAGCGTGAAGGTGGGTTTGTCGAAGAGCGACCAGGCGTGGACGCTTTCGGGAACAACCGCGCCAGCCCACTCCCTTGCCTCGTCCTCGGTTAGCTCCCGGATGTCGCTGCGGTAGACGGGGTCATGGCCGTTCTCGTTTGCAGTCTGCGGATCGGGCGCCTCGGCGGCGTCCTCGTTGACCTCTGCGGAAGGCTCGCTCCCGTTGCCAGAGTCGTCGTCCCCCCCGAGATCCGCTTGCACCTCCCGGTAGTCGATACCGACCAAGAGATACTCCCCGCCGCGCTTGCAGAGGTGTGAGATCCGTTCCCCGACGGCATAGGAGGCAAGCTTCCCGATCCCGAACTTCCCAATTACCTGCCGCTCGCGGCCGCCCTCCGTTCGCGTGCGGGCGCCGTCAGCCTGCTTCGGGCTGCGGGCGATCTTCCACATCGCCTGGATTCCGGCTTCGTCCATCGACTCGCCGTCATCCCAAACGGCGACCTTGTCTAGAACGAGCTGGCCGGGAACGTAGACGTAGGTCATAGACGCCATCGCGTCAAAGCCGTTGGCAACGAGCTCCTCGATTGCCTTGCTCGGCGACCCGTAGAGGTGTTCGGAGAAGTGCCGGACGATGGCGTAGTCGATTTCAAGCTCGACGTCGCCACGCTTGCGACCTACCGCCGTTGCCTCTGGCAGCTCTGCGGGGTCCTCGCCGTCCGCAACGACGGGCGCCGCCTCGTCTCCAGGCATCAGCTCCTCAACGGCATCCTCACTCAAACCCAACCCCCAGCAGTAGCTCCCGGGCCGCCATCGCCAGCCCCTGGGCCATCCTGACAGGTACCGCGTTACCAATCTGCCCCTCGATCGCCTGGTAGGAGCCCTCGAACCGGTACCTCCGGGGGAACGTCTGTATAAGTGCGGCCTCCCGAAGAGTTATTCCCCGATCTCGAACCGGATGCAGAAACCGCCCGCAGGCGGGCGTGGTGCAACGGGTCGTCAGGGTCGGGGCTGGCTCGTCAAGGCGCATGCGCCCGTAGGAGGCAGCGGCGCTCCTCTTTGACCCCAAGGATTTGTGGCAATCGAGCTGAAGGTCCTCGGGCAGATCGAACCGCCCACCGTTTTTCGGGATCAACTTGATCCGTTCAGCCACCTCCGGCGTCGCCGTCCGGCCCCGGTGAATGCGGTCCCGGGTGCCCTTGAACGGACCCGCCTCGGCCAGCACCTTCGTGATTCGTTCGTGCTCTCGCCGAAAAGCAACTGGGAGGAGCTCGGCGGGGTGCTCAGGCATTTCGTCTGGGTCCATCCCCCTCACACCAATTGCGATCAAGCGGCGCCGATTCTGGGCGACGCCGAAATCGGTCGCATTCAGCCGATACGTCTTCACGCCGTAACCGGTTGCGCGCGCCTTGCTGAGCAGCGTCTTCATGCGCCGGTCGCGTGCCAAGCCGGGAACGTTCTCAAGGATGAATGCCCTCGGGCGGATCGCGGAAATGAACTCAAGGACAGTGGAGACGAGGTCGTTGCGATGGTCATCCTCGTCGGTAGCGCCGAGGCTCGAAAAGCCCTGGCAGGGTGGACACGCATTAAGAAGATCTAGATCCCCAGGGCCTAGACCGATGGCCTTCAAGAGCTCGGCAGGCGTAACCTCGGTGATGTCACGCTCGAGCAGTTCGGTTCCCTTGTGGTTCTTGCGGTACGACTTGGCGCACGCGGCGTCGAACTCAACTGCAGCGCGTACGTCATAGCCCGCTTGCTTCAAGCCCTGGGTGGAACCGCCTGCGCCAGCGAAGAGGTCGACCGCCGTCCGAACCTTGTCCTGCTTACTCCGCTGTTGCCGCAAACGAAGCCCCTCCAGCGTCTCCACGATGAGGGCAGCGGCATCCTTTGGCGCCGTGTGTTCCCAGATCCGAAGGACAGTCCAACCCGATTGCCTCAGAGATGCGGTGACAAGCTCGTCTCGTGCGACGTTCCGCTTCAGCTTCGGAACCCAGTAGTTGCGGTTCGTCTTCGGCACCGTCCCGTGCTCAGGGCATTGATGCCAGAAGCATCCGTCGATGAAGACCGCGAGCCCATCGCTCGGAAACGCGATGTCGATGCTTCGCTTGCGGCCCGCAGCCCGCACCTTGTGCTCCTTTCGGAACCGATAGCCAAGGCGATAGAGCTCCGACCGGACAGCTACCTCGGGCTTCGTGTCGGTCTTCCGAACAGCACGCATGGTCGCGCTCCGGACTGCGTCTGGCGGCGCCGGGTAAGGCAGCCGTGGCTGGACGGTCCGGGTCATGGTTCGGGCCATGCATCCTACCGCGAGTGCCTGACGGCTCGCTTGGTCGTCTTGCGCCGCCCCACGGGGCTTCTGCCCTTCCCTCGTCAGAGGTGGACAATGCTCTGCTGGGCAGAACTCGGTAAGCCCCTAGATAGGCGGATTCGTCACATACCGGTCACATAAAGGGGTCCACTTTCCCCTTCGTGCCTCCGTTTAAATAGATGGCACCAGAACTACGACCAGGCGCACCGCGCGAAAATGGCCGGATTCGGCTGGCTCGTTCGACAGGTATGTAGATGATGAATCTGCAAAGAGCCTGTTTGCGCCCGCCCGTCCTTGCCAATTGCCCTGACCCCGACTGGCAAGGCAGAACAGCGTTCATTCCGCGCCGTGGTGCGGAGTCTGCCCCTCTCCCCCGCGCCCGAGTCTCTACCACCATGTTCGGGGTTCGGTGATGGCTGGCCGATCTTCTTCTGGCATCGGGCGCCATGCCGGGGCGCGTTCCTCGGCGGCGAACCCCTCGCTCTCCGATCTCGACCATCGCATCCTCGACCTTCTCTCCTCTCTCCGGGTTCTGACCCTGCCTCAGCTCGCCACTATCTCGCCCGAGATCCCCTCACGTACCTTGCGTTATCGAACCGCCCGCCTCGCCAAGCATGGCTTCGTCGGGCGATCACGGCCATACCGCGAACGCGGCTCAGCGCCGCATCATCTGTGGCCGACGCGGAAGGGCGAGGCGATCGCCAAAGGTGAAGCGCCGCCGCGCGGCGGCGAGCGGCGCGAGCCGAACCCGCTGTTCCTCGCTCACGCCGCTGGCCTTAGCGAGCTGTACGTGATGCTGAAGACCGGGCTGCCCGAGGGCACCCGCCTCGCTGCCTTCGACCGCGAGGCCGAGGCCCGCGAGACGTTCACCACCTATGCCCGCGAGGAGCGGGCGATTGCCCCCGACGCCTGTATCGACGTCGCCGAGGCTGACGGCCGGAGGCTGTTCGGCTTCGTCGAGCTGGACCTCGGCACGATGTCGCACCGCCAGCTCAAAGCCAAGGCGGCGGGCTACGGCGAGTACGCCCGGCTCGAAGCCTGGCGCCACCGCAACCCGTTCTGCCCGGCGCTGCTGTTCATCACCACCAGCGAGAAGCGGGCGCGGTCCTTCCTCGCCGCCAGCGACAGGGAGATCGGCGCCCGGATGCTGGTCGCCTGCGTCGGGCTGGCCCGCGACCTGCGGCGCTGCATCGTCGCGCCCGAGTGGATGGTCGGCGACGGCGAGCAGACCGCCGACCTGCTCGGCATCCTCCGCGCGGCGCGTCGTCCCTATGACGAAGAGGAGGCGCGCGAGGAAGCAGAGCGCCGCGAGGACGAGGCCGAGCGCGAGCGCCTGCGCTCTGACCCCGAGGCCCTAGCCGAGCGCCTGCGGGGGGAGCTTCGCTACGGCTGGGGAAGCGACCAGCTCGGGCAACCGGCGACCGATGCCCTTCGGCTCTCGCTCGAAGGCGAGGGCGGCGCACTTGACGAGATCGAGCGCCGAGCCCTGGAAGCGGTCGCCGGGATGCTGGCCGAACCGATTGACGCCCGCCTCGCCGACCGCGAGCCGACGCCTTCCGAGCGCGAGGCACTGGCGGCTTTGGTAGCGCACCACCGCGCGGTCCAGCTCGCGCGCCTGGACGAGGTGGCGGGCCGATTCGGGGAAGGCCGAAGGTGCGCCAGAGGCGCCGCTGGCTGGAGAGCGACGAGCTGCTGAGCGCTGACAGCCTGGACGAGCTGCTCCGCGACGGCGAGCAGGACCGCGAGGGCGCGGCCGAGCAAGAGCGCCTGCGGGGGGACTACCTGCGCTGGCGCGAGAGAGAGGCCAAGCGGCTCGCCAAGCTGCAGGGCTTCATCGCCCGCCACCGCAACGGCCACGATGCCTTTCTCGCCGAGGTCGACCGGGGGGCGCTGCGGCGCTGTTCGCGGTGCGAGGAGATCGTCTATCCCGACCCCGAGCGCAAGCCCCGCCCTGGCGGTCGGCGCCAGGTTGCCGGGCACTGCCATTTCTGCGGGGCGGGGATGCTGAGCGAGCTGCCAACCGAGCCGGTGAAATCGACTTGAGATCCCGGCGCGATGGAGCTACACCTAGCGGGCGGATCGCAGCCCGGCGCCGCCGCGATCACGAAAGCAGGCGACACAAAACGGCGGCGGGCCAACTCGAGCCCACCATGTCGATTGAACACACCGAGCCCGGATCAGCGCTGGACGATCAGCTTCGCCGCGAGCAGGCCAAGGCGATCTTCGACCTGCTCGCCTCTCAGCGCAACCGACCGGCTCAAGGAAGGGAACACTAATGCGACGCTTCGCCTGGTACGGACGGCTCTCGACCAAGGACAAGCAGGACCCGACGCTCTCTTTCCCCTCCCAGCGCGATATATGCGCGACGAAAGCCGCTGAGCTGGACGGGGAGATCGTCTGCGACTTCACCGATCAAGAGGCCGGTCGGCGAGACGACCGGGCAGGCTGGGCCGACCTGCTGCGGGAGGCCAAGGAGCGGGATGCGCGGCGCTTCGACGCGGTGATCATCTACTCGACCTCCCGCCTCAGCCGCGACCTCTTCCACGCGCTCACTTACGAGCGCGAGATGACGCGGGCAGGGATCGAGGTCTTCTACGCGCTCACCGCCGGCGATCAGACCAGCCCCGAGGGGCGGCTGATCCGCCACATGTTCCAGGCGCTCGACCAGTTCGAGGTCGAGAAGCTGGGCCGGGAAGTTCGACGCGGGCAGAAAGAGAACACGCGGCAGGGCTACCGCAACGGCGGGCGGGCGCCCTACGGCTACCGGCTTCGGCATGAGGCGCATCCCGACCCGGCGCGGGCGAAGGCTGGCGATAAGAAGTCTCGCCTCATTGCCGATCCCGAGCGGGCACCGGTGATCGCTGAGATTTTCGAGCGCTTCCTTTCCGGCTCTGGCTACAAGGAGATCGCCAACCACCTGAACCGGCCCGGTGGCCCGCCGACCCCCAATCACGTCGATTCCAAGCGCAACACCTCCGGCAAGTGGGCGAAGACCACGATCAAGTCGATGCTCGAAAACCCGACCTACACCGGCCGCCTCTATTGGAACCGGCTCGACTCACGCGCCCACAAGCAGGGTGTCGGGCCGGTGGTTCGGCGTAGCCCCGAGGAATGGGTCGAAGCAGACGAGCGCCACGAGGCCCTGGTCACCGACGAGCAGTTCGAGCGCGTGCAAACCGAGATGAAGCGTCGCAGCAACGGCCACGGCGGTCACCGACGACGGCCACAGAAGCGATCCTTCCTGCTGCGAGGCATCGTCCACTGTTCCACCGGGCACAACCCCCTGCGGATGCAGGGGCGCTCTCGAAAAGGCGAGCCGACCTATTACACCTGCGGCTACCGGACCTCTTACGGCGACAGGGCAGCCGAGGCAGTTGGCCACGGCAAATGGCAGTACGTGCGCGAGGACAGCCTCACGACGCTGATCGACAGCTTCTTCGCCACCCGGATATTCGGCGCTGACCGCCTGGACTACTTCCGCGCTCAGAGTTCAACCATGGCGGGCGAAGCGCAAGACCGCGACGACGACAAGCGCACGCGGATCACCAAACAGCTCAGCGAGGTCGATCAGCGGATCGAGCGCCAGCTCGCCGCGATCGAGGCAGGCGTCGATCCGGCCGTGGTCGGCAAACGAACCGAACCCTTAAAACGGAGCGCGAGGAGGCGGAGGTCGTCCTCGCCCAGCTCGAAGACTCGCGCCGGGACAGCACCGCCATAGACCCCGCCGACACCTTGGCGGTCCTCAACGCTCTGCCCGATCTCGGCAAGTCACTGATCGCCGCCGACCCCGATATACGGCGGGCGGTGTTCGACGCCTTCCGCCTCCGGGTCGAGATCGACCGCAACAGTGGTCAGATACGCCTGAAAGCGCTGGTGTCAAGCGCGTTCGGGGAGGCGACGAATCTAAGTGACCTGGGAGAGGCGGGTGATCCGGCTCTCTCCGATAAGGCCATACCGCTACGGGGATTCGAACCCCGGTTTCCGGACTGAGAATCCGGCGTCCTAGTCCCCTAGACGATAGCGGCGAGGAAAGGGCATTCTAGCGGTGGAGGCGGGTGGGTCGTCGGGCCGGGGGCGGTGGGGCTTGGGGCTGCAAATCGGTAGATTACCTGGCCTCGCGGCTGTGGCGGAACTGGTAGACGCGCACGGTTCAGATCCGTGTGGAGGAAACTCCGTGGAGGTTCGACTCCTCTCAGCCGCACTCAGGCGGGCTGGTGGGCGGGTGCCTGCCAGCCGGCCCGGGAAGCAGTGCCGGCGAACTCGTCGGCAAAGATCGGCCACAGCTTGCTCGGCAGGTCGTGGCCCATGCCCTCGATCAGGTGCAGGCGAGCACCGGGGATAGCGCGAGCGGTGGCGCGGCCGCCGCTCTGGCGGATCAGGGTGTCGCTGGTGCCGTGGATCACGGTCACCGGCAGGTCAAGCTTGCGCAGCGCCGCGGTGCGATCGCCCGAGGCGACGATCGCGTGCAGTTGGCGCAGCACCCCGCGCGGGTTGTGGCCGCGGTCCCATGAGCCTTCCGCCACCCGGAGCAGGCGCTCCTCGTCGGTCGGGTAGGCCGGCGAGCTGATCAGCTCGTAGGTGCGTTGGATGCGCCGGATGAAAGCGTCGCGATCACGCGGCGCGTCCGACAGCATGTGGGCGAAGACCTTGAAGGTCGGCTGGCCGACCCAGCGGTTGCCGGTGGTCGAGCACATCGAGACCAGCGAGCGGATTCGATCCGGGTGCTCGATTGCGATGGTCTGGCCGATCATCCCGCCCATCGAGATGCCGGCCACGTGGGCTGAGTCGATGCCGAGGTGGTCCATCAGGCCAACGGTGTCAGCGGCCATGTCGGAGAGCAGGTAGGCAGCGGTATCGCGCCGGCGCAGGAGAAGGTCCAGCCGGTCGGGCACGTGCGCTCCGTCGAGCTTTGTCGAACGGCCTATGTCGCGGTTGTCGAAGCGGACCACGCGGAAGCCCCGTTCCGCCAGCATCAGGCAGAAGTCGTCGTCCCAGGCGATCATCTGAGTCGCCAGGCCCATCACCAGGATCAGCGGCTCGCCATCGGGGTCCCCCACCTCCTGGTAGGCGATCTCGATGCCGTTGCTGGACGCGAAGCGTTCCTCGCTCAATTCGGCCATCCCGCCGAAGTCTAGCCAGGTACTGGCTGGACAGCCAGACGAGGTGCAACGTCTTGTGGCCCTCACAGGACCGCAAAGCGTTGCACCGCTAGTTTGGGCGGCGATGCGCACTGCGATCGTCTCCGACCTGCACCTCGGCAGCGGCACCGGCGAGGACCTCGTCAGCGACCCGGCGATCCGCGCCGCCCTGCTCGAGGAGATCGCCGCGGCCGACCGCCTCGTCCTGCTCGGCGACGTGCTCGAGCTGCGCGACTTCCCCCTGGCACGAGTCCTCGAGCTGACCCAACCGTTCTTCGCCGAGCTCGGCGAGGCGATGGCCGGGCGGCGCATCGTCCTCGTCCCCGGCAACCACGACCACCGCCTCGGCGAGCCCCTGTTGGAAGAGCTCTACCTCGGTGGCGGCAAGCTCGGCCTCGAGCACCGAGGACTGGTGGCGGGCGAGGCGCTGACCCGGATCGACGCGCTGCTTGGCGAGGCCGAGCTCAGCGTCGCCTATCCCGGCCTCTGGCTGCGCGACGACGTCTACGCCACCCACGGCCACTACCTCGACTGCCACATGACCCTGCCACGGCTGGAGTGCGTCGCCGCGGCGGCGATCATGCGCGGCGGCAATCGCCCTCCCGACCCCGCCGTCCCCGGCGATTACGAGCGCATCCTGCGCCCGCTCTACGGCTTTGCCTCCGGCCTCGCCGACGGCGGCCTGGCGAGCAAGGCAAGCCGCCCTTCCGAGTGGGCCTGGCGCACGGTCTCGGGAACCGATCGCGGCCCTGGCCCGATCGGCAAGGCCGTCCGCAAAGCGACGATCGGCGCCGGCGTCCCGGCCGGGGTCTGGGCCCTCAACCGCCTCCTGCACGCCGACTTCGCACCCGACGTCTCCGCCGCCGCGATCACCCGCGACGGCATCGCCGCGGCGACCGAGATGGCGCGACGGCTGCGGATCGACGCCGCCCACGTGATCACCGGCCACACCCACCGCGCCGGCCCGGAAGAGAGTGACGCACGCTGGCCGCTGGCCGGCGGCGGCACGCTCCACAACACCGGCAGCTGGGTATACGCCGACGTCTTCCACCACCCCGGCGCCCCGCCCGGGCCCTACTGGCCGGGGACGGTCACCTGGCTCGGGGACGAGGGGCCGCCGACCCGCAAGCGCCTCTTGATCGACCGGCCCAGGGAGGAACTGCGGGGCGCGGTCAAGCGCACGGCCGAGCGGCTCAGAGCCACTCGGCGATGATCCGGCCGATCTCCGGCCCGGCGTCCTCCTGCAGGAAGTGACCGGCGTTCTCGACCGGGCGCGGCGGCGCGAAGTTGAGCTGCGAGGAGACCCGCTCGCCGACTGAGAACGGAAGGATTGGATCGGAATCGGCCCAGAGCACCAGGGTCGGCCGCTCGTCCTCGCGCAGGGCATCGGCAACGGCCTTGCCCTCGGCGGCGCCGGGCGCATCGGGCTCGGTCGGCAGGATCAGCGGGAAGGCGCGGGCGCCGGCCTTCGACTCGGGGCTCGGATAGGGCGCGTCGTAGGCCGCGATCACCTCGTCGCCGGGGTCCTCCTTGCAACCGCCGCGAACCAGCATCCCGATCGGCACATCGGCGTTCTCGCGGACGAACTCGCGGAACTTGAGCCAGACCTCGCTCATCCGCTGCTGGCCCGTAAAGGGGCCGGTCTCCATGATCACGATGCGCGAGAAGCGATCCGGATGCTCGACCGCCACCCGCAGGCCGATCGGACCGCCCCAGTCGTGGACGACCGCGGTCGCGTCGCGCAGGTCGAGCTCCTCGAGCAGCTTCGACATCAGCTCGACGTGGCGGTCGTAGCTGTACCAAGCGAGGTCGGTGGGCTTGTCGGAGCGGCCGAAGCCGGCGTAGTCGGGCGCGATGCAGCGGAAGCCGGCGTCACGGACCGGTGGGATCACCTTGCGCCAGAGAAACGACCAAGTCGGCTCACCGTGAAAGAAGACGACGGGCTTGCCCTCGCCCTCGTCGAGATAGGCCAGCCGCAGGCCGTCGATCTCCGTGTACTTCGACTCGAAGGGAAAGTCGGGCAACCCCTCGAGATCCTCCTCCGGCGTGCGCACCACGTCCATGCCGAGACCCTACGACAGCCTGGGAGATTTCGCTCCAGAGCAGGAAATGCGGTTGACCCCTGGAAATACCTCGCGCATAATTTTTCCTACTTATCGTGTAACGAAAGGGTTACGCATGAAAGACGAGATCGTCACTCCCAGCGGTTGGTGGGTGTTCGCGGGCGTACTGCTGCTGGTTGCGGGCGTCCTCAACATCATCTACGGCATCGCCGCCATCGGCGATTCCAAGTTCTTCACCGAGAACGCCACCTACATCCTCAGCGGCCTGCACACCTGGGGCTGGATCATGTTGATCATCGGCGTGCTCGAGCTCGTCGCCGCCTTCTCCCTCTTCTCCGGTGGGGAGTTCGGGCGCTGGTTCGGCATCTTCATCGGCTCGCTGAACGCGATGGGCGCGCTGCTCTCGATCCCGGCCTACCCGTTCTGGTCGCTGGCGATCTTCGCCCTCTCGATCATCATCATCTACAAGCTGGCCGAGGGCCCGGAAGGCTCAGTCAGCTAGGCGAAGAGCCGACTACACGCTGTGACTGAAGGCCCCGGGAATCCGGGGCCTTCGTCGTGGCGGGGCCGGCTGCGAGTGGTGGCTCGACGATCTCGAGCCGCGACCAGGGTGCCGGCGTACGCTCGTTGCCCTCGTAGACGACGTCGACGCCGCTGAGCCGGTCATCCCAGGCGCGGCGGCGCTTGTCGAAGAGGATGCCGAGGAAGCCAAGGCCGAAGACCATCGCCGCCAACCCCATCCCGATCAGGCGCTTGACCGCCTTGCCGAGCCGTAGGCCACGGCTGTCGAGGTCGAGCCTGATGCCGAGGAAGCGCATGCCCGGGGTCTGGCCGGCGAGCGACCAGAAGCCGACCAGGTAGAGGCTGCCGAGCCCGAACCAGAGCGCGGTCCCGGCGGCGAGGGCGAAGTTGGAGACGCCGTTGCTGTTGCCGGTGAAGGCCGAGGCGATCAGCGCCGCGACCGCGGCCAGGCCGGAGAAGCCGAGGTTGACGATCAGCACGTCGAGGCCGAAGGCGAGCCCGCGGGTGACCGCGCCGGCGCGGTCGGTTGGCTCGCTGCGGCGCTTGCGGAAGAAGATCCTGCGGGCGACGCGCTCGACCACGCTGTCGAGCCGGCGGGTGCCGTTGCCGATCGTGTGACCGACGTCCTCGATCATGCCGACGCTCTGGGCGCTGATCGCGGCGCGGATCTCCGGTGCCTCGGCGATCCGCTCGACCAGGCGCTGGGCCTCGTCGCTGGCCAGCAAGCGGCGCCAGACCTCGTCGACGAGCTCGCTGTCGAGCGCCTCGACCAGGGCGTTCTTGACCGCGTCGCTCTCCAGCGCCGAGTTCATCGCCTCCTCGACCACCGGGCCTTTCAGCACCCGCGCGATCGCCCGTTCGACCGCCTCGCTCTCGACCGCGGCGACCATCGTCTCCTCGGCGGCGGCCTCGATCGCCTGGTCGATCCCGGTCGCCTTGCCGACGTCACGGGCGCCGCGCATGCCGGCGGCGAGCAGGCGCACGGAGAGCGGCAGCGGCTTGCCCGAGGGACCTTCGCCGTGGGGCGTCGAGTTCGCGTCGGAGCCGTCAGCCATCGCCCGGCGAGTATAGGGCGGCCTCAGCCCAGGTCGGGCGGCTGGGGAAGCTGGTCGGCGGCGCTCAGCGGGTGCAGCTCGCCGTGCTCGAGCGCCTCCGTGCGCAAGTGCCCGATCGCCTGGTACTCGGCCGATCCGATCATCTCGAGGAAGGCCTGGCCGGTCGGGTATTCGACCAGCAGGACCGAGTCCCAGCGACCCTCACCGAGCAGTGGCAGCGCCGCCTCACCGAGGAAGACGGCGCGAGCGCCGGCCTTCTCCAGCAGCGGCGCAACCGCTGCGCCGTACTCGGCGTAGCGCTCCTTGCCGCCGTCGGGCTTGAAGCGCAGCAGGTTGAGCATCGTCACGGGCGCGTCCTCGCCAGCCCGCGCCGCGAACCCCGCAAACCCCTCCTGGTTCAGCCGCTCCGGTTCGGGGGTCGCGTTCATCGCTCCAGCAACCTATCGATGAAAGCGGCCTGGGCGGGGTTGATCTTCCGCCGCGCCTGCTCGGGAGCGAACCACTCGGCCCGGTCCACCTCGGGGAACTCGCGCTCGGAGCCCGAGCGCGGCGGCCACTCCATCGCGAAGGTGTTGCTGTTCAGCGTCGCCGGGTCGAATTCACCCTCGGCGGCCCAGCCCTGGACGACCTTGCCGCTCTTCAGGCGAACCTCACCGAGCCCGGACAGGTGCGCGGCGGTGAGGCCCAGAGACGAGCCGAGCTCCTCCTCCAGCTCGCGCAACGCGCAGGCCGGTGACTCCTCCCCCGCCTCGAGTTCGCCCTTGGGAATCGACCAGGCACCCTCGTCCTTCTTCGCCCAGAAGGGCCCGCCAGGGTGAACCAGGAGCACCTCAAGGGACTCCCCCTCGCCGCGGTACAACAGGATGCCGGCGCTGGTCTTGGCCACCGCCGCAGAAGGTAGTCGACTCGCGCGTTAAGCCACGCGCCTCAGCTCGCCGCGCTGAGTGCCCGCGGCCGCGAGGGCGAGGCGTCCTGCCTCGCTGCCGCTTGCCCAGGAGACCTCGGAGAGCAGGCCGGGGGCGGCGACCATGTCACCGGCGAGGAAGACCCCGTCACCGCGCTCGACGGCGGGACGGTCGCGCCAGCTCTTGCCCGGGTGATCGAGCGGGCCGGTGCGGCCGTCCATCACCTGGCGGCGGCGCCAGCGCTCGCGTTCGCCCAACCCCGGGAAGGCGGCCTCGAGCAGGCGTTCGAGCCGCAGCGCCGTCTGCTCGGTGCCCTCGCCCGGGCGCACCGGCATCTGCGCCTGCACCAGCTCCTCGCCCGCCGGCGCCAGCGAGGGGTCGGCGGCGCTGAAGCGCTCGACCCAACCCGACTCATCGAGGTCGGAGACGATGAAGGGGTCGCCGCGGCGGTGCTCGAGGCCGAGGTCGATGCAGACCGTGTTGCCGCCCGGCCAGCTCAGCGAGTCATCGCCGAGCAGCTCCCCCGCCCGGCCCAGCTCGGTGGCGACGATCACCGGTGAGTCGGGGAGCGAGTCGACGGCGTGCCCGGTCTCGATCTCGACCCCGAGCCGGCGGGCGCGAACCGCCAGCGAGTCGATCAGCGAGCTCCAGCCGCCGTGCAGGTAGCGCGCCGTCGGCGGTGGGCTGAGCAGGACGCGCACCGAGTGCTTCCAGACGAAGGCCGCCGAGAGCTCGCCCGGGTCGTGGTGGAAGGTGTAGACGCCGGCGGCGGCGGAGAGCATCGCCGCGGTGCGCTCGTCGGAGTGACTGGTGACCCAGCTGCGGAAGTCCTGGTCGACCGGCGCTTCGCGACCGCGCAAACGCAGCACCGCCGGGATCGTCCCCAGCGGCGGGGTGCGGCGGATCTCGCCCTGCCAGCGGAAGCGGATGCCGGCCAGCGGCGGCCCGGAGTAGTTGGGCAGCAGCTCGCGCTCGGCCAGCCAGGACCAGAACTCGCCGTCCTTGTAGATGACATGGGGGCCGAGGTTCGCCTTGTAGGGACCGGCCATGCTGCGACCGCGGCCACCGAGCTCCTCGTGCGCCTCGAACAGGCGCACCGAAGCGCCGCCTTCGGCCGCTGTGATTGCGGCGGTCAATCCCGCCAGGCCCCCGCCAACGATCTTGATCTCGGTCATGGCTCGATCGTACGGAGTGACTGGCCCGTTATACAGTGCCAGTAATGGTGCGCTCTGGTGGACCAGTTGGCCCAGGCCTCCTGGTCGAGTTGGACCGCGAGAGGGACGTGCCGCTGCACGAGCAGATCGAGCGCTCGATTCGCGAGGACGTGCGCGCTGGACGCCTTGCCGCCGGCGCGCGGCTGCCGTCGAGCCGCACCCTCGCCGCCGAGCTCGGGGTCTCGCGTGGAGTGATCAGCGAGGCCTACGGTCAGCTCGCGGCCGAGGGCTACCTCCTGGCCAGCCAGGGAGCCCCTGTGCGGGTCGCGCACACCGTGCGGGCAGCCGTGCCGCGCGCGCCCTCCCCCTCGCTGCTGCCCAGCTTCACCCACCGCCTCGACCCCGGGCTGCCGGACCTGGCCGGCTTCCCCCGCGACCGCTGGCTGCGCTCGCTGCGGGCCGCCTGGCGCGAGGCGCCGATCGACGCCGTCGACTACCCCGACCCGCGCGGGGTGCCGGCGCTGCGCGAGACCCTCGCCGAGTACCTGGGCCGGGTCCGCGGCGCCGCCGCCGACCCCGAGCAGCTGCTCGTCTGCACCGGCTTCAGCCAAGGCCTCTCGCTGATCGCCCGCTGGCTGCGCAGCCGCGGCGTCACCAGCGTCGCGCTCGAGGACCCCGGCTGGCACAGCCACCGCCTGATCGTCGAGCAGGCCGGGCTGACGGTGGAGCCGATCCCGGTCGACGACGAGGGCCTGCGGGTCGACCTGCTCGAGCTCAGCGATGCGGCGGCGGTCATCGTCACCCCCGCCCACCAGTTCCCCACCGGCTCCGTGCTGAGCAGTGAGCGGCGAGCGGCGCTGGTCGAGTGGGCGGAGCGCGGCGAGCGGCTGATCGTCGAGGACGACTTCGACGCCGAGCTGCGCTACGACCGCACCCGGGTCGGTGCGCTGCAGGGGCTGGCGCCCGAGCGCGTCGCCCACATCGGCTCGGCGAGCAAGCGGCTGGTGCCGGGGATGCGCCTGGGCTGGATGCTGACCCCCTCGTGGCTGGGCTGGCCGCTGATCTCGGTCAAGGCGATCGAGGACCGCGGCTCGGAGGCGATCGGCCAGCTAGCCCTGCACGACTTCATCACCCGCGGTGAGCTCGACCGCCACCTGCGGCGGATGCGGCTGCACTACCAGCGCCGGCGCGAGGCGCTGTTGGAGTCGCTCGCACTGCACCTGCCCGCGGCCCGCATCGAGGAGGGCGCGGCGGGCCTCTTCGAGCTGGCGATCCTCCCCGAGGAGATCGACGAGTCTGCCCTGGTCAGCGCCGCCGCCAGCCGCGGGGTCGGCGTCGAGGGCCTGGCGCTGCACCGCTTCAAGCCGGGTGGCCCACCCGGTCTGGTCCTCGGCTTTGCCGGCCTGCCCGAGCCGGCGATCGAGCAGAGCGCACGCCTGCTCGGGGCGGCGCTGGCGGAGGTCGAGCCCTAGATCCTCTAGGCCGCGGAGGCGGCGGGCGCCCGCCGCTCAGCCCAGGGGCGCGCCGCTTCCAGCTGGGCGCCGAGGCGGATCAGCCTCGCCTCTTCGAAGGGACCGCCGGTGAGCATCACGCCAACCGGGATGCCGTCGTCGTTCCAGTGCAGCGGCAGCGAGATGCCAGGCAGGCCGGTGATGTTGCCGAAGGCGCTGAAACAGACCGAGCGGACCGTGTCGAAGACCGGCTGCTCGGGCGCCGCGTGCTGTTCGGTGAGGATCTGCCCGGTCGGCGGCGGCAGGATCGCCGAGGTCGGCGTCAGCAGCAGGTCGAAGTCCCGGCCCCAGCGGGCGACTTCGCGGCGCGAGAGGCGCTCGAGCTTCTGCACGGCGACGACGTACTCGTAGGCGCTGACCTTCTCGCTGGCGGCCTCGTAGGCCTGGCGGTTGTGCGGCTCGACCTTCTCCCAGTCGACGCCGTCGTAGTCGGCGACGCCGCCGATCGTCATCGTCACGAAGGACGGGGTCAGCTCCTCGGAGATCGTCGCCACCTCGACCTCGACCACCTCGTGGCCGAGCTCCTCGAGCAGCGCGGCTGCCTCGCGGGCGGCCCGGATGCAGTCCGGATCGGTGGGGACGCCGAGCGGCGCCTCGGCCATCAGGCCGATCCGCAGGGTCTCGACCGGCGCGCCGGCCTCCTCGGCAAAGGGACGCTGCGGCGCCGGCGCGGTGTACCAGGCGAGCGGATCGGGCTCGGAGGTCACGTCCAGCGAGGCGGCCGCGTCGGCCACCGTGCGCGTGATCGCGCCCTCGACCACGGCGCCCATCCAGGTCTGGGCTCGGCGCGGGATCCGCCCGCGGCTGCTCTTCAGCCCGACCAACCCGCAGTAGGCGGCGGGGATCCGGATCGAGCCGCCGCCGTCGTTGGCGTGGGCGATCGGAAACATCTCGCCGGCAACCGCAGCCGAGGCACCGCCCGAGGAGCCGCCGGAGGCGCGGCTCGTGTCCCAGGGGTTGAGCGTGTTGCCGTAGCGCGAGTTCTCGGCCACGGTGAGCGGGCCGAACTCGGGCGTGTTGGTGCGGGCGCAGAGGACGAAGCCGGCGCGCTGCAGGGCCTCGACCACGAGCTCGCTCTCCTCGCTGGGATCCTCGGAGGCGCCGTTGGAGCCGTAAGTCACCGGCCAGCCGGCCACCGCGGTCAGGTCCTTGATCGGGATCGGCACGCCGAGGAAGGGCGCCTCCTCCCCGCTCGCGATCCGCGCGTCGGCGTCGCGGGCGGCGGCCCGCGCCGACTCGTCGTCGCGCCAGACCACCGCGTTCAGCTCGGGGTTGCGCGCGTCGACGGCGGCAAGGCAGGCGTCGAGCAGCTCCACGGCCGAGAGCTCGCGCGCCCGCAGGGCGGCGGCCAGCTCGACTGCGGACGAAGACGGCCCGAGGCTCCCCATGGCGGAGATCGTAGTCCCCTACGCGCTCTCGGCGCTCGCCTCGAGCGACTGCTTGACGGTCTCGATCCCCCGCTCCATCAGTTCGCCCGTGATCTCGGCCATCTCGTTCGGCAGCACGTCGGCGATCCAGACAAAGCGAGCGGTGCCGTCCTCGTTGGCGAGGACCTGGGCGGCGCCGTTGTGATGGGCGTAGGGCCCGTCGACGATCGACCAGACCAGCCGGCGCTCGTCCTCATGCTAGCGATCAGCCGCTCGCGGGCGACGGCGCCGTTAAAGAAGGTGACGAGGCGATCCTCGCCGTCGAGCTCGGTCGCCACGACGAAGCCGGGGACGAGGCGCTCGTGGGGCGCGCCCCAGTCGGCCAAAACCGCCCAAGCCTCCTCGGGACTTACCTCGATCGTGCGTTCCTTGCGAATCGATGCCACTTGCGTCTCCTTGTCTTGGCTCGGCCAGTCCGCGCTGACTGACATCTCGGCATCCAGCCTAAACTCGGCCTGCCCATGACCACCGCGTCGATCCTCTCCACCTTCTGGGGCAACCTCGAAGAGAACCACGAGCAAGGGGTCTTCCTCGTCCTCGTCGGCTTCATCGGCTCCTTCGCCTTCATCCGCATGAGCACGCGGATCATCCGCAGCGAACGCGTCTCCTGGTGGCCGGGCAGCGTCGAAAGCGAGAGCGGCGTCCACGTCCACCACCTGGTCTTCGGGATCGTGACGATGATGATCGCCGGCACCCTCGCCTTCGCCGCTGACGGCCGCACCCCCTACACCGAGATCTGTGCCCTCGCCTTCGGGGTCGGCGTCGGTCTGACGATCGACGAGTTCGCCCTCTGGGTCCACCTCGAGGACGTCTACTGGGCGAAGGAGGGGCGCAGCTCGATCGACGCGACCGTGATCGCGGCGGCCGCGATGCTGCTGGTCGTGCTCGGCGCCAACCCGCTGACGATCGATGCCGGCTCCCCCGCGGTGGTGATCTCGAGCATCCTCGCCACCTTGCTCGTCTTCGTCATGGTCGCCTTCTGCTTCCTCAAGGGGCGGATCCTGCATGGCGTCGTCGGCTTCTTCGTCTTCCCGGTCGCGATCTACGGGGCCAGCCGCATCGGCAAGCCGAACTCGAGCTGGGCGCGGCGACGATACGGCGAGCGGCGGCCGCATAAACAGGCCAAGGCCGAAGATCGCTTCCGGCCCGACCGCCGCACCGAGCGCTTCAAGGAAGCCTTCCGCGACATCGTCGGCGGCAAGCCAAGCGAGGGTCTCTCCGCGGTCGGCGACGAGGCCGTCGCCGCCACCCGCGAGGCCGGGATCGAAATGCGCGAAGGAGCGGAACGGCTGGCCCACGCGGCCGATCCGACCCGGCGGCGCGAGGACGACAAAGGCGACTAGGTCGAGGCGTTTGGGGTGAGCTGGACGATCGGGATGACCCGGTTCGCCTCCGCCGCTTCGTCCCGGTAGACGGCGTAGGGCGCGAAGACGCGGTCGGCAAGCGCCCAGAGCCGCTCGCGCTCGGCCGCGCCGCTGACCACCGTCGCCCGCATCGGGATGCCGCCGAAGGTGACGTCGGGGTTGGCGACGAGATTGTGGAACCAGGCCGGGTGGTTGGGCAGGCCGAGTTTCGAGGCGACGATTGTGACCCGCTCGCCGTCGTGGAAGTAGATGACGACGTTGCGCCGCAGCTACCCGCTCCTGGCGCCGCGGGTTTCCAGCAGCGCGGTCGGGATCATGAGGTTGAATCCCAGCCGGCCGCGGGTCGCGCGCATCAAGAGGGGATCGAGCTTCCAGACGACGTGGATCGAGAGGAAGCGCCCCAGGCGCGTGGTCGCGAACGCCGCATAGACGCGGCTGAACCAGCCGGGAAGCCGGTCAGGGTCGACGTGCTTGAGCTGAGCGGACACCTGGATCTCCAGCCGTGACGGTAGTCGAGCTGAGCAAAGACTCGATCGCATCCGCGGCGGCAGAGCTGCCCCCGGTGGCCTCGTAGCCTGCCTTAACCCGAGCCGCACCCGGAGCACAGACGCGGGCCGCCTCCGCAGCCACGGCAAGGCGAGCCGGCGACAGCCGTCGCCGCGACAGCTTCGTTCCCGCTCCCGCCTCGAGCACGTGGGCGGCGACGTCAAGCTGATCGCGCGCCCAAGGCACCAGGCAAACCGGAACGCCGTGCGAGAGGGCCTTCTGGGTGATTCCCATCCCGCCGTGACAGACGACGACCGCGGCTCGCTCGAGCAGCTGACCGTGCGGCAGGAAGCGCTCGACAACCGCGCCGTCACCGGCGGGCAGCGTCGCGGGGTCGACGCCAGCGGTGGTCGCGACGATGCGCCAGCGCTCACGCATGCCCTCGAGGGCGGCGGCCGCGATCGCCCCATCGTCCTGGAACTCCGAGGAGCAGGTCACCAGTGCCAGCGGTCTCTCGTCCTCGGGGATCGCGACCGGCAGGCGCGCCGGCGGGTCCCAGCTCCCCGCGCCAACCATGAGCACGCCCGGCGGCACCGGCCGGGAATACTCGAAAGGCCGCGCGGTGAAGTAGAGCGTCAACTCGGCCCGGTGTCGTGCCTCCGCAATCGAGTCGCATGGCGGCAGTCCCGCCGCAAGCCGGCCCGCATTGACGGTGGGCAACCGGACCTTGACGTCGAATCGCGCTCCGAGGCGGGCGAGGGTCGCGTCGCGGAGGCGGCCGGGCAAGCCCGACTTCGGCCGCAGCCCAAACCCGAACGGAGGAATGCCGGGCGCCGGGTCTTCGAGCAGGAAGGGCCTTGACTCAGCCCATCGCAACCGCAGCCGCTCGGCCGCGGCCTTGGCCCCATAAGTCGTCGTATCGATCAGCGCGACGTCGGGAGAGACGGCGGCTACGGCGGCCTCGAAATCGCCCACCTCCTCCGCCGCGCGTTGCGCCCAGACCGCGAACGCCCTTTCTCCGGCGGCAACCTGGGACTTCGCACCGTGGTCATCCATCTCGATCGCCTCGATCCGAGGGTCAATCGGCTCGCACTTCAGTCCGGCCTCGCGCACCCCCTCGACCCCGGCGGCAAGGGTTCGGACGTGAACGTCGGCGCCGCGCTTGCTCAGCTCGAGCAACGGCCCCATCATCGGATTGAGGTGGCCGCGCGCGGGCGAGGTGTAAGCCAGCACCTTCACGGCGTCCCCTTCCGAACGTGGTCGACCAGGTCCAGCATCGCCGCCTCGGTGGCTTTCTTGCCGAGGCGGCCGCGGCGGCGGAGCAGCTGCCAGACGTAGACGTCGGTAATGCCGGCGAGGACCGCCTTGCGCTGGCGCCGGTCCCCACTGCCCAGTCGCTCGAGGTCCTCGGCGAAGACCGCGTCGACCCACTCAGCGTGAAGCCTCTGCCCACTCTCAACCACACGGCGGACCAGTGGGTAGCTCTCGGCCGCGCCGAGCCAGCGGATCACTTCGTCACCGGTCTCCTCGTAGTGAGCAACCAGCCTGCGGATCGCCGCCGGGACACCTCCATCGCCCACCTCGCGCGACCGAACCACGGCGGCCTCCGCGTCGGCGATCGCCGCTGTGAACAGCCCCTCGCGAGAGCCGAAGTGGCGCAGGATCGAGCGACTACTGCAGGCCGCCCGCTCGGCGATTCGCTCGAGCGGAAGCTCGCTCAGGTTCTCCTCCCGGAAAAGGGACTGGGTCGCGTCCAAGATCGCCCGCCGCCGGCGCTCGGTCGCCTCGGCGCGATTGGTTTGCGTATAAGTGCGGGTTGTCATTTCGTGTCACGGTAGCAGACACGAAATTAGCCACGCAGGTGGGGCCAAGCCAGCCGGGGGGCCGGCTAGGGTCGCCCCCCACCTTCTTCCCGCTCTCGAGAGGAGCTGCCAGTCGTGCAGAACAGGATCCGGTTTGCCATCACGTTCGTCTTTGCCGGTCTCGCCTTGATTGCGGCGGGCTGCGGCAGCTCCAATTCCGACGACGGGGATTCCGACAGCTTCCGGGTCGGCCTCGAGGCGCCGCTCTCGGGCGAACAGGCGACCCTCGGCAAGGGGATGCTGAAGGGCGCCGAACTGGCGGCGACCGAGCTCAACGAAGCGGACGGGATCATGGGCAAGCAGGTCGAGGTCGTCCCGATCGACGATGCCGCCGATCCAGCAACGGGAGTGAAGGCAGCGAAAGCCGCGATCGCCGATGGGCTCGACGGCATCGTCGGCCCCTACAACTCGGGCGTCGGCATCGAAACTCTGCCGCTCTACATCAAGGCCGGCCTTGTGCCGGTCAGGCTGACCTCCGACAACTCGACCAATGGCCTCGGCTTCACCTTGCAGCCGATGACCTACCAAATCGCCCCGGTCGCCTCGGAAGCGCTGACCGACTGGCTCGACGCCAAAACCGTGGCCATCGCTTACGACCCAACCCAGAACTACACGGTCTCGGTCTCGAAGGCGCTGAAGGAATCGCTGGAGAAAGAGGGCGTCACAGTGAGCGCCTTCGAGAAGGTGCAGCCCGGCAAGAAGAGCTACACCGACGTTGTCGACAAGCTCGCGGCGACGAAGCCCGACGTCATCTACGCCGCCGTCTACTTCCCCGAGGGCGGCCTGATCGCCAAGGAGATGCGGGAAGCGAAAGTGGAGTCGCAGTGCATCGCCGACTACGCCTCATACGACACCGGCTTCGTCGAAACGGCCGGCGTCGCGGCGGCCCGCGCCTGTCCGGTGGTCGGGGTGCCGGCGCCTGAAGACTTCTCCGGCGCCGACGCCAAGGTGACCGCATACCACGACGAATTCGACCAAGACCCTGGCACCTGGAGCCCCTACACCTACGACTCGCTGAACTTCCTCGCCGACGGCGTCGAGAAGGCCGGCGGCACCGCCGCCAAGAAGCTCACCAACGCGCTCGACAGCGTCAGCGGCTGGAAGGGATGGACCGGCTCGGTCACGATCGACCCCCAAAACGGCAACCGCCAGCCGGCGACCGTGGTGATCGTCGACACCGACGCGAAGGGCCAACTCCACGTCGACAAGGACTGGGCGAAAGCGGTAGACGCGCCGTACTGAGCCTTAGTCAGTAGAGGCGCGTTCCAGCAAGACGACCGGGATCTCGCGCTCCGTGCGCTCCTGGTATTCGTCGTAGCTGGGCCACTCGGCGACCATCTTGCGCCAGAGCGCCGGCTTCTCATCCGCGTTCGCGGTCCGGGCTCGCGCCTTGAAGCGGTCGCCCTTGACCTGGACCTCGACCTCGGGATTCTCGGCGAGGTTGAGGTACCAGGCGGGCGGCTCATCAGAGCCTCCCTTGGAGGCGACGATCGCGAAGGCATCGCCGTCCGGCGCGTAGATCAGCGGGGTCGTGCGGGGCTCACCCGACTTGCGCCCCGTGGTCGTCAACAGCAGGGTCTGAGTGCCCTGCCACTCATGGCCCTCGGCGCCGTCGGTGGCCCGGTAGCGCTCGACGTGTTCCTGCCCGAAAAGCATCGTGGCAATCGTAGTCAAGGGCCTTCGTCGCCTTGCGGGATTACCCGGTCCAATTGACACATTCGTGGATGTAGGCTCGATTGGCCAGGGACGACAAGGAGGAAGAGATGTACGCACGAGTAGCTCAGTGGGAGGGCGCCGATGCCAAAGCGCTCGAAGACAGCGCCGCCCAGATCCGCGCCCGAGCCGAGTCCGAGGGAGGCCCACCGCCCGGGGTGCCGGCGAAGGAGTTCCTGCTCTTTCACGACACCGCGGCCGGCAAGGCCCTCGCCGTGACGCTCTTCGAGACCGAGGATGACTACCGCCAGGGCGACGAGACGCTGAACTCGATGAGCCCTCCCGGCGAAGGAATGGGCCGGCGAGTCTCGGTCGAGAAGCTCGAGCTGGTGGTGCGGGTCGAGGCCTAACTAGACGCGGTTCACAAAGACTCAGCCGGCCGACTTCAAGGTCAGCCTGACCGGCGGCTTGCTGCGCGGATCGCCGCCGCTCGGCGTGAACGTGAGCGTGATCGCGACAGTCGCTTTGCCGCTGGCCGCCAGTTCCTTCGCGGCCTTCGGCAGCGGCTTGACCGTCAGCGTCACCTTGCCCTTCCGCCTGGCGCGCTTGGTCACCTTTTTTATGCCCTTGCCCTTGAGCACGAGCTTGCCGGGGCCCGGCAACGTTGCCGTGAGCGTTGCCGTACCCGCACGCTCGTTCAGCTTCGCCTTGCCCAATTTGAAGGCGTTCGAGGGCTTGCGGGTCGGGGTGATGCCGGGGGATCCGCCCACTGGCGGGCCGGGCGGACTGACTGGCGCCGGGAGCCCATCGACGGCCAGCCCGGCCGGCGCGTCGGCTCCCGCGATGAAGCTCGGGGCGGGGGCGGAGCCGTCGAGGTTGGCCCGACCGATCGTCCCGTCTTCCGAGTCAGACCAGTAAAGGTGGGAGCCATCGACCGCCATCCCGTACAGCGCGTCGCCAAGGCCGCCGCTCATGAAGCTCTGGTTGGCGCCGCTGCCGTTGAGATTGGCCCTGCCTATCGTGCTGTTCTGAAAATTGGTCCAGTAGATATGGGAGCCGTCGACCGCCACCCCACGTGGGAAGCCAGTGCCGGTGATGAAGCTCTGGGTGACGCTCGTGCCGTTGAGGTTGGAGCGGCCAATTGAGTTGTTGAAGTTGGCCCAGTAGATATGGGCGCCGTCAACAGCCACGCCCAACGGGACGCTGAGACCGGCGATGAAGCTTTGGTTGATGCCGGAGCCATCGAGGTTGGCGCGGCCGATCGCGCTCGTTTCCTTGTTGGTCCAGTAGAGGAAATTGCCATCGACCGCCACCCCGACCGGTTTTTTGGCGCCGATGATGAAATTGGGGAGCCGGTCGGAGCCATCGAGGTTGACACGGCCGATGGTGTTGGCGCCTTCGTTGGTCCAGTAGAGGTGGGTTCCGTCCACAGCCACCCCGCCGGGGGCATTGGCATCGGTGATGAAGCTTTGGTTGCTGCCCGAGCCATCGAGAGCGCTGCGACCGATCGTGTCGCCTTCTTCATTGGCCCAGTAGACGAAGGCGCCGGCGCCGGCCGGCAACGCCAGAGCCGCTACTACGGCGACGAGCGCTGCGAGGCAAATCGCCCGCACCGATGCGAAACGGCGGTATTTGTCGACGGGGGCGCTCACGGCTCGCGGCAGTCTTGCAGCCATGGTCGGACTGTCAAGCAAGCCCAACCCTCCGTCCTCCCAGACCGTGGGCAAGGACACGAAGTAGGCTCGGGCCGTGATCACCCCGGAGGAGATCGGCGAGGTCGCGGCGTTCTCATCGCTCGCCCCGGCCGAGCGCGAGCAGCTCTCGCGTGCAGCGGCCGATCTCAGCCTCTCCAGCGGCGAGTACGCGGCGCAGGAGGGTGACGAACGGGCGATTTTCGCCGTGCTCGACGGGCGCATCGAGGCGGTCAAGGCGACTGACGGGATCGAGCGGGTGGTTGGCGAGCGGGTCGCCGGCGACATCTTCGGCGAGGTGCCGATCGTGCTCGGGACCGTCTTCCCGGTGGGGTTTCGGGCGGCCGAGCCGACACGGCTGATGCGGATCGACCCGCACGCTCCACTCGTTGACGGCCGTCGCCCCCAACATCGCCCAGGAGATCGGCCGGCTCGCGGCAAATCGGATGGGCGGTGCACAGGGCCTGCAGGGGCTCGCGGCCGATCCGCCGCCGCCGCGCGCAATCGTCGTCGGCCACCGCTGGGACCCGGCCTGCGCCGAGCTGCGCCGCTTCCTCGACCGCAACCAGATCACCTTCCGCTGGATCACCGGTGAGTCGGCGGACGAAGCGGAGCTGTGGGAGGGCTCGCTGCCCGACCCCGACGACTGGCCGACGATCCGCATCGTCAACGGCAAGACGGCGGTGCGGCCGAGCCTGCGCCGCGTCGCCGACCTGCTGGGAGTGAACACCGAGCCCGCCGCCGCGATCTACGACGCGGTGATCGTCGGTGCCGGGCCCGCCGGCCTCGCCGCCGCCGTCTACGGGGCTTCGGAGGGACTGCGAACGATCGTGGTCGAGCGCGAGGCCCCTGGCGGCCAGGCGGGAACCTCCTCCCGGATCGAGAACTACCTCGGCTTCCCCTCGGGCGTCTCCGGCGACGAGCTGGCCAGCCGCGCCCTGCAGCAGGCGCGGCGCCTCGGCGCCGAGATCCTCGTCACCCGCTCGATCACCCGCATCGACGCGGCGAACCGGGAGCTCCACCTCGACGGCGGCGACGTGCTGCGCGCCCGCACGATCATCCTCGCCTGCGGGGTGACCTGGCGCCAGCTCACGATCGAGGGATTCGACCGCCTCGTCGGCAAGGGCATCTCCTACGGCGCCGCCCGCAGCGAAGCGCCGAACACCCACGGGCTCGACGTCCACGTGATCGGCGCCGGCAACTCGGCCGGGCAGGCCGCCCTCTTCTTCGCCACCCACGCGAGCAGCGTCACCATCCTCTGCCGCGGCGAGGGGCTCGAGAAGAGCATGTCCCGCTACCTGATCGACCAGCTTGGGACCCGGGCCAACATCGAGGTCGCCTTCGGCGTCGAAGTCGCCGCCGTCCACGGCGACGGCTCGCTGGCCGAGATCGACCTGCGCGAGATCGCCTCCGGAGAGACGAACCGCGTCGGCTCCTCCGGGCTCTTCATCTTCATCGGCGCCGATGCCGAGACCGAGTGGCTGCCCCCGAGATCGCCCTCGACCACAACGGCTACGTGCTGACCGGCCCCGAGATGCGCGCCGCGGCCGAGTGGAGCCTCGACCGCGACCCGTTCCTGCTCGAGACGAGCGTGCCGGGGATCTTCGCCTGCGGCGACGTCCGCTTCGGCCCGGTCAAGCGGGTGGCTGCCGCGGTCGGCGAAGGCAGCATGTCGATTGCCTTCGTCCACCAGTACCTGCGCGAGTTGGAAGCGGCCGAGGCCGCCGCGCCCAGCGCCTAGCTGAGCTGCAGCTTCTCGGCCGCGAAGAGCTCGTGGACGAGCTTGATCGCGATCGAGCCCTCGCCGACCGCGGAGGCGACGCGGTTCATCGATCCGTGCCGGACGTCGCCCGCGGCGAAGACACCGGGCATGCTGGTCTCGAGCGAGAACGGGCTTCGCTCGAGCGGCCAGATCCCGTCGTCCTCGATATCCGCCCCGGTGCGAATGAAGCCCCCGTCCCCCAGCGTGCACGCCGACGACAGCCACTCTGTGTTGGGGTGGGCGCCGATCATCAGGAAGAGCTCGTCGGCATCAACCGTCTCCGTCGCCCCGTCGGCGCGGGAGCGAAGGACCAGATGCCCGAGCCAGCCATCCCCGCCTTTGCCACCGCCGACGACCTCGGTCCCGAGGCGCACATCGATGTTGGGCGTGACTTCGATCTGCCTCACCAGGTAGTGGGACATCCCCTTCTCCAGGGACTCGGCCCGCACCACGAGCGTCACCCGGCGGGCGTATTCGGCCAGGTGCAGGGCCGCCTGGCCGGCGGAGTTGGCGCCGCCGACGACATAGGCCTCCTCGTCGATCGCCGTCGTCGCCTCGGAGGCGGGGCCGCCGTAGAAGACCCCGGCCCCGACCAGGCCCTCGATCTCGGGCACGCCAAGCCGGCGGTAGGTGGCGCCGGTGGCAAGGATGACCGCGGGGGCGCTGACCTCGCTGCCGTCGGAGAGCGCAACGTGGATGCGGCCGTCCTCGCGCCGGATCGCGGTCGCATCGTGCATGAAGGCGAACTTGGCGCCGAAGACCCAGGCCTGCTCGTAGGCGCTCTCCGCCAGCCGGCGACCGCTGACCCCGCGCGGAAAGCCCAGGTAGTTGCGGATCAACGAGCTCGAGGTCGCCTGGCCGCCGATGCCGCCGTCGTCGACGACCAACGTGCGGAAGCCCTCGGAGGCGCCGTAGACCGCCGCCGATAGGCCGGCCGGCCCGCCGCCGATGATGATCACGTCGTACTCGCGCCGACCGGGGTCGATGGTGGCGCCGGCGGCACTGGCCAGCTCCAGGTTGGTCGGGTTGGCGAGCACGGTTCCGCCTGGGAAGACGACGAGGGGAAGCGGCTCGCCGTTGCCCGACTCCTCCACCAGCGCCCGGCCGTCCGGCGAGTCGGCGAGAAGAAATGCGTGCGGCACCGCGCAGCGACCGAGGACCTCTTTCAGCTCGCCGCCCCTGCCCGTCCACGACTCGCTGACGATGTGAACGGTGTGCGGCGAGACGCGCTTCGCGTTTGCCCACTCGAGCAGAAAGGTCGAGACCGACTGGTGGAACAGCTCGTCCGGCGTCTGCGACGGCCTGATCACGTAGTACTCGATCTGCCGTCGCGCCATCGCCTCGAAGATCTCCTCGGCGGTCTGCCCGTCGCCCCAGCTGCCCCACTCGATCAACAGCCCGCGCTGGGCGTGCGCGTGGAGATCGCGCACTTTGCCGAGCAGCTCGCCCCCCGTCGTCTGACCGAACCGCTGCGCGGCGAGAACGAGTGCGACGTCCTCGCTGGCGGCCGCCAGCACCTCGAGCTCCACCATCGCCTCCTCCGCAGAGACCGCGCAAACGACGCGATAGCTCCGCGCGTAGCGGTCGATCAGCTCGCGCTCGACCTCGCGCAGCGAGCTCTCGTCTTCGTCAATGGCAAAGAGAACAGGGAGGGACACGACCAGGAAAAATTACCTGCCCGACCCTGACCTTGGCCAGACTACGAATCGAGAAAGCGTCGCTCGATCCCGTCGAGGACGGTTTGCAGGCCGAGCTCGAAGCGCTCGATCGAGGAGCGGTTGCGGAGGTTGTCGGGCAGGGCGGTCAGCTCGGGGAACTCGACCACGTCGCTGGCGACAATCGCCGCCTTCATCTCCTCCGGGTTCACCGTGGCGACGGTTCGAAACGAGTAGCCGATCACGTAGTCGTTGACGATTCCCTGCACCTGCCAGACGTCCGCGTGCTCGAGCGGAAGCGTGGTCAGCGCCCGCGCCACCTGCTTGGCGACTTTGACTCCGTTGGGTCCCGGGCCGACCCGCTCGGCGTGGGCAAAGAGCGCCCAGGGGTGAGCGGCGTAGGCGGCGTACATCGTCCGAGCCGAGACCGTGATCGCCTCTCGCCAGTCTTGCGGCAGGGGTTGGGAGACCAGCATCTCCCCCACCACCTCGTCGGTCATCGCGGCAAGCAGGTCGCGCTTGCTGGCGAAGTGGTCGTAGAGGCTCATCGCCCGCCCGTCGAGCTCGGCGGCGACGCGCCTGATCGAGACCGCCTCGAGACCCTCGGCGTCGGCCAGGCGGATTGCCGCCTCGGTGATCGCCTCGGGCGACAGTCGCTGCCGTTTCTTCGCCTGGTCCCCGGGGGGCTTCGACTTCTGCACGCTTGAACCGTAGTCCCAACCGACCGAACCGCGACGGCTTGCGAGGAAATGTGGCGGATTGGGGCCGCTTCACCGTATCTTTGGGGTGATACGGTGTAGCGGGCCGCACCAGGGGAGCCGACGTGAGCCAGCAGGCGCAGCGCCTGCGCAAGCCAGAACAGCGAAAGGGAGAGATTGATGACTTCAAGGGGAACCGTGTCGGTGATTGCGCTTGTCTCGCTCTTGGCGCTGAGCGTCTGGGCTCCGACGGCGAGCGCCGATCCCCTCTCGATGACCTTCACCGAAGGCCGCGCCAACGTCGGCGTCCAGCTCTCCGACACGGCTCTCTTTGAGGCGCCCGATGTAGCTCCACTCGAGGCGCAAATTGGTCCGGCGGGCGAATCAATCACGGCGGGCGTTCTGCAGGTTCCCCAGTTCGCGACGCACATCACCACCCCCATCGTTGCCGACGTCACCGTCGATTTCGATATCGGACTCATTACCGGGAGCTTCACCCAGGCGACCGGCGCACTCACCCTGAGTGGCCAGGCAGGCGGGACGCTGACGTCCGACGGAGAAGAAGAATGCACCGTTTCGACGACCCCGTCGCCCCTGATCCTCTCGACCACGGGGAATAACGGAGGCACGAGCCCACGCTCCGGAGCGCCGTTCACCCACGGGCTCACCGGGGCGGGAGCGATCGCTGGGCAGTGGACCGATATGCAGGCGACGCCAGTCGACCCCGAGGACACCGAAAACGTCAACTTCTGCAGCGACGTTGAGACGCGCATCGGCGGGCCGGGAGGCATCTGGCTCGAGCAGGCGGGCGACGTCGTGCCACCGTCGGCGCCGCAGCTCACCAGTACCGACCCGGCCTCGCCGAACCCGAGCGGCACTCCGCGGATCCGCGGCGCCGCCGAGGCGGGATCGACGGTGCGCCTCTATGCGGGCGCTGGCTGCACGGGCACGCCAATCGCCTCCCACGGCGCCGCCGAGCTTGGCTCGCCCGGCATCCGCGTTGAGGTTGGGGAGGGCGTCACTGCCGCCTTCTCTGCGACCGCGACAGACGCGGCCGGCAACACCTCTGGTTGCTCGGCGTCGATCTCCTACACACGCCCGCCGCATGGCGACCCGCCGGCCCCCGGATGCATCGTCCCGCAGCTGGTCGGCAAGAAGCTGAAGGCGGCGAAGAAACGGATCAGGGCAGCGGGCTGCAAGGTCGGCGTGGTCCAGAAGCCAAACCAGCCGAAAGGCAAAGGGCGGCGGATGCTCGTCGTCAAGTCCTCGAACCCCGCGGCCGGTGCGAAATCGACCAGCGGCAACGTCGACATCACGCTGGGGCCGAAGCCCCGAAAAGCACACCGCTAAAGACCGTAACTGCTTGGGCAAGTGGCGCCGGGCCTACACGGGGGTCGGAGTAGGGTCCGGCCGGTGGCGCGGAGAGTAATAAGCATTCTTTCGCCGGTGGCTCTGCTGCTGCTCGTCTTCATGGGTGCAGTCGCAACGGCCTCGCCGCCTGGCCCCCGGTTGGCGGTTGTCAGCCTGCGGGACCCCGAATGGACCCAGCTCTACACCGTCGATCCTGAGGGCGGCGCCCGCCAATCGCTCTACTCCCTCAGCGCCGCGAAAGCACCTCGGGCGGTGTACCCGTGGTCGGCTCCCTCCTGGTCGCCAGACGGCAAGCGAATCGCGTTCACGGCGCTGAACGAAGCTCTCCCCGAGTTCGGCCGCACCGGCACGAGCCTGGCCTCGATCTCGGTCGAGGGAGGTGCAGTGAAGCCGATTCCGGGCAGCGGGAACGGATACGACCCGGTGTACTCACCAGACGGGCGCACGATCGCCTTCGCAAGGCAGCAGGAACGCCACGGCAGGTCGGAAGGGGAGGACGACTTCGAGAGCGTCTCGATTTGGCTCGCTGACTTGCAGACCGGGAAGTCGAGGGCCTTGACGCCTTGGCGCAACGACGTCTTCCTCTTTCCCGCGTCGTTCTCGCCCGACGGCTCACGCCTGGCGGTCAGCCGGAGAATCGACGACAAGCCCACCGAAGCCGCGGAGATCGGCCTTGACGGCAAATCGATCAGGGTCCTGGCCCGCAATGCCTACGAACCCATCTACTCGCCCGACGGCCGCTCGATCGCCCTCCTCCGTGGCCGACTGAAAGAAGTCACGAGACACTTCCCGCCGAGCGGAAGTCTCCGCCTCGCAGCGCGCCTCACCGACATCTTCGTGATGCAAGCCTCCGGCGGCGGCCTGCGGCAGCTGACCCACACCAAGCGGGCGGTCGAGGAGGCTCCGCGCTGGGACCCCTCAGGGCAACGCCTCGCCTACACGGACTGGCGGCCGTTCGATTATGGAAAGGAGTCCGCCGAAGTCCAAGAATCGGTCGGGTACGAATTCAGCAAGAGCGTCCGGGTGATCAACGCCGACGGAACCTGCCCGACGACGATCCTCTCAGGGCTGGACTCGATTCACTACGCCGCGGTCTGGCAGCCCGGTGAACGCGGGTCGGCACCAATCAGCTGCTGACCCAGGCCGGCCACGCGGAATGAGCCAGGTCCTCACCATGCGAGGCAAGCGCTGCTATCGGGGAGACAGGATTTGAACCTGCGACCGCTCGGCCCCCAGCCGAGTGCGCTACCAGACTGCGCCACTCCCCGTGGCTGAATTACATTCTTACGGATTCATCTGCGGCGGTAGCTCAACGGTAGAGCCTCAGCCTTCCAAGCTGATGACGCGAGTTCGATTCTCGTCCGCCGCTTCTCTCCTCCTCTAGCCCGCCGCGGCCTCAAGGCTGGCGCGATGCGGTCGATGCAGAGGTCTATGCGCGATCGTCCGGGAAGACTCCTCGCGGTGCTACTCGCCGTGGCAGCGTGCCTGCCAATTGCTGCCGGTTGCGGCGGATCCGGCGACCAAGGCTCGACGGCCGACGGCGACGCCGCGCTCGTGCCCTGGCCGCTCTTCGGCCGCGTCCCCGAGCGCACGCACTACCTGCCGGCCAAGGAGCGCTTCCTCGATCCGCCGCTGAAGGAAGCGTGGTCGATCAACACGCATGCGCTGATCGAGTTCCCGCCGGCGGTCGCAGGGGGCGTTGCCTACGTGGTCAACAAGTACGGCAACGCCAAGGCGGTGCGGCTCAGCAATCGCAAGATCCTCTGGGAACGGAACACCAACCCGAAGGACGCCGGCAAACCGACCGACGTGACCGGGCCGGTCTACCACGAAGGCAAGGTCTTCTTCGCCTATGTCGACGGCGACTTGGTGGCGGTCGACGCCAAGAGCGGCGTGGAAGTCTGGAAGCGCAAGCTCGTCGGCCACCTCGAATCCTCGCCAATGGCAGTTGGCGGCACCCTCTATCTCGGCACCGACAAGACCAACGTCGTCGCGGTACGGGCCGCCGATGGCAAGGTGCTCTGGCAGTTCAACTCACCGGCGGCGATCAAAGCGAGCCCCAGCTTCCACGATGGCCGCCTCTACGTCGCCGACTACGAGAGCGGCGTGTTCTGCCTCGACGCCGGGAACGGCAAGCTGATCTGGCGCACCAACACCTCGCAGGTGGCGCCCTTCGGCGAGGGCGGCTTCTACTCGTCGCCGGCTGTCGCCTTCGGTCGCGTCTACGCCGCCCGCGACGACGGCACCGTCTTCGCCTTCAACGAAAAGAGCGGCAAGGTCGCCTGGTCCTTCCCCACCAACAACTTCGTCTACGGCTCGCCTGCCGTCGCCCACGTGCCCGGCACACCGCCCAGCGTCTACATCGGCTCCTACGACGAGCATTTCTACGCGCTCGACGCGCGCAATGGCAAGCAGCGCTGGCGCTACGACGTTGGCGGGCCGGTGCCCGGTACGGCGACCGTGATCGGCCACACCGTCTACACCTCGAGCTTCAAGACCCGCGAGGCGATCGGCATCGACACCCGCACCCACCACAAGACCTTCGAGCTGGACCAAGCCGGCTACACGCCGATGGTCTCCGACGGCCGCCGTCTCTACCTGATCGGCTACTACGAGTTGATCGGCCTACAGCCGACGCGGCCCTAGCGGATCACCGAAACCGTGTCAGCCCGCGATATAGGCGGGTTGAGACGGACTCAGTAGCCGGGCGGGTGGCGGGCGACGAAGCCGGCCGGTGGAACGCCGGCCACGTGCCAGCGGGGACCGCTGCCGCGGGCGTCGCCGACTGTGTCCCAGCGCAGGCCTGCGATCACCGCGTAGACGTGGGAGGGGCTGGCGTAGATCGTGATCCAGCGCCCCTCGCCGGGTGCGCCCCAGGAGGCGAACTGGCCCGAGGTGAGCGGCTCGGCTAGAAGACCCCCGCCGGCAAGCGCGAAGCTGACCGCGCCCGAACAGTCGTAGCCGCGGTCATACCAGGAACCGTGCCCCCCGCCCCATACGTAGGGCCGGCCGACGATCGTATTGGCGCCGTTGATCGCGCCGGCGACGCGTTCGGGCGCCCCCGGCGGCGAGAGAGCGATGCCGCTGACGTAGGTGGCGGTCGGGTCGCCGTATGAGTTGGGTGTGGCAGGGATGCGGGCGACCAGCGGTTCGCCGCGGGTCCCGGGCGGCGGTGGCACTTTGGTGCCGTTGGTACCGGCGGAGGCCGGCGGCAGCGGCACCTCACCGCTGGCATATTCCTCAAATGTCACCTCCCCCGGCTCGACTGACTGCTTGGCAACCTTCTCGGCCGTGGTCGCGCCCTCGTACTTGGCACCGAGGTAGACGAAGCTGCCTTCGATCGCGTCGAGCACGCCGGCCGCCTTCGCCGCCGTCATCAGTGCCTGGCCGAGTGGATCGTGGCTTTCGGGAGCTGCCTCCGCGGCCGCCGCACTTGCTGGGCTGAGGGCCGAGCTTCCTGGCACCGTGGCAATTCCCGCGAGCAGCAGGCCGACGGCGCAAATCGCCGTCGCCAGCAGCCGCTTCACAGCCCTCATGCTCACCCCGCCCATGACTCAGGACTGTAGCCAGAGCGCGCTTTCGGCCAACCCAAGCCGGGCCGTCCGGCTACCCTCCGCTGCCGATGCTCCTACGCAAACTCGGCCTCATCATCGTCACGGCTCTTGCCGGGCTCGCCCTCACGACGGCCGCCGCCGGCGCCGAACCGGCGCCGTGGGGCGCCGGCTGCATGCCGACCCCGGCCGGAGCCACGCGGACCAGCGCCAACTGCGGTGCCGAACTGGCCGGCGGGCACGCGATCGCCCCGCCCGCTGCACCGCTCGCGGTCAAACGGGCGATCGCTGCCGCCAACGAGATCGACGGCAGGCCCTACGTCTGGGGCGGCGGCCACGCCAGCTTCCTCTCGCACGGCTACGACTGCTCGGGCGCCGTCGGCTACGTCCTGCACGCCGCCGGCCTGCTTGACCAGACAATGGTCTCCGGGCAGTTGGCCTACTGGGGCGAAAGCGGATTGGGCCGCTGGATCACCGTCTACGCCAACAACGAGCACGTCTTCATGGTCATCGCCGGGCTGCGCTTCGACACCCGCGACGACCCGCCCGGGGTGACCGGGCCGCGCTGGAAGCGCGCCAAAGTCGACCCTCGCCGCTTCGCGGCGCGCCACCCGCTCGGCCTCTAGCCGGACCCGACCCGGTAATGGAGTAGACCGCCCTACTCGACCAGGAAGCGGGTCGGCACGAAGGTCTGGGTCTCGACCGGCGGCCGCACGTAGGCGCGCTCCTGGCGCGGCGGCAGCTCAACCTTCTCCGACGGCACCGGCTCGTAGGGAATCTGTTCGAGCAGGTGGCTGATCAGGTTGAGGCGGGCGGTGCGCTTGTCGTCGGCCTCGACCACGAACCAGGGCGAGTCCTTGGTGTCGGTGTAGGCGAACATCTGGTCCTTGGCCTCGGCGTAGTCGACCCAGCGCGCCCGCGCCTCGAGGTCCATCGGGCTCAGCTTCCACTGCTTGCTCGGGTCCTCGATCCGGGCCTTGAAGCGGCGCTCCTGCTCCTCGTCGGAGATCGAGAGCCAGTACTTGATCAGGATCAGCCCCGAGCGCATCAGGATCCGCTCGAAGCTCGGGGTCGAGCGCATGAACTCCTGGTACTCGTCCTCCGTGCAGAAGCCCATCACCCGCTCGACGCCGGCGCGGTTGTACCAACTGCGGTCGAAGAGAACCATCTCGCCGCCGGCCGGCAGCTGGGCGACGTAGCGCTGGAAGTACCACTCGCTGCGCTCCCGCTCGGTCGGCTTGCCGAGCGCGACCGTGCGCACCACGCGCGAGTTGGTCCGCTCGGTGATCCGCTTGATCACGCCGCCCTTGCCCGCAGTGTCGCGCCCCTCGAAGAGCACGGCAACCCGCAGCCCGGCGTGGACGATCCACTCCTGCAGCCGCACCAGCTCCTCCTGCAGGCGGGCCAGCTCCTTCTCGTACTGCTTCTTGGAGAGGACCTTGGGAGAGCCGTCACTCGACATCGCGCTCCAGCCTAAGCGAGGATGGGCGGATGCCCCAACCCCGACGCCAGAAAAAACGCACCGAACGCGAGGATCACGGTTGGGTGATCTCGTTCGGCTGCAAAACCGCCGGCAAACTGATGCGCCTCAAGGTCGACACCGATCCCGCCAGCGACACGCGGCCGATCGAGGTCCCCTGCCCCTGCGGCGAGACCCACCGCGTAATCGTCTCGCCCTACCGGCGCCGGCGCGCTGCCGACGAGCCTTTCGACCTCGAGGTCGTCTCGCTCGACGAGCTGCGGTCCGACTAGCCCAAGCTCAGCCCAGCCCGAGCACCGCCATCGCCTGCGCCGCCATTGCGGACTCGCCCAGAGCGTTGGGGTGCACGATGACGGGATTGGTCCCCTGCAGAACCGGCTCCACCCAGCGGACGCCGATCGGCTTGCAGGCATCGTGCCCTTCTGAGACCGCGTTGAGGTCGACATAGGTTGAACCGGTAGCTGCGGCAGCGCGGCGGACAGCGTCGTTGAGCGTTGCCTGAATGCCCCTCACGTAGGGAACGTCGCCTTTGGCGACCGGCATCTTGGTGAAGCAGCTGCCGCTCGCGGGCATGATCCAGGGGTAGCCGAGGACCCCGACCTGCGCCGCCGGCGCCTTGGCCCTGACTGCGTCGAGCGCTTTGACCAGCGCGGGATAGGTCGTGGTGTTGATCGTGTCTTCGAACGAGGACCCGTAACGGTCCTTGCATGGGCTGCCCTGGCCGAGCGTAGAGAGGCCGGCAGTGCCACAGGAGAGGATCGCGTTGATGAAGACGCCACTGTCGTTGCCGCCGATGGTCATCGTGACCAGCTGCGTGTCGGGCTTTACGGCCTCGAGCTGCGGCGCGGTGCCCGGATACTGCGATTCGAAGAAATCACCCGTCTCGGCGGCCCCACAGGTGACGTCCTTGAGCTGCGCGCCGGTGGCGCCGGCGATCACGTGCGGGTAGTTGCGCGTCGAGCGCAGGCACTGCGGCGCCGAGAGATCGAGCGGCAGCACCCCGGAGGCGGCGCTGTAGGAGTCCCCGAGCGCCACGTATCGAAGCGAGCCGGCCGCCTGCGCCGATGCGGCAAAAGCGAGCGCGAGGATCGCGACCAGGGCTGGGACCAATGCATGGCGGATGTGAGCTCGGCGACGTCGCACAGTCGTTCTCATGACTGGTCCCAGCCAACCCGTTCAGCGAACCCTCTGAAAGAGGTAGATCACAAGCAGCACCAAGATGATGACCACGAGAATGGCGACGATCGACACGGTTCCCCTCCGATTGTTTGTCGGCCCGGCAATTGCCGGGCCGAGTTGCATGCTGCGTACCCCGTGACTGCGGCCCGTAAACGGAGTCGACCGACTCGATCAGTCGGACTCCGGAGCTTCCTCCCCGGGCCAGGAGCCGGTTACCCCGGCAAAGCTGCGCCGGGTGCCGTGATCGACCAAGCCCTTGACCAGACGGAAGATCGCGCCCTCGAACGCGAGCGCCGCGATCAACTTTGGCCAAGAGAATTCACGGTGCTCCGGGCGGGGCGGCTCCTCGTCGTCGACCACTGCCCAGAGGCGTTCGAAGATCTTCTTTCCGACCATCCCGGCGAGCAGACCGGCGATGACGCTAATTGGCGTGAAGACGAATTTCATTGAATGCCGGACAACGTGTCCCGGCGTAGGCGCAATACCCGACTGAACCCCATTCCAACCGACCCAGTCCGGATCCTCAGCGGCAAGCGAGCAAGCTGGTGCTCGAACTGCTGCGCTGATATCGCCGGTCCTTGAAGCGGGGCAGCCAGGACTCGAACCTGGAATCGCCGGTTTTGGAGACCGTTAACTCCCTTAATGACTTGGCTTCCCAAGCTGGATTCCGAGGGTAAAAATGCCCGGGGGAATGTCTAGGGGAATGAAAGCTAGGCTCCCCCGCCCCCCGGGCGGAGCACGTAGCGGGTGGAGTTATTCAGGCGATAGCCCCGTCCATACACGCTCTCGATCGCATTCTCAACCTCGAGGACTTCTTCGATCTTGCTGCGGAGAACGCTCACGCGCTGCGTCAATTGCTGGTCGTCGGTGTTCGGGCCAAGAGACGCTCTTAGGTCGGCGCGAGAGGTGATGTCGTCGTCCCCAGCTGCGAGCAACTCGCTGATCAGAGCCTGCTCGCTACGGGTGAGCTGGAGCACCACATCGTCGGCGGAATCGGCAAGCACCAGGCTCGCCCTCGACATGCGAGGTTGCGACTGCGAATCGACGGTGTAGCGGGGTCGACTGACTTCCAGAGCCCGGCGATCGGCGAGATATGAGAGCAGGGCCGCTCGCAGGGCACCGGATGGCATCGTTACGACGGCGGATCCGTCCACGCGTCGGATCAGGCCTTCTTCCTCCAAGATCTCTGCCAGATCGACGTCTGGTTCGACCGAACCGCCCGCTGCGAGCTCTTCCAACGCAGCAAGGCCCTTGCGGTCAACGGGATCGATCCTCCGAAAAGCATCCACCAAGAACCCCTGCAAGCCGTCGCTGAGCTGGCCTTCAACCTCGTGCCGTCGCTCCGCATCATCATCGCCCCCGACCGTGAGCAGCCGCAGGCCGGCATTCTGCATCACGAGAGGATGCCCGTCGGCGAGCTCGACCAGCCAATCAACCTCGACCGGGCTCAGCTTCCTCTCGCCTTCGGTGCCTTCGGAGGAGCCTGCCTTCTGGACGAACCCCCGCACCTCAGCCTCGTCGAGCAATTCCAGTGTCGTGCGCGTCGCATTTCCCCGCGTCAGCATTTGAGACAAAACGTCCAGAGTCTCGATCATCTTCAGGCGCCTTGCCCTCGGCCTCACTTCCCTGGCCGGCCCGGTCGCGCCAAAGGCGAGGACCACCGATATCGGAATCTGTTCATTCAGCTTGGCCAGTGCCCCCATCGCCGTATCGCTCCACTTCTGCCGCCCACGATCATCACCGCGACCCGTCGTTAGCAGGTGCTCTCCCCGGTCGGCGAGGAGGACGAAGGAGTGCTCTTCCTCTTTCAGTTCCTTCATCCTCGCCACGATCCCGGCAAAGGCCGCAGGGCCTTCCCGCAGGTCTGGCACTGGCAGATCGTGGGCGTGGACCTCAGCGACGATTGCGTCGTAGATGACTTTCTCCGCCCGGCCGTCTCCTTGGTGCCGCAGCGTCAGGTCGATGTAGGGCGCGATCAGGCGGCCCCGAGATTTCTCGAGCGCCGGATGCTGAACCTTGCCTCGCGAAATCGCCCGCAGGTAGTGAAGCATCGACGTGCGGCCGATCTTGCTCGGCCCCTCCAAGGACTGCAGTGGAGGGGCCGGCTCAAGGGCCCTACTCAGCACCTCCCCAGCCTCTTCCCGACGGCCGACGAAGGCAAAGGGCGAGACGGGAGCCAGGGTAAATGCGGTCGACTCCTCGACCATCATCCGCCCACCCAAGTTGCTCGGCGCCTGCTTTCCTCGGCGACCCACGAGCCGAGGAGTGGCAGCGCGAGGCGATAGCGGCCACGCCGCCCCGTGAGGAGGCTCTCGGCGGTCAGCTCGTCCACGCCCTTCGCAGCGCTTTCACGATCGATCTCAACGGCCTCGGCGATCTGGCGGATGGTCAAGCTGCCTTTCCTAGCCTTGGGATTCGCAAACGCCGAGAGGCACCGGCCGGGGTAGCCATCGAGCCTGGCGAAGTAGGCACGGCGAAGACCGCCACGACGAATCCACTCGGACAAGAGCGGGAACATAATTCGATATTCGGTCGGATCGCTTTCGGATGCCTCTACCGCCTGACAGCGTTGAAAGCGCTCCATCGCGAGGAGTGCCTCGCCGACATCCAGCTGAGCGTACTTCGCAATCTTCGCGGCGTCGACGAAGTCGTTTTTCCGTCCAGACGCGCGCACGAGGCCGTCGAGACAGATACGCGCGCTGAGCGTGGGGGCGTTTTCCGCGATCCAACCGCTCAAGGGCAGATCGTCGGCCAAGAGATCATTAAGGCTCTGGGTCACATCCGCGCGCACGACTTCCCACTTTTGGCGGTCGTCGTTTAGCCGCTGGACGATCCTGCGCAGCAGTTCGATCAGGTAGTACGGGTGCCCGCCACAGAGCGCGATCACCGCCTCGATCGCATCCTGCCTAACCGAGATCCCCTCCTCGACCAGCGGCTCGGTGAACATCTGCCGAGTGGCGTCTGCCGTCAGCACCCCCAAGTGGAACGTGTCGATTCGTTCTCCCAGGTCGCGCTGAGCGTATTTTCGGAGAAAGAGCTCAGCGTCAGGAGGCCCGGCCATCATCAGGGTCAGCTTCGGGGATCTTCTGTCCACTGCCGACCTGATCCAGTGGAAGAACCCGTCGCCCAATCGACCGCTACGGAAGCTCTCGAGCGGGCCACCAAACTCATCGAGAACCAGGAGCAGGTGGCGATCACAGGCCTCGACGAGAGCATCCAACGTCTTCCTGGGATTCCCGTACTCGGGAACGCTGGGATCCGCATACGGTTGCTCACGAAACTCAGCAACGATCCCTTCAAAGGCTTCGCGAGAGCTGGAGTGCACGCAGTCTCGGAGATCGACGCGGAGTTGATGGGGGCGATGCTCCTCGTCGAGCATGTCGCAAAAGCGAAGTGCAAGCGACGACTTGCCGATGGTCCGGGGCCCAGAGATAAAGAGAAAGGGACCGGCGCCCGTCTTCATGTTACGGACGAGTCGATCGCTCTCATCCTCGCGCCCGAAGAAGGTGCCTTCGTAGCGGGGACGCTGGGGGTCGTACGGTGGGCGGATTAGACCGTCGCGAACCGGCCGTCCGCTGGAGCGAAGGTGCAACGCCAAGGGCATGGCATCAGAGCGGCTCAAGCCGTGTCTGCCGCCGTCCTCTCCCTTGCGGGTCTCTCCCACTCCCGGCAGCGGCAGCACCTCTCGATCCACTGCGGCAACTCCGGTCACTCGGCCGAGCTCCTTCGCAAGCCTCTCCACCATGGCCGCCGAGTCCGCGTAGATGTGCAGGACAAGCCGTGCCTTGCCGAGGTGGTCGGCACGCGCCGAGATCTGTTCCAGGCCGCATCCAAGCTGAGCCACGCATTCGCAAACGTTGATGACGAGGCGGGAACGGTCGACGCCGGAGATGTTGAGGATTGCACGTACCCGGCCTTCAACCTGGATCCAGCGCATGGCGAGAATGTCTTTTCCACTGGCATACCGACAGGTACTGACGTGGAATTTGACCTGGCTGCCCCGGCGCCGCCCCACGATCTCGTCGTTGGGCCCGGGATGGCACACGCCACAGGGCACCGCCAGCCGGATACCAGACTCGGTGTCCTCGGCGAGGGCCGGCCGCCATTGGTCAGTCGGACTGTCCCCCGGCAGGAGCCGCTCGAACCCCACCCTGACCACTTCATCGGCGACGGCAGCCGCCACCAAACCCGAGCTGATCGACTCGTCGAACTCCTTCCGTTCCCTTTTCAGCCGGACCAGGTCCTTCTCGATTTCCGCCGACTCGGCTTCGGCCTGTCGTTCGGCGAGATCCTGCTGCCTGGCCACGTCAAGGTAGATCCCGTCGGCAGTCCGGTTTTTGAGTTTTCCCTTGGGAAGCTTCGGCGCAATCGACTCGACCAACTGGTCGAGGTCTCTACTGCGAATCGGGAAGCCACGCTCGTTCAGCTGCTGAAGGATGGTGAGGCGCCCCTTGACGGCGGCGCCCCGCCGGTAGAGTCCGCGCTTGAGGAGCCGGCGACTCGAAGGCAATGTCACCAGCTCGAGGTCGTCCTCGTTGCGGACGTTGCGTTTGTCCAGGGAGCGGTGTATCTCGACGACCACGCCGTCCTCCAGCACCTGACCGAGCGATTCGACCGGTTTGCCGTCGATGGCCGCTGAAAGCGCCTCGTTCCCGATAGCGGAGTGGATCTTGTAGGCCAGGTCGAGCACAGTGGCACCGGCCTTCAGCTCGTGGGCTTCGCGACTTAGGCGATGGCCACCCTGCGCGTAGACGACGATGTCGGGTCGGGCCCCGACGAGATGCCCCCGGTTAGCCAGCAATTCCTCGATGAACAGAGGACGGTCGGCGGCCTGAGCGCACTCGGGATGAACGACCCCGTGCCAGCCGACTTCGTGCATCAGCCGCGTCTGCAAGATCACGTTGACGTCTTTGCTGCCCTGCGCTCCCCCCTCGTCGAACCATTTGACTTGAACGCGGGTGGTCAACCCGCTGAATCCATTGCGGTGAGGAGCAGCGATTAGATCCTGGAACCCGCCCAAAGTGGGCCGCCCCACCCGATGCACCGCTCGCAGCGCGCGATAGCAATCCTCGACAGTCTCAAGAAGGACGTAGGCGTCGAAGAAGTCGGTCGGCTGCGCGAAATCGAAGTTAGGCAGGCGAAGCGCCTGCAGTCGCCGCGAAGCTCCGTCAACACTGCACCACACTGGATAGACAGCCTCGGCTCCAATCCTTTCCTTGCCGAGGGCGCCCCCGATTGACGACTCGACGGCGCTCGTGAACGACCCATGTTTTGCCTGAAACGCCTCGAGTCGCTGGCGTAGCTGACTACAGCGTTGTGGCAGCTCCAGCTCCAAGAGCCTGTCCTCCAACTGACGCTTGGCGGCCCACATACCTATCGCGCTGAGAGCACGCGTCATCCCGTACCGCGCCCTGTCGAGGTCCTTGCGCTGCGCGATTTTCCGTTCGCGCACTTGCGCAGCCGCCAGAACGACGACATCTACCTCGTCGGGAATCCAGAGGTCGCCATTCGGTCCCTGGGGCAGGTCGGCAAAGTAGTCGCGGGCGGTCTCAGCGAGATCGGGCCTAGGGCCCAGCCCCTTCACCTGACCGTCGAGGTGCGCCTGAAGTCGCTCCGGCAGATACGGATCTGGATATCCCCGTCGCTGCCATTCGGGGGGGCTGAGAGCTTCCATAGGCCCACATGATGATGAATTTCTCAAAAAAATGGAGATCACGGTAATTCTCACAACTGAGATAAAGTTATTTTGATAGTTTTTTGCCCCAATGAGGAGAGCTGCTATGCCATCTGCTTTGACCAGCGCCCCTTGGTGGCGAGGGCCAGTTGCGGTGATAGCGGGGGGGGACGCCCATCGGACGTACCCGGCAAAGGCGAGCGCGAACGTGATCTCGCAGGGTCTGTCCGAATTGGGCTACGCCCCCGTCACGATCGAATTGGGCCCGGGTGCGGAGGCCGAGCTGCTCGCTTCCGGCGCGCGCCTGGCCATGAACGCGGCGCTCGACAGCCGGCTCGACGACGGCGGAGTCTCGGAGCTCTGCGAGACGCTTGGCATCATCTGCATAGGGGCGGACGAGATCGCTTGCCGAATTACGGCAGACAAGGCGATCTGCTCGGGCCTCCTGGCCGCAGCGGGAATCGCAAGCCCCCGGCAGAAGGTGGTCTCGCGTAGTCGCAACTACACCTTGGGCGTCCGCGCAGCACTGCCACTCATCGCTGCCCAGATGGGACCCCGGGTCGTGGTCAAGCCCCGCTACGGGGCGGCGGGGGCCGGCGTTCGCATGGTCGACGGGATCGAGCACATCCCCGCCGCCGTCACCAGCGCTTTCAAGTACCACGACGCGATCGTCATCCAGCCAGCGATCAGCGGCCGCGAGTACACGGTGCTGATCAGCGGCACGCCAGGAGACCTGTGGGCGGTGGGCGTCGCCGAGGTTCTCTATGGCGACTCGGGGGACTCGGGTTCAACTGCCTGGGGCCGCACCTACGAGCCCGTCTTCGGCATCGCCGCAGGGAAGTTGCAGAAAGCGATCGCAACGGCGCGACGTGCCGCCGGCGTTGTCGGCTGCACGGGCCTGGCAAGCGTCGACCTGATCATCGACGAAAACGGCAAGGAGTGGATCTTCGACATCGACTGCATGGTCGACTGGGCGCCGAGCGGGTGCTTGCCGGCCTGCCTCGCAACCAACGAAGTCACCGAGGACGAGCTACTGGCCTCCCTGCTGGCCGAAGTAGGGCCAGCGATAAGGCTAGCCGCGTAAATGCTTTTGCGATCGTGACCAACGAACGGGACTGGAACATGGAAGACGAGCAGAAACTGGAGTCGGCCCCAACCATGGAATGCACACGGCTTCGGAATGCGGTTCGCCGCTGTGGCGAGGGGGTTCACCTGCCGGTCGCTCTCTGGCAGGCCGGCTTCAACGATGAAGAGATCAGAGAACTCCTCGGCCGTAAGCCCACTTTTGCCCGACAGGTTCCTATTGCTCTCACTCACCCTTGGCCTTGGTAGGCGTGGCTCATTGACCTTGGCCTCTCGGGTCGGAATCCTGTACTGGGGAATGTCAAGCGGAATGAATGAACTAGGTCTCACGGAGAACCATCAACTCCGGAGGCTGCGCGAGCCCGTTGGCTCGCAGCTCTCTCCCCACCCATCTAGATTCCGCATCCAAGACCGAGCGCCACACCGGTACAGCCTGCTCTGCCTCGAGATTACGTTCGTTCATCAACGAACCCATTGAGGCGCTCCCGGGCATGCTCCAACTCGCCTGGCAGTACATGGGTGTAGCGCTCGAGGGTGATCCGGGCAGCCCCGGGCTGATACTCCGGCGTCTTGTGACCCATGATCTGAGAGCAGACCTTCGGCGAGACGCCGGCGTGATCGAGCCAGGTGGCGGCGGTGTGTCTCGCCTCCTGCAGGCCAATCGGTTCCAAGCCCTGCACCTGCCAGCGACACCGGACTCTTCTCTGCAGGCTTCGCATCGACTTTCGGCCGCTCTTGCGCATGCGCTGAGGCGGGCAAACCCTTCCTTCGCTTGGCTTGCCCTGCGCCAGCCATTCCTGATGAAGAAGAGCCCGGAGTGGCTTTGTGAGGGGGACCACCCTCCACGACCCGCCGGGCTTGCGCCCGTCCTCATCACCCGCGAGCTCAGCTCCGCCGACAACAAGGTCCACATGCGTCCAATCGAGCAATTCGATCTCCTGCGCGCGAGCTGTCCCGTAAGCAGCGAGGGCGTAGGGAAGTGCGTCCCTTAGTGCATCCCGCCGATCCCTCGTCTCGCCGTCCTCGATCTCTTCGGGCGTCCGCTTCCAAAGCGCTTTGAGCAGGAGATGGAACTCAGCGGGAGTTACAACCCGATGACAGACGGTCCGTTCGACAAGTGGAAGCCGGACGTTCCGGGCCGGGTCATGGGAAGTGAGCTCGCGCTCCTGGGCGAATCGGTAGAGAGCTCGAAGCGCATTCACGACGGAACTGATCCGAGAGGCTGAGCGCCCGTTGCGACTTAGATCGTCGATCAACTCCTGGACGTCGCCCAACGTCACCGCATTGATATGGCGCTGGAGCATCTCCGGCGGTAGACGGTTGAGCGATTCCAGGTCGTCGACCGACCGCGGACGGTAGGGACGGCGCCACTTGTTGAGCGCAACCCCCTCACGCGCCGCTCTGATGAAACGCTCCACGACGCCTTTGAGCATCATGTCTCCGAGCGACTGATCACCGATTGGCCCTGCAGCGGCACTCTCCAGCCAGCGCTCTAGGTCAAGCGGGCGATACAGCCGCAGGCGCCCCGAACGAACGCATGGAACCCCAGGCTGAACGTGGCGTTGGAAGTGGCTGAGGCTCATGCCCAACGCACGTGCGGACTCTGCTCGCGTAAGCAGGAGCCTCTGAGCTTTGACGGTGTCGAGTCGATCTCCGCAACGAGATCCGATTCCTAGCGGTACTGATCTGCTCCAGGCCTCCCTTTGCCCTGCCTGGCTGGGCATCTTCACCTTGCGCTCCTCTCTCTGACCGATTCACTGTGCGGGAGCCAGGCAGCGATCGCAGAATCCATGGCGGGCGCGCGTCGGATTGCCTCGGTCGACACCGGCATCTCGATTCTCGCCGGTCGACCAAGGAACTTGAACCGGTGACCTTCGGGTTAATGAGGGCGCTAGCGCTGCTTGCCGAGGCTGGTTTTTGGCTTGCTCAAGCGGTTCGAGTTGGTCCTAGTGGCATAGTTTCGCTCAACTTAGTACCCGCCAGGATCCCCCGGGCGAGGCCCCGAGCCCGAGCCATCGTGGCTGCAACTTGGCGAAAGACTGAAGGCGTTCCACAATAAGCACGGTGCTTTACATAGTGTCCGAGGTTCCATGAGCGGCATCTCATCCTCGTTCGGTCGCGGGTCGCTTTGGCGTCGATGGGACCCACACATCCACGCGCCGGGGACGGTGCTGGAGGACAAGTTCGAGGGAACCGATGTCTGGGAGGAATACCTCAGCCGGATCGAATCCGCGACGCCGACCGTCGAGGCCCTCGGGATAACCGACTACTGGAGCATCGACCTCTATGAGCGGGTGCTGGCCGAGAAGGCCAAGGGCCGCCTCCCCGATGTCGGACTGATCTTCGCCAACGTAGAGATGCGCCTCGGAATCGCAACGAGCAGCGGATCAGCCGTCAACGCTCACCTGCTGATCTCACCCGATGACCCCGACCACGTCGAGGAGGCGCGTCGTTTTCTCTCCTCGCTGGCCTTCAGAGCGAAGGGGGAGGTCTATAGCTGCACCCGCGAGGACCTGATCAAGCTCGGGCGCGCCCACGACAAGGGCGCCGTAGAGGAGGAGACAGCACTCAAGGTAGGCACGAACCAGTTCAAGACGACGGCGACGGAGCTGGAGAAAGCCTTCAACAACAGCGAGTGGGCGCAGAAGAACATCGTGATTGCCGTGGCAGCGGCCACCGGCAGCGGCACGTCCGGAATGCAGGGGGATGCCTCGATGGCCGCCACCCGCCAGGAGATCGAGCGGCTAGCCGGAGTCATCTTCTCCGGCACCCCAAGCGACCGCGCTTTCTGGCTGGGGGAGGGCGTCGACTCGCTCGAAGATCTGCGCGAGAAGTACAACGGCGCCAAGCCCTGCCTGCACGGCTCGGATGCCCACGAGCTCGCGCGGGTCTGTGCTCCGGACATGGACCGGTTCACCTGGATAAAGGGCGACCCGAGCTTTGAAGCACTGCGCCAAGCCCTGATCGAGCCCGCGGCGCGCGTCTATATCGGCACGGCACCACCCGACGGCGCACTTTCCTACAGGGTAATCAGCGCGATCGAGCTCGCGGGCGCTGATTGGTGCATTCCGGCGAGGATCGACCTCAACCCGAGCCTCGTCGGAATCATCGGCGCCAGGGGCTCAGGCAAGACCGCCCTGGTCGACCTAATCACTACCGGTGCCGGCTCGCCGGAGGCGGGCGACAACGCAAAGTCCTTCATCAGGCGCGCGGGCGGCCACCTCAGCCAGCTCAAGATCAAAGTGATCTGGGGCGATGGAGAGGAAACCTCGGTCGGGGTTGACGGGCCCGAGGACGGTGACACCCGCGTCCAGTATCTCTCCCAACAGTTCGTGGAGCGGCTCTGCGCGGCTGAGGGCGCCCTTAGCGACGACCTCCTCTCCGAGATCGAGCGCGTCGTCTTCGAGCGCCACCCGAGCGAGGAGCGCCTCGGCGCGACCAGCTTCGAGGAGCTTCTCCGCACCCGCGCGGCCCGCAGCCGGGCCGCCCGCAACGAGAGCCGCCAGGCGCTGAAACGCGCGGTTCGCGACTCGTCCGATGAGCGCCGCAAAAACGCCGAGCTCGCCGGCCTGCTTCGGCGCCGTGTTCTCGATGCCAAGACGATCGCCGATGACAAGAAGGCGCGCGATGAGCTGACCAGTAAAGGGGCCGATGATCGCGTTCGCCGACTAAACGAGATCCAGGCCGAGCTCGAGAAACGCCAGCTCGCCCTTGCCGCCGCCGCCCGTCGAAGGCAGGCCATCAGTCGCCTCGCTGACCAGATCAAAAATGTCCGCGAGCGGACGATCCCCACCGAGCTCGAGGAACTGAAGCGCGCCCACGCCGATGCCGGTGTCGCCGGGTCTGACTGGGATGCCTTTCAGCGCAATTTCGACGGCGACCCCGACAAAATCCTCGACGAACTCCGCGGGAAGGCCGAGCGCCAGGTCGCAGAGCTTCGCGGCGAGCCGGTCTCGACCGCTTCGCCAGAGGATCCGTTCGTCCCCGCCGATGCCGATCTCACCACGACTCCGCAGACACCGCTTGCCCAGGAGGTGAAACGACTTCAGGAGTTGATTGGGATCGATGCGAGAAAGGCCGATCAGCTGAAACGGCTGAACCGCAAGATCTCTGAGGCAGAGACCGCCCTCGGCCGTCTCGACGAACAGATCAAGGCGGCCGAAGGCGCTGCCGGTCGGATCGACGAGCTCAAAGAGCGACGGAAGTCCGAGTATGGGAAGGTCTTCGACGCACTAATCGAGGAGGAAAACGAGCTCGAAAAGCTTTACGCACCGCTGGCGGCCAGTCTCGAGGGCGGCGGGGGTGCGCTTGGGAAACTTAGCTTCGAAGTCCGTCGCGAGGTCAACGTCGAGAGCTGGGCCGCCGCCGGAGAGGAACTCCTCGACCTCCGAAAAAGCGGCCCCTTCAAGGGGCACGGCACCCTTCTCGAAGCCGCCCGCGAGGAGTTGGTGCCAGCCTGGCGCTCAGGATCGAGCGACGACGTCAGCGAGGCGATGGCGAGCTTCCGCGACCGCCATGACGACGATCTTCTCGTCCATGCGCAAGTCGCAAAGACCGATCTGAAGGCCTACTGGGAGTGGGCGGCGGGGGTCGCCAACTGGCTCGACGGCACCGATCACGTGCGCATCCGTTACGGGATCCAGTATGACGGGGTCGACATCGAACAGCTCTCGCCGGGGACCCGCGGCATCGTCCTTTTGCTCCTCTACCTCTCGATCGACCAGAGCGATGATCGGCCGCTGATCATCGACCAGCCCGAGGAGAACCTAGATCCGAAGTCCGTTTTCGACGAGCTGGTCGAGCGCTTCCGCGAAGCGCGCGGCCGCCGCCAGGTGATCATCGTCACCCACAACGCCAACCTCGTTGTCAACACCGACGCCGATCAAGTAATCGTCGCCAGCGCCGGGCCGCACCGCAGCAACGATCTTCCGGAGATCACTTACCAGGGGGGCGGCCTTGAGGATCCTGGGATTCGCCGTAAGGTCTGCGAGATTCTCGAGGGTGGCCAACAGGCCTTCACTGAGCGTGCACGACGTCTGCGGGTCGACCTTCCCCAGCAGCGATAGTCCGACCCAGCAGCTTCGCGCGCTGTTTGCTCGCTTGCATTCAGTGCAAGCGAGTACCGGCAGGCACGCGGTCGCGCCAGCGAGGTGACACCACAGACATCTGAAGCGGTTGCCCCTGCCGGACGAACTCAGCACCCACCTAGCACCCGCCTCCGTCGGGCGCTGAAGACCTCAAGCCTGACAAGCCAAATGACAGGCGCTGATCGTCGGCGCTCAGGTTGGGCGTCGCACAGTGTTCGCGCGATGGCAAAGCTCTCGGGACCGAGACGACGAGGGCTAGCCCAACGCCAGAAGCCGTTCGGGCAGCTCATCAAGCTGCGAGATCACGATCGTCCCAAACTTCTCATCAAGACGAGAACGACGAGCCGCGTTGGACCAGAAGCGCTCCGTGACGACAACGTCGCAATGAACAAGTGCTACCAGGAGCGCTCCTATGTCCGTCAGGTCCTGTCGCTCCCAGGCCTTCTGTGAAGAGGAGTGGCGTTGCTTCTCCAACTCGGCGGAGGCAAGCATCGTGGGAACAGAATTCACGAAGGTGTTCATCCCGTCTTGGCCTTGAGCGAGGAGCACATCGAATGCGAGCCCCGCTCGGGACATTGCCTCTTCGATTAGGGGCAAGTGGTCAGTGAGAGCCTGGGCCATGGACGCACGAGCCAAGCGCTCGCCCTTATGCCAGTCGTGTTCCTCTCGCACCTTGCGGAGGTCCTCCTTTGCCTTCGCGTACCGCTCACCTACCTGCAGATGGGAGAAGGGGTCATAGCCGAGAATGCCTTCCTTCTCAGCCTTTGGGCTCGGCCCAATCAGCAGGTGCTGCTCCAAGAGACGATTGGCGGATCGCTCGAAACCAACGGGGTCGTCAACGTACTCCCGCAGCTCGTCCGGAATTCGATAGGGCCCAATCGGCATCCCGAACGCGTGGGATACGCCGATCCCAAAGGGACGCACAACTCGTGGTGTCTCCGGAGCCCCAAAAAGAGTCCACAAGGCGACGTCGATTTCTCCCTCGAGGAGTTGCTCCTGTGGGGCAATTGCGTGGAGTCTCGAAAAGGCGATCATGGTTTCAGCTAGCTCGCGCCGCGAGCGCCACTCTCGGCGATGCTGCGTCTCCATGTAGTGCGCGCTAGACAAGGGCAGGGAAACCTGCCCAGACTCGATACCGCCCTTGAGAACCAGCTGAGCGTCAGCAAAGCGCTCGCCCCTCGCGTCACCAGTCACAGCCCGCGCCAAGTCGATCCACTTGTTCTGGTCAAGATAGACGCGTCGCACCAAGTTGACCACAGGCTGGCTGTTGGCTTGTTCAAGAGGTTCCAGGTGGTCCGCCTTTTCGCTCAACTTAATACCCACTCAGTCGGCGATTTTCTGCTCTCCGACGGCCTCGGAGCCGGGCGGAGGTTTCGCCTGCTCGTCGGGGGTCCCCATCTGAAGACCGCTCAAGACGCAAGCCACTTGCAGAAGCAGAGCGGTGGCTGGTTTCTGGACTTTCCCGACGAGGCCGTGCGCGATCCTGTTGCGGAAGTTCAGGCCTAGGGGGTCGACGAGGAGAACAACGAAATAAGCGTGCAGACCCCCGTTCGCGAAGACAGGGGTGATTGCGCGCAGCAGGGTCCCCAGCGTCTCGACCCCGCCCGGTTCGTTTCCGATCGGCTCCCGGTAGACAGGCACGCCGACCCGCCGAGCGAGACCGCGGATCACCTGCTCGATCCGCGGGACGAGGATGTGGGCGCTCTCATCCGAATGCCCATCCCAGTACAGCTCGAGCGCACGAGCCATTCGCTCCGCCGCATCGACATCGACCAGCTCGCCGGTGAAAAATTCGGTCAGCTCGTCATGGCTCGGCCGCGAAAACGTATCTGCGATCGCGTCAAGGCCGTCGGCGGCCAAGAGGGCCCAGAACGACGCCGCGTGGGCTCGCTGCTCTGACATGGCCGCTCTCTTGTGCTTCTCCGGGCTGTCGGCGCGGAAGATCGCACCGGCACTCTCGGGACCGATGATCGATTTCGTGACAAGGAACTGGAGCGGCACCTCAGCCATCAGCTCCTCCACAAAGGTCTCAAGGTCGGCCGGCGACCCGCCGGGCGGCGGCTGCACCGCAAGAAATCGCAGCGCATCCTGCCACGATGCCGCATCTCTGAAATTGGAGAGGAAGCGCTCGACCTCCTCCCGGGGCATCTCGACCTCCGCCGAGATCTCTTCAAGGTTGAGCTGCTCAGGGTCGAAGTCCCCTAGCTCCTTTCGGAGTTCGTCCGCCTCGGTGTTCAAGCCGAAGGTGCGCGCGATCTCAAGGGCCTTTTCCAGTCTGAACGCGCGCAAGAGACCGTCGCCCTCCGTCGCCTCCTCGCGCCAGCGCGCAACCTGATCCTGGCGCAGTTGCCTGCGACCCTCCTCATCGAGGAGTCGCACGCGAAGCTCGACGATGTTGTCCATCAGGCTCGGGTCGGCGCCGAAGCGATCGGCGGCGCGCACAAGCAACTCGTCGAGGTTGTCGGGGCGATCCTTGGGCATCAAGTCGACCAGCGATCGCAGGGGCCGCAGGCACACTCCGGGCTTGCTCTCCGAATTGTCGAGCTCGTACTTGGCGAAGGCGAGGATCCGCGCGATGGCGGTCTCTGCCCGCTCGCGGTCGCCGACGGCCTGGGCTAGCTCAAGGGCGCGCGAGAGCAACCGCGTGCGCTCGATATCGGCCCACTCTTCGCGATCGACCAGGGCGAGCAGAGCATCGCTCGCGCCGCGCGCATAGAGATCGGGTCGCGATCCCGCCCTGCGCTCGAAGAGAAGGTCGCCGACGCGAGCCTTGACCACCGGCGAGTCGATCTCCTCGAAGGCGTCAATCCAAGCCTGAACATCAACGTCCTCGATCGTGGAGACCTCGGGCGGGAACCTCCACCCCTCCCCGGCGATCCGCGATCCGAATGGACCGCCGACCCGATCGCGGCGAGGGCTGATCCGCTCAAGCAGGGTGTAGGAGAAGGCGAAGTAGAACGGCCTTACGGTCAGGTCCTCGCCGTCGGGGTCGAGAGCGCGGAATGAGTTACTGACCTCGTGCCAAGAAGTCTCCGCGTCAGTGGCGCGCAGGGCGTCGGCGATCCGCTCGTCCAAGGGCATGGCCCGACACTACGAGCAACGCTGACGCGGGCCAGCCAAGACTCCGCACATACCGAACAGAAGATGAGGCTGCCGCTATTCGAGCAGGTGACGAAGGTCCTCGGCGCTGAGGTCGGCATCGCGCAAAATGCCAGCGAGAGTGCCGCGACGGAGTTCCCGATGCAACGGGACAACAAGTGCGTGCCTGCGCCCCGTCTTCTTCAAGCGAACGTGGCTACCCCGCTGACGGACGACTTCCCAGCCCTCCTTGCGTAGCGCCTTGATCAGGCGCTCGCCGGAGACGACCGGTTGGCGTGGACTCACGCCGGCAGGGGAATCGAGCGGCGGATCACGCCGCTGTCGAGCGGCTCGCCGTCTTCGCGCAGTCCCTCGACGTAGAGAGCGACCGCCTCGCTGGCGTTGGCCATCGCGTCGTCCATGTCATCGCCCTGGGTGTGAAGACCGGGAAGGTCGGGCGCGTAGACGTGGTAGCCGCCCTCATCCTGGGGCTCGAAGACCAGCTCGATTTCCTGGGTGCCATTTGCCATGACGCTCCCCCAAGCTTACGCCAGGTCCCCGAGGTTGGTGGCTGTCAAATCCAGGATCAGGCTCGAAACCACCTCTCAGGGGAATGAAAGGGTCAAGCCGAGCTAGTTTCGTGCCTGGAAACCGCGATTGCCTCCGGCTTTTGGCAAATTACACCGGGTGACTTAAGGCGAATCAACCGGCTATTTTTGGCTCTACAAGCGGGCTTCGAGCGGGGCAGCCAGGACTCGAACCTGGAATCGCCGGTTTTGGAGACCGGTGCCTTAGCCAGTTGGGCCACTGCCCCGAGGGGAGCCATGCTAGTCGGGCCGGGGTGCGGATCGCGCTCCGGCAGAACGGCTGGAAATCGCTATGCGGGCGGAGGGACTCGAACCCCCACGCTCTCTCGAGCACCGGCACCTAAAGCCGGCGCGTCTACCAGATTCCGCCACGCCCGCGTGACCACCCGGCGAGCCGGGCTTAACGCGCGACCAATGCTGCGTCGCTCCTAGATTCTATGATCGTTTGCGTGGCGGTAGGAGAGGTCAGGCCGGGCTACGAACTGTGGCGGCCGAATCGGGAAAAAGCTGAGTCGGTCACGACTAGGCTCGTGCTCGTCTTTTTGCTTGCGGCGACGGCGGCGCTTTCGGCGCTGATAACGATCACCGGCTTCTCCCTGATGACCGGCGGTGGCGGCATGGGGATCATCTGCATCATCTACGCCGTCCTCTACGCCTTCTTTGCCTTCCTCGTCTTCAGGTGGAGTCGCGGCATCCTGCCGGTGGCCGCCGCGCTCTCGATGATCCTGGCGATCTTCTGCGCGGTCGGCGCCGACAGCTGGTTCGCCCGCGACAAGGCCGGCTTCGATGAGGGGCTGATCCCCTCCCCGATGATCGGCCTGCTGGTGATCATCCTCGCGATCCTGCAGCTGATCCTGATCGCCGTCGCCCTCTACGGCTTCAACCAGAACTGGCACGTCGAGGAGGAGCGCCCGATCGGCTACGGCGAAGACTACGGCGCCGGTGCCTCACCCGACGACACCGCCCCGCTGCCCGCCTAGGCGAGGCAGCGGCGCGATCTCATACCGGAGGTGGGACTCGAACCCACAAGCCCGTAAGGGCAATCGATTTTGAGCCGATCGCGTATACCAATTCCGCCACTCCGGCGCTGCAGGAAAGATAAAGCGCTTTAGACTGCCGCGCGGCATGAAGATTCACCACCTCAACTGCGGAACACTCTGCCCCAACGGGGCGCGGCTGGTCAACGGCGAGGGCGGGCTGCTCGAACAGGGCCGGGTCGTCTGCCACTGCCTGCTGATCGAGAGCGACGACGGCCTCGTCCTGCTCGACACCGGCTTTGGCACCGAGGACACCCGCAACCCGCGCCAGCTCGGGCCAGTCTTCGCGATTATGCGGCCGCGGGCCGAGCTCGGTGAGACGGCGCTGAAGCAGGTCGAGGCGCTGGGCTTCAAAGCGGACGACGTGAAGCAGATCGTCACCACCCACCTCGACCCCGACCACTCCGGCGGCCTGCCCGACTTCCCCGAGGCCGAGGTCCACATCTTCGGACGCGAGCTCGACGCGGCGATGGAACCGCGCCTGCGCGACCGTCCCCGCTACCTCCCCGTGCACTGGAAGCACAACCCGAAGTGGGTGCGACACGACGGCGAAGGCGACGAGTGGTTCGGCTTCGGCGGCGTGAGGATCCTGCCCGACCTCGGCAGCGAGGTGCTGCTGATCCCGCTGGCCGGGCACTCACTGGGCCACAGCGGCGTCGCAATCAAGACCGGCGAGGGCTGGCTGCTGCACTGCGGCGACGCCTACTTCCATCACGACGAGATCGCCACCCCGCCCTCCTGCCCACCCGGCCTGCGCTTCTTCCAGAACCTCAACAACGCCGACCGGCGCCAGCGCCTCGGCAACCAGGAGCGGCTGCGCGAGCTGGTCACCCGCCACGGCGAAGAGGTGCAGCTGATCTGCTCGCACGACCCGCACGAGCTGGACCTGGCGCAGGCGGCCAACGCCGCGGCCGCGGCGTGAGCGACGCGGCGCCCGAGAAGCTCTGGGAGCCACCCGCCGCGCTGGTCGAGCGCTCCCGTTTGCGCGAGTACATGCGCTGGCTGGCGACCGAGCGGGGGCTCGAGTTCGCGGACTACGACGAGCTCTGGCGCTGGTCGGTCGACGACCTCGAGGCCTTCTGGGCCTCGATCTGGGATTTCTTCGAGGTCCAGGCCGACGGTGGCTACGAGCGGGTGCTCGGCAAGCGCGAGATGCCGGGTGCCGAGTGGTTCGCCGGCACCAGCCTCAACTACGCCGAGCACGTCTTCGCCGGGGTCGACGACGCCGAGATCGCAATTTTCCATGCCTCCGAGCTGCGCCAGCTCGGCGAGCTGAGCTGGGGCGAGCTGCGCGCCCAGGTGGCCGCGATCGCCGCGGGCCTGCGCGCGCTCGGGGTCGAGCGCGGCGACCGCGTCGTCGCCTACATGCCGAACATCCCCGAGGCGACCGTCGCCTTCCTCGCCGCCGCCAGCATCGGCGCGGTCTGGTCGAGCTGCTCGCCCGACTTCGGGCCGGCCAGCGTGATCGACCGCTTCGCCCAGATCGAGCCCAAGGTGCTCTTCGCGGTCGACGGCTACCGCTACGGCGGCAAGGACTTCGACCGGCGCGAGACCCTCGCCGCCCTGCAAGCCGAGATGGCCAGCCTCACGCGCACCGTCGTCCTGCCCTACCTCGACCCCGAGCCCGACCTCTCCCCCCTGCGCGACGCGATCCGCTGGGACGAGCTGCTTGCCACGGGCGAGGGCAGCGAGCTCAGCTTCGAGCGCGTCCCCTTCGACCACCCGCTCTGGGTCCTCTACTCCTCCGGCACCACCGGCCTGCCGAAGGCGATCGTGCAGTCGCAGGGCGGCATCCTGCTCGAGCACCTGAAGAAGCTCCACCTCCACGTCGATGCCCACCCCGGCGACCGCCTCTTCTGGTTCACCACAACCGGCTGGATGATGTGGAACTTCCTCGTCTCGGGACTGCTGACCCGGGCCGCGATCGTCCTCTATGACGGCAACCCCGGCTATCCCGACATGGGCGTGCTCTGGGACCTCGCCGAGCAGGCCGGGGTGACGATGTTCGGCACCAGCGCCTCCTACATCGCCGCCTGCATGAAGGCCGGGGTCGAGCCGGGGGCGGGACGCGACCTCAGCCGCCTCGGCGCCGTCGGCTCGACCGGCTCGCCGCTCTCGCCCGAGGGCTTCGACTGGATCTACGAGCAGCTCGGCGCCGACACCTGGCTCTTCTCGACCAGCGGTGGCACCGACCTCTGCACCGCCTTCGTCGGCGGCTCCGCCTTGTTGCCGGTCTACCGCGGCGAGCTGCAGGGCCGCGCCCTGGGCGCCGCGGTCGAGGCCTGGGACGAAGACGGCAACTCGGTGATCGACGCGGTCGGCGAGCTCGTCGTCACCGAGCCGATGCCCTCGATGCCGGTCCGCTTCTGGGGCGATCCGGACGGCAGCCGCTACCGGGCCAGCTACTTCGAGTTCTTCCCCGGCGTCTGGCGCCACGGCGACTGGATCGAAATCACCTCACGCGGCACGGCGGTGATCTACGGCCGCTCCGACTCGACCATCAACCGCTCCGGCATCCGCATGGGCACCAGCGAGATCTACCGCGCCGTGCTCAGTCTCGACGGGATCGTCGACGCCCTCGTCGTCGACGTTCCCCGGCCAGGCACCGAGGGCTGGATGCCGCTCTTCATCGTCCTGCGCGAGGGCGCCGAGCTGAACGACGAGCTGCGCAAGGAGATCGCCAAGCGGGTTCGCAACCAGTGCTCGCCGCGCCACGTGCCCGACGAGGTCTTCGTGATCGACGCGGTGCCGCGCACGCTCAGCGGCAAGGTGCTCGAGGTGCCGGTGAAGCGAATCCTGATGGGCACCCCGGCTGCGCAGGCCGCCAGCCGCGACTCGCTCGCCAACCCGGCGGCGCTCGATTACTTCACCGAGATGGCAGCGCGACTGCCCAGCTGAGGCGCGGCGCGACTGCTCCGTCCGTCGAGGGCGCGCAACCCCGCCAGCGCCGCGAAGCCCCAGGCGCCGACAACGAAGATCGCGCCCAGCACGTCGGTCGGGTAGTGCCAGTTGAGGGCCAGCACCGCCCAGCCCATGGCGACAACGAGGCCGGCTCCGATGATGGCCGCGGCGGGCAGCAGCCGTCGCGGCACCACGAAAGCAAAGGCGACCGCGAGCGAAACCAGCGCGGTGACGTGACCACTGGGGAAGCCATCCCAGCGGAACTGTTCGGCGCCAAGGATCGTCTGCAGCCTGGGGTGGGTGGAGAGCAGGACCTTGAGGGCGTGGGTCATCAGGTTTGCGCCGGCGACCACGACGAGAGCGGCGGCGGCCCGCCGGGGCCGGCCCCGGGCCAGGCCGATCGCGCAGGCGAGCACCAGCGCCGCCAGCAGGACCGGAAGGTCACCGGCCGGCACGATCGCAGTGGCAAGCGACTCGGCGTGAGACCCCGGAGAAGCGATGAAGCGGTCAAGGACCCTCGCGTCGAGCCGCTGCATGGCCTCCGTTCCATAGGCGAGCAGGGCGACGAGCAGCAGCCCGGCGCTGCAGGCAAGACACCCCGCCAGCGGCGCTCTGACGCTCCGCATCACCCCTGAGACGGTAGCGAGAAGGGAGCGGCGTGCTTCAGGCGGGCGTGACTGGATTGCGGCGCACGGCGAAGGAGCGCTCCTTGCCCGCCGCCATCGCGAAGCGCTTGATCAGGTCGCCGCGCAGCTCGCTGGGATCGACCACCGCGTCGACGACCAGCTCGGAGGCGAGGTGGAGGAGGTCGATGTCCTCGGCGTATTCCTCGCGCTTCTGGGCGACGAACGCCTCGCGCTCGGCCTCATCATCGATCGCCTGGATCTGATTGTAGAAGACGGCGTTGACCGCTGCCTGCGGGCCCATCACCGCGATCGAGGCGCTGGGCAGGGCGATGCAGCAGTCTGGCTCAAAGGCCGGGCCGGCCATCGCGTAGAGCCCGGCGCCGTAGGCCTTGCGCACGACCACGGAGATCTTCGGCACGGTCGCTTCGGAGACGGCGCTGATCATCTTCGCCCCGTGGCGGATGATCCCCTGGCGCTCGACCCCGGTGCCGATCATGAAGCCCGGCACGTCGGCGAGGAAGAGCAGTGGCACGTTGAAGGCGTTGGAGGTCTGGATGAAGCGGGCCGCCTTGTCGGCGGAGTCGACGAAGAGCACGCCGCCGGTGTACTTGGGCTGGTTGGCGACGACGCCGACGACGCGGCCATCGAGCCGCCCGTAGCCGACGATCAGCTCCTTGGCCCAGCGCTTGTGCACCGGCAGGAAGCTCTCGGCGTCGAGCAGCGAGTCGAGCAGCAGCTGCATGTCGAAGGGTCGGTTCTCGTCGGCGGGGACGATCTCGGCGATCGGCGTCCGCGAGGCCGGCTCGGCCGGCGCTGCCGGCGGCGGCTCCTCCTGCCAGCTGCCCGGCATGAAGGAGAGATAGCGCTTGGCGAGGTCGATCGCCTCCTCGTCTGACTTGACCAGGAAGTGGCCGCAGCCGGAGACGCCGGTGTGCATCTTGGCCCCACCCATCTCCTCCAGGCTCACCGTTTCGCCGATCACCATCTCCGCCATCCGCGGCGAGCCCAGGTACATCGAGGCGTTGCCGTCGCGCATGATCACGACGTCGCAGAAGGCGGGGATGTAGGCGCCGCCGGCGGCGCTCGGGCCGAAGAGCAGGCAGACCTGCGGCACCTGGCCGGAGAGCCGCACCTCGTTGTGGAAGATCCGCCCGGCGCCGCGGCGGCCGGGGAACATCTGCACCTGATCGGTGATCCGCGCGCCGGCCGAGTCGACCAGGTAGACCATCGGCAGCTGCAGGCTCAGCGCCCGTTCCTGGATGCGGAGGATCTTCTCGACCGTCTTCGGCCCCCAGGAGCCGGCCTTGACCGTCGGGTCGTTGGCCATCAGGGCGACGCGGCGGCCGTCGATCGTGGCCAGGCCGGTGACGACGCCGTCGGCGCCGAGGCCCTCGACGTTCCAGTTGGCGAGCGCTGCCTCCTCGCTGAAGGAGCCCTCGTCGACCAGGCGCGCAACCCGCTCGCGCACCGGCAGCTTGCCCTGTTCCTCGGTCTTCTCGTGATGGCGCTGCGGCCCCCCGGCGAGGGCGGCCTCGAGCGCTTGCGCGAAATCAGTCATCTGCGCGGAGCCTATTCGCGGTGCCAGTCCACGGGACCGGCGGTGAGCACGTGCGCGCCGAGCGGGCGCCCGAGCGTCTCCTGCGCCTCACGTGAGGCGGCGACCAGCGCCGCCAGGTCCACCCCGGTCTCGAGGCCCATCTCGTGCAGCATCGAGACCACGTCCTCGGTGGCGATGTTGCCGGTGGCACCGGGTGGCACCGGGCAGCCGCCGAGCTCGCCGAAGCTCGACTCGAAGGAGTCGACGCCCTGCTCCAATGCCGCCAGCACATTGGCGAGGCCCTGGCCGCGGGTGTTGTGGAAGTGGGCGGTCAGCTCGGCCCCGGCAAGGCGCTCGCGCGCGGCGGCGAAGAACTCGCCGACCTGGCGCGGGTTGGCCATCCCGGTCGTGTCGCCGAAGCCGACCTCCGCGCAGCCAGCGGCGGCGAGCCGCTCGGCGATGCCGAAGACGCGCTCAGGCGGCACCTCGCCCTCGTAGGGACAGCCGAAGGAGGTGGAGATCACGCCCTCGCAGCGCAGCCCGGCCTCGCGGGCGGTCGCAAGCGTGCGCTCCAGCCCTTCCAGCGACTCCTCGATCGAGCGGTTGACGTTCTTGCGGTTGTGGGTCTCCGAGGCGGAGACGAAGACGTTGATCTCGTCGAAGCGCTCGCGCAGCGCCAGCGCCCGCTCCAAGCCGCGCTCGTTGGGAATCAGGACCGAGAAGGCGACGCCCTCGCGCCGCCGCACCCCGGCCAGCACCTCCTCCGCGTCGGCAAGCTGCGGGATCACCTCGGGCCGCACGAAAGAGGTCACCTCGAGCCGCTTCAGGCCGGTCGCCGAAAGCAGGTCAACGAGGCGGATCTTCTCCGCCGTCGGGATCGTCTCCGGCTCGTTCTGGAAGCCATCGCGCGGCCCGACCTCACGGATGCGGACCTTGCTCGGCAGCGGGCTCATCGCGACCGAGGCTACGCGGTCGGCGGACCGGCCTGGCCGACCACGCGCCGCTCGTGGGTGCCGACGCCGATCGTGCGCTCGCCTTCGCTCACTTCGACGTCAAAGCGCAGCTTGCGCCCTTCAACGACCTCGCGCAGAGTGGCCTGCGTGCGGCAGGTCGCGCCCTCCGCGGCGGCGGCCACGTGCTTGATACAGACCTCGAAGCCCACCGTCGCCTTGCCCTCTGGAAGGTGTTCGTAGGCGAGTACCTGGGCGCTCGCCTCCATCATCCCGATCATGCCCGGGGTCGAGAGCACGCCGCTGCCGATCGTGCCGCCGACGTCGGTGACGAGCGGTGGCGCAACCGTGAACTCATCGCTGCGCTCGAGCCCTGGGACCAGGCCCTGCTCGGTCTCGGTCATCAGACCATCCCCAATCCACCGCTGACCCCGAGGGTCTCGCCGGTGACGTAGGTGGCGTCGTCGGAGACCAGGAAGGCTGCGGCGGCGGCGACCTCATCGGGCTGGCCGAGGCGGCCCATCTGGGTCGAGGACTTCATCGTCTCGATCACTTTCTCGCCGATCTCGCCGAACTCCTTGGCGCCCATCAAAAGCGGCGTCTCGATCGGGCCCGGGGCGATCGCGTTGGCGATGATCCCGTAGCGCGCGTTCTCGCGGGCGATCGCCTTGGTGAAGCCGATGATGCCGGCCTTGGCCGCCGAGTAGACGGCCGAACCCTTGGAGCCGACGCGGCCCGCCTCCGAGGAGATGCTGAGGATGCGGCCGTACTTGGCCCCCTGCATGCCGGGCAGCGCCGCGTGGGTGCAGTTGAGCACGCCGATCAGGTTGATCCCGATCACCTTCTGCCACTGCTCGGGCATGGTGTAGGTGAAGAAGCCGAACTCGTCGGTGCCGGCGTTGTTGACGAGGATGTCGAGCGTGCCGGCGGCCTCGACCGCGGCCCTGGCCGACTCGAGGTCGGTCACGTCGAGCTCGATCGCGTGCCCGTTGACCTCACCCGCGACGCGCTCGGCGCCCTCGGTGTCGATGTCGCCGACCCAGACCTCGGCGCCCTCGGCGGCGAGCCGGGCGGCGATCGCGGCGCCGATCCCGCTGGCGCCGCCGGTCACCAGTGCCTTGCGTCCCTCCAGTCGCATCGGGCGTGAGCATAGACTTCCGCGCCCGTGGCGGACCTCCCCACCATCCCGATCGTCGGCGGCACCGGCGCGCTCGGCGCCGGCCTGGCGCTGCGCTGGGCCAAGGCGGGCGCGCCGATCGTGCTCGGCTCGCGCTCGGCGGAGCGGGCCGAGGAAGCCGCGGCGAAGCTGCGCGAGAAGGTCCCCGGCGCCCAGATCGAGGGGCTGCTCAACGAGGACGCCGCCAAGCGGGCGGAGATCGTCTTCCTCACCGTCCCCTTCCGCGCCCAGTCGGAGAACCTCAACAACCTGCGCGAGGCTCTGCAGCCGGGCCAGATCCTGGTCGACTGCACGGTGCCGCTCGCCGCCGCGGTCAGCGGCAAGGCGACCCGCTCGCTCGGCGTCTGGCAGGGCTCGGCGGCCCAGCAGGCGCAGGAGATGGTGCCCGAGGGAGTGACCGTCGTCGCCGCCCTGCACACCGTCGGCGCCCCCAGCCTCTCCGATCCCACCGTTGAGCTGGACGAGGACGTGCTGGTCTGCGGCGACCGCAAGGCCGACAAGGCGCGGGTGGCGCGCCTGATCGAGCTGATTCCCGGGCTGCGCCCAGTCAACGCCGGCGCGCTCGAGATGGCCCGCATCGTCGAGCAGCTGACGCCGATGCTGATCTCCGTCAACACCCGCTACAAGGCCCACGCCGGGATCAAACTCACCAACCTGCCGGACGCCGACCACTGGGCTTGAAGTGAGGATCGCGCTCCTCGCCGGCGGCACCGGCGGCGCCAAGCTCGCCGCCGGGATACAGGAGGAGATCGGCTCCGACCTGGCGGTCATCGCCAACACGGGCGACGACATCGAGACGCTCGGCGTCCACGTCTCCCCCGACCCCGACCTCATCACCTACTGGCTCAGCGGCGAAATCGACGAGGAGCGCGGCTGGGGGCTGCGCGACGACAGCTTCACCGTCTTCGAGCGCCTGACCAGACTGGGCGCGCCGAGCTGGTTCGGCCTCTCCGACCGCGACCTCGCCGCCTGCCTCTACCGGCGTCAATTCGTCGAGGAGGGCGGCAGCTACACGGCCGCGCAGGCGCAGATCGCGCGCGCCGTTGGGGTTGAGGCGCGGGTGCTGCCGATGTGCGAGACGCCGGTGCGGACCAAGGTCCACACCGGCGCCGGCACGCGCGGCCTGCAGGAGTACCTGATCGTCGACCAGGGGGCACCCGAGGTGCACGGCGTCGAGCTCGAGCGGATCGCCGAGGCCGAGCCGAGCAAGGAGGTGCTGGAGGCGCTGCGCGGCGCCGAGGCGATCGTGATCGGGCCCTCCAACCCGGTGATCAGCATCGGCCCGATCCTCGCTGTGCCGGGCATGCGCGAGGCGATCACCCAGTTCGGCGTGCCGGTCATCGCGGTCAGCCCCTTCGTCGCCGGCAAGGTCGTCAAGGGCCCGACCGAGCGCTTCATGCAGGCGCTGGGCCGGCCGTCCACCGCAGCCGGCGTCGCCTCGCTCTACGCCGGCTTGATCGACGCGATGATCGTCGACGAGGGCGATCCCGACCCGGCGCCGACGGAGATCCCCACGCTCGCCACGGCGACGCTGATGGACGGTGCCGCCGGCCGGGTGCGCCTGGGGCGCATCGTCCTCGACTACGCCGCTAGCCTCGTCGAAGGTGCCTGACTCCCACTCACTGACGGCTTGAAGGCGACCGCGATCCTGCCGGTCAAGCGCTTCGCTGCGGCCAAGCAGCGGCTGGCGCCGGGCATGGGCAGCACTCATCGCGCCGAACTGGCGGCGGCGATGCTGGAGGACGTGCTGGAAGCGATCGGCGCTGCGCGCTCGATCGAGCGCCTGATCGTCGTCAGCAGCGAGCCACGCGCGATCGAGCTGGCGACGGCGAGCGGTGCCGAAGTGCTCCCCGATCCCGACCAGGGCGGTCACTCGGGCGCAGCCCTCGCCGGCATCGCCCGCGCGGGGGAACTCGGCGCCGAGTGCGTCGTGCTGCTGCCGATCGACTGCCCACTGCTGGCGACCCGCGAGCTCGAACGCCTGCTCACCGGGATGCCGGAGCGCTACGTCGCGATCGTCCCCGACCGGCACGGCACCGGCACCAACGCACTGGCACTGGCGCCGCCCGAGGCGATCGAGCCCTCCTTCGGTGAGGGCAGCTGCGCCAGGCACGTCGCCGCCGCCCGCGAGGCGGGCGTGCCCTTCGGCGTCGAGGAGCTTCCCTCGCTTGCACTCGACCTCGACACCCCAGCCGACGTCGTCGCGCTGACCATGGCGCTGGAGCGGAGCCGCGGGCGAGCGAAGCGGACGGCGAAGGCGCTGGGCATATGAGCGAGCTTCGGGTGTTCGGCGTCGGGGGGCTGCCGGAGATCAAAGAGGGCATGGCGCTTGGCGAGCTGATCGCCGCGCATGCCGAGCTCGAGGACGGCGACATCGTCGTGATCTCCCAGAAGGTCGTCTCCAAGGCGGAGGGACAGACCCGCCGCCTCTCCTCGGTCATCCCCGGCGCCGAAGCGCGCAAGCTCGCGGCCGTGCTCGGCAAGGAGCCGGCACTGGTCGAGCTGATCCTCGAGGAGAGCAAAGAGGTGCTGCGCGCGGAGCGTAATGTCCTCATCGTCGAGACCCGCCACGGCCTCGTGTGCGCCAACGCGGGGATCGACAGCTCCAACGTCCCCGATGACGACACGGTCTGCCTGCTGCCCGAAGACCCGGACGCGTCGGCACGGCGGATCCGCCGCGAGATCGTCGGCGAGGGATCCGGGGTGGTGATCAGCGACAGCCTTGGGCGCGCGTGGCGGCTTGGGCAGACCGAGGTGGCGATTGGCTGCGCTGGACTGCAGCCACTCGATGATTGGCGGGGGCGCAGCGATGCGCACGGCAGGGAGCTGGAGGCCACCGTGATCGCCGTTGCCGACGAGGTTGCGGCGGCGGCGGATCTGGTTCGCGGCAAGGACAGCGGCGTCCCGGTGGTGATCGTCCGCGGCCTCGATCGCTTTGTCAGCGCAGAGGACGGACCCGGAGCGGCCGCATTGCGCCGACCGCGTGACGAGGATCTCTTCCGTTAGATCGTCAGCACGGCGGCGCCGTGGAGGGCGCCGGTGCGGATTGAGTCGAGGGCCTGGTTGGCGTCCTCCAGGGGATGCAGCTCTACCTCGGTGCGGATCGGGACCTGGGGCGCGAGCTCGAGGAACTCCTCGCCATCGCGCCGGGTCAGGTTGGCGACCGAGCCCAGGGTGCGCTCGCCCCAAAGCTGCTCGTAGGGGAAGCTCGGGATGTCGCTCATGTGGATGCCGGCGCTGATGATCCGCGCACCCTTGGCGCTCGCCCGCAGCGCCGTCGTCATCAGCGAGCCGAGCGGGGCGAAGACGATCGCGCCGTCGATCTCCTCCGGCGGCGCCTCATCTGACGACCCGGCCCATTCTGCACCGAGCCCTCGGGCGAAGGCCTGTCCCTCCGCATCGCCCTCGCGGGTGAAGGCGAAGACGCGCCTACCCTGGTGCACCGCCACCTGACAGAGGATGTGGGCGGCAGCGCCGAAGCCGTAGAAGCCGATCCGCTCAGCGTCGCCGACCAGGCGCAGCGCCCGGTAGCCGATCAGGCCCGCGCAGAGCAGCGGAGCCGCCTGCTCGTCCGGGTAGCCCTCAGGCAGCGGGAAGCAGAAGCGCTCATCGGCGACCGCCAGCTCGGCGTAGCCGCCATCGATGTCGTAGCCGGTGAAGCGGGCACGGTCGCAGAGGTTCTCGCGGCCGGAGAGGCAGTAGCGGCACTCGCCGCAGGTCCAGCCCAGCCATGGCACCCCGACCCGCCGCCCAACCGCGAAGCGCTCGGCCCCCTCCCCCGCCGCGACCACCGTGCCGACTATCTGGTGGCCCGGCACGAGCGGCAGCTTCGGCTGATCCAACTCGCCGTCGGCGATGTGCAGGTCGGTGCGGCAGACCCCGCAGGCGCTGACCAAGATCAGAACCTGCCCGGCACCTGGCTGCGGGTCGGGAAGCTCCGCGGACCTCAACGGCTCCCGCGCGCGCTCCAGGACCATCGCCCGCATCGGCGATTTAGGGCGAGACGGGTACCGGCAGCTCGGCGGGCTCGGGGACTTCTTCGTCGCCCGCCTCCGGTACTTCTTCTGCTTCTTCTTCGCCCGCTTCATCTGGCTGAGCGATTTCGACCTCGACGCAGTTCCCTTCGGAGCTGAGCTTCAAGGCCAGCCTGCGAGCGTCGGAGAGCACCCCTTCGAGCGTCAGTTCCTCCTCGACGCTCCCATCCTCATTGAGCTGCTGAAGCAAGATTTCGACGGGAGCCTCCTCGTCCAGGACCTCCTCGTCCACAGGCTCCTCACCGAGGAAGGTGACCGTGACCAGGTATTCGTCCCCTTCGCAGCCCTCCGAGTTCGGCCCACCCCCTGAAGCAATCGGTCCTCCGGGCGTACCGCCCTCAGTGCCCCCGCCACCGGTACTCACCGGAACCGTGACGGGCGATGAGGTTCCCTCTGGCGGAGCCTCCACATCTGTTGCTCCGACAGAGGGAACCTCATCGCCAGCCCCCGCTCCAGGTGCAGAACCCTGGGGCGAAGACGGCACCTCGGCAACAGCTATGGCTTGAGCCGGCGCAACAGCGAGGCTCGGAGGGCTCGGAACTGCTTCCCCCTCGCGCTCGACGGGCTCCCCCGCCCGGACGACGAGCTTGGGCCCGACCGGAGCGACTCTCCCCCGGGCCACCGAAGCCGTAGACCCTGCGGGGAACGCCTTGCCCTCACCAACCGCCATCTCGATCCCCAGGGGCGCCCGCTGGGGAGCAGCCGAATCGTCCTCCCAGGGCTTCAGGCCCCAGAGCACCACCAGGCCGAGCAGCACCGAAAGAGCAGGAAGCGCGAAGACTTCCAGCGCCGGAAATCGTCCTCCCAATGAAAACCACGAAGCGATCAGCCAAAGATAGGCGCTTGGTTAATAAGTCTCAACTATCTCGTAGAGCGTGGTGCGCTGAGCGGGCTCGCGGCCACCGGCACGAGCGGCGCCGATCAGCTGCTCGGGCTCGAGCCGGACGCCGTGCTGGGAGCCGGCCATGCGCGAGATGTTCTCCTCCATCAGCGTTCCACCGAGGTCGTTGACCCCCCAACGCAGCGCCTCGGTGGCGGCGTCGAGGCCCATCTTCACCCAGCTCGCCTGCAGGTTCGGAATCGTCTTGCCAAGCGCGAGGCGGAAGGCGGCGGTGTGCTTGAGGTTCTCCGCCGCCGATATCTCCTCGATCCCGTGGGTGCGGCCGAGCATCGTGTTGAAGGGGATGAAACTGAGCGGCACGAACTCGGTGATGCCACCGGTGCGCTCCTGCAGGGCGCGGACGACGCGCATGTGCCGGGCCAGCTCGCGCGGCTCCTCGATGTGGCCGAACATCACGGTCGAGGTCGAGCGCAGCCCAGCGCGGTGCGAGGCCTCGATGATCTCCACCCAGCGATCCGCCGGCAGCTTGTTGGGCGAGATCCGCTGCCGCACCCCGTCGTCGAGCACCTCTGCCGCGGTCCCCGGCGTCGAGCCGAGGCCGCACTCGATCAGGTACTCGAAGACCTCCTCCGGCCCCTTGCCCGAGCGCTCGCACATGTAGTGGACCTCCATCGGCGAGTAGGCGTGCAGGTGCAGCTGCGGCGCCACGTCCTTCGCCAGCCGCAGCCACTTGCCGTACTCCTCGAGCGTCAGGTCGGGATGGATGCCGCCCTGCATGCAGAGCTCGGTCGCCCCGAACTCAACCGCTTCGAGTACGCGCTCAGCAAAGTCCTCCTCCGAGACCTCATAGGCGTCCGGCGAGCGCTTGCCCTGCCCGAACCCGCAGAAGGCGCAACCGACCACGCAGATGTTGGTGAAGTTGATGTTTCGATTGACGACAAACGTCACCCGGTCCCCAGCCAGCTCTCGACGAAGCTCGTCGGCCGCCACCCGCATCTCCTCAATCACCTCCGGCCGCGTCTCGGCGAAGAGCGCCGTCAACTCGTCCTCTGACAACTCACTGCCATCGCGACCCTTGGAGATCGCCTTCTCGGCGAGTCCGGGATCGATCGTCTCCTCGGTCCTCCGTCCCGAACCGCTGCGCGGAATGAAGCTCCAGTACTTCAGCTTGATCACATCCAGGACCCCCTGCTCCATCCACTCGGGATCCATGTACTGCGGGTAGACGCACAACCGCTCCGTCAGCGCGAACCCCTTGGGAGCCAGTCCCTTTCTGACCTCGTGGGGGCTGGGAAACGCGTGCTCGGGCGAGATGTGGTCGCCGTTCGCCGACAGCCCGCCCAGATCGGTAGCTCCTGCCTCGACCAGCTCATCCCAGTCGTCCGACAGATTCGGCGGCACCTGTACCCCCACGTCCGGCATCAACCGCTTGCACTCCAGAATCAACCGCTTGATGTCCTCAACGCCAACGGTGCTCGCCCAAGCTGGCAAGGAGGGCGGGGGTGCCCCTCCACGCAGCGGCGTCCCCTTTTTCGCCCGGCTGGCCCCCTCGGACGGCGACTCAACGCCATTGGCGAAAAACCCAGCAAGAGGAGGGGCACCCCCGCCCTCCTCCCACCTTTCGCGCGCAGCCTCGTCGGCAATATCCGCCACTTCAGCCCCGTAGTACCGCGGATGCGGCACGAAGTTCTGCAAGATCATCTCTTGGATATGCCCGTAGCGCCCGTGCAGCTCAGCCAGCGCTTCCAGCGATTCGACCTGCTCCTCCTCGGTCTCCCCGATGCCAATCAAGATGCCGCTCGTGAACGGGATCTTGAGTTCACCAGCGGCCTCGATCGTCGCCAATCGCTGGGCAGGGTGCTTCGTAGGGGACCCGGCGTGGACGGTCTCCATCAGTCGCTCGGAGACCGACTCGAGCATCAAGCCCTGCGAAGCCGTGACCTCTCGCAGTCGAGCTAGATCGGGACGGTCGAGCACCCCAATGTTCGTGTGCGGGAGCATGCCTCGCTCAAGCGCTCGCTCGCAGGACCAGATGACATAGGACGTGAAGTCCTCATGGCCCCACTCGGCGAGCTTGGCTGCGACGACAGGGTTGACCTCGGGTCGCTCCCCCGTGAGAACCAGAAGCTCCTTGGCATTGCGACGAACAGCTTCGTCTAGAAGCTTTTCGACCTCCTCAGGGCTGCGAATGTGCGCCTGGTGCGTGGCGAAGGCGCAGTACTTGCAGTAGCACTGGCAGGTGCGTGAGAGCGAGAGCGTGTAGTTCCGCGAGAAGGTGACCCGGCGCACGCTGCCCAAGCTACTGCAAGAAAGGACCGGGCCGGCATTGCCGGCCCGGTCTCAAGTCAGTCGAATCGAGGCCCGAAGGCCCCGCTCCTAGCGAGCGCCCTCGGAGTACTTCTCGACCGGAGGCCGCACTGGCTCGGCCGGCTCGGTCGGCGGCAGGCCGCCCTTTTCGATCACGAAGCGAAACACCGCGGCCGCCAGCAGCGAGCCGACGATCGGGCCGACCAGGTAGGGCCAGACGCCGCCCCACTCGTTGCCGACCAGCGCCGGGCCGAACCAACGGGCCGGGTTGAAGGAACCGCCGGTCAGCGGGCCGCCGACCATGACGATGAAGCCAAGCGTGGTGCCGATTGCCAGCGGCGCCCACTCCTTGAAGCTCTTGCGCGAGTAGACCGCGGCCAAGATCACGAGCACGAGGCAGAAGGTGCCGATCGCCTCGATGATCGCGCCCTGGGTGTTCCCACCCAGGATGCCGCTCACGGTTGCGGCGCCGTAGTGGGTGGCACGCCCCTCGTCGAGCAGCAGGCCCTTGCAGAGCAGCGCGCCGAGCACGCCGCCGGAAAGCTGGGCCAGCATGAAGATCAGGGCGTCGATCGACCCGATTCGCTTGATCGCCCAGGCCGCAAGCGTGACCGCGGGGTTGAAGTGCCCACCGCTGACCACGCCGAACATGACGATGAGGCCAAAGAGCAGGAAGGCATGGGTGAGCCCGATTACCGCGAAGTCAGTCCCAAACTGGGCCTGTTCGCCGGTCGATAGGAAAAGCACCACAACCGTGGTGATGAAAAACACCAACAAAAAGGTGCCTATTAGCTCAGCAAGGTATGCCGGTAGTCCTCGTTCCTGCACTCTCTCTCCTCCTAGATCCCTGATTCGACTGGGGGCGGCGCCAGTCTACCCATATTGAGCGAATGAAATAGCGTCCCGAGCCAGATGAAGTTGGTTGTCGCGCTGCTGGCGGCCGCCTCCCTGCTAGCCGGCCTCGCCGGCTGCGGGGGGAGCGGCGCTGAACCGGGCGCGCCTAGCGGCGCGACCCTTGTGCTCGACTTCACGCCGAACGCCGTGCACTCCGGCATCTACGCGGCGCGGCGCCAGGGCTTCTATCGCGACGCGGAAATCGACCTGACGATCCGCCAGCCCGGCGAATCGACCGACGCGCCGAAGCTGCTCGCCGCCGGCCGCGCCGACTTCGCCATCCTCGACATCCACGACCTCGGCATCGCCCGCGAGCGCGGCATCGACCTGGTCGGCACGATGCCGCTGGTCCAACGCCCACTCGCCGCGGTGATCGCCCGCGGCGACCGCGGCATCGCCCGGCCCCGCGATCTCGAAGGCCGCACCGTCGGCGTCACCGGCCTGCCCTCCGACGAAGCGGTGGTCGACTCCGAGGTGGGCGCCGACGGCGGCAATCCGGCGAAGGTGAAGCGGGTGACGATCGGCTTCAACGCGATCTCCTCGCTGGCGGCCGGCAGGGTCGACGCCGCGACCGGCTTCTGGAACGCCGAGGGCGTCGCCCTGCGACAGCAGGGCGTCCCGATCAAGATCTTCAAGGTCGACCGCTACGGCGCTCCGCCCTACCCCGAGCTCGTCCTCGTCACCTCGCGAGAGACCATCCAGCGCGATCCCGATCTGGTCGAAGCGGTGCTCGACGCAACCACCCGCGGCTACGAATACGCCGTCAACAACCCCGAACGCGCCCTCGACGACCTGCTCACCGAAGTGCCCAGCCTCGAGCGGGCCGAACAGCAAGCGCAGCTCGACGTGCTGCTGCCCGGCCTGCACCCGCGGCCCTTCGACCCGGCCGTGCTGCGCGCCTGGGCGCGCTGGGACCTCGAACACGGCCTGCTCGGGCGACCCCTCGATGTGGACGCAGCGTTCGAGCTAGGCTTGCAGCCGTGAGCCTGGCCGCCGACTTCCAGCAGGTGCTCGAGGCGATGCCGTCGGATTGGACCGACCTCGAGCTCGACCTCCGGATCGAGGACGAGAGCCGCTACGTCGACGCCGCGGTGGCGCTGAGCCAGGTCAACGCGCAGCCCTACTCCCAGGCCGACTGGGACTGGCGCCTGATCGTCGCCCACAGCTTCGGCCACGCCGCCGCCGCGGAGACGGTCAAGGGCGTCCTCGCCAAGCTCGACGCCGACGGCATCGGCGGCGAGATGCAGCTGCGCGAGGTGCGCGAGGGCCGCGCCGAGGTCGTGCAGATGTGGGGCCGGCCCGAGAGCGTTCGCGAGGAGTTCCGCGAACGCCGCTCGCTCTAGTGGCCCGCGTCGTCGCGATCTCCTCCGACCTCCTGCTCGGCAGCAAGGTCGAGGCAATGCTGAGCGCCGCCGGACACGAGGTGACCCTCTCCCCCTCGCTTGCCACCGCCTCGCTCGAGGGCGTCGAGCTGATCGTCGCCGACCTCGACGCCGAGGACCCCCAAACGCTTGCGAGCGCCGACATCCCGGTGCTCGGCTACTACTCCCACGTCGAGGTCGAGACCAAGCAGGCCGCCGACGCAGCCGGGATCGACCTGGCCGTCCCCCGCTCCCGCATGGCGCGTGAACTCCCCGAGCTGGTCGCCAAGCTCCTCGGCACCTAGCCGAAGAACACCTGCTGCAGGAGGAAGACGTTGAGGGCGATGATCATCGCCGCCAGCGTCCCCGCGAACCCGGTCAGCCAGCGCGGGTTGACCATGGCGCCCATCACATCCTTCTTCGAGGCCAGCATCAGCAGCGGCACCAGGGCGAAGGGGATGCCGAAGGAGAGGACGACCTGGCTGGCGACCAGGGCATCGGTGGGGTCGAGCCCGAGGCCGAGCACGACCAGGGCCGGCGCCAGGGTGATCGCGCGGCGCAGGAAGATCGGGATGCGACGGCGGATGAAGCCCTGCATCACCACCTGCCCGGCCATCGTGCCGACCGAGGAGGAGGCGAAGCCGGAGGCGAGCAGGGCGATGGCAAAGACCGTCGCCGCGTTGACCGAGACCAACGACTTGAGCCCGTCGTAGGCGCCGTCGATCGAGTCGATCCCGGAGAGGCCGCCTTCGTGGAACAGGGCGGCGGCGACGATCATCATCGAGAGGTTGATCACGCCGGCGAGCGACATCGCGATCACCACGTCGATCTTCTCGAAGCGCAGGATGCGCTTGCGCTCCTCGGTGTTGCGGCCGACGATCCGCCGCTGGGTCAGCGCCGAGTGCAGGTAGATCACGTGCGGCATCACCGTGGCGCCGATGATCCCGGTGGCGAGCAGGATGCTCTCGGTGCCGCCAAAGCCGGGCACGAAGAGGTGCTTGGCCACTTCGCCCCCGTCCGGGTTGGCGTGGAAGAGCTCGAAGACGAAGGAGGCGACGACGACGCCGACCAGGGCCGTGATCACTGCCTCGAGCCGGCGGAAGCCCCGCTGCTGCAGGGCGAGGATGCCGAAGGCACCCGCGCCGGCAATCAGCCCCGCCGGGAAGAGCGGGATGCCGAAGAGCAGGTTGAGGCCGAGCGCGGCGCCGACCACCTCGGCGATATCGGTCGCCATCGCCACCACCTCGGCCTGCAGCCAGAGGCCGATCGAGGTGCGCCGCGAGAACGTTTCGCGGCAGAGCTCGGCGAGGTTCTTGCCGGTCGCGATCCCCAGCTTCGCCGACTGGGTCTGCACCACCATCGCGATCAGGTTGGCCGCGAGGATCACCCAGAGCAGCAGGTAGCCGAACTTGGCGCCACCGGCGATGTTGGTGGCGAAGTTGCCGGGGTCGATGTAGGCGACGGCGGCGACGAAGGCAGGCCCGAGGAAGGGCCAGAGACGGGCCGGACCGCGGGCGTGACCATCGAGCGAGCGGCGGGCGGCGCGGGCTACCGCGGCCTCGCCGGGGAGGACGTCCTCGACCGCGGCGTCGGCGACAGGAGCCTCCTCGACCGGAGCGTCGCTGCCGGGCGGCGAGCTCACCGCCGGCTGCTTCCTTCCCCCGGGGGCTTCAGATCGGGACCGGGAATCGCCGAGCCGTGGGGATCGTGGCTGGGTTCACCCAGCTTGGCCGCGATCAGCAGCTCGAGCTCCTCGGAGATGTAGTGCTCGAGCACCTCGGCCTCGGCGTGGACGCGGTCCTCGGGCATGCCCAGCGCCTCGGCGAGGTAGGCCTCGATCAAGCGGTGGTGGCGAATCACCTCGAGTGCGACCTTCTCCCCCGCCGGCGTCAGGGTCACGCCCTTGTAGGGCAGGTAATCGACCAGGCCGAGGTCGGCAAGCCGCTTCAGCATCGAGGTCGCCGTTGCCGGCGTCACCTTCAGCCGCGCCGCCAACTCGCCGTTGCTGACCGGGCCCGGGCGGTCGGCCGAGAGCGCGTAGATCGCCTTCGCGTAGTCCTCGATCGCCTCGGTGGAGGGCGCGCGCCGCGGGCTGCCGCCGGAGGCGGCCATCAGACGGACACCAGCAGGCCGGTGACGTAGAGCAGGGCGATGCCGGCAAGCATGCCAGCGACCGAGAGCGGGTGCAGGATGCGCCCGTCGGGATCGCGCATCGCCGGAGCAATCTGCACGATCACCCTGGCGATCGCGCCGACGCCGACGCCGAAGAGCAGCGCCGCCAGGCTCGGGTTGAAGGCCGCAGCGCCGATCCAGGCACCGAGCACCGCCGGCGCTCCGGCGATCAACCCAAGCGCCAGCAACCAGCGGAACCCCACCCCCGCGTTCGGTCCGTCGCCCTCGCGCAGCGGTGCGACGATCGCCAGTCCCTCGGTCGTGTTGTGGATAGCGAAGCCGACGACGAGGAAAGCGCCGAGGGCGAGTGCCCCGGTGGCGTAGGAGGAGCCGATCGCAAGACCCTCGCCGAGGTTGTGGAGGCCGATCCCAATCGCGACCAGCAGCGCCATGTAGAGACCGCCCTGGGCAGCGGAACCAGCGCCGGGGCCGGCAAGGCGATCGCGTCGTCGCGCCAGGTAGGCGTCGATCGCGGCCAGCACCAGGTAGGCGACCAGCGCCCCGGCGAAGACCAGGGCCGAGCCACCGAAGGCGCTCGGCGCCTCGGCGGCGATCTCGAGCCCCTCGAGCGCGGCGTCGATCGCCAGCAGCGCCAGCAGGCCGACGGTGAAGGCGATCAGGGCGCCGATCCAGCGCGCGTCGACGCGGCGCACGAAGGGCAGCCAGAGCATGCCGAGGCTGACCGGGACGATGCCGACGTAGACGCCGAGCAGCGCCATCAGGCCGAAGAAGCCGAGGTCCGCATCCGGAGTCTCGGTGGCAACGGGGATCGTGGCGTCGATCGTGCCGCCGGAGGAGGTCAGGACGAAGATCTCGTAGGCCTCGCCCTCGATCCAGGGATAGGAGATGCGCACGGCGGTCGAGCCGAGGCGGCCGATCTCCTCCCCATCGCTGGTCGTGAACGGCGCGAAGGCGTCGTTGACCGCCACCTGGGCGACCCGGACGGGGTCGGGGCCGTCGTTGCGCAGGGTGAGCTCGATCTCCCCCGGCCTCAACACGGTGCGCTCGACCGCCACTTCCTCCAGCGGTGGTCCCGTGCGGTCGCCGAGCCCGGGACCGCCGAGCAGGGCAAAGGCGGCGATCGCCGCCCCGATCAAGGCGAGCGGCAGGAGTCCCAACGCCCAGGCCGGAAGTCGCGCGCCCGGCAGCTGCTCGACCCGCCCCCCCGCCTCCATCAGGCCGCCCCGTCCCGGCCGCCCCAGGGCAGCTCGCAGTAGGCGGCCGCGGCGGACGCAGAGGCCATGCGCGAGGGATCGCCGACGCGGAAGAAGCCGGACCAGCCGAGCTCGGCGAACTCACTGACGTGAGCGTGGAACATGTAGTCGCCGTCGAAGGGGAACTTCATCTCGAGGATCGCCCGCTGCCCCTGCCCCTGGATCACGGTGTCGGTGTACTCACTTGGCTGCAACGAGGTTCCGGTCGGGTAGAACTGGAAGAAGTTGGCGTGAACGTGGAAGGAGTTGATCGGGTCGAACTCGAGCGCGTTGACCAGGTAGATCCGCAGCAGCTCGTCGCGCCGCACCTGGATCGGCTCGTTGACGTAGTGAAAGCCGACCGTGTTGACCGCATAGACCTCGTTGGAGAGGTCGAAGTTGGTGTCGAAGCCGTTCATCACCATCACCATCTCGTCGGCTTCCGGGCGTCCCTGCTTCGGATCGATCACGAAAGCGCCGTAGAGGCCGCGCGAGATGTGGCTGGCGAGCGGCGAAACGTGACAGTGGTAGAGGTGGAGGCCGAAGGGCTCGGCGTCGAACTCGTAGGTGAACTCGGCGCCGGGCGCGATCGCGCCGCCGCCACGGTTTTCGCCGATCCCCGGCATGCCGTCCATCAGCGCCGTGTGGATGCCGTGGAAGTGGAGCGTGTGCGGGTGTTCTGAGGCGTTGATGAGGCGCACGCGCAGCCGCTCCCCCTCGCGGGCGCGCAGGGTCGGGCCGGGGACGCGGCCGTTGTAGGTCCAGGCCTCGTACTTGACCCCGGGGGCGACTTCGATCTCCTTGTCCTGGGCGACGATCTCCCATTCGCGCACGACCCGGCCGCTGGCCAGGCGGCGCGTCTTGCCGTAGTCGAAGTCGCGCAACAGCTCGGTCGGGTCGAAGCCGTTGGCCCGGTGGTCGACCGTGCGGCCGGGGGCAAAGCCCGCGTGGGCGAAGTCACCGTGGCCGGGGTGCGCGGGCGCGGCGCCGGCGTTTGCGGGACCGGCGGAACCGCGCGGGAGCAGGCCGTGCACGAGCGGCAGGCTGGCACCCGCTGCCAAGGCCCCGCCCAGCATCTTGCGCCGGCTGATGCCTGGCTTTGGCTCGGATCCAGTCTCTGATTTAGACACGTCTAAATTATTTTGACATATCTAAAAGACGATGCTTCCTAGAATCGAGAGGTGGCCGATGCGGTGACAGTTGAGATCGACGCCCAGTACCGGCAGCTGCGGGAAGAGTGCGGGGTGCTTGATCGTTCCTCGCGCGGCAAGCTGCTGCTCAAGGGGTCTGAGGCCGCCGAGTACCTGCAGGGGCAGCTGACGAACGACATCGAGGCGCTTGAGCCGGGTGACGGGTGCTACGCGGCGCTGCTCGATCGCAAGGGGCACATGCAGGCGGACATGCGGGTGCTGCGCCTGGCCGATGACGAAGTCTGGATCGACGTCGAGCCCGAGGCGCTGGCGGCTGCCCGCCGGCACCTCGACATGTACAAGATCGGGCGCGAGGTGACGCTCGAGGACGTCAGCGAGGGGCGCTCGATCCTCTCCTTGATCGGGCCTCGCAGCGCCGAGCTGGCCGGGTCGGCCGCGCTTCCCGAGCATGCTTCCGGGCCCGTCTCGATCGAGGGCGTCGAGTGCCTGGCGGTGGGGACCGCGCTCGGCATCGACCTGATCGCGCCGGCCGACGACAGCGAGCGGCTCCGCGCCGCCCTCGCCGCGGCGGGCGCTCCGCAAGTCGACCCTGACGCCGCCGAGATCGTCCGCATCGAGGCCGGCACGCCGCGCTTCGGCAGCGAGATGGACACGGCGACGATGCCCGCCGAGGCCGGCATCGTCGCCACCGCCGTCAACTTCGAGAAGGGCTGCTACATCGGCCAGGAGACGGTCGCCCGCCTGCACTACAAGGGCAAGCCGAACCGCCACCTGCGCGGCCTTCGGCTCAGTGCGCCTGCCGGCCCCGGCGCGGTGCTCAAGCTGGGTGAGAAGGAGGTCGGCAAGCTGGGTGGCAGCTGCATCTCCCCCCTGCACGGACCGCTCGCCCTGGCGATCGTGCGCCGCGAGGCCGAGCCCGGCGCCGAGTTGCTCGTAGGTGAAGATGGCGTTACGGCTCGCGTAGTCGACTTGCCCTTCGGCTAGATTCCGCGCGATGGGAAGTGGGAGAGGCAGAGCCTTCGCCGCAGGCTGCGTCGTCGTCGCGCTGGGATTGGTCGCGGCCGGCTGCGGAGCTGAGGAACATCCCAACGAACCGCGACCGCAGCCGCCGACCCGGGTCAGCATCACCGTTACGCCGAAGACGATCACGGTGCAGCCGCGCCGCATCGCCTTTGGCCCCGAACCCAGCCAACAGATTCCGCAGAACCAGCACGCTGCCCAGCCCCAGGTGAAGTCCAAGGCTCCGGTCGACGTCGTCTTCGTCTCCGCCAACCTCACCGACTTCGACTCGAAACTCGAAGTCCGCGGCCCGAAAAACGTCAAATCCGACGCCCTCGTCGCCAACGGCAACAACTCCCTGCTGGCCTCGCTGCCAACCGGCGTCTACCGGGTCAGCGCCGCTGATATCCCCGGCGCGAAGCCGGTCCGCTTCACGGTCGGCCCGTACCGCAGCTCCTCCGAGAACGATCTGCTGCTGCCGTAAATAGCGGTTTTCGGGCACCGCCGCTACGTCTGCCCCGATCGTCACCATCGACTGCGTGACCATCGTTCTCGCAATAGCCGTGCTCGCGCTCGTCGCCGCACTGATCTACGTCGTCAGCCGGCGGCCCGAGGAGCAGCTGCCGCTCGACCACGGCCCGGCGATCCAGGAGGCGACCTCGAAAGCCGTTGCCGACCTGCTGCGGGTCAACGAGGAGTCGCGCAAACTCGACACACAAGCGGCGGAGGCGGCGCTGCAGAAGCGCGAGGCCGAGTTCCGGCGGCTGACCGAGCCGATCGGCAAGAACCTCGAGCGGATCGAAAAAGAGGTCTCGACGATGAGCCGCGACCGCCGCAGCGCCGACGGCGCGGTGCGAACGCTGCTGGACGAGATGAAGGTCGGGCTCGGCGACCTCGGCAGCCAGACCGGCACCCTGGTCAAGGCGCTGCGCCAGCCGCAGACCCGCGGCCAGTGGGGCGAGGTGCAGCTGAAGCGCTGCGTCGAGATCGCCGGCATGACCGAGCACGTCGACTTCGAGTTGCAGCAGACTTTCAACGACGGCGAGGGAATCCTGCGGCCCGATGCAGTGGTGATGCTGCCCGCCGGCCGCCGCGTCGTGATCGACTCCAAGGTGCCGCTCGATGCCTACCTCGAGGTGCTCGAGGCGGAGGACGATGCGGCCCGCAAGGGCGAGCTGATCCGCCACGCGCGCCAGGTCCGCGACCACATCACCAAACTCGCCTCGAAGCGCTACCAGGACCAGTTCGATTCCGGCGAGACACCCGACTTCGTCGTCTGCTTCATGCCCTCCGAGGCGGCCCTGCACGCCGCCTTCGAGGCCGAGCCCTCGCTCTATGACTACGCGCTCGAGCAGAAGATCCTGATCGCGACGCCGACCACGCTGGTCGGGTTGCTGCGCACGGTCGAGCTGGGTTGGCGGCAGGAGCAGATCGCCGAGCAGGCCCAGGAGATCGCCTCCGCCTCGCGCGAGCTGCACAGCCGCATGGGTGCCTTCCTCGAACACTTCGCCAAGGCCGGGCGCCAGCTCAACTCAGCGACCAAATCCTTCGATGACGCGGTCGGCTCGCTGGAGAGCCGGATCATGCCGCAGCTGCGCAGGATCGAGGAGATGGGTGCGGCCTCGGGCAAGGAGCTGGAGGAGCCCCATCGCGTCGACCGCGCCGTGCGCCCGATCCTCGCCGAGGTGAACGACGAGTCCAAGGCCACGGGCCTACCTCCGCAGGCCCACAGCGACGCCGCCTGAGCGGCGTTAGGATTCGCCGCCCCCTTTCTGAACCCGAACCCGCGGAGGATCACAGTTGGCCGTTGACACGAGCACAGTCGCGAAGCTGGACGTTGAGCCCGGAGAGCTGCCGGAGACGATGGCCGCCTGGGTGATCCGCCAGGAGCGCGAGGGCGAGCCCAACGACGCGTTCCAACTCGAGCAGATCGAGGTGCCGGAGCCGGGCGCCTTCGAGGTGATCGTGCGGGTGATGGCCGCCGGCGTCAACTTCAACAACGTCTGGGCCGCCCTGGGCAAGCCGGTCTCCGTCTTCGGCTACGGCGACCACCCCGAGTACGGTCACCACATCGGCGGCTCCGACGCCTCGGGCGTCGTCTGGAAGGTCGGCGAGGGCGTCACCCGCTGGAAGCCGGGCGACGAGGTCGTCGTCCACTGCAACCAGGCCTCCTACGAGGACGTCGAGGTGCACGGTCTCGACCCGCTGGCCGCGCCGAGCCAGAGGATCTGGGGCTACGAGACGACCTGGGGCTCCTTCGCCCAGTTCACCAAGGTGCAGGCCCAGCAGCTCCTGCCCCGCCCCCAGAACCTCTCCTGGGCGGACTCCTGCGCCTACGGCCTCACCTACTTCACCGCTTACCGGATGCTGATCGACCAGTGCAAGCTGCAGCCCGGCCACAACGTGCTGATCTGGGGCGCGGCGGGCGGCCTCGGCGTCTTCGCCGTGCAGCTCTGCAAGGCGGCAGGGGCAAATGCCGTCGGCGTCGTCTCCTCCGACGAGAAGGGCGAGCTGATCAAGCAGCTGGGCGCGGTCGACTACATCAACCGCAAGGAGTTCGGCGAGATGATGCGGACGCCGGAGAACCTCGTCGACAAGGCCGCCGACAAGGAGCGCTTCTTGGCCTCCCGCGGTTTCGCCAAGCGGATCAAGGAGATCCTCGGCGACGCCCCCGACATCGTCTTCGAGCACGTCGGCCAAGCGACCTTTCCGACCTCCGTTTACGTCGTCAAGCCGTTCGGCAAAGTCGTGATCTGCGGTGCCACCTCGGGCTATCAGCTCGACTTCGACGTGCGCTACCTCTGGATGAAGCAGAAGCAGATCATCGGCTCGCACTTCGCCAACGCCTACGAGTGCATGAAGGCCAACCAGCTGATGGCCGAGGGCAAGGTCCGCCCCGTGATCTCGCAGACAATGGGGTTCGACGGCGTTGCCGAAGCACACCAGCTGATGCACGAAAACAAGCACCTCGGCAAGATCGCGATCCTGGTCGGGGCCGAGTCCGAGACGGATGGACAAAACGAGGAGGGCCCGGGCGCGATCCGGGCGGAGGTGGGAGCCTGATGAGCGAGGTTTGCGTACTTGACTGGCACATCGCCCCCTTCAGGGCCGACCGCTGGCTCGACGCCTGGGAGCCGGCAGCGGCGCGCATGCCCGCCTACGGCGCCAAGAGCTGGTCGCTGACGCGAGCGGTCGATGACCCGCTCTCCTTCCGCCAGTCCTCGATCTGGGAGAGCCGCTCCGACTTTGAGCGCTACTGGTTCTCGGAGGAGATCGAGAAGGCGCGGGCCGCCGTCATCGACCTCTACGACATCCCGCTGCTGCCCAGCTGGCACACCCTGCTCGTCGCCGAGTAGCAGCCCAGCAAGCAACTCCGCCCTAGCGGGCTTTTGGCTTCAGCACCTTCCAGGCGAAGCTCGCCGGGGTCGGGTCCTGATTCCCGGCGGCGTCGACGGCGGCGATCTTGACCGCGTGCGCACCCGGCTTCAGATCCGCTTTCACCCAGGGCGACCGGCAGGCGACGTAGGCGCGCTTGTCGAGCTTGCAGAGGAACTTCGCGCCAGGCTCGCCGGCTGAGAAGACGAAGGTCGCCGAGCGCTTGCGGGTCCGTTTGGCCGGGTGGCGAGCGAGGCTCGTTTGCGGAGCGTCACGATCGGCCACGGGTGGGTCTTTCCCCCCATCCTCGACCGGCGGCTCAGCCACAGGCAGCAGCGAGTAGAACGCCTCGTAGGAAGCGTCTTCGTCGGCGAGGACCGAGTGGAAGCGCGCGCCACCGTCAGACCAGCTCTGCCAAGCGTACGTCCTGCCCCCAACCTGAGCAGTGGCCGGCGCCGAGAGCAGCAGCGCCGAGCCCTCTATCTGCGGCACGGAGAAGGGCGAGCTCGCCTCGGTCGAGCCGGCGAGCAGGCGGATCCCCGGCGGGCTGGAGGAGAGCGAGAGCTCCACCGTCCGCGGCTCGATTTTCTTCGTCACGACCCCGGAGAGACCGCGATTGTCGGAAGTGCGAAGGACGACTTCGATGTAGGACGGGTAGTCGTGCTGGGGCGCGACGAATTCCGGTCCGCGGATTCCGGCGAAGGTCTGCAGCGGGTGGACGTGGCAGGCGTTCGGATGCGCCGGATCGGGGCAATGCGCCATTCGCGTCACCCAGTAGTAGGGCAGCGGCGAGGTGATCGGGTTGCCTTTGGAGTCGATCGCGTTGCCGTGGAGGTGAATCTCGTCGCCGACACCCCACTTGTAGGAGGAGGACGGCTGGTCGATCGTCGGCACCGGCGGTTTGTCGCCCGGATAGAGCGTCAGCCGTGCGACGCTGGTGAAGCCTTCGTCGTCTCTGACCCGCAGGGTGACGATCCGGTTGGGGCTCAGCTCCGGGTCCGCGGCTTCGCGAGCTGCCTGTTCGGCACTGGTGAAGGTCACGGTCTTCGTGTCGTCGCTGCCGCTGGCCTCGAAGTCACCGTCTTCGTCGAGGTCCCATTCGTAGGTCAACGGCTGGCCGTTGGGGTCGGTTGAATCGCCCGCCTCGAGCGAGGCTTCGAATTTGCCACTGCCGTTGTAGAGGCCGTACGGGTGGGGGCCGGCAACCAGCCGCGCGGTTGGAGCGTTCGGGCGGTAGGCAATGCGGTGGATCTCGCCTTCGCCGGCGCCTTCTTCGCTGAAGAGATCCGCGTAGTAGAGGTACCCATCCGGCCCTTCGGCGATCTTCACACCGGCATAAACCCTGCCCTCGCGCAGGAACCGCTCGGTGGTCGAGGGGTCGGGCTTGCCGTCATCGCCGGGGAACATCACCCAGATGCAGCCGCGCACCGCATCGGCGAAGAAGAGCGCCCCTTTGTAGGCCGGCGGCAGTTGGTTTCCCCGGTACAGCGAGATGCCGCTCACCGCCGAACCCGACTCGATCGGGCATTCGTCTTCCGGCACGACCGACTGTCCGTGGCTGTAGTTGAAGAACGGCAGCGAGGCCGAGTCCGGTTCGTTCGCGTACATCGCGCTGCAGGCGTTCAGGCCGAGTTCCTTGAACTGGTACTGGCGCTCGATCCCCTCGAAGCAAGGCCAGCCGGAGTTGAAGAGCGCGCTGGGCGGCGCCGGGAAGCGATCGATCTCCTCGATCTCCGAAGAGCCGACGTTGCCGCTGTAAATTTCGCCCGTCTGCTGGTCGAGGACGAAGCGGAAGGGGTTGCGGAAGCCCTTGGCAACGGTGCGCTGCGTGTTCTCATCGGTGCTTGCCGCCAGCGGATTACCGGGAAAAGCGTCGCCGGTATCGGGGTCGATTCTGAGGATCGCGCCGTTGAGGAGCTTCAGGTTCTGCGAGCGCAACGCGCCTCCCAGCGACTCGGCTTTCGGCGTGGGCGTCGTCCCGGCCGGGCTGGGTGGATCCCCGCAGGGGTTCGGCGAGCTGCCCAGCTGACCGTAGTCCGGGATCGATTCATAGTCGGCGCCGTCGCCGCCGCTGACGTAGAGCGCGCCTTCGGGACCGAACTGCAGATCGCCGATCGAGTGCGAGGAGAACTGCTGACACCAGCCGCCGAGCAGTTCTTCCTGCTTGGGCAGACCGCCTTCTTTAACCGCATGGTTCGGGTCCACGACGCTCGCGGTGAGGCGCACCAGGCGACCGCTCACCAGGCAGGAGGCGCTGCTGTTCTGACTCGGACAGCCGGGGTCGCCGCTGACTCCGGGAGTGCCGTATTCGGGGTCGTTGGGATTCCACGGTTTGCCCAGGACGTGATCCCAGGTGTAGAGCGCGTAGACGTAGGGCCGTCCGCTGGTGAAGTTGGGGTCGAGGGCCAGTCCCAGCAGGCCGCGGTCGCCGTTGTCATATACATCGGCGCGCAGATCGGCGAAGACCTCGGGGGTCGGATCGTCGAGGTCTTCGTAGACGACGATCTGGCCCGGCTTCTCGGCGACGAAAACCTGACCGTCGGGGGAGAAGCGGAAGTTGGTCGGCTGTTCCAGGCCTTTGAGGACGACTTCGTCCTGGAAACCCGCAGGCAGGGCCGGCTCGGCGGTCGCGGTGGCCGTCAGGGCAAGCAGCAGGCCGATGGCAAGCAGCGCCGTCGAGGCAAGCCGGCCCCGCAGGCGTTCAGCCCGCAAGGACCCGCCAGGCGAAGGTGGTCGGTTTCGCCACCGCGTTGCCGCGACCGTCGACCGGGAAGACCTTGAAGGTGTGCCTCCCCGGCGCAAGGTTGCGGTAGGACTTCGGCGAGCTGCATGGCTTCGCGGCTTTGCCATCAAACACACAACGGAATCCGGAAGCCGATCCTGCCGCGGTGAAGGCAAAGGTCGCGGTCCGGCTGTGCGTCCGCTTGCGGGGGTGTTTGCGCAGCTTGACCGCGCCCGGACTTCGCGTCTCATCACTATCGCCGGCAGCAGGCGGCCCCTGCTGCTCCTGCTGCGTGACGGAGGGCTCCGGTATGTAGCGGGCCAGGTACTGACCCGAGTGTTCGGCCCTAAAGGCGTGAACCCGGGCGCCCCCGTCAGACCAGGACAGCCAGGGGTAGGTAACGCCACCGAGCAAGGCGCTGGCCGGCGCCGAGAGCACGACCTCGGAACCCCTGATCACGCGCAGGTCAAAGGGCGCCGGGCCGGTCTTGAGGCCGGCGGTGAGGCTCACGCCCGGCGGATTGGAGGCGATCGTGAGATCGACCGTCCGCGGTTCGATTTCCACGCTCCGCCTGGCCGCAAGGCCGCGCGAATCGACCGCGGTCAGGACCAGTTCGATGTGCGAGGGATAGTCATGATCAGGAGCCAGGAAGCTCCCCGAGGCCACCGAGGGGAACGCCTGCAGGGGATGAGCGTGACAAGCCTGCGGGCAGTGGTAGAGACGGGTTACCCAGTCGAAGCTGGTGCTGGGCAGGTCGCCGTCCTCGGCGTCCTCGGCGGTGGCTTTGAAATCGACCGGCGCGCCGACGCTCCACTCGAAGCTCGATTTCGGGCTGACGATCGTCGGCTCGGGCGGTGTATCACCGGGGAAGACCGTCACCCGGGCGATGCTCGCGGCCTCGTCTGGATCGACCACGCGGACCGCGACGGTGTGGTTCTCTTCGTCACCGAAGCTCTCCTCGGCTGTGTCCGCGTCGGGGGCGTCGCTGTAGTCCCCGTCCCCGTCCAGGTCCCATTCGTATTCGAGCGGATCATCGTCGCCGTCGCTCGATTCGCCGGCATCGAATGTCGCGTTCAGCGCCTCGCCCTCGGCGCTCCAGTTTTTGTCGACGCTGAGACGCGCCTGCGGCGGCTGGTTGCCGGGGAAGTAGCGGATCCGGTGGACCGCCCCCGGTTCGAATTCGTTGCCACCCTCTTCGGTGAAGAGGCTGAGGTAATAGAGGTTGCCGTCGGGGCCAACCTCCAAGTCGATCCCCGAGTAGGGATCGGAGTGGTGCATGAAGGCCGACACGGTCGAGGGGTCGGGGCGACCGTCTTCGCCGGGGAGCATGGTGAAGATGCAGCCGCGCACCGAGTCGGCGAAGAACATCGCGCCGTCATAGACCGGCGGATAGGGCCCGTCTTCGTAGAAGGAGATGCCCGAGACCGCCGACCCCCTGAAGTCGGTACAGGGCTCGCCGGGGACCACGTCCTCGCGATGGAGGTAGGAGAAGAAGGGCGGCGACGCTACGTCAGGATCGTCATAGAGGCCTTCGCAGATCCCCACTTCCGCGTGCTCGTAGGCGGGCTGGATATTCGGGCCCTCGTAACAGGGCCAGCCGGAGTTGAAGACCTTCCCCGAGGCCGGGTTGAAGCGGTCGATTTCCTCCCAGGTGTCCCAGCCGACGTTGCCGACGTAGAGCTCGTGCGTGGTCGGGTCGATGCCGAAGCGGAACGGGTTGCGGAAGCCGGTGGCGACGATCCGGCGGGCGTTCTCGTCGGGGCCGGTTAGCGGGTTTCCGGGCCAGGCATTGCCCGTGTCGGGGTCGATCCTGATCACGGTGCCGTTGAGGCCAGTGGGGTCGGCACCGGTGCGGATGTCCTGGGCGCGCAGCGCCCCGCCCTCTTCAGGCGGGTCGCCGCAGGGATTCGGCGGGCTGCCGAGCTGGCCGATGTCGGTGGCGCTGAAACTGGCGCCGTCGCCGCCGCTGGCGTAGAGGGCGCCTTCGGAGTCGAACTGCAGGTCGCCGATCGAGTGTGAGGAGAACTGCTGGCACCATCCTTCGACCAGGACGTCCTCCAGCGGCGCCCCGGTCAGGTCCTCACTGGCATGGTCGCCTTCGGCGGTCAGCTTCACCAGGCGGCCGCTGACCAGGCAGGCGTCGGCGCCTTTTGGTTCAGGGCAGGGATCGCCGCTCGTTTCCGGGGCGCCCCAGCGGGGCGCGGGGGCTGGGTCGCCGAGGATGTGGTCGTAGGTGTAGAGGACGTAGACGTAGGGCCGGGTCGGAAACTCGGGATCGAGGGCGAGACCAAGGATTCCGCGGTCGCCGGTGTCGTAGGCCTGGGTGCGCAGATCGGCAAACAACTCCGGGCTCGTATCGTCGAGGTCCCCGTAGACGAGGATCCGCCCCGACTTCTCGGCGACGAAGATGCGGCCGTCGGGGGAAAAGCGGAAGGTCGACGGTTCGCTCAGATCGGTGATCACGGGTTCGTCCTGGAAGCCACTCGGCAGCGTGGCGGCAAGCACCGGGGAAGCCCCCAGGATGGACAGGCCCAGGACTGCCGCGACCACACCGATCGCCGCCGCCCTCACCCTCACCGCAATCCCCTCACCCGCGCTCGAGTGGCGCCATCGTCAAGCCAGCCGAGTCCAACTGCTCCCAGTAGTGCTCGGCGAGCTCGCGCGGGCCCGACCAGACGATCGCCTGGCCACCGCTGTGGATGCTGTCGGCGAAGCGGTGTCCCTGCTCGAGCGAGACGCCGGGCAGCACCCGGGACAGGGTTTGGGCGACGTGATCGAAGGTGTTGTGGTTGTCGTTGCGCACGATCACCCGCCACTCTCCGCCCAGGTCCGAACCCGGCCCCCCCGCGCGGGGCTTCTCCACCGTCGTGGTCGACATCGCCACGCATTATGCGGAAGTTCCGCTCATCCACCGCTTTCGTCATCGTTCTCATACGTCCGTCTGCGGATAAGTTCACTTAACTACTCAAAATAGTTATGCTGCCGCACGGACATCGCAAACCACTCGGGAGGCTGGATCGCGATGGCATCGCAACCTCACCCGCTTGATCCGCGCTTGGCGAAGGCGCTCTCCAACGAAGTCCGGGCACGAGCCCTCGACCTGATCGTCGAAGGCACGAAAAGCCCGAAAGTGATCGCCGCCGAGCTCGGCCTCGACCTGCGCGGGGTCGCGTACCACGTTCGGGTGCTGAAAAAACTCGGCTGCATCGAGCTGGTCGGCACGGAGCCACGGCGGGGAGCGGTCGAACACGTCTACCGCGCGGCCGACTGGGTGCTGGAGGGCTAGTACGGGCTGGGGACCCGAATGACGACGTCATCGACGGAGGCCTGCGCTCCCTTTGCGACCTTGGCCGAACCGAGCGAGAAGCCGGAGGCCCTTCCGCTCAATTCGCCCGCCGTTGCGTCGCTGACTTCGGCGATCAGCTGGCCGCCGACGAAGGCGAGCAGCTGGCAGGTTCCCTTTTCGTCCCCCGCCGTGATGTTGAAGGCGCGCAGCCGCAGCTGGGTGGCTTTGTCGGCACCGTCGATACCGGCGACGTCCTTCTCGATGTCGAGGTATTCGATCTTGCCGTCGGCGAGGATCTTGCGCACCTGCAGCTTGCCCTGCAACGGGTAGGCCGCCAACTGGTAGCGAGCGCCCCCGCCGGCGCGCAGGTCGAGTGCCAGGTAGGCCGAGCGCTGCACCGACATCGGCACCTGTGGCCTGCTCAGCAGGCGCATGGTTGCGGCGATCTCGAGGTCGCGACCGAGCACGGGCGTGCGGTAGGAGCACTCCTTCGTCGCTTTGCCGATCGTGATCGTGAAGCCGCCATCGCTGCTGCCGCGAGCACAGCGTTCGCCGGAGAGCTTGGTCACCTGAGCCAGCTGCCCTTTGTTCTCCATCGTGTTGCGGTAGACGCCGATCAAGGCCGCCCCCGCGCTCGTGGCAAAGGCCAGCAGGCAGGTGAGCAGCAGGGCGAAAACGGCTGTACGAAGCAGCTTCATGGTTCGCAGCCTAAACACAGCCAGACCGGAAAGATGCGGCCCGGGAGGCGGTGAACGGCGTATTTCGGCCCGAGCCAAATATCATTGAGCAGGTGAGCGAGCACCGACTTCCCCAGCCCGACCGCCCCTGGGTGATGCGCACCTACGCCGGGCACTCCGACGCCAAGCGCTCCAACGAGCTCTACCGCGGCAACCTCGCCAAGGGCCAGACCGGGCTCTCGGTTGCCTTCGACCTGCCGACGCAGACGGGCTATGACCCGGACCACGTCCTCGCCCGCGGCGAGGTCGGCAAGGTCGGCGTCTCGGTCGCCCACAAGGGCGACATGCACCAGCTCTTCGACGGCATCCCGCTCGACGAGATGAACACCTCGATGACGATCAACGCGACCGCGGCCTGGCTGCTTGGGCTCTACATCACCGTCGCCGAGGAGAACGGGGTCGAGCGCTCGGCGCTGAAGGGCACGACCCAGAACGACATCATCAAGGAGTACCTCTCGCGCGGCACCTACGCCTTCCCGCCCGAGCCCTCGATGCGGCTGATCGCCGACATGGTCGCCTTCACCGTCAACGAGGTGCCGAGCTGGAACCCGACCAACATCTGCAGCTACCACCTGCAGGAGGCCGGGGCGACGCCGGTGCAGGAGATCGCCTACGCGCTCTCGACCGGGATCGCCGTGCTCGACGAGGTCAAGGCGCGCGGCCAGGTCGCCGACGCCGACTTTCCCAAGGTCTTCGGCCGCATCTCCTTCTTCGTCAACGCCGGCATCCGCCTGGTCGAGGAGATCGGCAAGCTGCGTGCGATGGGCCGGCTCTGGAACGAGATCGGCCGCGAGCGCTACGGCGTCACTGACGAGAAGATGCTGCGCTTCCGCTACGGCGTCCAGGTCAACAGCCTCGGTCTGACCGAGGCCCAGCCGGAGAACAACATCCAGCGCATCGTGCTCGAGGCGCTTGCGGTAACGCTGAGCCGCGACGCCCGCGCCCGCGCCCTGCAGCTGCCGGCCTGGAACGAGGCGATGGGTCTCCCCCGCCCCTGGGACCAGCAGTGGAGCCTGCGCATCCAGCAGGTCCTGGCCAACGAGACCGACCTGCTCGAGTACCCCGACATCTTCGAGGGCTCGGTGGTGATGGACGGTCTGGTCGAGGAGCTGATCGAGGGCGCCCGCGCCGAGATGGCGGTGGTCACCGAGCACGGTGGCGCCGTCGCCGCCGTCCCCTACATGAAGGCCCGCCTGGTCGAGTCGCATCGCGAGCGGGTGGCGCGGATCGAGGCCGGCGAGCAGAAGGTGATCGGCCAGAACAGCTACACCGAGAGCGAGGACTCACCGCTGACCGCGGGCGCCGACGGCGGCATCCTCACCCCGGACCCCGAGGTCGAGCGCGAGCGGGTCGAGGCCTTGGAGGCCTGGAAGGCGGAGCGCGACGAGGACGCCGTGCAGGCCGCCCTTGCGGAGCTCGGCCGCGTTGCCGCCGACGACGGCCAGAACATCATGCCGGCGACGATCGCCGCCGCCAAGGCCGGCGCGACCACCGGCGAGTGGGCCGAAGTGCTGCGCGAGGCCTTCGGCGCCTACCGCGGCCCGACCGGCGTCAGCGGCGCCGCGCCTGCCGCCGATCGCGAGCAGCTGGAGGCGATTCGCGCCAGGGTCGACGAGGTCTCCGAGCAGATCGGCCACCGGATCAAGATCCTGGTCGGCAAGCCCGGCCTCGACGGGCACTCCAACGGCTCCGAGCAGATCGCCCTGCGCGCCCGCGACGCCGGCATGGAGGTGATCTACCAGGGCATCCGCCTCACCCCCGAGGAGATCGCCGAGTCCGCATTGCAGGAGGACGTCGACGTGATCGGCCTCTCGATCCTCTCCGGCTCCCACCTCGAGCTCGTGCCCGAGGTCGTGCGCCGTCTGCGCGACGAGCAGGTCGATGCACCCGTGGTCGCCGGCGGCATCATCCCCCCGGCCGACGCCAAGCGCCTGCGCGAGGCCGGCGTCGACGGCGTCTACACGCCGAAGGACTTCGACATCAACAAGATCATGGGCGAGATCGTCGACCTCGTCGCCCAGCGCGCCGGCTCCCCCACCGCCGCCTGAGCGGCGGCGACCGCGACGCGCGACAATGGGAGCATGAGCGCGCTCAACGGGGACCGCTCGGCCTGGCTGCGCTGCTATCGCTGCTGGTCCCAGAACCTCGAGATCCAGATCCACTACGACGCGATCCGCCGGGTCGAGCCTGGCAGCGGCATCCTCGCCGAGGGCATCGACGAGGTCCAGGAGGCGCTGGTGCAGTGCGTCGACTGCATGCACGACCAGCCGCACCTGACCTTCCAGGACAACCAGGTGGTGCCGATCGAGGATCGCTGGGAACGGATGGTTGCCGGCACCCCCTGGGTCGCCTCCTGCACGGTGCGCGTCGACCAGGATCGGATTGAGAGCTGCTCGGGGCCCGAAGCCGCCGAGTTCCTCACCTACGGCGCCTTCGGCGACCCCGGCGTGCGCGAGTTCTTCACCCACGTCCGCTTCCACAAGCACGACGACGACCAAGTCGTCGTCCACGCCCTGGTCGAGCTCTACGCCCGCTCAGCCGAAGAGGCCACCGACGTGCTCGAAGAGGCCGCCCAGGGCATGCTCGAGATCACCTCGCTGGCCGAGGAGTCCCGCCCCCCCGCCCACGCCAGCGACGAGGCTCACTGAGTTGAGCGGACAACTCACGCGCCGCCTGCTCAGCGGCCTGCTCACCTTCGTGCCCGGCGGCCGCGCCCTGACCGAGCGGGCGACCGGCGGCGCCGGCGACGCCGCCTACTGCTACTGGGTCTGGCTCCACCATCTGGTCCTGGCAAGGCGTCACGGCCTGGCGGGAGAACTCGACGCGGTCGCCGAGCTGGGGCCGGGCGACTCGCTCGGCACCGCCTTGGCGGCGCTGCTCAGCGGCGTCGATCGCTACTACGCCTTCGACATCATCTCCTACGCCAACGCCGAGATGAACCTGCGCATCCTCGACGAGCTGGTCGAGCTGTACGAGGCCCGCACGGCGCCATCCAAGGGTTCGCGCAACTCGGGGATCGTCAGCCTCGAGGATTTCCCGCGCGAAGAGGTGAGCGAGACCGAGCTGGGCCGCACGCTCGCGCCCGAGCGAATCGAGGCCCTACGCGCGGCCGTGAAGGAACCCGGCACTGCTCAGAACGGGGTTTGGCTCTCCTACGAGCCGGACTGGCTGGGAACGCGGGCGGCGCCGCACGAGCAGGCGAAGCTGCTGATCTCACAGGCGGTACTCGAGCACGTCGACGACCTGCCGGGCGCCTACGCCGCGATGCACAACTGGCTGCCGGCGGGCGGGATGATCTCGCACGAGGTCGACTTCCGCTCACACGACTTCGCCGCCGACTGGAACGGCCACTGGACCTTCTCCGACGCGACCTGGAGCCTGATCCGGGGGCGGCGCCGCTACGCGATCAACCGCGAGCCGCTCTCCACCCACCTGCGCCTGATCGAGCAGGCCGGCTTCCGGGTCGTCTACGTCAAACGCCTGAGCAAGCTCTCGGCAATCAGCCAGGAGCAGCTGGCACCGCGCTTCCGCGAGATGCCCGAGGAGGACCTGACGACCTCGACCGCGCTGGTCCAGGCGGTCAAGGACCCGGCGTAAGCCCGCCGGGTCCCGACTCGGGGCCTACTCGACGTCGCCCTCGGCCTTGGGGGCCTCGCCGGGGTTCTTCCGCGGCACCAGCACCAAACGCTTGAACTCGGCGACGAGGACGCCGTCCTGGTTGAGGACGCGGGTGTGGACCTTGACCACGCCGCGGTCGGGCTTCGATTTCGAGGGCTTGACCTCGAGCACCTCGGTCTCGCAGAAGAGGGTGTCGCCGTGGAAGACCGGGTTGGGGTGGCTGAGGTCTTCGGTCGCCAGGTTGGCGATCGCCTTGCCGGATACGTCGGAGACCGACATGCCGAGGGCGAGCGAGTAGACGAGCGGGCCGACGACGACATTTTGGCCCTGCTGGGAACCTGCTGCGTAGACGTCGTTGAGGTGCAGCGGGTGGTGGTTCATCGTGATCAGGCAGAAGAGGTGGTCGTCGGACTCGGTCACCGTCTTGGCCGGCCAGTGCTTGTAGATCGCGCCGACCTCGAACTCCTCGAGGTAGCGGCCGTAGGCGTGCGCGCCGGACGCCTCGCGCTCAGCCTGGTCGGTGGTCAGCTCGTAGCTCTGCTCGCTCATCTTCTCCTGGATCTCCTTGGGGTTGGACGGCGCGGGATGCTATCCGCGCGCCGGACTTCGGGGTGGCGCGCTCAGTGGGCCTTTTTGAGCCGGGCGCGTTCCTCGTGGCGTTCGACGACCTGGGCGATCAGCTTCTTCACGTTGGAGTCGCCGGTGGCCTTGATGTGGCCGGTCTCATACGCCTTGCGATAGCTCTTTGCGGTGCCGTTCTCGGCCAGCTCGTTGAACTGGGGACGGTCGATCTGGACCAGCACCCGCTCGTCCTGGGAGAGGTCCTTCTTGATGATCGGGCCGGGGACCTCGACCCGGTAGAGCTGGATGTCGTGTTTGGCCTTCAGTTCCAGGCCGAAGACCAGTTTCAGCTTCTGCAGCGCCGGAACCTCGGCCTGGAAGCGCTCGACGGCGAGTTTGATCAGGTCCGGCGTGGATGCCATGTGTTTAGCGGCGCTCCATCTAGATCTTGTGCCTCTGCAAGAGCTTCTTGCCGATCACCATGCGTTGGATCTCCGAGGTCCCCTCGCCGATCAGCAGCAGCGGGGCGTCGCGGTAGAGGCGCTCGATCTCGTACTCCTTCGAGTAGCCGTAGCCGCCGTGGATGCGGAAGCACTCCTCGACGCACTCCTTGCCGGTCTCCGAGGCGAGCAGCTTGGCCATGCCGGCCTCGAGGTCGGAGCGCACGCCGGCGTCCTTCATCCGCGCCGCCTTGCGGGTGACGAGGCGGGCGGCCTCGATCTTGGTCGCCATGTCGGCGAGCTTGAACTGGATCGCCTGGTGCTGGGCGATCGGCTTGCCGAAGGTCTTGCGCTCCTGTGAGTAGCGCAGAGCCAGCTCGAGGGCGCGCTGGGCGATGCCGACGCCGCGGGCGGCGACGTTGACCCGGCCGACCTCGAGCGCATCCATCATCTGGATGAAGCCCTCGCCGACCCCCGCCTCCTCGCCGCCGAGCACGCGCTCGGGCGGGCAGCGGTAGCCGTCGTAGACGAGCTCGGTCGACTCGACGCCCTTGTAGCCCATCTTCTTGATCTTGGGCGGCACGTTGAGGCCCTTGAAGTCACCCTCACCGATTTCCTCCCAGGGCTTCTTCTCGGTGATGAAGCAGGTCATCCCCTTGTAAGCCGGTTCCGCCTTGGGGTCGGTCTTCATCAAGACGAAGACGACGCTGGAACCGAGGCCGTTGGTGACCCACATCTTCTGGCCGTTGAGCTCCCAGTTGCCGTCCTCGCCCTTCTTGGCCGTCGACTTGATGCCCTGCACGTCGGAGCCGACCTCGGGCTCGGAGAGCGAGAAGGCGGCGCGGATCTCGCCGGTCGCCATCTTCGGCAGGAAGTACTCCTTCTGCTCGTCGGTGCCGAACTTCATCAAGAGGTAGGAGCCGATGAAGTGGGTGTTGACGACGCCGGAGATCGAGATCCAGCCGCGCGAGAGCTCTTCGACGATCATCGCGTAGGTGGTCAGATCGAGGCCCATGCCGCCGTACTCTTCGGGAATCGTCACCCCGAAAAGGCCGAGCTCCTTCATTTCCTCGACGATCGGCTCCGGGTAGGAGTCCTCGTGGTCGTAGTGCTCGGCGTTGGGGATGATCTTCTCGTCGGCGAACTGGCGCACCATTTCGGTGATCGCCTGCTGCTCGTCGGTCTGCTCACGGAAGGCGGCGGTATCTACGGCCATGGCTCCTAGCTCGGGTCGGGTGCGGACGGGAGCGACAGGATATCGGCGGCACGCCGCGGGACCGCGGCAGGCCCCCGACGAGTCCGACCGCGGCAGCTAGTACATACGTCCAGACTTGACAGATCTCGATCTCCCCCGAGGGCGAGATCTGACGAGAAGGAGACGATGGCATCCAAGCTCGCCTATCCGGTCGTGATCGCGCTGGCGCTCCTCGCCCTGGCCGCGCCAGGTGCGGGCGCCTCCTTGATCGCCCCCGCGGCGGCCTGCCCAAATCAGACCGACGCTTCCGCTCCGCTCCCGGTTCAAGAGCAGGCGATGCGCTGCATGACCGACTTCGCCCGTGCCGGAGCAGGACTGGGCGCGCTCGCCGACTCCGCCCAGCTCGATCTCTCCTCCCAGGCCAAGGGCACCGACGTACTGCGCTGCAACAGCTTCAGCCACACCGCCTGCGGCCGGGAATTCGCCTACTGGATGCGCCAGGCCGGCTACCTGTCCGAATCCTGCTGGCGCGTGGGCGAGAACCTCGCCTGGGGCACCGGCACCTACGGCACGGTGCGCTCGATCTTCCGGGCTTGGATGAGGTCGCCGGAGCACCGACAGAACATCCTCGGCGACTACGAAGCGCTGGGCCTGAACCGCCAGGTTGGTGAGCTCGAAGGGCAGGCCAACACGGTCGTATGGACCGCGCACTTCGGCTCCCACTGCGGAGCAGCCTCGTGACTCGCGCCACGGTCGTCGCGGCGATGGTGCTGGCGCTGCTATTGCCGGGCTGCGGCGGATCGGGCTCGGAGTCCGAACAGCAATCGAGCCCGGGTGCGGCCGAGGTCGTCAGCCCGGACTCCCTGCGGCAGACCTCCTCGGAAGCAGCGACGCCGATCTACTGGGCCGGCGAACAGGATGGGACGGAGCTGGAGCTGAGCCAGCCGGACGAGGACCGCACCTACGTGCGATACCTGACCGACGATGCCGCGGCGGGCGACGAGCGAGCCGACTTCCTCACCGTCAGCACCTACGCACAGCCCAACGCGGTCGCCGTCCTGCGTCGCCAGAGCGAGCGGTCGGGAGGCACGATCGGCCACGCCCCGGGCAACGCCACCGTCTACTACGACCAGGCGAACCCCCGCAGCGTGTACCTCGCTTACCCCGGCTCTTCGGTCGAGGTCGAGGTCTACGACCCGAGCTTCGAGCGGGCACTGCGCCTCGTCGACTCAGGCCAAATCGTCGCGGTCGACTGACTCCAAGGATCACCAAAACGCCGCCGCCCACCCCGACTGTGGGGTGGGCGGCGGCACAGCAGCGATCTTCAACTTGGACTACGGCTGGTAGTCGAGGCGGAAGAACGCCGAGCTGGTGTCGGGGGTGTTGTTCTCGGTCGCGAGGACCGAGATCGCATCCCCGGCGGAGAACAACTGTGCGTTGACTTTGTCTTCGCAGCTCGTACTGCTGCTGGAAACCGTGCAGGTGATGCCGGTGCTGACGGGAACAGCGGCACCCGCCGGGTCCCTGCGCACGGTGAACGTGTAGCTGTCGGTGCTGCCGTTGGGAGCGGCGGTCAGGTAGACCCGCAGGTTGCTGACTTTCCCGCCCGTTGGCAGCACTTCCTGAATCGCCGCCTCAGGAGCCGTGCTCAGGTCGATCGAGGGGCCGAAGAAGCGGCTGCCCATGTTGTTGGCGATGGAGGAGCTGTTGCCGCCTCCGCGGATCTCACGAGCAGCGGCCGAGCCAGTCGGTCCTTTGTCGCCGGGCAGACCCTTGTCTCCAGTCAGACCCTTGTCGCCCTGGGGACCCTTGTCGCCCGTGACGCCCTTATCTCCTTGGAGACCCTTGTCCCCGGTCGGGCCCTTCTCGCCAGTGTCGCCCTGGAGACCCTTGTCCCCGGTCGGGCCCTTCTCGCCAACCGGACCCTGCGGTCCGATCGGACCTTCGGGACCAGCGGGACCGGCCTCGCCCTGCAAGCCCTTCTCACCAGGCTCGCCTTGGAGGCCCTTCTCACCAACAGGTCCCTGCTCACCAGCCGGGCCTTGCTCGCCAACGACACCCTTGTCGCCGGGCTCGCCCTGCGGGCCCTTCTCGCCGACGGGTCCCTTCTCGCCAGCGTCGCCCTGCGGGCCTTGCTCGCCGGGCAGGCCCTTGTCGCCGGCCTCACCCTGCGGACCCTTGTCGCCGGGCTCGCCTTGGAGGCCCTTGTCGCCGATGGGACCCTGCTCACCTGCGGCACCCTTGTCGCCGGGCTCGCCCTGCGGACCCTTCTCACCAACCGGACCCTTCTCTCCAGCGTCGCCCTGCGGGCCTTGCTCGCCGGGCAGACCCTTGTCGCCGGGCAGACCCTTGTCGCCGGCCTCACCCTGCGGACCCTTGTCGCCGGGCTCGCCTTGGAGGCCCTTGTCGCCAGCGGGCCCCTTGTCGCCCTGAGGACCCTTGTCCCCGGTCGGGCCCTTCAGGCCGGGATCGCCATTCGGACCCTTGTCGCCATTCGGACCCTTGTCGCCGGGCAGACCCTGGTCGCCCCGCGGGCCTTTCTCGCCCTGGGGGCCCTGGAGCCCGACCGGGCCCTGGGGGCCGGTGGCGCCCGTGGCGCCGCTTTCGGCCTGAGCGCCGAGAACGCCCTGGCTGCCGGAGGCGGTCAGGAACGTGGCACCGCGCTCGCTGCCCTTGCAGCTGGCTTTCGCCGAGATCAGGCGGACGGTGCCCTTGTGCTCGCCGCTGCGCGCGACGCAGAGGTTGAGTGCGTTTGCAGAAGTTGTCTGTGCCGCCTGCGCGGACGTGGATGCCAACGACAGGCATGCCAGCAGACAAGCCGCGAGGCAGAGGCCGACGCTGCGCAAGCGAGGCTGTGCAATTGATCGAGCGGTCATTTCCGGTGAATCTCCTTACTGGTAGAGAGGGCCCCTGGGGGGTGCCCTCACAGAGGGCGAATCAGGGCCGCGTCACCGGAAAGAACGTACGAATGTCGTACTTCTTCGCCTGGACATTTGTCCAACTTTGTGAAAGTGGCTTAAGTCGAGGCCTAAGCGGAGCCCTGATACCCGAAGGCGGAAGCCGACGCCTGCGCCTTCAACAGCATCTCCTCGAGCTCCTCGTCGGGATCGGAGTCGACGACGATCGCACCGCCGGCGCCGATCGTGGCTTTGCCCGCCTCGACCACAATCGTCCGGATCGCAACGCTGAGATCACAAGCTCCGCCGGCGCCGAAGTAGCCGATTGCGCCGGAGTAGACGCCGCGGGCCGCGCCCTCGAGCTCATCGATGATCTCCATCGTGCGCTGTTTCGGCGCCCCGGTCATCGAGCCGGGCGGGAAGCAGGCGCGCACGCACTCGAGCGGGCCCAGCTCGGGCCGCAGCTGTCCGCGCACGCTGGAGACGAGCTGGTGCACGGTCTCATAGGTCTCGACCTCCATCAGCTCCGGCACCTCGATGCTGCCCACCCGGCAGACCCGACCGAGGTCGTTGCGCATCAGGTCGACGATTGTCACGTTCTCGGCCTGGGACTTCTCGGCGCTGCGCAAGCCGGCGGCGAGCTGCGCGTCCTCGGCGGGCGTGAGGCCGCGCCGGCTGGTGCCCTTGATTGGCCGCGTTTCAGCGCTGCCCTGGCGATCGACCGCGAGAAAGCGCTCCGGCGAGGAGCTCAGCACGGCGAGGTCGCCGAAGCGCAGGTAGGCGGAGAAGGGGGCCGGATTGGCACGGCGCAGCGCTCGGTAGAGCTCGAGCGGAGAACTGGTGGATGCGGTCTCAAACGCGTTCGTCAGGCAGATCTCGTAGCTGTCCCCGGCGGTTAAGTAGCGCTTGCAGGCGGCGATGTCCGCGCGGTAGCGCCGCCGTGAGCGGCGCAAGGCAAGCGGCGACGAAGCCGCATCCAGTCGCGGTTCGCCGAGCGATGGCAGCAGCGCCAGCCGCGCTGCGGTCTCCTCGACCCAGGAATCGTCCGCGGCGAGGCTGAGCAGGTAGGTGTGCTGCTCCTGGTGATCGAAGGCGAGGAGGCGATCAGCGAAGACAAAGGCGGCGTCTGGGGTCGAAGCCATGTGGGCGGCGGCGCCGTCGCACTCGGCCTTGAGCTCGTAGCCGAGATAGCCGGCGAAGCCGCAATCGAAGTCGAAGGGCAGCTCGGCGCCGGGCGAGCGCCGCCGCTCCAGCTCGCGACCGAGGTAGTCGAAGATCGATTCAGCGCGCGTTTCGCGCTGGCCGGCGCGCTCGATCTGAACCTCGCCCGCACCGACGTCGTAGGTGACCACGGCTGCGAGCGGTCCCTCGCTGTCCCCCATGAAGGAGAAGCGGCTGCGCTCACCGGTGCCGCTGCTGTCCAACCAGAAGGCGCAGGGACTCCTCCCATATATATGGACGAAGGCTCGCTCGGGATCCGGCATCAGATCAAGCCGGCGCACCGCGAGCGGCAGGACCTCGGGCTGGCGCGCGGCCGGCATCCGGTGCAAGATATCCGGCAATGTCAGCACCTCCCCACGCCGATCCTGGCTGGGGCGTCTTCGAGACCATGCTGGTCTTCGCCGGCCGGCCGGTCGAGCTCGATGCCCACATCGAGCGGCTCAGCACGAGTGTCGAGGCGCTCTACGGCCGCGCCCTGCCCAGCGAGGCGCGGACCTTGGCGAGCGACTGCGCCCGGGGGATCGAGCACGGCAAACTGCGCCTCACGGCAGTGCCAACCGGCAGCGAGCTGCGGCTGCACGCGAGCGCAAGCGAGATCGACCCCGGCAGCATCTTTCCGGCGGCCGACCGCGGTGCCGCCTTGCGCAGCACCGTCGTCGCCGGTGGCCTCGGTGAGCACAAGTGGGCCGATCGAAGGCTGCTCGACCGCGCCGCGGCCGCCGCGCCGGACGACGAGCTGCCCCTGCTCCTCGATGCGGATGGCACCGTCCTCGAGGCCTCCCGGGCCAGCGTCTTCGTGATCCGCGCGGGCCGGCTGGCGACACCGCCCACGGACGGGCGCATCCTGCCCTCAATCGCCCGTCAGCAGACGATCGAAGTGGCGGCCGCGGAGGGATTCGAGACAAGCGAAGAGCCTCTGACCCTCGTGGATCTGCAGGCCGGCGAGGTCTTCCTGACCGGCTCGGTGCGCGGGATCGAGCCGGCGCTTGCGCTCGACGGCGTCGAGCTGGCGCCGCCCAGAGAGATCAGTGGGCGGGTTGCGGCCGGCCTGCGGGATCGCTGGCTGCGGGCGGCGCCAGTGGAACCCGTTGCAGCTGTCGCAGGCGAGCGACGAGCCGGTCGGCACGAGCGCTGAAGTCACTGAGGCTGTCGTCCTCTTCGCCCTCGGCCGTTGGTGCCGGCGGCGATACGGCCACCATCGAGGCAACCCGGTCCTGCGCCTCGAGCGCGGTAGCGCTTGCCTTCTCGGCCAGCCCGGCGGCGCGCTCGGCCTGCTCGGCAGCGGAGATCGCCGCCGCACCGATCGTCATCACCGCCGCCTCGGACGCCCGCGCCGTGGCCAGCGCCTCGTCCACCCGCCGCACCAGCTCGCCGATCAGCGGCGGTCGCGAGTGCTCGGGCAGCAGCCAGTCCTGCGTGCTGTCGCCGGTGCCAGCTGCCATCCACTCAAGGTACGGCGGCCACCGCGAAACTCCTCTGACAGGCACCCGAACGCGCGTTTGGCTTTTGCCTTAGATTTCGGCCAGACAACGACGAGCAACGAGGAGCAGCGTGAGAAACCCCAGAGACTTCTTCCAGCCCCAGGCAATCGGCGCCCCCGAGCCGCTGCACGAGATCCCCGTCAAGCCCTCGCGGATGATCCACTTCCTCGACTTCTCCAACGAGAAGATGGTCGAAAAGGCAGCCGGCATCGCGACCAAGACCGACATCCTGCTCGGCAACCTCGAGGACGCGATCCCGGTCGACCGCAAGGAGGCCGCGCGCAACGGCCTGGTCCAGGCGGCCAAGCAATCAGACTTCGGCCAGACCTCGCTCTGGACCCGGATTAACTCGCTGGAGAGCCCGTGGATCCTCGACGACCTCACCACGCTGGTGACCGAGATCGGCGACAAGCTCGAGGTCGTGATGGTGCCCAAGGTCGAGGGCGCCTGGGACATCCACTACGTGGACCGCCTGCTCGCCCAGCTTGAGGCCAAGGCCGGCCTCGACCGGCCGATCCTGATCCACGCCCTACTCGAGACCGCCCAGGGAGTCGTCAACGTCGAGGAGATCGCCGCCGCCAGCCCGCGCATGCAGGGGATGAGCTTCGGGCCCGCCGACCTCGCCGCCTCGCGGCGGATGAAGACCACCCGCGTCGGCGGCGGCCACCCCGGCTACCGGGTGATGGAGGACCCAGCCGACCCCGAGAACCCCGAGGCCAACCGGGTCAGCGCCCAGCAGGACCTCTGGCACTACTCGATCGCCCGCATGGTCGACGCCTGCGCGGCGACCGGCATCCTGCCCTTCTACGGCCCCTTCGGCGACATCAAGGACACCGCCGGCTGCGAGACCCAGTTCCGCGCCGCCTTCCTGATGGGCTGCGTCGGCGCCTGGTCGCTGCACCCGGTGCAGATCGACATCGCCAAGAAGGTCTTCAGCCCGCCCGCCGAGGAGGTCAAGTTCGCCAAGAAGGTGCTGGAGGCGATCCCCGACGGCGCCGGCGTGCACATGATCGACGGCAAGATGCAGGACGACGCCACCTGGAAGCAGTGCAAGGTGATGGTTGAGCTGGCCGAGATGCTCGCGGCCAAGGATCCAGAGCTGGCCGAGACCTACGGTTTTTAGCGCTGTTTTCTCAGGTTCTGCGATCGGCTCCGGCCTGACGGTGAACCAGTTCATTCGTTTCAACCGTAATCCCAATTTCCCCATGCATTTTTCGTTCCGCGCTAACGTGGAAGCGTGACTGTGCCGATAGGGGGGAGGAACCGGGAAATCCCCGGTCCTACGCCAAAAAACACGAAGAAATCTCCCTAAAAAAAGGTAATCCCCCCTCCCATGCAAAGCTCGACCGACCTCTCCCTCGACAGCACTTTTCCGGCTGCTGAATCGCGTCGTGGCGCCCTGGTCCAGGACCGGCCGACGCTCGGCAGTCTCCCCCGCGCCAGCCGCGGTCTCGGTTGGTGGCTCCCCCCCGCCATCGATCTCATCTCTTCCTCGGTCGCGCTGATCGCAATCACCTTGATCGCCGGCGTCGGTGTGTTCCCCGCGCTGCCGATTGCGCCACTGCTCCTGGTCATGCTCAACGGCCTGCTCGGTGTCTACGGCGCCAACGCCTCGAAGGCCGGCCTCGACAGCGAGGACGGCATGGCCTGGCCGGTGATCCGCCTGCTGATGGCCGCCGTGTTCGCTTGGTCGGCCTCGCTGATCACCCCACTCGACGGCGGCTCGCAGCTCGCCCTCTGGGTCAGCTTCGCCGTGCTCGACACGGCGGGCCGGGCGCTGAGCGCACCGCTGCTGGGGCGCCTGGAGAAAGTCGAGCGCTGGGTCCTCGTCGGCGACGAGGAAACGGCCGAACGCCTCAAAGGCTACGAGCCGCTGCGCCGCTACGCCAGCGTCGTCTGCACCGTGGCGCCCTTCGAGGACCGCTCCAATCCTGCCGACCGCGTCGCCGCTCTGGAGATCGTCGATCGCTACCAGGCCGATCGCGTCGTGATCGCCTCCAAGCATGCCGACGACGAGAGCCTGCTCGACCTGGTCCGTGCCTTCAAGTCGATCGGCGTGCCGGTCAGCCTTCTGCCCCGTCCCCTCGATCTGCTCGAAGCGCCGGCGACGACCGCAAGCAAGGTCGGCGGCGTGCCGCTGATCGAGGTCGAGGCGCTCGCCACCCGCCGCTCCGTCCCCTATGCCGGCCCCGATCGTCGCGACCGCAAAACCAAGGTCAGCGTCGTCGTGCCGGCGATGAACGAGGCGAAAAACATCGGCCACGTGCTCAAGCAGCTGCCCGAGGGCCTGCACGAGGTGATCCTGGTCGACGGCAACTCCGAGGACGACACGATCGAGGCCGCCCGCGAGGCCTGGCCCGAGATCCGCGTCCTGGTCCAGAGCGGCCGCGGCAAGGGCGACGCCTTCCGCACCGGCTTCGCCGCCGTCACCGGCAACCTCGTGGTCATGCTCGATGCCGACGGCTCCGCCGACCCGGCCGAGATCCCGCGCTTCGTCGAAGCGCTCGAGGCCGGCGCCGACTTCGCCAAGGGCTCGCGCTACCTGCCCGGCGGCGGCAGCACCGACATCACCGGCCTGCGCAGCATGGGCAACAAGGTGCTCAGCGGCTCGGCCAACCTCCTGCACGGCACCCACTTCACCGACCTCTGTTACGGCTACAACGCCTTCTGGGCCCGTTGCCTGCCCTTCATCGCGCTCGACGTCCCGGGCTTCGAGGTCGAGACCTTGATCAACCTGCGGATCGCCGGTGCCGGGATGAAGATCACCGAGGTGCCGAGCTACGAGCTCGACCGCATCCACGGCGAGAGCAACCTCAACACCTTCCGCGACGGCTTCCGCGTGCTCGGCACGATCCTCAGCGAGGCGCGGCGTCGGCGCAGCATCCACCACGAGCGTCCGGCGGCCGGCGCCGAGGCGCGGAAGGCGAAGGCAGCCGCCACTACTGCTTGAGTACCGGGCAGCTCATATGGCTCGCCCGAAACCGACGACCGGCTACCTAGCGCCGATCGCGCTTGCAGCAGGCATCGGTCTGCTGGTCTGCTCGTTCGCCAACACCCTCGCCCGCGAAGGCGGCGACCCCTCCCTCCTCTACTGGGCGGGGATCCTGGTCATCGCCCTGCCGATCTTCTGGCGGCTGACCTCGCGCGATGCCTCGACCGGCGAGCGGCTGGCCCTCGTCTGCATGCTCGGCCTCTCGCTCTACGCGGTCAAGGTGGTCCGCGACGCACCGTTCTTCACCTTCTCCGACGAGCTCGTGCACGCCTTCAACGCCGACCAGATCACCAGCCACCACCACCTCTTTCGCTCCAACCCGATCCTGCCGGTGACGCCGAACTACCCCGGCCTCGAGGGCGCCACCTCGGCCCTGATGAGCCTGACCGGGCTCTCCAGCTACGGCGCCGGCATCGTCGTCGTCGGCTCTGCTCGCCTCTCGCTGATGATCGGGCTCTTCCTGCTCTTCACCCGCATCGGTGGCTCGGCCCGCACCGCCGGCCTCGCCGCGGCGATCTACGCCGGCAACTTCAACTTCTTCTTCTGGGGCGCGCAGTTCTCCTACGAGTCGGTCGCGCTGCCGCTCTTCGTCGTCGTCCTGATGGCGGTGGCCGAGCGCGATGCCTCGCCGCGGGAGTGGGCCCGCGAGTGGGCGGTGCCGATCGTGCTCGGGATCGCCGCGATCGTCGTCACCCACCACCTCACCTCCTACGCGGTCGCGGTCTTCCTCGCCACGCTCGCGGTCGTCTACTGGGCGCTGCGACGCGACTGGAGCTGGCCAAACCCCTGGCGCTACGCGATCCTCGCCGCCGTCCTCGCAGTCGGCTGGCTGCTGCTCGTCGCCAACTCAACCATCGATTACCTCTCGCCGGTCATCACCGAAGCCTTCGAAGCGATCTTCAACACCGCCTCCGGCGACGAGCCCGCGCGTGGCCTCTTCCAAGGCAAGGAGTCGAGCATCCCGGACACCCCGATCCTCGCCCGTGGCGTCGCCCTGCTCGCCGTCGCCCTGCTCGGTCTCGGCGTGCTCTTCGGCCTCAAGCGCTTCTGGCAGCGCTACCGCAAGGAGCCCTACGCGCTGATCTTCGCCGCTGCCTCGATCGTCTTCTTCGGGACGCTGCTGCTGCGCCTCGCTCCCGCCGCCTGGGAGACGGGCAACCGACTCAGCGAGTACCTCTTCGTCGGCCTCGCCTTCATCGCCGCCCTCTCCGGGCTGCAGAACTGGCGTCCCAAAAAATGGCCCTGGCTCGGCCGTGCTTCGCTGACCGCTGCCCTTGGAGTCGTCCTCGTCGGCGGTGCGATCGCCGGCTGGCCCTGGGACCTGCAGCTCTCCTCGCCGATCCGGGCCAGCGCCGAGGGGCGCACGATCTCCTCGGCGCCGCTGGCGCTGGCCGAGTGGGCGGAGCGCAACATTCCTGCGGACGAGCGCTTCGGCGCCACCACCGGCGACGCGCGCATGCTGATGGCGCCGGGCGAACGGGTTGCCTTCGCCGGCAAGACCCCCGACATTCAGGACATCCTCGAGGAGAGCGCCTTCTCGGACTGGGAGCTGCCGCTGCTGCGCAGAGAAGACATCCGCTACGTGGTCACCGATCGCCGTGAAATCTCCTCCGACGCGACCCGCGGCTACGCCTTCTCGATCCGCGGCGACGAACCCGAACTGGCGCCGTTGGACACCGTCACCAAGTTCGCCGACCTGCCCGGGGCGAAGCGGATCTACTCCAGCGGCGACATCTCGGTCTACGACCTGGGAGCGGGCCGATGAGGGGCCACGGCGACCTGCGCCTCGCCGCCGCAGCGGCGCTGCTCTGCGCCCTCCTGGCGCTGCTGATCCCGGTCGATGGCATCGCCCTGGTCTTCGCCATGCCCCTGGCCCTGGTCCTGCCCGGTTACGCGATCACGGCGGCCGCCTTTGCCCGCCGCCCGCTCGCCTGGCCCCAGTTCCTGCTGCTCAGCATCGCCCTCAGCCTGGCGGTGCTCGTGCTCGGCAGCCTCCTGCTCAACTACCTGGGCGGCATTCATCCTCTCTCATGGGCCGTGCTGCTCGTGCTTGTCGTCCTTGCTGCCGGTCGAGCCGCGGCACTGCGACGCGGCAAAGCGGGCAGGGGGCCGAGCTGGCCGCGACCGCGGCTGCGGCGGCTCGAAATCGCGATGGTCCTCGGCGGCGTGGCAGCCGCGGTGGTCGCGATCGTGCTCTCCTCCTCGACCGTGCCGGTCGGGGATGCAATCGGCTACACCCAGCTCTGGGTCCTGCCCCAAGCGGGCACAGAGGGGCGCGAAGTGCAGGTTGGAGTGCGCAGCCAGCAACAGGTCTCGACCAACTTCGACCTGCGGGTCCGGATCGGGCAGGACGCGCTGGTCAGGCGCAGCTTTCGCCTCGCACCCGGCGAAACCCGACTGGTCAAGCTGCGGGCGCCGCCCGGCAGCAGCGGAACGTTGCCGGTGATCGCCACGCTCTTGCGTCACAATCGCCCCTTCAGCGTCTACCGACGGGTCAAGGGCTCGCTGGTCGCCCCGCGGGGGCCGTGATGAGCGTCCGCGCCAGCGACCTCGTGGTCGACATCGTGATCAACAACTACAACTACGGCGCCTTCCTCGAGGACGCAATCGAGAGCGCTTGCGGACAGACGCACGAGCGGGTCAACGTGCTCGCCGTCGACGACGGCTCGACCGACGACTCGCGCCAGATCCTCGCCCGTTACGGCGACCGGATCGGCCTGATCCTGCAGGAGAACGGCGGCCAGGCGGCAGCGCTCAACGCCGGCATGGAGCGCTGCGAAGGCGACGTGGTGATCTTCCTCGACGCCGATGACGTGCTGCGACCCGAGGCGGCGGCCCGCGTCGCCGCCGCCTTCGCCGCCGATGCGGGCGTCAGCAAGGTGCAGTTCCGGATGGAGACGATCGACGCCGAGGGCGAGCCGACCGGCGAGCTCAAGCCCGCCGCCCACCTGCCGCTGCCAAACGGCGACGTGCGCGCGGCCGAGCTCGCCTACCCCTACGACCTGGTCTGGATGGCAACCAGCGCCAACGCCTTTCGCAGTGAGGCGCTGCGGCGCATCCTGCCGATCCCGGTGCGGGAGTACCCGGTGACGGGCGCCGACTGGTACCTGGTCCACCTGAGCGCGCTGCTCGGCCGCGTCGTCTCGCTCGATGTGGTCGGCGCCGGCTACCGCGTGCACGGTGCCAACAGCTACGAACTGGAGCAGGGTCGCCTTGACCTCGATCACTTGCGCCAGGCGATCGGCTTCGCCGCCAGCACCTCGCGCGAATTGCTGCGCCTCGCCGACGAGCTCACGCTGGCACCGCCAGAACGGATCCTCTCGCTCGCCGACCTCGCCAACCGGATGGCCTCGCTCAAGATCGAGCCGGCGCGCCACCCGATCGCAAGCGATCGCCCGCTCGGCCTGGTTGCCGACGCGGTCGGCGCCGCGCGCCGCCGCGGCGGGATCTCGCCGGCGATGAAGGCGATCTTCATCGCCTGGTTCGTGGCGATGGCGGCGGCGCCGCGCGGTCTTGCCCATCGACTTGCCGAGCTCTTCATGTTTCCCGAGCGGCGCCGCTCGCTGAACGGGGTGCTGGGCCGGCTGCAACGCTCCGGCGGCGCGACTGCGACTGTGGTGGCCTGAGATGCGGATCCTGATCGCCACCGACCACTTCCCCCCCTACATCGGCGGCGCCCATCGCCAGGCGCAACTGATCGCGCGGGCGATGGCCGAGCGCGGCCACGAGGTCGCCGTCGCCACGCCCTGGCACGGCGGGCTGCAGCGGGTCGAAACCGATGGCGATGTCACCGTGCACCGGGTGCGCCAGCTGCGCACGGTCTTCCCGGCGCTGGTGCGCGACGACCGGCAGCGACACCAGCCGCCCTTTCCCGACCCGGTCACGGTTGCCGGCCTGCGGCGGCTGATCGCCGAGTTCGAACCGGAGATCATCCACGCCTACGGTTGGCTCGCCTTCTCGGTCGCGGTTGCCCTCGGCCGCAAGCGGATCCCGATGCTGGTCTCCGCCCGCGACTACGGCTACTTCTGCGCCACCCGGACCCTGCTGCGCAAGGGCGCACCCTGCAGCGGACCGGGCCCGGCCAAGTGCCTGGCCTGCGCCGGCGACTACTACGGCCGGCCCAAGGGCTGGCTGGCGGCTGCCGGCGTTGCCGTCTCCAAACCGATGCTGGCCCGCAAGATGACCGGCCTGCACAGCGTCAGCACCTACGTCCACGACGTCACCGTCGAGCACGTGCGGGCGCCCGGCAACGACCTGGTCGAGGTGACGATCCCGAGCTTCCAGGAGGCGCCCTCTACGGAGGGCATCGACATCGACGGCTGGCTCGCCCGCCTGCCGGCCGAGCCGTTCATCCTCTTCGTCGGCGCCTTCCGCAAGGTCAAGGGCCTGGAGACGCTGTTCGACGCCTACCGCCAGCTTGACTCGCCACCGCCGCTGGTGCTGATGGGGACCTACGAGCGCGATTCCCCCACCGACTTCCCCCCCGAGGCGGTCGTGCTGACCGACGTGCCCAACGCAGCGGTGATGGCGGCTTGGGACAAGGCGATGTTCGGGGTCATGCCCTCGCTCTGGCCGGAGCCGCTCGGCGCCACCGTGGCCGAGGGGATGAGCCGCGGCCGTCCCGTAATCGGCACCCGGCTCGGCGGCCACGCCGACATGCTCACCGACTCGGCCGGGATGCTCGTGCCGCAGGGCGACGTCGAGGCGCTGCGGAGGGCGATGGAGCAGCTGATCGCCGATCCGGTGCTGCGCGAGGAGATGGGCCGAGCCGCGGCCGAGCGGGCCCGCAGCTTCCGCGCGGAAAACGTCCTGCCGCGTTTCGAGGACGCCTACCGGACGGTGATCGCGGCCGGCACGGACACGGCCGGATGAGGATCCTCATCGTCGCGCCGATGCCGCCGCAACCGGCCGGCGGCGGCGCAATACCCGTTCTGCTCGAGGCCCAGATCGCCGGCCTGCGCGAGCGCAACGAGGTGACTTTCGTCAGCGCCATCGGCGAAGAGCCCGGCGAAGCGGAGGCGGCCGAGCGGCTGCGAGACTCGGGGCTGGAAGCCCACTTCGCCGATCGGCGCCAGCCGCGGGCGGCGCGCCCGCGCTGGCGGCGGCGGGCACGGATGGCCAGCTCCTGGCTGCTCGGGGGAAGACCCTGGCGCGCCGTCTGGTTCGCCGACCCGGGCATTCAGGCGATCCTCGATCGTCTCGCCAACGCACACGACTTCGACGTCGCCGTGGTCGAGGACAGCGCGATGTCGGGCTACCGGCTGCCGGCCGGCGTGCCAACGCTGCTGACCGAGCACGAGGTGCTGCGACCGCGGCCGATCGATTGGCATCCAGGTCACCCCAACGAGTGGTCGGGGTGGGCCTTCAACGAGCTCGACTGGCGCAAGCGCCCGCGCTTCCAGCGCGCTGCCTGGCGCAGCTTCGACCGGGTGCTCGCCTTCGGCAATCGCGACGCGGCGGCAATCGCCGAGCTCGCTCCGGAGCTCGCGCCGCGGGTCCGGGTCAGCCCCTTCGGCCTGCCCCTGCCAGCGCTTGCCGACCCTCAGGGAGAGCAGCCCGAGAGCGTCCTCTTCGTCGGCAACTTCACCCACCAGCCCAACCGCGATGCGGCGCTCTGGCTGGCGCGCGAGATCATGCCGGCGCTGCTTTCGCAGCGGCCCGGAGCGCGCCTGCGCATCGTCGGCAGCAGCCCACCGCCGGAGATCCTCGCCCTCGCCGGCGAGTCGGTCGAGGTGATCGCCGACGCGCCCAGCGTCGAGCCCTACCTCGCCGCCGCCGCGGTCGTGGTCGCCCCGGTGCGCACCGGTGGCGGCATGCGAATGAAGGTGCTGCAGGCGCTTGCCGCCGGCAAGGCCGTGGTCACCACGAGCCGCGGCAGCGAGGGTTTCGACTGCTTCGAGCCCGCGGCGCCGCTCACCGTCGCCGATGACGTCGGCGCCTTTGCCGGCGGCGTCGCCGCGTTGCTGGCCGACTCAAACCGCCGCCGGGCACTCAGTCAGGCGGCGCGCCACTTCGCTGAGGCCCACTACAGCCCCGATGCCTGGGCGGGACGGCTTGAAGACGCCTACCGCGAGGCCATCAGGGGGCATGGCTAGGCTCGCGCCAGTGGTCGAGGCCCGGATACTCGAGCAGGAGTCCCAGCTGGCGGCAATCCGCGAGCAATGGGACGGACTGGCGGTGGGGCTGGGAATGCCCTACGCGTCGCCAGCCTGGATGCTCGCCTGGTGGCACCACGCCGCCCCCGAAGGCGCCGTGATGCGGGTCGTCACCGTCAGTGACGGCGAGCAACTGCTGGGGATAGCGCCCTTCTTCGCCGCCAGCGGTGAGCAGCGCAGCGCCCACTACCAACTGATGAGCTCCCGCCTGGCCCCGCCGGCGCCGATCCTGGTCGACCCCGATCGCGCCGCCGAGACGGTTCCGGCGCTGGCCAAGGCACTGAGCCAGGCGGCGCCCAAGCCCGCCCTGCTGCGAATTGAGGGCAGCGTGGACATGCACGCCCTGACCACGGATGCGATCGCCGCCGCCTGGCCTGGAATCCGGCCGCAGGCGCAGCGCACGGAAGTGGTGCCGATGCCGATGGTGGTGATCGAGGGACGCAGCTATGACGAGTGGCTGGGTGAGAAGCGCAGCAAGTTCCGCCAGGAGGCCAAGCGGCGCCGGCGCAAGCTGGAGGAAGCCGGCGGCAGCTTCCGCCTGGCCACCGCCGCCGACGTGGAGAGCGCGATCGACGACTTCATGCGCCTGCACGGGGCCCGCTGGCAGACCCGCGGCGGCTCGACCGCGCTGGTCCCCGGGGTGCGCGAGATGCTCGCCGAGGCAGCGGCGGAGATGCTGCCGAGCGGCCGCCTGCGCATCCACCTGCTCGAGCTGGAGGGGCAGGTGATCGCGGTGCAGATCCTGGTTGCCGCCGGCGCGGAGGTAATCGGCTGGAGCGGCGGCTTCGACGAAGCGGCGAAGGGACTTGCGCCCGCCGTGCAGCTGACCCTGGAGGCGATTGGCGAGGCGGCGAAGCAGGGTGATGCCCGCTTCAACCTCGGCCCCGGTGGCCAGGCCTACAAGCAGCGCCTCGCCGACTCGAGTGACGAGATGGCTGTGGTCAAGCTCGTTCCCCGCGGCGCCGCCTACCCGCGGACGAAGCTGCGCATGGCCTCCGAACGGGCCCGCGCCGACCTGTTGCCCCGCCTGCGGGCAAAGCTGAGCCGTAAGTCGTGAACGAGAGTCCCGAGGCCAGCGTGATCATCCCCACCCACCAGCGCCGCGAGGCGCTGCGCCGGGCGCTGCTCGCCTTTGCCGAGCAGACCGCAGCCGCTGGGAGCTACGAGGTCGTGATCTCGATCGACGGCTGCAGCGATGGCACCCGCGAGATGATCGCCGAGCTGCAGGAGCGTGTGCCCTACGCGCTGCGCTGCGTCGAGGGGCGAGGCAGCGGGCGGGCCGCAGCACGCAACGTTGCGCTCGCCGACGCTCGGGGGGCCGTAACGATTCTGCTCGACGACGACATGGAGCCGGCCCCCGAGTTCATCGAGCGCCATCTCGCCAACCACGCGGCCGGGTCGCGGCTCTGCGTGCTCGGCCCGGTGCCGGTCGAGCTCGACTCCGCCAGCCCGCACGCGGCGGCTTACGTCAAGGCGAAGTTCGCCGACCACCTCGAGCAGCTCTCGCGCCCCGGACACCGCTTCGTCGCCCGCGACTTCTACTCCGGCAACGCCTCGCTCCCCACCGAGCTGCTGCGCGGGGTCGGCGCCTTCGACGAGAGCTTCGCGCCCTACGGCAACGAGGACGTCGAGCTCTCGCTGCGGCTGGCCAAGGCCGGGGTCGAGTTCCGCTTTGACCCCGGCGCGCTGGCGCGGCAGGAATACGACAAGGACTTCGCCGGCCTGGCCCGCGACACCCACGAGAAGGGGCGCACCACGGTGCTGCTCGCACAGCGCCATCCCGACGCCTTCGCGGCGCTGCGCCTGGCGACGCCGTGGGACGGATCGCGCCCCTGGCTGGCGGCGCGGGGGCTGCTGCTGCGCCTGACGCGGGCGCGTCCCGGCCTCGCTGCCCGCATCCTTTCCCTCGCCGGGGGCCTGGAGCGGCTCGGCTTCTGGCGCCAGCCGCTCTTCTACCGCGCAGCCCTCGACTACGCCTTCTGGGCAGGGGTCGAGGTGGCACTGGACGAATCCCAAGACGGCGGTGCGCTGGCAGAGCTGGCAGCCGAGCTAAATCGTGGCCCGATCGATCTTCTTCTACACCGATAGCCGCGAACTCGGTGGCGCCGAGAACGCGATGCTGATGCTGCTGGCGACGCTCGACCGCGCCCGCTGGCAGCCGACCCTGCTGCTCGACGCGGGCGGCGACGCTGCACCGCTGGAAGAGCGAGCAGCAGCGATCGAAGTGCCGACGCGACGGGTCCCCGCGATGCCGCTCGGCCTTGCCGGCGGCCGCCGCGCGGTCGGCCTGGCGCGCTGGCTGCGCCGCCAGCGGCCGGCGCTCTTCCACGCCCACCTGAGCTGGCCGCTGGCAGCCAAGTGGGGACTGGCCGCGGCGGTCCTGGCCCGGGTGCCGAGCGTGGCAACGGTGCAGCTGATTCCCGAGATGGAGCTGGAGCGCTCCAGCGCGCTGCAGCTGCGCCTGCTCTCGCGCGGGGTCGGCCGCTACATCGCCGTTTCGAGCGCGATCGCGCGTGAGCTCGACCAGCGCTTCGGCTGGCCGGCGGAGAGGATCGAGATCGTCTACAACGCGGTCGAACTCGATCGCTTCGATGTCCCAGCGCCATCCGGGCTGCGCGAGGAGCTCGGCGGCAGCGACGACGTGCCCCTGGTCCTCACCCCGGCGCGGCTCGACGAGCAGAAGGGCCACGACGTCCTCTTTCGCGCCGCGGCCGAGGTGCCCGAGGCGCGGTTCGTGCTCGCCGGCGACGGGCCGCTGCGCGGCCGGCTTGAAGCGGAAGTGGCGCAGCTCGAGCTCAGCGAGCGCGTGCTCTTCCTAGGCCGCCGCGACGACATCCCGGCCTTGCTCGCCGCCTGCGACGTCTTCGCCCTGCCCTCACTGTACGAGGGCTCCTCGCTGGCGGTGCTCGAGGCGATGGCAGCTCGACGGGCCGTGGTCAGCTCGGCGATCGGCGGCACTGCCGAGCTGATCGAGGACGGCGAGACCGGCTTGCTCGTCCCTCCCGGCGACGACGCCGCCCTGGCCGCGGCGCTGCGGCGCCTGCTCGCCGACGTCCCCGTGCGCGACGGCATGGCCGAGCGCGCCCGACAGCGGGCGGAAGCGGAGTTCAGCCGGGAGACGATGGGGAAGCGGGTCGAAGCCATCTACGCGGGACTGGTGGGCGATGGACCAGACCGCGATTGAGTCGCTGCCCGAGGAGCGGCGCAACGCGCTCCTGCGACGCGCCGACTGGCGCTTCCTGCTGCGCCGTGGCGAGAGCCCAAGCCCCGGCAACCCGCACACGATCGGCTTTCCGGGGCGGCGCGCATTGACGGCCGCCCGCGCCTCCCTGCCCGAGGGCGGCGAGCTGCTCTGCAGCTGGCGGTTGCCGCGGCTGGGGGGAACCCAGCGCGCCCGTCGCCGGCTCGAGCGGGCCGGCTTCACCGACCTGCGCCTGCTCTGGCCGGGACCGCTCCCCCACCGGCCACCGCAGTTCTGGCTGCCGCCCGACTCCCCCGCAGCGATCGAGCACCTGCTCGCAAGCCGCCCGGCCGGCTCATCCGGCCAGGCGCTGCTGCGGCCGCTCTGGCGCCTCGCCGCCCGGCTCGGCCTGCTGGCGCCGGTCTTCGTCCTCGCCCGGCTCCCCGCCAGCCCACCAGCCGACGAGGACGAGCTGGCGCCGTACCTGGGGGCCGACACCCCCTGCCTCCTCCTCACCGGTGGCCGGCGCAGCATCAACAAGGTCGTTGCCCTGCCCTTCCCGCCAGGCGCATCGCGGCCCGCCGCCGTGGTCAAGTTCTCGCGCCTGGCCGAGGCCGAGCGGGCGCTCGAACGCGAGGCCGAGGCCCTGGAATCGCTTGCCCGCGCCCACCCCGGTGTCACCGGAGTGCCGCGCGTGCTGGCCCAAGGGCGCCGCGGCGGCGGCTACGGGCTGGCGGAGAGTGCGATCTACGGCAAGCCGCTGATCGGTGAGCTCTCGCCGCAGAGCTTTGGCGAGCTGGCCGGCCGTGTTGCCGACAATCTGGCTGGCCTGGTCGCAGATGCACCGACCGATGCCGGCGACTGGCGAGAGCGCCTCATCGCCGCGCCCTTGGCCGAGTTCGAGCGCAACTTCGGCGCCGTCGCAGCGCCGGGAACCGTGGACACTGCGAGGGCCTTGCTCGACGGCCTTGAGGAAATGCCGCAAGCCTGCGAGCACCGCGACTGCTCGCCCTGGAACGTGCTGCTGGACGAGGCTGGCGCCCCCGCCCTGCTCGACTGGGAGTCGGCCGAGCCCCGCGGCCTGCCCGGCCTCGACCTTGCCTACTTCCTCGCCAACGCCGCCTTCGTCCTCGACGGCAGCCTCGACAGCGGCCGCACCCGCGAGAGCTACGCGCGCCAGCTCGATCCCAGTGGCCCCTACCACGCAGCCAGCGAGCGCTGCGTCGCTGACTACTGCGAGCGGGTTGGCCTCTCGCCGGACTCCTTCACCCGCCTGCGACTGCTCGCCTGGGTCGTCCACTCCAAGTCCGACTACGCCCACCTGACGATGGCCGCTGGCTCGGCACCGCAAGCGCCGGCGCTGCGGGAAAGCACCTTTCTCGGCCTGGTCGAAGAGGAGCTGGCGCGGCGCCCGTCCGTCGGCGAGCGGGGATAGCGTGCGCCCGTGGAGCTGAGCGTCATCGTCCCCACCCACGATCGCCGGCCGATGTTGGAGCGCTGCCTGCGAGCTCTTGCCGCCCAGGACGCCGACCACGGCGAGTTCGAGGCGGTCGTCGTCGACGACGGCTCCGAGGACGGCACCGGAGCTTTCCTCGAAGAGTTCGACACGCCGCTGGTGCTGCGCTCGCTGCGGGTCGAGTCGGTCGGCGCCTCGCGCGCTCGCAACGCCGGCGTCGAGGCCGCTGCCGGCAGGGTCTGCGCCTTCCTCGACGACGACTGCATACCGGCGCCGGGCTTCGTCGCCGAGCACCTCGGGGCGCACCGGGGCGAGCCGCGCCTGGTCGGGATCGGGGCGCTGGTCCAGAAGGAGCCAAGCGACGACGACTGGTACGCGCGTGCCTTTGCCAAGGGCTGGCGCGAGCACTACGAGCGGATGGAAACGAAGCCGCCAAGCTGGAGCGACTGCTACAGCGGCAACCTCTCCGCCCCCCGCGAGGCTCTGCTCGAGCTCGGCTGCTTCGCCACCGACGTCGCCGTCGGCGAGGACATCGAGCTCGGCTACCGACTCGAGCAGCAGGGCTTCGCCCTGCGCTACCTGCCGCGGGCGAGCGCCGTCCACGACGACGAGAAGCCGCGCGAGCGGCTGCTCGCCGACGTGCGCAAGCACGGCCTCGCCTACCTGCAGCTGGCCGAGCGCCATCCCGGGATGAAGCCGAAGCTGCTCGGCTGGTACCGCGAAGCGAGCCCGCGCGAGCTGCTCCTGCGCCGGGCGCTGCTGGCGCTGCGCCTGCCCGCCTCGGCTCCGGCCGCGCTCGGCGGCCTGGTGCCCGGCGACGGCCGACAGGAGCTCTGGTACGGGATCGCCTGGCGCTTCGCCTTCTGGCGCGAGGTCCGCGCCCTGGTCGACCGCGACGCCTGGAACGAGCTGACGGCGAAGGAGCCGGGCCGGTGATCGAGATCAGCGTGATCATCGCCACCCACAACCGTCGTGAGCTGCTCGGCCGCTGCCTCGCGGCCCTCGACCAGCAGACGCTGGCGCCGGAGTCCTTCGAGGTGATCGTCGCCGACGACGGCTCCGAGGACGGCACCGCCGCGATGGTGGAGGAGCGCAGCAACCGCTTCGCGGTGCGCCTGCTTGGCCTCGCCAAGGGCGGCCAGCCCGCCGCCCAGAACGCCGCGATCGAGGCGGCGGAGGGTCGCCTCTGCCTCTTCCTCGACGACGACTGCATCCCGGCGCCCGGCTGCCTGGCCGGGCACGTCGAGGCCCACGCCGGCGAGCAGCGCCTGATCGGGATCGGCAACCTGACGCAGCAGGCTCCGGCGGCCAACGATTGGTACGCCCGCACCTTCGCGCAAGCGTGGAACGACCACTACGGTCGCCTGGCGGAGAAGCAGCCGAGCTGGACCGATTGCTACGGCGGCAACCTCTCGGTGCGGCGCGATGCGCTGCAGGAGGTCGGAGGCTTCTCGGTCGACCTCGGGGTCGAGGAGGACGCCGACCTCGCCTTCCGCCTCGACCGCGCCGGTTGCCGGCCGGTGTTCGTGGCCGCCGCCCACGCCGTCCACGACGACCAGAAGCTGCGCGGGCGGCTGCTCGAGGACTCGCGCCGCCAGGGCGCCGGCCACGTCAAGCTCGCGGCCCGCTACCCGGAGGCGCTGCCGAAGCTGCTCGGCTGGTTCAGCGAGCCGACCCCGCGCGACGTCGCCCTGCGGCGGCTCTGCCTCGCCCTGCGCGTTCCCCCAAGCCTCCTCGCCACTCTGGGCAGGCTGCTGCCGAGCGATGGCGGGCGCCTGCTCTGGTTCTACTTCGTCTCCCGCTACGCCTTCTGGCGGGGCGTGCGGCGCAGCGTCAAGCGCGAGTACTGGCTGCGCTTGACCCGGCGCGTGCCGGTGCTGATGTACCACTCCTTCGATCCCGGCGAGACCGGCGACCGCTACGTGCTCTCGCGCCGCTCCTTCGCCCGCCAGATGCGCCTGCTGGCCCTGCTGCGCTGCGAGGTGATCAGCTTCGAGCAGCTGGCCGAGGCGATGCGCAGCGGCCCCCCTCCCCCGCGGCGCGCGGTCGTGATCACGATCGACGACGGCTACCGCGACAACCTCGAGATCGCGGCGCCGATCCTGCGCAAGCACCGCTTCGGAGCAACCGTCTTCCTGGTCAGCGACCGAATCGGCGGTCGCAACGACTGGGACGATGAGGGTGTCGTCGTCGGCCGCCCCCTGCTCGACCTGGCGGAGATCGAGCAGCTGCGCGGCGCCGGGATCGAGCTCGGCGCCCACACCCGCAACCACCGACCGCTGCCGGAGCTCGGCGACGCCGACATCGGTGAGGAGATCGCCGGCTCGCGCAGCCAGCTCGAGCAGCTGCTCGGCATCCCGATCAAGACCTTCGCCTACCCCTACGGGCGCCGCGACGAGCGCGCCGTCGCCGCCGTCGCCGCGGCCGGCTACGAGGCCGCCTGCAGCACCCACCCGGTGCCGGCCCGGCTCGACGACGATCGCTTCCAGGTCCCCCGCATCGAGGTCCGCGCCGGCGACTCGCTGCGGCGCTTCATGGTCAAGCTCTGTCGCGGCGGGCGCTGAGCGCCCGGCTCAAGAAGCGGGCAGGTACCAGCGGTGCGGCAGCACGACGTCACCTTCTGAGCCGGCGACCGGCATCGGACGCTCGCCGAGGATGCCCGGCTCGACGTCGAAGAAGGCGGCGGCCTGCAGACCGTGCTGGATCTGGCGGCGGCCTTTGAGCAAGAAGTCGATCCGGTAGCGACCGGGGAGCAGGGGCAGATCCTCGAGGTCGCACTCGATACGAGGACCGAGCTCGGGGTCGCGGACGTCGCTTGGCGCCGAGACGGTGCTGTCGAGCGTGGTCACCGGCTGGCCGAGGCTGTTGAGGATCGTGATCTGGCACTCCATCATCGGCAGCACTCCGGTCAGCTCGAGCACGATCTTCGCCGGCCTACCCCCCACCGCGACGCCTCTCTGGCCGCTGCGCGCGTCTTCCACCACCACGCTGCGAACGAGGATCTCACCCCAGGAGCTGCCGTCGTAGTCGGTGCGCTCGGTCAGGTCATCGGAGGCGGAGCTCTCCAGCGTGCGCAGGTAGCCGTCGATCGCTTCAGTGATCGGCGCATCGGCAATGACCTTGCCCTGCTCGATCAGAACCCCGCGCTCACAGAGGGCCTGGATCACCGCCAGGTTGTGGGAGACGAAGACGACGGTGCGGCCCTCCTGGGCGACCTCGCTCATCTTCGCCAGCGACTTGCGCTGGAAGGCGGCGTCGCCGACGGCGAGCACCTCGTCGACGAGCAGGATCTCGGGCTCGAGGTGGGCGGCGACGGCAAAGGCGAGCCGCACCGACATGCCGCTCGAGTAGCGCTTGACCGGCGTGTCGAGGAAGCGCTCGATGTCAGCGAAGGCGACGATCTCGTCGAAGCGCCGGCGGATCTCGGCCCGGCGCATGCCGAGGATGGCACCGTTGAGGAAGATGTTCTCGCGACCGGTCAGCTCGGGATGAAAGCCGGTGCCGACCTCGAGCAGCGAGCCCGCTCGCCCGGTCACGTCGACCCAGCCCGTGCTCGGCTCGACGATGCGCGAGAGGATCTTCAACAGCGTGCTCTTGCCCGCCCCGTTGTGGCCAATCAGGCCGACCACTTCGCCGCTGCGGATCGTCAGCGAGACATCGCGCAGCGCCCAGAGCAGGTCGGCCTCCTGCTCCTCCTTGGTGCGCCGCGAGAGCTTGCCGAGCGAGCCCCGCACGGTGCTGATCAGGCTCTCGCGCAAGGTGTCGTAGCCGCGCGCGCCGAGGCCCAGCTTGTAGCTCTTGCCGAGCTCGTTGGCTTGTATCGCGATATCGCTCATGGCTAGATGTAGTCGGCGAAGCTGCGCTCGGTGCGGTCGAAGTAGGCGAGCCCGGCGATGAGGAGGACGAGGGCCGAGACCGCGGAGACGCCGATCAGCTCCAGCGGCGCGTCGGTGCCCAGCACCGCCCAGCGGAAGCCTTCGACCACGCCGACCATCGGGTTGATCGCGGTTAGCGTGCGCCAGGGCTCGTCGATCAGGCTGCTCGGGTAGACGACGGGGGTGGCGAAGAGCCAGATCTGGATCGCGAACGGGATCACGTACTTGACGTCGCGGTAGCGCACGTTGATCGCCGAGAGGGCGGCCGTGGCGCCCAGCACGGTGGCGAGCATGATCACGATCAGGACCGGCAGGACGAGCACCGCCAGCGGCGGGACAAACCCGTAGATCAAGACGACGGCAAAGAGGATGACCAGCGAGATGCTGATGTCGACGAGGCCGGCGGCGATCGCCCCGGCGGGCATGAAGATGCGCGGGAAGTAGATCTTCGAGACCAGGGCCGAGTTGCTGACCAGGCTTTCGGAGCCGAGCAGCAGCGAGTTGGCGAAGAAGGTCCAGGGAACCAGGGCGGCGAGGCTGAAGAGCGCGTAGGGAAGCCCGTCCGAGGAGACCCCGGCGACCCGGCCGAAGATCAGCGAGAAGACGACCATGAAGCCGACCGGCTGCAGCACCGCCCAGGCGGCGCCGAGCCCGGTCTGGCGGTAGCGCACGGTCACGTCGCGGGCGGCGATTTGGTAGGCCAGGTCGCGATAGCGCCACAGCTCACGCGGCGAGAGCACGCGGCTGAAGCCGCTGGTCGCCTGCAGGCGGACCGTCTCGGCGTGCGGGGCAGCCTCGCTCGGCTGCGTAAGGGTCTCGGTAGTCACTGGCTGCTCCATCGGCGCGAGGCTACTCCGACTGAAGTTCTGCGCTTAACGCCTCAAACCTCGCCCCGCTACCCGCCGGAGGGATCGAGTCGGACACCGGCCAGGGTCAGCAAGCCGTCGCGGAGCAGACCGGGCCAGCCCGCCAGGGCGAGCTTGAGGCGCAGCTTGCGCGGGCTGTCGCTGGCATGGACCTCGACCCGGGGCACGGTGAAGGGATCACTGCCTGGTTTGGGGTCGCCCCAGGCGGTGGTGAAGGCGACGCCGTAGCCGGCCTCGCGCACCGCGGACACCACTTCCGGGCTCCAGCGCCCGTAGGGGTAGGAGAAGCTGCGCGGGCGCGGCACGCCGGCGGCCTCGATCCGCTCCGCCGCCTCCACCGTCTCCCCCGCCAGCTCCGCCGCCGGAACCTCCGGCAGGGGCCGGTGGTTGAGCGTGTGCGAGCCGACCTCGATCCCGCTCGCCGCGACCGCCGCCAGGTCGCCGGGCGCGAGCAGCCGCAGGCTGGCGGCGCCCTTGTGGTGGTCCCAGTCGTTGGCGCCGCCGAGGTGGCCGGCGACGGCGAAGACGACGGCGGGAATCTCACGCTCGGCCAGCAGCGGGGCCGCCACCTCGAGCAGGTCGGTGTAGGCGTCGTCGAAGGTGACCAGGGCGGCGCGGCGGGGCAGCTCGCCCTCGCCGGCCAGCCAGGCAAGCACCGCGTCGAGGTCGACGAACTCCCAGCCGTGAGCGGCGAGGTCGTCGAGCTGGCCGGCGAAAAGCTGCGGCGAGACCCCGTACTCGGCCAGCACCGGATCGTCGCGCAGGTCGGCGATCGCGTGGTAGGCGAGAATGCGCAACCGCTCGATGTCAGCTCCCTTCTTCAGCGTCGTCATCACCACGTACAACCGCGCGCGGATCGTATGCCGCTGCATAGACAGCTGCCTGGCCCAGGACTTCGCGGACTTCGAGATCGTCGTCGTCGACGACGGCTCCGGCGATGAGACCGAGGCAACGCTGCGCGAGCGCTACGACGACCCCCGCCTGCGCCTCCTCGCCCACGAGGCCAACCGCGGCATCAACCCCGCCCGCCACACCGGCGCGACCAACGCCGTGGGCGAGTGGGTTGTCGTGATCGACAGCGACGACGAGCTCCTGCCCGGAGCGCTGGCGAGGCTGCGCGAGCTGATCGAGGGGCTGCCGCCCGGGGTGCGGGTCCTGCGCAGCCGCCAGCTCCACGACGACGGCCAGATCACCCCCGGCTTCGTCCCTGACGGCCCCTACGGCTACGAGGGCCGCGTCCGCTGGGCCGAGGCCGAGGGCGGCAGCGACGCCGCCCGCTGCCTGGCCCGGGCCGTCTTCGCCGACACCCCCTACATCGACGGCCGCCGCGGCGCGATGGAGACCCTCTTCGAGCTCAACCTGGCCGAACGCGAGACCAGCCTCTGCATCGAGGAGGTGACGACCAAGGTCCACGCCGACGCGCCCGACAGCTGGCTGCGCGCCGCCGGAGCCGCCGACGTCGTCCCCCGCCTGCAGCGCGAGGCCGCGGACATGCTCTGGATGGCCGAGACGACGCTCGAGCGCCACGGCGAGGCCCTGCAGCGCTGGGGCCCGCGCCAGTACGTGACCGTGCTGCGCATCGGCGCCACCCAGGCCTTCATCCTCGGCAAGCGCCGCCTCGGCGCCCGTTACTCGCTGCGAGCACTGCGCCGCAAACCGTTCTCCCCCGCCGCCTGGATCACCCTCCTGCTCGGCCTACTGGGCCCCGGCGCCACCGCCCGCGGCGCCGTCGCCTACCGGCGTCTTGCCGCTTAGCTGAGCAGCACCAGCCTCACTGGACCGCCGAAGTGGCCCCTGGAGCCTTGACTGACCACAGGCGCCTCCAAGTAGCCTTGGTCACCTTCCGCGCCCCTAGGCCCAAGAGGACCAGTAGCGGCCCAAGGTCGACAAATACGGCGATCGCGAATGCAAACCTGTAACACCACATCGCCCGACGGTAGGGCCCGACTTTGGTGTAGTAGCCCCACGCGCCTGGATCCCGCGGCTTGCGATCGCCCGGGCTGACAAGCTTCGGCGGACCCGGGAGGGCGGCGAGGGCGGGCTCTCCTGACATAGGAGCATTCTATATGGCGAGGAGCAGCGAAATCGTCTCAATACCCACAGCAAGGCTGGCGAGACGTGCATAGAGCTGAAGCTGCAGCAACGTGTTTTCGTTGAGGTCGTGATGACCATCCAATGCCCTGGCCAAGAAGGCGGTCACATCCGTGACATTGGAGTTGGGACCAGCGTGGTCATCGAGAATGACGTCAGCCTTGAGGCGAAATACAAACCTTCGGGGCCAAAGAATTGCGAGGACGAGGCCAATAACCCCTACAAGCGCCGCAATCCCGACTGCCACCCAACCCGAAAGGGATCCTCCGTTTGCTTGAATCGCGTTCGGTCCGATGAAGGCGGCAACCAACGCCGCGGCTGATAGCAGCGTGGCCGATCTTGCCCGCAGGTCGGTGAGTGAGGCGTACTGCCGGTCCAGTGCAGCGAGTGCCGCGCCGTAAGCGAGATCCTCGATGCTATCTCCCATGATCTGCAAACTCGTCCCGATACTCCTCGTAAAGGGCCATAATCCTCCCCTTGGTTGTCCCGACCGAAGGGGCAATTCTAGTTCACGTAAGCAAACCGCTTTGAGGGTTCACCGTGTGGTGTCTGCGCCCTAGTCCGTGAACTAGTGTGCACCCGGGCGGATGCCGGGGTGCCCGTCAAGAGCGCCCCTACTTACGAGCAGCTTGTCGCTAGCCACTACAGTGGGTCCGGCGGGCGGGTTGCGCGCACAAGCAGGCATCCACTGCGGGTGTCTTCGGTTGGCAGGTCGAACCCTGCCCAAATCGCCGCAGCAGCCAATAGGGAGAATGGCCTTTCCGTTTCCGCGGCTTTGGGGTCGCCGGGGTTCGGCAGCTGCTCGCAGAACGCCTGCACGCCGCTGCGGGCGTCGTCCTCGTGCGTCTCGCCCTTCGCCGCCCCGCTGACGAATGCCTCCCAGAGAAGCAGCCCGTCCTGCTGCTCGGCGAACGCCGGCCAGTCAAGGTGCACTCGAAGGTCGGGCACCTGCTCGTGGATGGACCGCAGGGTCCACGGGATCTGCACCATTGCCGTCGCAAGGACCGATGCACCGACACTGCTCGACCACGACGGTGAAGGAGCGTCACAGGGCCGCGCCTTCCCAAGTCGACCCGGATCTTCCGGCACCGGAATGAACAACGGCGCCTCGAAGCCGAGGGCTACGGGAGCACCGTCGTGGAGAACTTGGGCAACCGAGGCCGCGAGCGACTCGATGCTCTTCGGCCGGTGGGACTCCATCCCGTCAGAGCCCGGGATTCGCCGCGCCCAGGCGAAGGCGTCGCGCGCGATTGACCCCACGTCGGCACAGAAGACCTGAAGCCTGTCAGTCCAGTCCATCGGCTGAACCTACCGGTGCGAAGCTCGTCCGCTCAGGCCTCCTGTGGCGCGCGAAAAAGCAGGGGACGGAGCAGTGTCGCCAGCAGCACCAGGGCGAGGATGGTCTGGCTGGCAGTCCAGACGTAGCCGACGGCGTCGATGCCGAGGCTGGGCAGGAGCAGGGCGCTGAGGCCGAGCACGGCGATGCAGTGGGCGCCCTGGATCGCGACGACAATACGGCCGCGGTGTTCGATCCGGGCGACGCTGATGCCGAGGGTGACGATCGCGTTGGGGACCATTCCCAGCGCCAGCAGGCGCAGCAGCGTGGCGCCTTCGTCGGCGTAATCGCTGCCGAAGACCAGCAGCGCCCAGGGGGCGACGATCGCCGCCAGCGCCGCGATCGGGATGACCAGGCGCAAGGTCTGCCGCAGCGCCCGTCGCGAGAGCTCGCGCAGGCGGTCCATGTCGCTGGCCGCCTCGACAGTAAGCGAGGTCATCACATTGAGCGCGACCAGCTCGATCGCCAGCGAGACCATCCAGGGGACGAAGAAGTAGGCGGCGGCGGCGGGGCTCGCCTGGTTGGCGACGAGGATCGGCATGTAGAGGTTGCCGGCGAGGGTGAAGAGCTTGCCGGCGTAGTTGCCGGTCGCCATCGAGAGCAGCTTGCTGCGGTCGAGCGTGCCCTCGCTGGGCGAGGTCGGGATCAGCCGCTTGAAGATCAGGACGTTGACGACGACGACCGCGACGGCCAGCGGTGCGGTCCAGGCGACGAAAGGTCCCGAGCCGGTCAATGTCGTCGCCAGCACGATCAGCAGCAGCAGCTTGGCCAAGGCGTAGAGCGCGTTCTCCAGCGGGATCCACTTGGCCGCCTTGAGCCCGGTGAGGACGCTGTCCTGGAGGGTGAAGATCGTCGTCGCGCCGGTGGCGAGGACGAAGCCAAGCAGCCAGCCGCCGCCGGAGAGGAAGCTCAGCTCCGGCGACCAGACGCTGCTGGTGAGGGCGGCGAGCAGGCCGAAGGTGAGCGCCAGCGAGATCGTCAGCGCGTAGCTGCGGCTGACCAGGCGCCGGGTTGAGCCGCCGGCCACAGGCAGGTAGCGCACCAGCACCGCCGAGAGGCCGAGGGTGGAGGCTTCGGCGACCAGGGTCATCGCCGAGATCGCCGCCGCGTTGAGGCCGACGACGCGAGCGCTGTAGGAGTGGGCGGCGAGCGCCCAGAAGGCGACCCCGAGCAGGCTCGTCACCCCGGTGCCGAGGATCAGGTAGTAGCCGGTGCGGTAGAGCGGGTCGCTGAGATGCTCGCGCAGACGGCCGCGGCCGCTGAGGCCAGATTCGGTGCTCGCCACGCCGCCCTATCCCGCCGCGCGAGTCCGCCGTGCCGCCCGCGCGACCTCGTAGGCCTGCTCGAACTGGGGCACGACCTCGGCCGGGGAGAAATCGCCGGCGCGACCGTGGGCGGCCGCGCCGAGCCGCTGGCGCAAGTCGGGGTCACCGACCAGCCGCTCGATCGCCGCGGCCAGCGCCGCCGGGTCGGCGGGTGCCACCAGCAGGCCGGTCTCGCCGTCAATCACGACGTCGCTGAGCCCGCCGATGTCGGAGGCGACGATCGGCTTGCCCGCGGCCGCCGTCTCCAACGCCACCAGCCCGAAGGTCTCGGGCAGGATCGAGGGGACGACCGTGAACAGCGAGCGCCGCAGCGCCTCGATCGCGTAGCGGTGCGGCATCGGCCCCAGCGCCACCACTCCCGGCAGGCTCGCCACCTCCTCGAGGAAGCAGCGGCCGACCAGGACCAGCGGCGGCGGGTTGCGCAGCGAGCGGTAGGCCTCGGCGAGCACGGCGCCGCCCTTGTCGAGGGTGACGTCGCCGAAGTAGAGGATGAAGGGCTCACTGGGCAGGCTGGCGAGATGGGGGTCACCGGCCGGCAGCGGCTGCGGCAGCTCACGGATCAGGTTGGGGACGACCCGACAGTCATCGGAGAGCTCGAGCCCGCAGCGCACCCGCACCGCCTCGCTGACCGGCAGGAAGACGTCGACGTGGCGGCGCACCCGTCGCTCCGAGGCGCGGGTGAGCAGCGCAACGCCGGCACCCTTGGCCGGGCTGTAGTAGTCGGCGGCGCAGCTGATGCACTTGCCCCAGCCGGGGCCGCTGCAGGGAGCACCGTGGTTGAGGAAGCGCTTGGTCGCGCAGACGAGGCCGTAGTCGTGCATCGAGAGCGCCAGTGCCGGGCCGCCGCGACGGTCGAGCGGCAGGAAGGAGTGCAGGAGCCAGTTGTGGGCGTGGACGACGTCGGGCCGCTGGCGGCGCAGCAGCCGGCGCAGGTCGAGCACGGTCTCGGGGTCGGGAGCGGGCGGCGCGTGGCGGCGCTCGTTGTCGAGGCTGATCCCCGGCAGCCGGTAGGTGGAGCTGGCCAATCCGTGGACCTCGATCCCGTTCTGGCTCGGCTCAGCCTCGGGGCCGGGCTGGCTCAGCGTCGCCACCGAAACCTCGTGCCCGCGGGCGACGAGCTCGATGCTGAGGTCCTCGACCACCCGCTCGACGCCACCGACGATCGGCGCGTAGGACTGGGCGAGCATCAGGATGCGCATCGACCCCGCCGATCGTAGCGTCCCCACCTGCATGCCAGAATCGCCCCGTGGCCGCTGCCTCTGCGCATCAAGTCGATTCCAGGACGCCTTCGATTTCGGTGCTGATCTGCGCCTATACGCCCGATCGGCTCGACGTACTCTCGCAGGCGATCGAGTCGGTCCGCGCCCAGTCGGTTGCCGCGCACGAGATCGTGCTCTGCGTCGACCACTCGCCGGAGCTGCTGGCCGAGGCGCGGCGCCGCTGGCCCGAGCTTCACCTGCTCGAGAACCGCGAGGAGCAGGGACTTTCCGGCGCGCGCAACAGCGGCGTCGCCGAGTGCAGCGGTGAGGTCGTCGCCTTCCTCGACGACGACGCGCTCGCCGCCCCGGACTGGCTCGAGCGCATCGGCGAGGCCTACCGCGACCCCGACGTCCTCGGCGCCGGCGGCACCGTCCGCCCCGCCTGGGTCGAGGGCAAGCCGGCCTGGTTTCCACCCGAGTTCGACTGGGTGGTCGGCTGCACCCACTCCGGCATGCCGCAACAGCGCGAAGCGGTGCGCAACCTGGTCGGCGCCAACATGTCGCTGCGCCGCGAGGTCCTGGTCGAGCTCGGCGGCTTCCGCCACGAGCTGGGTCGGGTCGGCACGATCCCCGCCGGCTGCGAGGAGACCGACCTCTGCATCCGCGTCAGCCAGCGCTGGCCCGAGGGCAAGATCCTCTACGACCCCGCCGCGGCGGTCGACCACTTCGTCCCCGCCGGCCGCGGCACCCGCCAGTACTTCACCTCGCGCTGTCGCGGCGAGGGGCGCTCGAAGGCCGTGCTCGCCGGCCTCGTCGGCAGCGACTCGGGGCTGGAAGCCGAGCGCACCTACACCAGCCGCACGCTGCCGCTGGGCGTGCTGCGCGGCCTCGGCGACGCCCTGCGCGGGGACCCCAGCGGCCTCAGCCGCGCCGCGATGATCGTCGTCGGCCTCTTCACGACCACCACCGGCTACCTCTCCGGCGGCCGCGAGCGCCGCCGGCTCGAAAAGCGCCGCGAGGCGGAGGGCAGCCAGGGGAGCGGCAGCCCGCGGGTGCTGACGGTCACGCCCCTCAGCCCCCTCCACCAGGGCGGGGTCGAGCGCCACGTGATGGAAGTCAGCCGCCGCATCGCCGCCGCCGGCGCCGAGGCCGAGGTGCTCTGCACCGAACCCGGCGGACCGAAGCTGCAGGAGGAGGAGCGCGAGGGGGTCAAGATCCGCACCGTGCGGGCCTGGCCCGCCAACCGCGACTGGTGCCTGGCACCGCGGATCTGGCGCGAGATGTCGCGCCAGCCCTGGGACGTGGTCCACGTCCAGTCCTACCACACGTTCGTGGCGCCGCTGGCCATGTTGCGCGGGCTCTTGCTCGGCATTCCCTACGTCGTCACCTTCCACGGCGGCGGCCACTCCTCCGACGCGCGCAACAAGGTGCGCGGCCTGCAGCGCGCCCTGCTGCGACCGCTGCTGAAGCGGGCGGCACGCCTCGTCGCCGTCGCCCGCTTCGAGATCGAGGAGTACGGCGGCGAGCTCGGCATCCCGCCCGAGCAGTTCGCCCTGATCCCCAACGGCACCGACCTCGCCTTCTCCGACGCCGGCAGCGGCAACGGCCACCAGCCCGAGGGGCCGCCGGCGATCGCCTCGATCGGCAGGCTGGAGCGTTACAAGGGGCATCACCGTGTGATCGACGCTTTCCCCTATGTATTGAATAGTGAACCCGAGGCGCGGCTTTTCGTCGTCGGCACCGGGCCCTACGAAGGGGCGTTGCGCAAGCAGGCGCAGGAGCTGGGGATCGAGGACAGGGTCGAGTTCACCAGCACCCCGCCCGACCAGCCGATGGCGATGGCAGAACTCTTGCAGCGGGTCTCGCTGGTCGTCCTGATGAGCGATTTCGAGACCCACCCGCTGGTCGCACTGGAGGCGGCGGCGGCGGGACGGCGCCTGCTCGTCGCGGATGCCAGCGGCCTCGCCGAGATCGCTGCGGACGGCTTCGCCCGGGCGATCCCACTCGACGAAAGCGCCGAGGGCATCGGTGCGGCGGTGATCGAGGAGCTCGGCAAGCCGCCGCAGACGAAGCGGCCGCAGCTCACCTCCTGGGACGAGTGCGCCGACGAGCTGCTGGCGCTCTACCGCTCGCTGGCCTGAACACCGGCCGACCGGGACAAACGTCCAGTCCGGTCCAGGCAGGACTGGAGGACCGCGCGCAGAGGTCGATCACCCCTCTGCATGGCCGCACTGCTTTCCAACGATCGCCTCCGCAATGCCCTCCTCGGCCTCGTCGCCCTGCTGGCCGCCACGGCGTTCTCAGCCGCGAGCGTCGCCCCGGCGCAGGGCGCTGCGCGGGCCGCCTCCAGCTGCAAGCAGGGACGGGCGGCGGCTGAGGGAGGCCCCGCCTGCAGGCGCGCCTCCGCTTCGAAAGCGCGGAATGTCCGCAGCAGCCGGCGCAAGGGCCACAGTCGCCCCGAAAAGCCGGCGGCGCCGGCGGCGACCCCCACCGCGCCGCAGCCGACCCCCACCCCCGAGCCCGAGCCGACTCCGGCGCCCGCGCCGAGCCCGCAAGAACCGACTCCGGCTCCGGAGCAGCCCGCTCCCAGCCCGGAACCGACTCCCGCACCAACCCCTGAACCCACCCCGGCGCCCGCGCCCGCCCCGACTCCCGCCGCCTCCTCGATCTACTGGGGCGCCTGGATCGGCAAGCAGCTGACCGGCGACCAGCCCCCCTGGGAAATGGGCGCGGCCAGCAGGTTCGAGGAAATGGCGGGCAAGAAGCTCTCGATCATCAACTTCTCCGCCCCCTTCGCCAAGTGCCCGACCTCCGGCGGCTCCTGCAGCTTCTACAACTTCCCGACCAACGAGATGAACACGATCCGCGCCCACGGCTCGATCCCCTCCTACAGCTGGGCCTCGCAGTCGATCCCCTCGACCACCAACGAGCCCAACTTCCAGCTCGCCGACGTGATCGCCGGCACCTACGACTCCTACATCCGCAAGTTCGCCGAATCGGCCAAGGCCTGGGGCCACCCCTTCTTCCTCCGCTTCAACTGGGAGATGAACGGGCGCTGGTTCCCCTGGTCGGAGGGCGTCAACGGCAACAAATCGGGCGAGTTCGTCACCGCCTGGCGCCACGTGCACGACATCTTCACCGCGGTCGGTGCCACCAACGCGACCTGGATCTGGTGCCCCAACATCGATCCGAACGGCGAATTCCTCAACCTCGCCAGCCAGTACCCCGGCGACAAATACGTCGACTGGACCGGGCTCGACGGCTACAACTGGGGCACCAACCCGGCCAAGCCCGACCGCTGGCGCAGCTTCGATCAGCTCTACAAGTCGACCTACGACAAGATCACCGCCTCGATCGCTCCCACCAAGCCGCTGATGATCAGCGAGATCGGCTCGACCGAGTACGGCGGGTCGAAGGCCGCCTGGATCCAGGACGCCCTGGCGAAGATCCCGGCCAGCTACCCGAAGATCCGCGGCCTGCTCTGGTTCGAGCAGTTCGACGACGGCATGGACTGGCCAATCGAGACCTCGAGCAGCGCCACCAGCGCCTTCGCCGCCGGGATCAAAAACCCGGCCTACGCAGGCAACCAGTTCGGCTCGCTCGCCTCCGGCCCGATCCAGGCCACCGGCTGACGTTCGCCCCGGGCCAGAGCCACAGCGCCTCGGCCCGCTCTTGTCAACGTCAATCGAACAAACGTCCAATAGATCTTGCAAGGCTGAATCGGGGCCCCATCGAGCCGATGGCTGGGGGTGCCAATTCAGCCCCGACACCTCCTCCTCGCCGTCCTCGTCGCGCTTGCCGCCCTGCTGACGGGCACCACGTTCGCCCTGGCAACCGAGCAGGCAAGCGCCCGCGGCGTCCACACCGGCCTCAGCAGCGCCCGCAAGCTGGCCAAGCCGAACCGCTGCTCGAAGCAGCTGCCGGCGCGCCGGGCCCGCACGATGTCGCGCCCCCAGCGTCGCCAGCTGATTCGCCGCCGCCAGCGTGGCTGCCAGCCCGCCCAGGCCAGCGGCGTCGGCGCGCCGCTCTACTGGGGGGCGACGATCGGTGACCAGATCACCGGCGAGCAGGCCCCCTGGGACATGGACGCGGTCTCCCGTTTCGAGGGCATGGCCGGCAAGGGCGTCTCGATGGTCAACTTCTTCGCTCCCTTCGCCAACTGCGGCGGCTCCAAGTGCTCCTACTACAAGTTCCCCGGCGACGTGATGGAAGACATCCGCGAGCACGGCTCGATCCCGGTCTTCAGCTGGAGCTCGCAGTCGATCCCCTCCAGCCTCAACGAGCCCGACTTCCAGCTCGGCGACGTGATCGCCGGCACCTACGACTCCTTCATCCGCGAATTCGCCGAAGACTCCCGCGACTGGGGCCACCCCTTCTTCCTCCGTTTCAACTGGGAGATGAACGGCAACTGGTTCCCCTGGTCGGAGGGCGTCAACGGCAACAACCCCGGCGAGTACGTCGCCGCCTGGCGCCACGTGCACGACATCTTCAGCGCCGTCGGCGCCGACAACGTCAGCTGGGTCTGGTGCCCGAACGTCGACCCCGGCCACAAGCTGCAGAGCGGCCTTGCCTCGAACTACCCCGGCGACGAGTACGTCGACTGGACCGGCCTCGACGGCTACAACTGGGGCCCGAGCAAGGGCGGTTGGACCAGCTTCTCCGACCTCTACAGCACCACCTACCGCGAGATCACCGAGACGGTCGCTCCCGGCAAGCCGCTGATGATCGGCGAGATGGGCGCGACCGAGAACGGCGGCTCGAAGGCGAGCTGGATCAGCGAGGCGCTGGCTGAAATTCCCACCGCCTTCCCCAACATCCGCGCGATGCTCTGGTTCGACACCTTCGACGACGGCATGGACTGGCCGATCGAGACCTCTGCCAGCGCCACCGGCGCTTTTGCCGCCGGAGTCGGCGCCCCGGCCTTCCAGAGCAACTCCTACGCCGACCTGCCCGCCGGCGCGATCGCCCCGCCTGCCTGAGCCGACTGGACGTTTGTCCTAGACTGCTCTCTCCCAAGCAGGAGGAGAGGGCAGCTTGCGGCTTCGGTCCCCAGCACAGATCGCCAGCATCCTTCTCGTCGCTTGTGCGTTCTGCCTGGTCGGCGGTGCGCTGGCAGCGGGGGGAGGAACAAAGAAACAAGGTCCGCGCCTCAGCGGCGCCAGCGTCGACCAGCAGAAGCTGGTCCAGCGCCACCGTGCCCGCGCCAAGCAGCGCGCGACCCTCGCCCGCCACCATCGCAAGCGCGGGGCCCGGCCGCCGCTGGGTAAGTCAAAGACGGTCCGCCGAGCGCCGCGCAGAGGCTTGGCCGCCCGGGTAGCGGTGGGCGCAAGGCACGATGCGAGTGAGACCACGGCCGCGGTCGTCGAGCCACAGGTACCGACCGCGGCGACGATGACAACCTCCAACTCGAATCCATCTTCACCCGCCACCCCAGGCGCACCGATCAGCTTGCCCAACCCCACCCCACCCGGCGAGAGCGCTGCGCCAGCGCTCTACTGGGGAGCCTCGATCGGCAGCCAGCTGACCGGCGTGCAGGCACCGTGGGACATGGGAGCGGTGACCAGGTTCGAGCAGATCGCCGGCAAGCAGGTCTCGTTGGTCAACTTCTTCGCCCCCTTCGCCAACTGCGCCTCGACCCCGTGCTCGTTCTACCCCTTCCCGACCGGGCCGATGGAAAGGATCCGCACCTACGGCGCGATCCCGGTCTTCAGCTGGAGCTCGCAGTCGATCCCCTCGAGTCGGGTCGAGCCCGACTTCCAGCTCTCCGACGTGATCGCCGGCAGCTACGACGCCTACATCCGCGAATTCGCCGAAGACGCCCGCGACTGGGGGCATCCCTTCTTCCTGCGCTTCAACTGGGAGATGAACGGCACCTGGTTCCCCTGGTCCGAGGGGGTCAACGGCAACCAACCCGGCGAGTTCGTCGCCGCCTGGCGTCACGTGCACGACATCTTCGGCGCGGTCGGCGCCGACAACGTGACCTGGGTCTGGTGCCCAAACGTCGATCCCGATGGCCTCTTCCACGACCTCGGCTCGCTCTATCCCGGCGACGCCTACGTCGACTGGACCGGTCTCGACGGCTACAACTGGGGCCTCAACCCGGCCAAGCCCGACCGCTGGCGCAGCTTCAACGAGCTCTTCAGCACGACCTACAGCCGCGTCGCCGACCTGGTCGCGCCGAGCAAGCCGATGCTGATCGGCGAGATCGGCTCCACCGAGCAGGGTGGCTCGAAGGCGAACTGGATCGAAGAAGCGCTGACCGCGATCCCCACCAGCTACCCCAAGATCCGCGGCCTGCTCTGGTTCGACACCTACGACGACGGCATGGACTGGCCGATCGAGACCTCGGCCAGCTCGGCCGGGGCCTTCGCCGAGGCGATCCAAAGCCCCGCCTACGTCGCCGAAGGGGAACCCGAACTGAGCGAAGGGGCGATTACGCCTCCAGATTGATCGGCGCGCCGGTTGCATCCGCGCCGAATGCATTTATTTGGGGCGAACGACGCCCTTTCCTAAACTCCGCCCGCCTCGCAGCCGATGGACATGAGAATGCGAATCCGCCGAACCACCTCAACCGTCCTGCCGGGCCTGCTCGCCCTGGCCATTGCCCTCTTCGTTCTCCTCCCCGCAGCCGCCTCGGCCGCCCAGCACAAGTCCCCCGCGCGCCACAAGGCGGCGGCCAAGAAGAAGCAGCGGCCGCTCTACTGGGGCGCCTGGATCGGCGACCAGCTGACCGGGGAAGAACCGCCCTGGGACATGTCCGCGGTTTCGCAGTTCGAAGGGCTGGTCGGAAAGGGCCTCTCCCTCGTCGCCCTCGGCTCGCCCTTCGCCGATTGCACGTCCTCACCCTGCAACTTCTACGACTTCCCCACGACGGCGATGAACAACGTCCACAACTACGGCGCGATCCCCTTCTTCAACTGGGCGTCGCAGGCGACCTCCTCGGACCCCTCGGGCGCGACCGTGATGCCGGACTTCCAGCTCGGCGACGTGATCGCCGGCACCTATGACTCCTACATCCGCGAGTTCGCCGAATCGGCGCGCAACTGGGGGCACGCCTTCTTCCTCCGCTACGACTGGGAGATGAACGGCAACTGGTTCCCCTGGGGCGAGACGATCAACGGCAACAACCCCGGCGAGTACGTCGCCGCCTGGCGCCACGTGCACGACATCTTCAGCTCCGTCGGCGCCACCAACGCGACCTGGGTCTGGTGCCCCTACGCCGAGGTCGACCGTCACTTCGCCGATCTGGCGCCGCTCTACCCCGGTGACGAATACGTCGACTGGACCTGCATGGACGGGTTCAACTGGGGCAGCAACCCGACCAACCCCCACACCTGGAAGGGCTTCAAGGACATCTTCACGCCGACCTACAACAAACTGGTCAAGCAGATCGCACCGAGCAAGCCAATTGTCCTCGCCGAGATGGCCTCGACCGGGCACGGCCGCGCCAAGGCGAAGTGGATCCAGGACATGTTCGACCAACTGCGCACCAACTTCCGCCGCATCCGCGGCCTGATCTGGTTCGACCAGGTCGACCGCGGCGTCGATTGGCCACTGGAGACCTCGCCCGCGGCGGCCCGCGCTTTCTCCAAGGGAATTCGCAAGCGGCACTTCAAGGGCAACGGTCAGGCAGCGGTAGCGGCAAGCCCAATCCGGCCCCCCGGGTGATCGGAACGGCTTTGGCTTCCGTACCGAAAGGTACTTGCCAGATACTCGAACGCAGAAGCTAAGCCGGGTAGCTGGGGTTAATACGACTATGAAGAGCTTCGTTCTCAGACCCTGCCTGGCCGCCTTGGCGCTGCTGCTGGTCGCGGCTGCGCCCGTGCAGGCCAAGGGCACCTCGAAGCCGCCGCCACCGCTCTACTGGGGTGCCCAGATCGGCGATCAGCTGACCGGCGAAGCCGCGCCCTGGGACATGAACGCGCTCGCCGCCTTCCAGAGCATGGCCAAGAAGCCGCTCTCGCTGATCTCCTTCTCAGCTCCGTTCGCCCAATGCGAGGGCTCGGACTGCCTCTACATCAACTTTCCCCTGACGCCAATCGAAAACGCCCGTAACTACGGCGCGGTTCCCATCTTCAGCTGGAGCACCTCCTCGACGCCCGAAGAGGGCCCGCAGCGACCCTGGAAGCTCTCGACGGTCATCGACGGCACCCACGACGCCTATATCCGCCAGTTCGCCGAAGCGGCCAAGACCTGGGGGCACCCCTTCTTCCTGCGCTTCAACTGGGAGATGAATGGCTTCTGGTTCCCCTGGTCCGAAGGCGTCAACGGCAACAAGAAGGGCGAGTACGTCGCGGCCTGGCGCCACGTGCACGACATCTTCAGCGCGGTCGGTGCCCACAACGCCAGCTGGGTCTGGTGCCCGAACGTCGACTTCACCCGCAAACTGATCCCGCTCAACCAGGTCTACCCCGGCGCCGACTACGTCGACTGGACCTGCCTCGACGGCTTCAACTGGGGCAAGCGCGCTGACTCGGCCGGCTGGCAGAGCTTCAACCAGGTCTTCCACGAAACCTACCGGCGGGTGGTGAAGCTCGCCCCCGACAAGCCAATGCTGCTCGGTGAGGTCGCCTCCAACGAGATCGGCGGCTCCAAGCCGGCCTGGATCAAGAACATGCTGCGCGAAGTGCCCCGCTACAAGAAGGTCCGCGGCCTGGTCTGGTTCAACGTCAAGGACCGCAACACGCACTGGCCCCTGGAGAGCTCCAAGCAGGCCACGGCGGCCTTCGCCAAGGGAATCGCCCGCAGCGTCTACCGGCCCAACGAATTCGGCACGCTCGCAACCAGTAGCCCGATTCCCGCCCCTTCCTGGCCTTAGTTCTGCGGTGGGTCCCAGGGGATGCTGGTGCTCCTCTCCGGGAATTGATGTCGCACGCGCCCGCTTCGCGGACGCTTAGCTCCAAGGAAGGAGCGCGGCTTCGCCGCGCGGAACCGGATTGCATTTCCGCTGCCTTCGGCAACATTCCCAGAGAGGAGCACCAGCATCCCCCTCGGAGCACGTCCGGCTTCGACCCCCAGGACGAGCGCTGACTTGCCTTCGCAAATTCTTGCCCGGCTCCGTTGATCCAACTAACGGGTGACCAACCGACCGAAGAGGCCATCCCCGCCGCCTGACGACTAAGCGGTCATCTGGTGCCAACCACGCCCAGACGGCTCTGGCTAGCATGCCGCTGGTGTCAAGCACGCCGCTGACCGCCGTTGTGTTGAGTTCCTCCGAATGGCTAGCAATCCTCGGCGGCCTACTGGAGATCGTTGGCTTCGTGCTGGTGGCTTTTGAGCTATTTCGAATGCAGCACCGAGAACTCGGTGATCCGCGTGTGGTCGAAATAGCAAAGTCTGGAAGCAGAAGGGTCCAAATCGTTCTAAGAAAACTGTTCCGGCGGACAAGAACGCATACGGTCGGCATCGAGTTGGGCACTGCGTACTCAATTGAGGAAGCCCTCAAACTCAAGGTTCGCAAGGTTCCAGGCGACACGGTCGAGCTTCGACTATCAGCGCTCGAATCGAATCTTGCTGACCTCGACCGGGAAGTTGAGGAGCACCGAGCAGAACTCGATCAAGCAATTCAGAGCACGGCAAAAGAAGCTCGTGAGAGGCACACGACTCTCGAGCAACAACAGAAAGAACGAGAGGCAGCACAAAAGGAGTTCCTCCGAGGTTCGGTGATGCTCCAGTGGTGGGGAATCAGACTGTTTGTACTGGGCGCGATCTGCAGCACGGCCGCGAACATCACCCAGTGACTTTGGGCTTTGAGACCATCCAGTGGGTCGCCCCTCGCAACCACCAGCCCGATTCCACCGCCTAGCTAGCCCTGAGCTGAGCCCCAGCGAATGGCCACACCTTCCCAGGGACACAAGCCCAGGACCGATGAAGCTCGCGCCAGTTAGGCGGGTCTATCCACTACGGATTCCAGAAGAAATGCCGGACGCTCCCATCATTTTTCAGAGCCACCACGTCGGTCCTCGTATTCGACCAGGACACAGCTCCGGGCCCGGATATCAATGGGCCATCCCCGACGACGTGCCAACCGCCCCAAACGCCGCCGTAAGAGTCGTTCCAGAGGGCGTTGTCCCATCCCTTGGCGAACACGTCGAGATAGCCCGGACCGAGCGAAGAGATATCTGGATCGGAGGCGACCGATCCGCCCAGGCTTCCCAGGCTCCAGCCGAATCCATTCCACGCCCAGTGCCAAACGCCGTTGTCACTCCCACGGGCGACCACATCGATCCGGTTGGGACCCCAGGACACAGCGCCAGGACCTCCGGCCATCGAGCCGCCCAGGCTCTGCCAGCCGCTCCAACTTCCCCCGCTGTACCACTTGTGCCAGAGCGCGTTGTCACCGCCCCTCACAAAGACATCGAGCTGACCCGGGCCCTGAGAGGAGATCTCCGGGGCGGATTCGATTGACCCACCGAGGCTCTCGACGCTCCAGCCGGATCCATTCCACGCCCAGTGCCAGACGGCGTTGTCACCCCCTCGGGCGACCACGTCGATCCGGTTGGGACCCCAGGACACGGACGCCGGCCCCGAGGTGAGGCCGCCCCCGAGGCTCTGCCAGCCGCTCCAACCTCCTCCGCTGTACCAGTTGTGCCAGAGCGCGTTGTCCGAGCCCCTGGCGAAGACGTTGAGCAGGCCCGGACCCTGAGAGGAGATCGTCGGGTCGCCAACGAGACCTCCACCCAGACTGTCGTAGGGCCAGTTCGTCGGTGCCGGCCAGATCGGCGCACCGGCCTGTTGCTGAAATTCCCACCAGGACTGCCGATATTTGCCGCTAAGGTCGCGCAGGCCGCAGCGGCCAGCCCACGTTGTGATGTTTCTGTCCTTGACGGCATGCCAAGTCACCCCTTGAATGTTGTAAGTGCCAGCGTTTGTTTTGACCCAGTTAAAGCTTTGTTTCAGCAGGGTGGCCTGAGTAGGCGCATCGACTCCCGCGGGGGCCCATTCTTTTTCTTGGGCTGGGCTTGCTGGGACCGGCCAGCCAAGCTCGGTGATCCACAGGGGTTTGCTCGATCCCTGCGACTGGCGGTTCAAGACCGTCCGGATATTGATTACCTCGCTGGCAAATTCTGTGATTTGCGCTTTTTGGGTGAAGGCGTAGGGATGGATTGAAACGCCACCCACCTCTGAGGCTATGCCGGGCGCTTTGTAGAGAGCCGAAACGTATTCTTCCATCCCTGGTTCGGTCCAACCTCCTAGATAAAGACCACCCACCAGTGCTTGTGCGCTGGGCTGAACTTTGTGGATGGCTTTGGAGGTGAAAACGAAGAATTCGCCATAGGCTTTGGCTTCTGCCGCACTTACTTTTTCTCCGGGGGTCTCATTGGCTGGGGTGTATGTCGCCAGGTTGGGCTCATTCCATATCTCCCAAGTAGTGACTGGCTTGGCGTAGGGCTTGCCGCTCCAAAATGACCCGCCTGGCCCATACTTTTTGACCGCTTCTTCGACCCACGTGCCCCAGCCTCCGTACTGACCATCGGCACCGGGCAGAAGGTAAGTCGTCCCTTGCATGAGGTAGGGAAGGATGGTGATGCCGCGTTTAGCGGCGCGATCGAAGAGCGGCTCGTAAAATTTCAAGCCATTCGGCTGGTCTATTTGCACCCGGAAATATGAAGCGCCAGAGTGCTGCACGACTTCCAGTTCTTCTTCGCTCATGGTTGGTTCGATGTCTCCGCTCCATTGCAGGCCAAATGAAAGAGCAGAGGCGCCTGAGGCCATTGCCATAAGCAAGGCGGTGGCGACCAACAGTGCGGCGGCTAGCCGCCGCAAGCGAGGCTTGATGGAATCTGCCGTGCTCAAGATTCTCTCCCTTGATTTCCTCAAGAAACCTGGACTTCTTAATTTTTATCAAGGAGGGAGAACGGGGCAAGGCCTATAAACAGATGGTCTAAATCCAGCCCATCCTTTGGCCGGAATCCGGCGGCGGCATGGACCGTGTAGCTGCCGGCAACTCGGGCTGTCTGGGCGCTGGAGAGGGAGCCCGGCCGCCCTCCGGGCGAATGTCGCGAAGCGGCCGCCGCGCACTCGTGGTTCTAAGCGCGGCGCAGCCGCGCTCTCACATCGTCAATTCGCCTGAAGGGTGGCCGGGCTCCCCCAGCCACCCCCGTCAGTACGACTATCTAGGCGAGTCGCGCTTCGAGTGCCTGCAACTGCTGCGCCAGCTCCGCCGGCAGCTTGTCGCCGAACTGGGCGAAGTGCGCCTTGACCTGGGGCAGCTGCTCGCGGACCAGGCTCTCGTCGACGGAGAGCAGCTCGCGCATTGCCTCGTCGCTGATATTGAGGCCCTCGGTGTTGATCGCGCCCTCGGCGGGAAGCAGGCCGATCGCGGTCTCGACCGCCTCGGCGCTGCCGTCGCAGCGGCGGAAGACCCACTCGAGCACGCGGCTGTTCTCGCCGAAGCCGGGCCAGAGGAACTTGCCGTCGGCGTCCTTGCGGAACCAGTTGACGTAGAAGATCCGCGGCAGCTGGGCGCCCTCGCGCTCGCCCGCCTTGATCCAGTGGGCGAGGTAGTCGGCCATGTTGTAGCCGCAGAAAGGCAGCATCGCCATCGGGTCGAAGCGCAGTTCGCCGACGTTGCCAGCGGCGGCAGCGGTCTTCTCCGAGGACATCGTGGCGCCGAGGAAGACGCCGTGCTCCCAGTCGAAGGCCTCGTGCACCAGCGGCACCGTGGTGGCGCGGCGGCCGCCGAAGAGGAAGGCGTCGATCGGCACGCCGGCCGGGTCTTCCCACTCGGGCGCGATCGTCGGGCACTGCGACGCCGGCGTGGTAAAGCGGGCGTTGGGATGAGACGAGGGAGTCTCGGACTCCGGCGTCCAGTCGTTGCCGTGCCAGTCGATCAGGTGCTCGGGAGCCTCGGAGGTCATCCCCTCCCACCAGACGTCGCCGTCGTCGGTTTTGGCGCAGTTGGTGAAGATCGAGTTGCTCTCGATCGTCCGCATCGCGTTCGGGTTGGTGCCCTCGCCGGTTCCCGGCGCGACGCCGAAGAAGCCGGCCTCGGGATTGACCGCGTAGAGGCGGCCGTCCTCGCCGAACTTCATCCAGGCGATGTCGTCGCCGACCGTTTCGACCTTCCAGCCGGGCAGGGTCGGGATCAGCATCGCCAGGTTGGTCTTGCCGCAGGCCGAGGGGAAGGCGCCGGTGACGTACTTGACGCCGCCCTCGGGCGAGGTCAGCTTGAGGATCAGCATGTGCTCGGCGAGCCAGCCCTCGTCGCGGGCCATCGCCGAGGCGATCCGCAGGGCGAAGCACTTCTTGCCGAGCAGGGCGTTGCCACCGTAGCCGGAGCCGAAGGACCAGATCTCCCGCGTCTCGGGGTAGTGGACGATGTACTTGTTGTCCTCGTTGCAGGGCCATGGAACGTCCTCAAGCCCTTCGACCAGCGGCATGCCGACCGAGTGCACGCAGGGGACGAACTCACCGTCGGTGCCAAGCACGTCGAGGGCGGCCTTGCCCATCCGGGTCATGATCCGCATCGAGGTGGCGACGTAGGGCGAGTCGGTCAGCTGCACGCCGATGTGGGCGATCGGCGAGCCGAGCGGGCCCATCGAGAAGGGAACGACGTACATCGTGCGGCCGACCATGCAGCCCTGGAAGAGGGGGTTGAGGGTCTCGCGCATCGCGGCGGGGTCGCGCCAGTTGTTGGTCGGGCCGGCATCGGCCTCCTGCTCGGAGCAGATGAAGGTGCGGTCTTCGACCCGGGCCACGTCGGCGGGGTCGGAGAGGGCGAGGTAAGAGTTGGGGCGCTTAGCGTCTGAGAGACGCTCGAAGGTGCCCGCGTCGATCAGGGTCTGGGCGAGGGAGTCGTACTCCTCCGCCGAGCCGTCGCACCAGTGAATGGCGTCGGGCTGGGTCAAATCGGCGATCTCCCCGACCCAGTCGAGGAGCTTTACGTGCGTGGTCGGCGCTGCGGCCGCGATGGTTTGGCTCATCCGCGGGACTTTATTCATTGGACCCGCTGATATTGATCACACTTATGTCCGCATCGCTGTTGCGGATCTTCAGCGTGACCGTCTGTTCTTCGCCTTTTGGCAGCTTTACGCTGCAATTGAAGGTCGCACCTTTTTCAACCTTCTGATCGGACGGGCAGTCGACGGAGGAGACCTTTTCCCCCAGTGACTTCGAGAGGCTCGCTTCCAGCTGTTCCTCTGTCTTGGTCGCATCGAGCACCGTGTCGCCGCAACCGACGGCGAGCACCGCGATCGCAATCAGCCCGAGCAGAACGCCCGAGAACTTGAGCAAGCTCATTCCTCTCCGATCTGCCGGGGTCACCAGATGAAGTATCCCAGGCTCCTAGGACCCCGGCCTGCCCTCATTGACCCAAGCGGCCAACAGTGGATCGACGAGGCGCCAGCCACTGGCGGTGCCCTTGTCCTCGACGATGTCGCCGCGATCGCGCAGCGCCTCCGCCGCACCGAGGACCGCTCCGCCGCGCGAGCCGCCCTGGCGGCGTCCCGCCGCATAGAGGCCCTCGCGGTTCTCGGCGACCGCAGTTAGAACTCGCCGCTGGGACGTCGGCAATGACGACCACGCCGCCCGCAGCTCATCACGAATGTGATGCATGACCTCGTCGTATGCGGAGAGCCAGATTTCCTCCGTTGCCTCGCCATCCTCTGGGGTCAACTCCCAGAGGATGTGCGCAAGCAGCATCGTGCGCTGGGGGTGGCCCCGGGACGCCTCCAGTAGGGGCCAGAGCGCCGTACCTACCTGCTTGCCCGTTGCCTCGAATCGAAATGAGACGTGCTCGGCGACGTCATCGGGGGCAAGGGGCGGTAGATCGACGGGACCGGCCTGGCCGTAGAAAGCACGTCTGCGATCCGAAAACAGGTCGCGCATCATGCCCAGATGGGAGCCAGCGAAGACATAGCTAGCGGCATCCCCGTGGTGCTGAATCTCGGAGCGAATCACCGCATCCGCACGCTCCTTGGTGGCCAGAATGTCTTGAAACTCGTCGAAGACGACGAGTGTGCGGGTGCCCTGGCGCTCATGGAGCCGAGCGGGAAGAGCAAGGCGCTCCAGCAACGGGGGCTCAGCCTGTGGATCCAACGCGACCTCGAGCCCGGCAGGAATTGGACCACCGCCAACGCGCAGGGTCGGACGCAACATCCGCCTGGCGCCGGCAAACCACGTCGCCGATCGACCCTTGAGTTCCGCTGCGTAAGCACGCTCGATCCGGCGCGCAATGTCATCAAGCGTCAGCACGCCAAAGAAGTCGACATAGACAGCAGCCCATCCGGCCCGGCGCGCGTCCTCAACCAAGCGCGCTAGAAGAGATGTCTTGCCGTAGCGACGGGGGGCGACGAGTCGGCTGTTGTTCCCGCTCTGAGCCCGCTCGAGCAGGAGTCGAGCCTCACTGTCGCGATCGAGTAGCTCATCGGTGGGAACCGGCTCGCTGAAACGGAATGGATTTGTGCTCTCTTTCATAGAGCAATTCTGCTCTTAAGCATAGAGCAGCCGAATACGCGAGCAAGGAGACCTGCACACGCTCGTTCAAGATCCGGTTGGGATAGGGTTCCCCGCCGCTGATGAGGTTCTTCGAGTACGAGGCACGCAAGATCGTCGAGGCGGCGGGGATTCCCGTCACCAAGTACGGCTTTTGCACAAGCGCCGATGAGGCACGCAAGGTCGCCGAGGAAATCGGCGGCCCGGTCGTGATCAAGTCGCAGGTGCTGAGCGGTGGCCGGATGAAGGCCGGCGGCGTCAAGTTCGCCGACACGCCGGATGAGGCGGCGGCGCATGCGGCGGACATCCTCGAGCTCGAGATCAACGGCCACATGCCGCGCGGCGTCCTGGTCGACCCCAAAGCCGAGATCAAGCAGGAGTACTACGCCGGCGTCGTCTGGGACGGCACGGCGAAGAAACCGCTGATGCTGTTCAGCGACATGGGCGGGATCGACATCGAGGAGGTCGCCGAGACCCACCCCGACCACGTCGGCCGCGGCCACGTCTCCAACCTGATGCCGATCCCCGACTTCGAGGCCAAGCAGGTGATCGCCGCCACCGGCGTCACCGGCTCGCAGCTCAACCGCGCGACGCCGGTCCTGGCCAAGCTCGCCCGCCTCTTCCGCGACAACGACATGACCCTGGCCGAGATCAATCCCCTGGCCGAGCTCACCGACGGCAGCTTCGTCGCCCTCGACGCCCACATGGAGATGGAGAACGAGGCGGTCGGCCGCCAGAAGGGCCTGCTGCGCAAGCGGCTCGAGATCGCCGAGGAGGACACTCGCGAGACCTACGAGCCATCCGACTTCGAGCGCCACGTCGCCGCGATCGACGCCGCCGACCACCGCGGCGTGATCCAGGGCAAGGACCACGGCTTTGAGGGCAACCTCGGCCTCGTGATCGGCGCCGGCGGCGGCTCACTGACCTTGACGGACGCCGTGCGCAGCCAGGGCGGCAAGCCGGCCAACTACTCCGAGATCGGCGGCAACCCCTCCGTCGCCAAGGCCTGCGGCCTGGCCAAGGAGGTCTTGGAAAAGGACGGCGTCGAGAAGATCGCGGTGATGATGTCGATCGTCTCCAACACCCGCGTCGACATCGTCGCCCGCGGCGTGATCAAGGCCTGCCTCGAACTCGACAAGGACCCGGGCGAGACGATCGCGATCTTCCGCATCCCCGGCGCCTGGGAGGACGAGGGCTTCAAGATCCTCGAGCGCTACGGGGTCGAGTACTGCGACCGCTCGGTCTCGATGTGGGAGGCGGCCGGACGCGCCGTCGCCAAGATCCAGGGAGCCCCGGCATGAGCATCCTGCTTTCCAAAGAGACGACCTTCATCGTCCAGGGCATCACCGGCCGCGAGGCGGTCAACCTGACTCGCGAGTGCCTCGACTACGGCTCCAAGGTCGTCGGCGGCGTCACCCCCGGCCGCAAGGGCCGCGAGGTCCACGGCGTGCCGGTCTTCGACACCGTCGCCCAGGCGGTCGAGAACCACGGCGGCCCGATCGACGGCTCGGTCGTCACCGTCCCCCCCGCCTTCACCAAGGACGCCGTGCTCGAGGCGATCCTCAACGGGATCAAGCTGATCGTGATCGTCACCGAGCGCATCCCGCGCCGCGACGTCGCCCAGATGGTCGAGCTGGCCAATATGGAGGGCGCCCGCATCATCGGCCCCAACTGCCTCGGCCTGATCGTGCCCGAGGTCTGCAAGATGGGCGGCATCGGCGGCCCGGCCAAGGACGCAGCCAAGGCCTACGCGCCCGGCCCGGTCGGCGTGATGAGCCGCTCCGGCGGCATGACCACCGAGATCTCCTCCTCGCTGACCCAGGCCGGCCTCGGCGTCTCCACCGCCGTCTCGATCGGCGGCGACGCGATCATCGGTTCCACCTACGCCGAGCTGATGCCCTACTTCGAGGCCGACGAGCAGACCGAGGCGATCGTGATCTACACCGAGCCCGGTGGCCGCATGGAGGCCCAGCTCTCCGAGTGGGTCGCCGAGCACAACTCGCGCCTGCCGATCGTCGCCTTCATGGCCGGCAAGTTCATGGACGACGAGGAGATGAAGGGAATGAGCTTCGGCCACGCCGGCACGATCGTCGAGGGCAAGGAGGACACCGCGACCGAGAAGATCGCCCGCCTCGAAGAGGCCGGGATCCGTGTGGTCGAGCGGATCGACGAGATCCCCAACGCGGTCAAGCAGAAGCTGGGGGTGACTGCCTGATGGCGGAGACGCTGAACAAGGTCTTCATCGACGTCGAGGTCGACTCCTCGATCGCCGCCGACGCCGAGCTGGCGAAGAAGCTGGAGGAAGTCTGCCCCGTCGACATCTTCAAGGCGACGGATTCCGGGGTCGAAGTGGTCGAGGGCAACCTCGACGAGTGCGTCCTCTGCAACCTCTGCGTCGACGCCGCGCCCGAGGGCACGGTGCGCGTCGTCAAGCTGTACCAGCAGTAGCTACGAGCCCGCTGCTCACGGCCGCCAGCGCTTCCTCGCGCAGGTGCTCGGGGACGACGATCAGCGAACGCAGCTCCTCGAGCAGCTCGCGATCGCCGTCGATCTCAACCCCATCCTCGCCTTTCTCGCCGGTGACCAGGGCAGCGACGACGCCGATCGGGGTGCCGCTGAGACTGAGGTCGCCGTTGGCAGCGGTAGCGCGCGCCGCCTCGATCCAGCCTCCCTCGATGTGCAGCTCATAGGACTGACCACCACTGCGCAGCGAGAGCGTCGCCCGCAGGTCGGCGGGCGGGCGCAGGATCACCCGGATCGCGTTGGGGAGCGAGGAAGGCTGCAGGTCGATCACGTCCTCGAGCTTCTGCAACCCCATCCCCCAACGGCTCAACTCGATCATCGGGCCCTCCAGTCCGCGGCCCAGCTCGGTCAGCTCGTAGACGGTGGTCGAGTTGAGCGGGTCGAGCTCGCGCCGCTCGACGATGCCGTGCTGCTCGAGGTCGCGCAGGCGCTTGGTGAGGACATCCGTGGGGGCGCCACCAACCGAGCGGGCCAGGGCCGAGAAGCGCAGTGGCCCCAGCGAGAGCTCGCGCACGATCAACATCGTCCAGCGCTCACCAATACGGTCGAGGGCGCAGGCGAGGCTGCAGGCTTGGCCGTATTCGCGCGGGGTCACCGAACGATAGTAACAGCGTAATTTGGAATTCAAAGTGAGCACTTTGAATTCTGGTACAGTGCCGCGCCAGTGACCCGGATCGCGAACCTGACCTGGCGGCACCCGAAGCTTGTTCTCGCCGCCGTCGGAGTCTTCGCCCTCTTCGCCGTCGCGATCGGGCACAACGTTGAGCAGCACCTCAAGGCGGCGGGCTTCACCGACCCCAACTCCGAGAGCGAGCAGGCGACAAACGTCCTGCGCGACTCGCTCGGCTACGACCCCAACCCGGCGATCGTCCTCGTCGTCCGCTCGCCCGACGGTGGCCCGCTCAACCCGGGCGACCCCGCCGTGCGCCGCGACGTCGGCAAGCTCAGCGCCGAAGTGGCCGAGGTCGAGAACGTCGGCCGCGTCCTCAACCCCCTGCGCGACCGACGAGCGGGCGCCAACCTGATCGCCGAGGACGGTCAATCGCTGGCAGTCGCCGCCTTCCTCTCGACCAACGACATCGAGGACGCCGGCGGCATCGCCGCCGAAGAAGTCAAGACGCTGGCCGAAGCGAGCCCGCTCGATGTCGCCGAGGGAGGCTTCGCCCAGGGCTTCAACGAGACCAACGACCAGACGCGCAAGGACCTGACCACGGCCGAGCTGATCGCCTTCCCGATCCTGGCGCTGCTGCTGCTCTTCGTCTTCCGCGGCGTCGTCGCCGCGGCGATCCCGCTCTTGATCGGCGGCATCTCGATCGTCGGCACCCTCTTCGTCCTGCGCGTGATGTCGGGCTTCGTCGACACCTCGCTGTTCGCGCTCAACGTCGCCACCGGCCTCAGCCTCGGCCTCGCCGTCGACTACGCCCTGCTGATGGTCTCGCGCTACCGCGAGGAGATCGCCGCCGACGGCGCCACCGAGGAGGCGCATCGGCGCACGGTGACCACCGCCGGGCGCACCGCGGTCTTCTCCGGCCTCACCGTCGCCGCCGCGATGGCGGCGCTGATCTTCATGCCGCAGCGCTTCCTCTACTCGATGGCGGTTGCCGGCGCCTCGGTCGCCGTGCTCTCCTCCGTGATCGCGATCCTCGTCGTCCCCTCACTGCTGCGGCTGCTCGGCACCCGCGTCGACGCCCTCTCAATTCGGCGCGGCCCAGCGGTCTCCGATGGCTCCGATGGCTGGTACCGACTTGCGCGCGGCGTGATGAAACGCCCGCTCGCGGTTGCCCTGGGCAGCGGCGCCCTGCTCCTGGCCGCGGCGGCGCCGCTGCTCTGGACGACCCTGACCGGCCCCAGCGCCGAAGCGGTGCCGCCGAACCAGCCCTCCTACGACGCCTACCGCTACCTCGAAGCGCACTACCCGCGCGACGTGACCGAGGCCGTCACCGTCGCCGTCGACGGCAGCGCCAGCAACGCCCAGCTCGCCGCCTACCAGCGGCGGATCACGACCGTCGGCGACGTCGTCCGCGGTACTCCGTTCGTGCGCACTGCGAAGAACGTCGCCTACGCCAACTTCGCCCTCTCCGAACCGGCCCTCTCCGCCGCATCCCAGGACGCCGTCAAGGAGATCCGCGACCTCCCCCCACCCGGCGGGGCGACCGTGCTCGTTTCCGGCAACTCCGCCCGCTTCATCGACCAGAAGCAGAGCCTGTTCGAGCACGCCCCACTGGTGGTGGCGATCATCTGCCTCACCACGCTGGTCGTCCTCTTCCTGCTCACCGGCTCGGTGCTCTTGCCGCTGAAGACGCTGCTGATGAACTCGCTGACGCTCGGCGCCACGCTTGGCATCCTCGTCCTCGCCTTCCAGGAGGGCTGGCTCGACTCCCCGCTCGACTACACCGGCCCGGCGGCGATCGAGGTGACCAGCCTCGTCTTCCTCTTCGCCGTCATCTTCGGCCTCGCCACCGACTACGCGGTGCTGGTGATGGCGCGGATCAAGGAACGCCACGACCTCGGCGACTCCAACGAGGAGGCCGTCGCGGTCGGCATCGGCAGGACGGGCCGCGTGATCACCGCCGCCGCGGTAGCGATCGCCGTCGTCTTCCTCGCCTTCGGCGTCAGCAGCGTCTTCTTCGTCAAGCAGATCGCGATCGGCATGGCCTTCGGCGTGATGATCGACGCAACGATCGTCCGCGCCCTCCTCGTCCCCTCGCTGATGCGCCTCTTCGGCGAGTGGAACTGGTGGGCGCCGAAACCCCTGCGGCGCATCTACGTGAAATTCGGATTCTCAGAGGCGTAGATTCGAAGCGGGGATGGGTGGGTCGGCGGGTATGCCTCTGCGGGAATTGATGTCGCACGCGCCCGCCTTGCGGGCGCTTAGCGACTGTGTTGGAGCGCGGCTACGCCGCGCTTAGAACCACGAGTGCAGCGGCTGCCTTCGGCAACATTCCCGCAGAGGCATACCCGCCGACCCTCTCAACGCCCGCTTGAACTTCGGAGCTTCGGCTCGAAGCGTTGAGACAGCTCCGGACCCACTGAAGCTTTCTCGAGAGCTTCGTGGCCGTCCGAGCTGGTCTGTCCCGTGGCGGCGTGGCCAGGGAGCCGGGCGTCCTGTGGGGGAATGTCGCCGACAGGCGGCCGCCGCACTCGTGGTCATGGGCGCGGCGAAGCCGCGCACCGACATAGTCGCTAAGCGCGCGCAGCGCGCGTGCGACATCAATTCCCCCACAGGACGCCCGGCTCCCTGGCCGGGGAACCACAGGTCACCCACCCTGCCGCGCCCAGGCCACGCGTGCGATCGATCACATTACGCATATATAAATTTATATGCGGGTAACGTTGTCGTCGATGGCTGCAACCCCGACACGCTCGCGCCTCGCCAAGGCCGACCGGATGGAGCAGGCGCTGCTCGCCGCGCACGAGCTCTTTGCCGAGCGCGGCTACGCGGCGGTGACGATGGACGAGGTCGCCGCGGCGGTCGGGGTCACCAAGCCGCTGCTCTACAACTACTTCGGCAACAAGGAGCGCCTCTACATCGCCTGCATGAAGCGTGCCGGCGACGCCCTGGTCAAAACGATCCTGGAGACGGTCGGCGACACGACCAACCCCGGCGACGCGCTCAACGAGGGCCTGCGCGCCTTCTTCGCCTTCCTCGACGCCGACCGCGCCGCCTGGGCGGTGCTCTTCGACGAGACCCTGCCCCACAGCGGCGAGCTCGCCGACGGGGTCGCCGCCTACCGCGGCAGCCTCACCGAGCTGGTCTCCGAATCGCTGCTGGCGCAGCTGCCGGCCAAGCGCCGCGCCGCCGCGCGGATCGAAGTCGAGGCCCTCTCCACCGCCCTGCTCGGCGCCGCCGAGGCATTGGCGCGCTGGTGGCTGCGCACCGAAGCAACCACCGCCCAGGAGGCGGCCGAGCTCTTGATCGCCACCGTCGAGCCGGGCCTGCGCCTGCGCTCCACCCCATCTGCCAAGTCCTCACGACCGAAACCGAAAGGTGAAAGCAGTTGACCGATAAACCACGCCGCGTCGCCGTGATCGGCGGCAACCGGATTCCCTTCGCGCGCTCCAACTCCGTTTATTCCCGCGCGTCAAATCAGGACATGCTCACCGCTGCCCTCGATGGCCTGATCTCGCGCTACTCGCTCGAGGGCGAGGCGCTCGGCGAGGTCGCCGGCGGCGCCGTGCTCAAGCACTCGCGCGATCGCGACCTCACCCGCGAGAGCGTGCTCGGCACGCGCCTCGCTGCCGAGACGCCCGCCTACGACGTGCAGCAGGCCTGCGGCACCGGCCTCGAGACGACGATCCTCGTCGCCAACAAGATCGCCCTCGGCCAGATCGACGCCGGCATCGCCTGCGGCGCCGACACCACCTCCGACGCGCCGATCGGCCTCAACGAGGACCTGCGCGAAGTCCTGCTCGACGCCAACCGCGAGAAGTCGACCTTCGGCCGGGTCAAGCAGCTGACCCGGGTCCGTCCCAGCCACGTCGTGCCGGCGATCCCGCGCAACGAGGAGCCGCGCACCGGCCTCTCGATGGGCGAGCACTGCGCGATCATGGCCGCCGAGTGGGAAGTCGGCCGCTCCGACCAGGACGAGCTCGCGGTCAACAGCCACCACCACCTCGCCGCCGCCTACGAGCGCGGCTTCATGGACGACCTGGTCAGCCCCTACCTCGGGCTCGAGCGCGACCAGAACCTGCGCGCCGACTCCTCGCTGGAGAAGCTGGCCAAGCTCGGGCCGGTGTTCGGCGGTCCGGAGGGCACGATGACCGCCGCCAACTCGACCCCGCTCTCCGACGGCGCCTCGGCGGTGCTGCTGGCCAGCGAGGAGTGGGCGAAAGAGCGCGACCTGCCGGTCCTCGCCTACTTCGTCGAGGGCCAGACCGCCGCGATCGACCACGTGCACAAGCGCGAGGGGCTCTTGATGGCGCCGGCCTACGCGATGCCGCGGATGCTCGACCGCATGGGCGCCGGCCTCGACGAGTTCGACTTCTACGAGATCCACGAGGCCTTCGCCGCCCAAGTGCTCTGCACGCTCAAGGCCTGGGAGGACCCGGCCTTCTGCCGCGACCGCCTCGGCCGCGAGCAGCCGCTCGGCTCGATCGACCGCGAGCGGCTCAACGTCAACGGCGGCTCGCTGGCCGCCGGCCATCCCTTTGCCGCGACCGGCGGGCGAATCGTCGCCAGCCTCGCCAAGGCCCTGCACGAGCAGGGCTCCGGCCGCGGCCTGATCAGCATCTGCGCGGCCGGCGGCCAGGGCGTCGTCGCCGCGCTCGAGAGCGCAGGAGGAAAGGACTGATGAGCGACCTCTACACGCAGGTAGTCAACTCGCCCCCGGGGCGGATGATCGCCGGCCGCGTCGGCCTGCCCCAGCCGACCCAGCTGGAGCGCCAGGAGACCGGCGCACCGGACATCTCCGGCGCCGTGCTCAGCGGCGGCGCCCCCCGCGGCCGCCTCGGCAAACGGCTCGAGCAGGTGCTGGGTGACGTCGGAGCGGCCAAGCCGGCGACCACCGACGCCCCGGTCAAGGCGCTGGTCTTCGACGCCACCGGCATCAGCGACTCGACCGAGCTGGTCGAGCTGCAGCGCTTCTTCCACCCCACCGTCAGGCGAGTCGAACGGTCCGGCCGCGTGGTCGTGCTCGGCACGCCGCCTGCCGGCCTGCCGCCGCGGGCGGCGACCGCGCAGCGCGCCCTGGAGGGCTTCACCCGTTCGCTCGGCAAGGAGATCGGCCGCGGCATCGCCGTGCAGCTGGTCTACGTCGCCGAGGGCGCCGAGGCGGAGATCGACTCGACCCTGCGCTTCCTGCTCTCGCCCCGCTCCGCCTACGTCTCCGGCCAGGTGGTCGAGGTCGGCAAGGCAGTGACGAAAACGCCTGAGATCAACTGGGCCCGGCCGCTGGAGGGCAAGGTGGCGCTGGTAACCGGCGCCTCGCGCGGTATCGGCGAGGCGATCGCCACGACCCTGCACCGCGACGGCGCCCAGCTCGTCCTGCTCGACGTGCCGGCCCTCTCCGCCGACCTCAAGGCGGTCGCCGAGCGGCTCGGTGCCGAGACGATCGAGCTCGACATCACCGAGCCCGACGCGCCGCTGCAGATCGCCGCGGCGATCCCCGACGGGATCGACGTGCTCGTCCACAACGCCGGCGTCACCCGCGACCGCACGATCGCCAAGATGCCGGAGGACCGCTGGAGCTCGCTGATGGAGATCAACCTCTCCAGCGAGGAGCGGATCAACGACGAGCTGCTCGAGCGCAAGCTGCTGCGGCCCAACGGCCGCATCGTCTGCGTCTCCTCGATGAGCGGCGTCGCCGGCAACTCCGGCCAGACCAACTACGCCACCTCGAAGGCCGGCGTGATCGGCATGGTCGAAGCCCTGGCCCCGGACCTGGCCAAGCGCAAGGCGACGATCAACGCCGTCGCCCCCGGCTTCATCGAGACCCAGATGACGGCGAAAATGCCGATCGCGATCCGCGAAGCGGGCCGGCGCATGAACAGCATGTCGCAGGGCGGCCTGCCGGTCGACGTCGCCGAGACGATCGCCTGGTTCGCCAGCCCGGCCTCGACCGGGGTCAACGGCAACGCGGTCCGCGTCTGCGGTCAGAGCCTGCTGGGGGCCTGATGAGCGCCCGCACGCTCGAGAGCTCGCCCAGCATCCTGCCGCTCTACGCCCGCGCCGCGGCGCCGATGGTCCCCGGCGCCTCGCTGCTCCCCTTTATCCCGGGGCGCGGCAAGGAGATCCCGGAGATCGAGCTGACCCTGCCGCGGGTCACGGCGGAGACCGAGCAGGTTGCTGCCTACGCCCGCGTCTGCGGCTTCGGCCTGCGCGACCACCTGCCCCCCACCTACCCGCACGTGCTTGCCTTCCCGCTGCACATGGCGGTGATGGCCGACGGCAGCTTTCCGTTCGGCGCCGTCGGCTTGGTCCACGTCGAGAACCAGATCGTCCAGCACCGGCGCATCGGCCTCGACGAGGAGCTGACGATCAAGGTCAAGCCGACCAAGCTGCAGCCCCACTCCAAGGGCCGCACCTTCAGCCTGCAGACCAAGGTCAAGTCCGGCAACCGGATCGTCTGGGAGTCGACCAGCACGATGCTGCGCCGCGGCGGTGGCAACGGCGATTCCGGCGCGAAGAAGAGCGGCGGCGAGAACGAGGCTGAGCTGACCGCGAACGCCGAGTGGAAGCTCGGCGGCGACCTGGGGCGGCGCTACGCGGCCGTCTCCGGCGATCGCAACCCGATCCACATGCACGCCTGGACGGCGAAGCCGCTCGGCTTTCCGCAGGCGATCGCGCACGGGATGTGGACCAAGGCCCGCTGCCTGGCGGCGCTCGAGTCCCGCCTTCCCGATGCCTTCCAAGTTGACGTGCGTTTCCGCAAGCCGATCCTGCTTCCGGGCCGGGTCGAGTTCGCCAGCAGCTCGCAGGACGAAGAGATCGAATTCGCGGTGCGTGACGCAAAGCGCGGCACCCCGCACCTCGACGGCCGCGTTGTGCCGCTAGAGGCCAAATCCACAGACGGGAGGAAGTAAGCAATGCCCACCGCCACCGACGACAAGGGCGTGGCCGAGCGCAGCATGGGCCTCGGCCTGCGCTGGCTCAACAAGCTGGCCGGCTCGGACCTGCTCGATCGCATCCGCATCCGCAAGCAGGTCGAGCGGGCGCTGTTCACCGGCACCAAGAACGGCTTCCGCTCGGCAACCGCCGCCGGGCGCACCTTCAAGGCAGCCCAGAACCTGACCGGCCCGGCCCGACAGAAGCCGAGCAAGCCGCGCAGCCTCTTCGACATCAGCCCCGACGACGAGCAGCAGATGCTGCAGGAAGGGGTACGCGACTTCGCCGAGGCGAAAGTGCGGCCGGTCGCCAAGCAGGCCGACTTCGACCGCTCGACGCCGGACGAGGTGCTCTCGCAGGCCAACGAGCTCGGCGTCAACATGCTCGGCGTCCCCGAGGAGCTCGGCGGCGTCATGCACGAACAGGCCGCTGTCACCAGCGTCCTGATCGGCGAGGCCCTCGCCCACGGCGACATGGGCATCGCCTACGCCGCCCTCGCCCCCGGCGCCGTCGCCACCGCGATCGGCCACTGGGGCACCCCAGAGCAGGAGGCGACCTACCTGCCCGCCTTCACCGGCGAGGACACCCCGGCCGCCGCACTGGCGATCCTCGAGCCCCGCCCGCTCTTTGACCCGCTGAAGCTGGAGACGGCGGCGACCAAGAAGGGTGATGACTGGGTATTGAGCGGGACCAAGTCGCTGCTCGCCCGCCCCGGTGCCTGCGAGCTCTTCATCGTCGCCGCCGAGGCCGAGGACCTGGGGCCGGCGCTCTTCGTGATCGAGTCCGGCACCGCCGGCCTCACGGTCGAGGAGGAGCCAGCGATGGGGCTGCGCCCCGCGACCACGGGCCGCCTCCTGCTCGAGGACGTGAAGCTGCCTGCCGGCGCCCTGCTCGGCGAGGGCAAGCGCGAGGACTACGTCGAGTGCGTGCAGCGCGCCCGCGTCGCCTGGTGCTCGCTCGCGGTCGGCGCCGCCGAGGCGACGCTCGACTACGTCAAGCAGTACGTCAACGAGCGCGTCGCCTTCGGCGAACCGATCTCCAACCGCCAGGGCGTCGCCTTCGCGGTCTCCGACATCGGCATCGAGAGCGAAGGCATGCGGCTCGCCACCTACCGCGCCGCCAGCCGCGCCGACCAGGGCCAGGATTTCTCCCGCGAGACGGCGATGGCCCGCCGGCTCTGCGCCCAGAAGGGCATGCAGATCGGCTCCGAAGGGGTGCAGCTGCTCGGCGGCCACGGCTTCGTCAAGGAGCACCCAGTCGAGCGCTGGTACCGCGACCTCCGCGCAGCGGGCGTTATGGAGGGCGCCCTGCTCGTCTAGCGCCAAGCGCTGAGAGCTGAAAGGAATCCATGATCAATCTCGAGATACCCAAGAAGTTCAAGCCCCTCGCCCAGCAGGCGAACCAGGTCGCGACCGAGGTCTTCCGACCGATCTCGCGCAAGTACGACGAGGCCGAGCACTCCTATCCCAAGGAGCTCGACATGCTCGCCTCGCTGATCGATGGCATGAACGAGGGCTCCGACATCGGCGGCGCCGGTGCGGCCGGCGTGCGCCGCGAGTCAAACGGCGACGGCGATGCGGGCAACCGCAACGGCTCCAACCTCTCGACCGTGCTCGGCATCATCGAGCTCTGCTGGGGCGACGTCGGCCTGCTGCTCTCGATGCCCCGCCAGGGCCTCGGCAACTCGGCGATCGCCTCGGTGGCGAGCGACGAGCAGCTGAAGCAGTACGGCGGCAAATGGGCGGCGATGGCGATCACCGAGCCCGAGGCGGGCTCCGACTCGGCCGCGATCCGCACCACGGCCGACCTCAGCGGCGACGAGTACGTGCTCAACGGCGAGAAGATCTTCGTCACCTCGGGCGACCGCGCCGACCTGATCGTGGTCTGGGCGACGCTCGACCGCAAAGTCGGACGGGCGGCGATCAAGTCGTTCATCGTCGAGCGCGACAACCCCGGCCTGAAGCTGGACCGGCTCGAGCACAAGCTCGGTATCCGCGCCTCCGACACCGCCAACTTCACCCTGCAGAACTGCCGGGTGCCGAAGGAGGCGCTGCTCGGGGATCCGGAGATCAACACCAAGCAGGGCTTCGGCGGGGCGATGCAGACGTTCGACAACACGCGCCCGCTGGTCGCCGCGATGGCGGTGGGCGTCGCCCGCGCCTCCTTGGAGGAGACGCGCAAGCAACTCGAAGATGCCGGCGTCGAGATCGACTACGACACCCCGGCGCTGAGCCAGTCCGCGGCTGCCGCGCGTTACCTCGAAATGGAGTCCGATTACGAGGCCTCGCTGCTGCTCACGCTGCAGGCGGCCTGGATGGCCGACAACGGCAAGCCGAACTCGCTGCAGGCCTCGATGGCGAAGGCGAAGGCGGGGCGCACCTGCGTCGATGTGGCGCTCGGCTGTGTCGAGCTGTGTGGCTCGATTGGCTACGGCGAGAACGAGTTGCTCGAGAAGTGGGCTCGCGATGCCAAGATCCTCGACATTTTTGAGGGGACTCAGCAGATTCAGCTGCTGATCGTGGCTCGGCAGCTGTTGGGGAAGAGCTCCAGCGAACTGCGGTAGGTAGGAAGACCGGGAGCCCCTCCCCCTGAGACCGTCGCGCAGCAGGTCCGGGGGGAGATTCGGAACGGAAGACCGGGAGCCTCAGGGGGAGGGCACCCGGTCTTCTTCCGTAGCAGGGTCGATGAGGCAGCTGCTCGGCACCGAGTCCGTCTCAGCCCGCGTATATGGCGGGTTGAGACGGACTCGGTGAAACGCTCTCAGGCAGACTGCCGGGCGTGAACTTCGTTGAGGACGTGATGGAGCGGTCGCCCGCTTCGCGGTTGGGGATCGTTGCCGTTGATGACGAGGGGAATCGGCGGGACTGGTACTTCGGGGAACTGATTGCTTGCTCGGCGGGGCTCTCGGGGGCGTTTGCCGCGCGGGGGGTGAAGCGCGGGGACGTGGTTATGACGCTGGTGGGAAACCGGATCGAGTGGGTGCTCTCTTTGCTGGCCTGCTGGCGGATGGGGGCGGTGGCGTTGCCCTGCAGCACGATGTTGCGGCGGCAGGATTTGGCGCTGCGGGTGGCGGCTGCTGAGCCGAAGCTCTGTGTTGGTGAGGACTCGCTGTTGGCTGAACTTCCTGACGGGGTGGCGACGATGACGATGGATGAGGTCGCCGCGGCGCTCGATGAGGATTTGCCGCAGGAGACGCCGGCGCCGCTCGAAGCTATGGACGCTGAGGATCCGGCTTTGATCGTCTTTACCTCCGGCACCACTGGTGAGCCGCGGGGGGTGGTGCACGGCTATCGCTACCTGCTCGGCCAGCGGGGACAGGCGGAGCACTGGTTCGGGGCGCGCAAGGGGGAGCTGGCCTGGTGCACGACCGCGACCGGGTGGTCGAAGTCGGCCCGCAACGTCTTCCTCGCCCCTTGGCTGGGCGGGGCCGCGGCGGTGATCCACGACGGTCGCTTCGACCCGGCCGAGCGGCTCGACTTCATTGAGGCACTCGGGGTCAACGTGCTCTGTCAGGCGCCGACCGAGTACCGCATGATCGCCAAGCGCACGGCCCTGCGCCCGCTGCCCGAGCTGCGTCGCATGGTCTCCGCCGGCGAGCCCCTCGAGGCGGAGACGATCGGTGCCTGGCGCGCCGCAACCGGGTTGGAGGCCGCCGACGGCTACGGCCAGACCGAGACCGGCCACATCAGCGGCAACCACGTCGGCGTGCCGGTCCGCCAGGGCTCGATGGGCAAACCGCTGCCCGGCCTGGAGACCCGGATCGTCCCCGGCGAAGGGGCGGACAGCGAGGGATCAAGAGCCGGCGAACTCCAACTCCGCGCCGCCTCCTCCCCCACCTTCTTCTCGCGCTACCTCGACGGCGAGCACTTCCAGGGCGAGTGGTGGCCGACCGGCGACCTGGTCCGCGAAGACGAGGACGGCTACCTCTTCTTCGAGGGTCGTGACGACGACATCATCCTCTCCTCCGGCTACCGGATCGGTCCCTTCGAGGTCGAGTCCGCGCTGCTCTCGCACCCGGCCGTCGCCGAAGCGGCAGCGGTCGCGGCGCCGGACCCCGAGCGCGGTGCCGTCGTGCGGGCGATCGTCGTGCCGCGCGAGCGCGAGCCAAGCGAGGAGCTGGCCAGCGAGCTGCAGGAGCACTGCAAGCGCGAGACCGCCCCCTACAAGTTCCCCCGCATCGTTGAGTTCGCGGCCGAGCTGCCGAAGACGAACAGCGGCAAGATCAAGCGAGCCCAGCTGCGCGGGGAGTAGCCTGGGCGCATGGCGACCGCCAGCACACCGACCGACGCCGCGACCGTTGCCCGCGCCTACTTCGAAGCAGTCGGAAGACGGGACCTCGACGCGATGACGGCCTTCTACGAGCCGGGTGGAACCGGCGAGATCTACGGCTTGGTCGAGTTGCGAGTGCCGGACACCTACCGGGCCTGGTTCGGCAACGTCTTCCGCGCCTTCCCGGATTTCAAGTTGGAGATAGTCGAGGTGGTCGCCGCCGGAGAGAAGGCCGTAGTGCGCTGGCGCGCCACTGCCACCTTCAACGGCTCGGCGCGTTTCGAAGGGCTTGAGCCCAACGGCGCCAGCGTCACCATCCGCGGCTGCGACGTGCTGACCGTTCGCGATGGCCTCATCCAGCGAAACGACGCCTATCTCAACGGCACCGAACTGGCTCGCCAGCTGGGCGCCCTGCCGCCCGCCGGCTCCGCCGCCGAACGGGCGATGACCGCCGCGCTCAACCTGAAGACGCGCCTCGCCGCCCGGCTCCGCCGCAGCTAGCGCGAGCCTGAACCGCGGCGGTTGCCCCTAGCTAGAGCGCCTCGGCGACGGCGACCGGGCGACCGAGGTGGTAGCCCTGGGCCATATCGACGCCGTATTCGAGCAGCATCTTCGCCGTGACATCGTCCTGCACGTACTCGGCGATCGTCGTCTTGCCGAGCCCGCGGGCGATCTGGACGATCGCCTGGACCGTGAGCTGGTCGGCGTCGCTGTTGGGCATGTCACGGACGAAGGAGCCATCGATCTTGATCAGGTCGAAGGGGATGCTCTTGAGGTAATGGAAGGGTCCGAAGCCGGCGCCGTAGTCGTCGATCGCGACCTGGCAGCCGAACTCGGTGATGCGATCGGCAAACCCCGCCGCCGCTTCGTAGTCGTGGACCGGCGCGGTCTCGGTGATCTCGAAGGTGCAGCGGGCCGGGTCCGCCTCGCCCTCGTCGAGCCGGCGCTCGATGAATTCGAGCACCGAGCGATCGGCGACCGAGGCGCCGGAGAGATTGACGTGGAGTGAGACGGGGGCACCGTCGCGCTCGCGCTGGGCGAGCAGCTCGAGCGCCTGGGCGACGACCCAGCGGTCCAGCTCCTGGACCATGCCGGAGCGCTCGGCAGCCTCGATGAACGACGCGGCCGGCAGCAGCTCGCCGTTCTCGCCAGTCATCCGCAGCAGCAGCTCGTAGCGCTCGATTCCACCGGAGGCCAAGCTGCGGATCGGCTGGGTGTGCAGGCTGAGCCGGTCCTGGGTCAGCGCGTCGCGGATCCGGGCGCTGGTCGTCTGCCGGCGGTGCTCCCGCTGCCACGGCTCGGTCGGGTCCTGGAAGAGGGCGATCTGGTTGCGACCGTCCTCCTTCGCCCGGTACATCGCCTGGTCGGCGGCAACCAGAACCGCCTCGGCGCCTACCCCGCGCTCACCACCGAACATCGTGATCCCGACGCTGATCGTGGCCTGGTCGGTATCGAGCCCGGCAGCCGCGTTCTCGGCAACCTGGGCGCGCAGGTCCTCGCCCAGCTGCAAGGCGCCGGCGGTGTCCGTCTGCGGCATCAGCACCGCGAACTCATCGCCGGAGAGGCGGGCGGCGATGTCGGTCGTGCGCACCCGCTCGCGCATGATCGCGGCGACGTGGCGGATCAGGTTGTCACCGGCGTGATGGCCCAAGCTGTCGTTGATCGCCTTGAGGCCGTCGATGTCGATGATCATCACCGCGCCCTGGCCGCCGTAGCGGGCGCTGAAGGAGACGTACTGGTCGAGCTCAGCGCGGAAGCGCCGACGGTCGAGCAGGCCGGTGAGCGAGTCGTGATCGGCGAGGTAGCGCAGCTCGGTCTCGGTCTTCTCGGCCTGGGAAAGCGCCCCAGCGATGATCTCGCGATCCTCGGGATCGAGCTTGGCGAGCACCGTTTCGATCGCCGAATTGCTTTGGATAGGGAGCTTTTCGCGGGTCAACTCACTGAAGTTAGAACTTTCCGCGGTCGATCGGATCGGGGCTCACGCATGGAGGCCCAGAAGTCATACGAATTTCATCTACCTGGTTTTGTGATTAGTCGGCGACCAAACGTCCACGATCAGGTCCCAGGCACGCGGGTAGTGTGAGCCAATGGCAAACCGTTTGGCGCAGGAGACCAGCCCCTATCTCCTCCAGCACCGTGAGAACCCGGTCGACTGGTACCCGTGGGGCGAGGAGGCGCTGGCGCTGGCACGGAGCGAGGATCGCCCGATCCTGCTCTCGGTCGGCTACTCGGCCTGTCACTGGTGCCACGTAATGGCGCACGAGTCTTTCGAGGACCCCGAGACCGCGGCCTACATGAACGCGCACTTCGTCAACGTCAAGGTCGACCGCGAGGAGCGCCCCGACGTCGACGCCCTCTACATGGAGGCGGTACAGGCGATCAGCGGCCAGGGCGGCTGGCCGATGACGGTCTTCCTCGATCCGGAGGGAGTCCCCTTCTACGGCGGGACCTACTTCCCGCCGGACGACAGCCGCGGCATGCCGAGCTTCCGCATGGTGATGGAAGCCGTCGTCGACGCCTTCGAGCGCAAACGCGACGAGATCACCCAGCGTGCACCCGAGATGCGTACCCGCCTCGGCGCGATCGGCCGCATCGAACCGGCCAGCGAGTCGCCCGCGGCAGCGATGCTGGACGAAGCGGTCGAGCGACTGCACGCCTCCGCCGACCGGATGCGCGGCGGCTTCGGCGGCGCGCCCAAGTTCCCGCCCGCTTCGGCGATTGAGCTGCTGCTTGCGCGCGACGAGCGGGAGATCCCGGAGCTGACCCTCGACGCGATGCTCGCCGGCGGCATCTACGACCAGCTGGGCGGCGGCTTCGCCCGCTACACGGTCGACGCCGCCTGGCTCGTCCCCCACTTCGAGAAGATGCTCTACGACAACGCGCTGCTGGCCCGCGCCTACCTGCACGGCTGGCAGCAACTCGGCCACGAGCGCTACCGCCGCGCCTGCGAGGAGACGCTCGACTGGGCGCTGCGTGAGATGCGCGGCCCCGAGGGCGGCTTCTACTCAGCCCTCGACGCCGACTCCGAGGGCGAGGAGGGCCGCTTCTACGTCTGGACGCCGGCCCAGATTCGTGAGCTGCTGGGCGACGGGGCGCAGGGCGTGATCGACTTCTACGGCGTCACCGAGGACGGCAACTTCGAGGGCAAGAACATTCTCTTCCTTGCCGGCGGAGCGGAGGCGGTCAAGCCCGAGGGCCTCGACACGGCCCGCGAGACCCTCTACGAGGCTCGCGCCAAGCGCGTTTGGCCCGGTCTCGACGACAAGCGCCTCACCGCCTGGAACGCGCTGATGATCGCCGCCCTGGCCGAGGCCGGCGCCGTGCTCGAGCGCGACGACTACCTCGACGCCGCCCGCACCTGTGCCGAGTTCATCTGGAGCGAGATGCGCGACGGCGACGGCAAGCTGCTGCGCACCTACAAGGATGACCAGGCCCGCCTCAATGCCTACCTGGAGGACCACGCCTTCCTGCTCGAGGCCCTGCTCACCCTCTACGAAGCGAGCTTCGAGAGCGTCTGGTTCGAGCGCGCTCGCGAGCTCGCCGACACCCTGCTCGCCAGCTTCGCCGACGCCGAGCGCGGCGGCTTCTTCTCCACCTCCGACGACCACGAATCGCTGATCGCCCGCCGCAAGGAGATCGGCGACCACCCGATCCCCTCCGGCAACTCCGCCGCCGCCTTCGGCCTGCTCCGCCTCGCCGCCCTCACCGGCGAGCGCCGCTACGAGGTTGCCGCCGAGGGCGTCTTCCGCCTCTTCGCCGCACCGGCCGCGCAGCGCCCCGAGGCCTTCGGCCACCTGCTCAGGGCGATTGACTTCCACCTTGCCCCGACCAAAGAGGTGGCCCTGGTCGGGGAGGACCTGGCGGAGCTCGCCGGTGTGGTCCGCTCCCAGCTCCGTCCCCACCTCGTCCTCGCCGGAGGCCCCGAGGGCAGCGAGAAACCGGAGCTGCTCGCCAACCGCCCGGCGATCGACGGTGCCGCGGCGGCATACGTCTGCGAGGGCTTCGCCTGCAAGCAGCCCGTGACCGATGCTGACTCGCTCAGTGCCCTGCTCTGATATGGATGCAGGACCAGTGCGAGGCTCCCTCTTCACTTTCCCCTCCGGCCGGCGTTCGAAGTGGATCGTTTTCGCGGCCTGGTTCCTGGCGATCTTCATCGCCAGCTCGGCCAACCTGCCGGGCAAGTTCGAAGACGCCGAAAGCAACGAGGCGACCTCCTACCTGCCGGGCAGCGCCGAATCGACCGCCGCCCTCAACGCCACCGAGTCCCTGCAGAAGGGCGAACTCGCGCCCGCGGTGATCGTCTACCGGCGCGACTCCGGCCTGACCGCGGCCGACCTCAAGACGATCGAAGCAGACGTCGGCAAGATGGCGGGCAAACGCTTCCAGGGTGTGATCGCCGACGGCGCCACGGCGGCCTCCGGCGGCGGCAAAGCCCAGACCCTGGACAAGGCCCCGGCCTCACAGCCCGAGGGCCTCCCCCCGGGCTGCGGGACACCGACGACCACGATTGCGGGCCAGCCGGCCGACTACGCGCCCTTCGTCGGCCCGACCTGCTCGCCGGACGGCAAGGAGGCGATCGTCAACGCCTACATCAAGGCCGAAGGCGAGGGCGAACGGATCGTCGATCCGGTCAAGTACTGGCGCGACCAGGTCACCGACGAATCCGGCGGGCTCGAAGCCAAGATCACCGGCGGCGCCGGCTTCTCCGCCGACGCGATCGAAGTCTTCGAAGGCATCAACGGCACCCTGCTGCTGGCCGCGGTCAGCCTGGTGATCTTCCTGCTGATCGCGATCTACCGCTCGCCGATGTTCTGGTTGATACCGCTGATCGCGGTGATGTTCGCCGAGACGCTCTCGCGCTCGCTCGGCTACGGCCTCTCCGAGCTGGGCGTAACGATCAACGGTCAGTCGAGCTCGATCATGTCGATCCTCGTGCTCGGCGCCGGCACCGACTACGCGCTGCTGCTCGTCGCCCGCTACCGCGAGGAGCTGCACCACACGATCGACAAGCACGTGGCGATGCGCACGGCGCTCGCCTCCGCCGGCCCGGCGATCTTCGCCTCGGCCGCCACCGTGATCGCCGCCCTGCTCTGCCTGACGATCGCCAAGGTCAACGGCACCGCCGGCCTCGGACCGATCGCCGCGATGGGCATCGCCTGCGCGGCCCTCTCGATGCTCACCCTGCTGCCCGCCCTGCTGACGGTCTTCGGCCGCCGCGCCTTCTGGCCCTTCGTCCCGCATACGCCCGAGACGGCGCCCAACGCCGAGGCGATCTCCGAGCGCGCCCGGGGCTCGATCGTCGAGGGCAGCGCGATCGGGGCGATCGTGCGCGTCGTCCTCGCCAGCCTGCTCGTCCTCGTGCTGCTGCCCCTCGTGCTGCTCAACTGGGTCCTGCGCAGGCTCAGTGGCAACCGCCTGCCTTCGCTGATCGTCGGCCCACTCGACCGCGCGGTCTTCACCCCCTACGAGGTACGTCGCCACAAGCTCGAGCACGCGGCCGACGCGACGCATGGCTTCTGGGCGAAAGTCGGCAACCGCGTGGCGATCTCGCCGCGGCGGGTCGCGGCCGGCTCGATCGCCGTGCTGCTCGTCTTCTGCGCCGGCTTCGCCTTCTTCTCGACCGAACTGACGAGCGAAGACACCTACCGCGAAACGGTCGAATCGGTCGAAGGCCAGGACCTGCTCAACAAAAGCTTCCCCGCCGGCACGACGGCGCTCACCGACGTGGTCGTCGACAGCCCAGCCGAGGTCGAGTCCGTGCGCAGCGCGGTGGAAGGCGTCGACGGTGTCGAGGCGGTCTCACAGCCGGTGGCCGCGGGCTCAGAGGGCACGCTCGTGCAGGCGACGCTCGAACCCAACCCCTACTCGACCGAGGCCTTCGACCTAATCGAACCGATCCGCGAGGCGGCCCACGACGTCGAACCGGAGGCGCTGGTCGGCGGTCCGACCGCGGTTGAATTCGACGTGCGCGACGCGGCGAGCTGGGACTCGATCGTGATCCCGCCGATCATCCTGCTCGTCGTCTTCTTCATCCTCGTCGGCCTCTTGCGCGCCGTGGTCGCACCGCTGGTGCTGATCGGCACCGTGATCCTCAGCTTCCTCGCCGCCCTGGGGGTCGGCTACTTCTTCTTCGACGTCGTCTTCGGCTTCCCCGGATCCGACCCATCGCTGCCCCTATTCGCCTTCGTCTTCCTCGTCGCCCTGGGCGTGGACTACAACATCTTCCTGATTGCACGCGCGCGTGAGGAAACGATCAAACACGGCTCCAAGGCGGGCATCCTGCGCGCCCTCGCCGTCACCGGCGCGGTCATCACCAGCGCCGGCATCGTCCTCGCCGGCACCTTCTCGGTGCTCGCCGTCCTCCCCCTCACCTTCCTCACCGAGCTTGGCTTCGTCGTCGCCTTCGGCGTCCTGCTCGACACCTTCCTGGTCCGCAGCATCCTCGTGCCGGCGCTCGCCCTCGACCTGGGCGACAAGTTCTGGGCACCCTCGGCGCTCTCCAAGGGAGGGGGCGGGTCACAGACCCCCGCTCCCGAGCAAGAGCCGGCCTCGCTGTAGCTCAGTTTCAGAGGACCGGCAGGAACTGTTCGATCTCGTACGGAGTGACCTGGACGCGGTAGTCGTCCCACTCCTGCCGCTTGATCTCGACGAAGCGGCGGAAGGTGTGCTCGCCCAGGGTGCGCAGGACCAGCTCGGAGTCGGCGGCGACCTCGATCGCCTCGCCCAGCGTTGCCGGCAGCTGCTCGATCCCCTGGTGGGAGAGCTCCTCGGGCGAGAGGTGGTAGAGGTTCTGCTCCATCGGCTCGGGCAGCTCGTAGCCCTTCTCGATCCCTTCCAGGCCGGCCTGCAGCATGCCGGCGAAGCAGAGGTAGGGATTGCAGGCGGGGTCGGGGCAGCGCAGCTCGGCCCGGGTCGCGCTCTCCTTGCCGGGGTGGTAGAGCGGCACTCGGATCAGGGCCGAGCGGTTGCGCCGCGACCAGGCGAGGTAGACCGGCGCCTCGTAGCCGGGCACGAGCCGCTTGTAGGAGTTGACCCACTGGGCGAAGAGCGGTGAGATCTCGCGCGCGTGCTTGAGCTGGCCGGCGATGAAGGCCTTCGCGGTCGGCGAGAGGAAGAACTGGTCGTCGGGGTCGAAGAAGGCGTTCTTGCCACCTTTGGTCAGCGACTGGTGGACGTGCATGCCGGAGCCGTTCTCGCCGAAGAGCGGCTTGGGCATGAAGGTCGCGTGCCAGCCGTACTTCATCGCGTACTCCTTGACCACGATCCGGTAGGTCATGCAATCGTCGGCCATCGCCAGCGCGTCCTTGTAGCGCATGTCGACCTCGTGCTGGGAGGGGCCGACCTCGTGGTGGGTGTACTCGACGTGAATGCCCATCTTCTCCAGCGCCAGCACCGTGTCGCGGCGCACGTCGGAGCCGGCGTCGAGCGTGGTCAGGTCGAAGTAGCCGCCCTCGTCGAGGACTTCCGGCACGCCCCCCTCGGGTTTGGCCGAGCGGAAGTAGAAGAACTCGAGCTCGGGCCCGATGTTGAAGGCGTCGAAGCCCATCTCCTCGGCCCGTTTGAGGGCGCGCTTCATGATCCAGCGCGGGTCGCCCTCGTACGGTTCGCCGCCGGGCACCTGGATGTCGCAGAACATCCGCGCCACCGCGTTCTCGCCCTCGGGCCGCCAGGGGATCAGGGCGAAGGTCGAGGGGTCGGGCATGGCGATCATGTCGGACTCCTCGATCGGGTTGAAGCCGGTGATCGAGGAGCCGTCGAAGCCCATGCCGCCCTCGAAGGCGTCCTCGAGCTCGGCGGCGTTGATCGAGAAGCTCTTCAGCTGGCCCAGCACGTCGGTGAACCAGAGCCGGACGAAGCGGACGTCCGCGTCCTTGACGAGCTGGGCGACGTCGGCGGCACTCTTCGGTTGGTCTGCCATGTTCAGGGCCTCCTGGGCTCGCGCTTGTCCGCTTCGAGCGCGCAACGATAGGCCAAAGCTCCGTCGCAAACCCGCTCGCGTCGCCGGGCAGTGAACCGGTTGGGTAGAAGCGCTCGTATTCGGGTACAGAGCGGATGCTTCGAGGCGCCTTGCAGGACGGCCAAAAAGCAGGTATAACTTACGAGACGTAAGTAGATGGCTGAAAGTAAAGTAAAGGCCAATTAAAGGCTCTGTAAAGCGGAATTCCCCCGTTCGAGCCGGAGGCGGATGCAAGTGACAGTGAAAACAGACGTGAGCAGGTTCCAGATCCACGACGAGTTGACGGCACCTGACGAGAGCGCCCCCCTGATCAAAACGATCCAGGCCACGGGTGGCGCGGTAACGAAGTTCGTCGGCGTGCTCGCAGGCGCGCCGGCCGTCTTGCGCGCATACACACGGATGCGCTCGGAGCTTCGCGGCGGCGTCCTGCCGCGGGCGACGCGCGAGCGGATCGCCCTCGCGGTTGCCGAGTACCGCGATGACACCTACAGCATCGCCCAGCACGCCAAGTCGGCCAGAAGCGCCGGCCTCGGCCTCGACGAGGTCTCAAGAGCCCGCAGCTTCAGCTCCAACGACCCCAAGGAGGCGGCCCTGCTCGAGTATCTGCATGGAGCACTCGAGGCCAACGGCCACCCCCCTCTCCATCTCCACGAGGAGGCCAGGGAGATCGGCTGGAGTGACGAGGAGCTACTCGAGGCAGTCGCCCACCTGGTCCTCAACGAGTTCCAGAGCCTGATCGCCGGCGCGGCTGAGCTGCCCAAAGATCAGTCGGGGCCCCGGGTTCTCCCCTCAGTCGCCTAGAGCGGCAAGCTCTTTGCCGAGGGGCCGGGCGTCCCTCCCAAAACACTCAAGCGCGGCTTCTGCCGCGCGTTTTGGGAGGGGCGCCCGGCCCCTCCCGCTTAGTCCTCGACGATCGTGACGGTGTAGAGAAGGCGAGCGGTCGCGTAGCGGCAGCCGTATTCGGCGTGGGAGCCGATCTTTTCCTGGGCTTCGCCCTGGCGGACATCGTTGGAGTCGACGCATTTGCCGACTTCGCGGCTGGCGCGCCAGGCGTTGCTTGAAGGTTGGCCCTGAGCGAAGGCGGGGGCCCAAGTGGGGACGGTGATGCCGATGATGTCCCCCGCTTTGACGCGCAGAGAGGCGCCGAATTTGACCGTCTGGCCCAGGTAAGGGCTGAGGACGTGGATCGAGCCCTGGGCGCGAAGGGCGTAGCGCGGCGGGTTGGTGCCGGCGACGCGGCGCAGGATCGCCAGGCGGGCCTCGGGCGGGGTGCCGAAGAAGCTGTTGAAGAAGGAGCGCTGGCTGCTGGTCGGCTGCGAGAGGGTCAGCGTCCAGGATTTGATCCGGCCGTCCCTGCGCACCCGGAAGGGCAGCGAGCCCTGACTGGTGCTGACCTGGAAGCCGGTGACGCTGCCGATCGCCTGGCAGGGGGACTCGGGGCAAGATGGGTCGGGCGTCGTCGCGGTCTCACCGAGGACGACGGTGGTGCTTTCTTCCGGGGCAGCACCGGCGCTGCCGGCGAAAGCGACGAGGAGCGTCAGTAGGCCCGCAAGCGAGATGGCAAGCGCCACCCGACCGCGCACTCCGGCCGACCCGGCGTTGACAGCTGCCCACAAAGACCTCGACATTCGTGCTCCTCTCGTTGGAAACCTGCCCGTTCCGGGGCAGATTTACCATCAAACCGAGAAATCCTGCTTAGTCGCGCTAGCGAGAAGAGTCGACGGCAAGCGCGTAGCGAACCTGCCCAACGCCTTCGAAGTCGAGGGCGAGGCGGGCGCCGTTGGTCAGGTCGAAGTCGTTGCCGGGGGTGTAGGGGCCGCGATCGATCACCTGTGTGACCAGCGAGTGGCCGTGGTAGTTGAACTTGACCGTCGTGCCGCAGGGCAGGGTTCGATGGGCAACGCCGATCGTCCCCGGCCGCAGGGTCTGGCCGCAGGCGGTGCCGTTGCCGTAGAGCCCGGGCCCGTACCAAGTGGCGCCGGCCGAGCGCATCGGGCTGCTGAAAACCAGCCCCCCGCCGGGCGAAGTCGCTTCCGGAGCCGGCGCGCCGGCGCCGCCGGTCTGCGCCTCGGCGGCCAGGGGCGCCAGAGCCAGGGAGAGCAGCGCCGTTGCCAGGGAGAGTCGGCGCAGCCGTCGACCGAGGTGCGCGCACGCAGCGTGCCCTTGCCGTGGTTGATCTTTCCGCCCATGGCGGTTCCTGCCTGTCTTCATAGCTCTTTACGACGCTTACGGGGTTAGCTGACGGGCTCGCGCTGAAAGAGCTGCGCTACGCGGCGGATGCCGGCGATTCGCCCCAACAATTGGGTCCCCCGCTCTTCGCAATATGTAGGCGAAGATTCAGCGGAAGTTGGCGGCAGATTAGCAAACGCTAAGACAGAAACTTTGACAGGCATGGAAAAGGCCCCCTTGCGAGGGCCTTTTCGTTAGCGGGCCTGTAAGCCGGATCCTGTCGTGAGCGGCTATCTGTCTCACCGGGACCGGAGTCCCGGGGGCCGCCGAAGCGGCCTGCGGCCTACCTGGACCTCGCCGGGCAGGGTCGACGGTCCTGCTTGGCCTTGCACCGGGCGGGGTTTGCCTGGCCGCCGCGTCACCGCGACGCCGGTGCGCTCTTACCGCACCATTTCACCTTTGCCTGTTCGCGACTCACGTGTGGTCGCGCCATCGGCCGTGTATTTCTGTGGCACTGTCCCGCGGGTTTCCCCGGGTGGGCGTTACCCACCGCCTTGCCCTCTGGTGTCCGGACTTTCCTCGAGGGGTTTTCTCTCCCCCCGCAGTCGCTCGGCCCGCGATCCGATGGTAGCGCGGAGCAACCGAGCTTGAGCCAAATGCATCGAATAGCCTGGGCCGATGCCGGTAGCTGTCGTCACTGGAGCGGGCGGTGGCCTGGGTCGCGCGATCGCCCTCGAGCTGGGCGACCGCGGCTTCCTCGTTCACGTCTCCGACCTCGATCCCGACGCCGCTGCTCGTACCGCGGCCGAGATCGGCACCGGAGCGCGCTCAACGGCACTCGACGTTCGCGACGAGCCGGCCTGCCGCGCCCTCGCCGCCGAAGCCGCGACGCGGGGTGGCTCGCTGGACGTCTGGGTCAACAACGCCGGTGTACTCGCGACCGGGCTCTCCTGGGAGCAGGACGAGGCGACGCGGCGAACGATGCTCGAGGTCAACGCGCTGGGCACGATGAACGGCACCGTCGCCGCCCTGGAGCCGATGATCGCCGCCGGCCGTGGCCACGTGATCAACGTGGTCTCGCTCGCCGGCATCGTCGCCGCGCCGGGAGAGGTCAACTACTCGGCGAGCAAGCACGCGGCGATGGCCTTCACCCTCGGCACGCTCTTTGACCTGCGCCGCGCTGGCATCGACGGCGTCGAGCTCTCGGCCGTCTGCCCCGACGGCATCTGGACGCCGATGCTGGAGGACAAGCTCGACGACGCCGACGCCGCCGGTTCGTTCTCGGGCCATCTGCTGACGCCGGAGGAAGTAGCGAGGGCGGTCGGCAAGCTGGTCGAACACCCGTGCCCGATCCTCATCTTGCCCCGCTGGCGCGGCCCCCTGCTGCGCCTCTTCGACCTCTCCCCCCGGCTGGCCCTGCGCCTGCTGCCCTGGGTGATGCGCGACGCCAGGCGCAAACAGCGGCGCTACAAGAAGCTCATTGAAGCCGGCAAGTGGCCTGAGTAAGAAACGCCACCCTAGGCAGCGTCAGGGCCTAAACCTTGCGAAAGACGCCGACTACCTTGCCGAGCACGGTGGCCTCGGTGGTGCGGATCGGCTCCATCGTCTCGTTCTCGGGCTGCAGCCGGATGTGGTCGTCTTCGCGGAAGAAGCGCTTGACCGTCGCCTCCTCGCCGATCAAGGCGACGACGATCTCGCCGTTGACCGCATCGTCCGCCGGCCGCACGACGACGTAGTCGCCCTCGAAGATGCCGGCTTCAACCATTGATTCGCCGCGCACGTTGAGGATGTAGTCGCCGTCCTCGCCGCCGATGATGTCGGGGACTTCGATGTACTCCTCGACGTTCTCTTCAGCAACGATCGGCGCACCGGCAGCGACCTGGCCGACAAGCGGCAGCCCGTTGCCCGGCCGAATCGTCCGCTTCGCCTTGTCGAAGAGCAGCTCGATCGCCCGCGGCTTCGACGGATCGCGTTTGAGCAGCCCGATTTTCTCCAGATTGGCGAGATGCGCGTGCACGGTTGAGGACGAGTGCAGGCCGACGGCTTTGCCGATCTCCCGCACTGTCGGGGGGTAGCCCGTCTTTGCCGCGTAGCGGCGGATGAAGTCGAAGATCTCTTTCTGCCGTTTGGTCAGATCCAGCTCCACGCCTAGTTCCCCTCCTCAATTCGCCGGGTATCAAATCGCTCGAACACTTGTTCGCAACTGTACCGCCCCACCCGGATGCCCGCAACCAAAAGCCCCGGAATCCCCAAACATCTAGAATCGTCGCCCCTCGAGCGGCTGTGGCGGAACTGGTAGACGCGCAAGGTTGAGGGCCTTGTGCCCCTTGCGGGGCGTGATGGTTCGACTCCATTCAGCCGCACTCTCAGAAACCCCGCCACGGCGGGGTTTCTGCGTTGTGAAGGTGTAAGGAAACCCCGCCCACTCCGGCCGCTGCTGTCTCAATTTTGTTTTATCCCTGCCGAGGCGGCTGCGCCAACGCAGGCCACCCCGCCGCCGTGGCAAGACAGCCTGCGCGAGCAGACCTAGCAGCCGAATTTCGCCGTGGCGCGACAGGTTCCACTGGTCGCGGTGTCGATACTCGACAGGTGGTCGGCGCCGCTCTTAATGGCGGAGAGGTAGTAGTTCGCGCTGCCAATTGACGTGCTCGACCCAATCTCTCGGCTGATGGTGTCGAGCTTGATCCCTAGCGGCCGAATTGAGCCGTTGATCGTCCGCAACTGAGTGGCGATAGCCCGGAGTTGCGGGGCGTCGCTGCTCCCAGCCGACCGCGCCTGAGTTAGTTGGCCGATGGCAAGTCCGGCGAGAACGCAGAACAGGGCGAGCGCGAGCGCAGCCGTCCGTGCCTTGATGGTGATTGTCATGAAGCCTCCGTTGTTGGTGGACGAACGGCGGCAGCCTAGAAAGAGACTCGGCCGGTACCCGAACGACAGAGCAAGGCACGACGGCCATCGTCAGACACCTACGACGGGGCGATGTTCTGAGCGTCGAGCTTTCCCCCTATCTTTGGTCCTTATGAGCGAAGGGATGGATACTGACGCCGACGTGACGGCTGCTGAGCTTGTACAAGCCATCGAGACTGCGCGGTCGATGGTCAGCGAGCAGTTCCAGATTGCCGAGCGGCTGGATCGGAAGGCCAGATATCAGGCGGCAACGTCGGGGGCTTTCTTTGCCGTCGTACAGGCTGTCGCTCTTAATGCGATTACGGGTGCGTCCCTGTCGAAGGGCTGGATTGGGACGCTGGCGGCATTCGCCGTCGCCTCTGCCTGCTTCGCTATCGCGGCAATCGCGGCGGCGAGTCGCGCTTGGGTGACGCAGAGCGAGAAAGACATTCCCCTGGCCGATCTGCGCGACATCATCGACCGAATGGAGCGAGGCGAAGATCGGACCCTTTGGGAGCTTGCTCACCACTACGCAAATGTTGCCGCCAACCGCCGTGAGAAAAATGGCGAGCGGCTGAAACGAGTGAAAAAGGCGGGGGATGCGGCAATTCTGTCGATTGCTCTGACCGCGCTGCAACTGATCTTGGTATTCGTTGCCCTCTCCGTAACCTATGGCTGACGATCACGAAAAAGACGATCCAACCGGCCCGGCGGAGCCAGAGGGAGACGACGCGCCCGCTCCGCTTCCCCCGCGTCCCAGTCCCCGCGATCTGGATGACATTGAGTTTGCAGTCAAGCAGGCATGGGAACGGTCGCCGCTGGTTGTGACAATTGCTGATGGCCCTATCGCTTCTGGCTACGGTCCCGCCGAGCTAATCGGAAAGCTCGCCGAACGAATCGCCGCACTCATCAAGGACGTTGCGGGTTCCCCACCGATGCTCTACGGCATCGCTCCCACTCATTCAATGACGTTGTTCTTTGGCGACCCGCAGCCGAGTGGAGCCCAAGAACAGATGGCTTTTGAGGTCACGCTGGATGCAGCCAAGCGAGTGGCCGATCTGGTTGAGGCGGAGGACGATGATTTCGTCAAACAGGCGATGAGGATCGGTACTCCAATGCGCCGCTATGACGAGCTTGCGGCGCTTGTCCAGAGCGAGGGGGTGAATCTCAAATGGCAGCCGCTTGGAGAGACCCCCCGGAATCTCACCTACAAACGCGCAGGCAAACAGCACGTGCGACTCCATGCCGCGCCCGAGACAACTCATTGGGATGCAACGATCAATGGCTACCTCTACCGAGTTATTGCTGAGCCCACCGACGATGAGGGAACCGCCGGTATTAGACGCTTCAAATGGTCTCCCAAACCTGTCGGCGTGAAGGGCTCCAAGATCATTGCGACTGCCGAGCGTCAGCTTCTAGACGCTGCATTGGAGGCCGGGCTATTCGGCAACGAGGTTGAGGCTGTCCTGCGGGTTTATCGCGGGGTGCCAGGGGCTAGCATTGACCCGGATTACATTCGGCTTGAGTGGCTATCGATTGAGGCTGGGCCCTCTGAGGCTTCCCGCTTCGGCCAGCCGATAGACGACGTATTGGCCGAACTCGCGGAGGACGACGAAGATGAGGACTAGGAACGATTCGTACAGGTGCGCTGCTCAGGTAGAGCGCTCGGTCGATTCGCGCCGCTCCAAACGCCTCGTCAGCCATTGCCCGGGCGCGCTGAACACGGGCCTGCGCCACCGCCTCGTCATCTGAGAGTAGGACAACGTGAACCCTATCGGCGAGTCGTCACGATTCAGACGGTAGCCGGGCCGACGGCGCCCGACGCCGGTGAATCAGGCGGGAAAGCGCGCCACAAAGTCGCGAATTCCATCGATCATCCGCTCGACGTCGCTGTCATTGAGATTCCCCGGCCGCCCATGAGCACCCTCAGTCCTTTGGGCGTACCAAGCAGTAAGGCTCTTCCGCTGAACCTCGGTGATTACATCGGACTTGCGAAGGTCGACCCCAAGAGCCTCCACCGATTTCGCACGGCCCTTTTCGTCGATCGTAGCCACGTCGTGCTTCCTGGAGAGCTTCCGCAGCTGCTCCTCTAGAACAGTCCCGGCCAGGACAGCCGCTGGACCGATAAAGCCCTTGGAAAGCAGCTCGTTAGCCATGCCGAGGAAGTCATCGAACAGGTCGGCGTGGACAATCTCCTCGACTGAAGCTAGACCCCCGAATCGGTAGTCGTCGCGTAGGGCGTGGACGATCGCCGTCAGGTCCCCTGCCCTTGCCGAGTAGTTGCTCAATTCGACAGCAGCATTTGCCTCTTCTTCATACGCACTCCCCGGGGGCGCGAAGCGCCTAATCGCTGCTCGTGCGCGCGTGATGATTCGCTTCGCGTCGTAATCTCCAAGGTAACCACGATCGGTTGCGCAATCGCGACGATCGGCGATTATTTCCGAGAGTTGCTCGACGATTTCATCGGGCGCAATAGACATGGCAGCCTAATCCTAGGAGTCCGCTCCGACACAGCGTTCATCGGGGTTTTCGCTTAAGGAACGGGGAGTTGGAGTGGCGACCGCGGTAGGTGGGTAGTTTGGACAAGTGCGCTGCCGCCTGCTCATAAAGCTCGTAGCGCCGCTGATAGTCGCCTTCGCGATGTTCCCGAGCCCCGGCCTGGCGGCCCCGAGTTGCGCCGAAGGGCCGGAGACCGTGGGGACGACGATCATCGGCACTCCCTGTAACGACGTGATCCGGCTGCCGCGGACGGTCACCACCGTCCTTGGCGAAGGCGGCGACGATCGCCTCTACGGCCAGCGCGGCAACGACAGCCTCTTCGGTGGGGAGGGCGCCGATCGGCTCTACGGCGGCATCGGCGACGACCGGTTGCGTGGCGGTCCCGGCGACGATTTCCTCTCCGGAGGATTCGGTGCCGACTCGCTCGACGGCGAGGGCGGCAACGACATCGCCCGCGGCGACGCGACGGTCGACAAAATCGGCGATTCCGGCGGCGGCCAGGACACGCTCAGCTTTGCCACGGGTGCAACCCCCGGGTTCCCCAACACCGGCGCCTTCTTCACCAACGCCGGCTTTCCGGCTGGCGCCGAGGGAAGAGGGGTCTACGTCGACCTCGAACAGAACTTCGCCAACAACGGTCTCGCTCCCTCGGGCGGCGGCGTCGATGAAGCGCTCGAACCGAAAACTGACATCGACCTCGACGATTTCGAGATCGTGATCGGCACTCCGTTCCCCGACTACATAGTCGGCACCCCCGAGGCCGAGACTTTCTACGGCGGCGGTGGCGGCGACGTGATCGACGGCAAAGGCGGCGGCGACGTCGCCCACGGAGGCGCTGACGGCGACGGCTGCATCGGGGTCGCGGTCGAGGACTGCGAGCTCAGTGAAGCGAAGATCGGCCTGCGCAGCGCCGGCGCGATAGCCGTCGGTGTGATGGCGCCCGAGGCCGGCACCGCCCCGGGCCTCTACCTGACGGGCAGCAACCAGGACGACCACGTGACGGTGAGCTACGCGCCGAACGCGGCGAGCCCCGACCCGGATGACGGCGTCGCCACGTTCTCGCTGGTGAGCGGCAGCGAGGGGCAGTTCGAAGCCGGCACCGCCGGAGGCTGCGCCGCGCCGAGCGGGAACAAAATCGAATGTGCGCTGCCGGAACCCCCCGACTCGATCCTGCTCGCCGGCCTCGACGGTGAAGACGTCCTCGCTGCCCCGGCGCTGCCGGAAGCCACCTCGGTCGTGCTGCTGGGCAACGGGGACGGCGACGACCTCACCGGTGGCGACACCGAAGACGCCCTCATAGACGGCGCCGGAGACGACGTGGCAGCCGCTGGCGGGCGCGATGACGCGCTGCCGAACAACGGCGGCGCCGACCAGCTCAACGCCGGTTCCGGCGAGGACCTCTTCGTCTCCAACGCCATCTGCGACGGCGACGTCCTCGACGGCGGCGGCGACCGCGACAACGCCAACTGGGCCAACTTCGGCAGCGGGGTCACGATCGACATGGAGGCGGAGACCGCCGGCCTGATCGGGTCACAGGGCGAGCCACACTGCGCCACCGCGGCTCAGTTGACGACCCTGCGGGCGGTGGAGGACATCGAGGGCACCAATACAGGGGACAACCTGCTGGGCAACTCCGGGCCCAACCAACTCCTGGGCAGGGACGGCTCGGACAACTTCTTCGCCGGCGCCGGCGACGACCTCCTGCTGGTCAATTCCGATGACTCCGATCCAATCGTCGACTGCGGCGAGGGCTTCGACACGGCGCTGATCGACTTCGCGGACAAACACACCGACGGCCCGCCGGTCAACTGCGAGTCGGTCGAAGAACGTGCCCCAAACAGCTTCCGCCCGCCAGACACCCCGCCAGATCCGGAACCAGAACCGGAACCCGAGCCGCCAGTGCCGCCCCAGGTCACGACACCCACAGTGTCGAACCCAAAGCCCCCGCCGCAGCGCGATCGCACCCCGCCCACGACCAGCCTCCGTCTACACCCCCGGGCGCTCCTCTTCACCAGCGGCAAGCGCCGCCTCGTCAGCTTTGCCTTCGGGGCCTCCGAGCCGGGTGCTCGCTTCCGCTGCCGCCTCGACCGCCAACCGGCCCGCGCCTGCCAGTCTCCCCGCGCCTACCGGGTATCCCTTGGGCGGCACACCTTCCGCGTCTTCGCGATCGACGCTGCCGGCAACCCCGACGCCTCGCCGAGCCTGTTCCGCTTTCGCGTCCGTTCCCGCGCCTAAGGCGCAACCAGGTCGCAGTAGCTGCCGGCGACCAGATCGACCTCGTCGATCCCAAATGCTCGTCGCAAGCTCACCACCTGCGCTTCCTCGTGCGAGAGGTCCGAGCCCGCGTCCGCGACTGCCTCGAACTCGATGAACTCACCGAGCCCGTCGACTCGATCGAGATGGATGCGCACTCCTTCCCAGAGAAACAGCCGCCGCTCCTTGGCGACCATGGCCCTCACTCCGAGCGTGCCGCCCAGGACGGCCTTCAACTCCTCGGGCTCGCCCAGCTCGATGATCCGATAGCGGCTCTCCCGTGCCTCCATGCCGTCCGGCCTCTCGTAGGCGATCAGGTGCGGTCGCGCGCCCTCCTGCTCACGCAGCTTCAGGCGCCCGTGCCGGGCCTGAAAGTAGGTGTCGCGCTGGACCAGCACCCCCCGCGGCTCAGCGCCTATCTCCTTGCAGGCCGCAAGCGAGCGCACGCGATCCCAGTCCCTCGCCTTCAGCTCGACGTTGCGCGCCGGGGAACAGGTCGTCGTCGCCACGTGGCCCTGCGCACCGCTCACGGAATCTGCGCAACCTCGATCCGGCCGTCTGCGGCGGCCGCCTTCAGCGCCTCGTAGTCCTGTTCGTTCTGGTCCGCGTAGGACTCCGCGAACGCGCCAATCGCTTGGTCGAAGGTGTCGCTCTTGCCGAGGTAGGCGGCGATCGCGATGCGGTCACCGCTGCGGGCGTGGGCGTGGGCCAGGGTCGTGCCGCAGATCTCGGCGTAGGTGGTGAGCGCGCGAGCATCCATGTTCTCGACCTTGGCCGAGCCCTTCTGGTCCCAGAGCTGGCGCACGTAGAAGTCGCGCTGCTTGCCGTCGATGCCCGTTGCCTTGACCCAGCCGAGCAGGATGTCGCTCGCCGCCTGGGTCAGGCGCTGGCCCTGCACGACGCGCTCGCCCTGGTTCTCGAATGCACTCGGCTCCGCGTAGGGCTCGAGCACGGAGCGCTGGGCTTCCTTGGCCTGGAGGAAAAGTGGATCGCCGCTGTCTCGTCCCAGCATCAGCACGATGAAGGCGCGGGTACCGACGCTGCCGACGCCCACCACCTTGAGCGCCGCGTCGACGAAGCGGTAGCCGTCGAGCAGGACTTGGCGGTCCTCGGGAAGCGTGTCGCGGTAGTCGGAAATGATCTTCAGCACGGAGGCCTCGACATCGGCGTCCTCCTCGACCAGCTCGTCGATCGGAATGATCAGCGGCGGTTCGCTGACGATGCGCAGCTCGCCGTCGACCTCGCGGGTCAGCTTCGAGAGGGCGCGCATCCGGTCCTTGGCGCGGGTCTTCTCGAGGTTGCGGCGGAAGGTGGCAGCCTCCTTCTCGCCGGCGGCCGATTCCCAGCCGCTGGCGATCGCCTCCACATCCATCTTCGTGTACCAGACCTCGAGGTTTCCGAGCTCGGCCATCCGCCGCATCGCCGCCCGGTACTCGGCCGACATCGCGGCGACGATCGCCAGCCGCTCGCGGCGCTTGAAGCCGCGCTCGCGCCCGGCAACGGAGAAGCTCGCGGCAAGCCGCATCACGTCCCACTCCCACGGCCCCGGCAGGGTCTCGTCGAAGTCGTTGACGTCGAAGACGAGCTCGCGGTCGGGTGAGGCGTAGGCGCCGAAGTTGGAGAGGTGGGCATCGCCGCAGAGCTGAACGTCGAAGCCGCTGCGCGGCGTCGCGGCAAGGTCCGCCGCCATCACCGCCGCCGCACCGCGGTAGAAGGTGAAGGGCGATACCAGCATGCGGGCGTAGCGCAATGGCACGAGCTGGCCGACCCGCGAGGTGGCCTGGCCCTCCAGCAGCTCGACCGGGTCCGCCCGGTCGGTCGCCGGCACCCATTCGCTATAGCTCGAGCGCGGCGCCTCGCCACGGGCGGCCTTGCCGGCGGCGGCGCGCTCCTCCGGGGTGCGATGACCGTGCTTGGGGTCGAGCATGCTCAGACCGTAACCGGCTCGGGCGTGGGCGGTGGCGGGTCGGGGCCCGCCTCCAGTTCGTCGAAGCGCTGCTCGGGCAGGCGCCGCGTCGTCCAGAACGAGGCCAGGGTGAGGAAGGCGGCGAAGAGGAAGGCGGTCTTCAGCGCTTTCAGCTGGGCGTCTTCGTAGTTCTCGACCAGCGCGTCGGCGGTCGCGACATCGAGGCCGGCCGCCTCCGCCCCGGCCCGCACCTCATCGGCGGCGACGAAGCTGCCGCCGGCACTGAGCTGCACCTCGAGCTGCTTGCTGACGTCGGCGGAGATGCGCGTGTCTTGGCCGACGTTCGTGGTGAAGGCGGTGATGAGGCCGCTGATCACGATCGCGCCGAGCAGTGCGGTGCCCAGCGAAGAGCCGAGCTGCTGGGCGGTGCTCTGCAGGCCGCCGGCCTCGCTGCGATCGGCGTCACCGACCGCCGACTGCACGACGTTGCCGAGCTGGGAGACGATCAGCCCCATCCCAACTCCCAGCACCCCCATCGCGAAGAGGAAGGAGCCATTGTCGAGCTCGGGCTCGATCGTCGCCAGCAGCAGCAGGATCGCGACAAAAGTGATCGCAATCCCGGTCCGGACCAGCGGCCGCGGGGCGAAGCGCTTGGCCAGCGCCGAGCCGGCGATCGCGGCGAAGAAGAGACCGGCCGAGGCAGGCAGCATGCGCACGCCGGTCTCGAGCGCGTCGAGGCCTTGGACCACCTGCAGGAAGAGGGGGACGGTGAAGAAGACGCCCATCAGGATCAGGTTCTGGGCGAGGAACATGGCGACGCCGCCGCGCAGCGGGGAGATGCGCAGCAGCGGCAGGTGGACCAGCGGGTCCTGGCCGAGCCGTTCACGGCGGCGCTCCCAGGCCACGAACCCCGCCAACACCAGCGCCCCGGCGGCGATCACGAATGGCACCAGCGAGAAGCCGAAGGGCTCGATCGGCGAGCTGCGGGGCGCCAGCCAGCCCCAGTTGCTCGCCTGCAGGACGCCGAAGACGACCAGGGCCAGACCGGCGGCGGAGAGCACGCTGCCGATCCAGTCCAACGACGGTGCCGGTCCCTCCCGCTCCGGCTCACGGATCAGGCGGGTGCCGAAGAGAATGCCGATCGCGACGACGACCTCGCCGATGAAGACGACGCGCCAGCTCAGCTCCGTGGTCGCCCAGCCGCCAAGGATCGGGCCGACGGCGATACCGGCGCCGGCGACGCCGCCGAGCACGCCGTAGGCGATCGCCCGATCGGCGCCCCTGTAGTTGCCGGCGACGAGGGCGATCAGGGCCGGGATCACGAGCGCGGCGCCGATCCCCTCGAGGATCGACCAGCCGAACATCAGCGAAGGCACGTTCCATGACGCCGCGGTCAGCCCCGAGCCAACCCCGTAGATGCAGAGGCCGACGATGAAGGCGCGGCGCCGTCCGACGATGTCGCCGAGCTTGCCGCCGGTCAGCATCAAGCCCGCCATCACCAGGGCGTAGAAGGCGATCACCATCTGGATCGTCGTCACGGTGGTGTCGAAGTCCTCGACCAGCTGCGAGATCGCGACGTTCATCACCGCTTGGTCCAGCACCATCAGGAACTGGGCGGCGCCAAGCGCGACGAGGACTCCCCACTTGCCCATAGTCAGCTCACCAGGCCGGCGATTCCGCGGATGAGGATGAGGGCACCGAGCACGGCAGCGACGATTATCCCTGCCTGGCGGCCGTTGCGCCCGAGCCAGGCCCGAAACCCCTTGACCTTCTCGGCGGTTTTCTCCGGCGCGACGAAGTAACCGGCGAGCGGCACCTCGAGCAGCAGCTGCTGGACCAGGCAGAAGGCGATCACGAGCAGGGCGGTCGGCGCGGCGGCAACGTCGAGTTTGTGAATGTGAGTGAGGCCGGTCAGGTAGGAGACGCCCGGGAAGCTGAGCAGCAGGCCGACGACGAAGGCGACTCGGGGCGAGCCGCGGCCAAGCAGTCGCATCGGCAGCGCTTCTTTTTCCTCCCCCTCGCTCTTCGCCTGTTTCTTGTCCTTGCGCCGTTCGCGGCGCTCGCGCAGGGGCCGGTCACGGTCCGTGGCGAGGACCACGGCAACGACCAGCAGCAGCAGGCCGACGACGACGTCCTCAGCCGGGCTGAGCGTGTTCTTGCTGGTGCTCGTCGCCCCCGACTCCGGCAGGGCAAAGACGATCACCAGGCCGACGCTGATGCTGGCGGTGTAGGCACCGAGCAGGTAGCCGAGCATCAGCCGCTTCGGGTTCGGCAGCAGCAGCATCAGGGTGACGGCGGCGAGCAGGGTCGGGTTGAACATCGCCAGCAGCGAGAGCAGGAAGATCTCGAAGAGGTCACCCATCGGCGGCCATTCTCTCCGGAATCAGCCGGCGCAGCGTTCGCAGAGGCCGCGCAGGACCACGTCGTGGTCGCTGACCTCGAAGCTCAGCTCGGCGGAGAGCTTGGCGATCGCCCGCTCCAGCGAGGCATCCTCGAAGGGGACCATGCGGCCGCAGTCACGGCAGATCGCGTGGTGGTGGTGCTCGCCGCCGGGCTCAACCCGCTCGTAACCGGCGGTGCCCCGGGTCACCTCCAGGCGCTGGACCAGGCCGAGCTGCTCGAGCTGCTCGAGCGCGCGGTAGACGCTGGCCCGGCCGACGGCCGGCTTGCGACGGCGCAGCTCCTCGTCGAGGTCGAGCGCGGTGACGGCGCAGTCGTGGCCGGCCAGGGCCTCGACCACCGCGGTGCGAGCGCCGCCGCGCTTGTAGCCGGCCTCGTGCAGGGCGGCGAGGGCGTGCTCGGCCCAGGCTTTGTCGGTCTTGGCGGTCATCAGCCGATCGTAGCCCCGCTCGACAGCGGCGCCGGGCGGCGAGCGGCCCGCAGCTGGCCGAGCGGCAGCGAGAGCAGGTAGATCGCGACGATCGCCAGCGCCACCGAGGCGCCTCCCGCCGTGCCGGCGTAGTAGGAGAGGTAGAGGCCGGCGACCCCGGCGAGCACGGCGAGCACGGCGGCGAGCAGCATCATCGGCAGCATGCGGTCGCTGAGCCGGCGCGCTGCGGCCGCCGGGCCGACGAAGACGGCGACGACGAGGAGGTTGCCGAGGCCCTGCACGGCGACGACGATGCCGGCGCCGAGCAGGAGCAGCAGGGCGGCGTCGACGAGGCCGGGAGAGACGCCAAGCGAGCGAGCGGTGCCGCGGTCGAAGCCGGCGATGAGGAGACGGCCGTGCAGCAGGCGCAGGGCGACGGCAACCAGGACGACCAAAGCCGCTGCGGTCGCCAGGTCACCGTCGCTGACCCCGAAGACGTCGCCGAAGAGCAGCGCCTCGATCCCCGGCGGCGAGGCGGGAGCCAGCGCCAGCAGGGCGCCGAGGCCGAACATGGTGGTGACGACGACGGCTACGGCTGCGTCGCGGCTGACCCCGGCGACCCTGGCGGCGAGCGCGATCGCGACAGCGGTGAGGACGATCGCCGGGGCGGCGCCGAAGAGCAGCGGCACGCCGGCGATCGAGGCGAGGACCAAGCCCGGGAAGAGCGAGTGCGAGAGCGACTCCGCCGCGTAGGAGAGGCCGTAGAAGACGACCCAGCAGCCGAGCGCGCCGCCGGCGATGCCGACCAGGACGAGCTCGGCGAGGGCGCGCTGTACGAACGGTTCCTGCAGTGGCTCGAACATGGTCAGTGGTGGTGATGGTGTGGGGGCAGGATCGCGCGGCCACCCCCGCCGGGGAGCTCGACGATGGCGCCGCCGTAGGTCGCTTCCAGCACGCCGAGGTCGTCGAGTACCTGGTCGGGCCGCCCGCAGGCGACCTGGAGCTTGTTGATGCAGAGGACGAGGTCACAAGCCCGGGCCTGCTCGAGATCGTGGGTGGCGATGACGATGCCGCGACCCTCCCCCGCCAGCTCCCCGATCAGCGCTTCCAGGCCCTCGCTGCTGGGCCGGTCGAGGCCGGAGAAGGGCTCGTCGAGCAAGAGCACGCCCGCGTCCTGGACCAGCGCCCGGGCGATCAGGACGCGCTGGCGCTGGCCACCCGAGAGGCGGCCGAAGGTCTGCTCGGCTAGCGCCCGCAAGCCGACGCGATCAAGCGCCGTGGCCGCTGCCTCGCGCTCGCGGCGAGCGGGCCGCCGCCACCAGGGCAGGCTCGACAGCGTCCCCATCGTCGCCACGTCGAGCGCCGAGACGGGATAGTCGAGCCGCGAGCGCTCGGTCTGGGGAACGGTGCCGCACCTCGCCGCGACGCTGAGCGTCCCTGCCAGCGGCGGCAGCTCGCCGAGCAGCGCCCGCAGCAGCGTCGTCTTGCCGCCGCCGTTGGGGCCGAGCAGGGCGAGCGTCTGCCCCCCGCCCAGCGAGAACTCGACGCCGGAGATCGCCACCGCGCCGTCGTAACCGCTGGCGAACCCTTTCGCCTCGATCAGCGCAGTGGTCGACATCCCCGCCTCCCCCCAGTGAAGCCGCGCACCATCGCGTTGGCGTTCGCGGCCTCCATCTGCAGGTAGGTCGCTCCGTCCGATCCCTCGGGGCCGAGCGTGTCGCCGTAGAGGCTGTAGTCGGCCGAAGCCCCGGTCTGGCCGGCGATCGCTTCGGCGACGCTGGCGCTGAGCGAGCTCTCGGGGAAGATCGCCTCGACTCGCTCGCGCTCGATCGTCTCAGCGAGGGCGCTGAGATCCTTGGCCGAGGGCTGCGCCTGGGTCGTCTGCGAGGGAATCACAGCGCCGACGACCTCGATCCCGTAGCGATCGGCGAAGTAACCGAAAGCGTCGTGATCGGTGACCAGCTTGCGGCGGGCGGGCGGGATCGAGTCCATGCAGCGCCCAATGCCAGCGTCGAGTTCGCGCAGCTCGGCGAGATAGGCGCGGGCGTTGCGCTTGAACTCGCGGCGGTGGCTCGGATCGGCCGCGGCGAGGCGCCGCTCGATCTCGGCGACGGCCGCCTCGGCGTTGCGCGGATCGTGCCACCAGTGCGGGTCATAGCGGGACACCTCGGCGCCGCTCGACTCGCCCGGGCGCCGCTCGGGCACGACCGCGCCCAGGTCGACCAGCTCGGCATCGCTGCCGCTGTCGGAGACCACCTGGTCAATCCATTCGTCGAGCCCGTCGCCGCTGGCGAAGACGAGCTTTGCCTCGGCCGCACCGGCGACGTCGCTCGGCCGTGGCTCGTACTCGTGCGGGTCGGTGTTGGGCTGCAGGATCTGGTCGACCGATACCGCGTCGCCACCGACCTCACGGACGAAATCACCGATCTGGGTGGTGGTCGCCACCACCTGCAGCTGTCCATTGCCGGAGCTGGATGAGCCGCAACCGGCAACGAACAGGGCGGCCGCGGCCAGCGCCGCTGCGGCGAGGGCGGGCGCTCCGCGTCGCGCCCGCGCCAGGGCTCGCGCTCCAGCCGCAATCGCGAAGACGGCCCCGGCGACGACCGCGATCGTCGCGCCTGGGGGTGCATCGGTCTTGACCGAGAGCCAGAGGCCGACCGTACCCTCGAGCGCGACCAAGGCAACGCTGGCCAGCTGCCAGCTCAGCATCCGCTCGGCGAAGAGGCGCGCAGTCAGCGCCGGCACGACGAAGAGCGCCGTCACCAAGAGCGCGCCGACAACGGAGAGCGCCGCGGTGATCGCAAGCGCGATCAGGCCGAAGAGCACCAGGTCGAGCCAGCCGCCACCGCCCGGCGAGCCAGCCGCGGGGTCGAAGCCGCTCGCAAGCCAGCGCTGCCCGAGCAGCAGCGAGGCGATCAGCGTCAGCCCCGCGGCCAGACCGGCCAGGATCAGGTCGTTGCCGTCGATCAGGAGCAGGCTGCCGAAGAGCAGCGTCTCGACGTTGGCGCCCGAGCCGAAGACGTCGCTGGCGAGGATCGTGCCGGCGGCGAGACAGCCGACCAGAACGATCGCCACGGCGCTGTCCGCGGTCTCCTCCTCGCGGCGGCCGAGCAAGGCACTGCCGGCGCTGAAAACGATCGCGGCGCCAAAGGCACCCAGCGGCGCGGCGAAGCCGAGGCCATCGGCGAGGACCAGGCCGGGGAAAGCGGCGGTGCCGACGGAGTGCGAGAAGAAGGCGAGGCCGCGCAGGACGATCCAGGTGCCAAGCATGCCAGCCGGTACTGCGAGGATCAGGATCTCGAACAGCCCGCGCTGGACGAAGGGCAGCTGAAAGGGCTCAAGCACAATCCGATTGAATCAAAAATGAGACTCATTTTCATAAGGAGAACGCGATGAAGGCACTCGTCCAGCGGGTCAGCCAGGCGGCGGTCGACGTCGAGGGCGAGCGCGTCGCCCAGATCGGCCCTGGCCTGCTCGTGCTGCTCGGGGTGCGGCGCGGAGACACGGCCGAGCAGGCGGACCGGCTCGCCGACAAGGTGCGGGCGCTGCGGATCTTCGACGACGCCGAGGGGCGGATGAACGAGCCGCTGGGCGAGCGCGAGCTGCTCTGCGTCAGCCAGTTCACCCTCTATGGCGACGCGCGCAAGGGCAACCGACCGAGCTACGTCGAGGCGGCGCCGGGAGCCGAGGCGGAGCCACTCTACGACCGCTTCTGCGAGCGCCTCGAGGCCCAGAAGGGCGTGTTCGGCGCCTGCATGGGCGTGGCCTTGGTCAACGACGGCCCGGTCACGCTGATGCTGGAGGCCTGAACTTCGGTTCCGGTGCGCTTTATGTGGGCTATAGCCACATAAAGCGCACCGGAAGCCTTACTACGGAGCGAGCAGCACCTTCCGCCAGTCGGCGCCAGCCGCCTCATAGAGATGACGAGTGTGGAGGCGGTCCTCACCTTCCTCCCAGAACTCGACTTGGTCGGGGACGACGCGAACCGCACCCCAGTCCTCGGGACAGGGGACAGGGTCGGCACCGAGCTCTGCCTGCAACGCCTCGAGCCGGCGGCGCAATTCATCCAAGCTCTCGATCTCCTCACCCTGGCGAGAGACGTGCGCTTGCAGCTGGTGACTGCGGGGGCGGCCGGCGAAGAGCTCCTCGGCGAGCTCGCGCGTGGCGATCTCGGCGCGGCCCTCGACTCTGACCTGCCGGCCGAGGCCCGGCCAGTAGAAGGTCGCGGCTACGCGCGGGTTGTCGCGCAGCTCCGCGACCTTGCGGGTCCACAGCGCCGTGGTGAAGATGAGCGCGTCGCCAGTGAGGCGTTTGAGCGTGACCAGTCGTGCGGAGGGCCTCCCCTCGACCGTCGCCGTAGCCAGGGTCATCGCTCGCGGCGTGGGCACGCCGGCCGCCTCGGCATCCTCGAGCCAGCACCCGAGAAGCTCGAGTGGCTCACTCGTCGCTGTGCTCGCTCCGGCCATATGAAATTGGTATCACAATTCAAGTTATACTCATAATCTGAATGGCCGAGACGGCGAGACGCGAGACACGGGCCGAAAAGCAGGTGCGCACCCGCGCCGAGCTGATCACCACCGCCGCCAGCGTTTTCGCCGAGCGCGGCTACGAGGGGGCCTCTGTCGAGCAGATCGCCGAGCGGGCCGGCTACTCACACGGCGCCGTCTACTCCAACTTCGCCGGCAAGTCCGACCTCTTCCTCGCCGTCTTCGAGCAGTACATGGCCGACCGAGCCCAAGAGCTGGCAGCAACACAGGCGGGGATCGACGATGAGGCGCCGCTCGAGGCCCGCGCCCGCGCTCTCGCCGACCAGTGGATGGAGCGCTTCGCGGACGATCGTGAGTCCTTCCTCCTCCACCTCGAGTTCCTCGCCGCCAGCCGGCGCGAGCCCGAGCTGGCCAAACGCTTCGGCAGCCGTTCGGCCTCGATGCGCGAGACGATCGCCGCCTTCATCGCCCACCACCAGAAAGAGGAAGAGGTCGAGGCGCCCCTCCCCCCTGCCGACCTCGCCCTGGTCCTGCGCGCGCTGGGGATCGGTCTGGCGATCGAAGCGCTGGTCAGCCCCGAGGCCGTGCGCGACGACCTCTACGGCGACTTCGTCGAGCTCTTGGTCTCGATGCTGCGCGAGCGGGCTGTGTGATGAGCGGCGCGGCATACGACGAGCTCGGCGTCAACTACACCGACTTCCGCCGGGCCGATCCGCGCATCGCGGCGAGGATCTGGGCGGCGCTGCGCGACGCCCGCAGCGTCGTCAACGTCGGTGCGGGCGCCGGCTCCTACGAGCCAAGCGACCGCGAGGTGATCGCGGTCGAGCCCTCGCCACTGATGATCGCCAAGCGCCCCGCGGATGCTGCGCCCGTCCGGCAGGGCGTCGCCGAGGCGCTGCCGCTGGATGACCAAAGCGTCGAGGCAGCGATGGGCACACTTACGATCCACCACTGGAACGACCTCGACGCCGGCCTGGCCGAGATGCGCCGCGTAGCCCGCAAACGGATCGTGCTCTTCACGATTGACGCCGAGGTGAACTCCGAGATCTGGACCCTCTCCGAGTACTTCCCCACAGCGGCGCAGGCCGAGCGGGAGAAGATGCCGGCGATGCAAGAGCTCGAAGCAAAGCTCCCCCACGCCACGATCGAGGTAGTCCCCGCGCCAAGCCGCTGTCAGGACGAATTCACCAGCGCCCTCTGGGACCGGCCCGAGCTCTTCCTCGAGCCCGCGACCCTGCGGGCCAGCTCGCTCTGGCATCAGCTGCCGGCAGAGGTGATCGTGGCCGGGCAGGAACGCCTGCGCGCCGACCTCGCCAGCGGCCGCTGGGATGAGGTGCACGGCCACCTGCGCACCCTGCCCGAACTCGACATCGGCCTGCGCCTGGTCTGCGAAGAGCTGTGAACGAGAGTCAGCAGGCGACGATCCGGGCCGCGAATTCGGCCGATACGGACGCCGTAATCGCGCTCTGGACCGAGGCCTACTTCAGCGAAGGCGAGGGCGGTCGCGACACCCCCTACGCACCGTCTGATTTTCAGGCCACGGCAGCGGCCGCGGCGCACTTCCTCGTCGCCGAGCTCGACGGCGACATCGTTGGCGTGGTCGCCCTGCTCGCCCCCGGCGAGCCCACCCGCGCTGTCGCCAACGACGACGAGGCCGAACTGGCTCGCCTCGTCGTCAGCGCCGCGACGCGCCGGCAGGGCATCGGCCGCGCCCTGGCAAATCGCTGCACCGAGCTGGCCCGCAGCGAGAACTGGCCGGCAATCGCCCTCTGGAGCCGCCCCTACCAGCGAGCCGGCCACCGCCTCTACGAATCGCTTGGCTACCAGCGCAAGCCCGATCGCGACTCAATCGACGAGACCGGCTTCGGGCGACTCGTCTTCAGCCTGCGACTGGCGCGCTAATCGACCGAGCCGAGTGCGTCGTCGATGAAGGGCCCGAGCAGCTCGCCGGCCTTGACCGAGGTCGTCTCGGGCGTCTCACTGGGCGCGGTGATGTAGCTGATCGCGAGGCGGACGAGGGACTCGGCGAGCAGCCTCACCTTGGCCGCGGGAGCCTGCGGCCAGCCCTCTTCGATCGTCGTCGTCAGGCGGGCCGTGGCCCACTGGACGACGGGCATGCCCTGGGTGGTGACGAAGGGCAGCATGCCGCCGGTGCCGTCGTCGCTGAGCAGGATGCGGACGAGCGGGTCATCGCCGGCCGAGCGGAGGAACTGTTCCAGTGCAGCGCCGACAGCAGCACGGGGGTCGTCGAGGTGCTCGCGCACGGCCGCGTCGACGCCGTCGAGGAAGCGTTCGCCCTCGTGGATGACGAAGGCCTGGGCGAACACGGCGCGGCTGCCGAACTCCTTGTAGAGCGTCTGGCGACTGACGCCGGCGAACTCGGCGATGTTGGACATCGTGATCTCCGACCAGGATTTGCTCTCGAGCTGGTCGCGGGCGGCGCCGAAGAGCGTCTCGCGCAGCAGCTGCCGCGCGGCCTCGGGATAGGGCGTGCGGGTGGCCACCGCCGGAATCGTGCCAGCACTGGCGGTCACTCACCGCTCCCGTCGTCGGGCTCGAAGTCGACCTTGTCGCGTACGCCGCAGTCGGGACAGGCCCAGTCGTCGGGCACCTCGCTCCACGGCGTGCCGGCCGGGAAGCCCTCGCGCGGATGCCCCTGCTCCTCGTCGTAGACGTAGCCGCAACTCGGGCAGCGCCAGCGACTCACGCCGAGGCCCCGTTGCCGTAGCGGGCGAGGATGCGCTTGCGGGCGCGGGGTTGGATGTTGGCCTGACTGAGGTCGCCGTCGTAGTGCTCGACCAGGATCGGGTCCATCACCCGTCGCCACAGCGGCGGGAACCAGGCGAGCACGATCATGCCGGCATAGCCGGTGGGCAGCTGCGGCGCCTCATCGACGTGGCGCAATGCCTGGTAGCGGCGGGTCGGGTTGGCGTGGTGATCGCTGTGGCGCTGCAGGTGGTAGAGCAGGACGTTGGAGGCGACGTTGTTGCTGTTCCAGCTGTGCTCGGGCCGGCAGCGCTCGTAGCGCCCGTCCTCTTTGCGCTGCCGCAGCAGGCCGTAGTGCTCGAGGTAGTTGACGACCTCGAGCAGCGAGAAGCCGAGGATCGCCTGCAGCACCAGGTAGGGCAGGACGACCGGGCCGAAGACGATCGCCAGCACGGCGAAGAGGCCAACGGTCATCGCCCAGGCGCCGAGAATGTCGTTGTGCAGGCTCCAGTGGGACTTGCCGAGGCGGTCGAGGCGGGCGGCCTCAATCCCCCAGGCCGAGCGCAGGCTGCCCGAAACGGTGCGCGGCAGGAAGGCCCAGAAGCTCTCCCCCAGGCGCGAGCTGGCCGGATCCTCGGGAGTGGCGACGCGGACGTGGTGACCGCGGTTGTGCTCGATGAAGAAGTGGCCGTAGCCAGTCTGCGCCAGGGCGACGCGGCTGAGCCACTTCTCCATGCTGTCGCGCTTGTGGCCGAGCTCGTGGGCGGTGTTGATCGCGATCCCGCCGACCACGCCCATGGTCAGGGCAAGGCCGATGTTCTCCAGGACCGAGAGGTCGCCGCTCGCCCAGAGCCAGCAGGCGAAGACCAGCCCCGCGTACTGGACCGGAATGAAGATGTAGGTGCACCAGCGGTAGTAACGGTCCTGCTCGAGCCACTTGAGCACGCTGTCGGGCGGGTTGGTCGGATCGACCCCGATCGCGATGTCGAGCAACGGAAAGACGCCGAAGACCAGCAGCGGGCCAAAGAACCAGAAGAACTCGAAGCCGGTGACCTCGACGCTGGCCCAGGCGAGGAAGGGAGCGAAGGGCACGACCAGGCCGAGCAGCCAGGCGTAGCGCTTGGCATCGCGCCAGGTCGCCGGATTGAGCTCGATCTCCGGCCCGTGGTCGTGACTGTGCGCCGCTGCCTCCATCCCATCCTCCTTGTCAAATCCCCAGTAAGCGTCCTCGTGGTTTACACCATAGCGATATTTGTAAACAGACGCAACAATTTGGATAATCGTGTTTCGGGAGGCGCAACGCGTAGCGATTCCCGGAGCGCCGGAAGACGTTGCACCGACCGCGAGGCGGCCTTCCTCGCTACCATGCCCAACCGTGTACACGCTCTTGGGATTCCTGCAGGTGATCATCAGCGGAGTGCTGATCTTCCTGATCCTGCTCCACTCCGGCAAAGACACCGGGCTCTCCGGCGCCTTCGGCATCGGCGGTGGCGGCAGCGCCTTCGGCGGCGGCTCGATGGTCGAGCGCAACCTCGACCGGGCGACGATCTTCTTCGCCATCCTCTTCGCGGTCAACACCCTCGTACTGCTGAAGATCTAGACCGGCTCCGCCGGCCTCTTCTCCGCCCCGCGCTCCTGCGACCCGTTCGCGGCGACGCCGTCTCCGTTCGCGCCGTTGGCGGAGTCGAGGATCTCAACCGCCTCTTTGCGCAGCTCGGCGTCGAGCAGGGCGAAGTCGTGATCAGAGAGCTTGCCCGCCGCGTGATCGAGTTCGGCATCGCGGATCTCGCGGTACTTGGCTTCCTTCAGCGCCTCCAGCTCGGTGTTGGCGACCGGGACGCGGCGACCGCGGCGGGGCGGCCAGATCGCGATCAGCGCGCCGGCCAGGGCGATCAGCCCGCCGATCCACATCCAGGTGACCAGCGGGTTGACGATGACGCGGAAGGTGGCGGCAGCGTCATCGCGGAGGTAGCTCTCGGCGATCCGCTCCGCGGTCGCCGTCTGCAGGCTCTCGATCGTCCTCAGCGCTGCCGGCTGCAGCTCAGGATTGCTGGCCGCGGCCCGCATCAGGTTCGATACCGCCCGGCATTGCGGCGGCGTCCCGGGGGCGCCGCGGACACAGTCGCGGAAGCCTGCATCGGCGGCGCGCACGCGTCGCTGCACCGCGGAGATGTCGGGACCCTCCGAGATCCAGAAGTCGTTGGCGAGGCCGGCCTTGAGACCAACCTCGCTCGTCGCCTCGCCGTTGAAGAAGTCCGAGATTTCGCCACCGCTGACGCCCGTCGGCGGGTAGAAATCCCGGCTCGGGCGCAGGATCGTCGGCTCCCCTCCCCCCTCTTGCACCGCCATCACGGCACCGAAGCTGAACTTGTCCTTGTCGACGGCGACCGTCGGCCGCACGTAGGTGACCGTGCGACCGTCGATCTCGGCGCTTTCCCCCGGCCGCAGCTTGATGTCGCGGTTGGTCTGGAAGCTGGAGGAGGCGGCGATGCCGATCAGCAGCACGGCGATGCCGGCGTGAACGATGTAGCCGCCGTAGCGGCGCCGGTTGCGCGAGACGACGCCGACCAGCGCCGAGGCCATCGAGCCGCCCGCAAGTGAGCGCCGCGCCGCCGCGCCGCGCCAGAACTCCTGCCCGAGGCCGACCAGGGCGAAGGTGGCGAAGACGAAGAGGGCGAAGGCCCAGGGCTTGTGCAGAACATCGGTGAAGAGCGCCAGCCCGACCCCGACCACGGCAGCAACCAGCGACGGCACGAAGAAGACCCGCTTCGCCGTCGCCCAACTGACCCGGCGCCAGGCCAGCAGCGGCCCGATCCCGGTGAAGAGCACGAGCAGGATCGCCAGCGGGGTCGTGTAGCGGTCGAACCAGGGCGCCGCCAGCGAGGACTTGGTGCCGGTGAAGAGTTCCGAGATCAGCGGGAAGAAGGTGCCCCAGAAGATCGTCAAGCAGAGCGCCACCAACAGCAGGTTGTTGACCAGGAAGACGGCCTCGCGCGAGGCCAGCGAGTCGATCCGCTTCTCCGAGCGCAGGTCGTCGAGGCGGGAGACGATCAGCGCCGTCGAGCCGATCAGGACCACCGCGATCAGGCCGAGGATGTAGGGGCCGACGGTGCTGTCGCCGAAGGCGTGGATCGACTGCAGCACGCCGGAGCGGACGAGGAAGGTGCCGAGCAGCGCCAATGAGAAGGTGGCGACGATCAGGCAGGTGTTCCAGACCTTCAGCATGCCGCGCTTCTCCTGGACCATGATCGAGTGCAGGAAGGCGGTGCCGATCAGCCACGGCATCAGCGCCGCGTTCTCGACCGGGTCCCAGGCCCAGTAACCGCCCCAACCGAGCTCGGTGTAGGACCAGCGGGCGCCGAGCAGCAGGCCGAAGCCGAGCAGGGCCCAGGCGATCAGGGCGAAGCGGCGGGTGGCGCGAATCCAGGAGGCGTCGATGCGGCGGGTGATCAGGGCGCCGATCGCGAAGGCGAAGGGGATCGTGAAGGCGACGTACCCCGAGTAGAGCATCGGCGGGTGGATCATCATGCTCGGGTGCTGCAGCAGCGGGTTGAGGCCAATGCCATCGGCCGGGACCGGATCGAGCGAGGCAAAGGGATTGACGCCGCCGGCGAAGAGCATCAGGCCGGTGAAGAAGCTCGCTATCCCGGCCATCACCGCGGTCGCGTAGGGGACTAGCTCGCGCAGCTTGTTGCGGGTCGAGTAGAGGGCAAGCGAGGAGGCGATCGAGAGCACCCAGGCCCAGAGCAGCAGCGAGCCTTCCTGGCTCGACCACATCGCCGCCAGCTTGTAGAAGTTCGGCGTCTCGATCGAGGAGTGCTGCTGGACGATGTTGAGCGAGAAGTCGTCGCTGGCGAAGGCGATCTCGATTAGCGCCACGCAGAGAGTGAGCAGGGCGCAGGCGGCGTAGACGGCGCGGCGGGAAGCGAGGACCCAGCGCTCGTCGCCGTTGCGGCCAACCAGCGCCGCGCCCACGGCGAAGAGCATCGTGGCGAAGGCCAGCGCCAGCGCGGCGCTGCCGAGGCTAGCTGTCATTCGAAGTCGTGAACTTCGACGGGCACTTGGTCACCAAAGTGTCCGGCTCACCGATGAAGACGCCGTTCTGGACTTCGCCGGTGAGGACGATCTCGCGGCCGCCGCGGAAGGGATCGGGGACGGTGCCGCTGTAGGTGACCGGGATGCTCTCGCCACCGCCGTCGCGATCGGCGACCCGAAAGCGCAGCTCCTCGTCGCCCTTTCGGATCGACCCCTTGACGACCTTGCCCGTCAGGTCGTAGCTGGTCCCCGGCGCTGCATTGAGCAGCTGCGAGGGCTCCTTGGCGGCCGTGGCGGCACTGAAAGAGGTGTAGACGAGCGCCACCGCCAGGAGGACGGCGACGCTTAGGGCGACGACTAGCCGGATCTTCCGCTTGCGCTGGGGATCCACGAGTTGGGATTATCGCAATCTGGGTTGGGGGGCGAGCGTGCGGGGGTCTGCGGACGCGCTTCGCGCTGAGTGTCCGCAGACCCCCGCACGCTCGCCCTCAGCAATCCAAGTTGAGAGAATCACCAGATGGAGTCCAACCCAAACGACAGAGTCCTGCTGATTACGGGAGCTTCGAGTGGGATCGGAGCGGCGACGGCGCGGGCGGCTGCGGAGCGTTATCGCCTCGTGCTGGCCGCGCGCAAACTTGAGCCGCTGGAGGAATTGGTTGAGGAGCTTGGTGGGGCCGATCGGGCTCTGGCCGTTAAGTGCGACGTCACCGAGTGGGATCAGGTTGAGGGGATGGCGGCGGCCGCGCTCGAGCGGTTTGGGCGCATTGATGCTGTCTTTGCCAATGCTGGCTTCGGTGCCACGCGCGGCTTTCTCGAGGAGTCGCCTGAGCACTGGCGCTCGATGGTGCTGACCAACGTCTACGGCGTGGCGCTGACGATTCGCGCCACCCTCCCCCACCTGCTCGAGCGCGGTGACGGGCACTTCCTCGTCACCAGCTCGGTCGCCGGACGGCGCGCATTGCCGGGCTCGCTCTACTCGGCGACCAAGTGGGCGGCGACCGCGATCGGCGAGTCGTTGCGCGCCGAGCTGCGCCAGATGCACGAAAACCACGCGATCAAGGTCACCCTGATCGAGCCCGGCATGGTCGACACCCCCTTCTTCGACAATCGCCCCGGCGACTGGGCCCTGCAAGACGACGACATCGCCAAAGCGGTTCTCTATGCCCTCGAACAAGGCCCAGGCGTGGATGTCAACGAGATCCTCATCAGGCCTACCAGCCAGCCGATCTAACTAGACCGGCTGGCAGCGACCAGCGCTAGCGCTTAGCGCCTTTCTTCTTGCCTTTGCCCTTCTTGCCGTGCTTCTTGCAGGGAGTGCGCAGCTTGGGCTTCATGTTCGCCTTCTTGCCATTCTGGCCTGTGAAGCGGGCTATGACTTTGTACTTCTTCTTCGCGCAAAGGCTGCGCGTGTTGACCAGCAGCCCCTTCTTCTTACCGCCGCGCACGGTCAGCGCGAACTTTGAGACCGGCACGTCGGGGACGACGTCGAAGGTCGTGCGCAGGCGCCCTTTGGCGCTGTCGATGCGGCCGGCGAGCGCGATGTCGACCTGACCGTTCAGGGCAGCGACCATGTCGGGCAGTTCGTTGTCGGAGGAGCGCAGGTAGACCGGGCCCTTGAGCGGCCCGTCGAGCAACGGCGTCTCCGCCGTCGCGTAGCCGTAGATCGAGTCCTGCGGGCATTTGTGGGCAGCGAACTGAACCCGCGTGCAGACGTTGGCGAGGCTCGACTGTTCGAGCGCCAGCGCTTTCGGCAGCGTCACCGCGGCGCGGCCGATGTTGGCGTCGCCATCGCGCGCAACCAGGATCGCCCGCAGCTTCGGGCTCTTGGCGCGGCGGGTGCCACCGAAGACCCGCATGAAGAGCTTCGGCTTGAAGTCGAGGTTCTCGCAGCCGTTCACCTTGAATGCCGATGACACGGCGAAGGAGCTGAAGGCGGCGGGGTCGAGCGGGTTGGAGCCGCCGCCCTTGAGCGACCCGGCCACCGCCATGTGCGAGCAGTTGGTCGGGTTGAGCGCGAACTTGGGCCGGTCGAGCTTGACCGCGATCGAGCGGATGTCGAGCAGGGCCCCGCCGAACACGTGCGGGATCGGATCGGAGACCGCGTTCACCTGGGCCGTCGCCGGGTCGACGAACAGCGCCACCCTCACCACGACCGCGCCGAGATCAAACGGCCCGGCCGTGGCGGGGGTGATCACTGCCAGGGAGAGGGGAGCCCCGTGGTAGGGGCCTGAGAGGAAGGCCTTGCCGGTCGCCTGGTACGGATGCGATCCGCTGCCGGCGCGCACCGTCGCGCTGCCGACCAGGCTCTGGGCGGGGCAGCTGGAGTTGGCCGCCTCGGCCGCACCGCTGTTGGCGGCTGCCGCCGCGAGCGCCGAAGCTGGGCAGTAGCGGACCCCCGCCAGCTTGGCGGTCAGGCCGCGCGGCAACTTCACGTCAACGCCCTTCAGCTCCTGGTTGCCGTCGTTGCGAGTGGCGTTGAGCGCAAACTGGGTGAAGGCCCCGCCCTTGGGGTTGCTGTTGTTGCTGCCGAAGCTCGGGTTGAAAGGCCGCTCGCCCAGAGTTTTCGCGCAGGGGCCGCCGCCGGGAGCGGAGGTCAGGGTGAAGCCTTTGTCCTGTGGTCCGCCGTCGGGCGTGCCCGACCAGGCGGTCATCGCGTGAGCGGTTTTGTTCGGGCCGCAGGTGGGCGGGCTGGTCAGCGTTCCCTTACCGGCGTCGAGCGTGACCCGGACCGACGTGAACGGCAGCTGGGGCGCTTCGTGCACCTGCGCGGTCAGCTGGCCGGTCTGGGGGTTGGCGCTGACGTTGCCGAGCAGGCGGATCGAGAGGCCGCGGCCGGCCGACTCCGCGTCGATGAAGATCCGGTACTCGTTGCCCGAAGCCGGGTCACGGCTCTGCTGGGTGCCGAGGAAGACGTCACCGGTCAGGGTGCCGTCGGGCAGCGGCGGCGTGTCGATCGCGACCGTGCCGATCTTTGACCCGGCCGGGCACGCCACCGGGTTGCGGGTGCCCTTGCCGAACTGGGCATCGCTGCAGGCCTGCAGCCCGCTCGCCGCGGATGGGTTGAGGCCCAGCCCCTGCGGCAGCGAGACGTCGGCGTTGCGCACGTTCGACTGGTAGATCGCGGCCGGCGGGTCGAACGGGGTCGTCACCTCGACCGTGCCGCCCATCGGCGAGTCGGTCTGGTTGGTGCCGGGAGCCTGGGACGTGCCGGGTTCAAACGGGACTTTGTCGCAGCCGGTCGGCATCACCCGCGGACCGCCACCCGTTTCTTTGGGCAGCGGCGATTCGACGAACTCCGAACCGGCAAGGAAGGCTGGCGGGGGCGGCGCGGGGGCGCTCACGTCATAGCTGTCTTGAGGCGCTTCTTCCTGGGCCGAGTCGGCGTGCAACCACGTGTTGTAGACCTTTTCGAAGGCTGGCTGGTTGGGGTCGAAGCAGGTGCTCGGCGTGGTGATGAAGGCCCCACCGGGGCCACCCCCGCCGATCGTCCCGTCGAACACCAGGCGGTTCTTGAGGATTTTCGTGCCCAACGGGGGCGCCGGGACGTGAATCGTGAAGTACTCGTGGTAGTCGCCGTCCCATTTGACGCCGGCGTTGAGGAAGACTTCGCCGAGATCAATGACGTTGATCAGGGTGAGATTGAAGCCGAACCGCGCCGGTTCGCCCTGACGCGGCACGAGGTTGTAAACAGGGAACGAGAGGGGGCCCACTACCAGGCCACCGATGGACACGGTGACCAGGCTGTTGCCGACCTGGGACCCGGGGGTCGTAGTCGCGCAGCCCGCAGCGGGGAGTTTGCCGCCTTCAAGCGGGCATTGGGGGGTCGCCTCGGGATTGACGCTGAGTCCCTGGGGAAGGTCGACGAGGACCGTTTTCAAGTCTCCTACCGGCACGTTGGAGGCGTTGTGCTTGACGATGATCTGCGTGAAGCCGGCTCCGGGATGACTGGCGGCTTGGGTCGAGAACTGTTTAGGAGTGTCGACGCTGCATTCCGGCACGTCTTTGGTGCAGGTCCCAGCCTGCCAACCCGCTTCGACGGTTTCCGGCTTGTCTTCGATGATGTCGACGGCGCTGGCGGGCGTCGCGCCCAGCAGCAGGACAAGAAGCATGGATACCGCAGCACCAAGCCAAATCCGTCGACGCTTCCCCATCGTAAATCTCCTCCCGTCGTCAGCCATTTGCCTATCCCTACCCGATTTTAATGATTTACATCATGATTTTTTGGTATCTATATACCTAGAAGTTGGTAAACCACTCGAAAATCGGAGGAAGCATGAACTGGCAGCTCCTGGCCCGGGCCAATACCCACCCCCTGCGGATCTCAATCTTGGAAGTGCTGGGGATGGACGGAGGACGCACCCTCTCTCCCAGCGACCTCAGCTACGAGCTGCGCACACCGCTGAGCAACGTCAACTACCACGTCACCGAGCTGCGCCGCACGGGCTTGGTCGAGCTGGCCGGCGAACGGCCGGTGCGCGGCGCCACCGAGCACTTCTACCGCGAGGCGAAGCACAGCTCCAATGGCAACGGCAACGGCAACTCCGCCAATGGCGGCGCGCGGAAGCGGAAGGCGGCCGCCGTTTGATCGAATGGCGCCCACGAGGGGCCAGGAAAGCAGCGGCAGCAAGCGGAAGTCGTCTGGTCAGCAAGGGCACGCACGTCAACCGTGCAGGCATAACTACCGCTGCCTGAGGGCGTACTCGAATCGCTAGGCCGTAGCTGCAGACACGGGGGCGTTCGAACAGCGATCGACCACGTATTCCGAGGCGCAGACCGTACGAGCCTTCCACCGGACTTCGTATTCGGAGACAAATTTCGCGAAGACCTTCTGCGCGTCGGCCTTGCTCCTAGCCCCCGCGATGGCTCGCTCCTGAATTCGTTCGGCGAGCAACTGGACTTCGACGCGCTCTTTGACGTCGCGGCGCGTGTAGTGAGCTTCTCGCAAGAAGCGGCGGTATTCCGCCCCGTTCTTGAACGCTTCCCGCTTGATTTTGGCGGTCGCGCGGGCAACCTCCCGGGGCCGCACCCCGAGGCCCATTTCCGCCGCCTGCCCCCTGATCCAAGAGTCGTCGAGCAGTTCCCCGATCACGATCTTCTCCAGCTTTCCGTACCCGTCATCGCCCGGCTTGGGTGCAGATCTGAGCCCGGACTGGGCCGCCGCCTGGACCAGGGCACGGTGGAACTCCTTTTTCGTTGCCACCCCGCCGCCCTCGCCACCGAGATCGGGCACCTGGGCGACGATGGCAACGACGTTCGCCGGCAACTCCGTGGGGGGTGGTACGGGGATCAAGAGCGGACGACGAGGTTCGAACTCGCGACCTCCAGCTTGGGAAGCTGGCGCTCTACCAACTGAGCTACGTCCGCGCCCGGCTGATTCTAGGGCGGGCGCGGGGTTGCCGGGGGCGAGCGCGATCTAGAGTTCGGCGCCCGTGAGCACTCGCTCCTTCTTCGTCTTCCTAGCCGTGCTGGCCGTCCTCGGCCTGCTTGCCTTCGGCCTGCTCAACAAGGGGGCGGCCAAGGTCGCGGTTGGGGATCCGGTGCCGGACGAGGTATTGCCGGCCCTGCCGGGGCCGGGCAAGGGCTCGATCGCCGACCACCGCGGCGAGTGGGTGCTGGTCAACCTCTGGGCCTCCTGGTGCATCCCCTGTCGCGAGGAGGCGCCGGTACTGCAGGACTTCTACGAAGAAAACCGCGGGCGTGACACAACGGTGGTCGGGATCAACGTGCAGGACAACGAAGATGACGCGCTCGCCTTCCTGCACGAGCACCCGACCGGCTACGCGCAGCTGCGCTCGGTCGGCGACGAGCGCAGCGACGCCTTCGGCTCCACCGGCGTGCCGGAGAACTTCCTGGTCGAACCCGATGGCGACCTGGCGCTGATCTGGCGCGGTCCGGTCGACGACCAGTTCCTGCTCGAACGCGTCCTGCCGCTGATTGAGGGCAAGTCGTGAGCTTCCGCTGTTCCTTTCCCTCGCCATGCATCGCCAAGGCACATGGGAGGGCTCGTTGAGGCGGGGGACGATGCTGCTGATTGCGATTGCGCTCGGGCTGGCTGCCCCGGCCAACGTGGTGAGTGCCGCGCCGGTCCCGCAGACGACAGTCCAGGACATCGAAGACGAGGTGATGTGTCCGATCTGCGGCACCCTGCTCGAGCTCGCCGACTCGCCGCAGGCGCGGCGCGAGAAGATCTTCGTCGCCAGGCTCGTCGCCGCAGGCAAGAGCAAGGCCGAGGTCAAGGACGCCCTGGTGGCCCAGTACGGCGCCGAGGTCCTCGCCCAACCGGAAGCCTCGGGGTTCGACCTCTCCGCTTACCTGGTGCCGATCCTGGCCTTCCTGGTCGCCGCGGTCGCAGTCGTCCTCAGCGTGCTGCGCTGGCGCCGCAGCGGCCGGGCCGGCGATACCCCGGGCAAGGCCGATGGCGATGCCCCTCGCGGCGAGGACGCCGAGCGGCTCGAGGCCGACCTTTCGCGCTACGACCTCTAGTCCTACTAGCCGGCTCAGCCGAAGAGGACGAGGCCGGTAACCGAGACCGGCATCCGCTTCGGCAGCTGCCCCTGCTCGCCGCAGGCGATGGTCACGGCGGTGTGTTCGGTGATCGCCCGCAGCGAGTCCGGGTCTTCATCCAGCGGCGGCCCGTCGATGACGAGCAGGTCGTAGGCGCGGCGCAGGCGCTCGATCGCGTGGTCGCAGCGCTCGGAGTCGAGCAGTGCCACCGGCTCGGGCTCGGGCTCGCCGGCGACGATGCAGGCAAGCGGCTCGGTGGCCTTGCCCGAGGCGGGGCCGGCAAGCACCAGCGGCTGCAGGATCTCGCTTGCTCCTGCCTCGTCGAGCAGGTACTCGTGCAGCCCCGGGCTGGCGGTAAGTCCGAGCCTGCTCGCCAGGGCGGGGCCGGCGAGATCGCACTCCAGCAGGACGACCCGGCGCCCGGCGGCGGTCGCCGCCGCTGCCAGACCCAACGCCACCTCGCCCTTCGCCGGCCCGGTCATGAACACCGAGCTGGTCTTCGCCAGCTTCGTCGCCAAATCGGCGTAGGCCTGCAGCTGGTCGCGACCGAGCGCTCCCGGTCGCGTCGAGTTGTTGGGCGAGGCCGGGATCTCGGCCAGCACCGGCTCCTTGCTGCGGCGGCGCCGCATCACATTCGCTCCGGGGCGGAGATGCCAAGCAGGCCAAGTGAGCCGGCGATCGTGCGCATCGTGAGCAGGGAGAGTGCCAGCCGCGAGCCCTCGACGCCCTCTCCCTCCGCCCCGACGACCTGGCAGTCGCGGTAGAAGCCGTGAAAGTCGGCGGCGACGGCGGTCGCGTAGGTGCAGATTCGGTGCGGCGCCCGCCGCGCCGCCGCCTCGCGCACCTCGCCGGGGAACTCGAGCAGGCGCTTGATCAGCTCGCGCTCGGCCGGCTCGAGCGCCGTGCCGGGCGTCTCCACGCCGGCTCCCCCCGCAACCGCATCGAGTTCGCGTTCGGCTTTGCGCAGGATGCTGGCGATGCGGGCGTGGGCGTACTGGACGTAGTAGACCGGGTTGTCGTTGGACTGGCGTCGGGCGAGCTCGAGGTCGAGATCGACCGTGGTGTCGTGGCTGCGCCAGAGCATGAACCAGCGGGTCGCATCGACGCCGATGTCATCGAGCAGCTCATCGAGGGCGACGAAGTCGCCGCTGCGCTTCGACATCTGCGCCCGCTCGCCGCTTTCGACGATGTGGACGAGGCGCATGATCAGCGCCTCGAAGCGCTCCGGGTCGGCGCCGAGCGCCTCGATCGCGGCGCGCACGCGGGGCACGTAGCCGTGGTGGTCGGCGCCGAGGATGTTGATCAAGCGGCCAAAGCCGCGCTCGAGCTTGTCCCAGTGATAGGCGACGTCGGCGGCGAGGTAGGTCGGTTCACCGTTGGCCCGGATCAGGACCCGGTCCTTGTCGTCGCCGAAGGTCGTCGTCCGCAGCCAGAGCGCTTCGTCGCTGCGGTAGGTGTGCCCCGCCTCGTCGAGCTGCGACAGGGCAGCCTCCACCTCACCGCGGCTGTAGAGGTCGCGCTCGGAGAACCAGGTGTCGAAGCGGACGCCGAAGCGGTCGAGCGTGCCGCGCACGTTCTCGAGAATCAGCTCGACCCCGCGATTACCGATCGCCTCGAGGTCGTCAGGGCCGATCCCCTCGCCGGCGATCCGCTCGCCCAGGCCGATTACATAGTCGCCGCCGTAGCCATCCTCGGGCGGCTCCTCGCCCTTCATGCGGGCGGCGATCGAGGCGGCGAAGCGATCGATCTGGCCACCGGCGTCGTTGACGTAGAACTCGCGCTGCACCTCGTGCCCCGCCGCCTCCAGCAAGCGGACCAGGGCGTCGCCGTAGGCGGCGTGGCGGCCGCCGCCGACGTGCAGCGGCCCGGTCGGGTTGGCGGAGACGAACTCGACCAGGATGCGCTCGGGCGACTCGGTCGGCGCCGGGGCGAGCCGCTCGCCAGCGGTGGCGAGGCTGGCCATCGCCCGCCGGTACCACTCGTCGGCGAGGAAGAAGTTGATGAAGCCGGGACCAGCCACCTCGATTCGCTCGACCGTCCCCTCCCCCAGCTGGGACCCGAGCTGCTCCGCCAGACGGGCGGCGACGTCGCGCGGGTTTTCGCCCAGGGGCGCCGCCAGCAGCATCGCTGCGTTGGAGCTGTAGTCGCCCAGCTCCGCCTTGGGCGGACGCTCCAAGGTCGGTTCGGGTCCACTCGCCTCGCCGTTGCGCAGGGCGCGCGAGGCGGCGTCGACTGCGCTGTGCAGCTCGGCGATCGGGTCAGCGGTTGCCATCGTCGCGGCCCATCGTATGGAGAGGCGCCAACGGCTGCGCTCTGTCCTTGCGGCCGCGGGCACTGAGTACGCTGGCCGGCGTGCGGATCGCGGCAATCACCGACATCCACGCCAATCTGCCGGCGCTCGAGTCGGTTCTCGAGGCGATCGACGCGGCCGGGGCCGAGGAGATCTGGTGCCTTGGCGACGTGCTCGGCTACGGGGTCGAGCCCGATGCCTGCGCCGCCCTGGTCCGCGAGCGCTGCGCGGTCTCGCTGGTCGGCAATCACGACCTCGCGGTGCTGGGCGCGCTCGATATCGGCTCCTTCTCCGAGGCCGCCGCGGTGGCGGTCGAGTGGACCCGCGCCAACGTCAGCGAGGACACGCTGGCCTTCCTGCGTGACCTCGATCCCCACGGCGAGCGCGCGGAGATCGGCCTCTTCCACGCCTCGCCGCGCGATCCGGTCTGGGAGTACGTGCTCTCAAGCGAGCAGGCAGACGCCGGCATGGACGCCAACGCCCAGCGCATCGGGCTGATCGGCCACTCCCACGTCGCCCTCTTCTTCAACCGGCCCGATGGCGGCTCAGCCGAGGAAACCCGCGGCGCGCAGGCCAGCGATGACGCGCTGCTCAAGCTCGGCCGCGGCGGCTGGCTGCTCAACCCCGGCAGCGTCGGCCAGCCACGCGATGGTGACCCGCGCGCCGCCTGGCTGGAACTCGACACCGAGGCCGAAACCGCTCGCTTCCACCGCGTGCCCTACGACATCGACCGCGCCGCCGCGCCGATCGCCGCGGCCGGCCTGCCGAGCCGCCTCGCCGACCGCCTCTACAGCGGGCAGTAACGGTCAAATGCAGGGTAAATATGCGCCATAGGTCGTTCTCTAGACTCGCAACGGTGCGTCAGCTGGCCATACCCATGCTCGCCCTCGCGCTGGGCGCCGCGGCGGCGCTTGCGCTCGCCTCCTGCGGCGGGGGCGAGGACGCCAAGCTGCTGCCCGGCAACACCGCCGCCGAAATCACCGAAAACCTCGATCGCGTCAAGCAGTACAGCGAAGAAGGCGAATGCGTCGGTGCCGAAGACGCGGTCAGCGAAGTCAACGCCCAGGTCGAAGCGCTCACCGGGGTCGATCCAAAGCTGCTGGAAGCGCTGCAACGGGGCGCGGCACGGCTAAGCGAAGTCGTCGCCAGCTGCACGGAAGAAGAAACCGAAACGGTGGCTCCTGCGAGCGAAGCGACGACCGAAGAAACCGAAACGCTTCCGCCCGGCCTGGAGAAGAAGGAAGAAAAGGAACGGGAGAAGGAAGAAAAAGAGCTCGAAAAGGAAGAAGAGAAAGCGGAAAAGAAAGAACCGCCGGAACCCAAAACGACGCCTGAAGAAGAAACCCCGACCACGACCACCCCACCCGCCACCGAAGACGGCGGCACCGGTGCGTCTGGTGGCGTCGGCCCGGGCGCGCCCGTGACACCCGGGGGCGAGTGATGGCGGCCTCGGGAGTCCTCTCCGGGCGCTACGAGATCGGCGACCGGCTCGGCTCGGGCGGCATGTCGAGCGTGCACCAGGCGACCGACCTGATCCTCGAGCGCACGGTCGCGGTCAAGATCCTCGCCGAGCACCTCTCCGACGACGAGCGCTTCGTCGCCCGCTTCCGCCGCGAGGCACTCGCCGTGGCGAAACTGATCCACCCCAACATCGTCCAGGTCTACGACACCGGCATCGACGAGGGGCGCCACTACATCGTCATGGAGTACGTGCAGGGGCGTTCGGGGGCGCAGATCCTGCAGCGCCAGGGCCCGCTCGATGCCGAGACCACGGCCGAGATCGGCGCCCAGGCCTGCGCCGGCCTCGACTACGCCCACCGCCGCGGGATCATCCACCGCGACGTCAAGCCGGGCAACCTGATGGTCACCGGCGGCCCGGCCGGCGGCGGCGAGATGACGATCAAGCTGACCGACTTCGGCATCGCCCGCGCGGTCGAACAGACCCGGATCACCCAGGTCGGTTCGGTCGTCGGCACCGCTGCCTACCTCTCGCCCGAGCAGGTGCGCGGCGAGGAGGCGACGCCGGCAACCGACGTCTACGCGCTCGGCGTCGTCCTCTACCAGTTCCTCACCGGGCGGCTGCCCTACGAGGGCTCGACCCTGGCCGAGCTGGCGGTGCGCCAGCAGAACGAGAAGCCGCTGCCGCCCAGCACCTACAACGACGACGTGCCGGAGACGCTCGGCGCAGCGGTGCTGCGGGCTCTGGAGGGCGACCCCAACCGCCGCTACGCCAGCGCCAGCGAGCTCGCCGGCGGCCTCGCGCTCGGCATGCAGGGCGAGGACGTGACGCTGCCGATGGAAGAGGGCACGGCCGCGACCAACGTGCTCGGCAGCGAGACCGGGACCCGGCGCCTCGACCAAACCGCCCAGACCGAGTACCGCCCGGCGCAGCCTTCGGCAACCCGTCGCCCCGTAGCGCGAGCGCCACGCCAGCAGCCCGCACCACCGCCGCCGATACCGGTTCCGACCCAAGGCAAGCGCAAGCGCAGTGCCTTCTCGCGCTTCGCCCGTTTCATCATGGCCCTCGTCGCTCTCGTCCTGATCGCCGCCGCAGTTGCAGCAGCGGTGATCTACACGACCGACAAGGCGACCGGGGTCAAAGCCACTGAAGTGGCGGGCAACACCGTCGACAAGGTCGTCGAAGAATTCAAGGACCTGGTCAAGAAGAACTCTGAATAGCCATCGACCCCGCCTCTTCGGTTGAATGCTCCTGACCATGGGGGAGCCCGCAGGGAACAACGCAGCCAGGGGCGGAGGTCGGGCTCGACGGGCAGCGGAGTACTTCGGCAAGTACGTCCTGCCGGGGCTCCTCGTCGCCGCGATTCTCGCCGCGGCCGGGCTTGCCTATAGAAGCGCGACGGACGACGAGGAGGAACTGCGCGGCGGCTGGTGGCCGCAGCGGTCGGTCACCTACCGCTGCGACAGCGACAGTGGCTGCCTCGGGGCGGATCACGTCGTCTTCAACTCGATCGTCAACCTGCCCAGCTACGGCGATGAGCGAGCGTTCGCCGATGCGCGCCCAGCTGGTGCGAACCGTTCCCAGAACCTCAATCTGCTCGAGGTGTCGCCGGGCGAGGAGATCATCGTTCGGGCCTACGTCGACAACAACGCCAATCCCAATCGGGCCGGCGCCGGCGAAGGTGTTGCAGTCGGCACCAGAATGCGCTTTGCGATTCCCGACGAAGCAGCCGACGACCAGCTCCTCTGGGCCGTTCTCTCGGCCACCAACGCCAAACCAAGGACGGTCAGCGACACGGTACGCCTAGTCGGCGACGAGCCGTTCTCCCTCTCCTACGTCGAAGGCTCGGCCAACCTCTACAACAGCGTCTTTGAATCCGGTTTCCAGCTGGGCAGCGCGATTATCTCCGACGGTGCCGCCCTCGGGATCAAGGAAGCCGAGGGCAAATTCTGCTGTGTCCTCGACGGCTACTACCCACCGTGCGACCCGATGGAGCCCGGCTGCGAAGTCTTCGATTCGCTGGTCGAGATCAAGCTCCGCGTCAATGGTCCCGAGCAAGCCTCGGGGATCGACACCAGCGTCGGCTGAATCAGGCCACCCAGGGGGCCGCGCCGGCCATGACGGCAGCCGAGTAGCCGGCAAACGCGCCGGCGTCGATCGCGGCGCGGGCGTGGGTCATCAACTCCTGCAGGTAGGTGAGGTTGTGCAGGCAGAGCAGGCGGACGGCGGTCAGCTCCTCGGCGCGGGATAGGTAGCTGATGTAGTCGCGGTCGTGGTTGCGGCAGGCAGGACATGGGCAGCCCGCGGCGATCGGGTTGCGATCTCCCTCGTGGCGCGCCTTGCGCAGGTCGAGGCGGAAGCGATTGTCGGGGTCCGGAACCAGGGCGACGCCGTGGCGGGCGAGGCGGGTGGGGACGGCGCAGTCGAAGACGTCGAGGCCGAGGGCGATCCCCGCCATCAGGTCATCGACCTCACCGATGCCGAGCAGGTGCTTGGGCGCCTCCTCCGGCAAGAGCGGGGTGGTCATCGCCAGCACCTCGCGCATCTCGGCCTTGTCGCGGCCGAGGGTGCCGCCGATCGCGAGCCCGTCGACACCGGCGGCCGAGACGTACTCGGCCGACTCGCGGCGCAGGTCCTCGTAGACGCCGCCCTGGACGATGCCGAAGACGGCCTGCCGCGCCGGCCCCTCGCGCTGGTGCCACTTAAGGCAGCGGTCGAGCCAGCGGTGGGTGCGCTCGGTCGAGCGGGCGGTGTAGTCGCGGTCGGCGTGGAAGGGCGTGCACTCGTCGAAGACGAGGGCGATGTCGGAGCCGAGCGCGGCCTGCACCTGCATCGAGACCTCGGGCGAGATGAACAGCTCGGCGCCGTCCCGGTAGGAGCGGAAGTGCACCCCCTCCTCCTCGATCGAGACCACTGAGCCCTGCGCCCCACCCTGCCGCCCGCTCCCCTTGACCTCGTTGGCGACGCCGCCGTGGGCGAGCGAGAAGACCTGGAAGCCGCCGGAGTCGGTGATCAGCGCCCGCTCCCAACCCATGAACCCATGCAGGCCACCGGCCTTGGCGATCCGTTCCGGTCCCGGCGAGACGAAGAGGTGGTAGGTGTTTCCGAGCACCATCTCGTAGCCGAGCGCCGCGACCTCGTGCGATTCGAGCCCACGCACCGTGCCCTTGGTCGCGAGCGGAATGAAGGCGGGGGTCTCAACCGGACCGTGCGGCGTGTGCAGCACCCCGGTTCGCGCGGCTCCGTCCCGCGTCCCGATCTCGAAGCGGAGGCGGTCGGGCTCGATCCTCACGCGATCAGCGAGCGGCCGGTCATCGGCGCCGGCTGCGGAATTCCGAGGAGCTCGAGGACGGTGGGAGCGACGTCGGCGAGGATGCCGCCCTCGCGCAGCGTCAGTCCATCGGCGGTGACGACCAGCGGCACCGGGTTGAGCGAGTGCGCGGTATTGGGCGAGCCGTCGGGCTCGAGCATGTGGTCGCAGTTGCCGTGGTCGGCGGTGACGATGCAGGCGCCGCCCTTTGCGGTGACCGCCTCGACCACGTCGCCGAGGCAGCCGTCGACCTCCTCGACCGCGGCGACCGCGGCCGGAATCACACCGGTGTGGCCGACCATGTCGGGATTGGCGAAGTTGATGATGCCGAAGCGGTAGTCGCCCTCGCGCCAGTGCGAGACGAAGGTGTCGGCGGCGGCGCGGGCGCTCATCTCGGGCTTGTGGTCGTAGGTCGGCACGTCGCGCGGCGATTCGACCAGGTGGCGCTCCTCCCCCTCCCACTCCTGCTCGCGGCCGCCGTTGAAGAAGTAGGTGACGTGGGCGTACTTCTCGGTCTCGGCGACGTGCAGCTGTCGCCCGCCGGCCTCCGAGACGACCTCGGCCAGGGTCGTCTGCGGCCGCGCCTCGGGGAAGGCGACCGGGTAGGGCCAGTCCTTGCGGTAGGAAGTCATCGTGGTCAGGTCGAGCAGCGGGCCGCCGGCGCGGGGGAACTCCTCGAAGCCCGGTTCGGCGAGGGCACGCGTCATCTCCCGCGCCCGGTCGGGACGGAAGTTGATGAAGATCCCGATGTCGCCCTCGGCAACGCCGTCGTAGTCGCCGATCACTGTCGGCTTGACGAACTCGTCGGTCTCCTCGCGCTCATACGAAGCGGCAATCGCCTCCTCGGAGCCGGCCGCGCGCAGGCCCTCGGCATGGACAATTGCGTCGTAGGCGAGCTTGATCCGCTCCCAGCGGGTGTCGCGGTCCATCGCGTAGTAGCGGCCGCTGACCGTGGCGACGCGGCCGGCCTGCCGCAACCAGCGCTCAAGCTCGTGCACGTAGCCCTTGCCGCCGTGGGGCAAGGTGTCGCGGCCGTCGGTGAAAGCGTGGAAGACGACGTCTGGGACGCCCTCTTGGGAGGCGAGCTCGATCGTCGCCTCGATGTGCTCCCAGCCCGAGTGCACGCCCCCGTCGGAGACGAGCCCGAGCAGGTGCAGGCGCCCGCGTGGGCTGTTGCGGGCTCGCTCGCAGGCGCCCAGCAACGCCTCGTCGTCGAAGAAACTTCCATCCGCAATCGAGTCGTCGATCCGGGCCAGGTCCTGCTTGACGATCGCGCCGGCACCAAGGTTGAGGTGGCCGACCTCGGAGTTGCCCATCTGCCCGTCAGGAAGACCGACATCGCGGCCCTGGGCGGAGAGCTGCGTATGCGGGAAGCCCTGCCAGAGGCGGTCGAAGACCGGTGTCTCGGCGAGCGAGATCGCGTTGCCGAGCCCGGGCTCGGCGAGCCCCCAGCCGTCCAAAATCACGAGCGCCAGCGAGGGAACCGTCAACGCTCCCCCTTCCGGTGGTCCTTATGCACGCCCTGGGTGCAAAAAGCGCACCGGAAGCTCATGCGGCGTTCACTATTGCGGCGAAGTCTGCCGGGTCGAGGCTGGCGCCGCCGACCAGGGCGCCGTCGATGTCGGGCTGGCCGAGCAGCTCGGCGGCGTTGCCGGGCTTGACCGAGCCGCCGTAGAGGATCCGCACGTCATCGGCGGGGGCGCCACGCTCGCGCAGCACGTCGCGGATGAAGGCGCAGACATCCTGGGCCTGCTCGGGCGTCGCCGTGCGACCGGTGCCGATCGCCCAGATCGGCTCGTAGGCAATCACCACCGCGCCCAGCTTGGACCCCTCGACCGCGGCGAGATCGGCCTGCAGCTGGCGCTCCAGCACCGCCTCGGTCTGTTCGGCGTCGCGCGCCTCCTCGCTCTCGCCGATGCAGAGGATCGGCTCCAGCTCGGCAGCGAGCGCGGCCGGGACCTTGCGGGCCAGAGCCTCGTCGGTCTCGGCGAAGAACTGACGGCGCTCGGAGTGACCGAGGACCACCGCCTCGACGTCGAGCTCGACCAGCATCGAGGCCGAGACCTCGCCGGTGAAGGCGCCCGAGTCCTCCTCGTGCATGTTCTGCGCGGCGACCTTGACCGCGGTGCCGTAGCGGCGCTCGACCACGGCGGTCAGCGCCGTGAACGGCGGGCAGATCACCACGTCACTCTGCGTTGCCGCGATCTGCGGCAGCAGCGCGTCGACGAACTCACCCGCCTCGGCGACGGTCTTGTGCATCTTCCAGTTGGCGGCGATGTACGGGGTTCGGTCAGGCATCGCGCAGGGCCTCCACGCCGGGCAGCTTCTTTCCCTCCAAGAGCTCCAAGGATGCTCCTCCTCCGGTTGAGAGCCAGTCGACTCTGTCGGCAAGACCGAACTGCTGCAGGGCGGCGACCGAGTCGCCACCGCCGATCACGGTCGTTCCCGGCGCCTCCGCGACCGCCTCGGCGACCGCGCGCGTGCCGGCGGCGAAGGGCGCCAGCTCGAAGGCGCCCATCGGGCCGTTCCAGAGCACGGTGCCGGCCGCGGCGATCCGCTCGGCGTAGGCGGCGGCGCTGCGCGGGCCGATGTCGAGGCCCATCCAGCCATCGGGCACCTCGACGCCCTCGCTCGCGCGCACCTGCGTCGCAGCGTCGAACGCCTCGCCGAGCACGAGGTCGTCCGGCAGGCGCAGCTCGCAATCGGAGCCCTCGGCCTGCTCCAAGGCCTTGCCCGCCAGCTCCACACCCTCCTCCTCGACCAGCGAGTTGCCGGTGGCGATGCCCTGGGCGCGGAAGAAGCTGAAGCACATCGCGCCGCCAATCAGAATCTCGTCGGCGATCTCGAGGAAGCGGTCGATCACGCCGACCTTGTCGGTCACCTTGGCGCCGCCGAGGACGACGACCAGTGGCCGCGCCGGCGACTCGGTCACCCGGGTCAGTTCGGTCAGCTCCTGCTCGAGCAGGAGCCCGGCGTAGCCCGGCAGCAAGGCGGCGACGCCAGCGGTGCTGGCGTGGGCGCGGTGGGCGGCGCCGAAGGCGTCGTTGACGTAGAGGTCGGCGAGCTCGGCGAGCTGAGCTGCCAGGGCGGGATCGTTCTCGGTCTCCCCCCGCTCGTAACGCACGTTCTCGAGCAGCATCACGTCCTGGGAACCGAGACCCTCGGCCATCGCCTTGACCTCGCCACCGACGACCGCGGGGGCCTGCTGCACCGGCGCACCGAGCAGCTCGGCGAGGTGCTCGCCGACGGGCTTCATCGAGAGCTCCGCGACGACCTCGCCCTTCGGCCGCCCGAGGTGCGAGACCAGCACCAGCGAGGCGCCGCGCTCGCGCAGCGACTCAATCGTCGGCAGCGCCGCCCGGATGCGGGTGTCGTCGGCAACCCGGCCGCCATCCAGCGGCACGTTGAAGTCGACCCGGACCAGAACTCGCTTGCCCGCCACCTCGGCGTCGCGCACGCTGGCCTTGGCGAAGCTCATGATCGTGTCCGCGTCGTTGTGGTCAGAGGACCTTGCCGGCCAGCTCGACGCAGCGGTTGGAATAACCCCACTCGTTGTCGTACCAGGAGACCGCCTTGATCAGCTTGCCGTCGCCGATCGCCATCGTCTGGCCGGCGTCGAAGATCGAGGAGTGCGGGTCCCCGACGATGTCGGTGGAGACGATCTCGTCCTCGGTGTAGCTGAGGATCCCCTTCAGCGGGCCCTCCGCCGCCTCCTTGATCGCAGCGTTGACGGCAGCCGGATCGGTCGGTCGGGAAGGGGTGAAGACGAGGTCGACGACAGAGCCGGTGATCACCGGGGCCCGCACCGCCAGTCCGTTGAGCTTGCCGTTCAGCTCCGGCAGGACGAGGCCGACCGCCTTTGCCGCGCCGGTCGTGGTCGGGATCAGGTTGACGGCGGCGGCACGCGCCCGGCGCAGGTCCTTGTGCGGCATGTCCTGCAGGCGCTGGTCGGAGGTGTAGGCGTGGATCGTCGTCATCAGGCCGTGCTCGATGCCGAAGGAGTCGTTCAGCACCTTCGCGAACGGGGCCAGGCAGTTGGTCGTGCAGGAGGCGTTGGAGATGACGTGGTGGTTGTCGCGGTCGTAGTCGCTGTCGAAGTTGACGCCGAGGGCGACGGTCACGTCGGGCTCCTTGGCGGGCGCCGAGATGATCACCTTCTTGGCGCCAGCGGCAAGGTGCTTGGCGGCGTCGTCGCGGGCGGTGAAGAAGCCGGTCGACTCGATCACCACGTCGACGCCGAGGTCGCCCCAGGGCAGCGCCCCCGGATCGCGCTCGGAAAGCACCTTGAGCGGCTTGCCGTCGACCGAGATCGTGTCGCCTTCGACGCCTACCTCGCCCGGGAAGCGGCCCACGCTCGAGTCGTACTTGAGCAGGTGGGCGAGCGTCTCCGGATCGGTCAGGTCGTTGACCGCGACGAACTCGAGGTCGGCCCCGGCCGCCTGCGCAGCCCGGAAGACGTTGCGGCCAATCCGCCCGAAACCGTTGATGCCGACCTTCACAGCCATTGAGTCAAACCCTCCTGGAGTCGTTTTGGGAGATGTGTCGATGTTATGGACCGGCGTTCGCCGGCCGCAGTCGTCCGCTTAGTCGGTACCGATCGTGATCTCGATCTCGTACCCGTCCGGGTCCTTGAGGAACGCCGAGTAGGAGCCGGAGCCGTAGGACCGTCGTTCGCCCGGCTCGGAAACGCTGACGCCGCCGGCGTTCATGCCCTTTTCCCAGGCCGCCTTGACGGCGACGATGCCGAGGCCGGAAAAGCTGAGCAGCCCGAAGCCCGCCTTGGGCTCATGGTGGGATGAGATGAAGAAGACCGGTTTGGCAATGCCCCAGCCGACGGTTTCGTCCTCCTCGAAGTGGCGCCGCCAGCCAAGGGGCGCGAGCAGCGAGTCGTAGAACGACGCGCTCCGCTCGAGGTCGGATACCTCCAGTAGAACGTGATGCAGCATTCGGACAGGGAGGCTATAGGGGCGGGCGGATCAGCCGCCGCGCGGTGTCCAGCGGAAAAAGCGGATTGCCAGCAGCAGGCCGGCGACGCCCCAGATCGCGACCACGGCGAGGTTCCCCCAATCGACGCCGGAACCGCTGCCGCTGGGCATGTAGGCGGCGAAGAAAGCCTCGAAGAAATCGCGCACCGGGAAGTGGTTGGCGAAGTTGACGACGCCATCGGGAAGCTCGTCTTCGGGGATGAAGACGCCGGAGAGGAAGTAGAGCGGCAGCAGCAGCGCGTTGACGATCGGCGCGGCGGCGTCCTGTGAGGGAATCGCCGCGGTCAGGGCGATGCCGAGACAGCAGAAGGCGGCGCTGCCGACGGCGAGCACGATGACCAGCTCGGGCAGCTGCCCCCAGGGAATCGCAACGCCGTAGAGGACGCGGCCAATCGCCGCGATCAGTGCCAGCATCATCAGGGCGACGACGATCGAGTTGCCGACGCGACCGGCGATGAAGACCCAGGCCGGCATCGGCGTGCCCCGGCCCCGCTTCAGCCGGCCGTCCTCGCGGGCGATCACCAGCGACATCGCCAGCGACTGCATCGTCGCCGAGATCACCGCGACGGTGATGATCGCCGGCACGTAGTAGGCCGTGGTCTCGATCCCTCCGTGCACCTCGATCGTCTGGTCGCCGAAGACCGTGGCGAAGATCAGCAGCAGGATGACCGGGAAGCCGACGGTGAAGAAGACCGCGGCAGGATTGCGCCAGAAGGCCTTCTGGTCGTAGCGAAACTGGTGGGCGACAAGGCCAAGCGCCCTCACTGGTCCTCCTCCCCGGCCTCCGCGGTGAGCGAGAGGTAGACGTCCTCGAGGCTGGGGCGGGTCACTTCGAGGCCCTCCAGCTCCAGGCCCTGTTGCAGGGCCCGCTCGGTCAGCTGATGCAAATCGGCGACTGGGGTGATCGTGCTGACGGAAATCTCCTCGCCGTCCAGCTGGTAGCTGATCGTCGTCGGCAGCCGGTCCCGATCGCCGAGGTCCTCGGGCGTCCCGGCGGCGACGATCTCGCCGCCCGCGATGACCATCACCCGGTCGGCCAGCCGCTGCGCCTCGTCCATGTAGTGGGTGGTGAGGAAGACGGTCTTGCCGAGGTCGCGCAGGCCGGCGATCGTCTCCCAGGCCTGGCGCCGGGCCGAGGGGTCGAAACCGGTGGTCGGCTCGTCGAGGAAGAGCAGCTCGGGGTCGCCGATCAGGGCCATGCCAACGTCGAGGCGGCGCTGCTGGCCGCCGGAGAGGCTGCGGGCGCGGTCGTCCGCCTTGCCGGCGAGGCCGACCAGCTCGATCACCTCGTCGACCGGGCGCGGCGCCCGGTAGTAGCCGGCGTAGAGGCCTAGTGACTCGCGCACCGTCAGATAGGGATCGAGCCGGCAGCTCTGCAGGACGATGCCGATCCGCTCGCGCCAGGCGCGGCCGCCGCGCTGCGGGTCGGTGCCCAGAACCGAGACCTCTCCCCCGCTGCGCTTTCGGTACCCCTCGAGGATCTCGACCGTCGTCGTCTTGCCGGCGCCGTTGGGCCCAAGAAAGGCGAAGACCTCGCCCGCCTGCACCTCGAGATCGATCCCACGCACGGCCTCAAAATCGCCATAGCTCTTGCGCAAGCCGCGGATGGAGATGACGGGGTCGGGCAAAGCGGGGCGATTCTATGGTTGTGGGTGAGGAGGACCCGGTTGCGTCCTGGGGCGAATTGATATCGCACGCGCCTACGGCGCTTAGCGACAATCTGAGAGCGCGGCTTCGCCGCGCCTCGAATTACGAGTGCGGCGGCTGCCTTCGGCAACATTCGCCCCAGGACGCAACCGGGTCCTCCACTCGGCAACGCATAGAAGCACCGAGGCTTCGAAATCCAGGCATCTCTGCGCGAAGCTTGGGTCCAATGTGAACTCGGGTTGGCATGGCTTCGGGTGATTGACGGGCGTCGGTGGGTGCTCGCGGGAATGTCGCCGCAGGCGGCCGCTGCACTCGTGGTTCTAAGCGCGGCGGAGCCGCGCTCCAACACAGTCGCAAAGCGCCCGCAAAGCGGGCGCGTGCGACATCAATTCCCGCGAGCACCCACCGACGCCCGTCCCTTCACATTGACGCCGCTACTCAACCTCGGTATCGCGGTGCTTGAGATGAACCACGACGTCCTCTCGCCCCTCCAGCTCGCGACGAATCCGGTCGGCGACGGTGATCGAGCGGTGGCGGCCGCCGGTGCAGCCGACCGCGATCGTCAGGTGGCTCTTGCCCTCGGCCACGTAGGCGGGGACGAGGAAGTCGAGCAGCGGCAGCAGGCGGCCGTAGAACTCGCCCGCCTGGGTGCCCGCCTCGACGTAGTCGCGCACCCGTTTGTCGAGCCCGGTCAGCGGCCGCAGGTCATCGACATAGTGCGGGTTGGGCAGGAAGCGGACGTCGAGGGTGAGGTCGGAGTCGTGCGGCGGCCCGTTCTTGAAGCCGAAGGTGAGCAGGGTCAGCGCCATCTTGCCGGTCTCGTGGTGGTCGAGCATGTCCTCGGCGATGCGCCGCCGCAGCATCGCCCCGGTCAGGTTGCCGGTGTCCATCACCACGTCGGCGCGCTCGCGCAGCGGCGCCAGCATCGCCCGCTCGGCGCGGATGCCGTCGACGATCCGCCCTTCCGGCGCCAGCGGGTGGCGGCGGCGGGTCTCCTTGTAGCGGTCGACCAGGGTCTCCTCGTCGGCCTCGAGAAAGAGGACGGTCGGTTTGAGGCCCTCGGCCTCGAGGTCGTCGAGCACCTGCAGCAGGTCATCGAAGTAGTCGCCGCCGCGCACGTCGGAGACGACCGCGGCGCACTCGACCCCGCTGCCCTCGTGGCGGAAGAGCTCGCCGAGGCTGCCGATCATCCGCGGCGGCAGGTTGTCGACGCAGAAGTAGCCGCCGTCCTCGAAGGCGGCGATCGCTTCCGACTTGCCCGCGCCGGAGTGGCCGGTGATGACGACCAGCTCGACCTCGCGGCCGGGAGCCGCGCCGTCGCCCTCAGCGTCCAGTTTCGCTGCTTCTCCTGCGCTCGCCATCAGCCGGTCCTGTTCAGTTGCTCGTGGATCTCACGGGCTACCTTGCCAGGCACGCCGGGCACCATTTCGAGTTCCTCGCGGCTGGCGGCGACGAAGCGCTCCGGAGAGCCGAAATGCTGCAGCAGGGCGCGCTTGCGGACCGGCCCGATGCCCTTCAGCCCGTCGAGCACCGAGCCCGTCATCGCCTGGTCGCGGCGGCCGCGGTGGTGATCGATCGCGAAGCGGTGCGCCTCGTCGCGCACCCGCTGCAAGAGCTTCGAGGCCTCCGAGTCGGCGGCGAGATCGATTGGCTCCGAGCGACCCGGCACGTAGACCTCCTCCTCGCGCTTGGCGAGGCTGATCACGGTGACGCCGCGGTCGACGAAGGGCTTCAGCGCCCGCATCCCCGCGGCGAGCTGACCCTTGCCGCCGTCGATCATGATCAGCGCGGGCATGGCGGAGAAGCTGGCGTCGCGCTTGCTGTCGTGCGGCGAGAGGTCGACCTGCTCGAGGTAGCGGTTCATCCGCCGCCCCAGGATCTCCTCCATCGAGGCGAAGTCGTCGGGACCGTCGCCGCGTCCCTCACCGCTTTCACCGCGCACGCGGAAGCGCCGGTAGTCGGCCTTCTTGGTCGCACCCCCCTCGAACACGACCATCGAGGCAACGGTGTGCTCGCCGCCGATGTTGGAGATGTCGAAGCCCTCGATCCGCACCGGCAGGTCGGCCATGCCGAGCGCGTCGCGCAGGCTGGCCAGCGACTCGACCCGGCGCTGGCGGCGGTGCTCGCGCCGCAGCCGGTCCTGGTCGAGGGCGAGCTTGGCGTTGCGCTCGGCCAGCTCGCGCAAGCGGCGCTTGTCGCCGCGTTCCGCCACCCGCACCTCGACCGCGCTTCCCCGCCGCTCGCTCAGCGCCGCTTCCAGCAGCTCGGTGCGCTCGCTCAGATAGGGGCCGACGATGACCGTGCGCGGCATCGCCGGCGAAGCCGAGTAGTACTGGCCGACGAACTCCTCGGCCACCTCGGTGAGGTCGCGTTCGGCCTGGTTGTCGAGGTAGAAGCTCTGGCGCTCGGCGAGGATGCCGTCGCGCACCTGGAAGACCTGGGCGTTGGCGTCCTGCCCCTCGGCGGCGATGCCGATCAGGTCGGCGGTGCCGACCGTGCCGCCGGCCACCCGCTGGCGCTCGAACAGCGACTGGATCGCCCTCAAGCGATCGCGGTGAAGGGCGGCCCGCTCGAACTCGCGCGCCGCTGCCGCCGCCTCCATCTTCTCCTGCTCGTCGGCCTCGACCTGGCGGTAGCGGCCGGAGAGGAAGTCGACGATCGCGTCGATGTTGTGGCGGTACTCCTCGCGGCTGACGTAGCCCACACAGGGCGCCCCGCAGCGCTTGATGAAGTAGTCGAGGCAGGGGCTGCCGGAGCGCCGGCCGGGCTCCTTGCCCTCGCAGGTGCGGAACTGGAAGAGCTTGCCGAGCAGGTCGAGTGTCTCGCGCACCCGCTTGGCGCTGGAGAAGGGGCCGAAGTAGGCGCGGCCCGGCCGGTGCTTCTCACGGGTGAAGTAGACGCGCGGGTAGTCCTCGTCGAGACTGACGCAGACGTAGGGATAGGACTTGTCGTCGCGCAGGCGGATGTTGAAGCGGGGGCGGTGGCGCTTGATGAAGGTCTGCTCGGTCAGCAGCGCCTCAGCCTCGGTCGAGGTGACCAGGCACTCGATCCGGTCGACGCGGGAGGTGAGCCGGCTCTCGCCGCCGGCCGAGAAGTGAGAGGCGACGCGCTTGCGGATCGAGCGCGCCTTGCCGACGTAGAGCGTCTCGCCGTCGGCCGCGTGGAAGAGGTAGACGCCGGGCGAATCGGGCAGCTCGCGACGCTGCTGGGCGATCCGTTCCGCCCGCGAGAGCTCGTTCTTGCCGTTGCCTTCGCTCACCGGTCAAAGAGTAGGCTCCTGGCCACCCGGCCAAAGTCACCCGCCGGTGAAGACTTCCCAGACACACGGAGAGCGAGATGACGACCCCCCAGACCCTGACCAGCGCCCCGCCCGAGCTGAACACGCTTCGGATCGAGATCGACGGCGCCAAGTTGGCCACCCTCACCCTCGACCGCCCCGACGCCTTCAACGCGATGAGCCCGGAGATGATCGGCGAGATGACCGTCGCCTTCGCCTGGCTCGCCGACCGGGCCCCGATCCGCGCCCTGATCATCACCGGCTCCGGCAAGGCCTTCTGCGCCGGCGGCGACGTCACCTGGTTCCAGCGCGGGGTCGAGAGCGACGAGATCGACCTGCCCTCGGAAGTGCGCCGCGGCGCCGAGGCGCTGCACGCCGCGATCGTCGACCTGCGCCGGATCCCCTGCCCGGTGATCTGCGCCGTCAACGGCCCGGCCGCCGGCGCCGGCTTCTCGCTGGCGCTCGCCTGCGACATTCGCATCGCCTCCGAGGCCGCCTTCTTCGCCCCCGCCTACGGGCGAATCGGCGCCTCCCCCGACGGCGGCATGACCTACTTCCTGCCCCGCGTGGTGGGACCGAGCCGAGCGCTTGAACTGCTGCTCGAGGACCCCAACATGAAGGCCGAGGAGGCGCTCGCCGAGCGGATCGTGGCCGAGGTCGTGGCGCCCGACGAGCTGATGACAGCCGCCAGGGCCAAGGCCGAGAAGCTGGCCGCCAAGGCACCCCACTACGTGCGCATGGCGAAGACGCTGGCCAACACCAGCATCGAGCACACCCTGACCGAGCACCTGCAGCTGGAGCGCCACGGCATCGCCGACAGCATGGCGACCGAGGATCTGCGCAACGGCGTCGAGGCCTTCTTCGGCGGCGGCACACCCGAGTTCCACGGTCGCTGAACCAGGCCCGCGGCCGCCCCGTATGCAGTTACAGTTTCCCCGAGTACTCGCCCCCCAGGAAAGGACCCAGTCATGAAGAAGCTCGTCGCGTTTCTAGTCCTGGCCCTTGCAGCGCTGGCCCTGGTCGCCTGCGGCAGCAGCGACGACAGCTCCAGCACGACGGAAACCAGCGGGGGCGAATCGACCAGCGCCGGCGGCGGTGCGGCCAAGGAAGAAAGCAGCAGCGGGGGCGGCGGCTCGGCCTCCACCCTCAAGTTCGAAGCCGACCCGGGCGGAGACCTCGCCTACACGACCACCAGCGCCAGCGCCAAAGCCGGCAAAGTGACGATCGACTTCAACAATCCCCAGGCCCTCACCCACGACGTGCAGATCGAAGGCTCGAGCGGTGAAGAAGTGGGCGGCACCGAACTGATCGCCAGCGGCGAAGACTCGGCCGTCGTCGACCTCGAACCCGGCACCTACACCTTCTACTGCTCGGTCCCCGGCCACCGCGAAGCCGGCATGGAAGGCACGCTTACGGTGAAGTAACTCCCCTACGGGAGCATGGTGCAGCGTTTGAACCCGGTGCCCTGAAGGAAGGTGCCGTCCTTGAAGGTGAGCTCGACCCTCGCCTGCAGGCGACCGTCGGCGCAGCGCGCGTTTGCGACGCTGAGGTGCATGCCCTTGTAGACCCATTTCTTGTCGATCTTGATCCGTCCCGAGATCGGTGAGCCGTAGTCGTTGGCGATCTTGGGGAAATCGATTTCCACCCGGTAGCCGTAGCGACCGTTGTTCACCGATTCCAGCTCGGCTTCGACCAGGTAGGTGGTCGGCACCGGGTAGTTCAGGTGGGCGTGACCGATCCCGGTCGGGTTTCCGTGTTTCTCGGGTGCATTGAAGATGGTGAGATCGGAAGAGGCTTCGATCGGCCGCTGTTCTGGGAGCTCGATCAGCGCGGTTCCGAATCCTGTGCCGACGATCGCCCCGGGGCACGCCTTACGCGCCTGCTCGGTGGTGGTCGCGATCAGCTTGCCTTTCGTGCACTTTTCCAGGCCCCGGGTCTCGGCATGGCCGTGCTTGTCCAGTTCGACCACCAGCTTGCGCAGCGGCGAGGGGCGTGTGCCGTCGACCGTGTGGAGCCGGCCGTGCCCGAAGAGCTTGATCGGCGCGTCATGGGTCTTTGGGAGGGCTTTTGGGGCGAAGCCCCCATCCCCTTCGGCGATCAGGTTGCCGGCCTGGATCCTGATTCCGTAGGCGCTCCCCACAGCGAGGAGCACGAGCACCGAGGCCGCCGCCAGCAGCTTTGGCCATCGGGCTCTCATTATCCGAGCTCGATGTAAGAAACGTCGGGTAACCGTGGTTCCGCCACTCCCTGAAGTTTATTGTCACCGCATGAGTCGGTGGAATACCACCAGCACGCTGGAGGCCGGGGTGACCCCGGCCTCCATCTGGGAGAAGGCCTACGCGGACGCGGACGCCTGGCCCAAGTGGAACGCCGAGATCAAGCGCGCGCAGCTCGACGGCCCGCTGGCCCTCGGCGCCAAGGCGAAGATCGTCTTCGGCACCGGCCTGCGCCTGCGCTTCGCAGTCGTCGAGTTCGAGGACGGCCGCCTCTTCACCGACGAGTCCCGCCTCCCCGGCGCCCGCATGGGCCACCGCCACCTGGTCGAGCAAACCGAGACCGGCAGCCGCCTCACCAACACGATCTACATCGAGGGACCGCTGGCCCCCGTCTGGCGGCGGATCATGGGGCCGGCTGCGGCGCGCACCCTGCCCGGCGCCCAACGCGCGGTCGTCGACCTAGCGAAAGCCGCCTAAGAAGCGGGAACCATCACGCGCGTCACCGAGTCACCGACGAAACAGGGCTTCTCGTTGCCCTCGACCTCGAGGGTGAAGCGGGTGACGACCTCGTACCAGCCGCCGCCCTTCTCGTCGACCGAGACGACCTCGGCGCGGCCGCGGACCTTGGCATCGACCGGGACCGGGGCGGGAAAGCGGATCTTGTTCCAGCCATAGTTGACGCCGAGGGCGAAGCCGGTGGCGGAGATCAGTTCCTTGCGGAAGCCGTCGACCAGCGAGAGGGTGAGGTTGCCGTGGGCGATCGTGGTGCCGAAGGGGCTCTCGGCCTTGGCCCGCTCGACGTCGACGTGGATCCACTGGTCATCGCCGGAGAGCTCGGCAAAGGTGTTGATGTCCTCTTGAGTGACGGTGCGCCACTCGCTCGGGCCGATCTCCTGCCCGAGCAGAGCCTGCATGCCCTCGACACCCTGTACGTCGACGCTCGACATCGGCGCCCAGTCTAATCGGAAGGCCCAGCCAGGGCCTAGGATTGCGTCGTGCCGTTCACGCTCAGGAACCTCAAGCAGGATCTGGAGGACGTCGGGTCCAACTTCGACGGCTCGCCGGACCTGGAGTTCCGCCTGGCGACCGGGCCGCTCGAGCTCGAGAACTCCGGCCTGGGCTATCAACGCGTCCCGCCTGGATATCGCTTTCCGTACGGCCACACGCACAAGAGGCAGGAGGAGCTGTACGTGGTCCTGCGCGGGAGCGGGAGGATGAAGCTCGACGACGAGATCGTCGAGCTCAAGGAATGGGACGCGGTGCGCGTCTCGCCCGGTACGTGGCGAGGCTACGAGGCCGGAGCGGACGGCCTCGAGATCCTCGTCATCGGCGCGCCCAATCTCGGCGAGAATCCGCGCGACGACGTCGAGGGCCAGCGCGACTGGTGGGCTGACTAGCGCCGAGCTCCGGACGGGGAAGAGCAGTCACGCCACCAGCCTCACTTCGAACGACGGCGTTGCGATCGCTCCGGCACCACCGAGCAGGGCGAGTATGCGGCTGACGTAGGCCTGGGTCTCGGGGATCGCCGGGACGCAGTGGCAGGCCTCGACCGGGGCGGGGCCAGCGTTGTAGGCGGCGAGGGCGAGCTGGGGCGCGCCGAATTGGCGGAGCAGGTCCGACATCAGGTGGGCCTCGGCGTCGATGGCGGCGACCGGATCAAAGGGATCGTCAAGTCCATAGGCCGCGGCCGTGGAGGGAATGAACTGGGCGATGCCCTGAGCGCCAGCCGCAGAGCTTGCATAGGGATTGAAGTTCGACTCGGCCATCAGCTGTGCCGCGAGCAAGGCGGCCGAGACGTTCCAGCGAGTTGCCGAGCGCAGCAGTGGCGCGCGGAAGCGCGCCGGAACGAAGCCGGGCAGGCCTTCGCCGCCCGAAAAGGAGCCGTCTCCCCCACCCGCAGAAAAGGAGCCACCGCCAGCGGAGACCGCGTTCCCCGCCGACGAGCACGGCGGCGGGCCGGCGTCGTAGCCGTAGTGCCAGGCCTCCCAGGTGTAGCGCTGCACGAAACCGAAGTGGCCGGCGTTGGCGGCGAGCCAGCCGTAGGCGGTTTCCGGGCCGAGGTCGAGCTCGGTGGCGCAGCGATGCAGCGAGTGCCCGGGCGGCGCCACCCAGGTGGGGTCGGGATGAGCGGCAAACAGCGCCGCCTGTTCGGCGTCGGAACGGAAGGCCGAGTTGACTACCAGGGCGAGGCCGGCCTGACCTGCGGCCGCGGCCATGCGATCGAAGGCGGCGGCAACGTCCGGCCTCATTCCGTGACCCTGTCGATCGACGAGCGGTCCGCTGTAGCCACCTCCGGTCGCCGTAGTGGTGGGCGCTTCGTTCGACGGACTGGCAGGTGGGCCGGCTTCTGCCACCGCCGAGGCCTGCGTGCGCGAACCCTCATTTCCGACCTCGAGCTTGGCGATGACCACGGCCTTGGCCCGGACCGGCGCGAACGAGTCTCGGTCGGGAAAGGAGACCCGCAGCTGCGTCGCCGACACACCGTTCGCCCTCGCGGCGTCAACCGCTGCCGCCTGCGCCCGCGCCAAGTAGGCGGTCTTCTCGAGATGCCGCGGATTCGGCAGGCCGTTTGGCAAGCGCCCCGGCGAGAGCAGTCGCGGAAGGTCGTCCCGCATCGACCGCGCCGCCGAGATCGCAGCCAAGTCAGCCGCCCGCTGCGCCCGTCCCTTGCCGCTGATCGCACCCGCGATCGCGACCAGTGCCAGCGCCGCGGCGATCAGCACAAAGGCGCCGCCAAGCGCAAGCGGCAGTGCTTGCCCGTCCTCTCCTTCCTTGCCCATGGGGCCACGCTCGCGGCTGCAGACGCGTGTGTGGCGCGCTCAGGCGCACAAATGCGGAACATCTCCCGGCGAGAAGACCTGGTTGGCCCCGAGTCAGTTGCCGCGCTGGCGGCTAGCGCGTGCGCACAGCGGCAATCGTCTGCTGCAGCGTCGCCCGGGCGTCGTGGTGGGGCATCCAGTGCAGCTTGCGACGAGCGCGGGTCGTGTCCATCAGGACGGGGCGGCGCACCGCCTCGATCCAGGCGGCCTCGTCGGGAAGGAACGGCATCAGCGAAACCGCCTCGGCCGCAACCCCGACCGCTAGATGCGGGGCCGGTACCGAGTGCCAACCCAGGGCATGGGCCAGATCGCTGATCGTCAGCTGGCCGGGGCCGGCGAGGTTGTAGACGCCGGGCGGTCCGTGGCCGAGGACCGCCGCGGTGAGCGCGGCAGCGACGTCATCGTGGTGGACGAGCTGGAAGGGAACGCCGGGATCGGGCAGGACCGGCCGCAGCTCGGGCACCTTGCCCAAAGCCCAGCGCAGCGGCCCGGGGATCCTCTGCCCCATCGCCAGCAGCGGGATCAAATCGAGCAGCAGAGTCGCTTCCGGCCCGGCGACGATGCAGGGGCGAAAGACGAAGGCCTCGGTGCGGGAGTCGAGGAGCGCCTCCTCGAGCTCGGCCTCGACCGCGGCCTTGTGCGCCGAGTAGGGATGCCGCGAAGTGCCGCGCACCGGCTCTTCCTCGTCGAGCAGGGCGGGCATGCCGCGGTGGAAGCCGTAGGCGGCCACCGAGGAGGTGTAGACGAGCCGCTTGGCCCCCGCCGCAGCGGTCGCCTCGAAGACGTTGCGCGAGCCGTTCAGGTTGACCTCGCGGCTGGCGCTGTCGCCGGCGACAATCGCGAAGGCGAGGTGGACGACGACGTCGGCGTCCTCGACCAGCGAATCGACCGCCTCGCGGTCGAGCACGTCGCCGCGCCTGTATTCGGTCTTCTCCCAGCCGTGGCCCGCGAGGTCGAAGGGCCGTCGCGCCATGCCGATGATCCGATCCACCTCGGGAACCCGCTCCAGCGAGGAGATGAAAGCACGGCCGATCTCCCCGGTCGGCCCAGTGACAGCGACGGTCAGCATGCGGCGATTCTGGCGAAATGCAAGCGCTGGCGGCGGCAAGCGCCCGCCGCTGCAGTCAGGCGCTCACGTCGACGACCTTGACCAAGCCTTCCAAGCCACGAAGATCCTTCGCGTTCAGGGTGTAGAGCGGCAGGTCGTGGGCGAGGGCAGTCGCGGCGATCATCAGATCGACGGCGCGGACACCTCGGGGCTTGCGGCCACCGGCGAGCGTGGCGGCATAGACATATCCGTACGCTCGCGCGCAACTCGGGCTGAAGGTCAGCGATTCGACTCCGGCCTCAAACCGCTGAAGTCGTTCTTGACGCCGCGCGCGCTCGAGCTCATCGTCGGTGGCCAGGGGACCGGCAGTCAACTCCGCAAGCGTCAGCGTGGAAATTGCCATCTCAGCGGGAAGTCGCTTTGGCTCCACCTCGGCGTAGCGAATTACAACTGAGGTGTCGATCAGGCCGCGCCCCTCCGGGGGCTCAACCACGGGGCGTAGGATCCTGATCGGCGTAGGCGTCGATATCGGCCTGGAACCGCTTGTGGTCGATCGGCGGCGAACCAGCGAAGAGCTCAACGAATGCCCGCCTGGAGATGAACTTGCGTGGCTGGTACGGCCGGAGCTCACCCACCGGCCTGCCATTTCTGGTCACGATGAAGTCGTCTCCGGCGTCCAGGGCTCGCATGATCTCGCCGCTGTTGTTGCGCAGCTCCCTCTGGGTCAGTTTCCGCGTCATCCGACCCAGCGTAGCACGCGTGCGCCGCCGAAATTTCGCTTCCCAAAAGGGTTTTGCGGAGGCGCGCCGGCAATCCGCCGGCAGTCTCGGGTGGCAAGACGCCGAACAACGCACGCCTGGCCGGCACCCAGGCAAGCGGCTGCTTGAGGACGCGAACCGTGAGGTCGCGCTCCCGCAGATCGCGCACCGTGAGCGCGAGGAGCGGACGATCCGTGGCGAGATCGGCGCAGAGCAGTGCCCCGCTGGACTCGACCCCCAAGATCCGCAGAACATCCTGAAAGAGGACGGGCGGGACGTGCAGCGCGGCAACCGCGTCGCGCACGAGTGGCAGCGCCGCAGACAGGCGCTCGAGCGCTTCGGGATCACCGGGAACCGCGAGATGACACGTCCCGCCGCGCGAAGCGGCCCTCAGCTCCGGCAGGTGCACGGCAAGCCGCTCCTCCAGTTCACGGGCCCCGCTCGAAGCAACAAGAGTTGGCCGTGGCGACCGGCCACCGACGTCGATCAGCAAGCCGGGGCGATCCGGCTCCGACCCCGCGCAGGCAAGCGCCGCAGCAGCGGCCCTCGGGCCACCCACGGCACCCACCGCCGTGACCAGAATGACGCGCCCCTTCATCGACCGGCAGGCCTCGCGTAGCTGCTGCTGGTTACGGCGAGGCGCTCGCCGACGGCCGCGAGCAACGACGGTGGCGCCAGCCGCACGGTTACCTCTCCCCCGCGCACCGCGACCTCAACCCCGTGCTCTGTCCACGAAGGCAACGACTTCTCGACCGCGACCTTGGCTGGCCGCCCCGCGGCAAGTGCAAGAGCGCCGGCCTCGGCCGCGCCGTCGGCGAGCGTCAGCGCGTAGCCGACAAGCAGCAACTGCAGTGCAACCGCCCCGGCGATCAGCAAAAGCGGGATCGACGCCAACAGCTCGACTGTTGCCTGGCCGCACTCCCTAGCCATCGCTCAAGCCGCTTTCCGCCCCGACCATCAAACGCGGCAGTGCCGGCAACAAGCGCGGGACCGCCACCCGCACGGTGACCGCGTCGGCGTCGCTCACCTGTGCCCCCGGGCGCAGCGACGGTGGCAGCGCCCGCCGGGCGACCAGCGCTGCGTCGCCACCGACCAGCGCCGCCCTGGCGCCGGCCCGCGCCGCTATCGCCGCGGACCAGAACGCCTGTCCCGCAAGCGCCAACTGTGCCGCCACCAGGACCGCCAGCAGCAGGAATGGGACCACCGCAACCAACTCGACCGAGGCGGTCCCTTCCTCCCTGTGGCCTGCGCTGCTGACGATCCGGGGCGGCACGCCGCGACCGTCGCAGGCGCGAACGCGCCGGTGGCGCGCTCAGGCGCGCGGTTCAGTCACGCAACTAGCTCAGTAGGAGTTCGCGTCGACCCAGATGCGCCAGATCGCCGCTACTGAGGCGCCGAGCAGCATGATCCAAACCAGAGTGCCACCGCCGGTAGAGAAGAGCTCGTCACTGCCGGCGATCAAGAGGGCGAGCACGCCCAGAGCCGCGTAGAGGATCGCCCGCCGCGCATCGGTCAACGTCGCCAGGGTCAGCTGGTTCTGACGACCGAGGACAAAAACCATCCAGGCGAGGGCGGCGAGGAAGCCCATCGTGATTGCGGTCAGGATCGCTTCGGCGACGTTGCCGCCGTGGGGAGCAAAGGCCACGGCCAAGGCCAGGGCCATGATGATCGCGACATCACGCAGGGTACGCACGGAGAAAGTGTAGTCCCGAGAGCTGCCCGCCCGCGGCGGAATTTCCTACTTGCTCGACATGATCACGATGCCGAAGGCAACAGCGGCCAGCGTGACCAACCCGGCGAGGGCCGCCAACGTCGCCGCTGCCCCGGCCGCAATCGGGCGCTCGTTGCGACTGAGATCGGCGAAGCGGGCCACGCCCCAGATCGCGACCGAGAAGACCACGGTGATGCCGACGCCCGCGACCACCGAGGCGATCACCGTCTCAAGCAGCTCCTTGGTCTCGACCACGACCGCCATTGCTCAGCTCGCCGGGACCGGTCCGCCCTCGCGCGAACGCCGGGCAAAGACCGCGACGATCAGCGAGAGGGACATCAAGGTGACGAGGACCGGGCCGAGCGCGCCGTCGCCGAAGATCGCCGTCAGGCCGTAGGCGAGGGCGCCGATCGCGGCGGCCGCCGGCAGGGTCAAGAGCCAGGCGGTGACGATGTTGCCGGCCACTCCCCAGCGCACCGCCGAGACGCGCTTGCCGGCCCCCGCTCCCATGATGCCGCCGTTGATCACGTGCGTGGTCGAGAGCGGGAAGCCGAAGTGGGTCGAGGCGAGGATCACAGCGGCTCCCGCCCCTTGCGACGAGAAGCCCTGGGCAGCGTCCATCTTGATGATCCGCGTGCCGGTGGTGCGGATGATCCGCCAGCCGCCGCTGTAGGTGCCGAGCGCGATCGCGGTCGCCGAGGTGACGATCACCCAGAGCGGCGGGTCAGCGCTGGCACCCAGCGTTCCGTTGGCGACGAGCGCCAGGGTGATGATGCCCATCGTCTTCTGCGCGTCGTTGGTGCCGTGGGCGAGCGCCAGCAGGCTGCTGGAGATGATCTGGCCGTAGCGGAAGCCCCGGGTCACGGTGCCGGGGCGCTGCTTGCCGACGATCCGGTAGACGAGCCCGATCGCGACGCCGGCGACGACGAAGGCGAGGATCGGCGCGATCACGGCCGGGATCAGCACCTTGCCGACGAGGCCATCGGCCAGCACGGCATCGAAGCCGGCGGCCGCGACCGCGGACCCGACCACGCCGCCGATCAGGGCGTGCGAAGAGCTCGATGGCAGGCCGAAGGACCAGGTGATCAGGTTCCAGGCAATCGCCCCGATCAGCCCGGCGAAGACCACGGTCGGCGTGACCACGGCCGAATTGACCACGTCGTTGGCGACGGTCGCGGCAACCGAGATCGAGATGAAGGCGCCGGCGAAGTTGAGCAGCGAGGCGACGCCGATCGCGACCTGCGGCCGCGCCGCGCCGGTCGAGATCGAGGTGGCGACGACGTTGGCGGTGTCATGGAAGCCGTTGGTGAAGTCGAAGGCGAGCGCGGTGCCGACGACGATGAAGAGGATGACTTCCGAGCTCACGAGTTCTTGATGACGATGCCCTCGAGTATCTGGGCCGCGGTCTCGGTCGCGTCGATCGCGTTCTCGAGCACGGCGAACATGTCCTTCCAGCGGATCACCACCATCGGGTCGATCCCGTTCGAGAAGAGCGAGGCGACGGCATCGCGGGAGATCCTGTCGCCATCGTTCTCGAGCCGGTGTATCTCGATCCAGTACTTGTCGAGGTCCTTGAAGTCGCGCAGGTGCTCCAGCCCGGCGGCGAGCTGCTCGCAGGCGGCGACCAGCACTTTGGTCAGGTCCTGGGCCTGCGACATCGGCGCCTCGATCTTGTAGAGGCCGAGCAGGTCGGCGGCCTCCTCCGTGTAGTCGACGATGTCGTCCATCTGGGTCGCCAGCCCGTAGATGTCCTCGCGGTCGATCGGCGTGACGAAGGTCGAGTTGAGCCGTTTGATGATCGCGTGGGTGATCCGGTCACCCTCCTGCTCGGCGTCGAAGACCTGTTTCGAGAGCTCGCCGGAGTCGGGCCAGGTGGCCATCATCTGGTCCAGCAGCCGCGACGCGTTGAGGGTGTTCTCACCGGCCTCGATGAAGAGATCGAAGAAGGTCCGATCGCGGGGCAGAAGGGAGAGGCGCGGCACTGGGCCAATCCTATTGATCGAGGCGGGCAGTGATCGAGGTGGCTTTGAGGCTCAGCCGGAGATTGCGGCAAGCTGCTCGGCGGCGCGGGCCGCGTGGCGCTCGCGCATCTCCTCCTGAACGCTGCGCCGCTGCCCGTTGGCGGGAGTCAGGCGCGTCCACTCACCCTCGGCGTCAAGCTCCCAGGCATTGGCGTTGTCGGCGAAGCAGCGCTCGAGCACATCGAGCAGCTCGGCCCGCAGCGCCGGGTCTTCGACCGGGGTGACGAGCTCGACCCGGCTGTCGAGATTGCGCGGCATCAGGTCGGCGGAGCCCATCAGCACCCGCGTCTGCTCGCCGCGCTGGAAGGCGTAGACGCGCGAGTGCTCGAGGAAGCGGCCGACGATCGAGACGACGCGGATGTTCTCGGAGACATCCGGCACCCCGGGCCGCAGGCAGCAGATCCCGCGCACGTTGAGGTCGACCCGCACGCCCGCCCGCGAGGCCTCGTACAGCGCCCGGATGCAGCCGGCATCGACCAGCGAGTTCATCTTCAGCGTAATTCGCGCCTCTTCGCCGGCTTCGTGGGCGGCCACGGTCGCCTCGATCTCCTCGACGATGCGGTCGCGCATCGTCGTCGGCGAGACCAGCACCTTGCGGTACTCGGCCGGGCGCCCGTAGCCGGTGAGGAAGTTGAACATCTCGGCGACGTCGGCGCCGATCTCGGGGTCGGCGGTGAAGAGGCCGAAGTCGGTGTAGAGGCGGGCCGTCTTCGGGTGGTAGTTGCCGGTGCCGATGTGCACGTACTCGCGCACCCGATCGCCCTCGCGGCGGGCGACGACGATCGCCTTCACGTGCGTCTTCAGGCCGGGGATGCCGTAGACGACGTGGACGCCGGACTCCTCCAGCGACTTGGCCCAGTGGATGTTGGCCTCCTCGTCGAAGCGGGCCTTCAGCTCGACCATGCAGACCGCCTGCTTGCCGCGTTCGGAGGCGCGGATCAGCGAGGGAACCAGGGGCGAGTCGTCGCTGGTGCGGTACACCGTCTGCTTGATCGCCAGCACGTCGGGGTCGGCGACCGCCTGCTCGACGAAGCGCTCGACCGAGCTGGCGAAGGAGTCATATGGATGGTGGACGAGCAGGTCTTCATGGCGGATGGCCGCGAACATGTCGCAGGGCTCGTCGTCCTCGCCCAGCAGGCGCGGCTGGGTGACCGGGGTCCAGGGTGCGTAGCGCAGCTCGGCGTGCCCGGGAACGTCAGCAACCGCGGTCAGGTCGGCAAGGTCGATCAAGCCATTGACGTCGTAGACCTCCCGATCCTCGAGCTTCAGCGCATCGATCAGCTGCTGGCGCAGCTTCGCGTTCATCCCGGCGGCGATCTCCAGGCGCACGACCTCGCCGAAGCGGCGGCGGCGGATCTCGTCCTGGACCGCCTGCAGCAGGTCATCGGCCTCGTCGGAAACGGTGAAGTCGGCGTCGCGGGTGACCCGGAAGTAGCCGTGATCGACCACCTCGGTGCCGGGGAAGAGAGCATCGAGGTTGGCGGCGATCACCTCCTCCAGGGGGACAAAGGTCTTGCCGCCCTCGCCGACCGGCAGGAAGCGCCCGAGCAGCTCCTTCGGCACCTTGACCCGGGCAATGATCTCGCTGCCGCTCTCCGGGTCGCGCAGCAGCACGCCGAGACTGAGCGAGAGATTGGAGATGTAGGGGAAAGGCCGGCCCATCCCGATCACCAGCGGGGTCAGCGCCGGGAAGACCTGCTCGTGGAAGCGGGCGTCGATCTCGCGCCGCTCCTCCTCACTGGCCGACCCGAGCGAGACGATGCGGATCCCCTCCTCCTCCAGAGCGGGTCGCAGCTGGCCCTCGAAGCGGGCGTGAAGGCGCTTGTCGAGCTCCAGCACCCGGGCCTGGATCGCGTCGATCTGCTCGCCGGGACGCAGGCCGTCGGGACCGCGTGCGTCGATCCCGGCATCGAGCTGCTCGAACAGCCCCGCCACCCTGACCATGTAGAACTCGTCGAGGTTGGAGGCGTAGATCGCGCAGAAGCGGATCTGCTCCAGCAGCGGCACGGCGGGATCCTCGGCGAGTTCCAGCACCCGCTGGTTGAAGTCGAGCCAGGAGAGCTCGCGGTTGAAGTAAAGAGCGGGATCGTCGATCCGCTCATCGTACCCCGGCGCCGACGTCATCCCATTGCCTTCAGGCCGCGTGCACGGCCGTGCCTGCGCTTCCGACTTCGACCCCATCAGAGGTGGGCGAAAGTCGGTTGCGTGAATCGATGCCGAGGACGCGGCGATAGCCGGCGGCCAGCTGCTCCATCGCACGATCCCAGGAGCGCTCCCGAACCGCCCGCACGGCGGAGGCGCCGAGGTGGCGACGCAGCAGCGGCGAGGCCGCCAGCTGCAGGACTGTGCCGGCGATGTGGTCGGCATCGGCCTGGCAGAGCAGGCCGGTGTGGCGATTCTCGACCAACGAGGCGGGGCCGCCTTCGGCGACGGCGACGACCGGCACGCCGCTGGCGCCCGCCTCGAGCACAACCTGCCCGTAGGTGTCGGTGGTCGAGCAGAAGAGAAAGACGTCGGCGCTGGCGTAGGCGCGCGCCAGATCCTCACCTTCGAGCCAGCCGAGGAAGGTCGCGTGCTCGCCGAGGCGCACTCGCAGCTCATCCTCCTCGGGGCCGCCGCCAGCAAGCAGCAGGTGCAGCCGCGGGTCGGCTCTGCGGGCACGCAGGAAGCTCTCCGCCAGCAGGTCAACGCCCTTCTCACGGGTGAGGCGGCCCGCGTAAAGAATCTTGATCTCGCCGGGGAAATCCGCGCGGGCAGCCTTGCCGGGATCGAAGCGGGTCACGTCAACACCGCGCTCCCAACGGCCGAGCCGATCCGGCTCGACCCCGAGCGCGAGCAGCGAGCGGTCCGCCGCCGGGCTCGGCGAGAGGACCAGCGACGGCGCCCCGTAAAAGGCGCCGAGCGCCCCTTTTGCCAGCGCCTCGATGCTCCCATCGCCACTGCGCAAGCCAGCATAGGTTGCCAACTCAGTGTGGTAACTGGCAACTAGAGGCGTGCCGGCAATCCGGTTGAGCAGCGTCGCTGCGATCCCTGCCGGGCCGGGAGCGGTCACATGGACGGCGTCGTAGCGACCCTCGGCGAGGGTCTCGGCCAGGCCGGGAAGGCCGGGGACGCCGACGCTCATGCCCGCGTAGAAGGGAATCTCGAGCTCGGCGGCGGCCGGCAGCCGGCGGTCGACACCGGCATCGGTGCCGACCACCTCGATCTCAAAGCCCGGCACACCGAACTCACGGATCTTCTCGATCGTCGCGGTAACCCCGTGGGTGGCCCCGATCCCGTCGGCAATCAGAGCGATCCGGGGCCGCTCCCCCGCCCGGCTCGCGAGCTTCGCCTTCTCGGCGCCGAGGAAGCTGATCGCGGGCACGTAAGGCACCGCTGGAACCACCGCGTCGAAGAGGTCGCCGAAAGCCGCCCCCGGATTACCCTCGCCAACGGCCTCGGCACCGCAGGCGATCGCGCTACGCAAGCGTCGCTCGTGGGTGCGGCGGGCACGCCGGTAGAGATCAGCGTGGGAGAAGTCCTCTGCCTGCAGGTAGGCGAGCAGCTGCGGCCCACGCAGGTCGAGCTCCACCGAGCGCAACCACGCCTCGAGCAGCGCCCGGGCGTCGTCCGGCCCGATATCGGCGGCGACCTTGCCCTCGCGGGCGGCGCCCTCGCTGATCGTCCGCTGGGCGATCTTCAGCACGGCGGCGGGATCGGGTGCCCTCTCTGCACCCGACCCGCCGAGGGCGCGCGTCGCCAGCGCCATTGCCGCGTGAGCCCACTTGGCCGCGCTGCCCTGCTGGCCGCCTCCCTCAGCGTCACCAGCCCGTATCTGGCGCAGAAACTCTTCCGGCGTGGCGGCCGCGGGCACCTCGGTGAAGGTGCGGCCGATGTCCACGCCGGCATGGTCGTCGGAACCGCCGATCCCGGTCCCGCCGTGGGTCTCGATGTAGATCGCCGCCGGCATGTTGAGCTCGGCTGCGCGCGAGCCGTTGCGCACCTCCCAGATCGGGAAGAGCTCGGTGAGACAGCGACGGTGCCGCGGGGTGAGCGGCGCATCGACATTGAAGAACGGGTGCGCAAGCGCGCAGGTGATCTCGTTCTCGGCAAGGTATGCGGCGCAGGCCTCGACATCGCCGGCATGTGCCTGCAGCCACTCGTGGTCCCCGGGAGTGATCCCGTAACAGAGGACGTGAACCGCCTGGGACTCGCCGGCGAAGCGAGCGGTCAGCTCCTCGGAGACGAAGCAATCGGGACGATCGGCGAGCTCGAGGCAACCGTCGATCGTGTCGTGGTCAGTGATCGTGACGAAGTCCATCCCCCGCTGCTTGGCCAGCTCGTAGACCTCCTCGGGCGGGGTCGCGCACTCCGGCAGCCCCAGCGAACGCTGAACTCCGAGCCGTGAAAGCTGCGAGGCGGTGGAATGGCAGTGCATGTCTACACGGGAAGTCATCGGTGTCTCCCTAATTAGTCGTTTCTGTCACCTCCAGAGTTCGGCATGAGCAGGGAAAAGTTGTAAACGAGCGGGGAAGCTCAGGTGAACAAGCAGTAACCGACGCGCCCTCCTTTCACTACCCCAGAAGTAGTCAAGGGAGGGCGCGTGCTCAGAAGCTGACGGCGAGGGCCGCCCAGGTGCCTTTGCTGGCCTCGGCTTGCCAGAGCTCGACGAAGTCTTGGAAGAGGCGCTGGCGGCGCTGGCGCAGCAGGGCGGCGACCGAGCCGATCTGCTCGACCTTGACCAGCATCAAGTCGCAGTCGTGGATGTCACCGAGGACTGCCTGCAGGTGCTTTGCTGCGCGGCGGGCCTCGTCGGCCTCCTCGCCAAGGCAGGAGGCGAAGATCTCGAGCACGTAGCGCAGCCGCTTTGCCGCGATTCGCATGTCGTGCTGCGCTTCACTCGCGTCAGGGGCAAGGGCCGCATCGGCAAGGCCGCGCAGCTCGTCGAGCCGCACAGCGACGATTCGCGCGACGTTGGGAGATAGCGGCCCGTCGGCCTCAAGCCCTTCGATCGCACGTGCTTTCACGGGGCCACCATCCGGTCAGCGTGGGCTTTCACGACCCCGCCTTCTTGACCAGCTTCTTCAGCCGACGGCGCAGCTTCTTCAGGCGCTTCGGCGCGACGCAGGGAGCAAGTGCCTCGTTGGCCTTCCCTTGGCGCACCCGCAACCCCTCGATCAAGGCGAGGAGTGCGCCGCGGTCCGGCTCCGCCGCTTCTTCGAGCAGACCCTCGAGCAGGGCGATCTCAACGTCAGCGTCGCGTCGCTCGCCGAGTGCGTCGGCAAGCGCCTTCACCTTCTTCAGCGCCTTGCGATGGCGCTTCTTGGGGAAGCAGGGCTCGAAGACCTCCAGCGCCGCCCGCAAACGCCGCGTGGCCACCCGCATGTCGTGAACAGGCTCGACATCGCTGAGATCGAGCACACCCTCGGAGTGCTTGAAGACCTCCTTCGAGCGGACCTTGACGACTCGAACAGCCGCCCGCGAAAAAGACGCCTCGCAGTCGAGCTCGACCTTGCGCGCACCAGCCACGCTACGAGGCTAAAGGACGCGGGACTCCGCGCCGGGGAGCCGAAGGGCCAGCTAGGCGACGAGGCGGAGCTTGGAGCCGTTGGTGCTGCCGTTGAGCAGGTCGAGGACAACGCCCTCGCGCAACCCCCCCTTGCCGATCTGCAATGGCTGGCCAAGCAGCTCGGAGACCTTCTCCAGCAGCAGCACGCCGGTGGTGAGGATGCGGACCCGTTCGGGGTCGAGCTCGAAGCGGCGGGCGACGTCGGCCGCTGGGTCGCCGCAGAGCACGCGGATCCCCCGCTCCAGGGTCTCGTACTCGAGCACGGCGCCGACCAGTCGTCGCAGTGAGGTGGCGCTGCCACCGACTGCCACCGCCTGAGCGGGGTGCTCGATCTCGACCCCGGCAAAGATGTCATCGATGCGGTCGCGGACCTTGCGAATCTCGGCCGCGGAAGGCGGATCCGAGGAAATCAGCTCGTTGGCGAGAACGCCGGAGCCAACGCGCCAGGAGCGCACCTCGTCGGCGCCGCCGGGCACGGTGCCGAGGATCACCTCGGTCGAACCGCCGCCGACATCGACGACGCCGACCCTGCCCTCGACCGGGTGGCCGAGCGTCTTGGTCGCGCCGATGAAGGAGAGCCGCCCCTCCTCCTCGTCGCTGAGAACCTCGACCCGCACACCGGCGGCATCACTGATCGCCGCCGCAACCTCATCGCTATTCGATGCCTCGCGAATCGCCGCCGTGGCGACGGCACGAATCTCCTTCGCCCCGAGCTCTTTCGCCAACCGCACCTGGGTCGCAACCACCTCGCAAACCTCGTCGACCTTCTCGCCCAAAATCGCCCCGTTGCCATCCAGCGCCTTGTTGATCCGCGTGTAGGCCCGCTGCTCCATCACCTTCTTCAACTGCCCATCAACGGGCTCGGCAACGAGCACACGAGTCGTATTCGACCCAATATCTATGGCGGCACAGAGCGTCACGGCGTTCTTCTGATGTTCCCAGAACCGTCGGATCTCACACGCTGGCAGGTGGGGTGGTCATGCGTCGACGGACACTCAATACAGCCGCAGGCTGTATGTCCGGCGATGCATGACCACCCCACCCTCACGCACTGGGATGCGAGGCATCCTCGAACTCCCGAAACAACCCCGTGACGACGAAGGCGACCTGCTCGCCGATGTCGACGGCGTTGTCGGCAATCCGCTCGATCGCCCGCGCGCTGAGCAGCATCGTCATCGCCCACTCGCGCTTGTCGGCGTCGTCGCCGATCTCAAGCGCCAGGCGGAAACAATCGCGGTTGAGGTTGTCGACGACGTCGTCCTGGCGGACCAGGTCCTGGGCAAGTTCGATGTCACGCTCGGCGAAGGCTCGCTTGGCCTGGCTGAGCAGCGTCTTGGTCTGCCCGCCCATGGTCAGGATCAGCTTCACCATCTCCCGGTCGGACGGCGGCTTGTTGCCGGTCAACGGGATCATCTTGCAGATGTTCACGCACTGGTCGCCCATCCGCTCGACGTTCTTCAGCACGTGCAGGAGGGCCGAGATCAGCCGCAGGTCGGTCGCCACCGGCGATTGCGTGGCCAGCAGCGTGATCAGCGCCTGGTGCACCTCGAGGTAGCGGCCGTCGATGCGGTCGTCATCGGCGACGACGATCTGGGCCAACTCGACGTCCTGGTGCTCGATCGCCTCCATCGTGCGCGTCAGCGCGGCGCTGGCAAGATCAATTCCGCCCAAGGCGCTGTCCTCGAGGCGCTCCAGTTCCTCCTGGTATTCGACCCTGATCCCGCCCGGCATCAGCCGAACCGCCCGCTGACGTAATCCTCGGTGGCCTGCTGGGAGGGGCTGGTGAAGATCTTCTCGGTCGCCCCGATCTCGATCAGGCGACCGGGCTTGCCGGTCTCTTCGAGGTTGAAGAAGGCGGTGATGTCACTGGCGCGCGAGGCCTGCTGCATGTTGTGGGTGACGATCGCGATCGTGTACTTGCTCTTCAGCTCGCCGATCAGGTCCTCGATCGCCAGCGTGGCCACCGGGTCGAGCGCCGAACAGGGCTCGTCCATCAACAGCACCTCGGGCTCGACCGCGATCGCGCGGGCGATGCAGAGCCGCTGCTGCTGCCCACCGGAGAGTCCGGAGCCGGGCCTGTCGAGCCGGTCCTTGACCTCGTTCCAGAGGTGCGCACCGCGCAGCGAGCGCTCGACGACCGCGTCCTTCTCGGTCTTCTTCACCCGTCCGGAGTTGAGATTGAGCCCGGCGGCGACGTTGTCGTAGACCGACATCGTCGGGAAGGGGTTGGGCTGCTGGAAGACCATGCCGACGAGACGGCGCACCTGCACGGGGTCAACTCTGGAGCCATAAATATCCTGGCCATCGAGCGTGATCTCACCCTCGACCCGCGCCCCAACGGTCAGCTCGTGCATGCGGTTGAGCGAGCGCAGGAAGGTCGTCTTGCCACAGCCCGAGGAGCCGATCAGCGCCGTCACCTTGTTCGGCTCGACCGTCATCGTCACGTTTTCGACAGCGTGGAAATCGCCGTAGAAGAGGTTTACCCCCTTCGCCTCGAGCGTCTTTGCGGGTCGGCCCTGTATGGCGGCCGGCGTCCCCGGGGTCGTCTGCGTGCCTGCGATTGAGGACTTCATCTCGGCTTTGCCGACCTCGGTCTCGGATCGGGTTGCGCCCGCTGCTCCCATTGGTCGTGCTCTCCTTCCATCCACTTAGCGGATCTCGGTTCTGTACCGGCGGTAGATCAGGCGAGCCACGAGGTTGAGGACCATGACGATAACTATCAGGGTCAGCGCGGCTGCCCAGGCCCTGTCATAGGAGGCCTGCTTGAAGACGCCGGGCGTGCGGTACTCGCTGTAGGCGTAGACCGCGAGGTTCTGCATGCGGCCGGAGAAGGGGTTGCTGTTGATCGAGTCGACCACGCCGGTAGTGACCAGCAGCGGCGCCGTCTCGCCGATGATCCGCGCCACGGCGATCATCATGCCGGTGATCAGGCCGGCGAAGGCGGTCGGCAGCACGACCTTGACGATCGTCCGCCACTTCGGCGTGCCCAGGGCATAGGACGCTTCGCGCAGGTGGTTGGGGACGATCTTCAGCACCTCCTCGGAGGTGCGGATCACGATCGGGATCATCAGCACCGCGAGCGCAATCGAGCCCATCACCCCGAGCCGGATTCCGGGGCCGAGGATCAGGGCAAAGAGGGCGTAGGCGAAGAGGCCGGCGACGATCGAGGGAATGCCGGTCATCACGTCGACGAAGAAGGTCAGCGCCCGCCCCAGCCTGCCCCCGCCGTACTCGGTCAGGTAGATCGCCGCCATCAGCCCGATCGGGATCGAGATCAGGGCGGCAACGCCCGTGATTACCAGGGTGCCGACCAGCGCGTGGGCGGCGCCGCCTCCGCCGATATGGCCGCGCGCCGACTCGGTGAGGAATTCGAGGCTGAGCCCGGGAATGCCGCGCTTGGCGACCTCGAAGACCAGCGAAAGCAGCGGGATCAGGGCGAGCCCGAAGGCGGCGACGATGATCAGCGTGACGAGCCGGTCCTTGGCCCGGCGCGGTCCCTCGACCCGGCGCGACCAGGTGTAGGTGACGATCGCGGCGACGAAGACGGTGAACACAAGCAGCAGAGCGACGCTGAAGGCACCGGCGGCAAGCAGCAGCCCCGCCGCGAGCAGCGCCGAAGCGGCAACTGCGCCGTAGGAAGCCCAGCTGGGCAGAACGCCGGTGTCGAGGGTGGCGTTCACTGGATGTTCTGGCGGGCGATGATCGCCCGCGCGGCCAGGTTGGTCACCAGGGTGATGGCAAAGAGGACGAGGCCGGAGGCGATCAGCGTGTTGATCGCGAGGCCGGTCGATTCGGGGAAGTCGAGGGCGATGTTGGCGGCGATCGTCGAGGGGTTCGCCTGGCTGATCAGGTTGAAGCTGACGATGCCGGAGACCGAGAGGATGATCGTCACCGCCATCGTCTCGCCCAGCGCCCGCCCCAAGCCGAGCATCGCGCCGCTGATGATCGACGACTTGCCGAAGGGCAGGACGGTCATCCGGATCATCTCCCAGCGCGTCGCGCCAAGCGCCAGGGCGCCTTCCTGCAGCTTGCGCGGCGTCTGCGAGAAGACCTCGCGGGCGACGGCGGAGACGATCGGCAGGATCATCACGGTCAGGACCAGGCCGGCGACCAGCATCGTGCGCCCGGTCACCGAGGCGGGCCCCGCGAAGAAGGGGATGAAGCCGAGCTTCTGTTCAAGCCATTCCATCGGCCCGACCGCGGCGGGGCCGAGCACGAAGATGCCCCAGAGGCCGTAGACGATGCTCGGTATGGCGGCGAGCAGGTCGACCATGTAGCCGAGTGGCAGCAACAGCCGGCGCGGTGCGACGTGGCTGATGAAGAGCGCCACAGCGACGGCGAGTGGGACGGCGAGAAAGACCGCGATCGTGGCTGCCAGCACGGTGCCGAAGGCGAGCGGCGCGATGTAGTCGATCAGGCTCTTGCCCCCCGGCAGTTCCGAGGAGCTGGCGGTTACCGCCGGCGCCGCCTGGATCAGCAGAAAGGCCGCAACCCCGGCAAGCAGGGCGAGGATCGTGATCGCCGCGGCGACGGAGAGGTTGGAGAAGATCCGGTCGCCCCAGCGCCGCCGCCCTCCTGAGGCGGCGGCGAGGAGCTGACCGGCATTGGTCGTGGTGTCGGCGTGCGCCTCCACCTACGGGCCTAGCCTTCGATCGCTTCGACGGCCGGCGTGATCTTCTTGGTCAATGCAGCCGACAGCGGGGCGGAGCCGGCGTTTTCAGCGGCGATTTCCTGTCCCTCGCTGCTCACCACGTACTCGAAGAAGCCCTTGACGAGAGCTGCTTCGCTGGCCGAGTCGTACTGCGTGCAGCCGATCAGGTAGGAGACCAGCACGATCGGGTAGGTGCCCTGCGATTCGGTCTTGCGATCGAGTTCAAAGGGGAACATGTAGGGGGTCTTGGCCAAGTCCTTGGCCTCGGGCGACTCCTCGAGGATCTTTGCCGCGGCCTCGGGAGTCGGTTCGACGTACTCGTTGCCGACCTTGATCGTGGCGACGCCGAGTTCACCGGCCTGGCTGGCATCGGCGTAGCCGACCGCGCCGTCGCCGGCGGTCACGGCTTCGACCACACCCGAGGTGCCCTGTGCGGCCTCGCCACCCTTGACCGGCCAGTCGCCGCTGACTTCGTACGACCAGACGCTCGGGACGACCTGGGAGAGATAGTCGGTGAAGTTCTCGGTCGTGCCCGACTCATCCGAGCGGTTGACCGGGGTGATCCGGGTGTCGGGAAGTTCGACGCCGGGGTTGTCCTTGGCGATCGCCGGGTCATCCCAGGTGGTGATTTCCTGGTTGAAGATCTTCGCCAGCGTTTCCGGGTCGAGCTGCAGCCCTTCAACGCCTTCGAGGTTGTAGATGATCGCGATCGGCGAGACGTAGGCCGGGATCTCGATCAGCTTGCCGGGGTTGCAGCGATCGGCGGCTTTTTTCAGTTCGTCTTCTTCTTCTTCGAGCGCGGCGTCGCTGCCGGCGTAGGCAACCCCGCCGGCGATGAACTGTTCGCGACCGCCCCCCGAGCCGACGGCGTCGTAGGAGACCGTCGCGCCGGAGTTCGCGTTCTCGAATTCGGCAATCCAGGCTTCCTGTGCGGCCTCCTGAGAGGTGGCGCCGGCGCCGGCGATCTGGCCGGAGAGGTCGCCACCGGAGGAAGCGCTGCTGCTGTCATCGCTGCTGCCGCAGGCAGAAACACCGATCGCGAGGACGGCCAGTGAGGCGAAAATGGCCAACCATCTAGGGGGACTCACACAAACTCCTTTTCGTCGTAGGGCACGAGAGCGGGCCTGGTCCGGCCGCCTTGCCGGCCACACTCTCAGCGCGCCTCCGACAGCTTGTTACCTGGCTGTATCGGGATTGTGAAAAAGATGTAAAAGACCCCTGCACGTCGCGCTAGCCGTCCGGCGAGAAGCGATAGCCGATGCCGCTGTGGGTATGGATCAGGCGCTGGCCCGGCAGCGCGTCGCCCAGCTTCGAGCGCAGGCGGCTGACGTAGACGTCGACGGAGCGGTCGTCATGGCGCGGTTCGCGACCCCAGACCTCGGCGTAGAGCTCCTCGCGGGTGAGGATGCGCTGGGGATGCGCAGCCAGCGTGGTCAGCAGCTGCAGCTCGCGCACGGTCAAGCTGAGCGGGCGGCCGTCGACCAGGGCGGCATGCTCCTCGGGCCGGATCTCCAACATGGCTCGCGAGGATGGCCGGGCGAAGCCGGAGTGCGGTTACGCGACCGTAAAGCTGCTGTGAACTACTTGTGAATCCCCGGCCGGCGCATCGATGCCGGCGGCCTTGTCAACCAGCTCAGGTGCCACGCCACCGACCGCTTCCGGCTCGAAGCGGTAGCCGACACCGAAGTGGGTGTGGATGTAGCGCCAGCCGGGTGAGCGCTTCTCCAGCTTCTGGCGCAGCTTGCGGATGAAGACGTCGACCGAGCGATCGCCATGGGCCATCGCGTAGCCCCAAACCCGCTGGTAGATCGCCTCGCGCTCGAGAACCTGGCCCTTGGTGTCGGCGAGCAGCTGCAGCAGCTCGAACTCGCGACGGGTGAGGTCGAGGCTGCCGTCGGCGACGAAAGCCTGGAACTGATCGGCGCGGATCTCGAGCTCGCCGATGACGAGCGGCCCGGCGTCGACATCGGCGCGACTGCGGCGACGGCGGCGGGAGACAGCTTCGATCCGCGCCATCACCTCCTCGGGGTGGCAGGGCTTGCCGATCCAATCGTCGACTCCAAATCGCAGGGCCCGTACTCGCTGGGCGACGGTTGAGCGACCCGTGCAGACGACCACGCCGAGGTCGGGCAGCAACTCGCAGACCCGGCCCAGGTAGTCCCAGGCTTCGTCACCGAGGACCGCAAGGTCAACCAGCAGGGCGTTCAGTTTCATCGCCACCAGCTCTTCCGGCGGGATCGCGCTGTTCAGCACGCGCTGCTGCCAGCCGGCGGCTTCGGTGCGCTTGGAGAGCACCGTGACGAAACCGCTGTCGTCATCGATGACCGCTAGCCGGGTGGTCTGCTGCGAGGTCAAGGCGTTGGGATTGTATGCGGCAAGGAAGACGGGCGCTGGAACAAAAGCCCTGCTTTCACAGGATTTTCACAGCCCAATTGTCCCAATTTGCGGGGAAGTCGCTCGGCCGGCCCGATCCGAGTTGTTACCGAGCCTTCCCAGGAGATTCTCCGGATGTTCACGGCCAGCCATTGGCCCGGCGCCAGACTCAAGCCTCACGAGACTCCTCTCTCGTCACCGCGAACGGCCCGCTGCCCCGGGCCGTTCGCCATTTGTGAGGCCAATCAGCTGATCGCGCCGGTCGCCGCCAACACCAGCACCAGCGCACCGAGGGCGATCCGGTAGATGACGAAGATCTCCAGGGTGTGGGTGCTGAGGTAGCGCAGCAGCCAGGCGATCGCCAGGTACCCGGTGACGAAGGCGACCAGCGTGGCGATCACCGTCGCCGCCGCCGACGGACTGCCGTTTTCGCCGACCTTGCGCAGCTCGAAGAGCCCGCTGAGGACGACTGCCGGCACCGAGAGCAGGAACGAGTAGCGGGCGGCGGCAACGCGGTCGAAGCCGCGGAAGAGGCCGGCCGAGATCGTCGCCCCCGAGCGCGAGACGCCGGGGATCAGGGCGAGCGACTGGGCGACGCCGATGAAGAGCCCGTCGCGGCCATTCATCCCATCGAGGTTCCGCTGTCTCGTGCCAACCCGCTCCGCGGCGACCATGACGAAGGAGAAGAGGATCAGCGCCGATCCGATCAGGTAGAGGCTGCGCGCGCCGGACTCGATCTGGTCCTTGAAGATGAAGCCGAAGATCGAGATCGGGATCGTGCCAAGGACGATGAACCAGCCGAGCTTCGCCTCCTGGCTGGCCTGGCGAATCGGCACCCGCAGCTCACCCAGCCAGGCGGCGGCGATGCGCCAGAGGTCGGCGCGGAAGTAGATCAGCACCGCAGCCATCGTCCCGAGCTGGATCACGGCGGTGAAGCCGGCTCCGGGGTCTTCCCAGCCGAGCAGCGCCGGCACGATCCGCAGGTGCCCGCTGGAGGAGATCGGCAGGAACTCGGTCAGCCCTTGGACGAGGCCGAGGACGATGGCTTCGAGGGTGCTCATCGCGGCGCATCCTATGGAGCCCGCCCCTTGCGCTAAATTCCCGAGCGTGAAGGCTCCCTCGCGCCGAACCAGCATCGCCGCCGCATTCTGCGCCGCGCTGCTCTCGCTGCTGCTGGCGGCCCCGCTCGCACTTGCCGACAACGGCGTCGGCCTCGCCGGTCCGACCACCGACAAGACGGTGACCTTCTTCTGCTTCGGCGTGATCGCCTTCTTCGCGATCCTCGTGATCGTGCTCTCGATCGTCCAGGGTCGGCTCGAGGCGCGCAAAGAACGGCGCCGCCAGGACCTAGAGCGCTACGGCTAGTCCAGCCGGAAGCCGCTGAGCAGTCGCTTCTCGGTCTCGCCCTCGATCTCGGCGACGACCTCGACCTTGCCCTCGAGCGGGGTGCCGCGAATCTTCGTCGCCAATAGGTCGTCGACCTGGAAGATCCCCGCCGAGTTGTTCAGCGCGATCTGAATTCGCACCGGCCGCGTCTCCCCCGCCTCGATCCGCACCTCGTCGACCGCCGCGGCGGAGATCGAGTGGATCCCCTCCTGTCCCGCTTCGATCGGGATCCGCGTCCGCCCCTGGGCCATATCCAGCGCATCAGCGACCCGCACCACCCCAGCCTCCAGCGTGTAGGGCTCCCCCCTGCGCCGGTGTCCGATGATCGCGTGCAGGATCTCCGAAGCGACGATCGTGCGCTCGGGCTGCTTGTAGGAGTCCGCCAGCAGGCGCTCGAGCGCCCCGTTGGCCAGAAACAGACTGTAGGCCTCATGGTCCTGCCGGTGGATCGACATGCCGACGTCGTGAAGCAGCGCGCCCCCGGCGACCACGACCTCCGCGTCCCGGGGTGACATGCCGTGGTCGGCGACGACCGCCGGCTCCACTCCGGCCTTGACCAGCAAGCGCAGCAACCGCAGGGCGATATTGAGCACGATCTGCATGTGCACCCAGGAGTGGTCCGACATCCCCAACCGCTCGGCGTGCACCTGGGTCATGTACCACCAGGCCCGCACCTGGTCGTCGCTATTGACGGCGTTCAGGAAGGACTCGAGCTTGCGGTTACCTCGGGTCGGAACCCGGACCTTGGCCTCGGCGATCGCTTCCTTCGGGGGCTTGCGCTGCGGTCCCTTTGGGTCGGGTGTGGGGACCGCCTCGCTCATGCCCCTGATCGTAGGTTCAGCCGCAGACGGGCCAGGGCGACGAACCCGACTGCGCATAGAGAAGCGCCGCCCGGTAGTCCTGCTCCTGCTCGGGAGCAGCCGCCGGGTCGCCGGAGCCGCCGACCGATTCCCAGGTGCCGAAATCAAACTGGTACTTGCCGCGGTAGCTGCCGTCGGAGGAGACCGCAGTCGGATCGCCGCCGGACTCACAGGCACCGATCGCGTCGAGCGTTTCCTGGGAGACGCCGCCGGGAAGGCTGGCGAAGAGCTCGCGGCGTTCGCGACGGATGCGGTCGCGACGAACCTCTTCAAGGTGGGCGACCGTGACCCGAATGGTCCGGTGGAAGCTCACGGTCGAACGCCTCAGCACCGAGAGCTTCGCGGGCACCGCATCGGCGACGCCTGTCCGTGGAGACGACCCTCCGCCAGTGCCGGCAGCAAGAGCGGCGGCGGGGAAAGCGACGCAGAGGATCAGGACGGGAATGAAATATGTGCGTTTTGTGAGCAAGCGGAGGACCGTGCCGGTATTTGCGGCCTCGGAACGTGATCGCGCTCACACTGCTCACATAGTGCGTGCCGTTTGAGACGTAGTCAGGCACGATGTGCGGTCTGCCACTTCGGTCGCTGGACGAGATCGTGCAGCGAAAGGTGAAGCTCAGTCGGCCTAGACGGCCTTGGCGGAGACCATCGCCAGGTTCGGCAGAGTGCGAAACGTCTTCTTCTCGGCGGGCCCGAAACCGGAGTCGGCAAGCCAGCCGGAGACCTGCTCGACGGTGTAGGTGTCGGCGCCCGAGGTGAGGTGGAAGAAGAGACCGAGGATCGAGCCGGAGTTCGGTTTCTGCCCCGCCGGCCGGTCGTAGAGCTCGAGCACGCAGAGCGGCGCGCCGGGGCGCAGGACGGCGCGGATGCGGGCGAAGAGCGACTTCGCCTGCTCCGGCGTCAGGTGGTGAACGATGTTGAAGCAGAGGGCGCCATCGTGGGGGCCGCCAAAGTCAGCCTCGAACATGTCGCCTTCGACGTGGTGGACACGGTCTTCCATGCCCGCCCCGGAGACGATCTCGCGGCCGATGCGGGCGCTGCCGGGCAGGTCGACGATCGTCGCCTTCAGTCCCGGGTGGTGGCGACAGAGCGCCATCGAGTACTCGCCGTGGGCGCCGGCGACGTCGAGCAGCGAGTGCGCGCCCTGCTGCAGCGGCACCGCCTTGGCGACCTCGGCGGAGCTGAGCTTGGCGAGCTGGTACTGACCGCGGATGTAGGAGCGCCAGTAGGGATCGTCGGGCGACTTGTCGTGCAGCTCGGCGTGGCGACCGTCGCGGACGAGGTCCTCGAGGTCTCCCCACCACTGCCAGTACTCGGCGGTGTCAGCGAGGAAGTCGCCGAGGTAGTGGTCGGAGCTGGGGTCGAGCCAACGGCGGGCGCGGGCTGCCATCTCGTAGCTGCCATCCGGTTTCAGCTCGACGTGGCCGAGCGAGGCGATCACGTCGAGGACCAGCTCGGTGCCGGCGGGACGCAGGCCGAGGTGCTCGGCCAGCTCATCCGGCTGTCGCGGCCCCTCCGCCAGGGCGGCCAGCATCCCGGTGCGCTGCGCCACCTGCAGCGCCCGCGCCACCGGCATCGCGAACATCGCCTCGCCGATCGGCGTCGGCAGCCGGTTGAGCATCAGCCCGAGCCGCTCGGTGATCCCGTCCGGTGCCGCCGTGATCCGCACGTACAGCAGGCTAGAGAAGCGCGATGATGCTCAGACCGTGGAGACGCCGACGACCCGCCTCCTGCTCGCCTGCCCAGACCGGCCCGGGCTGATCGCCGCGGTCAGCGGCTTCCTCGCCGAGGCCGGGCTCAACATCATCGACGCCGACCAGCACTCGAGCAACGAGGGTCGCTTCTTCATGCGCATGGCCTTCGACCCGGTCCCGGCCGGGGAGCGCGAGGAGGTCTACGACCGCTTCGAGAGCGAGATCGCCAAGCGCTTCGAGATGGACTTCCGCTTCGCTGAGTCGAGCGAGCCCAAGCAGCTGGCGATCATGGTCTCGCGCGAAGACCATTGCCTCTCGGACCTGCTCTGGCGCTGGCGCAGCGGCGAGCTCGGCGCTGATCTTGTCGCCGTCGTCTCCAACCATCCCGAGCACGAGCAGCAGGTCAGCTCGCTCGGCCTGCCCTTCCACCACGTGCCGGTCGAGGCCGATGACAAGGCCGCGGCGGAGGAGCGCATCCTGGAGCTGCTCGGCGAGGTCGACCTGCTCGTCCTCGCCCGCTACATGCAGGTCCTCTCCGCCGAGTTCCTCGAGCGCCTCGGCGCCCCGGCGATCAACATCCACCACAGCTTCCTGCCCGCCTTCGTCGGCGCCGATCCCTACCGCCGCGCCCACGAGCGCGGCGTCAAGCTGATCGGCGCCACCGCTCATTACGTCACCGAGGAGCTCGACGCCGGCCCGATCATCGATCAGGACGTGACCCGGGTCAGCCACCGCGACGAGGTCACCGACCTGAAGCGGATCGGCCGCGACATCGAGCGCCTCGTCCTCGCCCGTGCGGTCAAGGCCCACGTTGACGACCGCGTCCTCCTCGACGGGGCCCGCACGATCGTCTTCTAGCTCGGCGTCCTGGCTGTCCAGCCAGTTTTTGCTCTATGGTCCGTAGAGATGGAGCAGGCAACGATTTCCCGCGCCCCTGCCGCCATGGCCGCGCGCAGCGGCGCCCCACCGGGCTCAAAAGCCCCGTCGATGCTGCAGGCGCTGCGCTATACCCGTGACCCGCTCGGCTTCCTGGTCAAGCTGCAGCGCCGCTACGGCGACATCTTCAGCCTCTCCTTCCCCTTCTTCGGCCGGCTCGTCTACGTCGCCGACCCGGCCTTGGTCAAGGAGCTGTTCACCGGCTCGCCCGCCCAGTTCCACGCCGGCGAGGCCAACGCGACGGTGCTCGAGCCGGCGCTCGGTCCCAACTCGGTGCTCACCCTCGACGACGCCCCGCACATGCAGCAGCGCAAGCTGCTGCTGCCCCCCTTCCACGGCGAGCGCATCCGCGGCTACGGCGAGCTGATCCGCGAGACGACGCTGAAGGAGATGGAGAGCTGGCCGGTCGGCGAGCCCTTCGCCCTGCGCCCGCACACGCAGCGGATCACCCTGGCGGTGATCATGCGCGCCGTCTTCGGCGTCCACGACGAGGACCGCCTGGCTCGTTTCGAGCTCCTGATCGACGACTTCAGCAAGCGGGTCAGCCTGGTCACCACGATCCCCGCCCTGCGCCGCAACCTCGGCCCCTGGAGCCCCTGGACGCGCTTCCAGCGCTCGCGCGCGGCGCTCGACGAGTTCATCTACGAGGAGATTGGCCTGCGCCGCAAGGAGGTCGAAGCCGGCGAGGAGGGGCACGACGACGTGCTCTCGCTGCTGCTGCAGGCGCGCCACGACGACGGCGCTCCGATGAGCGACGAAGAGCTGCGCGACGAGCTCGTCACCGTGCTCGGCGCCGGCCACGAGACCACCGCGACCGGCCTCGCCTGGGCGATGGAGCGACTGCTGCGCACGCCGCGGGTGCTGACCAAGCTGCGTGAATCGATCGCGGCCGGCGAGGAGGACTACCTCGACGCCACGGTCAAAGAGACGCTGCGGGCGCGGCCGGTGATCGTCGACGTCGCCCGTCGCCTCACCGCCCCCGCCCGGATTGGCGGCTACGAGCTGCCCAAGGGCAGCTTCGTGATGGCGGCGATCGCCGCCCTGCACTACCGCGAGGACTTCTTCCCCAAGCCGGAGGAGTTCCGGCCCGAGCGCTTCCTCACCGAAAAGGCCGACAACTACGCCTGGATCCCCTTCGGCGGTGGCGTGCGGCGCTGCATCGGCGCCGCCTTCGCCGAATACGAGATGCGGATCATCCTGCGCGAGTTCGTTCAGCACGCCGACCTCAGCGCTCCCGACTCCAAGCCAGAGGCGGTCAAGGTCCGCAACATCACCCTGGCGCCGGGCAGTGGCACCCGGGTCAGGCTGGATCGCCCGCTGCACTGACCGCCCGTTCGGCCTCCTCCCACTGCTCGTAGAGCTCGGCGACCTTGCGCTTTGCGGCGTCGTGGCGCTCGTTGGCGCGCTCGTGCTTGGCCGGCGTCGACCAGGCGATCGGGTCGGCCAGCTCCTCCTCTACCTCGCGCAGCTCCGCTTCGGCCGCCTCGATCTTCTCTGCCAGGCGGCTCGCCTTGCGCGCGGCCCGCTGGGCAATCGTGCGGGGACTCTGGCGCTTGCCACCCTTGGCCGAGCGTTTCGCCGCGGCGGCGGCCGCCGAGGCCGCTTCCTCGTCTTCCTCGCGGCGGCGCTGATAGGCCGCCCAGCCGCTCGGGTAACTGCGCAGCTCGCCCTCCTCGCAGACGATCGTGCGGCTGCCCACCGCCTCGAGCAGGGCGCGGTCGTGGGAGACGAGGATGACCGCACCTTCGAAGGCCGAGAGGGCGTCCTCGAGCGCCTCGCGGCTCTCGATGTCGAGGTGGTTTGTGGGCTCGTCGAGGATCAGCACGTTGGCACCGCTGGCGACGAGGATCGCCAGCGAGAGGCGGCGCTGCTCACCACCTGAGATGTCGTCGAGCGACTTCTCCACGTCGGCGCCGGAGAAGAGGAAGCCGCCGAGCAGGTCGCGAGCCTTCTGGCCGCTGAGCCCGGTCTCGCGCTGGGCGGCGTCGAGCACGGTGCCCGTTCCCGCCGCCGTCTCGGCGTGCTGGGAGAGGTAGCCGACCTTGACGTTGTGCCCGGTGCGGACCGAGCCGGCGGCCGGCTCGCGCTGCTCGGCGAGAGTCTCGATCAAGGTTGTCTTGCCAGCCCCGTTGGGGCCGACGAGGACGGCGTGCTCGCCGCGTTCGAGTTCGAGCTCGGCGCCGGCGAGCAGAGTGCGGCCGGGCACCTCGATCGTCGCGTTGACAAGTTTGAGCACCACCCGGCCGGGACGCTCCGGTTTGACGAAGGAGAAGCGCAGGTTGCGGCGGTCACGCGCCTCGGCGGTGACGCCGTCGCGCTTGATTTTGTCGATCTGCTTCAGCCGCGACTGCGCCTGTTTGGCCTTGGTCGCCTTGTAGCGGAAGCGCTCGACGAAGCGCTCCATCCGCTCGATCTCCGCCTCCTGGCGCTCGATCGCCTTGCCGCGGGCGATCTCGCGCGCCGCCTGCTCCTTGCGCCAGGCGTGCCAGGGGCCGGCGAAGAAGCGGCCGCGCTGGGCCTCCAGCTCCAGCACCGAAGTGCCCACCGCCTCGAGGAACCAGCGGTCGTGGGCGACGAGGACGACGGCGGCGTCGAGGTCGACGAGGTAGCGCTCGAGCCATTCCAGCGAAGGAATGTCGAGGTGGTTTGTCGGCTCGTCGAGCAGCAGCAGGTCGGGGCGGGTGGCGAGGGCGCGGGCCAGCGAGGCGCGGGTCAGCTCGCCGCCGGAGAAGGTGGAGAGCTCGCGGCCGGCGGCCTCCTCGCCGAAGCCGAGGCCGCTGAGCACGGAGAGGACATCGTCGCGCCAGCGGTAGCCGCCGCCGGCTTCAAGTCGCTGCTGAGCGACCGAGTAGGCCCGCATCGTCTCCTCGTCGGGCTCGCCGGCGCCCATTGCCGCCTCCAGGCGAGCCAGCTCGGCCTCGGTCTCCTCCATGTCAGCGCGGCCGGAGAAGACGTAGTCGCCGAGCGAGATCGCGGCGTCGCGCGGCGGGCGCTGATCGTGCAGGGCGACCCGTGCTCCTTTCTGCAGGGCGAGGCTGCCGGAGTCGGGCGGCCGCTCCCCCGCCAGCACCCGCAGCAGGGTCGACTTGCCGACGCCGTTGCGACCGGAGAGCGTCATCCGCTCGCGCGGCTCGAGCTTGAAGGAGACGTCGGCGAAGAGCAGCTTGCCGCCGGCGTAGAGATCGATCGTGGTCGCTGTGGCGATTGCCATGGTCGGCCTGACCTTACGCGGACGGCGTGCCCCGGCGTAGGGTATCCAACAGTGCCCGGCCCGCTGCGACACCTGAGTGAGCTCGCCAGGGCGCGGCTGACCCGGGCGGCGTCCCAGCGCGAAGACGGCCAGGTGCTGGGCGAGCTCGAGGCGAAGCCGCTGCAGCTCCCCGAGGGGCTGGAGGTCGAATGGCTCGGCGTCTCCGGCTACCGGATCAGTGCCGAGGGCAGGACGCTGTTCGTCGACCCCTACCTCTCCCGGGTTCCGTTCAGCGAGCTGCTGCGGCGGCGCGCCGCCCTGCCCGACCCGGCGGCGCTCGATCGCTTCGTCCACGCCCCCGGCGAGGTCGTTGGGGTCCTCGTCGGCCACACCCACTTCGACCACGCCGTCGACGCGCCGGCGATCGCCCGCCGCTTCGGCTGCAAGGCCTACGGCTCGGACTCGCTCCTGACCCTGATGGGGTTGCACGGCCTCGCTGAGCAGACCGTGGAGGTCGAGCCCTACCGCAGCTACGAGCTCGGCCCGTTCGAGGTCAGCTTCACGCCCAGCGTCCACTCAAAGCTGCTGCTCGGCCTCGCCGTGCCCTACGACGGCGACCTCACCTGCGAGCACCTCGACGCGCTCTCGCCGGCCGCCTACCGCTGCGGGCAGGTCTGGGGCATCACGATCAAGGTCGCCGGGGTCAGCTTCTACCACCAGGGCAGCGCCAACCTGATCGACGACGCGGTCCGCGAGCAAGGCATCGACGTCTTCCTCGCCGGCGTCGCCGGCCGCAACTTCACCGACGACTACTGGCAGCGGATCATCCCCCGCCTCGACCCCAAGGTCGTCGTCCCCACCCACTACGACAACTTCTTCCGCCCGCTCGGCAAGCCGCTGGAGTTCGTCTCCGACGTCCGCCTCTCGGCCCTGCCGGATGAGATCGGCGCCGTCAGCGGCGACCTGGCGATCGCCGCGATTCCCCGCGCGGATATAGCCGAACACTTATGACATTTCGCGCACCCTGGGGGGCGAGATGGCGTATTGCAGCGGCTATGCCGCAGTTCGGGCCGTCTCTGAAGAGCAGCCACCCGACGTCCTCAGCCAGCAGATCAACGAAGGTCTCGCTGAGGGCTTCTCTTGGGGCTGGCCGTCGGCCATCGTGGCTCTTATCATCAAGATATGGACCTGATGGCTCGGCTCCTCAAATTCCCCCGAGGCGCAGTCATCCTCAGCTCGATCGTCTCAATTGCAGCCGGTGCCGCAATTGTCGGCTTTGGGGCGCCTCCAGGGATTCTTATTCTGGCTTCATGGGCGGGCGCAACCGTCTACATGCAGGTGAATCCGCGGATCAAACGCCGGCTCGGCCGCCGGTGAAATCTCAGCTCTCGAAGTACTTGGCGACGATCTGCTCGACCGTGCCCATCGTGCGCATCGTCCATGGCCCGACGGCTGTCTCAATCGCCTTCAGGTTGAGATCGGAATCGGAGATGCCGCCACTCGGCAACCAGTAGAGCTCGCGACCTTCGAGCGCCAGGCGGTCCTCATCCGTGGCCTCCGCCAACGCCGCCTTGCGCGCCCTCGTTGCCGGCTTCTTCGGCAACAGCGCGACCTGGAGCTTGCCCTTGGAGGCCTTTACCGCCGCGGCGTCGAATGGCTCGTGCGCGGCAAGCGCGCTCAACTCGGCAGCGCTGCGCAGGAAGACCGGCACTTCGTATCCGAGCGCCTCCCCTAGCCCGGCTTCGATCTGCGCGGTCAGCTTCGACGCGCTGCCACGACCGGCCGTAAAGACGACGTTGCCGCTGGCGCGGAAGCAGGCGACATCGGCGAAGCCCAGCGCCTCGAACTCCGCCTGCAGCTCCGTGTTCTTGATTCTCCGCCCGCCGAGGTTCATCCCCCGCAGGAACGCAACGTATTGGCCCATCAGTGGAGGCGGCCGGAATTGAACCGGCGTCCGAGGTCGTAGCGCGAAGGCATCTACAGGTATAGCCGGCGCTTGATTCTCGTCTCCCGGGGTCCGCGCCGGCGGGCACTGCGGGAGATAAAGCCCTCTGAATTGTCCCCTGGCAGACGGGGCGATCCGCCTGGGTAAGCCCGCATTCTGAAGCCGGCTGCCCTCCCCGCGGGCGGGAGAGGACCGACTCTCATCGCCTAGGTTCTAGCTAGGCAGCGAGGGCGAACTCATGGTCCGCACGTATTGGTTGGTGCCGGGGTTTAACGAGGCCTCCGGCAACCTCGACCTGCAACCTTTCGCACGGACCGACCACGTCGAAGCCTGTCGCCCCCGTGCTATGTGCAGCGATTGTACGGAGTCGGGTAGGAATACACGCGTGGCGAAGCAATTCGACGCGATCGTGCTTGGCGCTGGAGCACCCGGTGAGGTCTGCGCGGGCCGGCTCGCCGACGGCGGGCTCTCGGTCGCGATCGTCGAGCAGCACCTGGTCGGTGGCGAGTGCTCCTACTACGCCTGCATGCCCTCGAAGGCGCTGTTGCGCCCCTCCGACCTGCTCGCCGAGGCAGAGCGCGTGCCGGGGATCGCCGTTGAGGAGCGCCTCGATCCGCGAGCCGTGCTCGACCGCCGCGATGAGGTGATTCACGACCGCGATGACTCCGGGCAGCTGCCCTGGCTGGAAGAACGAGGCATCGAGCTATTCCGCGGTAGCGGCGCGCTCGACGGCGAGCGCCGGGTCCGGGTCGGCGACGACCTCATCGAAGCCCGCCAGGCGATCGTCGTCGCCACCGGCAGCGGCGCGGCGATGCCGCCGCTCGATGGCCTCGACTCGGCGCGCGCCTGGAACAACCGCGATGCAACCACGGCGAAGCACGTTCCCGAGAGCATGGTCGTCCTCGGCGGCGGCCCGGTCGGCAGCGAGCTCTCCCAGGCCTGGGCATCGCTTGGCTGCCGGGTCACCCTGATCGAGGGCGGCCCGCACCTGCTCTCACGCGAGGAGCCCTTCGCCGGCGAGGAAGTGACGAAGGCGCTGCGCGAGAACCACGGTGTCGATGTGCGCACTGGAGCGAAAGCCACCGAGGTCAGCCGCGATGGCGACGTCGTCACCGTGTCGCTTGACGACGGCAGCGAGGTTGCCGGCGCCGAGATCCTCGTCGCAGTCGGCCGCAAGCCCCGCACGGAGGAAATCGGCCTCGACAGCGTCGGGGTCGAGACCGGAAAAGGCGGCTTCCTCGAGTGCGATGACCGACTGCGAGTAAGCGACCACGACTGGCTCTACGCCGTCGGCGACGTCAACGGCCGGGCTCTCTTCACCCACATGGGCAAGTACCAGGCCTGGGTTGCGGCCGAGAACGTCCTCGGTCGCGACACCGACGTGGTCGCGGAAGCCATCGGCTCCCCCCGGGTCACCTTCACCGACCCCCAGGTTGCCGCCGCCGGCAAGACACTCGAACAAGCCCGCGAAGCCGGCATCGACGCGCGCGCCGTTGACGTCCCCACCGACGGCACGGCGGGTGCCAGCTTCCAGGGCAAGGAAACCGGCGGCACCTCCCGCCTCGTCATCGACCAATCCCGTGACGTCATCGTCGGCGCCACCTTCACCGGCTTCGAGACCGCCGACTTCCTCCACGCCGCCACCGTCGCCATCGTCGGCGAAGTCCCGTTGCCGAAACTCCGACACGCGGTGGCTGCCTACCCGAGCCGCAGCGAGGTCTGGCTCAAGCTGCTCGAAGCAGCCGGCCTGTAGGAGCTCGCGTCTTCAGACGCTGGAGCGGCGCTTCAGGTCTTCCAGCACGTCCTGCGGGAACCCGGGCACCTCGTCTAGATCATCAACCGAGCCGAAACGACCGAGGCGCTCGCGATGGGCAAGCAGGCGGGTGGCCTGGGTGACCGAGAGGTTTTCGGCGCGAAGCTGCTCGAAGCTGACCGCGTTGAGGTCAATCGTGCCGCCGGCTGAGCTCGCGGCCGCGGGTGGCGTGGGGTCTGGTGCAGGCGGCACGGGCCCTGGCTGCGGAGCCGGCGTCGGCGGCTCGGGGGCCGGTGGCGGCATCGGCGCCGGGGGCTCTGGCGCAGGTGGTGTTGGCGAAGGTGGCATCGGCGCCGGTGGCTCGGGGGCCGGTGGAGGAGGCGTGGGCTGCGGTGCTGGCGGCTGAGGGGCGGCGAACGAGGCAGAAGGTGCCGGCGGCTGGGGAGAAACCGAAGCCTGACCCTGCACCGACTGGATTACAGCCTGCTCGGCCGCTTCGGCGCGGCGCTCGGCCTCGCGGGCGCGCTCCTCGGCCTGGGCGACGCTGTCGCGAATCTCCTGCAGGCGCCGCTCGCGCTCGTCCTCTTCGGACTTGAGCTTGGCCAGACGCTCCGCCTCAGCGGCGCGTCGCTCGGCTTCCTTGGTGCGCTCTTCGATTTGGCGCAGACGCTCCTGGGCCTCGGCCATCGCCCGCTCCTGGGCTTCACGCTCTTGCTGCAGCTGCTGCTCAGCGGTCTGCAGACCCGCAGGCTCACCGGTGACCGCGGCGGGTGCCACCGGCGGCATGCTCTGGGTCACCTGGCCCGCCTGCGCCTGGGCCGCGCGCCCTTCAGCTTCGTGCTGCAGTCGCTCCGCCTCCTGAATCCTGCGATCGGCCTCGGCCCGGATCCGCTCCTCCTCTTGCTGGATCTCCGCAACCTTGTCGTGAACCCTCTGTTCGGCCACGGCCGGCTCCTCGTACCCGACCGGAGCGCCGGGCAGCGCCACAGCGGGCACCTGCGTCAACGGCGGCGTAGGCGCCGGCGGCTGGGGCGCAGCGGGCATGGGTGTCGCTGGCGGCTGGGCCAACGGCGGTTGAGCCATTGGTGGTGCAACGGGCGGCGGGATCGCGCCCTGCTGCAGCTGTTCACGCTCCTGGGCAGCGCGCGCTTCGGCCAGCTGACGCTCGGCCTTTGCCGCTTCCTTGCGGGCCCGGCGACCGCCTCCGCGAGTCCCGCCGGTGGCCGGCTTGCCGCGACGTTCGGCTCGTTTCGCAACGCGTTCTTCCTTGCGTCGTTTGGCCTCTTCCTGGCGCCGCTTGCGGTGCTCGAGGCGGGCCGCCCGCTGTTGATCGCGAGCCTGTTTGCGCTTGTCCTTGGTGCTCACCGGTTGGCCGGGCGCCGTTGGCGAAGGTGGAACAGCTGGCGGCGCCCCCGCTCGAGGCGGCGCCCCCGCTCGAGGCGGTGCCCCCGCTGGTGGCGGCGTCCTCGGCAACTCGGTTGTCTGCGCCTGGGCCTGTGTCGCGGCCGGTGGGGGCGGGATTGGCCCCTTGCCCGGTGGCGGGGGTGGTGGCGTAGCCCCGGTCCCCTTGCCGGCCTTTTTTTCCTTGCTGCGCCGCTGGGTCACGCTGACGACCAGCAGCAGCACCAGGATCGCCAGGACGAGTGCGCCGACGAAGTATTGAATGTTGTCGCTGACGAAGTTGCCGGCTTCGTCCGGAAAGGAATCCGCGAGCAGGAAAAAACTGGAACGCACGATCCCGAAGCTACCTCATCCGGCTCTTGAATTCCCGCTCGACTTCGCGGCGCACGTCGCGGTCCGCGATATCGCGCCGCCGATCGCGTCCCTCCTTGCCTCGCGCCAGGGCCAGCTCGACCTTTGCTCGGGGGCCTTTGAAGTAGATGCGCAGGGGAATCAGGGTCAGGCCTTTCTCCGCCGTCTTGCCGATCAGCCTTTCGATCTCACCCTTGTGCAGGAGCAGTTTGCGCGGCCGTTCCGGTTCATGGTTCTCGCGGCTGGCCGGTTCGTAGGGCGGGATATGCAGCTTGCGCAGCCAGACCTCGCCCTTCTCGACCACGGCGTAGGAGTCGGTCATCTGCGCCTTGCCGTTGCGCAGCGACTTCACCTCGGAGCCCAGCAGGACGATCCCCGCCTCCATTTTTTCCACCGGCTCGAATTTGTGACGGGCGCGGCGGTTGGTGGCGACATCGCCCGAGGCGGGCTCGCGCTTCGCCTTCGACTTCTTAGCCATCGACGCGCTCCAAATCGACCCGGCCGCGGGCCGGCGCCACGTCGCTGACCCGGACGGATATCGGATCGCCAAGGCGCAGGCTGGTGCCGGACTCGCGCCCGGCGAGGGCGGTCTCGGTCTCGTTCAGCTCGAAGCGCTCGGAGCCGATCGTCCGCGCCGGTACGAAGCCCTCGTAAACGTCGCCGAGCTCGCCGCCAAAGGCAACAAAGGCGCCGCTGCGGATCACTCCTGAGATCTCCCCCTTGAACTCGGCCTCGGCACCGCGCTCGTCAAGCTCGCGGCGCAGCAGATAGGCGGCGCAGACGTCGTCGGCGTCGCGCTCGATCCGGACCGACTCGCGCTCGCACTCGCTGCTGTGCCAGGCAACCTCGCGCGCCTCAGCGGCGCGCGGCGCCTCCTCCCCCTCGCCCAGCGCTGCCAGCAGCGCCCGGTGCACGAGCAGGTCGGGATAGCGCCGGATCGGCGAGGTGAAATGGCAGTAGGCGGGGCTGCCGAGACCGGCGTGGCCGCTGTTGCGATCGCTGTAGGAGGCCTGCATCAGGGAACGGAGCACGAGCGATGTATACGCCTCCCGACCGTGCCCGCGCCGCGCCGCCTCCGCCAGCACAAGCCGGCTCGCCTGCGCGGACACCTCGCCGGCCTGTGCCGGCGCCAGAGGGCCGCGCAGCGCCGGCGTCGGCACACCGAGCGCGTGCAGCTGCTCGACCAGGCGCTCGATTCGGGCCGAATCGGGCTGCGCGTGTACCCGGTAGACCGCCGGCACCCGCTTGCGCTCCAGCAGCTGGGCAACCTGTTCGTTGGCGAGGATCATCAGCCGCTCGATCAGGCGATGGGACTCGGTTTGCGCGACCGAGCGGGCGGCGACGACGTCGCCGGCGCGGTCGAAGCGGAACTCCGGCTCGCTCGACTCGATGTCGAGGCTGGTCGAGCCGCGCCGCTCGCCCAGCGACGCCGCCGCCTCGCGCGCCACCCGCAACGGCTCGGCGACGTCCTCGGGCGCGCTGCCCGCACCGGCAAAGACCCGGTCGAGCTGGTCGTAGTCGAGGCGTGCCCGCGAGCGGACGCGGCTGCGGTAGAAGCTGGATGAAAGGGCCGCGCCGCTCGGGCTCAACTCGATCTCGGCGGTCACCGCCAGGCGCTCGACGTCCGGCGCCAGGCTGCAGGCGTCCTCGCTCAGGGCGCGCGGCAGCATCGGCTCGACCGCGCCCGGAACGTAGGTGCTGTTGGCGCGCCGCCGCGCCTCGAGGTCGAGCGGCGTGCCCGGCCGCACGTGGGCGGCGACGTCGGCGATGTGGATCCAGACGCGGCAGCCGTCCCCCTCGCGTTGGGCCGAGATCGCATCGTCGAAATCCCGCGCCGAGGCGGGGTCAATCGTGAAGGTGGGCAGCTCGGTCAGGTCACGGCGGCGAATTTCGCTCGACTCGGCCGCATCGGCGGCGCGCCCCGCTTCGACCTCCAGCGCAGCGGCAAAGCCCCGCCGGCCCAGCCGCTCCTCGAGCAGCGCGTCGACCGCCTCGCGGGCGTTCCGGGGCTCCTTGCGCCGACCCCGACCGCGCTGCCGCTCCCGGTAGTAGCGCCAGTCCCGCTTGCTCACTGCTGGGCCAGCACCCCGAGTGCGCTTTCCAGGGCCTCGTCGCGGCCGGGAGTGCGCAGGTCATCGCGTGCTTTCACGTCGGGGTGGATGCCATGGCTCTTGGCGAGGTTGACGCCGTCGGGGGTGAAGTACTCGCCGATCGTCAGCTTCAGCGCGCCGCCGTTGGAGAGCCCGATCTCCTGCTGGAAGACGCCCTTGCCGTAGGAGCGGGTGCCGACCACCTTGGCGTCGGCGTCGTCGGCGAGCGCCGCGGTGAGGATCTCCGCCGCCGAGGCGGTATTGCGATCGATCAAGACGACGATCGGCACCGCGGGCAGGTTGTCGCCGACGGTCTTGTAGACGGTGTGGCCCTGGGTGCGCGAGTCCGTCGTCACCACGACTTCGTCATCGGGCAGGAAGACGCTGGCGGTCAGCACCGCCTCATCGAGCAGCCCGCCGCCGTTGGCGCGCAGGTCGAGCACGACTCCTTCGGCCCCTTCGTCCTGCACCTTCTCGACGGCTTTGCGCAGCAGCGCGTGGGCGCCTTCGCTGAAGGAGATCAGGCGCACGTAACCAAGCTTGCGACCGTCTACCTCTTTGATTTTGCTGGTCACCACGGGCAGGGCGATCTGGGCGCGGGTGACCTCGAGCTCGCGAACCTTGCCGCCGGCCCCGCGGACGCCGATCGTCACCTCGGTCCCTTCCGGGCCTTTGATCTTCTCGGTCGAGACCTCGCTGCTCTCGCCGGCGATCGAGCGCCCGTCGACCGAGACGATCACCTCCCCCGGCTCGATCCCGGCCTCCTGCGCCGGCGAGTGCGGGAAGACCCGGTCGACCCGCAGGCCCTGTTTGACTTCGGAGACCGAGAGGCCGACGCCGGAGAAACGACCCGAGATCGCCTCGTTGAAGTGGGCCAGCGCTTCCGGTGAGAAGTAGTCGGAAAAGCGATCGCGGTGGCGGCGGCGCAGCTCGCGGACCATGCCCTGCAAAGAGGCGTTGGTCAGCTCGGCCGAGCCGACCGAGCGGAAGTAGTTGTCTTCGATCAGCTCGCTCGCTTCCAGGTTGAGGCCGGCGGAGTCGTCGACGAAGCGGTCGCGGAGGAATTCGGGCAGCTTGGCCGGGTGGCCGCCGAGCCAGATCCCGGCGCAGAGAACGACGACCAGCGTGGCCACGAGGGCCACGACCCTCCCTGCGCTCACGCGGCGCTCAGACCTTCAGGAAGCGGCGCAGGGTAACGCCGGAGCCGACTGCGGAGACGAGCACCGCGGCGCCGAAGAGGATCGCCACCAGGGCGGGGAAGGAGAGGGTGCTGTTGTTCTGCGCCGCGAGGAAGGAGAAGGTGTCGCTCAGCGGGTCGACGATCGTGATCTTGCCCAGCCACAGGATCAGTATGGCGATGAGCCCGCCGGCGAAGCCGACGACGACGCCCTCGATCATGAACGGCCAGCGGATGAACCAGCGGGTCGCGCCGACCAGCCGCATCACCTCGACCTCACGGCGGCGGGTGTAGATCGAGAGCCGGATCGTGTTGCCGACCAGCATCAGCGAGGCGAGGATCAGCAGCGCCGTGATCACGGTCAGGACGATCTTCAGGGCGCTGGTCACCTGCTCGATCTGCTGTGACTCCTGCTGGCGGTCGAAGACGTCCTGGATGATCGGCGAGATCGGCTGCGGCTTGCCGCTCGGGCCGACCGGGGTCACCGCGGCGCGGACGGCGTCGAGGTTGCTCGCGTCGTCGGCCTTGATCTGGAAGTTGGCGGGCAGCGGGTTGTCGTGCAGCTGGGCGAGCAGGTCTTCGCTCTTGCTCTTGCCGAGGTCCTTTTCGAGTTCGCGCAGCGCCTCGCCCTTGCTGATGAAGCTGACCGAGGCGACGTGCGGAATCGCCTCAAGTTTGCTTTCCAGGGCCGAGATTTCACCCTGGGTCGCGTCGTCGTAGATCGCCACCCGGAACTCGAGGCTGTCGCGCACCGATTCGCTCTTTGCCTGGGTCGTCTGGAAGACGGGAATCAGCACGCCGAGCAGGATCACGGTGGTGACCGTGGTGACGATCGCCGCCATGCTCGGGGCGCCGTTGCGGCGCAGGGCGCGGAAAGCCTCCTGGGTGAAGAAGAAGAATCGCGACATCTAGATCAGCGCATCGTGTCCGTTGGTCTGGCCCTCGGGGGCAACGCCCATCTCGGCCCGCATGCGCACGCCGAACTCGGTCGTCGACTCCTCGGTGTAGCCGCCGCTGACCTCGTCGCGGACGACGCGGCCCTCGTAGAGCTCGATCACGCGGCGCTGCATGTTGTCGACCATCTCGCGGTCGTGGGTGACGACGACGACGGTCGTGCCGGTCTTGTTGATCCGGTAGAGCAGCTGCATCACCCCGATCGAGGTGACCGGGTCGAGGTTGCCGCTGGGCTCGTCGGCGAGCAGCAGCGGCGGGTGGTTGACGAAGGCGCGGGCAATTGAGACGCGCTGCTGCTCACCACCGGAAAGCTGGTCGGGATAGCTGTGCAGCTTGGTCGAGAGGCCGACGAGGCGCAGCGTCTCCGGCACCTGGGTGCGGATCTGGGCGCGGCTGGCGCCGATCACCTGCAGCGCGTAGGCAACGTTGTCGTAGACGGTGCGGTCGGGGAGCAGCTTGAAGTCCTGGAAGACCGTGCCGATGTTGCGCCGCAGCTGCGGAATTTTCTTCTCCGGCAGGGCGCCGATGTCGCGGCCGGCGATGCGGACGCTGCCGTCCGTGGCCGCCTCGTCGCGAATCAGCGTCTTGATCAGGGTCGACTTGCCGCACCCCGTCGGGCCGACGAGAAAGACGAACTCGCCACGGTCGACGGCCAGCGAGACCCGGTCGAGCGCCATGTGACCGCCCGGATAGACCTTGGTCACGTCGCGCAGCTCGATGATCGGCTTGCCTCCCGGCCGCCGTCGCTGTGGCTCCTCGCCACCGGTCTTTCGCTTTCGCAATCTGGCCATGCCCGCGCTCCCTTCTGCGAACACAGGGTGACTCCTGCGCTCCGCCGGGCACGCAATTCCACGCCCAAGTTAAGTGAGCGAAAGACTAGCGGTTTATTAGCGATTGCTAGTAAATGCTTTGCAGCGCTCTACTCAAGCGCCTTCTGAGCCGCCGCGACGATGTGCGCGGCGTCGATGCCAGCCGCGGCAAGCAGGTCCGCGGGCGGGCCGCTGCCGGGACGCTCGCTGACCGCGAGGCGGGTGAGGCGGGTCTGAGAGCCAGCTTCGGCGAGCACGCCGGCGACGGTCTCGCCGATGCCGCCCTCCGCCCAGTGGTCCTCGACGGTGATGATCGCGCCGGTCTCGTTGGCTGCCTTGACGACGGCCTCGGCGTCCACCGGCTTGACCGAGTAGAGGTCGATCACGCGGGCGGCAATGCCCTTGCCAGCGAGCTCGTCGGCCGCGGTGAGGCATTCGCGTAGGGTGATGCCGGCGCCGATCAGGGTCAGCGCGTCGTCACCACTGGAGCGGACCGTGTGGCTGCCGCCGATCTCGAAAGTCTCGTCTGCCCCGTAGAGCACCGGGGTCGCCTCGCGGGTCGTGCGCAGGTAGCTGACGCCGCGGTGCTCGCGCATCGCGTCGAGCAGCTGCACGGCCTGGTTGGCGTCGCTGGGGTAGAGCACGACGCTGCCGAGCACGGCGCGCAGCGAGGCGATGTCTTCAAGCGCCATCTGCGAGGGCCCGTCGGGGCCGATCGAGACGCCGACGTGGGAGCCGCAGAGCTTCAGGTCAGCGTCGGAGATCGCCGCCATGCGGACGAAGTCGTAGGCGCGGCTGAGGAAGGCACCGAAGGAAGAGGCAAAGGGCTTCCAACCGCGGGTCTGCATGCCGACAGCGGCGGCAACCATCTGCTGCTCGGCGATGTACATCTCGAAGAAGCGGTCGGGATGGGCGGCGCCGAAGCGCTCGGCGTAGGTCGAGTTGCCGACCTCGCCGTCGAGGGCGACGACCTTCTCGTCGATCGAACCGATCCAGGCGAGGGCATCACCGTAGGCAGCCCGGGTGGCGACCTTCTCGCCGACCTCGTAGCTGGGACGCTCGACCGCAGCCGTCTCGATCTCGAACGGCTTCGCCTCACCGGGAGCGGCGACCTCGACGCTGACGTCGCGGATCCCGCCCAGCTCCTCGACTGCGGCCTCGGGATCGGCGAGCGGCTTGCCGTGCTGGTTCTCCTTGTCCTCGACCGCGGCGACGCCGGAGCCCTTCTTGGTGCGGGCGAAGATCACCGCCGGTCGGTCGGCCTCCTGGGCGCGGGCGTATGCCGCGTCGATCGCCTCGAGGTCGTGGCCGTCGATCTCCTGCACGTCCCAGCCGCAGGCGCCGGCGCGCGCCGCCAGCGAGGAGGTGTCCCAGCCGTGCATGGTCGGGCCGCGCTGGCCGAGCCGGTTGACGTCGACGATCGCGACCATGTTGCTGAGCCCGGCGTAGCCGGCGTGCTCGAAGGCCTCCCACATCGATCCCTCGGCCAGCTCGGAATCGCCGCAGAGCACCCAGACCCGCAGGTCGGAGTGCTCGAGGCGGTCGGCGGCAAGCGCGATGCCGACCGAGATCGGCAGGCCCTGGCCAAGCGAGCCGGTGGCGACGTCGACCCAGGGAAGTTCGGGCGTCGGGTGGCCCTGCAGGCGCGAGCCGTACTCGCGGAAGGTGAGCAGCTCCGCGTCGTCGATCGCCCCGGCGGCCTTGTAGAGGGCGTAGAGCAGCGGTGAGGCGTGGCCCTTGGAGAAGACGAGGTGGTCGTTGGCCGCGTTCTCGGGAGCGTCGAAGTCGTAACGCAGGTACTTGCTGAAGAGCACCGCCATCAGGTCGGCAGCCGACATCGAGGAGGTCGGGTGACCGGAGTTCGCCGCGGCGGCGGCGCGGACCGAGTCGACGCGCAGTTGCTGGGCGAGCTCCTTCACGGGCGGGGACAATATCTGGCGCTAGCCGATCGCGACCATGCGCTCGATCGGCAGCTTCGCCCGCGCCGCAACGTCCGCCGAAACGCTGACCTCGAACTTCATATCGCGCAGGCTGTCGCGCAGCTTCGGCAGCGTGATCATCTTCATGTACTTGCAGAAGGCCATCCGGTTGGCCTCGATCAGGTTGGCCTGCGGGGCGGCCTGCTGCAGCGGGTAGAGCATGCCGTTCTCGGTGGCGACGATGAAGCTGCCGTCGGGGTTCTCTTCAACGTGCTGGAGCATCCCCGAGGTGGAGAGCATGTGCACGCCCTCGGGCTCGATCTCGCCCGAGGCGACGTACTCCATCGCCTGCGTGGCACAGCCGCACTCGGGGTGGATGAGGAACTCGGCCTCGGGGTTCTCGGCCCGGGTCTGGGCGATGTCGCCGGGGCGGATGCCGGCGTGCACATGGCACTCCCCGTCCCAGATGTGGAAGCGGGTGCGCCGCTCGGGGTCCTCGTGCAAACCGGTCTCGCGCTCGACGAAGGCGCCCAGCCACATGTCGGGGCCGAAGAGGATCTCGGTGTCGGCGCCGTGCTCAGCCCAGATGTGTTCAACGACCTTGACCGCGTTGGAGGAGGTGCAGCAGTAGTCGGTCTCGGCCTTCACCTCGGCCGAGGTGTTGACGTACATGACCACCAGCGCCCCCGGGTGCTCGGCCTTCCAGGCGCGCAGCTGGTCGGCATCGATCGAGTCGGCGAGCGAGCAGCCGGCGTCGAGATCCGGAATCAGCACGGTCTTCTCCGGCGAGAGGATCGCGGCGGTCTCGGCCATGAAGTGGACGCCGCAGAAGGCGATCGCGTCGGCGTCGGTGGCGGCGGCCTCGCGCGAGAGCCCGAGCGAGTCGCCCATGTGGTCGGCTACGTCCTGGACCTCGGGCAACTGGTAGTTGTGGGCGAGGATCACGGCGTTGCGCTCGGCGGCGAGCGCACGGACTTCCGCGCTCAGGGCAGCGATCTCTACGGGCGAAAGAGCGTCCGGTGAAATGGGTTGGATCGTCGGGAGCTCTTGCACGAGCCCTTCCTTTCCTGATGTTCGCTGGCCCGGCACTGCGTGCCTTGAACCAGTCGAATGAACGTCGTTCAAGTCTAACCTCTCGGCATGCCCGAGTTGCCCGAGGTCGAGATAACCGCCCGGCGGCTCGACGCCGCGACGCGCGGGACCACGGTCGAATCGGCGCTGGCGCCGGGGATGAACGTGATGAAGACCTTCGACCCGCCGCTGGAAGCGCTGGCCGGCCGCGAGGTCACCGCGGTCAGGCGCGTCGGCAAGATGCCCGTGGTCGAGTTCGGCAACCTGGCCCTGCTGATCCACCTGATGTCGGCGGGGCGCCTGCGGCTCTTCGACAAACGCGCTTCGCTCAAAGACCGCGCCTCACGCGTGCTGATCCGACTCGACGACGATCGCGAGCTGCGCCTGCGCGAGTTCGGGACAAAGCAGCGCGCCTGGGCCAAGCTGCTGCCGAGCGACGCCGTCAACCAAGACGAGGCGGTCGCCCGACTGGGACCGGAAGCCTGGCCGGCACCGCCGCTGGACGAGTTCGCCGCCCTGATCGACCAACCTCGCCACCTTCACCCCCTCCTACGCCACCAGGGCGACATCTCCGGCATCGGCCGCTCCTGGGTCGACGAGATCCTCTGGGAGGCCCGGCTCTCCCCATTCAAGAAGGGGTCCGAACTGGACGAGGCGGAGGTCAAGCAGCTGCACGACGCCCTCCATGTGCTCGGCGACGCGATCGAGCACTACGAGCAGACGATCGACGAGCAGTTGCCGGACAAGGTGCCGATGCCGCTCCAGGTCCACAAGCGCGAGGGCGAGCCCTGTCCGCGCTGCGGGACGACGATCGAGGCGGTGTTCTTCTCGGAACATCAGACGAACTACTGCCCGAAGGAGCAGACCGGGGGGCGGGTTCTCAAGGACCGGCGGCTGTCCCGGCTGCTGAAGTGAGGTGGGCAAGGGACAGGTGCCCCTCCCCCGGAGACCGTCGCGCAGCAGGTCGCTTGTGGTGCTTCGAAGGTAAGACCGGGAGCCTCCGGGGGAGGGGCACCTGTCCCTTACGCGAGCTCAATCAGCATGCTGAAGTCGAGGGTCGGGGCCGAATGGGTGAGGGCTCCGACGGAAATCAAGTCCACGCCGGTTTCAGCGATTCCCCGGACGGTTTCCAGATTGACGCCGCCGGATGCCTCCAGGGAGGGCCCGTTGCCGGTCCCCGAGTTTTCGTTGCGAAGCCGTACCGCTCCGTGCAGCGTCTCGAGGTCCATGTTGTCCAGCAGCAGGATGTCGGCGCCGGTGCCAAGGGCGTAGGCCACCTCGTCGAGATTGCGGGTCTCTACCTCGACCGCAAGATCCGGATATTTGCTGCGGGCGCCGTAGACAGCCTTGGCAAGGTTGCCCGCTAGAGCGATGTGGTTCTCCTTGATCAGGATTGCGTCGTAGAGGCCCATGCGGTGGTTGCGACCGCCGCCGGCTAGGACTGCCGCCTTCTCAAGCTCGCGCAGCCCCGGCGTCGTCTTGCGCGTATCGAGGATCGCCGCCCCAGTCCCGGCAATCGCCTCGACGTAGCTGGCGGTGAGGGTCGCTACGCCGGAGAGGTGACCGAGGAAGTTGAGTGCAGTGCGCTCAGCCGCCAGAAGCGCTGCCGCCGGCCCACTGGCGAAAAGGGCATCGGCCGGGACCGAGTCCCGCCATTGACCCTCAACCACGAGGTTGTCAACGTCCTCAACCCCACACTGCCGCATCGTCTCGGCAACCACCCCCAGCCCAAAGACCACGCCCGGCTGCTTCTGCACGATCCGAGCCCGACCTCTCGCCCCAGCGGGAACCGTCGCCTCCGAAGTGACGTCCCCAGAACCCACGTCCTCCGCCAGCGCCCCCGCCACCAGCTCCCGAATCTCGGCCATCCGCGCACCCTAGATCAAGCGCGCACTTCGACCTGGGTGAGCAACAGGTGCCCCTCCCCCGGAGGCTCCCGGTAATACGTTCCGAAGCTCCCCAAGCGATCAGCTGCGCGACGGTCTCCGGGGGAGGGGCACCTGTTGCTCTCTCACGTTGGATGTGCCCGCAGCGTTTAATCCAGTGAGTGAGCAACTTGCCACCGTTCCAGACCCTCCTAGACGAGCACGCCACCGACGTCCTGGGTGTGCTGCGCGGCGCAGTCGGCCGCACTGATGCGGACGACTGCTTCCAGGAGACTTTTCTCGCTGCGCTGCGCGCCTATCCAAAGTTGAGGGACGACAGCAATCTGCGCGGTTGGCTGCTGACCATCGCGCACCGCAAGGCGATTGATCACCATCGCGCCAGAGGAAGGCAGCCGCAGCCCATGGCAGAGATCGACGTGGTCGCGGTTGAGGATCCAGAGATCAAGGACGACGGGATCTGGGACCTCGTGGGCGCTCTGCCGCCTAAGCAGCGAGCGGCGGTGGCGCTCCGCTATGGCTCCGATCTCCCCCACGCCGAGATCGCCGCCGCCCTGGGCTGCTCACCCGAGGCGGCACGGCGCAGCCTGCACGAGGGCATCAAGCGACTGAGAAAGGAGCTCGCATGAAGGCAGCACTGCAACGCCTCACCGAGCGCGCCGAGGCAGAGGGGCTGCTCGACGTCGCCTACGCCAACGTCGACTCACCCTTCGGGCCGCTGCTGCTCGCCGCCACGCCGCGGGGTCTGGTGCGCGTCAACCTGCCCAACTACGATCCCGAGGAGACCCTCGAGGAGCTCGCCGCCAAGGTCTCCCCGCGGGTGCTCGAGGCGCCGGCCAAGTTCGAGCAGGCGCGCCGCGAGCTCGAGCTCTACTTCGAGGGCAAGCTGACCGAGTTCGACCTGCCGATCGACTGGCAGCTGACCCACGGCTTCCGCGGCAAGGTGCAGCGGGCGATCAACCGCATCCCTTACGGCCAGACCCGCACCTATCTGGAGATGGCGCGCAGCGCCGGCAACGAGCGCGCCGTGCGTGCGGCCGGCACCGCCTGCGGCCACAACCCGATCCCGATCTTCGTCCCCTGCCACCGCGTGCTGCGCAGCGGCGGCGGGCTCGGCGGCTACGGCGGTGGCCTGCCGATGAAGGAAGAGCTGCTGAAGCTCGAGGGCGTGCTCTAGGCCGAGCCGAAGAGCGCCCGCGCTCGCTCGATCACGAGCTCGGGCTTCTCCTCGGCGACGAAGTGCCCGCAGCCCTCGATTTCCTCGACGCTCATGTCGTCGGCATAGGGCTCGAAGCCGGCGAGGATGTCGGCCCGGATCACGGGGTCTGCCTCGCCGACCAGAATCCGGGTCGGCACCGGGCTGCGCTGCGAGCGGTAGCGGCCCTTTTTCAGGCGGGGCAGCTCGCGCAGCAGAAAGCTGCGATAGACGTGGGAAGCGGCGAGCGCGTGGTCGCGGGAGCGGAAGCTCTCGGCGTAGCAGTCGAGCTCCTCCCTGCTCCAGCGCGCGTCGGGGTGCGACCCCTTGCTGATCACCAAGCGGACGAAGCCCGGCAGGAAGCGATGGACCCCGGAGCCGAGGAAGGGCGTGGCGAGGATGAACTGGTAGGCGGTCCGCTGCAGCGCCGCCGGAGAAGGTTTCGGCGGCTCAAACCAGGGATGGACGATGCCGAGCGCGAGGTAGTTGCGAATGCGCTCGGGTGCGTTGAGGCAGAGTAGGAAGCCGGCATAGCCACCCCAGTCGTGGGCGATCAGATCGACCTGGTCGTGCCCCAGCTCGTCGAGCAGAGCGGCGATGTCGGCTGCCAGTTCCGAGACTTCGTAGCGACCGGCCGGCGCCTCGCTCCAGCCGAAACCGCGCAGGTCGGGGCAGATCACGCGATGGCTCTCGGCCAGCGCCGGAATCACCTTGCGCCAGATCCACCAGTGCTGCGGCCAGCCGTGGAGGAGCAGGACCGGCGGCCCCTCCCCCGCTTCGGCGACATGCAGGCGAACGCCGGGAACATTGACGTAACGGTGTGTTACTCCGTCGATCTCCGGCGGTGCTCCGTGCATGGCCGAAGAATCTACGGATAAATCCGCAGAGCTGCGCTCGCCCGGCATCCACCGTTAAAGAGATCGACCCGCGTGACCGATTACGGGGCAAATGCCTCGCGTCCGCCTCGTCCTGCCGCTCGTCCTGCTCGCAATCCTCGTCGCCTCGCAGTCGGCTTACGCCCTCGGCGATGCCGAAGTGACCGCTTCGCCTTCTGATCTCGGCGCCTCGCTGGGTGAAGAAATTGAATTCGAAGACGAGTGCGTTGAAAGCGACGAAGAAGAGGCTGAAGACAGCGAAGAGGCAGAAGAAGAATGTGAAGCCGAAGCCGAAGACGCCGGTTTCTCCCCAGCCGATGATTGCTATCTACGCACCGCCCAGGCGCGGGTGGTGGCATACCCAGAGCGCAACATGATGCGGCTCACCCTCGGCTACACGACCTACACGCCGGCCAGGGCAACGGTCGAATACGGAGCCAGGAGCGACCCGCGCTTGGGCACCGTGCGTCGCCAGCTCGGGCGCAGCGGCGTGGTTCGCCTCAGCAAGCACCTCGGCGGCAAGGAGATGGCACAACTGCAAGCGTCGCGGCGCTTCACGGTGACCGTGCACGTGCCGGAAGCCCCGCGCGAATGCCAGCGCTTCGAGGTCCAGCGGCTGCAGGTCGAGCGCAGCAGCGACTCCCGCGTCACCTGGTCCGAGAGCGCTAACTAGGCGGCGGCAGCACCTCGCCCAGCCAGCCGGCCGCCGCCGCCAGCTGCGCCGGGTCGATCTGGTGCCCGAGCTCGGACTCGTAGTAATCGACTGCCAGCCCACCCGCTTCGAGTCGCTCCCGGGCCTGCTGGGCGAACTCGATCCCGATGATCGGGTCGCGGCTCCCGTGCGCGACGAAGGCCCTGGTGCCAAGGCGATCATCGAAGTGTGGTTCCCAATCCTCCACCGTGGGAACGAAGCCGCTGAAGGCGAGGATCCCGGCAACCGCCGGCCGCTCCCCGCTCAGCGCCATCGCGTAGCTCATCACCGCACCCATCGAGAAGCCGCCGAGCACCGTTCGCGCCGGGGCGATGCCGGTCTCCTCCCAGAGTCGGTCGTGCAGCTCGGCCAGCGCCTCGCGGGCGGCGTGAAAGGTCTCGCGGTCGGGATAGCCGACGCGCGGCACCAGGTACCAGTGGTAGCCGGGCGAGCCGTCGAGGACCAGCGGTGCGCGCGGCGTGACCACCTGCAGCCGCCGGCGCGGATCGAGCAGGTCGGCGAGCCCGAGCAGGTCGCGCTCGTCGGTCCCACGACCGTGGTGGAGCACTAGCAGGCCCTCCGGCTCGGAGAGCGCAGGACGCTCGAGAAAGGTGAGCGCGCCGGCGATCGGAGCTCCTAGTTCGCCGCCGAGGCGGCGGTCTTGTTGAGGTAGTCGCGGATGAAGTCGTCGAGGTCGCCGTCGAGGACGCGCTGGGCGTCGCCGGCCTCGTGGCCGGTGCGGTGGTCCTTGACCCGCTGGTCGGGGTGGAGGAAGTAGCTGCGGATCTGCGAGCCCCAGGCCACGTCCTTGACCTCGCCGCGAACCTTGGCCATCTCTTCGGCCCGTTTGCGCTCCTCGAGCTCGATCAGCTTCGAGCGCAGGAACTGCATCGCCACCGCCTTGTTCTGGGTCTGCGAGCGCTCGTTCTGGCACTGCACGACGACGCCGGTGGGGATGTGGGTGATGCGCACCGCCGAGTCGGTCTTGTTGACGTGCTGGCCACCGGCCCCGGAGGCACGGTAGGTGTCGATCCGCAGGTCGGCGTCGTCGACCTCGACCTCGACGCTTTCGTCGACCAGCGGGCCGACGTCGAGCTGGGCGAAGCTGGTGTGGCGGCGGGCCGAGGAGTCGAAGGGAGAGATTCGCACCAGGCGGTGCACGCCGCGCTCGGCGGCAAAGAGGCCGTAGGCGTTCTCACCGTGAGCGATGAAGGTCGCCGACTTGAGCCCGGCCTCCTCCCCCGGCGAGGCCTCCTTCATCTCGACCTCGAACCCACGGCCCTCGGCCCAGCGCAGGTACATGCGCAGCAGCATCTCGGCCCAGTCCTGGGAGTCGGTGCCGCCGGCGCCGGCGTGGACGGTGACGACAGCATCACCGGCGTCGTAGGAACCGCTGAACAGGCGCGCCTCTTCGAGCTCGCCGAGCCGCCGCTCGACCGAGGCCAGCTGCGTCGCCAGCTCGCCGGCCATCTCCTCGTCTTCGGCAGCCATCTCGGCCAGCTCGTCGAGATCGCCGGCCTCGGACTGGAGCTCGCGGAAGGTCTTCAGCTTGCGCTGGGCGCGAGCGTGCGCTGCGGAGGTCTTGGCCGCGGAATCCTGGTCGTCCCAGAAACCCGGCCGTTGCATCTCCTCCTCCAGCCGCTCGACCTCTGCTTCCAGCGAAGCGGGGTCAAAGGTAGTCCGAGAGCAGGGACAGCTGCTCGCGGATCTCGGCCAGGCGGGCGGGCACCGACTCGGTTTGCGCGGCCTCGGCCATGGGGCAGAGGTTATTGGACGGGGCTGGCGTCCCCGGGTGCCTTGGCGGAGATGATCCAGGTCGAGGCCGGGGCGAAGACCCCGTCGGAGCCCTCGAGGTCAGCCAGAGCCTTGCGCAGCTCGGTGGCGATCTTGGGCCGGATCTCGTCGATGCGGTCTTCCCAGAGCCGCAGCACCTCGCCGGCAGGACCGAGCGCCATGTTGAACTCGACCGCGTGGTCGAGGTCGTTGCCGATCTTCAGCGGCAGGTCGCAGCGCCGCAGCTCGATCTGCTCGAAGCCGGAGATCTTCAGCTGCTCGCTGACCGTGTCGGCGTTGGCCATCGAGAACGGCCCGGGCCCGCAGGTCGGCTGGTCGGTCTCCTCCGGGTGTTCGAGATATTGGTCGACGACGAGCTCGGCGCGGCGGACCCATTCGTTGTCGTCCTTGCGGCGCCAGACCACGGCACAGAGCCGGCCGCCCGGCGAGAGCGCCTTGCAGACGTTGCGCAGCGCCTGAACCGGGTTGGCGAAGAACATGATCCCCATCCGCGAGAAGGCGTAGTCGAAGCTCTCCTCGAACTCGGTGACCTGCACGTCGCCGACGGCGAAACGGACGTTCGCGGCGCCTGCCTGCTCGGCCTCCTTGCGAGCCAGCTCGATGAACGGCTCGGAGACGTCGACGCCAAGCGCCACACCGTCCGGGCCAACCAGCTCGGCCAGCCGCTGGGTCGTGTCGCCGAAGCCGCAGCCAAGGTCGACGACGCGATCTCCCGGCCGCGGCGGATGCGTCGCCAGCGCTTCCTCCCCATGCGCGCCCAGCCCGCCCGCGACGAGATCGCGGTACTGCACGAAGCACTCGAACAGCGGGCCGCTCCAGGCCTCAGTCGCCTCGCGATTCTCTGCGGCCGGGGCTCCCATCGCCTCCATGGTACGCCTGCCAAGCGGCCTCACGGTCATCGAAGGGACGCCAGCTGCGGATCCGCTGGTCGTGCAGCTCGAAAAGCCAGGCCATCTCGTCCTCCCCGGCGGCTGAACCATCCTCGTCCCAATGCCAGGCTCGCTTGATCAAAGCAAGTGCCCTGCCACCACCGGACTCGGTGTCGTCCTCGAACAGCTCCTCCAACTCGATCGTCTGCTGCACTCCGCCGGGCGCTCGCGTCGCCCACGTCCGGGCGGCCTCGCGGCCCTTGCGCAGACCCCTCATCGCGTGCAGCTCCACCTCGGGATCAAGCGTGGCGACGAAACCGTCGAGGTCTCGCTCGTTGAAGGAGCGGATGAACTCGCGTACCGGGTCGTGGCTCAAGGCGCGCTACGCACCGTGGCACTTCTTGTACTTCTTGCCGCTGCCACACCAGCACGGGTCATTGCGGCCGATGTTCTCGTGCTCGCTCTTGACCACCGTCTCGACCACCTCGGAGCCGCCGTTGCCCGCGGCCGTACCGGCGCCGACTTCGATCGGGCCGGCACCGGCCGCCACCTGCTGCAGCGCCGAGGGCTGGCCATCGGGGGTGCCGCCGGAGTAGTTCAACGCCGCCGGCGCATTGCCGCCGTTGGGACCGAAAGCCCGTTGCGCCCGTGACTGGTCGACCTCGACCTCGACGTGGAAGATCAGTTTGCTGAACTCCTCCCAGATCGAGTGCATCAGTTCCTCGAACATGCCGAAGCCCTCGTTCTTGTAAGCGACCAGCGGATCGATCTGGGCGAAGCCGCGCAGGTGGATGCCCTCGCGCAGGTAGTCCATGTCGTAGAGGTGCTCGCGCCAGCGGCTGTCGATCACCTGCAACAGGATCGAGCGCTCCAGGTAGCGCATCAGCTCCTCGCCGAAGACCCCCTCGCGCTCGTCGTAGGCGCTCATCGCGTCGTCGTCGAGCTCGTCCTTGAGCTTCTCGCGATCGACCTGCTCAGGCGCCAGCGAGCCGACCTCGACGTTGAGTGGCCAGATCTGGCGCAGCTGCGTCTCCATCTCCGCCATGTCCCAGTCATCAAGCACGTCACCCGGGGTGTACTCGTCGACGAGGCGCTCGATCACGCCCTCCATCTCGTCGCGGGCGATCTCCGACATATCGCGGCCTTCGAGGATCTCGCGGCGGTATTTGTAGACGATGCGGCGCTGCTCGTTCATCACGTCGTCGTACTCGAGCACGCGTTTGCGGATCAGGAAGTTCTGCTCCTCGACCTTCTTCTGGGCGTTCTCGACGGTCTTGGTCAGCATGCCCGCTTCGAGCGGCATTTCCTCGCCCTCGTCGTCAACCGGGCCAAGCCGGTCGAGGATTTTGTAGATGCGGTCGCCGGCGAAGAGTCGGATCACGTCGTCTTCGGCGGAGAGGAAAAAGCGCGTTTCGCCGGGGTCGCCCTGGCGCCCGGAACGACCGCGCAGCTGGTTGTCGATGCGGCGTGACTCGTGGCGCTCGGTACCGCAGATGTAGAGGCCGCCGAGCTCGCGGACTTCGTCGGCCTCGGCGGTGCAGAGCGGTTCCAGCTCGGCGACCTTCTCTGCCAGCGCCTGCTCGTAGTTCTCGTCGCCCGGCGCAATGCCCTTCTTCTTCAGCTCGTGGATCGCCGACTGCTCGGGGTCGCCGCCGAGCTTGATGTCGACGCCGCGGCCGGCCATGTTGGTGGCGATCATCACCGCGCCTTTGCGCCCAGCCTGGGCGATCCGCTCGCCCTCTCGCTCGGCGTGCTCGGGCTTGGCGTTGAGCACCGCGTGTTCGATTCCCTGCCGTTTGAGCTCGCCCGAGATCATCTCCGAGACCTCGACCGAGACCGTCCCGACCAGGATCGGCTGGCCCTTCTCGTGGCGGGCGGCGATCTCGCCCAACACCGCTTTCCACTTGCCGTCCTTGGTCTTGAAGATCTGGTCGTTCTGGTCGGCGCGGACCATCTGGCGGTGGGTCGGGATCTCGACCACGGGCACTTTGTAGATCTTCATGAACTCAGTGGCCTCGGTCAGCGCCGTGCCGGTCATGCCGGAGAGCTTGTCGTAGAGGCGGAAGTAGTTCTGCAGGGTGATCGTCGCCAGTGTCTGGTTCTCCTCGCCGATCGCGACGCCCTCCTTGGCCTCGACCGCCTGATGCAGTCCCTCTGACCAGCGCCGGCCCTCGAGGATGCGGCCGGTGAACTCGTCGATGATCATCACCTGGCCGTCGACCACGGCGTAGTCCTTGTCCTTCTTGTAGAGCGCCTCGGCCTTCAGCGACTGGACCAGGTGGTTGACCAGACTTCCGTGCTCGCCGAGGTAGAGGTTGTCGACGCCGAGGAACTCCTCGGCCCGTTTCACCCCGCGCTCGGTCGGCGCCACCGTCTTGTGCTTCTCGTCGAACTCGTAGTCGTGCTCGGCCTCGGAGGTGTCCTTCGACTCGCCCATAGAGCGCAGCTTGTCTTTGGCCTGGACGCCGTCCATCTGCTTGGCGAGGCGGGCGAAGGTGTAGTAGGTCTGGGCGGCCTGTTCGGGCTGGCCGGAGATGATCAGCGGCGTCCGCGCCTCGTCGATCAGGATGTTGTCGACCTCGTCGACGATCGCGAAGGGGTGGCCGGGCTGGACGCAGTGCTCGAGCGCATCGGCCATGTTGTCGCGCAGGTAGTCGAAGCCGAACTCCGAGTTGGTGCCGTAGACGACGTCGCAGGAGTACTTGCGCTGGCGCGTGGCGTGGTCGTCGCCCTCCTGGACCGCCGCGACGCTGACTCCAAGGGCGTCGTAGACGGGCTGCATCCATTCCGAGTCACGGCGGGCGAGGTAGTCGTTGACGGTGACGAGGTGGACGCTGTCGCCGGCCAGCGTGTTGAGGAAGACGGCGAGCGTCGCGGTCAGCGTCTTTCCCTCCCCCGTCTTCATCTCGGCGATCGCGCCCTCGTGCAGGACCATGCCGCCGATCAGCTGGACGTCGTAGTGGCGCTGGCCGATCGAGCGCCGCGCCGCCTCGCGGGTCAGCGCGAAAGCCTCGGGCAGCAGGTCGTCGAGCGACTCGCCGTCGGCGGCCCGCTTGCGCAGGTCATCGGCCTCTTGGCGCAGCTCGGCGTCATCGAGCAGCTCCATCTCCGGCTCGATCCGGTTGATCGCCTCGGCGCGCTTCTCGTAACCCTTGAACTTGCGCCCCTCGCCGACACGCAGCGCGCGCGTGACCATGTCCCTTGCAGCAGGCATTGCTCAAGGGTAGCGAGGGTGATCGTGGCGGGAGTCGAGGTGATTTCGAGACGACTCAGAGAAGTTCGAGCGAGGGTGGTTGGAGTGGCGGGTGTGCCTCTGCGGGAATTGATGTCGCACGCGAGCTGCGCTCGCTTGGCGACTATGTCTGAGCGCGGCTGCGCCGCGCTTCGAACCACGAGTGCAGCGGCCGCCTGCGGCGACATTCCCGCAGAGGCACACCCGCCATCCCATCGACGCGCACCGAGCCCCGGAAGCTTCAAACTCGAAGCGCCCGCCCGGCGCCGACCTTCGGAAAGCTTGGGGAGCTTCGCGACCGCTCGCGTAGCTTGGTTCGTCTCATGGTGGCGTGACGAGGGAGGTCGGCTGTCCTGCAGGCGAATGTTGCCGAAGGCAGCGGAAATGCAATCCGGTTCCGCGCGGCCGCAGGCCGCGCTCCTCATTCGCCCCACGCGCGCAGCGCGTGGGGCGTCAATTCGACTGCAGGACAGCCGACCTCCCTCGTCGGGGGATAGTGAGTCGCCCCGTCCTAGGCAGTCCGGCCGCGCATGCGGGCGACGGCCTTGCGCGTCTGCGTGCGCTTGCGGCGCAACTCGCGGTGCTTCTTGACCTGACGGCGAATGTCCTCCGCCAGGGCGTGGACCGTGTGGACCATCTCGGGCGAGGCCTCGCGGGCTCGCAGGGTGACGCCCTTCAGCCGCAGCGTCGCCTCAGCGACCTGGCTGTCGGCGATCGAGGGGTTGCGCTCTTCGTAGATCTCGACGTCGAGCGTTGCCAGTTCCGACACCTGCCTACCGACCCGACGGAATCGCTTTGTCACATGACCTCGCAGCTCGTCGGTTACCTCGACGTTGCGCCCACGTATCTCGATCCGCATTTTTCCTCCTTGGGTGTCGGTCAGTCGATGCTACGCCCCTACGGCCTCCGCGTAAAGGTGATTGCAACTACCCGGATCGCGCCGCCTCCACGCAGCGCCCGGGCGCAGGCGGCGAGCGTGGCGCCGGTGGTCAGCACGTCGTCGATCAGCAGCACGCTGCGCGGTGCCTCGCCGCACAAGTTGACGTGGGGAGGCTGGCCGATCCGCTGCGCCCGCCGTCCACCCAGCTGGCGCCCGAGGTCACTGCGCGCCAGGCAGGAGCGAAGGGGCAGGCCGACGCGGATCGAGAGCGCCGCCGCGATCTCGGCGGCGGGATCGAAGCCGCGATCGAAGGAACGCCGGCGGCTGCTCGGCACCGGCACGACCTCGCCGCTGAGCAGGCTCGACGGCGCCAGCCACGCGATCCGCTCGGCCATCGTCGCGGCAACCGGCAGCAGGCGGCGGAACTTCAGCGCCGTGACCAGGCCACGGGCGACGCCTTCGTGCGCGGCCGATGACCAGGCCCGGTCGAGGCCTGGCGCTCCGTGGCCGACCAGCGGCTCCGCCTCAGCGAGCCGGCGAGTGCAGCGCGTGCAGAGGACCGCGTCCACGCGGCAGACGCGCCCGCAGGCAGCGCAGAGCGCGGGGACGAGGCTGGAGAAGGCGGCGTGAAGCGGGCCCATGGCCCGATCGTCCGGGCTCGGGGCGCACCGATGGTGCGCAAGTCCTCAGAAAAGCGTCAGGGCTTGGCGACGCGACCGGCGATGGCGCCGACCAGCATCCCCTCGGCGGGCAGCTCGGCGCCGTCGAGCAGGATCGAGTCGCGTACCCAGGCGCCGGCGCCGATCTCGCAGCCATCGCCGATGATCGCCGGGCCCTGAATCCGGGTGCCGGCGCCGAAGCGCACGCCGGAGCCGATCAGCGCCGGACCTTCGACCTCGACCCGATCGAGCGGGCTCGCCGAGCGGATGCCGTCGGCAACCTGGGGCACGTCGGACTCGACCTTCACCGCGCCGTGCAGGGCGTCGAGGTTGCCCTGGCGCAGCTCGTCGAGGTTGCCGATGTCGTTCCAGTAGGCCTCGATCTCGTGCGAGTAGAAGGGCACGTCGTTCTCCAACAGCGCCGGGAAGACGTCCATTGCCCAGTCGGCGAAGCCATCCGGGTCGTCGGGTCCCGCTGCCTTGCTGGTGCCTGGCTCGGGGAAGTAGTCGAAGATCTCGGCCCGGAACATGTAGATGCCACAGTTGGCCAGGTCGGACAGCGCTTCGGCCGGCTCGGGCTTCTCCTGGAAGCCCTGAATGCGGCCGTCGGCACCGGTGATCGCGACGCCGAACTGGGTCGTGTCGCGGACCCGCTTGGTCGCCAGGGTGGCGATGCCGTCGTGGGACTCGTGGAACTCGCGCATCGCCGCCAGGTCGATGTCGCTGAGCGCGTCGCCGGAGATCACCAGGAAGGAGTCGCCAAGGAAGCTGGCGGCGTTGCGCACGCCGCCGGAGGTGCCGAGCAGCTGCTGCTCACGGCTGTAGGAGAGCTCGATGCCCAAGGCCGTGCCGTCGCCGAAATGGCCCTCGATCGTCTCCGGAAACCAGTGCAGGTTGGCGATCGCCTCGCCGAAGCCGTTGCGGGCGAGCAGGCGCACGATGTGCTCCATCACCGGCCGGTTCAGCACCGGCACCATCGGCTTCGGCATCGCGTAGGTGATCGGACGCAGCCGGGTACCGAGGCCCGCTGCCAGAACCATCGCCCTCATCCGAGCGCCGCCTTGAAGTCCTCGATTGCCTCGACCGGCAGGGGGTCGACGCCGCGGGCCTCGGCGAGAGCAACCGACACCAGGTCGCCCAGCATCGTCGCCCAGAGCAGGCGGGCGATGCGGGTCTCGCCCTCGGTCTCGAGCCGCACGACGGTGGCCCCGGTGGCGGCAATCGCCTCGCCGGTCAGCTCGAAGCGACGGCGCAGGCGTGGGTGCTGGTCAGCGTCTTCGAGCAGGACCGCCGCGAAGGTCTCCCCGGACCAGCCGCAGAGCTCGTTGTGGTTGGCCTCGGGCAGCTCGGAGAAGAAGGCCGGCAGCTTCGCGTTCTCGTTGACCTGCGCCTTCCAGCGCCGGGCAACCGGCGCGGTCAGATCGGCACCATGGACTACCGGCACGCTGCCCTCGAGCTGCGTCGCGATCTCGGTGGCGCGGGCCTGCAACGCCTCGCTGCGGTCGCTGAGGAAGGCCGCGGCGGCGTCGATCTCGGTGTGCAGGCCCGGGGCGACGCCGGCCAGGGCGGCGACCTCGGTGGCAATCGTCAGCATGTAGGCGACGGCGGCGCGCGGCTGCAGGATCCCCGGCAGGCCGATCACCGGCACGCCGTCCTGACGAGCGCCGTCGACCAGCTCGCCACCGGTGCTGGCGACGAGTCTGCGAACGCCGAGCGCCTCAGCGGCGGCAAAGCAGGCGAGGGTCTCCTCTGTGTTGCCGGAGTAGCTGGAGCAGAGCACGGTCCACTCGGGCGTCAGCCAGCTGGGCAGCGCGTAGCCGCGCACGGTAAGCATCGGCCGGGTGAGACGATCGCCCAGTGCCGCCGCCGCGAGGTCGGCGCCAATCGCCGAGCCGCCCATCCCGCAGATCGCCAGACCGGCTGCCTCGGCCGGCTCGAGCCGCGCCGAATCGACCCGCCAGAGGGCGTCGCGCAGGTGATCCGGGATCGCGAGTACGTCGTCGAGCATCAGGCGGGGACACTTTCGCCGCTGCCCACCACTGCTCCTTCGAGCTGGGCGCCATCGGCAACCGCGACGCCGGCGGACAGAATCGAACCGCTGACCCGCGCGCCCTCGCCGACGACGCAGCCGTCGAGCAGGACCGAGTCCCGTACCTCGGCGCCGGCCTCGACCCGCGAGTCACTGCCGAGGACGACGCGGGGCCCGACCGTGGCGCCATCGGCCACCTGCGCGCCCGGCCCCACCAGCATCCCGGACGCGGTCGGCTGCACCCGCGTATCGACGCGCTGCTCGAGGATGTCCCAGGTCGCTTCCAGGTATCGCTGCGGAGTGCCGATGTCCATCCAGTACCCGTCGAGGCGCAAGCCGTGCAAGCCCTCGCCAACCAGGCGCGGGAAGACGTCGCGCTCGATCGATACCTCCTCACCGGGCGGAATCAGGTCGAGCACCGAGCGCTCGAGCACGTACATACCGGCGTTGATCTCGCCGGGAACGGCTTCGCCCGTCTTCTCGGTGAACTCGAGCACCTTCCCCTCGGGGTCGGTCCTGACCAGGCCGTAGGCGGAGGAGTCCTCGACCGGATGCAGTGCAATCGTCGCCTCCGCGCCCGAGCCTGCGTGAGCTCGCTGCAGCGCGGTCAGGTCGAGGTCGGTGAGCACGTCGCCGTTGAGGGCGAGGAAACGGTCCTCGAGCCGCTCGCCGAGCTCGTCGGCGGCAAAGCGAATCGCCCCCGCGGTGCCGCGCCGCTCCGGCTCGACCACGTAGGAAATCGAGACGCCGGCGCGCTCCTCCTCACCGGCCAGCGCCTCGCGCAGGACGTCGGGCAGGAAGCCACAGGCGAGCACGACCTCGTCGACTCCGTGCCCCGCCAGCCACTCGATCATGTAGGCGAGGAAGGGACGGTCAACCAGGGTCAACGCCGGCTTGGGCACGGTCTCGGTCAGCGGCCGCAGCCGCGTGCCCTCTCCCCCGACTAGAACAATCGCCTGCACTACTCGGTCGTGCCGGCCGGAACCGAGCCCTCGATCGCGCGGCCGATGCCCTCGTACTCGAAGCCGGCGCTCTTCAGCTGGCTCGCATCGAGGAAGTTGCGGCCGTCGATCAGCAGCGGCCGTGCCATCTTCTCCGCCGCGACCGGCCAGTCGAGCTCGGCGAACTCCGGCCACTCGGTGACGAGGATCGCCGCGTCGGCGCCGTCCAGGGTCTCCAGCGCCGAGTCGCGGAACTCGACCCCGTCGAAGAGGTCGCGAGCCGCGCCGCCGGCCACCGGGTCATAGGCGACCACCTCGGCCCCCTCCCCTTCCAGGCGCGCCGCCAGCACCAGGCTCGATGCCTCGCGCATGTCGTCGGTGTGCGGCTTGAAGGCGAGGCCAAGCAGCGCCACGCGCTTGCCGACCAGCGAGCCGAGGTGCTTCTGCAGCTTCTGCACCACGCGGCGCTTCTGCAGCTCGTTGACCTCGATCACCGCCCCCAGCAGTTGGAAGTGGTAGCCGCTGTTGCCGGCCAGCATCTTCAGGGCGCTGACGTCCTTGGGGAAGCAGGAGCCGCCGTAGCCGATTCCCGCGCGCAGGAAAGATGACCCGATCCGCTGATCGAGGCCCATCCCCCGCGCCACCTCGCTGACGTCGGCGCCGACCTCCTCGCAGACGTTGGCGATCTCGTTGACGAAGGAGATCTTGGTGGCGAGGAAGGCGTTGGAGGCGAGCTTGATCATCTCGGCACTGGCGACGTCGGTGCGCACGATCTCGCCGCCCAGCGGCTCGTAGAGGTTGGCGACGGCGTCGGCCGCGTCCTCGTCTCCGGGATCGGCGCCGACGACGACCCGATCGGGGTGCAGGAAGTCATCGACCGCGGAGCCCTCCTTGAGGAACTCGGGGCAGGAGACATAGGCAAGGCCAGGGCGGTCGCGGCGAATCGACTGGCCGGTCCCCGCCGGCACCGTGCTCTTCATCACCAGCACGTGCTCACTGTCGGCGGGCAGCCCCTCGACCACGGAGCGGACGCGGGAGAGATCAGCGTCACCGGAGCGGGTCGGCGGCGTGTCGACGCAGACGAAGAGCAGCTGGGCGCCGGCGAGCAGCTCCGACATATCGGTCGTAAAGGTGAGCCGCTCGGCGTTGCGCTTCAGCAGATCCTCGAGGCCGGGCTCGTGAATCGTGATCTCGCCGCGGGAAAGCGCCTCGACCTTCTCGGCGAGGATGTCACGAGCGATCACCGGGTGACCGACCTCGGCGAAGCAGGCGGCGGTGACGAGCCCCACCCAGCCAACTCCAATTACGCCAATCGGCTCCTTCTCTGGGCTCATCGGTTTGCCTTGCCTCCTCTTCGCTTTGGGTTCGGGATCTTCACGTCGGCCGAGCGGGCGATCCCGATCATCTGATCGTTGGTCAGCGTGTTCAACAGGTCATTCGCGACCCAGTAGGAATTGTCCCCCCGGTGCCAGGCGACTATCGGTATCCGGTCGCCATCGACGTAGATGTCGTACTCGCGGCCGTTGATCGTCTTGGTCAGGCTCGGGCTGTCGAGGATCGGCGGATCCGACCAGCCCTGGATGCCCTGCAGCCCGAAGTAGTGGATGCCATCCGATTGCGGCCACTCGGCAACCATCCGGTAGGCACCGTGCCGCTTGCCGTCGGAATCCTTGAAGTGGTAGACGCGGGGGTCCTGGATGTGTTCGTAGGAGTTGCTTTCGACGTAGAAGGCACCGGAGGGAAGCCGGGTCGGGTAGAAAACGGGGAAGCCGGCGCTGACCTTGCGCGCCACCGGCTTGGCCTCCAGTTCGCCGGCTTCGCGCGCCGGCGCCAGGCCGTCGCTACCGGGTGGCTTGGTCGGCCCGAGGTGCGGCTTCTGCTGCTGGGCCTTCTTCTTGTTCTTGTTCTTCTTCTTGCCCTTGCCCTTCTTCTTCGGTTCACCTTCTTCCAACGAACCGCGCGGCCCGCTGCTGGCTTCGATGCCGAGGAACTGGTTGGTGGCGTCTTCGATCATTTCCGGCGAGGCGTAGACGTAGCTCGGCCCCAGTTCGGCCGGGAAGTGGACCTCCTTGATCGCGGCGTTGCGCGAGGAGACGAAGAGCTTGAGCACCTCGAGCATCGTCTCCTTGTCGTTGATGTCGGAGGTCGTGTATTCGGTGAAGATGTCGATCAGGTCGTTGCGATCGAGCACCAGGTCGTCGATCGGCACGCGCTCGCGGGCAGCGCTGAGGAAGTCCTGCTGGCGGGCGGCGCGGACGAGGTCGGTGTCGGTGTGGCGGTAGCGCACGTACTGCAATGCCTTCTTGCCGCAGAGCAGCTGGTAGCCGGGCTGGACGTTGATTTCCGAATACTGTTCGGAGGGCGGCAAGCCGACGTTGGAGTGGAAGTAGCGCCGGTCGACGTCGACGTAGACGCAGTTGATCGCGTCAACCGCCCGCACGAAGCCGAGGTAGTCGACGTTGACCACGTGGTTGATCGGCAGGCCGGTCAGTTCCTTGACCACCCGCAGGGTCAGTTTCGGGCCACCGTAGGCAAAGGCGGCGTTGAACTTGTCGGTGCCAAAGCCGGGGATTTCGACCTTGAGGTCGCGCGGGATCGACATCAGCGCGATCGCGTTCTGGTCGGGATCGAGGCGGAGCAGGATCGTCGTGTCCGAGCGCCCGGGGTCACCGGGTTCGCTGGCCCGCTTGTCGGAGCCGAGGATGAGGATGTTCTCCGGCTCGCCGCCGTTGGTCTGGGAGAGGAATTTCTCGACTTTGTTCTGCAGGACGTTGTTGTGCGAGAGCGCCTTGGCGATGCTGTCGACGTAGCGCAGGATCACCGTCGCGGTAGCCGCCGCCGTGACCAGGACGATGATCAGCGAGCCAAGCGTGAAGCGCCACCAGAAGCGCTTCGGCTTCGGCGCCGGCTCGTGATCGCCCGAGGGCGGCGGCTTGCTCAGGCCCGACTCAGCCATGGTCGCTCAAGCGTCGAGGCGGGCGGGCAGCGAGCGCAGGAAGGTGTCGAGCGTCTGCCGGTAGGTGTGCAGAGAAGAGACCGAGACCCACTCCTCCGGCCCGTGGTGGCCTTCCCCGACCGGGCCAAACTCGACCGCCGGCACGCCGACCCGCAGGAAGGAGACGGCGTCGGAGGCACCGTCGCGCCCGACGCTCATCGGCTCGCCGTCGTGGTGGGCGCTGGTCGCCTCGCGCAGCGCCAGGACGTAGGGCAGATTGCGGTCGACCACGGCCGGCGGCCGGGTGAACAGCTGCTCGACCTCGGCAGCCGCGATCCCCTCCACCTGCTCCAGCAGGGAGGCGGGATCCTGGTCGGGCAGGTAGCGGATGTCGACGTCGATGGCGCATCGGTCGGGCACCTTGTTGAGCGCGTCGCCGCCCAGGATCCGACCGAGGTTGATCGAGGGGCGATCGAAGAGCTCCGAGGAGTGCCGAGCGAACGGTAGCGACTCGATACTGCGGAAAACGTCAATCGCCCTCAGGACCGCGTTTTCGCCCAGCCAGGGAGTCGCTCCATGGGCGGCAGTGCCATCCACATGAACCCGCAAGGCCAGCACCCCCTTGGCCTCGACCCCGATGTGCAAATCGGTCGGCTCGCCGGTGATCGCGAAGTCGCCAAGAAAGCCACTGTCGACCAGATGGTCGCTCCCCCGTTCAACTTCCTCCTCGGACTCCTCATCCCCAACGATCCCCAACCGCACCCGCACCGCATCCTGATCCCGCATCGCCGCCGTGACCAGCAGCATCGCCGCCAGGCCACCCTTCATGTCATAGGCACCCCGCCCGTACAACCGATCCCCATCGACCCGCGGCTCGAACTGCCCCGCCAGCGCCGGCACCACGTCGATGTGCCCGTGCAGGACCACCGTAGGCGCGTCCTCTGGCCCAACCTCGGCCTTGAGCACCGGCAACCCCCGCACCTCATCACTCTCCACCTCGATCCCGCGCGAGTCCAACCACCCTTCGATGAACCCGGCCGCTTCCAGCACCCCATCCGCCTCGGCGCTGTCGTAGCTGACCAGCCGCTTGACGAGGGCTACAAGCTCATCGCTCACGACTGAAGCTCCTTTGAGCAGAGCCTGACCCGCCTCACCCCTCAGCTATCGCCAGAAACGCTTCAGCCCTGTCCCGATCCTTCTCAGCCCGCGCATACGAACCGCTGCCCTCTTCGGACTCCTTGAGCCGCTGCTCAGCGTCGGCAAGCTGCTCTTTCAGCGTCCCGGCATCGAGCTCGTCGGGGGCAATGACCTCCTCGACCAGCAACTTGGCGTGGTTGCCAAACACCTGCAGCCAGCCGTGCGACTGGGCGTAGCGCTTGGTCTCGGAGTCGCTGACGTGGAGGCGCAGCTCGGTCGGCTGCAGGGCCGCCAGCAGCGGCGTGTGGTTGGCGAGGATGCCGAGCTCGCCGACCGCGGTGCGGGTCGAGACCTGGTGGACTTCGCCGTTGAAGACCTCCCCCTCCGGGGTGAGGACTTCGACGTCGACCATGTGCTCGGCTGCCACGGTTTCTCCTAGGCCGCGGCCGCCGCGGCGCCCTCTGTGACCTGGTCGATACCGCCCTTCATGTAGAAGGCGCCCTCGGAGAGGTCGTCGTGCTCGCCGTCGAGGATCTCGCGGAAGCCGCGCACGGTCTCGGAGACCGGCACATACTCGCCGCTGCGGCCGGTGAACTGCTCGGCGACGAAGAACGGCTGCGAGAGGAAGCGCTCGATCTTGCGGGCACGCGAGACCGTCTGCTTGTCCTCGTCGGAGAGCTCGTCGATGCCGAGGATGGCGATGATGTCCTGCAGCTCCTTGTAGCGCTGCAGCACCTCCTGGACTTCGGTCGCGGTGCGGTAGTGCTCCTCGCCGACGATGTCGGGCTTGAGGATCGTCGAGGTCGAGTCGAGTGGATCGACCGCCGGGTAGATCCCCTTCTCCGAGATCGACCGCGAGAGCGTCGTCGTTGCGTTGAGGTGGGCGAACACCGAGGCCGGAGCCGGGTCGGTGAGGTCGTCGGCGGGGACGTAGATCGCCTGCACCGAGGTCACCGAGCCGCGCTCGGTCGAGGTGATCCGCTCCTGCAGTTCGCCCATCTCGGTCTCCAGCGTTGGCTGGTAGCCGACCGCGGAAGGCATGCGGCCGAGCAGGGCCGAGACCTCGGAGCCCGCCTGGACGAAGCGGAAGATGTTGTCGATGAAGAGCAGCACGTCCTGGCCACCCTGCTCGCGGAAGTATTCGGCCATCGTCAGGCCGGAGAGGGCGACGCGGAGGCGGGCACCGGGGGGCTCGTTCATCTGGCCGAAGACGAGCATCGTCTTGTCGATGACGCCGGACTCCTTCATCTCGAGCCAGAGGTCGTTGCCCTCGCGCGAGCGCTCGCCGACGCCGCAGAAGGCCGAGAGGCCTTCGTGCTCTTCGCCGATCGAGCGGATCAGCTCCTGGATCAAGACGGTCTTGCCGACGCCGGCACCGCCGAAGAGCCCGACCTTGCCGCCCTTGGCGTAGGGCGCAAGCAGGTCGATCACCTTGATCCCGGTCTCGAGGATCTCCTGGGTCGGAGCGAGGTCGGAAGCCGCGGGCGCCGAGCGGTGGATCGGCCAGCGCTCCTCCGTCTCAACCGGCTCACCGAGGTCGATCGGCTCACCGAGCAGGTTGAAGATGCGGCCGAGGGTGGCGTCGCCGACCGGAACTGAGATCGGGCCGCCGGTGTCGATCACCTTGTCGCCGCGCTGCAGGCCGTCGGTGGCATCCATCGCCACGGTGCGGACCCGGTCGTCGCCGAGGTGCTGCTGCACCTCGCAGACCAGTTCGCTCGCCTCATTGTCGGCGTCGCCGGCCATCTGGATCTTCACCGCCGAGTAGATCTCCGGCAGCTTGTCCGGGAAGACCGCATCGACGACGACGCCGGTCACCTGCTCGACTCGCCCTACGTTTGCTCCGTTGCTCTCAGACATTGGTTCCTTTTCTCGATTCTCAGCTTTATCCAAGCGCCTCGGCGCCGGCGACGACCTCGAGGATCTCCTGGGTGATCTCGGCCTGCCTGACCCGGTTCATTTCCAGAGTCAGATCGCCCATCATTTCTTCAGCGTTCTCCGCGGCGCTGCGCATCGCGGTCATCCGCGCTCCCAGCTCCGAAGCGGCGGACTCGAGCAGGGCCCGGTACACCGAGATGTTCACGTACTCCGGGATCAGCTGTCCCAGCAATTCCTCCGCGTCGGGCTCGTACTCCCAGATCGAGCGGCTGTGCGCCTTCTCGATCTCGCTTTCCTCACCCTCCTCTTCCTCCTCGGCAACGCCCTCGCCAATCACGTCGGCCTGTTGCAGGGGAAGCAGGGTCTGCCGCCAGACGTGCTGGGTCAGCGGCGAGACGTAGCGGTTGTAGACCAGCTCGACCCGGTCGAGCTCACCGTCTACATAGCGCGCGGTCAGCTCCTCGCCGATCTCGCGCGCGTTGGCGAAGCCCGGTCGGTCGGTGAAGCCGACGTATGAAGTCCGTGGGTCCTCTTTGCGGAAGGTCAGTGCCGAGACGCCCTTGCGACCGACGGCGGAGAAGACCGCCTCCTTGCTCTGCTCGCGCAGCTCGCCCTTGAGCCGCAGCCCGTCGCGGATGATGTTGGTGTTGAAGGCACCGGCCAGGCCGCGGTCGCCGGTGATCAGGACGACGCCGACGCGCTTCTCGACCTCGCGCTCTTCCAGCACCGGCACGCGCGGGATCCCCCCCGCCTGCTCGGAAGCACGGCGGGTGAGCTTGCGCATCGACTGGGCGTAGGGACGCAGCTGCTCGATCCGCTGTTCGGCCCGGCGCAGGCGCGCCGCGGCAACCATCTCCATCGCCCGCGTGATCTTGTTGATGTTCTTGATCGACGCGATGCGATTCTTGACGTCCTTCTGAGTGGCCATGAGCGGGAACCGGCGGTAGCTGGGCTACGCCGGGGTCGCCTCCTTCTCGCTCTCCTCTGAAGCCTCGGCTTCGGCGGTACGGGAGGGCTTGGCGCGCTCCTCCTCGGACTTGACCCGATCCGATTCGCCCTTCTCGAGCGGGTCGCCGTGCTCGTCGAAGTCAGGGCCGAAGTCGTCGACGAACTCGGCGATTGCCTTGCCCAGCTCCTCCTCGTCGGCCTCCTCGAGCTTGCCGGTATCGGCAATCCGCTTCAGCAACTCGGCCTTCTCGGAGTGCAGGCGGATCTTCAGGTCGCCGAGGAACTCGCCGACGCGGTCGGTGGCGATCCGGTCAAGGTAGCCGCCGGTGCCGGAGTAGATCGCGGCCACCTGATCGGCAACCCCGAGCGGCTCGCGCTCCTTCTGCTTGAGCAGCTCGACCAGTCGTTCGCCGCGGTTCAGCGTCTTCTGGGTCTCGGGATCAAGCTCGGAGCCGAACTGGGCGAAGGCCTCGAGGTCGCGGTACTGGGAGAGGTCGAGGCGCAACTTGCCGGCGACCTTCTTCATCGCCTTGGTCTGCGCGTTACCACCCACCCGCGAGACCGAGATGCCGACGTTGATCGCCGGGCGGACACCCGAGTAGAAGAGGTCGGACTCGAGGAAGATCTGACCGTCGGTGATCGAGATCACGTTGGTCGGGATGTAGGCGGAGACGTCGGAGGCCTGGGTCTCGATGATCGGCAGCGCCGTCAGCGAGCCGCCGCCGAGGTCGTCGTTGAGCTTGACCGCGCGCTCCAGCAGGCGGGAGTGCAGGTAGAAGACGTCACCCGGGTAGGCCTCGCGTCCCGGCGGGCGCCGCAGCAGCAGCGACATCTGGCGGTAGGCGTAGGCGTGCTTGGTGAGGTCGTCGTAGACGCAGAGGGCGGCCTTGCCGTTGTAGAGGAAGTGCTCGCCCATCGCGCAGCCCGCGTAGGGGGCGATGAACTTGATCGGGGCGGCCTCATCGGCGGGGGCGGCAACGATGATCGTGTTCTCCATCGCGCCGTTCTCCTCCAGCACCTGCTTGAGCTGGACGACCGTCGACATCTTCTGCCCGATCGCGACGTAAATGCAGATCATGTCCTTGTCGCGGTTGTTGATGATCGTGTCGATCGCGATCGCCGTCTTGCCGGTCTGGCGGTCGCCGATGATCAGCTCTCGCTGGCCGCGGCCGATCGGGATCATGCCGTCGATCGACATCAGCCCGGTCTGCACCGGTTCGGTCACCGGCTGGCGCTGGACCACGCCGGGGGCCTTGAACTCGGCCGGGCGGGTCTGCGTCGTCGCCACCTCGCCGGCGTCGTCGAGCGGGCGGCCGAGCGGGTCGACCATGCGGCCGAGCAGCTCGTCGCCGACCGGGATCCGCAGCAGGTGGCCGGTGCGCTTGACCGTGTCGCCCTCGACCACCTTGTCCCACTCGCCGAAGAGCACGGCGCCGACGTTGTCCTCCTCGAGGTTCAGCGCCAGGCCGGTGACCCCGTGCGGCAGGTCCAGCATCTCCAGCGCCATGCAGTTGTCGAGGCCGTGGATGCGAGCGATCCCGTCAGCGACGGAGAGCACGGTGCCGACCTCTGCAAGGTCAGCCGATTCCGTGTCCAGTCCCTCGATCCTCTCGCGGAGGATGCTTGCGATCTCGTCGGGCTTGATGTCCATGGGGGTGCTCTATGCCTCCTTACGCCGCTTGAGCGACGCTCTTTCGAAGTTTCTCCAAGCGACTGCGGATGCTCGCGTCGAGCACCTTGTTGCCGACCTGCAAGACGATGCCACCGAGGATCTCGGCGTCTACGCGGCTGGACAGATCGACCTTCTGGCCGGTCTGCCGCTCAATCTCCTCGCCGACCTTCTCGACCACCGCCGGCTCCAGCGTGACCGCACTGGTCACGGTCACGTCGATGCGCCGGTTCTCCTGCTTCCAGAGCTCGTCGAGCTGGCGGCGGATGCGGAAGATCTCCGGCATCCGCTGCTTCTCGATCAACAGCTCGAGGAAGTTGAGCAGCTCCGCATCGGCGTCGCTGACGGCGCGCTTCAGTCCCGCCACCTTCTCCGCTGAGGAGAAATAGGGACTGAAGAAGAAGACCTGCAGCTCGCGGTTGCCGTCGACGGCGTCGACGAACTGGGCCAGCTCGCCGCGAATCGCGTCGAGCTTGCCCTTGTCCTTGGCCACATCGAAGAGGGCCTCGGCGTATACGCGAGCTGCTTCCTGCATCAGTTCCTCGACTCCTCCGCCCCGGAAAGCGCGGTGAAATCGACCTCGCTGAGCGCCTCCTCGACGAGGCGGCGCTGGTCCTCCTCGCTGAGCGACTTGCGGGTGACCTTCTCGGTCGCCAGCACGGTGAGGTCGGCGACCTCCTTGCGGATCTGGTCGAGCGAGCGCCGGGTTGCCGCGTCAATTTCGCGCTGCGCGGCCGCGACGAGCTCCTCGCCCCTCTCCTTACCCGCAGTTTTCGCCTCGGTCTCGGCGGTTTCCGCCGCTTTGCGGGCACGGGCCATGATGTCGTCAGCCTGCTCGCGGGCCTCCTCGAGGCGCCCGCGGTACTCGGCGAGCAGCTCGTCGGACTCCTTGCGCTGGCGTTCCGCCGCCTCGATCGACTCGCTGATCGTGCGGGCGCGCTTGTCGAGCGCCTCCTGGATCTTCGGGAAGGCGACCTTGCTCAGCACCCACATCGTGAAGAGGAAGAGCACCAGCGTCCAGATCATCAGGCCGAGGCCCGGTGAGACCAGGAAGCTGCCGCCCTCTTCGGAGCCGTGGGCGGCCTCTGCCGCGAGCGGAACCAGACCCGCTATGTCAGCGATGATCTCCACGCGATCGACCTAGAGGAAGAAGGCGATCAGGCCGAAGATGAAGGTGTAGAAGGCCACGGCCTCGGTAAGCGCGAAACCGAGCCAGCGGATGCTCTGCAGCTCGTCTTTCATCTCGGGCTGGCGGGCGACCGACTCGATCTCCTTGCCGAAGATGATGCCGATGCCGATGCCGGCGCCGATCGAACCTAGGCCGGCACCTACGCCGAGGGCGATCGCCTTACCGGCCGATTCGATCCCTTCGTCGGAAATCGCGGCGGCAACTGGGGACAGATCCATTTGAGGTAGCGCTCCTTTTCTAATGGCTGGCGGAGGTGGCTCCGCCGAGGTAGATAGCGGTAAGAGTCGAGAAGATGAAGGCCTGCAGGGTGGCGATAAGGCCGACCTCGAGGATGAAGAAGAAGAAGGCCAGGGGGAAGGTGAGGGCGCCGAGCGCGGCGATGCCGAGCAGCACCGCGAGCCCGCCGCCCATGAAGAGCAGCAGCAGGTGGCCGGCGAGGATGTTGGCGAAAAGTCGCACGGAGAGCGAGATCAAGCGGGCGAAGTGCGAGATCGCCTCGATCACGAAGATGAAGCCCTTGGCCGCCGGGTTCATGTCCTCCAGGCCGGGCGGCAGCCAGCTGGCCAGGTACTTGAAGAGGCCCTTGGCCCGTATTCCTTCGACGTGGTAGGAGATCCAGACGACGAGGGTCAGCACCAGCGGGATCGAGAGGTTGGCGGTCGCCGCGTAGATCGCGAAGGAGGGAACTTCGACGCCGAAGACGTTGACCGCGTGCTCGGTGTTGGTCGGCAGCGGCAGGAAGCCGATCATGTTCGAGAACCAGATCCAGAAGAAAAGGGCGGCGAGGAAGGGGAACCAGCGGGTCGCCGTCTTGGTGTCGAGGTTGCCGCCGGTGATGTTGTTCTTGGTCAGGTCGTAGGCGACCTCGATCGCGGTCTGCACCCGGTTCGGTTTCTGCTCCATGCGGCGCGAGATCCAGACCATGACGAAGATCGTCAGGGCACTTGCCAGGACCAGGTAGAGCACCGCCTTGTTGATGCTGAGGTCGATGCCGGCCAGTTCGAGCGTGATCCAGGGTTCGAGCTTGAACTCGTTCTGGGGCTGGAAGGCTTCGTTTTTGCCGCTGCTGCCAAAGATCAGGAACATCAGGATCGCGATCGCGAAGTAGACGCCAAGCCCGATGAAGACCTTGGTCTTGGTGCTCATGCCTTGCCCACTTCCGGGCCACCGTTGAAGACATGGGCGATTCCCTGGGCGGCGAAGGAGACGGTGAAGAGGACCAGGACCAGGATCGCCGAGGTGAGGCCGGCCTCGCGTTCGACGACCCCCGCGGCCAGCACCGCGGCCGCCATCAGACCGACGCGACCCAGCGTGGAGATACCGACCGTCGCCATCGCCCGCTGCCGGTTGCCGGCGGCCAGTTCCTTGTTGGCGAGTCGCTCGGCAAAGATCTGGATGCCGCGCTGCACGAGCCAGACGCCCGCGCCAGCGGCGAATCCGAGCATGGGCAGGCCGCCGAGCAGGAAAACGGCGAGGGCGGCGGCAAGGACCAAAAGGTCGACGTACTTGGGAGGAGACATAAAATTCGCCCGTCTTTAGAAAGGGCGGGCGGACGAGCGACTATATCCGAAAGGGCCGACGATCCGCTTTCTAGAGCCAGTTCGTGAGGCTTGTTACAACCTGTTACTAACTCTCCCCGCTACTTGCGAGTGATTATTCCTCCAGCTCGATCGCTTCGATCTCACCGGTATCCGGATTGAGCTCGCCGCGGCGCAGCTTGAGGATCTCCAGCACGTAGACGAGGTAGACGCTGGTCGCCAACGCGAGCAGGCCAAAGGCGACGATCACCGCGGTCCAGAGCGCGTCGAAGTGGCCGTGATCGTCGCTGTAGGGGACGAAGCGCAGGGCCAGCGCCAGCGCCGCGAGGGCAAGCGTCCAGCCGTATAGGTAGGCCAGGGTGCGCCGCTGCGAGAAGCCGATGTTGGCCATGCGGTGGTGGAAGTGCCAGGTGTCGGCCTGGTAGATCGGCTGGCGGTACTTGAGCCGCTTGGCGACGACGAAGCCGGTGTCGAGGATCGGCACGGCAAGCACCACGAGTGGGAAGACGAGGGCAACGACGGCATTGGTCTTCAGCGCTCCCTGCACAGAGGCGACGGCGAGCAGGTAGCCGAGCAGGTTGGAGCCGGTGTCGCCCATGAAGCTGGAGGCGGGCGGGAAGCCGTGGCGGAGGAAGCCGAGCGCACCGCCGGCGGTCAGCGCCGCCAGCACTCCGGCAGCATTGCGGTCGAGCGAGAGCGCGATCACCGCCAGGGCGATCGCCGAGATCGTGCAGACGCCGGCGGCGAGGCCGTCGACCCCGTCGATGAAGTTGATCACGTTGACCACGGCGACGATGCCGAGCACGGTCAGCGGATAGGCGAGCCAGCCGAGCTCGAAGCCGCCGACGAAGGGAAGGGTGAGGTTGTCGACCCGGACGCCGGCGAGGACCGGGATCAGCGCCGCGCCGATCTGGCCGAGCAGCTTCGGCAGCGCCGGTATTTCCCAGACGTCGTCGACCACGCCGACGGCGGCGATCGCGGCGGCGCCGAGCAGGATCGCGTGGCTTTCGCCGTCGCCGGGAAGCCAGATCCACCCCGCCACCTCGATCCCGACGAAGATCGCCAAGCCGGAGAGCCGCGGCATCGGTGTGTCGTGCAGCCCACGCTCCTTGGGCTGGTCGATCGCGCCGATGCGGAAGGCCAGTCGCTCGGCGTAGGGAACCAGCAGCCAGGCGATCGCGGCGGCGAGAAGGAAAGCGAGGACGGCGTCAGTTGTCGATGCCATTTCGCGGAGGCCCGGGAGATACGGGCCGGGTCAGGCTACTCGACGCTCTCGACAGCGCCGAGCGCGCCTGCAACCAGAAGCTCGGGATCGCGCGGGTTCAGCACCCCGACCGGCGTCTCACGCTTGCGCAGGGGCAGTTGGTCCACGTCGTCGAGCACGCGCAGCCGACCTTCGGCGATCAGCGCCTCATCGACGCCGCCCATGCGGCCGGCGAAGGTGGTGAAGACGGGCGTGCCGAGGGCAACGGCCTCGCGGTTCATCGTCCCCCCCGCGCTGACGACCAAGTCGGCGTAGGCGATCAGGCTCTGGGCGTCGATCGCCCGCTCGGGCACGATCAGGTTGTCCGCCCGCATCGCCCGCACCTCCTCGCCCTGGCGCTCGGTGCGCGGAATCACCACCGCTTGCACGCTGGCCGCAGCGGCAAGGTGGCGGATCGCCTCGCCGTAGAGGTCGTTGCGAGCGTGGTACTCGGAGGTCTCCGGCGGCGGCCTGACGACCACGAGCACCTTCTCGCGATCAAGCCCGAGCTGGTCGAGCACCGCAGCATCGGGCTGGAAATCGGCCAGGTAGTACTCCTCCTTCAACCCGGGATAGCGGACCAGCTTGCGCTCCTTGGCGCCGATCTTCTTCAACCGCTCGAGCGGGATCGAATCGGGCATCAGCACCTTGCGCGCCGCCCGGAAGGCGATCTGGCGCTGCCAGCCGGCGAACTCGTAGTCCTGCATCTGGGCAGAGGGAATGCGGAAGCAGGAGGAGACGACGGCGAGGTCAACCGAGCCGTGCGCGAGGGCAAGATCGGGGCGTCGCTCCCAGACCACCCGGGCCAGCCGCGCCGAGCGCCCAGCCAGGGCCCGCCCCTTGCCGAAGGCGGAAGCGCCGCCATGACTGCCAACCGCGGTGTACGGGATACCGAGCCGGTCGAGGATCCCCAGCGTCTGCCCGTACTCGCGAGCGGTGACGAGGACCTCGTCACCGCGTGCTTCGAGCCGCTCGACCAGCGGCCGCAAGACCAGCGGGTGCGCCGCGGCCGTCATGTCCACCCACACCCTCACGAGCCGGGATCATGCCGCAGCGGGCCCTGCGGGCCGGTTTCGGTGCCATCCGGGTCGGCCATCGCACAGAGCGCGATCGGCGGGGTCACGACGACGCCGAGCAGGACAGCGAAGATGGTCTGGCAGAGCACGAACTGGCCCTGATCGAGAGAGCCGGGGCCCGCGCCAACAAGCACCAGGAGGAGCGGCGGCGCCAGAGTAGTCACCGTCAGGACACCGATCACGGCGCCGCGGCGCCAGCGGGGCAACGGCAGGGCCCCCAGCCAACCGTGGGTGGCGCGAAGCTCGCTGAGCGCAGGCAGGCTTCCGCTGCGGATATCGGCGCGGATCGCCGTCGTCGTCAGCAGGCAGGTGATCAAGGGCAGCAGGAAGAGGGTCCCGATGACGTTCCAGAAGATGCTCGTCTCGATCAGCGGCGCCCCCCACATCGGGATCGAGTCCTGACCGGCAACGCTGAGCCAGGCAATCGCCGCATTGACCGCCGTGTTGATCGCCGCCGTCGCGACGAGGGCCCTGGTGATCAGCCAGCGCTGGTTCGCTGCGGGCAGCTCCCGCCAGAGCGAGGTACCCGGCAAGGAGCCGCCTAGGCGGCGACCGCTGCCAGCTGTGAATAGAGCGGGTAGCGCTCCATCAGGGCACGCGTGCGCTCGGCGAGGGGAGCCTTCTGGGACTCGAAGTCATCGGAGAGCGCCGTCGCGATTACGCTGGCGATCTCGGTCATGTCGTCCTCGAGGAGGCCGCGCGTGGTCAGCGCTGGGGTGCCGATCCGCAACCCCGAGGGGTTCATCGGCGGCCGCGGGTCGAAGGGGATCGCGTTGCGGTTGACGGTGATGCCGACCGCGTCGAGGCGGTCCTCCGCTGTCTGGCCGTCGAGGCCGGTCGGGGTGAGGTCGACGAGGACGAGGTGCACATCGGTGCCACCGGTGAGGACCGGGACCCCTCCGTCTTCCAGCCCGGCGGCAAAGGCCTGGGCGTTGGCGATCGTCTGGCGCTGGCGGGCGCGGAAAGGCTCGCTGGCCGCGATATGCAGGGCAACCGCCTTGGCGGCGATCGTGTGCATCAGCGGCCCGCCCTGCTGACCGGGGAAGACGCCTTTGTCGATTGCCTTCGCGTGCTCCTCCTTGCAGAGGATCATGCCGCTGCGCGGGCCGCAAAGCGTCTTGTGAATCGTCGTCGTGACGACGTCGGCGTGCGGCACCGGGTTGGGGTGCTCGCCGGCGGCGACGAGGCCGGCAAAGTGGGCCATGTCGACCATCAGCTTGGCCCCGACGGAGTCGGCGATCTGGCGGAAGGCGGCGAAGTCGAGCTGCCTCGGGTAGGCCGACCAACCGGCGACGATCAGCTTCGGCTTGTGCTCCTCGGCGAGCGCGGCGACCTCATCCATGTCGACCAGCAGATCGTCTTTGCGGACGTGGTACGGAACCGGGTTGTAGAGCGTGCCGGAGACGTTGATCTTCATCCCGTGACTGAGGTGGCCGCCGTGATCGAGAGCGAGGCCGAGGAAGGTGTCCCCTGGTTCGAGCAGCGCCATGTAGACGGCGTTGTTGGCCTGCGCTCCGGAGTGGGCCTGGACGTTGGCGTGGTCGGCGTCGAAGAGCGCCTTGGCGCGGTCGATCGCCAGCTGCTCGGCGACGTCGACCTCCTCGCAGCCGCCGTAGTAGCGGCGGCCCGGATAGCCCTCGGCGTACTTGTTGGTCAACACCGAGCCGACCGCGTCGAGCACCGCCTGGGGCACGAAGTTCTCCGAGGCGATCATCTCCAATGTGCCCTGCTGGCGGCGCAGCTCAGCCTCGAGCACGGCGGCGATGTCGGGATCGACCTCGCTCAGTGGGGCGGTCTGGAAATTCTCCGGCAAATCGGCCATCGGAGGAGCGACCATAGCAACGCGCCGGGATAGCCGAAGCGGCTATAGATGTGCGCCTCGTGAAACTGAAGCGGACCCGCCTTGCCCTCGCCCTCTCTCTCCTGCCGGCCCTGCTCGGCGTTGCGCCGGCGCAGGCGATCACAGCGATTGGCGAGAACCCCTGCGAGGGGCCCGAAGCAATGGTCCTGCTCTGCCCCAACCTGCGCATCGGCCCGGCCACCGATCTCTACATCCAGCGCGCCGGCGACCAGGTCCGCTTGCGCGCCACAAGCGACGTTCGCAGCCGCGGCCGCGGCCCGATCGAGGTGCGCGGCACCCGCAACGGCTGGCGCACGATGCTCACCCGGCAGCGGATCTACCGCGCCGGCGGCGGTCACATCGACGTGCCCAGCCGGGCGACGTTGCGCTTCACCACGGTCGGCGCCTACTTCGGCGGCTCCTACTGGAAGGTCCACCAGCTGGCCCGCTTCGAGCTCTGGTCGGTCGACGGCCAGCACCGACCCCTGCACCGGGTGCGGGTCGGCCCCAAGCTCAACTACTGCCTGCGCGACCTCGAGCGCACCCGACCGGGAAAACGCTCACCGGCGACCTGGCACTACCCGGGCTGCGACCAGGACCCCTACAACGATCACGTCACCCTCGGCACCTCGGTCGGCTGGTCGGACATCTACCCCGCCGACTACGACAAGCAGTGGATCAGCGTCGGCGGCCTGCGCGGCTGCTTCGCCTTCGTGATGACGGTCGACCCGGAGGGCCTGCTCTTCGAGTCCGACGAGGAAGACAACAGCTCCCGCCGCCTCGTCCACCTGCCCTCGGGCAGGGGCAGCTGCTAATCGCTCTTAGCCGCCGATTGGGGCGCGGGGGGTCGAGCCCCAGAAGACCACGGTGCCGAGCATGCCGATGATGTGGACGATGATGATGTTGACCACCATCGACTGGGCGGTCGCCGTTCCCACCCCAACCGGACCGCCCGAGGCGGTGTAGCCGTAGTAGCAGCCGACCAGCACGATCGCGGTCGCCATCACCATCCCCTTGGTCAAGCTGAAGAAGAGGTCAAGCGGGTCCTGGAACATCCAGAAGATCAGCAGGTAGCCGCCCGAGGAGACGTCGCCGACCTGTTGGACCACGGCGAGGTAACTGGCGAAGTAGGCAACCCCGATCCCAACCAGGTAGAGGAAGGGGATCGCGATCCAGGCGCCGAGCAGACGGGTGGCGGCGAGGAAGGTGACCGGCTGGATCCCCATCACCTCGAGCGCGTCGATCTCGTCGGAGATCCGCATCGCGCCGAGCTCGGCGACGATGCCGGTGCCGACCTTGGCCGAGAGGATGTAGCCGAAGGCATAGGGCAGCCCCTCGCGCAGGTCGCAGTAGGCGGAAAAGAGGCCCGCCAGTGAGGGGGCGCCGATCGAGCGGTTGAAATAGGCGCCCTGCAGGCCGCACTGCAGGCCGAGGATGAAGACGAAGGCCCAGATGATCACCGCTGAGCCGAGGATCAGGATCCCGGCCTGGCGCAGGCTCTCGCCGAAGTAACGCAGCACCCGGCCGCTGTAGACGAGGCCGGCGACGCGCGAGCCGAAGCGGGCGATCTCGCCGAAGGAGTCGAGCCAGCCGCGCGGGACGTCGAGCCAGCCGATCACCGGATTGCCTGCAGTTCGGGATTGGTGGCGAGCAGGACCGCGGTGAAGACGTAGTTGAAGAAGAAGACCGCGACCAGGGCGATGACCACGGCCTGGTTGACGGCGCGACCGACCCCCTCGGCCCCTCCCGAAGCGGTCATCCCCTTGAACGAGCAGACGACGGAGATGATCGCGCCAAAAATCGTGCACATCAGCACCGAGCCCCAGATGTCGGTAACCGAGGCGTTGGTGAAGAGGGTGGCGAAGAAGCCGCCGAGCGGCTGGTGGTAGAGCAACTCGGCGGCGATGCCGGCGCTGAGGCCGAAGATGATCGCGAAGATGTCGAGCAGCGCCGTCACCACCATCAGCGCCAGGAAGCGCGGCACGACCAGGTTCTTGACCGGGTCGACGCCGAGCACCTGCAGGGCGTCGAGCTCCTCGCGGATCTTGCGGGCGCCGAGGTCGGCGGTGATCGCGGTGCCGGCGACGCCGGCGACGACGACCGCGGTGACCAGCGGGCCGATCCAGCGGATCGCGGTAAGGACGAAGAAGCCGCCGAGCCGGTCGAGCGCGCCGAACAGCGAGAGCACGCCCGCCGCCTGCAGGCCCGGCGCGCCCAGGCAGAGCGCAAAGGTCGAGATCAGCAGCGGAAACCAGGAGAGCTTGAGCACGAAGAGGAACTGCCAGACCAGCTCCTCCCCGTAGGGGTACGGAGGACGCACCGCCGAAACGATCGTCTTGGCGGTGAGGATCATCATCTCCCCCACCTGCTCGAAGGCTGACTTGGCGGGCGTGTAAGCCCGGCTCAGGACTTGGCTTGCCACCAGCTCATCGCCCTGCCGAGAGGGCCCCCGCCCGATCGCGGTGACGTACCACCCTGCTTCTGCTCCAACTCTGCTTTGCGGCGCGCGCGTGCCTCGCCCACCTGCCTGGCCCGCAGCTCGGCCGCCCGCTGCGCCTCGGAGAGCTGCGCGATCAGCGTGTCGCGCGTCTGCTCGAGCTCCTCGACGCCGGCCACGTGCGCTTTTGAGAAACGCGCTGCAGTGGGCATGTCATCGGGCAGGTCGCGTGTGTAGGCGGCCAGCTCGATCTCGAGGCGGGCGATCTGGCGGCGCAGCTCGTGGCGGACCTCGATCGCCTCGCTCTCCTCGTCGAGATTGGGCAGATCGTCGGTCGCCTCCCCCACCTCACCCGCTTCGCCCATGCTCGCGCAGGCGGCGGTGACCACGATCAGGTCGCTTGGGTCTATGCCCGCGTCAAGGGTTCGGCGCAGCGCCTCGGCAGCGATCTCCTCCAACTCCGGCGACGCCTCGATCTGCTCGCCGACGAAGGTTCCCTGGCCCTGACGACTGACCACGAGCCCGGCCTCCTCCAGCCCGGCATAGACGGCGCGCACGGTGTTGACGTTGACGCCTCCCCACTCGGCGAGGCGGCGAAAGCTCGGCAACCGCTCCCCCGCCGCCAGTCGGCCGGTGGCGATCAGCGCCCGCAGGCGCCAGGAGAGCTGAACGCCAACCGGCAGCTCCGCAGCGGGGTCGGTGGAAAAGGGCGTGGCCTCGCGACCTGCGGTCTGCTGTGCCATCAGACCACACAGTATGAGATCGGGCTGTTCTAGTCAACTAGGACAGCGAACGCCAGGCCTCGGCGAGCCGCCCGCTCAGCTCGTCCCTGCTCATCCCACCCTCGCGCAAGACGGCCCAGTCGCCGTCCCCGTAGTCCAAGCGAGTGAGGTCGACGACAGTCGACGGCAAACCGGTCAAGCTGCCGCCGTCGATCGCGACGTCAACCGCGGTGAGGATGTCATGGGGAACGTCGGCAAAGATCGCCGGTGCCGGCTCGCCGCTGTGGTTCGCCGAGGTCTGGAAGAGCGGACACATCGCTCCCGCCAGCGGTCCATCGATCAGTCGCAGCCCAAGCCGCTCGCGGTCCTCGCGACAGGCGAGTGGGTAGCGATGCTGCGGATTGGCAACGACCAGGGTTACCGGCCCGGGCAGCAACACTCCCACCGCAGCTCGGGTGCGATCCCCAAGCCCCTCGACCAGCTCGCGCATCGCCAGTGGGGAGAAGTAGAGAACAGCTGAGGGCTTGCCGTCGTCTCGGCCCTTGATCCGGTGGATCCGCTCAATTGCCTCCGGGTTGAGCGGATCGCAGGCGAGGCCGTAGAGGCCATCGGCCGGGAAGACTGCGACACCGCCGGCGGCAATGCAGAGCTCGAGGCCGGTGCGCGCGCGGTCCGCCCCGTCGCGCTCGATCGAGACCGTGACGGTCATCGTGCCGCCCCGCTGCGCCCGATCACCAGGCGTTCGATCCCGGCCAGATCTGGACGCGATTCGGTTGCCTCGAAATCGGCTTCCCGCAGCAGCTCGGCGGTGGCGGCGGCCTGCCCCTCGCCGATCTCCAGGGCCACGGTCTCGGTGACGCCGGCAAGGGCCGGAACCACCTCCCGCACTGCGTCGAGCCCGTCCGCTCCCGCAAGCAGCGCCTCGCGCGGCTCCCACTCGGTCACCTCGCGCTGCAGCTCGCCCCACTCCCCCTCGCTCACATAGGGAAGGTTCGCGACGACGAGGTCAAATCCCTCACCGGCCAGCGGCAATGTTCCCTCGCGGAACTCGACTCGGGCGGCGAGGCCGAGGCGCTCGGCGTTGTCGCGGGCCACGGCGAGCGCCGAAACCGACGTGTCGGTGGCACTGACCGAACAGCCGGGCAACTCGGCGGCGATCGCGAGGGCGACGGCACCCGAGCCGGTGCCGACGTCGAGCACCGAGCCCGGCTGCAGCTCGAGCGCGAGCTCGACCAGCAGCTCGGTCTCGGGACGGGGAATGAGGACGCGGGGATCGACTTGGAGCTCGAGATGGCGGAAACCACGCCTGCCGAGGATGTAGGCAACCGGCTCGCGGCGCAGGCGACGGCGCACCATTTCGGCAAAGCGCCGCGTCGCCGCCGGGGGGATCTCCTCGTCGGGGTTCGCCGCCATGTGGGCGCGGTCCCGCCCGGTTGCCTCGGCGAGCAGCAGTTCGGCGTCAAGGCGCGGCTCGTCGACTCCGGCGGCGCGCAGCGCGTCGACCGACGCGCTCAGCGCCTCGCGCGTCACCCGACCGCGGCGGTCTCGAGGCGCTGCCGCTTCTCCTCGGCGGCGAGCGCATCGGTGAACTCGGCCAGCTCGCCACCGAGCACGCCATCGAGGTTGTGCGAGGTGTGCTTGATTCGGTGGTCGGTCACGCGACCCTGGGGAAAGTTGTAGGTGCGGACCTTCTCGGAGCGCTCGCCGCTGCCGACCTGGGCCTTGCGCTCGGAAGCGATCTTGGCGTGCTGCTCGGCGAGCTCGCGCTCGTAGATGCGGGCGCGCAGCACGCGCATCGCCCGCTCCTTGTTCTGAAGCTGGGACTTCTCGTCCTGCATCGAGACGACGATCCCGCTCGGTTTGTGGGTGATCCGCACCGCCGAGTCGGTGGTGTTGACCGATTGGCCGCCGGGGCCCGAGGAGCGGTAGACGTCGATCTGCAGGTCGTTGAGGTCGATTTGGACCTCGACCTCCTCGGCCTCGGGCAGCACGGCCACGGTCGCGGTCGAGGTGTGGATACGGCCCTGCGACTCGGTCTCCGGTACCCGCTGCACCCGGTGCGTGCCCCCCTCGTACTTGAAGATCGAGTAGGCGCCCTCGCCCTTGATCGCGAAGGTGACCTCCTTGAAGCCACCGACCTCGGCACTGGACTGTGAGAGCGGCTCGGTGACGAAGCCGCGCTCCTCGGCGTAGCGAGTGAGCATCTTGTAGAGGTCGCCGGCGAAGAGGGCCGCCTCATCGCCGCCGGTTCCGGCCCGAATCTCGACCAGGACGTTCTTCGAGTCGTTGGGGTCGCGCTCGACCATCGCCAGGCGAATCTCCTCTTCGAGCGCCTCGATCCGCGGCGGCGCCTCCTCGACCATCTTCTGCAGCTCCGAGTCCTCGCCATCCTCGGCGAGCAGCTCCCGCGCTCCTTCGAGATCGTCCTTGAGCTTGCGGTACTCGACCGCCAGCACCTGCGCCGGCTGCAATTCGCGGTACTCGCGACCGACGTCCGCGTAGCGCTCGCGGTCGCCGATTACCGCGGGGTCCGACATCTGAACCTCGAGCTCGGCAAAGCGCGCCTCGATCTGTTCGACCAGAGAATCGATCACTGCTCACAACATAGACGGGCATCACCATTCGCGAATCCGGCACGATCGAGCCCCCAATGTAGTGTGCCAGTTGACTAGCACAATAGCTCAAGTTACTGTGATAGCTCACTAGTTCAACTGCAACGTTTCGTGATTCGTATTGGAGGCCGAGATGAAAACCGACACGCTCGTCGCTGCGCCACCCACGCGCATCGCTTGCCTCGCACTGCCCAAGCTGATCGGGTCCGGCAACCTCGATGCAGCGACGCGCTGCTTTACGCGCGACGCCTGCCTACTGACCCCGGACGCGACTGCGATTCACGATCGCGAACACATCCGGCCCCTGCTCGCCCAGCTGATCGCACGCCGAATCCGCATCGAGGTCGAGCAGAGCAACGTCCTGATTGCCGGCGACGTCGCTTTCGTTCGCGAGCGCTGGCAGGTAAGCGCCCACGGAGCAGCGGGGTCGTCCCTCTACGAGCACTCCTGCGACCCCTCCCTCGTGCTCAAGCGAATCGAAGGCAGCTGGAAGGTCTCAATCGCCGCGCTCTGGGGCTGGGGCGACGCTTGCTAAGCGACGATCTCGATGTGCTGCTGACCGGCGGCGTCCTCGGGTGACTCCCGTGCCAGCACGGCCTCCAGCGAGGCGATCGCCACCGCGAGCTGCTCTTCGTCGGGCTCGCGCGTAGTCAGGTTCTGCAGCATCAGGCCCGGCCACATCAGCGCTCGCACCCAGCGCTTGCTCCGGTTTTTGCCCGCCCACTTGATCACCTCGTAGGAGAGGCCGGCGATCAGCGGGATGCCGACGATCCTCGAGAGGACCAGCCAGTACCAGGCGGGCAGTCCGATCGGGGCGAAGACGAAGATCGCCAGCACCATCACGATCAAGAGGAAGCTGGTGCCACAGCGCGGGTGCAGCCGCGAGTAGAGCTTGGCCCGGGCCGGCGTCAGCTCGTCTTCGGCCTCGTAACAGGAGATCGTCTTGTGCTCGGCGCCGTGGTACTCGAAGACGCGGCGCAGGTCTTTGAGGCGACTGATCGCCGCGATGTAGGCGATGAAGATGCCGGTACGGAGCACACCCTCGACCAGCCAGAAGAGCAGGGGCGAACCGAGTTGATCCTTGATCAAGCTGGTCAAGCCGACCGGGATGACGAAGAAGAGACCAACCGCCAGCAGCATCGAGAAGGCGATCGTCAACCCCCACATCCAGCCGCCGATCTCTTCCCGCTCGCCCTCTTCATCCTCCTCGAGCTGAGCGTTGGCCGAGATGCCGAGTGCCTTGAAGCCGATCTTCAGCGACTCACCAAGGGCGATGACGCCACGCAGGACCGGCAGGCGCCAGAGGCGATGACGGGTGGCCCAGGGCCTGATCGACTCGGAGCTGATCTCGATCTCGCCATCGGGACGGCGTACCGCCACGGCCCAGACCGCGATGCCGCGCATCATCACGCCCTCGAGCACTGCCTGGCCACCGACCGGCGCGTCGCGCTTGGCGACGAGGGCGCCGTCGGGCATGCGCAGCGGGTCAGCCCCGTTGCTGGACGAGACCGCAGCCTCGGATTGCGGTGAGCCCAGCTCTGGGCTCACGGCTTACCTTCCGGCCTTGGCGTGCTTGGCAGCGCGGCGCTGGAAGCGCTCGACCCTGCCGCCCGTGTCAACGAGCTTTTGCTTGCCTGTGTAGAAGGGGTGGCACTCGGAGCAAAGCTCGACGTGCAGGTCGGCCTGCGTGGAGCGCGTGTAGAACTGATTCCCGCAGGAGCAGTGCACGTTCGCCAGCGTGTACTCAGGATGAATTCCGCTTTTCACGCCCTTCAGTCTAGATGACGCGCGCAATCGACTCAGCCAGGGGTTGTGAATCGGCTTCCGCCTGCCGATAGCTCCCTCAGTGGAAAGCTCGAATACCGCCACTGCCGGGTCAAGCACGGGGCGCCATCTGCGCCGCGCCCTGGCCGTGCTGCTGCTCGGCGGCACCGCGGTAGTCGCCCTGCACGACTGGCTCGGCATCGGCGCCAGCCTCGACTTCGCGATCAGCGAAGCCCTCTATGACGCCGTCGTGCTCGGGGCCGGCATCGCCTGTCTGGTCAGGGCCTCCGACTACCCGCGCGAGCGGGCCGCCTGGCTCTTTATCGGCGCCGCGATTCTCTGCTGGGGAGCGGCCGAGATCTACTGGACCGCCTTCATCGAAGGCAACGCCTCCGCCCCGTACCCCTCGCCGGCCGATCTCGGCTACCTGATCTTCTACCCCCTCGCCTACGCCGGCCTGGCAATGCTGGTGCGAGCGCGGGTCCACGAGATCAAGTGGCGGCTCTGGATGGACGGGCTGATCGCGGCACTCGGCACGGCGGCCCTGGGCACAGCCTTTGTCTTCGACTTCGTCGCCGAGGAGGCAACCGGCACGACGCTGGAAAAGCTGACGACCCTCTCCTATCCGCTGGGCGATATCGCGATGCTCTCGATGGTCGTCGGCGTGATCGCCCTGACCGGCTGGCGCCCCGGGCGCACCTGGTCGCTGCTGCTCGCCGGCCTCTCCGCCCTGGTCATCGCCGACATCGCCTTCACCCTGCAGTCGACCGAAGCCGCGCTGCCCGGTGGCGAATGGATCAACCCGATTTACCTGATCGCGGCCGTCTGCCTCGGCGCCGCTGTCTGGCAGCCGGCGGAGGCGGCGGCGATCACCTCACCCAGCGACGAGGACCGCCGCGAGATCATCGTCCCCGCGGTCTTTGCCGCGGTGATGATCGGCCTCTTCGCAATGCAGTACTACAGCGCCACCGGCGGCCTCTCGACCGTGCTCTGGGCGGCGACGATGACCGCGGTGATCGTCCGCCTGACGATGAGCGACCGCGAGAACCACAAGCTGCTCGAGGAAGTGCGAACCGACTCGCTGACCGGGCTGGGCAACCGCGGCCGCATGGAGGTCGAGTTGGCGGCGACCTGCGAGCGGGCCGGCAGCGAGCAACCGGCGATGCTCTACCTCTTCGACCTCAACGGCTTCAAGCGCTACAACGACACCTTCGGCCACCCCGCCGGCGACAGGTTGCTGACGCGCCTCGGCAGCGCTCTGAAAACCGCGGTCGGAGACGACGGCTCGGCTTATCGAATCGGCGGTGATGAGTTCTGCCTGCTGCTCACCTGTGCCGAGGATCGCTTCGAGGCGGTCGCCCGGACCGCTATCGAGGCGCTGACCGAGAGCGACCGCGGCGTCGAGGTCGGCTCATCCTGGGGCGCGGCGACGATCCCTGCCGAGGCCGGCGATCCCTCGGCGGCACTGCAGCTCGCCGACGTGCGCATGTACGCGCAGAAGGAGTCTCGCCGCACCGCCGATCCCAGCATCTCCGTACCCGGCCCCGAGAGCGCCGGCTCGGAACCGGCGATCAAGGCTAGTCGCGGCTGAGACCGTCGAGCAGGGTGCCGAGCGTCTGTCCGACCTCGGCCCGCATCTGCTTGGGGTCCTCGGCCCGCGCGACCAGCATCGCCGCCTCATCGAGGGCGCCCATCAGGACGTGGGCGAGCGGGCGCACGGGTTGGGGATCGATCGCCCCGGCCTCGATCGCGGCCTGCAGCGTCGCTTCGATCAGGCCGAGCCCGTGCGCGGCGGCGATCTCGCGCCAGCGGTCCCAGCCCAGTACCGAGGGCCCGTCGAGCAGCACGATCTGCTGTGCCTCGGGCTCGGTGCTGACCTGGAGGAACATCTCCGCCCCGGCCCGCATCGCCTCCAGCGGCGACGACGCATTTGCCTCTAGGGCCCCAGCGGCGATCCGTTCCGCCAGCTCGACCTCGATCTGTTCGTAGACCGCCTCGAAGAGCTCACGCTTGCCGTCGAAGTGGTGGTAGAGCGCCCCGCGGGTGACGCCGGCTGCCCGCACGATCTCTTCGGTTCCCACCCCCGCATAGCCACGATCCGCAAACAGGGGCCGTGCCGCCGCGACCAATGCCTGGCGGGTGGACTGCGAGCGCTCCGCCTGGGTGCGCTTTGTAGTCTCCTCGCTTTCTTTTTTGACATTCATACTGTCTGTATGTAGCTTACCGTGCGCTGGAAGCCCAGAGCCGAGACGAGGAGGAAAGCACGTGACCGAGACAAGCGAGCGCAAGGAGATCGATCTGCCGGTGGGGCGGATTCGCTACCGCGAGGCAGGCGAAGGCAAGCCGGTGGTCTTCGTCCACGGCTACCTGGTCGACGGCCGCCTCTGGGACGGGGTGGTGGACCGGCTCGCCGACCGTTGCCGCTGCATCGCACCGGACTGGCCGATCGGGGCCCAGCAGATCGCGATGAAGCCCGACGCGGACCTGACTCCTTACGGAATCGCCGCCGCCATCAACAGCCTCCTCGAGGCGCTCGACCTGGAGGACGTGACGATCGTCGGCAACGACTCCGGCGGCGCGATGTCGCAGGTGCTCGTCACCCGCCACCCGCAGCGGATCGGCCGGCTCGTCCTGACCAACTGCGACACCCACGAGAACTTCCCCCCGGGGATCTTCAAGACGATGCCGCCGATCGCCAAGCTCCCCGGCGGCATGGCCCTGCTCGCCGCCCCGTTCAGGATCCCGGCCCTCGCCCGCGGCGCCTTCAAGCCCTTCGCACGGACGAAGATCCCCGACGAACTCGTTGCCTCCTGGATGCAGCCCGCCCTGCGCGATCCCGCCGTCAAGCACGACGTCAAGAAGGTCACCGTGGGAATGAACAAGCGCTACACGCTGGAGGCGGCCGAGAAGCTGCGCAGCGCGGAGCTGCCCATCCTGCTCACCTGGGCGCCCGGCGACAAGCTCTTCCCGATCTCCTACGCGGAACGACTCGCCAGGGAGACCCCGAACGCGCGCATCGTCGAGATTCCCGACGCGAATACCTTCGTGCCGCTCGACCAACCGCAACGTCTCGCCGACGAGATCGCAACGTTCGTCGAGCAAAACTGAGCGAAAACGCGCAAGCTGCGCGTTCTTTTTCGCTACTTGCATGTTTTTCGTCCGATCGAGGGGCGAAGGTTCCATAACGCCCCCTACAGGACGGAGAGTCATGCCTAGGGAAATCTTCGATCAGGATCGGCCTCGGAGCACGATGGCGCGACGCCTCGACGAAGCGTTTGCCGGCTGCGACCAGTGGACCCTCGCCCCGCCTACTCAGCGGCGCAGCGAGATCGCCTTCAGTCCGCAGGCCTCGATTTCGTCGAGGATCAGCGGCAGCGCCGCCGCCGTGCGCACCCAGGAGCCGCGGGCGCTGTAGTAGTCGGCATCGTGCAGGAGGACGATGTCGCCGGCAGCGATGCCGGCGCTGGCGCGACGCGCGATTGACTCGGCGGTTGCGCTGCGGTCCCAGTCGCGTCCCCAGCGTGACCACAGCACCGGCCGCCAGTGACGGCGCGCAACTCGCAGGGTTGCGGCGCTGAAAATCCCGTAGGGGGGGCGGTAGTCGCTGACGGCCTGGCCGCCTGCATCCTCGATCACGGCACGAGCCCTCTCGGCGTCTTCGAGGAAGGAGCGCGGAGTGAGTCGCAAGAGGTTGCGATGGCGGTAGCAGTGCAACTCGACCCGGTGCCCGGCGGCGACGATCTCGGCGACGAGCGCCGGCCGCAGCGCCACCTGCTCGCCGGCGAGGAAGAAGGTTGCGATCGCGCCGCGCTCCCGCAGGACCTCGAGAATGGCCGGGGTTCCCTGCGGGTGCGGACCATCGTCGAAGGTGAGGGCGACTCCCTCCCCCTGCCTCATCTCGATCCCGAGTGCCTGTCCCAGGCCCGGCACGACTGGTGCCAGGGCCGGGCCAGCGTGCACTACGGCCGCAGTCGACGCGGCGGCGCCGAGCAGCGCCCCGGTCAAGGAGCAGCTTGGGCAGCGGCCTCGCTGGTCGGCGTGGCCTGAGGAGAGGGCTGGGCTTCCGAAACGGCCGGCTGGGACGTCTCGTTTTCCTTGCCGAGGTGAATTCGCCCCTCCAGCGGTTTGGCGATCACCTTGTAGGGGGCTTCGCGGTCGATCACGGTGAAGAACATCACGACCGCGATCGCAGCCAGGCTGACCGCGGTGGCGACCCGCTCCATGCGCAGGCGCCAGACCGGCTGCGGCTTGACCCGCGGGCGCACGGTGAGCGCGCGCGAGGCAATCGAGGGCAGCGAGGCGAAAGACGAATCCGGCGAACGGCGCTCGCGGCTGAGGTGCCGCAGCACCGACTCGAGCTCGTGCTCGTCACGCGCGACCTCGGCCAGACCGAAGCGCTCAAAGGCGGCGTTGTTCGCCCGCAGGTGGCCGGCCGAAAAGCCGTAGGAGACCACTGGGCAGCCGCGGATGTGTGCCTCCAGGACGGTGAGCCCGGCGGTCGAGTGGATCATCACGTCAGCGGCCGCCATCCAGTCGCTCATCTGCTCGGTAAAGCCGAGGATACGCACGCGCTCGTTGTCGCCGAAGCGCTGCTCCAGCTTCTCGCGGGCGACCTCGTTGCGCCCGGTGATGCAGGCAACGGTCGTGTCCTCCCCCTTCAATGCTGACTCGATCGCCCCCTCGAGGTCGCCGATGCCCCAACCACCGCCGGAGACGAGGATGAGCCGGTCGTGGACGGGAACGTCGAGGGCCTTGCGTGCATCCACCCGCGTGCGCGGCATCAGGAACTCGGATGAGATCGGCGGCCGCATCCACTCGACGGTGCCGGGCCCGGCCAGCCGCTCGACTTCCTCGATCGACTCGGGGTGGGTGACGAAGTGCAGGTCGACCCCCGGATGCACCCAGTAGCGCAGGCCAGCCAAATCGGTGATCGCCGACTGCACCGGCACCAAAAGACGGCGGTTCTCACGCAGCATGCCCAGCACCGCCGTAACCCCCGGGTAAGTGGAGATGATGACATCGGGCTGGTGCTTGTCGATCAAGCGCAGCAGGCCGCGACTGCCGAGCGCGTAGCTGAGGTGGTGCATGAGCCAGCGGGTCGGGGCAAATTTCGTGATCAGCCAGTACTGGATGTCGAAGAGCCAGGGCATCCAGCGGAAGGTGAAGCGGGAGCCGTCGCGTACGACCGACGTGGGGATCTTGCCCATCGCCTGCAGGCCATCGACGATCTCGACCTCGGCGCTGGGAACCTCGGCTTCGAGGTCGGCCTTGATGATCCGCGCCGGCAGATCGTGCCCCTCGCCAATGTCGGCGGTGAGGATGAGGACCCGGGGATCGCGCTCCTCGAAGCGCGCAGCGCCCGCCAGCAGGGCACCGGCGGCGTGTTCGTTGCCGTTCAGCGACGGCTGCTTGCCGGGGACCGGGTCGGGCGGGCGGGTGGTGTTGCGGACCCACTCGACGTACTTGCGGACCCCTTCCTTGAAGCTCGTCCCGGCCTTCCAGCCGAGCTCGGAGAGCGCCCGCTCGTTGGAGATCGCCTTGCCGGGGAAGTCGCCGGGGCGCGGTGGGGTGTGGACGATTTCGCAGTTGTCGGTGTTTTCCTGCACCCGCTCTGCGATTTCGAGGATCGTCACGACCTCGTCGCCGGAGAGGTTGTAGGTGCGGCCGGCGGCCTCGGGGGCGAGGGCGGCGACGATCCCGTCGGCGAGGTCCTCGACGTAGATGAAGCTGCGGGTCGTGCTGCCGTCACCGGCGATCGTCAGCGCTTTGCCTTCGAAGGCGAGGTCGGTGAACTTGGCGACGACGCCGGCGGCCCGGGCGCGCGGTCCGTAGGGGATGCCGAAGCGCAGGATCGTGCTCTCCAGGTCGTAGAGCTCCGCGTAGCCGGCGCAATAGGTCTCGCCGGCGAGCTTGGTCGCGGTGTAGAGGTGGCGCGGCGCCGGGATCGGCGTTTCCTCGTCGACGTCCTGCTCGATGCAGTCGCTGTAGACCCAGGTGGTCGAGCCGTAGACGACGCGACCCACCTTTGCCCGGCAGGCGGCCTCGAGCACGTTGAGGGTGCCGCGGGTATTGACCTCCTCGGCCAGGACCGGGTCGGCAAGCACGTGGCCGACGTCGGCGACAGCCGCGAGGTGGATCACCGCGTCGCAGTCGCGCATTGCCAGGTCGAGGTTGGCGGGGTCGGTGATGCTGCCGGTGAAGGTCTCGACTTCGCGCGGCGAGTGGTAGGGAGAGGCACTGAGGTCGAAGATCCGCGGCGTCAGGCCGCGCTCGATCAATCGGTCGACCACGTGGGAGCCGATGAAGCCACCACCGCCGGTTACCAGGACCCTCATGCTTCCCCCTTTGAGTTGAGCGCAGCCTCACGGCTCTCGGGCCGGTAGTAGAGCGGCACGCACCAGTGGTTCTCGGCCACCCAGTCGGTGTTGGGCAGCTCGTCCGAGCGCCCCATGATGCGATGACAGGGCTCTTCGTAGACGCGGCCCGTCGACTTCTCGATCGGGTCGAAGACGATGTACTTGTAGAGGCCCGACGTCATTCCCGCGGGCAGCTCGAGCCGTCCCGGGTGCAGCGGGTCGAGGTGCTCCGCCGCGTAGTCGTTCTTCCAGGCGACGATCTCCTCCATGCGGTCCGCCTGGACCAGGCCGAGCGCCGCAGTGAACTCGCTCATGCGGAAGTTGAGCCCATCGACCTCGTGCTCGAACTTGCCGTAGTTGCGGAACTTGCGGGCGAACTCGATCAGCTCGTCGTTGCTCGAGACGAGCACGCCGCCCTCGCCGGTCGAGACGGTCTTGGTCGCGTAGAGCGAGTAGACGCCGGCGTCGCCAAATGACCCCGGCTTCTCGCCGTCCCACTCAGCCCCGTGCGCGTGGGCGCAGTCCTCGAGCAGGAAGATCCCGTTGGCGCGGCAGTACTCGGCGATTCGCGCTGAGTCAAAGGCGATGTGACCACCGATGTGGACGAGGATCGCCGCCTTCGGCTTGTGCCGCTCCGCCTTGGCCTCGAAGTCGGCGAAGGACATGCAGAGATCACTGCGGTTGCAGTCAACGAACTCGACTGTCGCACCGGCGTTGACCGCCGCCAGCGGCGTCGCCATGAAGGTGTTGGACGGGCAGAGGACCGTCCCCCCCTGGACGCCGGCGAACTCCAGCGCCGCCAATGCGCCGCCAGCCCAGCTCGAGAGGCCAAGACTGGGAAGCCCGTTCCAATCGGCCCAGCGCTGCTCAAACGCCTCCAGCGTCTTGCCCTCCGACCACTGCTCGGAGTCGAGCACCTGCGTCCAGAGCTCGAAGAGCCTGGCGCGGTCACGATGGTCGAAGCCGATGGCGAACTTACCGGCGTCCGAGACTGGGGAGGTCGAGGGGCGCAAAGGGGCCGCCAGGCTAGCAGTGAAGCCGGATCCGAGCAGGACCGAATTCAGTCGGGATCATCAGCGTGGGCCTTCTCGATCACCGCTCCAACGGCGCTGGAGCCAGCCAACAGAGTTGTGCCGGCGACGGCCACCGCCAACGAGGCGACCAGCACGATTCCGCCGAGTGGCGTGTCCCCCCAGGACTCGCCGAAGATCAGCGGTGCCAGAAAGACCGGAACGAGGATCTGGACCGCGAACATGACTGGCGCCACGTGCGTCGCCGGGCGTCGCTGTAGAGCGCTCATCTCGCTGAGCAAGGCCAGTCCCTCCGACGCTGCCGCGGTTGCAAGCCAGGCGATCGCGATCAACAGGGCTCCCGCCGCGAGCTCATCGGTGAGCAGCTTGCTGGCGATCGCGGTCCAGGCGTAGCCGCAACCGGCGCTGACGATCGCCAGCGTGGCGATCGCGCCACCGCTTCCGACTTTGACCACACCAGAGTGTGGTGAATCTCGGAAGCGCCCGCGCAGGGCGTAAGGAGCGGCGATCGGTACCGCGACGAGCCCGAGGGCCAAGGCGATCGCCGCCGTCCCGGCGTGATCCGTAGTCCGCTCGGGCGCCGCCAGGGCCACCCCAACCACCCCCGCCACAATCGCCGCCACCGCCCCCCACTCCCGCGCTCCCGGCGCCTCCCCCAACCGCTTGGCCCCCAGCCAGAGCAACAGAATCAGCCCACTGGCCAAACAGGGCTGCACAACAGTCAACGGCGCCAACAACAACGCCACGATCTCCAACGGCCACCCAGCCAGACCCAGCGCCGTAGCCCCCAACCACCGCCGATTCCGCACCAACTTCCCAAGCAAGGAAACCTTCAGCGAGTGCTCGCCGCCAACCCCTCGAACCTCCAGCGCCTGCAACGCAATCGACGCGTTATAGAGACAGGACGCCGCTACGGCGCAGACAATCCCAAGGGCCACCATCAACTGAGCCTATTCAGCGATCCCGAAGCAACAGGCAGACCGAGCACCGGCGCGAGGGCCAAGTGCCCCTCCCCGTGAGGCTCCCGGCTCAACAACTCAAACCTCGGCAAGCGATCTGCTGCGCAACGGTCTCACGGGGAGGGGCACTTGGCCCTCCCCCGGCCCTCAGGTCTCCTGGTAAAGCGGCCCGTCGCCACCCTCGGGCAGAGTGAGTCGCCCACCCTTGGCAGTAATCGCCCCGCACTGCACGCAGTTGGAGGCAGTGACATGAACGTCAACCTCAGCCGCACCGTTCTCGAGCTGCTCGTCCGGGATCTCGTAAACCTGCGCCGGGCACATCGAGACCCAGGTCTGGGCGATCTCGCGCGGCACCTTGGTCTGAATGCGAACGTGGTTGGGGGCGTCGTCACGGGTGGCGTTGCCGGAGAGGAAGACAGAGTCGAGCTTGGCGAAGGTGAGCTCGTTGTCGGGCTTGACGTACATATCGCCCGCCTTGCCCAGTTCCATCTCGACCTCGGAGTCGTGCTCCTGCTTCCAGTGACCGCCGGGGAAGTTGCCTTTGGTGACCGTCATCGCCGAGGCGAAGGCACCACCGAGGAAGAAGCCTTTGGAGAAGGGCTGGCGCATGTTGCGCGATTCGTAGAGGTCCTTCTCGATCAGCGATTTGTGGACCTTCTCGTCGTAGGCCTCGAAGTTGACCGAGTCCTGCTTGAGCGACTCGACGATCGTCTCCGCCGCGTACATCCCGGCGTGCATCGCGTAATGGACGCCCTTCAGGGTCGGCACGTTGACCATGCTGGCGGCGTCGCCGGCGACGACCATGCCGGGCACGGCGAGGCGCTTGGGCATCGCGAAGTAACCGCCGGAGGGAATCGTCTTGGCGCCCCAGGCGACCCGTTTGCCGCCCTCGAGCAGATCCTTGATGAAGGGGTGCGTCTTGATCAGCTGCAGGGCGTCGTGGACGCTGAAGGTCGCGTCGGTGTAGTCGAGGCCAGCGACGAGGCCGATGCAGAGCTTGTCCTCACCCATCGGGTAGATGAAGGTTCCGCCGAACTCGTTGTAGCGGGGTGACTTGCGCAGCGGCCAACCCATCGTGTGGATCACCCGGTCGAGCGGCTTGGGAACCTCCCAGACCTCCTTGACCCCGAGCTCCCAGCGCATCGGGTCGGCACCGTGCATGTCGAAGTAGTCGTAGGCGGCGTAAGTGAGGTGACCGACGGTGCCCTCGGCGAGGACGGTCGCCTTGGCGACGACGTCGGAGCCGGGCTCGAAGTTGCCCAGCTCTTCGCCCTCTTTGCCGCGGCCGCGGTCACCGGAGCGGATGCCCTTGACCACCCGGTCCTCAACCAGCAGCTTGGTCGCCGCGGTCTCAGAAAGGATGTAGACGCCCGCCTCCTCCGCTTTGTCGGAGAGGAAGCGGCCCAGCTTCGAGACCGAGGTGACGTAGTTGCCGTGGTTGCGGAAGTTCGGCGGCATCGGCTTCAGCGGCAGCGCCGCCTTCGAAGTCAGCAGGTAGACCGCGTCCTTGGTCACCTCCTGGAAGACCGGCCACTCCTCCTTGGGCAGGTCGGGGAATAGCTCTTCCATCGCCGAGGGCTTCATGTTCGCCCCGGAGAGCAGGTGCGCTCCCGCGACCTTGCCCTTCTCGATCACCGCGACCGGGACTTCGCCGAGCTTCTCGGTCAGCTCCGGCTCGTCCTCGAGCAGCTGCATGATCTTGTTGGCGCAGGCGAGCCCGGCGGGCCCACCGCCGACGATCGCGATGCCAACCTCGATGCGCTCGTCCTCGGCATCGGTCGGCGGGCCGATCACATCGGCCGGGTCGAACGGCGGCGGGAACTCACTCGGTGCTACAGCCGGCATCGCATACTCCAATCGTCGTCAGGTGAACGGCACCCGGGGAGCCGAAGCCCCCCGGGGGAAAACGTCAGCCGCCCTTCTTGGCCTTGATCGCCTCGGTCAGCTTGGGGACGATCTTGTGCAGGTCGCCCACCACGCCGAGATCCGAGAACTCGAAGATCGGCGCGTTCTGATCCTTGTTGATCGCGAGGATGTTCTCCGAGCTCTGCATCCCGACCTTGTGCTGGATCGCGCCGGAGATGCCGGCGGCCAGGTAGAGCTTCGGCGCGACCGTCTTGCCGGTCTGGCCGATCTGGGCCGCGTAGGGGTACCAACCGGCGTCGACCACGGCGCGGGTGGCGGCAACCGCCCCGCCCATCGCCTCGGCCAGTTCCTCGCACTGCTTGAAGCCCTCAGCGGCACCGAGACCGCGGCCGCCGCCGACGAGGATCTCTGCGTCCTCGATGTTGACGTCAGCGCCGCGCTGCTCGCCGCGCTGGACCAGCTTCGCCTTGGATGACCAGGGCGAGAGCTCGACCTGGATATCGACGACCTCGGCCGTGCCGCCGCTCTCCTTGGCGTCGAAGGCGTTGAGGCGACCGATGATGATGCCGGGCTCCGAGACGTAACCGACGTCGGCGATCTGCGAGTCCTGCAGGATCGGCCGCTCGACCACGAGCTTGCCGTCCTGCACCTTGACCTCGGTGACCTCCATCGTCACGCCGGCGTTGAGGCGAGCGGTGAGGCCGGCGCCGATCTCGAAACCGAGCAGGCCACCGCCGAAGAGGGCGTAGCTGATGCCCTCGTCCTGGATCACCTTGGCCATCGCGTCGATGATCGGCTGGGCCAGGCCCTCGGGCACGTCCTTGGCCCGGTAGACCTTGGTCGCGCCCCAGTTGCCGAGCGAAGCGCAGGCGTCGTCGGCGATGTCGCCGACAACCATCACGGCGGCCTCGCCACCGATTTCGCCGGCCAACTTGGCCGCCTCGGAGATCGCCCCGAGTGAGTTCTTGTTGAAGTTGCCCTCGTCATCGTGGAGGGCGTAGGTCAGGATGCCTGCCATCTAGATCAGCTTCCTCTCGTCGAGCCAAGCGACGATCTTTTCGACCGTCTCGTTGGTGTCCTCGTCCTCGATGATCTCGCCGGCCTGCTTGGCGGGCGGCGGGTTGAGCGAGAGGACCGATGTCTTGGAGCCACCCTCGCCGACCATGCCGGCTTCGATGCCGACGTCGCCGGTCGCCTTGGCGTCGAGGGGCTTCTTCTTGGCGCCCATGATCGCCTTCAGGCTCGGGTAGCGGGGCTCGTTGATCGCGTCGCCGACGCTGATCACGGCGGGCAACTCGATCTCGACCGTGTCGTAGCCGTACTCGGCCTGGCGCTCGCAGCGGAGCTTGCCGTCGGTGACGTCGATCTTGATCACCTGGGTCAGCGAGGGCATCTTCAGGTGGTCGGCGACTACGGCGCCGATCGTGTAGCACTCGCCGTCATCGGATTGCTGGCCGAGCAGGACCAGGTCCGGGCTCTCGGACTCGAGCACCTTGGCCAGCGAGTAGCCGGTGGCGCAGACGTCGGAGCCGCTGAGCGCGTCGTCGGAGAGGTGCACGGAGCGATCCGCTCCGAGCGCGACCGCCTTGTGCAGGGCACGGACGGCGGAGTCGGGGCCCATCGTCACCGCGACGACCTCCTCGACCGGGATCGCGCCGCCCTCCTTGATCTGCATGGCGGCCTCAATGGCGTGTGTGTCGAAGGGGTTCAGGTTCTTCTCGCCGCTGCGATCCAGGCGCATCGTGTTGGAGTCGATGCGCTTCTGAACGGCGGCGTCCGGAACCTCCTTGACCAGGACGCAGATCTTCAAGTTTCAAGCCTCCTTGGCTGTGTTCTGCTGTGTTCTCAAGTTGGTTGACTGACCAGTCAATCAGTCTATCTATACGTAGCGCGGCGGGACATTAGCGCCAGATCCGCTCCGCTGTGCCTTTGCCCCGTCCAGCCAGGCAAACGAACACCGGAAGGACCGCGTTTAGACGTCGTCGCGCTCGGAAGCGTTGTCGCGGATGAAATCGACGATGTCGTCGGTTCCCGCCCCGGGGGTGAAGACCTCGGCGACGCCGAGCTTCTTCAGCTCGGGGATGTCCTCGGCCGGGATGGTGCCGCCGACCGTGACCAGGACGTCGTCGACCCCCTGCGCGGAGAGCAACTCGACCACCTTCGGCACCAGCGTCATGTGGGCACCGGAGAGGATCGAGAGGCCGACCGCGTCGGCGTCCTCCTGGATCACCGTCTCGGCGATCTGCTCCGGCGTCTGGTGCAGGCCGGTGTAGATCACCTCCATGCCGGCGTCGCGCAGGGCGCGAGCGATGATCTTGGCGCCGCGGTCATGCCCGTCCAAGCCGGGCTTGGCGACGACGACGCGAATCTTGCGGGCGGTTGCGGTGCTCATCAGCGCGGGGAGCTTAGAAGACCGGGGACTCGGTGTACGTGCCGAAGACCTCTTGCATCGCCGCGATCATCTCGCCCTCGCTGGCGCGAGCGCGGGCCGCGGCGATGATCGGCGGCATCAGGTTCTCCTCGGTCGCGGCCGCCCGCTTGAGCTCGACGAGGGCGGTGTCAACCGCCGCGGAGTCGCGCTTGGCCTTCGTCGCGGCAAGGCGATCGGTCTGCTTGCGTTCCAACGCTGGGTCGATGCGCAGGATCGGGGTCGGCTCTTCGTCCTCCTGGATGAAGTCGTTGACGCCGACGACGATGCGGCGGCGGTCGTTGAGCTCCTGCTGGAAGCGGAAGGAGGCGTCGGCGATCTCGCGCTGGGGGAAGTTCTGGCGGATCGCCTCGACCATCCCCCCCACCTCGTCGATCCGCCTGAAGTAGTCGTAGGCGGCTTCCTCCATCCCGTCGGTCAGCTTCTCGACGAACCAGGAGCCCCCGAAGGGATCGGGCGTATTGGCGACGCCGGACTCGAGGGCGATGATCTGCTGGGTGCGCAGCGCCACCCGCACCGCCTCCTCGGTCGGCAGCGCCAGCGCCTCGTCGAAGGAGTTGGTGTGCAGCGACTGGGTGCCGCCGAGCACCGCCGCCAACGCCTCCAGTGAGGTGCGGACGACGTTGTTGAGCGGCTGCTGCGCGGTCAGCGAGACGCCGGCGGTCTGGGCGTGGAAGCGCAGCCGCATCGACTCCTCGCGCTTGGCGCCGTAGGTCTCCTTCATCTCGCGGGCCCAGATCCGGCGCGCCGCTCGGTACTTGGCGATCTCCTCGAAGAAGTCGATGTGGGCGTTGAAGAAGAAGGAGAGGCGCGGGGCGAAGTCGTCGACGTCGAGGCCGCGCTCGAGTGCCCGCTCGACGTATGTGAAGCCGTCCTTGAGCGTGAACGCGAGCTCCTGCTGGGCGGTCGAACCGGCCTCGCGGATGTGGTAGCCGGAGATCGAGACCGGGTGCCAGCGCAGCATGTTCTCGCTGCACCACTCGATCATGTCGGTGACCAGGCGCATCGCCGGCTCGATCGGGAAGCACCACTCCTTCTGGGCGATGTACTCCTTGAGGATGTCGGTCTGGATCGTGCCGCCGAGCTTCTCCGGCGGCACCCCCTGCTGCTCGCCGACGAGGACGTAGAAGGCGAGCAGGATCGCCGCCGGCGCGTTGATCGTCATCGAGGTAGTGACGCCGCCTAGCGGGATGCCGTCGAAGAGCTGTTCCATGTCGTCGAGCGTGTCGACGGCGACACCCTCGCGGCCGACCTCGCCGAGGCTGCGCGTGTGGTCGGAGTCGTAACCCATCAGGGTCGGCATGTCGAAGGCCGTAGAGAGCCCGGTCTGGCCGTGGTCGAGCAGGTAGTGGAAGCGCTCGTTGGTCTCCTCGACCGTGCCGAAGCCGGCGAACTGGCGCATCGTCCAGAGCCGCCCCCGGTACATCGAGGGGTAGGGGCCACGGGTGAAGGGGTACTCGCCCGGCGCCCCGACCGTCTCCTCAGGGTTCTCGGGAGCGTGCTCGGGCCCGTAGAGCGGTGCGATCGGCTGCCCCGACATTGTCGAGAACTCCGCCTCGCGCTCCTTGTACTCGGGCTTTGCTCCGGGCTCCGCAGCCATTGTCACAGTTTACGGACCCGCCCCCCACGGAGGCCACCTTGCCTCCCAATGTCGCCAGCTATCCCACCATCCGGGCGCTAAAGCCATCCAATCCCTGCCAAAGCCACGCAAGAAACTGCTGCTGCTCGGGCCGACCGATAGGGCTCGGCCAATGCTGAAATCGACCAGTTAACTGCCCGAGGCCCGGAGACCCCACCTCAGTTGATAGGCGAAAAAGGGATCTGAGATGTGTAGAACGCCCAGTTGAGCGTCATACTCAAGCACGGGATCCCCGACATAGCGTTGGTTCTCCTCATCCCATACCAACTTCCTAGCTATCTCAGACATTTGCTCCAAAACACGCGTGTACTCGCCGCGAGAGGGCGGCTCCTCATCTAGCACTCGCTTAAGCGCAACACGAATCTCCGTCCAACTCAGCTGAGTTTTAGGACCAGTTGACGCAATGGCCTCCAATACGAGGCCGTAGATATCTGTTGTAACGCCGCTCTTCAGCTTCCGGGACTTCCGGTCAGTGCGCTGACGTGGCCCCTGAGCTAGGCGCCGATACGTGTCATCAACTGGGTCGGTCCGGGCCGTTCCTTCAAAGAACTCGTCGGTCTGCTCTTTAGACTCATCCTTTCCCAGGGTAACCACATGATCTAGCGTCTCCGTGATGTTGTTGTTCTTGCAAATTTGAAGGCAGAATTCCTGCATTAGATGGGGGCTGCCGTAGCTCTCCTTTGCCAGGCGCCGAGCGATGACGGGCGCACACTCCACATTGAGAGCGGCAAAGCCAGCGTCAGCAATAACCCCAAGCTCGTCTTCGGTCCATTTTGCTATTTGGAGATTCTCGACCCTTCCTTGCATCTCTCGCTCGGATCGAACAATGTCGGCTGCGCGGTGAGGCACCGCAACAAAAATGACGGGAACGCCCTCGAAAACTAGATCCTTGACACCCCGAACAATTGCTTTTTGAACCTCGGGCTCGATGTGGTGAAAGTCATCAAGAACAATAGGAGGCTTGAGGATTGTCAATGCCTTCTTGGCGGCTCGCCTTGGGTCACGGCTCCTAACCTGCGCTGTTCGGGCTGAGGCCGATTGCTCCGAGCCATCTCTCTTCTGTACATCTCCCCCCGAACCTAGAACCTTGAGGGAGCCAGAAATCTGCTCCTCAGTAAAAGCTTTTTCGTCCTGGGCCTGCTCTGAAATTTGTTCGGTCCACACTGCCAACTCATCAACGATGTCCTTCCAAAAATCGTGGATGCTGGCTATCTCGCCTCCCGAGATTCGAATCGCATTTTCGACAACTCGGCGAACAAGAACCGTCTTCCCGGACTTGGTAGGCCCCGTAATGCAGAGAATGCGTCCTCGCTCGTCCAAGTAATCCCGTACGTGCTCATCAATGCCCTGTGTGGGTCTCGGGTTGTAGGTAACCGTAGGCTGTCCTCCGACCACAAAGACTTCGTGCCTGAGAAATACCTCTCGACGGTTTGGTACCTCAGCGGTGTGCCCCTCCATGGGGACATCGTATAGGTGAAGGCTCGCCCTAGCCAGTGCTAATGCTGTTTTCAGCGTCGAGCGGAGAAGCGCCGGGGCGGCTGCTTGCGGCGGGCGGCGAAGCGCGAGCCGCCGAAGCCGGCCACAGTCGCCAGCAGGGTGACCGCGATCGCGACCAGGCGCCGGCCAAGGCGCTCGAAGCGCAGCGTCTGCCAGCCCTCGTCGCGGGCGATCTCGGCCAGCGGCGGATCGGGATTGACCACCACCGGGTTGCCGACCGCGCGCAGCATCGGCAGGTCGGAGACCGAGTCGGAATAGGCGTAGGAAGCGGCGAGATCAATGTCGTGCTCGGCGGCGAAGATCTGCATCGCCTCGACCTTGCCCTCGCCGTAGACGAAGGGGCCGTCGAAGCGACCGGTGAGGGCGCCGTCCTCGCCGACTTCGTAGCGGGTGCCGACGCCACCGTCCATGCCGAGCACATTGGCCAGCGGCTCGACCACGCCGCTGCCGGCAGCGCTGACGATGAAGGTGGGACGGCCGGCGTCCTGGTGGGCGTAGACCTCGTCCAGCATCTGCGGGTAGACCCGCGGCAAGATCGCCGCCATCACCTCCGGGTTCATCCGCTCGAAGCTGCGCGCCGGCACCCCGGCGATCAGTTCGCGCGCGGCTTTCAATACCTCGCGGGTGCGCTCGTCGGTGGTCCCGCGCAAGCGGTACTGCATGTGCTCGAGGCCCCAGCTGGCCAGCTGGCGGCGGCTGACCAGCTTGTGACGAGCCGCGACGCGGGCGAACTGCATCCCCGACGACCCCGCCATCAGGGTCTTGTCGAGATCGAAGAACGCCGCGGCGCGGCTCACCGGACTACTGGCCAGCGACCTCGATCACGATCGCGTCACCCTGGCCGCCACCGCTGCAGATAGCGGCGACGCCGATGCCACCGCCGCGCCGGCCCAACTCGTGGACCAGCGAGCCGATGATGCGGGCGCCCGAGGCGCCGATGGGATGACCGAGCGCGATCGCGCCGCCGTTGACGTTGACGTTGTCTTCCTCGACGCCGAGCATCCGCATCGAGTTGAGCGCAACCGAGGCGAAGGCCTCGTTGATCTCCCAGAGGTCGACGTCCTCGGGTGTCTTGCCGATCTTCTCCAGCGCCTGCTTGGCGGCGTTGGCCGGCGTTTTCGCCAGGTAGGGGAAGTCGTCGGCAACCGTGCCGTAGGCGAGCACGCGGCCCAGCGGCGTGCGGCCTTCCTTTTCCGCCCACTCTTCAGAGGCGACGACGATCGCGCCGGCCCCGTCGTTGACGCCGGGGGCGTTACCGGCGGTGTGGGTGGCGTCATCGCCGCCGATCGCGCGCAGGCCGGCGAGGGTCTCGACCGTGGTCTCGGCGCGGATCGCCTCGTCGGACTCGATCGTGTGCTCGCCCTTGCGCGACTTGACCGTGACGCCGGCGATCTCGTCGGCGAGGCGGCCGGCGTCGGTGGCCTCGGCGGCGAGCCGGTGCGAGCGCTCGGCGAAGCGGTCCATGTCGGCGCGGGTGATCTCCAGCTCGTTGGAGACCTCGCTCGCCTCGTTGATCATCTGCTTTTCGGTGAAGGGGTTGGTGAGGCCGTCGTGGACCATCGCGTCGATCGTCTCGACGTGGCCCATGCGGTAGCCGAAGCGGGCGCCGGGCAGCAGGTGCGGGGCCTGGCTCATCGACTCCATGCCGCCGGTGACGGCGACCTCGGCGTCGCCGGCGCGGATCGCCATGTCGGCGATGCCGAGCGAGCGCATGCCGGAGGCGCAGACCTTGTTGATCGTCTCCGAGGGCACCTCCTTGGGAATGCCGCCCTTGATCTGGGCCTGGCGCGAGGGGATCTGACCCTGGCCGGCCTGCAGGACCTGGCCGAAGACGACCTGCTGGACCTGGTCGGGAGCGACGCCGGAGCGCTCGAGCGCCGCGCTGATCGCGTGGCCGCCGAGGTCGGTGGCGTCGAGGGACGAGAGCGTTCCGCCCATCTTGCCGAAGGGCGTGCGTGCAGTACTGAGGATCACGGTGCTGGGCATGGGCTGCCTTTCTCTGAGTGTTTGTGCCGGATCTCGGCTCGATCAGGGCCGCCTGGCCCACACTTGGGACGATAGCGGGAGGCATATATGAGCCGCCGTGCGCAAGGTCATAGACTCGCGAGCTCGATGAAGGTTTCCGTCAGCCAGAACGAGGTCTCCGCGGTCGACGCGGATCTGGTCGCGATCGGCCTCTGCGAGGGCGAGGAGCTGCCCGCCGGGCTCGCCTCCGCCCGGGGTGTCGGCGACGCAAAGGGCGGCTTCAAGAAGCTGGCGACGATCCATCCCGACCAGCCCGCCCGGGTCCTGGTCGCGGGCCTCGGCAAGCGCGAGGACCTCGACGCCGAGCGGCTGCGGATCGCCGCGGCGCTGGTCGCCAAAGAGGCGCGGAAACTGAGCGCGAGCTCGCTTGCCTGGGTCCTCCCCGAGGGTGACGAGCAAGGTGCCCTCGCCGAGGGCATCGTCACCGGGACGATCCTCGGCTCCTACAGCTTCGACCAGTTCAAGAGCGTGGACTCCGACGATCCGGAGCCCGCCGCGCTCGACTCCTTGACCCTGCTGGGCCCGGAGAGCGTCGCCGAGGCCGCCGAGATGGCCCGCGTCTGCGCCGAGGCGCAGAACCACGCCCGCGACCTGCAGAGCCTGCCCTCCAACGTGGCCACCCCTTCATACCTGGGCCGGCGCGCCCGCGAGATCGCCTCCGCCTACCCGACGGTGAGCGTCGACGTGCTCGGGCGCGAGGAGATCGCCGAGATGAAGATGGGCGGCCTGATCGCGGTCAGCCAAGGCGGCCCCGAGGAGCCCAAGTTGATCGTGCTCCGCTACGAAAACGGTGGCTCCGGCGAGACGCTCGGCTTCGTCGGCAAGGGGGTCACCTTCGATACCGGCGGCATCTCGCTGAAGACACCGGGCGGCATGCACGAGATGAAGATGGACATGTCCGGCGCGGCCGCCGTGCTGGGCGCGGTGCGGGCAATCGCCGAGCTGGAGCTGAAGGTCAACCTGATCGCCGTCATCCCCTCGACCGAGAACATGCCCTCTGGGACCGCGATCAAGCCCGGCGACATCATCACCCAGTACAACGGCAAGACGGTCGAGATCAACAACACCGACGCCGAGGGCCGTCTGATCCTCGCCGACGCGCTCGCCTACGCGATCGAGCAGGGAGCGGACCGCGTCGTCGACATCGCCACCCTCACTGGCGCCGTGATGATCGCCCTGGGTTCGACCTACGCGGCGGTAATCGGCAACGACGACGACCTGGTCGGCCAGATCGAAGGCGTTGGCGAGGAGACCGGCGAGCTGGTCTGGCGCCTCCCCCTCCACCCTGAGTACAAGGCGCTGATGAAGGGCACGTTCGCCGACCTCACCAACGCTGCGGCAAAGCGCAAGGCCGGCACGATCTCCGCTGCCGGCTTCCTCGAAGAATTCGTCGGCGACACCCCCTGGGCCCACCTGGACATCGCCGGCACCGCCTGGGACGTCGGCCGCCCCTACACCGGCAACGACGCCAGCGGCTTCGGCGTGCGCCTGCTGACCGCGCTGGCGCGCGAGCTGGCGAGCTGAACTAGCCGTCGCCGCCCTCGGCAGCTCGCTGCCGATCGGCGATAACGACGTACTCCTCGACCATCAGCTTGTCCTTGGTCCGGCCCGCCGCCTTCTTCATCGCGATCAGGTCGTCCAGCGAAGCAACCCGCACCAGATGGTCGGATACCTCCCGCTCCACCGACCCGGACTTCAGGCTCTCGTAGGAGCGCATTCCCGCCGCGTCCGCGAGTACGTCGAGATCGCCGTAGGGCGTTTCGAAGGTGAAGTTGGCTCCGTTTTCGATCGTTCTCGTATCGAGTTGGAAGGGAAGATCTCGAGGGGCACCACGCAACCGCACGCCGATCTCCTCGAGTGCGGAGACCAAACGCGCGACGTTGTCACGATCGCGGGCGTAGACCACATCGAGGTCGTAGCTCGGATAGGTGGATCCATGGGAGATCCCCGCTTGACCACCGATCAGGACGAAGTCGACGCCGTGTGCGACCAGTGGGCCCAGCAACTCTCGGAATTCCGGTGCCTTCGGCGGCAACGTTCGATCAACGCTCATAGGGCTCCCGACGAGGGTTCGGACTGTTGGCGATCACCATGTTGGCGAACGCCACCCCGTAGTCGAGGCGTTCGGTGGGAGAACGCCGCAGCGATTGGTCGATCAGCGTTGCGTCGATCCCGGTGTCACGGAGCGACGCCCTCAGCTCCAGGTCCTCGCCAAGAAGGAAAAGCAACTCACCCAAAGTCTCGACCGACGGCGAAACCTTGCCTCGCTCGATTCGAGAGATCGCGGACTGGGTCGTCGACGCTCGCCTCGCCAGCTGCTCCTGACTTACCCCATGCCTCGCGCGCGCTTCCTTGAGGAGTTGTCCAGGCGTACCCACGTCTGGAATATAGCAAATATGTACTTATTGCATATCTGCTATGAGCCGCCGAGGATCATGCAGGTGGCGATGCCGTGGGCGAGCAGCTTGCCGCTCTCGGCCGCGATGAGGTTGGCCTCGGCGGTGGCCTGGCGACGACCGGCGTAGAGGACGTTGGCCTCGCAGAGCACCCGGCCGGTGTCGCGGGTGATCGGGCGCACGTACTTGGCCTCGAGGCCGAGCGAGGTATAGCCGACGCCGGCCGGCAGGGTCGTGTGCACGGCACAGCCGAGGGCCGAGTCGAGCAGGGTCGCTGCGTAGCCGCCGTGGACGACGCCGATCGGGTTGTAGTGCTCCTCGCCCGGTTCGCCCTCGAAGACGACCCGCCCCTGCTCCAGCTCAACCGGCCGCAGCCGCATGGTCACTGCGATCGGCGGCGGCGGCACCGTGCCGGTGACCACCGCGGTCATGTACTCCATGCCGGTCATCGTCGCCCCGGCGGCCGCGGTCGGAACCGGGTCCTGCCAGACGAGGGTGCGGCTGCGGGCGCTCCCGGGGTCGTCTTTGGCGAAGGCTTCCGCCACGTCCTGCGCGGTCCCCTCAGGCGCCGTGACGACCCCCGCCTCGGCGCTCAACGACCCGTCCTTCGCGCCTGCGCGTGGCCGCGCTCACGGGCCGATCGCGGACTCGCCGGAAAGACCAGATCAGCGGTGATCTCGGCCTGGCTGATCGAGATTCGCGGGGCCTTGGAACGCTGGTGATGCCTATGTCTTGGGATCAACCTCATTGCGTCGCCTCCATCGGGGCTCGTCGTGAGTTGCTTCAAGCAACTCCTGCATCCAGGACCCTAAACCAGTTAGTTGCTTGACGCAACCCAGTGTGCGAAGATCACTCTGTGCTGCGCAACGACTATCCAGGCCAGGTCTGCTCGATCGCCCGCTCACTGGAAGTCGTCGGCGAGCGCTGGTCGCTGCTGATCGTGCGCGACGTGATGAACGGGCACCGCCGCTTCGATCAGCTGCAGAAAGCCCTCGGCGTGGCACGCAACGTGCTCTCGGCCCGCCTGCAGCGCCTGATCGAGGAGGACATCCTCGAGCGCCGTCCCTACCAGCGCAATCCGGAGCGCTACGAGTACTTCCTCACCGAGAAGGGCCTCGACCTCTGGCCGGCCCTGATCGCGCTGCTCAACTGGGGTGACCGCTACTCGCCCAGCCCCGACGGCCCGCCGATGCTGATCGTCCACAAGGAGTGCGGCGGCGCGGTCAGCGACCGCGGCATCTGCGAGAGCTGCGGCAAGGTCCTCCACGCCCGCGACGCCCGCGCCGTTCCGGGGCCCGGGCTGGAGATCGCGGACCTGGATGCCGCGACGGTCGCGGCGCGCTAGCTTTGGCTGTGCGGCCAGCAACCAGCTACCAGGAGGAACACATGGCGACAGCGGCGGAGGTCCAGGCGCGCGACAAGGTCTTCATCGGCGGCGAGTGGGTCGAGCCGGAGGCGAGCGGGACCCTCGAGGTCGTCAACTCGACCAGCGAGGAGACGATGGGGTCGATCCCCGCCTGCACGGGCGCCGACGCCGACCGAGCAGTGGCTGCCGCGCGCGATGCCTTCGAGTCGTGGTCGCAGACTTCGCGCGAGGAGCGCGCCGGCTACATGAGCGCGATCTCCGCCGGCCTCGCCGAGCGCATGGATGAGATCGCGGCGACGATCTCGCAGGAGCTTGGCATGCCGCTGACGCTGAGCAAGATGATCCAGGCCGGCCTGCCGATCGCCCAGTTCGGGGCGATGCCGAAGCTGATGGAGGAAGTGCGCTGGGAGGAGGAGATCGGCAACTCGCGGGTGCTGCGCGAGCCGGTCGGCGTGCTGGGTGCGATCACGCCCTGGAACTACCCGCTCAACCAGATCGCCTGCAAGGTCGCCCCCGCCCTCGCCGCCGGCTGCACCGTCGTGCTCAAGCCGAGCGAGATCGTGCCGCTCAACGCCTTCATCCTCGCCGAGGTGATCGAGGCCGCCGGCCTACCAGCAGGCGTGTTCAACCTCGTCACCGGCACCGGCCCGGTCGTCGGCGAGGCGATTGCCGGCCACCCCGGCGTCGACATGGTCTCCTTCACCGGCTCGACCCGGGCCGGCCGCCGCGTCTCCGAGCTCGCCTCGGCGACGGTGAAGCCGGTGGCGATGGAGCTCGGCGGCAAGTCGCCGAACGTGATCCTCGAAGACGCTGACCTGAGCAAGGCCGTGCCCGACGGAGTCGGCAAGTGCTACCTCAACTCGGGCCAGACCTGCAGCGCCCTGACGCGGATGCTGGTCCCGCGCGAGAAGCTTGCCGAAGCAGAGGCGATTGCGGTTCAAGCGGCCGAGACCTTTACCCCGGGCGATCCCTTCGAGGAGACCACCCGCCTTGGTCCACTTGTCTCCGAGACCCAGCGCGAGCGGGTGCGCGGCTACATCGAGAAGGGCGAGAACGAAGGGGGCAAGCTGATCACCGGTGGCGCGGCGGCGCCGGAGGGCCTGGACAAGGGCTACTTCGTCCGCCCCACGGTCTTCTCCGAGGTGACGCCGGAGATGACGATTGCCCAGGAGGAGATCTTCGGCCCGGTGCTGGCGATCCAGCCCTACGACGGTGAGGACGACGCTGTGCGGATCGCCAACGACACCGACTACGGCCTCGCAGGCGGCGTCTGGTCGGCGGACCAGGAGCGGGCGATCTCGGTCGCCAAGCGGATCCGCACCGGTCAGATCGAGATCAACGGCGGCGCCTTCAACCCGCTCGCACCGTTCGGCGGCTACAAGCAGTCAGGCCACGGCCGTGAGAACGGGCGGTACGCGATCGAGGAGCTGTTGCAGGTGAAGTCGCTGCAGCTCTAGACGGTGGCGGCGGGGAGGGTTGGGGTGTCCCTCCCGCTTGCTGGGTTTTTCGCCTCGGACTGGGTCGCCGTCCGAGGATGTCTGCAGGGCGAAAAAGGGGACGCCGCTGCGCAGGAGGGACACCCCAACCCTCCTCCCCAGCGCAATAGGCTGCTCGCCTATGAACTTCGAGCTCTCAGACGAGCAGCGGCTGCTGCGGGACACGGTTAGGGACTTTGCCCTTCAGGAGGTGAAGCCCGTAGCCGAGGAGCTTGATCGGACGAAGAGCTTCCCCTACGAGATCGTCGAGAAGCTCGGGGGGCTTGGGTTGATGGGGATCCCGTTTCCGCAGAAGTACGGCGGCGGTGGCGCGGACACGCTGAGCTACGTGCTGGCGGTGGAAGAGCTGGCTCGGATTGATTCCTCGGTCTGCATCACGATGGCGGCGCACACGTCGCTGGGAACGATGCCGATCTATCTGTGGGGGAGCGACGAGCAGAAATCGGAGTGGCTGCCGCGACTTTGCACCGGCGAGAAACTCGCCTCGTTCGGGCTGACCGAGCCCGAGGCCGGGTCGGATGCCGGCAACGTGCGGACCACGGCAAAGCTCGACGGCGGCGAGTGGGTCGTCAACGGGGCCAAGCAGTTCATCACCAACTCGGGAACGGACATCTCCGGTTGCGTCTCGATCACCGCCGTCACCGGCGAGGCCAACGGGCGCAAGGAGATCTCCAACCTGATCGTGCCCAACGGCACGCCCGGCTACGAGGCTGGCGAGCCCTACCGCAAGATGGGCTGGAATGCCTCCGACACGCGGCCGCTCAGCTTCGAGGACTGCCGCCTGCCCGAGGCCAACCTGCTCGGCCGCCGCGGCGACGGCTTCAAGAACTTCCTCCACATCCTCGACGGCGGCCGGATCGGGGTCGCGGCGATGGGCGTCGGCCTCGCCCAAGGCGCCCTCGACGAGGCGATTGCCTACGCCAAGGAGCGCCAGGCGTTCGGGCAGGCGATCGCCAAATTCCAGTCGATCCAGGCCAAGATCGCCGACCTCTCGGCCCAGATCGAGGCCGCCCGCCTGCTCACCTGGCGCGCCGCGCTGGAGAAGGACGCGGGCCAGTCGTTCACCCTGACCGCCGCCCAGGCGAAGCTGATCACCGGCCGCCTTGCGGTACGCGCGACCGAGGAGGCGGTGCAGATCCACGGCGGCTACGGCTTCATCGAGGAGTACCCGGTCTGCCGCTTCTACCGCGACGCCAAGATCCTCACCATCGGCGAGGGCACCGACGAGGTGCAGCAGATGGTGATCGCCCGCCAGCTCGGCTGCTAGCCAGCGCCCTGCAGAGTGAAGTGGACCCGGGTGCCGGGCGCTCCGTTCTCGAGCCAGATCCGACCGCCATGCGCCTCGACGATCGCCCGCGAGATCGCCAAGCCGAGGCCGGCGCCGTCCTCGCTGCGGGCCTCGTCACTGCGGTAGAAGGCCTCGAACACCCGCTCTCCATCGGCCGCTGAGATCCCCTCGCCATCGTCGGCGACCTCGACCTCGACGCCACCCGCTGCCGCCCGAGCCCGCACGGTGACGCTGCCGTCGGCGGGCGTGTGGCGGATCGCGTTCTGGATCAGGTTGAGCAGGACCCGCTGAACCTTCTCGGCGTTTGCCCGGGCCGGCACCTCATCGGCCGGCAGCTCGGCGGTGAGAGCGACGCCGCGGGCCTCGGCGGGCGCCCGCATCGCCGCGACAGCGTCGCCGATCAGCTGACCGAGCTCGATCCGCTCCATCGTCCAGGAGATCTCCCCCGCCTCGATCCGCGAGAGCTCGAAGAGGTCGTCGATCAGCGTCGTCAGCGCCTCGACGTGGGCGCGCATCTCGCGCAGGTAACGCTCGCGGGTCTTCCCCGTCGCGACGCCATCGTCGATCGCCTCGACCAGCAGGCGCAGCGAGGCGAGAGGCGTGCGCAAGTCGTGCGAGACCGCGGCGACCATCTGGCGACGGGCGTCCTCGATTTGGCGACGCGAACGCTCCTCCATCGCCAGGCGAACCGCGAGGGCGGCCGCCAGGGCGGCACCGATCAAAGCGAGGGCGACGAAAACCACCTGCGTCAAGCCCATCCAGTGCGGCACCGTCACCGCCGCTGCTCCCGCCAGGAAGGCGGCGATCGCAATTACCGCAGCGCGCTTCATCGCCTCGCCTCGCCGATGCCCGCTTCTTCGCTGCTCATGGCCGCAGCCTGTAGCCGACGCCCCAGACCGTCTCGATGAAGCGGGGCTCGGCGGGATCATCGCCGAGCTTGGCGCGCAGGCGGCGGACGTGGACGGTGACGGTGCTGGTGTCGTTGAAGAAGGGGAAGCCCCAGACCGATTCCATCAGCTGGTCGCGCGAGAAGACCTGGCCGGAGTGGGCGGCGAGGTAGGCGAGCAGGTCGAACTCGCGCTGGGTCAGCGAGACCTCCTCGCCGTCGAGGCTGACCGTGCGCATCGAGGGGTCGATGCGAAGCGCTCCGACCTCGATCGGCAGCCGCGCCTCTTCCCCAGCGGCGATTGGCGCGACCCGGCGCAGCACCGCGTCGACGCGGGCGACGAGCTCCGCTGGCGAGAACGGCTTGACCACGTAGTCGTCGGCGCCGCGGCGCAGCCCGGCCAGGCGATCGGACTCCTCGCCGCGGGCGGTGAGCAGAATCACCGGCACGGGCGGGCCGGAACGTTCGTGCAGCCGCCGCATTACCTCGAGCCCGTCGATTCCCGGCAGCATCAGGTCGAGCACGATCAGGTCGGCAGCGCCCTCCTCGGCGATCCGGAGCGCTTCGGGTCCATTGGCGGCCTGCAGCGTCGCGTACCCCGCCCGCTCCATGTAACGAGCGACGACCTCGACGATCGTCGGCTCGTCGTCGACCACCAACACGGTTCCGTGGGAGGCCTCGGCCACGGTCGACATTCTCCCCGCCGGACTAGCCGAAGGTGAAGGCATAGCCCGTCACCCCTGCTTCCGGTTCAAGCGTGAGTACGTGGTGCCCAACGCTTGGCATGTCGACGAGCTCGTAGAGGCGCTGAGAATCGACCTCCACGGAGTCCCCCTCGACATCGGTACCGGCAAGTGCGCTTGGTATCGGCTTGCCGTCGAGGAGCACCTTCACCTGACGTGACCGCCCGGGCGAGCCAAGCACCAAGTAGACGCGGCGGGCGCCGAAGTTGAGATCAAGCGAACCCCCCTTCGCCGTGGCCGAGTCGAGCGTGATCCGCCAGCGACCGCGGTAGGCGAATTCGTTTGGCCCGGGTGCACCCGGCTTGGCGAAGTCGTGCGTGCCGGGCGAGAGCGTCGGGTTGGTGAAGCGTTCGGCCCGGGCGGCGCCGAGGTAGGTCTCGGGCGTGGTCACCCCGGCCGAGGCTTCGATCCCGTGAGCGCCGGAGCCCCGCTTGGAGACCGGGCGGCCGGCTTCGGCCAGCAGCTCGCGGATGATCTGCTCCTTCTCCTCGTATTCGCCCTCGCCGTAGTGAGCGAAGCGAACCCGGCCCTGGGCGTCGATGAAGTACTCCGAGGGCCAGTACTGGGTGCCGTAGGAGCTCCAGGTCGCCAGGTCGTTGTCCTGGGCGACGGGATAGTGGATGCCGTTGCGCTCGATCGCTTCCTCGACGTTGCCGGCGTCCTTCTCGAAGGGAAACTCCGGCGAGTGGACGCCGACGATCGTCAGGCCGTCCTTGCGGTAGGTCTTATCCCAGGCGGTCAGGTAGGGAAGCGTGCGCAGGCAGTTGATGCAGCTGTAGGTCCAGAAATCGACGAGGACGACGCGGCCGCGCAGCTCGCGCAAAGTGAGCGGCTTGTCGCCAGGCGTGTTGAACCACTGCTGGTTGCCGATGAATTCGGGTGCCGTGCCAAGCACCGGCAAGCCGGAGTCCTTCACCGCTTCCGAGGCACTCGTGGCCTTGGCGCCGACGCCGTGAGCCGACTCGCCGCGAACGTCGCTGAGAGCCGACCTGGCCGAGGCGGTGTCCTCGAGGCCTTCGGTCGGGTTGACCAGGAAGCTGGGCAGGGTACCGGCGATCTTGTTCTGGAACTTGACGTCGTAGTCGCCGGCCATCGCCAGCGCCACCACGACCATCACTGCCCCCATCGTGATCTGCAGGGCGGCCCCGCGCCGGGCCAGAGGGGCGGTCAGCCGCCTGCCGCCGAGCATCAGGAAGTAGAGGACCACGGCCGAGCCGACGCCGTAGCTGAGCGCGACCGCGAGCCGCCCGGCGGTGAATGGCTGCGAGGCGGAGACCGTGATCACCCCGGCCAGGATCGGCCCGGCGCAGGGCGCGTAGACGAGGCCGAGGCTGGCGCCGACGGCGGTCCCGGACCAGAAGCCGTCCCCGCTGCCCCCCGCCACCCCCGCCCGACTGGCAAAGCGGCTCATCGTCGCCTCCACCCTGGCCGCCAGCGGCGGGATCATCAGCGTGATCCCGAAAGCGAGCAGGACCGCGATCGCCAGCTTGCGCAGCAGGTCGTCGGGCAGCCCGAGGGCCGAGATCACGTAGACGAGGGCGACCGTGGCAAAGGTGAAGGAGAGCGCCAGGCCGACGACGATCCCCAGCGGTCGGCGCCGGCCACCGGTGGCACCGGCCGAGAGCGCAATCGGCAGGACGGGCAGCACGCAGGGTGAGAGCGCGGTGCCCGCACCGGCGACGAAACCGAAGAGCATCAGCAGTGCCATCGACTCAACCTTGCCAGTCGGAGATTACGAGCGGGTGACGATCACCCTTCGTGCTTCATCGCGTCGTCATTGCCCTTCATCGCCCCACCGTGGTCGTCCTTCATCGTGTCTCCATCGGCATGCTTCATCGCGTCGTCGCTGCCGCCCTCGCCCTTCATCGTGGCGTCACCGTCATGCTTCATTGCGTCGTCGCTTCCCGTCGTCGCCGCCGCGTTCTCGGACTTCTGGGTCGTGGCGTCATCGCTCGATGAGTCACCGCAGCCGCCCACCGCTATGCCGCCGGCCACAGCCAGGATCGCCACCGCCGGCACCGCCATTGCTCGTCTTGCGCGCATCGCTCGCTCCTCTGTCAGTGGTCTGAACGGCGCACGCTAGACCGCAAATGTGACGAGGAGAGAAACGCTAGGAAGCAGGCTGCGAAGTGATGGCGCCCTCGTCGCGGCCGACCACCTCAGCCGCCCGGCCGACGCCCTCGCCGGCCCCGTAATGAGCGCAGATCGTCAACTCGTGCTCGCGCAGCAGCGGCCTGGTCGGGTCGACGACCGGCGAGCTGCGGATCTTCGCCCGCTCGTGGGCGACCCACACCCGGTCGGCACCCGCAGCGCAGTCCCGCAGCGGCACGACGACAAGGGTTGAGCCGAGGCGACCCTGCTTGACGATCAACCAGGTCGGAGTGTCGCCCGCTGCGTCGGCGAAGAGTCCGGCAACCCGGCCCGCACCGGCGCCGCCTTCGTCATCGACTTGATGGCCAATCCAGCTTCTCGCCTCCTCCAGCGAGGGCGGCGGAGCCGGAGCGTCACTCGCCGGCATCGGCCTGTCTCTCGAGCAGCTCCGAGGCGGCACTGGCCGGGTCGAGCTCGCGCCGCACCACCCGCTCGAGCAGCTCGGCGGTTCTCGGGTCGCTCGCGGCGGTTGTCTCCATGCGGCGCCGCATGCGCGAGGTGGCGATGCCGAGCACCTCGTTGCGCAGGTTGCGGGCCCGCCGCTCATCAAGGGTGCCGGCCGCCTCGATGTGGGCGCGGTGCTCGCCGATCGCCTCCGCCAGCTCGGCAACGCCCTCCCCTCGCGCCGCCTCGGTGCGCAGGATCGGCACCTTCCAGCCCGCCGGGTCGTGGGAGAGCGCCAGCACGCCACGCACCTCGCGCACCATCGTGTCGGTCATCGGATGGTCGGCCTTGTTGACGACGATCACGTCGGGAATCTCCATCACCCCCGCCTTCAGCGCCTGTATTGAGTCGCCCGAGCCGGGCATCAGGGCGAGCACGATCGTGTCGGCGTGGTCGACGATGTCGATCTCGGCCTGGCCGACGCCGACCGTCTCGATCAGCACGTCGTCCTTGCCCGCGGCATCCATCGCCAGGGCAACCTGCAGCGCCGCCTCGGAGAGACCGCCGAGGGCGCCGCGCGAGGCCATCGAGCGGATGAAGACGCCGGGATCGAGGAAGTGGTCGGAGAGGCGGATGCGGTCGCCGAGCAGAGCGCCGTGGGTAAAGGGGCTGGAGGGATCGATCGAGAGCACCGCGACCTGGCGCTCCTGCTTTCGCAGCTCGCCGGTGAGGGCGCCGATCAGGGTGCTCTTGCCGACGCCGGGGGGACCGGTGAAGCCGACGATGCGAGCCGCGCCGGTGCGCGGGTAGACCTCGCGGACGAGATCCCAGCCGGCCGGGTCGTCGGACTCGATCAGCGTGATCGCCCGCGCCAGGGCGCGCTTGTCGCCGGCGACGAGGCGCTCGGCGAGTGGGGCTGTCTTGGCAACGTCGGCCACGGATCGGTGAGTCTAGAGTTCCCGCCGCTGTGATTCCCACGATCCGCTTTCTCTCCCGCAACGGGATGCTGAACCGTAGATACGGGCAGCTGCTCGTCCGCTACCTGCGGCGTCGCTTCTTCACCGCCGCCGGCCGGCGCTGGCACACCAACGGGCTCGTCTTCTTCGGCCGCGGACTCGAACTGGAGATCGCCGCCAAGGGGCGAATCGACTTCGGTCGCTTCGTCTGGATCGGAGACGGGACCAAGATCCGCTGCCACGAGGGCCGGGTCGAGATCGGCGACAAAACGGTGATGGGGCAGGAATGCACGATCTCGGCTTACCAGCACGTGCGGATCGGCCAGCAGTGCGTGATCGCCGACCGGGCGATGTTCATCGACTTCGATCACGGCGTGGTCGAAGTCGAGCGACCGATTCGCCAGCAGGGCATCTACAAGCGCGACGTAGTCGTCGGTTCCAACGTCTGGATCGGCTACGGCGCCTGCGTCCTGCGCGGCGTCAGCGTCGGTGACAACGCGATCGTCGGCACCAACTCGGTCGTCACCAAGGATGTGCCGGCCAACGCTGTCGTCGCTGGCATTCCCGCCCGCGTGATCCGCATGCGCGAGGCGCCTGAGCAGCTGCGTTGGCCGGAGCCGGTGGAGCCCGATCCGAGCGCCTGGACGACGTTGCAGCAGCCGGGCTAGCCGTTGGACCAGCCTCGCCCTGAGCGGTCCGCCCCTTCAGCTGAGCGTGGCAGGCAGGGTCCGCAAGCCCTGCTCGCGGGCGGCGCGGTGCAGACGCGCGTCCCAGCTGGCGAAAAGGACATCTCCGGCCGGCACCGAGAGTGCAGCGGCAAGGTGCAGCGCGTCAAGCGCCCGCAATCCGGTCTCTATCGCCAATCGCGCCGCCCGCTCGGCGAGCCCCTGACTGACCTCGACGACATCGAAAAGGCTCCACTCACGCTTCAATCGCTCGAGGTCCTCGAGGCCTCCCCCACGAGCGACAGCACCCACGGTCTCCACGAAACCGATCCTGCACATCACCCAATCGGACTCCGGGGCCATCGCATCGAGGACCGCGTCGCTACCTTCCTCGTCCACGTAGCGCTTGACCAGCGCGCTGGCATCTAGATAGAGGATCAACGCTCTTCTTCGCGTTCCGCGAGAATGATCGCCGATGCCGAACGCCCGGTTTTCCGCGGCGGTGGCGGCGGGTCCTTTGGCTTCGGCCGGGAAGCGGGCGTGACCTTGCCTTCGGCGATCAACTTCTTCATCGCCTCGCTCCGCTCAGGCAGCACGGGCACGATCTCCGCAACTGGGCGGCCGCGCGAGGTAACCCTCACCGTCTCACCCTCCTCGACATCGCGGAGCACGCTGCTCAGATTCGCCTTCAAATCCCGGACTCCGATTTCTCGCATGTGGTCATGGTAGGTGGCGGTCGCTGCTTGAAGCGACCTGCAACGACCCTACCAGAAATGAAGTGTGTTGTCTGACATCTGATAGATTTCACTGCCGTAGCAACTGTGGACTGGCCTGCGGCGATGCGGCCTCCGGTGCGGACGGTGGCGATCGCTCCCTGGAAGACAATACGTTTCCATGGATATCGCTGCCCGTTTTGGGGAAAACCTCAGTCGCGTTCGCAAACGCGCCGACCTCTCACAGGAGGAGCTCAGCGTCCGCGCCTCGCTGCACCGCACCGAGATCAGCCAGCTCGAGCGCGGCCTGCGCGTCGCCCGCGTCGACACGCTGATCAAGCTGATCGGCTCGCTCGAAGTCTCGGCCGACGAGCTGCTCGTCGGCATGGACTGGGAGCCCGGCGGCACCCGGATCGGCAAGTTCAAACCGCGGGACTAGGACGAGCGGGACTGCAGCGCCTAGGCGCGGGTGGACTTGGCGCCGACCATGTCGGCGTAGACCGCGGCGGTTTGCTCGGCGACGTCGCCCCAGTCGAAACGGCGCAGGTGCTCGTAGGCTTCGGCGACCAGGTTGCGGCCCAGCTCGTCGTCGGAGAGGACGCGGATCGCCATCTCAGCCAGCGCTTCGGGATCGTGGGCGCGGAAGCGCAGGCCGGCCTCCTCGTGGGGAACGACCTCGCGCAGGCCACCGGTGTCGGCGACGATGCAGGGGCAGCCGGAGGCCATCGCCTCGAGCGCGACCAGGCCGAAGGGCTCGTAGATCGAGGGAACCACGGTGAGGTCGGCAATCCGGTAGAGCGAGTGCAGCACGTCGTCGCCGATCCAGCCGAGGAAGGTGCCGTGCTCCATCAGGCCCAGCTCCTCGGCCTGCTTGTGCAGCTCGGCCTCGTGGGTGCCGGAGCCGGCGATCAGGAAGCGCGTGCCCGGCACCTCCTCGATCAGCCGCGGCATCGCCTCGAGCGCGAGCTGGAAGCCCTTCTCGTAGACGAGGCGGCCGATCAGCAGCACCAGCTTCTCCTCGGGCGCGGCGAACTCCGAGCGCAGGCGGGTCAGCTCGGCGGGGTCCTGCGGCTGCAGGTCGTCGGGGTCGATGCCGTTGGGGATCACCGAGACCCGACCCTCGTCGACGCCGAAGATGTCGGCGATCTGCTCGCGCATGTAGTGCGAGCAGGCGATCACGCGGTCGGAACGGTTGGTGATCCAGCGCTCGACCCCGTGGATGTAAGTCTGGGGGTGCTTGTCGACCCAGCCCTGGTGGCGGCCGTGCTCGGTGGCGTGGATCGTTGTCACCAGCGGCGCATCGAAGCGTTTGGCCAGGTGGTCGCAGGCGTTGGCGACGAGCCAGTCGTGGCCGTGGACGAGGTCGAAGCTATAGCGGTCGCCGAGCTCGACCCCGGCGGCGAGCATGTCGGAGTTCATCCGCTCAACCCACGCGACGAACTCGCCGAGGTCAGTCGGGCGCTTGGGCTCGCGGATGCGGTGGATCGTCACTCCCCCACGCCGCTCCTCGGCTGGTGACTCCTCGCCGCCACGGGTGAGGACGTGGACCTCGACGTCGCGGTCAACCAGCGTCTCGGAGAGCTTGCGCACGTGCCGGGCGAGGCCGCCCTCGATCAGCGGCGGGTACTCCCAGGAGAGGATGAGGACTCGGGTCACGGCCGCAGCAGTGGCGAGAGGCTCAGGTCAGGGGCTAGTGCGCGCGTGCGCGGGTCGGCGATGGCCGGAGAGTCTATGGCCTGGAGGGCGGTTTCGGAGTGGGAAATGGCTCGCTGGTAGGCGTAGTCGCCCGCTTGGCGCCGCTGGTCGAGGAAGGCCCAGTCGCTCGACTGGACCGCGAGCAGCTCGCGGGCGGCGCGCTTGGCCGCGTCGCCGCGCAGGCCGCCGGAGAGGGCGCGCAGGAGGCGCAACTCCAGGCGCCGGGCGCCCCAGGCGAGATCCGCAACCGCCGGCGAGTCCCAAGTGCGCAGGTCCTTCTCCTCGCCCCAGGTCGAGGCGTGCAGCGGTCGCTCCAGCGGCTCGTGCTCGGCGAGGGCCTCGGGCACGGTGAGCAGGCGCACCCCGGCGGCGTCGGCCCCGGCCAGGACGTCGCGCAGCCAGATCGCTCCCTCCGACCACCAGTGGCCGAGCAGCTCGGTGTCGATCGCGAAGACGAGCAGGCCGCGGCGACCGTGGGCGGCGCGGTACTCGCGCAGCCGCGCCTCCACGACAGCGAGGAACTCGGCGGCCTGGCGACGCGCCGCCGCCGCGCCCGCCGCCGGGTCATAGCCACCGCCACCGACCTTCCAGATCCGCACGCCGCGCAGCGACTCGCCGGCGAACTGGGCGTGGGCCGGGTCGGAGGGGTAGCCATCCAGCGACCAGAGCCACTGGATCGCCTCCCAGTCGATCGGCAGTGCGACCGGGCCGGCCTCGGTGGCAACCGGCGCCAGTGCCTCGAGCGGCTGCCGGTGGCGGCTCTGATCGACGCAGAACCAGCGCACGCCCTGCTCGGCCAGTCGCCACTCGAGGCCGGGCGCGTAGGCGCACTCAGGGAGCCAGAAGCCACCGTCCCAGTCGAAGCGGCGGCGGTGCGAGCGAATGCCGGCGTCGAGCTGCAGGCGCAGGCCCTCGCGGCTGGCCAGGAGCGGCAGCACGGCGTGCGTCGCCGCCGAGGTCGCGAGGGCAATCCGACCCTCGGCCGCAGCGCGCTGAAAAGAGCGCAGCGGATCTCCCTCGTCCGCGTCAAGCAACTCGAGGGCGTGGCTGTAGCGCTCGTGCTCGGCTTCGCAGGCCTCGCGGCACTCGGCGTCGACCTCCTCGATGTCGGCCTCGGCCGCGGCGATCCGCCAATCGACCAGGAAGCGGCGCAGCCGTTCCCGCACGCCCGCGTCCTCGAGCTGGTCGGCGAGGACAGGGGTGATCGTCATCGTCAGCCGCTCGGCCACCTCCAACACCGGCAGGTAGGAACGAACGACGGCGTCGAACAACCACTCCTCGCCAAACGGATAGGTCCCAAAGCCCTCGACGTAGGGCATGTGGGAGTGAAGGACGATGGCGAGGTCGCCGGCGCTCTCCTCAGGGGCCATGGCAGACAGCGAGGAAGTCGAGCGCGCGGTCGAGGTCGCCCTGCCTGAGGACGAAGTCGGAGCTGTTTATCGCGGGTGTGAAGCGATCGTAAAAAGGCTTGCTCAGGCCCAGTGCCTTGTGCGCCCGGTCCCAACCGAACTTCAGCGCCAGCTCATGAGCGCGCAGCTTGCGAGCGTGGAAGAGCCCGTAGAGCTCCACCTGGGGGAAGTGCTCCTCGCAAAGCTGGCGGAACTCGGCGGCGCGGTACTCGCGCACGTGCCAGGGGTTGTCGGACTTCTCCGCCCCGGGCGGGGCCAGGGTCAGCAGGTTCGGGGTCGAAACGTAGGCGACTCCGCCCGGATCAAGCATCGAGCGGAAGTGGTCGAGGATCGCGCCGGCATCCTGGACGTGCTCGATCGTCTGCAGGAAGACGACGGCATCGCAGGGCTCGGCAAAGCTTTCGACCAGGTCGCGCTCGAAGCGCAGGTTGGGGCGGACGTAGCGCAGGCGAGCGTGCTCGTGAGCCTCCGGGTTGGCGTCGACGCCAACGACGCTCGCCGCAGAGCCGGCGAGCACGTTCGAGCCGTAGCCCTCGCCGCAGGCCATATCGACCACGCGCACGCCGCCGAGCCGCGCCGCGATCCACTGGTAAACGACGAGGTGGCGCTGGTACCAGTAGTTCTCCTCGGGCACGTCGGGCAGGGTGCGCTCGCCGGTCAGCGGCAGCGGCGGCACCCCGTCGGGCTGGTTGAGCTGGACGTATTCGCGTGTCACCAGCGGGGACCGTATTGAGCAGCCTCCAACTCGTGCGTTACGCCGATCCGCGTAGAGTTCCGCGCCATGCCAGCCTCCCCCACCGCGACCGCGGATCACATCAAGGACGTCAACACCCGCTACCACGACGCCGCCGCCGATGAGTACGACGCCAAGTGGGGCATCGACTTCGGCGCCACCGGCCAGGAGCAAGTGCGCCAGAAGCTGGTCAAGGCGCTGGGAGGAAAGGATGGGGTCAGCTTCGGCCGCGGGCTGGAGATCGGCTCCGGCACCGGCTACTTCTCGCTCAACCTGCTGCAGCTCGGCGCGATCGAGAGCCTCACCGCGACCGATATCTCGCCGGGGATGCTGAAGCGCCTGGCCAACACAGCCGCGGGCCTTGGGCTCGAGGTCGAGACGGTCCAGACCGAGGCCGAGGTGCTGCCCTTCGAGGACGAGAGCTTCGACCTCGTCTTCGGCCACGCCGTGCTCCACCACATCCCCGACCTCGACAAGGCCTTTGCCGAATTCCGCCGCGTGCTGCGGCCCGGCGGCGCGATCGCCTTCGCCGGCGAGCCCTCCCGCTACGGCGACCGCCTGGCGGCGCTGCCCAAGCGCGCCGGTCTGTTCGCGGCGCCGGTCTGGCGGCGCGTCGTCGGGGCCAGCGCGCGCGCCGTCGCCGAGGGCGAGCAGTCCCACGACCACTCCTTGGAGAGCGAGGTCGACGTTCACGCCTTCGCCCCCGCCGACCTACGACGTTTTCTGAGCGAAGCGGGCTTCGAGGAGCGCCACGTCGGTGGCGAGGAGCTGCTCGCCAACGCCTGGGGCTGGGGACTGCGCACGGTCGAGTCGAGCGCCGAGCCCGAATCGATCTCCTGGGGCTGGCGCCGCTTCGCCTTCAACAGCTACATGGCGCTGCAGAAGGTCGACAGCCGCCTGCTCGAGCCCCACCTCCCCGCCGAGCTCTTCTACAACCTGCTCGTCTCCGGCCGCAAGCCGGCCTAGCTCCTAGCGCCTTTTCGGCTCACGCCGGGCGCGGAAGAGCTTGACGCCCGTGTCGATGCCCTTGAGCTTGCGCTCGCCGGCAAACGAGTAGTGGAAGTCATCGCCGGCGGCGTCCTTGGCCGCAGCGTCCAGCAGCACGCTGCCTGGCCGGGCGACGGCGGTGAGGCGACTGGCGAGGTTGACCGCGCGACCGTAGTAGTCGCCGGACTGGGCGATGGTCGGTCCGACCGCCATCCCAGCGCGCAGGAAGGGGAACTCCTCGCCTTCGCCCTCGGCGGCATCGATCAGCTCCAGCGCCGCGTCGAGCAGCGGCTCCACCTCGACCGAGACGAGCATCGCCGCGTCGCCGATCATCTTCACCAGGCGCACGGGGGGTTCGGCCACGGCGGCCGCCATTTCCTCGAAGCGACCGGCGACCAAACCCAACTCCTCGGGCGCGATCTCCTCGCCGAGGCGGGTGAACTCGACCAGGTCGGCGAAGCAGACGGCGCGGTCGACGGAGCCACTGATCTCACCCGAGGCGAGGTCGGCGGCACCGATCACGTCACGGCGGATCTGCTCCAAGGTGTGCGCCCGCAGGGCGTAGAGCAGGGTCGGCTCGAAGACCGGCAGCATCTGGTCGGCCGCATCGGCGAAGCGGAGGGCGAGGTCGCGCTCGGTGTCACCGGGCTGCATCAGGGTGCGGATCATCAGCTCGCGGTTGCCCTCGGCGATCCGCGCGGTCGCCATGCCGATCGTGCGCGCTACCTGGAGGATGCCGTCCTCGGGCAGGCCGGCGTCGTAGAAGGCCTTGGTCCGCCGCGCCGCTTCGAGGTCGGAGTCGGTGAGGATGCGCTCGTCGGGATCCGGATAGGGAAGGCCGAGTGCCGCCGAGGCCTGCTGCAGGAGGTTCAGATCAGCACCGGAGAGCTCGGCGATTTCACGCGGCGAGTAGCGCGGGCCGTCGCCGGCGATGCGGCGCTCGACCGGCAGCAGGGTCAGGCGACCCGCCTGCACCGCTTCGCGCAGCTGATCGAGCTCCACCCCTTCCCCTGCCAGCTGTTCGAGCAGGATCAGGCGGTCGCGGCGAGCGTCACCTTCCAGCCCGTCGAGCAGTCCCTCGGCTTCGAAGTCGATCATCGCCACGCGGCCATTCTTGCGGTTGGCGACTTATGCGTCGTATGGACGTACAAGTCGCCAGTCATGCCATCGCCACCGCGCCGCCACGGCGCGGATCGCCGCCGCCGCTGAGCGACCCGATCGTGCGCTCGCGGGCGACTGCCTGGGTGCCGCCGAAGAAGAGGTTGATCGCCGGCCGGCGCAGGACCGGGATTCCGCGGGCCTCGATTCGGGCCAGGGCGTCCTCGTCGATCCCCGGCTCGGCCTGGACCGCACCGTCCTCGAAGTGCAGCCGTGGGGCTCGCACCGCGTCGCCCGCGCTCATGCCCTGCTCCACTGCCCGCACGATCGTCTGCAGGATCGCCGAGCGGATCCGGTTTGAGCCGGCGCTGCCGAGGCCGAGCTCGATCTCGCCGTCGCGCAGCACCACGGTCGGCGCCATCATCGATGGCACCCGTCGTCCCGGCGGGATCGCGTGGAAGCCAAGCGGGTTGAGGTCCTCCTCGCCGAGCATGTTGTTGAGGATCACGCCGGTGCCGGGGACCAGGACACCCGAGCCGGAGCCGTTGGAGCAGGTGACGTTGGCGCACATCCCGTTGCGGTCGAGGGCGGAGATGTGGGTGGTCGAGCCGAGCAGATCGCCGGCCGCACGGTCAAGCACGGCCCGATCGAGCAGGCTCGCCTCCAGACCATCGCCGTAGAGCGCCTCGGCAAAGGCCTCGCCGCGGGCGGCGTTGGCGGCGCCCATCGCCGCGACCAACTGCTCGGGACCACTGCGCTCGCCGAGCCGCTCGAGCAGGCCGAGGCAGTAGGCGATCAGGATTCCGCCTGAGGAGGGCGGCGGGTTGGTCAGCACCTCGGTGCCGCGGAAACCGGCCCGGATCGGCCGTCGCTCGATCGGCTCGTAGGCAGCGATATCGCTGCGGCCAAGGGTGCCGCCGTGCTCGATCACGTAGTCGCTCAGTGTCGCCGCGACCTCGCCGCGGCAGAACGGCTCGGCGCCCTCGGCGGCGAAGCGTTCGAGCGCTTCGGCCAGCTCGGCAAAGCGGAAGACCTCGCCCTCACGCAGGGTGCGCCCGGCCGGTGCGTACAGCTCTCGCGTGCCCGGCAGGCGGGCGTGGATCGGCCCGAGGATGTCGAGGATGTAGGCCTGCTCAGCGTTGACCGGCGCGCCCTCGCGGGCCAGCTTGACCCCGGGCTTGACCAGCTCGGTCAGCGGCATCGTGCCGAAGCGCCGCAGGGTCTGCTCGAGGCCGGCGGCCGTTCCGGGAACCCCACAGGAAGCCGGGCCGACGTAGAACGTCTGCACGGTCTCGGCATCGAAGTGGACCGGCACCGGCACCAGCTCAGCCCCACGCTCGACCCCGTCGCGGCCGGGAGCGGCGACGAAGAAGTCGAGCAGTGTGGTCGCCCCCTCCTCATGGACCATCATGAAGCCGCCGGCGCCGAAGCCGGTCAGCGGGCTCTCGACCGCGAAGGAAGCCAGCACGGCGCAAACCGCGGCGTCGACGGCGTTGCCGCCTTCGCGCAGCACCTGCGCCCCCGCCTCGGCGGAGAGTGGATGGCCGGCAGCGACAACCCCGCTCATGGCGCGGGAGCCGCGTTACCCGGGCAGAAACTCTGGGACGTCGATGCCGCCGAGGTCGCCGGAGCGCTCGGGGCGTCGCCCGCGCGGCGCCTCTTTGGTGCGCCGGATGGTCGGCTCGGCGACCCGCCGCTGCGGGGCGGGGCGACCGTCGAAGCGGGTGGCGACCACGGTCACCCAGACCTGGTCGTTGAGCTCCTCGTCGACGTTGGCGCCGAAGATGATGTTGGCGTCCGGATGGGCGGCTTCGCCGACCAGTTTGGCCGCCTCGCTGACCTCGACCAGAGAGAGGTCGGCGCCGCCGGTGATCGAGAGCAGGATCGCCCGGGCGCCCTCCATCGAGGTCTCGAGCAGGGGCGAGGAAATCGCTTTTTCGGCCGCCAGCACCGCGCGGTCGTTGCCGTGGCCCATGCCGATGCCGAGCAGCGCCCGGCCGGCCTCCGACATGATCGTGCGCACGTCGGCGAAGTCGAGGTTGATCACGGCGGGCAGCGTGACCAGGTCCGAGATGCCCTGCACCCCCTGGCGCAGGACATCGTCGGCGACCTGGAAGGCCTCCACCATCGAGGTCTGCTGGTCCAGCACCTCGAGCAGGCGGTCGTTGGGGACGACGATCAGCGTGTCGACCTCGGCGGCGAGTTCCTCGATGCCCTTGTTGGCCTGGTTGCCGCGGCGGCTGCCCTCGAAGCTGAACGGCTTGGTGACGATGCCGACGGTGAGCGCGCCGACCTCGCGGGCGAGGCGGGCGATCACGGGGGCGGCACCGGTACCCGTACCGCCACCGGCACCGGCGGCGACGAAGACCATGTCGGAGCCCTTGAGCAGACGCTTGATCTTGTCCTGTTCCTCGAAGGCCGAGCGGTGGCCGAGCTCGGGATCGGCGCCGGCACCAAGACCGCGCGTCGCCTCCTCGCCGATGTGGACGGTGACGTCGGCCATGCAGAGCTGCAACGACTGAAGATCGGTATTGACCGCCATGAACTCGACACCCGGAATCCGCGCCTCGACCATGCGGTTGACCGCGTTCACACCACCACCACCAACACCAACGACCCGAATTACCGGCTGGTGCGGCTCACCGCTTCCGGGCGGCTCGTACTCCGGCTCCTCCCGCCCATAACGGGGCGATTCCACAATCGGCTCCAACTCCCGCCGAGCATGTGAAGGCTCCTCGGAGAAAACACGCTTCAGCCGCTCAGGAGGAGTCTCAGGATGCTCTTCGAGAGAGGGCTCCTCTGAACTCTGGTCGTAGGGTGCAGACGCCTCGTCCGCGGGTGGCGCTGTAGGGGGCACCGCCCCCGAGGACGCTTTAGCGACCGCAGGGGGTGGTGGGTCCCCTGCAGCGTCAGGACCCGCGGCCGAAGCCTCTGGTCCCTCGTCAGTAGTCGGTCCCTCGTCAGTAGTAGACCGAAAGAGGTCCGAAAGAGGCCCCTCTCGCATGCTGGCCCGCTTGTCACGCCTGCTCATGTGCCAGGACCTCCTTCGCCAGGTCTCGGTAGTAGCCCGCAGCGTTGCTCTGCGGATCGTACTTGAGCACACTCGCACCCTTGACCGGTGCCTCGGCGAACTTGATCGCCTTGCGAATGCGTGATTTGAAGACGAGCTCGCCGAAGTTCTCCTCGAGGATCTCGACCGCCTCCTTGGCGTGGACGGTGCGGGTGTCGAGCATCGTCGGCAGGATGCCCTCGATCTTTACCGCCGGGTTGAGGTTCTCCTGGATCATCTTCAGCGTGTTCTGCAGCTGGACCAGGCCGCGCATCGAGAGGTACTCACACTGCACGGGCACGATCACCTTGTTCGCGGCGGTGAGCGCGTTGATCGTCAGCAGCCCAAGGCTGGGCGGCGTGTCGATGCAGACGAAGTCGTAGTTGGCCGAGACTTCCTTCAACGACTTCTCCAGCGAGCGCTCGCGGCCGATCTTGGTGCTCATCGCGATCTCGGCGCCCGCCAGGTCGATCGAGGCGACGGCGATGTCGATCTCGCGGTGCTGGATGATCTCGGCCATCGGCATGTCGTGGACGAGCACGTCGTAAAGGCTCTTCTCGACCTTGTCCGGATCAATCCCCTGGCTCATCGTCAGGTTCCCCTGCGGATCGAGATCCACACAGAGCACCCGGTGCCCCGACTCGGCAAAGGCAACGGCAAGATTCAGCGTCGTCGTCGTCTTGGCGACCCCGCCCTTCTGGTTGGCGAAGGCGATGATCTCGGCGCGCTTGACCGGCGCCTCCGGCTCAGCCTGCTGCTTCACCACAACCTCATGTCTGCTCGGCGCAAGCAGATCCCGCGGCATGAACCGCTCGGGCTCCGCCGGCTCGGGCTCGGGTGTGGGCTCCGCAACGACGACGGGTGTGGGCTCCGGCACAGCCTCGCGCTCTGGCTCTACCTCAAGCTCTACCTCGGGCTCGGGCTCGGGCTGCCGCTCGGCGACCGGAGGTTCGGGCGTGGGGCTCTCGGGCACAAACTCTTCCATCTGCTCCAACTCCTCGACAATTGGATGCGGCTCATCCACGACGGGGGTGGGCGCGAACTTGTTCTTGCGGCTAAGGAATCCCATTGCGCGGGTATTCGCATAGCCACCCGCTTTTCCTGCCAGCCTCAGAAATTGCTAGGAATCACCCGGTAACCGATCTCCTCGACAAGCGACTGGTCTTCGTCACCGGCAAGGGCGGCGTCGGCAAGACCACGGTCGCCGTGGCGCTCGGCCTGCGCGCCGCGGCCGAAGGCAAGCGGACGATCGTCTGCGAGGTCTCCTCGCAGGAGAACGCCTCGCGGATGTTCGAGCACACCGAGGTCGGCTTCCACGAGGTCGAGATGGAGGAGAACCTCTGGTCGATCTCGATTGACCCCGATGAGTCGATGCGCGAGTACGTGCTGCTGCAGCTCAAGGTGCGGGCGATGCGCGACATGCTCTTCCGCAGCCGCATCTTCAACTACCTCGCTGCCGCCACGCCCGGGCTCAAGGAGCTGGTCACGATCGGCAAGATCTGGGAGCTGGCCCAACTCGACCGCAAGGTCAAGAGCGGGCGCAAGTACGACCTGGTGATCGTCGACGCGCCCGCCACCGGCCACGGCATCGGCTTCCTGCAGACACCGCGCACCTTCGCCGCGATCGCCCGGGTCGGCCCGATCCACTCGCAGGCGCAGCAGCTCGATCGCCTGATCACCGACCGCAAGCACACCGGGGTGGCGATCGTCGCTCTGCCCGAGGAGATGCCGGTCAACGAGTCGGCGACGCTCGAGCGTGACCTGCTCGACGACGTCGGCGTCGCAGTCGACCGCGTCTACATGAACGGCCTCTACCCGGAGCGCTTCTCGGGCGAGGAGGCCGAGCAGCTGGCCGCGCTTGCCGGCGAGGAGGACGCCGGCCTGCGCGCGGCGGTGCGGGCCGGGCTCTCCGAGCACAACCGGGCCCGCTCCCAGCGCGCCCAGCTGGCCCGCCTGCGGCGGCGTGTGCAGGCCCCGGTCAAGTCGCTGCCCTTCCTCTTCGAGCCCGATCTCGGCATCGAGGGCGCCCGCCAGCTGGCGAGGAAACTGGGCTGATGCCGGCGGTCGGCGACATCCTCGAGGGCAAGGACATCTGCATCTGCGCCGGCTCGGGCGGGGTCGGCAAGACGACGACCTCGGCGGCGATCGCGACCGGGATGGCGGCGCGCGGGCTCAAGGTCTGCGTGCTGACGATCGATCCGGCCAAGCGCCTCGCCGACTCGCTCGGTCTGAAGGAGCTCGGCAACGAGGCCAAGCAGGTCGACCCGGCCCTCTTCGCCCAGCAGGGGATCGAGATCAAGGGCGAGCTCTGGGCGATGATGCTCGACGCCAAGGCGACCTTCGACGAGCTGGTCGCCCGCCAGGCGCCGGACGAGGAGGCGCGCGACCGCGTCCTCAACAACCGCATCTACCAGCAGATCTCCAGCGCCCTGGCCGGCTCGCAGGAGTACATGGCGATGGAGAAGCTCTTCGAGCTGCACAGCGAAGGCCGCTTCGACCTGCTCGTCCTCGACACGCCGCCGAGCCGCAACGCGCTCGACTTCCTCGACGCGCCGAAACGGCTGACCCAGTTCATCGAAGGCCGCTCACTGCGCGTCTTCATGAAGCCGACCGGCATCGCCGCCAAGGTCGCCGGGCGCGGCGCCTCGGTGGCGCTCTCGGTCTTCAAGCGCATCGTCGGCTTTGACCTGCTCGCCGACCTGGCCGAGTTCTTCAACGCCTTCAGCGGCATGGTCGACGGCTTCCAGGCTCGCGCCAAGAGGGTCAACAGCCTGCTCGGCGACCCCCGCACCTGCTTCCTGGTGGTCTGTGGACCCCAGGGTGAGCCGGTCGATGAGGCGGTCTACTTCCACCGCAAACTGGTCGAGGCGAAACTGCCTTTCGGCGGCGTCATCGTCAACAAGGTCCACTACCCGGCCGAGCAGCTGCGCGGCGACGGCGGCGACCTGACGGGGGCGCTGAACGAGAAGCTGGACAGCGAGGATCTGGCCCGGCGAGTCGCCGACAACTTCGCCGACTACCAGGCGCTGGCCGAGCGCGACGCGCGCAATATCGAGCGGCTCGCCAATGAGCTACGGGCGCAGGGCGTGATCCGCGTCCCCTACCTGGACGAGGACGTCCACGACCTCGCCGGCCTGGCCGAGATCAACCGTTATCTGTTCGCTACCTCCGAGGAGCGAATCGAGCTCGCAGCCGGCCGCGCCGGCTGATCAAGCAGATCAAGGACGCAGGGAGCGTGGCGTGCTCCGCACGCGAGCGACCGAGGACGCCGATATGCGCCGGTCAGCCGGCGCGGTAGTGGTCGTACTTGAGCTCGCGGACCTCCCAGTCCGCGTCGTCAGGCACGGGAAAGAGGTGGCGGACACGCGGGGTGTCGATCCGCTCGCGGTGCTGGACGTCGCCCTCGATCGCGGGGAAGTCGAGGGTGCTGTCGGAGACCCCGACCTCGTCGAGCCAGGGCGTGGCGGTGATGCGAATCTCTCCCTCGTCGGGGATCGGCTCGAGGATGCGTGTGTCCTGGTCCATGTGGTGCTCCTCCTCTGGCGGCTCGAAGTGTTGGGCGGCGACCTCGTCGACCCGCGGGGCCTGCCGCGAGACCGCGATTTCCTCGGCGACGGGGATCTCGTCCGGCACCACGATCTCCGCGGGCGCTGCGATCTCCTCCGAGACCGCGATCTCGGTATCGCCGGCGCCGAGGCCGGTGGCGATCAAGGTCTCGTCGGCAGCGGTGGTGAGGTCGGCGCTGAGCTCACCGAGGGCGGTGGCGCGCAGGATGCGGCGCACGCCTTCCTCGATCCAGCCGGCGATCGCCAGCCCGGGCAGCGAAGGCGAGCCGTTCATCAGCGAGCGCTCCAGCTCCAGCGCGCTCTCGATCCGCTCCCGCGCCTCGATCCGGTCGAAGCTCTCGTCGGCGATCAGGGCGGAGGCGCGCATCGGCAGCGAGGCGCCGACCGGGCCGTGGCCGTCGAGCACGGCACGCAGTGCAAGCAGGTGATCGCTGAGGCCCTCGAGCGCGGAGTCTCGTCCGCAACCCAGCTCGAAGCGGCCAACGGCCCAGGCGAGGGCGCCGTCGGGATCCGGGCGTGCCTCCAGCGTGGCGGCGAACTCGGCGAGTTGGATCGCCTCCTCCTCGCTCAGCTCGTAGGAGCCGGGGCGAGTCGAGGGCGCGCCGGTGGCAAGCCGCGCCCAGCGATCCTCGCCGGTGGGGGCGAAGGCGTAGGGGCCGAGGCCGACGCTGCCGGCCTTGAAGAGGTGCATGACGCTGACCAGCTCGCCGAGCTGGGCCAGGGCATCGGCGGCGCTCTCGGGACCATCGCCCTGCTCGGCGAGGGCGAGGAACTGAGGTTGCCAGGCGGCGCGGCCCATGCCCTCGCTGCGCATCGCCTCGATCGGTGCATCGATCGAGTCGGCGCGGACGATCTGGATCCCGTGGGGAAGCTGCAGGCGCGGCATCGGCATCCGCAGGCCAACCAGGGGCGCGATCAAGACGTCGGCCTCCTCGGCGCCACGGGTCTCGGCCTCGAGCACAGCGAGTGCGTTCCCCAGCCGCTCGTGGTCAAGCGAAAGTTCGCTGCTGCCGTCCCAGAGCGAGGCGAGGAAGACCGTCAGCATCTGGGCCGCGCGCTCGCCGGGGTCACCGGGGACCTGCTCGCCGCGTGCTTCCAGATAGGCGGTGGCGATGCCGGCGGCGGCGACCGTGTCGCGGGCCGGGCCGAAGGCATCGAGGCCACGCAGCTCGCCCTCGCGTTCACGGACGTAGAGCGCGCTCAGCGGCCGGTAGCTGTAGAAGAGCGAGTCGTCGCCGTTCTCGGCATCGACGTCGAAGGGGATCTGGTCGCCGCCGGCGACAAGCGCGCTCAGCTTGATTGCCGCCTCGGAGGCAAGGCGGGTCAGCGACTCGTTGAGCAGGCGATCACGCACGCTCGGAGCTTCCCGCCTGTGCCTGGCGCTCCTGCGCCTGCACGCTCGCTTGCAGAACGTAACTAGACGGCGGCGGGCTCGGCGGCGTCTTCGAAGAGCCAGCGGGTGCCGTAGCGACGCATGTCCTCAACCAGCGGCACCAGCGCCTCACCCTTCTCGGTCAGCGCGTACTCAACCCGCGGCGGCACCTCGGGGAAGGTGTGACGCTCAACGATCCCCTCCTCTTCCAACGCCCGCAGCCGCAGCGACAGAGTCCGCGGACTGATCCCCTCCAGCGAGCGCTCCAACTCGCAAAAGCGACTAGACCCTTCGGCCAGGTCACGGATGATCAGAAGGGTCCACTTGCCACAGACCACTTCGGCCGTGCGACAGACAGGACATTGGGAGTTACTTGCAGCGCTCATAGGCGAAACGAGGCGATTCGTGCCTGATACCTCGCTTCAGCAAGTGTAGCGACATTGCTTCACTTATTGAAGTTTTGGCGGACCCCAGTCGGCATGGGCGTTTCAGCGGTCGAATAGTTAAAGGCCCAGGTCCCGGCCTCCGATGGAGGGGCTATGCAATTGAAGCCTGCGCGCTCGAGCCCCTCGGAAGGGGGCTTTGTGCTGATCGAGGTTCTGGTCAGCGCCCTGATACTCGCAATCGTCGCCAGCGGCGTGCTCGCCCTTCTGCAGACCACGACCCATTCTGCCGGCGAGCAGCGCGACAGCTCCAAGGCCTACGCCGTCGGCCAGGAAGACCAGGCCCGACTAAGAGCGATGCCGCTCGGCGTCCTCAACAACCTCAAACAGATCACGCATCCCAAATTGGACGGCACGGTCCTCGAAGTCGAATCGACCGCTGTCTTCATCAACAACAAAGCAAGCACCACCACCTGCTCCGGCAGCGGCTCCGAAATCTCACCCGACTACGTTCGGCTGATGACCAAAGTCACTTGGCCCGGCATGAGCGGCCGCAAACCGACCGTCATCCAAAGCATCTTCTCGCCCGCCAACGGCTCGGTTGACCCGAAAAACGGCGCTTTGTCCATATCGGCTCTTAACTCAGCCGGCGGACCACTCTCGGGAGTGGGCCTAACGCTGACCGGGGCCAAGACCGCCACGGCCTCGACCGACGCAAATGGCTGTGCCATTTTCGTCGAACTGCCGGAAGGCAACTACACGCTGACCCCCTCGGCTCCCGGCCTCGTCGGTGAAAACGGCAAACCCCCAGCACCAAAGACGGTCGGCGTAACTGTGACCATGGAAAAACCGGTCGAACTCCGCTACGACCTGCCCGGCTCCTTTGTGGCCCCCTTCGTCTACCGGGTTGGCAGCACATCTGAATTCAAAGAATCGAGCCAGAGCTCGATCATGGTCTTCAACCAGGGGATGGAAACCGCGAAGTCGTTCAGCTCGATCGGCGGCGTTCCGGCACCAACTATCGAAGCAAAAGAACTCTTCCCCTTCACCTCCGCCTACGCGGTCTACGCTGGCTCTTGCACCGGGAACAATCCGAACCCGAAAAGCGAACCAGGAGCCCCCGGCGCGGCGGCCATTGCCCCGATCACCGTCCCGCGCGGGGCTGCGGTTCCGCCACCGGTGCCGAAAATACAGGTGCCAGCGCTCGGCCTCACGGTCAAAACCGGCAGCACGCCGATCGTCGGCGCCAAAGTAAAGATCACCGGCACCTGCTCCTTCGAACGGACCTACGCCACGATCGAAAAAACGATCGTAAAAGGGACCGAAAAAATCACTGAAAAAGGTGTGCTGGCGGACCCGGGCCTTCCCTGGGGAACCTATGAAGTCTGCGCCTCCGCCAATGTCTCCGGCACCAACCGGCGGATCAAAAAAAGCGTCACCGTCCAGACCCTGACCAGCGCAACGGCGCTCAACCTCGACGTCTCCGGGACTGGCTCGGAAAGCAGCAAAACGTGCTGAGGCAGAGATTCGATCTCGCCGACGAGCGAGGCACGACCCTGGCCGAGTTGGTCGTGGGCATGGCTGTCGGCATGATCGTCCTCGGGGCTCTGACAATGGTGATGGTCGTTTCCATGCACGCCAGCTCACGGGTCTCCGCGAGGGTCCACGCGACTCAGAACGCCCGCATTTCCCTGGCCAAGGTGATCGAACAGCTCCACTCGGCCTGCGTCGTTCCCAAGGTCGCGCCGATCCAAGCGGAAAGCACCGGCACCACGCTCTGGTTCAGCCATGCCCCCGCCTCGGAAGGCGCCGCTGCCGGAGCCCAGCCAATACTCAGCTCGGTGACTCTGAGCGAAGGGAAACTCATACAGACCAACTTTCCCTCGCTGGGCACGACACCGCCGAGCTTCTCAAAAAAAACGTCGATTGGGCCACCGCAGGTCCTAGCCACCAACATCGTCCCCACACCCCCCAACACCTCGATCTTCCGTTATTACAGCTACCTGAAAGGCAAACTGGTCCAGGTCCCGCAGGTAAAACTCGGCGTGACCGAAGCCAGCTCGGTGATCCAGGTAAAAGTCGCCTTCACCGGCTTGCCAACCACTACGACCACCGCGTCGAGCAGCGACATCAGCGTCGGTGCCAGCGTCGAAAACAGCGCCATGCTGCGCCTCACTCCGCCATCGTTTCGCGAAGAAGCCGGGAGCCCACCATGCCAGTGAAGAAGCTCAAGAGCGAGCAGGGATTCACGATGATCATGACCACCATCGGGCTCGCGGTGATCGCCGTCGTCGCCCTCGTCGCCGTCGCCGCCGTCAGCGGCGACACCAACCCAACCGGTCGTGACCTGCAGCGCAAGCGCGCCTACGAGGCGGCCAAAGCTGGGATCAACGACTACTCGTTCCATCTTCACGTCGACAACGGCTACTGGGCAAAATGCACCAAAGTCGACGCTCCCAGCGCCGTCAACCAGCCGGGCTCGACGACCAACCGGCGCCAGGTGCCCGGGGACCCCAGTGCCAGCTACGCGATCGAACTGCTGCCCGCCAACGGCAACCCGATGTGCAATTCGACCTCGATCGTCACCGCTACGCAGACGATGCTCGAGTCGCTCGGCTCGAGCAAGGGCACTTTCCGCATTCGCTCCACCGGCTACGTCGGCAAATCCCAGGTCTCAATCACTGCCATGTTCAGGCCCTCGAGCTTCCTCGACTACGTCTACTTCACACAGCTCGAGACCTTCGATCCAGTTACCTACGGCAACGAAGCAACGGTCAAAGGCGCCTACGAACAGTGCTCAAAGACGCTGCTCGAAGGTCGCAACAACGCCAAAATCCCCAACTCGGAAGGGCAATACTGCAAGGTCATCTCGTTCGTCGGGGGAGACTCGATCAACGGCCCCCTACACACCAACGATGCCCTTGTGATCTGCGGCAAACCCAGCTTCGGCCGCACCCCGAGCGACGCCGTCGAGGTCAGCTCGCCGCCCAAAGGCTGGTACCAGACCGTCGACGTCCTCCACTCCGGTTCGTCCTGCTCGGGCACCCCGAACTTCGTCGGCACCTACCTGACCAACTCGCCAGCGCTAGTCCCCCCGGCAACCAACGCGCAGCTGGCGACGATCACCGAACCGGCCTTCAAATACAAAGGGCAGGTTCACATCTGCCTCTCCGGCAGCTCGATGACCGTCGCCAAAAAAGGCGCTAACTGCGAAAGCGAAGTGCTCTACACAGGACCGTTGCCGGGCAACGGCGTCGTCTACGTCGAAAGCATCCTCTGCTCCGGTGCCTACACGCCGTTCGAAGTCACCTACTCCGAAGTATCGGACTGCGGCAACGTCTACGTGCATGGCAGCTACTCGGGCCAGCTGACGATCGCCACCAGCAACGACATCATCATCGACGGCAACACCACCGCGAGCAGCGAAGAGGCGATGCTGGGCTTGATCGCCAACAACTTCATCCGCATCTACCACCCCTTCAAAACGGTGGTGATCAACAAAAAAACCGGCCAGACCGAATGCCAGAACGGGACCGGCTCGATTTCCAACATCGAAGTCGACGCCGCGATCCTCGCCATCAACCACTCCTTCATCGTCGACAACTACGACTGCGGCGCAGCGCTCGGGACCCTGACGATCAACGGGGCGATCTCGCAGAAGTACCGCGGCGTCGTCGGCACCACCGGCAGCGGCACCGGCTACCTGAAGAGCTACAACTACGACGATCGCCTGCACACGATCACGCCCCCCAGCTTCATCCAGCCGGTCGAATCGGACTGGGTGATCGGGCGCGAGACCGTCGGCTGACCGGTTTTTCGATTTCTAAGTAGTTGCAGGCCAAAGGTTCTGTGGCCAAACGGTCGATGCAACTCCTGTGGCGCGAGCGCAGCTCGCGCGCGACCACCCCGCCGATGGCTTCCTTCCTCAAGAAGAACAAGAAAAAAGACTCAACCCAGGTCGGACTCGAGATCGAGTCGGGCAGCATCGCCGCGGCCGAAGTGCAGGTCAACGGATCGACCCAGGTAACCGCGACCGCGACCGCTCCGCTACCCGCCGAGGCGTTTCGCGACGGCGAGGTCGCAGACCCAGGTGCCATCGCCGAGGCGCTGTCCAGTCTCTTCTCCGAGCACAAGCTGAGCAAGCGCGTGCGCCTGGGCATTGCCAACCAGCGGGTCGTCGTGCGTACCCTGCGCCTGCCGGCGATCGAGAACCCGGACGAGCTGGCCGCCGCTGTTCGCTTCTCGGCCCAGGAGCAGATCGCGATGCCCCTGGACCAGGCGGTAATCGACCACCGCGTGGTCGGCGGCGTCGGGTCCGTGGACGGCGCAGCCCCGCAGATCGACGTGATTGTCGTCGCCGCCCGCCGCGACATGATCTCCTCCTCGCTCCAGCCCCTGCGTGACGCCGGCCTCGAACCGATCGGCGTCGACCTCTCCGCCTTCGGAATGATCCGGGCCCTGGGCGGGATCGCTAGCGGTGCGGGTGGGGACGAAGGACCACAGCCCGGCGCCGGCGCGGTGCTCTATTGCAATGTCGGCGACGTCACCAACCTCGCCGTCGCCAAAGGCCGGGCCTGCCTCTTCACCCGCGTTTCCCCCGTCGGCCTGGGAGACATCGCTGCCAGCCTCGCCTCGTCGACCGGCCTGAGCCAGGAGCACGCGCGCCTTTGGCTCGACCACGTTGGCCTCGAGGCGCCGGTCGATCAGATCGAGGGGGATGCGAGCGTGATCGCCAAAACTCGCTCCGCCCTCGAAATAGGCGCCACCTCACTGCTCGACGAGCTGCGCCTCTCACTCGACTTCTACGGCGCCCAAGAGGGCGCGGTGCAGGTCGAGCGCATCGTCCTCTGCGGTCCGGGGAGCGTTATCCCGGGACTTGCCGCGCGAATGGAGCCGGGGCTTGCGCTCTCGATCGAGCCCGGGCAACCGGAAGCGCTCTCCGGCTTCGACCCCGCCACCGCGGCCCGCCTCACCCTGCCCTTCGGACTCGCCCTGGAGAGCTAGCGGTGCGTCCCGTCAACCTGATCCCAAGCGAGGAGCGCAGCGGCGAGCGGCGGCCGATGCGGGGCGGTCCACTCGCCTACGTGATCGTCGGCGCTCTCGCGGCCGCCGTGCTCGGCGTTGCCCTGCTGACGATCACCAACAACCAGATCTCCGACAGCAAGGCCGAAATCGCCAGCCTGGAAAGCGAGACGGCCGCGGTCGAAGCCCGGGCGCAGGCACTCAGCGCCTACACCCAGTTCCACGGCCTCCACCAACAAAGGGCCGCCACCGTCACCAGCCTCGCCGACAGTCGCTTCGACTGGGAGCGCGTGATGCGCGAACTGGCGCTGATCCTCCCCGGCAACGTCTGGCTCACCAACCTGACCGGCACCGCGTCTTCCGGCGTCTCGGTTGACGGCGGCGCCAGCATCTCGCTGCGCTCCGAGATCAGCGGGCCGGCACTCGAGATGACGGGGTGCGCCAGCAGTCAGAAGGCGGTGGCCGGCTTCGTTCAGGCGCTGAAGGAGATCGACGGGGTGACACGCGTCGGCATGCAGGCCTCAGCCCTTGGCGAATCGAGTGGAGGTGCCTCCTCCGGCGGCGGGAGCGCCGCCTCGGCCACTTGCCAGACACGCAACTTCATTGCCCAGTTCCAGATGATCGTCGCCTTCGACGCGGCGCCACTGGCTCCGAGCTCCACTGAAGCCGAAGGTGAAGCGATTGCCGCCCCGGCTCCCGAAACCGCAACCACGAGCGAAACGAGCGGCGAATGAAATCGTCGAATCGCGTGATCATCTCGATCCTCGCCGTCGCCGCGATCGCGATCGCCTTCTGGATGCTCGCGCTCAGCCCCAAGCGAAAGGAAGCCGACGAGCTCTCGAGCCAGGCAGGGCAACTGCAGGCGTCATTGGCCGCGGCGCAGGCGCAGGTGACCGAAGCGCTTGCCGCGAAGCGGGAATTCCCCAGCGACTACCGCCAGCTTGTGGTCCTTGGCAAGGCGGCGCCCGCGGGCGAGGAAACGGCATCGCTGCTGGTTGAGCTGAGCCACATCGCCCGCGATTCGGGGGTCAAGTTCGAAAGCATCCTGCTCAGTGGCGACGGCGGCGAAGAAGCCGCCCCTGCGGCTTCGACCGCCCCCCCGACCGAGGTTGCGGCCTCGTTGATGCCACTCGGGGCCTCGATTGGTCCTGCCGGGCTGGCAGTGATGCCCTACAGCCTCAAGTTCAGCGGCAACTTCTTCGACGTCGCTGACTTCATCAAGGGCATCGACTCCCTTGTCGGCACGAACGGAACCGCGGTCACGGTCGACGGTCGCCTGGTGACGCTTGATGGCTTTGCGCTCAATTCCGCGGCCAGCGGCTTCCCCCGTCTCAACGCCACCTTTGTGGTGACGACCTTCGTGACGCCCCCCAACCAGGGCCTTACCGCGGGCGCGACGCCAACGGAACCGGCACCCTCGATCGCGGCGCCGGCAGCAGCAACACCCGCTGCCGAAACCACCGCCCCTGAATCGTCTACCAGCACGACCTCAGAAGAAGCACCAGCGCAATGAACTTCCTGAAAAAAGGCCCCGAGCTGAAAGTGCCGGACCTCAAGGTCCCGGACTTCCTGCTGGACATCTACTACGACCTGCGCGAGCGCCACCTGTTGCCGCTCGTCGCCCTCCTGATCGTCGCGATCGTCGCCGTGCCCTTCCTGCTCGGTGGCTCCTCGGAATCCGAACCGGGCGAAGGCGAAAGAGCGATCGCCACGCCGAGCGCGGCCATTCCGGCAAGCAAGCTCGTCGTGGCGAAATCGACACCGGGCCTGCGCGACTACCGCCGTCGGCTCGGAAACGAGCGCGCCAAAGATCCCTTCGTTCAGCAGTACTCGGGCGAAAGCGAAGGCACCAGCGAAGCCGGAAGCGCAACGGGTACATCCGGCGAAGGAGAAGAATCCTCGGTCACGGTTGAATCGAGCGAATCGAGCACGGAAACGACCGAAACCACCCAGCCTTCCGAAGAAGGCAACGGCGAACCACCCGAAGGCGGTCAGCTCAAGTACTACTCGTGGGCAATCGACGTCCGCATTACGCCGGTCTCGTCGGGAAAAAGCAAGGACAAGCCCGAGCCTTCCGTCCGTAGCAACCTGCCGGACATGACGATGCTGCCCAGCCGCAGCGTTCCAGCGCTGACCTTCGTCGGGGTCACAAAGGACACGAAGAAAGCGGTGATGCTCGTCTCCGACAAGGTCACCGGCCTCTTCGGCGACGGCGTCTGCATCGTTGGCTCAGAAGCCTGCCAGCTGCTTGCCCTCGAACCCGGCCTCCCCGAGACCGTCGTCTACGGCGCGGACAGCCGCACCTACAGGATCGAGCTGGTGAAGCTGCGCCTGCTGAAGACCGACGAGCTGAACGTGGCGCCGCTGGGCAAATCGAAGCAGAAGAAGCACGACGGCTAGAACTCCGCTCAGACGCCAGTCGCAGCACCGTTGACGAAGCTTTCATACCGAAGTTGCGCGCTCGACCGAAGGGGAGCGCTCTTGCCAGTAAAGGTCATCCCGGCGCGCTCGTAGAGCCTGCGGGCGGGCGTGTTCTCCCGAGCGGTCCAGACGTCGACACGCCGATAGCCCAGCGAGCGCGCGACGTCGAGAACCTGAAGGACCAAGGGAAGCCCGATTCCCGTGCGTTGCGCGGCGGGGTGCACGAACACCATTGAGATGTGCAGGAGCGACGGATCGGGTTCGCCCGCGCCGTCGTCGAACCGCCCAGGCTCGGCCAGTGCCATGCCCACGATGCCTGGTCGCAGCGCTACGAATGGCAAGGCGTCTGGGGCTGAGAGTTTCGCGCGGATGCGGGCGGTGCGCTCCTGCCCGTGCGGAGCACCACGGGCGATGTTCGCCTCGCGCCACACGCTGACCGCGGCATCAAGCTCATCGGGACGCATGCTCCGGACGTTCACCGGCGGATCGTACGTTCGGAGTTCCGTCAGCCCAAGTACAAGTCGACCAGCTGGTTGCCGGCGAGCAGGCCGATGATGCCGCCGAGGGCGAGAAAGGGGCCAAAGGGAATTGCCATCTTGCGGGCCTGGGAGCCGTGGTGGGCGATTAGGGCGATACCAACCAGACTGGCGACCAAGAGAGCAACGAGGATGGCGGGGCCGACCGCCCGGCCGAGGAAGAGGCCCATCGTGGCGGCCAGCTTGACGTCGCCGAGACCCATTCCGGCCGGATATGCAAGGGCGACGAGGAAGAAGACTCCCCCCGCTGCGATGGCGGCGATCACCCGCTCGGGCAAGCTTCCCGGATCTGTGGGAGCGGCGATCACGATACAGATGACCGCCCCGGCGATGAGAACCTTGTTGGGGATGATCCGCCGCTCGATGTCGGTCAGGGTGACGATCGCCAGCATGGCGACGAAGACGAGTCCGATCGCCGCCTCAGCGGCTTCGTCGCGGTAGACGAGCACGGTGGCGACGAAGAGCAGGCCAACGGTCAGCTCGGTCAGCGGATAGCGGGGCGAGATCCGCGCGCCGCAGCAACGCGCCCTCCCCCGCAGCAGCAGCCAGGAGAGGACCGGAATGTTGTCACGGGCCGCAATCTGGGCGTCGCAGGCGGGGCAGCGCGAGCGTTGGGCGGCAAACGGGATCCCCCGCGGGACACGATGCGCAACCGCGGTCGCAAAGCTGCCAACGGCGAGGCCTGCCAGGAACGCGATCAGAGCAACGCCGATCATCGGCGGAGTTCTATCCGAGCTAGTGGATGACCTTGAAGCTGCGCTTGGCGGCCTTGGCCTCGACGTTGCCCAACGGGTCGCTGCCGATGACGCGGAGGATGTGGCGTCGGTAGCCGAGGTGCTTCAGCTTGAAGGGGGAGCGGCAGGGCTTCCACTTGCTGCGGTCGACCTTGCAGGCGAAGGCGGTTCCCAGCGGGTCGCCGCCTGTGTCGGCGAAGCGGAAAACGACCTTGCGGTGGCGGGTCTTGGCGCCGGGCCCCATCGTTATCCGGGTGCGCGGCGGGGCCGAGTCCTCGATGTAGGTGGCTGGCGGAGAACAGAAGGACTGCTTGCCGCCAGCAACGGCGACGCCGGTGAAGTCGGTTGTCGAGTTGTCCGGTACGCGGAGCTCGACGCCGGTGGCCAGCTGCGCGGACGATACGGAGGCAACCGGTGCACCGCTGCAGCTGGAGTTGGCGAATATCTTCACGGAGTCAGCGGAGGACGAGCCGATGATCCGTGGGGTGTTGTCGTTCGCGGGCCCGGCGGGCGCGGTCTTGAGCCGGGGCGCCACTGGGGCCGTGGCCGGACGGTCCGCGGTCGCGGGCGGTTTGGAAGCAGGTGGGTTTCCAGCGGGAGGCTGGTCAACGGGCGGGTCTTTTGCCGGAGGTTCCTCAACCGGTGGTTCTTCGCCGGTCGGCGGTTCTTCTGCGGACGAGCTGTTCCAATAGGTGATTGGTTTCGAGCAGGTCGAGGGATTGGTCGGGTCCAGGGGATCGATCTGAACCGCCGAGAAGGTCGTGCTGGAGTCGGGCTCGACCTCGACCCGGATCCCCTCGCCTTCGAGTTCGTCGATGATGCCGCTTGCAACCGGCGAGCCGGTACAGGAGTCGTTGGCGTAGATGTCGACCTGGTTGTTTGGATTGATGTCGGCGGCAATGGGCGCGCTCGTTCTGCCGCCAAACAATGGTTTGACCACCGTCGCGATCGCGCCGTCACCGCGACCAATGACGAACGGTTCGGTCGAAGCCGCGGGCTGGGCCTGAGTCGAAAGGGGATTCGTTTCGGTAAGAGCAATCGGTTCGGGTTGCTCTGCGCTCGCGACTGGCACTGCGAGTAGAAAGCAGATGGCTGCCGCAAGCAGACACAGCAAGGGGCGGGCCATTGCGGCCCGCCCCTTGCTGCTTGATGCCAGCTGCTTAGTCATACCTAAGCGACTGTCGGTCGACTAGTTCCAGGTGTCCGGATTGGTACCCGTGCCGTTATCCGGGCAGCCACCGCTGCCACCGGTGGTGCAGGGGTAGGTGATGTTGCCTGCGCCATCGCGTACGAGCGAGAACGAATTACCCGTGCTGGCGGTAACAACGATGGTGTACGTGTCAATACCCGATTCCACGGCGAAGCTTTCCGTGCCAGCCGCCGCAGTGGAGGTGGGCAGGGTCGGCTCGATGCCTTCCAGGGTGGCCTCGTTGCAGTTCGTGTAGTTGTTGTTGTTGTCGGTGGCGCAAGTCTCCATCGCGACCTGAGCCGAGTGAGCGGACTCCTTCGCCTTAGCGTCGCCGGCCTTGTCCTTCTGGTTGAAGAAGGCGGGCAGGGCGATCGCGGCGAGGATGCCGAGGATCAGCATGACGACGAGGAGCTCGATCAGCGTGAAGCCGGCCTCCTTGTCACCGTTGAGCCGGGCGCCAATCTTGGCCCGGAGATTCTGGATAAACATTAGGTGTGTCTCCTATGTCCTAATTGGTTTAGCCAGAGCCCCGTCGCGTCTCAGCCACGTGGTGTCTGTCGACCCCGGTGGTAGCCCGGCCGGCTCCTCTTCGGAGCCCCGTTGGCTTTGCGCCCCCACCTCGCGGCGGGTTTGCCTTGTGCACCGAGGCACTGGCAGATATGTACTCCCTCCTATCGGCGCCGGGCGAGCTGCCTTGATCCCTGAAACTAGGACTTCTTATCCCTAAAAGTCGGGTTTCAGGTCAGGAACCGCCCATAACCGGTCAACCCGCGGTCGGAGACAGAACGGCGAGACCTCTGCGGGCAGCAGCGGCGATGAGACGCTCGTCGTAGGCGACGAAGGCACCGATCTCGTCGCGGATACTGAGCGCGGTCGCCAAGTGAAGGGCATCGAGACTACGAAGCTCCGCTGGGTCAGTAGATGCTGCCTCGGCGAGCACGCTGTCATCGAGTGGCACCAGGGCCACATCGCCCAAGAATGCTCGGGCGTCCGCTGCGTACCGCTCGCCGTAACGGCCACAGGCCCGGATCGACTCCACTCCGAGCAGAGCGCTGGACACGTAACCATCCCACTTGGCAAGCTCAAGCAACAGGGCTTCGCACTCAGCCTCTCGCAGTGGCAGCTTCACGTAGGCAGAGCTGTCCAGATATACGAGCCGTCCCGCTACAGCCGCTCCTCCCGCAGCTGATCGAGAACCTCGATGCTCGGCGGCCCAGAGGCTGGCGGTGTGACTGACCCCCGGACCCTCGCAAGCAGATCGCCGCGAGGCATCGTCGCACCGCGCTCCGCCGCGAGACGCGCGAGGGGCGAGTCTGCTGGGCCCGAGGGAAGCAGCCGCGCCACCTCCCGTCCCCGCTCGGTAACGGTGAAGCTCTCCCCCGCCTTGACCTGCACCAGGTAGCGCGAGAGGTTTTGTCGCAGCTCCCGGACCCCAACCTGGTTCACGTGCGTCAGGGTAGCACCTGGCTCCGGATCAACGGATATGTTCGTAGATGCTGAACATCGGCAGGTACATCGCAATCACGATGAAGCCGACGATGCCGCCGACGAAGACGATCATCACCGGCTCGATCAGCGCAGTCAGTGCCTTCACCTTGGCGTCGACCTCGGCCTCGTAGAAGTCGGCGACCTTACTCAGCATGTGCTCGAGCTGGCCGGTTTCCTCGCCGACGGCGATCATGTGGCCGACCATTGGCGGGAAGATCGCGTTGTCCTCGATCGGCCCCGCAATCGAGCCGCCGCTCTTGACCGAGTCGTAGACGTCGTCCATCGACTGCTCGACGACGACATTTCCGGCCGTCTCCCCGGTGAGGCGGATCGCCTGCAGCATCGGCACGCCCGAGGAGACGGCGCCGGAGAAGGTGCGCGACCAGCGCGCCAGCGCCACCTTCTGAATCACGTCGCCGATCTTGAACGGGATGCGCAGCTTGAAGCGGTCCCAGAGCTCGTGCCCGCGATCGGTCTTCTTCCATTTGAAGAAGGCGAAGAAAGCAAGTGCGATGCCCGGGATGATCAGGAACCAGTAGCCGGTGAGGATGTCCGAAGCGCTGACGCAGAGCTGGGTCGGGGCCGGCAGGCCCGTCGCTTCCCCCGGATTTTCTTCCGCCAGTTCTTTGAAGATGTTGGCGAAGATGGGGATCACGAAGGCAACGATCGCGACCAGCACCACGGTGGCGAAACCGAAGACGAGCGCCGGGTACATCAGCGCCGATTTGACCTGGCGACGCAGGGCGTCAGCCTTCTCCACTTGGTAGGCGATCCGGTCCATCGCCTCCTCGAGGCGACCGGATTGCTCACCGGAACGGACCATCGCGCGGAAGAGGCGGTCGAAGACCTTCGGGTGGCGTTCCATCGCCTGCTCGAGCGTGCTGCCGGCCTCGATGTCCGCGCGTACACCTGCCACCGCCGCCTTGATCTGCTCGTCCTGTGTCTGCTCTTCGAGCGTGTGCAGGGTGCGCAACATCGGCATCCCGGAGGCGATCAGGGTGGCGAACTGGCGCGAGAAGATCGCCAGCTCGCGCATGTCGACGCCCTGCCAGCGCTTGAAGATGTCCTCGATGTTCAGCGGGTTGGACTTCTCCGTCACGTCGAGGACGATCAGGCCGCGCTGGCGCAGCTGCTCGGTAACCGTGGCCTTGGACTCGGCCTCGAGCTCACCCGCCGAGGTGGTCCCGGCCATGTCCATCGCACGGAAGGCAAATGTCGTTGCTCCGGCCATCGTCCGCTAGGCCCCCGGGGTGTAGACGGGCGGTGGTGGGGCCACGGCTTGGGCGACCGCGGCGGCTTCCTCGGCGGCACGCCCGCCCAGCCCGGCGACCGGTGCTACGGCGGCTTCGCCGCCGAGCAGCCGCTTGAGCTCCTCCGGCACCGAGGCGCGCTGTTCGGCCAGCGAGCGGGTGATCCGCCCGCCGCGAACGAGGCGGGCCAGATCGGCGTCCATCGTCTGCATTCCGACCGCACCCGAGGTCTGCAGAGCAGCGTAGATCTGATGCGTCTTGCCCTCGCGGATCAGGTTGCGGATCGCCGGCGTCGGTACCAGCACCTCGGTGGCGACGACCCGGCCGCGGCCGTCGGAGGTCGGCAGCAGCTGCTGGGTGACGATCCCCTGCAGGGCAATCGAGAGCTGCGTGCGCACCTGGCCCTGCTGCTCGGGCGGGAAGACGTCGATGATCCGGTCGACCGTCTGCGCGGTGGACTGGGTGTGCAGGGTGGCAAAGACGAGGTGGCCGGTCTCGGCCGCCGTCAGCGCGGTGGAGATCGTCTCCAGGTCGCGCATCTCGCCGACGAGGATGACGTCGGGGTCCTCTCGCAGGGCGGCGCGCAGGCCGAGCGAGAAGTCCTCGGCGTCGGAGCCGACCTCGCGCTGGTTGACGATCGAGCGCTTGTGCGTGTGCAGGAACTCAATCGGGTCCTCGATCGTGAGGATGTGGTCCTGGCGCTCGGAGTTGATCACGTCGATCATCGAGGCCAGCGTCGTGCTCTTGCCCGAGCCGGTCGGCCCGGTGACGAGTACGAAGCCGCGTGGTTTGGCTGCCAGCTCGCGCAGCACCTGCGGCACGCCGAGCGAGTCGAGCTCGGGAATGTCCTGCGGCACCAGGCGGAAGGCGGCGCTGACGGCGCCGCGCTGGAAGAAGCAGTTGACGCGGAAGCGCGCCACACCAGGGATCGCGTAGGCGAAGTCAAGCTGCTTGTGGTTCTCGAAGCGTTTGCGCTGGTCGTCGTTGAGGATCGAGTAGACGACCTCGCGGGTCTCCTGCGCGGTCAGGATCGGGAATCCCTCCATCGGCTGGATCTGGCCCTTGTCGCGCATCGCCGGCGGGAAGCCGGCGGTGATGTGGACGTCGGACGCGCGCGTCTCGACCATGCGGCGCAGCACCTCGGAGAAGTCGAAATCAGGCTGTGACACGGAGTACCTCCTCGAGGCTCGTGACCCCGGCTCGAATCTTGACCACGCCGTCCTCACGCAGGGTGAGCATGCCCTCCTCGCGGGCGACGGCGGCGATTTCCGTCTCCGGTGCGCGAGCGATCGTCATCTGCTTCAACCGCTCGCTGAGGCTCATCACCGAGTAGATGCCGACCCGGCCCTTGTAACCGCTGTTGTTGCAACGGCCGCAGCCGATTGGCTCGTAGGACTCGACGTCGGTGCCCACCTTGACCCCGGCATCGTGCAGCGCCTGGGCCGGGACGATCGCACGCCGCTTGCAGTTGGGGCAGAGCTTGCGGGCGAGGCGCTGGGCGACGACGCAGTCGACGGCCGAGGCGGTGAGGAAGGTCTCGATCCCCATCTCACCCAGGCGGGCGATTGCGCCCGGGGCGTCGTTGGTGTGCAGGGTGGTCAGCATCATGTGGCCGGTCAGGGCGGCCTCGATCGAGATCCGCGCCGTCTCGGCGTCGCGAATCTCGCCGACCATGACGATGTCGGGATCGGCGCGCAGGATCGAGCGCAGCCCGCGAGCGAAGTCGAGCCCCGCCTTGCGGTTGACGTTCATCTGGTTGACGCCGGGGATCCGGAACTCGACCGGGTCCTCGATCGTGATGATCTTCTTCTCGACCCCGTTGAGCTCGGCCAGGGCCGCGTATAGCGTCGTGCTCTTGCCCGAGCCGGTCGGCCCGGTGACCAGGACGGCGCCGTAGGCCTGCTGGAAGGCGTCCTCGAAGCGAGCGCGGGCCGAGCCGTCCATGCCAAGGTCGTCGAGCGTGCGCTGAGCGTTGCCCTCGTCGAGGATGCGGATCGTCGCCCCCTCACCGCGCGAGGTGGGCAGGGTCGTAACACGGAGGTCGATGCGTCGCTCCTCGACCGCGACGCTGACGCGGCCATCCTGCGGCACGCGCTTCTCGGCGATGTCGAGCTCGCTCATGATCTTCAGCCGCGAGATCACTGCGGTGATCATCCGCTTCGGCACATGAGCGGACTCCTTCAGCACGCCGTCGATGCGGAAGCGAATCCGCAGCTCGCCTTCTTCGGGCTCGAGGTGGATGTCGGAAGCCCCCTCCCCCACCGCCTGGGCGAGGATGCTGTAGACGAGCTTGACCACCGGCGCGTCCTCGGCACCGGCCTGCATCGAGCTGACCTCGGCGAGGGCCTCTTCCTCCCCTTCGGCCTCTTCGACCTGGTGCTGGGTCTCGACGATCGCGTCGGCGGCGGCGCTCTGCAGGGTGCCCAGCCGCGCCAGCAGCGATTCGACGTCGTCTTCGGCGGCGACGGCGATGCGGCAGTCGAGGCCGGTGGCGATCTGGATGTCGTCTGCGGCGAGCACGTTTGCCGGGTCGGCGGCGGCGACGAGCAGCGTTTTGGAATCGACGTAGCCGACCGGCACGGCCTTGTAGCGGCGCGCCATCGTCACCGGAAAGAGCGCCGCCGCAGCAACATCGACCTGGTAGACGGCAAGGTCGAGGTGGTCGAGCCCGTAGCGCTCTGCGGTCGCCCGCGAAAGCTGGTCGGCGCTAATTGCACCTTCGGTGATCAGCAAAGCCTCGGGTGGTACCGCGGCGGTCCGCGATGCCTCGACCGCCGCCTGCACGGTCTCGGCCGTGGCATAGCCCAGCTCAACCAGGACGTCGGTGATGAAGCCACGCGAGTGACCGCGGTGCAAGGGCGGCGTCAAGCCCGGCGTGCCGCTTGCCTCCGGGCCCGGCATCGCCGGCGCAGCGGAGCCACCCGAATCGGGGACCGGGCGCAGGTGACTCGCGTAAGGGGGTCTCTCGGCGCTCATCCGCCCGCCTCAGTTCGGGTGGTAGGTGACTTCGCGGCCGTCGTAGGCAGCGTCGTGCACCGCCTGCAGGACGCCCTGCGAGGTCTGAAAGCCGTAGTCAACGCTGGCTTGCGGCGTGCCGCCGCTGAGTTGCTTTGGGCGCATCACGACAAGGGCAGGCACGCGGTTGATGTCGAGGCCGATGGTGATCGACGCGTAGCGGTAAATCTGCTGGGCAGGCACCGTGAAGAGGGCAACGTCGGCCGCGGAGGAGAGCTGCGACGAGGCCTGCTTGACCAAGCGGTCGTCGATGCCGCCGTCGTGCACGATCAGCAGGACCACTGTCTTGCCCGCGTCGTAAGCAGTCGCAACCGGGGCAGGGGGCGGCGGAGCAGGGATCGATGTCGGCGCAGCCGAGACGCCGCCGGTTTCACCCACTGTTTCGATTGCGCTTTCGACCGCGCCTTCGACGGCTTCGCCCGGGGTTGCGCCGGTGGCGGTGCCCACGGCGCTGGTGCCGGCAACCGCGACCGTCGCTTCGGTCGGCACGGCGGATTCTTCTTCTTCGCCTCCACCCGAGCTGCTGATGAAGATGAAGGCGCCGGCGACGACGAGCAAGAGGATCAACCCAACCTGGGCCATCGGGTTTTCGTTCAGCTTCTCCCTCATTGCGCCACCGGCTCCTCGCTGCCGAGCTGCTCGATGCCGCTTGCCCGCTGGCCTCCGGCCGCGAGCATCAGCTTGAAGTCGTGCGGGCTGGAGGCGTACTCGAGCGCGACCTCCTCGGTCACCTTGCCCTCCATCACGTAGCGCAGCAACGACTGGTCGAAGGTGCGCATGCCGTAGTACTCGCCTTCGCCGATGACCTCGGTGATCTTGCCCGTTTCCTCGGGGTTGAGGATCAGGTCCTGGACCCGGCCGGTGACGATCATCACCTCGGAGGCGGCGACGCGACCGTCGCCGGTCACGTCGGGAACCAGCCGCTGCGCGATCGCGCCCTTCAGGGTCGAGGCAAGCATCACCCGCGCCTGCTGCTGCAGGTGGGGCGGGAAGAAGTCGACGATGCGGTTGATCGTCTCGGTCGCGTCGAGGGTGTGGACCGTGGAGAGCACGAGGTGGCCGGTCTCGGCGGCGGAGAGCGCCGTGCGCACCGTCTCCTCGTCGCGCATCTCGCCGATCAGGATCACGTCGGGGTCCTGGCGCAGAACGCGGCGCATCGCGCGGGCGAAGCTGACCGTGTCGGAGCCGACTTCGCGCTGGTTGACGATCGAGCGCTTGTCCTGGTGCAGGAACTCGATCGGGTCCTCGAGCGTGACGATGTGCTGCGCCCGGGTCTGGTTGATGTGGTCGATCATCGCCGCCAGCGTCGTGCTCTTGCCCGAGCCGGTGGTGCCGGTGACGAGGATGATTCCCCGCGACTCTTCGGCCAGGCTGGTGACGACGGAGGGCAGGCCGAGCTGCTCGACCGAGCGGATCTCGAAGGGAATCGCGCGGCAGACGATCGAGATCGTGCCGCGCTGTTTGAAGGTATTGACGCGGAAGCGGGCCAGGCCGGGGATCGAGTAGGAGAAGTCGGCCTCGCCGTCGGACTCGAATTCAGTTACCGAGCGCTCCTCGGCCATCTCGCGGAAGGCCTTCTCGGTGTCCTCGGGCCCAAGCGGCTGATAGCCCTCGAGGTGCGCCAATTCGCCGTGCATACGGGCGAGTGGCGGCGCGCCGACCTTTACGTGCAGATCGGAGCCCTCACGCTCAATAAGCGTGCGCAGCGCTGTATCGATGTCGAACATCCCGACCTATATCGGCCGGGATGTCCAACATCCTTAGTCCTGGTGCGGGATCAGGTGACCTCGCGCAGCTTCTGCGCTTCGCCCAATTGCTGCAGCTTCTTGAGCGACTGATTCTCGATCTGGCGGATGCGCTCGCGGGTGACGTTGAACGTCCTCCCCACCTCGTCGAGCGTGCGCGGATGCTCGCCGCCGAGGCCGTAGCGCAGCTCCAACACGCGGCGCTCGCGGTAGGAGAGGTTCTCCAGCGCTTCCTTCAGCGCCTCTTTGGTCAGCAGGTCCGCTGCGCGGTCGAAGGGGGACTCGGCCTTCTCGTCAGCGATGAACTGACCGAACTCCGACTCCTCCTCGTCGCCGACCGGCTTCTCCAGCGAGACCGGCGCCTGGGCCGAGCGCTTGATCGAGTCGACCTCCTCGGGATCGATCCCCGTTACCTCGGCGATCTCCTCCGGCGTCGGCTCGCGGCCCAGCTCGGTGACCAGCTTGCGCTCGGCGCGACCGATCTTGTTCAACTTCTCGACCACGTGCACCGGGATGCGGATCGTGCGTGCCTTGTCGGCGAGCGCGCGGGCGATCGCCTGGCGGATCCACCAGGTGGCGTAGGTCGAGAACTTGAATCCCTTGCGGTAGTCGAACTTCTCCGCCGCGCGGACCAGGCCCAGCGTGCCCTCCTGGATCAGGTCCAGGAAGGGCAGCCCCTGGTTGCGGTAGTTCTTGGCGATCGAGACGACCAGGCGCAGGTTCGACTCGACCATTTTCTGCTTGGCGTCGAGGTCGCCGCGCTCGATCCGCTTGGCGAGTTCGACCTCCTCCGCAGCGGTCAGCAGGCGGACCTTGCCGATGTCCTTGAGGAACAGCTGCAGGCTGTCCGTGGTCATGTCGGGTTTCAGGTCAAGCGCGGCTTTCTGGCGGCGCCGGCCTTTTTTCCCGGTGTCGATCGGCAGGGCTTCCGCGGCCGCTTTCTGGGCCGGGTCCATGTCCTCGACAAGCTCGATGCCCGACTTCTCGAGGTGCCCGTAAAGGTCCTCGACGTCGGACTCGTCCAGATCCACCTCCGATACTGCGGAGGCGACATCGCCGAAGGTCAGCACACCAAGCTGCTGCCCTCGCGTAATGAGGCCTTTGACCTCCTCCAACTCCTGAAGCTCAGCTACCAGCATCCTGTCTCTACTCGTTTCTTTGGAAAGGTGGTTAAGTCCTGCGACTAGAACGCCGCCGGTGGCGGAGAGTCGCGAAAAAATGGACCGGCTATCCGGTCCGAGAAGCTGAATATCCTGCGCTGGCCTTAAGGCCTGGGACGGGCGATCTGGATTCGCTCAAACGTCTGTTCGCATATTAGTCGCTTCAGTTTCTGAAGTCAATGCCCAAATCCATGCGCCAAACCCAACCCTGGCTGCGCGCCTTCTGGAACCGCGCCTACCGCGAGAACGTCACCGGTCTCTCGGCGATGGTCGCCTACAACCTGATGCTGGCCGTCTTCCCCTTCGCCCTGCTGGTGCTCTTCGTCGGCGGCCAGGTGCTGAAGATCGGCGGGGTCGAGGCGAGCGTGCTCGACGACCTCCAACGCCTCTTTCCCAACGTCGAGCAGGGAACGCTCGCCGACGCGCTCAACCGGATCGAGGAAAACTCGACCACGATCGGGATCGCCGCCTTCTTCGGCTCACTCTGGATCGGCGCCTCCTTCTGGGGCGCGATGGACACCGCCTTCTGCCGCATCTACCACGTCGAGTGCCGCGGTTGGGTCGAACAGAAGCGCTTCTCCTTCGCGATGCTGGCGGTCGTCCTGCTCTTCATCGCCGCCAGCATCTTCCTGCCGGCGATGGAGAGCACGCTCGTCTCCAGCACCGACCGACTGCCCTTTGGGCTCTCGAGCATCAAGCTGATCGACACGGCGCTGCTGCTCGGCGCCGCGATCCTGATCACCTTCCTGATCTGCTGCGTGATCTTCTGGGCCGTGCCCAAGGGCCACATGCCCTGGCGCGCCGTCTGGCCGGGGGCAGTCTTCGTCACCGCCAGCGCCGGCATCGCCAACTGGCTCTTTCCCTTCTACCTCTCCAACGTCTCCAGCCTCTCGCGCTTCGGCTCGACCGTGGGCTTCATCCTGATCGGCCTGCTCTGGTTCTACCTGCTCAGCCTGGCGCTGCTGGCCGGAGCGGTGATCAACTCACTGCGCCACGAGCTGCACGAGACCGGCGAAATGCCCTACAGCGATGCTGCCGAAGCCAAGCAGCCCTGCGGCTGCGAAGACGAGGATCAGCCGTAGCGCTCGCCCGTGACCGCGCGCAGCTTGGCGCGGTCGTGGCGGGCCTGAACGCGGCGCACGGTGCCTGAGCGTGAGCGCATGACCAGCGATTCCGTGGTCGCGCCGTTGCCGCGGTAGCGCACGCCTTGGAGCACGTCGCCGTCGGTGACGCCGGTGGCGGAGAAAAAGACATCGTCGCCCGAGCAGAGGTCGTTGGCGGTGAGCACGCGGTCAAGGTCGTAGCCGGCGTCGACGGCTGCGCTGCGCTCCTCGTCGTTGCGCGGCCAGAGGCGGCCGAGCAGCTCTCCCCCCATCGACTTCAGCGCCGCCGCGGAGAGCACCCCCTCGGGGGTGCCGCCGATGCCCCAGAGCAGGTCGACCGGAGAGCGTTCGCTGACCGCGAGCAGGGCGGCGGAGACGTCGCCATCGCTGATCAGGCGCAGGCGCGCGCCTGCCTCGCGCACTTCGCGCATCGCGTCCTCGTGGCGGGGGCGGTCGAGCATGACCACGATCACGTCGCCGACGCTCTCGCCCTTGCGCTCGGCGACCAGCTTCAAAGTCTCGGGCAGGGGGCGGTCGAGGTCGAGTAGGTCGGCGATCTCCTCGCCGCCGGCCATCTTTTCCATGTAGACGCAGGGGCCCGGGTCGAACATCGAGCCGCGCTCGGCCAGGGCGATCACGGCGAGGGCGCTGGGCATGCCGCGGGCGCAGAGCGTGGTCCCCTCGAGCGGGTCGACCGCAATGTCGACCACGGGCGGGCTGCCGTCGCCGATCTGCTCGCCGTTGAAGAGCATCGGCGCCTCGTCCTTCTCGCCCTCGCCGATCACCACGACGCCGTCCATGGCGACTGTGTCGAGCACGAAGCGCATCGCGTCGACGGCGGCTCCGTCGGCGGCGAGCTTGTCGCCGCGGCCGACCCAGCGGGCGGCGGCGAGCGCCGCCGCCTCGGTCACCCGGACCAGCTCCAGGGCGAGGTTGCGATCGGGCTTGGTTGGAGAGTTCTCCCCCATGCGCGCCGCAGGCTATAGGGTCGGCCGGTGGCTCAGCGTTGGGGACTCACACTGCCTTTGCCCGGGCTCTCGCTCGCGGCTCACGAGGAGCTGGTCAAGCAGGCCGAGGCGGTCGGCTACACCGACTTCTGGAGCGGCGAGACCAACGGGCCCGACGGCTTCACGCCGCTGGCGCTGAGTGCCGCCTGGACCGAGCGGGCGCGCCTGGGCACCGGCATCGTCGGCGTCTTCCAGCGCGGCCCGGCGCTGCTGGCCCAGGAGGCGGCGGCCCTCGCCAGCGCCTCCGACGGGCGCTTCGTGCTCGGCATCGGCTCCTCCTCGGACCGGATCGTCGAAGGCTGGAACGGCATCCCCTTCGAGCGACCGCTGGCCAAGGTGCGCGAGACGCTCGACTTCCTCGATGCAGCCCTGGCCGGCGAGCGCACCGCCAGCGGCTTCAAACTGGAGAGCGCGCCGGCGCAGCCGATCCCGGTCGTGCTCGCTGCCCTGCGCGGCAAGATGCTCGAGCTGGCGGTGGAGCGCGCCAGCGGTGCCTTCACCAACTTCCTGCCGCTGGGTGGGCTACCGAAGGTTGCAGCGCAGCTCGATGGGGCACCCGAGGACTTCGAGCTGCTCTGCCGCTTCTTCTGCCTTCCCGGGGAGCGCGAGGCGGTAGAGCCGCTGGCCCGCTTCATGTTCTCCTCCTACATCACGGTCCCCGTCTACGCCGCCTTCTACCGCTGGCTCGGCTACGGCGAGCAGATCGAGCCGATGATCGCGACCTGGGAGGCGGGCGATCGGCAAGCTGCCGCGGCCGCCGCGCCCTGGGAGCTGATCGAGGAGATGTTCATCTTCGGTTCGCCGGAGGAGATGGTGGAGCGGATCGGCGCCTTCGTCGAGGGCGGGATCACCCTGCCGATCCTCACCCCGATCACCACGCCGGACAAGCTCGGCGAGCTGATCGAGGCCCTGGCCCCGTAGTGAGCCCGGCCCCTACTGGGCGGGTCCGGCGAGGCTCAGCGCGTAGTCGCAGTCCGCGTCGGTAAACCAGCCGCTGATCGCCAGCCCCGCCTCCTCGTAGACACGGGCGAGCTTCTCGTAGGTGAACTTGGTGGAGATCTCGGTTCGCATCTCCTCGCCGGCCGCGAACTCGACCTCGAGCTCCAGTCCCTCGAGGTTGACCGTCTGGGCGGCGAGCGAGCGCAGGCGGATGTCCATGCGCGCCTCGGCCTCGTCATAACGAGCGACGTGCTCGAAGGCGTCGAGGTCAAAGTCAGCCCCCAGCTCGCGGTTGAGCACCGCCAGCACGTTCTTGTTGAACTCGGCGGTGACGCCGCTGGCGTCGTCGTAGGCAGCCTCGAGGCGATCGCTGCCCTTGACCAGGTCGGTGCCGAGCAGCAGCCGGTCCTGCGGCCCCATCAGGTCCCTGAGGCGGACGAGGAAGTCGTGGCGAGCTTGCGGGTAGAGGTTGCCGACCGTGCCGCCGAGGAAGGCGACGAGGCGACCGCCGTCGCCGTCGGGGATGCGCTCGAGGTGCTGCTCGAAATCGCAGACCAAGCCGCGGACCGCGAGCCCCGGGTACTCCTCGACCAGCATGCCGGCGGTTTCGTGCGTGATCTCCTCGGAGATGTCGACCGGCACGTAGGTGTGCAGGCAGCCGGCATCGCGCATCGCGTCGAGCAGGTGGCGGGTCTTGGCGGCGGAGCCGGAGCCGAGCTCGACCAGAGAACGAGGGGATCCCGCCGCGGCGATGATCTCAGCGGATCGCTCGGCCAGGATCGAGCGCTCGGCCCGGGTCGGGTAGTACTCCTCCAGCTCGGTGATCTGCTCGAAGAGCTTAGAGCCGCGCTCGTCGTAGAAGTACTTCGGGGCCAGCTCCTTGGGCTTGGCGAGGAGGCCGTCGCGAACGTCACGCGCCATCGTCGCCGCCGTGTCGGCATCGAGGTGGACCTCGATCGCGATCATGCGTCCCCCGCCAGACGGACGCCGGAGAAGATCTGGCGGCGCTCGGGCAGGTCCCAGTTGCGGAAGCTGGGTCGCATCACCTCGCGGCGCGTCGCCCAGGAACCGCCGCGCAGGACCCTGTAGGTGTCGCCGAAGAAGACCCGCGAGTACTCCGGGTAGGGGAAGGCCTCGAAGCCGGGGTAGGCGAGGAAGTCGGATGAGGTCCATTCCCAGGCCTGGCCCGTGCCCTCGAGCCGCGCGCTCGCCGCCTCCCACTCGAACTCGCTGGGCAGGCGCTTGCCGGCCCAGCGGGCGAGGGCGTCGGCCTCGTGCCAGGAGACATGGAGGACGGGATGGGCCGGGTTGATCGGGTCGCGACCCCCCATATTCGTCAGCACCCACCCCCCGCCGCCATCGCGCTCCCAGTACAGCGGGGCCTCGGCGCCGGTCTCCTCCACAAATTGGATATACGTAGCGTTGCTCACTGGAGTTCGATCGATTTCGAAAGAGGCAAGCTCGATCGTGTGCCGGGGGCGCTCGTTGTCGTAGGCGAAGCCGCGGGACGGCGCCCCGATCGCGTACTCGCCGCCGGGGACCGCGATCGTCTCCGGACCCGGCCCGGGCACCTGTAGAGCCCCCAGCTCTGGATCGACGGGCTCATAGCCGTCAACCATCTGCAGCAGCTGCAGCATCGTCTCGTTGTGCTGCTGCTCGTGGGCCAGCAACATCTCGTAGACGAAGCCTTCACGCAGCAGGGGATCCTCAACATCGGGGCCGATCTCGACCTCGGCCAGGACCTCGAGCGTGCGCTCGCGCACGTCGGCGAGGTAGGCGCGCAGCTCGGCGTCGCGCAGGATCGGCAGCTCGCCGCGGGCCTTGCGCGGGTTCTCGATCGCGTCGTAGAAGCGGCCGAGCTCGCCGTGCAGCGGCTCGCGCTCGCCGATCGTCTGCACCAGCCAGAGCTCCTCGAAGTTGGCGATGTGGCCGAGGTCCCAGGCCAGTGGGCTGAGCAGCGGCGAGTAGACACGGTTGAGCTGCTCGTCGTCGAGCGGCTGGAGCAGCTCCAATGTGAACCGTCGCGCCTCTGCAAGGCGCTCCGCGATCGCTTCCTTGGAGCTTGGCGTCACCTCGGTGGCGATTGGGAAACCCTAGCGAGACCTGATTACCAGGGTGTGAACAGAGCGATCGGTGCGCTCGGTAGGGTGCGCGCCGTGGAGGTCGCAGGCAAGAGCGCACTGGTCGCAGGTGGAGCGTCGGGGCTGGGCGAGGCGACCGCTCGCACGCTGATCGCCGCCGGGGCGACGGTGACGATCGCCGACCTCAATGCCGAGAAGGGCGAGGCGCTGGCAGCAGAGCTGGGGCCGAGCGCGACCTTCGTGCAGGCTGACGTAACTGACGAAGCGGCCGTCTCGGCCGCGGTCGAGCGGGCGGCCTCACACGACGGCGGGCTGCGCATCTCGGTCTGCTGCGCCGGCATCGGCTGGGCTGAGCGCGTGGCCCACAAGGGCGGCCCCCACAACCTCGAATTCTTCTCCAACGTGGTCAAGGTCAACCTGATCGGCACCTTCAACGTGCTGCGCTTCGCCGCCGCGGCGATGAGCGAGAACGAGGCCGACGCCGAGGGCGAGCGCGGGGTCTGCATCAACACCGCCTCGATCGCCGCCTACGACGGCCAGATCGGCCAGATCGCCTACTCGGCCTCGAAGGGCGGCATCGTCGGCATGACCCTGCCAGCGGCCCGCGACATGGCCTCGCGCGGCGTCCGCGTAGTCACCATCGCCCCCGGCCTCTTCGACACACCCCTGCTTGCGGCGCTGCCCGAGGAAGCGCGCACCGCGCTCGGTGCCGGCATCCCCTTCCCCTCCCGCCTCGGCCGCCCCGAGGAGTACGGCCGGCTCGTCACCCAGATCGTCGCCAACCCAATGCTCAACGGCGAGACGATCCGCCTCGACGGCGCATTGAGGATGCCGCCGAAGTAATCGCCCTCCCTTAGCCACCTCACAGGTAGTCAAGGGAGGGCGCGTGCCAGAGCGCTGCGCTCAGTCCGTCCCTTCAGCCTCGGGATCGCGCCAGACGCGCTTGCGCCAGGGAGGGTTGACCGCAAAGCGGGCGTTTGAGGTTGCTGCGATCGGCTCGAGCGGAACTAGGTGGACGCGATTGCGCGGGGTGAGGCGTTCGATCTGTGGAATGCCGGCAGTGTTGCCCGCATGGCTGCCGCCGGAGACGATCAGCAGATGGGTCTCGGGGCCCCAGCCGTTCTCGGCGCGCAGGCCGAGTGCTTCAGTGACGTTCTTGACGGAATCGGCGCCGGCGTCCGAGGCCCAGCCACCAATCGGCCCGGGACGCTGGTTGTAGCCGTTGTGGGACGAGGCGCGCTCGTCGACCGAGCCGTCGGGACGGATGCGAATCTGCACGCCCTCCCAGTCGTCCCGGTGGTAGCCGGACTTACTCGCGATCGGCACACCGCGCAGCGTGGCCGAGTCGGCGTAGTAGGTCCAGTACTGGATGTAGAGGTTGCCGCCCCGGGGGCCCGAGCAATCGACACCGACGGCTTCGGAGTCTTCAGCGGCGTCGGCACGGCAGTCGACCACGTGAACGAACGCAGAGACCGGCAACCCGGCCTCGGTGCGGCGCACGTAGCCCTGTTCGGCAGCATCCCCACACTCCGCCTCACGGCAACGCCGAAAGTCAACCGGCACCGCCCGCGATCCCCGCTCGAAAAGCAGCGAGGGCATATGCCGCCGCACCAACTCCCCCACCTCCGTCCCATAGGCCGCAATCAACACCGGTTCATCACCGCAATGGTCAGCAAGCGCGGCGGCGCAGAGGATTCGCGACGCGATAGACCGCGCGAGCGCAGAACCCGGCAGGCGAACCCCAGCAAAGACGAGACCCACAAAGACCAAAGCAAGAAGAGCAAGTAGCCCGACGTACTCGACAGTTCCCTGTCCTCGCTCCCGCATAGGAACCTAAGTCCCAGCAGCCTCACTCTCTCCCTAAGTTTCGAGCCTGTCTCGGGTGGCTGGCGTGCGTGCCTGGTGAGCGCCGGACCAAGCGAGGCAAGGACGCAGGGAGGCCGAATAGCAGCGCTATTTGGCCGACTGAGGACGCCGCCTCGCGCCGCGTCCGCCGCCACCAGGCGCGTGCGACAGACGCGCGAGCCAGGCTCTAGAGGTTCTGAATCTCAGCCGCAATATCCGCCGCCGCCTGCTTGGCGTCAGCGAACAACATCGACGTGTTCGGTTCGTAGAAAAGATCGTTGTCGATACCGGCAAAGCCAGGACTGAGCGACCGCTTGATCACGATCACCTGCTGCGCCTGATCAACTTCGATGATCGGCATGCCGGCGATCGGGCTGTCGGGATCGTTCTTCGCCGCCGGGTTGGTGACGTCGTTGGCGCCGACGATGACCGCGACATCGGTGCGCGGCATTTCGGGGTTGATCTCCTCCATCTCCTTCAGCTGCTCATAGGGCACGTCGGCCTCGGCCAGGAGGACGTTCATGTGGCCGGGCATGCGGCCCGCAACGGGATGGATCGCGTAGTTGACGGTGACGCCGCGCTTCTCAAGCTCGTCGCCGACCTCCTTGATCGCGTGCTGGGCCTGGGCCACGGCGAGGCCGTAGCCGGGCACGATCACGACGGTGTCGGCGTAGGCGAGCTTGATCGCCGCGTCCTGGGCGCCGATCGAGACGTGCGGGCGTTCCTCTCCCCCGCCCGAGGGGCCGCCCGAGGGCGCACCGCCGAAGCCGGCGAAGAGCACGTTGGCGACCGAGCGGTTCATCGCGGTTGCCATCTCCATCGTCAGGATCGTTCCCGAGGAGCCGACCAGGGTGCCGGCGACGATCAGGGCGACGTTGTCGAGGGCGAAGCCCGCGGCGGCGGCGGAGAGGCCGGTGAAGGCGTTGAGCAGCGAGATCACGACCGGCATGTCGGCGCCGCCGATCGGCAGCACGACGAGGTTGCCGAGCAGGCCCGCGGCGAGCAGGATCGCGATGAAGATCGCCTGGTTGGGATCGTCGTTGTTGACCGCGATGTTGACGCAGGCAGCGACGATTCCGACCAGCAGCACGACGTTGATCACCTGCTGCCCGGGCACGGCCAGCGGCCGGGTCGGGATCAGGTCCTGGAGCTTGGCGAAGGCGATGTTTGAGCCCCAGAAGGAGATCGAGCCGACGACGGCGGCGAAGAGGACCGGAATCAGGGTGTCGAGCGGGATCGTCTCGCCGAGCGAGATCCCGTGGCGGATCTCCGACCAGGCGATCAGGGCCACGGCGCCACCACCGACGCCGTTGTAGAGCGCCACCATCTGCGGCATCTCGGTCATCTTCACCCGCACCGAGGCGATCACGCCGACGGCGGTGCCGATGCCGAGGCCAAGCGCGATCAGGCCCCAGTTGCCGACTCCGTCGAGCAGCAGGGTCGTCACCACGGCGACGGCCATGCCGACCGCGGCGACCAGGTTGCCCTGCTTGGCGGTCGTCGGGTGGGTGCCGCGTTTGACGCCGAGGATGAAGAGCGAGAAGGCGACGATGTAGAGCGCGGTGGCGGCGTCGCCACCCGGCTCGAAGACGGCAAGCAGACTCATTTACCGCCCCCGGGTTTCGCCTCGGCGTCGGCCTTCGGTTTCGGCTTTTTGGAGAACATGCCGAGCATCCGGTCGGTGACCATGAAGCCACCGACGATGTTGATCGCGCCGAAGGCGATCGCGATCGTGCCGATCACGTACTCGAGCGGGTCGTTGGCGTAGCCGACGACGATCAGCCCGCCGAGCATGACGATGCCGTGGATCGCGTTGGTCTGCGACATCAGCGGCGTGTGCAGGGTGGTCGGCACCTTCGAAATCACCTCGAAGCCGACGAAGGCGGCGAGGACGAAGATCGTGATCTCGGTCATCAGGCTCATTTGGCGGCCCTCTCGTTGCGGATCTCGCCGCCGTGGGTAATGCAGGCGGCGGCGACGATGTCGTCCTCGAAGTTGAGTGTCAGCTCGCCCTCCTCGGAGACCAGCAGGCCGAGCAGGTTCTCGAGGTTCTTGGCGTAGAGCTGGGAGGCGGGCCGGGGCATCTCGCTGGCGAGGTTGCGTGGGCCGATCACCGTGACCCCGTTTTCAATCACGGTCTGGCCGGCCTCGGTCAGCTCGCAGTTGCCGCCGGTCTCGGCGGCGAGGTCGACGATCACCGAGCCGGGCTGCATGCCGCGCACCGCGTCGGCGGTGATCAGCAGCGGCGCCGGGCGACCGGGGATCGCGGCGGTGGTGACGATCACGTCCTGCTTGGCGGCGTTCTCGCCGAGCGCGTCGCGGACCTGGGCGTTCTCCTCGTCGGTGAGCGGGCGGGCGTAGCCGCCCTCGCCCTCGGCGTCGGGGATGAAGTCGAGTTCCAGCGGCCGGCCGCCGAGCGAGGCGATCTGCTCCCAGGCGGCGCGGCGGATGTCGAAGCCGGTGACGATCGCGCCGAGGCGCTTGGCGGTGGCGACCGCCTGCAGGCCGGCAACGCCGGCGCCGAGCACGAGCACCTTGGCCGGCGGGACGGTGCCGGCGGCGGTGGTCATCATGCCGAAGAATCGGCCCGACTCACGGGCGGCGATCAGGGTCGCGGCGTAGCCGGCGGCGGCGGCCTGAGAAGAAAGGGCGTCCATCGCCTGGGCGCGGGTCGTGCGCGGGATCGCCTCCATCGCAAAGCTGGTGACACCGGCCTGGGCCAGCGCATTGTTGGTCTCGGCAGCGGTCCAGGGCGAGAGGTGGCCGATCAGGACCTGGTTGGAGTTGAGGCGACCGATCTCAGCGACGGAAGGGGCGGCGACGCGAAGGACGACGTCGGCGCCCCACGTAACCTCGCCCTCGACGACTTCGGCGCCGGCTTCGCTGTACTGGGAGTCGGGATGACCGGCGGCCTCGCCGGCGCCGCTCTCGACCAACACCGCAACCTTCTCGCCGGCGGCGAGAGATTTAACGGCGTCAGGGACCAGCGCGACCCGGCGCTCTCCCTCGGCGGTCTCTTTCGGTACTCCGATCTTCATTGGACGCGGCGGCGGAGACTACGCGATGAGCGCCGCGAGGCGCTCCAAGGTATGGAGCTGCTGGCTCTTCTCGGCATGAACAGGGGAGACGATCAGGCGGTCGATGCCGGCGCCGCGGAAGCGCTCGACCCGCTCCGCCACTTCCGCCTCGGTGCCAACCAGCGAGGTCGCCTCGACGATCTCGTCGGGCACGGCCTCGAAGGCGCCGGCGCGATCGCCGTCCTGGAAGCGCTGCTGGACCTCGTCGGCGACCTCGCCGAAGCCGAAGCGGTGGGCGAGGTCGACGTAGAAATTGGTCTTGCGGCTGCCCATGCCGCCGAAGTAGAGGACGAGCCCCGCCTTGACCACCGCCTTGGCCGCCTCGAGGTCACCGTCGATCGCGACCTGCAGCGAGGGCGAGACCTCGAGGTCGGAGCGCTGGCGCCCACCCTTGGCGAAGCCCGCCTCCAGGTGCTCGCCCCAGGTCTGCTCGAAAGCGTCGACGCTGAAGAAGATCGGGATCCAGCCGTCGCAGATCTCCGCCGCCATCTCGACCGACTTGCGGCCGATCGCGCCGACGAAGACCGGGATCTCGTTGCGCTCGGGGTGGAAGTTGAGCTTGAGCGGCTTTCCCTCGCCGCCGGGTAGAGGCAGTTGGTAATGCTCGCCCTGGTGGTCCACCTTGTCCTCGCGGGCGATGATCTCGCGCACGACCTCGATGTACTCGCGGGTGCGGCCCCACGGCTTGGCGTAGGGCACGCCGTACCAGCCCTCGGAGACCTGCGGGCCCGATGGGCCGAAGCCGAAGATGAAGCGGCCGCCGGAGAGCTTGTCGATCGTCGCCCCGGCCATTGCCGCGGCAGCCGGCGGGCGGGCGGGCACCTGCAGGATCGCGGCGCCGAGCTTGATCGTCGTCGTCTGCGGCGCCAGCCAGGCCAGCACGCTGACCACGTCGGAGCCGTAGGACTCGGCCGCCCAGACCGACTCGAAGCCGGCGCCCTCGGCGGCCTGGACCACCTCGAGGGCGTCCTCGCCGGCCGGGCCGATGCCCCAGTAGCCAAGGTTGAGTCCGAGCTTCAAAGCCATCCGGAGCTCACCCTATTGAATAGGCGGCGATGACGGACGCAGCGATCGAGCGAGGCCTTTCCAGCGCTACCGCAGCGAAGCGGCTGCGCGAGCTCGGCCCGCCGCCGGAGAACTCCTCGCGCTCGACCTCCAGCATCGTCGCCGGCAACGTCTTCACCCTCTTCAACGCGATCATCGGCGCCTTCTTCGTGCTCGACCTCGGGCTCGGCCTCTACGCCGACTCGATCTTCGGCCTGATCGCGGTGATCAACTCCTACATCGGCATCCGCCAGGAGCTGAAAGCGAAGCGCACCCTCGACGAGCTGGCGGTCCTGGTCGCGCCCCACGCCAAGGCGATCCGCGACGGCGCCACTGCGAGCCTGCTTGCCGAGGAGATCGTGCCCGGCGACGTGGTCGAGGTCGCGCCCGGCGACCAGCTCGTCGCCGACGGCGAGGTGCTCAGCACCCGCGGGATGACGCTCGACGAGTCGATGCTGACCGGCGAGGCCGACGGAGTGCGCAAGGAGGCCGGCGACCGGGCGCTCTCCGGCTCCTTCTGCATCAGCGGCTCCGGCTCCTACAAGGTCGACGCCGTGCGCGAGGACAGCTACGCCGGCAAACTGGCCGGCGAGGCGCGCGCCTTCCGCCACCCACCCTCACCGCTGCAGACCGAGGTCAACCGGGTGATCGTCGCCTGCGTCTACGCGATGGTGCCGCTGGCGGTGCTGCTGATCCTCACCCTGAAGCTGCGCAACACCGGCCTCGAGGAGGCGGCGCAGACCGCCACCGCAGGACTGGTGACGCTGATCCCCGAGGGGCTGGTGCTGTTGATGAGCGTCACCTTCGCCGTCGCCGCCGTGCGCCTGGCGAAAAAAGACACGCTGGTACAGCAGATGAGCGCCACCGAGAGCCTCGCCGCGGTCGACACGATCTGCGTCGACAAGACCGGCACCCTGACCGACGGCGAATTGCGCCTGCTCGGCGCCGAGGTGGCGGAGGGCGTCGACGAGAAAGCCGCCCACGCTGCGCTCGGGCGCTTCGCCGCCAGCGCCGGCGACCGCAACCGCACCCTCGAGGCGATCGGCGAGCGCTTCGGAGGCGAGGCCGGGCGTGTCTCCGGCGAAGTCCCCTTCTCCTCGGAGTGGAAGTGGAGCGGGCTGCGGATCGACTCGGCCAGTTATGTACTCGGCGCACCCGACGTGCTGGGCGAAGCCGGCGTGCTCACCCTGCCGCCCGGCCTCGCCCGCGTGCTCGAGCGCGAGACCGCGGCCGGGCGCCGGGTCGTCGCCTTCAGCGAAACCAGCGAGCAGCTGCCCGCGAACCCTGGAGAGCAGCCGCCACCGCAACTGGCGCCGGTCGCCCTGATCGTGCTCGAGGAGACGCTGCGGGCCGACGCGGCGGAAACGGTCGCCTTGATGCGCGAGGAAGACGTCGACCTGAAGCTGATCTCGGGCGATGCCAGGGCAACCGTGACCGCCGTCGCCAACGCGGTCGGGGTGCCCCAGGACGCCGGCGTAATTGAGGGACACGAACTGCCCGAAGACCCGGAGGAGCTTGCCGCGGCCGCTCAGCGCAACACGGTCTTCTGCCGGATCAAGCCCGAGCAGAAGCGCGATCTGGTTGCCGCCCTCGCCGCCTCCGGGCGCTACGCGGCGATGATCGGTGACGGGGTCAACGACGTGCCGGCGCTGAAGCGGGCGCGGATGGCGGTGGCGATGGGCTCGGGCGCCCAGGTGACCAAGGGGGTCGCCGACGTCGTCCTGCTCAAGGACGAGTTCGCCCGCCTGCCGCAGGCCGTCGCCGAGGGGCGGCAGATTGCCCGCAACATCCACCGGCTTGGCCGCCTCTACCTGACCAAGACGGTCTACGCGGCGGCGCTGATTCTGCTCGTCGCAATCCCGGGCTTCGCCTTCCCGTTCCTCCCCCGCCACCTCACCCTTGCCGCCTTCCTGACGATCGGCGTGCCCTCCTTCGTGCTCGCGCTGATGCCCTCGGACGGCCCGCTCTACCGTGGCCGCCTGCTGCGCGCGCTGGGCGCCTTCGCCGTGCCGGCGGGGCTCGCCACGGCGCTCGGCTCGATCCTCTCCTTCTTCCTCGTCGACACCGTCTTCGGCGGCAGCCTCGAGGCAGGCCGCACCGCGGCAACGACGACGCTGGTCGTACTTGGCCTCAGCTTCGTGCTGCTGCTCGAGCGCGGCCCCGGCCGCGAGCACATCGCGATCCAGAGCAACATGCTGGTGCTCGTGCTCAGCTTGGGCGGACTCTTCGCCGGAATCCTGGCGCTCCCGCCGCTGCGCGATTTCTTCGAGATGGAGGTGCTCAGCTCCGCCCAGTGGTTCCTGGCACTGCTCTCGGCCGCGGCGGGCCTGGCAATTGCCAGTCTGCTCTGGCGCTTGCCCCAGATCGAAGCGTGGGGAGCGCCGGTCAGTCCCGAGGTGGAAGCACGAACTGACTGACGATCAGGTTTGCCGCGAGCTTTGGCTCGCCACCGTCCCTGATCCGCTCGATCTTGACCTCGATCACGACTGTGCTCTTGCCGGCGTGCAGGGGCGTGGCGGTGGCGACTATCTCGTCGCCGAGCAGGCCGGCGGCGAAGACGTTGAGCTTGAGCTCGATCGTGGTGAAGTTGTGCCGCGGCGGGATGTTGCGAAAGGTGGCCCAGGCGGCGACGGTGTCACCGAGCGCGGTCCAGACTCCGCCGTGGACGAAGCCACCGGGATGCAGGTGGCGCTGGTCGACGACGATGCGGCCGCTGGCGAAGGAGTCCTCGATCTCGATCGGGTCGATCCCAAGGTCGCCGGGGAAGCTGCCGCCGATGAAGGAGCGCACGCCCTCCGGAGTGATGGGCGAGCGCTCCTCGCTCGCCGGCTGCTCGCTCATCGCGAACCCGCCAGCTCGTAGGCGCCCGGGGCGAGCTCACGGGTGCGGCGGCGGTATGCACTCCACACCCAAGGCCAGTTGTTGGGATCGTTGCCGTTCTCGTCGACGTACCAGTTGCTGCAGCCGCTCTGCCAGACGGTCTTGGCCAACGCCTCGCGCAACTCGCGGTCGAAATCCGTGGCCGCAGCGTGGGAGACCTCGATCCGGCTTGCCTCGGCCCGCTCCATCTCGCCCAGCGCGGCGAGCACGTGACTGATGCCGCACTCCAGCGTGTTGACCACCGAGCCGCTGCCGCCGTTGGTGTTGGGCCCGTAGAGCAGGAACATGTTGGGAAAGCCGGGCACACTGAGGCCGAGGTACGCGCGAGCCACCTCGTCCCAAGCGCTCTCCAGGGTGAGGCCCTCGCTGCCGACGATCTCCATCGGCGCGATGAAGTCGTGACTGGCGAAACCGGTTGCGAGGACGATCGCGTCGGTGGGGCGCTCGACGCCGGTCGCGTCGCGGATGCCGCCGGGCGTCACCCGATCGATTCCCTCGGCGACGAGCTCCACGTTGTCCCGGGTCAGCGTCGGATACCAGTCGTCGGTGAGCATGATCCGCTTGCAGCCGAACTCGTAGGTCGGGGTCACCTTGCGGCGCAGTTCCGGGTCGGAGATCGCTGCCTTGATCTGGCGCATGCCGAGCAGGCGGAAGAGCGGCAGCAGCCAGCGGTAGCGGGTGAAAGCGGCGGCGGCGACCTCCTGGAAGGCGTAGACCGATGCGCGGTCGAGGCGCCGCAGCGCCGGCAGGCGACGGAAGACCGTGCGGAGCAGGCGTGAGTAGGCGAAGTCGCCCTTGGCCAGCGTCCAGCCCGGCGAGCGCTGGTAGACGTCGAGCCGGGCGACTTCGGGCTGGATCGCGGGCCCGACCTGGATCGCGCTGCAACCGGTGCCGATCAAGGCGACCCGCTTGCCGGTTAGATCGACGTCGTGGCGCCACTCGGCGGTGTGGAAGGCCGGGGCCTCGAAGTCCTCGAGACCGGCGATCGGCGGCACTTTCGGCACCGAGAGCTGACCGCAGGCGGTGACCAGGACGTCCGCCTCGTGTGAGCCGGCGCTGGTCTCGAGCAGCCACTTGCCGCGCCCCTCGTCCCAGCTGGCGCTGGTCACCTCGGTGCCGGTGCGGACCTTGTCGAAGACGCCGAAGTGCCTGGCGACACCCTCGATGTAGGCGCGGATCTCGGGCCCGGGAGAGAAGCGGCGCGACCAGCGGTTGGGGGCGAAGGAGTACTCGTAGAGGTGCGAGGGGATGTCGCAGGCGGCGCCGGGGTAGGTGTTGTGCTGCCAGACCCCGCCGACCCGCTCGCCCTTCTCGAAGACGGTGACGTTCTCATAGCCCTCGCGCTGCAGCATCGCCGCAGCGCCGACGCCGCCGAAGCCGCCGCCGACGACTGCGATCGAGCGCCGCTTTGGGCTCATACCCCGAAGCCCTCCAGGCCAAAATCGCCGAAGGGCTCGTCGCGATCTTTGACCGCCTCTTTGAAGCCGCCCTCGGCAGCGCGGCGAACGAAGCCGTGGCCCTCCTCGGTGTGGCGGGCAACGCCGTCGAAGAAGGTGCCGAGCAGCTGGGTCTGGTGCAGGCCCTGGGCGTAGAGGCTCTGGTTGACCAGCATCTTCATCATCACCAGCTGGTTGATCGGCATCCGGGCAACGCGCTCCAGCAGCGCCTCGAAGCGCTCGTCCAGCTCGGCCGCAGGCGCCGCCTCGGTCGCCAGCCCCCACTCCTCCGCCTGCGCTCCGGTCAGCGAGTCACCGGTTAGCAGCAACCGCTTGGCCCGCATCGGGCCGACCCGGGCCGCCCACATCGCCGTCGTCGGCGAGCCCCAGACGCGCGCCGGCGGGTAACCGATCTTGGCGTCCTCGGCGATCACCAGCAGGTCGGAGCAGAGCGCCATGTCGGTGCCACCGGCGACGCAGTAGCCGTGCACCTTGCAGAGCACCGGCTTCTCGGAGTGGAAGAGGCTCATGAAGCCGCGCACGTTGCGCGACATGAACTGGAAATCGGTGACCGGGTCCCAGTTCGACTCGGGCATGTGATTGGCGCCGATCACCGCCGGGTCGAGCGGCGACCCCGCCGGTGCCTCCGCCCCACCCAATTCACTCGTGTCCCCCTCGGCCGAGGCAACGAGGTCATAGCCGCCGCAGAACCCGGTGCCGTTGCCGGCGAGGGCAATGGCGTGAACCTCCGGGTCGAGGTTGGCCCGCTCGACGCAGGCCGCCAACTCGGCCGGCATCCGCGGCGTGATCCCGTTGCCGCGGTCCGGCCGGTTGAGGGTGATGCGCGCGACCCGATCGCTGCTCTCGTAGGTCAGCGTCTCGAGTCGCGGCATCGCACTTCTCCTAGTTGAGGCGTTCCACGATCATCGCCTTGCCCTGCCCGCCGGCGACGCACATGGTCTCGATGCCGATCTGGTGGTCGTCGGTCTCCATCGCGTTGAGCAGGGTGCCCATGATGCGGGCGCCGGTCATGCCGAAGGGGTGCCCGAGGGCGATCGCGCCGCCGTGGGTGTTGAGCTTGTCTTCGGCGATGCCGCATTCGTCCATGATCGGGATCACCTGGGCGGCGAAGGCCTCGTTGAGCTCGACCGTGTCGATGTCGTCGATCGTCATCCCGGCGCGATCGAGCACCTTCTTGATCGCGCCGATCGGGGCGACGCCCATCAGCTCGGGCTCGTTGCCGTAGGTGGCGGCGGTGACGATGCGGGCGCGCGGCGTAAGGCCCAGCTCCTTGGCCTTGGTGTCACTCATCAGCAGCACCGCGGCGGCGCCGTCGTTGAGCGGGCAGGAGTTGCCGGCGGTGACGCCGCCGCCGCCAAAGGCCTCGGGCAGTTCGCTCAGCTTCTCCAGGGTCGAGGAAGCACGCGGACCATCGTCCTTGGCGACCTCGGTGCCGTCGGGCAGGGTCACCGGGACGATTTCGCGATCGAAGAAGCCATCCTCCTGCGACTTGACCGCCAGTTCCTGCGAGCGCTGCGCGAACTTGTCCATGTCGGCGCGGCTGACCTCGTACTTTTTGGCGACGTTGACCGCGGTCAGGCCCATGTCGATGTAGGCGTTGGGCTGGCCGTTCTCACCGATCAGGTTCGGGTTGCGGTCATCGGCGCCGGCGGGCTCGGTGCGCTCGTTGAACTTGCTCACCCACTCGACTCCGGCGGCGATGTAGGCGTCGCCCTCGCCGGCCTTGATCGCGTTGCCGGCGTGGCGAATCGCATCGAGGCTGGAGGAGCAGTAGCGCGAGACCGTGACCCCGTTGACCTCCTGCGGCAGCTTCTGGGAGAGCAGCGAGATGATGCGGCCGATGTTGAAGGCCTCCAGGCCCTGCGGCATGCCGACGCCGCAGAAGACGTCCTCGATCAGGGCCGGGTCGACGCCCGGGTTGCGCTCGAGCAGCTGGTCGACCACGAAGGCGCCCGTCTCCTCCGGGCGCAGCTGGGCCAGCGAGCCCTTGAAAGCACGGCCGATCGGCGTGCGGATGGTGTCGACGATTACTGCCTCGGGCATGCGGGTCTCTCCTTCGGGCTGGGGTCGGGAAGTGCGGGCCGCAGGGTAGTGGATCGGGAGCGCAGGGCTCCGGGGCAGGGTCTAAGTTAGTGGCGATGTCACTGGACGGACTGCGGGCGTGGATCGGGCTGGTCGAGCGCAAGCTGACCATGCGCACGCGTGTCTTTCTCGTCCTCGTCGCGATCGCGATCGGCGGCGCAGCTGCCGGCATCGTGCTGGCGATCGACGCCCAGGACAACGCGGTCAGCAAGGACGACCTGCAGAACGTGCGCGACGAACTCGCCGGCACGGCCGCGCCGGCGGCTGCGCCAGAGGCGGGCGAACTCGAAGCCGAACTCGAAACCCTGCAGGCGGAAGTCGCGGCGCTGCGGGCCGAAGCGGCCTCCGCAGCCCAGGGAAAAGACGGGGGCGGCGAGGCGCCGGAAGCAACCCCCGAAGGCGATACCGGCAGCAGCGGCGGAGCTGAATTGACGCCGAAGAAGTAGAGGGCATATCGTGCGAATTAGCACGATCTTTCTCCGCGCCGTCCCCGGACTGCGTTACATTCGCCGCAATTCGACCTCGCGACCACCGCGAGCTCTGCCGCCCAGGCAGTGAAAGGAGTCGCCCTGATGCCAGAGGGTTACTGCGTCAAGGAGCGCAAGAAGGTCGAGATCAAAGACGCCAAGCAGGTGACGATGAAGAACGGTCGCCCCGCGATCCAGGGAACCTGCCCGGACTGCGGCACGAAAATCTTCAAGATCGGGAAACTCGAGTAGCGCGAGCCTGAACCAGCGTCAGCGGGCATTCGTATCCCGAACGAATGCCACCTGGCGCGCTGACAGACGAGCGGGATGTGCGTGAGGCCTACGCGGCTCATGCCTCTGAGCTCTACGGCTTCGCGGTCCGCTCGCTCGGCGATCCCGGCCTCGCCGAAGAGGCCGTCCAAGAGACCTTCGTGCGGGCATGGCGCGCCGGTGAGCGCTTCGACCCGCAGATCGGTTCGCTGCGGACCTGGCTGTTCGCGATCCTGCGCAACGTCGTGATCGACCTCGGGCGCGCACGCGCCGTCCGGCCGACCGTCGCCGACGGCGGCATCGAGGTGGCCGTCGAGCCCTTCGACGAGGCCCTGCTCGCCTGGCAGATCGAGGAGGCGATGCGGCGGATCGGCGAGCAGCACCGCCGCGTCCTGGTCGAGACCTACTACCGCGGCCGCCCCTACGCCGAGGTCGCCGAGGAACTGGGAGTACCGGAGGGAACGGTGAAGAGTCGCGTCTACTACGGGCTGCGGGCGCTGCGGATCGTGCTCGAGGAGATGGGCTATGAAGACTGACGGCTGCCGCCAGTGGAGAGAGGCGCTGGGCGCGTACGCGCTCGGCCACCTCCCCGATGATGAGCGGGCCGGCATCGAGGCCCACCTCGAGGGCTGCGCTGCCTGCCGGGCGGAGGCCGAGTCGCTGCTCGCGGTCTCAACGTTGCTCCCCCACGCCGACCCGGCCAGGTTTGGCCCGGCGCCGCAACCGCCGCCCGAGCTGGGCAAGCGGATCGCTACGACGATCGGCGCCGAGCGGCGGTCAAAGCGCCGCCGGCGCCGTCTGCATTTCGGCCTTGGCTTTGGCGGAGCAGCCGCTGCGACCGCGGCGGCCGTGCTGGCGATCTTCGTCCTCTCCGGCAGCAGCGAGAGCAGCCCGGAGCAGCACATCGCCTTCCATGCCCTGCCGGAGGGAGTCAAGATCGGGGCGACGCTCGAGCCGCAGGCCTACGGAACCGAGATCCATATGTACGTCAAGGGGGTCAGCTCGGGCACCCTCTGCCGCGTCTACATGCGCGGCCCGGCTGGCGAGAACGTCTCGGCAGGCAGCTTCCGCTACCGCTGGGGTGGCGACGACGCCGCAACCCTCAGCGCCGCCCTCGATCTCTCGCGCGCCGAGGCACTGGTCGTGCACGCCGGCAAGCGCACCTTCGTCGCCCCACTTGAGCAGGGCGATGCCACCGACCGCGCCACACCCCAAGAGGAGGAATCCACGTGACCAAGTCCCTTCCCGCAATCGCCGCCCTGGTGCTGATCGCGATGCTCGCGATCGCCGGCTGCGGCAGCAGTGACGACAGCTCCGGCTCGGGTGGCGGTGGCTACGGGGGCGGATCGACCTCGACCGCCACCACCGCCTCGAGCGAATCCACAAGCGGCGGCACGGCGGCGATCGTCTCGGCGACGACCGTGCCCAAGCTGGGCAAGGTGATCGTCGACGCCAAGGGCTTCACCCTTTACGACTTCCACAAGGACAAGGGCGGCAAATCGGCCTGTTACGGGGCCTGCGCCCAGGTCTGGCCGCCGCTGCTCAGCGAAGGCAAGCCGCAGGTCGGCGAAGGGGCAATGGCGTCAAAGCTCGATACGACCAAGCGCAAAGACGGCACCTTGCAGGTGACCTACGCCGGCTGGCCGCTCTACACCTACGAGGCCGACAAGAAGCCCGGCGATGCCAACGGCAACGACATCGACTCCTTCGGCGCCGAGTGGTACGCGCTGCTGCCCAGCGGCGAAGAGGCGGAGGGGTAGGAGCGCTAGGAGCGCTTGCGAGCGGAGATCGAGGGTGGGACGAGCTCGCGGATCTCGGCCAACAGCCGCACCGCCAGCTCCCCCGCCTCCTCGCCCGGCTTGGCCTGGCCGTCGCGCGGCTCGAAGAAGCGGATCCGCAGGCGGGGACGCCGCGGGAAGCCGGTCAGGTCCGAGGTCCCCTCGATCGCGACGCAGACGATCTTCGTCTCCGGCACCTCGAGCGCGAGGCGGCCGACGCCGCTGCGGGCTCGCAGAACCTTGCCGCGGGAACGCGTTCCTTCCGGGAAGACACCGATGCAGGAGCCGCGCCGCAGTTCCTCGACCGCCCGCGCCAAGGCGCCGGCATCGCCCGCTTCGCGCTCGATCGGGATCTGGCCCATGCCGTTGAGCACCGGGGCCAGGCCGCGCACCTTCCAGAGGTCCGATTTGGCCAGGGCCTTGATCTGGCGCCGCCGGATCGCTGAGATCCCGACCATGATCGGGTCCCAGTGGCTGTCGTGATTGCCGACGACCAGCGCCGGTCCGCTCTCCGGCAGCAACTCCACGCCCTCCGCCTGCAGCCGGCCCCAGAGCGACACCGGGCGACAGACCGCCATCGCCGTGCGGTACATCGGGCTCGGCTCGCGTTTGGTCCCGTCGGGTGTAGTCGAACCCCCTTGCGGGGTAGTGGCCTCCATTGCGAGCGGCACCGTACTCGATCGAACTAAAGCCGCCACGGCTCAGGCAAGGAAACCATCAAAGTGATCAAAGTCACGCATTCACTTGGCCCGGCGGTCGAAGGTACTCGTCTCGCTTCTGCAGTGACGATCCGCACTTCGAATCCCGGCTGTATCAATCCCAACTATCTAAAGTGTCATCTGTGACGACGCAGAAGCCGCTCGAGCTGATCCTGGCTCGCAACCTGATGTCTGCGCTCTCGACTCCGGCCTTCCTGGTCGACGAGGGCGGCGTTCTCGTCTTCTACAACGAGGCGGCCGGTGCCCTGCTCGGCAAGCGCTTCGAGGAACTGGGGACGGTCGGCGCCGAAGAGTGGGGCTCGCTCTTCGGGCCCTTCGACAAAGCGGGCGAGCCGATTCCCTACGACGAGCTGCCCTTGGTCGTCGCGGTGCGCAACGGCCGCCCCGCCCACGCCGACCTTCAGATCAGCTCCGCCGACGGCACCCGCCACCAGGTCGAGGTCTCGGCTTTCCCGATCCTCACCGCCCACGGCTCGCAGGGCGCGATCGCGGTCTTCTGGCCGGCGGGCTCGAGCAACGGCGCGGGTCACTGAGATGAAGGTCAAGCTCTGGGGCACGCGCGGTTCGATTCCCTCCCCAGGGCCGGAGACGATCCGCTACGGCGGCAACACCTCGTGCGTGGGGGTGACCCTCAGCGACGGCTCGATGCTGGCGCTCGACGCCGGCACCGGCATTCGCAGCCTCGGCCTGGCGCTCGCCAACGAGCCGGCCCGCCTGCACATCCTGCTCACCCATCTGCACCTCGATCACATCCAGGGTCTGGTCTTCTTCGCCCCCGCTTTTCAACCTCAAACCGAGATCGTGATCTGGGGTCCGACCTCGCCGGAGGCCTCGCTGCGCGATCGCATCGCCCGCTACATCTCGGCCCCGCTCTCGCCGGTCGAGGTGCGCGAGCTGCCCTGCGACGTCTCCTTCCGCCACTGCCCGCAGAGCGAGTGGGAGATCGGCTCGGCGCGGATCAGCGCGGCTTCGGTCTCCCATCGCGGACCGACGCTCGGCTACCGGATCGACGACGGCGACTCCTCGCTCGCCTACATCCCCGACCACGAGCCCGCCCTCGGCGCCGACCTCGACGCACTCGAGGAGGACTGGATCTCAGGGCTGGGGCTCGCCCGCGGTGCCTCGCTGCTGATCCACGACGGCCAGTACGCCGATGCCGAGTACCCCGATCACGTCGGCTGGGGCCACTCCTCGCTCTCCCACGCGCTCTCCTTCGCCCGCCGCGCCGAAGCTGAGCGCACGGTGCTCTTCCACCATGACCCGATGCACTCCGACGAGCGCCTCGACCAGCTGAGCGAGGAAGCGCGCCGGCACTGGCAGGCAATGGGCGGCAGCGCCGAGGCGATCGAGCTCGCAATCGAGCAAGCCGAATACGAGCTGCCGGCACGAGCGGTCAGCGCGATTTCCGCAACTTAGAACCCGCGCAAATCGCCCGGTTCAAATGCCTCCTCCTGCCCGCTACGCTGGCGCGGGATGACGTCGACTCAGGGCATCGACGCCGCGGTCGAGAGATCTGATCTGGTCAGGGAAGCGCTGGCGACAGCGCAGCGCGCGCATGCCGGTCAACTGCGCCGCGGCAGCGACGGCCGGCCCTTCATCGACCACCCCGTTGCGGTAGCCGAGCTGCTGGTCAACGAGCGCCAGGGCGACGAGGTGCTCGCCGCGGCGCTGCTGCACGACGTGGTCGAGAAGAGCGACACCGATCTCGCCGCTGTGCGCGAGCGCTTCGGTGACGTCGTCGCCGAGCTGGTCGGAACGATGACCGAAGATGAGTCGATCCCCTCCTACGAGGACCGCAAGGAGGAGCACCGGCGGCGCGTCGCCGAAGGTGGACCGGCCGCGCTGGCGATCTTCGCCGCCGACAAACTGACCAACGTGGCGATGCTGCGCGAGGCCTACGCGCTGATCGGCGAGGGCGTCAGCGACGAACTCGCGGTCCCGCTCGACCTGAAGATGTACATCTGGGAGGGCGACCTGGAAATGCTCTTCGAGGAGGCGCCGTCGCTGCGCCTCACCGACAACCTCGCCAACCAGCTGGTGGCCCTTTGGGGCGACCGCTTCAGGAGCGTTCGTTCGCCGTCAGACTGAGCCGCCGCCGCAGCGGCAGCGCATACCAGAAGGCGACGAAGGCAGCCACGGTGCCGGCGCCGGTGATCACCGTGACGATGCCGCCGAAGAGCACGTCTGTGATCAGCACGATCGCACCCGTCATCGCCATCGCGAGGAAAGCGAGGCCGGCGATCGTGAAGCGGTTGGCCAGCTTGATCAGCTCGCGCTTCTGCTGCAGGCGGAAGGTGACGCGATGGTAGGAAGAGGGCGCGATGAAGAGGATCGCCGAGATCGCGGTGCAGAGCAGGGTGAAGAAGTAGACGTCCTTCTCGAAGGCATTGATTTTCGTGAAGTTCTGCTGGAAGGGGACCGCGAGCAGGAAGGCGAAGAGGACCTGGACTCCCGGCAGGGCGACGCGCAGCTCCTGCAGCAGCTCGCCGAGGTTGCGATCGAGGCGTTCGCTCTCGCTCTCGTCCCTTCCCGACGGGCGTTCCTCCATCCCTGCACCATAGGGGACGTGAGCACCGCCATCGTCCTCTTCAACCGTGACCTGCGAGTGCGGGACAACCCCGCTCTGGCAGCGGCGGCGCGGGCCGAGCGCACCGTGCCGCTCTTCGTCCTCGATGCGGCGTTGCTCGAGTCCCGCTTTGCCGCCCCCAACCGGGTCGCCTTCCTGCTCGAGTCGCTGCGCGACCTCGGCGAGTCGCTGCGCGCGGCCGGCGGCCGCCTCTACATACGCCATGGCGATCCCGTCACCGAGGCCCTGGCCGTGGCGCGCGACTGCGGGGCCAGCGAGCTGCACGTCAGCGCCGACTGGAGCGCCTACGCGCAGCGGCGCGAGCAACGCTTGCAGCGTGCCTGCGGGGAGGAGCGAGTCGCCTTTCGCACCCATCCCGGCACGACGATCGTCTCGCCGGGAACGGTGACGCCGGCGGGCGGTGATCACTTCAAGGTCTTCAGCCCCTTCCACCGGGCCTGGGCGGAGGTGCCGTTGCGACCGCGGGCGCCGAAGCCGCGGCAGCTAGCAACGCCCTCGCGGCTCGCTGTCGGCCGCCTGCCGGCGCTCGACTCGCTGCTGCGCGGGGAGCCGTCACCACAGCGGGCGCACGGCGGCGAGGGGGCCGGCCGCAAGGCGATGCGGGCCTTCCTGCGCAGCGGACTCGCGGGCTACGCCGACCACCACGACGACCTGCCCGGCGACGGCACCTCCGGGCTGAGCCCCTACCTGCGCTTTGGCTGCATCTCGCCGCTGGAGCTGCTGGGCGAGACCCAGGAGCGGCCGGGCGGCGGCGCCTACGGGCGCCAGCTCTGCTGGCGCGACTTCCACCACCAGGTGCTGGCCGCCTACCCGGCGCTGCCGCGACGCGACTACCGGCCCCGGGGCGACCGCTGGTCGCGCTCGCGCCGCGCCCTCGAGGCCTGGTGCGAGGGCCGCACCGGTTATCCGATCGTCGACGCGGCGATGCGCCAGCTGCAACGTGAGGGACGCATGCACAACCGGGCGCGGATGATCACCGCCTCCTTCTTGACCAAGGACCTCTACCTCGACTGGCGCTGGGGCGCGCGGCATTTTTGGGACCTGCTCAGCGACGGCGAGATCGCCAACAACGCCGGCAACTGGCAGTGGGTCGCCGGCACCGGCAACGACACTCGGCCCAACCGCGTCTTCAACCCGCTGCGCCAGGCTCACCGCTTCGACCCGCAGGGGGATTACGTACGCCGCTACCTGCCCGAGCTGGAGGCGATCGAGGGCAAGGCCGTGCATGAGCCCTGGCGACTCGATCCCCCCCAACGGCGCCGGCTCGACTACCCGGAGCCGATCGTCGACCACGACGACGCTGCCGCCGCCTTCCTCGCCCGGCGCACGTAGGATCGGACCGTGGGACGGCTTGCGGTGGTACTCGGCAGCAGTGCACTCGGCCCGGGTGGCGAGTCGATCGCCGCGGCGGGAGCCGAGCACGGCGCCGCGATCGTGCAGCGCCACGGCGGCCCCGAGTACGTGCTGCCGCACGAGATCGACCACATCGCCAACCTGCGGGCGCTGGTCGAGCAGGGCTGCGACCGGGTGCTGGCGATTGCCTCGGTCGGCTCGCTCGATGCCGAGCTGCCGGTCGGCTCGCTGCTCTGCCCCGACGACTTCATCGCCCTCCACCTCGGTCTCTCGTCCTTCGTCGACGAGCGCGCACACCGGGCGCCGCGCTTCGATCCCGTCTGGCGCGAAGAAGTCCTAGCCGCCTGGCGCGCCAGCGATGGCGAGCTGCGCGACGGCGGCGTCTACTGGCAGGCGGTCGGGCCACGCTTCGAGACCCCGGCCGAGATCCGGCTGATGGCAGCCCACGCCGACGTCGTTGGGATGACGATCGCCTCGGAGTGCATCGTCGCCGCCGAGCTGGGGCTCGCCTACGCGGCGATCTGCGTCGTCGACAACCTCGCCAACGGCATCGGGCCGGGGCCGCTGGAGATCATCGAGCTGGAAGCGGCGCGGGCCGCCAACGCCCTGCAGCTGCACGACGGCCTCGCCACCGTCCTGCCGCAGCTCGGCGCCGTCGGGCCGTGAGCACCGGCGGGCGGCCTAGAACCGCGCTCCACCGCCGGTTGTTGGCCCGCTGACGCTTAACGTCGGACGGCGCGGGGTATAGGCTCGGCCCGAGTGCCCAGCGATGAGGTGACTGACCAAGTGTCGAATACCGGGGCCTCCCCCGTCCGCTACGCAGGCGCGACCAAGCGTTATCCCGGCTCTGCCAAAGCGGCAGTCGAGGAGCTCACGCTGGAGGTCCCGGCGGGTGAGATCTGCGTCCTCGTCGGGCCCAGCGGCTGCGGCAAGACGACGGCGATGCGGATGGTCAACCGCACGGTCGAGATCACCGAGGGCGACATCTTCATCGGCGAGCAATCGGTGCGGGATCGCAACCCGGCGCAACTGCGGCGCGAGATCGGCTACGTGATCCAGCAGATCGGCCTCTTTCCCCACCGCACGATCGCCGAGAACATCGCCGCCGTCCCCCAGCTGCTGGGCTGGAAGAAGGAACGCGCCGCGGCACGCAGCGCCGAGCTGCTGGCCCTTGTCGGGCTCGACCCCGATCTCGCCAAGCGCTACCCGGCCCAGCTCTCCGGCGGCCAGCAGCAGCGCGTCGGCGTCGCCCGCGCCCTCGCTGCCGACCCTTTGGTGATGCTGATGGACGAGCCCTTCGGCGCGATCGACCCGATCAACCGCGAGCGCCTGCAGAACGAGTTCCTCCGCCTGCAGGCGGAGATCGGCAAGACCGTCCTCTTCGTCACCCACGACATCGACGAGGCGATCAAGATGGGTGACCGGATCGCGATCATGCGCGAGGGCGGCAAGCTCGCCCAGTTTGCAACCCCGGCCGAGCTGCTGATGGACCCCGCCGACGAGTTCGTCGAGGACTTCGTCGGCGCCGACCGGGCGCTGAAGCGGCTGGCGCTGATGCGGGTGTCCGACATCGACCTCTGGGAGGCGCCGCTGGCCCAGGTCGGCCAGGCGACTGCCGAGGTGCGGGCCAAGCTCGAGGGGGCCGAGGTTGCCTACCCGCTGCTGGTCGACGGGGACAGGCGCCCGCTCGGCTGGCTCTCCGAGCGCGACCTCGCCGGCGAGCAGGTGCCAGCTCGACCCGACTCGCCGCTCGGCCCCCTGCTCGACCGCGACGACGTGATGCGCGACGCCCTCGCCGACATGCTCCAGGGCGGGGCGCAGTACGCGGCGGTTGCCGACCACGAAGGCCGCATCGACGGCGTGCTCTCGGTCGAGATCATCTCCGAGTTCCTCGTCTCGCCCAAGGCGAAGGCAGAGGAGCACCCAGCGACGGAGCGACCTCATGGCTAGCGGGGTCCTGATTGCGGCCGTCGGCGAAGTCGGCAAGGGGTTCGTCCAGGAACGCAGCTCTGACACCTTGCCCTGTCAGGCGACCGACAAGCTCTTCTGCTGGGACTGGGCCAAGGACCACATCGACCGCTACGGGACTCCCACCATGCAGCACCTGGAATTGGTCTTGTTCTCGGTCGTGATCGGCTTCGTGATCGCCTTCGCGATCTCGTTGCTAGCCCACCGCCACGCCTGGCTGCGACCGCCGCTGCTGGCCGGGACAGGTGTCCTCTACACGATCCCCAGCATCGCCTTCTTCTTCCTGCTGCTGCCGATCACCGGCCGCGGGGCCGAGACAGCGATCATCGCGCTCAGCGCCTACACCCTGCAGATCATCTACCGCAACACGATGACCGGCCTTGCCAACGTGCCGGGGTCGGTCAAGGACGCCGCGCGCGGGATGGGGCTCACCGACCGGCAGATCCTCTGGAAAGTCGAGCTTCCCCTGGCTACCCCCGAGATCATCGCCGGCATGCGAATCGCCACCGTGAGCACGGTCGCGATTGCCACCCTCGCCGTCTTCGCCGGCGGTGGCGGGCTGGGCACGCAGATCTACGGCGGCGGCAACCTCACCTTTGCCACCAGCATCATCATCGCCGGTGGCATCGCGATCCTGATGGCGCTCGTCTTCGACGTGATCCTGCTTCTCCTTCAGCACCTGACGACACCCTGGCGGCGGGTGGGCAGTACGTGAGCCCGCCGCTCCCCCATTTGCCGCTCGCCTCCTTTGGTGGCGCAATTGAATTCATCTTCACCCCGCAGACCTCCAACGTGACCGGCGGCAAGACCGTTGGCGGATTTGAGCAGGTGGTTGAACTGACCCTTACGCAGCTCGAGGTGACGGTTCTGGCGCTGGCGCTCTCACTCATCCTCGCCCTCCCGGTTGGCCTTTATCTCGGCCACCGGGGCACCGGCGAACTGCTGGCAGTTGGTATCGGCAACGCCGGTCGTGCAATTCCCGAGCTCGCCCTGATTGCGCTCATGGCCACCGCGATCGGGGTCGGCCTGCTCAATCTCACTGTTGCCCTGGCGGTGCTGGGCGTACCGCCGATTCTCACCAACGCCTACGTCGGCGTCCGCCAGGTCGAGCGCTCCACCGTCGACGCCGCTCGCGGGATGGGAATGACCGAGCTCGAAGTACTGCGCAAGGTCGAGGTCCCCCTGGCGATCCCCACGATCTTCACTGGCGTCCGGGGCGCGATGATCGCGATCGTCGCCACCGCCACGATTGCACCCCTCGCCGGTGTTCTCACTCTCGGTGACTTCATCATCAACGAAAACGTTTACGGCGATAACGGTGTGCTCGCCGGGGCGATCCTGGTCGCACTTTTGGCTCTGGTGCTGGAGTTCTCGCTCGCCGGACTTCAACGTCTGCTCACCTCGAAAGGCTTGAGGCTGAGTCCTGCTTGATCTCGTCCATGCAAATCGACAAGAGAGGAATCAAATGAGGTCCCAGTTCACTCGTCTGCGCGCAGCCGCTGCCCTGCTGCTCGCCCTAGCCCTCAGCCTTGGCGTGGTCGCCTGCGGCAGCAGCGATGACGACAGCACGAGCAGCAGCGAAGAAGGTGGTTCCGCCGGAGCGATCGTCGCCAATCCCGACAACGCCAAAGTCAGCTTGACGATCGGCTCGAAGAATTTCCCCGAACAGGAAATCCTCGGCGAAATCTACGCACAGGCGCTGAAAGCAGCCGGCTACAAGGTGAAGAGCGACCTCAACCTCGGCTCCGAAACGGTGGCCCGCCAAGCGGTCAAATCGGGTGCCATCTCCGGCTACCCGGAGTACGCCTCGACGGCGCTGACCTCGTTCTTCGGAGTCGAACCAGAAGAAGTTCCCGCCGGCGCCACCCCCGCTTACGAAAAGGCCAAGGGTGAATTCGAAAAGGAAGGACTGACCGCCTTCCCGCCGACCCCGTTCGCCAGCGCCAACGCGGTCGGCACGACGACGAAGTTCGCCGAAAAGGAAGGGCTGGAGACGATCTCCGACCTCGAAGGCAAGTCGCAAAGCATGACCCTCTACGGCTCTCCCGAGTGCCGCCAGCGGATCGACTGCCTGGCCGGGCTCGAAAAGTATTACGGGCTCAAATTCAAGGCGTTCCACCCGGTCGACATCAGCCTTCGCTACAAGGTGCTCGAAAATGGGCAGGCCGACCTCTCGATCCTCTTCACCACCGACCCACAGCTGGCGGCGGAGAAAGACAAGTTCGTCATCCTCGAAGACGACAAGGAAGTCTTCCCGGCCGGCAACGTGATCTTCGTCAGCAAGAAGTCGACGGTAGAAAAAGCGGGGCCGGACTACGAAGCGACGATCGTTGAGGTGCAGAAGGGGTTGACGCTGGAAGTGATGCAGGAGCTTGATGCCAGGGTCGAACTCGAAAAGCAGACGCCGAAGGAAGCGGCGGCGGCTTACCTCAAGTCGGCGGGGTACACCGGCTAAGGGTTAAGCCCGGCTACACCGACCAGGGAACGGAGAGCCGGCGGGAGGGGTTCGGCGGACAAAAGCGGGGAGTGTCCGGCGAACCCCTCCCGCCGGCTCTCCTTGCGCTTGTCAGCTATATCCGAGCCAAGCAGGTGCAGGCGGCCGCGGCGTTAGTGCGTCGCGGCCGCTAGAGGCTTGGGTTGGCGCGCCTGTATGCGGGTGAAGCAGACGTGGGCTGCCCAAGCGGCAGAGAGACCTGAGATCGCTGCGAGCAGCAGTGCGAAGCGGGGGTCGTAGGCCTGGCAGAGCCAGCCGGTTAGGGGGCCTCCTATGGGGGTTGAGCCTAGGAAGACGACTGAGTAGAGGGCCATTACTCGGCCGCGCATCTGGGGCTCGACGGCCAGCTGGAGCGAGGAGTTGATCGTTGCGGCGAAGGTGACCGCGGCGGCGCCGAGCAGGGTCAGCATCACCAGCTCGAGGGCCAGGGCGGGCATCGCCGCCGAGAGCAGGGCGAGCACGCCGAAGGCAAGCGCGCCACCGGCGATCAGGCGCGGGCCCGTGCGGCCATGGGCGCCGGTGACGAGAGCGCCGCCGATCGAGCCGACCGCCATCGCCGAGACCATCGCCGCATAGGTCGTCGCATCGCCGTCGAAGCTGAACTTGGCCAGCAGCGGCAGCACCACCTGGAAGTTGAAGCCGAGCGTGCCGACCAGCGCCATCAGCGCCAGCGGCACCGCCAGCTCGGGGGTGGCGCGCACGTAGCGCAGGCCGGCGCGGATCGCCCCCGGCTCACGAGGTGCAGCGGGCTCGACGTGCAGGCCGCGCGGGTCCATCCCCCAGAGGGCGACGATCATCGCCACGAAGGTGAGAGCGTTGAGGGCGAAGCAGGGGACGACGCCGAAGCCGGCGATCAGCAGGCCGGCAAGGGCAGGGCCGACGATGCGCGCCATCTGCACGATGACGCTGTTGAGGCTGACCGCGTTGACGACCCGGTCCGGGCCGACCATCTCGAAGACGAAGCTCTGCCGGGCCGGGTTGTCGATCGCGTTGACGCTGCCCATCGCGAAGACGGCGAGGAAGACCATCCAGGGGGCGACGACACCAGTTGCGGTCACGGCGAAGAGGCCGACCGCCGGGATCGCCATCAGCGCCTGCGTCGTGATCAGCAGCCGGCGCCGCGGGATGCGGTCGGCGAGCACGCCGCCCCAGGCCCCGAGCAGGAGCATCGGCAGGAACTGCAGGGCGGTGGTCAAACCGACGGCGACGCCGCTGTCGGTGAGCGTGAGGATCAGCCAGATCGCCGCCACCGTCTGCATCCATGTGCCCGACAGCGAGATCAGCTGGCCGGCGAAGTAGCGCCGGTAGTTGGGGACGGCGAGGGAGTCGAAGCTGCGCTTGAGACCTGCGCTCACGAACGACCACCGCGCTTGCCGCGCGGCTCCTCGAGCATCCCCTCGAGGATCTCGGCGGCACGCTCGAGCGTGCGCACGTCATCGGCAGGCATGTCGCGCATGCGCCGCGCCAGGTAGGCGTTCTTGCGGCCACGCAGCCGCCGCAGCCGCTCGCGACCGGCGGCGTTGATGCTGATCAGGGAGCTGCGCCCGTCAGCCGGGTCGGGCGTGCGTTCGATCAGCCCCTCCCGGTCCAGGCAGCCAAGGGTGCGGGTAACGGTCGGCCGCTTGACCTGCTCGAGCTCGGCGAGCTCACTGGGCGTCAGCGGCCCGTGCCGCTCGATCGTCGCCAGCGCCGCAGTCGAGGTCGGGGTGAGGCCGCTCGCCTCGGCGGCAGCCTCCTGCCGCAGACGCCGCGCCGTGCGCACGATCCCCATGCGCAGCTGTGCGGCGGCGTCGGTGAGTGCGGTGTCGTTGGTCTTTCGCGTCATTGATTAGCCTTGATAATTAGTTTATCAAACTATATTGCTGGAGTCCATAAACCCCAACAGCGACTGGCCAAACACACGAGAGTGTCAATCCACTGTGCCTACTGCGTGACATCGCTTTCAAAGGCGAATTTCGCAGCTAATCTCGCCCGCAGGAGGGTCGAAGGAGACAAGCGTGCTCCACGTAGTTGATACCTACGTTGTCCGGTTAACCACCGGATCCGGTTCGAGTCCGGCGCCCTCCGCATAGGACCCGTCGGAGCGTCCGAGTCTGCGCAATCCCCGTGCTAGCCTCACGGTGGGTATCAACTGCGTGCGGGGTGGTTCCCCGCTTCACCAGACTCGACCCGCTCCGGCGGGTCTTGTCGTTTCTAGGTCTCGCTCCCGGCGGGGAAACCATTAGCAAGTAGGTCTTCCGTCCAGACCCCTCAACTTCCTTCAAGCCGTGCCGGCGAGCGCCGACGAACTCCTGAGGCCGCAGGCGGCCCACCTCCGGCATGGCTATCCCAACGGCGACAGCGAGCGCTTCGAAGCCGAAGCGGCAGCGCCGCCACCGGCACAAGCACCTCTGGAAGGACAAGCACTATCGCTGGGTCCCCGACGGTGACTGCGGCTGGCGGGTGCAGGGCTACGTCGTCCGCCACAAGCACAAGCCGAAGCGAAACCACCGTCGCGGCCCCGGGCCCAGGCCTGCGGATCGCTGCGCACCCGCGGCCACCAGCATCGACCGCGATCCGCGTCCCGCTGGCGCCTACCAGGGCCCGTTCGGGGCGGCGCAGGCGAAACGGCTGCTTGACCGGGCCGGCTTCGGCGCCGTTCCGGGACAGGCCGAGCAGCTCGCCAGTCTCGGACTGGTCGGCGCGGTCCAGTCGCTGACCCGGCCAAGCGGCGCCGCGACCCTGCACGGGCCGTCCCCGGTCGATGACGACAACAACCCAATCGCCCCCGCCGATGCCTACGGCCACGACCACCTCTGGTTCCTCGACCGCATGGTGCGCAGCGACCAGCCCCTGGTCGAGCGGATGGCGCTCGTCTTCCACGACTGGTTCGCCACTTCCAACGCCAACGTCTCCCGCCAGCAGCAGCTGATCGACCAGTCGAACCTCTTCCGCTCGGCCTGCTTCGGCTCCTTCCTCGACCTCTTCAAGGCGGTCACCGTCGACCCGGCGATGCTGCAATGGCTGAACGGCGCCGAAAACACCAAGCAGGCGCCAAACGAGAACTACGCCCGCGAGATGATGGAGCTGTTCTCGCTCGGCGCCGACCGCGGCGCCTACAGCGAGGACGACATCCGCGAACAGGCGCGGGCGCTGACCGGCTGGCGCTACGACTGGTCGAACGAGCTCGGCGCTCACAACTTCCGCTTCGACGCCAAACGCCACGACACCAACACCAAGACCGTGTTCGGCCGAGCCGGCAACTGGGGCTGGGAAGACGCCTGCCGGCTCTGCGTCGAGAACCCCCTCCACCCCTCCTTCTTCGTCGAGAAGCTCTGGAGCTACTTCGTCGGGCAGCCACCCTCCACCGGCACCCGGGATGGCCTGATCGATATCTACCGCGGCTCCGGCTGGGGGATCCGGCCGGTGCTGGAGACGATCCTGATCAGCCCCGACCTCTACGAAGGCCCGCCGATGGTGAAGCCACCGGTCGTGCAACTGGCCGGGATGCTGCGCACGACCGGGCGCCATATCGACACCTACTCCTGGGTCTGGCTCTGCGAGCAGGCCGGTCAGCAGCTGTTCTGGCCCCCCAACGTCTCCGGCTGGGACGACAGCCGCTGGCTCGACACCTCGCGCATGCGGGCCCGCTGGAACATCGTCGACTACGTGCTCGACCAGATCTCGGTCGACGCCTGGAACGGCGAATACAACGCCAGCGAGAGCGCCGAGGAAGCGCTGGGACGGGCGCTGGCCTCGTGGGGCTCGCCGGCGCTGCGCGAAGAGCACCGGGCCGAGCTGCTCGATTTCGCCCTCCGCAGCGAGAAACTCGCGACCGCCAAATGGCAGCAGGGGCCCTACCGGGCGATGCGCCAGAACGCGCTGCTGCAGCTGATCGGCGTCAGCCCCGACCTGATCCTGCAATGAGGGAGAGCTGATGGCCGCGCACAACTGCTGCAACGACTACACCCGCTCGCAGCTGCTGCGCACGGCCGCCGCCGAAGCGGGCAAGGGCCTGCCGGCGATCGAGGTCGGCATGCCGGAGCCGGCCGGGACCGGGCTCTCGCGGCGCCGCTTCCTCTCCTGGAGCGCCGGCCTGGCGCTGGCCGTCTACGGCGCCTCGAAGATCCCGCTCGCCGCCTTCGAGGAGGGGATCGCCCAGGCCGCGGCAACCGACAAGATCCTCGTCTCGGTCTTCTTCGACGGCGGCATCGACGCGCTCAGCGTCCTCGCCCCGGTCGGCGACTCGCGCTACTCGCAGCTGCGCCCGAACCTGGCGCTCGCTCCTGACGCTGGGACCGAATTCGCCGAGGATCCGACCCTGCGCTGGCACCCCTCCGCAGCCGGGCTGGCAACCCTGCACGGCGAGGGCAAGGTCAGCGCCTTCCCGGCGATCGGCTACGACCACCCCGACCAGTCGCACTTCACCTCGCGCCACTACTACGAGATCGGCGAGCTCGACGTCGGCTTCCACACCGGCTGGCTCGGCCGCTACATCGACCAGGTCGGCGACGACGACAACCCGCTGCAGGCGCTCTCGATGGACGGCTCGCTCTCGCCGATGATCGCCACCGCGGAGCGGCCGGTGGCGGCGATCGACAGCGTCGACGGCTACGATCTCTGGTCGCCGGTGAGCGACCCGGTCGAGAGCGAGATGTACAAGAGCTTTGCCCGCTTCGGCTCGCTGCCCGCCGACTCCCCCGCCCTGGCCCAGGTCCGCCGCGCCGCCGCCCAGACCGACAAGCTGCGCACCGACCTGGGCGGGATCGGCAGCTTCACCAGCCCGGTCACCTACCCCAAAACGAACTTCTCCCACAAGCTCGCCGGCCTCGCGGCCTTCATCAACGCCGGCCTGCCGATGCGGGTGGTGACGGTCCGCGCCGCGGGCGGCTACGACACCCATGCCGACGAGGCCGAAGACCTCTCGCGCGGGCTGAAAGAGACCTGCGAGGGGATCCTCGCCTTCCAGCGCGACCTCGAAGCGCGCGGCCTGCAGGACCGGGTCCTGATCAAGCTCTGGAGCGAGTTCGGGCGCCGCCCCGAGGAGAACGCCTCGCTCGGCACCGACCACGGCGCCGCTGGCTGCGCCTTCGTGGTCGGCTCCAAAGCAAAGGGTGAGATGGTCGGTGAGTTCCCCGGCCTAGCGCAGCTCGACCAGAACGACAACGTCCGCGTGACCAGCGATTTCCGCGCGATGTACTGCTCGCTGCTGGAGCAGTGGCTGGGGCACGACGCGTCCGCGGTCATCCCCGGCGCCTCCTCCTTCCAGCGACCGATCCTGGTGAAGGCGTGAGGAGAGCAATCAGCTCGGCCGCCCTGGTTTGCGCGATTGCCGGCGGATCGATCACGATTGCCACTGCGGCGACGCCGGCCCAAGGGTGCGTCTGGCAGAAGCACTCGAAGCCCGTCGTCAAGCACGTGCGCAAACACGGTCAGCGGCGTCGGGTGAAGCGGGTCAAGCACTGGTGGACATGCGACGCCCAACCGGCGGCGCTCGCACCCGCCGCCCTACCGGTGCAGCCAGAGCCCGCAACGTCCCCGGCAGAGGAACCGCAACCCGGAGTCGCCCATCTCGGCGTCAAAGCGGTCGAGTACAGCTACACCCTCTCCCGCCCCGAAGTCGACGCCGGCGAAGTGATCGTCGAGCTCAACAACCAGGGCGAAGACCCGCACAACCTCGTGCTCGAGCACGAGGGCAGCGGGGACCCATCGCTGGAAATCCCGGCGACGCCCTCCCTCTCGCAGGAGAGCGAGAGCTTCACCCTCTCCTCCGGCACCTACCTCCTCTACTGCAGCCTCTACTCACACGAGGCCAAAGGCATGCAGGCGACGCTGGTAGTCAGCAGTAGCGGCTGGTAAACGGCTAGTTTCGATCAAAATTACTTGACTAACACGCCGTCCCGGTGAGACGGTCGCGGCGTGTCCCGGCTGCGCGACCACGGTCTCTCGCCCTCCAGCGAGGAACTGAAACCCATGGTTGGGTCTCTCGAAAAGGGTGCCTTCCGATGCTTCTGGGTTCTGCTCCCCCTCTGCCTGTTCTGGTGGTGGATCGACAGTCAGAAAAAGCTGTCCAAGGAGACCCTCGAAGAACGCCGCGCCAAGTGGGTTCTCGGCTGGCTTGTGCCGCTGGCTGGGTTTTGGTTCGTTAACCCCGCCCCCGGCTTCTGGCGAGGCCTTGCCGCCCTCCTCGCCCTGTACCGGCTGTTCGAGATCTTTGTGACCGGACTCGGAACCGCACTGAACCAGTCAGATCAGACCCGCGCGCGCAGTCTTGTGACGATCGGCTTCTACGCGCTCCAGATGACGCTGATCTGGGCCATCCTCTACCACTCCTTCACGCCAATGGGCTTCGTCCAGCAAAACCATCCGGCCTTGGTTGCGAAAAGCCCATACGACTTCGCCTACATCAGCTGGACGAACCTAAGCTCGCTCGGCAACAACGTCTATGTGCCCAAGGGAAATTTCGCTCGCATCCTAGAAGCATCGACCATTGCCGCGGGCATCTTCCTGCTGGGTGTCCTGCTCGCCTTTGGGATCGATGCGACCAAAGACGGCCAGACGAAAGGAGCCAAGACCCCTGGCGCTGAGCCGTCGCCTACTCGCTGCCCCAGCGAACCTCAGTAGCGGTAATGGTCCGGCTTGTAGGGGCCGTCGGCGGGAATGCCGAGGTAGGCGGCCTGCTCGGGGGTGAGCTCGGTCAGCTGGACTCCGAGGGAGGCGAGGTGGAGGCGGGCGACCTTCTCGTCGAGGTGCTTGGGCAGGACGTAGACCTGCTTGGCCTCGTACTGGACGCTCTTGCCGAAGAGCTCGATCTGGGCGATCACCTGGTTGGTGAAGGAGTTCGACATGACGAAGCTCGGGTGGCCGGTGGCGTTGCCGAGGTTGAGCAGGCGGCCCTCGGAGAGCAGCACGATCGAGTGGCCATCGGGGAAGCGCCACTCATCGACCTGGGGCTTGATGTTGATCCGCTCGGCGTCGCCGCCTTCGAGGCCGGCGACGTCGATCTCGTTGTCGAAGTGGCCGATGTTGCCGACGATCGCGTTGTGCTTCATCCGCGCCATGTGGTCGAAGGTGATGATGTCCTTGTTGCCCGTGGCCGTGACGAAGATGTCGGCGGTCGCGACCACTTCGTCGAGGGTGCGCACCTCGTAGCCCTCCATCGCTGCCTGCAGGGCGCAGATCGGGTCGATCTCGGTGACGATCACGCGGGCGCCCTGGCCGCGCAGCGAGGAGGCGCAGCCCTTGCCGACGTCGCCGTAGCCGCAGATCACCGCGACCTTGCCGCCGATCATCACGTCGGTGCCGCGGTTGATCCCATCCACCAGCGAGTGGCGGCAGCCGTAGAGGTTGTCGAACTTCGACTTGGTGACCGAGTCGTTGACGTTGATCGCCGGGAAGAGCAGGTCGCCGGTCTCGGCCAGCTGGTAGAGCCGGTGGACGCCGGTGGTCGTCTCCTCGGTGACACCCTGGATGCCGGCGGCAACCTCGGTCCAGCGCTGCGGATCCTCGCCCAGCGAGCGCTGCAGGGTCTCGAGGATGATCCGGAACTCATCCGAGTCGGCGGAGGCCGGGTCGGGGACCACGCCCGCCTTCTCGAACTCGACGCCCTTGTGAACGAGCAGCGTGGCGTCGCCCCCGTCGTCGAGGATCATGTTCGGGCCGCCACCGTCGGGCCAGAGCAGCGCCTGCTCGGTGCACCACCAGTACTCCTCCAGCGTCTCGCCCTTCCAGGCGTAGACGGGGATCCCGGCCGCTGCGATCGCCGCCGCGGCGTGATCCTGGGTCGAGAAGATGTTGCAGCTGGCCCAGCGCACCTCGGCCCCGAGCGCGACCAGGGTCTCGATCAGCACCGCCGTCTGCACCGTCATGTGCAGGGAGCCGGTGATGCGCGCGCCCTTGAGCGGCTGCTCGGCGGCGAACTCCTCGCGGGTCTGCATCAGGCCCGGCATCTCGACCTCGGCGAGCGCGATCTCCTTGCGCCCGAAATCGGCGAGGTCGATGTCGGCGACCTTGTAGTCCTGCGTGGCGGTGCTGGTGGTCATCGAGTCAGCTTCTCCTGATCGGTTGATTGCCGATCCATGGTACGCAAAGGGGGTGGTCAGGGCGGCGTCGAATCAGTCGCGGTGAGCGCCACGCAGGCAGAACCGCAGCCGCCCTACAAGCCCGGCATGGATGCGCGCAGCACGCGCGTCGCCGAAGCGCTGAACACGCCGATGCTGATCGCGGCGGCGCTGACCCTGCCGATGGTGGCGATCAGCGAGTCCCACCCCGGCGGGCTGCTCGAGGACGTCGCTCGGATCCTCAACTGGGTCACCTGGATCGCTTTCCTGGTCGAGCTGGTGGTGATGCTGGCGGTGGTGCCGGACCGTCGAACCTGGCTGCGCCACCACCCGCTCGACGCGATCATCGTCCTTCTCACGCCACCGGTCCTACCGGCCGGCCTGCAGAGTCTCCGCGCACTGCGCCTGCTGCGGCTCCTCCGTCTCCTGCGGCTGGCTCAACTCTCACGCGAGGTCTTCTCGCTGGAGGGCCTGCGCTACTCGATGCTGCTTGCCGTACTGACCGCGATCGGCGGTGGTGCTCTCTTCGTCGCCTTCGAGCGAGGCACCCAGCACCTTGACGCCTGGGACGGGATCTACTGGGCGGTGACGACGATGACCACGCTCGGCTCCAACATCTACCCGACCACCACCGGTGGCGAGATTGTCTCCACCGCGATCCTGATCGTCGGCATCGGCTTCGTCGCCCTGCTCACCGGGGCCTTCGCCCAGCGCTTCCTCAGCCCCGAAATCGTCGAGGTCGAGGAAGAGCTGGCAGCCGAGCAGATCAGCGCCGAGGCGCTCGCCCTGCGTGAGCTGAAAAGCGTGCAGGAACAGCTGCAATCACTCGAGCTCGCGGTTCAGCGCCTGGTCGACGAACGCACCGCCGGCTGAGCGTTCCGGTGCGCTCTATGCACCGTGGACGTGCATAAGGCGCACCGGAAGCCTCAGTCCTCGGCGTCGCGCTGCTCGGCGATCTTCGCCTCCAGTTCGCCCATCACGTCGGGGTCGCGCAGGGTGGTGACGTCGCCCAGCGCGCGGCCCTCGGCGATGTCGCGCAGGAGGCGGCGCATGATCTTGCCGGAGCGCGTCTTCGGCAGGTCGTCGGCCCAGATGATCCGCTTCGGGCGGGCGAACTTGCCGATCCGCTCGGCGACGGTGGCGCGGATGCCTTCGATCAGCTCGTCGCTGGGCTCGGTGTCCCCCTGCAGGGTGACGAAGGCGCAGATCGCCTGGCCGGTGTCCTCGTCGGACTGGCCAATCACCGCCGCCTCGGCGACCTTCTCGTGGGCGACGATCGCCGACTCGACCTCAGCCGTGGAGAGCCGGTGGCCGGAGACGTTGACGACATCGTCGATGCGGCCGATCACCCAGAAGTAACCGTCCTTGTCCTTGCGGGCGGCGTCGCCGACCAGGTAGGTCTCCTTGCCGAAGCGCGAGAAGTAGGTCTCGACGAAGCGCTCTTCCTCCTTGTAGAGGGTGCGCAGCATCGAGGGCCAGGGGCGCTTGAGGATCAGCAGGCCTTGGCCGCCGTCAACCGGCTCGCCCTCGTTCTCGTCGACCACCTCCGCCTCGACCCCGGGGAAGGGCGTCGTCGCCGAGCCTGGCTTGGTCGCGGTGATCCCCGGCAGCGGCGAAATCATGATCGCGCCGGTCTCGGTCTGCCACCAGGTGTCGACGATCGGACAGCGTTCGCCACCGATCACCTTGTGGTACCAGAGCCAGGCCTTGGGGTTGATCGGCTCGCCGACAGAGCCCAGCAGCCGCAACGAGGAGAGATCCGACTCGCCGGGAATCTCGGCACCCCACTTGATGAAGGTGCGGATCGCCGTCGGCGCCATGTAGAGGATCGTCACCCCGTAGCGCTCGATCAGCTCCCACCAGATGCCCTTGCTCGGGTAGTCCGGCGCGCCCTCCCACATCACGCTGGTGGCGCCGTTGAGCAGCGGCCCGTAGACGATGTAGGAGTGGCCGGTGACCCAGCCGACGTCGGCCGCGCACCAGTAGACGTCCTTCTCCGGCCGCAGGTCGAAGACGTAGCGGTGGGTGGCGGCGACGCCGGTCAGGTAGCCGCCGGTGGTGTGCAGGATCCCCTTCGGCTTCGCGGTCGAGCCCGAGGTGTAGAGGATGTAGAGGGGGTGCTCGGCGTCGAATGGCTCGGCCGGGCACTCGGCCTCCGCCGCCTCCATCAGCTCATCGTAGAAGCGGTCGCGGCCCTCGCGCATCGGGCAGTCGATGCCGGTGTGACGGACGACGACGATCGTCTCCAGCGTCTCCAGGTCGTCCATCTGCTCGTCGACCTGCTGCTTGATCGGCGCCGTCTTGCCCTTGCGGCGGGCGCCGTCGACGGTGACCAGCGCCTTCGCCTCGGAGAACTCCATGCGCTCGCGCACCGCTTCAGCTGAGAAGCCGCCGAAGACGACGTTGTGCGGGGCGCCGATGCGGGCGCAGGCGAGCATCGCGACGACGACCTCGGGGATCATCGGCAGGTAGATCCCGACGATGTCTCCGGGACCGACGCCGATGTCCTTCAGCGCGTTGGCGAAGCGCTGGGTGTCGGCGAGCAGCTCGGCGTAGGTGATGTCGCGCTCCTCGCCCTCCTCCCCGCGCCAATGGAAGGCGACGCGCCCGCCGTTACCGGCCTCGACGTGGCGGTCGAGGCAGTTGGCCGAGGCGTTGAGCTTGCCGTCGGCGAACCATTTGTAAAAGGGCGGGTTGGACTCGTCGAGACTTTCGCTCGGCTCCTGGGCCCAGTCGAGCAGCTGCTTGGACTGCTCCAGCCACCAGGCCTCCGGATCGGCGGCGGCCTGCTCGTAGATCGCCGGATCGCTGAGCAGCGCCTGCTGGCGGAACTCCTCGGGTGGCTCAAAGCGCTCCACCTCAAGCAGCTCGCTGAGCTGCCCTGCCAGGCTCGATGACCCCTCGCGCGTTGCCATGACCCAAAAATTACCCGCTTCGCGCCGTCGCTACCCTGATCCGGTGCTCTTCCGCCAGATAGTCCATGAGGATCTCGGTTGCGCCTCGTACCTGGTCGGTGACACGGCCAGCGGGGTCGCCGCGGTGATCGATCCACAGTGGGACATCGATCCCTACCTGCACCTCGCCCGCCTGCACGGGGTCCGCATCGAGCACGTGCTGGAGACCCACAACCACGCCGACCACGTCTCCGGCCACGGCCGCCTGGCGCGCGCCACCGGCGCCACGATCCACGTCCACGAGCTGGCCGAAGCGACCTACCCGCACGACAGCTTCACCGACGGCTGGACGCTGCCGCTGGGCAAGGGCGCAACCGTCGAGGCGGTCCACACACCCGGCCACCGTCCCGAGCACACCTCCTTCCTGTTGCGTGACTCCAGCCGCGGCGGCGATCCCTGGGCGCTGCTCAGCGGCGACTGCCTCTTCGTCGGCGACGTCGCCCGTCCCGACCTCGCCGTCGAGCCACGCGAAGGCGCCGCCGACATCTTTCGCTCCCTGCACAAGCGCCTGCTGACCCTGCCCGAGGAGACCGAGGTCTGGCCCGGCCACCTCGGCGGCTCACTCTGCGGCAGCTCCGGCATCGACCTCAAGACCTCCTCGACGATCGGCTTCGAGCGCCGCCACAACCGGGCGCTGCGCTTCGAGAGCGAGGGCGAGTTCGTCGAGGACGCAGTCGCCACGACCGGCAGCAAACCGCCCAACGTCGAGCACATCGTCTCGCTCAACCGCGGGCCGCTGGTTACCTCGATCAGCGCCCCGACGCGGCTCACTCCGCACGGCTTCGAGGCCGCGATCGCCGGCGGCGCGCTGGCGATCGACTCGCGCACCAACGAGCAGTTCGACGAGGCCCACATCCCCGGCGCGATCAGCGCCTCGGGCTACGACACCGGCTTCGCCACCAAGGTCGCCGAGATGGTCCCGGTTGACGCCGATCTGCTCGTCGTCGCCGCCTCCGACGGCAACGAGCTCGAGGCCGCCGAGCTGTTGGCCGCGGTCGGCCTGCGCGTGCGCGGCTTCCTCGGCGGCGGCATGACCGCCTGGCGCGCCGAGGATCGGCCGGTGGAGCGGATCGAGGCGATCGATCTGGCCGAGCTGGCGCGGCGCCTCAATGGCGAGGACGGCCCGCAGGTACTCGACGTGCGCGGTGAGGCCGAGTACGCCGAGGGCCACGTCCCCGGCTCGATCCACATCCCCTTCGCCCAGCTCCGCGGCCGCCTCGACGAGCTCCCGCGCGAGCGCCCGATCGCGACGATCTGCAAGGCCGGCAAGCGCAGTGGCCTGGCCGCCTCGATCCTGCAGCGCGAAGGCTTCGAGGGCGTGATCCACGTCAGCCGCGGCAACGCCGCGACCTGGGCACAGCAAGCAGGCGCTACCGCTTAGTACCCCGGCGGGTGGCGGGCAATGAAGCCTTCGGTCGAGCTGACCGGTTCCGGGTGCCAGCGCGGGCCGGGGCCGCCGACGGTGTCGAAGGCGAGGCCGGCGATGACCATCCAGGCGTGGCCGGAGTTGGCGTAGACCGTGATCCACTGGCCGGGGCCGGCTTCGCCCCAGGTCTCCAGGCCGGTTGAATCGAGCGGGCTGGAGAGGAAGCCGCCGCCGTTGAGGGCGAAGCTGACCGCGCCCGAGCAGTCATAGCCCGAGGATTCGAAGGAGCCGTGGCCGCCGCCCCAGACGTAGGGGGTGGTGGCGATCGAGTTGGCCGCTTCGATCGCGGCGGCAACCGCGGCCGGGGCCTCGCTCGGCACGCTGGCCTGGCTTTCGGAGATGTAGTCGGCGCTCTGCCCGGGGGTGAGCGGCGCCGGGGTGCCGGCGACCGGCGGCGGCGCACCGGTCGTGCTGGCGATCTGTTCGGAGATCGAGGCGAGGTTGTTGCCGAGCGCTTCTTCGCGCGATTCGAGCGATTCGAGCGCGGACTGGCGTTCCGCCTGGGCCGACTTGAGCTCGGCGAATCGGGCCGCCGCCTCTTCGCTGGCCGCCGCGGCTTCGCGCTCCTTGACGGCGATCGCGTCGCGGGCGTCCTTGATCTGCAGGCGCACGGCGGTCATCCGCTTGACCGCGGCGCGGGCCTGATCGCGCAGCGCCTTGACCCGGGAGGCAACCGAGTCGTCGTACTGCTGGATCTGATCGAGGTAGTCGGCGCGGGTGTTCACTTCCGACCAGCTGGCCGAGTCGAGCACGACGTTGAGCATGTCGGGGCTGCCCGACTCATAGATCGCCACCAGGCGGTCGCGCAGAACCTCGAGCGCCCGCTGCAGGCGGGCTCGCACCTGCGCCAGGTGGCGCTTGTCGGCCTCCAGCTTGGCCGTCGCCGCATCGAGTTCATCCTGCTTGGCGGCGAGTTCGGCCTCGGCCGCGGCCTGCTTCTGCCGCAGCGCCGAGACTTCGCCGAGCATCGAGTCGATCGCCTTGTTCTGCTCGGCTATCGTCGCCGCCAAGGCGCTCTGGTTCTCGCGCACATCGCTGAGCTTGCCCTGCGTGTCCTGGAGTTTCTCTTCGAGGGTCTCAGCAGGGGCCGAGGCGACCACGCAGAGCAGGGCCAGGAGCAGCGCCGCGGGCAGCAGCAGCCGCCATGAGTTGCCGCGAAGGGGAACGCGCATCGGCGGCGCACGGTAGCGAAAGCGCCGCTCGATTGTTAGGAGTTGCTAATAACTTGCAAGATCCCGTGCAGAAACCCGCAATTTGGAGGGTTTCCGCAAGGCGCCCCGACGCACCAGGCCCTGCGGGGGTTCCTCCCCAGGCCGCTTCGCGGGAGTTCCTGGGGAGGAACCCCCGCAGGGCCTCACGCCGCCGGCGGGACCTCGTTGGTCAGAAGCTTGGGTAGCTCGGGAGGGATGCCGGGGCCCCTCCCCAAAACACTCAAGCGAGGCTCCCGCCGAGCGTTTTGGGGAGGGGGCCCGGCATCCCGGCGAACTAGGCCAGCAGTTTGGCCTTCGCTTTGTCGAACTCCTCGGACGACAGCGCGCCCTTTTCCTTCAGCTCGTTGAGCTTGTGCAGTTCGTCGGCGGGCGTGGTGTGGGCCTGTTCGCGGACGTATGAATCGAAATGCTGCTTGGCCTCTGCCTGCGCCTTGATCGTGCGGTCGCGCATGCCGCTGCCGCGGGCGATCAGGTAGATCAGCGCCGTGAGGAAGGGGATGAAGACCAGGAACAGCACCCAGGCCGCCTTCACCCATCCGGAAGTTTCGTGATCACGGAAGAGGTCGGAGAGGATCGTGATCAGGATCCAGATCCAGATCACAAAGAAGAAGACCTCGAAGGCGACGAGGAGGGCTTCTCCTATGTTGATATCGGCAAGCGGCAAGGTGAATCCTTTCGCTGATGGCTGGGACGCCAGCCAACTTACCTAGCCGACGACGATCTTGCCGTGCATGAAGCGGTGAATCTTGCAGTGGTAGGCGAACGTCCCCCGCTGCTGGAAGCGCACCGCTGCCGACTTGCCGGCTTTGATGCGACCGGTGTCGAAGGCCCCTTTGTCGGTCGCGGTGTGGGTCGTGCCGGAGGAATTGGAGAAAACCACCCGCGTCCCCTTGTCGATCTGCAGGGTCTGGGGGGTGAATTCGAAGTTGTCGATCGTGACCGTCTTCGCGGCGCTGGCCAGGGCCGGTCCGGACCCGGCGGCGGGTGCAGCTTGGCTGACGATCAGCGCCGCGGCGAGGGCGATACAGGCAACAATCGCGACGTTCCTCCTCATCGGCCTTGTCTACGAAGCTGCGGCCGCCGAAGTTCAAAGTCGCGACGAGAAAAGCACCGCCGCGACCGCCGTCGCCAGATTGAGGCTGGAGACCCCCTCGCGCATCGGGATCGCCAGGCGGGCGTCGGCTTGCGCCAGCAACTCCTCGCTGAGGCCGTAGCGCTCGGTGCCGAAGGCGAGGATCGCGCGGGGGTCGAGCTCCCCCTCCCCCAGCTGTTCACCCTCGGGATCGATCGCGATCAATGGTCTGCCTGGATCGGGCAAGGCGTCGATCCGAGCGACGGGCAGCGCAAAGTGCAGCCCCGCGGCGCCGCGCAGCGCCTCGGGGTGCCAAGGATCGTTGCTGCCGGTGGTCAGCACCGCCGCCGCATCCGCGGCCGCCGCAACCCGAACGCAGGCGCCCATGTTGCCCATCGTGCGCGGGTCCTCGAGCAGTACAACCGGGGCGCGCCGCTCGTCACCCAGGACCGCCGCAACGTCGGCGGTAGGTCGGCGGGCAATCGCGACAACCCCGGTGCGAGGGGCATGCGGGACGAGCTCGGCCAGCAGCGCCCCGTCAATCGGCGCGGTTCGCTGCGCCAGCGAGCCGACCAGGTCGGGGGCCAGATCCACGGCCAATCGATCGAGCTCAGCGGGGTCCGGCGCGACTGCCTCGATCACATCGGCGCCAAAGCGAAGGGCGTGCTTGAGAGCGTGGAATCCCTCCAGCAGAGCGAGGTCGGGGTCACGGCGGGCGGCGCGGTAGCGCTGGACGACGGGGTCGCTCACCGCCCCATCATGCCCGGATTCAGCTCGCCCGCGGTGCCTCAGCGGTGCGGGCCGCGCCGGCATGGGAGTTGCTGCTGGCGATCAGCGAGTCGGCGAGCGGTGTGAGGTAGCGGGCTGTGATCCTGCCGTTGTGCAGGAGTTCCAGGTGGCGCTCACTGGGGCTGGAGGCGCCGTCATCCCCGTCTCCGGTTCTGCCGCAGAGGTAGCGCGGCCCCTGCCCGGTCCAGAGGACGGCGCGCATGATCCGGTCGAAGGGCTTGGGCTCGACCGCTGCCCCCACTGCCGCAGCGATCGCTTCACCAACCGTGTCGGCCTGCTGGGTGGCGAAGGGGCCCTGCATGAAGGGGTAGGAGCTGACATCGCCGGCCGCGTAGACCCGCTGCAGGCCAACCACCCGGCCGTAGTCGTCAACTGCGATGAAGCCGTTCTCGTCATGGGGGATGCCGCCGAGCTGCCGGCCTTCCATGCGCGGCAGGCTGAGCACGGCATCCACCTCGAGGTCCTCGCCGGGTACGACGCGCAGGCGTCCCGCTTTGAACTCGAGTGCGCGTGCCCCGGCGATGACCTCGATACGCCGCTCGAACAGCAGCCCGCTCGTCAGCCGGGAGACGCGATCGCCAAAGATCTCCAGAGGCTCGTGTTCGGGGGTGACGACCGTGATGCGCGCCTGGCTGTTCCCAGCCGCGAACAGGGCCAGCTCGTAGAGCGGCAGGGCCCAGCTGTGCCCCGCCGGCATGGTGATGGCAATGTGCTGCAGGCGCCCCGACCGCAGCTCCGCGATCAGGTTGCCCACCTGGCCCTCGTCGGTAATCCCCCAATAAGTCACCGCTCCCGGTACCGCCCAGAGCGCCCGCGCGCCGGTCGCGACGATCAGGTGGTCGTAGGAGAGTCGCTCGCCTTCGCGCGTGATGGCAACCCTCTTCGCCGGCTCCACGGCAGCGATCGCGCTCTCGCGCAGGGAAGCGCCGCAGCGTTTGCTCAAGGCCCGCAGGTCATAGCGGAAGGAGCGCGTGGTGCCGTAGGGCTCACCGATCGCAAAGGGCCGGTAGACGAACTCCCGGCGCAGATCGTGGAGAGCGACCTCGACCCGCTCCCCGGCTAGATCCCGCAGGGCCAAGGCCGCCTCGAGGCCGGCGACCCCAGCACCGGCGATCAGGACCTTCTGCCTGTCGCCACGCTGGTCGTCGTCTGCCATGCACGGACCCTAGGACCGATGCGATGCCGCTCCATCCGCAGGAATCCGCCAATTGCCTGCGGTTTTCCCCGGAGGGCTAACCCCCCGCTCTCGCCAGCGCGGCGAGCACCTCGGCGTCGGACACCTGGCTGAAGTCCGCGTACCACTGGCCCACTCCGTGGAGCTGCTGCGGTTCGATCAGGCAGACCAGCTGATCGGCCTCGGCGCGCAGGCGCGCCGCCGAGTCGGGCGCACAGACGGGAACCGCGAGGACAAGCCACCGCGGCCCGCGGCGACGGGCGGCGCGCAGGGCGGCTGTGTCGGTAACACCGGTGGCAACGCCATCGTCGACCACGATCACGGTCCGTCCCCGCATTGACAGCGGCGGTCGGTCGCCGCGATAGGCCTCGACCCGGCGATCCAGCTCGGCGCTCTCGCGGGCAACGATCTCCTCCAAGGCGTCGCCGTCGATGCCGAGCACCGCCGCGGCCTCGCGATCGATCACGCGGGTGCCGTCCTCGGCGATCGCCCCGATTCCGTACTCGGGATTGTGAGGAGCGCCGATCTTGCGCACCGCCAGGACCTCGAGCTCGGCATCGCCGAGGGCAGTGGCGATCTCCGCGGCGACGGGAACCCCGCCCCGCGGCAGGCCGATCACCAGCGGCTGCTCAGCCGCCAGCGGCAGCAGCTGCGCGGCCAGTTGCCGGCCGGCGTCGCGGCGGTTGGAGAAGCGCCCCGGCGGGCGCTCGCTCATTTCGCCCGCTGGCTCTCATCACGCCGGTGGCGACGAACCACAGGCGTGACGTAGCCGATCAAGGCACCAATCGCAACGGCCGCCAGCAAGATGACGATCAAGGGCGCGTCGACGGTGACGAAGAGGACGTCGACCCGCACCTGCTGTGAGTTCTGCAGGGCGACGATGACGACGATCGCGACCAGGATGCCGACGATCCAGGCACGCCAGTTGACCGGTTTTCGCTGCTCGGGCACGCGACTCATCCTAGAGCCGAGGGTGCCGCGGTCCCGCCTCTAGTCGCCCCCGTTGACTTGGAGCAAACTCGTGGCGAAGGACTTCGTCTTCGCACCCGCAGCGAGGCCGAGCGGACTCAGGGCGAAGAATTCCTCGCTGGCGCGCAGCAGCGAGTAGGGGTCGTACGCGGCGGAATCCGTGCCGCCGGGAGTGACGAACGGCGAGAGCAGCAGGGCGCCAGTGCGCAGGGGGTCCCCGCTCGGAGCGGGGGCGTCGGTGGCGGGCGGGTTGACCGAGGAGAAGGTGACCATCAGGACGCCGTCGGCCTTGTAGGCGGGCGAGGCGAGGATCTTTGGCACCCAAGTCGAGAGAAAGGCGTCGGCGCTGGCCGCCCCTTCCGTCGCGCCCGCGGGGCACTGCCCTGCAGCGCCGGCGCTGCAGGGCGTGGGCGCGATGAACGAGTAGCTCGGCGTCTTCTCGGCTTTGACCAGGTCCTTGCTCAGCTGTTCGAGTGGGACGTCACTGGCCGAGCAATCGCCGAGGTCGAGCAGCGAGTGGAAGTAGACGAACGGGTTCTGGCTTGCCGCGTAGCCACCCGGCTGGGCGGAGGCGCTGGATTCACCTGGACTCGGGTGGACGCAGTTGGCGGGCCCTCCAGCTGGGTCAACCATGCCGTCGGCATAGGCGCGCCAGTCGAGCTGCTCGAGGGTGAGCTGGTCGGCGACCGTCAGCGTTTCGACCGGATAGACGCAGCCAGTGCCGGCGAGGACGCCGTTCGAGTTCGCCTTGACCGAGCTGAAGGCTTCGGAGCCAGGGCAGCCATCGATCGTCGCGGAGTTGGCTGGCTGGCCGCTGATCGCGGCGATGCCATTGGGCAGGGCGCCGTCGTCGAGCAACGTGTAGTTGCTCAGCAGCTCGCCTTGCGGACGCAGGGTCGTGGAGAGGTAGGGCATCTGCGACTGCGCCCCCAGCGACTGTTCATAGCCGGGGCTGCTCAGGGAGATCACGAAGACGTGTTTGACCGGGCCCGCTTCGAGTTCGGCTTCCGCCGGCGCCGGGGCAGGCTTCTTCGCCGCCGGTTCGCTGGCCGGTGCGGGCGCGGGAGCAGGGCTCGCCGCATAGCTCGCTTCCGGCGCAGGTTCGGGCGCGGCACCGGAGGGCGCGGCGGATGCGCCGCCGCTACTCGCGCTCGGTGTCGGAGCAGGTGCGCTCGCCACCGGCGTGCTTTCCGAGGCGAGGCTGCGGCCGACAAGAGCGGCGAGCGCGCCGCTCCCCCCCGTCCCGGTCATCGCGCTGGCGATGATCGCCGAGGTCGCGACCACGGAGGAGGCGACGAGCAGGCCGAAGCGCTTGCCGGTCAGCGTCGCCGCCGCGGCCATCGCCCGGCGGGCCTGAGCCTGCAGCGCGGCCTTCACGCCTCCACCGCCATCAGGGAGTGGCCGCACTGGGGGCAGAAACGATCCGCCGGTCCGTAGGGGGAATCGCAACTGGGGCAAAGACCGGCGGCATCGGAACGCTGCAGCTCGAGCATCCGCTCGACCGCGAGCAGGTCCGCATCAACCCGCTGCAGCTCGGCCGCCTTGCGGGTCAGCACGTCCATCCGCACGTGATCGCGGATCGCCATCTCGTAGAAAGCGCCGCCCAGGTCTGCCTGCATGACCGTGAACTTCTCCAGCAGCCGGTCGCGCTGGGCGCGCAGCTCGGCGTCCTCCTCGGGCTTCGGCTCCACTTTTGCCGGCTGCGGCGGCGGCTCCGACTGTGGCAGCTCGGGCTTCGCCCGAGCCGACTTCAGGGCGCTCGCCGGCCGCCGCAGCACATCGCTGAGCGCGCTCATGGTTCCGCTGCTCCACCGGGCGCGGCCGGGGCCGAACCGGGGTCGCCGCCGACGACGATCACGTCGGGCAGGTTCTGCTGCGCTTTGATGTAGTTGTCGCCGGTCTGTTCGGGGTTTGCTTCAACCAGCCGCGTGTCTTCTTCGACCTTCTCCGCCGGCGGCTTGTAGCCGGTCACCTGGTGCACCTCACCATTGCTCGTCTTGGCGACCACTTTGCCGCCGCCCTTGCTTGATTTGTCCGCGCCTTTGGCCTTGCCGTCCTTGCCAGAGCCTGCGGCAGCTGTCGTCCCGGCGGTGGTACTGGCGGTGGCAGCAGGACGGTTTCGCAGTGCCTCGAGCAGCGCCTCATTTTCGCCATCGTCGCCGCCGCTGCGTCCGACCACGACCCCGATCGCCACGGCAATTGGCAGCAGGGCGAAGAAGCCGACGGCAGCCGCCCGGCTGCCCGACCCGCCTTTTGCAGGTGGGCGCGGCAGCGGCCGGTGGGCCCGCTTGCTCATCGCCGTGAAGTAGCGAGAAGAAGGGTTGGCGCCGTTGCCCCGCCGCGCCGCGCAGTTGACGCAGTAGCGCTGCTGCGGATCGAGCGGTGCGCCGCACTCCTCGCAGGGCTCGTACTTGCTCGAGCCGGCAAGGGGATGCTCAGGTGCCACGGTCATCGCTTCTCACTCCCTTTGTCGTGCGACTTGGATTGCTGCTTGCGCTCGCGCTTTTCGAGGATCAGCTTCGATTCCGCCTGCTTTTCCGCGGCGGTGTCCTGGGTGGTCTGGCAGCCCGCAGCAAAGAGGGCCAGCAGCAGAACGCAGGCGACCAGCAGGCTGGCGCGAGGTGTGATGCGCCTAACCGAACGCACCGCTCACGTACTCCTTGGTGCGCTGCTCGCGGGGCGAGCCGAAGAGGGCGGTGGCGCTGCTGTACTCGACCAGCTCGCCGAGGTACATGAAGGCGACGTGATCGGCGATCCGGTAGGCCTGCTGCAGGTTGTGGGTGACGATCACGACGGCGACGTCGTCGCGCAGCTTGACGATCAGATCCTCGATCACCTGGGTCGACTGCGGGTCGAGCGCCGAGCAGGGCTCGTCGAGCAGCAGCACCTCCGGTTCGGCCGCCAGCGCGCGGGCGATGCAGAGCCGCTGCTGCTGGCCGCCGGAGAGACGCAGGGCGGGGTGATCGAGGTTGTCCTTGACCTCCTCGAAGAGGCCGGCCCGCTGCAGCGCGCTGTGGACTTTCGGCTCCAGCGCCTTCTTGCGCTGGCGCCGCGAGCCCTGCTCGCGCAGCACGTAGGCGATGTTGTCGAAGACGCTCATCGGAAACGGGTTGGGCTGCTGGAAGACCATCGTCACCCGGCGCCGCAGCGAGGTCGGCTCGATCAGGCGGATGTCGACGTCGTCGAGCAGGATGCGCCCGCGCAGCGTCGCCGTGCGGGTCAGCTCGGTGAGCCGGTTGAGCGAGCGCAGCAGCGTCGTCTTGCCGCAGCCGGACGGTCCGATCAGCGACAGCACCTCGCCCTGGCGCACTGGCAGCGAGACCGATTTGACCGCTTCGCGATTGGCGTAGGAGACCGAGACGTCGTCAATCTCCATGCGGCGGATCGAGAACTGGGGAGCGGTGATCGAGCGGCGCGCCGCGGTGAAGCCACCCGGCGCCGAAATACCGCTGCCGTTGGTCGACGCGACTGGGGCCGGCACCTGCGTGGCGGCGGGAGCATCCTCCAGCGGCAAGCGCCGGATCGGCGGGGGAGCATCGGAGCTGACCCCCCCTACCTGGCGGTCGAGATCGGGCACGTCTGGGGTTACGAACTCCACGTTCCTACCTTTCGGGCGCGGCGATGGACGACGTCGACGGCCGCGTTCAGGGCCAGCACCATCAGCAGCAGGACGAAGGCCGCCGCGTAGGCCTTCTGGGGCTGATTGAGGTTTCCGGTCGGGGACGCCTCGTAGACGAAGTTGGTCAGCGTCGTGCCCGCCCCGCGCAGGTAGTTGAGCGGGAAGGCACCGCCGACCGGGGCGAAGTTCTGGGTGGCGCCGAGCAGGACGACGATGATCGCCGTGTCGCCGATGATCCGGCCGAGGCCGAGCATCGCCCCGGTCGCCACCTGCGGGCGCGCCGCCGGCAGTAGGATCCGCCGCGTCGTCGCGATCTTGGTCTTGCCGACCGCGTAGGAGGCCTCGCGCACGTGCTGGGGGATCGCGTTGAGCCCCTCGCGGGTACTGGCGACGACCAGCGGCAGGGCGACGATCGCCAGCATCGCCGAGGCGGCGAAGAAGGAGCGGCCGAAGACGACTCCTTCGGAAGTGCGGCTGAGGAAGCCGAGCGCGGTGCTGGAGAAGATCACCGTGCCGAAGAGGGCGAGGACGATCGAGGGAATGCCGGCGATCGCCTCGATCGTCGATTCGGTGATCCGCGCCAGGCCGGCGGGGCGGCCGTACTCGACCAGCCACACGGCAACCCCGACGCCGGCCGGCAGCGCAATCGCGATTCCCATCACGGCGACGATCAGGGTGCCGATGAAGGCGTCGGCGAAGCCGCCGGATTCACTCTCGCTGAACCCGGCCGAGGCGGGAGTGACCAGCATCGAGGGCTTCAGGTACTTGATCCCCTGCAGGAACAGGTAGACGACGACCGCCACCGCGATCGCGCAGAAGAGCAGGCCCAGCGCCCAGCAGATCGCCAGGCCGATCCGGTCCGAGAGCCGCCAGGTGGCGCTGCCCTCGACCGCGTCCTTGCCCGGCTTCTGCGGCGCGGGCGTGGGCGGCGGGCCAGCCGGCGGCGTAGCTACTGATGACTCCATCAGGCCGTCGCTCCGTATTTGCGCATCGCCCGCCGCGCCACCCAGCCGGCGAAGGAGAAGATCGCCGCCGAGAAGAGCAGCACGGCGGCGATCGCGAACAGGGTCGCGTTCGAGGGCGGTGAGCCGAGCGAGTCGATGTTCTTGACGATCGTCGGCGCCAGCGGCCGCGAGGGCTCGTAGATGAAGATCAACCCGTCGGCGGGATTTGGGGCAAAGGCGACCGAGCCCGAGACCATCGCCAACATCACCGCCTCGCCGATCGCCCGCGCCACCGCCAGCACCGTGCCGGCGACGATCGCCGGCCGCGCCGTGCGCACGGCGATCTTCCAGGTCGTGCGCCAGCGGTTGACGCCGAGCGCCAGCGAGCCCTCGAGCCAACCGGGACGAACCGAGCGCAGGCCGTCGGAGAAGATCGAGACCATCAGCGGCGCGATCATCACGGTGAGGATCAGCACCGCGGCGAGCAGGCTGTAGCCGCTCAGCGAGATCACGCCGGCAACCGAGGCCTTCTGCCCCTCGGTCACCAGGTGGTTGCCGATGAAAGGCACGATCACCAGCACGCCAAGCAGGCCGTAGATCACCGACGGCACGCTGGCGAGGAAGCGGACTACCGGCTGCAGCACGTCGCGCATCCACTCCGGCGCGAACTCGACGATGAAGACGGAAACGAAGAGGGCGCTGAAGAGGGCGAGCAAGACCGCGCCGCCGGTGATCAGCAGCGTGCTCCAGATCAGCTGCCAGCCGTGGAAGGTGTAGACGTAGTTGGCGCCGCTCAACCCGGAGAGGTAGATCTGGTTGAGCTGTTCTTCGACGCTGCCGCCGGAGCCGAACCAGGCGAGGCCGTTATGGGCAAACGACGGCCAGGCCTTGATGAAGACGGTGACGATCAGCGCCAGCAGCAGGCCAACCACGGCACAGACCAGCGCGCCGAGCAATCGCCCGGCGCGCTGGTCCGACCACTTGGGGCCGTACTCGGAGGGGTACGACTCGTCCACTGGCTACTTCTTGGCCTTCTTGTTGAAGGCGGGGACGCCGCCGGCTTTGGCGATCACCTCACCGGCGAGCGGATCGCGCCGGGCCCAGTCGATGAACTTGGAGAGGGCCGGCGAGATGCCGCTGCCGTCTCCCGGCAGGACCAGGAAGAGGTAGCGCGAGAGCGGGTACTTGAGCGGCTCGACGCTGATCTTGTCGGCTTGGCAGGGAACCCCGTTGACCTTGAGCGCCTTCTGGCCCTTGCCCTGCCAGGCAAGCCCGTCATAGCCGATCGCATTCGGGTCCGTCTTGACGGCATTGACGACGAGGCCGTCTGCCGTCAGCGCGTTGACGTTGGAGGCCGGCAGCTCGTTGCCCAGCACCGCCTGGAGGAAGAAGTTGTATGTCCCCCCGTTGGTGTCGCGGCCGACCGGGTCGATCGTTGTAGCGAGTCCCGAACCCGGCAACTGGCTCCAGTTGGTCAGCAGCCCCCGGTAGATGTCGTGGGTCTGCTGGATCGTGATGTTTTTGAGCTTGTTCTTCGGGTTGACGTCGATGCAGAGCCCGTCGAGGAACATCTTGATGTAGGTCGTGCCGGCATCGCTGGGCAGCGGCGTGCGGGCCTGCCCGGCGAACTGGCTGGTGCCGTTCTGGACGTCCTTGACCCCCGCGTTGCCGCCGTTGGCGGTGTAGACGAAGTGGACCTTTTTGTTGACCTCCTTCGTGTAGGTGCTGAACAGCGCCTGCAGGACGGGCTGGGCGGCCACCGAGCCCGACCCGATCAGGGTCACGGCCCCGGCAGAGGCCGGTATGGCGAGTGCCACCAGGGCGACTGCCGAGATGACGAGGGTCCTGATTCTCATACGCGTTTTGCTGCCTTCCTTGCCGGGTATAGAAGTTTCTTGATCAGCTAACTCGACATCACCCTAACAGCTTCTGTACTTTATTGACCTCTTTACTAATAAAGGCTGCCCCGGCACGCCCTATAACGGAGGTTCAATTGCTCAGAAGAAGACTGTCCACGCCTCGCGCCGCAACCGCGGTCGCGCTGGCGGCTGTGCTCGCGGCGGCTGTCGCCGTGACGCCATCGTTCGCGGGGTCCGCGATCAGCGGGAGCTTCATCACCAAGAAGGCGGCCGGCAAGATCTACGTCTCCAACAAGAAGGCCGCGACGCTGTACCTGAAAAAGAAGGCGGCCGGCAACATCTACGTGAAGAAGGCCGAGGCCCCCCTGACGCCGGTGGTTGGCATCGCAGCGGGAACGGCGGTCTTCGGCCCCTCGGGCGCGACGACCCCCGGGTTCATCCCGACCGCGTTCACCACGGTCGCCACTCCTGGCACCGCCTCGGCGGTCGTCACCTTCTCGGGCCAGGCAACCTGCGTGGCGCCGAAACCGACGATCGAACTCGCCTGCCCGGTCCAGATCCTGGTTGACGGCCAGGCCCTCGGCAAAGTCAACTTCGCCCCGGCGACGGCGGCTTCGCCGGCACCGGCACCGTTGACTTACACGGTGGTGCAGACCACGGTCCTGCAGAAAGGCGGCCACGTCATCGCCGTCCAGTACGCCGGCGCCAAAAACGTGGTCTTCACGCTGAAAAGCTGGAACCTGGCAGTGCAGGCCTACCCCGAGCTGCCGGAAGCACCGCCCACCGAAACGACCACGAAATAGGGCGAGGAGAAGCAAAAAGAGCCGACCGCGCCGGAGCAGTCCGGCGCGGTCGGCTCTCGAGGCGACCCCAGGGGAAGGTCGGCCTCAGTGCCCGCGCAGTTGGAACCGCGCGGGACGGGGAAGCGGCTCACCGAGGATCAGGCGAGCCCGGTAGTAGAGAGCTTCAAAGGCCTGCGTATCCAGGTCATCGGTCCCGTGCTGCTCGCGTCCGGGTTGGGTCGCGGGGACATCCGCCGGTCCCCCTCCCCCGGGGTGCTGGCGCAGGACGCCGTTCAGCCTGCCGCGCGAGACGAATTTCGTGTGCTCCGGTGCGTTGTCCATCGGCCTTCTCCTTTCTTGGTTTTATTGACCATCTAACTCAAGAATAGCAGCAAGCGTCGGATCCCGAGCGCCGTTTCGCCTCGAGCTTGCCCGCCGGCCCTGCTAAACGGCCCGCTTCGCTCTCTCGTACAAAGTCTCGGGCGCTATATCGGCTTCGTTGGGCCAGACGATTGTCCCGGCCTCCGGATCAGCGCGAAGCTGCCGGAAATAGCCGAGGTCGCGCAGTGGCTCGAAGACGCCCCCGTAGTCCAAGAGATAAGAGAGATCCACCTCAGCCGTTAGCCCGTCATCAAAGCTGACGCGAACCTGATGATCGTCTCCGACCCTGGCATCGACAAGAATTGGCGTACCGCGCATAAGGTGATGATAATTCCCTATCTCAAGGGCTCGATCGGCATCAGTGGTTGCTTCTGGCGTGCGCGTCCCCAGTTGTCGCGAAGTTGAGAGCGGCAGGCCTGTGCCCACTCGACCACCAAGCGACGCGCCCGCGTGGGTAGTTCGCCCGCAATCAATTCGAAGCTCTCAATATCGACCGAGGCCTCATGGTTGCCATAGCGAGCATGAAAATGTGGACGACCCGTGTGATGCGCCTCGTCGTAGTACATCCAGATCGTGATGCCGTAGAAGCTGCTGATTTGGGCACAGCCCCGACCATTGACCTCAAGACCGCGCGACACAACACATAATCGCGCCAAAAGGCGGGCCTGTCTCAGTACCTTTAGGACTCGGCAGTGGCGGGTCGGGGCGGGGCGCCACCCGGCAAAGCGCACCCCGCCCCTACGCCCCTTCAGGCGGCTGCAGATACCTCTGCGTCGTCGCCACCCTTTGGATCACGGGGAGTCGAGGCCCCGTCACCGTCGGGCGGTGAGTCACCGCTGAAGCTCTTGGTCTTGCCCGGCCGCAGGTAGACGATCTGACCCTGGCGCAGCTCGAGCTTCTGCAGCTCGGCGCGGGTCAGCTGGGCCCATACCTCGGTGCCGTCGGCAAGCACGAACTCAACCCGGATCTCGAAGCCGAGGGCGACGATGCGCTGCACCATCGCCTCCTCGGTGTTCTCGTCGGCGTCGAGCACGACGTCCATGTCGTGCGGGCGCACGAAGCCGTCGCCGAGCCGGTTGACCTCGCCGACGAAGCTCATCACGAACTCGTTGGCGGGGTGGTCGTAGAGGTCGTCGGCGCTGCCCGACTGCTCCACCCTGCCCTCGTTCATCACCACCAACTGGCCGGCGACGTCCATCGCCTCCTCCTGGTCGTGGGTGACGAAGATCGTCGTCACGTGCATCTCCTCGTGCAGGTTGCGCAGCCAGGCGCGCAGGTCCTTGCGCACCTTGGCGTCGAGCGCACCGAAGGGCTCGTCGAGCAGCAGCACCTGCGGCTCGACCGCCAGCGCCCGGGCCAGGGCCATGCGCTGGCGCTGGCCGCCGGAGAGCTGTGAGGGGAAGCGGCCGGCGAGGCCGTCGAGCTGGACCAGCTGGAGCAGCTCGTGCACGCGGGCCGAGATCTTCGCCTTGTCCCACTTGCGGATCGTCAGGCCGAAGGCGACGTTGTCGTAGACCGTCATGTGCTTGAAGGCGGCGTAGTGCTGGAAGACGAAGCCGACGCCGCGCTTCTGCGCCGGCTTCCCGGTCGCGTCCTCGCCGTTGATCTTCACCTGTCCCGAGTCCAGGCCCTCGAGCCCGGCGATCGCCCGCAGCAGGGTGGACTTGCCGCTGCCGCTGGGGCCGAGCAGAGCCGTCAGCGAGCCGTCGGGGACATCGATCGATACGTCGTCGAGCGCCTGAAAGTCACCGAAGCGCTTGTTTGCTCCCTCGACTGAGATTCCCATCAGGCGTCCTCCTTTCGTTTGAGCAGGTTCATTGCGAACAGGGTGATCAGCGCCAGGAGCGCCAGCACCAGGGAGGCGCCGTAGGCGCCGGTGGAGTTGAAGTTGGCGTACTGCTTCTCGACGAACAGCGGCAGGGTCTGGGTCTGCCCGCTGATCGAGCCGGAGACGATCGTCACCGCGCCGAACTCGCCGAGCACCCGCGCGGTGGTGAGGACGATGCCGTAGGCGACGCCCCAGCGGATCGACGGCAGCGTGATCCTCCAAAAGGTCTGCCAGCCGTTCGCCCCGAGGGTCGAGGCGGCCATCTCCTGGTCGGTGCCGATCTCCTGCAGCACCGGCACCGTCTCACGGACCACGAACGGCAGCGAGACGAAGATGCTGGCGAGGACCATCCCCGGCACCGAGAAGAGAATCTCGATCCCGTTTTCGCCGAGGAACGCGAACCAGCCGCCGGTTCCGTAGAGGAGGAAGAGCGAGAGGCCGATGACGACCGGCGAGACCGCGAACGGGAGGTTGATGATCGCGTCGATCACCGGGTTCGCCTTCGACTTGCGGCGGACCAGGAGCAGCGCGCAGGCGACCCCGAAAATCGTGTTGAGCGGCACCGCGATCACGACCATCAGCAGCGTCAGCTTCAGCGCGTGCAGGCCGTCGGGCGAGGTGATCGCGTCGAGCGGCGGCCCGATCCCGTCTTCGAAGGTCTTGTAGAAGATCATCACCAGCGGGATCAGCAGCAGCATCGTCAGGTAGCCGAGCCCGAGCACTCGCAAGCCCCAGCGGCTGGCGGGATTGGCGCCCATCAGTAGCCAGCTCCGCCGCCGCCGCCAACATCCTTGGCGAGCGTCGGGATGAACTCGCTCGTGCTGCGGTCGTGGCGGATCGCCCAGCGCTGGATCAACGAGACCGCGGCGAGCAGCAAGAGTGAGGCGGCGAGCAGCACCACCGAGACGGCGGAGGCGCCGACATCGTTGCCGGACTCGATCTGGTTGCGGATGAAGACCGAGGAGACGGTCGTGTCGGGCAACCCACCCGCGAAGAGAAGGACGGAGCCGAACTCGCCCAGCGCGCGGGCGAAAGCGAGGGCGACGCCGGCGGCGAGGCCGGGCAGGAGGTTGGGAAGGATGATGCGGCGGAAGATCGTGAAGTTGCCGGCCCCGAGCGAGGCGGCGGCGGCCTCCATCTCACGGTCCATCTCCAGCAGCAGCGGCTGCACGGCGCGGACGACGAAGGGAAGGGTGACGAACATCAGCGCTACGACGACGGCGGCCTGAGTCGCCGCCAGGTGAATCCCCAGCGGGCTGTCGTTGCCGTACAGCGTCAGCAGGGTGAGGCTGGCGACGATCGTCGGCAGGGCAAAGGGGAGGTCGATCACCGCGTTGACCGCGCTTTTGCCGGGGAAGTCGTCGCGGACCAGCAGCCAGGCGAGGATCGTGCCGAAGATCCCGTTGACCACGACGACGATCAGCGAGCAGATGACCGTCAGCTTCAGGCTCTTCAGCGCCAGCGGCGAGGTGACCTGGTCCCAGAAGGTGCCGAGGCCGCCGGTGAAGGCTTCGCTGACGACGGCCGCCAGCGGCAGCAGCACGATGATGCTCAGGTAGAGCATGACCGTGCCGCCGCCGACACCGACGCCGAGCCCGGGCAGGCGGATGCCTGCCCGGGGCGATGCTGGGACTGATGTTGCGCTTGCCGGGTGCGCTGACATCAGCCTGAGGTGGAGACCCCGAGTTCAGTCTCGATCTTGGCGACCGAACCCGTTTCGTCATCGAAGAACTCGTCGTTGACCTTGCCCCAGCCACCGAACTGGCTGATCTTGAACAGTTCCTTCGGGGTCGGGAACTGCTGCTCGTCGACCAGCTTCGGGTTGACCGGGCGGTAGCCGTTTTCGGCCCAGATTTCCTGGCCTTCGTCAGACCAGATGAAGTCGAGGAAATCCTGCGCCGCCGGCTCCGGGGCGTCTTTGGTCACCGCGATCGGGGTTTCGATCAGGATCGTCGACGGCGGCACGACGTACTCGAGGTCTTCGCCTTCCTCTTCGGCCTTGATCGCCTCGTTCTCGTAACCGAGCAGAACATCGCCCTGGCCCTGGGTGAAAGCGGCGAGCGCGTCGCGGGCGCTGCCCGGCTGCGCAACCGTCTTTTCAAGCAGAGTCTTGACGCCGGTGAGCGCCTCGTCGGCGGACTTGCCCTCGTTGATCAGGGTGCCGTAGACGGCCATGATGTTCCAGCGCGCCGCGCCAGAGCTGAACGGGTTGGGGGTGACAACGTCGACGTCCTTGGTGAGCACGTCGTCGAGGGTCTTGATCCCCTCCGGATTGCCCTTGCGAACGCTGATCACGACGACCGAGTCCTGGGCGATGCCGCCGTATTTCTGCTTGTCCCAGTCTTTGGCGACGATGCCGCCTTCTTCGACCAGCCGTTCCATGTCACCGGCTTGGGCGAAGTGGACGACGGAGGCGGGCTGGCCCGCAACCACGGCGCGGCTCTGATCGCCGGAAGCACCGAAGGAGTTGCTGAAGCTGACACCGCTGCCCGCGGAGGTCTTCTCGAAGGCCGGCTCCAGATCTTCCTGGTAGACGGCTTCGGGGGTGGAGTAGCCGACCACGTCGAGCTTGCCGCCCCCCGAGGAGGAGCTGCTGTCGTCACTGCTACTTCCACATCCGGCAATCACAGCTGCCAACGCAAATAGAGCGGCCAGGAGGGCCGCGTTGACGCTGCGCCGCCGGGTTACCTTGCGAGCGTTCCGCATAGAAAGGAATCCTTTCTTTGTCTACTGATTTAGTTTTTTGAGTGACTTAGTTCTAAAAGAAGAAGCGGCAGGGTAGCACAATGTCGATCGGCAAAGTCGTGAATGCCGATCCGGATTCGGTGATTGCCGTTCCGGTGCGCTTTATGCACCCTGGGAGGGCATAAGGCGCACCGGAACCCGGGCTTGGATCAGGTCGACTTCTAGAGCCAGCCGTCGCGGCGGAAGCGGCGGTGGAGCAGGGCGCAGGCGATGAGGATGAGGACGATCACGGTGGGGTAGCCGAAGCGCCAGTGCAGCTCCGGCATCGTGTCGAAGTTCATCCCGTAGATGCCGGCGACCATGGTGGGCACGGCGAGAATCGCCACCCAGGCGGTGATCTTGCGCATGTCCTCGTTTTGCTGCACGGAGATCTGGGTGAGATTGGCGTGCAGGGCGCTGCCGAGCAGCTCGCGGAAGCCGGCGATGCGCCCGCCCGCCCGGCGCAGGTGATCGTGGACGTCACGGAAGTACTCGTGCAGCTCGTCGGGGATCGCCTCGAAGTGGCCGCGCGTGATCTCGTCGACGACGATCGCCAGCGGTGCGACCGCAGCGTTGAAGTCGAGCACCTCGCGCTCGAGCTTGTAGATCCGCTCGGCCGGGTTGTAGCGATCGGCGGAGAAGACCTGGCGCTCGACCTGCTGAATGTCGACGTCCACCCCACCGGCGGCTTCCTCGTAGCCGTCGACGACGTGGTCGAGAATCGCGTAGAGGACCATTGCCGAGCCGTGTCGCAGCAGATCGGGACGGCGCTCGATCCGTTCGCGCACCCCGTCCAGCCTGCCCTCGCCATGGCGGACGACGATGATGAAATCGGCGTTGACGAAGATCAGCAGCTCGCCGATCTCGATCACCTCTTCGGAATCGACGTAGTGGGCGGTCTTGACGACGACCAGCAGCGTGTCCCCGTAGAGCTCGATCTTGGGCCGCTGGTGGGCGTCGATCGCGTCCTCGACCGCGAGCTCGTGCAGGCCGAACTCGGCGGCGATCTGCTCGAACTCGGCCGCCTCCGGCTCGAAGACACCGAGCCAGACGAAGGCGCCGGACTCGTGACAGGTCCGGCCAGCCTCAGCCAGCGAAAGGTCGCCACCGACGCGGCGACCGTCCTCGTAGGCGGCGCAGTTGACGATCACCGCCGCAGTATCGCCAGGCGAGCGGTCCTCAAGCCCGCCGACCTGGGCGAAGGTCGCTCAGCCCGGGCTCACGCCGCCGCCGGTGGAGGGCGGCGAGACTGGCGCAGGACTAGGTTCAGGAGTGGCTTCCGGCGCGGCTTCGGCTTCGCCTTCGGGCGCAGTGTCTTCCCCTTCGCCCTTGTCTTTGCCTTCCTTCGACGGTTCTTCCGTCGTTTCTTCTTCTTCGTATTCGTTGTATTCGTATTCGCCCGAAGAAGAGCTGGAAGTGTGGTCGCTGTCGAGTTCCGACAGCTCGGGCAGGGTCGCGGGTTGGGCGAATTCCGGGCAGTCGCCCGCCACCGCCGATTCCATGAAGGAGCGCCAGATCGGCCCTGCCGTCGGCCCACCGAAACCGGTCGCTTCGCGTGACTGCGGGTGGCCGACCCAGACCGCGGTCGAGAAGAGCGGCGTGTAGCCGACGAACCAGGCGTCGGAGAGGTCCTCCGAGGTTCCGGTCTTGCCGGCCTCGGCCCCGCAGCCCATGTAGGTGTAGCCGGCGCCGGTGCCCTGTGTGATCACGCCCTCGAGCAGCCTCGTCACTTCGTAGGCCTGACCCTCGGTGAGCACGCGCTCGCCCGAATCCGGGTCGGTTTCCTCGACCTTGCCGTTGGGGAACTCGACCCGGCTGATCGCGGTCGGCTCGTGGTGGATGCCGCCGCTGGCCAGGGTTGCGTAGCCGTCGGCCTGTTCGAGCGGCGTGACGCCGACGGCAAGACCGCCGATCGCCTCCGCCGGCACCGATTCAAGCGGCGCTTCGATGCCCATTTCTTCGGCGGTCTCGGTGACGTTCTCGGGCCCGACGTCGAGGTCGAGCTGGGCGAAGATGACGTTTACCGACTCCCAGGTGGCCGCGGCAAGCGACATCGTGCCGCCGCCGGGCTCGGCGTTGTTGACCGTCCAGGTGCCGCCGTAGGGCAGATCGAGCGTCTTCGGCGAGGTGCCGTCGTAGTAGGTGGTGTCGGGATCGATGCCCTGCTTGATCGCCGTCGCCAACACATAGGTCTTGAAGGACGAGCCGGGCTGGCGGTGCGCCTGCCAGGCGTAGTTGAATTCGCTTTCGCTCTCGGACCCTTCGGTCGAGGCGAGGGCGACGATCTCGCCGGTGGCGGGGTCGACCGAGGCCAGCGCCGCCGCCGGGCCGCCGTCCGGGTAACAGACGCTGCAGGAGTCAACCGCTTCCTGCGCCCGTTCCTGCAGTTCCGGGTCGATCGTCGTGTAGGCCTTGAGCCCGCCGTTGCGCACGGTGTTGATCCCGTATTTGTCGATCAGCTCCTGCTGCACGAGGTCGAAGAGGAAGGGGTCGTGGATCACCCGGTACTTGTGGCCCGGGCTGAGGCCAAGATTCCTGCCCAGCGCCTTGCGGTATTCGGCGCCGTCGATGTAGCCCTCCTCGTGCATCGCGTCGAGCACCTCGTTGCGGCGCCGGATCGCGGCGTGCGGGTCGAGGAACGGGTTGTATTCGGAGGGCGCCTGCGGCAGCCCTGCGATCAAGGCCGATTCGATCAGCCCGAGGTCCTTGGCGGGCTTGCCGAAATAGGTCTGCGCGGCCGCCTCGACCCCGACGGCGGTCTCCCCTTCGACCGTGCCGTAGGGCGCCGTGTTGAGGTAGGCGGTGAGGATCCAGTTCTTGGTGTGGGCGTCCTCCATCTCGTAGGCGAGGTGCGCTTCGATCAGCTTTCGCTTGAGCGTCTCCTGGGGGTTCTGGATGTAGAGGTTGCGAACCAGCTGCTGGGTGATCGTCGAGGCACCCTGCACCGGCTTGCCGCCGGCGAGCAGGTCCTTCCAGGCGGCGCGGGCGATCCCGGCGGGGTCGAGGGCGCCGTGGTTGAAGTAGTTCTTGTCCTCGATCGCGACGGTCGCGTCGCGCAGCATCTGCGGCATCGCCCGTTCCGGCACGGGCTGGCGGATGTTTTCCGCCTGGATGAAGCCGATCAGGCTGCCGTCGGCGGCGTAGATCGCCGAGGAGCGGCCCTTCTGCACCGGTTTGAGGCTGGAGAGCGGCGGCGCCGACTCGTAGACGTTCACCGCCCAGCCGCCGGCGACCCCGCCGGCGACGATGCCCACGGCAAGCAGGACCCCCAGCGGGACCGTCACCCTTTTCCACTTCGAGGTATGCGACTTGCGCCTGCGCAGGCGCGTTCGGCGAGCCATTCGACTGCAAATTGTAGGGAGGGCGCTAGGCTGCGAAGTCGATGCCGAAGTTCCTGCACACTTGCTACCGAATTGGCGACATCGACCGCTCGGTTGCCTTCTACGAGAGGATCGGCTTCGAAGTGGCGGGCCGGATGCCAATCGGCGACGAGGCGATCAACGTCTTCATGAACCTGCCGGGCGAAGACCCGGTCCTCGAGCTCACCTACAACCACGGCGTCACCGGCTACGAGCACGGCACCGGCTACAACCACATCGCCCTCATGGTCGACGACCTCAACGCCACCCTGGAGGGCCTCGCCGCCGACGGCATCGAGCCCGAAAAGCCCCCCTACCGCCCCGGCGGCCGCACCGAGGGCCACTTGATCTGCTTCCTGCGCGACCCCGACGGCTACCGCATCGAGCTGATCGGCGAGTAGCGTCGCTTGGCCTGCGCCGCCTCACCCGGAGCACAACTCTGATGGGAAACGCCCTTGACTCTTCCCAGGTATTGCAACTTCAGACGCGTGAGAGCATTCGCGCCTACGTACGAGAACTTGCGGGTTGGGACGGGGCAGCGGCGAAAGAGGCTCTCCTCGCGGCGCTTGAGCTAATCGACCGCGCCAAGCACGACCCTGATCTGGCAGGCAACCTGTTCGACGCTGAGCCCCCAGACCTTGACGCACTCATCAATGGAACCCCCACTGAGACGCCCGACTAGCGGGTCGGTTGAGTAGAACCCGGGCGATGACGCCAAGCAAAGAGGGGCCCAAGGCCGAGCCTGGTACGCCCCTTTGGACCCATCAAGTGTGCCTAGTGGACCTGAAAGAACGCTTTCAGACGTGGCGCGACGCCTGGACTCATTGGACCACTCACGCTCCAGCTTTTGCGGTCTTGGCACCGCCTGGGCCGATTTTCGTCTGGGGAATCGAATCCGGCGAACTCGACACCGATCCCGGTGGCGCCGACGACCCGGCGGATCAAGTTTATTTCGCCGTACGGGAGGGCCTGATCAAGATTGGCTTTTCAGGGTCTCCGAAACGTCGCCTCAGCACCGCCAGCACCTTGACTAGAACGGTCTTCGGCGGCTCCCTCCAAGAGGCGATGCTGCACAACCTCTTCAGCGACAGCCGCGTCTGGCGAGACGACAAGCCCGAGCGAAGTAGTGCCGAGTGGTATCGGCCGACACCGCTTCTCATAGAGCTCGCACGCGCCGAGGAGGCACTCGCCCCCGAAGTGGCCAATGAGCAGTTCGCCCGATTCTGGACCGCGCTTCATCCCAACGGCTGCCACATAAAGATCGCCCCCGATCCATCCAAACCTGCCACGTCGCATATTTCGTCGTAGCGAATTCACACTCTGCGCGCCATCAGCTCGTCCGAGCGACCTACCGTCGCCGAGTGCCCTGGCCGCCGAAAGCTGGGAAGCCTCTACCGAGGGCAGCGGAGGCAATCGGCGTGCGACGGAAGCTACTTGACTACTCCTTGGAGGTGGGCCATGAGACCGGTGGACCGAAGGCACTGGGTTTCGAGCGAATTCTCGGCATCACAATCGACGATGTCGACTACGTCGAGCGGGCGATCCGGGTTGGAATTCTTAAAGCTCCGATCCACTCAATCCGGCATAACCCACCCTTTGGAATCAACTGCGTTGTCCGATTTCCAATTCAAGGTCTCGGGGACAAACGCTTGCGGGTAGCCAACTTGCGAACTACCTGGATACTCGTTGACGCTTCAGCGTGCCCGCGGTTGCTCACGGCGTTCTTGAGGCCCTAGACTCGATTCATGGCCACTGTCAAACAGTCCATAGGAGAGGTTGACGTCGTCTCATTCGCTGAAGCAGTCAACGGATGGCCAGCCGGAACTCGCGGCGCCGTCGTCCATGATTTCGGCGAGATGAAGATGGTCGAGGTCGCCAACGAGCGGGGCGAAACGCTTGGCCTGCCAGTCGTCTCCGTCGAGAAGCTTCGACTCGAGTCGAAGCACCCTCTTCATCCGTAGCTCACTCACGACCTCGAACTGGGCCGTCGCCCGTAACCGTGGACGAGGCCGCGGTGTATCTCTCTCGTAACTATCCGCATTATCTCCTTAGGAGGATTGAGATGGAGATGGTCAAGCGGTTTGAGCCCGTCGCCCTGCTGTTGATGGTGATTGGCGCTCTCAACTGGGGGATGGTCGGGCTGTTCGACACGAACGTGATCTCGGACGTCTTCGGCAGCGGCACGCTCACCGACATCGTCTACGTCCTGGTCGGCGTCTGCGGCCTCCTCTACGTCCCGAGGCTGCTCGAGAGCCTCCACATCGGCGACCATACGCCGCACGTGCGCGGCACCTGAGCGACGCCAAACATCATTCGGACCGGGCCCACCGTGGGCCCGGTTTCGTTTTAGGGAACGACCTCGAACTGGGCCATCAGGCCGTGGTCCTCGTGGTCGAGCATGTGGCAGTGGATGACGAACTTGCCGGTGTAGTCGGCGAAGTAGCCGGCGACGAGGATGCGTTCGTGGGGGTAGAGCAGGAAGGAGTCCTTGAGGCAGTCTTCCCAGGGCGGTGGCTTGCGGCCGTTGCGGGCGAGCAGGTACCAGTCGGTCAGGTGCATGTGCATCACGTGGGCGACGTTGGTGCGGTTGACGATCTCCCAGGTCTCGACCGAGTCCAGCTTCGGGCGGGCGTCGGCACGAGCCGGGTTGAAGGTGCGGCCGTTGAGCAGCCAGGTGGTTTTGAAGACGCCGCCGACCGTGATCTCCCAGGTTCGGTCCGGCTTGCGTGAAGCCCGCTTGGTCCAGGCCGGCAGCGGGCGCAGCTTGCGCGGCACCCGCGTGCGGTCGGGCAGGTGTGCCGAGTCGACCCGGAACTGCATCAGCGCGCCGACGTAGGTGCGGGCGCCGAGCGGGTTCCTGGCCCCGTGGCGGGGCCCGCTGCGCAGCTCGACGTTCTCCCCCGCCGCCGAGCCGAAGTCGACAACGAGCTCGGCCCTCTCGCCCGGCGCGATCATCACCTCGCTGCGCCGCACCGGCCGCGGCATCAAGCCACTGTCGGTGCCGATCTGGACCAGTGGCGCGCCGTTGGAGAGGTAGAGGTTGTAGGAGCGGAACTGCGAGGCGTTGAGGATGCGCAGCCGGTAACGCCGGGCGCTGACCCGGTGGTGGGGCATGTGGGCACCGTTGACGAGGACCACGTGGCCGTCGATCCCGTCGGCCGGCGGGCGCCGGTTGGTGAAGGGGTTGGTCAGCTGGTTGTGGCGATCGAAGGAGCGGTCGACGATCATCAGCGGCAGATCGCGCTCGCCGCTCGGCAGCGGCAGCCCCGCCTCGAACTCGTCGTCAACGATCCACATCCCGGCAAGGCCGCGCCAGACGTTGCGGGCGGTGTGGTCAAGGCGGTGGTCGTGGTACCACTGGAAGGCGGCGCGCTCGGGCCGACCGCCCTCGACCAAGTCGTAGACGTAGGTCCGCCTCCCCCCCGGCTCGATCAGGACGTCGTTGCCGGACTGCCGTGGCGAGAGGCCGAGCGGAATGTCGCAGTAGAACGAAGCGGCATGCGACGCCGTCAGGCCGCCAGGCTGGCCGTCGAACTGGGTGCGGTTGTGACCGCCGTGCAGGTGCACCGTCAGCTCGCCGGCCGAGCCCGGGAGCTCGTGCAGGAAGGTGACCGAGGTGCGCTCGCCCGCCGGGCGCCTGATCGTCGGGCCGGGGAAGCAGCCGCCGTAGGTCCACATCCGCGTCTTCTGTCCGGGCATCACCTGGACCTCGGCCTCGCGAATTGGAATCGTCAGCTCGGCGCCGCTGAGCTCGCGCGGAATCGGCAACGGCAGGCGGAAGGGCGCGGCGCCGTGCGGGCGCGGCGCGGACTCCTCCCCGCCGGGAATGAGGGAACCCGGGCGCAGGCCGATCGGCAGTGCCGTGGCCAGTGCCCCGCTACCCAGGGCGCCGAGAAAAGCTCGGCGCCCCAGGCGCGGTGAATCTGAGTCGGACCCAGCCGTGCTGCTAGCTGGTCGGCGCTGGTGTGGGCGCGGGCAGCACTTCAGTCGAGCCCTGCATCCACGGATGGATGGCGCAGAGGAAGTAGAGCCTCGTGCCGGCGGCGGCACTCACTTTCTGCACGATCGACGTGTTCGGTTTGGAGCCCGTGAACCAGGAGTCGCCCTTCTTGGTGATGCTGCCCAGGGTGTCCCAGCCTTCGAGGCCGACCTCGACCGGGTTCACTTTCACCGGGCCGTTGCCGGTGACGCCGTGCCAGTGGGCGATCGACATGCAGATGTGTTTCGGCGTGAAGCAGGTCTGACGCGCTTTCGGCGTCTTCGGCAGCGAGCCCTTGGTGACCAGCGAGAAGGTGTGCGGGCCGACCTGTTTGGGGTTGGTCTGGTTCAGCACCTCGAGCTCTTCGCCGGCGATGATCGTCTTCGGCGCCTCGAAGCGCAGGCCGCCTTTGCCGTCCTTGATGTAGACGGTGTTGGCGCTGCCGAGGTCATCGGCGGCGGCGGCGAGGGCCGGGGTGAGTGCGAGGGCGGCGGTCAGGCCAATCGCGAGCGCGATGATCCCCTTGGTCGAGACACGGGAAAGTCGTTGCTTCAACTTGCTCTCCTTCTGGCGCCATCCCAGCGCCCCTGGACAAATGGACGAAGCAATCTAACTGGGAGATGCCCAGCAATCAAGCCGATCGGAGCAGCCAAATCAGCGAACATGCGGATGTGGGCGAGCGGGACGACCTGGCAGAGCTTCTGGCGCGGCGGGCGCTCACCGAGGATGCGGCGCGCGTAGACGCGATCGAGCGCCGTCACGCCAAGGGTGGCCGCAGCGCCCGCGAGAACATCGAGGACCTGGTCGATCCGGGCTCCTTCGTCGAGTACGGGCGCTTCGCGATCGCCGCCCAGCGCGGCCGCCGCGAGCTCGACGACCTGATCGCCAACACCCCCGCCGACGGGCTGCTCGCCGGCACCGCTCGGATCAACGGCGAGAGCTTCGGCGAGCGGGCCGCCTGCGCGGTCCTCTCCTACGACTACACCGTGCTCGCCGGCACCCAGGGCGCCCTCGGTCACCGCAAGAAGGACCGCCTCTTCGAGCTGATCGAGCGGATGCGCCTGCCAACCGTCTTCTTCGCCGAGGGTGGCGGTGGCCGGCCCGGAGACACCGACTACCCCGTCGTCTCGGCGCTCGACACCCGGGCCTTCGCGCTCTGGGCCGGCCTCTCCGGCCTGGTGCCGAGGATCGCCGTCGTCGCCGGCCGCTGCTTCGCCGGCAACGCCGTGATCGCCGGCTGCGCCGACCTGATCGTCGCCACCGAGAACATCTCGCTCGGCATGGGTGGGCCGGCGATGATCGAGGGTGGCGGGCTGGGCAAGGTCGACCCGGACGAGGTGGGACCGATCGAGATGCAGGCGGCGAACGGGGTCGTCGACCTGGTCGTCGCCGACGAGGCCGCGGCGACGGCGGCGACCAAGCGCCTGCTCGGCTACTTCCAGGGCGCCCTCCCCCCTGGCGAGGCACCCGATCAGGAGGCCCTGCGCGACGCCGTCCCCGAGCGCCAGCGCCGCGCCTACTCGGTGCAGCCGATCATCGAGACGCTCGCCGACCCCGACTCGGCGACCTTCCTGCGCGAGCGCTTTGCCCCCGAGATGGTGACCGCGCTGATCCGCATCGAGGGCCGGCCGCTGGGCGTGATCGCCAACGACACCCGGCACGTCGCCGGCGCGATCACCAGCGACGCGGCCGACAAGGCAGCACGCTTCCTGCAGCTCTGCGATGCCTTCGACCTGCCGGTCCTCTCGCTGGTCGATACGCCCGGGATGATGGTCGGGCCGCAAGCCGAGGCGACCGGCCTCGTCCGCCACGCCTCCCGCCTATTGCTCGCCGGCGCGGCGCTGCGCACACCGCTGATCGCCGTCATCCTGCGCCGCGGCTACGGGCTCGGCGCCCAGGCGATGACCGGCGGCAGCATGCACGAGCCGCTGCTGACCCTGGCCTGGCCCTCGGCCCACCTTGGCCCGATGGGCCTCGAGGGCGCCGTGCGCCTCGCCCTGCGCAAGGAGCTGGAGGCGATCGCCGACGAGGAGGAGCGCGAGCAGCGCGTCCGCGACCTCACCGCCGTCGCCGAAGACAACGCCAAAGCTCTCAACGCCGCCGCCCTCTTCGAGATCGACGACGTGATCGACCCGGCCGAGACCCGCTCGCTGATCGCCTCGACGCTCGCCGCCGCTCAGCCGCGCGAGGCCGAGCGGGGCGATCGCCGGCGTTTCATCGACGCTTGGTAGTAGTCAGGCGGCGAGGCGGCTGCGCAGCAGGGACTTGCCCTGTTCGGCGCCCTTGCGACTCGTTTCCTGGGCACGACGGAAAAGCGCGGCCAGCTCGGCGTCGCCCTCGCGATCGGCGTCCTCGATGTAGGTCTCGAGTCGCAGCACGTTGCTGAGGCACTGCTCGACGAACCAGATGACGTTGTACTCCTTGTCCATCGTGCCGGTGATCTCTCCGGCCTCCTGCAAGATCGCCATGTCTCCTCCTCGAGTGGTTTGGTCGGTCCCCACGGCTACCCGCTGGGCAGCGGCCAAACCTGCCCGGCTCAGGCCAGTCCCTCGATCTCGTACTCGCGCAGGAAGCCCTCGAAGAGGCGGCGGTGCGCCTGCTCGTCGTGGAGGATGTCGATCACCATGTCCTGGGTGACCGGGTCAACCTGGTCGGTCTCCTCGACGATCCGCGTGTAGTGCTCGATCGCGCCGGTCTCGGCTTTGATCACACCGCGGATGATGTGGACGACGTCGGTCTGCTCATCGCCGGGCTGCAGGAACGACTGCTCGGCGGCAAAGGCCTGCGAGCCGGGAACGACCCCGTAGAGCTCCTTGATCCGCTTGGCGAATAGCCGGGCGTGGCCGAGCTCCTCTTCGACGTCGGTCTCGAGCGACTGCTTGATCTCCTGCGCGCGCACGCCGTCGAGGTTGGTCGAGGCGGCGAGGTAGCTCATCACCGTCTCGATCTCCATCCAGTAAGCCTTGCTCAGCAGCTCGACCACATGCTGGCGCTTCTCCGCGTTGACGCCGTCGAAGATGCCCTTGCTGGGACTGGTGCTGGACTCCATCTTTGCCTCGCTCCTCGTTCGGTTGCAGGTGTGCTTTCGCTACCCTGAGCGGGGCAGCTGCAATCGCGCTTGGCGTAAGCTGAAGCGGAGAAGTACGCTCCACCGGGAGGGACCAAATGCCCAGCGAGCAACGTGAAATCGCCGACGGAACCCTGGTCGTTCGCAGTCAGGAGAACGGCGAGAGTCGCGTGATCGCCTTTGCCGGCGAGCTCGACCTGGCCAACGCTGGAACCGCCGAGAGCGCGCTGGAGAATTCGCTCGTGGACTCCACCCCGGTGATCGTCGACATGCGCGAGCTCGAGTTCATCGACTCGACCGGCATCGCCCTGCTCGTCTCCACCCTGAGCCGCAACAAAGGCGAGACCAAGGTCAGCTTCATCCCCAGCGACTTCCCCGCCGTAACCCGGGTGCTCGAGCTGACCGGGCTCGCCGAGCGCCTGCCGCTGGCCGAGGCCTAGACCCTCCTTAATCGCGCAGGCGATAGCCCTGCGAGAAGAGACGCAGGTTGAGCGCGAAGAGGGCGGCGGTCGCTGCGGTGAGCGCCAGCAGCGAGAGCGGGATGCTGACTTCGCTGAAGCCGACGAAGCCGTAGCGGACCAGGTTGATCATGTAGTAGATCGGGTTGAAGTGGGTCAGCGTCTCGAACGGCTGCGGCAGCAGCGTCGCCGAGTAGAAGACACCGCCGAGGAAGATCAGCGGCGTCAAGACGAAGGTCTGGACGAAGGCGACGTCGTCGAACTGCTCCGCCCGCACCCCGGTCAGGACCCCGAGCTGGGAGAAGAAGAAGCCGACCAGGAACAGCGATGGGACCAGGACCAGGATGTGGTCGACGGGCAGGTCGACCAGCAGCGAGGCGGCGATGAAGGTCAGCCCGGCGACGATCAGGCCGCGCATGAAGCCGCCGAAGGTGAAGGCGAGCAGCAGCTCCAGCGGCGAGGCGGGCGAGGAGAGCTGGTCCTGGATCGCGCCCTGGAACTTCTGCTGCAGGATCGAGGAGGAGTTGTTGGCGAAGGCGTTGATCGCGAACGACATCATGATCAGGCCGGGGATGACAAAGACGACGTAATCGATCCCGTGCAGCTGTTTGATCCGCGAGCCCAGGGCGGCGCCGAAGACCGAGATGTAGAGGAAGGTTTCCAGCAGCGGCGCGCCCAGCGTCTGCTTCTTGATCTTCATGAAGCGGTTGACCTCGCGGCGCCAGAGCGTCGCGAAGCGGATCTGCGCGGCGCTCACGGAGCAGCTACCTCGGCGTGGGAGCGGGAGAGCTCTTTGCGGCCGACGAGGGCGAGGTAGGCGTCCTCGAGGCTGTCGACGCCGAAGCGGGCGGCGAGCTCTGAGCTGGTACCGCGGCCGACGATCTGTCCTTCGTTGATGAAGGCGATCCGGTCGCAGAGCTGTTCGGCCTCCTCGAGGTAGTGCGTGGTCAGCAGGATCGAGGTCCCCTCCTGGTTGATCCGCTGCACGTAGTGCCAGAGCTCGAGCCGCAGCTCGACGTCGACCCCGGCGGTGGGCTCGTCGAGGATCAGCAGCCGCGGCCGGTGCATCATCGCCCGGGCCAGGATCAGCCGCCGCTTCATCCCGCCCGACAGCGTGCGCGTGCGTTCGTCGCGCTTCTCGGTCAGCGAGAAAGTCTCGAGCAGCTCGTCGGTGCGCCGGCGCCGCTCGCGCTTGGGCATGCCGAAGTAGCCGGCGTGGTAGTCGAGCGTCTCGGCGACGGTGAGGAACCAGTCGAGGTTGGGCTCCTGCGGCGCCAGCCCGACCGCTTGGCGGGCCTCGCCGTAGTCGCCGGTGGCGTCGTGGCCGAAGACGTGGATCGAGCCTCCGGTCGGCTGCGCCAGCCCGGTCGTGCAGTGGATCAGCGTCGACTTGCCCGCCCCGTTGGGACCGAGCAGGCCGAACAGCTCGCCCTGCTCGATCTGCAGCGAGACACCGCGCAGCGCCTCCACCCCGGTGGGGTAGCGCTTCGCCAGATCCTCGATCTTCAGGGCCGCCTCAGGCACGGCGTCAAACCTAGAGGACGACCGCTTCCGGCTAGCGGGCCGCCCGATCGAGTTCGCGGTTCATCACCCGCATGACCAGCGTGTAAGGAGGGGAGAACTTGCGCTGGAGCCAGTGCAGGAAGCGGCCATCGGGAGAGGTGAAGACCATGTAGCGGTTCTTCTCGACCGCCTCGATGATCTTCTCGGCGACGCTCTCGGGAGTGACGGCGCGGCGCTCGAAGAGCGCGATCAGCTTGCGCATTTTCGGGTTGTCGCGGTCGACCCCGACAATGTCGACGGTGCCGACCAGCGGCGTCTTGACGGCACCCGGGCAGACCAGGCTGACGCCGATGCGGTTCTTGCGCAAATCGAAGCGCAGCACCTCGGAGACGCCGCGCAGGCCGAACTTGGCGGCGCTGTAGGGAGCGTGCCAGGGCAGTCCGAAGAGCCCCGCTACCGAGGAGACGTTGACGACGTGACCGCCGCGGCGGGCCTCGATCATCGGCGGCACGAAGCACTCGAGCACGCTGATCGGCCCCATCAGGTCAATGTCGATCGTGCGCCGCCAGTGCTCGTGTTCGAGCTGCTCGATTTTGCCCCAGGTCGAGATCCCGGCGATGTTCATCACCACGTCCATACTGGAAGCGATCGCGTGCACTTCCGCGGCGAAGGCGACCACCGCGTCGTGATCGACGAGGTCGACCGCGGCAAAATGCGACACGGTCCCCCCCGCGTCGCGGATCTCGGCGGCGACCTGTTCGAGTCCCTCGCCGTTGCGGTCGGTGAGAAAGAGCTCGGCGCCGCGATCAGCGGCGGCTATCGCCGTCGCGCGGCCAATGCCGCTGGCCGCCCCGGTGATCAGGCAGCGCTTGCCGCGCAGATCTCGGACGCCCAGCTTCACAGCCTTGCCTCGAAGTCCGGCTCGACCTGGAGCGAGTTGAGGGTCATCGCCAGCATCTCGTAGTGGCCGATCAGCATGCAGAGCTCGATCAGCCTCACCTCGTCGAGCTGGCGGCTCAACTGCTCCCAGAGCTCGTCGCCGATCCTGTCACCGGCGTGCAGCTCGTCGGCCGCTCGCAGCAAGAGAGCGCGGCGCTCGGACCAGCCGGCGGCATCGGAGCCCTGGCGAACGCGGGCGATCTCCTCGTCGCTGAGGCCAACGCGACGCGCCATGCGCTCGTGCTGCACCCACTCATAGGTGCTGCCGGTGTTGTGGGCGACCCGCAGAATCAGCAGCTCGGTCTCCTCACGGGGGAGCTTGCCACCGGGCATCAGGGCGCCGGCGAACCAGAGCCAGCGACGGAAGAGGCCGCGATGGCGCCCGAGCGTGGTGAAGATGTGCGGTGGCCGCCCGCGAGTGGCAATCCCGGCCAGCTTGGCGATGGCGAAGTTGACCCAGCCAAGCTGCCGTCGGTCGCCGGGTGCGATGCGGGGTCCGCTGGAGGCTGCCATTAGGTCCCGGACCGTACCCGAGACCGGTAACCATCCGCTCCGCTGTTCCTTTTCCCTGCCGTCTAGGGCAAATGAACAGCGGAGATGCCTGACGGCATAGGCTGCGCCCGTGCCCGGCCCACTGCTCGCAGTAGACACACCCTCGATGCTCTTCCGTGCGTTTTACGCGCTGCCGGACTCGATCGTCGGCAGCGACGGCAAGCCGGTCAACGCCCTGCTCGGCACCGCCAACCTGGTCCTGCGCGAGATCGAGCTGCACCAGCCACGCGCCGTCGTCCTCTGCTTCGGGCCCGACGCAGCCTCCTACCGGACCGAGCTCTACCCCGCCTACCACGCCGAGCGTGAGGCGGCGATGCCCGATGACCTCTCGCCCCAGTTCGCCGCCGCCCGCGATTTCTTCGAGGCCTTCGGCTGGACCGTGGCGACCAGCGACGATCTCGAGGCCGACGACCTGCTCGGCACCTACGCCCGCCGCGAGGCCGAGGCCGGCGGCCGTGCGCTGCTGATGACCGGCGACCGCGACATGTACCAGTGCGCCGACGAGCGGGTCACGGTCCTCTACGTCAAGACCGGCGGCAAAGGCAAAGGGGCCGAAGCGGTCGGGCCGGCGGAGGTCGAGGAGCGCTACGGGATTCCGCCCGCCCTCGTCCCCGACTTCATCGCTCTGCGCGGTGACCCCTCCGACGGCCTGCCAGGCGCCAAGGGGGTCGGCCCGAAGACCGCGGCCGAGCTGCTGCGCCGCCACGGTTCACTCGAGGGAGTGCTGGAGAACGCGATCCGCGAGCATCGCCCCGCTCTGCGCGCCTCGCTGATCGATTCAGCTGACGACCTGCGCGCCTTCAAGGACATCGCCACCCTGCGCGACGCCGGCATCAAACCGCCGGGAGACCGGGAGACTGACTGGGCAGGCGCCGCCAAGGCCGCCCACGATCGCGGCATGAACCGGCTCGCCGAAAGGCTCCTGGCCGAAGCCTGAGCGCAGCTCCGTGGTACTACTTCGATCATCTTGATCGAAGCGAGCCCGGACAAGATCGTCGACCTCTCGGTCACCCTCTCCGAGCATCTGCCGGCGACCTGGCCCGAGCACATGCCTTTCGCCCACAAGAACTGGAGCTGGTTCGAGGAGGACGAACTGCCGACCGGGGCCTGCAGCTGCTCGCTCGGCCCCTACGTCACCCACTTTTTCATCCTCGACGAGCACGCCGGCACCCACGTCGACGCGCCCTCCCACTACATCCCGCCACCTGGCTCAGACCTGCCCGACGAAGGTCCGTTGGGCAAGGCCAGCGCCGAGACGCTCGACCTCTCGAAGCTGATCGGCCCCGCCGCGGTCATCGACCTCCGCCACCTCGACGGCCAGGCCGAGCCGGGCGCCAGCCCGGCGATCACCGTTGCGCACCTCGAAGCCTGGGAGAGTGAGCACGGCCGCTTCCAGCCCGGCGAGATCGCGCTGCTTTTGACCGGTTGGTCCAAGCACTACGTAAAGGGCGAGGCCGGTCGCGCCTTCCTGCACGAGCCGGTGGTCCTGCAGTCGCGCCCTGCCTGGCCCGCCCCGGAGGCCGCCGCCGCGGTCTTCCTGCACGAGCGCGGCGTCGGCACGATCGGCATCGACGCACCCAGCATGGGCTCGGCCGAGGAGGGCAACGAAGTCCACCGGGCCGGCCTCAGTCGCGAAATGGCCTTCGTCGAGGGCCTGACCAACCTCGAGCGCCTGCCCGCCCGCGGCGCCTCCTTCGTCTTCCTCCCGCTCAAGATCGCCACCGCCAGCGGCGCCCCCGGCCGCGCGATCGCCGTGCTGCCCTAAGCGCGGTGCTCGGGATTCGGGAAGTCGGTGCGGCAGCCGGCGTCCCAGGCGGTGCGCTGGTTGCCGTGGGCGGGGATGCCGCCGGCGTCCTTGAGCAGGCGCGCCAGGTGCAGCATGTTCCAGGCGGCAAAGGTGGTGTTGCGGTTGGTGAAGTCGTTCTCCGGCCCGCCCGAGCCCTCGTCGAGGTATGACGGGCCCGGGCCCGCCTCACCGATCCAACCCGCGTCGGCCTGCGGCGGGATCGTGTAGCCGAGGTGCTGCAGCGAGTAGAGCGTGTTCATCGCGCAGTGCTTGACCCCGTCCTCGTTGCCGGTCACCAGGCAGCCGCCGACGCGGCCGTAGTAGGCGTACTGGCCGGCGTCGTTGAGCAGGTGTGAGTTGCCGTAGAGCCGCTCGACGATCTGGGTTGCGACCGAGGACTTCTCCCCCAGCCAGATCGACATGCCGAGCACGAGCATGTCGGCGGCCATCACCTGCTCGAAGATTGCCGGCCACTCGTCGCGCTCCCAACCGTGTTCGGTCATGTCGGGCCAGACGCCGGTGGCGATCTCGCGATCGACGGCGCGGATGCACTCGACCGCCACCCCGTTGCGGCGCATGATCTCCATCGAGATGTCGATCAGGCCCTGCGTATTGGAAACCTCGGGACTGCGCTTCAGCGTGCAGTTGATGAAGAGGGCGCGCAAGTCCGAGTAGTCGGTCTCACTGCTCTCGCACAGCTTCGCCTGCACCTCGGTCAACTCGGTCATCGCTCTCCTTCGCCCGTGGGTTTCGCGGGCAGTCTATGAGCGGGGCGGCGTCAGGCGGAGGCGAGGCTGGGCTCGCTCTTGGAGCCGCGCGGTGCGGGGTTCGAGAAGCGCATCGCGCCGTCGTCGATCGGGCCGCGGCGGATCGTCCTGATGTCGAGGACGTAGTTCTGGCGCAGCTTCCAGGGCTCCTTCGAGCCCTGTTTGGGGAACTTGTCGAGCGAGCGCAGGACGTAACCGGAGGTGAAGTCGAGCAGCGGCAGCTCCTCGACGCTGGGGTCGGCGAGCTCGGGCACGCTTTTGCGGTAGCCGTGCGAATCCATGTGGGCGAGCACCCGGCAGACGTATTCGGAGGTGAGGTCGGCCTTCAGGGTCCAGGAGGCGTTGGTGTAGCCGACGGTGAAGGCGCAGTTGGGCACCCCGCTCAGCATCATCCCCTTGTAAGCCATCTTCTCCGAGACGTCGACCGCCTCGCCATCGACGACCAACTCCATGCCGCCGAGGAAGAGTAGGTTGAGGCCGGTCGCGGTGACGATCACGTCGGCCTCCAACTGCTCGCCGGAGTCGAGCTTGATCCCGCCCTCGGTGAAGCGCTCGATCGTGTCGGTGACGACCGTGGCGTCGCCGTTGCGGATCGCTTTGAAGAGGTCGCCGTTGGGCACCAGGCACATCCGCTGGTCCCAGGGGTTGTACTTCGGCCTGAAGTGCTTGTCGACGTCGTAGCCCGGCGGCAGCGAGCGTTGGACACCGGCGCGGATCAGCTTTTTAACCGCCTTCGGGCGGCGGCGGCTGAGCTGGTAGAAGAGCGACTGCAGCGCCACGTTCTTCCAGCGCACGACCGTGTAGACGGCCTTGTCGGGGAGGAAGCGGCGCAGCCCACTGGCGATCGGGTCCTCGGCCGGCATCGAGGCGATGTAGGTCGGCGAGCGCTGCAGCATCGTCACCTGCGCGGCCTTCTCGGCCATCGCCGGGACCAGCGTCACCGCGGTGGCGCCGCTGCCGATGACGACGACGCGCTTGCCGGCGTAGTCGAGGTCCTCCGGCCAGTGCTGGGGGTGGACGACCTCGCCGCTGAAGTCCTCCGCCCCGGGAAACTCGGGAGTGAAGCCTTCGTCGTAGCGGTAGTAACCGCTGCAGACCCAGAAGTAGTTGCAGGTCAGGCGCGCGGTCTCGCCGCTGTCGACCCGTTCGGCCTCGACCGTCCAGAGCGCCTCCTCGCTCGACCACTCGGCCCGCACCACGCGGTGCTGGAAGCGGATCTTGGTGTCGATCCGGCCGTCGCGGGCGGTCTCCCGCACGTAGTCGAGGATCGACTCGCCGTCGCTGATCGACTTTGCCGCCGTCCAGGGCTTGAAGCGGTAGCCGAGGGTGTGCATGTCCGAGTCGGAGCGGATGCCGGGATAGCGGAAGAGATCCCAGGTCCCACCTAGTTCCTCGCGCGCCTCGAGGATCGCGTAGCTGCGCCCGGGGAAGGCCCCCTGGAGGTGATGCGCCGCGCCGATGCCGGAGAGTCCGGCGCCGACGATCAGCACATCGAGGTGCTCGATGGGTTCCCCGTTCGCAGTCAAGCCAGCGGCATTCTCTCATGCTGGCTGGTCAGCCAAGCGACGTGTGCGGATCTCACACAGCGGCGTACCAAAGAAGGCAACCTCGACTACGCTGCGCGCGATGAATGTCTTGATCGCCGCCGACATGGAGGGCATCACCGGAATCGACGACTACGGCGACTGCCTGCCCTCGCACCCGGCGGCCTACGCCCGCGGTCGGCGGCTGATGACCGACGAGGTGCTGGTCGCGATCGAGGCGCTGCGCGACGCGGGCGCCGAGCGGATCTCGGTCGGCGACTGGCACATGGTCGGCACCAACATCGAACGCGACCGCATGCCGGCAGGCGTCGAGGTGCGACCGATCGCCGACCTTGCCTTGAACGAGACCGAGCCGTCGATGGCCAAGGCCCACGGCGGCCCACTCGACGGCGTGGTCATGCTCGGCCATCACGCCAGCACCAAGAACCCGCGCGCCTTCTGCTCGCACACTTTCATCTGGGAGATGGAGGTCTCGCTCGACGGCGTCCCGCTCAGCGAGGCCCGGGTCTACGCCCAGGCGCTGTCCGCTGAGGGCGTGCCGGTCTTGGTCGCCAGCGGCGATCGCTGGATGCTCGAGGAGTTCGACCAGGGCGAGATCGGCGGCGCCGGCCTGGTCGAGACCAAGGTCGGAGAAAGCCGGGCGCGGGCTCAGTCCCACGACCTCGCCGACACCCACGCCGCGCTGGCCGAGGCGATCGGCGCCGCCTGCGCGGCGCCCCCGCAGCCGCCGCCAGCCCGCGCCTACCCCGCCGAGCTGCGGATCGCGGTCGAGGGCGAGGAGATCGCGCGAACGAGCGTCGCCGATCCCGCCGACCTGCTCACCGCGATCGCCGAGGTCTTCAGGACCAGCCAGGTCTCACGCGAGTACCGGCAGCTGGCGAAGCTGCTGCCGGCGGGACATGACTCGCGCCTACGCGCCGCTCAGCGACGCGCAGGCAGCCTGCTCGCTACACCGGTGATGCGCTCGAAGGAGCGTCACTGGCTGGCTCGCTCCCCGGTCCAAGCAAGTTGAAGTAGATCGTTGAGGCGGCGAGGGCCGCGATCGGCGCGGTAAGGGTCGAGGCGATCACGTTGACCAGCACCCGCATGCCGAAGCTGTCGGAGATGCCGGCACCGATCGCGCCGAGGATCCCGCTGGCGATCGCCGTGATCAGGAAGACGACGAAGATCACGCCGAAGACCGGCCAGCCGTTGCCCTTGACCAGTGCGCGCGAACGGCCGAAGGCATCGATCACGCCGCTGCGCTCGACCACGATCACCGGCGCGATCACCGACCAGATCGTCAACAGGATCAGGCCGGGGATGATGAAGAGCAGGAAGCCGATGCCGATCCCGAGGCCGGCGAGGATGCCGGCGCCGATCAGCGGCAGGACCACGGGCCAGGTCGCCTCGATCAGTTCGCCAACCGAGGAGTCGCGGCGGCCGTCCTGGACGTCGCGCACCAGCCCCACGACCATGCCTTGGTAGAGCGTCGCGGCGACGACGCTTACCGCGAGCCCCAGCGGCAGCAGGATCAGGCTGCCGGCGATGATGCCGTTGATCACCGCGACGAGCAGGAAGAGCCCAAAGGCGACGGGCAGCAGGACACCTGCCTGGTCGCCATAGGTGGAGAAGATCTGACTGAGGGTGCCGCCTACGTCGAGCTTTCTTTTCATGCCCGCTGTTTCGACCCCGCCGCCTACGACCCTCCCCATGCGGCCAGCATCTCACTGAGGTAAGCCGGGGGCTCGATGCCCGCCGCGAGCAGCGGGTCGGGCTCGGGCTCGCTCGCGACCGTGCGCAGGCCGACCACCCCGGCCCAGACCGGCAGCTCGAGGTCCAGGGCATCGTCGATCGGCGGCCCTGTGCGGACCTTGGCCGAGGCCTCCTCGAGCGGAATCCGCAGCAGCGCCGTCGCCCGCAGCTCCTTCTCGGTCGGCACGCGGGCATCGCCCCAGCGCCCCGGGACCAGCTTCTCGACCAGCCCCTCGAGCGCGGTCAGCTTCTCGCCTTCGTCCTCGATCCACTCCCCCGCACCGAAGAGCATCGCCGAGCGGTAGTTGGCCGAGTGGTGCATCACCGAACGGGCCAGCACCAGGCCATCGACCAGGGTCGCGGTCAGGCAGACCTCTGCCCCCTTCGACTCGCGCAGGGCGCGGCTCGCGGCCGAGCCGTGCAGGTAGAGGTAGGACCCGACCCGCACGTGCAGGGTCGGGATCACCACCGGCAGCCCATCGTCGATGACGCCGAGGTGGGAGACCAGCGCCTGGTCGAAGATTGCCTCGACCACGGCTCGCTCGTGCGAGCCCCTGCTCGCCTTGCGGCGCAGCTTCGTCCGCGCCGTCCTCATCTGTTACAGTACAGTTGGATCATCTGATATGGCACAGTATCGAATCTCAGGCAGGAGTGCGGGCGAGATCGCGGCCGCGATCGAGCGTGCGATCGAGCGGGGTGCACTCGCCCCCGGTGAGACCCTGCCCGCCGTCCGGGCCCTGGCCGGTGAGCTCGGCGTCAGCCCGACCACCGTCTCGGCCGCACTCGCCGACCTGCGCTCGCGCGGACTCGTGGTCAGCCACGAGCGCAGCCGCTCGCAGGTCAGCTGGCGCCCTCCGGTCGGCGGTGCCCTGCAGCGGCCGACGATTCCCCCCGGCGCTCGCGACCTCGCCAGCGGCAATCCGGACCCCACCCTGCTCCCCGACCCAACCCCGTTCCTGCGGCGCCTCGACCGGCCCACGCAGCTCTACGGCGGCGAGCCGGCCGTGCCCGAGCTGCTTGGGCTGGCTAAGGACGAGTTCGCCGCGGCGGGGATCGAGAGTGACGCGATCGCGGTCACCAGCGGCGCCCTCGACGGGATCGAGCGGGCGCTGGGGGCGCAGCTGAAGCCGGGGGATTTGGTCGCGGTAGAAGACCCGGGCTTCGCCGGCCTCTTCGATCTCCTGCGGGCGCTTGGCCTGGCCCTGCGACCGGTCCCTATCGATGGCAAGGGCATGCTGCCCGGCGAGCTCGCCGCGGCGCTCGCGGAGGGTGCGGCAGCAGTCGTGCTCAACCCGCGCGGCCAGAACCCCACCGGCGCCTCACTGGACCGCGTGAGGGCGAGCGAGCTGCGCGCGGTGCTGGATCGGGCGCCGGCGGCGATGGTGGTCGAGGACGATCACCTCGGCCCGATCGCTGGAGTTCCCCGCGTCTCGCTGACCGCCGGCCGCGAGCGCTGGGCCGCCGCATTCTCGCTGGCGAAGTCGCTTGGTCCCGATCTGCGCTTGGCGCTGCTGGCCGGCGATGCGCAGACGATCAGCCGCGTGCGCGGGCGCCAGAGCGTCGGGCCGCAGTGGGTCAGCCACCTGCTGCAGCACCTGGTGGCGTCGATGTGGGTCGACGAAGGGGTCGGCGCAGAACTCGAGCGCGCGGCGGCGACCTACCGCGAGCGCCGCGAGCGACTCCTGACGGCGCTGGCCGAGCGCGGGATCGAGGTCTCCTCGAGCGCCGGGATCGCCACCTGGATTCCGGTGCCCGAGGAAGCGCCGGTCGTCCAGGCCCTGCTCGCCGCGGGCTGGGCCGTGATGCCCGGGGCCCCCTTTCGGTTGCAGAGCGCCCGCGCGATCCGGGTGACGACGAGCACCCTTGCCGGGGACGAGGCGGACGAGCTCGCCGAGGCAATCCGGGTGGCGCTGCAACCCAGCGGCGCCACCCGCACCGCCTGAAGCCGGCTACTCGGAGTCGGGGTAGGGCGCGTAGCGGTTGTGCAGCATCAGGTCGTTGCCGTCGGGGTCGGTGAAGAGGGCCATGTGGCAGACGCCGGTGTCGAAGGTGTCGCCGTTGAACTCGACCCCCTTCGCCTCGAGCTCCGCCCGCGCCGCGGCGACGTCATCGACGTGCAGCGCCGGGTGCGCGTTTTTCTGCGGCGCGAACTCCATCCCCATCTGTGCCGGTTCCCAGATGCCGAAGCAGGTGTCCCCCACCCAGAACTCGTACTTGCCCTTCTCGTCCGCTCGCAGGCCGAGCGTCTCGACGTAGAAGCGCCGTGAGCGCTCGGCATCGGTGGACGGAATGCCAATGAAGTCGGTCTTGGTGATCACGGTTCCTCCTCGGTCGATTTTCTTGACCCCGAAAACACCAGGGCCGCCCGAAGGCGGCCCTGGCCAGGTGCTTGGAACGAACATGGAAACTGCGACCGGGTGGGACAACGCCCGGCATTCCCTGCTCGCCGGTGCCCGGGGTGGATTCCACCGGGCGCCCAAACCAGTGCGGCGCCTAGCGGCCCTGCACCTCCAGAGTCCCATTAAGCATGTGAATCAAGTTAGGACCACCTCCTTTCTCTGGTCCGACGATTGAAGCAGACGGCGCCGCCGGTGCCCAGGCCATCCGCCTCATGGTCCTGGTAGCCTTTTTTTGGTCTGAACTACCTACTAGTCTAGATTTTGGCTCTATAGCTACTGAAAGTGTTCTATCTCTATCCCTAGAATGAACATCAATGCCAACCCCTGAGATCTTCGTCTTCACAGCCGCCGGCCCAGCGGCGCAAGAGCATTTCGAGCGCACGATCCTGCGTCCGGTCCCGCTCGAGAAAATCGGCGCTCACGATGCGGCGATCGCCACTGACCTGAGCGGGGTCGACCACGGCTCGCTTCGCTGCTGGGGCTCGGTTCCCGGGCCTGGGAACGTGCGCAGTTGGCAGCGAATGCAGCCCGGGCACTGGGCGATGCTCTACACCGGCAGCGGGGAATTTCCCTACCTGCTCCAGGTCGCCCACAAGGCGGAATCGAAGGTTCTCGCCCAGCACCTCTGGGGAGACAACCCGGACGGGAACACCTGGCAGCTCATGTACTTCTTCGACCGCGTGGTCGAGGCCAACCTCGGGATCGAGGCGGTGCGCGCCAGCCTTGGATACGACGGTGACTGGTGGCCCCAAGGGCTCCAGTACCCAACACCGGAGCACCAAGGTGCCCTGCTGGCGAAGTTCGGCTCCCTCACCGCCTTCGTCGAGTCGGCCGCCGCCGACGGCGAGCAGGTCGATGCGGGCCGTGGGCCGAGCGGCAGCGAAGCGCTGCTCGGCGGGACGTTCAAGGGCGCGCCCGAGAAACCTCCCAAGCCACGCGAACAGCGGCCGTCCGATCCGGACATCGCCGGACGTGGGTACATGGCCCACGAGAGGACGGTCGAGAAGCTCGCGGAGCACGTGGGCGCCAGTTTCCGCAAGGGCACTCCGGGGATCAACCACGACGGTGGTTGGCCCCTCGGCGACGACGTCAGCTTCTCGATCGCCGAGGTCAAGAGCATCACCTCGCGCAACGAGGTCGGCCAGCTGCAGAAGGGCCTTGGCCAGCTCCTCCACAACCGCTTCAAGGCCAAGCGCCTCGGGATCGAGATCGGCGAGGCCTACCTCGTCGCCGAGAAGGAGCCCGCCAACAGCGCCCTCTGGCGCGACCTGGCCGCAGCGCACAGCGTCATCCTCACCTGGCCCGAGCGCTTCGAGAGCGACATCCGGCTCAACCGGACGACGGTATTGGCGTGAGCCTCTCGACCCGCACCCTGGTTCGCCTCAGCGACATCGTGCCGCTCTCGGTGGAGCAGGTCAACGAGGCGCTGGGCAAAGGCCAGACCTTCAAGCACTACTACTCCCCGGGCGCGAAGGCGACGCTGGAAGAGCTGGAAGGCCTCGAGCGCCAAGGACTCGCGAAGCGGGCAGACGCCGGCTGGTTACTGACCCGCGCCGGACGCTCGCGGTACCAGCGGCTCGAAGATCTCTTCGACAACTCGAGCGGCCACGGGGACTACGGCTTCTAGGCGGCCGGGCGCATTGGCGCCGGTAGCCTGGGCGACAGATGTCCGCCGGTGGAGAGCACACGACCGCGCTGCTGATCGGTGGCGAGCTTGTCTCGGGCGCGGGCGCTCTGATCGCGGTTGAGAACCCGTACACAACGGAGACGATCGTCGAGGTAGGCGCCGCCTCACCCGAGCAGGTCGAGGCGGCCGTCGCCGCCGCTCGCGAGGCCTGGCCCGCCTGGGCCAAAACCACCGCCGGCGAGCGCTGCGAGTTGCTGCACGAGGTGGCGCGGCGACTGCGCGAGGACGCAGAGGTCCTGGCGCGGACGATGACCGCCGAGGGCGGCAAGCCGCTGCTCGAGAACCGCGATGAGCTGGAGTGGACGGCTGCGGCCTTCGACTACTACGCCGAGATCGGCCGCGACCACGCCGGTCGCGTGATCCCACCGATCGAGTCGACCCAGCTGGCGATGGTGGTCAAGGACCCGCTCGGCGTCGTTGGCTGCATCGTGCCCTGGAACTACCCGCTGCTGCTGCTTGCCTGGAAGGTGGCGCCGGCGCTGGCCGCCGGCAACTGCGTCGTCTGCAAGCCCTCCGAGCTGACGCCGCTCTCGACCCTGATGCTGGCCGGCGCCTTCGAGCACCTGCCGGCGGGCGTGGTCAGCCTGCTCGCGGGGGCTGGCAACGTCGGCGCGGCGCTCGCCGCCCACCCCGACGTCGACTGCATTGCCTTCACCGGTTCGGTCGCAACCGGCAAGAAGGTCGCGGCGGCCTGTACGGAGCGGATGGCGCGGATGAACCTGGAGATGGGCGGCAAGGATGCCTTCATCGTCTGTGCCGATGTGGCACCACAGCTGGAGGTCGCCGCCCGCGGCGGCGCCTGGGCCGCCTTCCTCAACTCCGGCCAGGTCTGCACCTCGGCCGAGCGCTTCTACGTCGCCGCGGAGGTCTTCGACGACTACGTCGCCGCCTTCGTCGAGCACACCCGCAGCCTCGTCCTCGGCGATCCCTTCGAGGTCGCCACTGACATCGGGCCGATGGTCTCCGCGCCCCAGCGCGCCAAGGTGGTCGCGCAGCTGGATGCCGCCCGCGCCGCCGGCGCCGAGGTCCTCGTCGGCGGCGACAGCGGTGGCACCGAGCACGGCCACTTCCTCTCCCCCGCCGTCGTCACCGGCGCCGCTTCCGACAGCGCCCTGCTGCGCGAGGAGACCTTCGGCCCGGTCGCCCCGATCGTCCCCGTCTCCTCCCTCGACGAAGCGATCGAGCTCGCCAACGGCACCGAGTTCGGCCTTGGCGCCAACGTCTACACCGCCGACCTCGAGAACGCGATTCGCTGCATGCGCGAGCTGCGCGCCGGCACGGTCTGGATCAACGACCCGCTGACCGACAACGACGCCGGCCCCTTCGGCGGCTTCAAGCAGTCCGGCATGGGAAGAGAGCTGGGCCGCGAGGGCCTCGAGGCCTTCCAGGAGACCAAGCACGTCCACATGGAGTCGAAGATCGAGCGCAAGGAATGGTGGTACCCGTACCGCGAGTACGGTTCGGCGGGGTGAAAGGACGGGGATCTCGAACAGGCAGCGGGGCGCGAGTCGTGCTCGCGCTCATGTTCGCCCTGGCGCTGCTGATGCCACAAGCGGCCTTCGGCGACGACGAGCGCGGAATCGGCTCGGCACGGACAATCGACCGGACCGAGACCACGGTCGGCTTCTGGGCTGGCGAGGCAGTGCCGGGGACGGACTGGGACTCGCCGGACACCTACTGGAAGCAACGCGACACGCACTTCTTCACGCCGCAGCTGTGGCGCGTTCTGCGTCGCAACCGGGTCCCTCTGTACTTCAACCTTCGCTACCGGCGGGACTTCGGTCCCATTCCTCCCGGCAAGCCCCATCGTCGCGACGCGCTGCGAATCATCCGCACTGCAAATCGGCTCGGCGTGCCGGTCTGGGGCTGGGTTCTGATCCCGTATACCGATGGCTACTGGGCCTGGGAGGGCGCGGCGACGGAGCAGTTCAAAGCGGTCAAAGCGCTCGTTCGCTGGGTCCGGGAGAAGCGGGTTCGGCTGCAGGGGCTGGCCCTCGACCCCGAGCCCCGGCTCCGCACCCCGTTCGAATCGACGGCAGCGATCATGGGTGGCCGCGGCGGCGGTGCCTTCTCCTCCGTCTTCGCACCGACGATCGACCCCACCGCCCAGTGCGCCGCCTGGCGCGGCTACGCGCGCATCCCACGCTGGGCAAAGCGCCACCAGGTCAGGATCTCCGCCGCACCGATGCCCTCCGCGCTCGACGACATCGGCAACGGCAGCCTCGCGCTCCAGGACGCTGTCAACTTCGTCCTGCCGAACGCAGGGTGGGACGAGCTCTACTTCCAGGCCTACCGCAGCGTCTTCACCTACTACTCGGGGCACGACCCCGGACCCGGCATCGTCTCCTCCTACTTTCGCTCGGCCCAGCGCGAGTACGGCAGCGTCGGCCAGGTAAGCCTCGGCTCTTCGGGCCGCGGCCCCTACCGGCGCTTCTCGAGCCTGCTCGGTGACGTCCGCCTAGCTGCGACCTTGGGCGCCCGCGAAGTGCCGATCTACTCGCTCGAGCGAACCCTGCGCGCCTACGGCGGCCCGCGCTCGGTGGCCCGCCTCGTCCAGGCCGCAAAGCACCCGTTCGCGGGCCCCGCTGCGACCAAGTCAACGGCACCCACGTCCAGGGCAAACGACCTGCGCGCCGCGGTCCGTCGCGCCGACCGGGCGGCAACGGCAAGCACCCGGGCGATCACCGCCGGCCGCGGCGCCTCGCTGCCGCCCAACCGCTGGCCCAACGGCTGCGGCTAGAAGGATCGCCGCCGGGCGGCCGGTAAGACTCCCTCGCAATGAAGAGCGAGGGAGCATCCCCGGCTGAACGCTGGCTACTGGTTCTGACCGTTCTCGGCTTCGTCGTGCCCAACGTCTTCGTTGGCGCCTACTTCGCCGGCGAGGGCATGGATATCGGCGGCTACTTCTCACTCTGGACGGCCAGCATCCCCTCGACCCAACTGCTGGTCGACCTCGGCATCGCCGCGGCGGCCTTCTTCGTCTGGGCCGCGGTCGACGGGCCCAGAACAGGGGTCAAGCGCTGGTGGCTCTGCATCCCCGCCACCTTCCTCGTCGGCCTCTGCTTCGGCCTGCCGTTGTATCTGCTGATGCGGGAGCGCACCCTGGCGCAAGCCGAGTAGCGCGCTACCCCGGCGGCAGCGGCACGAGGCCGAGGCGCCGGCAGACGGCGGGGTCGGGCGCGGGGAACACCTGGGCAATCGAGGAGCCCTCGTAGGCGCAGGCGACGAGGTGGGGCGAGTCGCGTTCGGGTCGCTCGTCGATCTTGCCTTCACGTTCGAGGCGCCGCAGCCGGGTGTCGACTACGCCTTCCCGCCAGAGCTTCGCGCAGGTCGCGATCGGGTCGCTGCCGTGCACGATTGTCGTATCGGCGTGAAGCGAAGCCCGGTCGTAGCAACCGACGCTGGTGTCGACTCCCCCGGCTCCCGCTGGCGCTTCCCGCCCGACCGAGTCGACGACCTTCGATTCCAGGTAGGCGGCGTAGCCGATCGGGGTTCCCGGCGGAGCCTTGAAGCCGAACACACCCGACCTGACGATCGATTCCTGCTCGCCGAGCAAGGCCGAGGTCGCAGGATCGAAGATCAGCTCGTGCCTGGTTCCCCGACGGCGGTCGGTGTAGGCGATGCCGGTGCCGGGGCGACCGACTGGGTCGTCGACCTCGCCAAGGAGCTCGACGCCAGGGAGTTCGGCAGTCAGCTGATAGATCGCCGCCCGCACCGCGGCCGGGAGATAGGACTCGCGCAGCATGTCGCCGATCAGGGTGAAGGTCTCGGCTTCGCCGGGGGGCCCTCCGACTCCCTCTATTTCGCGCGCTTCGAGCATTCGCCGCAGGGTCGCGGGGTCGGTCGGCAGCTCGGAGGCGTCGAGGATGCTTGCTCCCGACAGCGTGCTGTCTTCGACCTGGCCGGCCCGTGGAAGGGGCGGCGATCCCGCCGCCACCCAGCCCGCGCGCTGCTCGGCCGAGATGAATCGCGGCTTGCCCGATACCTGCCGCACACGGCCGCGCCGCGAGCCGAAGGAGATCCATACCCGCCGCTCGCTGGGCACGAGCACGCTCCATTCGTCGGTGGCTTGCCAGGGGTGTTCGCGATCGCAGGGGTGAGTTCGGCAGTAGGGGGAATAGCCCGTCGAGTGCAGGTAGGCGTCCTGCGATCGGGTGAAGAGGAACTGCCCTGGCCCAGGCACCACCGGTTCCTGGGCCGCCGCGACCGCGGCAGCATCGCGCAGGACCTGACCGATAGCCGGCTGCACCCTGCCGCTGCCGCCGAGGATGCCGATCGGGAGGGCGACGAGGAGCGCCGCGACTGCCACGCCGGCAGCGATCATCTGCAGCCGCGGACGTCGCCACCAAGGGAGTGCCGCGTCGGGGGCGTCGGCTCGCTGCGTCTGCTCGATCCTCGCGATCAGGCCGGCGCGGGCCGCGGCCCGGCTCTCGGGCTTGGCGGCGGGAAGTCCGGCGCGCAGCTCTCCGAGCAGCTCGATCTCGTTCATCGGTGACCTCCCTCGTCGCTAAGCGGTTGAACCAAAGCCGGCTCGATCTCCAGCGCAGTCCGGAGGCGAGCCCGGGCGCGCGAGAGCCGCGAGCGGACGGTGCCGACCGGAACCTCCAGCGCCTCGGCGATCTCGGCATAGGAGAAATCGGCCCAGGCAAAGAGCAGGAGTGCATCCAGCTCCTCGGCGGGAACCTCGGTGAGCGCATCGATTAGCTCCCGCCGAACGCTGGATGCATCGACCCGCGCCTCGACCCCGTCGAAGGCGTCGAGGACCGGGTCGGAAGCGCTCCGCGCATATGCCCGCAGTTGGCGCAGCTCATCACGGTGATGGCGGCGGAGGAGATTGGTCGCGATGCCGAAGAGCCAGGGCCGGGCATCGGGTCGCGAGGCGTCATACCGCGCCCGCTTGTCGAAGGCAACCAGGAAGGTCTCGGCCGAGAGCTCGTCGGCGAGGTCTCGGCCGACCCGCCGCTGCAGGTAGCCATGGACCGCGTCGAAATGACGATCGAAGATCGCCGCAAAATCGGCCGGGGTCACAGCCGACGCCGCGATCGCGTCACTGTCGAAGGCTTGACGGTCCACTGAGAGTTATTGCCCGCCGGGACGAAACCGGTTCGCGGCGGGCGCGCCTTCCCGCCCGCCGCACCGACCCGTTACTGGTTCTGCTCCGCCTGGGCGCGGACCCGCTCCTCCTGCTCGCGCAGCTCCGGCGTCAGCTCCTCGCCGAAATCCTCGGCCTCGAAGATCTGGCGAATTTCGATCTCGCCCGCTTCGTTGTGCGGGTTGGGGCAGCGCTTGATCCAGTCCACGGCGTCCTCGAAGGAGTCCACCTGCATCAACCAGAAGCCGGCGATCAGCTCCTTCGTCTCGGCAAACGGTCCGTCGGTGACGACCCGCTCGCCATCGCCGCCGAAACCGACCCGGGCGCCCTTGGAGGTCGGGTGCAGGCCCTCCCCGGCCACCATCACGCCGGCCTTGACCATTTCCTCGTTGAACTCGCCCATCGCCGCAAGCAGATCCTCGCTCGGCATCACGCCGGCCTCGGAGTCCTCGCTCGCCTTGACTATCGCCATCACTCTCATCTCGCAGTCCTTTCGGTCGTGTCGCGGAAGCTCGGTGTCCCCGATGTTCCCGCCTTTACCCCTACGACGAACGGGCCACGCCGAAATCGACACAGGGCGCAAATCTTTGCGAGCCTGCCGCGGTGACGTTGCTGGTGGCAAAGATCCTCCTCGCCCCGCTCTGCGTGGTTGCCGTCTCCCTGGCGGGTCGGCGTTGGGGAGTGGCAGTCGCCGGCGTGCTCGGCGGGCTACCCGTCGTCGCCGGCCCGATCCTGCTGGTGGTGACCCTCCTCCACGGCCGCGACTTCGGTGCCGAGGCCGCCGCCGGCACCCTGCTCGCCCTCGCTGCCCTGACCACCTTCGTGGTCGTCTACGGCCGGATCGCGGCAACAGCTGGGCCGCTTCCCAGCGTGCTCTGTGGCTGGACGGCGTTCCTACTCGGCGTCGCCATCCTCAGCCTAACCGGACCGCCGCCGGCGCTGTCGCTGCTCTTCGTCGCCACCTGCTTCGCACTTGGCCTGAGGCTGCTGGCACCGGCACCCTCCTCGCCTCCGGCCGCACCGACGCCACCGTGGTGGGACCTCCCCGCCCGCGCCCTCGCCGCGCTTGGGCTCGTGCTCGCGCTAACCGCCGTGTCCGGCGCCCTCGGGCCTCACCTCAGCGGCCTGCTGGCGCCGTTTCCGATCATCACCAGCGTCCTCGCCGTCTTCACCCACACCCACGGCGGCTTCGCCCAGGTCAGCGTCCTGCTGCGCAACTTCCTCTTCGGCTTCTACGGCTTCGCCGCCTTCTGCTTCGCCCTCGCGGTCGCCCTGCCGACGCTGTCGACCGCCGCCGCCTTCGGCCTCGCAACGGCCGCGGCGCTCGCCGTGCAGGCGACGACCTTCCTCCTGCGCGCACGCCTGCAGCTAGCGCCCTCGACCCCCTAAATCGCCCCGAGGGTTTGATCAGGCACTGACGTAGTCCGCGAGGTGCTCGCCGGTGAGGGTCGAGCGGGCGGCGGCGAGGTCGGCGGGGGTGCCCTCGAAGACGATCCGGCCGCCGGCGTGGCCGGCACCGGGGCCGAGGTCGATGATCCAATCGGCATGCGCCATAACCGCCTGGTGGTGCTCGATCACGATCACCGACTTGCCGGAGTCGACCAGCCGGTCAAGCAACCCGAGCAGCTGCTCGACGTCGGCGAGGTGAAGGCCGGTGGTCGGCTCGTCGAGGATGTAGACGTCGCCCTTGGCAGCCATCTGGGTGGCCAGCTTGAGCCGCTGCCGCTCGCCGCCCGAAAGCGTGGTGAGCGGCTGGCCGATGCCGAGATAACCGAGACCGACGTCGGCGAGCCGCTCGAGGACCTTGTGCGCGGCCGGCACGTGAGCCTTGCCGTCGCCGAAGAACTCCTCGGCCTCGACCACCGACATCGCCAGCACCTCGCTGATGTCCTTACGGCCGAACTCATACTCGAGCACCTCGGCCTGGAACCGCTTGCCCTCGCACTCCTCGCAGAGCGTGGCAACACCGGCCATCATCGCCAGGTCGGTGTAAATGACGCCGGCGCCATTGCAGTTGGGACAGGCGCCTTCGGAGTTGGCGCTGAACAGCCCCGGTTTCACACCATTGGCTTTCGCGAACGCTTTGCGGACCGGGTCGAGCAGCTTGGCGTAGGTAGCCGGATTGCTCCGCCGCGAGCCGCGGATCGCGGTCTGGTCGACCGTCACCACCCCGTCGCGCCCTGACACCGAGCCGTCGATCAGCGAGCTCTTGCCCGAGCCCGCCACACCGGTGACGACGACCAGCACCCCGAGCGGGATGTCGACGTCGACGTCCTGCAGGTTGTGAAGGCCGGCGCCGCGGATCTCCATCGCCCCCGACGAGGTCCGCACCGCCTCCTTCAGCGAGGCGCGGTCGTCCAGGTGCCGCCCAGTAAGGGTGTCGCTGGAACGAAGGCCCTTGACGGTGCCCTCGAAGACCACCTCCCCGCCCTCGGCGCCGGCGCGGGGGCCGAGGTCGACGACGTGGTCGCCGATTGCGATCGTCTCGGGCTTGTGCTCGACGACCAGCACGGTGTTGCCCTTGTCGCGCAGCTGCAGCAGCAAGTCGTTCATCCGCGCGATGTCGTGGGGATGCAGACCGATCGTCGGCTCGTCGAAGACGTAGGTGACATCGGTCAGCGAGGAGCCGAGCTGGCGGATCATCTTGGTCCGCTGCGCCTCGCCACCCGAGAGCGTGCCCGACGCCCGGTCGAGCGAGAGGTAGCCCAGCCCGATCTCAACGAACGAGTCGAGGGTCTCCCCCAGCACCGCAAGCAGTGGCGCCACCGACGGCTCGCCCAAGCCGCGGATCCAGTCAGCCAGATCGCTGATCTGCATCGCGCAAAGGTCGGCGATGCTCTTCTTCTTGATCTTCGACGAGCGGGCCGCCTCGCTGAGCCGGGTGCCGTCGCACTCGGGGCAGGTGGCGAAGATGACCGCCTTGTCCACAAATGCCCGGATGTGCGGCTGCATCGCCTCCCGGTCCTTGGACAGGAACGACTTCTGGATCGTCGGGATCAGGCCCGCATAGGTCAGGTTGATGCCCTCGACCTTGATTTTGGTCGGCTCCTTGTAAAGGAGATCCTTGAGTTCCACCTTGGTGAACTTCTTGATCGGCTTGTCGGGATCGAAGAAGCCGCAGCCCCTGAGGATGCGGCCCTGCCAACCGGCCATGCTGTAGCCGGGAATCGCCAGGGCGTCATCGTTGAGCGACTTGCTCTCGTCATAGAGCTGGGAGAGGTCGAAGTCGGTGACCTCTCCCCGGCCCTCGCAGTTGGGACACATGCCGCCGGTGCGGCTGAAGTTCACCCGCTCGGACTTCCCGTCGCCTTTCTTGATCATCCCCGACGCCTGGACCGAGGCCACGTTGAAGGAGAACGCCTGGGGCGAGCCGATCTGCGGCTTGCCGAGGCGGCTGAAGAGGATGCGCAACATCGCGTTGGCATCGGTGGCGGTGCCGACCGTGGAGCGGGGGTCGGAGCCCATCCGCTCCTGGTCGACGATGATCGCCGTCGTCAGCCCGTCGAGCACGTCGACCTCGGGCCGCGCCAGCGCCGGCATGAAACCCTGGACGAAGGAGCTGTAGGTCTCGTTGATCAGCCGCTGCGACTCAGCGGCGATCGTGCCGAAGACCAGCGAGCTCTTGCCCGAGCCGGAGACACCGGTGAACACCGTCAACCGGCGCTTCGGGATCTCGACGCTGACGTCCTTGAGGTTGTTCACGCGCGCACCCTGCACGCGGATCAGCTCGTGGCTGTCGGCGGTGTGCACTAGGCGGGCGGCTGATCGATGCGGACCAGATTGCCGGACGGGTCGCGCACGGCAAGGTCCCGCGTGCCCCATGGCTGGTCGGTCGGCTCCTGCACGATCTCGGCGCCGGCGGCGCGCAGCTTCTCGAAGCTGGCGTCGAGGTCGTCGCTGTGGAAGTGGACGCCGTTGAGGGCGCCCTTGGCGATCAGAGCGGCGAGCGCGTCCTGATCAGCGGGGCTGCCGTTCAGGTAGTTGGTGAGGACGACCGCAACGCCGGGCTGGGAGGCGGCGCCGACGGTGAGCCAGCGGAAGTCGCCTTTTGCGACGTCGTTGCGCAGCTCGAGGCCGAGCGCGTCGCGGTAGAAGCTCAGGGCGAGGTCGGGGTCATGGACCAGGACGAAGCATTGGGAGAGTGTGAGGTTCATGCCCGCAAGGCTAGGGAGCCGGGACCACGGGCGTTTCTCCATTCCTGCTCGGTTCACGGCTGGGGCGGGTGAGGTCTTTGGCGATGCAGCCCGGCACGCTCGCGAGCGCGTTGTGGTCACGGGCCCGATAGGCCGTCGGCGTCTCCCCCACGAGCTGGGTGAAGCGGGCGCTGAAGGAGCCGAGCGAGGTGCAGCCGACCTCCATGCAGACCTCGCTGACCGAGAAGTCGCCGCGGCGCAGCAGCGCCTTCGCCCGCTCGATTCGCCGCGTCATCAGGTAGGCGTAGGGCGTCTCGCCATAGGTCGCGCGGAACTGGCGCGAGAAGTGCGCGGTCGACATCAGCGCAGCGCGGGCGAGCGCAGCGACGTCGAGCGGGCGCGCGTACTCGCGGTCGATCAGGTCACGGGCGCGGCGCAGGTGCGCGAGGTTGGCGAGCTCCTCCGTCGTCACGATGCTTCCTAGCGCGGCCCGTCGGTATGGACGAACAGCACCGGCCCGTTGAGGCGGCCCTCCGCGCGCAGCGCCAGCAGGCCGGCCATCGCCTTTGCGGTGTAGACAGGGTCGAGCGCCAGCTGCTCCTCGGCGGCAAGGGCGGTGGCGCGCGTCGCAGCCTCAGTCGGGTGGCCGTAGCCCGCGCCGATCTGGTCGCGGGTCAGGTCGAGCATCTCCGGCCCGAGCTGGAGCGAGCCAAGACGCGCTCCACGGCCCTCCAGCAACGCCGCGGTGCGCCGCGCGAGGCGGGCGAACACCGGCGGGTCGAGGCGGAGCTGGTCGTTGACCGCAACCCCGACGACGCGCGTGCGCAGGCCGGCGATTTGGAAGCCGAGCGCCAGGCCGGCCGCGGTGCCGCCGGTGCCGACTGGGACGACGACGTGCGCCGGCTCGGGCAGCGAGCCGTCTTCAACCTGAGCGGCGATCTCCAACGCCGCCTCGACGTAGCCGAGCGCCCCGACCGGCGAGGAGCCGCCCGCCGGCAACAGGTACGGCGGTCGGCCGCCGCGGGCGTTGCGGGCGAGCAGCCAGGGCAAGATCGCCACGGTCCGCGCCTTGGTGTGGGTGCGGTAGATGCGCGCCCCCGAGGCCTCGAGCCGGGCAAGCTGCGCCCTGACGTGGTCATCGATCGGCTGATCGACGAGCGCCAGCGCGGTCTCGAGGCCGTGTTCGCGGGCATAGAGCGCCGTCGCCAACCCCCAATTCGTGCCGAGGCCACCGAAGGTGAGGATCGAGCGGCGGCCACGGCGCCGGGCATCGGGAACCAGCCACTCCAGCTTGCGCACCTTGTTGCCACCCCAGCCTCCCGAGCCGAAGGCGCCATCTTCCTTCAGCCAGATGCCCAGGCCCGCCAGCTCGCGGACGGGCGTCGGGCGCTCAGACAGGACGAGGTGGGGAAGGCTCGCAGCTAGCCCCGGGAATTGCTGATGGAGATGAGGGGTCAAGGAAACGATGTTATTTGCCCTTCGGCCCGAAAACTGGCCAGCCGGCCAGTAGTATCCGGAGAGGTGACCGACCAGGCGAAGAACGCGAAGGCGGCACGGAGCCTCGAGGACGAGCTGGTGCTCGAGCGCAAGCACTGGGTCGAGGGTCCTCCCCACGCATTGTTCGAGCAGATGCGCGAGCGCTGCCCGGTGCACTGGACCTCCGAAGTCACCGAACTGCCGGAGGCGGCCGGCTTCTGGTCGGTGACGAGGGCCGACGACGTCCACGCGGTCAGCCGTGACTGGGAGACCTATTCCTCCGAACTCGGCGGCGTCGTCGCGATCGACGAGGTCTTCCCAATCGAGCTGGCGCGGGCGATGTTTATCGGCATGGACCCGCCCAAGCACGATCGCCTCAAGGCTCTCTTCCAGGCAGGGTTCACACCGAAGCGAATCGCCGCCCACGAGGAGTCGATCCGCAAGATCGTCATCGACGTGCTCGACCGCCTCGAGGGCCGCGAGAGCTGCGACCTCGTCACCGACGTTGCCCAGCCCGCGGTCTCGCGGGTGATCGGCAGCTTCATGGGGATCCCGGAGGAGGACGACGCAGCCTGGGCGGAGCTGATGAACACGGCACTGGCGGCAAGTGATCCGGACTACAGCCCGGACGGACCCGACAGCATCGAAGCCGTGATCCAGCAAGCCGTCACCGAAATCTTCGCCCGCTGCAGCACGATGATCGCCGAGCGACGCGAGAACCCGACCGACGATCTCACCACGGTCCTCGTCAACGCCGAGGTCGAAGGCGAGAAACTCGAGGAGCACGAGATCGTGATGGGCTTCTTCCTCCTCGTCGCCGCCGGCAACGACAGCACCAAGGCGACCTACTGCAGTGGAATGCGGGCGCTGCTGGAAGACCCGGACCAGCGCCAGCTCGTCCTCGACGACCCGGCTCTGATCCCCAGCGTGGTCGAGGAGTCACTGCGCATGTTCCCCGCCTTCGCCCATTTCCGCCGCACCGCAACCAAAGACACGGTCCTCAACGGTCAGGAGATCAAGCAGGGCGAGAAGGTAGTGATGTGGTACGCCTCCTCGAATCGCGACGCCAGCCGTTTCGAGGATCCCGACCGCTTTGACGTCCACCGCAATCCGGACCACCAGGCCTTCGGCGCCGGCGGCCGCCACTTCTGCCTCGGCACGGCGCTGGCCCGGCTCGAGCTGAAGATCCTCATGGAGGAGACCCTCGCCCGCTACCCGGAGATGACTCTCGACGGCAAGCCAACCTTCGTCGAGTCGGCCTTCCTCAACCAACTCAAAACGCTCCCGGTCCGGCTCTAGCTACGGATTGCCGCAGTTGCCACACCGGGGCGTGCCAACCCGGCGCTCCTCGTGGCAACTCGAACAGCTGGCGATCACCGCTCGCCCGCAGCCCTCGCAGTGCGGCTTGTCTCGGTGAGGGAACCCGCAGAAGGGACACTCTCCGCGGCGAACCCGCCGCGCCGGGACTCGTTTCGCGAGGAAGCGCTGCAGGGCGACGAAGGCGACCAGGGTCACGGCTATGCCGGCGATCGAGATCGCCAGCGGCCCGACCTCGGCGAACTCGATGTAGTTGTCGGTGTAGTCCGCTGCCATGACGACGGCGAGGATCGCGGTGGCCCCGATCCAGGCAAGCGCAGCGGGGAGATAGCGGGAGTTGCGGGATCGCAGGCGGATCAGCAGCCAGTAGGCGGTCGCGAGCATCAAGACCAGCAAGACCAGGCGCAGGACGAAGACGATCCGGTCGTGGTGGGCGCGGTCCGCGTCTTCCTGGTCCGCGGCGCGCTGGCGCAGCTCGCTCAGCCGCCGCTGAGCCGCCACCGCGTCCGGACGAGTCTGCGCCTCTACCCTGGCGGCGCCCGCCAGCTCTCTCGAGGCAGACGCGAACCCGGCTTGAGCGGACTCATATTCCGCCTGCAGCTCCGCCGACGGTTCATTGGCGTCCAGGGCCGTTCGGTAGGCCTCGCGGCGGAGCTCCAAGTTGCGAGTGACTGCCCGCCGCTCGCGCCGAGCCCTTTCGACCGACCGAATCGCCTGCTGGTGCTCCTGGATCGCCGAGAGCTGCTTCGCACCGATGAGCTTCTGGGCCGGCACATAGGCGACCGAGTCGCTCTTGGCGACCTCGTCGAGCTTGAAGTAGCCCCAGATCGCACCGATCGCGATGAAGACCGTGAGGACGAGGGCGAGAACCTTCTCGGCGGTGCTCGTCTCGATCTCGCCGTCCCCGACGCGGCTGCCCGCTCGCCGGAATCTGCTGCCTCTCTCGCTCATCCTGTTTCTCCTTTTTTGCCGCCGTGAGGCGGATTCGTCCTGGGGCGAAGCTCGATAACCAACTCGCAGTCGAGGGCCGCGGCAATGCGCGCCAGGGTGTCGATCCGGGGCGGCCGCGCGCCCCGCTCCACCCGGGCGATCGCGGACTGCGTCGTGCCGCAGAGTTCAGCCAGTTCACGCTGGGAGACGCCCCAAGCCTTCCGTCTCTCGGCGACCAGCTCCGCAATCAGGCCAAACAGCTCGCGATCGTCGGGGTCAAATGCCATAGCAAGCTTGCTATGTATAGCAGTATTGCTATGTACGGCTCAGGCCGGCCTCGGCAGCTGGAGCCGCGTAAGCGGCGGCGAGCGTCGCAACCGTCTCGTGGGCGTTGAGCCCGCTTGGGTTGGGAACCACCCAGAGCGCCGCGCCGGCCCAGCGGGCGGCGCTGTCGAAAGTGTCCGGCTGGCGACCCAAGGCCGCACCGCGCTCGCCGAAGGCGTCGCGGTAGGCGGTGACGCCAGCGATCGCAACGACCGCCGGCCGGTGCTCGGCGACGAACCCCTGCAGCCGCGCGCCGCCCTCGCGCAGCTCCTCGGCCGAGAGCTCGGAGGCGCGCGCGGTGGCCCGCCGCACGAGGTTGGTGATCCCGACGCCCCGCGCGACGAGGTGAGCGCGATCGGCATCTGTCATCCCGGCGACCCGATCGACCTCGTAGTCGGTGATGCCGGCCGCGGCCAGCGCCGGGTAGAAGCGGTTGGTGGGATGGGCGAAGTGGGTTTTGACCGCAGCCGTCCACAGGCCCGGGTTGATGCCGACAAAAAGCAGCCTCAGTCCGGGCCCGACGAGATCGTCGACCTCGCTGCCGCGAAACGCCTCCAGTTCCTCGCGCGTGAACCGCATGACCGCGATCCTGCCCGAGCCGCGCCGCGGCCGTCGCGCGGCCGCAAGGCCTGGCGCTACTGCTTTTCGACGTCCTTACCGGGACCGCCGACCAGCTTGTCGCTCCCGCTGCCACCCACCAAGGTGTCGCGGCCGGGCCCGCCGAGCAGCTTGTCCGCCGCAGAACCGCCGCGGAGAGTGTCGTTTCCACGCCCGCCATCGATCTTGTCGCTGTCGGCGCCGCCACTGAGGCTGTCGTTGAGGTTGCCGCCGGTGATGGAGTCGAAGCCGAGCCCACCGTCGAAGACGTTGATGTGACCCGTAGCCCCGATGAACTTGTCATCGGAGAATTCGGTCGGATCGCTCACCGTGGAGACAGCGTGGATCTCGATCGGCCCCTGGCCGCCGCCGAGATCATCGGGCAGCTGCGAGAAGTCGAAGAGTGTGGACACGGACGACGAGGCCTCGATTCGCCTCAAGTCGCGGCAGTAGGCAGGACCGTTGTCGACGAAAACGCCGCTGACGGTGATCTCGCCGTCGCTCGCGCAGCGAGGGACGATTTTTCCCTCGCCGCCACTAACCGTGAGCACACCATTGGCGAACGTGCCAAAGGCATCTGCCCTCGCCGGTACGAGTACCGCGATTGTCAGCGCGAGCGTCGCGCCGATCAGCACCAGGCAGGATGGTCCACCGAACCGAATCCGAAGTGACGCCATCGCTGCCATGGATCGAGCTTAGAGCGTCTCGGCTGCCATTAACCAGCAGCGCCCGAAATGTCGAATCCGCGCGTCCCCATTCGTCGTATGGGTAAAGGGGGACTCAGAGGAGCTCCCCTAACCGAAGGAGAATCGAGATGGGAAAGCTGATCGCGACAACACAGGCCACCCTCGACGGTGTCATCGACCCGGTCGGCGAGTGGGTGCAGCCCGGCGGGGACCACGCCGACTACTCGTTCGAGCGCCAGGCGAGGTCAAGCGGACTAGTGCTCGGCCGCAAGACCTACGAGGGCCTGGCGGGATATTGGCCGGGCAAATCCGGCAAGTGGGCGGACATGGTCAACTCGATGCCGAAGCACGTCGGCTCCAACACCCTGTCCGGCGATCTGGAGTGGAACGCGACCCTGCTCGAGGGTGGCCTCGAGGACTCGATCCCGAAACTGAAGGACGAGGTCGATGGTGACCTGTTTATGCACGGCAGCGGCGAGTTCGCCTACGCCCTCGCCGAGAAGGACCTGATCGACGAGTACGAGGTCTACCTGAACCCGATCGTCTGGGGTGAGGGAAACGTCCACGTGCTCGGCGACCGGGGAACCGTCCGGATGCAGCTCGAGGACATAAAGCGGTTCGACTCCGGAGTGGTCCTGCTCACCTACCTGCCGGCGGGCGCCTGATCGGCGCCCGCACGCGGAAGCGCTTGATCGCCGCCGGGCCGCGCAGCCCGGTCGGGCCGATCGCACGCACGCGCAACGCGTGTCGCCCGCGCCCGACCCAGTAGCGCAGCGGCGAGTCACAGGGGCGGTAGCGACCGCGGTCGCGCTTGCACTCGAATCCCCTGGCCCTGGTCGGCGAGTAGAAGCGAAAGCGGGCGCGGATACGGCGGTGGCGCGTGACGGCGACTTTCCAGAAGTGCTCGGCGAAGAGGATGATCGTGCGGGGGCGCCGGGGGGCCTTGCGGCCCCGGTGGCGACCGGGCGGGTCGGTTGGGCCTGAGAACGGGTCGGTGGCGGTGAAGATACGACCGTCGGGGCCGGCCAGGGCACAGAGCGAGGTCGAGGCGCAGGAGGCCGCGAAGAGCGCGTTTCGCGGCGGCTGCATTTCTTTTCCATTCTCGGTGGGTCGGAAGGGAACGAGGTTCTCGAAGTGCCAGGAGCCGGCGCCTCCCGTCGGATCGGTCGAGGTGAGAACGTCGCCGTTGTTGTCGACCGCCACGCAGCGACTTGCGGTGGGACAGGAGACGCCGGTGATCTGGACCGAGCTGCCGGCGTCTGCCTCGCTCCAGCTGGCACCGGCGGTGGGGTCGGTCGAGGTGAGGATGTTGCCGGTCAGGTTGCCGGCCGCGCAGAGCAGGGTCGATACGCAGGCGACTCCTTCCAGGTCGCCGGGCCCGCCCGGGGTCCCCGCTTCCGTCCAGGCCGAGGCGCCACCGGTGGGATTGGTCGAGACGAAGATCCGGCCTTCCCGAGCAACGGCGACGCACAGTGAGGGCATCCCGCAGGAGACGCCGCGGAAATCGAGCGGGCCGAGCCTGGCCACCTGCCACTGCCTCGCGGTCGGGTTGGTCGACGTCAACACCTTGCCGCCGTTGGAATTGTTCGAGCCTCCGGAAACCGCCACGCAGAGGGCAGGCGAGGGACAGGAGACCGCGATCAGGTGAGTGGCGCCGCGGTCACCGTCTTCGTTGACGTCACCGACCGACCAGGCATCTGCACCGGCGGTCGGGTCAGTCGAGACATAGACGGAGCCTTCGTATCCCACCGCGACGCAGAGGCTCTCGCTTGCGCAGGAGACGCCATTGAGCGATCCGCGGGGGGTGGAGCAGAACGCCACCGATTCCCCGTCTTCCAGACAGCTCTGTCTCGGCTCGTCGTAGGTGGGGCTGACCACATGCCACTTGGCGGCGCCGCCGGTCGGCGTTTGCGAGAAGGCAACCGTGTTGAGACCGCCGACGGCGACGCACAGAGATTCGCTCGGGCAGGAGATCCCGGAGAGCGGCGGCCCCCATTCTTCCCCGGGCCCGGGGGGCAGCTGCCGTTCGGTCCAGTTCGAGGCCGCGGCCGCGCCGGCAGGCGCGGTAATCGTCGCAAGCAGGGCGATCGCGAGGCAGGAGGCAATAGTGATGCGTTTCACGGTGCGTGCATCACTCATCCGGCACCCCGCGCGTGGAGTCGACGATCCCTGACTGCAGGTAGGCGGTCTCGCGGTAGGGAGTGCCGGCCGGGGCTCCGTACTCGTCAGCGGCCGTCGGGCCGAAGATCATTTCGGCCTCAGCAAGGACCTTGCCGGTCTTGGGATCGAAGATGAACCTGCGGCCGAATCCGCGCTCCCTGACCCAGCTGATCGCGTCTCCCCGACGTCCGGCTGCATCGGTCACATCGCGCTCGAGCCCGATGTCCGGAATTTCAGCGAGGGCGTTGAAGGCGGCCGCGCGCAGCGCCGGGCTGGCGATCGGTTCGCTGAGGATTTCCAGGAGCCTTTCGACCGTCGCACCACCTCTGGGCGAGTTGGCGGGCGAGGGATCGACCGACGAGCTTCCGCCGCGGCGGTTTTCGACGGCGAGGCGCAGGGCTTCCGGCTCGGTTGGAAGCCGGGAGAGCCTGGACATGTAGGTGAATTCGTGGCGCCCCCTGAAGGACTTGGACGCGTACTCCTTCACCGCGCGCCCGGAGCCGTCGCGGTCCACGTCGTGTTCGTCTGGGTCGTAGGCAAAGGGTGGCGGCGAGCCCGCCTCTTCCCAGCGTTCTTGGTTGACGCTGGAGAGAAAGTCGACCCGGCCGATGGTTTCTCGCTCGCGCGTCGTCCCGTCGGGAGCCGTCCAGACTTCCTTCAGCGTCGGAACCAGTGCGGGCATCCCGTTGCCCTCGGAGCCAAGCTGCCTATCCGTGAAATACCTCGGCTTTGCCCTCGGCCCAGATGCCGGGCCGTCCGGGTCCCAGGCTTCGAGGTGGACCTCCATCGTCTTCGTGTAGAGGAACTGCCCAGATGCCGGCGGCGCCTGGACCTGACCCCCATCCGCTTCAGCGGCGCCGGCGGCCTGGCGAAGATCGGCGGCGATCGCGGTTTGACTCAGAGCCCCGTCGCCACGCGGGGTGTAGACGGACCCACCCCCCTCGCCAAGCCCGAAGGCACCAAAACCGCTGGGCAGCGCCGGGACCAGCTTGCAGGGTTCGACCGGGCCTTCAGCCACTCCCATCTTCGTGATGCTCCCCCCTTCGGGGTCGCCGTCGTAGGGGACGGGCGTGCCGGAGAGAACGACACTCTGATCGGGGCGAAACGCCTTGGGGTCCAGGTTGACGTTGGCAACCGAGTTGCGCATCTCGTCATCGGAAATTTCGCCGCGTCTGTGCTTCTCAAAGTTTTCGCGCGATGCCTTGGCGCTTGCCTTGGCGCTTCCGATCCCGATGGTGATCCCGCCGGGACCTCCCATCGTCATCTCGCCGAAAGAGCCGCCGCCTGGAGGATGGACGACCGAGGGTGTGTAGTGGGGTTCGCGGCAGACCTTCCCGGCTGGCAGCCAGGTCACCTGGGACTTGATTCCGGCTTCCTCGAGGGCCCCTTCGAGGCCGGAGGCGTCTTCGAGGCTGTAGATCTCAATCTTGACTCCGCCGCCCGCCTGCGGCTCGACGGCGAAGGCCCTCTGGGGGTTGTCGCCGCCGGAATTGAAGACGAGCACGGCGACGGCCGCTGCGAGCACGGCGACGGCGCCGAGGGCCAGCCGCGGAGCCCGCCGCCAGGCGGGGGTGGGCCTTGCGCCCTCGCTCGCGGTCGCCTGCTTGGCACCACGCTCGGCGACCACGGCCTTGAGCTCGTCGAGCAGTCTCTGCTCGAAATTGCTGTCGCTGTCTCGGTTCTTTTTCACGATTCATCCACCTCGTTCGCAGTCGATCCGGTTGAGGCCGCCTCGAGCTCCGCGCGCAGCTTGCGTCGGGCCCGATGCAGGCGCACGCGGGCGGTGCCCGATCGCACGCCAACCGCAGCGGCCGCCTCGGCGACCGCGAACTCGTCGAGCGCGACCAGCTCCAGCACCGCCCGCTCCGCCTCGGGGAGGCGGTCCATTGCTTCGTAGAGGCGGCGCGACTGGGCAGCGGCGTCGATCCGCGCGTCCATCCGCGCCGCGTCCTCCTCGTCGAGCAGAGCACTGCCGCGAAAGCGCTCCTCCCGCGCCCGCTCGCGACCGCGCCGGCGGCGGTCGTTGGCGACGAGGGCGCGAGCGATCCCGTAGAGCCACGCCTTCGGCGTGCCGCTTCGCGGCCGGTAGTGGTGCGCCGAGTCAATCGCGGCGAGAAAGACTTCCGCGGTTAGGTCGGCAGCCCGCTCACGGTCCCCAACCCGGCGGGCGACAAACCGCTGCAGGTCCTCGACGTGCTCGCGGTAAAACGCCTCGAACACGTCGGGATCGGTGCCGATCCAGCACAGCTGCTCAGCGCCGACGCCGCGAGCGCGGGCAGCAACCACGCGCAGGCTACGGCTAAGCGAACTCGATGCCGCGGGCACCGCTTCCTCTGTCTCCATGCCCCTTATTGGTCGCGGAGGAGAAAAGCGTTACCGGCCGCAGCCCTCAGCCGATCTTCTCCGCCAGCTCGACGATGATTCCCGCCGGGCCGCGGACGTAACAGAGCCAATAGATGTCCTCGTAGTTCACAAGCTCCCCGATCAGCTCGCCGCCATGCGCTCGCAAAGCGGCGAGCGACGCCTCGACGTCGTCGACGACGAAGAGGACGTGGCGGATGCCCGGGGCGTTGGCCGGCGCCGGCGTCTCATCGCCCTCGTACGGGGGCGTGCGGTACCTGGCCAGCTCGAGCTTGCTGCCGCCACCCGGGGTCCGCAGGATGACGATGTCCGCGCGCACTCCCTCGAGCCCGTTGATGCGATCCACCAAGCTCCCCTCGACGGACGTTTCGCCTTCTATCTCGAGCCCGAGCGCGACGAAGAACGCGGTCGCCGCCTCGAGGTCCTCGACGACGACGCCGATGTGCTCCATGCGCTGGATCGTCATGCGCTCGACTGTAGCGGCACGACGACCACTCGCCGCTCGGTCAGCCAAGAGAACCCGGTGAACCCCACCGCGGGGCGAGGTTCACCGTTCGTTCCTAGTCCCAGAAGATGGTCAGCTCGATCTCGTCGACCTGGGCTTTGCGGACTCCACCGACGCCTTTGACGACCGGCGATATCGCAACGCCGAAGCCACTGTTGTTGATGTCGGACGTAGTCCAGGTGTTGCCCCAGAGGTCGCCTTCGCCACCGAACGGGACGAAGGTGTCCGTGAGCGGCCATTTCGCGCCGGTTGACTTGTCTTCGGTCGATTTGATCGAGCCGCCCTTGACGATCCGGACCCGGGCGTCGGTGACTTCACCGGAGTTCGCGGTCGATTCGCTGCGCTCGACCGTCGCCTGAATTCCCACGATGGTTTCTCCGCCGGGGACAGAGAAGCCGAAGTTGGTCGCCTTCAGGTAGTGGGCTGTCGCAATGCCGCTCGATTTTTCGACGGTCGCATAGAAGCCGTCCGACGATTTCGCGTTGCCGACATTGGACCAGGTAAGTGTCCCGGTGCCAGCGTCGTCGGCCAGCGTGCCCGGTGCCCGCCTGCCCCAGCCGAGGTCAGCCGGGATGTTCTCGGTCGCTTCGACATTGCCGGCCCGCACGGAGAATTCATGCTGGCCGGTGCTGACGCCGGTGTATTTCTTCGGGCTAGTGCATGGGGTCCAGGTGCCAGCGTCGAGCTTGCAATCGAAGCTCGACGTTTCGTCGTCGGCCGCGAAGCTGAACGTCGCGGTTTCGCCTTCGACCGAGTAGCCGGTGATCACCGAGTTTGGGATCGGCAGCCCGTCGAATTCGGAGACCGCGTTGGCGTAGACGGTCCAGGCCGGGAGTTTTTCCCCTTCGAAGTCAAGGATTCCGAGCCAGTCGCTGAAGTTGCCGTTCGGTTCGGAGGGCGGCGTCCACTGCCGCAGGTTGTACAGGTAGACGGCGTGCACGTAGGCGAATTCGCTTTCGGCCAGGAGGTCGAAGATGTCTTCGAGCCACTGCGCCTTCTGTTCCTCGCGCGCCGCCTGGGTCGCGCCGGGGACACACCGATCCACGCCGTCTTCGCAGGACGAGTAGCCGATCTCGGTAATCCAGACCGGCTTGTTGACGCCCTCTTCGCGCCAGCGCTCGTACTCGATTTCGGTTCTGAGAAAGGCCGAGTCGGTGCCGTTTTCCGGTTCATACCAGGGGTGGTGACTACCGGGATAGGGATGGATCGCGAGCGCATCGACGTAGCTGCCGACCGTCGGCTCGGCTTCGACCACGTCCTTGGTCCAGGGACCGAAGGTCGGCGATTTCCCGCAGGTCTTGTAGTCGACCGTCGACTCAATCAAGTAGCTCGAATCCGGATTGGCTTCGCGACCCGCGATCACCGCCGCCTTGTAAAGCCTCGCGTATTTGGCCGGATCGACTTCGTCGTTAGTGAATTCGCAGAGGTAGGGCTCGTTCCAGATCTCGAAATGGGTCGAGGCAAGGTCATCGTCGAGTTCGGGGTTTTCTTCCCAGAAGTCACCGCCGGGCCCGTAGCGGGCAGCGACCTGGGCGACATACTCCGCGTACTCCGCATTCGAGGTCGGGTAGGTCTGCCAGCACTCTTCCGGGTCCGTTTCTTTCGGCACCGCCCAGCACGGCGGTTCGTAGAGGACCGGCAAGACCGTCATCCCGCGTTCCGCCGCGTCGGCGAAGATCTCGTCATTACCTGCCCATTCCCATTTGTCGTCGATGGGCTCGATCTCATTCCAGGGAATATCCTCGCGCAACCGCTGGGCGCCGGTTTCCAGGACCTCATCCTGCACGTCGCCGGGGTTGACCGCGTCGGCGCTGTTGGCATTGATGCCGAAGTAGAGCGATCGGGCCTGGGCGCCAGCAGGCACCGAGATCGCGACAAAGAGGCAGGACATGAGCACAGCGAGCGAAAGGTTTTTCATGTGCTCAAAATATCTAGAGAAATCCTGATTACAAGTTATTTTCCTTATCATCTTGGGCGGGCTGCCACAGCTCGATCCGGTTGCCCTCCGGATCGGTGACCCAGCCGAATCGACCGACGCCCTCCATGTCCTGCGTCTCTTCGGCCACGTCCGCTCCTTTCGAGCGCAGCTGCGCGAGCATCGCATCCAGGTCACGGACCCGGAAATTGATCATCGCCTGCTGCTGGGCGCGGGACCCGAAGTAGTCGGTCTCGGACTCGAACGTCGCAAACACCGTCGGCCCCGCTTCCTGACTCCACAGCCCGTTCTCATCGGCGTCCAGGCCCAGGCAATCGCGGTACCACGCCCCCAGGGCCACCGGATCGACAGCCCGCATGAAGTACCCACCGATTCCAAGCACGCGCTCCATGTCGCCATCTGTGGCCATCGGTCCAGGCCAGCCTGACTACGCGGTCGCAGTCGCGTACCAGCTGCGGGCATCGAGGGAGAACGAGCCCGCGGGCAGCTGTGCGCGAACCTCCTGTCGCAGGGCCGCCTTCTGCTCGTCGTCAAGGCTGTTGAGGGCCTGGCCGGCGGGGCCGACGCCGAATGTGAACGGCTCCCAGAAGTCCTCGAACCCCGAGTAGTGGACGCTGACCTCGAGCGCGCCGCCGGCGACGTCGCGAAGTCCGGCGCGCGTCAGCCGCTCAGCGATGTCGCCCTCCGTGGTACCCGCTCGCTGCTGCTCGCCCTCGACCTCGGGCTTCACGGTCTTCATCGCGCGCCAGAACAGGTGCAGCATCGTCATTCCGCCGCCGGCGATGTCCCACATGCAGACGCCGAGCTTCCCGCCCGGCCTTGTCACTCGCGCCATCTCCCGCAGGCCGGCGTCGGCGTCGTTCATGAAGGCGATCACCAGGCATGAGAGCGCGGCGTCGAACGCGTCGTCCTCCCAGGGCAGCGCCTCGGCGACGCCCTGGCGAACATCCGCGCCCGGATTGCGCCGGCTGCAGGCGGCGACGAACTGTTCCGCCGGGTCGATCGCGGCGACGCTCTGCGCCCCGACGCGATCCGCCAGCTCGGAGGTGAGGCCACCCGGCCCACAGCCAACGTCGATCACCTCCATCCCCTCCGCCACTCCCACCTCGTCCGCCAGGGCGCGGGCGAGCGGAACTGTGTAGCGGCCCATGAAGCGGTCGTAGTGCTCGGCGGGGGAGGCGAACTCGGGCACGGCTCTGAATGCTATCTGCGCGTCAATGGAGGGTGGGTCGGTAAACGAGCTCCTGGGTGTGGCCGTCGAGCGTCCGCTGCTCGATCAGCTCCAGGTCGAAGTCCGCCGCACCCGCGAAGATCGGGTCCAGTCCGGTCTGACCGGTGATCACAGGGAAGAGCGTCACCTGGACGCGGTCGACCAGACCCGCGGCCATCAGCGCTCGGTTCATCGAAAGGCTGCCATGCGAGCGCAACGGCACCTCGGACTCCTCCTTGAGCCGGGCGACGACGTCGACGGCATCACCGTTCACGAGGGTCGCGTCCAGCCAGTCGAGGGGTCCTTCCAGTGTGGTCGACACCACCGTTGCCGGCAGGTTCCTCATCCGGGTGACCCATGGGTCCCGCACCTCGGACCCCTCGCTGCTCGCGGCCAGCATCCGCGCAAATGCCCGATACGTGTTGGCCCCGAAGACCATCCGCTGCTCGCCGCCGTACAAGGCATTGCGGTGGTCGAGCAGCTCGGGGCCTTGCTTGCCCCAGTAGCCGGTCCAGTTGCCGCTGGCGGCGCCGTAGCCGTCGAGGCTGGAAAAGACGTCGAAGGTGTAGGTAGCGGTCATGTCGTTCTCCTTGGTCGGTTCGGCGGCGCTCGATCTGCCGCGCCTCTACCCAGACGACGAACGAGCGAAGCCGATATCGACACGTTGTGCATTTGCCACTACCGCTCCTCTATTCCGCTGGCCGGGGGCCCGCCTGCAGACCCTATGCTGCGGGCATATGACGATTCAGCGGATGGACAACGTTCTCATCGTTGTCGAGGACCTCGAGGCTGCCAAGGCGTTCTTTGTCGAGCTCGGTATGGAGCTGGAGGGCGAGACGCAGGTCGAGGGGGCCTGGGCGGGCCGCGTCGTGGGGCTCAACGACGTCCGTGCCGACATCGCCATGATGCGGACTCCGGACGGACACGGCCGGGTGGAGCTGTCGAAGTTCCACACGCCGCCGGCGGTTAGAGCCGAGCCGGAAAATGCGCCGGCGAACGCGCTGGGCATACGCCGCATCATGTTCGTCGTCGATGACATCGACGACGTCGTTGCCCGCCTGCGCAACCACGGTGCCGAGCTCGTCGACGAGATAGCTCAATACGAGGACATCTACCGGCTCTGCTTCCTGCGCGGCCCCGAGGGCATCCTCATCGGACTGGCCGAGCAGCTCTAGCCGCGGCGGCGGTAGTGCAAATACACGGTCCCGCCGAACGTGCGGGTCTCGACCAGCTCGAGGTCGATCTGCACGTCCGGCGGGAAGTACGGCGTGCCGCCACCGACCGCGATCGGGATGACGAACAGCTCGAACTCGTCGATCAGCCCGCGCCGCATGCATTCCGCCGCAAGGCCGGCGCCGCCGACCGCGATCCTCCCGTCCCCGAGCGCGGCGATTTCCTCCTCGAGCGTTCCCGTGGCCAGGCGGTTGCTGCCCTCGACGCTCGTCAGCGTGGTCGAGAACACGATCTTCTCGAGCGGACGCCAGATCTCGGCGAACTCCGCCATCACGGGGTCGGAGAACTCCTCGGTGTCCCACACGAGCATCGTCTCGTAGAGCCGCCGGCCGAGCAGCTGGGCGTCGATCGCGGCAACCCGTTCGTTGTGGAACCGGTGCAGCTCCTCGCTGGGCACCGCCCAGTCAAAGCTTCCGTCGGGTCCGGCGATGTAGCCGTCGGCCGACAGGCTCATGGAATAGAAGATCACGAGGACACAGTGAATCGCGTCGAGCCGACGGCCGCGACAGCTTTGCGCACTATTTCTGCGGCCTCCGGAGCGGGAACATGCTCAAAAAATCGAATGACCCTCCAGCCGTCCTTGATCAAAGCCGCGTCGTTTCTGCGGTCCCGCTCGACATTGCGCGTGAGCTTGGGCCCCCAGTAGCCACGATTCGCCTTCGGAATCTGCCCATGTTCGGGACATTGATGCCAGAAGCAGCCATCAACGAAAACCGCGACCTTCGCGCGAGTGAAGACCACGTCGGGTCTGACACGCCCCGCGCTGAGTTTGAGCGGCAGATCCTTGCGAAATCGCAACCCGAGTCGTTGGAGTTCAGAGCGCAGCGCCAACTCCGGCGCCGTGTCTGAGCGGCGATTAGCCTTCATCGTCTGCTTCGCGCAGTGACTGCTCGGAGATGGACTTCCCACTACCGCGGAAGGCTAGCGCGAAGGCGACCAGCCTCGACCGTGCAAAGCTTCTGCAACAGCCACTCCTACCGCGTAGGCAACTGGGGGAGCGACTGAATTTCCAATCTGCCCAAGTGCCATGTAGGTCGCGCCGTCGAAGCGCCAATCTTCAGGGAAGCCTTGAAGCAGCCCGCAGTCCGCAACACTAAGCCTGAAGTCGCCGTTCTTGGCGGGGAAAGCGCTTGCCGCAGCTCGATCCGCAGCGACCCCATTTGGCCAAATTCCCAGCTTCGCCCAAGCACGCTGAGCGGAGGCGCTGCTGAGAATTGACGTCGTGTGCCGCGGGCCAGTGAGGGTGCTGCGGATAGTCGGCGCAAGTGCGTCGTAGCCGGTGTCGGGCAGCCCCAGCACGGCACGAACGCCGAGGGTCGGGGCAAGGCCATCGACCGGCTCCCCTGGCATGTGGTGACTTGGGGCCGGCACCACAAACCGGGAGAAATCACGCTTCCTCCGAAATCCGACAAATACGACGCGCCGGCGGCGCTGCGGGACCCCGAAATCGTGGGCGCTCATCTGAAAAGTTGCGACGTGATAGGTCTTGGCCAGTGGGCCGTAAAAAGACCGGCGAAGGTAGCTCTGAAACTTCGGTCCCGCCAGTGCCGCCACATTCTCTGCCACGAAGGCCTGGGGTCGCACAGCGAGCACGCTGCGGACGAAGTCTGGGAGAAGGTTGCGCCCGTCGCGCGCGCCCTTCTGCCTCCCGGCGGTGGAGAACGGCTGACAGGGCGGCCCTCCGTGAAGCACATCCGCCTCCCCTCGATGCTGCCGCCAATCGACGCTTTTAACGTCGCCCTCAGCGCCCGACCGGACCGTCCAATCGGGGCGGTTCAGGGAGAGGGTCGCGCCGGCCGCCTCCAGGGTGTCGTACGAGGCGACGTGACCGAATCCGGCGCGGTCGATCCCGAGATCCAGTCCTCCGCCGCCGCTGAAAAGAGAGAGGGCCGCGAGGCTGTGAACCTCGACTTGGGGCATGAGGTCGGCCGGGTCGAAGTTCGGCACGTTGACCGAGTGGAGCGACTCGGGACCATCCCCCGCGAGCGCCTTGAGCTTCGCCCGGTGGGAGCGCCGGGAGGTCGCGCGGAAGGTCGCGCGCTGCTTCTCGGTCAGATCGCGCCCCTGATACCAGGGCGCCTCCGTGCCGCGGTTGTACTGGCTCATATGCGGCTCGGCCGGAACGTCATGTGGCACGCAAGTTACGGCGAAGGGCGGCGGAACGATCCGAGCGCCGTCGAACGACTCCCAGCGTGCATTTAGTCCTCCAGCGCCTCTACAACGAGCTCACGAAGGCGGGCGGCGTGGTTGCGCTCGATTCGCTCCCAATCTTTGAAGTAGCTCGGAGAGATATGGGGATTATTGAGCGTCGAGCCGCGTTCAATGAGATAGCGACTCCTCAATTGGAGCATCTCCAGCATTGCAGCACGCGAATATCGCTCCCCTGGCAGATCCGCCGCCTCTCGATAGCGCTGACGCTTGTACTGCTTCTTCATAATTTGGTAAGCGTCCTCGTATCCAAAGTCCTCTGACTCGCCCAAGACAGCCGAGAGGATCTCGTCGTCGAGAAGATCGGGAATCACCTCTGCAAGAAGGATGTCCAGAGCTATATAGGCGGCCTTCTGGTCAAACCAGGGCTTCATTCGTTTCGGCGAGCCGTACAGGCAGTACTGAAGCTTGAGTTCTCCTCCCTCTTGACCATAGACACCGAACAGCCAGTGCAGCGGCCTCCACTTCTCTATGTAGTGCAAGCCGAAGTCGCGAGCCATCGAGATGTCTGGCGTTCCTCCGGTCGCCGACTTCAACTCAAACGAGATCTTCCTGCCCCGCAGCGGCAGTGGCGCCACGGCACCCTCAAGCTCAAGGACAGCATCAATGCCCGACCGACCAAACTCCTGGGGCTTGGTGAGGTTGAACAGCGTGCGCATCTCCCGCTCGCGAACGTCGTCCTGCGCAGCCACAGCCAAGAAATACCACGACGATCGGCCGTTTCGAGGCCGGGGGCGAACTCGCAGGCAGCGATGGGGCTCGATCTCCCGATCGGCGCCAGCGGGGCCTGCATCGCGTAGGGGGTTGTTGCTGAGCTCGCAGCCGCGGGCGGGGGCCAATCACCCACGACAATCCCTCTCCCGGAGCTCACCTTGCCCCACAGCCGATTTTGCACCTTATTGTCTGGCAGACAATAAATACGAAAGCCCCGCATTTGCGGGGCTTTCGTCTTATAGCGGGGGCAGGATTCGAACCTGCGACCTTCGGGTTATGAGCCCGACGAGCTACCTGGCTGCTCCACCCCGCGGCGTAGGGCCATGCTAGCAACGTATGGGCTGCTGGCCCCTACTAGAGTGCCGCCATGGATTCTGGCTCTCACAGAGTGGCGGTGATCGACATCGGCTCCAACTCGACGCGGCTGCTGATTGCCGACGTCGCCGGGGGGCGGGTTACGGAGGTCGAGCGGCAGAGCCGGGTAACCCGGCTGGGCCGCGGCGTCGACCTCTCGGGCCAGCTCTCGGCCGAGGCGATCGAGGCGGCCTGCGCGGCGATCGCCGACTACGTCGCGATCTGCCGTGAGGACGGGGTCGAGAACATCGACGCGATCGCGACCAGCGCCGTCCGCGATGCCTCCAACGGCAGCGCCTTCGCTGCCGAGCTGCGCGAGCGCTTCGCCCTCTCCGCCCGCGTGCTCGACGGCGAGGAAGAGGCGCGCCTCACCTACCTCGGCGCCACCTGCGAGAACTCACCCAGCGTGCCGACCCTGGTCGTCGACATCGGCGGCGGCTCGACCGAGCTGATCGTCGGCACCGGCGAGGAGATCGCCTTCCACACCTCGCTGCAGGCTGGAGTCGTCCGCCACAGCGAGCGCCACATCAGCAACGACCCCCCCAGCGCGCTCGAGCTCGAGGCGCTTGCCGGCGACGTGCGCGCCCTGATCGAGAGCGCGATCACCGACCAGCCCGGAGCCAGCGCCGGGGCCGGCATCGCCGTCGCCGGCACGCCTACCTCGCTGGCCTCGATCGAGATCGGCCTCGAGCCCTATGACCCCAAGCAAGTACACGGGCATACGCTGAACCTGACCTCGATACAGCGTCTTCTCTCGCAATTGGCCTCTGTTCCACTGTCCAAACGGGCAGAGATCACCGGGATGCACCCTGATCGGGCGCCAAACATAGTCGCGGGGGTGGTGATCTTGATCGAGACGATGCGTGCATTTGCCCTCGACGAGATCGAGGTCTCCGAGCACGACATCCTCTACGGCGCCTCAATCGCGGCTGTTTCGGCTCTGGACCGCGGATAACCCCGCATTCTCAGTAAGTAGTAATTCTGTGTTCCTATGTGGACAGCCGTGTTTCAGCGACCCTGCCGTTTGGGTTAAGGAAGCGACCTAACCCCCAAAACTTGGTAGGTCGGGGGTCCTCGATTACAGGTAGCAGGCCTTGTGCCAGCTAGACGTATCGGACAGGCGAGCAGATAATCGCCGCATCGGGATTGAGGTGGGGCAACCACCAAAAACCCCGGTTATAGGGCTCGGACGATTGCCGCATCATGGCGCCTCCCGCCGTCTGAGTCCACCAAATAAGAACTGGTCCCTGAAGACGTACCCCTGCCCGTCCTGAGGGACCAACTTGAAACGACCGCCAGCGATGGCGGTCGTTTCTTTTTGGGAAGGGCGACGCGGGTAAGCCCGTGTCAGGCGAGGTTCGACTTGCGCGGGTAGACGACCTCGGGATCGGTGAGGACGTTGACCAGGGTCGGCTTGCCCGATTCGAAGGCGCGCTCCAGCGCCGGTCGCAGCTCCGCCGGTTCCCGCACCAGGACTCCCTCGCAGCCGAGCGCTTCAACCATCTGCTCGTAGCGCGTTTCGGGCCGCAGCTCAGCCGCCACCGAGTAGCCGTAGAGGAACTTCATCGGGTGGTGCTCGAGGGCCCAGATGCCGTTGTTGCCCATCACGCCGACAATCGGCAGGCCGTGCCGGGCCATCGTGTCGAACTCCATCCCGGCAAAGCCGAAGGCACCGTCGCCGAGCAGGAGGCAGACCTGGCGCTCCGGATGGGCCAGCTTGGCGCCGATCGCCTGTCCCGGGCCGGCGCCGAGGCAGCCAAACGGGCCGGGGTCCATCCAGCAGCCCGGCTGGTAGGTATCGACGAAGCGACCGGCGTAGGAGACGAAATCGCCGCCGTCGCCGACGACGATCGCGTCGCGATCGAGCACTTCGCCCAACTCCTTGTAGATCCGTACCGGGTGCAACGGCGAGCGGCCGTCGTTGAGCTCGTCCTGCTCGACCGCGCGCTTGTCCTCCTCGGCCTTGCGCAGCTCGGCCAGCCAGGGGTCGGTGCGGCGCTCGGCGCTCCCGATCGCCGCGCGGATCGCCGCCAAGCTGGCGGCGACGTCGCCAACCAGATCGAGCTGCGGCGCCCGGTTGGCGGTCAGCTCGTTGGCGGCAACATCGAGCCGGATCAGCTTCGCCTCCTCGGCGATGCTGGCGCCGAAGCCAAGGCGGAAATCAAGCGGCACGCCAATCACCAGGGCCACGTCGGCACCGCCGAGGCCAGCACCACGGGCGCGACTGAAGGCAAGCTCGTGATCGGCCGGCAGGCAACCGCGACCAAGCCCGTTGAGGAAGACCGGAATGCCGAGCGCCTCGGCCAGGGCACGCAGCTCCTCCTCCCCCCTGCCCCAGTAGAGCCCGGAGCCCGCCATGATCGCCGGCCGCTCGGCACCGGCAAGCAGCGCCGCCGCCTCTTCGACACCTGCCGCGGGCTGCGCCACGGGCTCGGCCGGCGCCGGAATCCCGGCCTCCCCCTCGGTGAAGACGACGTCGAGCGGATAGTCGATGAAGGTCGGGCCGTTGGGCATCGCCAGCGCCAGGTCGAGCGCCGCCGCCGTGCGAGCGCCGATCTGCCCTGGCTCCTTGACCGTCTCCGCCGACTTGACCAGCGGCGAGACGAACGGCAGGTGATCGATCTCCTGCAGCGAGCCCGAGCCCCAGCGCAGCTCCGGCGCCCGGCCACCAAGCACGCAGACCGGCGAGCAGTTGGCCTGGGCCCCGGCGATCGCGCTGAGCCCGTTGGTCACGCCCGGCCCCGCGGTCAGGGCAGCGACACCGACGTTGCGGGTCGCCTTGGCAAAGCCCTCGGCCGCGAAAGCCGCCGTCTGCTCGTGGCGGACGTCGACGATCTCGATTCCCTCGGCCTTGCAGCCGTCGTATATAGAGAACAGGTGTCCCCCAGAAAGCGTGAAAAGGTGCGTAACGCCGCGCGACTTCAGCGCTTTCGCGACGATCCTCCCGCCGTGCTCCATTGTTTGAGCCTATATGGGCTTCACGGCTACCATCGCCCTGCCCGGGTGGCGAAATTGGCAAAAGCGGCGCCCTTAAAAGGCGCTGCCCCACTGGGGGGCTTGCGGGTTCGAATCCCGCCCCGGGCATTTTTGTTGATTTTGGGTTTCTAAATACGCACTAAAAACTGTCGAGGGACCGCAACTACCTCGCTGCTACGGTGTCCTTGAGCTAGAAGACATCGCCTTCCCTGGTTCTACGGAGGATTCGCTTGGAGGCTTCAGCTCTCACACATGCCAGTCGTCGCGGACTCCTCGCCCGGCGTTCGCCGCTGCTCAAACTTCAGGGCGATGACCACCTGATCGCGATGGCGCGGGGCGGGAATCCCGGCGCCTTCGAGGCGATCGTCGACCGCTACCAGGGGCGCCTGCTTGGCTTCTGCCGCCAGATGCTCGGCTCCACCGAGGACGCCGAAGACGTCCTGCAGGAGGTCTTCGTCAACGCCTACAAAGCGATGCTGGCCGACGAGCGCGAGATCAACCTGCGCCCGTGGCTCTACCGGATCGCCCGCAACCGCTGCCTCAACCATCTGCGCAAACCGACCGCCGATTCGCAGGAATCGATGGACATGGTCCCTGCGGTCGAGGCCTCCTCCACCGCGGAGAAGGTCCACAACCGCGAGGAGTTCCGCCAGCTGCTCACCGACGTCGGCAAGCTGCCCGAGACCCAGCGCTCAGCGCTGCTGCTGCGTGAGATGGACGCGATGTCCTACGAGGAGATCGCCCAGGCGATGGAGACCAGCGTGCCCTCGGTCAAGTCGCTGCTGGTGCGGGCGCGGATCTCGCTCGCCGAGGCCAGCCAGGCGCGGCAGCTGACCTGCGGTGAGGTGCGGATCGACCTCGCCGAGGCGGCCGAGGGGCTGCGCAAGCTCTCCGGCCCGGTCCGCCGCCACGTTCGCGACTGCGAGGAGTGCAAGGACTTCCGCGCCCAGCTGCGCTCCAACGACAAGGTGCTCGCCGCGCTCGTGCCGGTGGCGCCCCTGGTCGCACTGAAGGGCTTCATCGCATCCAAGCTTGGCCTGGGAGGAAGTGCAGGCGCCGGTGGCGCAGCGACCGCAACGGGCGCTGGTGCCACCGGGGCCGGCGCGGTCGGGGGAGTCGGCGCGGCGCTCAGCACTGGCGGCGCGGCCGGCGGTCTCGGTGGCCTCGGCGCGGTCGGCGGTGCAATCGGCACCAAGGCCGTCGCCGGCGTCGTCACCGCTGCCGTGCTCACCGCCGGCGCGGTCGAGGTCAAGCAGCAGACCGAACACCCACAGACGAGCCCGACGGCAACATTCTCGCGGAGTGTCGAGCAGAGCCCGTCGCTCGCGGTTGCCCCGGCGCACAATGCCGCCGTGGCTGCTCCCGTGGCGGCCGCGGTTGAACCGGCTCCGATTCCCGCCGAACCGGCTCCGATCGAAACTGACATTCCGGAGGAAGTCGTCGCCGAACCGCCCGCGCTGGAAACAGAAGGCGCAACCGGTGGCAGCGAAGCACCGGAAGCCACCGCGGAGGAGCAAGCCGCAGCCGGCATCGACGGCGCCACGCCCTCGACCACGGCCGCCGGCGCGCCCGCGGGCACCGGCACAGTCGTCGTAACCGTCGGCAGCAGCGGATCCAGCACCGAACCAGCAGCGGCGGCACCGCCGGCCGAAACAGCTTCACCGCCGGCGCCGCCAGCGGAAAATCCCGCTCCGGTTGAAGAATCGCCGCCCGCCTCTCCGGGTAGCAGCGAAGCTCCCGCCGAAGGCTGAGCTACTGCAGGCTGATCACCTTGAGCCGGCGCATCAGGCAGGTGCCGGCGAACTTGCGTGTGTCGGCTAGCGAGTAACCGAAGACCTCGAAGTCCTCGTCCTTCGGTGCCCAGGGCGGCGAGAGGACGCCGTCGGCAACCGGCAGCGACTCCTCGAGCGTGCGCTGGATCGCCCGCTTGTAGCGCTCGTCCTCACGCGCCTTCTCGCGCAGGAAGACCGAGCCGAAGGCGACGTGGCGGTGCTCGTCGCGAGCGACGTTCTGGAAGCCTTCGACGAAGGTCGGCAGAGTGCCTTCGCGTTCGTTGTAGTCCATGATGAAGTGCTGGCCGGTGAGGGCCAGCATTCCCTCGATCACCATGTGGTAGATCGTCACCGCCTCGACCAGGGCCTCGGTGTCCTCAGGTTCGGCGGAGAGGCGGTCGGTGCGCTGCTTCAGCATCTCGTCGAAGAGCCGACCGAAGTTCTCGTTCAGGTGCTCGGAGGTCTGCGCCAGCATCTCCGAGAGCTGGTCGGACTCGAGCACCCCGACCTCGCGGTAGAAACGCTCGAAGAAGCGCACGTGGCGGGCCTCGTCGGCGATCTGGGTGCAGAGGAAGATGCGCTGGTCCTCGGTCGGCGCGGCGCGCATGATCGGCCCCAGCTCCTCGGCGACCTTCTGCTCGCCGATGAAGAAGGAGGAGAGCCCGTACATGCGCTGGAAGCGCTCCTCCTCGCTGAAGCGCTCGTTCCAGTCCTCGCGGTCACGGCTGAAGTCGAGCTCCTGCGTCTGCCACTGCTGGCGCTCCCAGAGCAGGTAGAGCTCCTCGTAGGTGAGCAGCTTGATCTCGCCGGTGCGGTCAGCTGCCTCGTTGAGGGCCGGATCGGCGGTCGCCTGGAAGTCGGCGCGCTCGGTCCGCGTCTCGGTCCCGGATGCCTCAGTGGTTCCCATCGCTGCTCTCCTCGGCTCGGCTGCGTGGTCCGAGCGAGACTAGCAACGGACTGGCTGATCAGCCAGTCGTATGAGACTGCCCCGGCTCGAGCACGATCACGGTCGAGGAGGTCTTCGCCTCGACCTCGGCCTTGAACGCCGCCGTGTCGGTCTTGATCGGGGGGAAGGTGTCGAAGTGCATCGGGATCACGGTGCCGGCGCCGACGAACTCCGCCGCGACCGCGCCATCGTGTCGATCCATCGTGTAGTGGCCGCCGATCGGCAGGAGAGCGACGTCGATCGGGTTGCGTTCGGCGATCAGCTTCATGTCGCCGAAGAGGCAGGTGTCGCCGGCGTGGTAGACGGTAATGCCGCCAAGGTTGACCAGCAGGCCGGCCGCGGTGCCGGTCACCGTGCCCGAGGTCGGGCTGAAGGGTGCCTCGGCCGAGCCCGGGAGCGTGCTCGTGTGCCAGGCGGGCACGAGCTTTACCCAGCCCCAGTCAAAGCTGACGGTGCCGCCGAGATTCGGGTCATAGACGTTCTCCACGCCCTGCTCTTCAAGCCAGTTGGCGATCTCGACTATCGCCACGCACTCGGCGCCGCTGCGGGTCGCGACGCCGACCGCGTCGGCCACGTGGTCGGCATGGCCATGGGAGATGAAGACGTGGGTGGGGTCGACTTCCTCGCCGGTAGTCACGGCAGCCGGGTTGTTGGGCTTGAGGAAGGGGTCGATCAGGACCCTGGTCTCACCGTCGATCAGTTCGAAGCACGAATGGCCGTGGAATTTGATCTCCATCTCAGCTTTCTCCTTCTGTCTCGATTTGGCTCAACTCCTGGTGAAGCGCCCAGCCGACGGCGACCCCGACCATCATTCCCATCCGCGCCTCCTCGGCGAGCAGCGAACGCACCGCGGTGATGCGCTCCTCCGGGTCGGGCGCGGTTGCCGCCTTCAGCGCCTCGGCATCGTGGGACTCGCCGAACCAGCCTCCCTCGGCGAGGGCCGCGGCGAGCACCTTCTGCAGCTGCGGCGCGGCGCGGGCGACGATCTGCTCTGCCTCGGCGAAGCGCTCGGCATCGGCCAAGCGCTCGATCGCGGCATCCAGTTGCTCGTCCGTCGGCATAGACCGGGAGCCTAGCCATCCCCGGCTGAACGGCTAGTGGGAATCTCGAAGGGCCGTGGCGGCAAGGCCTGCCAAGCCACCGACCGCGGCGCCGATCAGGCCGGCGAACGGGTCGGCGGCGGAATCGAAGATCGGCAGCGCGAGCAGAACGGCCGCGGCGACGATGACCCCGATCACGTCGTAGTCGTCGTCAATCGCGTGATGCGCCTCGGCGCGCCGGATCGCGAACCAGGCCGCGACCGCACCGAGCGCCATGCCGTTGCCACCGGCAATCAGCTCGATGTCCCCCTGCCCGTGGGCAATGCCGCTGGCGACGAGCATCCCGAGCGCTCCACAGCCGATCAGCAGCAGCGCCGTCGGCGCCGTGCCGAGACGGCGCTCGAGGCCGGTGCCGAAGATCGCCAGGCCGACCGCGACGACAAAGAGATAGCCAACGTCGAGATAGGCGAAGGGAGCGGTGAAGTAGCGCCACCACTCGTCTTCGAGCGGGACGATCAGCCCGCCGAAGCTGCCGAGCGGGTCGCCGGTCAGCTTCTGCACGAGCAGCAGCACCGCCGAGATCAGGATCACGGCCGCGGTCGCGTAGGGCCGGAAGGGCGCAGCGCTTTCGCCACCGCTCCGCCGGCGCCCGACCCGCAGCCGTTTGCGGCGGCGTGGCTTCGCCTCGAGGCCGTCGCCACGCCGTTCCAGCTGCGGCGCCCGCTTGCGCAGCCGGGTGCCGCAGTAGGGACACTCGGTTACGTAGGGACTGACCTCCGAGCCGCAGTTCTTGCAAATGACGCTGAGCTCAGTCTCGCTCATGGTTAAACGAGGATAGCCGCCCACCGCTAAGCACTTGCGGGGAAGCGCCGATGACATACTGCCCAGACACCTATCTTCAAGGATTCGAGGAGGAAAACAGCGTGGAGTTGAAGAGCCTGACCGAGCAGAAATCACTGCTGGCAACCCTGGCCCCCGGCAAACGAGCCCGCCTGCGGCGCCTGCTCTTCGAGTTCGGCCCCGGCAACGGCACCCTGATGCTGCTGCCGATCGACCAGGGCATCGAGCATGGCCCCCGCGACTTCTTTCCCAACCCGGCGTCGAAGGACCCCGACTACCAGTTCCGCCTCGCCGCCGAGGCGGGCTACTCGGCCCTCGCCTGCCAGATCGGCATGGCGACCAAGTACTACCCCGACTACGCCGGCCAGGTGCCGCTGATCCTCAAGGTCAACGGCAAGACCGACATCCCCTCCTCCGCCCACGCCTTCTCCTCCTGCAACGCCAGCGTCGAGGACGCGGTGCGGCTCGGTGCCGACGCCGTCGGCTACACGCTCTACGTCGGCTCGTCGCGCCAGGACGAGGACCTCGCCCAGCTGCGCCAGGTGCGCCAGGACTGCGACCGCTTCGGCATGCCGCTGATTGTCTGGTCCTACCCGCGCGGCGAAGCGGTCGACGCCAAGGGCAGCGCCAACTCCTTCTACGCGATCGACTACGCAGCACGGATGGCGATGGAGATGGGCGCCGACGTGGTCAAGCTCAACATGCCGAAGATCAACCCGGACAAGGACAAGGACGCGCCGGCTCCCTACAACGAGATGCAGGTCGATCAGGCCGAGGCGATCCGCCAGTGCGTCGAATCGGCCGGCCGCTCGCTGGTCGTGCTCTCCGGCGGCTCCAAGGTCGATGACGAGACCGTGCTGGGCCACACCCGCGAGGTGATGGAGGCGGGCGGCTCGGGCGTGATCTTCGGCCGCAACGTCTGGCAGCGCGAGTGGAACGACGCGCTGGAGATCATCGCCCAGATCAAAGAGACGCTGCTCAGCAGCGTTCGCCGCATCCCCTAGTGCGACGCGGCCAGCTCGGCAGCGTGGTGCTGCTGCTGGTCGCCACGCTGCTGATCCTGCGCCCGTGGGAGGACAGCGGGGCCGAGACCGGTCCCGCTGTCGCCCGGGCCTTCGTCGTCCGCGTCGTCGACGGCGACACGATCGAAGCGCAGATCGGCAACAGCGTCGAGGACGTCCGCTACATCGGCGTCGACACCCCGGAGACAGTCAAGCCCGACACCCCGGTGCAGTGCTTCGGGCCCCAGGCCTCGGCCTTCAACCACCGCTTGGTCGAGCAACAGCAGGTCCGACTCGTCTTCGGCGTCGAGCGCCGCGACGTCTACGGCAGGCTGCTGGCCTACGTCTACCTGGGACAGCGCTTCGTCAACGCCGACCTGGTGCGGCGCGGCCTCGCCCGCTCGCTGACGATCCCGCCCAATGACCGCTTCGCCCCGCTGTTTCATCGCCTCGAGATGCGCGCGGCGCGAGCCGGTCGGGGCCTCTGGGGCGCCTGCCCGCCCTGAACAGTCGTGATCAATCGCACAGTTCCTTCCCCTGCAAGCGCTTGTGCGCCTTTGCTACGGTCCCCCGCGGCCCCCGGGCCACCTGATCTATGCGAATGCGTCAAAGCATCTCCCAGTTCGAGTCAGCCTTCGAGCAGGAGACCAGTCTCGAGCGCCGTCGGCGTGAGCAGCTGCGCCGTCGCGCTGCCAATCGCTCGCGCGCGCGCCGGATCACCCGCGTTGAGCAGGCCAGCAAGGTGCGCTTCAGCGTCCTCGCGGTCTGCCTCACGGTGACCGTAGTTGTCGTTGTCGTCTCGATGTTCGAGGCGCTGGCCTTCCTGATGGCGTAGCGGCCGTGCCTACGACCGCCCCGGTTGAATAGACTCGCGCGCCGATGGCACGACGCTCTCTGAAGCCACAGCTGAACCAGATCCGCGCCTGGGTGCGACAGGGTCGCACCGACGCCTGGATCGCCCACCAGCTGGAAGTCAGCACCTCCGAGCTGCGCGAGTTCCGCAAACAGCACGGCTTCACTCCCGACGAGGAGGACTCAAACGCCGGCGAGCTCGATCTCCGCGACGAGATCGAGGCCGAGATCGAGGCCGCCACGGTGGAGGAGGCTGAGGCCGAGGAGGACGAGGAGCCCGAGTCCGACGAGGAGGACGGCGAGAGGAAACAGTCTTCAGGCGATGGCGAGCGGCCCAAACGGCGCCGCCGTCGCGGGCGCCGCGGTGGACGCGGGCGCCGCAAAGATCTCGAGGCTTCCTTTGACCACGGTGAGACCGATGGCTACGGCCTCTGGCTCGACCCCTCGGTCAAAGACAACCCCGTGTATGCCGAGCATTGGGCCGGCAAGCGCGAGGTGACGGTGCGCATCGATGCGGATCAGATCGTGATCCGCCGTGCGGGCGAGCCAGCTGGGCCCCCCGGGTCGTCCGAAGACTCAGACGACTCAGACGACTGAATCCGGTTCGACCGGATCTAAGGCGTGTCGGGGATCCGGCGCAGCGGTGCGTTCGCGGGACCACAAGCGGAGGCGTCGAGGTCACCGTTGAGCTTCCAGATGGTGGTGGGGCCGTCGCGGTGGATTGGGGTTGCTGCCGGGTCGCCGCGTAGCCAAGCTGCCTCCGGCGAGGAGACTGGCTCGCCCGTGTGGAGGAAGTTGAGGAAGGGCGTGGTGACCAGGTAGTCAAGATCCGCCGCGTTGACGGCGGTGCGAAAGGCCTGGCAGGTGGGGATTGCGTTGAAGGCACCGTGGGGGCCCTTTTTGCCCAGATAGAGGACGCGGTTGGAGAGGTCGGTGCCGAAGAAGCCGTAGCCGAGGAAACCGGCCGTGGTGCCGGCGAGGCCGATGCGGGAGTCGCTCTTGTTGCGGGCCCACTGGTAGGCGCTGTCGAGCTGCAGGCCGGGGACTTCGGAGGCGGAGCCGAAGCGGTCGCGGAGGTAGTCGCGTTGCAGCGGGTAGCCGATCGCGAGCACGACCAGGATGAGAGCGGCTCCTGCGGCAGCGAGGGACCATGCGAGCCAGCCGGCGGGTCCTGTCGCCGCAGGGGACCCCCCACCCCCTCCGGTCGCTAAAGCGTCCTCGGGGGCGGGCCCCCCTACGGCGCCACCCGCCGGAGGGGCCGCATTGGCCGCAGCTGTTCGAGAGTAGGCCCAGATCAGTGCAGCTGGAATGACCACGACGACGAAGGCGAGCCCCCAGCTGAAGATGCGAGCAGGGTCGCGAAGGGCGGCATCGGAGCGGTTGGTGACCACTAGAACGACGAGGAAGGCGCCGAGCCAGGTCAACTCTCGCCATCCGGTCAGCCGCTTAGGAGCCAACGGCAGCAGGACCAAGCCGAGCAGGAGTGGCGGGATCGCGTAGCGGATGTTGATGCCGAAGCCGACCGGGGCGCCGTCGGCGCCGGCGGCACTGAGCGGGGTGAAGACGTAGGCGACGAGGCCCAGGAGCGCCACTCCCCCTGCCCAGCGCACGATCGTGTCCCTGCCTCGCAGCAATGCCAACAGCCCACCCACGACGGCCGCAGCGATCACCAGTGGCCAGAGTGCTCCGAAGGCCTGGTGCAGGCCCGGCTCGAAGTAGTCGCGCCAGACGCCAGTGTCGGTCGCGTAGTGGACGATGCTGAAGTCGGGGCGCCCCTCCTGCAGGCGCTCGGGGTGCGGCAGCGAGATCGGCCCCAGGCTCGTCGCCTGGGGCAGCGGATTGCCGGCGACGATCAGGTTGCGCAGGTACCAGTAGCCGCCACCGAGCAGGGCGGGGATGAACCACCAGCCGGCGGCAGCCCAGCGGCGTCCTACCGGAGCCAGCACCAGCACCGCCAGGGTCAACCCGGCGGCCATCGCCACCGCGGTCGACTTCGTCCCCACAGCGAGGCCCACAGCAAGCCCAGCAACTGCCAGCGGCCACCCAACCGGCAGAGCAACCTTCTCATTGACCGTCGGGTTATGAGCCCGACGAGCTACCCAGACGTTGACCAGGATGGCCACTGCAGCAAGTAGAAGGGCAGCGGCCACGAGGTCGTTCTTGGCCGCGCCAGGCTCGCGGACGACAAGGGTGTGGCACTCGAGGACGATGGCTGCTGCCACCACGGTGAGGTGCCCGCGTCCGTAGGGCCGGCCGATGCACCAGGCGGCGAGGAAGCTCAGGGCCAAGAAGCCGAAGTTGAGGAAGAGCGACAGCGTGTCCCGATGCGTCAGCAGGATCCCGGTTGCGTGCAGGAGCTCTGAGTTCTGCGGGTAGAACCAGTTGGTGAAGACGGTCTCGGTGTGGTGCAGCCCCGTGACGGAGTGGCTCTGGACCATGTCCGCGGCGAAGGGCATGTGGTACCAGAGCGAGTCGAAGTTGAAGATGCCTCGGTCCAGCGCGTCCTTTGTCGTCAGCCCCCAGTGCGCGAAGACCAAGGCAACCACGCTCCAGGTGACGAGCAAGACGAAGGGGCTCCGGCCGGCGGGTCCTGTCGCCGCAGGGGACCCCCCACCCCCTCCGGTCGCTAAAGCGTCCTCGGGGGCGGGCCCCCCTACGGCGCCACCCCCCGGCAGAAACGCCTTTGCCGAGACGGCCATGAGCACCGAGGCCGCGACTAGGACCCAGGCGTAAAAGGCCCCGAACGTCCCCAGAAGCTCTCCAAGCCAGATAAGCAGGGCAATCCCCACGACGGCCTCAATGAGCCGCGCAGGCGCTCCCAGCCAGTCTGGGAGTAGCCATTGCCGCAACCGGTACGCCGAAAACGCGACCGACCCCCCAACCACCACCAGCGCCAGCGCGCTGACCGCGTACGACCCGGCGCTAACCACTGCCTCTCCCGGTTCCGGTGCGCTTTATGCACCCCCGGAGAGCAAAAGGCGCACCGGAAGGGGCTGGCATGCGCCTGGGGGGCGCTAGAGGCCGCGGACTACGAGTGGCGTCTCTTCCGGCGCGACCATGCCCTGGGCCCGTGCCTTGGCGCTGAGCGTGATCGGGTCGTCGGCGTGCTGGATGCGCCAGTGCAGGCGGGTGTTTTCGCGCTGTGCCTCGTGCAGCTGGACCCTGGCCTCGGTCGTCGCCGTGTAGGTCTTGACGAAGTCGATCACCGGGTTGAGGTAGGAGTAGAGGACGGCGAAGAGGACCAGGGTCAGCGCCACGCGGCCAACGCGATCCCAGTGGATTCGGCTGGCACCGCGGCGCGCGGCCGGTTTGCGCCGGGCAGCGGGTTTGCGCGCCGGCGCTCGGCGTTTGGCAGTGGCGGAGGACCTTTTCCTCGCCTGGGCACGTGCTGCCATGCCCGGTCCTACGCGGCCGGGCCCCGCATTCCTTCACTAAGCGGACCGTTGGTGGAACGCCTGCAAGCCGGGGAAGCGCGCTGCCGAGCCCAATTCCTCCTCGATTCGCAGCAACCGGTTGTACTTGGCGACGCGATCGGAACGCGAGGGAGCGCCGGTCTTGATCTGGCCGGCGCCGGTGGCGACGGCGAGGTCGGCGATGGTCGTGTCCTCGGTCTCACCGGAGCGGTGCGAAATCACCGCCGTGTAGCCGGCCTCGGCGGCGATCCGGATCGCCTCCAGGGTCTCGCTCAGGGTGCCGATCTGGTTGACCTTGACCAGGATCGAGTTGCCGACGCCGAGCTCGATGCCGCGCCGCAGGCGCTCGGGGTTGGTGACGAAGAGGTCGTCGCCGACCAGCTGCACCCGCTCCCCCAGCTTCTCGGTGAGCAGCTTCCAGCCGTCCCAATCCTCCTCGTCCATGCCGTCCTCGATCGAGAGGATCGGGTAGCGCGAGCAGGCGTCCTCCCAGTAGCTCGCCATCTCCTCGGGCGAGAGTGAGCGGCCCTCGTGCTCGAGCACGTAGGCGCCGCCCTCGAAGACCTCACTGGTAGCCGGGTCGAGGGCGATGAAGACGTCCTTGCCGGGCTCATAGCCCGCCGCTTCGACTCCCGCCAGCACGGCCTGCAGCGCCGCCTCGTTGGACTCGAGGTTGGGGGCGAAGCCACCCTCGTCGCCCACCGCGGTGGCGTGGCCACTGGCAGCGAGGCTTTTCTTCAGAGCGTGGAAGACCTCGGTGCCGACGCGCAGGCACTCCGAGAAGCTCGCCGCCCCGGCCGGCACCACCATGAACTCCTGGAAGTCGACCGAGTTGTCAGCGTGGGCACCGCCGTTGAGCACGTTCATCATCGGCACCGGCAGCAGGTTCGGCTCCTCGCCACCGTAGAGAGCGGCCAGGTAGCGGAAGAGCGGCTCGCCAGCCAGCATCGAGCTCGCCTTGGCGGCAGCCAGGGAGACGCCGAGGATCGCGTTGGCACCGAGGCGACCCTTGTTTGGCGTGCCGTCGAGCTCGATCATCTTGGCGTCGAGCCCGGCCTGGTCGGCGGCGTCGACGCCCTTCAGCGCGGCGGCAATCTCGCCGTTGACGTTGGCAACGGCCGATGAGACTCCCTTGCCGGCCCAGGCATCGCCGCCATCGCGCAGCTCGACCGCCTCGAACTCGCCGGTCGAGGCGCCCGAAGGAACTGCCGCAAGGCCTCTGGCCCCAGACTCGAGACCAACTTCGACCTCGACGGTCGGATTGCCCCTCGAGTCGAGGATCTGGCGGGCGTGGATCGATGCGATGCCGCTCACGGAGGCGGCAGTCTATTCAGTGCGGCGGAAGAATCAGTGCGACGGGGGACGTCTTATTCGCCGGCAGCTTCGGGCACGACTCCACCCGGGATTTCGCCTTCGGGCGCGACCGCTTCTTCAAGTTTCGACGGTCGCGGCCGCTGGGCGAGTTTCTGACCTTCAGGATTGAGCGGGCTGACCGTTCCCGGTTGGGCCGGTTTGACCTGCGGAATCGGCGCCGGACAGGCTTCCGCGGGGGTTTTCGGATTCGCTTCGAAGCAGGCTTCGTTGGCTTCCGGTGGGCGCCCGTCGCTCTTGAAGTTGGCGCAGCGTTCGATCAGGTAGTCCGAGGCGCAGAAGGTGCGTGACGTCCATCTGCTGCCGTACCCCCGCACGAAGGCGGCGAAAGTCTGCTGCTTGGCCTGTTCGGCAAGCTGGGCGCTGATCTGCGACTTGGCTTCGTCGAGCGACTGGACTTTCTCCGGGGTTACCTTCATCACCTCGAAGACGACGTAGCTCTGGCCTTCCTTCAGCGGCCCTTCCAGCTCACCCTGCTCGGCGGCGAAGACTTCTTCATCCAGAGGTTCCCCCAGCGTGCCTTCGGCGACGCCCGACTGCAGGCCGCCATTGCCTTTGGTCGTGTCGGTCGAGAACTTCTTCGCGACCGTTTCCCAGCTTTTGGTCGAGTCGTCTTTTTCCAGAGCGGCCTTCGCTTCTTCTACTTTCGCCTTGTCTTTGTTCTTGACGACGCGAATGTCGCGCGATTCCGGAGTCGTGTACTGGCTCGCCTTCGCGGCTTCGTAGTAGTCCTCGATTTCGCTATTGCTCGGGATCGGCGCTTCTTCAGTGACCTGCGTCTGAATCTGTTCGCTCAGCATCTGGATCGTCACCCGCGTGGTGACGTCCGCCTGCGTGAATTTCGCTTCTTTGAGGAATTCTTCGTACTGCTTTTCAGTTTTGAAGGCTTTTTTCTTCAGTTTTTTGAGTTCTTCGGCGATTTCTTTTTCCGTCACCGAGATACCCATTTCTTCCGCCTGGCCCTGGATCCAGATCGAGTCGAAGACTTCACCCAGGGCGGTTTCCTTCAGTTCGTCATATTTTTTGTCGCCCGGTTTGGGGACCGGGGTGACTTTCCCCTGGGCGGCGGCCTGCTCCAGCGCGTGCTGGAACTCCTCCTCGCTGACAGTGCCGAGGTCGTCGGGGGCATCTTCGACCACCGCGACGGCGCCGGATGGCACGCTCGGGTTGCCGATCCCCTGGGCGACCGCAAAGATCACGAAGAGCAGAATCAGGAGCGCGCCAAAGCCAAGCAGCGCAAGCCGCTGCAGCCCGGCCGACTTCCCTCCCTTGGCGCTAGTAGATGCCACCGATCGGGCAGCATAAATCAAATGCTCCGGAGGGGGGCCGTCGTCAGCTCGTCAGGCTCGCCTCGGCCGCCTCGGCCTGCGATTGCTTGGCAGTCCGAATCGCCTCCGCCATCGCCAGGACGGCGGCAAGCCTGGCCTCCGGCTCGTCGGGAACGCGCACGGCGGCGGTCTGCTCACGCCACTCGTAGAGCGCCCCCTCGAGCTTCTCCCTGAGCACGCCGGCCGCCTCGGAGTCAAGCTCGACGCCGGTGACGCTGAGCCGCCCGCTGCGGAACTCGACGCTGCGTGCCCCGGCCAACCCGAGTTCGATCCGGGCACGCTGCAGGGCGATCAGGTTCTCCGCTTGTGGCGGCGGTGGCCCGAAGCGATCGCTGATCTCGTCGCGGATCGCGCGCAGTTCGCCCGGCTCCCTGGCGGCGGCGATGCGGCGGTGGACGTCGATCTTCGCCGCCTCGAAGGGAATGAAGGAAGCGGGGAGATAGGCGTCGACCGGGACATCGAGGCGAACCGGCTCGGGCGCTCCCTCCCCTCCATCCTCCTGTGCCGCCCCGACCGCCTCGTCGATCATCTGGCAGTAGAGCTCGAAGCCGACCGCGGCGACGTGTCCCGACTGCTCTTCGCCGAGCAGGTCGCCGGCGCCGCGGATGTCTAGGTCGCGCATCGCGATCTTGAAGCCGGAGCCGAGCTCGGTGTGGTCGGCGAGGGTCGAGAGCCGCGCCGCCGCATCCTCGGTCAGCGCCTCGGCCGAGGGGTAGAGCATGTAGGCAAAGGCACGCTCGCGAGAACGCCCGACCCGGCCGCGGATCTGGTACGCCTGCGAGAGGCCGAGCTGGTCGGCGCGCTCGACGATCAGCGTGTTGGCGTTGGCGATGTCGAGGCCGGACTCGATGATCGTCGTCGTCACCAGGACATCCGCGTCGCCGCGCAGGAAACTGAGCATCGTCTCCTCCAGCTGGGTCTCATCCATCTGCCCGTGCGCTTCGAGGAAGCGCGCCTTGGGGACCAGGCCGCGCAGCCGCTCGGTCACCTCCGGCAGCGAGTCGATCCGGTTGTGCAGGAAGAAAGCCTGGCCGTCGCGCTCGAGCTCGCGGTTGATCGCCTTGGCGACAAGGTCCTCGTCGTAGGGGCCGACGTAGGTGCGGACCGGGCGGCGGCCCTCGGGCGGGGTCTCAATCGTCGAGATGTCGCGCAGGCCGGCCAGGCTCATCTGCAGGGTGCGCGGGATCGGCGTTGCCGAGAGCGCCAGCACGTCGACCTTGAGCTTCAGCTGGCGCAGCAGTTCCTTTTGTTTGACCCCGAAGCGCTGCTCCTCGTCGACGATGACGAGGCCGAGGTCCTTGGCGCGAACGTCGCGCGAGAGCAGTCGGTGGGTGCCGATCAGAATGTCGACCTTGCCCGCTTCAAAACTGGCGAGCACCGCTTTCACCTCGGCCGGCCTGCGCAGGCGCGAGATGCCCTCGACGACGAAGGGGAGGTCGGCGAGGCGCTCGCGGAAGGTGCCGAAATGCTGCTGGGCGAGGATCGTCGTCGGCACCAGGATCATCACCTGCTTGCCGTCAGCGGCCGCCTTGACCGCGGCGCGCAGCGCCACCTCGGTCTTGCCGAAGCCGACGTCGCCGCAGACCAGGCGGTCCATCGGCTGCTCGGCCTCCATGTCGCCCTTGACCGACTCGATCGCTTCGATCTGGTCGGCCGTCTCCCGGTAGGGAAAGGCGGCCTCCATCGTCATCTGCCACTCGCCGTCGGCCTCGAAGGCGTGGCCTTTGCGGGTCCGCCGCTCGGCGTAGAGGTTGAGCAGCTCGCCAGCCAGAGCCCCGGCCGCTTTGCGCGCCCGCGCCTTCATGTTCTGCCAGCGTTTGCCGCCCAGCGCCGAGAGGCTCGGTTCGCCGCCGGCGCCGACGTAGCGGCTCAGCTTGGCGAGCTGGTCGACGGGGACGAAGACGCGGTCCTCGCCTTTGTATTCGAGGTAGAGGTAGTCGCGGGTGATGCCGCCGACCTCGCGGGTCTCGAAGCCGGCGAAGCGGGCGACGCCGTGGTCCTCGTGGACGACGTAGTCGCCGACCCGCAGGTCGCTGAAGGCGAGCCGCCCGCGGGCGGCGCCGGGGGCGCGGGCTTCGGCCCGGCGGCGGCGATGGACGAGGCGGCGGAAGGGGTAGACGGCGAGGCGCAGCTCGGGGCTGATGAAGCCCTCGCGCAGGCGCCCCTCGGCGAAGGTCAGGGCCGGCTTGGGTGAGAGGCGGCCGCCTTCGAGCAGGGTCGCGTCGAGCCGGTCGAGGCCGTAGCGAGCGCGCTCGGCCTCACCGCGGTCGTCGAAGGCGACGACCGTTCGGTAGCTGGAGCGAACCTGCTTTTCCAGCTCCGCCTCGGCCTCTTTGACGCTGCGCGCCGGTGACTCGGCGCGGGCGGCGCGGAAGGCGTTCTCGTCATCGTCGCTGGCGCTGCGGAAGGAGAGGCTGGCGCGGGCGGCGAGCGGAGCGGCGACGTCGACGTAGAGGTGGCGAGCATCGTCGGCGTGCATCGCCGTGGTCGCGTCGTCCCAGTGGTCGCGCAGGGCGGGCTCGATCTCCTCGCTGGCGGCGAGGATCACCGCAGCAGCGTCGGGGACTAGCTCCAGCGGTGGCCCGAACTGATCGAGCGGCAGGACCTCCGCCAGGCTCGGTGGCTCCTTCTCCTCCTCGGCGGCCTCCATCGCCGCAAGCTCGGCGAGTTCGCGGTGCTCGGCATCGAGTTCGGCCGCCGGCGCCAGCTCGACCCGCTCGGCCTCGCCCAGCGAGCGCTGGGTGAAGGTCGAGAACCAGCGCATCGACTCGACCTCGTCGCCGAAGAGCTCGATCCGCACAGCGCGCTCCTCGGTGGCGCCGTAGACGTCGAGGATGCCGCCGCGCACAGCAAATTGACCGCGCTCCTCGACCTGCTCGACCCGTTCGTAGCCGGCCCCATCGAGGTCGCGGGTGACGGTCCCAAGGTCGATCTCCTCCCCCACCGCGACCACGAAGCCCGCCGGCCGCAGCGCCGCATCGGGGACCGCCTCGGCCAGCGCGGTGGCGCTGGCGACGACCACCGCGTCCCCCTCGCGGCGCAGGGCGTCGAGCGCGTCGATGCGCAGGCCGATCAGGTGGGGCGGCGGGCTCACATGGGAGGCAAACCCCGTTCCCCGCGAGGGATAGAGGCGAACGCGGCGCGGCGCCAGGTAGGCGCGCAGGTCGGCGGCGAGGTCGCGAGCCGAGCGGTCATCGGGGCTGACCAGCAGTGCCGGGCGGCCCGCAAGCCCGCGCTCGTCCTCGAGCAGCGCCGCGAGCAGCAGCGGCCGCAGCATCGACGAGGCGGGCACGTCAACTGGCTCTCCCCCGGCAGCGGCATCGCGCACGCGGCCGGTGAGCGCATGGATGCGCTCGTTCTCGGCGGCAAGCTCGATTAGGGGGCGGAGGGACATGGCAGGCGAAACGCCCGGACAGGCCGTCCGGGCGGTGCCACGATTCTACGAAGCCGGTTTGGCTGGGCAGCCAAGATCAAGAGCCTCGCCCTAGTATCTCCGCATGTCCGCGCTGGGAGACGTGGCGGCGGCGATCCTGCCGCCCGAGGCCGGGGGCCCGGACCCCGAGCGCGTGGCGAGCGTCGCCAGGCGGATGGTCTCGCGCATGCCGACGAGCTCGCAGGCCGGCCTCGGCGCCGGCCTGCTCGCCCTCGAGGCGTTCTCGCTGGCGCGCACCGGGCGGCGTTTGGGGAAGGCGCCGGCGCAGCGCCGCGAAGAGCTGCTGCGCGAGGTCACCCGCCTCGGCGGCGCGCCCCTGCTCGACGCGCTCAAGTCGGTCGTCATGCTCGCCCACGGCGCCGACACCTTCGCGGAGGAGATCGCGGCGGTCGGCTCACGCCACGAGCCCTCGCGTCCGGACCCGCAGATGGCGGTCGTAGCAGCGGCGGAGTGGCCGCAGACCTCCAGCTGCGACGCAATCGTGGTCGGCTCCGGGGCCGGTGGCGCCTTCGCCGCCCGGGCGCTGGCGCGGGCCGGGTTCGACACCGTGATCGTCGAGGAGGGTGAGCGCTGGACGGCAGACCGAATCCGCGGCTCGCACCCGCTCGACCGATTCGCCGGCATCTACCGCGACGGTGGCACGACGATGGCGCTGGGCAATCCGCCGATCGCGCTGCCCCTGGGACGGGCCGTGGGGGGCACGACCGTGATCAACTCGGGCACCTGCTTCCGCCCCCCAACCGCGGTGGCCACCTCCTGGCACAAGGAGCACGGCCTCGCCCACGCCGATCTCGAGCTGCTGGGGGCGAGGATCGCCGACGTCGAAGCGACAATTGGCGTCGCCCCGGCGCCGATGGAGGTCCTGGGCCGCAACGGGGAACTTGCGCTTGAGGGAGCGGCGGCGCTGGACTGGCAGAGCGCTCCCCTGCGCCGCAACGCGCCGGGCTGCCGCGGCGCCTGCCAGTGCGCGATTGGTTGCCCCAACAATGCCAAGGGCGGCGTGCACCTCAACGCGCTGCCCCAGGCCTGCGAGGCCGGGGCGCGGATCGTCTCCGGCCTGCACGTGAAGCAGGTACTGAGTGAAGCCGGCCGCGCGACCGGCGTCATGGCGCGGCGAGGCGACGGCAGCGAGGTGCGGATCTCTGCCCCACTTGTGGTCGTCGCCGCCGGCGCGGTCCCGACCCCGCCGCTACTGCGCCGCAGTGGGCTAGGCCGCCACCCCCGGCTGGGCCGCAACCTCTCGATCCACCCCGCGATCGGGATCACCGCCGGCTTCGAGGAGAGGGTCGTGCCCTGGAGTGGCGTGATGCAGAGCGTCGGGATCGAGGAGCTGCACGAGTCCGAGGGCGTCCTGATCGAGGCCACCGGCAGCCCACCGGGCATGGGCGCGATCTCGGCCCCTGGCTACGGCACCCACCTGCTGGGCCGCCTCGACCGCGCCGCCGACAGGGCGATGATCGGCGCGATGATTGCCGACGAGCCGTCTGGCCGAGTCTTCGGCTCACGTGCCCCGGTCGTCTCCTACCGCCTCGCCAAGGCCGACGAAGGCCGCCTCGCGACCGCGATCGAGGCGATGGCCCAAGTGATGCTGGCGGCGGGAGCCACCGATGTCGAACTGGGCGGTGGGGCACCCGCCGTGCGCTCCGAAGCGGAGCTGGAGACGGCGATGCAGCGCCTCGACATCCGCCGCCTCCGCCTCGCCGGCTTCCACCCTTCCGGCACCGCCGCCGCGGGCTCAGATCCAAGTCGGCACCCGGTCGACCCCGAGGGCCGCCTGCGCGGCGTCGACGGCGTCTGGGTCGCCGACGGCTCGATCCTGCCCAGCTGCCCCGGGGTCAACCCCCAGGTCTCGATCATGGCGATGGCGATCGGCGTGGGCGAAGCTGCGGCCCAGGGTCGCCACTAGTGCAACGTTTTACCGCCCCGGGAGGGCCGTAAAACGTTGCACCTGTTCGAAGGCGTTAGGCGAGGACCTTGAACTTGCGCTTCGCCGGGGTCGGGTCGATGTTCTTGCCCTTCACGGCCCGCACCTTGAAGACGTGCTTGCCGGGCTTCAGCGCTTTGTAGGTCTTAGGCGATTTGCAGGGCTTGAACTTCTTCTTGTCCAGCTTGCATTCGAACTTCGCGCCCTTCTCTTTCGAGGAGAAGGTGAACTTGGCCGTGGTGCCGCTGATCTTCGCCTTCTTGATCGTGGTTTGGAGCTCTTCTGACGGCGGGCACTTTGCGGCCTTGCCTTTGCAGTCCGGCTTGTCGCCCGGCTTCGAGTTGACGCCTTTGGCTTTTTTATCTTCCGGGTCGACGACGATCGCTGGGTCGGGGGGCGTGGTAGTCGTCGAAATCTCCGACGTCCCGCCAGCTGCACTCGTCTGCGTGGCGGCGATGATCGACCCACCCCCGATCACCGGATAGCTCACTTTCCAATCGCCACTCCCATTGGCGACCGCTTCGCCCAGGAACAAGTTGATCTCGCCGGGTTCGGCGCTCGCCTTATCGAAGACGCGGACGACGGCGCCGGGCAGAGCGGTGCCGCTGGCGCTCGACTGAACCGCCGTCGTGAACGTCGGCGGCTGGATGCCGCCATTGGTCGTCGCCCCGATCAGGTCGATGAAGAGGCCAACGTTTTTCTCGCCCCGGTTGCGGGCGATTTCGTTCTGGCTCGCCACTTCCTCTCCGGTGTTGTCGATCTCGATCGCATCGCCGCCGCTTTGGCGAATGTCGTTTTCGCTTTCGGGCGTGTTGCCGCCGATCTGGTTTTCGTTGGCATGGAGGAGCACGACCGGGGCCTGAAGGCGGATTCCCGCCGCACCGGATTTGACGATCGAGTTGCCGACGACCAGATTGCCTTCATCTTCGATGCGGATACCGTTGGCGGTCGAGTCTTCGATTTCGTTGTCTTCGATCAGGTTGGCGCCCGCCGCACTCGGCGCGACCGTGGTCTTGATGCCGAATTCCGCCCCTTCGATGAAGTTCTCCTTGATTTCGGTGCCGCCGAAGTGCGCCTCAATCCCAACGCCGCCCGCCATGTGGAGCACGTTCTTGTTCACCTGCACGGGAAGACTGTTGTTCGTGGTGATCAGGAAGACGCCGGTCCCAGGCGGGGTGACATCAACGCCCGTGGTCGCGGAGCCCATCGTGTTGCCGAGGGCTTTGAAGCCTTCGCCGTTTTCGAGGGTGATGCCCTGAGAGCCACCAGCGATGTAGTTGCCTTCACCGGGCGATTCGCCGCCGATCCTCGCGTCTTTGGCGCCGCCGACGAGGATGTTGAAGATCCCGTTGGCGCGAAGTGTCGTTCCGTCGGACGCGAGCCCGACGAAGTTGCCCCGGATCGCTGTCGGTCCGGTGGCCGGTTCCTCACCGGTGATGGACTCCCCGACCAGGTTGACGCCGGTCGAGATGACGCCCCCGGCAATCACGTTGCAGCCGCCGTCGCAAACAGTGCTCGTGAACGCCACCCCTTCGACCTTGGTGCCGACTTCGTTGCCGGTTGCTTCAAAGCCGTTGGCGTCGGTGATCTCGACGTTCTTGCCATTCGCCGCTGCGGTAACGCCATCGGCTTTGACGCCGAAGTAGTTGCCGAGGACTTTCGCGTTACTTGCACCCTCGATGTCGAGGCCCTCGAAGGAGTTGTTGACGAAGACGTTGCCCTGCCCCGCCGCCGTGCCGCCGATCGTCGCGTTGTCCGAGTCGGGATCGAGCCAGATACCCGTATTGCTACCACTGCCGTTGCCGCCATCGAGCTTCTCGCCGAGCCAGTTGTTGGAAGCGGAGAAGCTTTTCGAGCTGTTGACGACTCTGATCCCGGTGGTCGCGCCGGTGATCGCCAGGCCACTGATTTCCACCGTGTCGGCGTTTTCGACGCTGAGGCCGTAGCTCAGAGCCGAGGCTTCGACGCCGGCGCAAGGACCGCCCTGGCCCACCTGGGTCGTGCACAAGCCCGCGTTGATGCCGACCGGGTTCGTAATCGCGGGCAGCACGCCGTTGGTGAGCGTCACCGTGTCGGCGAGCTGGCCGTTGAAGGTTCCGTCGAACTGAATTTCGTCAACCACGAGAGTCGAGGCGTTCGACTCCTGGATCGCTGCGCGCAGGGTGCATTTCCCGCCCGCCGTCACGCAGCCGCCGGTGCCGGGATTGGCGTCCGGTTCATCGAGCGTGCTGTCGACGGTGTACTGAACCGCCATCGCAGCGCTGGGCAGGGCGAGCAGGCAGCAAGCGGCAATCAGAAGCGAGACGAGGACTTTCAAGCGACCCTCCAGGGCAGGCGAACGGACGAGATAGGCCGCGACCCTATCCAGCGCTCCGGCGAACTCAAGCTTCGTTAGCCAAAACGACCAAGGGCCAACCTGACTTTCTGACTAGCCGCTGAACGGCAGACCCGGACCGCTGCGCTGCCACTCGACCTGGCCCACGCCCTCCGTCGCGGAGCGGCCGACGACGTCGTCCCACTCGTGCAGCATCGCCTTCAGTCGGGCAACCGCCTCTGGCGGGTGAGCAGCGGCCTCGGCAGCTAGGGCCAGGGCCGACTCCTCGGTCGCGGCGGCGGGGGCGACGCGGTTGACGAGGCCGAGGCGCAGGGCCTCGTCGGCGCCGACGGTTCGCGAGGAGAGCAGCAGGTACTTGGCCGTGGCGAGGCCGCAGAGGGTGACCAGGCGGGCCGGGCCGACCGGCACGCCGAGCGCCGCGCCGGGGAAGCGCATGCGCAGGTTGGCACCGCCGACGCGCATGTCGCAGGCGACGGCGATCTCGGCGCCGCCGCCGACGACGTCGCCGTGGCAGCTGGCAACGGTCGGCTTGGGGAAGCCGACGATCTGGTCGTAGACGTCGGCGAAGAGCTGCATGCGGCGGACCTTGCCCTCCTCGTCGAGCTCCTCCTTGACGTCGGCGCCGGCCGAGAAGCCCATGTGGTCGGCGGAGCTGAAGACCAGCACCCGCACTGCCTCGTCGCCCCGCGCCACAGCCAGGTGCTCGAGGATCTCCAACAGCATCTGGGTGTCGATCGCGTTGCGCGACTTTGGGCGCTGCAGGCGCAGCACCGCCACGCCCCGCTCATCGACTTCGTAGCTCGTCACGGCCGTCTCGTCGCTCACGAGGCGCAATCTATTCATCCAGCTGCGCGACCAGGGTCTCGGTCTCGTCGGCGGCCCGCTCGATCAATGCGGCGACCTGCTCGCGCGGCTCGCGGAAGCGGCCGAGCACGTAGGAGGCGACGATCTCCGGGTCGGTCGAGTCGGGCCGGTCGACGCCAACCCGCACGCGCCAGAACTCGGCGTCGCCAAAACCGCGCTTGAGGCTCTTGAGGCCGTTGTGGCCGGCGAGTCCGCCACCGAGGCGGACGCGGACCTCGCCGAAGGGCAGATCGATCTCATCGTGGAGCGCGATCACCCGTTCGAGCGGCACGTGCAGCGAGCCGCGCGCCGGTCCGGCCGAGTCGCCGGAGACGTTCATCTGGGTCTGCGGCAGCAGAATCGCCACCCGTGGCCCGCCGGGGCCAACCCGTCCTTCGCTGAGCAGGCCGCCGAACTTCGCCTTCGCCCTGGGCAGGTCCCAGCGGCGCGAAAGCTCGGCGGCAACCTCGAAGCCGACGTTGTGACGGGTGGCGGCGTAGCGCTCACCCGGATTGCCGAGGCCGACGATCAGGATGCGATCGCCGGACTGCTCGTCCTCGCCGCTCTCGGACCGACGGCGGCGAAAGATCGACAGGAGCTACTCCCCGCCGGAGTCGCCCGAATCGCCGTCGCCCGAATCGCCATCCTCGGCGGCGGCCTCGCCGTCCTCACCGATCAGCTCGGTCTCCTCCTCGACGGCGGGCTCGGGCTCTTCCTCGACGCGCGGCGGCGAGAGGGTGGCGATGGTGACCTCGTCGGGGTCATCGGCGACGAGGGTGACGCCCTCGGGCACGACCAGCGAGGAGAGCTGCAAGGTGTCGTTGATCTCCATCGCCGAGACATCGGCGACGATGCGGTCCGGAATCTCGGTCGGCAGTGCTTCGACCGTGACCTCGCGGGTGACGTGCTCGAGCACCCCGCCGCCCTTGACGCCGGGCGCGGTCTCGGCTCCCTCGAGCTCGATCGCGACCTCGGCCTGGATTGCCTCGTCGAGGCGCACCTCCTGCAGGTCGATGTGCTGGAGGCTGCCGCGAACCGGGTGCAGCTGCTGCTCCTTGACCACGACGGGGACAGCCTTGACGCCCTCGATCTCCAGATCGAAGAGAGCGGCGCCTTCGCCGAGCACGTTGCGGACGTCGCGTTCGGCCACCTGGAAGGCGCTTGCCTCCGAGCCGCCGCTGTAGACGACGCCGGGCACCAGGCCCTCGCGCCGCAGGCGGCGGGAGGTGCGGGAGCCGAAATCGCTGCGCGGGGCAGCCTTGAGAGTTTCGCGTCCTTTGGCCATTCGGACGGGAGAGGATAGAGAAAGAGGCGAATTCGGAACCTGTGGCAACCTTGGGCGCGTGAGTGAGGACTCGAAGATCCCCAAGGGACGCGTGCGGCGCTCGGCCAAGCTGGGCTCGATCGTAGGCGTTCAGGGGGCCCGTTACGCGGGCACGAAGGCGACCAACGTCGGCCGCTCTGAGGAGTCGAGCAAGGAGCGGCTCGAGCAGCGCCACCTCGAGACGGCGATGAAGATGGTCGGGGCGCTGGGCCAGATGAAGGGCGCGGCGATGAAGCTCGGGCAGTTCGCCTCCTTCATCGACACCGAGTTCATCCCCGACGAGTACCGCGAGATCTACCAGGAGCAGTTGGCCAAGCTGCGCACCGATGCGCCGGCGATGCCCTGGGAGAAAGTCGAGAAGGTGCTGGAGGAGGAGTACGACGGCGAACCGCTCTCCGAGTTCTTCACCGAGTTCGAGCAGGAGGCCTTCGCCGCGGCCTCGATCGGCCAGGTCCACCGCGCCGAGCTGCTCGACGGCAGGCAGGTGGCGGTGAAGATCCAGTACCCGGGCATCGCCGAGGCGCTCGACGCCGACCTGCGCAACGCCGGCACCGTCGTCCGCCTGGCCCGCGCCCTCGCCCCCGGCCTCGACGCCAAGGCGATCGCCAAAGAGCTGCGCGAACGGGTGATGGAGGAGCTCGACTACGAGTACGAGGCGCAGAACCAGCGCACCTTCTCGCGCGCCTACCGCGACCACCCCTTCATCTACGTGCCGGAAGTGATCACGCGGCTCTCGCGGCGGCGCGTCCTGGTCACCGAGCTGGTCGAGGGGCTCGGCTTCGAGCAGGTAAAGGCGCTGCCGCACGAGGAGCGCAGCCGCTTCGGCGAGATCGTCTTCCGCGGCAGCTTCGGCTCGATCTACCACCTGCAGCACTTCAACGCCGACCCCCACCCCGGCAACTACATCCTGCTCGCCGACGGCCGCGTCGCCTTCCTCGACTTCGGCATGACCAAGAAGCTCGACCACGAGCAGATCGTGCTCGAGCAGCGCGCCTTCGACGCCGCCTCGCGCGAGGACCCCGAGGCGTTCCGCCAGGCCCTGCACGACCTCGGCTTCATCAAGAACCCCTCCAAGCTCGATGCCGAGCGGCTGCTCGAGCACATGCGCGCCGTCGGCGGCTGGTACATCGAAGACCGCGAGATCGAGATCAGCGCCAAACGGGTGATGAAGATCATCGAGTCGACCAACGACCCGCGCTCGGAGTACTACGACCTGATGCGGCGCGAGGCGATGCCGGCCGACGAGCTGATGGGACGGCGGATGGAAATCGGCGTCGTCGCCGTGCTCGGCCAACTGGGGGCGAAGCGCAACTGGCACCAGATCATGCGCGAGTGGATCTACGCCGACCCGCCGGCGACGCCGCTGGGCGAGGAGGAGTGGGAGTACTTCGAGGGAAGAGGCGTGATGCAGATGCCGATAATCGAGCGGTCGCTGGAAGGAGAGCAGCAATGAGCAAGATTCGGCGCGGTTGGGATCTGACCAAGAAGAGCTGGGGCGTGCTGCGCGAGAACCCAGCGCTGCTGCGCTTTCCCCTCTACGGCGGCGCCGCCACGATCGTCTGCGCGATCGTCGTCGTCGGCCCCGGCATCTACCTGATCGAGGACGACCAGACGATCTTCGGCGGCGCCCTGGCGGTTATCGGCTTCTACCTGCTGGCCCTGATCGGCACCTACTTCAGCGTCGGTCTCGCCGCCGCCGCGGACATGGTCTTCCGCGGCGAGCAGGCGAGCGTCGGCAACGGACTGGCGGTTGCGCGCACGCGCCTCTCGGCGATCGCAGGTTGGGCCGCGGTCTCGACCACGATCGGCCTCGCGCTCAGCGCCCTCGAGAATCAGGGCGTCCTAGGCCAGATCGCCGGCCGCCTACTCGCGATCGGCTGGTCGCTGATCACCTTCCTCGCCGTGCCGGTGATCGCGATCGAGGGGACCGGGCCGCTGGAGACGCTGAAGCGCTCCGCCAGCCTCTTCAAATCACGCTGGGGCGCCCAGGTGACCGGCAACATCGCAATCGGCGGCGCCGTCTTCCTCTTCGGCGTGCTGCCCTCGGCGCTGCTGATCTTCGCCGGCTTCCTGATCTGGGCCTCGGCCAGCTTCGCCGGCGCCCTGCTCCTGGTCCTCGGCGTGATTGGCCTGGCGATCTCGATGCTGGTCTCCAGCGCCCTCAGCAACATCTTCGGCGTCGCCCTCTACCGCTACGCCCTCGACGGCCAGGCGGTCGGCGGCTTCACCGCCGAGGAGCTCAACTCCGCGGTCAGGAACAAAGGCGGCCGCAACGCGCCGCCGACGGCAACGCCGGGCACCATCTGATCAGTGCCTGAGCTGGAGGTCCGCAGCCTCAGCAAGCGCTACGGCAAGACCGTCGCCGTCGACGATCTCTCCTTCTCGGTCGACGCCGGCCAGGTGACCGGGTTCCTCGGCCCCAACGGGGCTGGCAAGACGACGACGATGAGGGCGCTGCTGGGGCTGGTCAAACCGAGCACAGGGGAAGCCCTGGTCGAAGGCCGGGCCCCGGCCGAGATGACAGACCCGCTGAGAACGATCGGCGCCGCGCTTGAGGCGACCGCCTTTCACCCCGGGCGCAGCGGCCGCAACCACCTGCGGGTCCTGGCCGCCTCAGCCGGAATCGCCACGCCTCGGGTCGAGGAGGTACTCGAGATGGTCGAGCTGACCGGCTCGGCCGAGCGGCGGGTCAAGGGCTACTCGCTGGGCATGCGCCAGCGGCTGGCGCTGGCCGCCGCCCTGCTCGGCGAGCCGCGCATCTTGATCCTCGACGAGCCGGCCAACGGGCTCGACCCACAGGGAATGCGCTGGCTTCGCGACCTGCTGCGAGAGCAGGCCGCCGCCGGCTGCACCGTGCTCGTCTCCAGCCACCTGCTCGCCGAGGTCGCCCAGACCGCCGATGAGCTGATCGTGATCCGCGACGGCAAGCTCGTCGCCAAGGCCTCGCTCGATGAGTTCACCACCGGCCCGGCCAGCCAGATGCGGGTGCGCTGCTCGGACCCCGAGGCTCTCGCCGCTGCGCTGACAAAGCAGGGGGCGAGCATTGAGCGCGATGGCGAGGGAGTCCTGCTGGTGGGCAAAGTCGACGGTACGAAGATCGGCGACCTGGCGGCGGCCGGGAGGATCGCGATCTATGAACTGGCTCCGCTGCGCTCCAGCCTCGAGGAGCGCTTCCTCGCGCTGACCGGCGAGGAGACGGTCCAGTGAGATTGGTGCGAGCCGAGGCGCTGAAGCTGAGCACGATCCGCACCACCTGGCTGATGCTGGGCGTGGGGCTGCTCGTCGAGGGGCTCTTCGCCGTTCTCTACGTCGGTCTCGCCTCACTGACGGAGATCGGCCCGATCGTCGAAGTCGAGACCGGGACCGGGCTGCTGATGCTGATGGTGCTCGTGCTCGGCGTGCTGACGATCACCACGGAGTTCCGCCACGGCACCGCCGGCACGACCTTCCTCTCGGCGCCGCGACGCTACCCGGTGATGCTGGCGAAGCTGGCTGCAGTGCTCGCCGCGGGAGTTCTCGCCGGTCTTGCCTTCGTCGTCGTCAACGCCGGGCTGGCACTGCCCTTGTTCTCATCGCGGGAAGGGAGCCTGCCGCCGGCCGACGAGATCGCCTCGGTCTACGCCGGCGTCGTCGCTTCCTTCGCCCTGCTCTGCGCCTTCGGCCTCGGCGTCGGCGCGATCGTCCGCAACCAGGTCGGCGCGATCATCGCGGCGCTGGCCTTCTTCTTCGTCCTCTCACCGCTGCCGGAACTGCTCCCCGGCAACATCGGCGACTACTTCCCGGCGCAGGCGATCGGCTCGCTGCACGGGTTGCCGGAGGCGACCGAAGAAGGGCTCGGCCAGGTCGCCGGCGGCTTCGTGCTCGCCGCCTGGTCGGCCGCGCTCTTCCTGATCGGCACGGCCCTGATCGGCCGCCGCGACCTCAACGAATAGCGGCGAAGAGGCGCGGGTCGTTGGAGACGAGGCCGTTGACGCCGGCGTCGACCAGGCGCTGCATGCGAGTCGCGTCGTCGACGGTCCAGGCGATTAGCTCAACGCCGGCGAGCTTTGTGATGCGGCCGAGGCGACGACTTACAAGCGGGTGGTAGACCCACATCGACTCGACCCCGAGCTTGGGCAGCTTCTCCGCGGCGAGGCCCGGCAGGCGCTGGCGCATCGCCATCAGCGCCATCAGCATCGGGCCCTTGGCCCAGCGCTTTGAGGTCCAGTCCTTGGTCACCTTGGGATAGGTCCAGCCCCGCCGCAGGTTCGGTTCGAGCTCGAGGATGCGGCCGAGTGAGTAGAGCTCCATGGTCGAGACCATCGCGCGGCTGACCAAGTCACGCTCGCGCAGCGCCGCGACGATCTCCTCCTCGCGGCCAGGCAGCTTGATGTCGATGTCGATCTCGACCTGGTTAAGGGGCGGCTCGAGGAAGGCGTCGAGCGCCTCGGTCAGCTGCAGCGGCGTGCGCCTTTCCGCGTCGTGCCAATCGTGGGCGACGACCAGCGGCGCCCGCTGCTCCAGCGGCAGGTGGGAGTCGCGTAGCCAGAGCACGTCGAGCTCGATCGTGTCGACGCCGGCCTCGGCGGCGGCGTGGAAGCTCTCGACCGTGTTGCCCGGAGCAATGAGGTCGGCTCCCTTGTGGCCGACCAGCCGCAGACCGTCTGGCGGCACTAGAAGAGCTGGTTCTCGCCGGCGAAGATCTCGGAGACCGAGTCGTCGGTGAAGATGCGGCGGATCGAGTCGGCGAAGGTGCCGGCGGTCGAGAGCACTTTGATGTTGTCGGGAGCGCCGGGGCGCAGCGGGATCGTGTCGGAGACGACGATCTTCTCGATGCCCGAGTTCTCGTAGGCAAGCCGCTCGTAGGCGGGGCCGGAGAAGACGCCGTGGGTGGCGCAGGAGATCACCCGCGCCGCGCCCTCGTCGAGCACGGTCTGGGCGGCGGCGCAGAGCGTGCCGGCGGTGTCGATCATGTCGTCGACCAGGACCGCGGTCTTGCCCTTGACGTCACCGACTACGTAGCCGATCTCGGCCACCTGCTGGGCCGGGCGCTCCTTCTCCATCACCGCCCAGTGGGTGCCGATGCGACGGGCGAAGTTGCGGGCGGTCTTGACCCGACCGGCGTCAGGCGAGACGATCACCAGCTCCCCGGCGGGATGCTGGTCGGCAAACCACTGGGTCAGCATCGGCATCGCCGTCATGTGGTCGACCGGGACGTGGAAGAAGCCCTGCACCTGGCCGGCGTGGAGGTCCATCGTCAGCACCCGGTCGACGCCAACGCCCTCCAGGCACTTGGCAACGATGCGGGCGGAGATCGGCTCGCGCGGCGCCGACTTCTTGTCCTGGCGGGCGTAGCCGTACCAGGGCATGACGGCGATGATGCGGTGAGCGGAGGCGCCCTGCGCCGCGTCGATCATCGTCAAGAGCTCGATCAGCGAGTCGTTGGGAGTCATCTCGGACTGCTCGTTGGCGCAGGTCGACTGCACGATGAAGACGTCGGCGCCGCGAATCGACTCCTCGTAGCGGCAGTAGACCTCGCCGTTGGCGAAGGTCTTCAGAGTCACCTGGCCGAGGTCGACGTCGAGCTTGCCGGCGACCTTGGCGGCCAGCTCCATCGAGCTGCGCCCACCGAAGACCATCATCCGCTTCGAGTAGTCGTGGGTGATGGCGCTTGACGGCACCGTCTCGGGTCGCTCCTCGATCGTGCTCACGGGGTTTGCTCCTCCTGCATCTTGGCGGCCTTGCGGGCGGCGTAGCCCTCGATATTGCGTTGCTCGTTCTCGCTGACGGCGAGCGCCCCCTCGGGCACGTCGCTCTTGATCACTGCTCCGGCGCCAGTGTAAGCACCGTCGCCGACTTCTACCGGTGCAATCAGCATCGTGTCAACGCCGACCCTCACCTTCTCGCCGATCGTAGTCCGGTTCTTGCGGAAACCGTCGTAGTTGGCGGTGATCGTGCCGGCGCCGAGGTTGCTGCCCGCGCCCACATCGGCGTCGCCGACGTAGGCCAGGTGGGGCACCTTGGCGCCCTCGCCGATGCGCGAGTTCTTGATCTCGACGAAGGTGCCGGCCTTGGCGCCCTGCGCCAGCTCAGCCCCCGGCCGCAAGTAGGCGAACGGGCCGACGTTGGCGTTGTCGGCGACGACGCAATCGACCAGGTAGGAGTGCGGCACCGAGACGTTGGCGCCGAGCTCGGCGTCGATCAGGGTGGTGAGCGGCCCCACGGTCGTGCCGCCGCCGATCTTGGTCTCGCCGCGCAGGCTGGTGCCGGGCTCGATGCGGACGTCGGCGGCGATCTCGACCTCGACATCGACCCAGGTCGAACCCGGATCGACAACGGTGACGCCGGCCAGCATGTGCGCCTCGAGGATCCGCCTGCGCGCCTCGGTCTCAACCGCGGCGAGGTCAGCGCGGTTGTTGATGCCCATCGTCACGGCGAGGTCATCAGCGAGATGGGCACCCACCGCGTGACCGGCCTCGCGCAGCGCGGGCAGCACGTCAGGCAGGTAGTACTCGCCCTGAGCGTTGTCGTTGGAGAGGCCGGCGAGCGCCTCGGCGAGCGGGCCCGCCCGGAAGACATAGGTCCCAGCATTGATCTCGCGAATCGCCAGCTGCTCAGGAGTTGCGTCCCCAGCTGCCTTGGCCTCAACCACCCGCTCGACCCCACCCTCGGCGTCACGGACCACGCGCCCGTAGGACCCGGGCTCGTCGAGCTCAATAGTCAGCATCGTCGCCGCAGCACCGGAAGACTCATGCGCCGCAAGCAGCCCGGCAATCGTCTCCGCCGAGATCAACGGCACGTCGCCAGATAGCACCAACACCGTCTCGGCTTCCTCGATCAACGGCAGAGCCGCCCGGATCGCACCGCCGGTGCCATTCGGCTCCGGCTGAGTAACGATCCGAACCTTGTCCGGCAACCCCGGAACGCTGTTCTGCTTCGGCGAGTCGATAGCCACGATCCACTCGGCCCCCGTGGCCTCCCGGGCGGCTTCAATCGGCCAAGCGACCATCGGCCGCCCGCAAACGGGATGCAGCATCTTCGGCATCGAAGAGCGCATACGCGTGCCCTCTCCGGCCGCCATAACGAGCACGAGTGGCGAACTCACCCCAGGATCGTAGTCGCGAAGGGGGCCGTATGCCCCACCGGCTCAGGCCTTACGGGCGAGATCCTTGCCCACCAGAGCCACCGAAGTCAGCGTCCAGCCAGCAAAGATCAGATCGACCCCAACCAGGAGGCCGATCGCCCAGTCCGCACTGCTGGGGAACTTGGCGAGGACGAGGATGCCAATCAGGAGGCCGGCGACGCCGCTAAGGCCGACCAGACCGGCGCCCTCTTGGCCGCGACCCGCGAAGGCAACCGCGATCCGGGTCAGACCCATGAAGAGGAAGTAGATGCCGAGCACCAAGGTCAGGGTGAGGGTGCCGTTGTGCGGTTCGACGATCAGCCAGAGGCCGACAATCACCGTCAGCAGGGCCCAGATCAAGCGCAGGATCACGCTGCCAATCGAGTGCGCCATGAAGGCGCCGGCGACCAGGAACGCGCCGGCGATGACGAGGATCCAGCCGATGAAGATCGCCGTCCCAACCGAGGCGACCGCCGGCACGAGGATCGCGATGCAGCCGATCACAATCGCAAGCACCCCGACCGTCATCAGCGCCTTCCAGCTGCGCTGCAGTCCCGCGCGGATCTCCGGATCCATGGCTGGGGTTCCCATCTCCATGTTGCGGACCCTAGGCCGCCATCCGGACGCAATCATCCACTGTCGGCCGCTAGGCTCGGAAACCCACTCCGGGGTGGTGTAATCGGCCAGCACGCTTGGTTTTGGTCCAAGAAGAGAGGGTTCGAGTCCTTCCCCCGGAACTGCGCGCTACTCCTCGCCGCCGCGCGGCACCTTGCCCGCTTCCGCGCCGGGCTCCATCGCCGGGCCACGGGGCGAGGCGATGCCGAGAACGCGCATCGTTTTGAGCCCGAGGCCGAGCTTCTCGCGGCCCTCGGTGGCGGAGACGTCGTGGCCGCAGAGCTCCTTGACCCGCTCCAGGCGGTAGCGGATCGTGTGGCGGTGGGTGAAGAGCTGTTTGGCGGTGGCGGCGACGTTGCCGTCGTTGTCGAGGTAGGCCTCGACCGTGGTAACCAGCTCGGTCTCGTACTGCTCGTCGTAGGCGGCCAGCGGCGCGATCGTCTCCGCGTAAAAGCGCTCCAGCTCCCGCGGGTCCTCGCTCATCGCCGGCAGCAGCAAGCGGTAGGAACCGGTGTCCTCGAAGGCGAGCACGGGATGTCCCTCGGCTTCGCCGACGTTGACCGCAAGCCGAGCCTCGTTGCCGGCGCGGTAGAGGTCGACCGGGTCGGCGGCGTGGCGGCTGCGGCCGATAGTCAGGTTGAAGCCGGAGAGGCTGTCTTCCAGCTCCCGCGCCAGGCCGGCGGCGGCGCGCTCGATGCGCGCATCGTCCTCGGCCGGCACGATCACGGCGATCTCGGCCGCCTCTTCGCCGTCCGAGCTGGCCAGCGAGCCCGGAGCGAGCGAGCGCAGGGCACGCTGGGTCAGCGTCAGCACGCGCGCCCGCCACTCGCCGGTCTGGGCGGCACGGGGCGCGGCGTGCAGGATCAGCACCCCCGCACCCGACTCGAGCTTGGCGCCAAGCTCGGCGGCGCGGGCCAGGATGTCGCCGCGATCGGTCACCTCGCGGGCCAGCAGCGCGGCGACGAAGGCTCCCGCCACCTCCTCGCTCTCCCACTCCGGCGAGCGCGAGCGCTCCAGCTCCAGCGCCAGCAGCGTCGTCACCATGCGAGCGATCATCGGATCGGGCGGCGCCGAGCCGCGATAGCGCAGCTCGCCGACGGCGGAATCCGCCACCCGCAGCTCCACCCGCGTCACCTCCTCACCACCCGCAAGCAGCTTCCGCTCCTGATCGGGTGAGGCGCCGGCAACGGCCAGCACGGCGCTGGAGCGGTCGATCAGGGCGACGCTGGCGTCGAGGACTTTCGCCGCCGCACGGGCGACGGCGGGCAGTCCAGCACCCGATTCGACCGCCTCGGCGAGCGCGTCGAGGGTCCCTGCTTCTTTAGAAATCGCCGTCATCCCCAGCCATTATCTGCAGAAAATGGCAGGGATCCTCGCTGATTGCGTTGATTAGAGAGGTAGTTGCTGATCAGTTGCCGTTGAGCAGACTGGCGATGTCGTTGTAGTAGTAGACGACCGCGAGTCCGATCACGACGCCGACCAGGACCAGGGCGGCGAGGACGAAGACTGAGAGCACTCCGGCGGCCGCCTTCTCCCAGACGCGCCCATAGGAGCTGAGCGCCGGCACCAGGATCAAGCTGACGAACGCGGCCAGGGTTATCAGCCCGGCAGCGGCGAACAGCAGGTACTCATTCTCGATCTTCTCCAGCGCCAGCGGCAAGGACACCGCGCCCATTCTGCCGCACCGTGGTGACGGTGAGCGCTACGGCTGCGCAAATTGAGAAGGAAGCGACGCCGAGTGCCCAGCCGGCGCTGACGTCGCTGAGGTAGTGGACGTTGAGGTAGACCCGCGAGAGGCCGACCAGGGCGGTGAGCGCTATGCCGGCGACGACGACCGCGGCGCCGCGCGCCATGCCGGGCCGCAGGCGCATCACGATCGTCACCGCGAGCCAGACGTAGAAGGTCGAGTAGGCAGCGTGGGCGCTGGGGAAGGAGGAGCCCGAGACGTCGATCAGGCCGCCGCCGGGCCGGGGCCGGTCGACCGCGTCCTTGATCTCATGCACCCCGACGAAGATCAGCACCACGCCACCGAGCAGGACACCGAACTCGGCCCAGCGCCGGCGGGCAATCAGCAGCACCGCGGCAGCAAAGGCGAGCAGCCCAGTTAGCGCCGAGGAGCCAAGGCGGGTGACTGCCTTGGCGAGATCGGTGAGCCAGCCGGCCTGCAGCTTTTCGGCGATTTCGATCGCGGTCGTGTCGCCGGGTGTCGGGCCCGGGTCGCCGTTGACGATCACCGTGTAGGCGACGAGAACGAAGCTGGCGACGGCGAAGATCGCCATCAGCGAGGTGAACTCGAGGCCGAAGGTGCCGCCCGGCGTGACCCGCTCCCAGAGGAACTGCAGCTGCGGGCGGAAGCGGCGAGTCAGCACTACGAGCCAGCGGGTCGCGGCTCTCCCCTCCATCCAGGCCACCGCGCGCCGCCGGTTCTCCTCGACCCGGAAGTGACGGACCAGGGTGACGACGACGACTATGACGACGATCGTCGTCGCCAGCACGAAGGCACCGCGGCCGGCGTACTCGGCGGCGCTCTCGATGCTGCGTGAGAAGAAGTAGCCGACGAGGATGTGGGCGCTGGCCCAGAGCCCGGTGCCGAGGATGCTGTAGGGGACGAAGGCGCGGTAGCGCATGCCCGAGCTGCCGGCAATGAAGGGCGCGAAGGCGCGCACCAGACTGATGAAGCGACCGACGAAGATCGTCTTGCCACCGTGGCGGGAGAAGTAGTCCTCGACCTTTTCGAAGCGCTCGTGGCCGATCCCGACCCGCGGCCCGTGCTTGATCACGAACTCGCGGCCGAGCCGGCGGCCGATGAAGAAGCTGGTCGTATCGCCAGCCCAGGCCGCGAACCAGGCGATCGCGATCAGCAGGTAGATGTCGATCGCGCCCTGGCCGGCGACGGCGCCGCCAAGCAGCATCACGGTCTCGCCGGGGACGACGAGGCCGACAAAGGCCCCGGTCTCGGCGAAAGCAAAGACGCCGACGAGCAGGTAGGTCCAGGCACCGAGCGTGTTGGAGACGTCTTCGAGCAGGCCCTGCAGGTCGAGGTGGCCGAGCTGGCGGCTGATCAGGTAGTAGCCGAGCGCAACCGCAGCGGCGCCGATCGCGATCAGCAGGCGTTTGCGGTTGCTGCCGCCCCCTCCCTCGCCCGGCAGCTTCACGGCCCGCTCCCCGCCTCGCAGACGATCGCGTCGTCGCGATCGAGCGCTCTCGCTGCCTGCTGTGCTGCGGCGAGCGTGTCGAAGAGGCCAAAGGCGGTCGGGCCCGAGCCGGTGAGCAGCGCCGGCGGCGCGCCGGCCTCGCGCAGGGCGTCGAGGGCAGAGCCGATCTCGGGACGCAGCGAGCGCGCCGCCGGCTCGAGGTCGTTGACGAGCAGCTCGGGATAGGCGAGCGGCGAGGCACCGGCGCCAGCGGCCGCACGCAAGCGCTGCGCCAACTCGGCGAGCTCGTCCTCGCTGCGTCCGAGGCCGAGCCGGTCGGCCTCGGCGAAGACATCGGCGGTGCTGAGGCCGCCACCGTCCGGGAGCAGCACAACGGCGTGCGGGGCCGGCCGCGGCAATCGCTCGAGCCTCTCCCCCGCACCCTGCACCAGCGCCAGAGCGGGGACGAGCTGGGAGGGCACGTCGGCACCGAGGGCGCTGGCGATCTGCTCCAGCTCGGCGACTTCGCCGGCGGCCAACCTCAACACCGCCGCGGCGTCGGCGCTGCCGCCACCCAGGCCGGCAGCGACCGGGATGCGCTTCTTGATCTCGATCCGCAGCGGCGGACTCTCCCAACCGTGCTCGCGCAGGGCGACCAGAGCGCGCAGGGCGAGGTTCTCGCCCTCCACCCCCTCGCAGATGACCTCGTCGCGCTCGGCCTCGTTCACCGTGATCGGGTCCGCGAGCGCCAGGGGCTCGAACAGCGAGCTGAGCTGATGCAGGCCGTCGTTGCGGCGGGCGCCGAGATAGAGGCAGAGGTTGAGCTTGGCGGGGGCGTGGATCTGCATCGGGATTGCGATCGGCGACTCAGGTGCTGGAGCGCAGCTTCGCCGATAGAGCGGCGAAATCGTCGGGCGAGAGCGCCTCGGCACGGGCGTCGGCGGGGAGGCCGAGCTCCTCCAACGCAGCCCGGGCGCGGACGAGCTCCCCCGGCTGCCCATGCTCCAAGGACCGGGCCAGGGACTTGCGACGGTGGGCGAAGGCAGCGCGGACCAGCGCGCGGGTCGCGGGGTCCGCACCGGCCCCGGTGCGGCGCAGGCCGAGGATCGCCGAGTCGACCCGCGGCCGCGGGCGAAAGACAGCGGGGTCGACCTTGCGCACGAGGCGCACCTCGCAGGCGAGCTGGGTGAGCACGCTGGGTGAGCCGTAGGTGCGGCTGCCGGGCGCGGCGCGCAGCCGGTCGGCGATCTCGCGCTGCACCATCACGGTCCAGGAGCGCAGCGAGGGCAGCTGCTCGATCGTGCGCAGGATCACCGGCGTCGCCACCGCATAGGGCAGGTTCGAGACGACGACGGTCGGCAGTGGCCGCAGGGCCGCAAAGTCGATCTGCATCGCGTCCGCCCAGTGCAGGCTCACGTTCGGCCGCGAGGCCAAAGGGGCCAAGGCTTCCTCGAGTCGCCGGTCGAGCTCGACCGAGTGCAGGTGAGCGGCGACCGCGGCAAGGCGCTCACTCAACACCCCTTCGCCGGCGCCGACCTCGAGCACGACGTCGTCCTCCCGCAACTCCGCATCACGGACGATCGCGTCGAGCAGGTTCGGGTCGGACAGGAAGTTCTGCCCGAGCCTGACCACGAGCTACCAGCCAAACAGGGTGCGGGCGTTGGCCTCGACCGTCTGCTCGAGCTCGCCGTAGGAAACGCCGCGAACCTCGGCGACGACCTCGGCGGTGGAGACGACGTAGGCGGGCTCATTCGGCTTGCCGCGCATCGGTTGGGGCGCAAGGTAGGGCGCGTCGGTCTCGACCAGGACGAGCTCGTCGGGCAGCTTGGCGGCGGCCTCGCGCAGCTCGCCGGCGCTGGGGAAGGTGACGATGCCCGAGAAGGAGCAGTACCAACCGCGCTCGATCGCGTCCTCCACTCGCCAGGGAGCGAGGAAGCAGTGCAGGATCACGGCGACGCCGTCGCCGCGGCGGTCGAGGATCTCGAAGACGTCATCGACGGCGCCGGTCTCGCCCTCGGGGTCGCGGGCGTGGATCACCACCGGCAGGCGGCGCTCACGGGCGATCTCGATCTGCGCTTCGAAGGCCCGGTGCTGGTCCTCGCGGCTTGCCGACTCGCGGTAGTAGTCGATCCCGGTCTCGCCGATCGCCCGCACCTTCTCGTTCTCGGCGGCCAGTCGCGCGATCTGCTCGGCCCGGCCGTCATCAAACCCGGCCGCCTCGGTCGGGTGGCAACCGACCGTGGCGAAGACGCTGTCGTAGCGCTCGCTGGCGGCGACCGCGGTGAGGTTCGTCTCGGCGTCGAGCCCGACGTTGAGCATCCGCTCCACCCCTGCCTCACGCGCCGCCGCCACCAGCTCGCCCTCGGGGCGCTCGCAGAGAAAGAGGTGGGTGTGGGAATCGATCACGTCCCGAGCTTATCCGTGACCAGACAACGTAAAACGGCCCGCGCATCCCGAAGGAGGGCGGGCCGTTTGAGAGGGGGAGCCGATCTACGGGGCCGGGCAGACGTCGAACGTGGGAAGCGCCGACGGTATGGAGAGCAGGTTGGCCAGATCGAGCGTGTCGAGTAGGCCGAGGATCGCGTCGGACCGACCGGTGAGTTCTTCGGTCTGCCCGCATACATCTTCGAGCAGAGGCACGGAGCCGATTGCGCCGAGAAGCTCCGGGTTGGTCACTCCGTCGAGGGTCGCGAGCGTCCCAACCAGATCGCCGTGGGTGACGCCTTCGAGGATTTTTTCCAGATCGTCGACCTTGACGTTGAGCGAAGAGATCTGGGTTTTCAGGGCGACTTCGTTGGGAGACGAGCCATCGCTGCCGGTCTGGCCCTGCTGACCGCCGCCGGCCGCTCCAGCCTGCCCAGCGGCACCGGACTGACCGCCCTGACCAACCGAGCTCCAGGCGACCTTGCGCTCGCCGCGCTTGCAGCGCGCTTTGACCGGGACCACGCGCATAGCGCCCTTGGGCTTGCCTTTTACCCGGTAACAAGCGTGGATAGTGCCGTCCTTGCCAACCGGCCCAGCGGCCGCCGAGGAGCCGACGAAGAGCGCCAGCAGCATCGCTGCCGCCGCCAGGCCGACGAGGATGAATCGTGCCTTGAGTCCTGCTTGAGGTGCCGCGTTTGAGTTCATGCGCGGACCATCGACAAAGTTTTCGCTGAATACAACTAATGCAATTGTTTGATCGACAGTATTGTTACTTAAAATTAGGTAGACATCCTACGAACTAATCGGTAGTTAATAAACAAAGTGGTTCTCACGTAGGCTTCCGGGGCCGATGGCCGACTTTGCCGACTACTACCGTCAGATCTACGCCCTCGGCTTGGGCGGCGAGACTCCCTCTGTTCCCGTTTCCGTGGCCGAGCTGGAGCGGCTCGCCGCCGAGACGATGGATGAGCGCGCCGCCAACTACGTCTTCGCCGGAGCAGGGAGCGAGGGCACGATGGACGCCAACCGCGAGGCCTTTCGCCGCCGGCGAATCGTGCCGCGGATGCTGCGCGACGTCGCCGAGCGCGACCTCTCCACCACGCTGCTTGGCACGGCGATGCCGGCGCCGTTGCTGCTGGCGCCGATCGGCGTGCAGAAGGCCGTCCACCCCGAAGGTGAGCTGGCAACTGCGCGCGCGGCGGCGGGCCTCGGCCTGCCGATGATCGCCAGCACCGCCTCCGCCTTCACCATGGAGGAGATCGCCGAGGCAGGCGGCAACGCTCCTCGCTGGTTCCAGCTCTACTGGCCCAATGACCGCGAGCTCGCCGCGAGCTTCGTCGGCCGAGCCGAGGCCGCCGGCTACGGGGCGATCGTGCTCACCGTCGACACCTTCGTCCCCGGTTGGAAGCCGCGAGACCTGCAGCAGGCCTGGCTGCCCTTCCTCAACGGCGTCGGCGTCGCCAACTACTTCCAGGACCCGGTCTTCCGCGCCGCCCTCGACGAGACCCCGGAGGAGAACGTCGGCGCCGCCACCGGGCACTTCCTCGGCATCCAGGCCAACCCGTCGCTGAGCTGGGATGACCTCGGCTGGCTGCGCGAGCAGACCGAGCTGCCGATCGTGATCAAGGGAATCCAGCATGCAGACGACGCCCACGAAGCGGCGGCGCGCGGGATCGACGGCGTCATCGTCTCCAACCACGGTGGCCGCCAGGTCGACGGCGCGATCGCCTCGCTGGACGCATTGCCGGCGATCGTCGAGGCCGCCGGCGACGAACTCGCCGTCCTCTTCGACAGCGGGGTGCGCAGCGGCAGCGACGTGATCAAGGCGCTGGCCCTCGGCGCCGACGCGGTCTGCCTCGGCCGCCCCTACGTCTGGGGCCTCGCGCTGGAGGGCCAGCAGGGGGTCGAGACCGTGCTCAAGATGGTGCTCGCCGAGCTCGACCTGACGATGGCGCTCTGCGGCTACACGCGTCCGGACCAGCTCGGCCCGGACGCGCTCGCCACAACCTAAGAAGCGAGCCTCAGAGGTCGCGCCGGGCGAAGACGGCGGCTGCCAAGGCGAGCACGCCCACCATGTACACGAAGGCCCAGAGGATCAGGCCGGGTCCGGCCGCTTCGGAGCCGCCGAACGGGCCGAGCTGCAGGACGACGCCGGTCAGGCCCGAGGTGTTGGAGATCAGCGCGTGCAGGCTGGCGGCGTAGAGGCCCTCGAAGGGCAGGGTCCAGCTCGCCGTCCGCCCGATCGAGTGCAGGGTGTCGGAGTTGATCGCGTTGCCGATCTGGGCGAGTAGCCCCGCCGTCAGGCCGGCGCCGTAGACCATGAAGACGACGATCCCCTGGGCCGTCACCGAGAGCAGCGTCGAGGCAAGCAGGGAGAGCGCGGCGACGATCGCCACGGCAAAGGCGAGGGCCAAGGCCGGGCCGATCAGGTGATCGGGCGCCCAGTGCCCGGCTTGCCAGGTGATCGCGAGGGCCGCCGCGTAGACCGCCAACACGTAAGCAGCGGCAAGGCCGGCGGCGGCGAGGAAGCGCGAGAGCAGCAGCGTCGTGCGGCCGATCGGGCGCACGACCAGCGGTTGCAAGAGGCCGCTCTCGGCGTCGCCCCGCACGATTCCCAGGGTGAGGAATACGGCGAGGACGGAGCCGAGGAAGAGCGAGGTGAACATCGCCAAGCCGAAGATCGTCGCGCCGGTGAAGGCCTTGGGATCGAGGATCTTCGGTTCGGGACCGGCGAAGTTGTTGGCATCGCGGAAGGCAAAGTGGGCGCCCAGCGCATAGAGGGCGAGAAAGGCAATCGAGAGCACCAGGACCGCGAGGAAGACGCGGCGGCGCAGTCCCTCCCGCAGGGCGTAGCCGATCACCGTGGAGACGGAGCGCGCCACCGACCGCCTCAGCCCGTCCGGCCCTGGACCGCGTCCAGGTAGACGTCCTCGAGCGAGCTGCTGAGCACCTCGACGCGGTGGATGCGCTCGCCTTCGCTGACCAGCCGCGCGACGATCTCGGGTGCCTCCTCACGGCCGGCACCCTCGAAGAGCCTCACCCCGTTCGCGGTCTCGACCTCGACCCCGCGCGGCCGCTCCAGGTCCGCCGGGCGCCCCTCCTGGACCAGCTTGCCGTCGGCGATGATCGCCACCCGGTCGCAGACCAGCTCGACCTCGCTGAGCAGGTGCGAGTTGAGCAGGACGGCGACGTCGCGGCGCCGCATCTCTTCGAGCAGGCCGCGAACGATCCGCCTGCCGACCGGATCGAGCGCGCTGGTCGGCTCGTCGAGGAGCAGCAGGCGCGGCGAGCCAACCAGGGCCTGGGCGATACCGAGCCGCTGCTGCATGCCCTTCGACATCGTCTCCACCCGCGTGCCGGCGGCGTGGCTGAGCTCGACCAGCTCGAGCAGCTCGGCGCGCTCGCTCGGTCCGCCCTCAGAGCCACAGAGACGCTGGTGCAGTTGCAGAAGCTCGTCGGCTGAGCACCAGCCGGGGAAGCGGAAGAGCTCGGCGAGGTAGCCGATCGCGGCCCGCGCCGGCGCCGAGCCCGCCGGCTTTCCCAGCACCTCGACGCTGCCGCCGCTGGGCCTGACCAGGCCGCAGGCGATCTTGGTCAGGGTCGACTTGCCGGCGCCGTTGGGCCCGAGCAGGCCGAGCAGCTCGCCGGCACCGACCTCGAGATCGACACCGACCAACGCTTCCTTGCCGCGGTAGGACTTGCGCAGGGCGCGGGCGGCGAGGACCGCCGACACTAAGCCGGCGTCTCGATCTTGGGGAAGAGCTGTGGCACGCGCTCGACGCTCTGCCCGCCCGGGCGCGAGCCAAAGTCAGCCAATACCCGCGAGTCTTCGCCGAGGGCCGCGAGCAGGATCTCACCGGTCTTTGGCAGGTACGGCACGAGCAAGAGCGTCGTCACCCGCAACCCCTCGACCAGGTTGTAGAGGACCTCGTCGAGGCGCTCGGGATCGGCCTCGTCCTTGGCCAGCACCCAGGGCTGGCTCTCCTCGACGTAGCGGTTGAGCCGTCGCACCAGGACCCAGGCCACCTCCAGCGCCTGGGTCAACTCGGCGCGGTCGAGCAACTCGGAGAAGCGCGGCACGACGCCTTCGAAGTCCTCGGCCAGCACCGCGTCGACCGTCGCCACCGGCACCGTGCCGGCGCGGTAGCGCTCGACCATCGCCAGCACGCGGCTGGCGAGGTTGCCGTAGTCGTTGGCCAGCTCGGTCTCGTAGCGGGCCTCGAAGCCGGCGGTCGAGATCGAGCCGTCCTGGCCGAAGCTGACCTCGCGGAAGAGGTAGAAGCGCAGGGCGTCGGAGCCGAAGCGGTCGATCACCTCGAACGGATCGAGCACGTTGCCGAGCGACTTCGACATCTTCTTCTCGCCCATCAGCAGGTAGCCGTGGATCGTCATCCGCTGCGGCGGCTCGAGGTCGGCGGCCATGCAGAGGGCGGGCCAGATCACCGCGTGGAACTTGAGGATGTCCTTGGCCAGCACGTGCAGCGTGGCGGGCCAGTAGCGCTCGGTCAGGTCCTCACCCTCGCGGGCGAAGCTGAGCGCGGTGACGTAGTTGAGCAGGGCGTCGAACCAGACGTACATCCGCTGCTCGGGATCCCAGGGCAGAGGCAGGCCCCATTTCAGCGTCGGCCGCGAGAGCGAGACGTCCTCGAGCCCGCCCTTGATGAAGGAGACGGCCTCGTTGCGGCGGAAGTCGGGCACGACGAAATCGGGCTGCTCCTCGTAGAGAGCTTCGAGCTGGGGCTGGAAGGCGGAGAGGCGGAAGAACCAGTTCTCCTCGTGGACCTTCTCCAGCGGGATCTCGTGGATCGGGCAGGTGTTGCCGGGGCCAAGCTCGCGCTCGGTCTTGAAGTCGGCGCAGCGCGGGCAGTACCAGCCTTCGTAGGTGCCCTTGCTGACCCAGCCGTTGTCGTAGACCCGCTGCATGATCTCGGCGACCTTCGCCTTGTGGCGCTCATCAGAGGTGCGGATGAAGAAGTCGTTGGTCGCGTCGATGATCGGCCCCAGCGCCTCGAACTTGGCGGCGTTGCGGTCGGCCAGCTCCTGCGGCGAGATCCCCTCGCGCTCCGCCGCCGTCTCGATCGGCTCGCCATGCTCGTCGGTGCCGGTGAGGAAGAAGACGTCAGCGCCGCGCTGGCGCATGTGGCGAGCGAGCACGTCGGCGGCCATCGTCGAGTAGGCATGGCCGAGGTGGGGCTCGGCGTTGACGTAGTAGATCGGGGTTGTGACGAAGTACTTGTTCGCAGCCATCGCCGTTTCGACCCTACCTAGTCAAGCGCAAGCCAATCCAGCTCACCTCCACCCACGCGGGCGAGATCTCAGCCGATCAAGGATGGGTCATCGCAGGTTGGAAGGCGAAATTGGAACCCGCGGACATGCCGCAGGAAGACGCCGCCGACCATCGAGTACCAGGTGCTGCCGTCATCGCAGGTAACCGGCCGGGAGGCGACTACCCGGACGCGCTCTCCGTTGCGCATGTCAACTCCGAAGGCCGCCCGGGGCGCGAAGACACCCCAATGGCCCCACTTCATGCCCTTGACCGGAATTCCGACGGTTTGCTTTCCCCCGTATGCCCGGAGAATGCACCGACCAGGATGAACCCGGGCGGTGTAACGACGGGCCTTATCGTGGTAGCAGGCGATCACGGTCCCTGGCTTCGGCCTCGACTTCACGCTCGTGAAGGTCTTATCGGCGCCGTAAGCCTTCCCACCCCTGCTGATGGCGACGATTCGGAAGTGGTACGTGGCCCCCGGCTGCAGTTCAAAAACGGGCGCTTCGGCTGCGTAGCGTTTGTTCCCGTCGTAGCTTCCGATGCTCGATGTGGTGCGCCCGTACGACTCCGTCAACCCGTATTGGAAGTGATAGGCAGTAGGGACGCCGCGTGGGTTGATCGCCCCGTTGAGCCATGCCGCCCCGATTTCCTGGAGGCTCGCTCGGGTCGTCCACGCCTTCGGAGGAGGTGGCTTCGGAGCGGCCATCGCCACCGTTGGAAGTCCAGACGCGACCAGTGCCAAGCCGAGTGATGCAAGGACGACTGCGCGTTTCCACATGGTCCTTACAACCGCCCGCAGAGCACAGGTTGCGGGCGCCCACTGCGCTTCAAGCTATTTACGCGGCTCGCGGCCGGTCAGCGCCCGGTAGAGATCGTTCGCCCGGGTGCCGGTGAGGGCGGCGACGACGCTGGCGGCGGCGCGCGGGCGGGCGCCCGACTGGACCAGGTGGCGCAGGGCGTCGACGGCGAAGCCGACGTCGCGGTCGTGCTCCTCGGCGGCGGCGGGGGCGATCACGAGGACGATCTCGCCCTTGACGTCGCCGCGGAAGCGGCGTGCCAGTTCGGCCAGCGAGCCGCGGGCGACTTCCTCGTGCATCTTGGTCAGCTCGCGGCAAACGGCGGCGGGGCGGTCGGCGGCGATCGCCGCCAGCGCCGCCAGTGACTCGCCGACCCGGCGGGGCGACTCGAAGGCGATCACGGTCTCGGCCGAGCGCAGCACGCGCTCCATCTCACCGGAGCGCTTGGGCAGGAAGCCCTCGAAGCGCCAACGGTCGGTGGGCAGGCCTGAGGCGACGAGCGCGACTGGGACGACGGAGGGACCGGGCAGCACGGTGATGTCGAGGTCGCGCTCGATGCAGCGGCGGATCAGCTTGTAGCCGGGGTCCGAGACGGCGGGCATGCCGGCGTCGGAGACGAGGGCGACGGTGTCACCGCGCTCGATCCGCTGGGCCAGCTCGGTCGCCCGTGGCCCTTCGTTGCCCTCGTGATTGGAGACCAGCGGCGGCGCGGGGCGAATGCCGAGCTTGTCGAGCAGGCCGCCGGTGCGGCGGGTGTCCTCGCAGGCGATCCAGTCAGCGGCGACGAGGGCATCGCGGACGCGCACGGTGATGTCATCGAGGTTTCCGATCGGGGTCGGGCAGACGATCAGCTCGCCCGGCATCAGCCCTCCCCCTGCTCCAGCTCGATCCGCGCCATCGCGGCGGCGCCGATCATGCCGGCGTCGGAGCCGAGCTCGGCGGCGACAACGGGGATCTTCTTCATCGGCGGCAGCGCCCGCGCCGCGAGCTCGCGCCGCGCCGGATCGAGCAGCAGGTCACCGGCGGCGATCACGCCACCACCAATCACGAAGACCTCGGGCTGGAAGATGTTGGCGAAGCTGGTCAGGGCGACACCGAGGCGCGACCCGATCAGGTCGAAGACGCCGCGCGCGGTCGCGTCACCTGAGAGCGCCGCCTCGGTCACGACCTTGCCGTCGATCGTCTCGCCCTCGGCGAGCATCGCGCCAAGCGCCGAGTCGGGCTCGCGCTCGGCGGCGGCGCGGCCCTCGCGGCCGAGCGCCGTCCCCGATGCCAGCGTCTCGACGCAACCCCGGCCCGGGCAGTTGCCCTGGCAGGGCGGTCCGTCCATCTCGATAACCGTGTGGCCCAGCTCGGCCCCGGCGCCGGTGGCGCCGCGGTAGACCTCGCCATTGAGGATCAGACCGCCGCCGATCCCGGTGCCGATCGTCAGCATCACCGCGTTTTCGGCGCCGCGCGCCGCGCCGTAGAGGTGCTCGGCCAAGGCAGCGACGGTGGCGTCGTTGTCGACGAAGACCGGCAGGCCAGTGCGCCCGCCGATGATCTCGCGGATCGGCAGGTCGTCGAGCGGCAGGTTGACCGCCGAGATCGCGATCCCGCGCTCGTGGTCGATCGTGGCGGGAATCCCCAGGCCAACTCCGGCGACACCCGGACATTTGTCTCGGGCCTCCTCGACCTCTCGGACCAGCAGCTCGACCAACTCGTCCTCGGTTTGCCCGGTCGAAGCCTCGCGGCTCTCCCACAGGACCTTCGAATCGGCGTCGAGGACGCCGAGCAGCATCTTCGTGCCACCCAGGTCGACGCCGACTATTTCCCCTGCACTCATACGCGCTTCGTTGCAGGGTAGAGGCGGGCGACCGCGGGCATCGGCATGATTCCCGGCAGTCTTTCATGGCCGACAATGGCGAGCAGCAGCCCTCCGGGCCGCCCGAGTACAAGGTCTACCGGTCCCGGAAGGGCCGCTTGTCCGGGTTGCGGTCCCCAGATCTCTCAGGACTCAGGGAGCGGACCCCGCGCGCGCCGAAGTGGTGGCGGCGCGACAAGGAGCCGAAGCCCGAGCGGGTCGGCCCGCCGCGGCGCTGGACCGGCAAGCGGGTGCTCAAGTGGGTGGGGATCGCGGCGCTGGGCTGGATCCTGCTCAGCTTCCTCGCCTTCGCCGTCTCCGCCCAGCTGCAGTCCTTCAAGCTCTCCGGCGAAGCCAAGGACGCCCTGCACGGCAACCCGCTGCTGCTGCCCAGCGCGCAGACGATCCTCGTGCTCGGCACCGACGCCCGTCCGCCCGACACCAAGGAGCCGGGAGCGGCGCCCTCGCAGAAGTGCTTCGACCAGCAGGCCAACGGCGACGCGCCCCACGACGGCTGCGAACAGGGACAGTTCCGCGCCGACACGCTGATGCTGCTCCGCGCCGGCGGCGGCGCCTTCCGCAAACTCTCGATCCCCCGCGACAGCTACGCCGAAATCCCCGGTCAGAGCCCGCAGAAGATCAACGGCGCCTACGCCTTCGGCGGCGCCAAGGCGCAGATCGAAGCGGTTGAAAACTTCCTCGACGTCGAGATCGACCACGTCGCGATCGTCAACTTCACCGGCTTCGAAGACCTGATCGACGCCGTCGGCGGGGTCACGGTCGATGTCCCGCACAAGCTCTGCGCCGACATCTCCGGCGGCGCCGGTGGTGGCCAGGGCGGGGTGACGCTGCGCCTGCACAAGGGCGAGAACACCCTCAACGGCGAAAAGGCGCTCGCCTACTCGCGCGTGCGCAAGCCGAGCGAATGCCCCGGCCCCGGCAAGAGCGCCTACTCGCTCGGCTACAACGACTTCGACCGCGAGCAGGCCCAGCAATCGGTGATCAACGGCATCAAGGGCCGCCTCACCGACCCGCTCCGCCTCCCCTACAACTTCATCCACGGCCCGATGATCGGCTGGGACGCGCCCAAGGCCTTCGTCAGCGACATGGGCCTGCTGACCATGCCGCAGCTCGTCCTCTCCGCCGCGATCGGCGGCGCCGGCCCCACCGACGTGCTCTGCGCCGGCGCCAACTCGGGCTGTGACCCCGAAGGTCCCGGCGGCAGCGTCGTCGTGCCGGAGGCGACCCGGCGCCGCGCCGTCGACCGCCTGCTCAACGGCTAAATCTGCGCCCAGGCGAGAGTTGACCCACCCAGGGTGGGGTCAACTCTTCAGTCGCTGGTCGTCGAGGCCTTCGGCTTGGAATCGCCGGAGGACTTCGAGTCGCTCGACTTGGAGTCGCTCGAGCTCTCGCTCGATCCCTTCGACTCGCCGGAACCCTCGGATGAGCCGCCGTTGGCGGCAGCGCCCTTCTTCTTCTTGCCGTAGTCGGTGTTGTAGAAGCCGGAGCCCTTGAAGTGGACCGCCACGGGGTGCAAAACGCGCACCGCAGGAGCGCCGCACTCCTGGCACTCGGTCAGGGCGTCGTCGCTCATCCGCTGGATCACGTCGAAGACGTGGCCGTTGTCGCACTTGTACTCGTAAATAGGCACGGGCTGCGGGATTATCGCAGCCGGTACGGTTCTCGCCATGGCAACCGCCGAGCAGGGAGCGCCGCAGACCGACGTCTCGATGGAGGAGATCGTCGCTCTCTGCAAGCGCCGCGGCTTCGTCTTCCCCTCCTCGGAGATCTACGGCGGGCTCGGCTCGACCTATGACTACGGCCACTACGGCGTGCTGCTGAAGACCAACGTCAAGGCCGAGTGGTGGCGGGCGATGCTGCAGGAGCGCGACGACATCGTCGCCCTCGACTCGGCGATCCTCCAGCACCCACGGGTCTGGGAGGCCTCCGGCCACCTCGAGGGCTTCACCGACCCGCTGGTCCAGTGCCTCGGCAAGTGCAAGCGGCGCTGGCGCGAAGACCACCTGCGCGAGGCGATTGAAGCCGAAGGCGGTGACCCGAGCGCCGAGCTGCGCTGCCCGGAGTGCGGCGGCGAGCTCTCCGAGCCGCGCCAGTTCAACCTGATGTTCGAGACTCACATGGGCCCCGTGGCCGGCGAGGGCTCCGAGGTGTACCTGCGGCCCGAGACCGCCCAGGGCATCTTCATCAACTTCAAGAACGTGATGGCCTTCGCCCGCAAGAAGCCGCCGTTCGGGATCGCCCAGATCGGCAAGTCCTTTCGCAACGAGATCACGCCCGGCAACTTCATCTTCCGCACCCGCGAGTTCGAGCAGATGGAGATGGAGTTCTTCGTCCCGCCGGCCGACGCGCAGCGCTGGTATGAGACCTGGATCGGCGAGCGCGAGCGCTGGTACACCGAGCTCGGCATCCGCCCCGAGTTCCTCCGCGTCCGCCCCCACGACGCCGACGAGCTCTCCCACTACTCCTCGGGCACCAGCGACGTCGAGTACCTCTTCCCGATCGGCTGGTCGGAGCTGGAGGGGATCGCCAACCGCGGCGACTTCGACCTCACCCAGCACGCCAAGTTCAGCGGCGAGAAGCTCGAGTACTTCGACCAGCAGAGCAAAGAGCGCTACGTCCCCCACGTGATCGAGCCGGCCGCCGGCGCCGACCGCGCCACCCTCGCCTTCCTCGTCGACTCCTACGAGGTCGAGGAGGTCGAGGGCCGCCAGCGCACCGTGCTGCGCCTCCACCCCCGCCTCGCGCCCAACAAGGTCGCCGTCCTCCCCCTCCTCTCCAAGGAGGGCATGCCGGAGAAGGCCCACGACCTCTTCGAGGAGATCCGCAAGCGCGTCCCGGCGGAGTTCGACGAGGGCGGCTCGATCGGCAAGCGCTACCGCCGCCAAGACGAGATCGGCACTCCCTGGGGCATCACCGTCGACCACCAGACGATGGAAGACGACACCGTCACCCTCCGCGACCGCGACTCGCTCGAGCAGACACGAGTCCCGATCGCCGGCCTCGCCGATGACCTGGCCGCGCGCCTGGCCCAGCCCTGGAGCAGCCCGAAGCTGGCTAGCTAGCTCCCAAAAAGCGCTCGACTATCCAATCGGGAGGACGCCCAATTGGAACGATGAGACCAGCAGCCGCTCGTCCCTTGCTAGTCAAGCGAGCCATATAGGCGCCAGTGGAGGAGGGCTCCCCTGTCAGTTCCACCAAGCCGTTCCTAACGAGCTCTTGGGTCACAGGTGCCTCCGGCAACTTGCTAAGACCCGGTTGACTGCCGTGTCGCAGGGAGTCCTCTTCGTCTTTCCCAAACTCCGCGAGCAGCTGGACAGCCCACGGTGAAAGCCCATTGAGTGCATCCACGGCCTCTACGGACTCTGGACTCTCGGATGGATAGGTTGTCAGCTCATCTAGCTGGGCCTGAGCTTCGGGAGAAGGCTGAGGGGAGTCAGGCGTAAACACAAATGTTGATTTGGGGATGTCGGTGACTACATCGCCAGCACGCTCGAGGACTCTCCTTTCGAACTCCGCAGGATCAAATCTGTCGCTTCTTACGTCGCGCTCATCCGACGACTCGACGACTTGAGCGGCCTCACCCACTGCGGCTTTCAGCAAGACGCTCATATGACGCTCCATGGTTTCCTGCGTCGCGCTAGTTGTACCCTTGAGACCCTCCAGCAAGCCATTAATCCTCGTGTAGATCTCCTCACTTCTAGAGGTTTGTTTACTGGCTGCGAATCCTTGGACGACAAAGACAATGAGTTGACTGGTGAAAGCAAGTACGGCGAGCGCCAGCGCCACTGTCGATAGCCCATCTGCACCATGCCCAGCGGCTACGATGACCAAGGCGGCCAAGGAACCGGTGCCAACGCATACTGCGATCGCCACAGCGACGAGCGCGACCGTACGCCAAGGAACTTTCAAATCCGACTCAACCTGGCTACCTTCCTCCACTCTTTAAAATTAAGAGTAATGTCGGACGACTTCCTATTTCTCTTTTGGAGTAACGCAAACCAAATAGTCTCTCCAAGCGGGCAGCTACGAACCGCCCTCGATCAAGCCGATCACGTTGCCCTCGGGGTCTTTGAACTGGCCGAGGACCATGCGGCCCATGATCGTCTCGGGGCCCATCACGCGACTGCCACCCAGGGACTCGGCCTTGCTCAGGGCCTCCTCGACGTTGGGGACTTCGACGTAGAAGGTGACGTGACCGTCATAGCCCTCGGGGCCCTGGCCGATGCCGCCGCCGAGGCCGATGCCTTCGGCGTTGCTGTTTGACTCGCGGTCGACGAGGCCGTACTTCATCTCGTTGCCGGCGTCGACCTTCCAGTCGAAGAGCTCGGCGTAATAGCCCTGCAGCTTCTCGCCGTCCTTGCCAACTACCTCGAAGTGGACTACTGGCTGTCCCATCTCATCTCCTCCTGGTTGTTTCTAAGCGCTTGCCATGAACCGTTCCACATCGGCGGCGTCGGCGGCGAGGGCCGCGTTGGCCTGCTTGCTGATGCGACCGAGCGGCTCGATCGTGACCTGGCCGCGACTGAGGCGCCAGGTGGCGACGGCGCGGCCCTTGACCATCGCGAAGGGCTTGAAGATGCCGTTGATCGTGACCAGCTGCGTATGGGGGCCGAGCACCGACTCGCGCGAGGTCCAGCCGAGCAGCAGCGGGTCGTAGGGACCGAGCAGGCGCGGGCCGGGGACCTCGGCCGCCGGCGGCGAGGCCGCCAAGTGAACGAGGCCGTCATCGCGCTCGACCAGCTCCGATGCGATCGCCGCCAGGCCGGCGCGTGCGTCGCGTAGCGGCAGGCCCGCCCAGCGAGCGAGGTCGCGATCGTCGGCAGGCGCGTGACCGACCAGGTAGCGGCGGGCCAACTCGGCAAGGGCAACGTCGCGGTCAACCGGTTTGACCGGATCGAGCCAGTCGGCGACGAGCACGTAGGCGTGGTCGTTGCCGAGCATCGGCCCGCGCACCGCGATGCCCTTCAAAGTGGCGAGGAAGAGCAGGTGGATCAGCGCCTGGCCTGCCGATGGCACCTTTGCCGCTTCGAGCCGCTCGCGCAGCTGCAGCCGGGTCAGCGGCCCCTCGGCAGCCAGGGCCCGTTTGATCGTTTTCAGGGCGCGCTCCACCGCATCAGGCGGAACTCCCTCCTGCGAGAGGCGGCGACTCGCCGAGGTTAAGAGCGGCGGCGTGGTCAGCGCGTGCAGCCACGGGTAGTCCTCGCTGCGAACCAGGTGCAGGGTGCCACGGTTGAGCCAGGTGATCAGCAGCGAGCGCTCCTGGCTGAAGGCGCGATCGACGTCGGCTGCGGTCAAGCCCTCGCTGCGGACCCGAACGGCCAGGCGCGCGCCGCGCGGGTCCTGGCCCTGTACGGCGAGCAGTCGACCGGCAACGTCCACGGCCGTGCGCTCCGGCGAACCGGCAAGGCCCTGGGCGGAGAACCGTTCGGCGAAGATCGACGCGGTCGGCACGCGAGGATGATCGCGCTCCGGAGCGCGCCGCGCGGCTAGGCCTCTCGGAGGGGCCTCAGCTAGTCGGCGAAACGTCCATGAAGCTCGGGCAGCAACGCCGCGAGGTTGGTGTACTCCTCGGCGCAGTGCGTGGACAGCGATCGCGGCAGGCCGGCGGGAAGCGAGAGGCGACGCACGGGCCGGTTGTTGACAGCGGCGCCGATCGGGACGGCCAGCGGCGAGGGTAGGTAGGGACGGATCGCCGCGCCGAGCCAGAAGTGGCTGCGCAGCACGACCCCGTCCGGCTCGGCGAGGAAGACGTGGGCCATCACCGAGTGGCGCAGGCGGCGGCTGTCGTCGCCGACGTAGCCGCAGACGATCGTCGCCACGGCCGGATCGTCGAGAGCGTCGGTCGAGAACCCGATCGCGGTCGGCGGGCCGAAGGCGATGCGGACGTGCTCGACGCCGGTGCCGACGTCCTCGACCGGGTGGTGCACGGCGCCCCAGTGGGGCTTCGCGCCCGGCGCGACGGGCGGTTCGATCGAGTTGCCGACGTGCGCCAGCGGGTGCCAGAGGCGGTAGCGATCCGGATCGTGGGCGTGCCACTCGAACCACCACTCGACCATCTCGGCGCTGACGCCGGGCATCGGCGTGCGCACGGCGACGTAGCCGACTCGGTCGGACATGAAGCACCAGCCTGTCTCGGTCGCCAGCGGAGCCGGGTCGAGCAGGCGATCGATCTCCCCCAGTCCCAGGGCCTGCCCGGGGTCGATCGGCCCCCGCTCAATCGCGGCGAGCACCGCCGGATCGGGCGGGGTCATCGGCCGCGAGAGGTAGGGCTCGAGCGCGGGGTCGCCCATCAGAGCCGGCCCATCCAGGGATGAAAGACGCCGTCCGGGTCATAGGCGAGCCGGATCTCGTCCAAGCGCGCCATGTTCCCCTCGCTGGCGAAGCGCGCCGGCCGCTGGCCGAGGTTCTCGTCGGCAAGCTGGATCCCGCTCGAGAGCCCCTCCATCTCCCCCATCCGCTCCGCCACCCAGCGCGTGTTTCGCTCGTCTTCGTCGGCGTCCTGCCAGACGCCGTAGAGGGCGATGTAGGTGTCGCCCTCGACGCTGTAGGCCATCTCCGGCCGCGGCGGACTCGGGCCCCAGTTCATCCAGAGCATGTGGGAAGGCGCGCTTGGCATCGTCTCGGCGATGCGCCGCAGCCCCGGCAGCAGCTGCTCGGCCGGCGCCTGGGTCCACATGTTGTCGACCGCGTAGCGATGCCCGTCGGGATAGGACTCGTGGACGGCGGCGTAGAGGTCGGCAAGCTGCACCTCGGCATTGGGGAAGGCCAGCTTGGCCCGCTCACGCACCGGACAGGTCTCCAGCAGGGCCAATGCCTCGGCGGCCTCCTCGGCGCTCTCGGCGAGCACCGGGCCGGTCACGGCGATCTCCAGCTCTCCCTCGGCGTCGCGGTGGACGATCGCCATCAGCTCCATCGCCCGCGCCACCCGCGGGCCGATCTCCGCCAGCCAGCCGAATACCTCGTCGAGGCACTCGATCGGGTAGAGGTAGACGCCGTTGGCGACGTGCCGCGGCTTCGGGTAGAGGCGCAGGTGAAAGCGCGCGACCGCGCCGAAGAACCCCGGGCCGGAGCCGCGGGCGGCCCAGAAGAGATCGGCATGGGTGTCTTCGTCGGCGCGGACCAGGTCCCCGGCGGCGGTGACGACGTCAATTGCCTCGACGCTCATGCACGCTGGGCCGTGAACCCGGCCGTTCCAGCCAAAGCCGCCCTGCAGCAGGTAGCCACCGAGAGCGACGCCGGGGCAGTGGCCGGCGGGAAAGAAAAGGTCCCGCTCGGCGAGCTCGTCCAGCACCTCGTTGCCGCGACAGCCGGGCCCGACGGTCGCCGTCATCTCCTCCGCGTTGAGGGACATCTGATCCAACCGCGAGACATCGAGCAGCATGCCCCCATCCCGAACATGGTTGCCGGCCCAGCTGTGCCCGCCCGAGCGCACGCCGATCTTCATCCCCTGCTCGCGCGCCAAACGCACCGCCCGCACGAGGTCCTCCTCGCTCTCGGCCTGGACCACCAAGTCGGGGTAACGGGCCGGGGTGCGCGCGTTCCAGACCGCGGCCCGACGGGCCTCTTCGTAGCCAGCCTCGCCCCTGCGGAGCACGGTGCCGTCGAAATCGGGCTGCACAGTGTGTTCCACTATACAGGCTATAGTTTCCATAATGCGGAACAGTCTCCTTAGGTCACCATCATGAGCGAGCGGCGCTCCGGCGTGCAGGCGATTGCTCGTGCTGCAGCCGTCTTGCGAGCACTGGAGGGCGCCCCGGCCGGGCTCGGCGTCAGCGAGCTGGCGGCGGAGACAAAGCTGCCGAAGTCGACCGTGCACCGGATTGCCGCCGCGCTGGCCGAGGAGGACCTGGTCGCCCAGAGCAGCGATGGCCGCACGACCCTGGGCAGCGGCATCACCCGACTGGCGACGGCCGGGCGCGAAGCACTGGGGGAGCGCCTGCGGCCGGTGCTGATCGACCTACGTCGTCAGCTCGACGAGACCGTTGACCTGGCCGTGCTCGACGGCACCTCAATTCGCTTCATCGATCAGATGCCGGCGCCGCGGCGGCTGCGCGCCGTCTCCTCGGTCGGCGAGCTCTTCCCGCTCCACTGCACCGCCAACGGCAAGGCGCTGCTCGCAGCGATGCCGGAGTCAAGGGCGAGCGAGCTCCTCCCCACCCGGCTCGAGCGCCTCACCGCCAACACGATCGTCTCCCGCACGAAGCTGCTCGCCGAGCTCGAAGAGGTCCGGGGCGGCGGCGTCGCCGTCGATCGCGAGGAGCACACCGAGGGAATCTGCGCGGTTGGCGCTGCGGTCCTCACCGGCGGCGAAGCGATTGCCGCGATCTCGGTACCGCTGCCGGTCCAGCGCTTCCACGGTAGGGAGGACGACCTGACTACCGCCGTCCGAGCAGCCGCCGAGGCGGCGCGCCGCCTATTTGACGGCGAGTAGATCTACGACGAAGATCAGCGTTTCGTTCGGCCCGATCGCTGGCGGTGAGCCGGCGGGGCCGTAGGCGAGGTTCGACGGGATGATCAGCTCACGCCGGCCGCCGACCTTCATTCCCTCGATGCCCTGGTCCCAGCCCGGAATCACCTGACCGGCACCCAGACCGAAGACAAACGGTTCGTTGCGGCTCCAGGAGGAGTCGAATTCTTCTTCGCTGTCATAGCCGACGCCGACGTACTGGACCGTTACTTCGTCGCCCGCCTTCGCGGTCGCGCCGGTGCCCTCTTCAATTTCTTTGATCTCAAGCTTCTTCGATGGCGTGCCACTCGGCACGGTCACCTTGGGCTTCGTCTTCTTGCCGCCGCTCGATTCAGGCGCGCTTTCACTGCTTGATTCGGTGCTCGTCGCGGTCGATTCGCTCGAGCTGGTCGACGAGTCGTCGTCGCTGCCGCAGCCAGCGACAGCGAGGGCGAGGCAGGCAAAAAGGATTAGGGCCAAGCGCTTCACGGCGGCAGATCCTACGCGACGTGGCGGCGAGGAGCGCTCACCTTCAGCGCTTGCCGGTCATCGAGTTCCAGGCGCGTCGGAAAAAGCCCGGCCGGCCGCCGACGAGATCGGCGGGGTTGACCGAGAGAGCGCCAGGGTTGGCAGCGGGCGCCTGCAGGCTCGCCGCTTCGGCCGCGTCGATCTTGAGCACGACTCCACGCTCATATATGTCCCCGACCTCCGGCGCGTCGACGAAACGATGGCCGCCGGGGCCGGCGGTGGTGTCGAAGACGATCCCGTCGAACATGTCGAGCTTGGGCGCCGAGAGCACGCGCACGACCCGACCGAGGTTCTCACCGTCGCTCGAGTAAACCGGTACCCCTTTGGCCACCGCAAGGTAGGAAGTCGGCTCTCCCAGGTTCTCCATCGAGTTGAGCATATCCGCAGCCAGTGCCACCCCAGTCATTCCGAGCGGGCTATGCTCGCTGCGGTACTCAGGGTTCTACAGAGGAGGAAACGATGGCGATTGGCCTGCGGTTGAAGTTCGAGGGCGGTACCCAGGACCAGTACGACGCGTTGCACGGCCACATGGGGGTTGACGACAACCCGCCGGAGGGCCTGATCTTCCATTCCGCCGGGCCAATCGAGGGCGGCTGGGGCATCATCGACTTCTGGGAGTCACGCGATCACTTCGACCGCTTCCAGGGCTCGCGGCTGGGACCGGCACTGGGGGAGGTCGGCGACCAAGCCTTCCCGGGCCCGCCCGACATCAAGGAGTTCGCCGTCCACAGCATCACCAAGCCCTAGGGGCGATGGGCCTCAATCTCGCATCACTGCTGACCGAGAGCGCCGCAAAGGCGCCGCAGCTGCCGGCGATCCGCCTCGGCGACAACGAGCTCAGCTACGGCGAGCTCGATCAGCTCAGCGCTCGCCTGGCGACCCTGCTGGGTGAGAAGGGCGTCGAGCCGGGGGACCGGGTCGGTGTGATGCTGCCCAACGTCCCCGATTTCCCCGTCGCCTATTACGGGGTCCTGCGCGCCGGCGCGATCGTCGTGCCGATGAACGTGCTGCTGAAGCGCCGCGAGATCGCCTTCTACCTCGAAGACTCCGGCTCCAAGCTGCTGCTCGCCTGGCACGGCTTTGCCGAGGAGGCGCGCGAGGGCGCAGCCGACGCCGGGGTTGAGCTGATCGAGGTCGAGCCGGCGAGCTTCGCCGCGACCCTGGCAGAGCACGAGCCGACGGAGGGCCTGCACGAGACCGCGGAGGACGACACCGCGGTCATCCTCTACACCTCTGGCACGACCGGCAAGCCCAAGGGCGCCGAGCTCACCCACCACAACCTCTTCCACAACGCCGACGTCTCCAGCCGCAAAACCTGCGAGATCGCCGAGGGCGACGTCGTGCTCGGCGCCCTGCCGCTCTTTCACTCCTTCGGCCAGACCGTGGGCATGAACGCCTCGCTGAAGGTGGGCGCCTGCCTCACCCTGGTGCCGAAGTTCGACCCCGGCGAGGCGCTGGCGACGATGCAGCGCGACAATGTGACCCACTTCTACGGAGTGCCGACGATGTTCGGCGCCCTGCTCCACCACCCCGAGCGCGAGAGCTACGACACCTCCGCGCTGCGCACCTGCATCACCGGCGGCGCCTCGATGCCGGTCGAGGTCCTGCGCGGCTTCGAGGAGGCAATGGGCGCGATCGTGCTCGAGGGCTACGGCCTCTCGGAGACCTCGCCGGTCTCCTCCTCCAACCATCCCGACAAAGAGCGCAAGCCCGGCTCGATCGGCACCCCGATCGAAGGGGTCGAGATGCGGGTCGTCGACGAGGACGACAACGAGGTCGCCCAAGGCGAGGTCGGCGAGATCGTGATCCGCGGCCACAACATCATGAAGGGCTACTGGCAGCGTCCCGACGCGACAGAGGAGGCGATGCGTGGCGGCTGGTTCCACAGCGGCGACATGGCCCGCACCGACGAGGACGGCTGCTTCTACATCGTCGACCGCAAGAAGGACCTGATCATCCGCGGTGGCTACAACGTCTACCCGCGCGAGGTCGAGGAGGTGCTCTTCGAGCACCCGAAGATCCGCGAAGCGGCGGTGGTCGGCGTCCCCCACGACGAGTGGGGCGAGGAGATCGGCGCCGCGGTCGTCCTCCACGAGGGCGAGGAGCTGGCGCCCGAGGAGATCAGCGCCTACGTCAAGGAGCGAATCGCCGCCTACAAGTACCCGCGCCTGGTCTGGTTCCTCGACGACCTGCCCAAGGGGCCCACCGGCAAGATCCTCAAGCGGGAGATCGACATTCCCGCTTCTGTGTGACCAACTCACTCTGAACCATCCTGGCTGAGCAGCCAGTTTGGCGGTAACCTCCCCGAGCAGCTGACCGCAGTGCCCAGCAAAGGAGAGAGATGAGCGTCGCATCGCAGAGCCTGATGGACAACGTCACCTATGAGGACCTCTACAAGCGCTGGGAGCAGGGCAACTGGAGCGCCTACGACATCGACCTGAGCGGCGACAAAGCCGGTTGGGACGGCCTCAGCGACATCCAGCGGCGCTCGGCGATGTGGATCTACTCGATGTTCTTCTACGGCGAGGACCGCGTCGCCGACACCCTCGCCCCCTACATCACCGCCGCGCCGACCGAGGAGCAGGCCTACTTCCTCGCCACCCAGCAGGTCGACGAGGTCCGCCACTCGGTCTTCTTCCACCGCTTCTTCAAGGAGGTGATCGGCGTCGGCGGCGACTCGATCGAGCAGACGCTCTCCTCCACCCTGCCCCAGCTCAACTGGGGCTACCGCGGCATCTTCGACCGACTCGACGTGATGGCCGAGGAACTGCGCAAGGACCGCTCGCTGCCCAAGTACGCGCAGGCGATCACGCTCTACCACCTGATCGTCGAGGGCTCCCTCGCCCAGCCCGGCCAGCACTTCATCGAGGACTTCTTCTCCTCCGAAGACACGATGCCCGGCTTCAGCGCCGGCATGGGCAACGTCTCCAAAGACGAGCAGCGCCACATTGGCTTCGGCGTCAAGGTGCTCTCCGAGCTGCTCGCCGACGAGCACCCCGCCCACGAGGAATGCAAAGCGGCGGTAGTCGAGCTGCTGCGCGAAGTCCTGCCCTACGGCCCGGCGGTCTTCTACCCGCCCAACTTCGATCGCGAATACACCGAGTGCTACGGCTTCTCGCTCGAGGACATCTTCGCCTTCGGCCTCAAACTGATCCGCCAGCGCTGGCGCACGATCGGCTACCCGACCGAGGAGATGCCGCCCGGCGTCTTCCCCTTCGACCCCGAGGCCACCCCCGAGGAGGTCGCCCAGAACCAAGTCAAGCTGATGGAGGCCGGCATCCTCGGCCCGCCCGAGGCGGTCCCCGAGGCCAGCCCCGAGATGCAGCGCCTCTACTTCGACGTGGTCAAGCGCGCCGCCGACCCCAAGGCCGCCAACGGATCCAAGCTGGTCTACCAGTGGCGCTTCGACGACGCCGACCCCTGGCACCTGATCCTCGACAACGGCTCGACCCGAGCGGAGCCGGGCGAAGCACCGAATCCGACGCTGACCTTGGAGGCCAAATGGGCCGACTTCGTCGGCATGAGCAAGCCGGACGCCAACCCGCTGAAGATGGTGCTGACCCGGCGCATCCGGCCCCGCGGCTCAATCCGCGAGATCGCCCGGATGCGGAAGGTCTTCAACTAGTCCAACCGCAACTCGACCTCGCCGCTGGGTTTTCGTGCTCTCGGTTGGGGAATGAATTCACGGTCCGCACATAGGAGGCTCGGCGCTCTCGTCGCGCTCGCGCTCGGCGCCCTGTCGATCGCGCTGCCCGCGCCTGCTTCCGCGGCGACGGTCTCGGTCAGCAAGCAACTGGGCAACACGAACGTCGCCCTGCTGGAGTTCCAGGCGGACCCCGGAGAGTCGAACCAGGTGACGATGACAATCGAGAGCTACACCGGCCCGGTGTACGGCACGCCCTGGACCGAACCGACCTACCGCATTCAGATCGTCGATAAAGGGGCGGCGATCAAGGCAGGTGCGGGCTGCACCAGCCCAGAAGTCGTCGGCGGGCCGGCGGGCTGCTCGATGCCGGCGTCGCGCGGTCCGCAGTACGAATCCTGTGGGGGCGGCGCCAAATGCCTCCTGGCGATCCCAGGCACGGCCTGGGAAGGCCGCATGACGGTCGCGCTCGGGGAGGGCGACAACTCGCTCGACGCAAGTGCCCTGCCAAGGGAGAGCGATGGCGAAGGCATCGACGTCGTCGCCAGCAGCGGGGACGGCGACGACTCGATCGCCACCGCCGCCGGGAAGGACAGGATCGACCCCGGCGCTGGCTCAGACGAGGTCCACAGCGGCCTCAGCGACGACTACGTGGAGGCAACTGGGGCTGTCGATGGCCCCGACTTGTACGACCTCGGCGAGGGGGCGATCGACCAGGTCAGCTACCGGCGCCGCAGCGTCCCCGTGTTCCTGTCAGGTAACGCCGCCGGATCCCCCGGGGAGAGCGACCGCCTGGCTGGAGTCGAGATGGTCGCCGGCGGCTCGGCTGCCGACGCCCTCACTGGCGGACCCGTCTACCGGCTCGTCGGCAATGCCGGCGATGATCGGATCACCGGCACAAACGGCAAGGACCTGATCGCGGGAGGAGAAGGGAACGACGTCCTCGTCGGCAACGGCGACGTCGACAACATCACCGGCGACCTCGGCGACGACCTTCTGTACGGCGGCGAGGGCAACGACACGCTGGCCGATCACATCGATTGGCTCAGCAACCCCGGCGAAGCCGGTGGCGGCAACGATGCCGCCTTTGGACTGGGCGATGGCGACCGGATCGAACTCGGCGGCGGAGACGACCGCGGCGAAGGCGGCGAAGGCAACGACCTTCTCTACGGCGGCGAGGGAGACGACAAGCTCTCGGGCGGAGATGGGAAGGACGCCGTGATCGGTGAGGGCGGTAGCGATCAGCTGCTCGGCGGGGCGGGTCCCGACCACCTCTTCTCGAGCCGCTCGCCGCAGCCGATTTACACCGACGCCCCACAACCGCTCGACTACGCGAGCGATCGGGTCAACTGCGGACCCGGCGAGGACCGCGCGACGGTCAACCCATGGGACCGCGTGAAGGTCAACCGACGGGATCAGGAGAACCGATGCGAGACGGTGAGGTCATCGCCACGCTTCAAGCTTCGCCGCCAGCGACTTCAGCTCAAGGGGACAACCGTCCTGGCCGTAGTGATCTCAGCCCCCGGGTTGGTTTCGCTCTCTGGGCCCGGTGTCAAGCCGGTGCGGCGAACTGCGCGGTTCGGGGTGCCGGACAACCACCAGGCGCGCCATGTAGTTCGTCTACCGGTTCGGCCGAGAGGATCGGCTCTCGCGAGGCTGCGGCGTCAGGGGCAGATCCGCGTTCCGGTAACGGTTCGGCTCCGCGTCAGCGGCGGCCTCAGCCAGGTGCGCGAGACACGCGTGACGATCTCCCTCGGCCGCTAGGAAATCGGCGGGCGGGCGTCGGCCCAGGGGCGCTCGGCCTCGAGCTGGCCCGCCAGCGAGAGCAGGGTTGCCTCGTCGCCTGGGCGGCCGATGATCTGGACCGCCAAGGGCATGCCGTCGTCGGCGAAGCCCATTGGTATCGACATGGCCGGGTTGCCAATGTGGTTCCAGGGAACGCAGTAGGGATAGAAGCGGCTCATGCCAAGAACGGTGCGGATCGCGCCCTTGCCCTCCCAGCGCCGGATCGGCAGGGCGGTGCCGCCCATTACCGGGGTGACCAGAACGTCGAAGGAGTTGAAGATGACGTTGACGCGGGCTGCGTCGGCGGCGCGACCGCTGGTCAGGGCGCGCTCGTAGAGGGCCGAGGGAAGGATGCTGCCGAGCCGGCCGAAGCCGCGGGTGCGGCGTTCGAGGCGCTCGGGGTGTGGTACTTCGCGCACCGTCTCGGCGACGCCGCCGAGGAAGCGAGCGGTGATGTTGTTGCCGATCATCCCCCAGTCGGGATCGCGCTGCGTGACCTCATGACCGAGCGAGCCGAGCAACTCGGCGGCGTCGGCCACCGCGTCCTTGACGACCCGGTCGACGGTCGGCGGTGCCGCGGCCCGCGGCGGCAGCGTCGAGTAGGCAACGCGAAGCTTGCCCGGCGCCTGCTTGGCCTCCTCGACAAAGGGACGATCGGGCAGGGGCGGGGCCTCGGCCTCCTGCGAGCCGCCGGAGATCACGTCGAGCCAAAGCGCCGAATCAAGCACGTTGCGACTGAGGCAACCGAGAACGGCGAGACCTCGCCAGCCTTCGAGCTCAGGCGCGAGCGAGACGCGCCCACGTGAGGGCTTGAGCCCGAAGAGACCGCAGGACGCAGCCGGAATGCGGATCGAGCCGGCGCCGTCGCCGGCCGATGCGATCGGGACGAGCCCGGCGGCCACGGCGGCGGCGGAACCGCCGCTGGAGCCGCCCGGAGTCCGCTGCGGATTCCAAGGATTGCGGGTGACGCCGTAGGTCGCCGACTCGCTGAAGCCACAGATCGCCATCTCGGGAAGCAGCGTCAAGCCGATCACGATCGCGCCCGCCTCGCGCAGTCGCCGCACCATCTCGGAGTCCTCCCGCGCCGGCTCCGTGAAGCCGTCGGTGCCGTGCGTATTGACCTCGCCGACGACGTCGACTTCGTCCTTGATCGCGATCGGCACGCCGAGCAGCGGTCGCTCCTCCCCCGCCTTCAGCCGCGCTTCGGCCTGCTCGGCTTCGAGCAGCGCCTTCTCAGCGAACACCTTGCGGAAGCTGTTCAGCTGCGGGTCGAAACGGGCGATCCGATCCAGACAAAGCTGCACCAGCTCCTTCGGAGAGACCTCCCCCGCCCGCACCATCTCCGCCTGTCGGGCAGCGCCAGCGAAGGCAAGATCGTCACTCATAGCGGCCAGCCTATCCGCAGGCTGTTCCGGTGCGCCTTATGCACCCTGTGCGCGCATAAAGCGCACTGGAAAGCTCAGGCCTCGGCGGGCTCTGGCTCTGGCGCGCCGGACTCGAAGCTGAGGTCGGGCAGGGCCCGGTCCAGCCAGGAGGGCATCCACCAGTTCCAGTCGCCGAAGAGCTTCATCGCCGCCGGCACCAGGATCAGGCGGACCAGGGTGGCGTCGATCGCGATCGCGATCGCGCAGCCGAGGCCGAGCTCCTTGATCGAGGGCACGCCGGTGAGCACGAAGACGGCGAAGACCGAGGTCATGATCAGTGCGGCCGAGGAGATCGTGCGGGCGCTGGTCGAGAGGCCTTCGGCGACAGCGCGTTCGTTGTCACCGTGCTCGAGGTAGTGCTCGCGGATGCGCGACATCAGGAAGACCTCGTAGTCCATCGAGAGGCCAAAGACGATGGCGAAGATCAGCGGCACGTTGATCGTGTCGAGCGCGCCCTGGCTTTCGAAGCCGAGCAGGTTGGAGAACCAGCCCCACTGGAAGATCGCGACAAGGACGCCGAAAGCGGCGCCGATCGAGAGCAGGTTCATCAACACCGCCTTCAACGGCAGCAGCAGCGAGCGCAGCATCACCATCAAGACCAGGAAGCTGAGCGCGAGGACGAAGAGGATGATCTTCCACATCGAGCCGCTGACCTGAGTACGGGCGTCCTGGCTGCGCGCTGTTTCGCCACCGACGTCGACGCTGGCGACGTGGGCCAGCGCAGTGGCGGGGACGATGCTGTCGCGCAGCCGCTCGACCAGGGCGATCGTCGCATCGGACTCGCTGGGGGCGCTGGGCGTGGCCTGGATCAAGACGCTGTTGCCGGAGAAAGCGGGGGGCGTGACGGAGCTGACGCCCGGCGTCGACTCGATCGTGCGGGTGAAGCCAACGACGGCCGCGCGCTCGCCGCGGATGCCGTTCTCGTCGGGGAAGGAGGCGACGATCTGCACCGGATCGGTGCCGCCGCCGAGCTGCTCGGAGGCGAGTTCATTGCCGACCCGCACATCGCTGCTCTTGGGGAACTGCTTGATCGCCTGCGTGCCGGTCTCGATCGAGAGCAGCGGGATCGCCAGGAACAGAAGGACCGAGGAGACGCCGATGACCGCCACCCAGGGTCGAGCCATGACGCGGGTGGTCCAGCGCACCCAGAAGGCCTCGCGATCGGGGCGCTCGCCGCGACGGCGGAATACGCCCAGCACCTTGGCAACGATGCCTCCGGGGAGCACGCGGTCGCCGAGCATCGCGATCAGCGCCGGCAGCAGCGTGACGGCAGTGAGGATCGAGACGGCGACCACCGTCATCGCACCCAGCGCCATCGAGCGCAGCGCCTGGTTGTCGACCATCCAGAGACCGGCGAGGGAGACGATCACGGCGAGGCCGGAGAAGGCAACCGCCAAGCCCGAAGTGGAGAGAGCCTCCGCTCGCGCGGCGTCCTTGTCGCGCCCGCCGGCGCGCTCCTCGCGATAGCGGGCGAGGATGAAGAGCGAGTAGTCGATCGCCACCCCGATCCCGATCATCGAGGCCATGTTGGTGACGAAGACCGAGGTCTCGACCTGCAGCGAGAGGAAGTAGATCAACGCCCCGGTGACGATCACGCTGACGAAGCCGAGCACCAGCGGCAGCGCCGCGGCGGCCAGCGAGCCGAAGACGACGAGCAGGATGATCGCGACGATCGGGAAGCCGCCGGCCTCCGCTTTCGCCAGGTCTTCCTTGGAGAGCTCCTGCATGCCGGCCCAGATCGTCGGCTGGCCGGCGAGGTAGGGAGTCACTCCGTTGACGGCAGTGCCGGGATCCAGCGCTTCACGCAGGTCGGTTGCCGAGTCGATCTGCAGGTCGGAGGACTTTTCGCTGTGCAGCGGCAACATCGCCGTGCCGGTCCGCTGCAGGGAAAGCTCAGCGCGGCGGACAACAGCCGGCGGCAAGGTCACTTCATCGAGGTCGGCGACCGCGCGACTAACCCGCGCGACGGCGGCGGCCTGGGCGGCGCGCCCGGCACCGTCTTCGGCCTGCAGCAGCACGGCGATCTGACCGGCCTTGTCGCCGAAGTCGTTCTCGAGCGAGTCGCTGACCGCCTTCGACTCACTGCCGGGAACGTCGAAGCCGCCCCCGGTCAGGTGGTCGGTCTGGTGCGAGGCGATCGGCAGCGCCAATGCGACAACCAGCAGCCACGCAGCCAGGACCCACCGGCGGCGGCGCCCCAGGAACCCGGCAAGTCTGACCATGAAGTCACGCATTGGCTGGACAGCCAGCCTTTCGGATGCGCGGCCGCTCGTCTGTGAGTGCGATCACTCCAAACGGTTCCGCTGTGCGTTTGCCGCTCTATCCGAGGGAAGGAACAGCGGAGCGGTGGCTACTCGGAGATCAGCAGGTAGCGACCCGAGGCGGCAGCCACGGCGAGACCGCCGCTGATGTCGCGCTCGGTGTCGGAGAGCGCCTGCAGGGCAAAGCCGTCGGCGATCGCAAAGAGGAAGGAGACGATCTCCTCGGCGTCGTGGCGGAGCTTCAGCACGCCCTCGCGCTCCTTCGAACGCAGCACGTCGGCAACGTGCGAGCGGGTGCGCTCGAAGAGCTGGCCAACCTCGTGCTGAATCTCCGGGTTGCGCCGACCGGCGCTGAAGAGCTCGTAGAGAAGCAAGAAAAACGCCGGTTCGTTCTCGATCAGGTCGGTGAGGCTGGCGAGCAGAACGCTGACCACATCGTCGACCGTCTCCGCCTTGGCCAGTGGCTCGTCGAGCCGGGCGACGCGGATCTCGGCGTCGCGGCGCACGACCTCAACCAGCAGCCGCTCCTTGGTTCCGAAGTAGTAATGGAGAAGGCCGCGGCTGACGCCCGCCTCGCGGGCTACGTGCTCGAAGGTCGAGCCCGCGGCACCGCGCTTGGCAACGCTGACCCGCATCGCATCAATGATGCGCTGGGCCTTCTCGCCGCTGAGCTCCCGCTCCTTGGTTGCTGCCTCCATATGCGCAGTCTAAGGAGCGCGGCGGGCACGAAGCCCGCCGCCACGCCAAATCAGGAGCCGTTGATCGAAGTGGTGCTGGTGTACTCGAACTCCTCCTCTGCGCCGAAGAGGGCGTCGAGCACGGTCTTGCGCGCATCCTCGCTGAGGATCAGGGCAACCGCGGCACCGACCAGGCCGAGCAGGATGATGCGGCCGAGGCGGCTCTTCTTGCGCTTCTTCGGCGCCCGCAGTGCCTCGGAGGCGTCGCGCAGGTTCTCCGCCGCCGTCTTCAGGTCACGCTGCACCTTCTTGTCGCTGGTGACCGCCTTGACGGTGCCACCGTTACTGGTCGCACGGCCGTAAGCGCCCCGTGCTGCCTCGAATGCCCTTTTGAGGCTGTCGCGCAGCTCTTCGTCCTCGATCAGTCGCTGCACGTAGGGATTCTCGCGCGCGGTCGAATAGATGTCGGCGGCCTGGGTCGCCTTGGTCTTGCTCATGCCTTCTCCTCGCTGGATTCTCCGGGGCACTGAGGATAACTCGCATCGATCGGGCGACGTCAGCCCGGCCCTATTCCGTCCAGGAGTACCCCGTTGGTGCGGAAGCCAAGCTCGGCGTCGCGGATCGTGCGCAGCTGCAATCGCCTCAGCTCCGGACCGGGAGTGGCAAAGCGCCGCACGTAGAGCCGGCCCACACGTTCGTAGCCAACTTCGCGGAAGCCCGGGCCGAAGAGGCGGGCGGGGGGCGGCGGGGCCGGCCCGTCGGAGATGAAATCGATTTCTCCGACCCACCACGCGAGGCCTTCGGAAGGCTGAACCTGGATCGACCCGGTCGAGAGGTAGTAGCGCAGCGAGGCCGCGCCCAGGGTCCAGGTGACCATCGCCCGGGGCACGGTCGGCTCACCGATGGCCGTGGCGGCCGACTCCCAGTTGGGGCGCTGCAGGGCCGGCGAGAGGCTCGCCCAGACCGAGAAGCCGAGCGAGTAGGTGACCAAAATCGCGGCGAGAGCGGCGCCGCGACGGCGGGCGCTTGGCAGGGTGAACCCGATCGCCACGGCGACCAAGAACGGCACCAGAGCAGGGAGGAGATTGCGGGCGAGCACGTAGTCCTTGCTCGAGTCGAGCAAGCCGATGACGAGGGGCACGAGCACCGTCACCGCGGCGAGCGCGAGCAGGATGCGGGCGGCGCGGCGCTCCGGGACCGAGCCGCGGACGAAGACGAGCGCCAGGCCAGCGAGCGCGGCCAGCGCCGGGATCACCATCAGCAGCGGGTGCTCCGCCTGGGCAATGATGTCGCCGGTCTCGCCCAGGGCGAAGGTCAGGCCGGTCTCCCAGAGCCGGTGGCCGATGCTGAGGTTGCTGATCCATTCGGCGTGGCCGAAGGACGCCTGGTGGACGACCAACGGCGCCAGCAGCAGCCCCGCCCCGGCGGCGATCCAAAGGCCGGGGAAAGCGCCACCGCTAGCCCGACCGCGACGGCGCAGCAACCAGAACGCCTCGGCGGCGATCGGGAAAGCGGCGAAGTAGTGCGTGGCGAGGGCCAGGGCCGAAGCCACCCCCCAGGCGATCGAGTCGCGCCGGCGCCCGCGGTCGAGGGCCCTGACGAAATAGAGCAGGGAGAGTGCGGTCAGCAAAACGAAGAGCGCGTAACCGCGCCCCTCCTGCGAGTACCAGAGCAGCATCGGGTTGACCGCCACCAGGGCCGCGGCGACGATCCCGGCGCGACGGCTGCTCAGCTCGGCCCCGAGCAGGTACGCGACCGGGACCGTGGCGACGCCGGCGAGGGCCGAGACCGAGCGCAGGCCGAACTCGCCGGTCCCGGTCAGCTGCGTCCAGGCCCAGGCGATCGCGTAATAGAGCGGTGGTGCCGACTCGCTGAAGCCGACCGCGTCCATCGCGTGCCAGAAGCCGTCGCGGAGGACGCGACTGGCGGTGACGATCTCGTCGTGGTGGTAGCTCTGAACGCCGAGCGTGGCGAAGCGCAAGACCGCGGCGAGGACGGTAAGGCCGGCGACGATCCAGAAAGCGCGGGAACGGGAGCGCACCAGCGCGCCGATCGATTCCAGATAGGTCGAAAAACTGCTTCTGCGCAGCGCCCCGGCGGCCTCCATCGCAGTTAGGCGAGTGCCGCTTCGATCGCCTTGGAGACCTCGTCGACGAAGACGAACTCCAGCTCACTGCGCTCGTGCTCGGGGATCTCGGCCACGTCGCCTTCGTTGCGCTGCGGCACCAGCACCCTTTTGATGCCGGCCCGCTGCGCCGCCAGCGACTTCTCCTTCAAGCCGCCGATCGGCAGCACCTGGCCGGTCAATGTCACCTCTCCGGTCATCGCCACATCGTTGCGAACGGGGCGGCCGCTGATCAAGGAGGAGAGCGCCACCGTCATCGCCACGCCAGCCGACGGACCGTCCTTGGGCACGGCCCCGGCGGGCACGTGGACGTGGATGTCGTGCTTGGCGAACCAGTCCTCGCCGAGGTCGGGAGCGACCTCGCTCCAGTGACCGCGCACATAGGAAAGCGCTGCCTGGGCGGACTCCTTCATCACGTCGCCGAGCTGGCCGGTGATCGTCGAGCTGGCCGGAGCCCGGCATCGAGGTGGCCTCGATGAAGAGGACGTCGCCGCCGGTCGGGGTCCAGGCGAGTCCGGTCGCCACTCCCGGGTCCTTGGTGCGGCGGCGCTGCTCGGCAAAGACACGGCGGCGGCCGAGCAACTCACGAGCGCGCTTGGCCGAGATCCTCGCCTTGGCTTTTTTGCGCTTGCCCTTGGCCTCGGCGACTTCGCGGGCGACTTTGCGGCAGACCGTGCCGATCTGCCGCTCCAGGTTGCGCACCCCCGCCTCACGCGTGTACTCCTCGATGATCGCCACCAGGGCGGGGTTGGCGAACTCGATCTGGGAGGGCTTGAGGCCGTTGGCCTTGATCTGGCGTGGCACCAGGTAGCGACGGGCGATGTGCCGCTTCTCCTCCAGCGTGTAGCCGGCCAGCTCGATCGTCTCCATCCGGTCCTGCAGGGGGCCGGGGATGGTGTCGAGGACGTTGGCGGTGGCGATGAACATCACCTCGGAGAGATCGAACTCGAGGTCGAGGTAGTGATCGCGGAAGGAGTCGTTCTGAGCCGGGTCGAGCACCTCGAGCATCGCCGAGGCGGGGTCGCCGCGGAAGTCGGCGCCCATCTTGTCGATCTCGTCGATCATGAAGACGGGGTTGCGCGAGCCGGCATCGCGCAGGGCGCGCACGATCGCGCCCGGCAAGGCGCCGATGTAGGTGCGGCGGTGACCGCGGATCTCGGCCTCGTCGCGGACGCCGCCAACCGAGATCCGCTCGAACTCGCGGCCGAGCGCCTTGGCGATCGAGCGGCCGAGGCTGGTCTTGCCGACGCCGGGCGGCCCGACAAAGCAGAGGATCGGCCCCGGCGAGTCCGGTTTGAGCTTGCGCACCGCCAGGTACTCGAGGATGCGGTCCTTGACCTGCTCCAGGTCGTAGTGATCAGCATCGAGGACCTCGCGGGCGTGGGCGATGTCGAGGTTGTCCTCGCTCTGCGCCGCCCAGGGCAGCTCGGTCAGCCACTCCAGGTAGGTGCGGATGACGCCGTGCTCGGCCGCGGCCGGGGGGAGTTTCTCCAGGCGTGAGAGCTCGCGATCGGCGGCCTTCTGGGCGTGCTCGGGGAGCTTCGCCGCCTCGATTTTCTCGCGCAGTTCGTTGACTTCGGCCTGCTGCTCGTCGCCCTCCCCCAGCTCGTCCTGGATCGCTTTCAGCTGCTGGCGCAGGAAGAACTCGCGCTGGCCTTTGTCGATCTCCGATTGCACCTGGGTCTGGATCTGGGTGCCGAGCTGGACGACCTCGAGCTCGCGGGCGAGGATCTGCGAGAGGTGGCGCAGGCGGGCAACGACGTTCAGCTCTTCGAGCAGTTCCTGCTTCTCCTCGACCGAGACGCGCAGGGCGCCGGCGATCAGGTGGGCGAGCGCCGCCGGGTCGTCGAGGTTGGCGACCGCCATCTGCAGCTCCTCGGGCAGGTAGGGGATCTGCTCGATGATCTCGGAGAAGGTTCGCTGCACGTTGCGGGTCAGCGCCTCCAGCTCCGGCCCGTCATCGACGATGTCGGGCAGCTCTCCAATCCGCGCCACCAGATAGGGCTGCTCGGCGACGTAGGGGCCGAGCTTCACCCGCTGCGTGCCCTGGACGAGGATCCGCAGCGTGCCGTCGGGCACCTTGAGCATGCGGGCGACGACGCCGACGACGCCGACCTTGTGCAGGTCCTTGGACCCCGGCTCCTCGTTCTCGGGATCGCGGGCGGCGACCATCGCCAGCATCCGGTTGGCGCCGAGCACGTCGTCGACCAGCTTGATCGAGCGCTCCTGGCCAACGGCCAGCGGGGTCAGCGTCTCGGGGAAGGTGACGGTCTCTCGCAGTGGCAGGACCGGCAGCGCGTCCGGCAGCGGCTCCGAGGCACGGATCGCGTCTTCGGCGTCGAAGGAATCGACCACCTCGAGCACCGGGCTGCCCTCCACTACTCCCTCCCGATCGGGACCCTGCGAGTCGTCTCGCTCGGATCGCGCAACGGCAGCTCGATCCGCAGCACGCCGTCTTCATAGGTCGCCTTGGCCCGCTCGGCGTCGACGTCGACCTGCAGCTCGACTACCCGGCGGAAGGGCCCGGAGGGAATCTCGACCTGCTGATACACCCGCCCCTCGGTCTCCTGCACCTGCCGCTCACCGACGATCGCCAACTGCCGAGTCCCCACCTCGATCCCAACCTCATCAAGCTCAACCCCGGCCAGATCGACCTTCACAACCGCCCGCTGCGGATCCCCACAGTAATAGACATCCACGTTCGGCGTGAACCCTCTGCTCCTGCGAGAGACGTAAGTAGTCCGTGCCCACGCATAAAGATCCCGCTCCGGCATCGGCCAGAACATTAACCAGCCCGCCTAAGCGCGGCGGTGCCAGGCCCCGCCGCGCTTAGGCGGTTTGAGCCTGTGTCCTGGACGCCCACCGAGGCGGCCTCATCAGCAGCACGGGCTGCTTCGGCGGCACCAGCCCCTCGGGGCGGTTTGGCCTGAAGGTCGCGCAGGGCTCGCCGAGCTCGAGCGCGCAGAGGAGGTTCTTCTGGAAGTAGCAGTCCTCGCAGCTCGGTTTTTTCTGTTTGCGCGGCACGGCGGCGATATTGCCATCGCCGTGACTCTTTCGCGAGGCTCAATTCCGCAAAGCGCAACGTTCTTGACACAGTCTCGTCACAGGTTCCCCGCGTCTTGCGGGAGCCGGTGGCGCCCGGCGCTACCATTCGGCCTCGGATGGAGTCTTCCAGCAGGACCGACAAGCTCGCCGCCTCGCCGCAGCTGTTCGAGAGCGATTTCCTCAACTTCTTCTCGCGGGTGCACCCCTCGGTCCCCGCGATCGTCTTCGTGCCCGTGGTCGTGGCGACGGAGTGGCTCGGCGCCAACCACGGCTACGCCGCCTGGCAGCTGCTCCTGCTCAGCCTCGGCGGGGTCGGCATCTGGACGTTGACCGAGTACTGGCTGCACCGGTTGGTCTTCCACTGGCAGCCCGACAATGCCTTCGGGCGGCGGATGCACTTCATCATCCACGGCATCCACCACGACCACCCCAACGACAAGCTGCGCTTGGTCATGCCCCCGGCGGTGGCGATCCCGCTGGCGGCCCTCTTCTTCTTCGCCTTCACGCTGATCTTCGGTATACCGGCGGCCTATCCGCTCTTCGGCGGCTTCATCCTCGGCTATCTCTTCTACGACTACACGCACTACTACGTGCACCACTTCGTCCCCAAGTCCGACTTCGGCAAGCGCCTGCGCGAGCAGCACATGCGCCACCACTTCCAGGACCACCGCTACGGCTACGGCGTCTCCTCGCCAATTTGGGACGTCGTCTTCCGCACTTTGCCGCGCAAGCGCAACCGTTAACCGGGCGGTGGCGCTACCAAGGCCGTGTCGACTCGGTATGCCACCACTTTTGGTACGCGCAGATTTTCAACCGATGACCGCTCCCATTCGCACTGATCATCCGCTGGTTGGGTAGCTTCATCCAAATGGCCAGAGTGACAGCGGCAAGTTTGACTATACGAATAGTCACTGTCACTGTCACTCTGCGACACTGCGGAGCAGCTGACGACCCGAGAGACACAAGACTCACGGGATGAAAGGAAGGAAATGCCCAGCACCAGCAACGTACTCGACGAGGCTCTCGACCTGGTCAAGAAAAGGCTCGCCGAGCTCGATGAGGAGCGCAAGCGCCTAGAGCGTGCGCTCGCCGAGCTTGGAGGCACCGTCACCCGTCGTCCTGGTCGGCCCCCCGGCTCCGGACGCGGCCCCGGTCGCCCACGTAAAAACGCAGCAACAGCAACAGCCGCAGCCGCGCCTGCTGCGCCGCGCAAACGCCGCCGCCGTCGCCGTGGTGGCACCCGCGCCGATCAGGCAGTCGCTCTGGTCGAGCAGAACCCTGGTATCTCCGCCTCGGAGATCGCCAAACAGTTGAAAATCAAACCGAATTATCTGTACCGGGTTCTCGGTGAAATGGAGAAAGAGGGTCGCGTCACCAAGAAGGGGCGCGAGTACCACCCAGGTAAATAGCGCCGCAACTTCGCGCTTTGCATTACAAAGCCGGCCCCCAATGGGGGCCGGCTTTTTCATTACCGAAACTCAGATCCGCGTCTGAACTCAGACCAAGCCGAGCTGACTGACCGCGTCGCGCTCCTCGCGCAGCTCCGCCGCGCTGGCGTCAATCCGCCCGCGTGAGAACTCAGGCACCTCGAGGCCCTCGACGATCGACCACTCGCCGCCGCTGCAGGTACAGGGAAATCCGGCGACGATTCCCTCGGCGACGCCGTAGGAGCCGTCTGCGGGCACACCCATCGAGACCCAGTCACCGGCGGCGGTGCCGAGCACCCAGTCGTGAACGTGGTCGATCGCCGCGTTGGCGGCCGAGGCAGCGCTGGACGCACCGCGCGCCTCGATAATCGCAGCGCCGCGTTTTGCCACCCGTGGGATGAACTCGTCGGCGATCCACGCCTGATCGTCGACAGCATCCCAGGCACTCTGGCCGTTGACCTTGGCGTTTACGAGGTCCGGGTACTGCGTGGTCGAGTGATTGCCCCAGACGGTCATGTTGGTGACGTCAGACACCTGCACGCCCAGCTTGTTGGCGGTCTGCGCGATCGCACGGTTGTGATCGAGTCGCATCATCGCCGTGAAGCGCTCGCGCGGCACACCGTCGGCATTCGACATCGCGATCAAGCAGTTGGTGTTGGCGGGATTGCCGACGACGAGAATCCGCACGTCATCAGCGGCGCCAGCGGCAATCGCTTCACCCTGGGGCTTGAAAATTCCACCGTTTGCCTCAAGCAGGTCGGAACGCTCCATGCCTGGACCGCGCGGACGGGCACCGACAAGCAGGCCCACGTTGCAACCGTCAAAGGCGGCCTTCGGCTCGTCGAAGATGTCGATCTTTCGCAACAGGGGAAACGCGCAGTCGTCGAGCTCCATCGCTGTTCCCTCGGCCGCCTTGACGGCATCGGGGATCTCCAGCAGGCTCAGCTCCACGGGTGTGTCCGCGCCCAGCATCTGTCCACTGGCGATGCGGAAGAGGAGCGCGTAGCCAATCTGCCCAGCGGCGCCGGTCACGGTGACTTTCACGGGGGTGCTCACAGAATCTCTTCTCCTGGATTCGTGGTTTTCGAAGAATCAGGGTGGGGCTCTGGCGCTTAGGCCATCGCCCGCTGCAGGCCCTCGTCGATCGACCCGAGGAACTCCTGCGTGGTCTGGAACTCCTGCTCGGGGCCGACGAGCAGAGCCAAGTCTTTGGTCATCTTCCCGGCTTCCACCGTCTCCACACAGACTCGCTCCAAAGTCTCAGCGAAGCTCGAGACCGCGGGGGTGTCGTCAAGGCGGCCGCGCGCGGCGAGGCCGCGAGTCCAGGCGAAGATCGAAGCGATCGGGTTGGTCGAGGTCGGCTTGCCCTCTTGATGCTGGCGATAGTGACGGGTGACGGTGCCGTGCGCGGCCTCCGCCTCAACCGTTTTGCCGTCGGGGCTCATCAAAACGCTGGTCATCAAGCCGAGCGAACCGAACCCCTGGGCGACTGTGTCGGACTGCACGTCGCCGTCGTAGTTCTTGCAGGCCCAGACGTAGCCCCCCTCCCACTTCAGCGCCGCCGCAACCATGTCGTCGATCAGGCGGTGTTCGTAGGTGATCCCGGCAGCCTCGAACTCGGTCTTGAACTCAGCCTCATAGACCTCGGCGAAGAGGTCCTTGAAGCGACCGTCGTAGCGCTTGAGGATCGTGTTCTTGGTCGAGAGGTAGACCGGGTAGCCGCGATCGAGACCGTAGCGCATCGAAGCCCGGGCGAAATCGCGAATCGAGTCGTCGAGGTTGTACATCGCCATCGCGATGCCACCACCGGGGAAGTCGTAGACATCGAGCTCAACCGGCTCCGAGCCGTCCTTGGGCGTGTAGGTGAGGGTCAGCGTGCCCTCACCGGGCACCACCATGTCGGTGGCCCGGTACTGGTCGCCGAAGGCGTGGCGGCCGATCACGATCGGCTTGGTCCAGCCCGGCACCAGGCGCGGGATGTTGGCGATCACAATCGGCTCGCGGAAGATCACACCACCGAGGATGTTGCGGATCGTCCCGTTCGGCGAGCGGTACATATCGGCCAGGCCGAACTCCTCCACCCGCGCCTCGTCGGGGGTGATCGTCGCGCACTTGACGCCGACGCCGTGCTGCCTGATCGCGTTGGCCGCGTCGACGGTGATCTGATCGCGGCTCGCATCGCGGCTCTCGATGCCGAGGTCGAAATAAACCAGCTCGAGATCGAGGTAAGGCAGGATCAGCTGCTCTTTGATGAACGACCAGATGATCCGGGTCATCTCGTCGCCGTCGAGCTCGACGATCGGGTTCTTGACGGAGATCTTTGCCACGCGGCGGGCGATGCTACCGATGGGCTGGCACAATCAGGTCAATGGCCACCATCGAGCGCCGCAGCCCCGCCACCCACGAGGTCTTCAACCAGGCCTCGCCGCTGCAGGACTACAACCCCTTCGACGCCGACAAACCGCTGCAGGAGGCACTGCGGCGCGAGGGTGCTGACTGGGCCGAGGACCGGGCTCGCGAGTTGGGTGCGATCTGCGGCTCCTCGCAGACGATCCGCTGGGGCTTCGAGGCCAATGAAAAGAAGCCGGAGCTGAAGACCCACGACCGCTACGGCCACCGCATCGACGAGGTCGAGTTCGACAGCTCTTGGCACGAGCTGATGCGGATCGGCGTCGACCACGGGCTGCACGCAGCGCCCTGGCGGGAACCCGGCAGCGGTGCCCACGTCGCCCGGGCGACGATGTTCATGCTGCTGATGCAGGCTGAGAGCGGCGTCGGCTGCCCGCTCTCGATGACCTACTCCGCGATTCCGGCGCTGCGCCAGCAGCCCGAGCTCGCCGCCGAGTGGGAGGAGCGCTTCCTCTCGCTCGACTACGACGAGCGCTCGCTGCCGGCGGAGCGCAAGAGCGGCGCCCTCTGCGGGATGGCGATGACCGAGAAGCAGGGCGGCTCCGACGTGCGCGCCAACACCACCGTGGCCACCCCGCTGAACGGCGGCGGGCCCGGCGCCGAGTACGAACTGGTCGGTCACAAGTGGTTCTGCTCGGCCCCGATGTGCGACGCCTTCCTCGTCCTCGCCCAGACCGAGTCCGGCATCTCCTGCTTCCTGATGCCGCGCTGGACTCCCGACGGCGAGCGCAACGGCTTCCAGATCCAGCGCCTCAAGGACAAGCTCGGCAACCGCTCCAACGCCTCCTCGGAGCTCGAGTTCCGCGGCGCCTGGGCGCGCATGGTCGGTGAGGAGGGACGCGGTGTGCCGACGATCATCGAGATGGTCAATCACACCCGGCTCGACTGTGTGATCGGCGCCGCCACCGGCTACCGCGCGGGGCTCGTGCAGGCGCTCAACCACGCCGAACACCGCGCCGCATTCGGTAAGGAGCTGATTGACCAGCCGCTGATGCGCAACGTCCTCGCCGACCTCGCGGTCGAGTCCGAGGCCGCCACCGTCGCCGCAATGCGCCTCGCCCGCGCCTACGACGAGGCCGGCAGCGGCGATGAGGAGGCCGCCAACTTCCGCCGCCTTACCAATGCCGTGCTCAAGTACTGGATGTGCAAGCGAGCCCCCTCGCACGCGGTCGAGTGCCTCGAGTGCCTCGGCGGCAACGGCTACGTCGAGGAGTCGGGCATGCCCCGTCTCTATAGAGAGGCCCCGCTCGCCTCGATCTGGGAGGGCTCCGGCAACGTCCAGTGCCTCGATGTCCTCCGCGCAATGGTCAAGAGCCCAGCCTCGGTCGATGCCTTCTTCGCCGAGGTCCTCGAGGGCGCCGGCGCCGAACCGAAGCTAGACGCCTACGTCTCCTCCCTGCGCGACGAAGTTCCCGGCGACATCGAGACGATCGAGTCCCGCGCCCGCCGCATAGTCGAGAAAATGGCCGTCGCCCTACAAGCTTCACTCCTAGTTCGCTACGGCGACCCCGCCGTCTCCGACGCCTTCTGCGCCTCGCGCCTCTCCGGCGACTGGGGCAACGCCTACGGAACCCTCCCCGCGGGCACGGACTTCAGCTCGATCATCGAGCGTCACCGACCTCGGGCTTGAGACGTCCCTAAGCGGCTGAGACGCCCGGGGTCACTCCGCAGGAACTCCCGCGAAGCGGCCTGCGGAGTGACCCCGGGCGTCTCCGGCTCATTGGGTTCGGCTCACGACTGATCCCGCAGCGCTCGGCCCACTTGCTCGATGGTGATGACTCCGGAGAGCCGGCCATCAGCGTCGACCGCCATGAGGGCACCAAAACGACGTAGGGCACGATTGGAGAGCAGCGAGTCGAGTGGAGCGTCATCGCGAACCTGGAAGGTCCCGTCATCGTGCTCTAGCAGGTCGGAGACGAAGGAGGTCGTGCGTGATGTCTCCGGCACCTCGTCGGCTTTGTCGCGAACGACGAGGCCAAGGAAATGGTGAGCTGCATCGACCACCGGAAACCAGGGCCAGCGGTAGCGCAGGAAGTATTCGTCCAACGCTTGCTCGACGCTCAACTCGTCGGAGATCGTGACCGGCTGGCGGTCCATCACGTCTGAGACCTGGAGGCTGCTGATCTTGCCGGTGATCCTGGTCTGCATCGAGGCCGCCTTGGCGGAGCTGTTGATCACGAAGCCGATCAGGGCGAGCCAGACGCCGCCGAAGGTGTTGCCGCTGAAGATCATCAGCAGGCCGCCGCCGATGAAGAGGTAGGCGAAGACGCGGCCGAGGTTGGCGGCGAAGCGGGTCGCCGAGTTGCGATCGCCGGTGCGCCACCAAGCGAGCGCGCGGACGATCCGGCCGCCGTCCATCGGGAAGGCGGGCAGCAGGTTGAAGAGGAGAACGGCCGCGTTGACCCATGCCAGCCAGCCGATCATCGCCATCACTCCTGAGACGCCGGAGTTATCCTCGATCAGCACCGCTTGCTTGAACTCCTCGGCACCGACCGCAGCGATGCCCGCCGCGGTCAGCGCGACGACGATGGCAAGCGTCACCAGAGGGCCGGCGACCGCAACCTTGAACTCGGCAGCCGGGCCGTCGGACTCGCGATCCATGCGCGCCATGCCGCCCAAGATCCAGAGCTGGATGCTGGAGATGCCGATGCCGTTGCGCAACGCCGCGAAGGCGTGGCCGAGCTCGTGCAGGACGATCGAGGCGAAGAAGCCGAGGGCGCTGATCACCGCCAGCGTGAAGGGCGTCGAGCCCGAGCTGCTCTCGCCCAGCACATCGCCGTAGAAACCGGAGAGCCAGAAGATCACCAGGAAGAGGAAGAAAAACCACGACCAGTCGACGGTGATGCGGATTCCGCGGACGTGGAACAGGGTGATTGGTTTGCCGCCCAGCATTGACGCAATGGTACGGAGCCGTGGGGGTGGGGGTTCCACTTGACTTTTTCGGTGGGGCCGGGGTGGGCTGGCGCCCGGGGCTCCCGACGAAAAAGCAAAACGTTCCACCCCCACCCCCACGGCTCCGTATAAGTTCGTGACGAATGCAGGCCGACCAAGACCAACTGCAGAGCTGGCTGGAGGAGTTCGAGGGGATTTATCGGCCCTCCGCTTCGGAAGGTGAGCGGCGGGCCGCGGAGTGGATTGTTGGGCGCTTTGGCGAGCTCGGGGCGGAGGCGCGGATCGAGGCTGAGGCCGCCCACGGCACCTATTGGTGGCCGTTGGGGCTGGGCGCCGTGCTTGGTGCGCTGGCCGGGATTGCCGGGCTGCTGGGAAAGCGCCTGCTCGGCGCCATCCTCGGCGCGATCGGTGCCGCCGGGATCGCCGATGACTTTCCGCCGGGCAAACGCCGCCTGCGCAAGCCACTGGCGAAACGCACCACCTACAACGTGGTCTGCGAGTTCGGCCCCGCCGAGGCCGAGCGGACGATGGTGGTCGTCGCCCACCACGACGCTGCCCACTCGGGCCTGATCTTCCACCCCGAGATTCCCAAGTTCGCCGACCGCCTCGGCCTAATCGAGGGCAAAGACACCAGCCCGCCACTAATGGCACCGGTGATCGGCGGCCCGATCCTCGCCGCGCTCGGCGCCCTCAGCGGCCGCCGGGCCCTATCCAAGCTGGGCATCGTGCTCGGCCTCGGCTCGGCCGCGGCGATGGCCGACATCGGGTCGCGCAAAACCGTCCCCGGCGCCAACGACAACGGCACCGCCGTTGTCGCCCTGCTCGCCTTGGCCCAACGGCTGGTCGAGCAACCGCCCAAGGACATCCGCGTGATCCTGCTCTCGGCCGGCGCCGAGGAGTCCTTCAGCGAGGGGATCAAGGCCTTCGGCGAGCGCCACTTCCCCAGCCTGCCGCGGGAGAGCACCTTCTTCCTCGCCGTCGACTCGATCGGCTCCCCCCACTTGCTCGTCCTCCGCGGCGAGGGCTTCCTCAAGATGCGCGAGTACTCGCCGCGGGCGCTGGCGCTGATGGACGGGCTCGCCGAGGAGCTCGGCATCTGGCTCTACCCCAACCTGCGCTTGCACAACGGCACCGACGGCCTCGAGCCGCTGGCGGCGGGCTACGAGACCGCCTCGCTCTGCGGCTGCACCGACCTCAAGAACCCCGCCAACTACCACTGGCCCAACGACCTCGCCGAGAACGTCGACTTCGACAGCGTCGCCGACGGCGTCCGTTTGATCGAGGCCGCGGCGCGCCGCCTCGACGAGCGCTGGCTGTAGCGAGCTAAATCCGACTGCGGGGTCGGATTTTGGCTCTATAGAGTCCGCGCTCGTGCCTACGCATGACGTACTCGTGATCGGCGCCGGCCTGGCCGGACAGCGAGCAGCACTGGCGGCAGCCGAGGAAGGTGTCTCGGTCGGGATCGTCAGCAAGGTCCACCCGGTCCGCTCGCACTCCAACGCCGCCCAGGGCGGGATCAACGCCGCGCTCAACCCCGGCGACTCCTGGGAGTCGCACGCCTTCGACACGATCAAGGGCTCGGATTACCTGAGCGACCAGGACGCGGTCGAAATCATGTGCCGCGAGGCGCCGGAGGAGATCCTCCACCTCGAGCACCTCGGCGTCACCTTCCACCGCAACGAGGAGGGCAAGCTCGGCACCCGCGCCTTCGGCGGCGCCTCCGCCGCCCGCACCTACTACGTCGCCGACATCACCGGCCAGGCGATCATGCACGTGCTCTACGAGCAGCTGATGAAGTACTCAGAGCGCGTCGCCCGCTACGAGGAGTGGTTCTGCACGGCGCTGGCGATGGACGAGCAGGGCGAGTGCTGCGGTGTCGTCACCCGCAACATCGCCGACGGCTCGATGCAGCTCTTCCGCGCCAAGTCGGTGATCCTCGCCAGCGGCGGCAACGGGCAGGTCTGGAAGCCGACCACCAACGCCCTCATCTGCACCGGCGACGGCATCGGCATGGCCTACCGGGCCGGGGCGAAGCTGATGGACATGGAGATGATCCAGTACCACCCGACGACGCTGGCGGGCAAGGGCTTCCTGATCACCGAGGGCGCCCGCGGCGAGGGCGCTCACCTGCTCAACAAGAACGGCGAACGCTTCATGGAGCGCTACGCGCCGAACAAGATGGAGCTGGCCTCGCGCGACGTCGTCTCCCGCGCCGAGCAGACCGAGATCAACGAGGGCCGCGGCTTCCCCGACGGCACCGTCGCCCTCGACATCACCGTGGTGCCGAAGAAGCGCGTGCACGAGGCACTGCGCGAGATCGTCCTCGTCGGCAAGGACTTCGCCGGCGTCGACATCACCAAGGAACCGATCCACATCAAGCCCGGCAACCACTACACGATGGGCGGGATCAAGACCGACGTCGACGGTCGCACCGACATCCCCGGGCTCTACGCCGCCGGCGAGGTCGCCTGCGTCTCGGTCCACGGCGGCAACCGCCTCGGCGCCAACTCGCTGCTCGACACGCTGATCTTCGGCCGCCGCTCCGGCGCCGACGCCGCCGCCCGCGCCAAGCGCACGGAGGGCTCGCGGCCCTCGAAAGCGGTGCTCGAGGCCGAGCAGGCGACGATCGACGCGATCTCCGCCCGCGAGAAGGGCTCCGGCCGCCGCGTCTCGGAGATCAAGTTTGACCTGGGCACGGTGATGGACGCCAAGGTCGCGGTCTTCCGCGACGAGGCCGGCATCACCGAAGCGCTGGAGACGGTGCGGCGGCTCAAGGAGGAGGCCAAGACCGCCTACATCGACGACAAGAGCTCGATCTTCAACCAGGACCTGCTCGGCGCGATCGAGCTCGGCTACATGCTCGACAACGCCGAGTGCACCTGCGTCGCCGCGCTCGAGCGCAAGGAGAGCCGTGGCGCCCAGTACAGGACGGACTTCCCGGAGCGCAATGATGAGGAGTGGCTCAAGCACATCGACTTGCAGCTCAACGACGACGGCCCGGAGATCTCCTACTCAGAGGTGACGATCACCCAGTGGGAACCGGAAGTGAGGAGCTACTGATGGCCGAGTACACCCTGAAAGTCCGCCGGTACCTGCCCGAGAGTGGCGAGGGCGCCTACTGGGAGGAGTTCAAGGTCGAGCTCGATCCCTCGCTCTCCGTCCTCGACGGCCTGCTGCAGGCCAAGGACCGCGACGACGGCTCGCTCTCCGTGCGCTGCTCCTGCCGCGCCGCGATCTGCGGCTCCTGCGGGATGAAGGTCAACGGTCAGTCGACTCTCGGCTGCAAGACCCAGGTCGGCGAGGCCCAGGAGCTGGCCGAGCGCAAAGCCAGCGTCAGCCCCAGCGCCGACGGCGGCACGCCGCCGATCGTGATCGAGCCGATGGGCAACATGCCCGTGATCAAGGACCTGATCACCGACATGGAGTCGACCCACTGGACCAAGATCCGCCGCGTCACCCCCTGGCTCCTCCCCCACGGCGAGGCGCCCGAGCGCGAGTACGTGGTCGAGCCCGAGTCGATGATCGACATCACCCAGTCGATGGCCTGCATCCAGTGCGGCGCCTGCGTCTCCTCCTGCCTCTCGATGGAAGCCGACCCCGACTTCATCGGCCCCGCCGCCTTGGCCAAGGCCTACCGCTTCGTCGGCGACCCGCGCGACGCCGAGACCAAGGAGCGCCTCCACGACCTCGCCCACGATCCGCACGGGATCTACGACTGCACCCACTGCTTCAGCTGCATCGACGCCTGCCCCAAGGGCGTGGCGCCGATGGACCAGATCATGCGGCTGCGCCGCAAAGCCGGCGAGGCCGGGATCGACGACGACCCCAACAACGGCCACAGCCACGAGGAGGCCTTCGTCAAGATCATCGAGAAGAAGGGCACCCTCGATGAGGCGCTGCTGGTGCAGGAGTCCTACGCGCCGGGCGTCAAAGGCAAGCTCAAACCGTCGATGGGAGCGATCAAGGGCCTGATCGAGTCGCTGCCAACGGTGCTGCGCGCGATCAAGACCGGCAAGGCCCGCTCCGCTCACAAGGTGATCCCAGGCCTCCACCCCAAGCTGCCCGATGGTGCCCAGGACGAGGTCAAGGCGATCTACAAGCACGCCGAGGAGCACCGCGAGGAATTCAACCTCTACATCAAGGGCGAGGATGAGGACTTCGTCGAACCGGAGCCCGATGAGATGACCGACGAGGCGATCACGGCGGAGGCGGCCGCGGCCGCGGATACGAAGGAGGACTCATGAGCGACGGCCAGATCAAGGTCGCCTACTGGCCCGGCTGCGTTTCGCGCGGCTTCACCACCGAGCTGCACGGCTCGATGGCGATCGCCGCCGAGAAGCTCGGCATCGAGCTGGTCGAACTCGACCGCGCCAACTGCTGCGGTGCGGGCGTGATCGCCGAGCACAACCAGGAGCTCGCCGACACGCTCAACGCCCGTACCTTCGCCCTCGCCCAGCAGACCGGGCTCTCGATGATGAACATCTGCTCGACCTGCCAGGGCGCACAGTCAGAGTGCCAGCAGCGGCTTGACGCCGACTCCTCCTACCGCGCCCACATCAACGAGGTGCTGAGCGGCCAGGGTCTCGCCTACGAGAAGGGCAAGGACGGCTTCACCAACAAGAACTTCCTCTGGCTGCTGGTCGAGGACTACGGCCTCGACCGTCTCGCCGAGAAGGTGACGCGCCCGCTCAGCGGCCTGCGCGTCGGCCCCTTCTACGGCTGCTACGTGGTTCGCCCCAAGGAGCGACTCGGCTACGACGAGTTCCCCGAACGCGACCTCTACCTGGAGAAGGTGATCACGGCGCTCGGCGGCGAGGTCGTCGAGTACGACGGCGCCCGCAAGTGCTGCGGCTTCCCGGTGATCACGATGAACCGCGACACCTCGCTGCGCCAGGCCGGCACCCACGTCGGCGACGCGCTCGACGCCGGTGCAGACTGCCTGGTCACCCCCTGCCCCCTCTGCCACCTCAACCTTGACATGCAGCAGCCCGAGGCGGCAAAGGTGGTCAATCGTGATCTGGGCCTCGCGGTTCTGCACCTGCCGCAGCTGGTCTCGTTGGCGCTGGGTGCGGAGCCCAAGCAGCTGGGCATGAGCAAGCACATCGCTTCCACGAAGTGGGTGGAAGAGAGACTTTCCGCGGTTCCTGCCTGATCAGAGCTGGGCTGCGAGCAGAACCCCGCCGAATGTGGCGAGGATTCCTCCGAGGGTGAGGATCATCGTTCGCTGCAGGCCGTCGAACTTTGCGTCGAGTGCCGCGAATTTCGCGTCCATACGGGCTTCCTGACGTTCAAAGCGCTCGTCGATGTGGTGACGCAGTGAGTCAACCTGGCCCGAGAGGTGATCTAGGCGGTCGTCATTCCACTTGGTCCTTGCCTGTTCCATGCCCGAGCAAGGCTAGCGGACAAAACGTTACGTGTGGCGCGCGAGAGTGTGTCGGACGGATGGTTAGCCGGGACGATCGAGGCCGACGCGGCGGGCCAGCCACTGGGCGCCTACGGTGTCGGTGAGGCCGTGGGCGACGATTGAGCAGATGATCGCTATCGCGGCAATGTCGAAGATCAGGGTGGCGTCGCCGACGTCTGACTTGAGCACGAAGAGGGCGAAGAGCATCGAGGCGACGCCCTTGGGACCGAACCAGGCCATGAAGAGCTTCTGCGGGCGCGGGATGCCTGTTTTGACGAAGGAGAGCAGCACCGCCAGCGGGCGGGCGACGATCAGGGCGAAGACGACGAAGACGATCAGCGGTGGGATGTCGTGGTGGAAGCCGGTGGCGACGATCAGGGCGCCGAAGACGAAGAAGGTGAGCACCTGCAGGATCGCGCTGGTGTTCTCGGCGAACTCGACGAAGCCCTCGGGGACGTCGCGCTCGCTCGCGGCCATCGCGATGCCACAGACGAAGGCGGCGATCAGGCCGTTGCCGATCGTCACTTCGGCGAGGCCGAAGGCGAAGAGGGCGATGCCGACCGCGTAGATCCCCTCGTAGCGAGCGGTAATGCCGCCGCCGGGAAGGCGGTGGTGCAAGCGCCCGCCAAGCGTGCCGAGACTGACGCCGACGGCGGCGCCGACGAGGGCCTCGCCGACCAGCTTGGCCGCTTCGCCGCCGGGATCACCGCCGGGGCCGGCGAGGACGAGGAAGAAGAGGACGAAGGGCAGGGCGAGGCCGTCGTTGAGGCCGGACTCGAGGTTGAGCGTGTGGCGGACCGATGCCGGCACAATCTTCGAGGTGACGACGGCGGAGGTGACCACCGGGTCCGTAGGCGAGAGCACCGCCGCCAGCAGCAGCGCCTCCGCCCAGCTGAGCTCGGGGAAGAGCGCCTTCGCCGCCAACCCGAGCAGCACCATCGTGATCGGCATCGCGATCGCCAGCGCCCGCGCCACCGGGCTCCAGTGCCGCTGCAGCAGCTCGCGCTCGACGAACATGCCGTCGGAGAAGAGGGTGAGGATCAGCGCCAGCTCGACCAGCTGGACGATCGACTCCGACCGTGGGTCAATGTCGACCACGCCGAAGGCGGCAAGCGCAATCCCCAACGCCACCGAGAGCACCGAGGCCGAGAGCACGGTCCCCTTCATCACCCCCGAGAGCGCCGCGACCACGGTCAGCAGCCCGCCGAAGATCAGAACCGCGTCGCCGAAGCCAATGTCCATGTGCCGTCCTGAGCCTTCCGGTGCGCTTTATGTACCTACACGGTGCATAAGGCGCACCGGAGCGAGCCTAGCTGCCGAGGAGGTCGCGCTCGATGAGCAGCTCGGCGACCTGGACGGCGTTGGTGGCGGCGCCCTTGCGCAGGTTGTCGCCGGCGATCCAGAGGTTGAGGGTGCGCTCCTGGTCGGGGTCGCGGCGGATGCGGCCGACGAGGACGTCGTCGCGGCCGGCGGCGTCGAGTGCCATCGGGTACTTGCCGACGGCGGGGTCGTCGACGACGATCACGCCCGGCGCCTCGGCGAGCAGGGCGCGGCAGTCATCGGGCGAGAGGTCCTCGCGGGTGCGCACGTTGATCGACTCCGAGTGTCCGCTGATCACCGGCACGCGGGCGCAGGTGGCCGAGATCGCCACCTCATCGCCGAAGCCGAGGATCTTGCGCGTCTCGGCCATCACCTTGCGCTCCTCGGTGGTGTAGTCGTCGCCGTCCTTGAAGACCTCGACCTGGGGCAGCACGTTGAAGGCGATCTGGTGCGGGTAGATGCTCGGCGGCGGTACCTCTTCGCCGGCCAGAGCCGCCCGCGACTGGGCCAGCATCTCCTCGATCGCCCGTTGGCCGGTGCCGGAGACCGCCTGGTAGGAGGAGACGACGAGGCGCTCCAGCCCGACCGCGCGGTGGATCGGCGCCAGCGCCATCATCATCACCATCGTCGTGCAGTTGGGGTTGGCGACGATGCCCTTGTGGCCGACCGCCGCGTCAGGGTTGACCCCGGCGACAACCAGCGGCACCTCCTCGTACATGCGCCAGTAGCTGGTGTTGTCGACGACGACCGCGCCGGCCTCGACCAGCTGCGGCGCCCACTCGGCGCTGACCGAGCCGCCGGCGGAGGAGAGCACGACGTCGAGGCCCTGGATCGTCTCCGGGCTGAGCGGCCGGCACTCGAGGGTCGAGCCGTTCCACTCGAGTTGGCGGCCGGCCGAGCGCTCGGAAGCGAAGGGGACGACCTCGGCGGCGGGAAATTCGCGTTCGGCGAGGATCTCGAGGATCGTCGAACCGACCGCGCCGGTGGCGCCCAAGACTCCGACTCTGTACCTGTCGCCAGTCATCTCACACTCGAGTGGCAGCGGGTCAGGTACCGACCGTGGGACGGTGCTCGGCGCCTTCGGAGTCTTCGGCGCGCACCGCGTCGGCGCCGAGCTCGAAGGCTTGGTGCAGGGCGCGCACCGCGGCGGGCACCTGCGCGGCCGAGATCACGCACGAGATCTTGATCGGCGAGGTGGAGATCATCTCGATGTTGATTTCCTCGCTGCCCAGCACCTCGAAGACCCTGGCGGCGACGCCGGGGTGGGAGCGCATGCCGGCGCCGATGATCGAGACCTTGCCGATCTGATCGTCGGTGCGGATCCCCTCGCTGACGTCGCCGAGCGCGGCGAGTGCGTCGGTGGCGGTGGTCAGCTCGGCGCGGTCGATCGTGAAGGAGAGGTCGGCGAGCTCGTCGTCGCTGACCGGCTCGTTCTGAATGATCACGTCGACGTTGATGCCCGCGTCGGCGAGGGCGTTGAAGATTTCACCGGCGACGCCGGGCTCGTCGCGGATCCCGACAAGCGTGACCCGCGCCTCGTCGACGGAGTGGGTAATGGCTGTAACAAAAGGCTGCTCCATGGTCTCCTGCTCGCTCTCGTCCTCGCTGACGACGAGGGTACCGGGACCGTCATCAAAGCTGCTGCGGCAGTGGATGCGCACGCCGTGGTTGCGGGCGTACTCGACCGAGCGCAGCTGCAGGACGCGGGCGCCCGAGGCCGCCATCTCGAGCGTCTCCTCGAAGGTGGCAACCGGGATCTTGCGGGCGTCGGGAACGATCCGCGGGTCGGCGCTGAAGACGCCGGCAACGTCGGTGTAGATCTCGCAGACCTCGGCATCGAGTGCCGCAGCGAGGGCAACCGCCGTCGTGTCGGAGCCACCGCGCCCCAGCGTGGTCACGTCGTGGCTGGTGGTCGAGACCCCCTGAAAGCCGGCGACGAGGACGATGTGGTCCTCCTCCAGTGCTTCCTGGATGCGATCGGCGCGCACGTCGATGATCCGCGCCTTGGTGTGGGAGGAGTCGGTGACGATGCCGGCCTGGGAGCCGGTCAGCGAGATCGCCTTGTGGCCCATGTCGTGGATCGCCATCGCGCAGAGCGCGCAGGAGATCCGCTCGCCGGTGGAGAGCAGCATGTCCATCTCACGCGAGTCCGGCCGCGCCGAGATCTCCATTGCCTGGGCGACCAGCTCGTCGGTGGTCTTGCCCCGGGCGGAGAGCACGGCGACGGCCCGCTTGCCCGCCTCGCGGGCGGCGACGATGCGGCGCGCGGCGCGCTTGATCTGCTCGGCGCCGGCCACCGAGGTGCCGCCGAACTTCATTACCACCGTCTTTGAGCCGTCGTTGCTCATGAACGGTTGAGGATAGTCACCCCCAAGGGGTGTTCGTGCTTAGTGGGCGGCGGCGCTACTCGCCGCTGCCGCCGCCGAGATTGCCGAGCATCGCGTGCTCGGCCATGCGGATCAGGCCCAAGGCCATGTGGGGCCGCATGTCGCTGGTCCGCACCCGCACGTGCGAGCCGTGCGGGCCGATCACCTCGACGATCGTGCAGACGTCGCCGATCTGGCAATCCTCGCCGTAGTCGGCTTCCAGCGCCTCCATCTGCGCGGTCACCACCTGGCCCATCTTGCTCTGGTCGATCGGCATGGGTCAGAGAGACTACAGTGATCGACTTCACACTTCAGGATATATCTGCCCGATACATTCCTGACCGTGGAGCTCAGCCCGACCGCCTACGTCATCCTCGGCATGGTCAGCCGCGAGGCGCGCTCGGGCTATGAGATCAAGGCCGCCGTCGACAACTCCACCCGCTTCTTCTGGGCGGCCAGCTACGGGCAGATCTACCCCGAGCTGAAACGCCTCTCCGAGGCCGGCTTGGTCGAGGGTATGGACGCCCCCCGCGGCGAGCGCAAGCGCACCGTTTACGCGATCACCGCCGATGGCGAAGCCGAGCTCAAGGAGTGGCTGCGCCAGCCTCCGGAGGTCGCCGAGATGCGCGAAGAAGGCCTGCTGAAACTGTTCTTCGCCGACGTGCTGCCACCCGAGGACGCGGTGGCGACCCTGCGGGCGATGCGCGAGCGCCGGCTCGAGCTGGTGGCCCGGCTGCGCGGCATGGAACCAATGACCTTGGAGAAGGACCCCTTCTCGCTGATGGTGCTGCAGGGGGGCATTGAGTACAACGAGTGGTTCGCCGACTGGTGCGAGCGGATGGAGGCACGTCTGCTCGATGCTGCCCGGCCCGAAAGGAGCAAATGATGTTCGACGCCCTCGCCCGTTTCGCCGACGGCAAAGCCCGCCGGATCGGCATCTTCGCGATCCTCTTCTTCGTCCTCGCCGGCGTGATCGGCGGCGGGGTCGCCAACCGCCTCGACCCCTACGGCGCCGACGACCCCGGAACCGAGACGGTCGAATCGCGCGAACGGCTGCACGACGCCGGGCTGAGCATCCCGGCGGTGCTCGTCGTGGTCAAGGACGCACCAGTCGCCGCGCCGGCAACGCGGGCCCGGGTCGAGGCGCTCGAGCGCAGCGTGCGCAGCCGCCCCGAGGTCAAGTCAGTGACCGGCTATTACGACACTCGCTCCCCCGTCTTCGTCTCCCGCGACGGCCGCTCAACCTACTTTGCCGTCTCACTGAAAACTTTCGACGACAAGGAGTGGCAGGAAGCGGGTGCCGACATCGCCGAGCAGCTCTCCGGCAAGCCCGGCGTCGTGGTCGGCGGTGCAGCGGTCGCCCAGGAGCAGGTCAACAAGCAGGTCGAGCAGGACCTGCGCACGGCGGAGATGCTCGCCTTCCCGCTGCTCTTCCTGCTCTCCTTCCTCTTCTTCCGCAGTCTCGTCGCCTCGCTGCTGCCGCTGATGATCGGCGGCCTGGCGATCGTCGGCACCTTCCTGATCCTGCGGATCGCCAGCGAGGTCGGCTCGATCTCGATCTTCGCCCTCAACCTGACCACCGCACTGGGACTGGGGCTGGCGATCGACTACAGCCTCTTCGTCGTCTCCAGATACAGAGAGGAGATCGCCAAGGACGGGCCGGGATTGGCGGCGATGCGGCGCGTGCTGGCGACGGCCGGGCGCACGGTCTTCTTCTCCTCGCTGACGGTCAGCGCGGCGCTCGCCTCGCTGCTCGTCTTCCCGCAGCGCTTCCTCTACTCAATGGGACTAGGCGGGGCGCTGGTGGCGCTGTTCGCAGCGCTGATCTCGCTCACCGTGCTGCCCGCTGTGCTGACCCTGCTCGGCACCCGGGTCAACTCGCTCTCGCCGCGCTTCCTGCAGCGTCGCGCCGAGGCCGACGCGCGGCCTGACGAGCACGGCTTCTGGTACCGGCTCTCGCGCTTCGTCATGCGCCGGCCGGCGCCCGTGGCCACGGTAAGCGCCCTCTTGCTGATCGCGATGGGGCTCCCCTTCTTCAACATCAAGTTCAACACCGTCGACCCCAAGGTGCTGCCCGAGTCGGCAAGCGCCCGGCAGGCCTACGACACGGTCAGCTCCGAGTTCCCGCCCTACCGGGAAACGCCGATCTGGATCGACGTCGAAGGCGGCGGGCCGGCGGCGGCGGCGCGCGTCGCGGCAGAAGTACGCAAGGTGCCCGGGGTCGCCGAAGTCAACCCGCCGCAACGGTTGAACGGCGACGTGACCGCACTGCAGGTCGTCTCCAGCCACCCCTTCGTCTCCGAGGCCAGCCAGACGACCGTGAAGCGGATCCGCGAGCTGCAGCCGCCACCCGGGACGACGACGCTGGTCGGCGGCGCCACGGCCGACTTCGTCGACCTGCAGACCAGCCTCGTCCGCCACCTGCCGATCGTGCTGGCGATCATCATCGTCGCCACCCTGGTCATCCTCTTCCTGATGACCGGCTCGGTGATCCTGCCAATCAAGTCGCTGCTGATGAACTTCCTCAATCTCAGCGCCGTCTTCGGCCTGCTGGTGCTGATCTTCCAGGACGGTCGCCTCGAGGGCTTCCTCGACTACAGCAGCCCGGGCGCGATCGAGCAGACGATGCCGATCCTGCTCTTCGCCGTGGCCTTCGGGCTCTCGACCGACTACGCCGTCTTCCTGCTCTCGAGGATCAAGGAGGCGCGCGACAACGGCGCCTCGGACTCCGAGAGCGTGGCGATCGGGCTCGAGCGGACCGGCCGCATCGTCACCGCAGCGGCCCTGCTCTTCGCCGTCGCGATGGGCGCCTTCGCCACCTCCCAGATCATCTTCATCAAGGAGAACGGCGTCGGCACCGCCCTCGCCGTGCTGATCGACGCCAGCATCATCCGCGCCCTGCTCGTCCCCTCGCTGATGGAGCTGCTCGGCAAGTGGAACTGGTGGGCGCCGCGGCCGCTGAAGCGCATCTACGAACGGTTCGGGATCAGCGAGGGTGGCGCGGGCCTGCCCGAGCCCGAGCCGAAGCGGGCCTAGCGTGGCGTCTGCTGGGATCGGCAAGGATGCGCCGACCGCGGTGCACCCTTTCGACCTCGACACTGACGTGACGGATCTCGGCGATGGTCGTTTCGGCGCCGAGATGAGCGAGCGCTGGTGGGTCGAGAAGGGGCCGAACGGGGGCTACGTGGCGGCGGTGATCCTGCGGGCGATCCAGCGTGCGGCCGCGATCGAACGGGCACCGCGCTCGCTCACGGTCCAGTTCCCCCGTGCGCCCGCCGCCGGCCCGGTCGAGATCGCGGTCAAGGTCGAGCGCGAAGGCGGCACGGTGACCTTCCTCTCGGCGCGCATGGAGCAGGGCGGTGAGCTGCAGGCGACGGCGCTGGCGGTGCTGGCCGACGACCTCGACGCGACCGGCTTCGCCGAGCTGAGCATGCCGGCGGTCGAGATTCCGGAGGAGCTCTACTCACCCGACCCCGAGCAGGTCCCGGGCATGCCGAGGATGATGCAGAACTACAGCCTGCGCCCGGCCTTGGGCGGGACCGCCTTCTCCGGCGGGCCGCCGCACAGCGGCGTCTGGATGCGCAGCCGCGAGCCCCGCCTGCTCGACGCACCGCTGGCCGCGGCGATCCTCGACGCCTGGTTCCCCGCCCCCTTCATCGGGCTCGAGCGAGCGGTGCCGGCGCCGACGATCGACTACACGGTTCACTTCCGCACTCCACTCCCCGAGCCAGGCGCCTCGGCCGAGGCGCCTTACCTCGCCGTCTTTCGCTCCGGCCTTGCCCGCCACGGCTTCTTCGAGGAAGACGGCGAGCTCTGGAGCCGCGACGGCAACCTGCTGGCCCACTCGCGCCAGCTGGCGCTGCTGCTCACCCCGCCCGGCGCCGAAAAAGCGTAGGGCTGCGACTAAGCGAAGGCTTGTGCGGCGCGGCGGCGGAGGTCCGCGTTGAGCATCCCCGTCACTTCACTGGGGCTGTCACCGGCGGAGGGGATCGCGTCGCCGATCAGGCCGCTGGCGCGGAAGCCGAAGAGCGGTGCGTCGACGCCGAGGTCGCGGATCTGGCGGACCAGCTTGACCGCGTCGGCGGTGTCGGCGCGGGGGCCACAGAGGACGATCGCGGTTGCGTCAAGAGCGCGCAGGGCGCGCTCGAGGCGCTCGTCGCCAAGCTCGTTGGAAAGCATTAGAACGCGGAAGCCGGCGCGTCGCAGGGTGAGGTCGAGCGCCTGGCTGTGCACGGCCTCGGCGTCGGAGCCGCGGCTGGAGTCGAGCAGCAGGATGCCGGCCGGGCGGGAAGCGGCGGAGGCGAGACGGCGGGCGCCGTGCAGCCAGCCGGTCGCCCAGCGTGAGGCGAATTCGAGCTCGGCCTCGCGGTCGGGGTCGACGGCGAGGCGGTCTATCGCGGGGAGCAAGAGCTCCTCGACCGTACGCTCCAGGGGCCGCAGCGCCAGGCTCTCCTCGACCACGCGGTCAGCGGCGTCCTCATCAAAGCTCTGCAACGCCGCCAGCAGCCCGTCGTCACTCGCCGGCGCGGCCTGACGCTGGCGCGTCAGCTCGATCGCCGAGGAGATGTTGCCGGTCTGGGCCAGTGCATCGCGCAGGGTCTGCAGCTCGACCAGCTCGTAGTTGCGGTGGTTGCCCACCGTGCGCTTCGGCGTCGGGAAGCCGTAGCGGCGCTCCCAGCTGCGCAGGGTGTTGGGGCTTACGCCGAGAACTTCGGCAGCGGCGTTTGTTCGTATTCCAGGCATTAGGTGGTCCCGAGGACTATTCCCCCGGTATCGGCATCCTCCCACCGAAAATCCAGGTTTACGCAAGTTATGGACAGATTTGCGAAATCTGTCAGCGATCTTGCAAGGCGCCGACGCCGACCGGCTGGCCCAGTGCACGGGCTCTCCACATCGCCTCGTCGGCCTTGCGCAGCAGCTCATCGGCGTCACTGCCGTGCTCCGGGCAGGCGACGACACCGGCCGAGATCGTGATTTGCAGCCCGCCGGCAGCCTCGAGCTCGTCGAGCAGACGCAGCAGGCGCTCGGTCATCTGCACACCCTCGACCGTTGACTGGTTGGGCGCCAGCACGCAGAGCGCGTCCTCCTCGAGCAGGAAGGTCTCGTCGACGATGCGCACCGCGTCCCGCAGCGCTGCGCCGACGACGGTCAGCATCGTCTCCTTGGCGTCGTCGTTGCCGTCGCCGCGAGCCCCCGGGCCGTCGACGTCGAAGACGACGAGGCCGAAGGGATGGCCGTGGCGCTTGTTGGTCTCGATCAGCTGGTCGAGGCGGCGGCGCATGTGGCCGGGCTGGAAGAGGCTCGTGTGCGCCTCGGCCGGCGGCCGGGGCGTGGGTGTGACCGGCTGAGCCTCACGCACCGCCGCCACTGCCGTCGCGGTGACCGAGCCGAACTCCTCGGCCAGTTTCTGCGCCGCTTCCACAAAGGCCTCGCGGGCAACCTGCCCGATCGGTGAACCTCCGCTTCCCGCGCCTCTTGTTGGAGCTTGCGTCGCCACTCGAAGACCTTCTCGAAAGCAACGGACGCCAGGACCGCGAATGCGCGCAATTTGCGGCCTGACACTTGTCTAGACAGTTCGTCCGGCGCCGCAACGTTTTGTCACGGCGTCGCTGGACGAAAGTTGGCGCTCCTCAGTCGAGACTGCGGCGGCCGGCGAAGGCCTTGCCCAGCGTCACCTCGTCGGCGTGCTCGAGGTCGGCGCCGACCGGCAGGCCGCTGGCCAGGCGGGTGACCGAGACCTGATCACGCAGGCGCTCGGCGATGTGCAGCGCGGTCGCCTCGCCGGTGGTGGTCGGGTTGGTGGCGAGGACGACCTCCTGTACCCCACCGGCCCCGACCCGGCGCAGCAGCTCGGCGATCTTCAGGTCCTCGGCGTCGACCCCGTCGATCGGCGAGAGGGCACCGCCGAGCACGTGGTAGAGGCCGCGGTACTCGTGGGTGCGCTCGATCGGGATCACGTCGGCCGGCTCCTCGACCACACAGATCGTCGTGCGGTCGCGGTTGGGGTCGGCGCAGATCCGGCAGCGCGGACCCTCGGCGAGGTTGAAGCACTCCTCGCAGAGCCCGACCTTCTCCTTCACCTCAGTGATTGCGGCCGAGAGCGCCGCGGCCTCTTCGTCGGGGGAGCGCAGGATGTGGAAGGCGAGGCGCTGCGCCGTGCGCTGGCCGATGCCGGGCAGGCGCGAGAGCTCAGCGACGAGGCGCGCCAGCGGCGCCGGACCCTCGGTGCTCACATTCCTGGCAGGCCACCGAGGCCGCCGGTGATCCCGCCCATTTTCGACTCGGCCAGCTGCTGGGCGGCGCGCAGGCCCTCGTTGACCGCGGCCTGGACCATCTCGGCGAGCATCTCGGCGTCCTCGGGGTCGATCGCCTCAGGGTCGATGACGATCTCGCGCAGGGTCAGGTCACCGCCCATCTTCACCTTGACCATGCCACCGCCGGCGCTGGCCTCGACCACCTCGTCCTTGAGCGACTCCTGCGCCTGCAGCATCTCGTCCTGCATCTTCTGCGCCTGTTTCATCAGCGCATTGACGTCGAAGCCACCACCGGGTCCACCCCTAGCCATCAGCCAACCTCCTCAGCGTCGAACTCGCTCTTCAGCTTCTCCACCAACGCATCGTGATCGATCTCGTCGGCGGAAGCTTTTGCCTCCTCCGCCGGCGCGGCGGGCTCATCCTCGAGCAGCACATAGGTGGGCCGCAGCCTCTCCCCCAGCACGTCCTCGATCACGTCGGCCATCAACTCCCGCTTCTCCGGCGTCTCCGCCTTGCGCTTGTTGAACGTGAGCTCGGCGGGGAAGCCGACCCGCAGACCCTCCTCGGCATCGAGACTGACCGGGCGGGCACCATCAAAGGTTGCGGCAAGCGCCGGGCTGGTCTCACGCAGCTTGTCCAGGACCGAGGGCCAGGTGTTGACGACTTCCTCGAAGGCAACCCGGCCCGCGGGTCCTGTCACCGGGGTGGGGGTGTCCTCGGGAGACGGCTCAGACGCGGGCGCCGAAGCTTCGTCGGATGGCTCGGGCTCATCGGCTGGGGCAGCCTCTGCCGACGCCTCGGGCTCAATCTCGTTGGATGCAGGCGCCTCTGCCGCGGGTGGCGCCGTAGGGGGGCCCGCCGCCGAGGAAGCTTTAGCTACCGGAGGCGGTGGGGGGTCCCCTGCGGCGACAGGACCCGCGGCCCGAGGCGCCTTCGTCCCTCCTTGCTCGAGCCTCTCTATACGCCTGAGAAGTCCCTCAGTTGAGGGATCAAGATCTGGTCGGGCGGCCTTCAGCAAGGCGATCTCGACGGCCATGCGCGCGTCGTCGCCCTCGCGCACTGCGGTGAGCGCGTTGGCCAGCTCGTCGATCGTGCGGACGAGCGTTGCCGCGCCGATTGCGTTGGCCTGCGCCGTCAGTCGCTCAGCGTCGGTGGCGGTCACCACAAAAGTGTTCGGCACCTCGCCAACGGTCTGGGTCACCAGCAGGTGGCGCAGGTGCGCCAGCAGGTCGCGGGCGAACTGGGCGGGGTCGCGGCCGGAGCGGGCCATCTTCTCGACCCCGAGCAGGACTCCCTTGGGGTCCTCGGCGATCACCGCGTCGACCGCGTCGAAGAGCAGCTCGGCGTCGGCGGCCCCAAGCAGCTCGAGCACGTCTTCGAGCTTGACCTGGTTGCCGCCGAAGGCGACCAGCTGGTCGAGGGTGCCGAGCGCGTCGCGGAAGCTGCCCGATGCGGAGCGGGCGATCATCGCCGCGGCGGCGTCCTCGGTCTCGATCCCCTCGGCCGCGGCGACCCGGTTCAGCACCTCGGAGATCTGCTCCAGCGAGGGGCGCTGGAAGTCGAAGCGCTGGCAGCGGTCGGCGATCGTCGGCATTACCTTGTGCGCCTCGGTGGTGGCGAGGACGAAGACGGTGTTGGGCGGCGGCTCCTCGAGCGTCTTGAGGAAGGCGTTCCAGGCCTCCTTGGTCAGCATGTGCGCCTCGTCGAGGATGTAGACCTTCCAGCGGCCGCCGGTGGGGGCGTAGGCGACCCGCTCGCGCAGGTCGCGGACGTCGTCGACCGAGCGGTTGGAGGCGGCGTCCATCTCGATCACGTCGATCGAGGAGCCCGAGGCGATCGTCAGACACGATTCGCACTCGCCGCAGGGGGTGACGGTCGGCCCACCGCGCTCGCAGTTGAGCGAGCGGGCGAGGATCTTCGCCATCGAGGTCTTGCCGGTCCCGCGCGAGCCGACAAAGAGGTAGGCGTGGTGGACCTTGCCCTGCTCGACCGCGTTGCGCAGCGTGCGCACGACGTGCTGCTGGCCGACCACCTCGTCAAACGAACCGGGGCGGTGGCGGCGGTAAAGGGAGATCGAGTCGCTGGACGGCGGCACTGCGGCCAGTGTATCTGCGCCTATACCTTGCCCCGGTGCTCCGCAAGTGGCTCTCACCGGTCGCCTGGGTCACCGGGGTCTGCGCCGCCCTGCTGATCCTCTTCCCGACCGGCTTCCCCAACTACGACACGATCTACGCGCTCGTCTGGGGGCGCGAACTGGCGCACGGGGTGAGCCCCGACTACGGCGCCGCCCTGCCCCCCACGCCCCACCCGCTCTCCGACCTGCTGGGGATGGTGACTGCCCCGCTCGGCGACGGCGCGATCACGGTGACGATGATCGTCGCCTACCTCTCGCTTGGCTTGGTCGGCTACCTCGTCTACCGCCTCGGCTCGCTCTGGTTCGACCGCCCGATCGGCGCCGTCGCCGCCGCGATCGTCCTCACCCGCGCCCCCTTCCTCTCCAACGACCTGCGCGCCTACGTCGACATCCCCTACATAGCCCTCGTTCTCGGCGCCCTCCTTATAGAGACCAAGCGCCCCCGGACCGGCTGGCCGGTTCTGACCTTGCTGGCTCTCGCGGGCCTGCTCCGTCCCGAGGCTTGGCTGTTCGCGGGGGTCTACTGGCTTTACCTCGTTTGGAGCGGTGAGCGGTCGCGCATGGATCTCGTCTGGCTCGCGGCGCTGGCGGTCGCGGGGCCGCTGCTCTGGGTCCTCTTCGACGCGATCACCGCCGGCGACGCGCTGTACTCACTGACCGGCACCCAGGAAACGGTCGAGACGCTGAAGCGCCACACCGGCCCAGTCGACCTCGTCCTCTGGGGTCCGCGCGCGCTCGGTGAAGTGCTGCAGTGGCCGGGCATGGTGGGTGCGGCCGGCGGCATCGTGCTCGCCATTGCCTTTCTGCGCCAGCGCGCGATGCTCGGCTTCGTCGCCACCGTCCTCGCCCTCGGCGCTTTCGCCCTGCTCGGGGCAGCCGGCCTCGCGATCATCGCCCGCTACACGATGCTCGGCGCGGCGATCCTGGCGATCTTCGTCGCCGTCGGCCTGCTCGGCTGGCGCCTGCTGGAGAGCGACCATCCTTGGCGCAAGCGCTGGCAGGTCTTCGCCGGCGCGGTGGCGCTGATGTTCGTGCTCTGGCTGCCAAACCAGTGGGACCTGGACTCAACCGTGCACGAGGACCTCAGCGATCAGGGCACAATCGAGCGCGACCTCAGCGACCTCGCCGACACCGGTGCCTTCGCCAAGCCGCTCTGCGGCCCGATCGCCGTGCCCAACCACCGCGCGATCCCGCGGCTCGCCTTCAACCTCGACGTCAAGCCGACCGCGATCGTCAGCGCCAGCGAGGACGGTGTGCCGCGGCGCGGCTACTTCCTCAAGCCCGCCAGCCCCTTCGTCATCCACAACTTCATCCTCGACCCCAACGACCCAACCCGCTTCTCGCTGACCGTGCCGGAGGGCTTCCAGCGGGTCGCGGCCAACGATTCCTGGGTCCTCTTCCGGCGCTGCTGAGCGGGGTAGGCTGACGCCGGTGTTCAGCGGAGGGTTCAAGCGCTCGGGCCTCTTCGGGCTGATCGGCGTCGTCGTGGTGATGGTCGCGGTCGCCCTGATCGCGCTCAACGCCGACAGTGGTGACGCCAATCCGAAGGGGACGATGGCGCTGATCTTCGGCGTGATCGCGGTCTTCGTCGTCATCCTCTTCGTCCTCCAGCGCTCCGATCTGAACCGGGTGGCCGGCGGCGACGCGAAGGCGGTGCAGCGTGCCGTTGCCGAAGGCGGCGGCAAGGTCGATAACCCGACGACGATGGAGGAGCAGCAGCTCTGGGCGGCCCTCGCGGTCAAGCCGATCGACGACGCGGCGATCAAGGCGCGCGGCTCGATGTGGGACTCCAGCCGCCGCAGCCAGAAACTCGGCTGGGTGGTGATGCTGCTGATCCTCCTCACCGTGCCACCGATCTACCTGCTCGAAAGCTTCGTGCCACTGCTGATCGGCGGGCCGCTGATCGTGATCGCGGCGCTCTACGGCAGCTTCCGCGCCCTGGCGCCCGGCGGCGAGATGGACCAGGGCTACGAAAAGGTCGGAGTGGCGATGGCGCCGCTCGGCTTCGAGGTGACCGAGCGGCCCAAGGTCAACATCGAGGTACGCGAAGCGACGACCGGCCGGGTCGGGCCGAAGATCCACGGCGCCCTGGTGCTGAGTGGCGAGCGGCATGGGCGTCCGGTTTCGGTGCGGCTCGGCAGTGGCGAGGTGAGCCCGCGCAGCGAGGTGACGGTCCGCGTCGCGACGCCAGAGTTCAAGGCGAAATCGCGCGACGGCAAGGTGCGCCCGGGCGACGAGGTGCCGGCGGCATTCGCAGCCGCCCTCAAGGCCATGCCCAACTCGACCCGCTGGAAGAAACTGACGGTCGAGGGCGGGCCCGAGGGCCTCGTGGTTGCTCGCAAGGGCGGCGAGCAGGCCGACTGGCTCTGCGACCTCTGGCTCGCCGAGCGCCTCGCCGACGCGGTCACCGCGCGTCCCGCGGCGAGCGCGCCCTAACCCGCTCGCTCGACCAGCTCGACGGCAGCGTGCGTCGCCGTGGCGACTTCGGGGTCGGCCAACTCGATCCCGGGTGGCAGCTCGACGTGCAGCTCGCTGGAGGGATCGATCCGCACCCGCAGCTCGTCGGCGCGTGAGCTGAGCACGTGGCCGCCACGACTGCGGTCCTCGCTGATGAAGTGCAGGTGGTAGCCGCTCACCTCGATCCCCTCCGCGTAAGCGGGGAAGCGGAAGCCGAGCATCGTTCCCGGCACGTCGGCGAGCTCGAAGACGTGCTGCTCGGCGACGACCTCGGTCAGCGGCCGGTAGGGCGGGCTCTGGCGCGGCACCGAACGGGCGCGGACCAACTCGAAGCGTCCGTCGATCCGGATCGCGCAGGAGGCGGCGTCGGCCGGGATCAGCTGCTCGAGCCTGGCAAGCAGCTCTTCATGCTCCAACGGCTCCTCGATCTCCAAGTCGAGCGACGGCGTGAAATCGGTCACCACGGCAAACGGCGTCCGCGTCGCGCCGTCGATCTCGCTCACCACCCCCTCGACGTCGGCCCGGTAGAAGCGACCGTCGAGGGCGATCATCTCGCCGTCGAGCCCGTTCAGCGTGCCCAGCCCCAGATCACCGTGCTCGGCCAGCTCGGCGAAGGAGAGGTCGCCGTCGTAGGCGCCCTCGAGCAGCGCCGCGATCGTCGAGGCCTGGAAGAGCACGTGCGGCTCGCGCCCGGCGTGCAGTTCGGACTCTCGCAGCGTCTCCACGTGCAGTGACCTGATCCACCTCTCGTCCAGCACAGGCGTCAGTCTTCCAGCATGCTGAGGCGCGCGAGCGAGACGACGACGAGGCGGGTCGTGCTGCTGCTCTCGGCGGTGGCTCTGGTCCTGCTCGGCAGCGCCGCGTTCGCGCACTCCGTGCTCGGCGAGTTCGACGATTTCGGCGCGGCGCTCTGGTCGGCGGTCCTGCACGTGCTCGACCCATCCAGCCTGCACGAGGACCACGACGCGGCCGAACGCGCGATCGGCATCTTCCAGGTCGTCACCGGCCTGGTCCTGCTCGTCGGCCTGCTCTTCACCTTCGTCGCCGAGGTCGTCGCCAACTCGCTGGAGCGGCTCGGCCAGTCCGACCGGCCGGTGACCTGCAGCAATCACCTGCTCGTGATCGGCGGCATCGACCTCGCCTCGGTGGCCGCCTCGGCTGCCTCCGAGGCGCAGCTGGAGGCCGAGCTCAAGCGCCTGGTCGTGCTGGCGCCCGAGTCCGCCCGCGACTCGCGGGCCCAGATCCTCGACGACCTCGAAGAGGCGAGCGGCGATCTCAAGATCAGCCTCCTCTTCGGCGACACCGCCGGCGACTCGGGCTTCGAGCTGGCGGGGGCGGAGCGTGCGCGGGCGATCCTGCTGATGCCCTCGAGCAGCGGCCCGGTCCCGGCCGAGGCGGCGGACGTCGAGGTGACCCAGAGCGGGCTCGCCCTGCTCGACTACCTGAAGGAGAAGGAGGCCGCGCCGATGGTGCGGCTGCTCTTCCGCCGCGGCCGCAACGTCGACGCCAGCTGGGAGCTCTTCCCGCCCGAGTGGGACGCGGTCGTCGGCGACCGCACGATCTCCGCCCTGCTGCGGCTGGCGATCACCCGCCCGCCGGCACTGGAGAAGCTGCCCGGCTGGGTCGCCGAGCACGGCTCGCCCGAGCCCTTCACACGGCTCGTCGACGCGGCCTGGAAGGGAGCGATGAAGGCGGGTGACCCGCTGCGGCTGACGATCGTCGGCTGCGGCATCAACGCACCGGCGCTGATGGAGGACCTCGCCGAGGTCGGGACCGAGACCTTCGCCGTGACGATGATCGCCCCGCGCGAGGCCTTCGACCGCTACCTCGGCACCGCCGAACCGTCCGGGATCCGAATCCACTTCGTCGAGGCGGTGCCGACCGACGGCGACCACCTGCCGCGCAGCCTGATCGAGTCGCGGCCGCACCTGGTGATCGTCACGCCGAGCCCCTCGAGCTGGGACCAGCGCGCCTCCGACGCCAGCGCCACACTCTCGATCCTGCGCGTGCTCAATACGGCCGGCGGCCGCGACCTGCCGGTGCTCTCCGAGCTCTTCCTCTCCGACTCGGCGCGGCGACTGCCCAACGACCCTCGCCTGCTCGCCGTCTCGACCCTGCGCTCGATCGCGACCGCGGTGACGCTGAGCCTCTTCGATCCGGAGCGGGCGGCCGAGCTGGAGCGAGCGCTCGCCGCCGGCGCCGCCGATCATTGAGAATCGACGCATGGCGGCGATAGAGCTCAGCGGCGTGGTCAAGCGCTTCGGCCCGATCACGGCGGTCGACGGACTCGACCTCGACGTCCCCGAGGGCATCTGTCTCGGCCTGCTCGGTCCCAACGGCGCCGGCAAGTCGACGACGATGCGGCTGCTCACCGGCCAGGCGATAGCCGACGAGGGCAAGCTGCGCGTGCTCGGCCACGAGCTGCCCGCCGACGCCAAGGCGGCGCGGGCGGAGATGGGTGTCGTGCCGCAGCTCGACAACCTCGATGTCGACGTCACGGTCGAAGACAACCTGGCGGTCTTCGCCCGCCTCTACCGGGTGCCCGACGTTGGCGCCGCGGTTGACAAAGCGCTCGACCTGGCGCGGCTGCGGGAGCGGCGTCGCGACGCGGTCGACGAGCTATCCGGCGGCATGCGCCGCCGCCTGCTGCTCGCCCGCGGCCTCGTCCACGAGCCGAAGCTGATCCTGCTCGACGAGCCCACCGTCGGCCTCGACCCGCAGATCCGCACCGAGCTCTGGACCCTGATCGACAACCTGCGCTCGCGCGGCACGACGATCCTGATGTCGACCCACTACATCGAGGAGGCCGAGCGGCTCGCCGACGAGGTCGCCGTGGTCAACAAGGGCAAGGTGATCGCCCGGGCGACGCCGGCCGAGCTGATCGCCGCCCACGCCGGCACCCACACGGCGGAGGTCTACGGGCCGCCCGAACGGCTGACCGAAGTGCGGGCGATCGCCGAGGAGCAGGGGCTGCCGGTGCGCCCGGCTGGGCCGGCCATCGCGATCGTCGGCTCCGAGCGAGCGGGCAACGGGCACATCCCAGACGACGCCGTGATCCGCGCCGCCTCGCTGGAGGACGTCTTCGTCCTGCTGACCGGAGCGGAGGCCGAGTGAGCAACGGGACCACAGCCAAGCTGCGCCGGCTCGAACCGGCGGCGATCGCCGGGATCATGAGCCGCGAGGTCGCCAACTTCCGCACCTACTGGAAGGGCACGACCTTCTCCAGCATCCTCGAACCGATCGTCTACCTGCTCGCCTTCGGCCTCGGCTTCAGCGCGACGCTGGTCGACGAAGTCGAAGGCGTCCCCTACATCGAGTTCGTCGGCACCGGCATGGTCGCCACCGCGGTGATCTTCTCCAGTGCCCTGCCGGCGATGTTCGGCACCTTCGTCAAGCACCGCTTCCAGAACACCTACGACGCGATCCTCGCCGCCCCGGTCGACGTCGAGGAGCTGGTCAGCGCCGAGATGCTCTGGATCGCCCTGCGCTCGGGGACCTACGGCTGCGTGCCGCTGCTGGTCACGATCGCCTTCGGCCTCGACCCGGCCTGGGGCATGCTGCTGGTGCCGCTCTTCTGCTTCGTCACCGCGCTCGGCTTCGCCGGCTTCGGCATCGCCATGGCTGCAACTGTCGCCAAGATCGACCAGTTCAACTACGTGACCGCGCTCTTCGTCACGCCGCTCTTCCTCGTCGCCGGCACCTTCTTCCCGATCGACGGCCTGCCCGAGGGCGTCCAGGTCGTCGCCCAGTTCAACCCCCTGCACCAGCTGGTCGAACTGGTCCGCGGCGGCGCCTTCGGCTTCGAGACGGTCGACGTTGCCCGCTTCGCCTTCCTCGTCGCCTTCGCCCTGCTGACCTGGCGCGTAGCGATCAATCGCATGCAAAAGCGCCTGATCGACTGACGAAGCGTCCGGTCGAATCAAATGAAGCGAGAGTTGACCCCTCTATAGGTGGGTCAACTCTCGCTTGAAGAAAATGGACCGTGCGCCCCGTCCTCCGAAACGAAGTCACCGGGCGTGTCCGTCGTGGTTGGCTCGAGCCGGGCTCACCTGCGGCACCCGCGGCTTCCGCTTAAGGCTGCTTCCTTCCGGACCTGACCTGGTTCGCGTGCCTACGTCGCGCAGGACCCGGCCGTCAACACCTTCCGCGACGCACTGACCCCGACGGCCAGCCCCTCGGAACGGGATTCGGCCCCGCTAAAGCGGATTGCGGATTACAGGGCACCGCTGGTTCCCCGCCTAGCACGGTCCGCGACCATCGTATCCGCATTCGCCCGTCGTGGCGGGGCGAATGCGGATCAATGGTGGAAGCCGGTCATCGCCGGATCAAGCGCCGGCTCTTGACGACGGTCGCGGTCACCTTGCCGGCGCGGACCTTCTGGCGAACGAGAAGGCGCTTGCGCGTCGCCACCTGCTGGCGCGCTTTCGGCTTGACCCGCAGCACGACCAGCTTCGACTTGCCGCTGCGCAGGCGCACCGTGCGCTTGGCGGTCGCCGGGCGGCGCTTGCGCAGCAGGCCCTGGGCGGTGGTCCGGCAGGCGTGGCCGATCTTGCGCGGGCACTTGACCCGGACGAAGAGGCGCTTGCCTTTGTCCCCGAGCACGGCCGTGCCGGGGGTCGCCTGGCGCAGCAGGTCCATCAGCCGCTGCTCGCTGAGGGCACCGCTGCCGCCGCCGTTGCCGCCCCCTTTTCCTTTGCCTTTGCCGCCTTTGCCGTTCCCGGGCGTCCCATCGGATGCCGTCAGCACGACGTTGTCGTAGTCGGCGTTGCCGGTGACCAAGACGCTGGTGCCACTCGTGTAGCGGCTGGTGATCTGGATCCGGTAGTCGTGGCCGGCGGTGAGGTTGGCCGGGTCGATCGAGCCGCGCGTCACGTCGGTCCAGGAGTTGGCGCCGGCAAGCGTCGTCGCCGGGATCAGGGTCAGCGCCTCTCCCCCTTCGCTGAGGTCGACGAGGCGCACCGTGTACTCGGCCGAGTTGCCCGTCACCGCGAGCAGTTGGTCGACGCTGGCCCGCCGGTCGAGCGCAACGCTGACCGTGGCCGCTTCCTCCCCCCCAACGCCGTCGTAGGTGAAGGGCGGACTTTCCCAGGTGCCGGTGGCGGTGCCGCCGACCGCGGTCACGCCGACCACGCCCGTATATGCGGAGCGAATGAAGCCGCCGCTATCGGCACCGCCAGTTTCCTGGAAGCTGTTGGCGACGCTGGCGCAGAGCAGCGGCGGCAGGCAGGCCCCGTCGTTGCTGGAGGCCGAGGTCCAGCCCGCCGAGCCACCGCCAAACCCACGCGCGGCCGCGGCCGCTGGGTACTTGCTGGTCGCGGCGCCTGCGCCTGCCGGCAGGGCAAGCAGGAACATCGCCACAACGGTGACGAGGGCTACAACTCTGCGGGACGGTGAAGAAGGCATCGGAACTCCTCTTTCGCTCTGTACACCCGGACCGGGCGCTTACCGAATTCTTGGTACCCAGCGAAATCGGTACCGCTCCGCCCGTGGACGAACGTAGGATCGGCGCCACGTGATCGACGTCGACTCCTCCTCCTTCTTCTTCATCGTCCTGATCGCGGCGATCGCCGCGATCACCGTCGCGGTCGTGCCGAAAGGGCTGGCGCCACCGGTGGTGGTGCTGGAGCTGATGCTCGGCATCCTGATCGGGCCCGAAGTCCTCGGCCTCGCCGAGTCCTCCGACTTCATCGAGTTCTTCTCCAACCTCGGCCTCGGCATGCTCTTCTACTTCGCCGGCTACGAGATCGACTTCGAACGGATCAAGGGCACGCCGCTGAAGCTCGGCGCCCTCGGCTGGGTCCTCTCGGTCGCGCTCGCCTACGGCATCGGCGGCGCGCTCGCCGCGGCTGGGATCGTCGTCTCCTTCCTCTACACCGGCTCCGCTCTGGCCACCACCGCGATCGGCACCCTGATCCCGATCCTCAAAGACAGCGGCAGTCTGAAAACGCGCTTCGGCACCTTCCTGATGGCCGCCGGGGGCGCCGGCGAGTTCGGCCCGATCCTGCTCGTCACGCTCGTCCTCACCACCGCCAGCCCGCTGCACGAGGCGGCGATCCTGGTCGCCTTCGTCTTCCTCGCCCTCGGCGTCGCGCTCGCCTCGGTGCGCCTCGCCTGGCGTGGCTGGCCCGCCTTCGAAAAAACCTTCGAGGCGAGCAGCCAGCTCGCGGTGCGGATCACCGTCGTCCTCGTCTTCGGCCTGGTGCTGCTGGCCAGCAAGCTCGGCCTCGACGTCCTGCTCGGCGGCTTCGTCGCCGGCATGATCACCAGAGCGGCCCTGCGCGGCCACGAGCTGCAGGTCTTCGAGTCGAAGCTGACCGCGGTCGGCTTCGGCTTCTTCGTCCCCTTCTTCTTCGTCACCAGCGGCATCGAGTTCGACCTCGGCGCCCTCGGCTCGGCCGAAGCGATCGCCAAGATGCTGCTCTTCCTCGCCCTCTTCCTCGTCGTCCGCGGCACCCCCGCCCTGCTGCTCTACCGCAAGGTTCTGAGCGCCACCGAGCGCCGCGCCCTCGTCTTCTTCTCCGCCACCGAGCTCCCCCTCGTGGTCGCGATCACGACGATCGCCATCGACGCCGGCGAGATGCACAGCTCCACCGCGGCCGGCCTCGTCGGCGCCGCCATGCTCTCCACCCTGATCTTCCCCTTCGTCGGCATGGCACTGCAAAAACGGGCGATGGCGGAGAGGGGTGAAGAGCCTCCCCCGCCCGATCCCGTCGAGGCCCCCGCCCCCGCCTGACCCAACCCCGCGTCCCGCCTATGATTGGCGCTTCTCCCGGGCGCGTAGCTCAGTGGGAGAGCGCTCGCCTCACACGCGAGAGGTCGCTGGTTCGAACCCAGCCGCGCCCATCCTCGAAGTCCCCGCTAATCGCGGGCTTTTGATCCTCGGCAGCAGTTTCAGAATGACTCTCGGAGGTCGGAATAACGGCACTAGTGCCGTTATTCGCCCAGTTGGAACCCTCAACCAGCGCCTTGAGACGCTCTGCCTCGCCCTCGCCACGGAACATCACCTGGGCGTAAATCGAGAGAGTCACCTTCGGGTCTGAGTGACCAACCTGCCTCATCACGTAAGGCACGTCTTCACTCAAGGCCAGCAGCACCGAGATGAAGGTGCGCCGCAGGAGTGCGGCGTCCCTAGCCACCTCCCGTAAGGGTGGCTACGAGAGGAGCTTGAGACCAGCCTGATAGCTCTCGACAAGCTCGGGGAAATGCTGGTGGAACCGCATATCTCCCGTCGTCTTTCGGCCGGTGAAGTATCCGCCTACGACTCCATCTTGTGGATTCCGGGGAGCCGAAAGGATGGCGGTGCCGTGGTGCGACGGGCTTTTGTGCTTGACGTCATCTTCGGGATGGTTCTCGTAGACGTAGAGCAAGCGGCAAACCCCATCCTCGTCGGCCCGCAATGCAGCGAGGAACGACTTTGAGCTCGATTCATTCGTTAGGAGACGAGCCGATATAGACCAAAAGTTTTGGCGAATGACTAGGAAGACTGACAGGTCAGGATCGATCCGTTTTCCGGTTTGCGGATTCTCCCAAGTTGATGCCACTTCACCGAACCAAGTTCCGCGCAGGATGGGCCGCCCGACAAGTCGCCGAATGCCTGGTTGACGCCATGCCCAACGATCAAAGATCACCAGCCCAACGATCGCAAAACTAACTGCCGGTCCTATCGGCGCAAGCCACTCCGCTGCGCCTTCGGGCGAATGCCCGCGGATCAGAGAATCGATCAGCAGCGCCGCGAGGACCAGGGCAGCAGTCACATACAGGACAGACTTAGACGGCACCGATTAGTTCCCTTCGATGTCATTCCATGCAGCATGCGCGAAGGCCGAAGCCTCGGCAGCGGTCCAGGTCTGACCGCTTCGCCAGAGCCACTTGAGGCCATTGACCTCGACCCAATCCTCGTGGTTCCCGTCGTTGATCTCGTTCCAGAGCCGCGCAAGCACATCCAGAGTTGCTTGCTTAAAGGTCGAGGAGCGAAAGACCGAATCCGGAAGGTTGAAAAGCAGGCACTCGATAAAGAAGCCGTGAACCTCTTTTGTGATGACGTCGCGTTTCAGCATGTCATTCTCGAGCCGCTTCAAGGCCCTCACGATTTGCTTGTAACGCTTCCCAGTGTCTTCGTTCTTGGCGTTGCCGTTGATGCGGTTCTGATCGGGCCAATTCTCGATGGAGCGGCCTTTTTTGGGGTAAAGGCGAATCCCCACGTGCGGCTTGCGGTTCGGAGCGTCGTACCGCTCGTGCCGGTAGCAGGGAACGACGTCGGCGTCCAACGTCGTCGTTCCCCGGGTAACGGTGATGGCCTTATTCCCGGAACTGTCGACAGCGGCAGCGCCGAACGAAGCGACAAGCGCCTCCTCAACCCAGCGCCGATATTCGGCCGGTTCCGGACCTTGACTGCCAAGCGTCACGCCTAGCTGATGCCACTCAAGGTCGGCAGCGCTATTCGACTTTGAGATGTACGACCACGCCTTCCATTCGACGGCAATGTCAACGTCTGAGTCCTGACGAACGTTCGTGTTGTTCGCGTAGGAGCCCTTGACGAAGATCCGCACCTTGCCGGCGAGCCGCGCATCGGCCTCGATGGCTCTGCGTATCCGCTTCTCCGTCCGTTCCGCGTCAGCCTGCTCGGTGTCGGAGGCGGGTCCGACCGAGTTTTTGAGCCAGGCCTCCCAGTCGCGGGCCATAGCGACTACCTACTTCCGGTCCCTGACTGGCGACTCTTTGTGCCGAGGGCCATTTTGAGTGTCGGAATCGTTGAACTTCCCGTGTCTGTCGGCGATGCGGACCTCGCCCCCGTCTAGGTTGTCGACAATCTCTCGTGCCCGTTTTTCCGCTTCGGCCTTGCGATCCGTGTGGGCGCTCGCGCGCTCGTGGTCCTCTTTTACGACGTCCCAGCCACCGCGCTCTTTGTTCGGGACGACGTATCGATCACTGTCATTTTCTTTCGTCACTGGACGCTCCTCGTCATCGACTACAGAACTTTTCCCGCCGCCCTCGCCGATATCGTGGGTTCACTAGTTTGGTCGAGGATTTTTTGACGGCACTGTCAGGGTACGCAGCGGTCTCAGCGGAATTTCTCTCCAGTCTCGTGCGGAAATTGCGGCCTTTTCGGTTGCGTTTAGGGCCGCAGGCATTTTGAGGCACGAATAGAGCCTCCGAGGTCCTTGGATCGGATTGGACCGAAGCCATCCGGCGGAGAGCTTGCGGGGTCGCGCCGGTGGACCTAACGGGCGACTCTGGACTACGAACAAGCCCACGCATTAGCCGTCCGCAGCCGAGGTTTGCATCTCTGTTTTTGTCAAGGAATGGGATCGAGGACACGAAGAGAACGAGGGAAAACTCCCCCCACCGGAGGAACCTCGGTTTGCTTGATAGCTGAATAAAGAAGGGTGTAGGCAGATTCGGGGAATCTGCCTAAAGCGGCCTATTTTGGCTCTGCGTCGCTGATTGGGATCGGCCAAACAATTGCCGGTTTTCCCCAGTTCAAGTCTTGCTAACAGCGACAAGCGTTGATCGCTGTCTCCAGCGGAAGCTACAATTCCGCGAGCGCCGTCCCTCCGGCGTCTCCCCCAAGCCACCTTCGCCCCGCGCGCGAAATGGCGAGGACGGGCAAGCGACTTTGCGTCGCGAGGTTAAGTCGACACGCTCAACCCCTTTGAGCCGTGGGGCGCGGGACATGGCGAGAGGAAGAGTGATGACGACCAATTTGAAGGCCGAAGCCAGGGCCCGTATGCGCCAGACCGGAGAGAAGTACACGGAGGCGCGCCGCGGCGTGCTCGCCGGGCGCGAGACCGCCGTGCGCCTGCCGAGCACAGTCGAGCGGGTCACGATCCATACGACTGACAACGGACTGCCGCTGGCAGATGAGCTTTGCGGGGCGATGACCAAGCGCGGGCGTCAGTGTCGGAACCCGTTCATCTACGGCCAGTTCTGGCCGGGTGGCAACCCGGAGGTCGTCCTCCCCGACGGTCCCGACACCCGGATGCTGGCCCAGCGCAGGTGCACGGTGCACGTCGATCACGACCGTCACGCCGAGGTGATCCTCGTTATGGATGACGACGTGCCGTCGCGCTTCACCGGCCCGTTTCCGGGGCCGGTGTGGCAGGACCCTCGGTCGCTGGGGTTAATCCGCGGCGCGACCTCGGGTCGCGAGCGTGCCGACACCCTCGCGCTCTATCTGACTCTCACCGAGCACGCCGGATCGGCTGACGAGGCAATCGAGCAGCAGACGGGGCTTGACCCGGACCAGGTCGAGGCCGCCATGAAGATCCTGACCGACGTGGGGCTGATTCGCGAAGGGGCGCTGGTCGGCTAAGCCTGGGCCATGACCCTGATCGTCGCCGCGCATCGTCTTAATCTCTCTGCGTGGCCGAAAGCACCGACCAAATCCGCAGACACATCGAGGTCCTGTCGGACTTTGAGCAGAAATACGACGAATTCCTGATCGCTCGCCACAACCGGAGGGAAATCCCCGAGGTGCAGTGGTCGAACAAGGAGTGGGCCGAGCGAGAGAGGGAGCTTCGGATGCTCGCGCCGCGCGCCGCCGCCGCGATGGAGGCGTCGGGTGTCGGAACGCTTGCACTGCACTACCCCCTGGCACTAGGCGGCGGGCTCAAAGCGGACGACCTGCCATCACTGATCTTCGACTTCAAGGATTTCGCCGGGTTCTCCGCCGACGCCCTCGACGACGAGTTCCAGCAGGCGATCCAGAAGAGGATCCCTAGTCAAATTGCCGGACTCCACATGCGATTGGAGGAGGCTAAAAACCGCGAGGCGAAACCGAATCTCAAGCTGCCGACCCTCACTGGACGCATCCGTCATGTTCCCCCGGTGATCGGGTTCATCGCCGACATCGGAGGCTTCGTCCTGGTGGTCGGGTTCATCGGTCGCCTTCTCGGCGTTTGGTGACGCTGCCGACCGTAATCGGCCCAAACAATTGCCGATAGACCAAGGTAAATCCCTGCATCAGGAGGGACGCGAGGCGCTACTGCTTTGGCGACGTCGGCTGGCCTGTGCATTGACCACCCCCTTCACGACGACCGTTAAGCCCCTTTACACTTGTCGCATGGCAACTGCGGTGAAGAGCCTGCGTGTGGGTGAGTTGGTGGATGTCGACGGCCGTCGCTACGAGGTCGTGCCGGACGGGGCTGGTGACCTGACGCTTGAGCCCACGATCACGCCGATGGCGGAGTTGGACCGGAGGCGCGGCGCCAAGCCAGCCTCCCCGGAGGATTTCGACCGGCTGTTCGGGCACCTGCCGACCGACGGCGAGGGCTAACGGCCCGCACTGCCGTAGGCGCTCGCGACCCTGGGAGGGTCAACGAGCCGATCTGGAAAAGTGCAGGGCGTGGCAGGGCGACGAAATCCGATTGATGTCCGCGTCGAGATAGACGACGAGGTCTGGGCCGAGGAGGTTGGCCGTCTGCGGGAACACTCGCCCGCACGCGCCCAGGCCGAGAAGGCCCGCCGGGAGATTGAGGCCCACTCGACGACCGTGCCGTGGCAGCCGTGCGAAGAGGACGGCCCGCGAGGTACGAGGCTGGCGGATTGCGTGAAGCTCTATGTCCCGATAGGCCAGGAGGGGGCCTCGGCGGCGCCCTACGGTTTCGTGTTTGCTCTCAGGAAGGTGGAGGAGGTGCTGGTATTGCGGATGCTCGCCTTCGGCGAGCGCCACCCGACCAATCCGCGGACGCACCCGGTCTACTCGCGCGCTCATCGTCGTCTGCACGGTCGCTATCCGTAGCTTTCTCATTGCGGCCTCGGCCCGCCTCAGGGCGTCAACCGAAACGGCACTAGTGCCATTATCGCCGAAAATCGACCGCAAATTACGACAATTTGAGGCTCTAGAAAATCGGCGGCGGAAGGTGGCGCATTCCGCTTGGGAATGAGGGTTTGAGGCGCTTTTTCGACCCCTCCTGAACGCTCCTCACACGCGAGAGGTCGCTGGTTCGAACCCAGCCGCGCCCATGGGACTTCCTTTTGCAGAGCCAAGGGTGAATCGGCTGCTGGTAAATTTCCTGAGGAATGAGCCGCGCTCGTCCGAGCTGTGTTGCGGCGCCTCTGAGCGGGGCGGCTGGGGGCTGAGCGGCGAATGACAAGAATCGTGGTGTTGGGTGGTGGGGTCTGCGGGCTGGCGTCGGGCCTGATGCTGGCGCGCGACGGGCTCGAGGTCACGGTGCTCGAGCGCGACGCGGATCCCGTGCCGGAGTCCGCAGATGAGGCGTGGGAGAGGTGGTCGCGCGAGGGCGTGACTCAGTTCCGCATGGCTCATTTCCTGCAGCCCGCGGGTAGCGCGGTGCTGAAGCAGGAGCTCCCCGACGTGTTCGATGGGCTCGTCGCGGCAGGCGCGATGCGTCTGGACCTGCTCGGGTTGATGCCCCCCAACCTGGCCGATGGCGGCCCACAGTCAGGCGATGAGCGGTTCGTCACCTATACCGCTCGCCGCCCAGTGTTCGAGCAGGTCCTGGGAGCGGCGGCGGAGAATGAGCCCAGCCTGGAGGTACGCCGCGGCGTGACCGTGAAGGAGCCAATCGTTGAGGCCGGCAATGGGACACCGCACGTGACCGGCGTTCGCCTCGACTCGGGCGAGACACTGCATGCCGATCTCGTAGTTGACGCGATGGGCCGGGGCTCGCAGCTGCCGCGCTGGTGCAGCGATGCGAACATCGGGCCTCTGCATGAGGAGTCCGAGGATTCGGGGTTCATCTACTACAGTCGGTTCTTCCGCTCCGCGGACGGCTCGACGCCACCGCCCTACGGTCCTCTGCTGGCGCCGATCGGGACCTTCTCGATCCTGACTCTCCCGTCGGACAACGGCACCTGGTCGGTAACCACCTTCACCTCGAGCGGAGACCAGCCGCTGAAGCGGATGCGCGATCCCGACCTGTGGAGGGCGGTCATCGAGGCGTGCCCAGCGCATGCGCATTGGCTGGAGGGTGAGCCGATCAGCGACCCGATGGCGATGGGCGGTGTGATCGACCGCTACCGCCGCCCGATGCACGACGGGCGGCCCGTGCTCACCGGCATCGCGCTGCTCGGCGACGCCTGCGCATGCACCAACCCCTCGCTCGGTCGCGGTATCACCCTCGGACTGGCACACGCCCAGGCCCTACGCGAGGTCGTCAGCTCGCATATGGATGATCCGTTGGAGTTCGCACAGGCATGGGACGAGGCCACCGAGGCGCGGCTGACCCCCTGGTACCGGGAGACGGTCGCCGAGGATCGCACCCGGCTGAGCGAAATCGAGGCGCTGCGCCAAGGGTTGAAGCCACCGCAGCCGAGTGACCCATCGCAGGCCCTTCGAGGAGCGCTTCTCGTGGCGATGCTGCACGATCCCGACCTCTTCAAGGCCTTCCTGGAGTCCCGCTCCTGCCTGACGCCGTTGAGTGAGACCTTCGCGCAGGACGGGGTGCCCGAGCGCATCCTCGAGCTGGCGGGTCAGCACGAGCGCCTGCAGATACCAGGCCCTGACCGCGAGGAGTTGCTGCGGCTACTCGGCTGAGATGCGGTGAACGCCGCGGCGAGACTGGATGTGCGGAGGTGGCGACGCTGTTCGAACCATCCGCCGGTGGCGGGTCTAGCGTCGTCGGGATGGAGAGTTCGGGTAGGCAAGAGGTGCCGGCTGCCTATGAGGAAAAGGCGGTCGACGTCGCGATCGCGGAGTTCAACGCGCTTCGCGCCGAGATCGTCAGCTACATCAGTACCCAGGCGACGCTCGTGGGCCTCGCGCTCACCGCTGGCGGCCTCATCGTTGGCTTCACCGTCAAGGAAAATGCCGATCAACGGCTGCTGCTGGCGATTCCCCTCCTCACCCTGCTCGTCGTGCTGCTGCACACGGCGGCGAGCTACCGCTCGGCGATGATCGGGCACTACATCTACAACGTTCTCTGGAAAGACCTCGAGAGGCACGTCGGCAAACTCTCGTCTTGGGAGGCGAGGGTGGCCAAGCGCAGGAAGCGCAGCGTCTGGAAGATGCTGCCGGAGATCTTCTTCCTCGACTTTCCGGCAATGAGCATCTTCATCGTCGGCAGCGCCTACTCGATGGTGCGCATCGGTCCCGGAGAATTCCTCTGGTACGTCGATTGCGTCGCCCTTGCCTTGGCGATCGTCGTCCCGGTGGGCTTTTCGTTACAGATCCGGGACGAGTCGGGCCTCTAGCGGGAGCCGCGCCGCTATCGTCTCCCCTGCCGGGCCTGACCCGCGCATAACTCGACAGCGAAAGGGATCAGATTTGACCGGTGATGAGATCAACGAGATGGGGCCGATCGACTACCTGATCATCGAGTGGCCGGGACGGCAACCCACTGGTGAGGCGATGCCGCACTTGATCGACCTCGTCGACCGCGGCTTGATCCGCATCCTCGACCTCACCTTCATCGCCAAGGGCGAGGACGGCTCGGTTGCGGCGCTGGAGATCGCCGACCTCGGCGATGAGGTGGCCGCCTTCGAGGGCGCTTCGTCGGGGCTGCTCTCCGACGAGGACGTCGAGGAGGCCGGTGGCGCGCTCGAGCCCGGCACCTCGGCGGCGCTGCTCGTTTACGAGAACAGTTGGGCCGCCCCGCTCGCCGCCGCCCTGCGCCGCTCCGGCGGCCAGCTAGTCGCCAGCGGCCGCATTCCCGTCCAAGACGTCCTCGCCGCGCTCGACGCGGTCGAGGCATCCGAGTAAAGGAGACACGTCATGCCAGGACTACTTCGAGGAGTCGCACGCACGGCGGTAATCGCCGGAACCGCCACCACCGTCAGCAACCGCGTCTCGCGCCGCCAGGGCCAACGCTGGGCGCAGCAGGATGAACAGCAGCAGGCTCCTGCGCCCGTGGCCGCCGCCCCTGCACCTGCCGCGGGCGGGCAGTCGACGATCGACCAGCTCAAGGAGCTCGGCGAGCTGAAGGCACAGGGCATCCTCACCGAGGAGGAGTTCGCGGCCCAGAAGGCCAAGCTCCTGAACGGCTGAGGCCAGGCGCATCAAAAGGGGGCCGCGCCGAGGCGCGGCCCCCTTTCCTCCCAGGGGAGAGCGGTACTGCGTGGGAGTTCTAGAGCCCGTACACCCCCGCCGGGTTCCATTTCAGAGAACCCGACCAGTTGCGGTTGATTACGCCGGTCGACAATGATCCGGAGATGCTGGTGCTTGAGATCGCACTTTTGTTGTTCGGCGTTGCAGTGAGTTCACCGGTGAACGTCTCGGGTTTGCATTTTGAACCGCTGTAGCTGACGGTGAACGAGATATTCGAGAGCTTGATCGAGCTGCCCTGATCCGTCGCTTTCCACGGCAGTGAATTCGAGGTCACCGAGGTGACGGAGTTGCAGATTTCGGCGATCGACCCAGTCAGCGAGCAGGCACCCCAGTTGAACGCGGTGACTTTGCCTTCGCTGCCCGGTTCGAGGACCAGGGTCCCACTGTTCGACGGGCAAGTCATTGCGCCGTCTTCACCAGAAGCCCATCCCAGCGAGCCACTGAGGGCGACCGCGGATACCGTGATAATCCCGTATTCACCCGACGGCGAAACGGATGGCGTGCCGCTGGCAGCTGCCGAACCGAGGGGGTTGCCCGCTGAGTCTTTCGCTTCGACGGTGCCGGCAAAGCTGACGTATTTGATGCTGCTGGGGGAGAACATCGGCGTTCCGGTCAGAGTGCCGGAGTAGATCACTTCGGTGGGGCAGAAGATGCCGCCTTTGAAGCTGAACGCAATGTTGACTCCACTGACCGCGATCGTCTGCTGTTCGGTGATTGTGGCGTTCCAGGGCTGGCTTTTTGGAGTCACGGCAGTCACCCCACCGGCACAGACCGCCTGCAGAAAGCCGGTCAGTTCGCAGCTCGACGGTGCGGCTTCGAAGCCGCTGACGTTTGCTTTGCCGCCGGGTTCGACGTTGAGGGTCGCTTTGTCTTCACAGGTGACGGAGCCGAGCGACGTGCTGCTGAAGGAAATTTTTCCCTGCAGGCCGAGTGCGGCTTTTGACGTGATCGAGGTCCCGTTTTTCGCCCAGCGAAGTCCACCGTCCGTCAGTTTTGTTCCTTTTTCGGTCCAGCTGCTGGCGGAAGCCGCGGCCGGAACGATGAATGCCACTGCCAGCGCCGCGGTAGCGGCAAGCAGCAGCATCGTCCTGATCGATCTCATACGTGTTCCCTCCTAAAGCCTGGTTTTTGAATCCTGCGCGAGTCGAACTCGCTGGCGCAGTCTCTTGGCTGGAAACACATAGCTGCCCTACCAATATGTGAGGAAAGACACGGCGGACCTAACCCGCTGTCAGATCAGCCTGATCGCCTAAGTCCTTCAGTCGCAGAGCGACCTCCGCCTCGGCCCCACAGTCGTCCAGCGAGCGCCCGATCTTCTCCTCCGCTGCACGCAGGCGGATGCTCACCGTCTGGCGTGCTATCCCGAGCCTCGCCGCCGCCGAGGAGACGTTCCTCCCAGCCGCCAGGTAAGCGTGGAGAGTGTCCCGCAGAGCCTCACCCCCGTCTCGCTCCGCTTCCAGCGGGCCGAGATAGATGTCGTGCAGGGAGCTGGCAAGGACATCGTCGCGAAGAGCAGCGGCAAGCAGGGCAACGTCGGCGTAGCGCACGCGCCGCTCGCCCGCGCGCCGGGCGACAGCTATTGCCGCCCTCGCCTGGCGATGCGTAAGGCGCCAGCCCTCGATCCCCTGTCCGGCCTCGCCGACGGCCAAGGAGACCTCGGCCGGCAGGTCCCGCTCGGCACCGGCGAGGGCCTCGCAAGCCGCGAGCCTGCTTCTGCTCCCCGCCCATGCCCAGACCAGCCCCTCTTCGCCACCTACCACCAGCTGCTGGCAATCCAGGGATTCGAGAAAGCCGGGCAATGCCTCAAGCGCGCCGGGACCGGACGCGATCACCCCGAGGTGCCAAGCGTCGAGCTCGTAGCGCAGGTCTGCCAACTCCAGCGGCTCCCCGCCCAGCATCCTCCTGACTCGCTCCGCCAGGCGCTGCCTGCTTCCGACCAGGGAGGCCTGCTCCTCCACATCCCGGGTGTACTCCTCGGCAACGGCAGCCACGAGGCCATCGAGCTGGATCGAGACCAACCAGAGCAGCCCTTGCAGGTCGCGGCCGGCGAGGCCGAGGGCATCGGCCTCACCGAGAGCGAAGTCGCTGAGCAGGGAGCAGCCAGCGAAGTAGCGCCGCAGCACCGTGTCGAGGCTGACGCCGTTGCGCGCTGCCCCGCGAGCCTGCGCGAGGAGCTCCGGTGGGACGGGCCGGCGGCGATCCTCGCTCGCCTCTATGGCCGCGATCCCGTAGTCGAGGGCAGCGCTCACAGCGGTGCGCAGGCCCGCCGCGTACTCGGGGTCGTCCACGGCGCCGGGATCCGAGACAGCGTGGACGCGGGCCAACATCGCCTGTTCGATCTCGGCTCGGCGGGCGCGCAGGCGCGCGGCGAGTTCGTCGCGGCGGCCTGGAGACCCCCTCATCGCACCTTGCAGCTGCCGCTCAGTGTCGATGTCAGCTTCGGTGCCCCAGCAAACTCGAAGCTCGTGCGGGCGAGCGAGAAGACCGCTCCCGGAAAGCCGGCCGGTGCCGGGCAGCCGGCACTGACGAAGCTGTGGCTGCCGCCGTTGGCCCGATAGCGCCGCGAGAGCCTCATCTCCACCGCGGTCAGGTTGCCCCAGTTGGCGAGCGCCTGCGGCAGGGTGGCGTCAAGTGCGGTCCCGTAGGTGCCGCGTCCGATCTTCTCGAGATCGAAGACGATCACGAAGGAGGTGGCGAAGGGATGGGGGGAGTAGATCTGGCCGAGGAGGACGTGCTTGCCGTGGCTGAGGCCGTTGAAGACGAGCAGCCTCCCTTTGGTCGGGTAGCGATCCTGCCCCGCGAGTGTAATGTCCGCCTCGAAGCTTCCTTGGCCGACCAGCGCCTCCTTGCAGGCGGCAAGCGCGCGCGAGGTGGAGGCGGGCTGGATGCTGTCGTAGGGACAGGTCGGCAAGTCGGAGTAGTCCAGCTGCCCATGGCGGTTGATCTCGATCCGCACCCTCTTCAAGGGGGGAACAGCGCCGCCGTCAACGCTGGCGAGCTTCCACTCGACCGTGACCGCGACCGGGGAGACCGCTCGCCGCGGCAGGGCCCGGGGAGCGAGTCTGCCACCCAGCGCAAGGCGCAGGTTGCCTTGCTGGGAGACCGCCGAGGAGGTTGCCGGCTGGGGCCCCTCGTCTTGTGCGGGGCGTTTGCCCTTGGCGCTGGCCAGCGCCGCGGTGACGCCCGAGCCTTCCGCCGGCACCGGCGTCCCGGACGGACCGCTGCCAAGCTGTTTTTCGGCCAGCACGACTTTGTCGGTCGCCGGTTCCGGTGCGTAGGCGAGGACGCTTGAGAGTTCCGTGTTGCCGGAGGTGACGTAGACCCGGCCCTGGGTCGACTCGGAGGAGTTGTCGACCGCAAGCCCCGGCGGCTGCGCGTTGACGATGTTGCGCTTGAGGCGACCTAGATAGGCGCCGGTGGCGTCGAAGGCGTAGATCGCCCCTTCGGGCTCTTCGGCCACGCCGGGTTCGAGGTTGTCGGCGACGTAGACGGTGCCGCGAACCCGATCGACCGCGACCGCGGAGTCGCGCAGGGAGACGAAGTGCCCACCGGGGACGTCATTGCCGTCGATCTCGGCGACCGGCTCGTCCTCGTCCAGCGCCGGCTCGTAGACCTTGATCGTGTGCGAGGCCGCGTCGGCGACGTAGATGCGCCCGTCCACCGCAGCGAGTCCGTAGCCGCTCCCAAGCGAGCCCTCGCCGATGCGCAACGGCTCGCCTCCAACTTCCAAGGGATTGCCGAAGGGGTCGTAGGCCGAGACGAAGGTGCGGTTGTCGACGTAGGCGATGCCGCTCGCCGGATCCACGGCGACACCGGTCGGGTGATCGGAGTCGATCGTCACCGGGGAGCCGAAGACGGTCTCCGCCGAGAGCGGCAGGGGCGAGAGGCTGAGGCGGGTGACGTCGCGGTGGTAGTCGTTGACGTAAAGGCGATCGCCGCCGTCGAAGGCGAGTCCGCAGGGCCCATCGAGGGGATCCACCTCTTTCGCCTGGGCTTGATAGCCCGCGTCCGGGGTAAAGCCGTCGATCGTGTGGTGGTAGTAGTCGGAGACGTAGAAGTTGCCCTCGGAGTCGACCGCGACGCCGCAGGGGCCTTCGAGCTGTCCGGCCGGCGGCGGGATCAATTCGAAGGGGGTGGGCACCGGCCTGTAGACGAGCACCGGATCGTCGTGGTCCGCCTGGGCGGACGGCGCCGCGCAGAGAGCCAGGATCGCCACGGCGAGAGCCGTGACCCATGCCCGGCCAGTCCGTCGGCCGCTCGTCCCAACTGCCCTCATCGCTTCCCCTTTCGCTTTGCCTTGCCGTGCTTGCTCCCGCACTGCCCGCGCAGCTTCGAGGTGAAGACCGTGCCGCGGTTGTTCTGGCCGAGCGCTTTGACGCTGGCGATTGGCGGCGCGCTGCAGATGTTGGCCGAGTTGACCAGGAGGCCCCGCTTGCCGCCGTTCAGCGTCATCACGAAACGCTCGATCGGGGCGTCGGGCAGCGCTTCGAAGGAGGCGCGGATGCCCTGCCTGGTCGGGCCGATCCGCCCCTGCAGGACGATCCGCACCTCGCCGCTGCGCAGCGAGGCGACCAGGTCCGGCAGCCGGTTGTCCGAGGAGCGCAGGTAGACGGGCCCCCGCAGCGGCTCGTCGAAGAGCGGGGTGTAAGCGACGGCCTTGCCGTAGACCGAGCCGGGCGGGCAGCGCTCGACGGCGAACTGCTCGCGGGTGCAGATCGCCCTGATGTGCTCCTGGGCGAGGAAGAGCGAGTGCGGCATGGTGACCGCGATGTCCTTGAGACTGGCGTCCCCTGCCCCCCTCGAGGCGAAGGTCGTTCTCAGCGAGGGGTAGTCGCCGCGTTTGGTACCGCCCCTGAGGCGCAAGCCCAGTTTCGGCTGGAAGCCCAGGGTCAGGCAGTTGAGCAGCTGGAAGCGCTTGCCGACGGTGGCGGTGCTGTCGTCACTCGGGTCACCGAAGCGAGCGCCCGACCCGGTCAGGGTGGAGGTGAGCTGGGACGGTTCGCAGCTGGTCGGGTTGCGGGTGAACTGCTGGCGGTCGACGTAGATGCGGATGTCGCGCAGGTGCAGCGGGATGCCGCTGAGGATGTGGGGAATCGGGTCGGAGGCGCGCGAGTCGATCTGCAGTTGGGCGGTCGACTGGTCGATCGCGAAGGCCGAGCGGATCACGATCGTGCCGAGGTCGAAGGGGCCGCCGGTGGCGGAGTTGATCGTCACCAGCGAGAGCGGCTGGCGGTTGTAGGACCCGGCGAGGTAGACGCGCCCGGGAGCGTAGGTGAGGGCCGGGCCTACCCCGTAGCCGGTCAGGGTCCGGCCGATTTGGCTGGCAGCAGGGCAGGAGGGGATGGTGGCCTCCTCCGCCCCGGTCCGCGAGCGAGCGGCGGCGATCGCCGCCTCGGGACAGAAGGGGATGCCCGCCAGCTTGCCGGTGATCCCCTTCGGCAGGACCAGCGAGTAGGAGGTGATCTCCTGTTCTGTGTCCTGGCGCGAGAGGTGGATGAAGTAGGGGGTGTAGGAGCCGACGTTGGAGTTGACGCCGCCAGCCGTGGCTCCAGGGCTGAAGGGCGGGATACCGCTGGGACAGGGGCCGCCGCCGATCCCCGCCTCGGTGTTCGAGTCGGTCTCGAAATGCCCGACCGAGACGACGCCGCCCCAGGGCACCAGGTCGATCCCCGTTCCCCGCTGGCCGCAGGAAGCGGGGGAGATCAGCGGCGCCCTCACCCCGGAGCGGAAGTCGACCGCGAGGTCGTCGTAGGGAAGCTGGGGCAGGCCCTCGAAGGTCGCGGTGAGCCGGCCGCTGCCCGGGTCGGGGACGATCTTGCCGGCCAGCCGCGCCAGCACCCCCCTCGCCGGCGCCCTGGCGACGAGGTAGACGGCGACCATGGTGTCGAAGGGGTTCTCGGACCCGGGCGCGGGCGTGGCCGGGTTGTCCGGTTGCGCCAGGTACACCGCCCCCTCCAGCCTCTCCCCGAAGAGGGGAGTGGCCACCGTGAAGGTGCCGATCTTGGCCCCGTCGGGACAGCCTTCGCCCTCACGGGAGAAGGCCGTCTCCGCCGCGTACTGGGCCGGGGCGCAGACGCCGAGGCCCTCGCCGACCGAGGGGTTGAGAGTGGCGCCATCGGGCAGCAGGACGGTCGCCTTCCTTACCTGGGCGGGAACCCTGGCCGTCCTGTCCAGGAGCGCCAGGTCTTCGTTGTGCAGGGTGAGCTGGAAGCCGGAGGCGGTGGAGGCATTTTTGCTGGTGAGGCCGGCGACGGGGTGCGGGGCGAAGCCGAGGAAGCGGCAGCTGAGCTCGGCGGGATCGCCAGCCGAGTCACGGCTGAGAGCGGTGGCATCGGCTCGAGCGGGCTGCTGCCAGGCGCTGGCGCTGGCGGTGAAGGCCAGCGGTCGCTGGCAGTTGGCCGGCAGGGTCAGGTAGGCGCGTGGCGGGAAGTTCTTCGGTGGCCCCAATGAGCATTTGGCCCAGGGGAAGTCGGGCTCCGCCTCGTTCAGGCAGTTGCCGCGCTCGCCGTCGTGGGAGACCCCCCAAGGCGTCCCCCAGAACACCAGGTCGAGACCGTGCAGGTCGAGTGACTGGGGGAAATCGCTCGCCTGCAGCGCCACCGGGTAGGAGCCGTCCGCTGCCTGGCGCAGGTCGACGTCCAGAACCACCGGCGCCCCGAAGGGAGAAAACCCGATCTGGGCCGGAACGCCCGGCGCGGGGTCGAGGTTGAAGACGCCGAAGCGGCGCACGGTGCCGCCGCCGCGGCTGGTGGCGATCTCGACGGTGCCGATCTGGCTATCGGCTGGGCAGCTCTCGCCGGAGACGCTCGCTTCAAAGGGCGAGGAGCGGGGAGTGTGGAACGCCGCCGAGCCGCACTTGCGCAGGACCGCCTGGTTCAGGGTCAGACCGGCCGGCATCTCGATCCGCAGGTCGCGCAGGTCGCCGTCGGGGAAGGGAACACCCGGCTGGCCTTCGAACTCGCCGCCGAGGCGCAGGCCGAGGTGGAAGCGCAGCAACTGCGGGTGCGAGCCTGCCGAGGTCGCCGCCCCTCCCCCTTCGGCGACGGCACTGGCCGCGAAGCCGGCCGTGTCCGGGAGGAAGCCGAAGCCCGCGGTGGTGACGAACGTGGCCGGGGCGCCGAGCGTCGTGCTGTCAGGATTGGTCGCGCTGAGGCGGAAGCGGTAGCTGGTGCTCGCGGTGAGGCCGGAGATCGCGGCACGGGCGGGGTGAGCGCCCACGCCTTCGCCCGCGGTGATGGCCGGCGTGCTGGTCGCCCCGGCGAAACCGCTCGCTTCGAAGCTCTCCTCGGTGGTGTATTCGAAGACGTAGGTCGTCGCTTTGCCACCGGGATCGACCGTGCCGGCGAGCAGCGCCGAGACACCCTGGACGTTGGCAGCCGATACCGGGCCCAGTGCTGGCGCGGCTCCGGCGGGGGCGGCGAGCGCAAGCGCGAGCGAGCAGCCCAAGACCAGCACGCGAACGACCGCCGCCGCGCGCGTCCTCACCTGCCACCCCCTGCCCGGCTGCCCTTGCCGCGAGAGCGCTTGCCCTTCTTGACGCACTTGCCACGCCGCTTCACGAACCCCCGCCTGCACTTCTTCCCTTCGCCTCGGTAGTGCACCTTGGGATTGCCAAGGCCCTCCAGCTGCGTGTTGAGCGCCGGGTCTACCGGTTCTGAGAGCAGGCCCTGACAGGCGTTGCCCTCGCACGGGATCGGCGTTTCGGCTTCCGGGAAGCCGCCGCCGATGCGGGCGTCGTAGAGGTCGACGGAGCCCGGGTCGGATTTGACCAGAGAGCCATCGGTGAGGAAGAAGACGTCGGCTCCATCGAGGGAGGCGTCGACGAAGGACGCGCCCCCTTCGGCCCGGCCCGAGGAGATCAGGGTCACGCAGCCGCCGGAGCGGGTGCAGTCGCCGCTGCCCAGGGCCTCCCACTGGTAGACGTCCCGATCGTTGTTGGTGTCGGTGCTGACGAGGGCGTCGCGGGAGTCGAAGAAGAGGCGGCGGCCGTCGGGGCTGAGGACGCGGGGCTTGTAGGAATTGGTGGCGTCAGTGCCCTCGCCGTTGGGGACCGAGCCGGGGATGCTCGAGGGGCCAATCGGGCTGGTGGCACTGGTGCGACAAGAGGAGCAGGCGAGGAAGCCGGTGGTGGCGTCGTAGAGGAAAACCTCGGAATCGGGTTCGCCCGTTTTGCGGTCGGTGTTGTCGAACCCGGTCAGGGGCTCGATCGAGACGAAGACGAGGTGGGTGCCGTCGGGGCTGACCCTGGCGGTGCCGGTGGTGGGCGGGTAGTTGGAGGCGTCAGCGTCGGCGGCGGCTTTTGTCGCCATCCCGTCGTGCCAGAGGAAGAGGCCAGCGGCATCCACGTAGTAGACGGAGTCGCCCGTGGCGGAGGCGCCGAGGACTCCTTTGACGCCACCCGCAGGAGTGAGGTCGACGGCGGAGTGCGAGGTGGCGCTGTAGCGATAGAGATGACCAGCCGCCGTGAAGTAGGCGATCGAGCCGTCGGTCGCAGCGGTCTCGAACCTCCCCCCTCCCCCAGCAGCTTCGTCGACGCGAACCGTCTGGCCGCCCTCGCGCAGGTGGAGATCGCCGCTTCCGAGGTCGTTCCAGTAGACGCGCGAGCCGTCGTCGGAGATCGCCGCAGCCTGGGCGCCGAGGACCGCCCCCGGCGTCCCTTCCGACTCGCCCGGCAGCAGGTTGACCAGGCTCAGGCCCACCCCCTGCGACCACTCGTAGAGGTTGGCCTTCTCGGGATCGCAGCCTTCCCCCAGCGGGACTTCGGTTGCGTCGGGTGTGAGCGCCGCGCAGCTGGTAAGCACCAGATGGCGCAGGTCGGGCGAGGTACCCGCCAGGACGACGTCGAACTCGGCTGGCTCGAGAGCGCTCCCTGCGAGGTCGGCCGGACCGAGCAGCGCCGCGAATCCCCCCGTCGTGTTCTCGCGCAGGTAGTAGTTCTGGAAGCCCGCCGGCGCCCCGGTGCCGGCGGGCGGCGGGTTGGCCACCGCGCAGCCCTCGCCACCGCCGCGGCAGTGGCGCCCGTTCAGCACCAACCCCCGCGCGAGATCGGTGGAGAACAGCTGGTAGGGGACGCCTTCGTCGGCAGTGCCATAGGAACCGGAGAAGAGCGGCACGGCGATGTTCTCGCTCGACCAGCCCCCGGCGCCGCGACGGGCGAGGTACTGCGAGGCCGGCGGAGCGCCCTGAGAGCCTTCGCCGAAGGAAGCAGCAGATCCGTAGGTAACGGCGCTGCCGTCACTGGACGCCTGCAGCACGCCACCGCCGGCGATCGTCTCCGGCGGGTCGACCTGCCCGCCGTTTTTGGTGACCGGCGAGACCATCTCCCAGCCGCGGCCATCGGGCAGGGCGACGGCGCCCCGCGCCGACAGCATGAGCAGCAGGAGAGTCAGCCCCAGCGCGGTACCGCCGAGGCGGACCACGCTGGGGCCGCTAGCCCTGTGCGTGCCGCTTCGCGGTACGACTGCCATGTCCCTTGCTCCCCCCGCGCCCCTTCTTCCCCCTCTTCGCGCAGTCGTTGCCGACCACGGGGCGGAATTCACGGCTCTTGCCGTTCTGGGCACCCATCACGACAGTGGCGCGCTGGGTGCCGGCGCAGAGGTTGCGGCTGTTGACGATCAGGGCCTTCGTGCCACCCTGCAGGCGCAGGGTGAACTTGGTGACCGGGGCGTCGGGGACGAGTTCGAAGCTGTTGCGGATGCCGCCGTTCTTGGAGTCGTTGCGGCCCGCCAGCTCGACTTCGATCGGGGTCGCGTCGGGGCCCTTGAGCGCGATGACGAGGTCGGGCAGGGTGCTCGAGGAACTGCGCAGGTAGACCGGGCCGCTGAGGGGCTGGTCGAGCAGCGGGGTGACCGCAGTCGCCCTGCCGTAGATCGAGCGGGCGGGGCAGGCGTGGGCGGCGAACTGCACGCGGGTGCAGATCGTGCGGATGTGCTCCTGGGCGAGGAAGGCCGAGTGGGGGAAGGTGACCACGGTCGAGGCGATGTTGGCTTCACCGGGCTTGGCGGTGAGGGTGGCGACCATGCCCTGGTAGCCGCCGCGGGCGGTCGGGCCGTGCAGGCGGAGCTTGAGGCTGGGCTTGAAGGGCAGGCGGGAGCACTCGCCTACTTGGAAGCGGTTGCCCAATTGGGCAACCTGGCCAAGCGTCGAGATCGCCTGGCCGGAGATGTTCATCGCGTCGCAGTTGGTCGGATTGAGGATGAAGCTCGGCCGATTCATCAGAACAGTCACCGACCTCACATCAAGCGGAATCCCCTGCAGGATGCTCGGCAGCGGGTCCGACTTGGCGGTGACCTGGGCGGTCCGTGGGTCGAGGTGAAGCGCGGTCCTGACCACCACCGTGCCGAGATCGAAGGGACCGGCGACGGCCGGGGTGAGGATCGCCAGGCTGAGCGGGGCGCCCTTGTAAGGGCCGGCGAGGTAGGCCTTGCCGGTGGCGTAGTAGGGGCTGGGGCCCGCGCCGGCGCCGGCGATCACGCTGCCGACCTCTGAGGCCGCCGGGCAGGACGGCGAGGCCTGCTCGTCCCTGCCGCTCCTGGCGGCGGCCGCGGCGATCGCCGCCTCGGGACAGGGCAGCACGCCGGCCAGCTTGGCGACCAGGCCCGGCGGCGGGGTGGCGGTCACCTGGGAGAGCTGCTGGGAGCCGTCTTCGCGGCGCAGCTTCAAGACGAAGGGGCTGTAGGTGGCGGCGAGCGGCGAGGTGGTGCCCGCTTCGAAGCTCGGTGAGTTGGGCAGGGCCGCCTCGCTGGCCGAGCACGCCGATCCGTTCGGGCCCTTGTTGATCGAGTAGGTGTCTTTCGGGGTCGCCGGCGGCCCGGAGTCGGGTGCTGACCACGGGGTCAGCGAGGAGGTGGTCGAGTATTTGCCGCAGACCTGCGGCGTGCGCAGCGGCGCGGTGGCGCCGGAGCGGAGCTTCAGCTCTACATCTTCGACCGGGGCCTGGGGGTTCTGATCGAAGGTGGTCGTGAGCTGGCCGGTTGAGGGGTCGGCATCGACCTTTCCCGCCAGCTTGATCACCAGCCCGTCATCGGGCGATTCGACCACCAGGTAGAGCGCCAGCAGCGAGCCGAAGGGGTTCTCGTGCGGGCTGGCGAGGTAGAGGTTGCCGGGCAGGGGGTGGTCGAGGATCGGGGTCTGGGCCGAGACCGTGCCGAGCTTGGATGAGTCGGGGCAGCTGTTCGGGTTGTTGTCGCCGAGGCCGATCTGGGCCGGCGAACAGGCGCCGAGGCCGTTGGCCGAGGAGGGGTTGACCACCAGGCCCGGGGGCAATGTGACCACGGCCTGCTTCAGCTGCGCGGTGGCGGTGCCTTCAACATCCTGGTTCTGGGGGATGTGCAGGTCGACTTCGAGGCCGCTGGGCGAGTCGGCCGCGTTGGTGGTCGGCCGTGCTTTCAGCTCCGGTTCGAAGCTGAGTTTCTCGCAACCGGTTATCGCTGGCGCCGAGTACTCGGCCCTGGTGTAGCTGCCGGGGTCTTCCCAGCTGTCGGCGTAGATTTCGGTCCTGGTCGAGGCCGGGTCCCCGCAGCGGGTCGGCAGCGAGAGGAAGGGGATTTCCAGCGAGCCCGGTTCGTTTGCTTTGCGGCAGCCTTTGAAGCTGGCGGGTTTCGGCAGGAATTTGGTCCCGAAGCTGCAGAGCGTCGCCTTGACGCCGAACAGTTCGGGCCCCTTCGGCGCAGGTGTGGCGACGAGGCTGACCGCGTAGCCGTCCGTTGGCCGCAACTCCGCGGTCAGGGTGAAGACCAGGTGCACGGCGGGGACGGCGAAGCCGAACTGGGCCGGGGTGCCGCGTTCTGGCTCAAGCAGGTAGAGCGGCAGGTCTTTGAAGACGTTCTGGTCGGTTTCCAGAGTAATGCCGCCGGCGACGCTGCCCGCCGGGCAAGCTTCTTTCAACACGAGGTCGACCCTCGCGCAGCTTTCGGGCAGGGCCTGGGGGTTGCCGGCGAAGCCCGGAGGAGTGTCAGTGCGAATGTTCTTGACCAGACCGTTGGAGGCGCGAAAGGTCCCGTTGGCAAGCGGATCGGACCTCGCGTGTTCGTTGAACGTCAGCTGCGCTCCCGCCGAGAAGGGGTGCCCACCCGCCTGGGTGAAGTCAGCGCCGAGCTCATCGAGCACTTCGGTTTTGAAAGCCTGGAAGCCGAAGGGCACCGCCGGGCCGACGGTAACGCTGTCCTCGTCGCTTGCCGGAGAAGCCGCCCCGCCGCCCGAGGCCGTCGCTTTGGCCACCAGCGTGTCGGGTGCGTTGGGATCGATCTGGGCAACGACTTCGACCGGCGGGTAGGCACTGCCAGGTGCCAGCGAGTCAGACCGGTTGCAGGTGACCCCCGCGTGCACGGGCGGTGCTGGTGCCAGCTTGATGCAGCTCCAGCCTTCGCCTTTGACCGAGTTGACGCGGGTTTCGGCCCCGGCGGGAAGTTCTACTTCTGCCGTGACCTGCCCCGTGGTGCTGGTCGGGAGAGCGATATCGGGCGCGGATCCCGCAACCGCCGGACTGTAAGGGCCTGGTACCTCCGGAGAGGTACTCAAGACATTGTCCGCAGGAACGAGAATTTCACTGCCTGCGGCGTCTTTTGCAATCGCTTCGCACTGCATGATGGCGGCAGGGTTGACATCTGTTTCCTGCAGCTCGTATTTGCTGGTGGTCGCCGTGTTTTCGACCGGCCCGTGCGGCGCGGGAACTCCGTTTCGAAGCCATTGAAAGCTCCACGAAAGCGAATTTCCGGTCCATCCACCCGGCGCAGCGCAGGTGAGCACATCGCCTGCTTTGTTTTCCGCAGTTCCCGCTATCGCCGGCCCCGTAGAGCCGGATGGCATGGTGGGGACGGGTGCCGGCCCAACCATGAACGGCGACGAAGCACGGGAGGAACCCACAGGCGGAAAGCTTCCCGAGATGGATACGCCTGCTTCACTGGCGGTGGCGTTGGTCGAAAGGGTGAGGTCGCGGCCGTCGGCCGAGATCACAGAGGTACCGGGGGGTATGCCCGCGCCAGTGATCGTCGCCCCCTCGCCAAACGGCTGCGGGCCGGCAGTGAAGGAAGTTGGGCCGGAAGCAGTGGCAGGGCCGGAGAGATGGAGCTCAAAAGGAACAGTAGGGGGCACCGGATTGGGGAATTTGATCGTCGTGCCAGGAGGAATTCCCGGACCGCTGATCGCTTGATCGAAGCTGAAGGCGCCCGAGGTGACCGTCAAGTCTTTGATCACGCTGGAGCCCGCTTCGAGCGTGCCGGTCCCGGTAGCCGTGGTCACGTCGGTGAGGACATTTGAGCCCGCTTCAGTCGTCGCGGTCCCGCTGGGAAAGCTCTGGTTGGTTCCCACTACCCGGCACTGGATCGGTTTTCCTTTGTCGGCTTCGGTCAGCGTGTAGGTGCGTTCAGTTGCGCCGGCGATGTCGCTGCCGTTGCGCAGCCACTGGTAGGTGAAGCTCGGAGCTGGGTTGCCGAACCAGGGGGTACCATCAGCCAACGTCCCCAGGCAAGTCAGCTCATCGCCGGGATTGGGGTTGGGGCTGGCGGCGTTCCTCACCGTCGCCAGGTAGACGGCCCGTTCGTCGCTGTGGGTGAGCGGAGTCGAGCTGGGGGCCGGGTCGCGGGTCAGCTCAACACCCAGTTCGGGCAATGAGGCGGCGGAAGCAGTGGAGGCCAGCCCCAGCGAGAGGATCGCCAGGCAGAGGGCGCGTGCGACGTTGCGAGGGGCGCTCACTTGCCAGCCCTCCCTTTCTTGTGAGGTGTTCGCTTCTTCTTGTTGTGGCGGGCGACGCACTTGCCCCGCTTCTTGACCTTGCCCTTCCTGCAGGAGGGTTGTGGCTGGGCGGCGTTGCCGGAGCCGCTGAAGGTGGCGGTCGCGGCAGCCGGCCCGGTAGCAGGCAACGACCCGGGCCCTTGGCAAGCCCCTTCGCTGAGCGGATCACAGGCCGGCGGGGTGGGTGGATTCGGGAAGCCACCATCCACCCGGGCGACGTAGACGTCTTCGGCGGTATCGCCGTCGGTAGCGAGCAGGGGCGCTTCGGAAGCGAAGCCGACCTCGCTGCCGTCAGGGGAGACGGTCGGCGCTTCTTCGGTTCCCGGCAGGGCAAGCAGCTGCCCTTCCTTCCACAGGTAGGGGTTGGCATCGGTGTCACCGTCTTCGGCAGAGAGCGGCTCGCCGGTGCTGAAGGCGATCGTCTCGCCGTCCTCACTCACCCAACGACCCTCGTCGGGATAGCTGGGCGCATCAGTGAGACGGCCCGCCACGGCATCGGCGGGCGGTGATTCGCTGCCGCCCGGCCCTGCCTTTGAGATCCGCAGGAGGGTACCCGCGTCTGCGTCGTAGCGGAAGATGTCTCGTTTGCTGTCGGTGTCGTCAGCGGTCAGCTGCGCGCTCGACGCGAAGACGAGAATGTGGCCGTCGCCGCCGACCTCCTCCCCTCGCTTAGGCACCGTGATGGGACCGACGAAGCTTCGCTCAGTGCCCCACAGGTTGTCTCCCTTGTCACTTTCGGCCAGAGTGCCGACGAAGGAGAGCTGACCGTCATAGAGATAGAGGTTCGGTTTGCCCGCGACGGGACTTTTCCCCCCAGGGTTCGGATCGGTCGTAAGCACACCCTGGGCGACGAAATAGGCATGGGAGCCATCGGTGGAGATCGCCGTGATCGAGCTCAGCACTCCGGCGCCGCTGCCGGGAGTTGGATCGCCGCTGCCACCAGCGGAGACCTGGGTCAGGCGTTCTGCCGGGGGTCTGCTCTTGTCGTAGAGGTAGAGGTCGCAGCCTGCCGATTGGCCCACGTTGGCGCTGCATTTGCTTCCGGAGTCGCCATCGCTGCCAGTGAGCGCACGCGTCGTGGTGAAATAGACCCTGCTGCGATCGATGGAGGCACCCTGGAAGAGGTCATCGCCCGCCGCCGGGCCGCCGGGAATCAACTCGTCGATTTCGGGCCCGGCCGGTGTTTCGGTGCGCTCGAAGATGCGAAGCGGGTTGGCAGTGTCACATACCGGTCCTTCGCCGGTCTCCGAATCGAACGGCTGGGCGGGGCGGGTGGAGAAGTAGACCTGCGAGCCGTCGGCCGCGATCGCCCCCTGATTGAGGTAGCCCGCAGCGCGGACGCCGCCGATACCACCCCCCGAACGGGTGCCGCAGCGCCCGCCGTAGACGGTGCCGTCCTTGTCTCGTCCCAGCAGCTGCAGCGACGGCTCGCCGCTGGCGTCGGGTCGGACGACATAGGAGTTCGCGTCCCCACCGGGCGCGTTTTCTTGAATGCCAATCCCGTGAGGATCTCCGGGCAGGTAATAGGTCGAGGCGAAGCGAAGCCTCAACGCGGTGGTCGAGAGGTCGGCGGAGGTGGCCAGCGGTTCGATAGCCGCGTTCAGGAGGTTCAGCTGGGTGTCGCTGTCGTCGATCGACACCAGCAAAGGTGAGACTGGCGCAAAGCTTCCGTCAAGTCCCCCTCGGAAGAACCTGGTGATTCCGGCGCTTTGCTGAGCGTAGGTATTCCCAAAAGAGAGCCAGCTCCCCAGGTCGGGAGAGAAGACGTGGGGCCCGCCATGTTTTGCGGCGCCAGTGGCGATTTCCGCCTCGGCTGGCGGCGAGGTCGGAGCCGTCTCCCAGCCACCGGGGCCGCGCGTGGCAACGTAGTAGTCACCGAAGGCGAACTGGAGCCCTTCGGTCCCAGCCAGTGCCGCCGTGGAGATAAACCTGACTCTTCCTCCACTTGCTGAGAAGTCGGGAGCAATGGCCAGCTGCACGGACTTCTTCGGCGGGCTGACCATCTCCAGCGCCATGCAGTCCGGGAAGTTAGTTGTGCCCAGAGGCAGCGCCTCGGAGGTTTGGGTTTCGCGAATCGCTTCGTTGGGGCAGGTGGCGGCCCGTGCTGGAGTGCCTAGCCCGGCACACCAAGAGAGAGCGAGAGCCGCTGCCAAGACAGCATATGTCCCGTATTTTTGCTGCGCTTTCACACGTTCTCCTTTTCCACCGCCACCGAAGGCCAAGCAAGTGAGGTGGCCGGCTGATCCGACCACCTCACTTCGATATGCGCTACGCCGCTAAACAATTGGTGCTTACGCTTAGGGCGCCGGGGCTGCCTTGACTGCAAACGTCCCCCAGCCGAAGCACGGTGTTACCTGAGCACATTTGAGATAGGCCATGGCTCCCGACTTGGCAGATCCCGCCCCGAAGCTCCCGGCGGGTTTGAAAAATGACATGAAAGTCACCGCGGAGCTGGTCGGGCCGGCGCCTAGGTATACGCAGAGCTCACCTTCAGCCGCCGTTGGTATACCGTCGACAATTCCGGGGCATTTTGCTTCTTCTTCTCCTGCGACTTTTACGAAAATCGCCTCAGGCACGGTGGCGAGCGGAAGAGTGAACGAGATTGGAAATGCGACTTCCGATTCACCCGGTATCAGCCCACCCCAGGCACCTGTCTCAGTAGCACCAGGAGGCAGAGTCCCACCCGCGGACCAAGGCTCTCCCTGAGCGCCGTCTTTACCGGCACACGCAAAGGTTGCAGAACCACTGCCCACCTTGAATTCGGCTCCGGCGCGTCCTTCGCATTTCGCACCGCCGGCGGCGATCGCAGTGTTGGTGACACTGGTGCCGGGTGCACCGTCAACGCCGTCAAAGCCGGCAGCGCCGTCCTTGCCGCTAGCGCCGGCGGGGCCCTGCGGACCCGCGGGACCTGCCGGGCCGGTCGCGCCCTTGGGACCGCGCGGTCCCTTCTTGGCCTTGGCCGATGCGGTGGCCTTGCCACCGTTCGATCCGTTGCTGGCGGCGTAGGCGCCGCCGAACATCGCGAAGACCAGTGCGATGACTGAGATGACTCCGGGGATCCCGAAGCGAGTGCGAAGTGGCGAGAGCATCAAACTTGTTCCTTTCGGTTGAACGAATGGGCTCGAACGGTCGATCCAGGCGTGGCAAGAAGCGGAGAGCCGTCCTGGCACTCCGGAGCGAACGCGGTAGCCGCTTCGTCGAAGGCGGTGCTCGTGTCCCGTGTCACTGCGATACCTCTCCTTGTCCCTCGGGCCCCTTTCCCCAGAGGCCCGTCCCTGTTCCCTGTGGTGCTTCCCTGCCCGTTGGGGGCTACTTCTGAACAACTGCGTACATGAAGCGTGCGTAATTGAAACACCTGCTGTTGGGAACGTCAAGAAAAAGGTTGTGTTTACAGAGCGGCGGTCGCCCGCTTAGGCGTCGTCAAATGGCTCTGCAAAGAGCAAAAGCTTGGGTACCCACGTGTAATCCAGGCTGCCGGCCGGAGCCTGGCGCCTTTCGCTGCGGTTCAGGGAGCTTGCGCCCGCAGCCCATCGCTCGCCTGGTAGCGAACGCTGCGACCCCGGCCGCGCTGCTCGACCAGCCTGGCGTCGAGCAGGCGGCGGAAGTCGGCGCTGGCCGTTGCGGGTGATACACCCGCCTCAGCTGCATAGCTGGAACGGTCCGTGCCCCCCATTAGGGCCTGCTCCAAGGCAATCACCAGGCGGTCGGGCCATCCACGGGACTCGACCAGCTGTTCGAGGTGGGCCCAGCGGGCGGCCGCATCCTTGACTTGGGAAAGGCGCTGGCGAGCCTGGGCCAGGTGAGCGTCAACGCAGAAGGCGATCCAGCCGGAGACGTCCCGGTTCGGCTGGTAGGTCGGGCCGTGGGCCTCATTGAGGGCCTCGTAGTAGGCCGTCGTATGAGCAGCGAGGTACTCCTCGATCGAACCGAACTCGGGGGACATCAGGCCCTCCCGAGCCAGCACCAGCGACTGGATGATGCGTGAGATGCGGCCATTGCCATCTCGAAAGGGATGCACCGAGACCACGTGGAGGTGAGCCATTGCGGCCCGGACCACGACGTGGGTGTCGGGATCGCCTCTGTCCAGCCACTCGATCGCCTCCGCCATCAGTCCCGGCACCTCTGCTGCGTCCGGAGCTTTGTAGACGAGTCGACCATCGCTTCCGGTCACGCCAACTGCACCGCTGCGCCAGCGGCCTGGATGCTCGGCTCGCTGAAAGGAGCAGGCGTCGAAATGAAGGTCGAGGATGACCCGGTCGAGCCAGCGGAAGGTCGGATCGAGGGCCATCACGCCAACGTGGTCCATCGCCCGCGCGTAGCAGGCAACGGCCATCCGGCTCTCGTCTTCGGGGTCAATCGACTCCTCCCCTCCGACGAGCGCGACGGCCTCCCCAGGCGCCACGCTGAACCCCTCGATCGAGGTTGACCCCTCGACGCTGCTGGCGCGAACCTGCCGTCGCAAAGCGCCGATCCATGGCACCTGCCGACCGACCTGTTGGCCTAGTGCGCTGCGGAGCTCATCCAGCTCCTCCAAGCGAGTGCGAAGTTCGAGTGAGATTTGGGGCGTGGAGAAAAGCACCGTCATATATTAGACGATTAAACGTTTAATCGTCTAAACGCAGAAACGTCTAACGGCTGTTCCGGACTAGGCAGTTGGCTGTTGCATGACGGCGAGGATGTTGCCCGCCGGATCCTTGAACCAGGCGATCGAGGGGCCCGGGCCGCGGGCAATTCCCTTCTCGTCCTGCTCGAAGCCCTCGTAACGCTCGATCTCGACGCCCTTTGCGGTGAGCTCATCGACGGCTCCGTCGATGTCGTCCACCTCGAAGTTGAGGATCGTGTAGGTGGCGGGGACGAAATCGGGTTTGGCGTAGACGACGGTGTCGCGACCGCCGGCCAGCTGGATCGAGGTGACGCCGAACTCCTCGCTGAGCACGGTGACGCCCAGGCCCAGCGTCTCGCCGTAGAACTTCTTCGCCGCCTCGATGTCGTCGACGGCGAAGCCGTTGGTCGCTTTCGTGTTCGCGAACATGCGATTCCTTTCGTCGTGTTCCGGCCGGCTATCCGGCCAGCTCCGGGATATGTCGCTCGAGGTGCTCGGCGATCGTCTCACGGACCCACTGCTGGGTGTCCGTGTCAGCCATCCGGTAGCGCCCGAGCAGCAGCTTCTGCTCGGTCAGCGGCAGGCCGGCGATCTCCCAGCGCACCGCGAGCCGCTCGAAGAGCAGCTCCGAGCGACGGTGCCAGGCGTCCTCCTGACTCGTCGCCGCCGTCGCCGGGCCCTCGCGCAGCTTGGCGATCGTGCCCGCGCTCAGCGACTGGCGCAGGGTCAGCGTGTTGCCCTCCGCGTCGACGTAGTCAACCGTCTCCGGCTTCTCCCGCGGCCGCCGCTTCTTGCGCTTCGCCATCGCCGCTCAGTCTGCCAGGCTGCCCGACGTGTCTGCGGACGAACAACTCGAACTGCTCAGGCGTTTTGCCCCCACACTGCACTTCGACGCGCTCGAGCGCTGGCGCCCAGATCCTGTCGACGCCTACCTGCGCAATTCCACCGTGCTCGACAGCAAGGACCATCAGCTGCCCGGGACCCCGCCCGCCGAGGCGGCCATGCGCGAGCACGGCGATGAACTCAAAGCCCGGCTCGACCCCTTGCGGGATGGCTCGGACGTCGACACCCAGAAACGCAGTAGCGAGCTGCTGGCCACCTACGGACGAAGCCAGGACCTCGATGGGGCGGGTACCGCTTACGGCCGCGTCTTCCCCGAAGGGGACGCGCTCTTCCTCCAGTACTGGCTCTTTTATCCGGACAACCCCTGCGTCATTCCCCCCGGCCGCCACGACGGCGACTGGGAGCTGGTTCAGGTCCGGGTCGAGCACAGCGGCGATGACTTCAAGCCAACCAACCTGACCCTCGCCGAGCACGGCAAACCGGTGAACAAGCCGATCGAATCAGCCGCCGAGATCGAGGTCTTCGTCGCGGTCGATTCGCACGCCTGCTACTTCAAAGCCGGCGCCAATCCGATCATTCCGCTCTCCGACGTCTGCGTACCGGCGGGGGCGCCAGGAGCGACGCCCCTCGTGGAGCTGCTGCCGATCGAGGTCTCGAAGATGGACTGGGCGCACTGGAGCGGGCGCTGGGGGATGGACAGGGGGCCCGGCACGTGGCTGGCGCTCCAGTTCCACTGGAAGCGAACCTATTGGCCACTCAAGCGCTTGAACAAAGTCGGCGCCGGCGAGAGTCCGCCAAGCCCCGCCCATCAGGGCCAGAGCTGGCATTCCCCGGGCGCCTTCGCCGCCCTCGGCACGGGCCGGCACACCACTGCCAGCGCCCTGCAGCGCCTCGCCCACTTCGTCGGCCGACTCACCTGGCCGCGCAAGGATCCAACCGTCCGAGTCAGCCAGGCAAGCCCCGGCTCATATGAGATCGGGGCCGGCTCCGCCGGTCGCGGCCTGCGCCGGGTCACCCTGGTTGCCGTCGCGTTCTGGGAAAGGCGACCGGGCGGCGGGCGGCGGGCCCTCGCCATGTACTCGGTTCGTCCGGGCCGACCCAGGACGTTTGAGATCGAGCACGAGGGACAGCTCGAGTGGCGCGCCGCCGGCTACAACCGCCTGCGCCAGCGCGGCGAACCGATCGAGCCGCCGCCTCAGTAGTCGCCGCCGGGCCGGCGGCGCGTTCGCTTGCGTTCGCCCGCCCGCCGCTTCTCTTCCAGGCGCTTCATCCGCGAGGCCCGCGTCGGTCGGGTCGGGCGGCGGCGCACCGGCTCTGCCAGCCCGGCGGCGATCTTCTCCGCCAGTCGCTTCAGCGCCAGTTCGCGGTTGCGGGCCTGGCCACGGGCGTCTTGGGCGACCGCGGTGATCAGCGATCCGCCCCGCCCCAGCAGCCGCTCGCGCTGCCGCTCATCGAGAGTCCGCGAGGCCTCGACGTCGAAGACCGCTTCCACCCGCGAGGCGGTGACGTTGGCGTGCTGGCCGCCGGGCCCGGAGGAACGGCTGGCGCGCAGCTCGATCTCGGCCAGCGGGATCGCCAGCCGCGAGTCGATTCTCAGCTCGTCGGCGATAGGGCGTCGACCTTCCCGGCCAACTCGAAATCGGCGGCGGTGAGGCCGCCCTCCGAGTGGGTGGAGATCGTCACCGTCACCGTGTCCCAGGAGATCTCCAAATCGGGGTGGTGACCCATCTCCTCGGCCGGCTCGACCAGGCTCTCGACGAACCTCACCGAGCCGACGAAATCTTCGCACTTGACCTGCTTCGAGATCGCTGCCTCGCCGTGCTGCCAACCGCTCAGCTCGGCCAGCCGTGCCTCGATCTGCTCTGCGCTCAAAAGTGCCATTGCCGCCAATCGTACGCGCCGATCAGCTCCCGCGCAGCCGTTCGTGGGCGTTGGCGCCGGCCCTGACTCCCAGCACTCTGTAGGCCTCGAATTTCTGATCGGTGTAGAGCTGGTCCACAGTCGGGTTGTTGGGAAAGCGGGGGTCCGATTCGTGGTGAGCGCGAACATCCCAGGGCGCCTTGTCGGTCATCGTGTTGCGCACGTAGACCAGCGTCCCGGTCGCCCCGGGCTCGCCGTTCGCCTGCCGCGGGTACCTGATCGTCGCGGTGACGACATCGCGTTTCGCCGGTGCCTTGATTTTGCCCTCCTCGTCTTTTTCGGGCGACAGTTCCCCGGGGTTCTCCCCCGCTTTGGCGCTGAACTCGATCTCGACGTTGAGCTCGCTGCGGGCCAGGGCGATCGCATCCCCCAGCGTCTTGAACTCAGCCCCGTCGCCGCCGACCCCGCTGGCGTCGAGGCAGTAGACATCGGTGCAGCCGCGGCGCAGCAGCTCGACCAGGCCGAGGTTCTCGTAGTGCCCGCCGTCGGTCACGTAGAGGTACTTGGCGGCGACGCCGTTGAGGCCGAACAGCTCGCGCGCCAGGTAGGAGGGCCGGGGCCGCGAGGGAACGGATTTCCCGCCTTTCGCCGCCACCCAGCGCGGATTGGGAACCCAGACGCCGAGGCGGACGTTGGCCAGGGCCATCAGGAAGCGCAACGGCCGCGCCGTCATCTTGCCCATCGAGGGCGAGATCGCCGCACCGGACATCGCCACCGCAGCCGGCAGCGAGAGATCGCGGCGGCGGTGCTTGCGGCCGGTGACGGTGTCTTTGGCCAGCTTCATCAACTGCTCGCCCGTGTCCGCGTCCGGATCCCGCTTGCCGTCGAAGGCGTGCTCGAGCCGAGCGGTATTGATCGCGCCGACCAGCGGCCCGCCGACGGTGTTGGCGCTGAAGGTGAAGCTGGTCACCGTCCGCCCCGGGGGCGTCGCCGCCGAGTCGGAGATGTTGGCCGCGGCGCAGACGAGCAGCGTCGGCCAGGCCCCGTCGTCTTTCTCGTTGTCCAGAGCGGTCTTCGAGATCGGCACCAGGTCGTCGTAGTCGCGCTCGACCGCGACCCCCTGCGGCGAGGGCTCGACCGCCTCGACCCGGTTGCGCTCGTCAGCGTCGAGGGCATCCGCCTTGATCCGCTTCAGCGCAAAGGCGCTGCTCAATCGGCGCTTGTAGTAGGGGTGGAGCGACCAGGTGGTGAGATCGACGAAGGCGTAGAGGACGCCGAAGAGCACCAGGATCGCGGCGCCGATCACGACAAGTTCGCCGTTGGCACCGCTTTCGCGTGCAGTTTCGGTCATCCCGATCGCCACGGTCAGGGCGAAGATCAGCAGTAGCAGCGCAGGCCCAATCACGGCGCCGGCCGCGTAGGCAAGAGTCAGGCGAGCGCCACGGCCCAACTTGCCGGCGGCTTTTTTCGCCTTGTCGAGGCTTTCCTCGGCCGGTTTTGACCTGATGAAGTGGCCGAGCTGGGCGACCACGCCGGCGAGCAGCGCCAAGGCGGTGGCACCAAACGTCTTCGCGTTGGCCTCGGCCACCGAATCGGCCGTCTTGCTGGCGCCGCCGACGTCGCGCAGCCAATCGACCAGGTAGGGAACGCCGACCAGAAGCACGGCGAGCGCCACCGCGACGAAGAGGAGCCGGGTCGCCCAGGTCGCGAAGAAGCGCTCCCAGGTCTCCTTGCGCCAGCGGAACAGCAGCGTGCAGGCGCCGAAGATGAAGCTGAGCGCGAGGATCGCCAGCGGCAGCTGCCAGAAGCAGGAAGGGAGGCTTGCCTGGTAGTCCCCACCCTCTGGCAACGATCCGGTCAGTTGGCCCAGCTCCGGCGCGTAGAGCCAGCCGGTGAGGATCAGGGCGAGGCCGACCAGCGGCAGTGAGATGAAGGTCAGGTTGACCAGCAGGCCGAGGAAGATGCGCAGGCCGAGGTAGGTCTTGTCCGCCATCGTCGGCGCCAGGTAGGAGCAGCGGTTGCGCAGGTACTGCTCCTCCGGCGAGCCCTGGGCAAACGCCGGCTGGCGACGGATCAGGCTGCGATCGGAATTCCCCTTGCCCGTCTTGGCGACCATCGAGATCGCCGCGGCGATGTAGGAGCCGCCCGAGACCGCGGCCAGGTAGGAGGCTTTGCGCAGCTCCCCCCTCTCCTGCAGCGACTGCAGCGCCCCAAGCGAGAAGGCCGCCGAGCGGATGCCGCCGCCCGAGCAGCAGACGCCGAGCTTGCCGGGCTCCGCTTCCTCGACCGTGCCCTGGTGGGAGGGCAGCGGCTCCGGCCGATGGCCGTTGAAGATCAGGCGGACCCACCGCCACTTCGGTCGCTTCACCGCTTCCTGGCGCGCCGCTGCCGGAACTTCCTCACGCAGACCCCCGTCGTCAGCGCGAGGTGGCTGCGGCGGCGGCTCGGGCTGTGAGGAGCCGAAGAGTGACATCATCGGCTGGCTCCCCCGCGAGACACGGGCAGCAAGCTACTCGATGCGATCAGGGAGATTCAAGTGGTATCTGGCAACGAGACCCCAACCCTCTGGCACATCAACATCTCGCACTACAGCGAGAAGGTGCGCTGGGCGCTCGACCACAAGCAGGTTCCGCACAAGCGCCGCGCCGTCTCCATCCCCGGCCTTCACATACCGGCCTCGATGCTGCTGACCCGCGGCACGAGCCACACCTTCCCGGTCCTGGAGCTCGACGGGCGGGCGATCGGCGACTCAAGCGAGATCATCGCCGCGCTCGAAGAGCGCTACCCGGAGCGGCCGCTCTACCCGGCCGATCCCGAGCAGCGCCGCCGCGCGCTCGAGCTCGATCGCTTCTTCAGCGAGGAGCTGGGACCGCACATCCGCCTGCTCGCCTTCCACGAGCTGGGCAAGGACCCGGAGCGCTTCGAGGCGGTGATCGCACGGACGACGCCGGGCCCGGTGGCGCGCATGGGCAGCGGCGCGGTTACCTACGCCCGCACCTACACCGGCCTGCGCTTCGGCGTCGACGACGAGGAGGCGGCGGAACTCGCCCGGACCAAGATCATCGCCGCGCTCTACCGGCTCGAGGCCGAGCTCGGCTCGGGCGAATATCTCGTCGGCGACTCCTTCAGCGTCGCCGACCTCAGCGCCGCCTCCCTCTTCTTCCCCCTGGTCCTGCCCGAGGAGGGGCCGGTGCCTACCGACGAACCGCCTCCCGCGGGTATGGCGAGCTTCCGCGCCCCGCTCGCGGATCGCCGCGGCTACCGCTGGGTCGAAGAGACTTTCCGCAAGCATCGCTCGATCGCCGCCTAGGCCGTACAGGCGCTGAGGCGGGCATTTCAGTCCTAAATTCTGGGTAGGCCCTGCCGATATGGGGCGCATGAGCGACGACAGCGGCAACCGCCTGCGGGCGATCATCCAGACGCAGACCGAGATCGCGGCCAGCGACCTCGAGCTCGAGGCGGTGATGCAGCTGATCGCCTCGCGCGGCCAGGAGCTGACCGGGGCCAACGCCGGCGTGATCGAGATCGCCGACGGTGAGGAGATGGTCTACCGGGTCACCAGCGGTGAGGCGACCCCGTTCCTCGGCGTGCGCCTGAAGATGGCCACCAGCCTCTCCGGACTCTGCGTCAAGCAGGGTCGCGTGCTGCGCAGCGACGACACCGACGACGATCCGCGCGTCGACGCCGAGGCCTGCCGGCGGGTCAGCGCCCGCTCGATGCTCTGCGTGCCGCTCGCCCACAACGGCGAGACGATCGGCGTGCTCAAGGTCTACTCGCCCGACCCCAACCACTTCGGCGACAGCGACGTCGAGACCCTGGAACTGCTCAGCGGCCTGATCGCCGCCCACATGTCGCACGCCAGCCTCTTCGCCGCCGAGGTCCACGGGGGGCGCCACGATGCGCTCACCGGCCTGCTCAACCGCCGCGCCTACGAGGAACGCCTGCCGGTCGAGATCGCCCGCGCCTCGCGCTACGCCTGGCCGCTCTCGCTCTGCCTGCTCGACCTCGACGGCTTCAAGCAGATCAACGACACGCTCGGCCACCCCTCCGGGGACCGGGCTCTGCAACAGGTCGCCGCGCTGCTCGACGAGTCGCGGTTGGCCGACGACAGCTTCCGCATCGGCGGCGACGAGTTCGCCCTGCTGATGCCGAAGACCTGCCGGGAGGACGCCGAAGTCGCGGCCGCCCGCTTGAGCGAGGAAATCCGCCAGATCGGCATGTCGGACGGCTCGCTGGGTGCCTCATTCGGCGTCGCCGAAGGCCTCGAGGACCCGATTCTCCTGCACGCGATGGCCGACGAACGGCTGCTAGCCGCAAAGGACCGGCTGCACCGGCGATCGCGCTGAAGCCGTCGCCGGGTTCTGCGCCGCAGCGCGGAGCCGCTGCGGCGAGATCACCCCACAGATTCCACCAAACCAGTGCCCGCCGCGACGGGAGAGAAAGAGGCCGTAGCTGCGTTCGGTGCGCCGCGGCAGCCCGCAGGCGGCAGTCCGCCGCGCCCCGCGCACGTCGAGCATCTGCCCCTCCTCAATCGAGTCGCCCTTGTAGACGTGGCGAACTTCGTAGCGGAAGACCGCGTTAAGCGGGCCGTGCGGGAGCACCTTGACCAGCCGCCCGACGACCGCCCCATCAGCCTCGCGCAGCGACTCAGCCGGCGGCTGCGGCGCACACGAGCAGGCCACGGCACCCGTGGCGCCAATCAGCGCACCGAACACCACAGCCACGCAAGCGCTCGCTAGTCGCCTCCCCCGCACCCAACCAATCTAGCTACGGCGTCAAGACGATCTTCAAGGCTTCGCGCTGGTCGTAGAGCGCGTAGGCCTCGGCCGCTTCGTCGAGCTTCATGTGGTGGGTGACGAGCGGTTCGGGGTCGAGCTTGCCGGCCTCGATCAGGGCCAACACGCGGTCGACATGGGCGATCACGTTGGCGAGGCCGAGGCGCAGGGTCAAACCCTTGAGCCAGGCCAGCCCCAGCGGCACCTCGCCCTTGCCGGCGTAGGCGCCGATGCCGGAGACCGTGCCAGCGTCGCGGGCAAGGCTGACTGCCATCGCCAGCGGCCCGGGATCGCCGACCGCGTCAACGACGACGTCCACCCCGCGCTTCTCGGTGCCCGCGCGGACCACGCGCTTGGGCTCCTCCTCGGTCAGGTGGACCGGAGTCGCGCCAAAGTCCTTTGCCATCGCCAGGCGCTGCTCGACCGAGTCGATCGCGAAGACCTTGGTCGCGCCGCCGGCCAGCGCCGCCTGCACCGCGCAGAGCCCAACCGGGCCGAGGCCGAGCACAGCGACGGTGTCGCCCGAGCGCATGCCGGCGTGGGCGACCGCGTGGTAGCCGGTGCCCATCACGTCGCCGGCAAACAGCGCCACCTCATCCGACATCCCCTCCGGCACCCGCCGCAGGGTCAGGTTGGCGCGCGGCACCAGCAGCTGCTCGGCCTGAGCGCCCTGCAAGTCGCCGAGGTGCGAGCCGTGGCCGAAGGTCTGGCCGTTGTCGCAGCGGTGGTAGTCGCCGCGCAGGCAGGGCGTGCAGGTCGCACAGGCGGTGTGGAAGCAGCCGAGCACGCGGTCGCCGACCGCGACCCGCTCGACGTCCGGCCCTGCGGCCAGCACCGTGCCGACGAACTCGTGGCCGATCGTGAACCCCTTCTCCACCGGCACCCGGCCGTGGAAGATGTGCAGGTCCGAACCGCAGATCCCGCTCGCCTCAACCCGGACCAGCGCCTCGTCGGGGGCAGAGACCACAGGATCGGGCTTTTCCTCAACCCGAACCTCGCCTGGAGCCTGAAAAGTGACGGCGCGCATCGCGCCGAACCGTATCGCTCGCAGGCGAGCTAGCCGACGCTGACGCCGGGGACGCCGAAGCGGTTGGCGTTGCCGGCGGGGTCGGCGGTCTCTTCGATCCGGGACTCCAGCGCCAACTCTTTCTCGAAGTCGGCGGCCTCGCCGTGCTGGAAGGAGACGTCCTTGCCCTCGAGCAGCTCGATGAAGACCTCGACGAAGCGCGGGTCGAGCTGTTTGCCGGCGACCCGCCGCAGCTCGATGATCGCGTCGTAGCTCGACATCGGCGTGCGGTAGGAATCGCGCGCGGTCATCACGTCGTAGGTGTCGGCGACGGAGATGATCCGCGCCAGCTCGGGGATGTCGTCACCGGCCAAGCCGCGCGGGTAGCCGTTGCCGTCGATCCGCTCGTGGTGGGCGAGGATGATCTCCGCCACCGGGCCGTAGCCGTCGAGCGAGGAGACGACGCGGGCGCCCTGCTGGGGATGGCGCTTGATCAGCATCCAGTCCTCGTCGGTGAGCGGCACGTTGGCCTTGAGGATGCGGTCGGGAAGGATGAACTTGCCGATGTCGTGCAGCAGCGCGGCGATGTGGACGAGCTCCTCTTCCTGGCGCGAGTAGCCGGCCCGCTGGGCGATCGCCCGCGAGTAGCGCGCCACCGCGGCGGAGTGACGGGCGGTCATCTGGTCCCGCAGGTCGAGCGTGCGCAGCATCGCGCTCAACATCCCGACCTGGAAGCTGGCCAGCTGCTTGCTGCGCCGCTCGAGCTCATCGGCGCGCTGCTGGGAGAGCAGCAGCTGGCCGAGCAGGTACTGGAAGGTGATCAGGACGACACCGAAGAGGGCGATCGCGGCGATGCCGATGATGTGGAAGATGAAGGCGACCGCAACGGCGAGCATCGCGCTGGCGAACTCGGAGGGCAGCACCGGCGGCAGCACCTTGAGCTTGCTGCGGAAGGGGACGCGCTCGACGTAGGAGCCGTAGCCGGCGATCATCACGAAGTTGATCGCCAGGGCGAACTGGAAGAGGGCGAAGACGAGCAGGTAGAAGGAGGGGTCGTCGGCGGTGAGGCCGATCGCCTGCGTGCCCTCGTGGAAGGCGATCCCGCCGAGCAGCGGAAAGAGCGCGTAGGTGAGGATGTTGTTGAGCAGGTAGTGGCCCTCGTCATGCCAGCGGGCGAGCCAGCCGACGAGCATCGCGGAGACGCCGATCAGCGCCGCCGGCGTGCCGCCGAGGAAGACCATCGCCAGGACCAGGGCGAGGAAGGTGCCGGAGACCTTGACCTTGGACTCGGTGGAGACCGCGGTCAGGTAGCTGAAGACCGAGAAGGCGAGCAGGACGGCGAAGAGCGCCAGGTCCCAGTTGGACTCGGACGCGTCCCAGACGCCGAGCGCCGCCGTGGCGATCAGCGCGGCGATCAAGACGCCGATTGCAAAACGGGTGGGGCGCTTGTCGGGCATTGGCGTTCTTTGGGGTAGGTCCTAGGGGTGGGAAATCCCGTGGCCTACAAGATTCATGGACAGAAGGCCTTTCCCTGCGTTGCGATCAGCCGGTTTGCACCGAACGCAACTTGGGCCGTTCAAAGTACTGCCCCTGCGGGAGAGCCGCAAGCAGCTTGGCCGCATTGCCAGGAGTCGCCCAAAACGCGGAAATTGCTCAGATCGAGGCAAAGGCCAAACCCGCTCGACCCCGAAAAAAGCGAAGGGCGCCCCGGAGGACGCCCTTCAAAAACTGGAAAAACTGGTGCGAACGGGGCACAGCCCGCTCGCTTTAAAAGATCTAGTGATGAAAGCCCATGTGCCTTTTCCCTTCGATCGTTGAAACCCTCAGATTGCGCAGTGCGATCTGAAACTCGTCAATTGCCTGGCAACTTTGTAGCACAACTCGGCGGAAACTTGTGCATCTGCAGCAAAACTTGTGCATAAATGCAGTAGTTCGTGCGGCCAGACATGCGTAAAGCGCGACTAACCGACCCCCTCAAAAAGCCTCAATTTCGGCGCCTGGCCGCCAGTTACGCGGTCAACGAGCTGGGCGACTGGATGGGGATCGTCGCCCTCTCGGTGCTCGTCTACGACCGCACAGGTAGTGCTCTGGCGACCGCCGCGCTCTTCCTCGGCACCCGTTTTCTGCCCGCCCTGATCGCGCCGATCCTGGTCGCGAAGGTGGAGCAGCCACCGCCGCGCTTCGCCCTGCCGGTGATCTATTGCGGCGAGGCGGCGGCCTTTGGCGCCCTGGCCCTCTTTGCCGGCAATGACTTCCTGCTCGTCGGCGTGATCGCGCTGGCCACCGTCGACGGCGCCCTCGCCCTCACCGGCCGCGCCCTGACCCGCGCCGTCGTCGCCGCCTTACTCGAGCCGCACGGGGAACTGCGGGCCGGCAACGCCGTGCTCAACGTCGCCTTCACCGGCAGCGCCGCCCTCGGCCCCGGCATTGCCGGTCTGATCGTCGCCGGCTTTGGCGTGCAATCGGCGCTGCTGCTCGACGCCGCCTCCTTCTACGCGATCGCCTGGATTCTGCTCACCGCCGGGCCACTGCCCCAGGCCGAGCCCGACCCCGGGCTGGTTCGCGACCGCGTCCGCGCCGGGATCTCCTACATAAGGGAGCGCGCCACCCTGCGGCGCCTGCTGGTCGCCCAGGGTGCCGCCTTCATCTTCTTCGCCGCGGTGATCCCGATCGAGGTGATCTACTCGAAGGAGACCCTCGGCGCCGGCGATTCCGGCTACGGCCTGCTCCTGGCCAGCTGGGGCGTCGGCATGGTCCTCGGCAGCGTCGTCTTCGCCGCGGTGCGGCGCGCGCCGCTCCCCGTCCTGCTCTTCTTCAGCACCCTTGCCGTCGGGGCCGGCTACCTCGGCCTCGCCGTGGCGCCGACCCTGGCCCTCGCCTGCGCCGCCTCGATCGTCGGCGGTGCCGGCAACGGCGTGCAGTGGGTGAGCGCGATCAGCGCCGTGCAGGAGCTGACCGTTGCCGGCATGCAGGCGCGGGTGATGAGCGTGCTCGAGTCGATCGGGGCAGCGATGCCGGGGGTCGGCTATCTGCTCGGCGGCTTGATCGCCAGCGCGATCGACCCCCGGGCCACCTTCCTCGTCGCCGGTATCGGCGTGCTGGCGATCGTCGCCATCGCCGCGCCCCTGATGGGCACCAAATGGCCTGAGCGCAGGGAAAAAACAGGTCCAGATGGCCTTGACGCCGAAGAGGAGATTATGGTGGAGTTGATTCCAGTGGGAGGGAATCTCGCGCCCGGTCGTACCCCTGCCCGATCCGATTCGGAGGTAGCCCGTTGAGAAAGTTTGGTTCTGTCGCGCTGATGTTCGCCCTTGCTGCCGGAGCTGCACTCGGCCTTGCCGCCTGTGGCAGCTCAAGCGCCAAGGAGGGCGGCACGCTGACGGGCAGCTACGCCTCGTTCCCGGACTATCTCGATCCGCAGCTCTCCTACACGCAGGAAGGCTGGACGGCCATGTTCGACACCTACCTGCCGCTGCTCACCTACAAGCGCGCCAATGGGGTCGAGGGCAGCAAGGTCGTCCCCGGGCTGGCTGAGAGCCTGCCCAAGATCAGCAACGACGGCAAGACCTACACGCTGACCCTGCGCAAAGGCCTCAAGTACTCCGACGGAACGCCCGTCAAGGCCTCCGACTTCGCCAGCACGATGGAACGGCTCTTCAAGATCAACTCACCGGGATCGTTCTATTACGAAAGCATCGTCGGCGCCGAAAACTTCGCCAAGACGAAGAAGGGCGGTATTCCCGGCATCAAGACGGACGACAAGACCGGCAAGATCGAGATCGAGCTGACCGCTCCGCACGGATCGTTCACCAACGAGCTCGCCATGCTCTTCGTCGCGCTGCTTCCCGCTGACACGCCGGCCAAGAACCTGACCGCCGACCCCCCGCCGGCCACCGGGCCCTACGCGATCTCCAAGGTCGAGAGGGGACGCGGCTGGTCCTACGAGCGCAATCCGCAGTGGGCCAAGGACAACGGCCCTCAGGTCAGCGAGGTGCCGGCCGGCAATTTCGACAGGATCGAGATCAGCGTCGTGCGCAACGACGCAACCCAGGTCAACGACATCGAACGCAACAAGACGATGTGGATGCAGCCGCCGGTACCGTCCGACCAGCGCGAAGCGATCGTCAATAAATACGAAGGGACCCAGTTCCGGGTCGAGCACGCGCTCAACATCTACATGTTCTGGATGAACACCGAGCAGGCGCCGTTCGACGACCCCAAGGTCCGTCAGGCGGTCAACTACGCGGTGGACACGGACGCACTGGAAAGGATCTACGCCGGCTCGCTGGCGGCGGCCCACCAGATCCTGCCCGAGGGGATGCCGGGCTACGAAGCGCTCGACCTCTACCCGCACAGCATGACCAAGGCAAAGGAACTGCTGGGCGAAGCCAACCCCTCCGATCGCGAGATCACGGTCTGGACCGACAATGAAAGCCCCAATGACGAAGCCGGCGCCTATTACCAGGACGTGCTCGACAAGCTTGGCTTCGACGCCAAGCTGAAGACGATCAACGCCGACAACTACTACACGATCATCGGCAACGAAACGACGCCTGACCTCGACACCGGCTGGCTCGCCTACTTCGCCGATTACCCGAACCCGAACGCCTTCTTCCAGCCGCTGCTGAGCGGGGAATCGATCGCGCCGACCGGCAACACCAACTTCTCCCGCATCGACGTGCCGGAGCTGAACGAAAAGATCGCCACCCTGGCGGAAGAACCGCTCGGCCCCGAGCAGGAAGCCGAATACGCGGAACTCGACCGCTCCTTCATGGAGGTGGCACCGACGGTTCCCTACGGCACCAACACCGTCTCGACCTTCGTCAACGATCAGATCAACCTCGACAGCGTCGTTTTCAACTCCGCCTTCGGGCACTCGCTGGCGAGCTTCGAACCGAAGTAACGCCCGGCCGCAACCTCACAATATGCGGGTGGCCTCCCAGCCCCACGCCGAGGAGGAGGCCGCCCGCGCGGCGGTCGGCGGCCCCTGGCGACTTGCCTGGCGGCGCCTGCGCCGCAACCGCGTCGCCCTTGCCTTCGGCGGCCTCTTCGTCCTGATCGTCCTCTTCTCGCTGGCGGCACCGCTCTGGGCCGACAACGTCGCCCACACCGGGCCCAACGCGACCCACACCCTGCAGAAGCTCGAGGTGGACGGCGAAAAGCGCGAAGTCGTCAACCCCAGCGGCAGGCCGATCGGGCCGCAGTGGTTCGAAGCCGACGGTCGCTTCTTCCTCGGCGCCGACGGCCGGCTTGGCCGCGACGAGATGGTGCGGTTGATGTACGGGGGGCGCACCTCGCTCCTGGTTGGCTTCGCCGCCGCCTTGCTGACCACCCTGCTGGCGACACTGCTCGGCGTCCTCGCCGGCTACTACCGCGGCTGGACCGACACCGTGATCGCGCGGACGATGGATGTGATCTGGGCCTTCCCCGTGATCCTGCTGTCGATCGCGCTCGGCTTGGCGCTCGCCGTTGGCGGACTCAAGATCGGCCCGCTGGAGCTCTCAGGCAGCTCGATCTGGATCCCGATCCTGATCATCGCCGGGGTCTACGTCCCCTACATGGCGCGGCCGATTCGCGGTGAGGTGCTCGCCCTGCGCGAGAAGGAGTTCGTTGAAGCAGCCGAGGCACAGGGCGCCGGAGCGCTGCGGGTGATGTTCGGCGAGCTGCTGCCAAACCTCGCCTCGACGATCATCGTCTTCTTCACCCTCGGCGTCGCCAACGCGATGCTGCTCGAGTCGATGCTCTCCTTCCTCGGCGTCGGCGTCCAGGCTCCCAACACCTCCTGGGGAACGATGATCGCCGGCGGCTTCCAGCTGATCACCAGCGCTCCGCTGCTGACCGTGCTGCCGGGGACGATGCTGCTGCTCACGGTGCTCTCGATCAACGTCTTCGGCGACGGCCTGCGTGACGCCCTGGATCCGCGCTCGAAACTGCGGCTGGAGATGCACGCGGGCACCCCCGAGCCCGAGGGAACGGCGGTCTGATGGGCCGCTTCCTGGTCCGCCGCCTGCTCGGGATGGTCGCCGTGCTCTTCGCCGTCTCGGTCCTCACCTTCCTCATCTTCAACGTCATCCCCAACTCCGATCCGGCGCTGCGGATGGCTGGCAAGAACGCCACCCCGACCCTGGTCGCGAACATCACCGAGGAATGGGGCTTCGACGACTCGCTGCCGCAGCAATACGTGACGATGATGGGGAAGGTCTTCAGCGGCGACGTGATCTCCTACGAAGGGCGGGAAAACGTCGACGAACGGATCGTCGAAGGCATCCCGGCGACCTTCTCGCTCTGCATCGGTGCCGCCGTGATCTGGATGTTCTTCGGCGTCCTCTTCGGCTACCTCTCCGCCGTGCGGGCAGGCGGCCTGCTCGACCGGGCACTGACGATCGTCGCCGTCACCGGCATCTCGATCCCGGTCTTCTGGCTGGCCGCGATCCTGCTCAACTACCTCACCTACCAAACCGAAATCTTCCCCTCGGGCGGCTACGTCGAGTTCGCCGAAAACCCGCTCGAATGGGTCGAACATCTGATTCTGCCCTGGGTGACGCTGGCGATCGTCTACGTCGGCATCTACAGCCGCGTGCTGCGCGCCAACATGCTCGACGCGATCAACGAGGACTACGTGCGCACCGCGCGGGCCAAGGGCCTCAGCGAGCGACGGGTGATGACCCGCCACGTCCTGCGCAATTCGCTGATCCCGATCGTCACCCTGTTCGGGCTCGACTTCGGCGCCCTGCTCGGCGGCGCAATTGCGGTCGAAGCGGTCTTCAGCCTCAACGGGATCGGCCAGTACGCCTACGAATCGCTGATCAACACCGACCTGCCGCCGATCATGGCGATCGTCCTCTTCGGCGCCTTCTTCGTCGTCCTCTTCAACGCCTTGGTCGACATCGCCTACGCCAGGCTCGACCCGCGGATCCGCCTGGGGACCGAGGCACGATGAGCTTCCGGTGGTCCTTTTGCACCCCGTGCGTGCATAAAGCGCACCGGAAGGGAGTCGTGTGAGCGGGGCGCTGCTCACGGTCGAGGACCTGCGGGTCTCCTTCGCGACGCAGAGCGGGCGCGTGCAGGCGGTCGACGGCGTCTCCTTCGAGCTCCAGCCGGGCGAGGTGCTGGCGATCGTCGGCGAGTCGGGCTCGGGCAAGAGCGTCACCGCGCAGACGGTCCTCGGCCTCACCCGCTCGCCCAACGCCGAGATCGCCGGCTCGATCCGGCTCGGCGAGCAGGAGCTGGTGGACGCGAGTGAGAGCGAGCTGCAAGCAGTGCGCGGCTCCCGGGTCGGCATGGTCTTCCAGGACCCGATGACCTCCTTCAACCCGGTCTACAGGATCGGCTGGCAGATCGCCGAGGCGATCCGCGCCCACCGCGGCGAGGTGAGCAAGGGGGAGGCGCACAAGCGCGCGATCGATCTGCTCGACTCGGTCGGCATCCCGAACGCGGCGCAGCGCGTCGATGACTACCCGCACCAGTTCTCGGGCGGGATGCGGCAGCGGGCGATGATCGCGATGGCGCTGGCACTGGAGCCGGAAGTGCTGATCGCCGACGAGCCGACGACGGCGCTCGACGTCACCGTGCAGGCACAGATCCTCGCCCTGCTCGAGCGGCTCAACCGCGAGCGCGGCCTGGCGACGATCCTGATCACCCACGACCTGGGGGTCGTCGCCGAGGTAGCCGACCGGGTCCTGGTCATGCACGAAGGCGTGATCGTCGAGCGCGGTGACCTCGACCAGATCTTCTACTCGCCCACCGATCCCTACACGCGCAAGCTGCTCGACGCGGTGGTGCGGATCGACTCGGCACCGCCGCTGCGGGCGCGGCGCGAGAGCGGGGCGCTGCTCGAGGTCAGCGACCTGGTCAAGCACTTCCCGGTCAAGCGCGGGCTGCTGATCGACCGCGAGGTCGACCGGGTGCGAGCGGTGGACGGTGTCAGCCTCAGCGTGCGCCAGGGCGAAACGCTCGGCCTGGTGGGAGAGTCGGGCAGCGGCAAGTCGACGCTCTCGCGCACGATCCTGCAGCTGCTCGCGCCTACCTCGGGCTCGGTCCGCTTCGAGGGCCGCGAGCTCGTCGGGCTCTCGCGTCGCGCGATGCGGCCGCTGCGCCGCGAGATGCAGATGGTCTTCCAGGATCCCTACGCCTCGCTCAACCCACGCAAGCGGGTCGGCCAGATCGTCGGCGAGCCGTTGCATCTGCAGGGAGAGAAGCGTGGCGCCGAGCTGCGCCGCGAGGTGCAGGGCCTGCTCGACCGGGTCGGGCTCTCGGCCGAGCACTACGACCGCTTCCCGCACGAGTTCTCCGGCGGCCAGCGACAGCGGATCGGGATCGCCCGGGCGCTGGCGCTGCGGCCGAAGTTGATCATCGCCGACGAGCCGGTCTCCGCCCTCGACGTCTCGATCCGGGCCCAGATCCTCGACCTGCTCTCCGAGCTGCAGGCCGATTTCGGCCTCACCTATGTCTTCGTCGCCCATGACATCGGCGTCGTCCGCCACGTCTCCGACCGGATCGCGGTGATGTACAAGGGCAAGATCGTCGAGGAGGGCGCGGCCGACCAGGTCTGCGAGCGCCCCGTTGACGCCTACACCAAGCAGCTGCTGGCGGCGGTGCCGATTCCCGACCCACGCGAGGCGCGGGCGCGGCAGCAGGCGCTGGGAACCGCTTAGCTCGCCACCCGGCAAACTGTGGGCAGGTGAACCTCCCACTCGCCCCACCGATCAAACCGCAGCTGGCGCTGACCCGCAAAGAGCTTCCCCTCGGCGAGGAGTGGGCTTACGAGCAGAAGCTCGACGGCTTCCGCGCAATCGTCTTCGTCGACGGTGCCGAGTCCTACATCCAGTCGCGCGGCGGCAAAACGCTCTCGCGCTACTTCCCCGAGCTCAGCTTCCCGCCGGGGCGCTACGTGGTCGACGGCGAGCTGGTGATCCGCGATGGCGACGGTCGGATCGAATTCGACGCCCTGCAGAGCCGCATCCACCCGGCCGAGTCGCGGATCACGCTGCTCTCCAAAGAGATCCCCGCCGCCCTCGTCGCCTTCGACCTGCTCGCCGAGGGCGACGAGTCGCTGCTGGAGACGCCGTTTGCGGAGCGCCGCGAGCGCTTGGAGCGACTGCTCGACGGCACCTCGGTCGAGACCAGCCTGCTCACCCGTGACACCGAGCAAGCGGAGGAGTGGCTGCGGCGCACCGAGGGGACGATGGCCAAGCAGCTCGACGCCCTCTACATCCCCGGCAAGCGCAAAGGGATGGCGAAGATAAAGCGTGAGCGCACGATCGATTGCGTGGTGATGGGTTGGCGGCCGGGCAAGGAGGAGGGCACGGTCGGCTCACTGATCCTCGGCCTCTACGACGGCGGCGAGCTGCGCTCGGTCGGCCACATCTCGGGCTTCAGCCAGGAGACGAAACGGAGCCTGCGCACGCTGCTGGAACCACTGGAGACGGGCGAGGCCGGCACCGCCGAGCCGAGCCGCTGGACCGGCGGCCGCGACCTCGAGTGGGTGGCGCTGCGCCCCGAGCTGGTGATCGAGATCGGCTATGACCACGCAGCCGCGGGGCGAATCCGGCACGGCGGGCGGTTTCACCGGTTCCGCGACGACAAAGCGCCGGAGGAGTGTCTGTTCTCGGACCTGGACGAGGGCTAGGAGGCGCTTGGCGGACCTTTGCGATCAGCTCTGTAGTCGCGGATATTCAAGACCAAGAGCACCGCCAGGCCCGAGAGAAAGGCCATGAGGCCCAACACTTCCAAGGCCGCTTCGTCGTCGTAGAGAAAAACGAGACCGGCAAGGGTGATCGCCACTGTAACTGCGATGCCGATGTTGGCATTGCGAAATAGTCTTTTCATTTCTTCAGACAAAATGTTTCCTCACGATATCAATGAGCAGAACGCAAACCCCACCCACCCCGCCGCAATAGCCGCCAATCAAACTCCATCGTTCCGAGTAGCCTCGCGAGCCACTCGCGGCGAAGCTCCCCAAGCCGAGGGCGAAGCTGCCCACCACAACACCTGTGCCAATTGAAGTAGCCAGCTCCCCGAGAAGGCTTGTCAAAGGACCTGCGCTTGCGAAGAGAGGAACGAACACGACCCGCACTCTGAGAGGCGCGTCCGCACGCGTGGTGCGCAGAATGAGCCGGAACGCGAGCGGGACTCAGAAAAGGCGCGGCTGGGGAGGGTCGACCTCACCTTTCAGCCGAATCGGGCGCTCCTCTTCGTGTCCGCGGCCCCTGCGGTTGCTCCGGCCCCAGCCGCGAACTCGGCGGGTGAGCTTGGCGCGATCCGAGGGCGGCATGTAGGAGCGGCCGCGGTAGAGGGCCTCGTAACGGGGAAGGAGGTCGGGGCGTTTTTGCTCCAGCCAGGCGAAGAAGACGTCCTTGACCTCGTCGCGGAGGTGGAGGGCGACGCCGCCGAGGAAGCTGGCGCCGGCCTCCCTGGCACGGTCGACGATCGGCTGCACCTGCTCGGGGCTGTCGTTGATGCCCGGCATCAGCGGGGCGATCAGAACGCCGGAGTCGATGCCGCGGCGGCGCAGCTCGGCGACGGCGTCGAGGCGGGCTAAGGGGCTGGGCGTGTGTGGCTCGGTCGCGCGCCAGGCCTCCTCGTCGAGGGTCGGCACGGAGAGATTGACCGAGACCGGCAGATGCTTCGCCATGCGGGCAAAGATCTCGACGTCGCGCATCACCAACGGCGACTTGGTCAGCACCGAGACCGGCGTCTGCGCCTGCTCGAGCGCGTCCAGGATCGGCGGCATCATCCGGTAGCGGCTCTCGACCCACTGATAGGGATCGGTGTTGGTCCCTAGAGCCACCAACTCCTGCTTCCAGCTATCGCGGGCAAGCTCGCGCCGCAACAGCTCGGGCACGTTGACCTTGACGACGATCTCGCGCTCGAAGTCACGGCCCGCGTTCATGTCAAGAAAGACATGGGTTCGCCTAGCGAAGCAGTAGGTACAGGCATGACTGCATCCTCGGAAGGGATTGATCGTCCAGTTGAAGCCGTAGCGGCCGCCGGGGACGCGGTTGAGCGCCGAGCGGGCACGGACCTCGTGGAAGTTGACCCCCATCGCCTCGGGCGCGTCGAAGGTCCGCACCGTCGTGCCGTCCCCCACGCCGGGTAGGCGCAGGTCGTTCTCCACTCGCTGTTCGTCCCATCGCATACGAACATACGTTCGCATGCACTGCGGCGGAACCGAGGCTAGGCGGGGCTCTCGTCCTTCTCCGTTGCGATGAACTCGTCGAGCTGGCCGCGGGCCTGAGCGTGCGCCTTCTTGCGCAGCGGCGGCAGCACGGCGACCAGTTTCCCCATCGGGCCCAATGCCTGCTTGGCCCAGTTGCGGAAGTCGAAGTCGTCGACGTGGTCGGCGATCAGGCCGTCGGAGAAGCGGAACTTGGCCTGGATGTCATTGACCACGGGGCGCCCGGTGGAGAAGGTGTAGCGGGCGATCCAGTGGGCCGAGCCTGAAGCCTCGTCCGCCTCATGCTCGTGCAGCTCGATCTTGAGGTCGGTTGCGCGGCCGGTCAGCATCCGCCACATCGCGCCCACCTCGTTGCCCTCGAGGTCGCCGAAAGCGGGGTCGCGAAAGTGTGCGTTGGGGGCGTAGCAAGCGGTCATCGCGACGCCGTCGCAACGGCCAAATGCCTCGTAGAGGCGCTCGATCGTCTCGCGGTTGGCGTCGGCGCTCACAGTGCGCCCACCATAGTTCGCTTGGACGTAAAGGCGGGCGGAGATGGCGTTAAGGCAGCTTGCCGGCGATCACGTAGCGGAGGACGTCGACGACCTGCTCCGCCGTGCGCGCCGTCGCTTGCGCAGCGCAGTCGACCTCCTTCAGCGCGTGGTCCAGCTCGCCGTCGTGCAGGGTGACGATCGGCTTGCCGAGCGCCGCAGCAAAGCCGGCATCAAAAGCCGCGTTCCACTGCCGGTACTTGTCGCCGAAGCGGACGACGACGACATCAGCATCCCGGATCAGGGTCTGAGTGCGGATCGCGTTGACACCGGCACCCATGTGATCGCGCCAGAACGGCGTGCTCTCCTCCCCGAGCGTCCCCGTCCCAGCGTCATCCGAGGCGGCATGGTCAGTCACTGGTGCCGAAAACTCAATCGGCAGCCCGGCCTCCCTAACCCCCGCCTCGATCCGCTCCCGCCAATCCGAGTGAATCTCCCCGGAGAGATAGACCTGCCATATCCGCTCGGTCAAGAAGCTGTCTGCTCCTCGAAATGCTTGGAAAGCATCGTTACCTGCCCTTGGTAGTTGGAGCCCAGCTCCTGCCCATAGAGCCGCTCCGCCGGGGCGCTGGTTCGCTCCAGCGCCAACTTACATACGGGTTGGCGGTGCTCGACCATGAAGGAGACGTCGCGGGCGCGGACCTCGAGCGCGGCGCGGCTGCCGTGGCGGTCGCCGGCCGGGTCGTAGCCGAAGCCGGGGTCGAAGAAGCCGGCGTAGTGGGTGCGCAGCTCGCCGGCGGTCGGGTCGTAGGCCATCATCTCGGCGGCGATCTGGGGTGGGATGCAGACGCCCTCGGCGGAGAGAAGCAGGTAGAAGATCTCCGGCTCGAGCACGATCTTGGAGCCGGCCTCGGGGAAGACCGGGTCCCAGTAGTCGGTCCAGCGGTAAGCGCGGATCCGCGAGAGGTCGATCGGCAGGCTGTTCTTCTTCGCCCGGTAGCCGACGATGCGATCGCTCGGCCCGGAAAGGTCGACGCTGAGGAAGAGGCCGTCGGCGAGCGCCAGCTCGGACTCCCGGAGGGCGTGGGAGTCGAGGTAGAGCAGCGGGAACTCGTCCTGCAGGGCGCGGATCTCCGCATCGGCCAGGCGCACGTCGCCGCGGGCGAGGCGCAGCTGGTTGAGCGAGAGCCCGGTCTTGACCTGGATCGCGAAGGAGCGCGGCACGACCTCGAGGTAGAGCTTGCCGCGGTAACCGGCGCGGATCTCGTCGAAGCGGTGGTGGCGATCGGTGAGCACGCGGGTGAAGACGTCGAGCCGCCCGGTCGAGCTCTTCGGGTTGGCCTTGGCGCGCACGTCCTCGGGCAGCGCCAGCTCCTCGATCAGCGGCACCAGGTAAGGACGGTCGCGCTCGAGCACCGCACCGTCGCGCAGGTCGATGCGCTGGAAGGCGAGGCCCTCGATCTTCTCCTCGACGGTCGAGTCGACGTCGGGGAGGAAGGAGCAGCGCAGCGCCCAGGCGTGGTCGCCGAGCCGCAGGTCGATGCTGGCCGGCTGGATCGCCTCGGGGCGGATCCGGTAGTCGCCGGAGCTGACCCAGTCGGCGGCGATCGCCTCGCTCAGCGCCTGCGAGGGCAGGACGCCGTCGAGAATCGCGCCCCCGCCTTCTCCTGCGTTCGCTCTCACCGGAGCTGTCTCGTGCATCAGCGCAGCCTACGCGCTCGGCGTGACGCACACCGTCGGCTAACTGCCGCTAAATGGCGATTTTCTCGGCTTGCCGCTGGTACCTTAGGCTCGTGAAACCGGCCCGCAAAGGCAATTGGACGCCCGACGGTCGAGCCGACCGTGCCGCCTTGCGGCGCGAATACGAGGAACTCACCCCCGCTCAGCGAGTCGAGCAAGTCTTCGAGCTCTCGAAGTTCATGGCCGGAGTCGCAGACGCCGGCCGCCGCAGGCGCCTTGGCTGAGCTCGATATCCAGGGAATCCTTGCCGAGCTCTCTCGGGAGGGAGTCGACTTCCTGGTGATCGGTGGCGTGGCCGTCGGCTTTCACGGACACGTGCGGGCGACCAAGGATGTGGACGTGGTCCCAGACCCCACCGGCGAGAATCTGAAAAAGCTGGTTCGCGTGCTCGCGCGGCTCGAGGCCGTGGTCGAGGGAGCCGACGAGTTCGACCCCGGCGAGCTTCCGGACCCACTAGATCCACAGGCCCTTGCCCTGGGAGGGAACTGGGTCCTGCTGACTAGTTTGGGCCGACTCGACCTGATGCAGTGGCTCGGCGACATCCCACTCTGGGAGGAGCTCTCGCCCTCAGCGGTTGAGGAGCGGATCGGCGGTATCCCGATCAAGTTCGTCGGCTACCGGGATCTGGTGAAACTGAAGGAACTCGCCGCCCGGCCGGAGGATTTGGCCGATTTGAAACGCTTGCGGGAAGCACGCGGCGACCCGCGGTAATCCTCAGGCCCCGGAGATCACCTTACGCGCCTCGGCAGTACCGACGTAGGGCGTCAGCGCAAACTCCGCAATCTCCGGCAGTAACCCGGACATCGTCTTGGTTTCGCCGGCGAGCACGCGGCGTGCAAGCAGTGAGGCGATGCCGCCGACAACGGCCTCGTCGGTCGCCCCTGGCGGCGGAGTGCTGCCCGGCGGCGCCGGTGCCCCGTCCCGCAGGTAAGGAACGAAGCTCTGCAGGGCGACCTGGTAGCGGTCATAGACACCGCGGCCGGCGCGCAGCCCCTCGACCAGCACCAGCTGCGTCTGCGCCGGCTCGGCGGTGAGCAGATCAAGCAGGTCGGTGAGCGCGGCGAGCACCCCCGTGGCCCAGTCCTTGCGCTCGGCGCAGGCGGCGAGGACCACGGCACGTATCCGCTCGACCGCGTCGTCATAGGCGGCGACGAAGCAGGCGTCCTTGCTCTCGAACTGTTTGTAGAAGTCGCTCTTCGAGACGCCGGCGCGTTTACCGATCGAGGAGACCGTGGTGCGTTCGTAGCCTTTTTCCTCCAGGCACTCGGCGAGCGCCGCAAGCAGCCGCTCACGCTGGTTCTGCGCGACGAACTCGCGGGGCAGGCCGTGACGGCCGCGGGGAAGACGTTCCACAGCGCTGGAGTCTGCCAGCGCCAGTGGTCACCGGACCTGCCCGCTAAGATCCGCCCTGTTTATGGGGGGTCCTAAGCACTTGCTGGCTGCGATCGTCGCGGTCCTCGCCTGCGCATTTCTCTTGGCCGCCTGCGGTGGGGGCGATGACGATTCGAGCACGTCATCAGGGTCGACGACCGGCGACGTCCCCGGCACGACCTCGACAACGGGCGAAGGGGCATCGGGACCATCGGGGAGCGAGGACGGCTCGAGCAGCTCCGAAGCGCCGTCCGCTGCCGACAGCGGTGAGGCGGAGAACGGAACCGAGACGCAGCAGGAAGACCTGGACCTGCCCGATCGAGGCGCAGCCTCCGGGGAGAGCAAGAGCTTCCAGAAGTACAGCGCGGCCGGCAAACTGCACCTCGCCGAATTCGGTGAGGAGGGGAGCGAAGACAGCCGCGGCGACGTCAGTGAAGTGGTCGTCACCTACCTGCAGGCCGCCGCGCGCGAAGAATGGGACGCGGCCTGCTCGTACCTATCGGCCCAAGTCAAGGCGCAAATCTCCACGCTGGCTGAACAGTCCAACCAGGCCGGCGATTGCGCCCAAGCCCTGCCGAAGACGATCAAGGCATTTGCACCCCCGGCGGCCGATGTGTCAGGAGTCTTGGCACCTGATGGCGTAGCCAGTCTGCGTGTGCAGGAAGGTGGCCGGGCAGGAGAAGGCGCGGGCTTCGCCCTCTTCCACGGCAGCGACGGCGAAGACCACTGGATCGCGGTCAAGCGCGAAGATGGCAAGTGGTTGGTCCTATCGACCTCCCCCCAGACGTTTCAGTAAGCGCTACTCGCCTCGCACCGTGGCGTCCTGGAAGGGCGCCAGCATGAATTCGGAGAGTTCCGGCAAGAGATCCTGGGCCTTTTCGGCCTCGCCTCGGCGGATCTGCTGGTAGATGATCCAGGCAACCCCCCCAACCAGGGTTTCTTCGATCGTCTCCGGGAGCAGCTCGTCCCGCGGAACTGCTTGCTTGACCAGGTCGACGAAGCGCTGCATCGCCTGCTCGTAGCGCTCAGTTGCGGCTGGAGTGGCCGAGAGCGCCTCGATCATGCACATTCGGGCGAGGGCCGGATTCTCGGCTACATAGCGCAGGAAGGCGGAGAGGCCGGCTTGGACGCGCTCTTCCCAGTCACCTTCCGCATCCGCGCAATCGGCTTCTATCCGCTGCGTCACCTCGTCCACTGAGGCGTCGAATGCGGCCAGGAAGACTTCCTCCTTGCCCTCGAAATTGTCGTAAAGCGTCTTGCGGGCGACGCCGGCGCGCCGCACTATGTCGCCGATTTTGGTCGCGTCGTAGCCCTGTTCGGCGGTCAACTCGGCGATCGCGTCCATGATCCGCCTACGCTTGTGGCTGGCGACGAACTCGCGCGGGAGTGCAGGGCGAGTCGGTATGGCGTCGGTCCCCCCGGAACCCGCCTTTGCGCGCGGCGGCATCCGCCAAGGATAGCCAGGAAACACGCAGGTTCCTTGCACGGTAGCGACCCAGATGGTACCGTGTCAGGACTCAGTAGGTTTATAACAGAAACGACTGAGTTTCTCAATGCTATGGACAGGGTCGAACTGAGCCAGGAGATGCTGATCGCCGCGCTCGGCGATAGCTGGTCGCAGGCCGACGTGAGTGCCGCGGCGGAACTGCTTTCTGGCGGCGAAGGCCAGTTCCCTTCGGGCATCCGCTCTCTCCCCTCCGACCTGGTCAGCGCCGTCCAACGCGAGCGCCTGCTGGCCGCGATGCTGCGGGCGACGGCCGAGCTCGGCTACCGCGAGGTCAGCGTCCAGGACGTGCTCGAGCGCGCCGGCGTCTCCCGCCCCACCTTCTACGAACACTTCAGCAACAAGGAAGACTGCTTCCTCGCCGCCTTCGACAGCGCCGCCAACCGCCTGCGCGAGCGCATCGAGCGGGCATTTGGCGAGGGTGAGAACTGGCGCGAGCGCCTGCGCAGCGGGCTCGACGAGCTGCTGAGCTTCGTCGCCGAGGATCCCGACGCCGCGATGTCCCTGATCGTCGACGGCCGCGCCGCCTGCCCGCAGGCACTCACCCGCCGCGACGAGCTGCTCGACCACTTCGCCTCCTGCCTCGACACCCAGGTCCGCAGCGAAACCCCCGAGAGCGAGCCTGCCCCCACAGCAATCGCCGCGGCCGGCATCGTCGGCGGCATCGAGGCGCTGCTCTACTCACGCCTCAACCGCGGCGAGGCCGACGACGTCCGCTCGCTGCTGCCCTCGCTGATGTACTTCGCCGTGCTGCCGTATGAAGGACATGAGGTGGCCAGCGAAGAGCTGGCCCTGGCAGTGCACTGAAGTCGGGCTATCTGGCAATCCCACAGCCCACCTGGGGGAGGTCTTCGCTAGGAGCGTGTGCGACTGCGCGGCTTGCGCGTGGCGCGCTTGGCCTCACTGCGGGCGACGCTGCGGATCGTTTTGCCGAGCGCTTTGTCGGTCGCCTCGGCGATCGCGATCTGGAAGACGCCCATCAGGACGTCCGCGCCAAGGGGACGGGTGCGCTCGAGGGTCTCGCGCACTTTCGGCCAGTCACCGTCTGGGCGACCGGCTTCGTCGAAGGGCTTCCAGACCTGCTCGAGGAAGAGGTCAGTGAAGAGCTGGGCGATCTCGTCGGCCTTGCGGCGCAGCTTCTCCGCAACCGCGAGGACGGCATCGGGGCTCATGCCGACGTCGGCCAGAGCGGCCGCGGCATTCATCATGCGCGGGCTGATCACCTCGACCTTGCCGTCGGGCAGGGAGCGAATCGAGCCGAGTTTTTCGCCCCGTTCGAGCATCTCGAAGCCGCGTCCTTCTTCGACCTCTTTTTTCCAGAGCTCGGCCAGCTCGACCAGCTCGACGATTTCCGGCGTCTCCTCTTCGAAGGGGGCACGGAGGGTGCGAGTGAGATTGTGGACCTCCTCGGCGGCGCCGTTGACGCTTTCCCCCATGCGCCGGATCGCCTCGAGATTGAGGCCATCGGCCTGCAGTTCGCGGGTCAGTTCGATCCTCGCGACGTGCTCCTCGTTGTAGTAGCCGGTGCGCCCGTGGACAACGGGCGGAGGCAGCAGCCCACGGGTCTGGTGGGCGCGGATGTTGCGCACCGTCATCCCGGTCCGCTCGGCGAGCTCGCCGATCGTCATCTCGCCCTGGGCGGGTTTGCTCATCCCCGCATGGTAAGCGGGAAACGCTGCCCGTTCATCTTTCTTGCCTGGTCCGAGCAGACGAATGCGATCGCCTCGGCAAGGTCCTCGGCGGAGGTGAAGGTCGGGAAGTCCTCGCCCGGACTCTCCGCGCGCATGCGCGGCGTCAGGATCGCGTCGACGACGATGATGTTGGCGGTCGCCGTCGTGCCTTCGAAGCCGTCAGCGAAGGCGAGCGTCCATGCCTCAGCCGCGGCCTTTGCCGAGGCATAGGCCGCGTTCGTATTGGTCGGCGCTTGCCCCTGCTTGGAGGAAACGAGAACGAAGCGGCCGTGCTCGCTGGCAAGCAGCGCGTCGTGGAAGGCACGCGTCGTGTGCTGGACGGTGCGAACCAACGAGTCGTGCAGCACGTCCCAGTCCTCAAGCGACGCCTCGTGCAAGGGCTCTCCCCCACGCCACCCCCCGACCAGGTGCAGCAACGCGTCGACCCGGCCGAAGCGCTCGACCAGCGCCGCGCACCAACCCCGCGTCGCCTCCTCGTCGAGCAGGTCGACCGCGCGCCCATCCCAGCGTTCGGCCGGCCGATCGAGCCCAGCGCCAACCTCGTCGATCCGCTCCTGGTCCATGTCCGTCCCGGCGATCGTCGCCCCAGCCCCCGCCAGCCGCTCCGCGACCACGGGCCCGAGGCCGCCGGCAACCCCGGCGATAGCGATGACGCGGCTCTCGAGCTCACTCCCGTTCACACGAGCATCATCGCGCAGGTTAGATCGCGGAACTTTCTGTCTGAAGCATTTACGAACATATGTTCGGGATGAAAGCCGACCCACCAGCGAAGCCACAGCACCGCCAGCGCCTGATCAATCGCCGAACCCAGGGCGATCTCGGCGAGTTCTCAGCTATGGAGTGGCTCGCAAGCAAGGGTGCCCTCATATGGGTTCCGCTCGGCCATAGCCCCGATGTCGATTTGATGGCTGAGATCGACGGTCGCATATGTCGAGTGCAGGTCAAGACCTCAACCCAGAGCGCAGAAACGCCGAAAGGTCACCGCCGCTGGCGAGTGATGATCGCGACCAATGGCGGCAATCAGAGTTGGAGCAAGACCACAAAGACATTTGATCCCGCAAACGTTGACTTCCTCTTCGCCCTAGTCGGTGACGGCCGTCGCTGGTTCATTCCCGCCGCTTCTATCGAGGCTCAGCGCCAGGTGGCTCTCGGTGGATCGAAATATTCGGAGTTCGAGATAGAGCGAGGGCAACCAATTGAGCGTCTGATCTACCCGAATGAGGCCACAGCTCTAGAATCGCCGTCCCAAACCAGGGGGAGCGCCGGAGCTGGAGAGCCGGGCCGGCCTGTAAAGTCGGTAGCACTGCTTGAGTGGGTTCGATTCCCACCTCCCCCATCGAGATTGCAGGTTCTCGACAGTCCCTCCACCGGAACCGGAGATGGGTCAGTAGCGATCGATGCGCCGCTGCGATTCCAGCGTACGCAAGTCTCTCCTCAGCACCAGATAACCATCCCGAGCGTGCCATTCCGCAAGGCTGGACTCGAGCCTGGTGATCGACTTCATGCTCGTGCCGATGGACCGGGCCGCGTCATCTTGGAGCGCCTGGAAACGCGGTCGAGTCAGACGTAACTAGCCTGGCGCGACGCCCAGCCGCTCCTTCATCTGCTCGTTGAAGGCCGTGAGGGCCGACATCGGGCGCATGAAGACGGTGAGCACGGCGACGCGGCCGTCATCGTCGAGCTCGAGGAAGTCGATGCCCTCCAGCTCGCGGTCGCCGACGTTGGCCTTGAAGCGCAGGGCGACCGAGCTGCCTTCGTGCAGCTCGTCTATATAAGTGAGGTCTTCGAGCGTGGCGGCGACGTGGGTTAGGACGGCGCTCACCATCTCGCGGCCCTCGAAGCCACGGAAGAGGATCGGGCTGTGCAGCTCGACGTCCTCGCGCAGCGTCTCGGTCAGCAGGTCGAGGTCCTTCGCTTCGGCTGCAACGCGAAAGGGATGCGGCTCGGCCATTTGCCCACTCTACGTCTTGGCGACTTATGCGTCCATATGACGCATAAGTCGCCAGACCCTTTGGGCCTGAGATACTCGCGCCGTGCCAAGCGACCACACCCTCGCGCGGATCTCCAACTCGCTCGGTGCCACCGGGCTGCGCTGGGCGGGCAAGCTCAACACCCCGCTCTACCGGCTCAGCGGCGGGCGCATCGGCGGCAAGGTCGGCAAGGCGCCGGTCCTGCTGCTCACCACCACCGGGCGCAAGTCGGGGCAGCAGCGCACCGCCCCGGTCGTCTACCTCGCCGACGGCGACAACGTCGTCGTGATCAACACCAACGCCGGCAACGCCAAGGTCCCGGCCTGGTCGCTCAACCTCAAGGCCAACCCGGAGGGCGAAGTGGAGGTGGGGCGCAAGCGCTACCCGGTCCTCGCCCGCATCGCCGAGGGCGAGGAGCGCAGCGAGCTCTGGCGCAAGCACAACGAGCAGTACGCGGGCTTCGACGACTACCAGGACAAGCTCGACCGAGAAGCCTCGGTCATCGTGCTCGAGCCGCGCTAGCTGGCTTCGCGCAGCATCTGCGCCTCGGGCAGGGCGCGCAGCTTCTTCAGCGTGTTGGTCTCGATCTGGCGGATCCGCTCGCGGGTGACGCCGAAGGTCCTCCCCACCTCCTCGAGCGTCAGCGGCTCGAGGCCGGAGAGCCCGTAGCGCAGCTCGATCACCTGGCGCTCGCGCTCGGGCAGGGCGTCGAGCGCCCGCCGCACGCCCTCGCGCTGCAGGTGCTCGCTCGCTTCCTCGAAGGGCTGCGCGACTTCGTCGTCGGCGACGAAGTCGCCGAGCTCCGATTCGTCCTCGTCCCCGACCGGCTTCTCCAGTGAGACCGGCAGCTGGGAGACGCGCAGGATGTCGCGCACTTCGTCCAGCGGCCAGCGCAGCTCGGCGGCGATCTCGAAGGGCTCCGGCTCGCGACCCAGCGACTGCACCAGCTGGCGCTCGACGTGGGTCACCCGGTTCAGCTTCTCGACCATGTGGACGGGGATGCGGATCGTCCGCGCCTTGTCGGCGATCGCCCGCGTCACCGCCTGGCGGATCCACCAGGTCGCGTAGGTGGAGAACTTGTAGCCGCGGCGGTAGTCGAACTTCTCGACCGCGCGGATCAGGCCCAGCGAGCCCTCCTGGATCAGGTCGAGGAAGCTCAGCCCGCGCCCCAGGTAGCCCTTGGCGATCGAGACGACCAGCCGCAGGTTGGCCTCGACCATCTGGCGCTTGGCGATCATGTCGCCGCGCTCGATCCGTTTCGCCAGGTCCACCTCCTGCGCCGCGGTCAGCAGGTCGACCTGGCCGATCGAGCGCAGGTAGAGGCGCAGCGAGTCGAGGCTCGGTTCGACCGTCAGGTCCAGCTCGGAGTCTTTTTTGGCGCTGGCGCCGTTGGCCTCTTCGGCCCGCGCTTCCTTGTAGGCGCTGACGCCCTCCTCGGCCAGGACTTCGACGCCCTGCTCGACCAGGTGCGCGTGCAGGCCGGAGATCTGCTCCTTGGTGACCTCGACCTCCTCGAGCGTGGTCGCGATCTGCTCGAAGGTCAGGTAGCCGCGCTCGCGACCCAGCGCGATCAGCCCGCGCAGCTCCTCGGGCTCCGCAAACGGCTGTTCATCCGAATCCTGATCCAGTCCCACGGGGACCGTCTCCAACGGTTCGATCTCGCTGCCTCCGGGTGCAACCCTGTCCCCCTTCCCAGGGGAGGCCGACCCCAACGCTCCGGCCGCAGCAAAGTATAGGCAGAAGAAATCGGTTCGGTCACGGCCGCCGGACGCCGGCCGAGGGGCCCGGTCGCTTACGCTTCATAAGCCGTGGCCAGCCGCACGACGATCCCGCCCGCCCGCTCCGCGCCCGACGTGCAGGCCTCGGTGCCCGCCACCCAGGTGAGCCTTTCGCGCGTCGGCGTCACCGGCGTCGAGAAGGTGATCCGGGTAAAGGCCGACGGAACGGAGAACCTCTACCACGCCAATTTCGAGTGCTTCGTCGACCTCGAGCCGCGCCAGGCCGGGGTCCACATGTCCCGCTTCGAGGAGAACGTCAGCGAGGCGATCGACGCGGTCGTCCTCGGCGAGGCCTTCCGCGCCGAGATCCTCGCCTCCCACATCGCCCAGCGCGTGCGCGAGACCCAGGGCGGTCGCCGCGCCGAGGTCTCGGTCGAGGCGCGCTACCCGGAGACGGTGCAGACGCCGGCCACCGGCCACTCGACCCAGGAGATCTACGGCCTCTTCGGCACCGCCGTCGCCTCCGAGCGCGGCAACCGCACCCTCACCGGCGTCCAGGCGCAGGGCATGACCGCCTGCCCCTGCGCCCAGGAGATGGTCGCCGAGCTCGGCCGCGAACAGCTCGCCGCCGCCGGCTTCGACGCCGAGCAGGTCGAGCGGGCGATCGAGGCCGTCCCCGTCGCCACCCACAACCAGCGCGGCATCGGCACGCTCTACATCGGCTGCCCCGAGGGCGGTGAGGCCTGGATCGACGCACCGCAGCTGCTGCGCATCGTCGAGGGCTCGATGAGCTCGGAGATCTACGAGCTGATGAAGCGCCCCGACGAGCTCGCCGTCGTCGCCAAAGCTCATGCGAACCCGCGCTTCGTCGAGGACTGCGTGCGGGAGATGATCCGCGCCGTGGTCGAGGGCTATCCCGACCTTCCCGCCGAGGCCTTTGTCCTCGCCCGCCAGGAGAACCTGGAGACGATTCACCGCCACAACGTCGTCGCCGAGCGCTACGGCACCCTCGGCGACCTGCGCCAGGAGCTCGCCACGGGCGAGCACACCGAGCGCCACACGACGATGCGCGAGTGGCTGGAGTCGCCGGGCGCCTAGCGATCGGCCGTGGCGGGTTTCAGGTGAAGGTTCTAATCAACGGTCGTTACGCCTACGAAACCGAGCTGGACGATGTGGAGGTCGGGGACGAGATGCTCCTGCCTGGCAGCCTTTCGGGGCCTTGGCACGGAATCGTCACCGCCCTTGAACCCGAGTACGACGGGCGATGCGTCAAAGCGATCGGTCTAACTCGCCGTCGGACGCAGGTCGAGGCCGAGAACGAGGCGCTTGCTCAGGTCAGGATCACCGGGTGGCGGGTCGGCGAGACGATTTCGAAGCGCTGTGAAGAGTGCGGCAATGAGCGTCATTACTCCGTAAAGGCGGTTAACAACCTCGGCCGACCGACTTCACTGCAAGCGGAGTCGTGCAACTGCGGCGCCCCACAGCGAGGCTGCGGTCTCGGCTCCGCCGCAAGCTTTCGTCACTTCATGATCGACCCCTCGCGGTAGAAACGCGTGGTCCGGCCTCCGGTGCGCCTTTTGCACCTCGGGAGTGCATAAAGCGCACCGGAAGGGGTCGCGGCGAACGGGTTAGCTCGGCTTGGTTTTCGCCACCGCGCGCGCTTCTCGCTCGGCCTCGATGCGGCGGCGCAGGCCGAAGAAGTAGTCGGCGCCGCTGATCAGGGTGACGGCGACGGCCAGGTAGACGAGGGCGTCGACCCAGGCCGGGGCCGGGTTGGTGGCGATCAGGGCGATCACGGCGGCAATCTGCAGCACGGTCTTGACCTTGCCCAGCCAGCTGGCGGCGATCACGATGCCGCGCTCGGCGGCGATCGCGCGCATTACGGTGACGGCGAACTCGCGGGCGATGATCACCATCGCCACCCAGGCTTCGAGCCGATCGAGTGAGACCAGCGAGACCAGTGCGGCGACGATCAGCAGCTTGTCGGCGATCGGGTCCATCAGCTTGCCGAAGGTGGTGACCGCGTCGCGCGAGCGGGCGAAGTAGCCGTCGAGGCCGTCGGTCAATGCGGCGAGGGCGAAGACGGCGGCGGCGAGCTCGTCGCCGTTGGGGGTCTCGCCGAGCAGGGCGACGACGACGACCGGCACCGCGAGGATGCGCAGCAGGGTGAGGGCGTTGGGGAGGTTGAGCGGGAACATCCCGCTCAGGCGCTCCCCGCCGGACTCTTGGCGGCAGCGGCGAGCTCCGCGTCGCGCTTGGCGAAGTAGTCCTCGCCCTCGATGCTGATGTGGGGGACGAAGCGGCCGAGCCAGCCGGGCATCCACCAGGCCCACTTGCCGAGCAGGACCATGATCGCCGGCACCAGCAGGCAGCGGACCAGGGTCGAATCAATCGCGATCGCGACGGCGAGGCCGACGCCGAACTCCTTCACGATCGGGTTGCCGTTGAGGACGAAGCTGGTGAAGACGCAGACCATGATCGCGGCCGCCGAGGTGATCACCCGGCCGGTGTTGGCCAGGCCTTCGATCACCGCGTCCTTCTCTTTGCCGGTCTTGCGGTAGTGCTCGCGCATCTGGGTCAGCAGGAAGACCTCGTAGTCCATCGAGAGCCCGAAGAGGATCGCGAACATCAGCAGCGGCACGAAGCTGACGATCGGGATCGCGTGGTCGAGGCCGATCAGCGAGGAGCCCCAGCCGAGCTGGAAGACCGCGGTGACGACGCCGTAGGCGGCCGCCACCGAGATCAGGTTCATCGCCGCCGCCTTCAGCGGCACCAGCAGCGAGCGGAAGGCGAGCAGGAGGACGATGAAGCTGAGCGCGACGACGATGCCGATCATCAGCGGCAGCTTGTCGCTGATCTGCGTGGCGAGGTCGATGTAGCCGGCGGTCTGGCCGCCGACGTAGGACTGGGTGGAGCTGCCCTTCAGCGCCGCCGGGATCGTTTCGTCGCGCAGGTCTTCGACCAGGCTGACGGTCTCATCCGCCCACGGCGCCGATTTCGAGATCACGGTGAAGACCGCCGCGGTGCCGGCCTTGTCGAGGGTCGGTTCGGAGACCTCGGCGACATCGGGCGCGGCGCTGATCTTCTTCTCCAGGACCGGCAGCACCGTTTTTGCTTCGCCGGCGCTCTCGAATTCCGAAGCGACCAGCAGCGGCCCGTTGACGCCGGGGCCGAAGCCCTGGGTGAGGCCGTCGTAGGCCTGGCGCGCGGTGGTCGACTTGGGCAGGGCGCTGATGTCGTTCTGGCCCAGCTCGAGCTGCAGCAGTGGGATCGAGAGCACGGCGAGGACCGCCAGGGCGGCGATCGCGGAGCGCCAGGGGCGGTCGGCGACGCCGCGGGCCCAGCGCCGCCAGCCGTGCGGCTCGGCATCGTCGGGGTGCGTTTTGCCGAACTGCACGCGCAGCGAGTTGATCCGCGGCCCGAGCGCTCCCAGCATCGCCGGCAGCAGCGTGGTCGCGGCAAGCACCGCGATCACCACCGCGATCCCGGCGGTGAAGCCGAGCGTGCTGACCAGCGGGATGCCGGCGAAGGCGAGCGAGCAGAGCGCAATCACGACGGTGAAACCGGCAAAGACGACGGCGCCGCCCGCGGTCGCCGTGGCCCGGGCGATCGACTCGCGCATCTCCATGCCGTCGCCGAGCTGCAGCTTGTGGCGGGTGACGATGAAGAGGGCGTAGTCGATGCCGACGCCGAGCCCGATCATCGTCGCCAGGGTCGAGGCCACGCTCGGCACCTGCAGGACGTGCTCGAGCAGGCGAATGATCGAGAGCGAGCAGGCGAGGCCGAGGATCGCCGAGGCGATCGGCAGCACCATCGCCGTCGCTGTGCCGAAGGCGAAGAGCAGGATCACGATCGCGGCGGCGATGCCGATCGCATCGCTGGCGCCGGTGTCGGGCTTGGAGAGCTGCGAGCCCACGTAGGCGCCGATCGAGACCCTGACGCCGGCGGCCTCCGCCGGATTGCCGGCGTCGAGCACGGCCAGCGCCTGCGCTTCGGTCAGTTCGCTGGGGCCGACGCTGAGGATGACCGGCACGTAGGCGACCGAGCGGTCTTTGCTGAGGAACTTGGCGCCCTCGGGGCTGAGCGGGTTGACCGCGGAGTTGACGTCGTGCAGCGCGTTCAGCCGCTGCACCGATTCTTCGACCGCGCTGGCGTACCTGGGCGCGGTCAGCACCTGGCCGGCCTTGGCCTGGAAGACCAGCGGGTTGCTGCCGAAGGCCTGTTCGGGCAGCTTCTCTTCGAGCAGTTCGGTGGCCTTGGTGGAGCCGGTGCCCGGCAGCGTCAGGTTGTCGTTGGTCTTGCTCTCCCCCGCCTGGCCGGCGAGGACGAGGCCGACGGCAAGCACGATCCAGACCGCGATCGTCGGCCAGTGGTGACGTGCACAGAAGCGGCCGATCGCGTAGAGAGGGGCGGTCACCCGCGCATCATCCCCTTTCGGCGGGCGGAGCGGGTGGCGGAACGTCCCCTGCCTCGAAGGCCTCGGGGACGGAGGCGGCGAGGCTCGCCCCGAGCAACTGGCGCAAGGCGACGAGGTGCTGGGCGTGACTCGCGGCCAGCGCCGCGGCGAGCGTGCGCGGCGCCGGCGTATTCAGGTGGGGCGCCGCGTCCAGGGCCTCGCTGAGCGAGGAGTTCTCCTCTTCGTAGGCAAGCAGCAGCGCCTCTTCCGCGTCTTTCGGGCCCGGCGCTTCGAGTTCGGCCGCTTCCGCGTCGGTTTCGCCCCCGACCCCGCGGATCGCCCTGGTGATCGCGTCGAGGTGGGTCTGGTCCTGCCCGCGCAGCTGTCCCGCGACCACAAGCGGCCGGCCGCGCAACTGCGCCAGCGCCTGCCCGTAGGCATCCACGGTCGTCAGCTCCTGGGAGAGGAGGGTGTTGAGAACTTCGACGTCAGCGGCCTTATCGCTGTCCGTCGCCGCTCCCTGCCCGCTGCGACCGCAGCCGGCAACCCCGATCGCCACGGCGACCAGAAAGACAGCGACGCGACCGAGGCCGCGCCGCTGACTGCTGATGGCAAATACTCGCTTCGAACCCATATGCGGGTTCGAAGCATATGAGGAGTTCTAGCTGCTTTTGCTCGAAATTACTAGACCTACTTGGCTGCCTTCTTTTTGCGACCCTTTTTGAGGCCCTTCGTTGCCTTGGCCTCAGGCGACAGACCTTCAAAGTTCATCAACACGGCGGTGGCCGGGATGCCCTCCTCGCCGGACTTGGTGAGGCGCTTGGCGCTGTCTGCGTGAATCTTGATCAAGCGCTCGAGAGTTTCAGCTACGAGATCAACAGACTCCGTCCAGCCCTGCTCGTCGACTACGCCTGGGGTCCAACTGATGTGGCGATCGTCGCGAGCGTCGAAAGTGCCGCCTGCGAGAGCGCCGACCACGTCATCCAGAATCATCTGAATTGCCGACGAGCTAACGCCAGGCTTGACCGAATCGGGGAGTGCTTTCCAGTCTCGATCCGTCAAGAAGGCTCGCTCAGTCGCCCTGTAATAGTGCTCGACAGCGCCACGCCGGGGCTCCGTCTTGACCATTTCGATGCACTCGAAGTCCTTGAGGACTTTGACGTGGTAGCTGACCTGGCTGAGGCCCTCTTCTAGCTCCTTGGAGAGTTCATTGGGGCTGGCCATCCGCTCGTTGAGAATGGTCAGGATTTCAACGCGCAAGGGATGCGCTAGCGCCTTTACCAAGCGCTGGTCTACCCCTCCCTTGCTTTCGCTTTTTGTCTTGGTCCTCGTTTTTGCGGCCAAAGCAGACTCCTCATTTCGTTTTCGCAAGCTTGAACCACTCCATCGTATTAGACGCAAAGCTGGAATGACAACAATAAAAGCGGCCCTTTGGAGGCGTAGAACTTAATACTGGAACTTTTTCCAGCATTTGATTGGTCTAAAGCATCGGATGGGTCGCGACCCCCACCGCAAGAGCTGACGATTGCGAAGGGGGGTGAGGCAGGGTGAAGATCGGGAAAACAGACCAAGTCGTTCCGCTGCTTTCAATTACCAAGCTGCGATAGGAATGCTCGTGCCTCGGAGCGGATCGATTCTTGAGCTCAGAATCGATCCGCTCCTGCATGGCGCCTGGGGTTGCTGCGTGATTCAGTTCAAACATGGGAGAGAAAGCCGGCAAGACCAGCCCGGAGGCTTTTCGAAGACTTGCCTCAGCGATTCATCGCTGCAGGAAATGTCCACGGCTAGTGGACTGGCGCGAGGAGAGCGCTGCAGATCCTCCGCGCCGCTACCAGGGTGAGGACTACTGGGCACGACCGCTCGATGGTTTTGGCGATCTCGCTGCCAACATCGCGATCGTCGGCCTCGCGCCAGCTGCTCACGGCGCAAACCGCACCGGCCGCATATTCACCGGCGATCGCTCGGGGGATTGGCTATACGCGGCTCTGCATCGCGCGGGCTTCGCAAACCAGCCCGCCAGTGCGCATCGCGGGGATGGGCTCGAGTTGAGAGACGTCTATGTAACGGCAGTAGTGCGATGTGCTCCACCAGCCAACCGCCCAACTCCCACGGAGCGTGACCGCTGCCTGCCTTATCTCGAGCGCGAGCTGCAGCTGCTGGAGAACTGCCGCACGATCGTCGCGCTGGGAGGTTTTGCCTGGGACGGCTCCCTTCGCGCCCTGAGGAGCATGGGCGAGGAAATTCCCAGCCCGAAGCCACGATTCGGACATGGTGCCGAAGTCGAGGTCGGCAGATGGGATCTGCTGGGCTGCTATCACCCCAGTCAGCAGAACACGTTTACTGGGCGCCTTACTGAGCCGATGCTGGACTCGGTCCTTGCTCGTGCTCGGGAGATTTCCCAGTAACCCCCAATCGGCTGCTCGGCCCCGGCGTCTCAAAAGCCAAAATCCCCACCATCGCGGAGAGGCCATCCTCACCCGTTTTCGCAAGTCGTGCCGCGCTCGCATCAAGAATCTCGGTCAGGCCCGCGAGCGCCTGATCCATGAAGCTGGTGGCCTCCTCCCACCCACGCGTATCCAGTTGTGCCGGTGTCCAGCTCACATGCTCATCGCCCTGTCCGTCGAGCGTCCCCGAATCAAGCGCGACGGCTGCTTCGTCAAACATGGCCTGGACAAAGCTGGCAATGAAATCTGCCCTGATTGAACCAGGCAGGCGCTGCCACGCCTCATCGTCAAAGAAGACCGTCCTCCTCGCCTGGAAGAAGTGCTCTTTTGCTCCTCGCCTTTGCCTGGTCTCGACCTTCTCGATGCATTCGAATTTCTCCAGCTCTTCGATGTGGTGGTAGAAGGAGCTGACGTCGGCGCCTAGTTCCTCGCCGATTTCACTGGCGCTGGCGACTCGCTCGTTGAGCACCGCGAGGATGTGCTCGCGCACGGGGTGGCCGAGGGCTTTGATCAGGCGGCGGTCGAAGAACGTCTTCAGCTCGTCCCCTTCGCTCAGCTCCTGCATTGACTTGCCTGGCTTCACGGCTGCCTCCCGAGGTTGGATTGCGGCACCACGATAGATCTCCGTCCGTACCGCAACCGAGCCTTAATTGCGGCGTTTCAAGATTAATTGAAACTAATTTGAGCAATGCGCTGGTCTCAAGCGTACCCAGAGGAGGTGGGCAAAATGCAACGACCGCGACTGAAGCGGACCACTCAGCAGATGGAGGCGCCCAATGGCGACCTCTACCTGCTCCGGCCGAGTGCCGGCGCAGACGTTCACATCGAGGACCCGGACCCGGAGGGACGGCGCCTGCTTACCGCCCTCGACGGGACCCGGACGAAAGAGGAGCTGATCGAGGAGTTCGGCGTCGACGAGGTCGGCGATCTGCTCGCCCAGTTCGAGGAGCTGGGCGTGGTCGAGGACGCCGCCGACGACGACGAGATCCCCGCGGCGGTGGTCGAGCGCTTCGATCGCCAGCTGCGCTACTTCAGCGACATCACCAGCGGGCCGACGGCGGCGCAGTGCCAGGAACGCCTGGCCAAGGCGCGGATCGCCGTGCTCGGCATCGGCGGCCTCGGCGGCTGGTCGGCCCTGAACCTGGCCTGCTGCGGGATCGGCGAGATGCTGATCGTCGACTTCGACCGGGTCGAGCTGAGCAACCTCAATCGCCAGGTCCTCTACTCGGAGGCCGACATCGGCCGCTTCAAGGCCGAGGCGGCGGCGGAGCGCCTCGCCGGCTTCAACTCGGCGATGAAGGTCGAGGCGCGGGTGCAGAAGCTCGACAGCGAAGCGGCGATCACCGAGACGATCACCGGCTACGACCTCGTGATCGACGCCTGCGACTGGCCCGCCCACGACATCGAGCGCTGGATCAACGCCGCCTGCTTCGCCGCCGGCATCCCCTTCGTCGCGATGAGCCACTTCCCGCCCGTGGCGCGGGTCGGGCCGCTCTACGTGCCGGGGGTGACCGGCTGCTTCAGCTGCCAGGAGATCAGCTACCGGCGTGCCTTCCCGCTGTACGACGTCGCGGTCGATCAGCAGCGGGGCAAAGGCTCGCCGGCGGCAACGCTGGGGCCCGCCTGCAGCTTGATCGGCGGCCAGATCGGGCTCGACATCATGCACTACCTGACCGGCCTCGCCAGGCCCTCGACCCTGGGCGTCGGCCACATGTATGACCTGCGCACGATGCGGGTCGATCGTGAGCCGGTGGTGCCGGAGCCGAGCTGCCCGGTCTGCAGCGGGATGCAGCCCTCCTCCGACAAAGAGCTCCAGGAAACGGCGCCGCGATAGCTAAGCGGAGCTGCGCGCCCGAGAAAAGCGGGCGATGAACGGTCCGAAGAAGAGGGCGAGCCAGCAATACGGCGCCAGGTGCGGGTTGACGACCGCCATCGGGATCGAGATGGCGAAGACCGCGGCGACGATCAGGGCGCTGCGCGTGCCTGCGCGTGCCTCCTCCGGCGAGGTCCGGGTGAGCCCGGCGCGGCGGGCGTCGACGAACATCAGCAGGCCCGAGAGGATCACCCCGATCAGGTTGATCGCGTAGAGGATCACCGCCGCCTCGGCGCCGCCGTAATCGCCGAGCATCTGGCTGCTGAAGGGGAGCAGCACGATCCAGGCGAGGTAGAAGAGGTTGAGCACGATCAGCCGCCCGTCGAAGCGGATCACCTCGCCGAAGAAACGGTGGTGGATGAGCCAGAAGCGCCCAATCACGGCGAAGCTGATCGCGTAGGCGAAGAGATCCTGGCGCTCGTCCAGCAGCGCCTTGCCGAGCCCGTCGTTGGAGACCCCGGGGTCAACGCCCAGCTGCAGCACCAGCAGCGTGATCGCGATCGCGAAGACCCCGTCGCTGAAGGCGACGATGCGCGAGAACTCGATCTCGTTCTCTTCCCGCTGCTTTGCCGTCTGTGCGCGCGACACGCCCCCATCATCGAGACCGCCCGCGACGGAACCGATGTCGCCCGGGTCAAATAAGTACCAATCCGATTGCGGCGGACAAATGCTGCGGAATACTTGCGCGATGGCCGATCAGAGCGACCCTCACGGCGGCGAGTATCCCGAGCTCGGGGTAGCGGAGCTGGTGGCAAGGGTTCGTGAGGAGCTCGAGACGCTCGATGCCGATCGCAGGAGCGCCGGCAAGCCGGCCCTCTTCGCGTTGAAAGAGATGGAGCTCGAGCTTCAGTTCACGGCGGTTGAACGGATCGACGGGACAGGCGGGATCGATCTCAAGGTCATCTCGGTGGGTGGATCGAAGGGCATCGAGTCGACGGCCGCGCAGAAGATCAACCTGCGCTTTGCGCTCGATCCGGTGGCCGACCGGGAACGCGCCCTCGGCAGTCGGGGCAGCGCCTCCGGCGGCGAGATCGACCTCGAAGACACCGACCCCATTTGACGTCATCGCTGGACGACCTGGTCGAGCTCGAGCTCGACGCGCGTCCGCTTCGGCTTCATGCCGAGGGCGGGAGCTTCTCCCATTACGGGCCCGTGATGTACGCGCCGGAGGGCGCGGACACCGTGGTGGAAAACGTGACCGCCCACGAGCTCAATCACTACTGGATGCATTCCTCGACTCCCTACGGGGCGGTGCTGGACGAGCTCGCCGAGCTGGCGGGCCGGGAGACGATCCTCTACTGCGTCACCCTCCACAGGAAGAGCCAACCGATACCGACACCGGCCGTCGACGTCGCCCGCGCCTTCCGCGAGCAGCGGCTTTCCAGCGAGCAATTTCCCCTTCTGCACACTCTCTCGGAGAGACATGTCGTTCCGTGGACCCACGAGGTCCTGCTCGAGAATTGGTTCGAGGGACGAGACCTCGCCTCGGTGAAGGCCGCGAGCCTCCCCAAGCTCCTGCGCTGGTTGATCGACTTCGAGGACCGCAGCCGCGCGATTCGCTCGGACGAGGAGCTGTTCACCAAGGAGCCGCCTGAATTCTCGGACTACCAGCGCCGCTTCGTTCTCAGTTGGGCGGAGGCACTCGAAACCCTGGAGCGGCCGGCATTCCCCTCGGTTGAGCTGGAAACAGGATCCGTGCCGCTGGGAGCACAGCATCTCTTCGAGTCATGCGCGCAGCAGATGGAGCAGGTTGACGAAGCGTTCTGGGACAGGGCGAGCCTGCCGCTGAAAAACCTCTACTGGGGCCTGCTTGGGGCCATGGTCCAGCGCTACCCCGGGAACATCGAGAGCGAAGCCGGCATTCGCTCCGTGATCTCGACGCTGGTGACGGTCGCCGACCTGGCGCTCTTCATCCCGGTCGGGCGCGTCTACGGGCGCCTCCGCGAGGACTCGATGACCCCGAGGGACCTCCATCCGGGCTGGCGCTTCGAGATCCTCCTGGACAAGCTCTCCCCGGAGGATTGGCTCGAAGGGATCGACGAGAGCGCGCGGCGCCTCCAGCAACGGCTCCGCATGAAGGCGGGATGGCCCTCGACGGATCGCTTCCTCGAACTGGGGGCTGGACTCGCCCTGATCAACCACGACAACGCGCGCCACGCGGCCGCCTGTCGCATGCGGCTCGATGCAGACGACCGCCTGATCGCCGGGCCCGGGTTCGACGCCACTCGGCTCGAACCGCTGCTGAAGGATCACTATCCGATCTTCATCAAGGGGCCCGAGACCATCATCGGCGGAACGAACACCGGGGAGCGGTTGCGGCCGCTGATCTCGTACTCGCTCGCCAGCTTCGCCTGGATGGTGATGCGAAAGGGCCAGTTGAGCTGGCCCGAGCTCTTCCCGCCCGGTCTCGATTTCACCGACCTCTTCGAGAACGTCGGCAGCTACGAGGAGCTGCTGGCCCTCTACCGCGAAATCGTTCCGTTCTACCCCGACGAGTCCTTCTGCAGCGCGGACGAGTTGTATCCTCGCGGAGGCAGTCCCAAATCCGCATAGGAAGAGGGCTCAAAGCCCGCCGACGTAGCTCAGTTGGTAGAGCACTTCACTCGTAATGAAGGGGTCCCCGGTTCAAATCCGGGCGTCGGCTTCCCATTCCAGAGCGGTGTCCGCATGAAACCGAACAGAGCTGAAGCGGTCACATGCGCCAAATCCCGAACAGATCCCGAACATCTCACGCCGTCATTCCGTCGCCAGCGGGAGACATGTCCTCACCGGATCAAGGATTGATCGCCTGGCTCATTATCGCCAGGCTTGCCTCATAGTTGGCGCTGCCGCCATAGGCAGCAGTGATTTCATGCACTCCCGGAGCCAGGGATTTGAGCGGATAGGCCGCGGAGCTGCCTTTAAGGGGAACGACGGCGAGGACCGTTTCGCCCTCGCTGAAGGTGACCGAGCCGGTCGGCGTGCCGGTGCCGGGAGCCAGCGCTTTGACGGTCGCCTTCAGGGTTCCCGACGATCCGTTGGGCGCCGGGTTTTTCGAACTGGTCAGAGTCAGTTTCGTCGCGGCTTTCGCGATTGTCACAGCGATGCTCGCATCGCTCGTCCCGTAGTGGGGGTCGCCGCTGTAGGTCGCGGTGATGTCGTGATTCCCCGGCGCCAGTGTTTTGAGCGCGTATTTGGCGGTCGTCCCAGAGAGGGGCGCGGTCGCCAATACCGTCGACCCCTCGCTGAAGGTGACCGTGCCCGTTGGCGTGCCGGCGCCGGGCGCAACGGCTTTGGCGACCGCGCGGAGAGTTGCGGACGATCCGTAGGGCGCCGGATTCAGCGAGCTGGTCAGGGTTAGCTGGGTGCTCGCTTTGGCCACGGTCTGGGTGATTGAGGATTTGCTCGGTTCGTAGTCGGTGCTGCCGCTGAAGCTGGCAGTGATCGCGTGGCTGCCCGGCTCCACGGCTTTGAGGGCATATTTAGCGCTGCCCGCCGAGAGCGAGACCGTTGCAAGGACCGTTTCGCCCTCGCTGAAGGTGACCGAGCCGGTCGGCGTGCCGGTGCCGGGAGCCAGCGCTTTGACGGTGGCTTTCAGAGTGCCGGCGGAGCCGTAGGGCGCCGGATTCAGCGAGCTGGTCAGGGTTAGCTGGGTGCTCGCTTTGGTCACGGTCTGGATCAGCGGAGCCGATTTGCTCGGGCCGAAATAGGCGTTTCCGCCGTACACCCCGACAACTTCGTGCACACCTGCCCCCAGGCCCGTTTTGTTGAGGGCCGCGGTGCCTTTGCTGAGGACTGCGGTGCCCAGCGTCGTGGTGCCGTCGACGAAGGTCACGCTTCCGGTCGGAACGGGGGCACCCGGGGTCTCCGGGATGACTTTCGCGGTGAAGGTCACTTTGGCCCCCCGCACCGAAGGGTTGGGAGCACTCGACAGTGTCACTGAGGGGCCGTAGCGATACCGATCCGAGGAGTTGGTAGAGCTGGTCCCGCTCGGGGTGACCACGGTAACGTCGACGGTGCCAGTCCCGGCCGGCACGGTCGCTGTGATCAAGGTCGGAGAGTTGACGGTGAAGCTGGCGGCCGTCTGGCCGAATCTCACCGCCGTCGCACCATTGAACCCAGTGCCCGCAATGGTCACCTCGGTCCCCCCCGCTTCCGCGCCGGTGTCTGGGCTGACCCCGTTGACCAGCGGCGGCGAGGGTGGCTGGGTGCTCTGCAGCGCAATCGCCAGCGTCGTGTCCCCGGTCAGAGCCGGAACCGCGAACACGGCCTGCGAGTAGGCGCCGCTGGAAGGCGTGGCCTTGCCGCCGTTGGGGGCGGCGTCGGTCGGGAACATAAGCATGTGAGCGATACCGGCGGAATCGGTGGTGGCGTCGGCTATCGAGTAGCTGTTGCTGGTTGGATCGAGCTGTAGGCCGGGGGCCATTTCGTAGGCAGTCGCGTGGCCATCGAGTCGGATCGCCGTGTTCGGCACAGGATCACCGTTTTGGTCGGCGACCCTGACGTCGACTTTGACGAGGGGTGGCAGTTTGAAGTCGGCGCTCGAGTCTTCGTCGATCGTCTTGTAGGTGATGAACTGCCAGAAGCTGGGGTGCCCTACGCCCTGGCCGGAGAGGAAGATCTCGTATTTGCCGGGAGCCAAGCCCGAGGTCGAGAAGGTCCCGTCGGCGGCGGTATAGGAGTTGCGTTCGACCGGGATGCCGTGATCAAGCGGACCCCAAGTCTGCACCCGGATGCCGGCGGCGGGTGCGCCGGAGGCCTCTTTGACGGTGCCGGAGAAGGAGAGGGAGCGCACAAGCGTCACGTCAAGCGTCGTGTCCCCGGTCAGAGCCGGAACCGCGAACACGGCCTGCGAGTAGGCGCCGCTGGAAGGCGTGGCCTTGCCGCCGTTGGGGGCGGCGTCGGTCGGGAACATCAGCATGTGAGCGATACCGGCGGAATCGGTGGTGGCGTCGGCTATCGAGTAGCTGTTGCTGGTTGGATCGAGCTGTAGGCCGGGGGCCATTTCGTAGGCAGTCGCGTGGCCATCGAGTCGGATCGCCGTGTTCGGCACAGGATCACCGTTTTGGTCGGCGACCCTGACGTCGACTTTGACGAGGGGTGGCAGTTTGAAGTCGGCGCTCGAGTCTTCGTCGATCGTCTTGTAGGTGATGAACTGCCAGAAGCTGGGGTGCCCTACGCCCTGGCCGGAGAGGAAGATCTCGTATTTGCCGGGAGCCAAGCCCGAGGTCGAGAAGGTCCCGTCGGCGGCGGTATAGGAGTTGCGTTCGACCGGGATGCCGTGATCAAGCGGACCCCAAGTCTGCACCCGGATGCCGGCGGCGGGTGCGCCGGAGGCCTCTTTGACGGTGCCGGAGAAGGAGAGGGAGCGCACAAGCGTCACGTCAAGCGTCGTGTCCCCGGTCAGAGCCGGAACCGCGAACACGGCCTGCGAGTAGGCGCCGCTGGAAGGCGTGGCCTTGCCGCCGTTGGGGGCGGCGTCGGTCGGGAACATCAGCATGTGAGCGATACCGGCGGAATCGGTGGTGGCGTCGGCTATCGAGTAGCTGTTGCTGGTTGGATCGAGCTGTAGGCCGGGGGCCATTTCGTAGGCAGTCGCGTGGCCATCGAGTCGGATCGCCGTGTTCGGCACAGGATCACCGTTTTGGTCGGCGACCCTGACGTCGACTTTGACGAGGGGTGGCAGTTTGAAGTCGGCGCTCGAGTCTTCGTCGATCGTCTTGTAGGTGATGAACTGCCAGAAGCTGGGGTGCCCTACGCCCTGGCCGGAGAGGAAGATCTCGTATTTGCCGGGAGCCAAGCCCGAGGTCGAGAAGGTCCCGTCGGCGGCGGTATAGGAGTTGCGTTCGACCGGGATGCCGTGATCAAGCGGACCCCAAGTCTGCACCCGGATGCCGGCGGCGGGTGCGCCGGAGGCCTCTTTGACGGTGCCGGAGAAGGTCGAGTCGGTGGCACCGAGGAGTAGGAAGTTAAGGGTCTTGCTGGCGTTGACCTCTTCGTTCGCGACGGTGGTCGGCGAAAACGGGCTGCCGCTCGGCGGCGTCACCCGAACGTCGTAGGTGCCGGTGGCGACCGTCACGGAATAGGTGCCGTCGCTGGCCGTAGTCGTCTGCGCGATGAGCACTTGGGTCGGCGAGTCGAGGACCTCGACTTTCGTCCCGCCGAGCGCTTCGGCTGATTTCCCACCCGTGGAGCCGGTCACGGCACCGCTGAGGACGACATCGGCAGCCTCCGCGCTCGCCGCTAGTGGCGTCGCCGCGACTGAGCACAGTGAGACCAGGAGCGCAAAAACGACAAGGCAGGCACTCCGGCTCCGATCACGCAAGGCAATCCTCCTGTGTCGATTTGCTTGACAGGCAAGAGGGTTGCCCGCCGTCGTAGATCTTAGAGAGGAATGGGAAAAACAGTTTAAATACTCTGGTATTTAATGCAAAGGCGCTGCTCCTTCCTAATTTCTGATCATTGGTCTGCAAGACCTGCGCCGCCTGTAATTTCGGCTGCCGAAGCCCAAAAAACTCTCTGAGAACTCCACAGAGGGATCAGTGTCGACGTCTCGGCAACAAATGTCAGCACGCGCGCCGAACCTTCCACAGCCCTCTTGCGAAGGCAACCGTTCTTGACACGCCCAGGCCAACACTCCGTCGACTCCCGTTAAGCGCCCATGCCGTCGGCTAGCGCAAGACTAATCTCACATTTGCCGGGGAGCGACCGCCCGAACAGATCCCGAACAGCTGTACGGATAGTGAAGGGGAACGTAGGCGACGAGGGCCTACTTGGCTCTTGGAAATTGCGCTTTTTGAAGCCAATCATTGGCTTCTGTTAGTCCTGGTTCCCAGGAAAATTCCACTCGTAATGAAGGGGTCCCCGGTTCAAATCCGGGCGTCGGCTTCCCATTCCAGAGCGGTGCCCGTGCAGATCCGAACAAAACTGAAGGGCTATGGGCGCCAAACTCCGAACAGAATCCGAACATTTCACGCTGGCTCTAGCTCCTTGTCGATGCAGGCGAGATGCTCCGCGCCTCGAGGATGTAGTCGGCGATCATTCGGTGGTCACGGGGGCATTCTCTTGCGCTGGACGAGCCTCCGGATTGATCCCAATCAGCGCAACGGCTCCGCTCGCGGCCTACTAAGAACGCGCTCCGATCGCCGCACCGCCTCAGTGATCGTCGACGAAGTGGCGCAGCGTTTCTGTGACCCGCCGGTCGGCGATCTCGGTCAGCCTGGCGACAATGTCATGGCGCAGTCGATGTCGCGGCCCCTATGTACCGAACCTGTTCGAGATGCTCAAGTGAATCGAGGAGCGCTCACCGCCGCCGGAGGCATCGTGGATTCCATTGATCCAGGAGCGGGCCTCCTGCATTGGCCCCGCATCCAAGCCAGCACTATAGAAACCAAAATCGAGCTATTCACGCGAAAAGCCCTTCGCCGACGAAGCCCCCCGAACTACAGCCTGGGGGGCAGGCAAAGATCGCGCTGGAAGTATGGAGCGTGTGGTGGTTGAGCGCATCAGATGCAGCAAGACGACGTTGAATCGGAACAAACTGCCGCCAAGGATCGCGTTGGAAGCAAATGAAGAAAAGTCCAGCGTCTATCTGACCTGAGCCGGGTTCACTGGGTTCGGAATAGGAGTAGCCGCGACGCAGGATGCGCTGGCCGCTGTTGTAGCTCGGGTTTGCGAGACGGATGTGGGCATCTGCCGGAATCACTGGCGCGCCGGCCTTCCGCACATCGAGATCTACTGGGTCGTACTCATCGTGACCACCTAGCGGAGCGCCGCTCAGCTTCTCACGGCCGATCACTCGCTCTTGGCTTTCAAGGCTCGTAGCGTCCCAGACGTCGAAGAGAATCTGGATGCGCCGCGCGATGAGGTAGCTGCCGCCGGACATCCACTTCTGCCCATCAGAAGGCTGCACCCAAACGAATTCGTCCATAGCCTGGTCATCCTCGCCACGGATGTTTTCGGTCCCGTCCTTGAACCCCATCAAATTGCGAGGCGTAGGCTGTGAGCGGCTCGTACTTGAGGTACGGCCGAAGCCTTGCTGAGTCCAGCGCACAGTTGCGGCACCGCTGGCGAGCCGCGCGAGTACGTGGATCGCGTGGAAGCTGACTTGGGGATCATCGGCACAAGCTTGAACGCACAGGTCGCCGCCAGAGCGATCCGGGTCGAGGCTCTCACCTCGGAATGGTGGGAGCGACGCCAGCCTGCGCGGTCGCTTCTGACTGAAGCCGAAGCGGTCCTCGCCCGGCGGGCCAAACAAGCTCAAACCGAAGCCAATGGTAATCGTCAATCGGGAGGGGTCGATGCCGATCGCCTCACCGGTGTCAGTCGGCGCTACGTCTGCAGACTCCGGAGCGGGTTCGTACGGGCGGCCGGCTGTCAATGCAGCGGCGGCAATAGTCCATTCCTCCAAGATGTCTCGAAGGTCGTCCACAGAGCTACTGGTGACATCGAATGCCGCGAAGTCCAGAAATTCTTGAGCTGGCGTTGCAATGCCTTCCTGATGAGAGCCGTAGAAAGGAAGGGAAGCTTGGCTGGAACCGCTCCGGTCTTTACGGCTTTCTGAAGCCGCTCCTGCGAGCAGATGATCCAGACCCACGCCGATCCCGACCATCGCCGCCCCCGCCAAAGCACCACGGCGCGTGATGCCCTGTTTCTCATCCTGATTCGCCAATGTCCTTCTCGTTACTTCCGCGGCTTCCGAGATCCATCCTTTACTCCAATCCAAATGCGCCGAAGAACTGGGGCCATAGCCGAGATACCAAGACCAAGAAGTACTGCAACGGGCAGCCAGATCAGGAAATAAGCTTCCCAACTCGAAGGATCCTGGGAAGCCTGGGCCAGAGCTCCGCGATACGCGGCCCGAGCAAGGAGCCCCACACAACAGATCAAAGCGTAGAGCCGAGGATTCCACATTCGCTGATGCTCGCAGCTTCCGCGCTGATTGGCCAAAGACCGGGATCGGGTCGCCGGGCCCCCCGCGTAAGCGCTGACAAGAAACAGGTTGCCTTGCGCAAAACCCATAAAGCTAGGCAACTGGCCGAGTCGGCCTACCCGAGCCATCACCGTGACGCCGTTGCATCCAGCGGCCTACCGCCTGCACGAACAAAGTGAGCAGCGCGATCCAGAACAACGCCACGTTCAGCGTGGACGCAATTCCGGTAGGCCTCGCGAGGCCCTGTATCGAGAAGGTCACTATGCACAGCAGGATGAGTCCGTACTTCCAATATGGGTTGAAATAAAAGGAGGGGCCCTTCCTCTTCGCTCGCTCGACGAAGAACTGAAGCACGATGAACCCTGCAATCGAGACAAGCATCGCGATCCCTCCGATCCAGGCCGCGACTCCCGGGTGTCCATGGTTCCAGCCGACGATTCTCAAGACCAGCCCAATGCCCAAGACGCCGAAAAGCAGCCAACGGACGGTCGACTCTGTCCAAATCGGTTGGCCATGCTTGATAGCTCCGATTCTGGCGCGCATGAAGTTCACCAAAACGACCGAGATCCAGACAACCACGCACAATGTCAAGAACCGCAATATCCAAGCAAGAACCACGTTCGGTCCCATAAACAGCGCGCAGACGAGAGCGGCGATCCAGACTGCTGGAAGCCAGAATTTAGTGGGAAGCTTCATCGGCTACGGGATGAGAATGGGCTTTGGATCCCGGCCCGGGACCGGCGGGGGGCCGGGCGGGCCACCCGGCTCGGGTGGTTCCTGGATTTCTTCAATGAATTCTCCGGCTTTTTCGAGTCCCTTTTCGATTCCTTCAACTCCCTTTTCGTAAGTGCCATGACACGGCGACGATTCGAACTGATAGGGAGGCAGCAGTTCGAAGCCACATTCGGCCGCACCAGTGACGGTGTTTTCACCCCATTCCTTTACTTCGCTCAGGACTCCAGGGGCACCGCTAACCCATTCGCCGACTTGATTAGCGCCATCTTCAACAGCATTTTCGATCGGTGCTATGGGATTAGGAATACAGACATAACATTCACCGCTGGGATCGATGAAATCCAAGGGATTAGCCCCCACATACCGATAGAGATTTGTGCCACTCCCGATGAAGCCCGCAGGATCCCGACTGATGAAGCGACCCATAGAGAAATCGTAGTAGCGAGCTCGACTGAATTGCAGGCCGGTTCCGTCGTTTTCCCGGCCTGTGAACTGGAATGGGTTGTCGCTTCCTTCTCCCGTGCTGGTTGCTGCACCGAAGGGCTCGTAGCTATAGGAGGTGGTCGTTTCGCCTTCTTCGTCCACCAAGCCGAGGACACTTCCCAGCCGGTCGGTCAGGTAGCTGGATGTGCCGCTTGCGGTCGTGCGGGCAAAGAGCTGGTCAGCTAGGAGCCCGGTAAGCAGATTCCCGGTCGGGCTGCTTTCTACCGATTCCTGAACAACGTTCGCTTCATCAAAGAGCATTTCCGTGGTTGTGCCTTTCAACGTCTTCCCCACGCGTCGGCCAAAGGGGTCGTATTCGAAGGCCGCTTCATTTGCACCGCTGATACCCGTTAGCTCGCCTCGGGCGTTCCAAGCGTATCCGCTGGCACCGTCGTCGGTGAGATGGCCGTTTTTGTCGTATTCCAGCGTTTCGCCTTCACGTTTGAGCAGCTCGTTGCCTTCGTTGTATTCGGCCGAAGCTAGAGATTCGGGCAAGTCCAGCTGGGCATAGCTTCCCCACGTTGCGCTCGTGCGACCATTGGGGTCATAGGCATAGTTGATGGCCCCAAGCGTGCTTACGCCGTCTTTGTAGGTGATCGAGGTGTTCTGGCCGGCGGCGTCATAGCCATAGAGCTGTTCGATGCCGTTGGGCAACGTGACGCCTTCAAGGCGACCGTCTTTGTCATAGGCCAGTGAGACCGATTCGCCGCCCCGGGAAAGACCGCCTAGGTGATCGGCGGCGTCGAATTCGTATTCGACCGGGAGCTGGCCAGGGACAAACATCGCTTCACGCCGGCTCGCAGCATCGTAGGCATAGGCCACCGTGCCCTGCGGGCTCGCCACGGCGGTGGGCCGGTTGAGGCCGTCAAAGCTCAGGACGTATTCGCCACTTGCGCTGTCCTGCACGAGTTTGGGTCGGTTGGCTTCGTCGTATTCGTATTCGACCGTGCTTTCCGCGCCTTCTCCGGAGACGCCATAGGAAACCTTCGTCAGGCGCCGCAGCGGGTCAAATTCGTAGGCCGTCGTATCGCCATTGCGATCGGTTTCGGCCTCGAGGTCGCCGGTCGGGTAGTAGCTCCATTTAGCGGTCTCACCTAGCGGATCCGTTTCGGCTTCGATCCGGTCCATGAGGTCGTATTTGCGGGTCGTTTCGTTGCCCCGGGGGTCGGTGATCGTCACCGGGTTGCCGTCCTGGTCGTATTCGATCGAAGTTTTGGCTCCGGAGGGAGCGGTGATGCTCGTGACCTGATCGGCGGAGCTGTAGCCGAGGATCGTCCTCTGACCACCCGGAGAGGTAATCGACCGCACCCGACCGAGGGAATCAACAAACCGATCGGTCTGCCGTCCGAGCGGATCGGTGCTCGAGACAAGGTCCCCCCCGCTGTACGTGAAGCTGGTTTTCTCGTTTTCGGGACTGGTGATCGAGGTTAGCTGACCGCCTTCCCAGCTAAATTTGGTCTCGTTACCAAGCGGGTCGACTCGGCTCAGCAGTTCTTCATGCGCTCCGTAATTGAATTTAGTTGCGTGCCCTAGCGGATCAATAATCTTGGTGACGTTCGCTGTGCCGGGTTCGTATTCGTATTTGTAAGTCACGGCGTCTTCAGTGCCCGCCAGCTTGGTAGCTTCGGTGACGTTGCCGACACTGTCGTATTCGTATTCCGTCAGCCGGCCCGCTGGGTCCGTCTTGGAAAGGATCAGGCCGGTTTTTGCTTGCCGTTCGATGCTCGTCGTCTGTTCGAGTTCGGTCCCCGGCTCTTCGGTTTCGCTGGTCGAGAAGCCTTCGGCGTTGAAGGTGACTTCGTGCTGACTCCCCAGTGGATCGGTCACCGTCGTAGCTTCGACTTCCCCGCCTTCGTCGAGGTCGTATTCGAATTTGAAGGTTGCCCCGTCGCCCGCGGTCTGTTTTTCGACCCTCCCGTTGGCGTCATAAACGACCTGAAGATATTTGTTGCCACGGGGGTTGATGATTGCTTTCATCCGCCCCGAGCCGTCATATTCGTATTCGGTCGTTCGGCCTCCAAGACCTTCGACTTTCGTCAGTCGTCCAGAAGTGTAGGTGTATTTGACGTGCCTACCGCCATTGTCGGTTAGTTCCGTGATTCGATTGGATTCGTCGTAGGTGAATTTGACCCAGCGCCCATGCGGCGAAGTTATTTTGGTCATATTTTCTCCGCTGCGAGTGATCACCAGCGCGTTCCCATGGCTGTCACGTACTTCCATGAGACGCCCTACGCCGAATACGTAGGTCATTCCATTCGTCAGTTCGAGGCTCCAATACACTCCACCGCCTGCCGGAGTGTATTTCAAGACCGAGCCATAGAAAGGTCCCGGGGTACTCGTCGATTCATAAGCTCCGTCCGCATAGCCACTTCCGGGGGTGGTTCGCACATAGTGTATGCGCTGGCCATCGGGCATGATCAGGTTGGCTTCTGCGGCTCCGGCACCCGACCAAAGACGCATGTCATATTGGTTGGTAGTGCCGACGCCGAAGCTATAGGAGTTGGAGTCGGCCGGGCGGTAGGTCCGCTGAATGTCGACTGGGATGGAGTCCGGCAACGCGAGGTCGCGCTTGTTGTAGGTGAACAGGCCGCTGTAGAGGTCAACCGGGTCTCCGCTTGTGGTGCCGGTTGGATCCTCTTCTGGTGGTGGCGGGCTGGCCGCCAGCATGGCTCCGGTGAATTGCCATACGCGTACCCCGGGATCAGGCACGACTTGCTCTCCGTCCGCGCTGACCGTTCCCCTGCCATAGACATACCACCCCTGATCGTTGGGGTCGTAGTTCCAGAACTCGGCACGCTGTCCGGGTCTCAGGTTGCCCCAGTTGGGATAGATGATCTGCGCGCCCTTGCTGAGATAGGCGCGTCCGGGTTGGATCGTGAAGTAGACCGGGATGGGCACAAACGGCGGTAGCGGGAACGATGCTTGGTTCACCGGAACCGCCGTTATGTTGAGGTCTTTCACTGCCTTGCCTGCGGCATTCCTGATCGTGGTGCCCGCCGGAATACGGACTTCGAGCCCGGGAATGCTCGAGGTCGTCAATCTGGTTTCGCGCTTCGTTGGGGAGGCAATCCGCCGATCGCCAGCCTGATCTAGAGGCGTCAGCCAGATCGTGTAATCCAGCACCGTGGTCTTGTGGTTTGCGAGGTCGACGCTGACCTCGTAGCTTCCGTAGCGTCGATCGCCAGGCACCGATTCGCCATCGACCACGAGAGTTTGCTTGCCGGCGGGAAGCCTGGCCAGCAGGAACCTCCCGGTCTTGTCAGTCCTGGCGTCTATGGAGGTTCCCTCCACGGAGACGCGGACGCCGGTCAGCGGCAAGCCGTTGCGCTCTAGGGCCTGCCCGGCAAGGGCCGTCGTACCGGATGGGGCTTGCAGATCAACGATCTTGGCCCAGGGTGTCTTTGGCTCGGCTGCTTCCCACCCGGGGACGTTCCTGGGTGGATGCCAGATTTTGACTGGGGCTGGGTGGAACGCACGCGTAGCTGCGGTGATCGTCGCGACCGACCGATCCCGTGAACGAGAACGGGCCTTTGCATGGGCCCGACTGTGTCGCTTGGGCTTTCTCGCCGCACGCTTCTCCATTTTGGGCTTGCTGCCTCGAGCGTCGTCCGCCCGCTTGCGCGATGAGACACCGGGGTCCGGCGAAGGTTGGTCTCCAGTCGGGATCTCGTAGCTGACAAGTTGTGTAGTGCTCTCGAAGGAGCCTCTCCACGCGACTTCGCCTTTGAGGTAGGCGGTGAGTTTGACCGAGCCGGTGTTTTCCCCACTGCCTTCGAGCACGATCTTGTAGGTGCCGGTTTCGGGCAGGGTGACGGGACCGTGGATTTCGCCGAGGTAGCCGCCCGAGCCCGAGAGCCATTCGCCGTTGGGCTTGTAGATGTTGAAGGTGCCGTTGTAGTAGCCGCCGAAGCTCGATTCGGAGGGGACGAAGGAGACCTGCTGTTCTTTGGTCCCCGAGAAGGTGATCTCGGTGTGCTGGCCGGGGACGTCGACCGAGAAGGTTTTCGATTCGCCTTCGGAGGTCGGGGTGATCGTGTCGCCGGTCTTGTCGGTGGAGTCCCAGAGGGTGAGGCCGACCGAGCCGGTCATCGCGCCGGCGGGGTTGACCTTCAGCGTGTAGGTGCCGGCTTTGGTGAATTTCTGCTGGCCCCAGTAGCCGCTGCCGGTTTTGCCCCACCAGTACGTGCTGTTGATGACATTGCCTTCGGGGCTGATCCATTCGAGCCAGTAGCGTTCTTCGCCGTTCCAGCTCGCTTCTGAGGTCTTCAGCGAAACCCCCTGGCCGGCTTTGACTTCGACCGAGTAGAGGGCGTTTTGGCCAGGGGTCGTGATCGTGGCTTTTTCTTTGGCGCCTTCTTTGGTCGGCGAGATCGAGCCGGTGACGTCTTTGAGGGTGTAAGCCGTAAGTTTGACCGAGCCGGTGTTTTCCCCACTGCCTTCGAGCACGATCTTGTAGGTGCCGGTTTCGGGCAGGGTGACGGGACCGTGGATTTCGCCGAGGTAGCCGCCCGAGCCCGAGAGCCATTCGCCGTTGGGCTTGTAGATGTTGAAGGTGCCGTTGTAGTAGCCGCCGAAGCTCGATTCGGAGGGGACGAAGGAGACCTGCTGTTCTTTGGTCCCCGAGAAGGTGATCTCGGTGTGCTGGCCGGGGACGTCGACCGAGAAGGTTTTCGATTCGCCTTCGGAGGTCGGGGTGATCGTGTCGCCGGTCTTGTCGGTGGAGTCCCAGAGGGTGAGGCCGACCGAGCCGGTCATCGCGCCGGCGGGGTTGACCTTCAGCGTGTAGGTGCCGGCTTTGGTGAATTTCTGCTGGCCCCAGTAGCCGCTGCCGGTTTTGCCCCACCAGTACGTGCTGTTGATGACATTGCCTTCGGGGCTGATCCATTCGAGCCAGTAGCGTTCTTCGCCGTTCCAGCTCGCTTCTGAGGTCTTCAGCGAAACCCCCTGGCCGGCTTTGACTTCGACCGAGTAGAGGGCGTTTTGGCCAGGGGTCGTGATCGTGGCTTTTTCTTTGGCGCCTTCTTTGGTCGGCGAGATCGAGCCGGTGACGTCTTTGAGGGTGTAAGCCGTAAGTTTGACCGAGCCGGTGTTTTCCCCACTGCCTTCGAGCACGATCTTGTAGGTGCCGGTTTCGGGCAGGGTGACGGGACCGTGGATTTCGCCGAGGTAGCCGCCCGAGCCCGAGAGCCATTCGCCGTTGGGCTTGTAGATGTTGAAGGTGCCGTTGTAGTAGCCGCCGAAGCTCGATTCGGAGGGGACGAAGGAGACCTGCTGTTCTTTGGTCCCCGAGAAGGTGATCTCGGTGTGCTGGCCGGGGACGTCGACCGAGAAGGTTTTCGATTCGCCTTCGGAGGTCGGGGTGATCGTGTCGCCGGTCTTGTCGGTGGAGTCCCAGAGGGTGAGGCCGACCGAGCCGGTCATCGCGCCGGCGGGGTTGACCTTCAGCGTGTAGGTGCCGGCTTTGGTGAATTTCTGCTGGCCCCAGTAGCCGCTGCCGGTTTTGCCCCACCAGTACGTGCTGTTGATGACATTGCCTTCGGGGCTGATCCATTCGAGCCAGTAGCGTTCTTCGCCGTTCCAGCTCGCTTCTGAGGTCTTCAGCGAAACCCCCTGGCCGGCTTTGACTTCGACCGAGTAGAGGGCGTTTTGGCCAGGGGTCGTGATCGTGGCTTTTTCTTTGGCGCCTTCGGCAGTGGGTTTAATTGACCCAAACACATCAGAACCCGACACCGCTTTCACTACAACGCTACCCGTGTTCTCTCCGCTGCCTTCGAGCACGATCTTGTAGGTGCCGGTTTCGGGCAGGGTGACGGGACCGTGGATTTCGCCGAGGTAGCCGCCCGAGCCCGAGAGCCATTCGCCGTTGGGCTTGTAGATGTTGAAGGTGCCGTTGTAGTAGCCGCCGAAGCTCGATTCGGAGGGGACGAAGGAGACCTGCTGTTCTTTGGTCCCCGAGAAGGTGATCTCGGTGTGCTGGCCGGGGACGTCGACCGAGAAGGTTTTCGATTCGCCTTCGGAGGTCGGGGTGATCGTGTCGCCGGTCTTGTCGGTGGAGTCCCAGAGGGTGAGGCCGACCGAGCCGGTCATCGCGCCGGCGGGGTTGACCTTCAGCGTGTAGGTGCCGGCTTTGGTGAATTTCTGCTGGCCCCAGTAGCCGCTGCCGGTTTTGCCCCACCAGTACGTGCTGTTGATGACATTGCCTTCGGGGCTGATCCATTCGAGCCAGTAGCGTTCTTCGCCGTTCCAGCTCGCTTCTGAGGTCTTCAGCGAAACCCCCTGGCCGGCTTTGACTTCGACCGAGTAGAGGGCGTTTTGGCCAGGGGTCGTGATCGTGGCTTTTTCTTTGGCGCCTTCTTTGGTCGGCGAGATCGAGCCGGTGACGTCTTTGAGGGTGTAAGCCGTAAGTTTGACCGAGCCGGTGTTTTCCCCACTGCCTTCGAGCACGATCTTGTAGGTGCCGGTTTCGGGCAGGGTGACGGGACCGTGGATTTCGCCGAGGTAGCCGCCCGAGCCCGAGAGCCATTCGCCGTTGGGCTTGTAGATGTTGAAGGTGCCGTTGTAGTAGCCGCCGAAGCTCGATTCGGAGGGGACGAAGGAGACCTGCTGTTCTTTGGTCCCCGAGAAGGTGATCTCGGTGTGCTGGCCGGGGACGTCGACCGAGAAGGTTTTCGATTCGCCTTCGGAGGTCGGGGTGATCGTGTCGCCGGTCTTGTCGGTGGAGTCCCAGAGGGTGAGGCCGACCGAGCCGGTCATCGCGCCGGCGGGGTTGACCTTCAGCGTGTAGGTGCCGGCTTTGGTGAATTTCTGCTGGCCCCAGTAGCCGCTGCCGGTTTTGCCCCACCAGTACGTGCTGTTGATGACATTGCCTTCGGGGCTGATCCATTCGAGCCAGTAGCGTTCTTCGCCGTTCCAGCTCGCTTCTGAGGTCTTCAGCGAAACCCCCTGGCCGGCTTTGACTTCGACCGAGTAGAGGGCGTTTTGGCCAGGGGTCGTGATCGTGGCTTTTTCTTTGGCGCCTTCTTTGGTCGGCGAGATCGAGCCGGTGACGTCTTTGAGGGTGTAAGCCGTAAGTTTGACCGAGCCGGTCTGTCCTTCACCGCTCTGAATTAGGGCTGTATAGGTCCCGGCCCAGGGAAGAGTGATTGGCTCCACGATCCCGCCTCCCGATTTGGAGAAGCTCGTTGCACCGCCAGGCACTTCGGTGCCTCTTGGCCCCCAGATCGAAACCGAACCGCTGAAAGTGCTTTCCGACAGCGTGAAGACAACCTTTTGCCCAGCTTCGCCATCAAACAGCTTGAGGCCGACATCTCCCGCTTTCGTGATTTCAGCAGCCGTGGATTCGTTGAGGGCGAATCGTCCAGTTGCATCGACTTTCGAAGGGGGTATCCCGTTCGGCGGGATGTATAGATCTGGCCCTGGGTCCGACCCGTTCACGGTGGCCACCGAGACATGGCCGCCTAGGGTCGCACTGGGAACGGGGAATTCGATCGAGCCCGTTGATGCCGAGGCAACTTCAGGACGACTTTGGTTGACCGTTACGACGTTGCCGGATATGGAGGAGTCGAAGCTCGAGCCGGAGATTGTGACTTCTTCTCCAGCCGCAGCGATCGTCGGAGAGATCGACGAGATATTCGGTTTAGACGTGCTCCCGATCGTGAAGTCCCCAGGACTTTCGACGGGACCTTCTTCCCCGACAGCGACGGTCACCGGGCCGGTTGTCGCTTCAGCGGGAACTTCCACCACGAGCGACCAGGGCGTCGCTTCAGTGACTTTCGCTTTCGTCCCGTCGAACTCGACCGTGTCGTTTTCCGCGCTTTCGGAGAAGCCAGTGCCCAGGATTTCGACCGTATCGCCGATGTCCCCCACAGAAGGACTTACTTCTAGGATCGACAGTTCTTCGGATGAATGGCGAGCGATCGAGAGGAGATTGCCCCCCGCGTCCCACTCATAGACGGCGGTGTCGCCTTCCGGGTCGATGGCCGCCCGCAGACGGCCATCGGCGTCATGGACAAAGCGAAATGCGTTGCTCGGAGGAGAAGCAAGCGCTGCCCCTGCCCAAGCGCTGACCATGAGGGCCACGGTGACTGCCGCGAGGCCAAGGCCCCAACTTGTGCGGCTTAAATGACCTAAAGGCGAGACACGGCACCGCGGCGCGAAGCTTGGCATTTGTCCTCCCCAACTGCCCGAGTTTGCTCGACTGATGGCTTAATGCTCAATTAGATATGAGCATTGGCGGTAATAAAGCCGGAGGCACTCGTACGTCAATACTTGGAACGGCCAAGTGGACGATTGGCGGACCTCAGAGTTCGCAAATTCCAGCTTTTGCGGTGATGCACCCTTCGAAACCCGAGCCGCGCCTTTCCGACGCGGCAGCGGCTTCCTTTCCAGAAGATGCTGCATGATCGCTCCCTCGTTTCGGAGGCACAACCGAACTGGGACAGCCATGCAGAGAGGCGGGACCGTGAATTCAGGAAGGCAACTTCGCCGCTCCGGCCGGCTACACCGCTGGGTACCGGGGGTCAAGCTCATCCAGCAGTACCCCGGCCAATCCGCCCGGCCGGACCTGGTGGCGGGAGTTGTGCTGGCCGCGATCCTGGTCCCACAGGGAATGGCCTACGCGGAGCTCGCCGGGCTGCCGGCGGTCACCGGTCTCTACACGACGATCGCCTGCCTGGTGGGCTACGCCCTCTTCGGGCCTTCGCGGGTTCTGGTGCTCGGGCCGGACTCCTCGATCTCCCCTCTGATCCTCGCCTCGATCGCGCCCCTGTTGGTGGCGGGAGACCCGGGCTCGGCGATCGTCCTGGCGGGCATGCTCGCGATCTTCGTCGGCCTGATCGAGATCGGCCTCGGCCTCGGCAAGCTCGGCTTCGTCGCCGACCTGCTCTCGAAAGAGGTCCAGGTCGGTTACATGAACGGCCTCGGGATCACGATCATCGTCGGGCAGCTGCCGAAGCTGTTCGGGTTCTCGACCGACGCCGACTCGTTCCTCAGCGAGGTCAAGGCATTCGTGGACGGTCTCGGCCAGACGCACACCACCACGCTCGTGCTCGGGCTCGCGGTCCTCGGCATCCTGCTCCTGCTCCCGCTTGCGACCAAACGCCTGCCGGCGATCCTGGTCGGAGTCGTGGCGGCCACCGTCGCCTCGGCGGCCTTCGGCCTGGCCGACCACGGGGTCGCGACGGTCGGCTCCCTGCCCCAGGGAGTGCCCACCCCCGGCCTTCCCTGGACGAGTGCGGGGGACGTCCCGGCGCTGCTGCTGGCGGCGCTCGGCATCACCCTGGTGTCGCTGACCGACACGATCGCGACCGCGACCAGCTTCGCGGCCCGGCGTGGAGAAGAGGTCAAGCCCGACCAGGAGATGATCGGCGTCGGCGCCGCGAACGTGGCGGCCGGCTTCTTCCAGGGGTTCGCGGTCTCGACCAGCGGTTCGAGAACCGCCGTCGCCGAGCAGTCGGGGGCGAAGACCCAGCTGGCCGGGCTGGTTGGGGCCGGCCTGGTCGCGGTCCTCCTCCTCTTCCTCAACTCACTGCTCGCCGACCTGCCGCAGGCGGCGCTCGCGGCGGTGGTGATCGCCGCGGCGGTATCGCTGATGAACCTTCCCCTGCTGCGCCGCTATTACGAGATGCGCAGAAGCGCGCTCGGCGTCTCCCTGGTGGCCACCGCCGGAGTCGTGCTGCTCGGCGTCCTGCAGGGAATCGTGGTTGCGGTCCTGCTCGCGATCATCCTCTTCTTCCGTCGCAACTGGTGGCCGCACGGTGCGGTTCTGGGGCGCCCCGAGGGAGTGGAGGGGTGGCACGACGTGACCGCCTACCCCGACGCCGAAGAGCTCCCCGGTGTTGTCGTCTATCGCTGGGAGGCGCCGCTGTTCTTCGCCAACGCGGGCAGGTTCCGCGACGAGATCAGGCGGCTCGCGCGCGAGCGCAATCCCGATTGGATCGTCCTGCAATGCGAGGCGATCACCGACGTCGACGTGACTGCGGCGGAGATGCTCGAGCAGCTCGATCGCGAGTTGAACGCATCCGGGGTACACCTCGCCTTCGTCGAGCTGCGCGATCGGCTCAAAGAGCTGACCCTGCGCTACGGGCTGATGGAGACGCTCGACAAAGACCACTTCTACCCCTCGATCGAGGCGGCCGCAGCCGCGATTCGATCGGAGGGCGGGCGAGAACCGCCAGGCTGACCATCTTCATACAGACCATTCCAGTCTCCTTTGAGTGTTGTCGGGGGCCGGTGCCTGCATCCCTTCAGACCCCGGCCCCCGCTCTCCCTTGCTCGACCCCCCGCCTGGCACCCCGAGCATCCAGCCCTACGCGCAGCTGCACAAACGCTCAGGAAAAGTGGTTCCTATCTATGCCCCGACCTCGGCGACGATCACGTCGACCGCGGCCGCCCCTCCCAGCGCCGGGGCAAGCGCGAGGTAGGAAAGCGCCGGCGCCGCGAGCGGCAGCTGGGCGCCGCGCCCTGAGGCGACGAAGTGGTGGACAACGCCCCACATCGCCCCGATCGACGCTTCTGCCGCGAACTCGCTCGGCCGGCGGGTTGGCGGCGCTCCTCGCCGAAGCCTCGTCGCCAGCTTGGCGATCATCTCGCAGCGCCATTGGATCGCCTCGGAGCCCGGTGAGAAGACCTCGAGGAAGGCGAGGCCGGTGAACGTGGGGTCGCGCGCGAGGTGTTGGCAGAGGTCGACAACCATGCGGTGGATGCCGCTCGCCCAGTCGTCGGCAGTGAGGTAGAGGGGCGCCGCTGCGGCGAGGGTGCGATCGCTGAGCGTCTCGAGCGTGGCCAGAAAGCAGTCCCCCACGCCCTCGAAGTGGGTGTCGAAGCTGTGCCTGGAGACGCCGGCGGCGGCGCGTACCCGCGGCACTGTCAGGGTCGCGTACCCCTCCTTGCTTGCCAGCTTCGCCGTGGCCGCGAGGATCAGCGCGCGCTCGTCCTCCAGCGGCATAACGAGAGCGGTCTCGGGTAACGGCGGCACCCCCGCGGCCCCGAGGTCCGGTAGACGGACGACGTCCTCGTCACAGAAAGAGAGTGCCCACTGCAGCAGCTCGTCCCCGTCGAGCGCCAGTTGCCGCGGGTTACCGGAGAGCAGCCGCGCCCGGGCCAACCGGCTGCCAGCGGCGACGATGCCCTTCACCACCAGCGGCGGCAGCCTAGGGGCGTCGTCGGCGAGGGCGAGGTTCCTCGCCACCAGGGCCTCGAAGAGCCGGTTCGTACGCTGCATCCGCTCGATCGCGACGGCGCCGGCGGTGAAGGCCTCGACCAGGGCCAGCCGCGCTGCCTGCGGGCTGCCGGTGATCTGATCGGCGAAGGCGAGAAACCCGAGCCTGAGCCGCTCGCGCCACTCCTCCTCGCCCTCCGCGGCGGCGATGACCCCGCGCACCGAGTGGCCGACGATGACGTCGTAGGCGGCGAGGAAGCACTCCTCCTTGCCGGCGAAGAGCTTGTAGAAGTCTCGCTTCGAGATCCGGGCGCGGTTGGCCAGCTCCGCCACGGAGATGGCGTTGTACCCGTGCTCGGCGACGAGCTCGATCATCGCCTCATTCAGCCGCCCGCGCTGGTGCGCGGCGACCTCCTTCGCCGAATGTCCCGGCCCCGGTTTCAGCGGCGGATAGCGGGTGCTCCGCGTTCGCGCACCTCGCGATGAGTTCCTTGGTGACACTTCGTCAATACCAAAACGGCGAGTACGCCAAAGCTGCTACGCCAGATCGGCAAACGATGAAGCAGGGGATCTGCCTAAACGACCACCCCGCCCTCGATCGGGGCGGGCGGGTCAATTTCCCGCAGCCGCATCATCCGGAAGGAATTGAAGAGCCCGATCAGGCTGGCGATGATCGGAACGAGCAGCGCTACCTGCAGGGAGCGGTTCGTCGCGTCGGTGTTGATGCTGATGACTTCATCCTGAACCGCCTCTGGCTCTTCGGCGAGCAGCTGTTCGAGCTTCGCACTGCTCGTCACTTCCGCGTCTTCATCGAGCTTGTCGGCGATCTGCTGTTGCTGGTCGGCCGGGATCACGTCGCTCGCTTTGGTCATGTTGGTGAAGCTGAGCGAGAGGACAGCCAGCAGCACGCCCCCCGCCATTGCCAGCCCGAACGAAAGCCCGAAGGACCCCGCCGCCGAATTCACCCCCGCCGCCTCGCTGATCCGCTCCTCGTCAATCGGGGCCAGCGTGTAGTTGTTGAGCTGGGAAACCAGCAGGCCGAGCCCGGCTCCGGCCAACACCAGTGGGATGACCAAGTACCAGCCGGAGTCCGCCTCGGGCACGATCGGGATCAGCAACGCCATGCCAACGGTGCTGAGCGCGAATCCCCAGCGGATGATCGAGGCGGGGCGGTGATTCCCGGCCCGCCGCCCCGCGAGAATCGCCGCCGCGAACATGGTCAGCGACAGCGGCGCGAGGGTCAGGCCGGTCTGCAGCGCGTTGTATTCGAGCGAGATCTGAAGGAAGATCGGCAGCGCGATCATCGCTCCGCCGAGGGTGATGTTCTGCAGCGCCTGCTGGGAGATTCCGAGCCTGAAGTTGGGGTGGCGGAAAAGGTCTGGGTCAAGCAGGGCCGGCTTCCCTTCACGGTGGCGGCGGACCAGCCAACGGGCCAACGCCCAGAGCGCAAGCGCGCCGATTGCGATCGTCAGCCCGACGAACTCGCCCCCCTCCTGCCAGACCAGAATCCCCAGGACCACGCCGCCCATGCCGATGACCGAGAGGACGGCCCCTCTTACGTCGATTTGGCGAGGGCCGGTGTAAGGCACATCGCGGATGAGCTTGATGTTGAACAGGACGACCGCGATCACCACCAGCTCGAGGAAGAAGCCGACCCGCCAGGAGAGGAAGGTCGTGACGAAGCCGCCAAGGAGCGGTCCAACCGCCGCCGCGACGGCGGCGGATGCGCCAACCAAGGCATACGCCTTCTTCTGTGCCTTGCCCTCGAAGTTGCCGCGAATCAGCGACTGCATTGCCGGCAGCAGCAGAGAGGCACCGAGGCCGCCGAGGATTGCCCAGAAGGCAATGATCGTCCCGAGATCCTGCGCCAGCGTCATCGCCAGGGCACCGGTCGCATAGCCCAGCAGGCCCAGCACAAACGCGCGCTTTCGCCCGATCAGGTCGCCGACCTTGCTGCTGATCAGGATGAACGCCGCGGAGACCAGGGCCTCCAGCGCGATCGCCGACTGGACACCGCTGACGGTCGTGTCGAGATCGCCGACCACGGCGGAGATCGAGACGTTCATCAGCGAGGTGTCGACGACGAGCACGAACATCGCCATCGCGAGAACAAACGCCAACCGCGGGCCGCCCGCTCCTTCCGAACCGGCAGGAGCGGGCGCTGGTGTCACAGACACTCAGGCAAGCAACTTCGACTTCGCCTGCTCGAACTCCTCAGCCGACAATGCTCCTTTGTCCTTCAACTCGGCGAGCTTGTGGAGTTCATCGGCGGGAGAGCCGGTCTGCGCCTGCTCTCGAACGTAGCTGTCGAACTCCTTCTTGGCATCGACCTGCGCCTTGATCGTGCGGTCGCGCATCCCGTTTCCGCGAACGATCAGATAGAGCAGCACCCCGAGGAACGGCAGGAAGACCAGGAAGAACACCCAAACGGCCTTTGCCACTCCCGAGAGCTCATGGTCACGAAAGAGGTCCGAGATGACCGAGATGAGAATCCAGATCCAGGCGAAGAGCAAAAAGAACTCGAAGATGAAGAGCAGCCCTTCACCAAAGCTGATGTCTGCAAGCAGCACGGTCATCCTCCTGTTTGGTCCGGTTGGCGCCTAAAGCAAAAGATTTCTTATCCGAAATCTAAGTTCATCCTGTCACGGATCCTTCGACCTGCTCTGGCGACGAGCGGGCGGCGCTGAGCTCGGCGGAGATCCTGACCGCTGCGGAGACGAGGGGAGCGGCGAGGATGAGGCCGATCGTGCCGAATAGGCAGCCGCCGGCAATGGTGGCGATCAGAACCGCCAGGGGGTGGAGGTCGAGCGCGGCGCCGTAGGCGATCGGCTGCACCAGCTGCTGGAGCACGCCGTTGGCGAGGAGGACGATCACCGCGATCGCCAGGGCCGCCTCGGGTCCCTGGCCACCCAGCGCAATCAGAACCGCGAACGCCCCCGCCGTCCAGGCACCGAGATAGGGGACGTAGCCACCGACGAATGTGACGATGGCAATCGTCGCCGGCAGCGGCACCCCGAGCAGCAGCGCCCCGGCGCCAACCAGCAGCGCGCTCCAGGCGGCCACGATCGTGACCCCGACGAAGTAGCCGCGCAGGGAGCGGGATACCTGACCCAACACGGTGTGAGCAACCGGGACCGGCATGCCGAGGTGGCGCTCGACGAACCTGGCGAGCGTCGGCGCGTCCTTGAGCATGAAGAAGAGGCTGATGGCGGTGAAGGAGAGGAAGACGGCGAGCCCGGCCAGCTTGTCGACGCCGCCGAGCAGGCCGCCGGTCAGAGCCTTGAAGCCGGCGCTGATCGAGGTGCTCGCGTGCTGGTTGGCGTCCGCGGCGGTGGACGAAGCCACGCCGAGATCCCTGACCCACGACTCGATCTCGTCCGCGCCGGCATGAAGTCTGCCGCTGAGGCTGTCAGCCTGGCTGGCGATGCCGCTCATGACGATGAGGCCGACGCCGACGCCGACCAGGACGATGCCGAGGAAGACGAGCACCGCACCGGCTCCCCTCGGCACCCCGTGGCGCTTCAACCAGTCGACCATCGGCACGGTGACCGAGGCGACGATCGCCGCCGTCACCACCGGCATCACGATCGTCTGCGTCTGCGCCAGCAGGAAGATCGCGCCGACCAGCGCCGCGCCGACCCCCACCAGCAGCCAGGCGCTGGAACCGAGGTCCCGCAGCCAGGTCGGAGCGGAGAACATCCCGCTCAGCTCGGCGGGATCGATCTCGGGCTTCGGGCTCATCGGAGCGCCGGACGATACGCAGCGCCCCCGACACGGCCACGGCGGGACCGCGCGGTGAGCACGGCGGCTCGGGTCACCTACGTCGGCCACGCGACCGTCCTGATCGAGATCGACGGCGTCCGCCTGCTCACCGATCCGGTGCTGCGGCGCCGAGTCGGCCCACTGGGTCGCCACGGGGCGCTTCCCGACCCGCGACTGGCGGAGGACGTCGACGCGGTGCTGATCTCCCACCTCCACCACGACCACGCCGACGTGCCCTCCCTGCGCCGGCTGAGCAGGACGGTGCCGGTGCTCGCCGCACCGGGAGCGGGGGACTTCCTCGCGCGGCTCGGCTTCGGCGACGTCCGTGAGCTCGCCCCGGGCAACTCCGGCAGCGTCGGCGGCGTCCGCGTCACCGCTACCGAAGCGAACCACCCGCCCAGCGGGCGGCGCTTCGAGCGCGCCTCGCGGGCGGTCGGCTTCGAGCTGAGCGGGCAGCGGCGCATCTACTTTGCCGGCGACACCGACCTCTTCGACGGCATGGAGGCGATCGGTGGCGGCGAGCTCGACCTCGCCCTGCTGCCGATCTGGGGCTGGGGCACGAACATCGGCGCCGGGCACCTCGACCCCGAGCGGGCGGCGCGGGCCGCGGCGCTGCTCTCGCCGCGAGCGGTGGTGCCGATCCACTGGGGCACGCTCTACCCGCTCGGGCTGGCGCGGCTGCGCCCCGAGCCGCTGCGCGCGCCCGCGCGCGAGTTCGCCACCTGGATGCGCGAGCTGGCGCCTCAGGTGGAGCTGCGGGTGCTGGCGCCGGGCGAGGCGACCTCGCTCGCGTAACCGTCGTGCCCGAGGCCGGCGAGCCAGCCCCGGAAGACCCGGTGGACCCGCTCGGCGCCGACCACGTCCTCCTCGGGCCAGGCGAGCTCGGCGGGATGCAGCACGAAGGGGTGGGCCTGGGTCCCGCCCATGCCGCCGTGCGAGCCGACCAGCTCCTCGAAGGCGGCGACCTCGCCGAACTGCGGCCAGTAGGTGCTGTTGACCATCAGGTCGGCGCAGTGGGGGAAGCCGTCGGTGCGCCGCAGATGGTCGGCGGCGTACGGGCCGAACGGCTCGAGCGGGTCCTCGCCCTCGACCCGATCTTCGTCAAGGAAATGGATCCCCCCGGCGCCGATCGCGAGCGCACCGACGCGCTCCGAGCGGACCATGACGAAGCCGATCCCGGGGTGGTCGCGGAGCGCCGGGACCAGCAGTGGGTAGAGCGCCTCGAGCCGCTCCAGGGACACCCGTCCGGGCTCGCGGGGAAAGCTGATCAGGCCGAGGCAGCCCGAGGCCATCACCGAGAGCTCGGGCACCTCTCCCCCGTGCGCCCGGTCCACCTCATCGCGGACGTCGGCGTCGAGCGTCACCACGCCGTCGGCGCGGCGGCCGCGGGTCGCCGTGCGGACCGTGCGCGCCGCGATCGTGTCGTCGCGGGCGACCTCGGTCAGGCCGGCGCTGAGGTAGGCGAGCGCGTCGTCCTCCCCCTCCTCGACCGCGATCGTGCTCTCCGGGTCGCAGGCCGAGCGCACCAGGTCCTCGAGCGTTTCCCCGTAGCGGTCGCGGAAGGTTTCCCCCTGCGACTGGCCGTGGTCGGAGAGGACGACCAGCCGGTAGGGGCGGGGAGCGTCGGTGCAGGCGAGGGCGATCCTGGCGATCTGGCGGTCGAGGTCGCGCAGCACAGCGAGGGCGTCGTCGCGTTCGATCCCGGAGTGGTGGGCGACCTCGTCGTAGGCGAGGAAGGTCGTGTAGACGAGCGGGCGGCCGGCGAGGACGTCGCCGACGACGCTGGCGACCTGGAGGTCACGCTGGACGACCGTTGCCCAGGCGCGCACGGCGGCGTAGGAGCGCGGCCGGGCGATCCGGGGGCGGACGTCGTCGCGGAGCTGGCGCCGCACCGCCCGGCGCTCGCGGAAGATGTCGACGAAGGCCAGCACGAGCGTGCGCGCGACCGCGTAGGGACGGGCGAAGTAGGCCGCGTAGTCGACCCCGATCGGCCGCCGGCGGTGCAGCACCGTGCTCATCGTCAGCATCGAGTGCGGCGCGTCGCCGGAGAGGATGTTGGCGCGGCTGGCACCGCCCGCGTGCAGCAGTCCCCGCCCATCGGAGTGCCGCCGCTCCAGCTCTTCGGCGTCGCGCGGGTGGTTGGTGACGATCGCCGCGCCGCGGTCCTTCTCCCACCAGCGGAAGGCCGGCATGTCCTCGTTGGAGCCGTGCAGCAGGCCCGCCTGGCAGGCGCCGGTCTGCGAGGACCAGTCGGTCTCCCACCTGCTCAGCCGGTGGGAGCCGCGGCGCAGCCAGGCGGCGAGGTTGGGCGCATCGCCGGCGGCCAGCGCCCGGTGCAGGACGTCGTGGGCGAGCCCGTCGATCTCCAGGAAGAGGACGCCCGGCACCTCGCTCTCCACGCGCTGCCCGCGCCGCCGCATCTGCCGGCGGACGACGTTGCGGTACCAGGAGTCGTCTTCGTCGATCGCCAGCAGCGAGTAGAAGCCGGCGGTGAGCGCCGTCATCGCGACCGCGACGACGATCCCCTCGAGCACCCCGTCGAGGTGGGCGCCGGGCAGGAGGTTGACGGCGAAGGTGACGAGAACGCCGTTGAGGAGCAGGGCTGCGCCGCCCAGGGTGAGGACCGTGAGCGGCAGCGCGATCCGCGCCAGGACCGGCCAGATCAGCGCGTTGAGCAGGCCGATCGCCGCCGCCGCGCCGAGCGCGGCGAGGGCACCGTCGAGGACGAAACCGGAGAGCAGCTCGGAGAGCAGCAGCAGGGAGAGGGCGTCGAGCAGCAGAACGAGCAGGGCGCGCCAGACGATGCGGATGTTCATCGTCGGTCCAGCAGGTGACCGGCCAGCTCCGCGGCGCTGACCCCGATGAACGCACCCGCGAGCACGTCGGCGGGGTAGTGGACGCCGGTGTGGACCCGGGAATACCCGACCAGCGTCGCCAGGGCCCGCAGCGGTGCCGAGAGCAGCGGCTGCGCGCCGGCGGCGCCGGTGGCGAAGGCGAAGGCCGAGGCGGCGTGGCCGGAGGGGAAGGAGCTCGAGCGCGGCATCTGGACGTGGCGCCTCGCGAGCTCCTCGGCCTCCCTCCGCTCCGGGCGCCGGCGAGTGGTCAGCGGCTTGGCGAGGAGGTTGGCAAAGGCGGAGGCGATGCCGAGCGAGACGAGGCCCTTGCGGGCCGCCAGCCGACCCCTGGGGCCACCGAGGAGGGTCAGCGCGGCCGCGGTGGCGAACCAGAGCTTGCTGTGGTCGGCGGCGCGGGTGAGCCCGCGCATGGCGACGTCCAGCGATGGGGTATCGACGGCAGCGATCGCTCCGTAGACGGCGGTGTCGACCGCCTTCGCATCGCTGAGCCACTCGCTCATCGCGACGATGATCTCGTGCGTTGCGGCGTCCCCCGCACGGCGATCCGCGCCAACGCGCGAACGGTCTCCCAGGCGCCCTCGGGCAGCGCCGCCGATGGAGAGGCCCCGGGGTGTGCGGCGGCGATCCGCACCTGCAGCACCCCCGGCAGGATCCTGAAGCGCAGCGGCGAGTCCAGAGTTACGGCCTCGCCATCGATGCCCGCCGCGATCGGGCCGTCCGCCTCAACCTCGAACGCGGGCGCGGACCACTCGCGCCAGGGACGCTGGAAGAGGCGCCGACCCGTGGCCGGCGGAGAAGCGACGGTGATCCCCAGCAGCTCATCGTCGATCTTCGGCCGGGTGCCCGAGCCGACCGCACGCCCGAGGCGGTAGCGATTATTGGAGACGAGGATCGCCGCGCCGGAGGAGTGCTCGCTCCCCCCGGGCCCGCTCCAGCGCAGGTCCAGCCCCCCGCCCTCGGGCCCCAGCACCTCGGGCAGGGTGTCGAGGATGGTGCGCAGCTTCGCCTCCCGGTAGCCCTCGCGCTGGACGGCCTCGGCGTAGAGGCCGATCGAGACGTTGTTGACGAATACGCGGCCGTTGACCTCGGCAAGGTCGACCCGCCTTTCGCGACCGCCGACGAAGGCGTCGAGCGCGCCGATGACGTCGTCGCGGTCGACCCCGAGGTCGAGCGCGAAGTGGTTGCGGGTCCCGGCCGGAATGCAGGCATAGGGCAGATCCAACTCGGCGGCAACCATGGCAACGACGGCCTGGGAGCCGTCGCCGCCGGCCATCGCCAGCGCGTCGGCGCCATCGGCCACGGCACCGCGCACAAGCTGCTCAAGGTCGGTGCCGAGCGTCAGTTCGATCGGCTCGATGCCACGGGCCCGCGCCTCGTCGGCCAAGTGGAACTTCTCGGCCTTTCCCCCGCCCGACTTGGGGTTGTAGAAGAGCACGGCGCGATCGGGATCCGGCGCCTGGCGAAGCGGAACGTGGACTTTGAAGGCCGCCCGCGTAGCGAGAAGCATCAGCCCCAGGCCCACCACGATCACGAGAGCCTGCACGACGTGGTCGCCGTCGGCGATCAACAGGACAACGATCACCGCAACTGCCAGGATCGCGATTCCAGATCCCACCAGCCTCGCGCGCCCGGTGCGGGTCAGGCCGTACCAAGCCGCCACGAATGCGATCACGAGGCCGGCGAGGACAATTAGCCCTCGGGGAAACTGAGAGAGAACGATGTCGATGCTGAGGATGACGAGGACCGCCGTGCTCACAAGCGCCACGAGCGCGGCCAGCCGGTGCATGTCACCCTGCTCAGCCGACATAAAAGTGCTCCTCATCCTCGTGCGATGAATCGCCGTTGACAAACAAGACAACGACGCTAAGGCTTAATCCAGCCTATCCGCGGCGACCCAGAGCGACAAGGAGCCTACTGGCCCTTACTGGTTTCGCTTTTCAAAGCCAATCCATTGGCCGGGCACGCGAGCCTAGCTGTTACGACCGCGACGCCAATGCCGAGACCGCACGCCATCCTTGCTCCATGCTGGTCGAGCTCTATAGCGGGCAGGCGCCGTTCAATGAGCTGGTCGGCCTGATGGCTGGCTAGGGCTTCACCCTCAACGACAGCGAGCCTGGCTTCCGTGACGGGCGCAGCGGCCAGCTCCTCCAGGTCGACGCACTCTTCGTCGCGAGCACATGAACAACCGCACTTAGCCGAATCTTTCCTCTCGCATCGCCCAACAGCCGCCGAAGGCGATCCCCGCGGCAGCGATCAGAGCGAGGAAGGTCGGCAATTGGGCCGCCCCTTCGTACGTAATGGTCGGCTCGACGTCAAAGATGGGCGGGTCAATGATCCGGTAGAGGATCAGCAGCACCGAGACGATGCCGAGGATTGCGACCACCGCGTTGAGCGGGATGGAAGACCTGTGAGGTGCGTTCGTGAGACGCAGCGCCGCCACGGCGAGCGTGACGGCAATCGTGATCAAGAGAAAGACAGGGATGTAATCGAGCGCTTCCCAGGCGCTTTGCCCAGGCCCAACGGCTTCGATGTCAAAGAGCAAGTGGGAGGTATTGATGGCCTTGACTCCGAACCAGTGAAAGAACATGAGAACGAAGAGCAGGACCGCCGACACGCTCGAAATCTTCTCGCCGCTGCTGAGCCTGCCTAGACTCATCTCCGGCCCTAAGGTCCTTCTCGAGGCCACCGTCTTATTGGTGGCTTACTACTTCCATCATAAAGTACGCTATGAAAAGGCTCATGGCCGAGCAGCACTCTTGTACGCAGCAAGATTCGAGTCTGAAGGCACGACCGCCGATCTCCATCATTGACTGATGGAATACGTACAAGCGCAGTGACAATCGTTGCGGGCGCCTTTTCGACTATCTTAATTCGTTGAACATATGGCTTTCTCGGTCCACCACACCAACTATATGGCAGCAACAGGGTGAGACTTTTTGATCCCTTGGCCGGCTCAGCATGCCATGCCACTGCTTGCGTAACTCCGGGTCCTCTAGGTCGCTGCTTTATCACCGTACGATCGGCGCCTCCAACCACAGAAGTGTCATTAGGATAGCTCGAACTTCCGTGACTCAGCGGCGCAGAGGGATCCGATGAGGCTGACCCGCAACTCACGGTAGCAAGACCGATAGCACCTATGCAGAGCATCAAAGCCACTAAGCGAACATACTCACTCTTAGCTTTCATAACTTGAGCCTATCGTCTTCAAATCAAGGGGTAGTGATGAGGTGCAAATTTCCCATACCTGGTGCACCAAGCGCACCAGGTGCCTTTTCAACGGGAAATCCACGCGGCTTGACCAATGGCGTAAAAAATCGTACGTTGGGGAGCGTTCCTGATCTTCCCCACAGAAGTCCGATTGCGGTACCGGTCCTACTGTTGTATAGGGGTGCTCCGCTATCGCCCCCTTCAGTATGAAGGCCGTGGACGACTACTGACAGTACCCGTCCGGAGAATTCTTCATTTGCGATATTGCGTATCCCCGTCATCCGTCCGCAGTCTACGCGATCGCTATGGGCACCCGAAACGCAGAATATTTGACCGTGCCGCGGTGCGACTGCAGCATTGATTCTCTGCGGAAGACCGTCTGTCTGGATCAGATGGGGCGCCAACCCTGGGTCTTCCAATCTGATGGCCTCGGCATCGGTTTCGTAATGCTGACCGCCACGTGGCAGGCCTGTGCGATTGGCTTGACCGACGATGCGCCAATCATTTGGGCTATATCTGTTTTCGGGAGACGAACGGCGAAAAAACGAACCGAGATCCGAACAATGACCGGCCGTCAAGATAAATCTCGCACGTATTGATTCCCCGTTTGACTTTTTATCTCGATCTTCCCAGGCACCAAACCCTGCCGTGCATTCAGTGCTCGTGCCGCTCCGGTTGCCAAAAATGCGATCTCCGGCCAGCAACCGGCCGTAATCGTGATCACGGCCACGACTGGCTCCTGGAAATACAGGCGAGAACGGCTCAGCGATCGAGGTGGCGTACGTAACGGTAAATAGCGAACTCGCCCCACTGTAAAGTGAACTGAGCTCGCTTTCGACAGCAGAAACATTTGATGCGCCTACTTCGACGGTATTACTAGCTTCATCGAAGCCTACACTCGTAACATACGAGGTCAAAATTTGGTCATTCGAGTCTTCAACAGAAGAGGAGGCTGATTCTAGTTCGGCCAGTGAGCGCGTTGGCGCGGCGGGAAAGACATCAATGCGGCTAAGGGCCATGAGGTAGACCTGAGACTTAAGTTCGGCCAGAAGGTTGTCCTGATTGGAAGTAAAACCAACCTCAATCCTTCCCCCCGCTGCGTGATTGACACGGTAGCCACCATATTGTGAGGGCGCATGGGCGCTCGCCCATTCTTCGATGGCTACGCCGTCATGAGCTATGTAGGCTTCCCGGTATTCCAGCTCCGCCACGTCGGGCGTGCGCAGGGGCACTCCCCATCGTTCCCAGGATGCGCGAGAGACGGGGTCTTCGGTGGTCCAGCCGTTGATCGAATCGAAGATCCGGTCGTTTAGCTCGCTCTCTCCGCTTACGGGGTCCCAGACCTCCAGCCCGAATTCTTCGCGGAAATGAAGGATGTCTTTGAACTTCGGCTTGACCGGAAGACCAGCGGGGGGCGGCGGAGGCGGAGGCGGAGGCGGAATGTTGACCCAGAATCTTTCGGTTGAGGCTTCCCCTTTGCGATCGGTGACGATGGCTTCGAGGTTGAGTCTCCCCGGGGCGAAGTCTTCGGTTTCCATCACCCACTCGTTTTCGACGTATTCGCACTCGACTTTGGTCGTTTCTTCATTCTCGGTGCAGGTCGCTTCGTCAACGAGATTCGTCCCATTGGTGAGAATCTGGATCGAGCCGATGCCCTGTGGCGTGTGCGCTTTGACCACAACGTTTTGGACTCCGGTATTGACTTCTTTGCCCCTGTTGGCATAGAGGGAGCCGGAGATGTTGTCGATCGTCGGCGGCGCGTTTTTGTCCTGCCATTTCACGACCGAGCCGTCGGGGCCGATGTCGTAGCTGATGATCGTTCCGCCTTCGGGCGTCACGGTCGTTTTCCGCGGTTCGTCGCTGTAGGCGAAGCTAGTGGATTTGGCGGGCGCGGCGCCGGCTGGATCGACGGTCACTTTACTGACCCGCCCGTAGCTCGTGTTGTAGGTGATCGAGCCATAGGTGCCGTTCGGGAGCGTGACTTTTTTCAGGCGGCCAGCGGTGTCGTATTCGTATTTGACTTCGCCGTCTGGCCCTTTGTTGGCTGTCAGCAGTTCGCCGGTGTGAGCGTAGGTGTTGGTGCCGGCCTCTTCCCCTTCGACGCTGCTGACCAGGCCCGAACTGAGGCTGACGTCGACCGAGGGGTCATTTTCTTCAGGCGGCTTGGGCGGGTCGGTGTTGGGGACCTGCCACTTCTGGATGCGGTTATTCAGGACATCGGTGATCCAGATCCCGCCGCTCGAGTCGACGGCGATGCCCATCGGGTAGGTGAATTTGAACTGGCCTTCCCCCGAGCCCACGGCGCCGAACTGGGTGAGGTATTCGCCCGATTCGTTGAAGAGCTCGATCCGGCCATTGTTTTGGTCTCCGACCCAAACGTTGCCTTTGTTGTCGACTTCGAGGGCGTCGGGGCGATTGAACTGACCGTCGCCCGCACCGGCCGAGCCGAACTGCAGAAGCGCTTCGCCTTTTTCGTTGAACTTCTCGATCCGATTGGCGCCCCAATCGGCGACGTAGACGTTGCCGTGGGGACCGATGTCGATCGCGTTGGCTTCGATGAACTGGCCGAGGCCCGATCCGGCCGAGCCGAATTTGAAGAGGAATTTGCCTTCTTCGTCAAAGACCTGGACCCGTTTGTTGTAGGTGTCGGCGACGTAGACGTTGCCCTTCAGGTCGGTGGCGATGCCTTCGACTTTGCTGAACTGGCCGTTGCCGGTGCCGCTGGAGCCAAAGGCCCTGATGAACGTGCCTTCATCGCTGAACTCCTCGACCCGATAGTTGCCGCTGTCCGCAACCCAGATGTTGCCTGAGGGGTCTACTGCCAGAGAGTTGGGGGCGCTGAACTGGCCGTTGGCGGTGCCCGTCGTCCCGAATTTGGAGATGAATTTGAGGCTGCTGCGATCGAAGCGGACGACGCGGTTGTTGCCCTTGTCGAGGACGAGGAGGTCGCCGTTGGCGGCGAGGTCGACGTCCGCGGGGGATTTCATCTGCCCGTCGCCGCTGCCGAGAGTGCCGAAGGAAAAGGTCCAGCTCGGCCGGTAGTTGGGCACCCCCCACTTCGGCACCCGAGCGTTTTGCGGGTCGACGACCCAGATGCCTCCCTTGTTGTCAACGACGATCCCGCTCGCGTCGTTAGGGCTGAGACCGAACTGTTCTTCTTTGGAGCCCGTGCCGGCCCCGAATTTCGACAGGTATTTGCCCGAAAGGTTGAACTGCTCGACACGACCATTGCCGCGATCGAATACCCAGACGTTGCCCCTGGAGTCGATCTCGATAGCGACGGGCCCTTTGAACTGCCCGTCACCGGTTCCCGCGGAGCCGAACTTCCGCACGAACCCACCGGCTTCGTTGAACTCGGTGACGGTGTTTTGGTAGACGTCGGTGACCCAGATCGTTCCGCCAGGGCCGATGTCGACGTTGGTGGGATTGGTGAACTGGCCATTACCGGTGCCGTAAGAACCAAATTTGGCGACGTATTCCAGGTTCGAGTTGAACTTCTGGACCCGGAAATTGCCAGGGTCGGCAAGGTAGATGTTGCCTTTGGCGTCGAGGGCCATGCCCCCGACCCCGTAGACCTGCCCGTCTGTGGTTTTGCCGATCGTCAATTTGAAGGCTTTGATGAATTCGCCGTTTTCTTTGAACTTCTCAATACGGACGTTGCCCGAGTCGAGGACATAGAGGTTGCCGGCGGAGTCGATGGCGACCTGCGTGGGTTCTTTGAACTGGCCGTTTTCACTCCCTTTAGTGCCGATCTTCGAGATGAATTTCCCGTCCTGGGCAAACCGCTGCACCCAGTTGAGATTCGGATCGACAACGAAGAGGTCACCGTTCGCAGCCATGACGGCATCGGTCGGTTTGACCAGCTGGCCTTCTTTGGTCCCCATGGGAGCGATGGTGACGCCTTTGAAGGTCGGTGCCGGCGGCACGTATTCGAGCGCTTCTTCTTCGGCAGGCGAGATGCTCGAGGCGCTGCCGGGGTCTTTGACCGCGATTTCGTCGAGCTTTCCCGCTTCGTAGTCGTAGTCGATCTTGGCGTAGTCGCCGGTGCGCAGTTCATCGGTGCGCCCGCTGGAATCGAAGGCGATCGAGGTGGCCGTTTCGCCCGATTCGTCGGTGAACTCGTAGCCGCCGCCCGCTTCCTTGGTCAGGCTGGCCTGCAGCGGCGGGTTGAATTTCGTTTTCCCGGTTTCGGTCGGTAGCTGAACGTCATCCTCGAGCGCGCCGCTGGTGTCGAGCAGCTCCGCTTCTTTGGGCGCGGCGCCGGCTTCGGGCTCGAGCTCGGGCGTCTGCGACAACGTCCAGCCATCTCCCCACTCGGTGTTCTCGGAGTTGGGCAGCTGGGAGTTGTAGAAGCGTTCGACTTCGAGGTCGGCGGCATAGCCGGGGACGTCGACGTCCTTCTCGCGGTAGGTGAGGTTGCCGTTCATCACGTTGACGGCGAGTTCGGGCCGTGTGGGGTGTTCTTCTTCGGCTTCGTTGCCCTGCCCATCAGGCAGAGCGAAGTGCTGCATCACGTAGTCGTCCTTCATCCCCGTGGCCGGGATGTATTCGAACTCGATGTCGCGATAGCTTTTGTGGTTCAGCTGGTCGAGCGCGACGACTAACAGCGTGTGTTTGCCTGCCGCGAGCCCGTCCAGCTTCATCGGGAAGGTCACGTTCTTTTCGCAGTTTTCGCACGGCGAGCCATTGGCCGACCAGGACACCGGCTCGGGTTCGGTTTTTTTGTCGAGATATATTTCGATGTTCTTGACGCCCGAGCGTCGTTCTTTGTTGCTGGCGTATTTAGGGTTACCGTCTTTGGCTTTGATCCCGAGGTTGTAGACGGGCAGGCTCAGGTCGTCCCATTCTTTGGGGTCTTTGCCGTTGCCTTCAGTCTCTTCGGTGACGGTGGCGAGCTGGCCGCTCAGGGTGATTTCGGGCGCCGTGCTGTCGACGTAGGCCCAGAAGGACTGGACGCCGCTCGACTTCGAGAGGGCATCGTTGGCATTGACTTTGACCAGGGAGAGGCCTTCGTCGAAGTTATCCCCGTTGAAGGGGATCGTGCCGCTCATGTCGCGTGGGCAGGGACTGTCGCGGGTGCCGTAGCAGGGCGTTGGTTTGAGGGTCACCTGGGGCGCCCCTTCGATGTTGAGCGTGACGTTTGAGACCCCCAGGCCCGGATCGTGGGCGGAGACGTTGACGCCGGACCATTTCGAATCGTCAAACCAGCCGCTGGGCTGGCCGGAGATCGTGTCGAGCGTCGGGTTGTCGGGATCGCTCATGTAAGTGGCGACGCCGCCTGCGTAGATGTCGCGCCAGCAGGGCAGCGAGACGCCGTTGCCCGAGTTCAGACCGAAGACCATCGCCTTCACGCTTTGGGCGGTGTTGCCGTAGACCGAGGCGTTGCCGTAGGGGGCGCGGTTCGTGTAGAGCTGGTAGTAGCCGACGGTCGGAGACCAGATCCCGTCGAAGTCATGCGGCTCGGGGTAGGAGCTCCGCGGGCAGTTAGCATGATCGTCGCGGAACAGAGGGTTGATCAGATAGCCGGTCAGGTAGGTGGTTTCGCCTTTGACGAAGTAGGCCCACTGAGCCTGCTGGTTTAGGCCGTAGCCATTGCTTGGGAACGAGACAAAGAGACCGTGGCCGCTACCGCCGAAGCAAGTGTAGATGCATGTCTTTTGGGTTTTAAGGCCAGGGTTGTTGTTCCAGTCGATGAAGGTGTTGTCTTCGAGCGCGGCGTAGGAGTGATAGGAGTACCAGGCGTTGTTGACCCAATCGTTTTGGGTGCTGACTTCGGGGTCGACCAGGATCGGGTAGGCGAATTCGCCTTCGCGATGGGGAACGTTGAGGACGATCGTGTTGCCTTGGACCTCCATCGTCACCGGCACCTCCGTGCCCTGGGCATCGATGGCGTGGGGCGGCGAGACGAACGCCGTCATTTTCCCGTCTTGCCAGACTTCGACCACGTTGCCGTTGGCGCGCAGCTCCGCGCCGGCGGGAATCTCTAGGTCGAAGCGAAGCGTCTCGGGGCTCTCAGGAGAGCGCAACTGGTCGAAGAGCTCGACACCCGAGGAAAGCGGGGAGACCAGCAGGTCGGTGTCGGTCTCCACCTCGGGGTAGATCACGTCCTTCTCGCCGAAGGCGTGGGCGCTGCTTTCGAGGTCGGCCCCGGCCTGGGTGATCGAGAGTGCCCCTTCTTCGATCGAGATGGCTTCCGCCGGCGAGGCCGGGATGAGGATCTCAGTGGTCGGGTTCTCAGGTTCAAAGCCTTCGGGGGTCGCATCGAGGCTGAAATCCACCTGTTCGAGGTCGCCGTCTTCGCCCGGGATTTCGGCCGGGATGTCGGCTTCCATCAGTTCGGTCTGGCCTTCGTCGGCGATCACAGCTCCGCCTTCGTTGCCGAGATTCCGCTCCAGCGTGGCGTCCGTGAGGATGCGGGCCGGATCCTGTTCGAGCGAGGCAAGTTCGTCAGAAAACCTCGAGCGCAGAAGATCGCTCACCGCACCCGCCGACTCGAGGTCTTTGTAGGCGAGGGCCGATTCTTCGCGTTCGGCTATGGCCGCCGGAGAATTGAGTTCCGCTTCTCGCTCGGCTTCTTTTTCATCTAGCTGTTTTTCGGCTTTCGCCAAGTCTGCTGCGTCGGGAAGGAGCGAGGGGTCAAATTCCTCACCGGCTCCCGATTCAGCTGCTGGAGGCTGTTCGCCAGCAGGAGGATCGGCGAGCACCGGAACGGCGCCCGCGGCAAGTAGCAGAAGGGTGAAGGCAACGAGCCAGCGTGCACGGCCTTGCATTGCTCTCTTGAACAACCTCATCAATGCCCCCTGCGATCTCGAACGGATACGTGGTTCCGCACCAGACCGCCTTGGCGGGTGCGGGCCTTTGGTACGGCGGAGAGTCTTCTATCGCATACACGCAGAGGTTTGCAAGGAGATTATTGACCTTTTGGTCAGGAAGGTTTTCTCAGTGGGATCTGCTCCACTAAAAGATTCCTTATGGCAGGCCGATTTGCGCGTTTCGGCGTGTCGTTCTTGTCAAGGAAATGGCCCCTTGAAATGGGGTGAAATTTCTTGGGATGACATTTGTGTTTTCGGGCGAATCCGCCGCCTTCGCCCGATTGTCCAGGCGGTCTAGCCGACGGGAACGCCACGCTGCGCGGCGACCTGCTCGAAGGCCTCGACGACCCTCGGGTCAAACTGCGAGCCGGCGCCTTGCTGCAGCTCTTTGAGCGCTCGCGAGGGACGCATCGCGACGCTGTAGGGGCGCTCTGAGACCATCGCCGCGTAGGCGTCGCAGACGGCAACCACCCGCGCCCCGAGCGGGATCTGCTCGCCGCGCAGGGAGTCCGGGTAGCCACCGCCGTCCCAGCGCTCGCCACTCGAGCGAACCAGGCGGGCGACCGGCACGAGCGCCGCCGCCGAGGCGATGATCCGCTCGCCGATCAGGGTGTGCTGGCGGACGAACTCCCACTCGGACTCCTCCAGCGGGCCCGGCTTGTTCAAGATCGCGTCGGGGATCGCCATCTTCCCCGTTTCGTGCAGCTGCGCGGCGCGCTGGGTCTCATCGCGTTGCTCGGCCTCCATGCCCAGCTCTTCGGCGACCGCCAGTGCCAGCTCGGCGACATCGACGGCTTGCTCGGCCAGCTGCGGTTGGCGCTCGCGCAGCGCCGTCAGCAGCACGTCGCGCGACTGCGAGCCCGCCGAGCTCCGCTCGCTGACCTTGTTCGCGTACATCCGTCGGTCGGCGAGCTGCAACGCCTCTTTGACCGAGCCGGCCTCGCTCGGCAGCAGGACGTTGCCCTGCGAGGCCGTGACAGCGAACCCTTCGCCGCGCTCAGAGAGCGCCGCGGTGGCGCCGGCAACGATCGCGTCAACCTCCGCCGCCGTGCACTCGGCCAGAAGACAGAACTCATCGCCACCCAGCCGGTAGGCGCGGCCTTTTGCGGTCGCGAAGTGCTCCAGCCGCCCGCCGAGTCGCTCCAATAGGGCGTCTCCAGCCGGGTGACCGAAGGTGTCGTTGTAGAGCTTGAAGCCATCGAGGTCGAACAGGGCGAGGAGCCGAAGGGATCCGGCCGCTGCCGGGCGCGTGATCGCGCCCTCCAGGTCCAGCATCAGCGCCCTGCGGTTGGGCAGCCCGGTCAGCTCGTCAGTGCGCGACTCATGCGCCTTCGTGCGGGCCTCCACCTGGCTCTCACGCAACGAGAGGACCAGGCGCACGACGACCGCGATCAGGGTGAGCAGGGAGATGACCGCCGCCGCGGTTGGCGCCGTGGCGAATCGTTCGGCTGCCTGAATGCCGATCGCGACCAGGGCCGCAGCGGCTGGGATCGCAATGATCCGCACTGCGCGCGATCGCAGTGGCTCCATCGTGCCTGGCTCGATCCACGCAGCACTTGCCACCAGCAGCACACCGCACGGCCAACCGGCGTCGAGAATCGTGCCTTCGACGTAGGTCCCCTGGGCGGCCTGCAGCAGATAGACGCCGTCGGAGACGGCGAGCAGCAAGAGGCCGGCACCGAGGACTGCCCAGCTGCGCCCCGGTCGCCAACCGGTGAACGAGGCGGCGGTTGCCACCATCGTCAACAGGGTCAGGTCGGCGATCGGGTAGGCCAGGTTGGTCGCGACGGCGAGCGTCTGCCCTTCGCTGGAGGCATCGACGATCGGCCCGAGCGCAAACGCCGCCGCCAGCGCTGCGACAGCCGAGCCAACGATCGCACCGTCCAGCCACCGCGCAACCGGAAAGGTCCCGATCCTCGTCCGCAGAAGGACGACCAGCGCCGCGTAGGCAAGCGGATAGAAGGCGAGATAGCCGCCGTCGGCGGGCGACGGGATTGGCACCGACGCCTGCCCGGCCAGCACCGCGGCGTAATAGATTTCGCCGCCGGTGTAGAGCAGCAAGCCGACGCCCAGCAGTGCCCAGGCTGCCCGCTCGCGACGGATCAGCGCGGCCCGCAGCAGGCAGGCGGCGGCGCTTGTCAGCATCAGAGCGTTGTAGATCCAGGTGTTGAAGAGCCCATCGGTGCCAGGCCCGCCAAACCCGACCGCGACGTGCGCGGTAAAGGCGGCGAGCAGGCAGAGGGCGAGGATGCCGCCGGCAAGGACGGTCCTGCGCTGGCGCTCACTCAGTTCGGCGACCACTTCCCCCTAATCGGAACCTGGAGCGGCAACCTTGACCTCATTGTCCGATGAGGTGAATTCATTTCTCCGATTACGACGGCCACAAGGTTGACGTCGGCTCAGGCCCGCGGCGTCGGGGCGATGCGATCGAGCTCGGCCAAGTCGGCCTCGCTCGGCCGCCAGCTCAGCGCGGCGACGTTGGCGGCGATCTGCTCGGGCTTGGTCGCGCCGGCGATCACGGAGGCGACGGCGGGCTGGGCGGCGAGGCCGGCGATCGCGACGTCGAGGATGCCGACTCCGCGAGCCTCGGCGAAAGCTTCCAACGCCTCGACGACGTCGAACTGCTCGTCGCTTCCCGCCTGGCCGCCGGAGGCGAGGCGGCTGCCCGCAGGGCCCCGCTCACCGCGCCGGTACTTGCCGGTGAGCAGCCCGCTGGCCAGGGGGAAGTACGGCAGGATCGAGACGTCGAGGCGCTCGCAGGCGGGCGCGACCTCGGCCTCGATCTCGCGCTCGAGCAGGCTGTACTGATTCTGCAGGGTGACGAAGCGGGCGCCGCCGCGCTCGCACGCGATCCGGTCCGCCTCTTCCAGTTCAGCGGCGCTGAAGTTGGAACAGCCGATCGCGCCGACCAGGCCTTCGCGCACGAGCTCGTCGAGCGCCGCGAGCGTGTCACCAAGCGGCGTGGTCCCATCCGGGCGGTGGTACTGGTAGAGGTCGATCTTCTCGATCCGCAATCGCTCGAGCGAGCCCTCGATCGCCCAGCGAATGTAGTCGCGAGAGCCACGCGGGACGTCGGGTGCGCCCGCCTCGCCTCCCCAGCCGAACTTGGTCGCCAGCACGTACTCGTCACGGCGTCCCTCGAGTGCCTCTCCGATCAGCCGCTCGCTGTCGCCGTCGCCGTAGATGGCGGCGGTGTCGAAGAAGGTCACGCCGGCCGCCAGCGCAGCATCAAGGACCGCGGCGGTGCCGTCGAGGTCGAGCCGTTTGCCGAAGTTGTTGCAGCCGAGGCCGACCACCGAGACCTCAAGCTCGGAGTGGCCGAGGCGGCGCTTCGGCAGCTCAGTCATCGGCCTGCGCATAGTCGCTCATGGGCCTCAGCCTAAAGAGTGGGGGTGCTCGGCTTCTCGGCCCGGGTGTCAGCGATCGCCACGCCGAGCAGCACGAGGCTCGCCGCGATCACGGCGGGGAGCAGGCTGAGCGGGGCTGTCAGCAAGGCGAGGATCGCCAGGACAACGCAGGCGATGATCCGTGGACGGGAGATCGTTCCCGTCGCCTCGCGCATGAAAACGAGCTGGGCGATCAGGAAGATCGCCGGGCCGCCGAAGATCAGGGCTGCTATTGCCGCGGTGCCCTCGTAGGTGGGTTCGACGATCGCGAGCTCATCGCCGACAGCGATGCCGACGATGCCGATCACCATCGCGACCAGCGTGTAGTTGCCGACGGCGACGAGGCGCGAAGCGTCGCCGTCGCCTTCCACCGCATCGATCCCGATCCGCTCGGCCCGATGGAAGTAACACCACCAGAGTGAGACCGTGCCGAGGAAGGCGGCTGAGATCGCGACCACGCGTTCGGCGTCGATCGGGACGTTGACGAAGGCGTAGCCGACGGTCAGAACCGTCTCCCCCAGCGCGATCAGGAAGAAGAGGCGGAAGCGCTCGAGCAGGTGCTCGGCGTAGATCTGGCTGTCGGAACTGAACGGGCTTCTGTGGCCCGGCAGCGGGTGACCGGCGATCACGCCTCCATAGGTGGCGAGGACCGCGATCGCCCAGATCGCCAGGCGCGCATCGCCGTCGGCGAAGATCCCGGCGATCCAGATCAGACCTGTGCCGATCTCCCAGACCAAGGCGTTGACGAAGTGCTGGTGCAAACGGTGGCCGCGAAAGGCAGAGACGGCGAAGAGCGTGCGGCCGAGTTGGATCGCCAGATAGCCGATGACGAAGAGGCCGGGGCGGTCGCCGAGCCCGGACTCCTCGAATGGGGAGCCGAAGGCATAGGCGACCGCGGCCGCCATCAGCAGCGAAGCGAACATCAGGCCGAGCAGCATGAGCTGCACGGGCCTGCGTTCGACATCGAGCCAGTTCGAGGTCCAGACGGTCATGAACCAGGCGTACATCACCGCCAAGGCGAGGACGACCGTCTGCACGATGCCGCGCAGGCTGACGTCGAAGACCAGGTTGCTCGAGAGCTGAGTGACCGTGAAGACGTAGACGAGGTCGAAGAAGAGCTCCAGCGGCGTCACCGCGCGAGCCACTTCGCGTGGACGAACTAGCGAGGCCATCTCGACTCGATCGCCTCGGCGTAGACGCCGTGGATCGTGCTGCGGGGACTCGGCGCGACGATCCCGTAGCCCTCGACCATCGCCCGCGCCAGCGTCACCTTGAAGGTCTTGCCGTGCCAGGCGTGGGCCTCGGCGGCGCGGCCGACGTGCAGGTGGACGAGCTCGTGGAGCAGGGTCTCGAGCACGTCGCCGGCCCGGATCCCCGGGTAGGCGGTGACGGAGAGGCGGAACTGGGCCGGCACCGCGAAGCCGAGGCGGTTGGGGCGGCGGCGGGCGCGGCGGACCTTCAACTCGGGCTCGCGCGCGGCCAGCGGGCCGTCAGCGAAGACGGGCAGCCGCCGCAGTCGCTCCATCTCCTGGCGAAGGTCGATCCCCGCGACCAGGAAATAGGAGGGATGGCGCTTCAGCTGTTCGCACCT